>OZ252016.1:0-2712099 GCA_965247475.1 Chloroflexota bacterium
TCCAATGATGAACATCGCCACGAATCCCACGGCAAAGAGCAGCGGCGTCTTCAGGCTGATCGACCCGCCCCAGAGCGTAGCGATCCAGTTGAAGATCTTCACCCCGGTGGGAATGGCCACCAGCATGGTTGAGATGGCGAAGGCCGTGTCCGCCACCGGGCCCAGCCCCACCGTGAACATGTGGTGTGTCCACACGCCGAACCCCACCAGCGCGATCGCCGCCCCCGAGTAGGCCACCACCGGGTATCCGAACAGCGGCTTGCGCGAGAACGTCGGCAGGATGTCCGAGACGATCCCCATCGCCGGGAGAATCAGGATGTACACCTCGGGATGGCCAAACACCCAGAACATGTGCTGCCACAGCACCGGGTCGCCGCCGCCCGCCGGGATGTAGAAGTTCGTGCCGAGGAATCGGTCGAACAGCAGCAGTGTCAGCGCGATCGTGATCACCGGAAACGCGAAGATGATCAGGAATCCGGTGATCAGCGTCATCCACACAAACATCGGCATGCGCGTGAACGTCATGCCGGGGGCGCGCATGTTGATGATCGTGATGATGAAGTTGATCGACGCAAGGATCGACGAGACCCCCAGGATCTGGAGTCCGAAGGCCCAGAAATCGATGGCGTTCGTCTCGGCGAACGCCAACTCGGTGAGCGGCGCGTATCCGAACCAACCGGCGGCGGGTGCGCCCCCCGCGACGAAGCTGATGTTTAGGAAAATCCCGCCGAACAGGTAAACCCAGTAGCTGAGCGCGTTGAGCCGCGGAAACGCCACATCGCGCGCCCCGATCATCAGTGGGATCAGCAGATTGAAGAACGCCGCGCCCATCGGCATCAGCGCCAGAAACACCATCGTGGTCCCGTGCATCGTGAACAGTTCGGCGAACCGATCGGCCGAGACGATCGACAGCTCCGGCCGCGACAGCTGCAGCCGGATCAGCCCGGCCTCCAACCCTCCCAGCACGAAGAAGGCCAGCGCCGTCACGAGGTAGAGCACGGCGATCCGCTTGTGATCGACGGTGACGATCCAGCTCCAGGCGGTGCCGGCGTACGTGCGCGTGTCGACGGCCGGGGCGGTTGTGGTGGCCATCAGCTCCGCATTCCCGGTCGGCGCGCCCCCTGGCGGCCCGGCCGGATATCGATGCGCGTGGTCATCGTTACTTCAACCCATCCAAGTATGCGACGAGCGCCTCGATTTGGTCCTCCGAAAGCCCCAAAGCGAGCATTTTGTTGCCCGGCTTGATCGCCTGCGGATCGCGCAACCAGCGCGCCATCTCCTCAGGCGTGTTCTCCAGCACATTGGCGGCCAGATGCTTGCGGCTGCCCACGTGCGTAAGGTCCGGACCGATCGTCTGCTCGGCGCTGGTCCCACGGATGGTGTGACACAAGCTGCAGCCGGTGGTCGTTATCAGCTCCTCGCCTTGTTGCGCCAGCTCGCCCTCCGGCGGGGTCCGTTCGGCGAGTTGCCGCGCCACCCACGACTCGAACTCGTCCGGGCTCTCGACCACCACGGTGAACTTCATCAGCGCGTGGGCGGTCCCGCAAAACTCCGCGCACTGGCCCAGGAATGTCCCGGTCTCCTCCGGGTTCACCACCATTCGCCCCGAGCGGCCCGGCACCATATCGAGCTTCCCGCGCAGCTGCGGCACCCAGAAGCTGTGAAGGACGTCGGAGCTCTCGATCAGCAGCTCGACCTCCTGATCGACCGGCAGGTGCAGCTCGTTGGCGGTCGTCACGTTCAGGCCCGGGTACTGGAACTCGAACCACCACTGGTGGCCGATCGCCCGAACTTGGAGCGCGTCGGCGCTGGCAGTCCGGGCGTTGTCGAAGATCACCGGAACCGTGAACACCGCTATCAGCACGATCAGCGCGGTCGGCGCGATCGTCCAGCCGATTTCGAGTCCCAAATGACCGTGCGTCTGCGGCGGCAGAGCATCGCCGCGGCGCCGCCTGTACCGGATCAGCACGTAGATCAGCACGCCTTCGACGATGACGAATACGGCTAGCCCCGCCCAGAACACGAACAGCAGCAGATTGAGGGAATTGCGGCCCTGCTGGGTGGTGGGTTCGAGCGTTGTTTGGGGCGTGGGTCCGCAGGCCGCGGCCACCCCTAGAATCACCACGATCAAGGCCGCGAGCAGCCCCAATCGGGTCCAGCCCTGAGGCCCCCATGACCGTCCGACCAGCTTGTTGAGTGGCGCCGGTGGACTCTGCCGACCGTCTGCGGTCATGCGCTGAAGTGGACTCTTCCCCACGGTGTGCTTGTGACGGTTATCACAAGCGCACATCGGCCGCCACCGTACCATGCGGCGACTTCGAGGCAGACTAGCATTCGCCGTCGCCGCGGGGCTGCCGACGGTTGCCCGCGGTCGGACTGTGATGCCCCAACGGCGATCAGCCGCTTGACACCCATTTTTTTCTGGTGCTAGCGTGCTAGCAGGCCGATGATTCGGTGTCGGGATCACTCGCGGGGTGCTCCTCGCGTCCGCGATCCGCTTTTGGCTCACGTGCGAGTTCACATAGGGACTGCGTGGGCTTCCCCGTGCGCCCAGACTCACGTGTGTACCCCAAACGCCGCTCGTTGCCGCTCTCAATTCGCGTGCGGCCGCGCCACGAACCGTGGAGGCACTTGCCGTGACTGAACCCGGAGGGCTTCATGAACAACTCGGGTGATGGCCGCTCCGGTGGTTCGGGTCGCCGACCCCGGCGCCAGAACCGCGGGCGTCGCGGCAATATCCACCGCGGCCGCCCGACACTCGTCCAGGAGGACCCCGGCCTCGAATGGGTCGAGCTCGAAGCGAAGACGATGGACGAGCTGCGCGGGATGGCCTCCGAGCTTCGCATCGAATTCAACGGTGACGGCGACACGACCAAAGAGGACCTCGTCAACCTCATCCTGCAGGCGCGTTCCGAGCGCGACGGCTCGCTGTTCCTCGAAGGCGTGCTCGAGATCGTGGACGAGGGCTACGGATTCATCCGCCGCGACATGCACTGGCTGGCCAGCTCCGACGACATCTACGTATCCCAGGCACAGACCCGGCGCTTCGGGCTTCGCACTGGGGACCTCGTCAGCGGACAGGTGCGCCCGGCCCGCGAGGGCGATCGATATAACGGTCTCGTCCGCGTGGTGGCCGTCAACGGCGTCGACCCCGAGCGGGCCCGCAGCCGCCCCCAGTTCGAGCGGCTCACGGCGATATTCCCCGACGAGCAGTTGCTGCTCGAGCACAGCACCGGGGAACTGACCAGCCGCGTCATCGATCTCATCGCACCGATCGGGCGTGGGCAGCGCGGCCTGGTGCTCTCCCCGCCCAAGGCCGGCAAGACCGAATTGATGAAGCGAATCGCGCGCGGTGTCGTCAACAACTACAGCGACGTTCGGGTGATCGTGGCGTTGATCGGCGAGCGGCCCGAGGAGGTCACCGACTGGGAGCGCACCGTGAGCGGCGCCGAGGTGATCAGCTCGACGTTCGACGAGCAGCCGCACAACCACACACGCGTTGCCGAGATGACGTCGGCGCGGGCGAAGCGGCTCGTCGAGACCGGCGAGGACGTCATGATCCTGCTGGACAGCATCACCCGGCTCACGCGCGCCTACAACCTCGTCCAGCCGTCCAGCGGTCGCACGCTGTCGGGCGGCATCGAGCCGCAGGCGCTCTACCCGCCCAAGGGGTTCTTCGGGGCCGCACGCAATGTGGACGGCGGCTCCAGCCTCACCATCATCGCCTCCTGCCTCATCGACACCGGGAGCCGCATGGATGACGTTATCTACGAGGAGTTCAAGGGCACCGGCAATTGGGAGCTGATGCTCGACCGCCGTATGTCGGAGCGCGGCACGTTCCCGGCGGTGGACATCCTCCGGTCCGGCACCCGCCGGGTGGAGCTCATGCTCGACGAACGGAAGCTCAAGTACTTCTGGCGCCTGCGTCGGATGCTCAACGCCCTCGATCAGCATGATTGGTACGATGCCACCGAGTCGATGTTCGACCAGATGCGCCGTGCCCGGGACAACAACGCGTTCATCAAAGCCCTGACCGAGCAAGCCGGATGACACTCCCGTAACAGCGCGCGCCGGCCCCGACGGGACGCGCACCCACGCTTCACGAGAACCGCCCATGGCCACCCTTCAAGTCATGCTGCTCGAGGATGTGCCCAAGGTAGGCAAGATCGGCGAGCTTCGGTCCGTTGCGCCTGGATTCGCGCGCAACTACCTGCTGCCGAACGGCCTCGCCGTCCGCGCGACCGAAGATCGCTTGGGCGACGTCAACTTCCAGCGCCAGATCGAGAAGCGGCGTCAGGATGCCGAGCGCCAGGAAGCCGAGCGCTTGATCGGCCTGCTGCACGCATCCACCATCACCATCGCCGTTCGGGTCGGCGACCAGGGCCGCATGCACGGCCAGGTCACCAACCAGGATGTCGCCCGGGCGCTCGATGAGCAGGCCGGCGCCGCGGTGGACCGGCACTCGATCCAGATCGACAGCCCGATTCGATCCCTTGGCCGCTACCTCCTGCCCGTCCGTGTCGCGGCGGGCATTGAGGGATCCGTCACGCTCGAGGTTGTCGAGCATGTCGAGGAACCCGAGGAGCCGCCCGAAGACGAGGCGCGTGAGCAGTCGCCGGAAGCCGCCGACGACGGAGCGGACGCGACCGGTCGTTCGTCGGAAGCCGGGCTCACCGAGACGTGGGAGATCGGCGAGGACACCTACCGCGACTAGCCGCGCCACCGCTCAACGTCGGTGACGAAGCCGTCCATCGCCAGCACCGAAAACTCGTTTACCAGCGGCTAGGTCCTACAGGAATCCACAATTCACACTTGTAACTGGGGATCGGCTGTGCACTCGGCGCCGGGCCTTTAGCTTCGATCATGGACCCCGCCGCGTCGAGAGACCGACGTTGCGTTCGGTTTTCGTTTGGCAGCCTAGAAGTTGTCCACCGGGCGGGCCGCGTACCCGCGTGTGGATTTTGTGGATAGATCCATGGGCTTACACCGCGCGTCCCGTCGGGCACTTCGGGACCTAGCGTCGGGTCGGCGTGCTCGGTACGGTCATCGCTCCATGACCCGCCTGCGTCCCGATTGCGAGTGCCGGTGGCCGTAGAGGTCGAGCGGCTCCCGCCTCAGAGCGCCGACGCCGAGCGCTCGCTGCTCGGCAGCCTGCTGATCGATCCGGACGCGATCATGAAGATCAGCGGGCAGATCGCGCCCGACGACTTCTACCGCGATCAGCACCGCGGCATCTTCGAAGCGGTCGCCGAGGTCTCGGGTCGCAACGAGAAGGCCGACTACGTCACCGTCTGCGACCAGCTCACGCGCACCAGCCGGCTCGACGATGTGGGCGGGCGAGCCTACGTCGCCGACCTCGCGAACGCGGTGCCCACGCCCTTTCACGTCGAGCACTACGCCAACATCGTGCGGCGCGCGTCCATCCTCCGCCGCGTCATTCAAGGCGCCAGCCAGATGGTCGCGCGGGCGTACCAGGCCGGCGCCGAGCCGAACGACGTGCTTGACGAGGCCGAGCAGCTCATCTTCGGCATCGCTAACGACGCGCGCATCCAGGATTTTGAGCCGATCCGAGAGATCCTGCATGACTTCAACGAGCAGCTCATGTTCCGTGTCGAGCATCGCGGTCTCCCGACCGGCGTGTCGTCGGGCATCCGCCAGCTCGACCTGCTCACGGGCGGCCTGCAGCGCTCGGACCTCGTCGTGCTCGCGGCGCGTCCCGGCGTCGGAAAGACCGCGCTCTCGCTGTCGATCGCCCTGCACGCGGCCAAGCGCAACGATGTGCCGGTCGGGATCTTCTCGCTCGAGATGCCCAACCAGCAGCTCGCGCAGCGCATCATCGGCCACGAAGCGCGCATCGACGCCATGCGCATCCGCGACGGCAATCTCGACGACGAGCAACTCCAGCGCGTCGTCCGGACCATGGGTGAGATTGCCGAATTCCCACTCTTTGTGGACGACTCGCCCACGCTCACGGTGTTGGAGCTCCGCGGCAAGGCGCGGCGTATGCACCTCGAGAACAACGTCGGGCTGCTGATCGTTGACTACTTGCAATTGCTTTCGAGCTCATCCCACCGAGAGAACCGCGTGCAGGAGATCACCGAGATCACGCGCGCGCTCAAGTCGCTCGCGCGCGAGCTCAGCATCCCGATCATCGCCTGCGCGCAGCTCTCCCGTGCGGTCGAGCAGCGCCCGAGTCCCGCGCCCCGCCTATCCGACTTGCGCGAGAGCGGGTCGATCGAGCAGGACGCCGATGTCGTGATCTTTCTGTACGAGCCCGAGCGTGACGAAAACGACGTGATCGGCCGTCCGGTCGACTTGCGGCTGTCCATCGCCAAGCAACGCAACGGGCCGATCGGCGATCTGGATCTGCGATTCATTCGCTCGCACGGGCGCTTCGAGGAGGCGGCCGCCCGCGGCGCATAGCCGCCGCTCGCATGGCGTGAGCTGCGCCACCGTTGGCGCCGACCACGCCGATATACTCGAAAGCGAAGCCAGTCGCTCTGATTCGGCTGGCCGCAGGGCACTCATGGCGCTCGGAATCCTAAAGAAGATTGTCGGCGACGATGCCGAACGCACCGCACGGCGTCTGCGCCCAACGGTCGAGGCCATCAACGCGCTGGAGGCCGGGACCCAGGGGCTCTCGGACTCCGAGCTGCGGGCCCGCACGGAGGCGTTTCGCAACCGGCTGGCGGCCGGTGAGTCCCTCGACGATCTGCTGGTCGAGGCGTTCGCGACCGTCCGCGAGGCTGTGCGCCGCCATACCGGCGAGCGTCAGTTCGACGTGCAGCTCATGGGCGGCGTCATCCTGCACCAGGGCAATATCGCCGAGATGCGCACCGGCGAGGGCAAGACCTCGGTCGCCACCCTGGCCGCCTATCTCAACGCCCTCGCGGGCGCGGGCGTCCACGTTGTCACCGTCAACGACTATCTGGCCAGCCGCGACGCGAACTGGTACGGGCGCGCGCTGGTCGATCAGCTCGGCCTCGCCGTCGGGGCCATCCAGCACGACATGCCCGCCGACCAGCGGCGCCAGGCGTACCTCGCCGACATCACCTACGGCACCAACAACGAGTTCGGCTTCGATTTCCTCCGCGACAACATGGTTCAGGATCTGAATGAGCGGGTGCAGCGCGGCCTCAGCTTCGCCATTGTGGATGAGGTGGACAACATCCTCATCGACGAAGCGCGGACCCCGCTGATCATCTCCGGCGCCGCCGAAGAATCCACCCAGCACTACTACGCCTTCGCCCAACATGTGAAGCAGCTCCGAGCGGACGCCGACTACACCATCGATTTGAAGCTTCGCGCCGTCAGCCTCACCGACGCTGGCATCGCGAAAGTCGAGCGCCTCCTGAACGTCGACAACCTGTACGACGATCGTTCCTACCAGCTCGTCCACTACCTCGAACAGGCCCTGCGCGCCGATGTGCTCTACGAGCGCGGACGTGACTACGTGCTCGTGCGTGACGATACGGTGATCGAAGCCCACGATCCCCGCGCCGAAGTCGTGATCGTGGACGAGTTCACCGGACGCCTCATGCGCGGCCGCCGTTACGGCGAGGGCCTCCACCAGGCGATCGAGGCCAAGGAGAACGTCGCGGTCCAGCGCGAGAGCCAGACGCTCGCCACCATCACGTTTCAGAACTACTTCCGCTCGTACGTCAAGCTCGCGGGGATGACCGGAACCGCCAAGACCGAAGAGCAGGAGTTCCAGACGATCTACAACCTCGACGTGGTCGTGGTTCCAACCAACGAGCCCATGATTCGCGGAGACTGGCCCGACCTCGTGTACCGCACCGCGTCCGCGCGTGACCGGGCCTTGATCCACGAGATCTCGGAGCGGAGCCAGACTGGGGAGCCGGTCCTGGTCGGGACGACCTCGATCGAGAAGTCCGAGCAACTCAGCCGGGTGCTGCACCGCGAGGGCGTGCAGCACAACGTGCTCAACGCGAAGTACCACGCCCAGGAAGCCGACATCATCGCGGAGGCCGGGCGGCTCAACGCCGTCACCATCGCCACGAACATGGCCGGGCGCGGCACCGACATCATCCTTGGCGGGCGTCCGGCCGAGCGCGACCAGCACCAATGGCGGCGCGAGCACGACGCCGTCATCGAGCTAGGCGGTCTGCATGTCGTGGGCACCGAGCGGCACGAGGCGCGCCGAATCGACAACCAGCTTCGCGGTCGCACCGGTCGCCAGGGCGACCCCGGCTCGAGCCAGTTCTTTGTCTCGCTCGACGACGATCTCATGCGCCGGTTCGGCACCGATCGGGTCCAGGGAATCATGCAGCGGCTCGGCGTCGAGGAGGAACAGCCGATCGAGAGCGGCATGGTCACCAAGGCCCTCGAATCCGCCCAGACCAAAGTCGAGGGGCACAACTACGAGATCCGCAAATACGTCCTTGAGTTCGACAACGTCATCAATCAACAGCGCTCCGTCATCTACGAGCAGCGCGAGCGCATCCTCAAGGCCGACGACCTGGCGGGGCTGCTGCACGACATGGTCACGCGCGAAATCGAGGCGCTGGTCGAAGCTCACGGCGCGTCGCCGCACAGTGAGGAATCAGAGCTCGATGCGCTGGTGCAGTCCTACGCCGCGATCGTGGGCGGCGAGCGCTCGCGCCTGGACGTTCGCGAGCTTGCCGGCCTTCGGGCCGGCGACATCGCCGAGACGCTGATCGCCGACGCCGAAGCTCGAATTCAGGCCAAGCGCGACGAGTTCACGCCCGAGCTCACGGACCGGCTCATGCGCTGGGTCATGCTCCGGACCACCGACCACCTGTGGGTCGAGCACCTCACCGCCATGGAGGACGTGCGACAGGGGATCGGGCTGCGCGCCTACGGCCAGCAGGACCCGCTGGTCGCGTTCAAGCGCGAGGGCTTCCAGATGTTCCAGCAACTCGTCAACGCGATCCGGGCGGACATCGTGCGGCAGTTCTATCGTGTTCAGGTGCAGCAGCAGGTCCCGACCAGCACCGTCCTCTCCCAGCATCGGGCGGCCACGGATAGCCGCGCGGCCGCGCCCGTCGAACGGCGCGCCGGCTCGCGCGGGCAGGCGCCGGTGCTGAGTCGCCGCGAGCGCCGCCGGCGCGAGCGCGCCGAACACAAGCGCGACAAGCGGCGCAAGCGCTCTGGCAACAAGGTCGGATAGATGATTGCAGTGCTTCCAGGTCCTATGGAGCGACATGGCCGAAATAGCTAGCGCGGCGGAAGTCCTTCAGCGGGCGCGCGCCCTGGAACAGCGCGTGGCCGAACTTCGGGGGCATCTTTGACCTTGCAGCTAAGGCCGCGCGCCTAGCCGAGCTCGAGGCCCAGATCGCCGTACCCGGGTTTTGGGACGATCAGCGCAGGGCTGGAGAGACGATGCGGACCCTGACCCGCCTGAAGTCCGACGTTGACACCTGGGGCACGCTGCAATCCGACGTGACCGACCTCGCCGGACTGGCCGAGCTGCTCGACGACGAGGATCCGGCCATGCGCGCGGACATCGAGCATGAGATCGGCCGCATCGAGTCCGACATCGACCGTCATGAATTCCGCCTGCTCCTGAGCGGCGAGCATGACGCCAGCGACGCCTTTCTCACGATTCAGTCCGGTGCCGGCGGAACAGAATCGCAGGACTGGGCCGAGATGCTGCTGCGCATGTACGCGCGCTGGGCCGAGGCGCGTCGATTCAAGGCCGAGGTCGTCGACGTGTCGCCCGGCGAAGAGGCCGGGCTCAAGAGCGCGACCCTGCGGGTCCGGGGCGACTATGCCTACGGGTATCTCAGGGCCGAGCGGGGCGTCCACCGGCTGGTGCGCATCTCGCCGTTCGATGCGGGCAACCGCCGCCACACCTCATTCGCCCGCGTCGAGGTCATGCCGGCCATCGACGACGCCGTTGATATCGAGATCCGCCCGGACGACCTCCGCACCGAGACCTTCCGCGCCAGCGGCAGCGGCGGTCAGTACGTGAACAAGACCGACTCGGCCGTGCGCATCACGCATGTGCCGACCGGAATCGTGGTCAGTTCGCAGAACCAGCGCTCACAGCACCAGAACCGCGAAGTCGGCATGCAGGTTCTCCGCGCGCGGCTCCTGGAGCGCGAGCTTGCCGAGCGCGAGGCGGAGCAGGCGCGGTTGCGCGGCGACTCGCGCCCGGTGGACTTCGGGAGCCAGATTCGCTCCTACGTCCTCCACCCCTATCGCATGGTCAAGGATGTCCGCACCGGCGTGGAGGTCGGCGACGCCCAGGCCGTGCTGGACGGCAAGTTGGACCCGTTTATCGAGAGCTACCTGCGCGCCGCGCTGAGCGGCGGCGTCGAGACCGAACCGGTCGGCGAGTGACAGCCGCGCGACGCCTCGGTCAGCGCGCGGCCGCCGCGCTGCTGATTGGGGTTCTGGCGGCGGCCGGATTCGCGCTTGCGTCGCCGGCGCTCGCCGCGCCATCGCTTGACAGCGCCCGCATCTGGGCCGACATCGATTTTGGCCGCGCCATCACCTTCGAGCTGAGCGTGCCGTGGACCGAGCCGGCGCCGGCGGCCGTCGACGTTCACTTCGGCCTGCCGGGAGGCATCGTGGTCAACCGGCGGTCCGCGGAGTTCGACGTCGACGGCGGTGTGCTGCGCGCGTCCCATGCCTGGCTGACGCGCGCCGAGATCGTCCCGGGCGCCGAGATCGAGTATCGATTCCACGTCGATCCGGTCGAGGGCGGCACGCTGCTCACGCCGCCGGTCCACCTCACCTACATCGATGCCTCACTGCCCTGGACGCGCGCCGCCGACGGCCAGGTGGAGATCTGGTACCACGACGGCGGACGCGACCTCGAGGACGACGCGCGGGCCGGCGTGCGGGGCGCCGTCGAACTCATGCGCGACCGCTACGGCGTCCAGCTGCGCCGCCCGACGCGACTGATGCTCTACGGCGACGCCGACCGAATGCGCGCGGCGCTCGGCGGCGGAACGAGCCCGTGGGTCGGCGGCGCCGCTCTCGCCGAGTTCAACGTCATCGTCCTTCACGCCGACCCCGTGCCGCGATTCCGGCCCGACCTCGCGGCCGTGATCGCCCACGAGATCACGCACATCGTCATTGAGCACTCGACTGAGAATCCGTACGGCGCCGTGCCCGCCTGGCTTCACGAGGGGCTGGCGACGGTGGTCGAAGCCGTGATCTTCGAGCGATTTCCCTACGACGAGATCGTCGCCGACGCCGTAGCCAGCAACGAGTTCGTGTCGCTCCGCGGGATCACCGGCACGTTCCCCGCCAGCGGCCGTCGCGCGGTGCAGGCGTACGCCCAATCCAATTCGCTGGTCGAGCACATTGAGGATCGTTGGGGTGCCGCTGGCGTGACCAACTTGTTGGAGGCCTATGCCGGCGGGCGCAGCGATGGCGAGGCCGTGCGGGCGGCGCTGGGCGTCACGCTCGACGCGCTCGAACGCGACTGGCTCGCCTCGCTCGGCGTCGAGGCGCCGGTCTACGCGGCCCTCACCGATCCCGACTCGACGCCCGCGGCCGTCCCGCCGGATGGTCCACCGGCCTTGGACGCGCCGTCCGTGGTTCCGGAGGCCGCGCCGCTCCTGGTGGCCGGGGCGGCCGTCGTGGCTCTGGTCGTGACCGTCCGCTGGCTCACCGGCGTCGGGTGGGCGCGTCGGCGGCTCGGCCCGCGGTAGCCTGCTGGCCCCTCGTTCTATTGCCGCCCCGTCCGAGCCGTCGATATGCTGACTGGCAACGTGGTGTGTGCGCCTCCAGGCATGTGCGCAACCTACCCGGAGATGATCTGACGATTTCGCACGCCTCCGGGCGTCCGCCGGGCCCCCGTGTCGGCGGCGGCGAAACGCGATCCGCCGGGCTTGAGGATCCGACGCCGTGATCGTCCTACGCGATGTCGTGAAGGTATATCCAAACGGCACCCGTGCTCTCGACGGCGTCAGCCTCGACATCCCCGAGCGCGACTTCGTGTTCCTGGTTGGGCCGAGCGGCGCCGGCAAGACCACCTTGATCCGCATGCTCAACCGCGACGAGACACCCTCCGCTGGCTCCGTCTTTGTCGAGAACACCGACGTCACCCGGCTCAAGCGGCGCGGCATCGCGAATCTGCGACGGCGCGTGGGCGTCATCTTTCAGGACTACAAGCTGCTGCCGTCGCTGACCGTGCGTCAGAACGTCGAGCTCGTGCTCAAGGCGACCGGGGAGGACGTGCGCGTGGCGCGCGAGCGGGTCGATCAGACGCTCGGGCTTGTGGGTCTCGCCGATCGACCCGAGCACTTTCCCTACCAACTATCCGGCGGCGAGCAGCAGCGCACCGCGATCGCGCGCGCGTTGGTCCGCAAGTGTCCGATCCTGATTGCGGATGAGCCCACCGGCAATCTGGACCAAGACACCGGGCGCGAGACCATCCAGCTCTTGGTTCGAATCAACGCGCTCGGCACGACCGTGGTGGTCGCCACGCACAATCGAGAGCTGGTGGACATGCTGCGCCGCCGCGTGATCGAGATCGACCGAGGTCGCGTGGTGCGAGACGAGCTCGGCGGTGGCTATGCCGGCTAGGTGGAACTCGGTCCGCTACGTGGTGGCGTCGGCCTTTTCCGGTCTTTGGCGCACGCGAACCATGAGCGGCGGCGCCATCGTCACCACCGCCGTGATGCTCATCACCCTCGCGGCCTTTCTGGCCATCAACGACACCCTCAACCAGATGGTCGACGGGCTCGGGCGCAAGAGCAACGTGGTCGCCTACGTTCGAGACGATGCCCGCCCATCGCAGGTGCAGGCGCTCATCCAGGACCTGCGCACCCGCCCCCGCGTCGGCGAGGTCCGATTCCTCTCGAAGGAAGACGCCCTCGAGGAGTTCACCACTCGATTCGTTGATCAGCAAGACTTGCTCGAGGTTCTGCAAACCAATCCGCTGCCCGCCAGCGTTGAGCTGCGGCTGAACGATCCCGCCGCCGTCGCGGGCATCGCCGAGGAGCTGCGCGGCATGTCCCACATGTTTGAGGACGTGGTCGTGCCGATCGATGTGGTCGAGCGCCTGATCGCGATCTCCAATGTGGCGCGGGTCGTGGGATCGGTCATGGTGATCGGGCTCACCAGTGTGTCGCTGTTCGTGATCGTCAACACCATCCGCATCGCGGTCTACGCGCGGCGCCAGGAGATCGAGATCATGAAGCTCGTCGGCGCCACCGACTGGTTCGTGCGGGGACCCTTCGTCATCGAGGGCGCGATGATCGGCGTGATCGGCGCGGGCATCGCAGCCATTACCTTGGTCGTCCTGTATGCGCAGGCCGCACCCACCGTCACGCGGGTGATCTCGTTCCTCCCGATCTCGACTGATGCGGCGTTCGTCACGAATCTGGCGGTTTTCACGGTGCTCGTTGGCCTCGTCGTCGGCAGCGTCGGCAGCTATTTCTCGGTCCGCCGCTACCTCGCGGTATAGGACGGACGCGCGTGATCGTCGTACAGAACGTCGTGAAGAGCTACGGGGATGTCCCGGCGCTCGATGACATCAGCGTGGCGCTGGCGCGCGGCGAATTCGCGTTCTTGGTGGGCACCAACGGCGCCGGAAAAACCACCCTGCTCAAGCTCATCCTCCGGGAGGAGCGGCCGGACATGGGCCTCGTGCTCGTGGGCGGCGTGGACGTCACCAGGCTCAAGGGCGACGCGCTGACGAAGCTGCGGCGACGTGTGGGCGTCGTGTTCCAGGACACGCGCCTCCTGCCGAACGCCACTGTTGCCGAGAACGTGGCGCTGCCCCTGCAGGTCCGCGGTTACAGCCAGGCGCACATCGATGAGGCCGTCGGGAGTGTGCTCGTTCGGGTGACGCTTGCGGACAAGACCCACCGGTTTCCGCGACAGCTTTCGGGCGGTGAGCAGCGAAAGGTCGCGATCGCGCGCGCCGTGGTCGCTCGGCCCGAGATCCTTCTCTGCGATGAGCCGACCGATAGCCTCAGTCCCGAGCGGGCGCAGGAGATCATCGAGCTGCTGGTGGACATCAACAGCGATGGCGTCACGACGCTGGTCGCCACGCACGATCGCGAGGTCGTCAACGGCCTGCGGCGGCGCGTGATCCATATGGATGCCGGTCGTGTCGAGTCCGACGTGGCGGTTGGCGTGTTCGACGCGACGTAGCAGCGGTTCGCGTGCCCCAACGTCATTCCGAGCCGAAGGCGAGGAATCTCATGGCCGCCGGACCGGTGAAGGCCTCGCCTTGACCTAGGAGCGGTGACTCCTCGGCGGAACCGCGCATCCCTCTTGTCGTTCGAGCCGCAACCGAGGAATCTCACGGCCGCCGGACTGGCGAAAGC
Source organism: Chloroflexota bacterium (assembly GCA_965247475.1). Lineage (GTDB taxonomy): Bacteria > Chloroflexota > UBA11872 > UBA11872 > UBA11872. The sequence continues at coordinate 14,277 of OZ252016.1, forward strand.
CCGTCCTGAGCGTGTCGAAGGGCCTGCCCTGAACCCATTGAAGGAACCTCACGGCGCGCCGAGTGGAACCTCGGTCACGATGACACTCCTAGCTGGTGGGTTAGGTTGGAGCGCGGACTCAGGCGGAGGGATCTCATGCGGCGGAGTGTCCGAATCGCGACCGTTACGCTGGGTGCCGTTGTCTTTGCCTGGGCCGTTTTCTCGGCCGGGTTCCTCACAGGCAACGTCGCGGCGGTTCGCGGCGTGCAGCCGCTCGCCCAGTTCGCCGGCGTTCCCGCCGCCGCCCCTCCCGCAGAAGTCGGCGACATCGACTTCGGCGTTTTCTGGGAGGCCTGGAATACGATCCAGAACCACTTCTACCGCGGCCCGCTGGACCCGGACAAGCTGCGCGAGGGTGCCATCAGCGGGCTGGCGGAGGCCACCGACGATCCCCACACGCGGTTCCAGAACCCGGACGACGCGCGCCGCGCTCGCGACCACCTCCACGGCAGTTTTGATGGCATCGGCATCCGGCTCACCCTCAAGGACGACCTGCCGTTCATCCTGCAGCCCATCGCGGGTTCGCCGGCCGAGAGAGCCGGCGTGGGAACCAACGAGTTCGTGCTTGCCGTGGATGGCGTCTCCACCGAGTCGATGTCGCTGGCCGACTTCGGGCACCGCGTGCGCGGGCCTCGTGGGACCACGGTCGTCCTCAATCTCCGGGCGGAGGGCAGCGAGATCGCCCGTGACGTTGAGATGGTGCGCGATCGGATTCTCGTGCCGTCGGTCGCGTCGCGGCGCATCGGTGATCTCGGCTACGCGCGGATCACATCCTTCACCAGCCGCACCGTCAACGAGTTGCACAACGCCCTTGACGGCTTCCGCGAGGATGGAATTGCCGGGTTGATCGTCGACCTCCGTAACAATCCCGGTGGGCTGCTGGACGCCAGCGTCAAGGTGTCCGCGCTGTTTCTCGCCGACGAGAGCGTGATCGTGACGCAGGAGTCGCGCCACGAGCCGCGAACGGAGTGGCGCGTCGGCCAGAACACCGGCGACACCGACACGCTGATGGTGGTGCTCATCAATGGCGGTTCGGCCAGCGCATCCGAGATCGTCGCCGGTGCGTTGCAGGCTCACCAGCGCGCGGATCTGATCGGCGAAGCTACGTTTGGCAAGGGCTCCGTGCAGGAACTGCACCGCCTCTCCGATGATTCGCTGATCCGGATCACCAGCGGTATCTGGATCACCCCGGCCGGGGTCAATCTCTCGGGCGAGGGCCTCTTCCCCGACGTCGCGATCGAGGCGGGTGACGCCGAACCGGGGTCGGACGACGATCCGGTGCTACAGGCCGCGGTTCGCCTGCTGCACGGCGAGGACCCGGTCGAGGCGCCCGCGACCGCGCCCTAGTGAGGCTCGGCCGCTTTGGCGGCCGAGCTGCGGATCGACTAGCCGCTCGCCGCTGTCGGCGTCGTCTCGACCACCGGCCCCGGCGTGGCCACGATCAGCCGCACCCCGAACCCGCGGGTTACCTTCGCGTCTGGGCCGGGCTCCTGCGCCACCACGGTGTCACGCTCGAATCCGGCTGTGGGCAGGCGGCTCATCGAGCCGATCAGCAGCCCGTGATCCAGCAGCACACGCTCGGCGGCGTCCACCGCCAGCCCCACGACGCTCGGGACCGTTGCCTCGCCGACTCGAACGACCTCCAGCGTGATCTGGCTCTCCGCCGGCACCGACGTGCCCGCCGCGGGCGCGTGGGCCTCGACCATCCCGTTGGGAACCGATCCCCGCTCGCGGTATGTGATCTCGCCGACCACGAGCCCGGCCACCTCGATCGATCGTCGCGCGTCGTTCTCAGTTCGACCGACCAGCGGCGGCACGCGGACCGTCTCGACGCCGCGGCTGACCTGTAGCGCGACGACTGTCTGCCGGCTCGCCAGCGTGCCGGCGATCGGCGCCTGGCGCACCACCACGCCGGCCAGCACGTCCTCACTGAACACCGGCCGTTCCACCATCTGAAATCCGGCTGTTTCGACCTCTGCCCGCGCTTGCTCCACGCTCAGTCCCACCACGGTGGGGACCGGCGCCCGAGAGCGCCCGAGGCTCACGCTCGCGCGCAATGGCTCATCCGGCGCCTGCGCCGTTCCGGCCGGGGGTATCTGTGAGATCACCACGCCGCGCTCGACCGATTCGCTGAACGCGTCGTCGAATACCACCGCCAGGCCGGCATCCACCGCCAGCGCGCGCGCGGCCGCTCGATCGAGGCCCACCAGCGGCGGCGCGGGCACCGCTTCGACGTCGATCGTCCCGCCGCGCGGCACCAGCAACTCCCCGCCCGAGCGAGCGGGCGCGGCCGGCGCGAGGATCGCCTGAGTCTCCTCGACCAGATTCTCCAGCTGTCCAACCGGGCCGCGAGCCACCACGACGACCACGGCGAACGCCGCAACCGCGGCGGCGACTACGCCCAGCAGCAACAGCGAACGCGCCGGCCGTAAGCGCCGCCGCGTCGAGGGTCGCCGCCGGACCCGCCGGCGCGGTGGGCGCACGATTCGTCGGCGCGAGCCCTTGGGTCTCGCGCGCACACGCGCGCGCGGGCGGCTTGCACTCGTCATCGGCGGCTCACGATTCATGGACCTCTGCGGCCGCGCCGCTGGAGGGTTCAGTCAGTTGGCGCGCCTGGCCTCGGCGGCGCGGCCGGGTCGCGCGGCCCGCCCGTTGCCGGTCTGCTCGTTCTCGGACCATGTGTCCGTGGGAAGCGAGAGTATCTGCGTGACGCCCCCATCTTTCATCGTCGCGCCGTAGATCGTGTCTGCCGCCTGCACCGTGACGGCGTTGTGTGTGATCAGCACGAACTGCGTGCGATCGCTCAGCGATTTCACCTGGCGGCAGAACCGACCCACGTTGTCCTCGTCGAGCGCCGCGTCAACCTCGTCGAGCACGCAGAACGGGCTCGGACGTGTGTGCAGCAGCGCCAGGATCAGCGCCGCCGAGACGAGCGCGCGTTCGCCGCCGGAGAGTGCCGCCAGCTCCTGCTTGCGCTTGCCCGGCACGCGCACGTGGATCTCGACGCCGGTCTGCTCCACATCGGTTGGCGCCGTCAGCACCATCTCGGCCTCGCCGCCGCCGAACATCTCCGCGAACAGCCGGCTGAAGGCCTTGTTGATGGACTCGAAGGTGCTCATGAACTCGTGATGCAGCTGCCGCCGCAGGTCGGCCGACAACGCCCGCAGACTCGTCTCCGCCCCCTCCAGATCGGCAATCTGAGTTTGCGAGTCCCGCAGACGCGCGCGCTCGCGCCTGTATTCGTCGGGCGCGAGCGGGTTGACCGGCCCGAGCTTCAGCAGCAGGCGGCGCAGCTCGCTCACCCGCCGTTCGAGCCGGCCGACCGGCTGCTCCGACTTCGCCGACGTGAGCTCGGTCAGTCCCAGTTCCTCATGGGCCGAGCGCCGCAGCTCGTTTCGCCGCTCGACCAATCGCTCGGTCTCTGCCTGCGCCGCCGAGAGTTCCGATTCCACCCGCCGCTGTTCCCACTGTCGTTGGGAGACGCGCATCTGCAGCCGCTGAACCTCGAGCCGGGCCTCCATCGACGCCGTTTCGGCCTCGCGTGCCGACGCTTCCGCCGCGGCCGCCGACGCTTCCGCCGCAACCAGCGCTTCCCTGGTCTCTCCAGCTTCGGCGTGGCTCGTCGCGAGCGCGGTTTCCAGCTCGGCGATGACGGCGCGGCAACGCTCCACCTCGGCTTGCGCCGACTGCGCCTGGAGCGCTTGGCGCTCGCTGCGATGCTCGAGATCCTCACGGCGTTGCTCGGCCGACGCCAGCGACGCGTCGAGCGCGGCCAAGCGCACCTCGGCCGGCGACGCTCCGATGCTCGCCTGCTCGGCGTCGGCCCGTGCGGCCAGCTTCGCGATTCGCTGGTCGAGGTCCGCCAGTGCTGGACGCACCCGGCTGATCGTCTGCTCGAGCTCGCGCGATTGCTCGCGCAGGTCCTGCCGTCGCTCCGCCGTCGCCGCCGCGCGCGTGTCGAGCTGCTGGTGTTGCCGCGCGGTCTCGGCCGCGACGACGTGCGCCCTCAGATACGTGTCCTTACTGGCCGTCAGGGCCTCCTCGGCCTGCTCGCGCTCGGCGCGCGCCTTCGTGGCAGCCGCGCGGCGCCGCTCGATCACGGCCTGAGCCTCGCCGCGCGCGCGCTCTGTCCGCTCGCTGTCCAGATTGATCTCGTCGATTCGGGCCGATATGTCGGACAGCCCGCCTGCCACCCGACCCACGCGGATCGCGCCGTCCGGATCGATCGCGTCGCCCTGCATCGTCACGAAGATCCAGCCCGCGGCCTCCGGCCGTCCTTGGCGCGCCCGCAACGCGGCCTGCAAGTCCTCGGTCACCAGCACACCGTCGAGGAGCCGCCGTGCGAGCTCCGGCGCGGACCGCTTGACGCGGACCATGTTCGACAGCGGCCCGAGAATTCCGTCCCCATTCGGCGCCTCGCCGGATGTCTCGTACGGCCACCCGTGGAAGCCCTTGGTGGGGCGCAGCCGAATGTGTCCGAGGCGCAGCGCCTCGGCGGCCGATCGGACGCCTGGCGCGTCGGCGGGTCCGCTCAGCAGCACGTCGTTGAGCGCCGCGCCCAGCGCTGCGTCCAGCAGCGTGGCGGCCGCGCGATGGTCGGGTTCGAACGCGTCCCGGATTCGACCCACGATCCCCGCCCTGGCTTCCGACTGCCGCAGGGCCTTGAACGCGTCGTCCGGCGTCCCGATCTGCTCTTGCAGCCGCCGCAGCGCCTCCTGCTCGGCGCGCAGCGCCTCGAGCCGCTGTGTCTGCGTGGCTTCGAGTTTCTCGGCCTCCCCCAGCTCGCCGAGTGCGCCGGCCAGGCGCTCGTTGGCGGCTCGCTGCGCCGCGGTGGCCGTGTCCAGGGCGTTCGCCGCCATGTCCGCGTCCCGGCGAGCCTGCGCGGCAACGGCCGCCGCGCCGTCGGCGCGCTGCCGCTGCGCGCGTGTCTCGCCGATCGCGTGCTCGAGCTGCGCGCCGGTGCGCGCCAGCTCGGCGCCGGCCTGCCGCTCGCGCTCGCGAAGGCGCGCCGCCTCGTCTCGCGCCGCCCCGAGCTTCTCGCGCACCGACGCCAGCTGGGCGGCGCTGCGCGGACCGGATGAGATCACCGTACGCAGCTCGTCGCGCTCGGCGGTGATTGCCTCGATCTGCAAGACGATCTCCGCCAGACTCGCGCGCGCCGCCGATTCGTATTCGACCGCGCCCGCTGCCTGCGCCTCGGCCGTCGCCAGGCGCTCCGTGGCCTCGCCGATCCGCGCCTGTGCGTTTTGTATCCGTTCGCCGAGCAAGTCGCGTTGTGCGCGTAGCGCGGAGGCGCGTTCGCGTGCGGAAACGGCCGCGCTCCGCAGCTCGCGCAGCGACGTGTCCGCCTCCTTCGCCATCAGGTCGGCGGCCGTGGCCTGCTGGCGGAGCTGCTCGACCGGCTCAGCGGTGATCGCGGCCATCGCCTCGGCGGCCTCGGCCTCCCGTGCCTCCGCCGCCTTCAGCTGGCGGGTCACCGTGAACAGCCGGTGGCGGGCGAGCGTGACCTGCGCAGCGCCGAGCTCCCGCTCGAGCTCGCGCCCGCGGGTGGCGACATCCGCCTGCGCGCGCAGCAGCTCGACCCGCGGCTCGAGCTCGGCAACCAGATCGAGCACGCGATCGAGGTTGCGCCGCGTCTCGGTCAGCCGCCGCTCGGCCTGGTCACGCCGCGCGTAGAACCGCGCAACGCCGGCCGCCTGCTCGAGGAAGGCGCGTCGATCCTCGGGCTTCTGTTGCAGCGCTTGATCGACTTCCCCTTGGCTGATGATGGAATGGCCGCTCGAGCTGGCGCCGCCGGCGGCCATCAGGTCCACGATGTCACGCAAGCGCACGCGCGACCCGTTCATCAGGTATTCCACGTCACCGGATCGGAACAGCCGGCGCCCGATCACGACCTCGGCGAATTCCGTTGGCAGCCAGCCGTCCGTGTTGTCGAACGTCAGCAGCACCTCCGCCATCCCGGTGCGGCCGCGCGACTCCGATCCGGCGAAGATCACGTCCTCGGCGCGCCGAATCCGCAGCGACCGCGGCGCCTGCTCGCCGAGCGCCCACCGAACCGCGTCCGCCAGATTGCTCTTGCCGGCGCCGTTGGGCCCTACCACCGCCGTGATGCCGCGCGGCAGGTCAACGGTCGTGCGTTTCGGGAAGGTCTTGAATCCCTGCAGCTCAATCCGGCGCAGATACATTCACAGGTTCCTCGGCGGGCGCCAGCTTCGCCAGCGCCGCCCGCGCCGCGTCCTGCTCGGCGCGCTGCTTGCTCGATCCCTCGCCTTCGGCCAGCGTCTCACCGTCGATGTCGACGGCCATGCGAAACTGCTTGTCATGGTCGGGTCCCTGCTCGCCGATCATCCGGTACAGGGGCGTCGATCTGCCCGACCCCTGCAGGGCCTCCTGGAGTCGCGACTTGTAGTCCTTGCCGCGAGCGCTCCATCCATGCCGATCCAGAATCCCGTTGAACAGCGGCGTCACCAGCGCTCGCAATCCGTCGATCCCCTGGTCGAGGTAGATCGCCCCCAGCACCGCCTCGTAGGCGCGGCCGAGCACCGTCTGCTGCGTCCGGCCGCCGCCGAGATCTTCGCCGCGCCCGAGCTGGAGATACCGTCCGAGTTCGATGTCGCGCCCCAACCCGGCCAGCGCGGCCGTGTTCACCAGCGACGCGCGGGCCTGGCTGAGCCGGCCCTCCGCGCGATCCGGATACCGCTCGTACAGCATCTGCGCCGCCACCAGCCCCAGCGCCGCGTCGCCCAGGAATTCGAGCCGCTCGTTGCTGTCGGTGTCCGACAGCTCCGCCTCGTTGATCAGCGACCGATGGACCAGCGCTTGGCGCAGCAGACGACGGTTGTTGAACTGAACCCCGAGCCGGTCTTCCAGTTCGCCCAGCACGTCGGCCGTCAAGTCGATGTTGGCCACGACGGGTCAAGCGCTTGAAGCGCAGTTCACGGCGCGGGCGGGATTCTGCGAGCGGGGTGGCGATCCTGACCCGGCGGCATCGGGCGCCGGATCGACGTGGCGGAAGCGTACGCTCAGAACGCCAGCTCCTTGCCTCCCTTTGCTAGCCGGGCTGCCCGACCTGCGCCGGGTACACGGCCGTACACCAATCCCGGTACTTGTCGACGCGGCCCCGCACGATGTCGAAATAGAGATCCTGCAGCGACTTGGTCAGCGTGCCGATCCCACCGTTGCCGATCATCCGCCCGTCGATCTCCTCGACCGGGGAGATTTGCGCACCTGTCCCCACCAGGAACAGCTCGTCGGCGATGTACAGCTCGGTGCGGTCGACGCTGCGCTCGATGGTGTCCAGACCCATTTCGTCACGCGCGATCTGAATGATGGTAGCGCGCGTGATCCCTTCCAGGATGTCATCGCTCACGCTCGGCGTGATCAGCACGCCGTCGCGAGCCAGGAACAGGTTCTCGCCGGTGCCCTCGCTGACGTGACCGTCGTCCGTGAGCATGATGGCCTCGTCATAGCCGTCCTCAACCGCCTCCGTCTTGGCCACTGCCGAGTTCACGTAGAGCCCGGTCACCTTTGCGCGCGCCGGGATCATGTTGTCACTGATGCGGCGCCACGATGAGATCGTGCAGCGGATCGGCTTCTCAACCTCCAGGTAGTTCCCGAACGGCACCGCGAACAGCGCGAGCTCGTCCTCGATCAGCGTCGGGCCGTTGTCCGACGGCCGCACCATGCTCAGGCCGATCTGCCGCGCGCTCTTGTAGATCAGCGGGCGAACGTAGACGTCCTCGCGAAACCCACCGGCTGCGACCACCCGTACGGTGATCTCGACCAGCTCGTCGGGCGTCCGGCGCGCATCCATGCGCAGGATCCGCGCGGACCTGCAAAAGCGTTCGAAGTGCTCCGTGACGCGAAACAGATACATCTGCTCGTCGTCCGTGTTCCAGTATCCCCGGATGCCTTCGAACACCCCCGTGCCGTAGTTGAGGCCATGCGTCATCACGCTGACCTTGGCGTCCTCGAGGTTGACGTACTGGCCCTCGAAAAATGCCTTCACGGGGGGTTCCCTCAGGCCCGATGGGCCCGGCTCGCGAGGTGCGCGGTGAGCGTGACAACCGCGACCGGAGGAACGCCGCATGTTATCACGCAAGCCTTCCCAACAGATGGGCGGGGTGCCCGCCGCGGCGCCGATCCGGGGTCGGCGACCCGCCGTTTATTCCGCGCTGACGACCGCGCCTTCGCGCTCGAGCCGCCGCATCTCCGGTCCGTCGATGCCCAGCAGGTCCGTCAGCACGGCGCGGGTGTGCTCACCGTATGTGGGCGACGGCCCGCCCACGTCGTCGTCCAGGCCGTCCGCCTTCAATGGGGTCCCGGGCGCGGGCATCGCGCCGATCCCGGGATGCTCATCCTCGACGATCATGCGCCGTGCGCGCAGGCTGGGGTCGGCCAGCAGATCCGACATCCGGTTCACCTTGGCGCAGGGAATGCCAGCGGCCAGCAGCACCTCCAGCCAGGCATCGGTGGGCTTTGCCGACAGCGCCGCCTCCAGCCCGGCGGTCAGTTCGCCGACGTTCTCGGTCCGCAGCGCGTTGGATGCGAATCGCGGGTCGCGGCCGAGCGCCGGGGCGTCCAGCGTCGAGCACAGCCGCTGCCAGAGGGCATCGTTTCCGCAGGCGATCACAATCTGCCCGTCCGCCGTCGCGAAGGTGCTGAACGGCGTGATCGCCGGGTGGCGATTGCCGATCGGTCCGGGGTCGGTTCCAGACACCCAATAGCGCGCCAGCGCGTTCTCCACGACTGCGAATACGGCGTCCATCATCGCGATGTCGAGACGGCAGCCCTGGCCGGTGCGCTCGCGTTGGTGCAGGCCGGCCAGCACGCCCGCCACCCCGTAGAGCGCCGGGATCAGGTCGCCGACCGAGGCGCCCACCCGCGTCGGCTCGCCATCCGGCCGCCCGGTGATTCCCATCAGGCCGCTCATCGCCTGAATGATCACGTCGTAGGCGCCTCGATCGCGGTAGGGACCGTCTTGCCCGAAGCCGGAGAGCGACAAATAGACGATGTTGGGGTTCAGCGCCTGTAGGTCGGCGTATCCCAGGCCTAGCCGCTCGAGCGTCCCGGGCCGGTAGTTCTCCACCAGCACATCGGCTTCGCGTGCCAATCCGCGCGCGATCTCGATGCCGTCCGCGTGCTTCAGGTTGAGCGCCACGCTCTCCTTGCCGCGGTTGATGCTCGCGAAGTAGAGGCTCTGGTCCTTCACGAACGGCCCCATGCCCCGCGCTTCGTCGCCGCCCGGGCCTTCGACCTTGATGACACGCGCGCCCATGTCCGCGAGCGTCATGGTGCAAAACGGGCCGGCCAGCACCCGGGTGAAGTCCAGAACCAAGATTCCGTCGAGGAACCGCGCCATTGCCGCGTCCGCTACTCGAACGTGTGGCGCCGCAGAAAGATCAGTTCGCCGCGCAAGTCGTTCGTCTCGTAGTACGCGCGGAATCCCCACTTCTCGTACAGCCGCCGCGCGTATTCGTTTGGGCGATCGACGCCGATCGCGATGTGTTCGTGTCCGCGCGCCGACGCGGCCGACGAGGCGGCGTGCGTCAGAGCCTCGGCTACGCCCAGCCGTCGGAACGGCTCGACCACCGTCAGCGTGTGCATGTAGGCGGCCGCCAAGCCGTTGCTGATCCGCGGGTCGATGTTCCGGAAGCGGGTCCAGACCTGCCCCACCAGCGCTCCATTGAACTCCGCCACGTGACCGGCCTGCACGGCCCGTCGCTGCTCGTCAAAGTAGCGCTGCAGGAGCCGTCGCTGCGCGCCAGTGCGCTCGGGTCCCCACATCTCGCTCATCGGCCCCACATCACTGCGCGTCGCCTCCCGGATAAGGATCGGCGTGTCGATGTTGACCTGGTGCCCGCCGTCGGCCGTGATCTCGAGTGTCATCGCACGCCGCCCGGTCGGGGCAGGCGCGCCAGCCAGGCGCTCAGGCCCAGCATGCGTTGTGCCGAGGCCAGCGCGAACACGGCGAACAGCACGCGCAGCGCCTCGCCGGGCAGCCCCTGTGCGAACTGTGCCGCGACGACACCGCCGGCCGCCCCGCTGGCCGCGATGAGCACGGCCCGCCGCAGGTCCACGTTGCCCATGCGCACATGCTGCACGGTTCCCGCCGCGGCCGTGGGCACGATCGCCGCCAGCGAGATGCCCTGGGCCAGGTGCTGCGGAATTCCCATCAGAATCACCATCACGGGGACCATCACGACCCCTCCGCCCAAGCCCATGGTGCCGCTTACCAGACCGGTAAACATACCCGTGATCACGGCGGCCACGATCAGCGCGGTGCCGTCCAGTTCGAGCATCGACGCGTTCTGAACCGAGAAGAACAGACGAACCGCGGTGAACAGCAGCAACAGGGCGAAGAGACGCCGGAGGACGCGCGCGTTGATGTGCGCCGTCAGCCGCGCGCCCACGATCGCGAACGCCACCGCCGGCACCGCCAGCCCCACGACTACCAGCCAGTCGATCGGATTCGCGATGGCGTAGGGGATCGTCGCCCCGAACGCCGTCGGCACGATGCTCGCCAGCGATGTGCCGTGCGCGCGGTGCTGCGTCATTCCCAGCAGCGCGATCATCAGCGGGACCATGACGATCCCGCCGCCCACGCCTACCAGCCCGCTCAGCAGTCCGCCGGCCAGCCCGATGGCGAGCACCAGCGCCGCGGGCCGCTCGTCCGATCGAGGTTTTAGGGACGCCATTCGACCGGGCGGATTATACGGAGGGTGACTGGAGCGCCTGCGTATACTCGGCGACCCTCGACCCGGAGCTGTGTGTCCCATCACCTCAGGTTTGGCGACGACGGGCAAACTGCCGCGGTTGGCGGTTAGCTCCGATATGCTCACCGGCGGCGTCGAGGCCTTGGTTGGGCGTGAGTGGATCGTCACCAACGGCCTGGGCGGATACGCCGCCGGAACAATCGCGGGCACGGCGACCCGCCGCTATCACGGCCTGCTGGTCGCGGCCCACCCGCCGCCCGTCGCTCGCTGGGTGCTCGTGGCCGGCGCCGATCTCTCGATGCTCGTCGACGATCGTGAGGTCCCGCTAAGCGCTCAGGAGTATCCCGATGGTCTGTTCGCGCCGGCCGGCCTCTGCCCGCCGACGTCGTTCGAGCTTGTCGGCCAGCGCCCGGTGTGGCGCTGGCACGCTGACGGGAACGATGTAGAGCAGACCGTCTGGATGCCGTATGGCGAGAACCGGACCTGCGTGCGCCTTCACAACCGGGGCGCCCGCTCGGTCAGGCTGCGCTGGCGCCCGTTTGCGCCGATGCGTTGGTTTCATGAGCTGACCCGCGGCGCCTCCGCCGCCGTTGAGGTTTCGTGCGAGGCGGGCGACCGCGTTCGTATCTCGGCGCCATCCTCACCGCTCGACGGCCTGATCGCCGGGTCCGGCTGGTCGTTCCGGCCAGCGGCGCACTGGTACTGGAACTTCGTTCGACGCGTCGAGCGGGCGCGTGGATTCGATGCCGAGGAGGACGCGTTCAGCCCCGGCGTCTTTGAGGCTGTGCTCGAGCCCGATCAGGCCGCGACGCTCCAGCTCTCGACCGGCGATGCGCCGCCGCTCGACGATCCCGACGCGAGCCTGCGCGACTTCGACGGTCGCGGCACGCGGCTCATCGACGGCGCGGCCGGCGAGCTCGAGCGCCGGTTGCAGATCGCGGCGGACCAGTTTCTCGTCCATCGCGGCCCCCGCATTCGGGGCCGCACACCGTTGCCGAACACTGTGATTGCCGGCTATCCGTGGTTCGGCGACTGGGGTCGCGACACAATGATCGGCTTGCCGGGTCTGTGCCTGGCCACCGGGCGGCCCGATGTCGCCCGCTCACTCCTGCTCAGCTACGCTCGGTTCGTCGATCGCGGGATGGTCCCGAATCGCTGGCCCGACGCGGGTGAGGAGCCCGAGTACATTGCGGCCGATGCGGCGCTTTGGTTCCTCTACGCGCTCGAGGCCTACGTCAAAGCCACCGACGATGTCGAGATCCTGGAGGGTCTCTCGACGGCGATCGTGGATATCGTGGATTGGTATCGTCGCGGCACCCGCCACGGGATTCGCGTCGATCCCGCCGACGGCCTCGTGACCGCGGGCGCGGACGGTCTGCAGCTCACCTGGATGGATGCGAAGTTCGGGGACTGGGTGGTCACGCCCCGTCGCGGAAAGCCCGTGGAGATCAACGCGTTGTGGTGCGCCGCCCTGCAATTCGCCCTGGATGCGCTCGACCGCATTGGCTGGAACGGCGTGATCGACCGCGAGCTTGCGGCAACCGCGCGATCGTCGTTTGCCGCGCGGTTCTGGAATCCGCGGACGGAGTGTCTCTTCGATGTCGTGGACGGACCAGACGGGGACGACCCCTCGATCCGCCCCAATCAGGTCGTTGCGGTCGCGCTCGACATCGGGCTACTCGATCCCGATCGGGCCGCCAGCGTGGTCGGCGTCGTGGAGCGCGAGCTGCTCACGCCGTTCGGGCTGCGCAGTCTCGCGCCCGGCCACGCCGACTACCGGCGGCACTACGGCGGCGGACCCGCCGAGCGCGACGGCGCGTATCACCAGGGCGTCGCTTGGAGCTGGCTCCTCGGCATGTTCGTGCATGCCAAACTGGCAGTCGGCGCTTCGCCCGTCGAGTTGAGGCCCTTGATCGACGCGACACAGGACCATCTCCAAGCTGGCGCGGTAGGGACGGTGAGCGAGCTGTTTCAGCCGGAGCCGCCGCACGCGCCCGATGGGGCGTTCGCCCAGGCCTGGGGTGTCGCCGAATGGCTGCGCGCGGCGCGCGCGCTCGGCGGGATCGACCCGTGACGCAGCGGGAGCCGCCGTGGGCGCCGCCCGACGGCAGCTGGATCGACCTCGCCTCCGGCCGCTGCTTCTACCGCGAAGCCGGAACCGGCGCACCGTGCATCGTGCTGCTCCACGGAATCGCCTGTGATTCGCGTATCCACGCCCGGATTCAGCCGCTGCTCGCGCGCCGCTGCCGCAGCCTCGCCCCGGATTTTCTCGGGTGGGGCTTCTCCCAGGCGAACGAGGGCGTCCGCTTCGGCTTCGAGACCCTCGACCGCAATCTCAACCAGTTCATCGACGCGCACGGCCTCGACGATGTGGTGCTCGTGTGTCAGGAGATGTCGGGGCCGGCCGCGATTCGTTGGGTCGCGTCAAATCCCGAACGGACGCGGGCGCTCGTGATGCTCAACACTTATTACGGGTGGAGTTCGGGCCGCATGCCGCCCGTGCTCAAGCTGCTGCACCTGCCGCTCACGCGCCGCATCGCCCGCCGCTTCCTCGACATCGGTCGCGGCGGAACGTCGTGGTGGCTCTACAGCTGGCAAATGGGGCGCTTGTGGTCGCAGCGCACGCCCGAGTCGGAGCGTGTGCTGCGGCTGTTCCACAACTACTTCCGGCATTCATCCGATGCCCGGCGAGCGTTCCACGCGGTAAACGGAGAGCTCGTGGAGCAGGTCGACTCGAATCAGCGGCGGCTCGACCTCCTGACCGGGCTGGAGTGTCCGACCCTGATCCTCTGGGGGCAGCGGGACCGCTACCTCGGGCCTTCGGTCGCCCGCCAGTTCCATCGGCTCGTCCCGGGGTCCGAGCTCCACATGGTCCCGGGCGCCGGTCACTTCGTGCAGTTCGACGCAGCCGCTGAGGTTGCGGAGGCGATCTCGAATTTCGTCGATCGGACCGCCCGGCCGGGCACGGTCGGCGGCCGCGGCTAGCGCGACTGAGGGTTGCCGCCGGCGCCGGATTCCGCCCGCGGTGTCGAGCGGCGCGCGTTCGAGCCGCCGCGCCGTAGCTTGCGAACCTGGGCCGGGGCGTCGTCGTCCGGGCGGCGTCGCGACCCCGCCACCGCCTCAACACCGGCGCGAAGCGCCGTTCGTTCCTCGTCCGTGAGCTGATCGAAGCGCCGATGGTGGTCGGACTTCTCGATCACGCTCCTGAGTCGATCGCGCAGCCGTCCCCATCCGCGTTCCTGGCGGGCCATAAGGGCCCCCGATGGAACCGAGCGTGCGAGTACCCCGCGCAGGTGATCGAGGCACAGCGGGTCGCCGTCCTTCAGCGCCTCGACCATCGCAGGCTCGCGGAGCGCGTGCGCCAGCACGTCGAGCGCGCGCCCGGCCGCCGTCGCCTCTGCCTCGCACACCGGGCAGACCGCCGGCGCCCGCAGGTTGCCGCGATGGCGGCGCCAAGGTCGCAAGCGGCCCCAGACGCCGGTGCGGCGGTCGGGGGTCCCGCTCAGCGCGCCGAGTTCGCGGACCAGCGTATTCAGGATGTCGCGGTAGGTGATGGCGACCGCCAGCGCGTCCAGCTTGTCGAGCAGGTCGTGCGCGTGGCGCTCGCAGAACCCGCGCGCCTCACGGATGATCGCGCGCAGCTCCACGTCGTTCACGTGCTCGTAGAGATACGAGTCCAGGTACCCGTCGGCCCGACGCGCCGCGAGCCGGCAAACCGCGCACCCAGGACGCGCGAGCGCGTCCCGAACGTCGTCGAACGTGGCCTCGGACGAGATGGTCGCTATCGGCGCACTCCTCCTCGCCGGCACTATGGCACAGGGGATTTCTCGGCTCGGTGAGGTCCCGAACCGCGACCGTATACTCGCGTCGCACCCCCTCCATCCGACCTGCCATGGACCGCTATGCCGTCGCGCTGATCCCCGGCGACGGCATTGGCGTCGACGTGATTCGCGAGGGCCGCGAGACGCTCGAGACGCTCGCCCGCGTCGCCGGGTCGCTCCAGTGGGACTTTCGCGAGCTTCCCTGGGGCAGCGTCCACTACCTCGAACACGGCGAGATGATGCCGGACAACGGCCTTGAGACGTTGCGCGGCTTCGATGCCATCTACCTCGGTGCGGTCGGCATGCCGACCGTGCCCGACCACATCTCGCTTACCGGCCTGCTCCTGCCGATCCGGCAATCGTTTCAGCAGTACGTCAATCTGCGTCCCGTGCGTCTGCTGCCCGGCATCCGCAGCCCGCTGGCGGGGCGCGGCTCCGACGAGATCGACTTCCTCTGCGTGCGCGAGAACACGGAAGGCGAGTACTCGGGCGCGGGCGGCCGTGTCCATGCCGGAACGCCGCACGAGGTGGCGCTGCAAACAACCGTGTTCACGCGCATCGGTGTGGAGCGCGTGGTGCGGTACGCGTTCGAGCTCGCCCTACGCACCGGTCGCGCCCACGTCACCAACGTCACCAAGTCGAATGCCCAGAAGTATGCGCCGGTCTTCTGGGATGAGGTGTTCGACGAAGTCGCCGCCGAGCACTCGGCGATCACCACCGATCGATCGCTGGTGGACGCCGCCGCCGCGCGCATGATCACGAATCCCGGCTCCTACGATGTGCTCGTGGCCTCCAATCTCTTTGGCGACATCCTCAGCGACATCGGCGGGGCGCTCATGGGGAGCCTTGGGGTGCCGCCAAGCGCCAACATCAACCCGGATGGCGACTACCCGCCCATGTTCGAGCCCGTCCACGGCTCGGCGCCGGACATCGCCGGGCAGGGAATCGCCAACCCGCTCGCCGCCATCTGGGCTGGGGCGATGATGCTCGAAGAGCTCGGACATCCCGACGAGTCCGCTCTGCTGATGCGCGCGCTGACTGACGTCACGGCCAGTGGACTGCTGACGCCCGACCTGGGCGGACGTGCGAACACACGCGAGTTCGGCGACGCCGTGCGCACGGCGCTCGCGGCGGCGGGCTGATCCCGCCCTCTTGTTGGCCCCTTGAGCGCCGCATACGATTGACGTGCCGGTCCACGCGTCTCCGGCGACCGTTCCGCTAACCCCGTAGGCCCATGTTCGGAGTCGGCCTTCCTGAATTCGTCGCGATCCTGGTCATCGCGCTCGTCGTGCTTGGGCCCGACCGCCTCCCGATCGCGATGCGATCGCTCGGCCGCTGGGTGCGCCGCTTGCGCGACATGTCGCGCGAGCTGCGCCAGGAGTTCGCCGAGGAGTTCGCGGTGTTCCAGGAGGAGATGGACTTCCTGCGCACCGAGGCCGCCGAGACCCGCGCCGAGCTCCTCGCCATCCGCAAGGAGCTGTCGCAGACCATCCAGGAGACCACCGACGACTTTACGTCCGTTCGCGATGAGATCGTGGATAACGTCCAGGGCGCCGTTTCCGGCAAGCGCCCGAGCGCCGCCGGCGCAGCCGCGCCAAACGCAGCCGCCCCGGCCGCGACCGACTCGGGCACGGCGGCCCCGGGCACGGCTGACTCGGGCACGGCTGACTCGGGCACGGCGGCCCCGGCCACAGCGGCGCCAGGCGCCGCCCCGGGCGAGGCCGTCGTTGTTGCAAGCGCCCGTCCGCCCCTCGGTCCCGCCGACGTGATGGCCGAAGCCATCGCCGACACCTTCGGCTCCAACGGGGCGGTCGATGGTCGGCTCGCGTCGCCCGATGCGACTACCGAGGCGGCGGCGCCCCCCGCGCGGCTCGAGGCATTCGCCCCAGACACGCAAGGGCCCGTGGAGCCGTCGACAGGGCCGGCAGTTGCCCCGCCCCCGCCGGTGACGGATCAACCCTCAGAGGCCGACACCCCCGCCGTTGCGCTTGCGGCCGCCGGTATCGGCGCGGCGCCCGAGCCCAGTCTCCACAACCAGATGGGCGGATTCCTCCGCTTGATGATCATGCAGGCCCTCACCGAGCGCGCCGACTTTCGCGAGCGCGCCGAGGACACCTTGCGCGCGCAAGCGCGAATGGATGCCCGCCGCGCCGCGGAGATCGAGGATGCCGACATCCTCGACATTGCCGAAGCGTGGGCGGCGCAGCGACGGCAGCTCGTCGAGCACGGCTCTGTGACCGTGGAGCAGAAGGCGCCCCAGTCCGCCTTGATCGAGCTCCGCGAATGTCCGTACCGGCTGACCCCGGGCGACGCGCATCCGGTGTGCGACGTCAGCAACGTGTACGACGCGGAGTACTTCAAGCAGTTCGGGGCCACCGCCACGTATGTGCAGCGGATGTCCGATGGCGCGAACTACTGTCGGATGGCCGTGATCGCGAACTCTCGGCTGCGCGAGCTTGGGCTCGAGGCGCAAATCGATGAAGATCCGATCGAGGACGAGCCGGCCCCCGAACCGGTGGCGGAACCTAGCGCGTAGAGGCCCGCGGGGCGCGACGGATCAGCGTTCGCCGTCCTCCGCCGAGCCGTCGGCGCCATCGCTCGCGACCCGGCCGTTTCCCCCGCTCCCGTCCGACCCGCTCGCGCCGTTGGCCCCATTCCCTTTGAAGTCGTAGGGCTCGGGCGTGGCCGATGTGCCGACCGCCACCGGAACGGCCTCCGGCAGCGCCTTGGGCTCCGAGCCCTCGGCGATCAGCTTGTCGTACTTCTCGACCAGCACTTCAACGTCCTGACCGTCCGCCTCGTCGTATTCCATCAGGAGCTTGGCCAGATCGTGCGTGGCGCCCGAGTATTGCGTCAGCAGCGCCTTCACCTTCCGATACTCCTGCTCGAGAATCTGGTCGATGCGCCGCTTCATGCGCGGGTCGGTCGCGGAGACGTTGGCGCCGAAGGGCAGCGTCGAGTAGAAGCTCCCGTCCATGCCCCAGTAGCTGATCATGTTGAAGACCATGTAGGTGGCGTGCGCGAAGTCCGATGTGACCCCGGCCGTCTGTGTACCGAGGAAGAGCTCTTCGGCCGCGCGGCTCGCCAGCGCGACGTCGATGCTCGCCAGCAGCTCCTCGCGCACCAGCACGTGCTTCTCTTCTTTGGGCTTGAACGCCGCCAGTCCCAGCGCGTCGCCGTGCCGGACGATCGTCACTTTGGTGAGGCGCTCCCACGACTTCAGCTTGACCTGTGCAATGGCGTGCCCCGCTTCGTGGTACGCGAGCCGCCGCCGATCCTCCTGCGAGAGCCCCCGGATCGGTTCACGCAGACCCCACTCGTGGTTTTCACGCGCGAGCGAGAAGTCCTCGTAGGTGATCGCGTCACGGCCGTCGAAGTGCGCGTGCACCACCCCCTCGTTGATCACGAACTTGATCGCCACCGGCGTGTAGTCGATCGTGTCGTTGCCCATCCGGTCGATGGGCATGTCCTCGTGCCGCACTTTCGCCAGGTAGTACTCGATGATGTCCTTGCGGCCCTCGTAGTCCGGCTTGTCGATGTGGATCTTGCGATCGAACCGGCCCGGCCGCAGCAGCGCCTGATCAAGCACCGACGCCAAGTTCGTCGCTCCCATGGTGAGCACCGGGGGCGGGACCGCGCGGCCCTTCCGCAGCCCCAAGGCGCGCAGCATGCGTCCGATAAAGCCGCCCTCGAAGTTGGGTGGGTCCATCTGCAGCAGCAGCTCGTTGAGCAGCCCGAAGCCGGCGCCGCCGCCCATCATGCCGCCCATCATCCCCATGCCGCCGCCGGTCTGACCCGCCCGCGACATCCCAACCGCGTCGATCTCGTCGATGAAGACGATGGCCCCGCCGTGCCGCTTGGCGAGTTTGCGCGCCTTGCCGTACAACATCCGCACGCGCAGGTTCCCGATCCCCATGAACATGTTCTGAAACCCCGGCGCCGAGGCGTACGCGAATGGCAGGTCCGCCTCGTTCGCGATCACCTGCGCCAGATAGCTCTTGCCGGTGCCGGGCGGCCCTTCCAGCAATACGCCGCGCACCGTTTCGCCGCCCATGCGCTTGAACTCTTTGACGCCGCGCAGCAATGTCACGACGCGGCGGGCCACCTCGAGCACCTGGTCGTTCCCGCGGTAGTCGCTGAAGTACACCCCGGTCTCGCCCGGCTGCACCCAATACACCCGACCGCGGCCGAGGATGTAGAACAGCGCCCCGAACTGAACGACCATGAATGTCATCGCGAACAGCAGTGAGAAGAAGATCTGCAGGACGCCGATCGTCTGTTCTTGCGCCTGCGTCAGGCCAAGGGCCAGACCAGTCGTGAACAGCGCGTAGACAAGCAGCCCTCGCCAGTGCTCTCGGACGAACGTGAGCGGGCTGCGGCGCTGGTGCGCGCGCCGGCGAATATCGGAATCTTCCATTGCCGGACCCCCCTCGCGGCGACGCTTCGCGCCGCCGCAGGACTAGAGGTGAGTATATCCCTCGAACCTGCGGTGCATGTGATGCAAGAAGTACCGAGCGACCCCTCTGTCTCATACGCACTCGGGCGTCTGGAGGTTCAGTCGCGGGCGGGGATCCGGCCAGCGCGTGGAACGCTCGCCCGGCCTCGCCCCCGCTACGGCGTTGCTTCGACGTCACCGCAAACCGCTCCCAGCTCGGGCGCGCGCCTACACTTCACGCGCTCGATCCCGCACGGGCGCAACTAGATAACTCGCATCCACATCCCTCCGCGCTACGCAGAAGCTGCTGGACGGCTTACCCGCTCGTCGTGGCTGCTGGTCCCGGCTGCGATGGCCGTGTTGGCCGTTGCACTTCGGATGCGCGTTCTGGAGGCTCAGAACCACATCCTCTACGACCTTCAGCATTTCTATCGCTTCGCCGAGACCCTGTTCACCTCCGATCACCTCAACTACTACGCCTCGGTCGTTACCCAGCCGTTCACGTACGCACATCTGCCCTTGTTTCCGCTGTTGCTGGCGCCAGTCTTGCGTCTCTACGACGCGTTTGGCTGGGAGCCGGTGCTCGCCGTCAAGACGCTTGTGTACACCTTCGATCTGGCAACGGCGCTGCTGCTGTTCGTGCTGGCGCGCCGCAACCGGCTGCCCGCGGCAGGCGCGCTGTTGATTGCCGGCCTTTGGCTGTTATCCCCGTGGGTGTTGGAGGCCGGCGCGGTCAACGGGCACGTGACGTCGGTGGGCGCGTTCTTTCTTGTCGCCGCGCTGCTGCGTTTCCGGGTGCCTTGGCAGGCCGGGGTGCTGCTGGCGCTGGCGGTCACCGCTCGCAGCGAGTTCGTTGTCGCGGCTCTGGCGCTTGCCGGGGTGTTTGCGCGCCGCGGCGCGGGTGCGGCCGCTGGATACGTCGGCGGGTTCGGCGTGGTGGCGGGTCTGATCGTCGGCCCGTTTCTGCTTATTGACCGATACGCGCTGTATTGGGCAGTCGTGGGCCATCTTCAGGGTCGCGGTGATGGCCTGCCGGTCGTGCGCGCGCTCGTCGAGACGGCCACGGGCACATTCCCAGACGCGTTGAGCGGCCCACAGACCTGGGTCATGCCCGGCGTCCTGCTGGGGGCGTTTGCTATCGGGTGGTTCGTTTCCGAGCCCGCCGCCGCCGTCTTCAAGGCGACGATCCTCTACGTTTTGGCGCTGACCGTGGTGCACAACCGTTATTTTGTGCTGCCGGTCGCGGCGGGCTTGGCCTACGCGGCCCGGCCGGGCCTTTGGGGCTGGCCGCTCGTTGTGTACTTGGTTGAGCACTACGTCGTACTGCCGACCAACACGCGATGGATGATCCGAGCTTTGGCGGTGGCCCTGTTCTTCTTCTGGCCGTTGTTGCGACGGGTGCCTGGATTCCCGCGCCCGCGGGCCTCGGAAACTTCCGCAGCCTGACGCGAGCCGGCGCATGCCATGCGCGGCGCTGCCTGTCAGCCGTCGGTGGGGTTTTGGAGTACGAACGCCGCGGCGCAACAGCGGCCTCCGCTGGCGCCGGCCTATTCGCGCGAGCGTGGCCGGCGGCGCCCCGCCGTCACCTGCGACCGTTCAGCGCGGCGCGCCGTCGAACCAGCGCCGCGCGAACATATCGAGCCGCCGTTGCACGTCGCCGAAGGCGGTGCCTGCCGGGTAGCGGCCGTGCAGATCCGGCTCGCCCGCGTGCTGGCCGGTCAGCAGCTCGATCCCGTCGGCCACCGTCGTGGCCGCGTAGAGATGGAAGTCGCCGGCTTCCACCGCCTTCGCCACGTCCCACCGGATCGTCAAGTGCTTCACGTTCGCCGCCGGGAACATGACCCCCTGCCTGCCGGTGAGCCCGTGCGAGCGGCAGAGGTCGAAGAACCCCTCGATCTTCGGCGTCACGCCCCCTACCGCCTGCACCACCCCATGTTGGTTCACGGACCCTGTCACCGCGATGTCCTGCCGCAGTGCATGGCCGCTCAGACTCGAGATCAGCGTGAACAGCTCCGCCAACGACGCGCTGTCGCCCTCGATCCCGCCGTACGACTGCTCGAACACGACGGTCGCGCTGAGATTCAGCGGTCCGTCGATGCCAAACGTGCCGCTCATGAATCCAGAGAGGATCATCGCGCCCTTGTCATGGATCGGACCGGTCAGCTTGGCCTCCCGGTCGATGCTCACCACTCCGTCGCGGCCCGGATAGGTTCGCGCCGTGATCCGGTTCGCCTGCCCGAATTCGTAGGCGCCCAGCGCGAGCACCGACAGTCCATTTGCCTGGCCGACCGCCTCGCCGGTCACGTCCACCATGATCGTGCCCTCGGCGATCCGCTCCCGCATCTTGGTTTCGACCAGGTTGGCGCGGCGTACACGCTCATCGATCGACGCCCAAACGTCTTCTTCGGTAACCGGATTGCGGCTGCGCTTGCGAGCCCAGTGGGCCGCCTCGCGAACGATGTCGCTGATGTCGCCAAACCGGGTTGAGAGCCGGTCCCGATGCTGTGCCAGGCGCACGCCCTCCTCGATCACGCGAGCCGCGGCGCCGCGATCGAAGTGCGGCAACCCCTCATCGCGGCACTTCGCCGCGATGAACCGTGCGTACCGCTCAATGTTTTGGTCGTTGCGCTCGATCTCGGTGTCGAATTCCGCCCGTACCTTGAACAGCTCGCCAAAGTCCGGGTCGTACTCGTGCATCAGGTAGTAGAGGGAGGGCGGACCCACCATCGCGATCTTGAGCTCCAGCGGGATCGGCTCGGGGTCCAGCCGTACCTGCGATGGCAGACCCGCCTCTTCCATCACGCTCTCGATGCGTATCACCCCATCGCGCAGCGCGCGCTTGAGCCCCTGATACGCCGCTGTCGCGGAGAGCAGGTCTTCGGCCTCCAGCACCAGATACCCACCGTTTGCCCGGTGCAAGGCGCCGGCCGTGATCATCGTGAAGTCGGTGAAGACCGCGCCGAACTCGGCTCGCTGCTCGATGCGCCCATTCAGATTCGAATAGATCGGATGCCCCTCCCGGATCAGCGGCGCCCCGTCGTCCTCGCCACGCGACACGAGCACGTTCACCCGGTACACCAGATATCGATCGCGCGGCCGCGGCGCTAGCCCGCGCTCCGACGAGGGCTCGTCCTTCTCTTCCTGGAACGTGTCGTAGTGCTCGGTCATGTGCGACTCGACCGCATCCAGGTACGCGCTCACGCTTTCGTTCGCCGCGCACTCCCCGCGCAAGTCCTCGAGCGCGGGCTGCACCACGCTCCGCGCCACATCGCAGTTGAGCTGCTCGACGCGCTCGCGAGCGTCGCGCTGGTGCGCGCGCAGCTCGCGCATCGTGCGGGCGAGCTCGTCTTCGAGTCCCTTGCGGCCAGACTCGATCTGGTCTCGTTCCTCGGCCGACATCTGAGCGATCGCCTCGCTGCCGAGCGGCTCGCCGCCCGCCATCGGCACCGGGCGCACCCCCACCGGCGTCTGCTCCAGCCCGAAACCCGCGGCCTTCGCCCGCGTCTCGAGTTCCAGGAAGGCCTGGCGACGCTCGCTCTGGACCTCCTGCGCGATCCCGTTCCGCTGGTTCTGGAACTCGTCGGTCTCGAACGCGCGCCGCATGTCCGCCTGCACCGCGGTCACCAGCGCGTCCATCTGCCGCTGGAAAACGTGACCCCCGCCGGGCGCAAAGCGCAGTGCCCGGGGCCGTTGCGGATCGTCGAAGTTGTGCACGTAGCACCAGTCGTCCGCCGTCGGTTGGGACCGCGCAACGTCACGCAGCCGGTCGAGGATCATCGATGTGCGGCCGGTGCCCGGGATACCGGCGGCGAAGATGTTGAATCCGTGGCTCTTGATGTCCACGCCAAAGTCGAGCGAGCGCTCGGCGCGCTCCTGTCCGATCATCGCGTCGGGCGCGTCCAGCTCGGCCGTCGTTTCGAAGGTCAGCGTCGATGGATCGCAGGTCCAGCGCGCCTCGGCGCCGGTCAAGTGCCGCACGCCGGCGCGGCCGCCGGACGCCGATTCCCCGGCGGCGGACTCGGTCACGGGCGGTCTCCCGGCGGCGAATGCGCGAAGTCTAGCTGTACTGACTACACACCTGCGAGACACCTGACAGTAGCGGGACCGCCAACGAGACTTGGGGTTACCACACGCCAACGTCTCGCAGGAGGCCCCGATGGATGATGCCACGCCAGGCCCGCAGCGGATGCGCTATTCGTTCGAGTCGCGGTGCCGCGCGGTCGCCGCGATGGTGGCCGGCATGAGTCCGGGCGCCGCGGCCCAGGCGGTTGGCGCGGGCCGCGCGACCGGCTATCGCTGGTGGCGGCGCTACACGACGGCGGGCTGGGTGGGGCTGCAGGAGCGCCGGTCCACCCCCAAGCACCAGCCCCGGCGTCTCGACGCGGCCGCGGAGGCGGAGATCCTCGCCGCGCGCACGCGCAGCGGCGCGGGGCCTGTCACGCTCGGCGCCCTGCTGGGGCGCCCCGCCTCGACCGTGGGCAAGGTGCTGCGGCGGTTGGGGCACTCACGCCGCCCGCGCGGCCCCCGCCCCCCCGTCGTGCGCTACGAGCGCGCCTCCCCCGGGGAGCTGCTGCACCTCGATACCAAGAAGCTGGGGCGCTTCTGGCACGTCGGCAAGCGCATCACCCGCGACGGCATCCAGCGCAGCCCGCGCGCCGGCTGGCAGCACGTGCACGTGGCCGTCGACGACCACTCGCGGCTGGCCTACGCCGAGGTGCGGCCCAGTGACCGCCAGGGTGAGGCCCTGGCCTTCCTGGACCGGGCGCGGGCGTGGTTCCGCGCCCACGGGATCGCGGTGCAGGCGGTGATGACGGATAACGGGCCGGCCTATCGCTCGCACGCCTGGCGGCAGCACTGCGCGGCGCACGACCTGCGGCACCTGCGCACCCGGCCCTACACGCCCCGCACCAACGGCAAGGCGGAACGCTTCATCCAGATCCTGCTGCGGAGTTGGGCCTATGCCTTCGCCTATCCCTCAAGCGCCCACCGCACGCGGGCCCTCATCGGCTGGCTGCGGTGGTATAACCGTCGGCGCCCCCACGGCTCCCTGGATGGCCTCCCGCCCGTCAGCCGTGTCTCACACCTCTGTGGTCAGTACATCTAGCAGCGCCCCCGCCGCTTGCCGCCCGGCCCCCTATACTGACCGCCGCTCTGTCCCGGCTGCCGGGAGTCGCGCATGAAAATCGTCGTCGACCACTTGCTTGGGGGCGCTGCCGAGTGGGCCGACGTGGTGGCCGCGCACCCAGATGACACGTTCTTCTTTGCCGAGTCTGCCGACGCGGTCATGGGGGAGATCGGCGATGCCGAGGTCCTGATCGCGGCCGGTGGCGGCGTATTCGCCGAGCGCGTCCGTGCCGCGCCGAAGCTCAAGTGGGTCCAGGTGCTCAGCGCGGGCGTCGATCGTCTCCGCCAGGTCCCCGAGTTGATTGACCGCGACATCATCGTCACCAACGCGCGCGGCGTGCTGACGCCGAACGTTGCCGAGACCGGTATCGCGCTGCTCACCGGCCTCACCCGTGGCGTCCAGCTAGCCGCCCGCCACGGCGCCGACGGGGGGTACAGCGCCGACTACCCCTACGACGAGCTCGATGGAAAGCGAGCGCTGGTCGTGGGTGCGGGCAGCATCGGTCGCGCGCTCGCGAAGCGTCTGCACGGGCTCGAGGCCCAGGTGCGCGGAATCGACCTGTTCCCGCAGGCTCCCGATGAGTTCATGCCAGAGGTCCTCCACGTGTCCGAGCTGTCGTCCGTCCTGCCGGAAACCGATGTCCTTGTGATCGCCTGTCCGCTGACCGACGGCACCCGCCGTCTGATCGACGCCGACGCGCTGGCCGCGCTCCCAAACTCGGCCTATCTGATCAACGTCTCGCGTGGCGAGGTGGTGGACAGCATGGCGCTCGTGGACGCGTTGAGGGGCGGTCAGCTTCGCGGGGCCGGGCTGGATACATTCGACCCCGAGCCGGTCCCTCCCGACCACCCCATCTGGGAATTCGACAACGTCATCGTGACGCCGCACGTGGGGGGCGTATCGCCGCTGCGCGAGCCCCGAATGGTGGCGCTCGCCGGTCGGAATCTCCGCCGCTACCAGAGCGGCGAGCCGCTCGAGAACGTTATCGACAAGCTCGCTGGCTTCTGACCGCCGCCGGTTAGATCGAGCTGCTGGCGCCGCCGTCGATCGCCACGGCCGTGCCGGTGATGTACGCCGCGCGCGGCGACGCGAGAAACGCGACCAGATCGCCGACTTCCTCCGCGCCGCCCACCCGCCCGAGCGGGATGTCGCGCCCGCTCTGCTCGTAGAAGTCTTCCAGCGAGATGTTCGAGCGCAGTCTCTTCCATTGCCGCACCCACTGCATGCTGCGGATCGAGCCGATCATCACGGTGTTCACGCGGATGTTGTCTTTGGCGTGATCCTTTGACATCGCTTTCGTCAGCGCGATCCCCGCGGCGCGGCTCACCGATGTCGGGACCGATTCGGCCGAGGGCTCGCGACCGCCGAACGTAGTGATGTTGACGATCGCCCCGCCGCCGGCCGCGCGGATGTGCGGAATCGCCGCCCGCGAGCACCGGATGGCGCCGTAGAGCTTCAGTTGCAGGTCTTCGTCCCACTCATCGTCCGAGGCCTCGGTGAACGCGTGCGATGCGGAGCGCCCGGCG
The DNA here is from genome assembly GCA_965247475.1 of Chloroflexota bacterium. Lineage (GTDB taxonomy): Bacteria > Chloroflexota > UBA11872 > UBA11872 > UBA11872. The sequence goes on from OZ252016.1 coordinate 39,938, forward strand.
TTGTTGATCAGGATGTCCAAGCGCCCGAGCGCCGCCGCCGCCTGCTCCACGAACTGTCGCGCCCGGTCGGCGTCCGTCACATCGGTGGGAATCGCGACGACGCGCCGGCCGGTCGCCGCCGAGATCTCGGCGGCCGCACGCTCGAGCACCTCCGGTCGGCGGGCGCCGATCGCCACGTCGCAGCCTTCGCGCGTCAGCGCCTCGGCGATCGCGCGGCCGATGCCCTCGCTTCCGCCGGTCACCGCCGCGGCGTGATCGGTCAGGCCAAGATCCATGCCACCATCACCTTGCAAGCCGCTCGGTGCCCGATGAGCGGCGCTCGAACCGTGCTTGGCAACGGTTCAAGATCGGTCACGATGCGCGAGCAGAAGTTCGCGCCCCTTGCGGATGATCTCGGCGCGGCCTCGCGGCTGCCAGCTCTGACCGGTTTTCGATAGAAACCACAGCCGGCGCGGATAGTTCGGCACCGAGATCCATACGACCTCGGTCCAGTTCGGCAGCCGGCTCGGCGGCTGCACGCCGTCCCAGTGGACCGGTACTTCGTTGATCGTAAAGGCCATCGAGAGTGCCTACCCCCTGCGCCGGGCCGTCGTCCGCTCGCGCCCGCGCCGAATCAAATCCGGAGCGAGCGTCGCACGTTGTCGAGCAGGCTGCGGTGCGCCTCGGGCCGCTCGCGGCGTTCCCGCAGTTTTCGCTGCACCACTCGGTCCGCGTAGTACCGCAGCACCATGTACACCGTGATTGCGACGAAGCTGAGCACCACGATCACGCCGATCGTGTTCTGCAGCTCCTCGGTGAAGAATACGAACCCGGTCAGAAAACGGACGCCAATCAGGATCAGATACAACGTCACCGTTGCTGAGAGCGCGTAGGCGAGCCGATGGCGCAGCCCGCTGTAGATCAAGAACGGGATCGTGGCCACGATTGCCACGATCAGCAGCCAGCGGATCATTGGTGGATAGTATCGAGGGCGGCCGTCCGGCGATGCTACCACCGGGCCCTCGCCGGCTCCGGTGGCGCCGGTTTATCTCATCAGGTGCGCAACGCCGCATCGGGTACTATTGGCCAAGCCCGCACAGGCTCAGGACTCGGCGATGGGGCCGAGGCCCACCGGGCGGTGGCTCGCGGCTTTCCAAACTGTCGCGAGCCTTTGTGTCTCCGCGGGCGGCTGAAGAAAGACGAGGCGCTGTGACGACGCATATCGGGCCGGATGCGGCAAGTGCGTCTGTTGCGGTCGCCGCGCTTCCCTCGAACTAGACCCACCGGCGATCCCCGATGACACCCCATATCGGAGCCGTTGGCACATCGGCCGCACCGTCGCCTGGCGGCCGTCGCGTCTTCCTCGGCCTGTTGTCACCACAGGTGCTCACGAGCTGATGCGTCCATCAACCGATCCCCTCGACCCGGCCCACCCGCCGGCCAGTGCGGAGCTGGAGGAGTCGCGGCGCATCCGCGACGCCTGCGGCGTGGGCGTCGTGGCCGAAATCAAGGGGGGCCGCTCGCACCGGATCATCGAGCAGGGGCTGGAGGTCCTTCACAACCTCGACCATCGGGGCGCCCGCAACGCCGATCCGGACACCGGCGACGGCGCCGGCATCTTGATCCAGACGCCCGATGCGTTCTTCCGCGCGGAGGCCGGGGCGGCCGGCTTCCACCTCCCCGCGGTCGGGACCTACGGCGTCGGAATGGCGTTCATGCCGCGCGACCAGGTCCTTGGTCGCTCCTGCGAATCGATAATCGAGCGCGCCGTCGTCGGCGAGGGTCAAGCCTTCCTCGGCTGGCGCGATGTGCCTGTCGATCCGCACGTGATCGGCCGCATCGCCTTCGACCGGCGGCCCCGTATCCGCCAGTTCTTCGTCGCCGCCGCCGGAGGACACGACCAACCGGCTGCATTCGAGCGGCGCCTCTACGTCATCCGCAAGGTCATCGAGCGTCGGGTCGCCGAGACCGGTCTCCCGGCGACTGAGGACTGCTACGTCTGCAGCCTCTCCGCCAACCGCATCGTCTACAAGGGCATGCTCACCAGCCGCCAGCTGGGCCGGTTCTATCTCGATCTCACCGACCCCCGGATCGTGAGCAGCTTCGCGATGGTCCATTCGCGTTTCAGCACCAACACGCTCGGTTCCTGGAAGCTCGCGCACCCCTACCGGCACGTCGTCCACAACGGCGAGATCAACACGCTGCGCGGCAACATCAATTGGATGCACGCGCGCCAGGCGATGTTCGAGTCGTCAGAATTCGGGGACGACGTCCAGAAGTTCGCCCCGATCATCCCGCCCGGCGCTAGCGACACCGCCTGCTTCGACACGGCGCTCGAGCTCCTCATGCACACCGGCCGATCGCTGCCGCACGCGCTGATGATGATGATTCCCGAGGCCTGGGAGAACCACGAGTCCATGCCCCAGGTCAAGCGCGACTTCTACAACTACCACGCCGCGCTCATGGAGCCTTGGGACGGCCCCGCCCTGATCGCCGCGACCGACGGGACCCGCATCGCCGCCATCCTCGATCGCAACGGCCTGCGGCCGTTCCGGTACACGGTCACCAAGGACGACCTGCTGGTCATGGGGTCCGAGACCGGCGTGCTCCACATCCCCCCGGCCGAGGTGGCCTACAAGGGTCGTCTGAGCCCCGGCCGGATGTTCCTGGTCGATCCGTCAGAGGGCCGCATCATCGGTGACGGCGAGCTCAAGCAACGCCTGGCCACCCGCCGACCCTACGGCGACTGGTTGCGTGACAACGCGGTCACGCTCGATGACCTCGACGAGGCGCCCACGATCGCCCGCGGGGACCCTCAGACAGTGCTCGAGCGGCAGCTCGCGTTCGGGTACTCGTCCGAGGACCTCCATGTCCTGATACGTCCCATGGCCGAGTCCGGTGCGGAGCCGGTGGGCTCAATGGGCAACGATGCCCCGCTGGCGGTTCTCTCGGATCAGGCGCCGAGCCTGTTCGGGTACTTCAAGCAGCTCTTCGCCCAGGTCAGCAACCCGCCGCTCGATGCCATCCGGGAGGAGCTCGTTACCTCGCTCGCCGCCTTCATCGGGTCCGAGCGCAACCTCTTTGATGAGACCCCCGAGCACTGCCGTCAGCTGCGGCTGTCCGACCCGACGCTCAGCGATCGCCAGATCGACCGGATCAAGGCTCTCGATCGACCTGGCCTCCGGGTCCGGACGCTGCCGACCGTGTTCGACCGCGACGGCGCCGACGCGCTGCAACGCGCCATGGACGGTCTGCTGGAGGCCGCCTCACGCGCGGTCGCCGACGGCGTCACCATCCTGGTGCTGTCCGACCGCGGCGTCGATGCCGGCCACATCCCGATCCCGAGCCTGCTGGCAACCTCCGGCGTCCACCACCACCTCATCCGCGAGGGCACGCGTACCCGGGTCGGGCTGGTCGTGGAGTCCGGCGAGCCGCGCGAGGTCCACCACTTTGCGCTGTTGATCGGCTACGGCGCGGGCGCGGTCAACCCCTATCTGGCCTTTGAGAGCGTGGAGGCCCTCGCACGCGAAGGCGCGCTGAACGGCCTGACGGTTGACAAGGCGCTCGCGACCTACGCCAAGGCGGTCAACAAGGGCGTGCTCAAGATCATGTCGAAGATGGGCATCTCAACGCTGCAGAGCTATCGGGGCGCCCAGATCTGCGAGGCCATCGGGCTCGATCGCGAACTCGTCGACCGGTACTTCACCTGGACGCCATCTCGGATCTCGGGCGTCGGGATGTCGGTGCTCGAGCGCGAGGCCCGTGAGCGCCACGCCCGCGGCTACCCCGAGCGTGGAGCGGCGCGCTTCCCGGGGCTTATTCCGGGCGGCCAGTACCAGTGGCTCCGCGACGGCGAGCACCACATGTACAACGTGGACACCATCGCGAAGCTCCAGGTCGCGGCCATGGACAACGATCCGGCCGCGTATCGCGAATTCGCGGAGTTGAGCGATCGCGAGGACCGCCGTCATTCGACCATCCGAGGCCTGCTCGAGTTCAAGCAGGTTCAGGACCCAGTCCCGATCGATCAGGTCGAGCCCGCCGCTGAAATCGTCAAGCGGTTCTCGACCGGGGCCATCTCACTCGGCGCCATCAGCAAGGAGGCGCACGAGACGCTCGCCATTGCGATGAATCGCATCGGCGGGCGCAGCAACACCGGCGAGGGCGGCGAGGACCACCGTCGCTTCAAGCCTGATCCCAACGGCGACGAGCGCAACAGCGCCATCAAGCAGGTCGCGTCCGGTCGGTTCGGCGTCACCACCACCTACCTGGTCAACGCCTCCGACCTCCAGATCAAGATGGCGCAGGGCGCCAAGCCAGGCGAGGGCGGTCAGCTGCCTGGTTGGAAGGTTGACGAATACGTCGGCTGGATCCGGCACACCACCCCCGGCGTGGAGCTCATCTCGCCGCCGCCGCACCACGACATCTACTCCATCGAAGATCTGGCCCAGCTCATCCATGACCTCAAGAACGCCAACCCCGCGGCCCGCATCCACGTGAAGCTGGTCGCCGAGGTCGGGGTCGGGACCATCGCGGCCGGCGTGGCCAAGGGCCACGGCGACGTCGTGTTGATCAGCGGCGACAGCGGCGGAACCGGCGCTTCGCCGCTCAGCTCGATCAAGCACGCCGGCATTCCATGGGAGCTCGGGCTCGCCGAGACGCAGCAGGTGCTGGTCGAGAACGAGCTGCGCGGCCGCATCGTCGTTCAGACCGACGGGCAGATGAAGACCGGACGGGATGTTGCCATGGCCTGCCTGCTCGGGGCCGATGAATTCAGCTTCGCCACGGCGCCGTTGATCGTGCTCGGATGCGTGATGCTTCGGAACTGCCATCTCAATACCTGCTCGGTCGGCATCGCCACTCAAGACCCGACCCTGCGCCGCCAGTTCAAGGGAGCGCCCGAAGAGTTGATCAACTACTTCACGCTGCTGGCCGAGGACCTACGGGGGATCATGGCCCAGCTCGGCTTCAGGACCATCGATGACATGGTCGGCCGCGTCGATTGCCTAGAGACCCGCCAGGCGATCGATCATTGGAAGGGACGCGGCCTGGATCTCGCCAGCGTGCTTCGCCCGCCCGAGCGCGGCGCCGGGGTGGCCATCCACCAGTGCGAGCTTCAGGATCACGGCATCGACGCGGCGCTCGACAACGAGCTGATCCGGCGCTCGCGCGCCGCCCTTGAAGCCGCGCGCCCGGTTCACATCGAGCTCCCGATCCGCAATTCCAACCGCACCACCGCCACGATGCTCAGCGGCGAGGTCGCCAAGCGCTACGGCGAGCAGGGGCTTCCCGACGCAACGATCGTCTGCCGGTTCACCGGCTCCGCCGGGCAGAGCTTTGGGGCGTTCCTCGCCGCCGGACTCGACCTGACCCTTGAGGGCGACGCCAACGATTACTTCGGCAAGGGCATGGCCGGCGGCCGCATCGTCTTGATTCCCCCGCGCGATGCCACGTTCGTGCCGGAGGACAACGTCATCGTCGGCAACGTTGCGCTGTATGGCGCCACCGGCGGCAAGGCGTTCATCCGCGGTCGCGCGGGCGAGCGCTTTTGCGTGCGCAACAGCGGCGCCCACGCCGTTGTCGAGGCGGTGGCCGACCATGGGTGCGAGTACATGACCGGCGGCGTGACCGTCGTCCTCGGACCCACCGGCCGCAACTTCGCCGCCGGCATGAGCGGCGGCGCCGCCTACGTCCACGACCCCGACGGTGTCTTTCCCGCGTCCTGCAACATGGAAATGGTCGAGTTGGAGGATCTGAGCGCCGAGGACGATCGCCGTCAGCTCGAAGACCTCCTGCGCGAGCATGCCGGCCTTACCGGCAGCCCCGTGGCTCACCGGCTGCTCGAGCGCTGGCCGGAGAGTCTGGAGGAGTTCGTCAAAGTCATGCCCAGCGACTACAAGCGCGTGCTGGCCGATCGGGCCACGCGCAGTGAGGAGCAGGAGCGCCAGGCCATGGAGTTGATTCTCAACGGATAAGCAGGCCTTTTTCCTCGAAGTGCCGCGCGAGCCGCCTGACATGCGGCCCGTTGATGAGCGCATCAAGCACTGGGGTGAGTTCTACGACCCCTGGCCCGAGGAGCGCATTGCCAATCAAGGCGGCCGCTGCATGGGGTGTGGGGTGCCCTTCTGCCACACCGGGTGCCCACTGGGGAATTTGATCCCCGAGTTCAATCGCGCGGTCCACGACGGTCGCTGGCACGAGGCGCTGGAGCGACTGCTCGCCACCAACAACTTCCCGGAATTCACCGGTCGCATCTGCCCGGCGCCCTGCGAGGCCGCCTGCGTGCTGTCCATCAATGACGATCCCGTCACCATCGAGTACATCGAAAAGGCGATCGCCGAGCGTGGGTACAGCGAGGGCTGGATGACACCGCGGCCGCCCGCCGCGCGGACCGGCCGGAAGGTCGCGATCGTCGGCTCGGGTCCGGCCGGGCTCGCCGCCGCCGATCAGCTCAATTGCGCCGGCCATTCGGTCACGGTGTTCGAGCGAGACGAGGTGATTGGAGGCCTTCTCAGGCTTGGAATACCCGATTTCAAGCTCGAGAAGCACATCGTCCAGCGGCGTGTCGATCTGATGCATGCCGAAGGCGTCGAGTTCAAGACCGGCGTTCACATCGGGGTCGATGTTCCCGCCGAGGATCTGCGCCGCGACTTTGATGCGCTGGTGCTCGCCGCCGGCGCCACGCTTGCGCGCGAGCTCGACATCCCCGGGCACGATCTGCACGGCGTGCACCTCGCCATGCCCTACCTGACGCAGCAGAACCGCATCAACACGGGGCATGAGGTCCCGCCCAACGAGCGCATCACGGCGGATGGCAAGGACGTGGTCATTCTGGGCGGCGGCGACACCGGGTCCGACTGCCTCGGCACCGCCATTCGCCAGGGCGCGCGGCGCATCTACCAGTTCGAGCTGTTGCCCGAGCCGCCCGCCGAGCGGCGCCGGGATAACCCATGGCCGTACTGGCCGATGGTCCTGCGCACGTCCAGCTCGCAAGCCGAGGGCGGCGCGCGTGACTACAGCATTCTCACCAAGCGATTTGATGGCAAGGACGGCAAGCTCGAGCGACTCCATGCCCTGCGGCTCGACTGGGTAGTGGAGGACGGCGCCGACCGCCCGCGGATGCGCGAGATTCCCGACAGCGAATTCGAGCTCGAGTGCCAGCTCGTGCTGCTCGCCCTGGGCTTTGTGTCGCCCGAGCCGACCGGCATGCTGGCCGAGCTCGGGGTGGACTTGGACGGCCGCGGAAACGTCGCGGTGGACGGCGACATGATGACCAGCGTGCCCGGCGTGTTCGCCGCCGGGGATACGGCGCGCGGCCAGTCGCTGGTGGTGTGGGCCATTGCGCTTGGACGCGAAGCGGCCCGTGGTGTCGATGCCTATCTCATGGGCTCGTCCGCGCTGCCCCGCAGCGCCAGCACCGTGGCCCAGTACGTGGGGCGCTAGCCGGCGGTATGCGGACCGTGTTCAACGTGGCCGCGATTGCGGGAGCGCTCGCTGTCATGGGCATTCTGCTGGTCGTCGGCGGCATCGTCGGTGGCCTGATCGGGCTCCAGACGCCGCATCCAGTCGGCACGCTCAGCCCCGAGCTGAACGGCGGAATCCGCGGCGCCTACGCGGGGCTTGCGGCCGCGGCCGTGCTGGCGCTGCCGCTGAGCGCCCTCACAGCCCTGACCGTTCGTCGCTGGGCCCGCCGCTAACGGAGTTCGTGACCGCCGCGCTAGCTGTAGTTCCCACCACTCTTGTTCACGAATCCGCGAAGCCGCTTGAGGGTCATTCCGAGCGCAGCGAGGAATCTCATGGCCACCGGACTGTCGGAGGCCCGTTCCTCACGGCGCGTCGTCGCGGGCGTCTCCACACTTGGGTTGACGGACGAACGCCGGCACAGCGGCTCGGTGTCAATAACCTAAGTGGGAAGAACAGCTAGCCCGAGTCCGCGTCGTCCCAGAACGCCGCCACCCGGCCATCGGGTCGGCGCAGCTCCGCCGGGTCCTGCCGCGAGTTGTTCCAGACGTTTCGCCGATCGAACGCAAGATCGCCGGTGACCTCGCCGGACACGACCGTGAGCTGTCCGCCGGGCGTCAGCGTGGCGCCTGACGGGAACCGGAATGCCTGAGCGCCGCGCAGGCTGACCAGCCACCAGCCGGACAGATCAACCCGATCCGCGCCGGCGTTTCGGATCGTCACGATCTCGGCCTCCTTGTCCACCTCCATCTCTATGCTCGACGGCGACCAGATTCCCCGACGCTCCGCGCGGGCCGCCGCGACCGCCGCGGCGATCTCCTCCTGATACGCGAGATTCGGCGCCAGCGTCAGCGCCCGCGCCCAGCCGGCCATTGCAAGCTCGACGGCGATATTCGTCTCCCCGCTGAGCGCATGCCGGAGCAGCCGTCCGCTGCCAGGGTCCTGAGGCTCGATGTCCGCCACCAGCTCCACCGGCCCTGGTTTGAGCAGCCGGCCAAGCGCGTCGGCCGCCTCGAGCGCCAGCTCCGCCTGGCCGCCGGAGTCGTTCAGCTCCGGCGCGTCGATGCCGATCAGCCGCACCGTCGTGCGCGTGCCGTCGGCTTCGATCGTGAACGTATCGCCGTCCACGACTTCGGCCAATCGCGCGGTGCGGCCATCAATGCTGACCAGCGTCGCCGGCGTCGGCGTTGGTGTCGAGGTGGGCGTCGGCGTTGAGGTGGGCGTCGGCGTGGGTGTTGGGGACGGCGTCGCGGTGGGCGTTGGCGCGCTGGTCGGCGTCGCACGGGGAGGCACGGTCTCGGCCGGTTGCTCGGTGGCGGCAAGTGACCCAGCGCTGCTGGCCGAGCTGGGTGTCGGCGTATTGGTCGGCTTCGCGCTGGGAGGGACGGTCACGGCCGCTTGCTCGGCGCCGGTCGCTGCGGGCGCGGTCGTCCGGCCCGCGCGCGCCGTCACACGCAGCACCACCGTCTCACCCGGCGGGTCCGTGCAGCCCGCCTGCACGGCGGCTGCCAATGCGATCAGCAGCGCGATCGCACCGCAGCGAACGGTCGATCCTCGCCGCGTCGGTGCCATGGTCACACTAGGGTGGGCGCGAGGGGACTCGAACCTCTGGCCTCCACGATGTCAACGTGGCGCTCTAACCAACTGAGCTACGCGCCCCTGAGGCCAAGCCTTACGGCTCGGCGATCAGGATACTCCACGCCGCCGACCGTGCGTGCCCGCGCGCACGGTCGCATAATCGCCTCGCCCCGCGCCGAGGAGTGATGCCGGTGACCGTTGCCGACCGCACGACCGTTCCCATTGCACGATCCGAGCTGAGGCGCCGAATCGACGCCCTTCCCCGCATCAAGCTCACCGACCTGCCGACGCCGCTCGACGAGCTGCACAACCTGCGGCGCGAAGTCGGCGGCCCGCGCCTGTTCATGAAACGGGACGACCTCACGCAGCACGCCTTTGGCGGGAACAAGAACCGCAAGTTCCAGTTCGAGATCGCCGACGCGCTCGAGCAGGGCGCCGACGTGGTCGTCTGGGCCGGCGGCGCCGGGCAGTCGAATCATGCGCGCCAGTGCGCGGCCGCCGCCCGCCGCGCCGGTCTCGACGTGGTGCTGCTCCTCAACCGCGGGCCGCATGCCGACAACCCTCAGGGCAATCGCCTGCTGCTCGATCTGATGGGCGCCGAAGTGCGCAGCACCGGCCGTGAGGAGCTGTTCGGAACCGACATCGAGCTCGATGAGATCGCCGACGAGCTTCGCGCCCAGGGCCGCCGGCCGTACCTGATCCGCTACGGGCCGCTCACCGCGGTGGGCTATGCGGAATGCCTCATCGAGATCGCTGAGCAGGCCGCGGCCGTCGGCGCGTCGCCGACCCGCGTCTATCTCGCATCCAGCGGGGGCACCCAGGCCGGCCTGGAGCTGGCCAACCACGCGCTCCAGCTTGACCTGGACATCCGCGGCTTCACGCCCACCCGGTTTGAAGGCGATCGGCGTGTCGAGCTGGCGCGGATCGCGAATCTGGCGTCCGACCGACTCGCGCTCGACCTCGAGCTCGCCCCGGACGACTTCTGGAACTCCGATGCGATGGTTGGCGAGGGCTACGCGCTGCCGGACGACGAGACGATCGAGGCCATCCGGCTCGTAGCCCGAACCGAGGGGATATTCCTGGACCCGGTCTACTCGGCCAAGGCCTTCGCCGGCCTGCTACGAGACATACGCGACACCGACCTGACCGATGACGACACGGTTGTGTTCGTCCACACGGGCGGGACGCCGTTGCTGTTTACGTATCTCGAAGAGCTGGCGCCCGCCCTCTAGGCGCGTCACGCGGGACATCGGTCCGCTGGCAAACGTCGAGCTGGGCTCGTGAGTCCCATGCCCCGGCAGGGCGGCCACCCGTACCGCCGCTACGCCGCCCTGTTCGCGATCTCGGCGGCGTCGCTGATGTTTGAGCTCGCGCTCACGCGCGTGTATGCCGTGGCCCAGGGCCACCACTTCGCGTTCATGGCGATCGCCATGGCGCTGCTCGGAATCGGGCTCAGCGGCGCGCTGCTCGCGGCCGCGGCCCCCCTTCGCAACGCGCGTGCCTCAACGGTCATCGGCCTCTCCGGCGTGGGCTTTGCCGCCACGGCCATCGGCGCCTACGTGACCGCCGATCGCATCCCGTTCGACGCCTACCGCATCGGCGTCGAGACCGGCCAGCTCGGCTGGCTCGCCCTGTATTTCTTGGTGGCCGGCGTCCCATTCGTCTTTGCCGGGCTGGCCGTCATTGCGGCGCTGCGCGCCATGCCAGGCCGCGCCCGCACGCCGTACTTCGTGAATCTCGTCGGCGCCGCCGCCGGCGCCGCGGTGGCGATCGTGGCCGTGCGGGCAGTGGGTGCGCTCGGGACCACGCTGGTGTCCGCCGCGATCGCCGGACTGGCGGCGGCGGTGCTGACGAGCCGTCGCGCGGCCATGGCGGCGGGCTTGCTGACGGCGGCCGGGTTGGCGGTGGCGGCGGTCCTGGTTGCGCCCGCGGGACCCCGGATGTCGCCCTACGCCGATCTCCAACAGGTTCTGCGGCGGCCCGACGCACGGCTCCACACGACGCATCTCTCCGCGAGCTCGCAGATCGACGTGGTCGCCAACGGCCGGGTGCGGTCGGCCCAGGGGCTCAGCCTCGGATTCCGCGGCGAGGTCCCAACGCCGCGTCTGGCTGTGACCATCGATGGCGTGCACGCGGCCCCGCTCGATGTCGCCCCGGGTGAGTACCTCGAGCATGTCCCGCTCGATGTGGCTGTCGGCCTCCGCTCCGCTCAAACGGCGCTCGTCGTCGATCCCATCGGAGGATTCGAGGTCGCAGTGCTCAATCGGCGCGGCCTGGCGGACATCCGGGTTGTGCAGCCCGACCACGCCATCGTCGCGGCCTGGCAGGCCGGCGGCGGCGCAACGCCGTTCGCCGACCCGCGCGTCCGGGTGCGGTCCGACGGCGTGCGATCGGCTCTGAGCTCGGCCTCGAACATCGATCTGCTGGTCTGGCCGCTGCGTGAGTCGTTCCGCGGCGTATCCGCGGGCGCCTTCTCGATTCGGGAGACGTTCGCATACACGGTCGAGGCCTTCGCTGCCGGCCTGCGCGCGCTCTCACCCGACGGCGTGCTCGTGATCACGCGTTGGCTCCAGGCCACCCCCTCGGAGTCCGTGCGCGCCTGGAACACTTTGGCCCGTGCCCTCCGACAAGTCGGAACCGGCGCGCCCGAACGCCACCTGCTCGCCTGGCGGTCCATTCAGGTCGCGACCATGGTGGCGTCGCCCACGCCGTTCACCGACGCCGAGATCGACGCGCTCGGCGCCGTGCTCGCCGCGGACCGATTTGACTGGATCTACCGGCCGGGGCTGGGTGCGCGGGGCGCCAATCGATTCAACCTCTTGCCTGACGATGCGCTGCACGCGGCGTTCGTTGCGATTGCGTCGGGCGATCCGCCGCCCGCCTCCGGCTTCGATGCCGCGCCGACCACTGATGATCGGCCCTTTTTCTTCCACTTCTTCCGCTGGGATCGGACTGCGGAGGTCATGGCAACGCTTGGACGCACCTGGCAACCGTTTGGAGGCGCCGGCTTCCTGGCGATGATTCCACTCGCGGCCGCGGCGCTGGGAGTGACGCTCCTCGTGGTCACCCTCCCCTCCGGCGATCGCCGCGGCGCCGCCGGTCGGTGGCGCTCGACCGGGCCGCTCTTGGTCGCTGCCCTCATCGGTGCGGGCTACGTGCTGGCCCAGATTCCGGCGCTCCAGCGGCTGATCCTGATCGTGGACTCGCCGACCAACGCGTTCGCGCTCGGCCTCGCCGCGATCCTCGGCTGGACCGGTATCGGCGCGCTCACGCTCGGCCACCGCTCGGCACGGGTGTCCTTCTATGCCGTCAGCGCCGCGGCCGCCATCGCGGTCGAAGCCCTGCTGCTGCATCTGCTGGCCTCGACCTCACTGGGGCTGCCCCTGTGGGCCCGCGCGCTGGCCGCGGTGCTCGTGTTGGCGCCGCTTGGTATCGCACTGGGCTCGGTGTTCCCGGCCGTGCTGACCGCGCTCGGCGTCTCCGCACCGGCACTGGTGCCCTGGGCGTGGGCGGCGAACGGCGTCGCGTCCGTGGTCGGCGCCCTCGCCGCGGCCATCGTGGGCGTCACGTTTGGATTCAACGCAACGCTCGCGGTGGGCGTCGCCGCGTACTTGATCGCCGCCGCTCTGTGGCGCGCTACTCGGACCGGTCCGGATCGCCCGTTAGGGGCACAAAGCTGACCGGTCCCAGATTCGTGCTCCGCACGCCTTCCTCATCGCGCTCGAGTACCCAGAGCGTCTGGTAGAACCCCGGCGGGCCTACCGGAACCGCCATCCGCCCGCCGATGCGCAGCTGGAGCACCAGCGAATCGGGGACGTGATCCGGCGCCGCCGTGACCACGATGCCGTCGTACGGGGCGTGATCCTCGGCCCCGTAGTAGCCGTCGCCTTCGAGTACCGTCACCCGACCGTAGCCCGCGTTCATCAGGTTCTGGCGGCCCCACGCGGCCAGCGCGGGGATGATCTCGATCGTGTACACCTCGGCGCCCATCTCGGCGAGCACCGCGGCCTGATACCCGGAGCCGGTGCCGACCTCGAGCACCCGGTCACCCGGATCGATGTGCAGGGTCTCGGTCATCACGGCCACGATCAGCGGCTGCGAGATCGTCTGCCCCTCGCCGATCGGCAGCGGGTGATTCTCGTACGCCTCGTCCAGATGCTCGGGGCGCACGAACGCATGTCGGGGCACACGGCGGATGGCGGCGAGCACACGCTCGTCGCCAACCATCCCGGAGGTCTCGATTTCTCCGATCAAACGATCGCGCCGGATCGCATACGCGTCGGCGTCTCCAGCATGCTCCACCCTCGCCTCGGTCGCGACGCGGACCGCCTGGCTGTCCGCCGGCGCCTGGCCGCATGCGATGGCCGTCAGCGCAACGGCCGCCGGGAGCAGCGTGTCCAGCAACCGCGACCGCACGCTCATGCGTGCATTATCCGCTCACCGACGCGCCGTATCTCACGCTCGGCCCTCACACACGGCGCCGTTCGAATCGATCCCGTCGGCCGCGCCGGTGCTCCGGAGAATCCCTGATGCGCGCTGCCGGACCTGCCCGTACAATCCAGATTGACGGCTCGATCGCGGAGGCAGTATGTTTCCGCGCTCTCTTCCGCGCCGTCGCGAGTTGTGCTGATGAAGCTGACTCGCCGGGCTGCGCGGGAGGGGATCGGCGCCCGGCCGCACTTGGGGTAGCGTTCATGGCCGTGACGGAGGCTCTCGCCTCTTCGTCGTCCACACGGCGTCGCACGTTTCTCGGCTGGACCTGGCGCGAGACCCAGGGCCTCTTGCTGGTCAGCCCGTGGCTGCTGGGGTTCATCATGTTCCTGGCCGGGCCGTTTTTCTTCTCCCTCTACCTCAGCTTCACCACCTGGCGCCTGATCGGTGACATCGATTGGGTTGGGCTGGACAACTACCTCGACCTGCTCTCGGGCGCGGACCCCCGGTTTGTGGTCAGCATCTACAACACCGCGTTCTACGTGTTCTTCCACGTGCCGGGTGTGTTGATCATCTCGTTCGCGATCGCCGGGCTGCTGAATCGCAAGGTCAAGGGCATGGCCCTCTACCGGACCGCGTTCTACCTGCCGTCGATCACGGCCGGAGTCGCGACCGCGGTCCTTTGGTACTGGATTCTTCAGGAACAGGGTCTGCTGAACCTGTTCCTCGGCGTGTTTCTACAGCCCTTTGGCATCGACCCGCCACGGTGGCTCGGTTCAACGACCTGGGCGCTCCCCGGTCTGATCATCATGAGCTTCTGGACCGTTGGGACGGCCATGATCATCTACCTGGCGGGTCTGCAGGGCATCCCATTGCACCTCTACGAGGCCGCCGAGATTGACGGCGCCGGGTGGTGGGGCAAGGTGCGCAATGTGACCATCCCGATGATGACGCCCCAGATATTCCTCACCGTCGTGCTCGCGATCATCGGATCGTTCCAGGTCTTCACCACCGCGCTGATCGTGACTGAGGGTGGACCCGCCGATGCCACCTTGTTCACCCTGCTGTACCTGTACTGGACGGCTTTCCGGTTCTTCAAGATGGGTTACGCGTCCGCGATTGCGTGGCTGCTGCTGCTGATCATCATGTTCTTCACCGTCGTTCAGTTCGCTCTTGCCCGTCGCTGGGTGTACTACGAGGGCGAACGGGTTGCCACTCGATGATCGGGGGACGCGATGGCTGAACAGACCATGACCGTCGAGCCCGGCCGACCGGGTGGCGCCCCCTCCGGGAGCGTTCGGCTCCGGACGCCGCTGCCGGTTCGCACCGCACGCGTCATCTTTCGTGTACTGACGTACCTGATCCTGTGGGGTGGCAGCTTCCTCTACGCCATCCCGTTCCTATGGATGCTGCGCACCTCGTTCATGCGCTTGGACAAGCTATTCGAGGAACCGCCGCAGTGGTGGCCCGAGCCATGGATCTGGCAGAACTACGTGGATATGTGGGAGACCGGGCCGTTCGCCAGCTGGCTGCTGAACTCCTTCTACCTCGTGGCGCTCGGCATGCTCGGCATGACCCTGGTGAGCATCTTCGTCGCGTTCGGGTTCGCGCGCACCAACTTCCCCGGGCGCGACCAGCTCTTCATTCTGGTGCTCGCCACGATGATGCTTCCGAGCCACGTGACGATCATTCCCAAGTTCGTGATGTTCAAGGAGCTCCAGCTCCTCGACACCATCTGGCCGGTGGCCATTCCGAATCTCTTCGGCTCGCCGTTCTACATCTTCATCCTGCGGCAGTTCTTCCTCACCTTGCCGAACGAGCTTGACGAGGCCGCCGAGATTGACGGTGCCAACCTGCTTCAGGTCCTATTCCGGATTATCGTGCCGCTCTCCAAGCCCGCGATCGCCACTGTCGCCGTGTTCAATTTCATCGAGCGCTGGAACGACTTCTTCGAGCCCTTCGTATTCATCACCACGCCGGAACGCCTCACCCTGGCGGTCGGAATTCGATGGTTCCGCACCCAGTACGGCACTGAGTTCCAGATGCTCATGGCCGCGTCCATCGTGTCGGTCGCGCCTATCGTCATCATGTTCTTCTTTGCCCAGAAGCAGTTCGTCCGCGGCATCGCGCTCACCGGCATCAAGGCGTAGCGCGGCCGGATTGCGTCCTTCCGGCGGAGCCCGCTGGAAGCCCTCGTCGGTGCTCGTGGGGGCCGTCGCGCGTGCGGCTACTCGGCTCGGGGCTCCGTGAACTCCAGCACGTTCCCCTCTGGGTCTTTCGCGTAGAGAACCTGTGCCCAGCGCACCGGCCACGCTTGCGGCGCGCCACAGAAATCCAGCCCTTCGGCCTGCAGCGCGACGACCACGGCGCTCAGATCGTCGGTCACGAAGTGCACATGGTTCATGCCGTTGCGGTTTGGCGCCGGATCGGTCGGAGCGGAAGGATGGGCGTGGTATTTCAGCAACTCGACCCCTTGTGGACGGTCCTCGGTCCCGAGAATGATGACCTCCAGCCGGACCCCGTCGAGGCCGGTCAGGCCGTCGATGTGCGCCCCTTCGTGCGTTGCATGCATCGTCTCGGTAAGCCCCAGCACCCGCGAGTAGAAATCTCGCATTCGCGCCAGATCGCTCACCACCACCCCGGTGTGCCCGATCGTCAGCTTCATGTAGGTCGTGACCCCATATCCGGTCCGCGAGCCTGCATTGTGGCAGCCGCCGCACCTGTGCCGCACTGATGGCGTTGCCGCGCGCACACCTGCGATTCGCGGTGCGGGTCGCGGATCGCGTCCCGGCGGCTCTCGGCGCTGCGGTGCGCGACGAGCCCGGTGCCTTCTACGCCGGCGCCGTTGCGCCCGACGCGCGCGCCGGTGGCCGGGTCCCGCGCGAGGCTACTCACTTCTATGCGTTCGATCGCCGCGAAACCTGGGGCCTTGCGACTCGCCGTCTGTTCGAGTCGCATCCGGATCTGAGCCGGCCCAACGCTCGCGGCCGCCGGCAGGCCGCCTACACCGCCGGATTCATCTCGCATCTTGCCGTGGACGAAGTGTTCGCAGCCTTCTTGGGACCCAGCGGGATCGAGGGCGATGGCGATGCCATCCTCGGTCTCACCTACGCGATCGAAGACGACTGGCGGGGCACGGGCGCCGTGGCGTTGCCCGCGGCGCTGGCGCTGGAGCGATTTCGCGCTGGACGGCTCGTCACGATCGTCGATGCGGACGACCTCGATGAGATCGTGCGCCACGCCATCGAGAACATGGCGCTCGACGCGCCCGGACGCTTCCACCGAGTCCTGGCGGATCGGCGAGGCCGGCCGCTCGAAGCCGTGGATGCCGACCGGGAGGCACGAGGCTTGATCGCGCGCGCGCGCCAGCTCTTCGGCGAGGATGTGGCCAGACGGTTTGCCGCCGCGGCCGAGCGCGAGACCGAGACGCGCCTGGCGGCGTTCGCGACCGGCGCGGCCGCTCGATACGACGCGCCCGCGCTTCGCGCGGACCGATTCGGCGGTGCGCCATGATCGCGGCTCGATCGCGTGCCCCGGTCCAGCGTACGATTCGACATCTCGACCGCGGGCCAACTGTGCATCCCGGGCCGCGGCCACGCCGGAGTCGGCGCGCATGACGTCAAACACGAGCCCTGGGCGCCTGCCCGGCTACAAGGGCGGCGGCGTGCTGTCCAACGTCTGGTGGTGGCTGTGGCGCCGGCTCATGTCCCGCCGCTGCCCGCTGTGCGGCGGCTCCGGCATCGACCCCGCCAATCCAGACCAACTCCCCAGCGGCGGCCACCGGCGTTGCCCGCGCTGTCACGGCCCCGGGCGGGTGGCCTGGCCGTAGCCGCCGGTCGTCGAGTCCGCCCTGATCGCTGCGAGGAGGTAGCCGGGCGGGCGCTCGGCGACGCTCGGCGCATCTCGAATTCGTGGCCGTGCCCATTGTCGCCGGGTTCCCGGCGGCGGTATCGTCGGCGTAGACCTAAGGGTCTGACGTCGTTGCCGTCCGTGACGGGCGGCGGCTGACAGCGAGGGCGCGATGTGCGGGATCGTCGGATATCTCGGTGAGCAGCCGGCCGCGTCGCACATCCTCAACGGGCTCCGCGCGCTCGAGTACCGCGGCTACGATTCCGCCGGTCTCGCGATTCTCGGTCTGAGCGGCATCGCAGTTCGCCGCTGCGCCGGGCGCATCTCCGACCTCACCCAACTGGTCACCGATAACCCGCCGGACGGCACGATTGGAATCGGCCACACGCGCTGGGCCACGCACGGCGCCGTCACCGACGCCAATGCCCATCCCCATGCGGACGCCGGCGGGCACGTGGTCATCGTCCACAACGGCATCACCGACAACGTGGGCGACCTGCGTGCCCGGCTTGTGGCAGCCGGCCACACCTTCACCTCCGACACTGACACGGAGGTCATCGCGCACCTGATTGGCGAGGCTCGTGATCGGGGTGCCGAGCTCCCCGACGCGGTCGGCGCGGCGATGAAGGAGCTGGAGGGCGCGCACGCCATCGTCGCGCTCGCCGACGACCATCCCGACATGCTCGTGGCCGCGCGGGTCGGCGCCGCCGGAGGATTGGTCGTCGGCCGCAGTGCCGCCGGAGCGTTCCTCGCCTCGGATCTCCCGGCGGTGGTGAGTCACACTCGCGACGTCCGCGTGCTCGAGTCCAACGACGTTGTGGAAATCCACGCCGAGCGGACCGCGTTCCGCAGCCTCGACGGCGGGACGGTCGAGCGGAGCACCATCACGGTCCCATGGCATCCGATGGCGGCTGCGAAGGGCGGCTTCCGCCACTTCCTGGCGAAGGAGATTCACGAGCAGCCGGACACCCTCGACTCCACCATCCGGCCACGTCTCACCATCGATCCGGTCGAGCTCAATCTCGAAGACTTCGAGCTGCCTCTTCCCGCCCGCCAGATCGACCGCGTGGTCCTGGCGGCGAGCGGTACCACGGGCTACGCGGCCATGATCGGCGCTCGATACCTCGAGACCATTGCCCAGGTGCCCGCGACCGCCGTGATCGCATCCGAATTCGCGTACGGCGATGCGTGTCTGTCCGAGCGGACGCTCGTCCTGGCGATTACGCAATCCGGTGAGACGGCCGACGTCCTCGTGGCCATGCATCGCGCCCGCGAGCGAGGCGCGCCCGTTATCGGGATGGTCAATGTCGTCGGCAGCGAGGCCGCGCGCCGTGCCGATGCGGCGCTCTACATGCACGCCGGGCCCGAGATCAGCGTGGCGTCCACCAAGACCTTCACCTCCGAGATCGCCACGCTCTACCTGCTGGCCTGCCTCGTGGGCCGTGAGCGCGGGGTGCTCAGCGAGGCCGCCGAGCAAGGGCTGCTCACCGATCTCGCGCACGCGCCTTCGCTCGTCAGACGCGCGCTCCGTGTTGAGCCACAGGTGGAAGCGCTGGCCCGACGCTATCACCAGTTTGACGACTTCCTGTACATCGGACGCGGTCTCCAGTACCCCGTCGCTCTCGAGGGCGCGCTCAAGCTCAAGGAGCTCTCGTACATCCACGCCGAGGGCTACGCCGCTGGCGAGCTCAAGCACGGGCCGATCGCCCTGGTCGAGCCGGACACGCCGGTGGTCGCGATCGCTATCCGCGACGATGTCCGCGACAAGACCCTCAATGCGGTTGAGCAGGTTCGTGCCAGGGACGGGCGGGTGATCCTCGTCGCCTGTGAGGGCGACCACGAGGCCGCGGCGCTTGCCGATCAGACCATCTTTGTGCCGGACGCCGCCGAGCTCATTTCACCAATCCTCACCGTCATTCCGCTCCAGCTCTTCGCGTACCACGTATCGGTCTGGCGCGGCTGCGACGTGGATCAACCCCGCAACCTCGCCAAGTCCGTCACGGTCGAGTAGCTCGTGTCCGTGCCTGACCGTGGTAGGTCGGCCCGCTTAGGCCTACAATCCTCGATTATGTCGGCGTTTGTAGCGGAATTCTGGCGGATCTAGACCCGCCGTGGCATCCCGCTCGCAATTCCTGCTTCGAACGCTGGCGATGCTGCTGTTGGTGGGCGTCGTCTGGATCATCTTCCAGGAGACCAGCACCTCGGGCACGCAGGTCGATGCGCAGCGGCGCGTCCAGGCGCTCGGGCAGCAGATCGCTGATGTCGAGCGCCAGAACGCCAGTCTGCGTGAGCGCGTGGACTACGCGCGCTCGGTCGAGGCCACGCGCGAGATCGCGAAGCGGGAGCTCGGTCTTGTCGATCCCGGCGACCGTGCGATCGTCATCCTTGACGATCTGCGCGACCCGCCCAGCGCACGACCGCCTCCGCTTCCCGTGCCCTCGCCCGCGCCGGACGAGCCCATCGAGTTCGGGTATCTGGGCGCTTGGCTCAGGCTTTTCTTCGGCGTCAGTCCAGCCGACCTCGGTCCCTAGGCGCCGATGCGGGTTCGGATCACGCGGATCGACGCGACGCTGCCACTGCCCGAGTACGCCACCTGCGGGTCCGTCGGCTTCGACTTCGTCACCCGCGTGACCACCGAGATCCGACCCGGCCAGATCGAGCGCATCCCCGCGAACGTCATCGTTGCCACGCCGCCGGGGTACATGTTGATGATTGCCGTGCGGAGCAGCACCCCGCGCCGGACCGGGCTACGATTGGCCAACGCGGTCGGCATTGTGGATCAGGACTACCGCGGTCCCGACGACGAGATTCACATCGACGTCTGGAATCCGACCGACCAGACAGTGACGGTCCGTCGTGGTGAGAGCATCGCCCAGGGGATCTTTGTGAAGGTCGACCATGCCGAGTGGGATGAGCTGGCAACTCCGGACGCGCCCTCGAGAGGCGGCTTTGGGAGCACCGGTTAGCACCGCCTCCCCATACGAGCGCCGCCGGCGCTCGTCGGTGCAAGCCGGCCAAGCTCGCGAAGGCCGGTGACCTCGAGAACCGGCGCGCGAGGATCGACGTCCGTGAGGACCCGGTCCCACCCCGGCGCCCCGCTCGCGCGCCGGGTTCAGAACACCGTTTTCGAAGCCGTGGTAGTGAGTGCGGGCCTTGGCGCGGAGCAACGCATCGTGGCCGCGGTGTCGGGTGGATACGACTCGACCGTCCTGCTGGACGCTCTCCGTAACGTCCGAGACCGTGGCGGGCCGCAGGTTCACGTGGCGCACTTCGACCACGGGCTTCGCGAGGAAGGCGTTCGGATCGCTCGGGCGGTCGCGACGCGTGCCCAAGAGCTCGGTCTGGCGGCCACCGTCGGACGGCCGGAGACAGATATCCGCGATCGGCCGCCCGGCGTCTCCCTCGAGATGGCCGCCCGTGATGCGCGCTGGCGCTTCCTGCGGCAGGTCGCCGCCACTGAGGACGCGGCCCGCGTCGTCACGGGTCATAGCCTTGACGATCAGACCGAGACCGTTCTGATGAACCTTGCGCGTGGGGCCGGCGCTCGGGGACTGCGGGGCATGCGGCCGGACGACGGCGAGATTCTGCGTCCGCTGCTTTCGATCGCCCGGCGCGATATCCGCGCCTACCTTCGCGCCCGCGGCCTGTCAGCGGACGATGACGACGCGACCAACCGCTCGCCGGAGTTTCGTCGCAATCGCGTGCGCCACGAGCTAATTCCGCTGCTGGAAGACATCTACCCGGGCGCCGGCTCCGCAATCGCGCGCGCCGCGTCGGTGCTTGCGGAGGAGGCCCGCCGCGGCGTCCCGTTCGTCGCGTCGCTCCAGGGCGTGCGCATGCCGCAAGACCCCGCGCGGATCGGTGTCGCGGCCGGCCCGTTGCTCGACGTTCTCCCCGAAGCCATGGACCGCGTTCGACCGGCCGCACCGCCGATCGGCGCGGCCCACATCGGCCCGCTGGTCTCGGCGCTCGCGGATGGCGCGCCCGGACGCTGGATTCAGCTTCCCGCCGCGATCTGGGCGTTCGCGCGCGCGCGCGCGATCGCCCTGTACCCGCGGCGCGTCGCCGACCCGCCGATTTTGGAGCCGATCCCGCTCCTGATTCCGAGCGCGACGCACATCCCGGGCGGCGATCTGTTCGCCGCGCTCATCGATCGCGAACGGGCAGTTCTCGCCACGGCCTCGCCGGACCGCGCATACCTGGATGGCGATGCTGTGCCGTCGGGCCTTCAGGTCCGCACATCGCGGCCCGGCGAGCGCTTCCGCCCGCTGGGCGCCCGCCGCGACGTTGATATCAGCCGCTTCCTCGCGCGCCGCCGCGTACCCGCCGCGCTGCGCGCCGGTACGCCGATCGTTTATTCGCGCGGCCGGGCTGTCTGGGTTGTCGGTGTCGAGATCGCCGCGGACGTCGCCGTGCGTCCGGCCACATGCCGCGTGCTCCAGCTCGACGTGCGCTGGGACCCGCCCCCGGTCCGCACACCGCTCAGGGTGAATTGATACCGAACCCCGCCCGATCCGCTGGCTAAGCTAGGGGTGCGCTCGAGCATGCAAGGGAATCTGTTCGGCGGACCCTCGTTGATATACTCGGAACACCCTGTACCGTTACTTTCCCTGGCCGTTTGTCGCCTTCGAAGGGAAAGCCCACCGTGAACAACCGCCTCGTCCGAAACGGCTTCATGTACATGGTGCTGGCCGTCGCGATCCTGGTGGTCCTGTTCGTGATGTTCAACCCCGGGCCGCGTGAGCAGAACGTCCCCATCTCCACCCTGCTCAACAACGTCCAGTCCAACGCGGAGAGCGGTGGCAACCCCGAGATTCGCGTCAGTGGCGCTCGCATCAGCGCCACCGTCGACGGCCGCGTCATCACCGCCGTCGTCAACAGCAACTTTGAGATCGGCCGGGAGCTGACCGAGCGCGGTCTGAACGTCCGGGGCGAGCAGGTCACCGTCGAGTTCGATGAGCCCAGCCACGCCCCCACGATCATCAACATTCTCACGTCCGTCTTGCCGCTGCTGATCTTCGTCGGGTTGCTGATATTCATGATGCGCCAGGCGCAGGGCTCGAATACGCAGGCCCTGAGTTTTGGCAAGAGCCGCGCCCGCCTGGTGACCGGCAACCGGCCGCGCGTCACCTTCCGGGACGTGCAGGGTGTGGACGAGGCCAAGCAGGAGCTCGCGGAAATCGTGGAGTTCCTCAGGTACCCCGAGAAATTCACCAAGATCGGTGCGGAGATCCCACGGGGCGTGCTGCTCATCGGACCACCGGGCACCGGCAAGACGTACCTGTCAAAGGCGGTCGCCGGGGAGGCCGGCGTGCCCTTCTTCAACATCAGCGGCTCCGAGTTCGTCGAGATGTTCGTCGGCGTCGGCGCTTCGCGGGTGCGCGATCTATTCGAGAAGGCCAAGCAGAACGCTCCCGCGCTGGTGTTCGTCGATGAGATCGACGCCGTTGGGCGTCAGCGCGGTGCCGGCCTTGGCGGCAGCCACGACGAGCGTGAGCAGACCCTGAATCAGATCCTCGTGGAGATGGATGGCTTCGACACCAACGAGACGGTCATCGTGCTCGCGGCCACCAACAGGCCGGACGTCTTGGACCCGGCGCTGCTGCGGCCAGGCCGGTTCGACCGGCGCGTGATGCTCGACCTTCCCGACATCAAAGGCCGCGAGTTGATCCTCGACGTGCACGCCCGTGACAAGCCGTTCGAGCCGGACACTGATATGCCCACCATTGCGCGTCAGACGCCCGGCTTCTCCGGCGCGGACCTCAAGAACATTCTCAACGAGGCCGCGATCCTCGCCGCCCGCCGCAATCGCACCACCATCGGCATGTTCGAGCTGGAAGAGGCGATCGATCGTGTGATCGCCGGTCCGCAGCGCAAGAGCCGTGTCATGAGCCAGCACGAGAAGCGTGTGACCGCCTACCACGAAATTGGGCACGCGCTGGTTGCCCATCTGCTCAAGCGCGCCGATCCCGTCTACAAGGTCACGATCCTCCCGCGCGGCCAGATGGGAGGCTACACACGCTTCCTCCCGTCCCAGGATCGGCACCTCTTCAGCAAGTCCGAGTTCGAGGACCAGCTGGCCGTCGCCATGGGTGGTCGCGCGGCCGAGGTGCTCGTATTTGGCGAGATGACCACCGGCGCCAGCAACGACATTCAGCAGGCCACCGAGATCGCGCGCCGGATGGTCATGCAGTACGGCATGAGCGCGCGCCTGGGCCCGCGCTCGTTTGGACGCCGAGAGGAGCTCATCTTCCTCGGCCGTGACATCGCGGAGCAGCGCAACTACAGCGATTCGATCGCGGAGTCGATCGACGGCGAGGTCTCACAGCTCATCGGCGACGCGCATCGGCGCGCGTCCGACATCCTCCACCGCCACCACCCCGAGCTCGACAAGCTGGCCAAGAACCTGGTCGAGGTCGAGACGCTCGACGTCGAGGCGTTCCAGTACCTGTTGGACGAGTACGCGGGCAAGGTGCCAAAGGCGGTCGCACAAAAGCCGGTCGAGGCTCCGCGTGCCGAAGCGCCGGATCAGGGCGGGGCTGTGGATTCGTTGCCCGCTGGCCCGGCCCCCAAGCCCGCCCAGCGTCCCGCGGAGGGAGCGGCCGGCTAGCCGCTCGACGCGGCGATCACCGCCTCCCACGGGAAAGCCAGCGACCGAACGCGGCACGTCCTCGCCGGCTAGCAGCCAAATGCCGCGAGCGATGCGCGGCCTGATACCGCCAAGGGCTATAGTTCGCGCTCACGAGCGGGAGGCTCAGCGACTCCCGACGTCGATGCGAGCATGAGCGGGCTGCATCCAAGGAGGCGCTGGGCGATCGGCATGCGCGCCGTCGTGAGGCTCGGATGGGTCGCGGTGGTCGCGGTCGTGATAACCGTGGGAGCTGGCGCCGCCCAGGCGGACGAACCCTCACTCGGATTCGCCGTCACCGATGATCAAGGCGCGCACCTGCTGTCGGCGTGGCGCGATCTGGGCGGGGCACGAACGGTCGGCGCGCCGGTGTCGCATCGGTTCGCGCTTGACGGTCACGTGGCGCAGGTGTTCGAGCACGGTGTGCTGCGCTGGGGTCCCGGGCCGGGCGCGTCGTTGGTGAACGTTCTGGACCTGCTCGCGGCGCGCGGTCACGACGACGCGATGCTCGCGGCCTTCGGGATTCCGCCGTCCGCCGACTGGTCGGCGGATGTGGGTGAGGACTGGCCGGCGGTGCAGCGCCGCCACATGGCGCTGCTGGACGGATCCGAGCCCTGGCGCGAGGCGCTGCGGGAGGCCTTTCGCACGGCGGCCGCGCCGCTGGCCAACGACAACGCGGCGATCGCGCTGCACGGGCTGCCCATGGCGGTGGCCGAGACGGAGGCGGGCTACGCCTTGCGGGCGCAGCGGGCCGCGTGGGTGTACGCGCCCGAGACGGATGCCGCGCCGCGGCGAGTGGCTGTGCTCGGTCTGCTGCAGGCCGCGCGGCAGGTTCCGCCGCGCGCCACCGTGCCGCAGGGCCCGGACCCAGAGCGACCCGCGCGGCCGGTGAGCGTGGTGCACTTCTTCGACTGGTGGAGCACCACGTACCTGCCGAGCGAGTTCTTTACCCACGGGTTGACGTGGGAGCGGATTGGGATCACGCGGGGGCAGGTGGGGTCGCCCGCCTACTACGACGCGAATTTCCGGCTGATCCGGGACCTGGGCGTCGACGGCGTGATGTGGGAGTGGTACGAGGGCGCGAACCTGAGCCCCGATGGCACGGTGCTGGACTCCCTGCGGCGTCATGACCTCAAGATTGGGCTGTTCTACGACTGGGAGCTGCTGCACGCCGGCGGCCAGGCCGTGCTCAGCGACCGCGCCTACATCGCGGCCGACGAACGCAGCCTGAGCAAGATCGCAGACGAGGTGATCGCCTTCTACCAAGGGATCACGCCGGACCTATGGCTGTACGACGCGGACGGCCAGCTCCCCGTGGTGGTGTACGCCTACGGCTTCCCGGAGGTGCTCGAAGACACGGCGGCGTGGACGTGGTTCTTCACCGAGCTTGTGCGGCGGGTCGAGACAGCGTTGGGGGTCGAGGTGATCTTCGATTGGTCGGTCGCTTACCTGCCACCGTCCCAGGTCCAGGAGCTGGCGTTCGAGCGCTGGCCGGATGACTATGCCCCGTTCAATTTCGTAGTTGACCTCCCCCAATCGCAGTTCGGGCACCACGTGGTGACCTGGAACTACATCTTCGACAACCGCGGCGTCGCCGCGCGCGACGGGCTGCCGCGCGTCGTCCGCGACGACAACCGCTACTTGCAGGAGACGGCGTGGCTCGCGGCGCACACGAATCCGAGCTTGGTGTTCATCTACAGCTGGAACGAGTTCTGGGAAGGCTCGCACCTCTTCCCTGACGACACGTACGAGTGGCGGCGGTATGAGCTGGCGCGCGCGCAACTGGCGGAGCTGGCGGAGACGCGGGTCGACGACCTGCCGCGCGCGGTCATCGTCGGGGACCCGGCCGACGCCTATCCGGCGAACACGAATGGCCTGTTCGAGAGCCAGCGCCGGCTGATCCGGCACTTTCTGCGGCGGTATGTGCCGCAGGCCGACTTCATCACCGCCGGGCGAGCCACGGCGGACGCGCTGGCCGGCTATCAGCTGGTGGTCAGCCTGACCACCGACCGCGCGGTTGACCCAGTGCTCGCGGCGCTGCCCGAAGCGGTGCAAGTCGTGTACTGGAACGCCACCGATCTGACGGCGGAGTTCCTGCAACGCTTTGCGCAAGCGGCGGAAGCGACGCGGCCCTACGGCCAGTTCCGCCTCTTGGACAACGACGGCCGGCCGACCGGCGACTCGATCAACGTCAACGGCGATGTCTGGCTGGCGACGCCCGCGGCCGGGGCGGCGATCGCCTTGGCGTTCGAGTACGAGAGCCGGTCCTACCCGCTGGTGGTGCGGGCCGGCAACGATCACTGGATCAACGTCTACGGACCCACCGATGCCGCCCTGGCTGCAGTGTTCGAGGTCCTCTATGGCCGGGAGCTCGAGCCCGCGATCACGTTTGCACTCGGCGATCGCACCCAGCGACTCGAGGTCTACCCCGATGGGTGGGTAGTGCAGAACACATTCAGCGCGCCGGCGGTGTTTGTTCACGAACCGCTGGCCGTCCCGGACTTTGAGCCGGCCCCTCCCGCCGGCCTGCCGCCGGCTGCGCAGTAGGACCCGCGGCAGGCGGTTGCGCCCAGAGCCGGCACTACTTCAACGGTCGGCGGCGTCGCCGCGGCCGACCTCGAGCGTCATTCCGAGCGGAGCGAGGAATCTCACGGCCACCGGACCGGCGAAAGCCTGCCCCGAGTCCATCGAAGAAACCTCATAGCGTCCCGGTGCGCGGGCGCCCGCCTGCCTGCGTCGGCAGCACCCACGGCGACCGAACCCGGCGTGTCCTTACTAGCCGGCAGAAAACTGCGGCGGGCCGCGCCGCAATGCGAGGGCTTATAGTTCGCGTCTACCGGTGGGAGGCTCAGCGACTCCCGACGTCGATGCGAGCATGAGCGGGCTGCATCCAAGGAGGCGCTGGGCGATCGGCATGCGCGCCGTCGTGAGGCTCGGATGGGTCGCGGTGGTCGCGGTCGTGATAACCGTGGGAGCTGGCGCCGCCCAGGCGGACGAACCCTCACTCGGATTCGCCGTCACCGATGATCAAGGCGCGCACCTGCTGTCGGCGTGGCGCGATCTGGGCGGGGCACGAACGGTCGGCGCGCCGGTGTCGCATCGGTTCGCGCTCGACGGTCACGTGGCGCAGGTGTTCGAGCACGGTGTGCTGCGCTGGGGTCCCGGGCCGGGCGCGTCGTTGGTGAACGTTCTGGACCTGCTCGCGGCGCGCGGTCACGACGACGCGATGCTCGCGGCCTTCGGGATTCCGCCGTCCGCCGACTGGTCGGCGGATGTGGGTGAGGACTGGCCGGCGGTGCAGCGCCGCCACATGGCGCTGCTGGACGGATCCGAGCCCTGGCGCGAGGCGCTGCGGGAGGCCTTTCGCACGGCGGCCGCGCCGCTGGCCAACGACAACGCGGCGATCGCGCTGCACGGGCTGCCCATGGCGGTGGCCGAGACGGAGGCGGGCTACGCCTTGCGGGCGCAGCGGGCCGCGTGGGTGTACGCGCCCGAGACGGATGCCGCGCCGCGGCGAGTGGCTGTGCTCGGTCTGCTGCAGGCCGCGCGGCAGGTTCCGCCGCGCGCCACCGTGCCGCAGGGCCCGGACCCAGAGCGACCCGCGCGGCCGGTGAGCGTGGTGCACTTCTTCGACTGGTGGAGCACCACGTACCTGCCGAGCGAGTTCTTTACCCACGGGTTGACGTGGGAGCGGATTGGGATCACGCGGGGGCAGGTGGGGTCGCCCGCCTACTACGACGCGAATTTCCGGCTGATCCGGGACCTGGGCGTCGACGGCGTGATGTGGGAGTGGTACGAGGGCGCGAACCTGAGCCCCGATGGCACGGTGCTGGACTCCCTGCGGCGTCATGACCTCAAGATTGGGCTGTTCTACGACTGGGAGCTGCTGCACGCCGGCGGCCAGGCCGTGCTCAGCGACCGCGCCTACATCGCGGCCGACGAACGCAGCCTGAGCAAGATCGCAGACGAGGTGATCGCCTTCTACCAAGGGATCACGCCGGACCTATGGCTGTACGACGCGGACGGCCAGCTCCCCGTGGTGGTGTACGCCTACGGCTTCCCGGAGGTGCTCGAAGACACGGCGGCGTGGACGTGGTTCTTCACCGAGCTTGTGCGGCGGGTCGAGACAGCGTTGGGGGTCGAGGTGATCTTCGACTGGTCGGCCGCGTCCCGGGTCCAGGAGCTGGCATTCGAGCGCTGGCCGGATGACTACGCCCCGTTCAATTTCGTGGTTGACACTCCCCAATGGCAATTCGGGCATCACGTGGTGACCTGGAACTACATCTTCGACAACCGCGGCGTCGCCGCGCGTGACGGGCTGCTGCGGGTGATCCGCGACGACAACCGCTACTTGCAGGAGACGGCGTGGCTCGCGGCGCACACGAATCCGAGCTTGGTGTTCATCTACAGCTGGAACGAGTTCTGGGAAGGCTCGCACCTCTTCCCTGACGACACGTACGAGTGGCGGCGGTATGAGCTGGCGCGCGCGCAACTGGCGGAGCTGGCGGAGACGCGGGTCGACGACCTGCCGCGCGCGGTCATCGTCGGGGACCCGGCCGACGCCTATCCGGCGGACACGAACCGCCTATTCGAGAGCCAGCGCCGGCTGATCCGGCACTTTCTGCGGCGGTATGTGCCGCAGGCCGACTTCATCACCGCCGGGCGAGCCACGGCGGACGCGCTGGCCGGCTATCAGCTGGTGGTCAGCCTGACCACCGACCGCGCGGTTGACCCAGTGCTCGCGGCGCTGCCCGAAGCGGTGCAAGTCGTGTACTGGAACGCCACCGATCTGACGGCGGAGTTCCTGCAACGCTTTGCGCAAGCGGCGGAAGCGACGCGGCCCTACGGCCAGTTCCGCCTCTTGGACAACGACGGCCGGCCGACCGGCGACTCGATCAACGTCAACGGCGATGTCTGGCTGGCGACGCCCGCGGCCGGGGCGGCGATCGCCTTGGCGTTCGAGTACGAGAGCCGGTCCTACCCGCTGGTGGTGCGGGCCGGCAACGATCACTGGATCAACGTCTACGGTCCCGTTGACGCCGTCCTGGCGGCGGCGTTCGAGGTCGTCTATGGCCGGGAGCTCGAGCCCGCGATCACGTTTGCGCTCGGCGATCGCATCCAGCGACTGGAGATCTACCCCGATGGGCGGGTAGTGCAGAACACGTTCAGCGCGCCGGCAGTGTTTCGCCACGAGCCGCTGGCCATTCCAGACTTCCAGCCGGCCCTTCCGGCTGACCTGCCGCCGGCTGCGGCGTAGGACCCGCGGCAGGCGGTTGCGCCTAGAGCCGGCACTGTTTCAACGGTCGTCGGCGTTGCCAGGGCCGACCTCGAGTGCCGTTCCGAGCCGTTCCTCATGTCACTCCGAGCCTCCGGCGAGGAATCTCACGGCCACCGGACCGGCGAAAGCCTGCCCTAAGTCCATCGAAGGAGTCTCATAGCGTCCCCGCGCGCGGACGCCCGCCTGCCTGCGCCAGCAGCACACGCGCGCGCATGATGGGCAGCTTGACCAGACTGCGGAACTGGTTCTGCGCGTGGGCGCGCACGCCCGGCCGCGCGTGGGTCAGCGTGCCGCGCGCCGTGATCACGCTGCCGTCTTCGATCGCGGCTCGCAACTCCTGGGCGGATTTGCCCCGGAACAGCGTCACCGCCTTGGCCAGGTCGCCGAAGTGCGCGTCGCTGCCGCCCAGCCCCGTGCCGATCGCCTTCCCGTGCTCGCGCACGAAGTCGCGCACCCGACGCCGTGACGCGTCGCGCATGTACTGATTCTCGATCTCGATGCCGTCAAAGCTGACGGCTTGCAGCGCCGACCGCAGCCGCGCGGGCGAAATCGATGAGGGCATTCCCAGAAAGGGGTGGGCAACCACCGCCAGGCCTCCCTGCGCGTGAATGGCCTCGACCGTCCGTGGCACCGACCGGAAGATCGCGACCGGCGCTTCCAGAAAAAGGCCCACGATGTGGTCCTGCCGCAGGGTCGTTACCTCCATGCCCACGACGATCTCAACGGTCGCGCCGGAGCGCTCGGCATAGCGGCGCGCGCGCAGCGCACCCGCCGTCGTGTCGTGGTCGGTGATCGCCAGGACGTCCAGGCCCAGCTCCTGTGCGATGTCCACCAGCGCTTCCGGCGTCGGGACGCCGTCACTCGCGCTGCTGTGCGCGTGGAGCTCCGCCACGCCCCACCCGCCTGGCGGCGGCGCCGGCGCGTCGCTCGGCAGACACCGTCGGCGGTCGGCGTGCTCGTCCGCGAGCCCCCGTTCGGCCGTCACTGGAGTACGATCATCCGCGCTTCTGTTGCAGCTGTTGTGACCGCAATGACTGATCGCCCGCCCGGCCCCCAGTGGAACGTAGAGGACTTCCCCGCGTCGTACAACGGCACACCGATCGTGTGGGACCCCGATAACTATGACACTGCCGCCGTCCCGTTCGTCGTCGCCGTCAAGCACCAGTTCTGGTCATGGCGCGTCCGTCGATTCGAGATCGGAACCGGCTATGTCACCGTGGAGGTCCAGCTGCCGAGCGCGCTCCCGGATGGGTTCAGCATGATCTCGTTCGACGAGGGCGACACGCCGCCGCATGCGGTGCACGACGAGTTCGCCGAGCTTCTGCGAGCGCTCGGCGGCGCCATGCTCGACAGTCCCTGGACCTACACGCTGATCATGTCGGACCGCGAGAACCGCGCCGAGTTCACCGGCCAGTTCGGGCCGGGATCGGACGCCTGATCGTGTGGCTCAAGGACGAGGCGGCGCGGCTGACGGCCGACCGCGCCTACCTGCAGGACTACTCGGGGTGGGTTTCAAGCATCCATTGGCGGGAGGCCAAGGTTCTCGTTACGGCGATCCGTCAGACCGACGATCGAGACCAGCGCAAGGCGCTGAGCACCCGCCTCGTCCAGACGCGAATGACGGCTCTCCTGTCGATCGGGCTCCTATTCGTGGCGATCCGCCGCCGGCTCGCATCCTCGCTCGTCGAGGAGCGGCTCAAGGCCACCGTTTCAGACGCTCGCGGTCTGCTCCGCGAGGCTGGTCGGCAGCAGGGGCAGGCGTTCTGGCAGCTCCTCGATCTGCCGTCGCCCGAACAGGTACGCGTGGCCTCCGATGACCCGGCGGTCGCCAACGAGTATCTCGATCTGAGCGAAGAGCGCGGTCGCAACCTGGAGCGCATCGCCGATCTCGCGCGCCAGGACATGTTGCTCACCGTCCTTGACCCGCTGCGCCATGGGCGGATCCTCGTGGCCACGCCGCTCACCGTCAGCGCCATCAAGACCGGCCGCATTTCCGAGCTGCCCGAGATGAGCAACACGGCGTTCTATCTCGCCGATCTCTCAGGTGGCCAGCTCGACGATACCGGCGACATCGTCGCGCTGGCCTGCCCGACTACACCGGCGGTTGTCGAGGAGATCGCCGATGACATTGCCTTCATCGACCAGGAGGCGGGTGAGACCGCCGCGCTGGTGGACCTCACGGCCGGAGTCGGGCTGCTGCGGACCGCGCTCGAGACGTCGGAGGCGCCCGGCTAACGCCTGCGGTGGGCGTTAGCCGATGAGAGAGATTCATCTCCGGGACCTACGGCCGAGCCCTTGGCAGTGGCTCGCGCTCCTGCCGGTCGTCGCCATTGGTCTCGTCGGTGTGTTGCTCGCGATCGTTCTCGGAATCGTGGGATTGTTGCTCGCCGCCGTCATCGGCGCGATCGCGCTGGTCGTGCGGCCCGGCCTTCGCCACCGCGCGTCCACGCTCATCCGCATCGCCCGTGCGGTTCGTGATCGCGCGCGCCGCCGGCGACCCGTTGAACCGGAACCAGATCGGCCGTTTGTCGACTACCAGGACTAGCTCGGGCCGCGAAACCTCGATGCTAGCCTTGACTGGTCGCCTCGAAGCTGTGTGAGTGGACCGTGCGGGCGCCATTGAATCTGACCTCGAACGCCCTCGCCGTGCTCGAAGCCCGCTACCTTGCGCGCTCGAACGGTCGGATCGTGGAAACACCGGCGCAGATGTTCCGGCGGGTGGCCGAGAACGTCGCCGCGCCCGACGCCCGCTACGGCGCCACGCCGGACCAGGTCGCGCGCACCGCCGATCGCTTCTACGACCTGATGGCTGGGCTCGAGTTCATGCCGAACTCGCCCACGCTCATGAACGCCGGCCGCCGGCTCCAGCAGCTCGCCGCCTGCTTCGTGCTGCCGGTTGGCGACTCGATCACGCAGATCTTCGACTCCGTCAAGCACGCGGCGATGATCCACCAGAGCGGCGGTGGAACCGGCTTCAGCTTCTCGCGCCTGCGCCCCTCCAGCGATGTGGTTGCCAGCACCGGCGGGCAGGCCAGCGGCCCGCTGAGCTTCATGGACGTGTTCAACGCCGCCACCGACGCCGTCAAGCAGGGCGGTACGCGGCGGGGCGCGAACATGGGCATCCTGCGCGTCGATCATCCCGACGTGCTCGAGTTCGTGAACGCCAAGCGCGACCTCTCACGCCTCACCAGCTTCAACGTATCGGTCGCGATCACCGACGAGTTCATGGATGCGCTGGCCGAGGGGCGCGACTACGAGCTCCGCAACCCGCGCGACGGCCGGGTCGCGGGACGCGTGGATGCCCGGCGGGTGTTCGACGCCATCGTCGCGGCGGCCTGGACCAGCGGCGAGCCGGGGCTGGTGTTCATCGATCGCATCAACGACGCGAACCCGACGCCCGAGCTGGGCGAGATCGAGGCTACCAACCCATGCGGCGAGCAGCCGCTCCTCGCCTACGAGGCGTGCAACCTCGGGTCATTGAACCTTGCCCAGATGATCGTTCACAACGGATCCCCGGCGATCGACTACCAGCGCTTGGGCGCCGTCGTGGACCTTGGGATTCACTTCCTTGACAACGTGGTGGACGCGAGCTGCTACCCGCTGCCGCAGATCGCCGAGATAGTTGCGACCAATCGAAAGATCGGGCTCGGCGTCATGGGCTTCGCGGATCTCCTGTTCGAGCTCGGGGTCCCCTACGACACGGACGACGCCCGCGCCGTCGGCGCCGAAGTGATGCGCTTCATCCAGGAGCGGGCGGTACGCGCATCCGAGCGACTCGCGAACGACCGCGGCGCGTTTCCCGCGTTCCCGGCCAGCGTCTTCGCCGCTCGCGGTGATCCGGCCCGCCGCAATGCCACGGTAACCACCGTCGCGCCCACCGGGACGATCAGCATCATTGTCGGCGCCTCGGCCGGGATCGAGCCGCTCTTCGCGCTCGCGTTCAAACGTCGCGTGCTCGATGGCCGCGAGCTTACCGAGGTCAATCCGGTCTTCGAACGCATCGCGCGAGAGCGCGGATTCTGGTCGCACGGCCTAGCCGAGCGCCTGGCCGAGCGCGGCACCGTCGCGAGCGACCCGGATGTGCCCGGCGACCTGCGGCGCGTCTTCGTCACCGCGCTCGAGATTGCCCCCGACGACCACGTGCGCATGCAGGCCGCCTTCCAGGCTCACACCGAGAACGCGGTCTCGAAGACTGTGAACCTGCCCGAGTCCGCCACGACCGCCGACGTGGAGCGCGTGCTGCGGCTCGCCTATGAGCTCGGCGGCAAGGGCGTCACGTTGTACCGCTATGGCAGCCGGCCGCACCAGGTGCTCGCGACCGTGGGCGACGATCAGCAGCGCGACGCGGAGGCCCGCTGGTGCTCGTCCTGCGCGATTCCCGACCCCGCGCCCGAAGATGTCGGCGTGGCCGTCTAGTCGGGGTTCCCACCACCCGCGCCCTCGAATCCCCGAACCCGGTTGACGGTCATTCCGACGCGGAGCGAAGGGCCTGCCCTTTTGTGTTGGGCTGGGGGAGGGCCTGGTAGGGTCCCGCCGGCTGGCGGGGGTGACTGAGCCCATCCGACGAATCGCACGGCGTCCCTGAACGCACGAGCGACCCGCAATGCGGGCCGCTCGCGTCCGGTCGGCAAGACGCTGAGGCCGCGCCGACCGGTAGACCGTCGTTCGGAGGCTAGTGCAGCCTCACCTCGACGACCCATCGTTGCAGTAAGGCATGTTCCGCATCACTCAACAGTAGATCACCCCCTTCGCGTTCTGGCGCTCCAGCAAATGCCGGTGCCCGTGCTGGGGATCATTATAGGCGCCTCTGAGGTGCGCCGTTACGGTCGATCGATCCCATGCAGCTCGTGGATCAGTTCGCGCGACATGAGCCGGTCTGCCGCCTCGGTCACGGCCAGCCCATCGAACAGCACGTCGTTCATGAGCTTCACGATCGGCATCTCCACGCCCAGCCGCTGGGACAGCGAATGCGCCCCGCGCGCGGTATCGATGCCCTCGGCCACCATCACCATGCGCGACAGGATGTCGTCGAGCGAGCGTCCTAGCGCCAGCTGCTCGCCGATGTAGTGGTTCCTGGATTGCCTGCTGGTGGATGTCGCGACCAGGTCGCCCACGCCTGCGATTCCGGCGAACGTGAGCGGATTGGCGCCCGCCGCAATCCCGAGCCGCGTCATCTCCGCTAGACCGCGAGTCACCAGTGACGCCTTCGCGTTCTGCCCGTAGCGCAGGCCGTCGGCCATGCCGGCGCAGATCCCGATCACGTTCTTCAGGGCGCCGGCCAGCTCCACGCCGATCAGATCGTCGCTTGTGTATGTCCGGAACCATGGCGCGCTGAACATCCGCTGTCCGCGCTCGGCGACCTTCGCGTCATCGGACGCCACAACCGCCGTCGCGGGCTCGTGCGCCGCGACCTCGCGCGCGAGATTCGGCCCGGAAAGCGCCGCGAATCGCTGCGTGATCGATGCGTTGAGATCCCGTGCCAAAACTTGGGAGACGCGCTCGCCCGACACCGGGTCGAGCCCCTTGGTCCCTCCGATCAAGACCGCGGATTCCGGCAGGTACGGGCCGATCGCGTCGAGGTTCTCGCCGATGCTGCGCATCGGGACCGCCAGCACCACGACGTCGGCGCCGTCCAGCGCGGCCGCCGGGTCCGCCGTGATCTCGAGCTGATCGGGCAGCGACACGCCGGGGAGGAACCGCACATTCTCGCGCCGCTGCGACATGTCGTCGCTCACAGCCCGATCGTGCACCCACAGCGATGCCCGGTGACCGACCTCGGTGACCTGCGCCGCCAGCGTCGTTCCCCAGCTGCCCGACCCGATGACGGCGATCCGTTCGATAGTGATCCGCTCGGCCCTCAGAGGCATCGGCGGCGACAAGTGTAGTCGCGGACACTCCACGCGGGCGCTGTGGCGGCCTACCTCCAATGGCAAGGTGGCCCGACCATCAGGTCGGGATGTCCCAGCGGACCGTCGAAGGCCCGTCCCTCACCGTGCGTCGCCGCGGGCGCGATTTGACCCTGTGCTAGCCTCGCAGGCAGGGGTCGCGACACCTGTTGAACCGGCCTCACGGGCCGCGTGAGGCCCGCGGCCACCGCCCTATTGCCGCCTAGCTGGAGCCCCAATTGACTGAAGAGCGTATCCAGGCCGTCCGTCGCGCCCTCGCCGGGGTGCACGACCCCGATCTCCAGAGAGACCTGATCGCGCTGAACATGGTGCGCGATATCGAGATCGCCGGCGGTGACGTCTCACTCCGCGTGGTCCTCACGACGCCGGCTTGTCCGTACGTCGCGGAGCTCGAATCCGACATCCGGACCGCGCTCGGAGCGCTCGGGTGGGTCGACGATGTCAGCATCCGCTGGGATTCCGAGGTCACGCCGAACACCGGCTTCGGGCAGGAAGGCCAGATGCTGCCCGGCGTCAAGAATGTCGTCGCCGTGGCCAGCGGCAAGGGTGGCGTGGGCAAGTCCACCCTCGCCGTCAACGTCACCGTGGCGCTCCGTGAGCTGGGCGCAAGCGTCGGGATCCTCGACGGCGACATCTATGGCCCCAACGTGCCCGGCATGCTGGGCGTCGAGGGCCGACCTGTGCTCGAGAACGATCGCATCCAACCGTTGCGCGGCCACGGCGTGCCGGTCATGTCGATGGGCTTTCTGGCGGATCCGGATCAAGCTGTGATCTGGCGCGGCCCGATGGTCGCGCAGGCGCTGCGCCAGCTCCTGCAGGACGTCGAGTGGGGCGAGCTGGACTACCTGATCGTCGACCTGCCGCCCGGAACCGGCGACGCGCCGCTCTCGCTCTCGCAGCTGCTCCCGCTCGCCGGCGCGGTGATCATCACCACGCCCCAAGATGTCGCGCTGCAGGACGTGCGCCGCGGCATCGTGATGTTTGAGAGGCTCCGGGTGCCGGTGCTGGGCGTGATCGAGAACATGTCCTACTTCATCTGTCCCAACTGCGACGAGCGGCACGAGATCTTCGACCACGGCGGCGGCGCGCAGGCGGCCGAGCAATTCGGCGTGCCGTTCCTCGGTGAGATTCCGCTCGATCCGCGTATTCGCCGCGCCTGCGATAGCGGTCAGCCGGTCGCTGCCCTCGGCGGCCTGCAGGATCCACTCGCCGCGCCCTACTTCGCCGCGGCGCGCCAGATCGCCGCCGAGGTCGCCAAGCTCAACGCCTCCCGCCCCGAGCCGCTGCCGGTCCTCTAGCCAGGCGCCTCCGTCGACCGGCGCGCGGATCTAGTTCAGCGCACCACCACGCCGCTGCCGTACTGGCACAGGCTCGACAGCGGGCACTCCGGGCACCGCGGCGTCTTGTGGCAGAACACCTTCCCGTGTCGCACGAGCAGGGCGTGGTACTCGGCGTACGTGTCCACATCTGGTGGAATTCCCTCCATCAGCAGTGCCCGCAGCTCGCCCGCGCCCATGTCGTCCGCGATCAGCCCCAACCGAGTCAGGATGCGGCGCGTGTATGCATCGACCACGAAGCTCGGCTGCCGCGCCGCGTACAGGATGATCGCGTCCGCCGTCTCCGCGCCCACGCCCCAGATGCTCAGCAGCTCGTCGCGCAGGCGATCCATCGGCTGATCCAGCATTTCCGACAGCCGGCCGCCGTGCCGATCGCGCACCTGCCCCGCGAACGCCTGTAGCTTAAGCGCCTTCTGTCGGTAATACCGGCTCGGCCGCACCAACTCTTGCAGCCGGGCATCGCCCGCGCCCAGAATGCCCGCCACCGACAGCGCGCCCGCCGCCTGTAGATTGTCCAGCGCGGCCCGCGCATTGGCCCACGCGGTGTTCTGGACCAGCAGCGCGCCCGCGATCATCTCGAAGTCATGCCCGGCCGGCCACCAACCCTGGCGACCGAAGTGCGCCGCCAGCGTGTCGAAGACGGGCGCCAACCGTCGCGCGAGGCTTGTTGGCTGAGCGCCGGTGCTCACGACACGTGCAGCACGCTATGCACCGGGTACTCGCCCAGGCGCTCCCGTCCCTTGAGGAAATCCAGTTCGATCAGGAACGCCGCGCCGGTCACCTGGCCGCCCAGTCGCTCCACCAGCCGGATCGCCGCCGCCGCGGTCCCTCCGATCGCGAGCAGATCGTCCAGCACCAGCACGCGGTCGCTGGCGTGAATCGCGTCCCGATGCACCTCGATCGTGGCCGTGCCGTACTCCAGCTCGTACTCCTCGGCGATCGTGTCCGCCGGCAGCTTGCCGGGCTTGCGCAGGGGCACGAACCCGCAATTTAGCTCGCAGGCCAGCGCGCCGGCGAAGATGAACCCGCGCGCCTCCACGGCGGCGATCAGGTCGGGCGGATCCTGCCGGTATGGCGCCGCCAGCGCCTGAACGGCCGCTCGCAGCGCCGTCGGATCGCTCAGGAGCGGGGTGATGTCCTTGAATACGATCCCGGGCTTGGGGAAGTCCGGCACGTCCCGGATGAAAGCCTCGAGGTTCACGTCCATCGCCGCCGCCAGTCCGATCCCCACAGCCGCCGTCTCGAGCGGCCGGCCATCATCGCATGAGCGGCGCGTGCGTCGCCCGCGCCCGATGGGCACCTCCAATCGTTCCCTATACTTGCCCGGACATCGAGAGGAGCTTCACGTTCATGCCCGCCTATCCGTACGAGTGTGACAAGTGCGGCGATGCGTT
Source organism: Chloroflexota bacterium (assembly GCA_965247475.1). GTDB lineage: Bacteria > Chloroflexota > UBA11872 > UBA11872 > UBA11872. Next base: position 77,779 of record OZ252016.1, read on the forward strand.
CGAGATTCGTCGCGCCATGTCCGATGACAGTCCGGTCGTGTGCACGGCCTGCGGAAGCAAGCGCGTTCGCCGCGTCTACCACGCCTTCGCGATGGTCGGGGCGGGCTCATCCGGCGCGCCTGAGGCCAGCGCCAATGATGCGTACATGAGCGGTGGCGGCGGTTGCTGCGGCGGAGGCGCCTGCGGCTGCTGATTGAGACCCGCTGACGGGCGGCGAACGGGGCGCATCCGGCGGCCCGTTCATTGCCTTGTGACCCAACCGTCTCTGCGGGGGAACTTCTGGAAGACGCCGTTCGTCACACATTAGACGACCGACCAACCTACGGATCGCAAAGGAGCCCGAGATGTCACGGGGCGTCACATTCTTCGTCCTCGCCGTCGGGGCGATCATTGCCGCGGCGATCGCCGCCGTCGCGGCGGGGATTTTCCTCTTCCTGCGCGTCGAGTCGGTTGAGCCGCAGCCTGTGGATGCGGCGGTGCCGCCGATCGTCGCGGCGCCCGTCGCTGACGCTTCCATGTCCATCACCGCAGCGCCGGCCCCGTCGGCCGCGACCACCGCGCCCTACGTCATCAGCGTCACCGGAACCGGAACCGCGGCGACCAGTCCCGACATCGCCGATGTGACGCTGGGCGTCGAGACGTTGGCATCGGACGCCGACGTCGCGATCCGCGACAACACCGACCAAATGAACGCCGTGTCCGCCGCGCTGCGCGATTCCGGCGTTGCCGGCAGCGATATCCAGACCCGGTCCTTCAACATGTGGGTGGAGCAGATCTACGGACCGGACGGACCCACCGGCGAGGTGCGCTACCACGTCAACAACCAGGTGAGCGCCCGCGTGCGCGAGATCGATCGGGTTGGCGAGATCCTGCAGCGGGCGCTCGAGGCCGGTGCGAACAACGTCGGCGGGATCAGCTTTGGCGTCGAGGACACCGCTGCACTCGAGCGCACCGCGCGCGACCAGGCCGTGGCCGACGCGCGTGCCAAGGCCGAGCAGCTCGCCACAGCGCTGGGGGTGCAGCTCGGCGCCGTTCGCCAGGTCAGCGAGGCCGTGCAGCCGGTCTTGTTCAAGGGCTTAGTGGGGGTTGAAGCGGCCGCCGCCGACCTCGGCGGCGGCGCTCCCGTGCCTGTGTCCGGCGGCGAGTTCACGGTCTCCGCGTCGCTGCAGGTCGTGTTCGACATCGCGCGGTAGCGGCCGCTACCGCGCGCCCCGGGCGAAGAAGGCCGCCACGTCCTCCAGCCGGTCGGTGCGCGGCGCGGCCGGCAGCGACGCCAGCACGGTCTCGCCGTAGGCCCGTGTGGCCACCCGGCTGTCCAGGATCGCCACCACTCCGCGATCGCGCCGCGAACGGATCAGGCGCCCGAATCCTTGCTTCAGCAGCAGCGCGGCCCGCGGCAGCGCGTACTCCCCGAACCAGTCGCGACCCTCCGCGCGCAGCCGCTCGGTGCGCGCGGCCACCACCGGATCGTCGGGGACCGCGAACGGCATCCGGGTGATCACCACCAGGCTCAGCGCATCACCGGGGATGTCCACGCCCTCCCAGAACGACCGGGTCCCGAACAGCACCGCGTTGCCCGCTTGTCGGAAGCGATCGAGCAGCATGGTGGTGGGTGCCTCGCCCTGACGCAGCGCCGGCCCCGCGAGCTGGTCGCGCACCAGCCGCCAGGTCGCGTTGAGCGCCCGGTGACTGGTGAACAGGCAGAACGCCCGTCCGCCCGAGATGTCGGTCAGCTCCCGAATCGCACCCGCGATGGCGCTGTCGTACCTGTCCGAGAGTTCCCCGCCGCGGGGAGGCGGCGGCAGGTGCGAGGCCACGTACAACCGCGCTTGGCGCGCATAGTCGAATGCGGCGTCGGTGATCAGATCGGCGGCCCCGTGCAGCCCGATTCTGGATTTGACGTAATCAAATGACTCGTCAACCGCCAGCGTCGCCGACGTGCCCACCACCGTTCGCGTTGCGGCGATCCGCCGCGCGAACAGATCGTCCACCGCCACCGGAACCGCCTTCGCGACTGGATCGCGGTGCGCCGGGCGCTCGACGAAGTGCACCCAGTCCGGATCGCCGGGGCGGAAGATCAACTCCGCGTCCATCGCGAGCTCGCGCAGCCGGCGCTCGAGCCAGGCGCGTTCGTCTCGATCGGCCGCGGCGGCGCTGGCGTCGGTGAGCTCGGCGGCCAGGCGCGCGAGGCGCGCGCCCGCCGGAATCTCGTCCACGATCGGCGCGCGAGTCGCGCCCCGCAGCCCCTCCAGCGTCGCGAACGCGTCGTCGCTGGCCTTCAGCGCCGCCGAGATGGTTCGCGCGTGCGTGTCCGCCAAACCGGCCCTCACGCGCGCGCTGTTCAAGATCCGCGATGCGCGAGACCGGTCGATCTCCGCCGCGAAGGCCGTCGTCGCGGCGTCCTCGAGCGTGTGCGCCTCGTCGAGGATCGCGAGTCCGGCCGAGGGCAACGGCATCCCCGTCGCGGCATCGCCGCCCGCCTGCCGGAGCTTGGCGTCGGCGAACACGAGATGATGGTTCGTCACCACGATCTGCGCCTGGGCCGCTCGCGCGCGCGCCCGCTCGGCCCAGCAGTCGTCGTGAAACGGGCACAGCCGCCCTTCGCAGGTGTCCACGCCGCGTGCCAGGGCGCGGCGGGTGTCAACCGTCGCCGCCTGTCCCAGCTCGTCGAGGTCGCCGTTCCTGGTCGCGCGCGCCCAGCGCCGAATCTCATCGAGCCGCGGCGCGACCGTCAGTTCCGGCTGCGTCGTCTGCTCGTCCAGCGAGAGCAGGCAGAGGTAGTTCGCGCGGCCCTTCAGGACAGCTACCCGGGCGTTGGTTCCGAGCGCGCGTTGCGCCAGCGGCAGGTCGTGCTCCCAGAGCTGATCCTGCAGCGCCTTGGTCGCCGTGCTGATGACGGCCTGCCGCCCGGCGAGCAGGACGGGGACGAGATACGCCAGCGACTTCCCCGTGCCCGTGCCAGCCTCGATCAGCGCATGCTGGTCGCTCTCGATTGCCGCGGCGACGAAGTCGGCCATCTGCGTCTGGCATCGGCGTGACTCGTACCCCGGAAGCACCTGCGCGAGGGGGCCGTCCGGGCCAAACAGATCCGCGGGCGAAACCGGGTCCGTCGCGGCGGGCACTACGTGGCTCGGCCTATGTCGCCGTGACCCGCCGTCAGGGCAAGAGCCGTTGCGTCGGCGCCCGACCGCCGGCCGGATCCAACCGGAAGGCCTCGGCGGCGGCCACGCCGGCCTGAAGCCCGTGATACGCCGCAACCGATGCCGCGGCTTGAACGATGTCGATGCCTTCGCGTCGGCGGCGCCACGCGACCAGCGTCGCATGCGCCTCCAGTGCCCGTCGTTTCGGCTCCTGCGTCTCGGTTGCGTCCACGTATTCGGTGGGTGCGAGACCGGCGGCCCACCCAGGCGCGTAGGCGATCACGTGGGGCGCGGCGTCCAGTGCCGGGTGATGCGACCGTGCATTCGGCGCCGCCGCAAGCTCCGTGGCCCCTAGCGCCAGCGCGCCGGCCGCGCGCGCGTCGCGCGACGGCCCCAGCGCCGCCGGCGCCAGCACCACGTCGGCCTGGAACGCCCGCAGCACGTCCGCGACCTTGAGGCGCGTGACCGAGTCGTCGGCGACGGCAAAGTCCGAGTGGTTCAGCCAGTAGAGCTCGGCGCCCAAGATATCGGCCGCCGCCTCCGCCTCCGCGCGCCGGGCATCCGCCAGATCGCGAGGCGGCACGTCCACGCCCGCCGAATTGCCGTTCGCGATCGTGCAGATGGCGGTCGCCCCGCCGTCGCGGGTGACACGCGCCAGTGTGCCGCCACAGGCGAATTCGGCGTCGCCCGGCGAGGCGGCGATCACGAGCACCCGCATGGGCCCTGTCCGGCGGTCGGTCTTGACGGCGGACTGAGTGTAGCCGCCGCGCGAAATCGGCCTGCGCGGCCGGACTGTGCGCGAGAATCCCAAATGCGGATACCGGCTAATCACATCTTCGCGCTCGGATCGTGCTGTGCCCAGTCGCGCCGATAGCCCACGCGGGTTCTTCGACGAGGCCGTCATTGAGGTCCGCGGCGGGCATGGCGGCGGTGGCTCCGCGCACCTGCGCCGCGAGAAGTACGTGGCCCGCGGCGGCCCCGACGGCGGTGACGGCGGCCGTGGCGGCGATGTGGTCGTGCGCGCCCGTTCGAACGTCCATGCGCTCACGCAGTTCCGGTTCCGCAGGCGGTTCCATGCCGGCGACGGCCGCCCCGGCGATCGCAACAATCGCTCCGGGCGTGCCGGCGAGTCCTTGGTGATCGACGTGCCGCCGGGCACGGTCGTGTACGACCAGGCGACCGGCGCGCGGTTGGCCGATCTGGTCGACCAGGACGGCGAAGTGCTCGTGGCCCACGGCGGTCGCGGCGGTTGGGGCAACGTTCATTTCAAGTCGTCTCGCTTCCAGACGCCCGAGATCGCGATGCACGGTGACCCGGGCGACGAACGGCGGCTGCGGCTCGAGCTCGAGCTGATCGCCGACGCCGGGCTGGTGGGCGCGCCCAACGCCGGCAAGTCCTCCGTGCTCGCCCGCCTCAGCGCCGCGCGGCCAAAGATCGCGCCCTACCCCTTCACCACCCTGGCACCGGTGCTGGGTGTGGTAACCGCGAACGACACGAGCTTCGTGCTGGCCGATCTGCCCGGGCTCATCGAGGGCGCCGGCGACGGTGCCGGGCTCGGCCACCAGTTTCTGCGTCACGCGCGCCGATCGCGGGTGCTGGTCCACGTGATCGACGGCGCGGGGCTCGAGCGCGACCCGCGAGCGGCGTTTCGGGCCACGAACGCGGAGCTCGAGGGCTACGATCCCACGCTGGCCGAGCGCCCCCAGCTCGTGGCCTTCAACAAGACTGATCTCGCCGAGGCGCGTGAGAAGTGGCCCGACTTTCGGGACGCTCTACAGGCCGATGGGCATCGCGTCATCTCGATCTCGGCCGCTACCGGCGAGTCGTTGCGCGAGCTCGTCGCGGGAATCCTTCAGCTGCTCCGCGACGCGCCCGAGCCGCGGCGCGCCGAGCCGTCAGGCATTGCGGTGCTGCGGCCGCCGGTGGTCGATGAGGAGCCGCGGCTGTTCCGCCGGTCGGACGGCGCGTTTGTCGTGCGCGATCCCAAGCTCGAGCTGCTGGCTGCGCGTCTCAATCTCGAGACGCGCGACGCCGCCGACTACCTCCAGCGTCAGCTCGATCGGCTCGGTGTCACGAAACGCCTGGAACAGGCGGGCGTGGGCGATACCGACACGGTCGTGATTGGCGATGTGGAGTTCGAATGGAGCCACGGCGGCCTGTGATACATTCCGGCCGCCATGGCCCTACCAGATCGAAGTACCGGCACAGCTTTCGCCGCCCGCCTCGCCATCACTATCTAGCCCTCGTGCTCGGCGGCGGAATAGCCGCTGCCGCGAGGGCCTGCCCGGACCTCCCGGGCCTTTCTGTTTTGCGGGCTGTCTACACGCTTCAACCAGAGTGACGGAGGGCTTCCCTGATGGACGCTGATCATCTCTACCGCTTGCGCCACTCGGCCGCGCACGTGCTGGCCACGGCCGTGCTGGATGTCTTCCCCGACGCGCAGCTCGGCATCGGTCCGCCCACCGACGACGGCTTCTACTACGACTTCCTGCTGCCGCGCTCGCTTACGCCTGAAGACCTGGCGCGAATCGAAGCCCGCATGTCCGTTCACAAGCAGGCCGCCTATCCATTTGAGTGCTCCGTTCACGAGCGCGCGGAGGCTCTTGCGCATTTCCGCGCCCAGAGCCAACCGTTCAAGGTCGAGCTGATCGAAGACATAGCCGGCGGCGAGACCATCAGCTACTACACCTCCGGACCCTTCGTCGATCTCTGCCGCGGTCCGCACGTGGCCGACACTGGCGAGATCGGCGTGTTCAAGCTGCTCTCCATCGCCGGCGCGTACTGGCGCGGCGACGAGAAGCGACCGCAGCTCCAGCGCGTCTATGGCACCACGTTTCCCACCCAGGCCGAGTTGGACGAGCATCTGAACCGGCTGGAAGAAGCGCAGAAGCGCGATCACCGCGTGCTCGGCCGCGATCTGGATCTGTTCTCGATCAATCCGTCCGTCGGACCGGGCCTGGTGCTGTGGCATCCCAGGGGCGGCGTGATTCGCGAGCTCTTGGAGGACTTCTGGCGCAAGGAGCACCGCAGGCGCGGCTACGACGTGGTCTATACGCCGCACATCGGCCGTAAGGAGCTTTGGGAGACCAGCGGCCACACGCAGTGGTTCGAGGACGGCCTCTTCCCCGAGATGGACCTCGAGCACCAGAGCTACATCAACAGGCCGATGAACTGCCCCTTCCACGTGCAGATCTTCGGTTCCAAGACCCGCAGCTACCGCGATCTGCCGCTGCGCTTCGGTGAGTTGGGCACGGTCTACCGCTACGAGCGCACGGGGACGCTGCACGGTGCTCTGCGCGTACGCGGTCTCACCCAGGACGACGCGCACATCTTCTGCACCCGCGCGCAATTCGCGGACGAGGTTGACGGCTGCCTGGAGATCGCCGAGTTCATCTACGGCCTGTTCGGGTTCACCGACTTCAAATGGGAGCTGAGCGTCCGCGACAAGTCCGACACCGCCAAATACGCCGGCACGGACGATCTTTGGGACCTCGCCGAGAGCGGGCTGGTCGAAGCTTTGGAGCGCCACCAGATCGACTACCAGCGCGTGGAGGGCGAGGCTGCCTTCTACGGACCCAAGATCGATATGCAGGTCGCCGACGCGATCGGCCGTTTTTGGCAGCTCACGACCATACAGGTTGACTTCAACCTGCCTGAGCGATTTGACATAACCTATGAAGCGGATGACGGTTCGCGTCAGCGCCCCGTCATGGTCCACCGCGCCATCATGGGCGCCCTGGAGCGCTTCGTGGCCGTGCTCACCGAGCACTTCGCGGGCGCCTTTCCCGTCTGGCTGGCGCCGCTGCAGGCCGTGATGATCCCCATCGCCGACCGGCACGTGGACTACTGCCGGCAGGTTGCGGGCAAACTGCGTGACGTTGGCCTGCGGGTTGACGTGGATGACCGCTCGGAGCGCATGAACCGCAAGATCCGCCACGCCCAGCTTCAGAAAGTCCCCTACATGCTGGTCGCGGGCGACCGCGACATCCAGAACGAGCAGGTCTCGGTGCGCCTGCGAACCGAGGAAGACCTGGGAGGGATGAGCGTGGACGCGTTCCTGGCTGCGGTGCTGCCCGTCATCGAATCCCGCGCGCACGACGGCCTCGGGTTCGACGCGACGGTGCCCTCGGGCGTCGGCTGACTCCGCGCGCGGGGCGGCTAGTCCGCGCCGCGCCGCGTCGCGAACTGCCTGGCCTGCTCGATGAAGTCCACCCCGACTGACTCGCCGAAGGCGTCGGCCAGCCGCCGGAACACCGGGCCGACCTCCCCGCTCCCGATCGGTTTCCCGTTGAATCGAGTCGCCGGTATCAGACAGAACGGGGTCGAGCAGAAGAAGCCTTCGTCGGCGGTGAGCGCGTCGTACGGCTCGAGATTGATCTCTCGGGCGTCGATCGCCAGTTCGGCCGCCAGATCGAACACCGCCTGGCGCGTCACGCCGCGCAGGATGTTGCGAGGCTCGGGCGTGAGCAGCACGCCGTCGCGCACGAGAAAGAAGTTGGATCCCGTCCCCTCGGTCAGGAACCCGTCCTCGTCGGTCAGGATCGCCCAGGCGTCCCGACCCTCGCGCGCGACCTCATTCGCCGCGAGGCGGTAGTGGAGCCGCGAGCGACTCTTCACCTTTGGGTCCAGCAGGCGGCTTGGGATCGACCGCTGCCGCGGCACCACCGCGTTGACACCCGCATCGAACCCCGCCGCCAGCGACCCCACATAGGGGACCAGCGATTGCGTCGAGATGATCACGGTCGCGTGCTCGGGCTCGAGAAAACCCGGCGCGTAGCTGTGGGCAGGCCCGCGTGACACGTTGTGCACGATCGAGAGATCGTCGTCGTCCGCGTGCGCCGGCCAGTTGCGCTCGACCAGCTCGCGCGTCGCCTGCTCCATCTCGTCGACCGTCAGACCGCAATCGATGTCCGCGACGTTCATCGAGGCGTACAGGCGCTTGAGATGCTCGTGCAGACGGAAGGGGCGCCCCTGGAACGTGCGAGTGGTCTCGAACACCATGTCGCCCCATATCAGAGCCGAGTCGAGGACCGACACCCGCGCCTCGGAGGTCGGAACGAATTCCCCATTGAAGTAGGCCACGGTCTGTGTGCTCATCCGACTTCCCCGCAAAGGTCACTCGCACGTGTTTGTACCAGAGGACCATACCGGCTGCGGCGCACGGCCCATTCCGGCCGCGCGTCGCAATCGAACGTCCGCGGACGCACTACGATTAGCGCGCCCGACCGCAAGGACCGGAACACTTCTGACCCACGACACGCGCCGTGTCCGCGAGGCGGTCAAGCTCGGCTACGACCTGCGAGCGCCCGAATTCGGCAAGGGCGCGACCCGTCGCCACCGCGCCCACCGGATGGCTGTGCCGGAAGTCGCGCACGGTGCGCGTGTGCTCGACGTCGGCGCCGGCACCGGGCGCTCCACCGCCCCCGTGATCGAGCAGAACTCCGCCGCCGTGGTGATCGGGCTCGACCTCTCGGCGGCCATGCTTCGTCGCGCGCTCGATTCCTTTCGCGGCCGTGTCGGCTGGGTCCAGGGAGACGCCGAGCGCCTCCCGCTGGCGGACCGGTCGTTCGACCTCGTCGTCAGCCGTCGCGCGCTGAGCCATCTGCCCGACCCCTGCGAGGCGTTCAGGGAGATCGCGCGCGTGCTGACGCCCGGCGGCGTGGTGGACGTCACGCTGTCCGGAGATCGGGCGCTCGGGCGGCCGGTGGAACGATTCCTGCGGACCGCGCTGCGCGAGACCCTCGGTGACCGCGCCGACGGGCTCATCGGCCTCTTCCGCCCGCCCACCATCGCGATGGTCGACGCGGCCGCGCACGCCGCCGCGCTTAACTCGGCCGACCTCACGGCCACGACCACCTACGGATGGAGCGATCCGGATGACTTGGTCGACGGTCTGTTGCGCGCCACCATGTACCTGCGCAGCGGCCTGGCCGCCGACGAGGCGGAACGCGTCGGCGAGCGCCTGCGGTCCCTGGCCCGCGCCGCTGCCGCCGACCGCGGCCTCGAAGACTGGAGCTACGAGATCTCGTATCGGGGCGTGAAGCCGTCCGCATGAAGATCGTCGCCGTCAACGACGACGGGTTTCACGATCCCGGCCTCTGGGCGCTCGCGGCGGCGCTCGCGCGGCTCGGCGACCTGCGCGTCTACGCGCCCGACCGCAACTACAGCGGCGCCGGCATGTCGGTCACGCTCCGGGGGGAGTTTCACGTGTCCGAAGGGCGGCCGCCGGCCGGCGTCGGGCTCGATGTCCCCGCCTTCACCATCGACGCAACCCCGGCCACGACCGCCGCGCTCGCCTGCCTGCACGCGTTCGACGGCGGTCCTGACGTGTTGGTGTCGGGCATCAACACCGGCTGGAACTCCGGCTTCCAGGCGTACGTCGTATCCGGGACGGTCGGTGCGGCCCGCGTGGCCGTTGACCGTGGAACCACCGGAGTCGCGGTCTCCGCGCCCGGCCGCTTCGACAATCCCGATGGGTGCGTTGACTATGAGGCCATCGCCCGCGCGACCGCGCGAGCCATCGACGCCATGGCCCAGACCGGCGAACTCGGCAAGCCGTTGCTCGTCAACATCAACAGCCCGGCCGGTGTCGGCGCTTCGACGCCGGTTCGCCTCACGAGCCCCGCCCGCTTCACGATCTACGAGGACATGCGTCGGGTCGACGGTCGGACCCCCGAAGACGGCCGTGAGACGATCCGTCTCGCCTACGGTGACGTCCTGGCCGGGCCGATCCGGCCCGGCGACGAGGCGGATGCGCTCCGGTCGGGCGCGGCGTCGATGTGCGTCACCGATCCTTTCACCTCACGCGTGGTAAGCGACGGGCCGTGGCCCTCGATCGCGAAGGCCTTCACGCCCGCAACCTGATGGGGGCCAGCCTGCATCGAGCGGCCCGAAGGAGTCCTCCCACATGACGCTTGAAGCGCAGCTCGACCAGCTTCGTTCGCACCTGTATGAGGTTGACGACCTCGAATCGGCTGCCGCGGTCCTCAACTGGGACCAGCTCGTCTACATGCCGCCCGGCGGCGGCCCCGCGCGGGCGAGGCAGCTCGCCACGCTCGGTCGAATCGCGCACGAACGCTTCACCGACCCGGCGATTGGACGGCTGCTGGACGACCTGCGCCCGCACGAGGAAGCGCTGCCGTACGACCACGACGACGCGAGTCTGATCCGCGTGACCCGGCGCGAATACGAGCGTGCGGTCAAGGTCCCGGCCGAGTTCGTCGCGCGCCTGCGGGCGCATACCGCCGCCTCGTACGACGCCTGGGCCGTGGCTCGTCCGGCCAACGACTTCGCCGCCGTCCGACCGTTCTTGGAGACCACGCTCGACCTCAGTCGTGAGTACGCCGGGTTCTTCCCCGGCCACGCCCACATCGCCGATCCGCTGATCGACGCCTCGGATCACGGCATGACCGCCGCCGAGATCGGCGCGATCTTCGCGGGGCTGCGACAGCGGCTGGTGCCGCTGGTGGATGCGATCGCTGCAGGCAAGCCGGCGAGCGATGCGCCGCTGCGCGGCCACTTCCCCGAGGCTCGGCAGCGCGTCTTCGCCGAGCGCGTGATCGCGCGCTTCGGCTACGACTTCGGGCGCGGTCGCCTCGACACCACGGCGCATCCCTTCATGACCAAGTTCTCGATCGGCGATGTCCGGATCACGACCCGATCGCGCCTCGACCACCTGGGCGACCTCATCTTCAGCACGATTCACGAGGCCGGCCACGGCATGTACGAGCAGGGCATCGCGCCGGAGTTCGAGCGCCTGCCGCTCGGCAACGGCGCGTCATCTGGCCTGCACGAGAGCCAGTCGCGGCTATGGGAGAACCTGGTCGCGCGCGGCTTCGGATTCTGGGCGGGGGCCTATCCCGACCTCCAGACCGAGTTTCCCGAGCAGCTGGCGTCGGTACCCGTTGATGAGTTCTACGCGGCGATCAATCGCTCCGAGCGCACGTTGATCCGGACCGATGCCGATGAGCTCACCTACAACCTCCACGTGATGATCCGCTTCGATCTCGAGCTCGCGCTGCTCGAGGGCGGGCTCGAGGTTCGGGACCTGCCGGATGCCTGGAACGCACGCTATGCGGCCGATCTGGGAGTCACCCCGCCCGACGATCGCGACGGCGTGCTGCAGGACGTGCACTGGTACGCCGGAACCATTGGCGGCGCCTTCCAGGGCTACACGCTCGGCAACGTCTTCGCCGCGCAGCTCTATGCGGCGGCCATCGACGCGCACCCGGAGATCCCCGACCGAATCGCCCTGGGCGAGTTCGGCACACTGCTCGGCTGGCTGCGCGCGAACGTCCACCGCCACGGCGCGAAGTTCACCGCGTCCGAGCTGATCGAGCGCGCCACCGGCCGACCCCTGACCATCGACCCGCTTATCGCGCACTTGCAAGCGAAGGCCGCGGGCCGGGTCGGAGCCTGATCGGGAGGCTCGCCACTCGTCAGCTCGTCAAGGGCGCTCGCACCCCCGTCCGTCATTCCGGCGCACGCCGGAATCCAGGCCCCGGCGCGAGCGGACGAGCCGAGCGCTCCCGCTGCCTCCCGGGCGGCGACGTGCCGTCATGCCGCGCAACGACAAAGGGGCCCGCGATCCCTCGCTTGACGCCTCTTACCGAGGCCGCCACCATCGGATTCAGACTGGAGGTGTCGCCATGGCCACGACGGTTGCGCCCGCGGCGCTCGACGCGCAGGTCGAGCGGCCGCCGTCTCGCGTCAAGCTGATCGACGCCGACGTTCACAACTACCCCGCGTCGACCGATGACCTCATGCCCTTTCTCTCGCAGAGGTGGCAGCGATACGTCCGGGACTCCGGCTTCGAGGCCGGCCTGTTCAAGGGCACCTACCCGAAGCTGCACCGGCTGGCCAGCCGTCGCGATGCCTGGCCGCCGAATGGCAAGCGGCCTGGCGCGGACGAGCCGTTCGCGCGCAGCCAGTTGCTCGACCGGTGGAACGTCGATCTCGCGATCCTGAACCCGTTGTACTTCGTTGACGCCGTCCACAATTTGGATCTGGCCGCCGCCCTGGCGCGCGCGGTCAACGAGTGGACGGCGGCGGACTGGCTGGACGCCGATCCGCGCTGGAAGGGCTCGATCGTCATCGCGCCGCAGGACCCGCCGTCGGCGGCGGAGGAGATCCGGCGGGCGGGCGCCGATCCGCGCTTCGTGCAGATCCTGCTGCTGGTGCGCTCGCAAGCGCCGTACGGCCGGCGGCAGTACGAGCCGATCTTCGCGGCGGCGGCGGACGTGGGCTTGCCGATCGGGATCCACTTCGGGGGGCAGCACGGGCCGATCACGCCGAGCGGGTGGCCGTCGTACTACATCGAAGACCACACGGGGATGACGATGGCGTTCCAGGGGCAGGTGATGAGTCTGGTGTGCGAGGGAGTGTTCGAGAAGTACCCGAGTCTGCGGGTGGCGCTGGTCGAGGGCGGGTTCGCGTGGCTGCCGCCGTTGATGTGGCGGCTGGACAAGAACTACCGGGGGCTGCGGGAAGAGGTGCCGTGGCTGACGAAGCTGCCGAGCGCGTACATCCGGGAGCATTTCCGGGCGACGACGCAGCCGATGGAGGAGCCGGAGGACCCGCGGCAGCTGGTGCAGATGATAGAGATGCTAGGGGACGAGGACTTCTTGATGTTCGCGACGGACTACCCGCACTGGGACTTCGACGCGCCGGACCGGGCGCTGCCGGGGGTGGTGCCGGCGGAGCTGCGAGCGAAGATCATGGCGAGCAACGCCCTCGAGTTCTATGACTTCCAGCGCGCGTGACATCGGAGCGCTGACAGACTTCGTCACCGGCGATCCACAGCGGGTCGAACTCGACGGCCGCGCGCTCGTGGTCGTGCGTAACGGGGACGATGTCTACGCGCTGCGCGACATCTGTTCGCACCAGGGGGCGCGTCTTTCAAACGGACGCGTGACCGGAATCACGCGGGCCACCGCTGCCGATCGCCAGGGCACCTACGAGCGCGCGGGCGAGTTTCTCATGTGTCCCTGGCACGGTTGGACCTATGAGCTGTCCACCGGCCGCGCAATCGTCGATCCCGTGCGCGCCCGGGTCCGGAGCTATCCGGTCAGCGTGCGGAACGGCCGGGTCATCGTCGATCTGAGCTAGCGGTCGTTCCCACCACCTCTCGCCCCCTCAGGTCATTCCGAGGCGAAGCCGAGGGCCTGTTCTGAGGCTCTCGAAGGAACCTCACGACCACCGGACCGGCGAGTCCCCTCGCCCATTGGGACCGGCTCTGTCGAAGGGGCGCGCGCATCCGCCGACGCGCTGATCGAACCGGGCAATCGTGAGTGCCCGAGAATCCGGGACGCATTTTCGGGTGTCGCCCGGATGCGCGACCATCGCCGCTGTGAATACCGCATCTCCCAGCGACATCCGTGGGCTGGTGGACCAGCTGCATGCCTCGCGGGCCATGGCGGCGCTCGCGCTCACCGGCGGCGGTGCCGGCGCGATCACGGCCTTGCTGCGGCGGCACGGCGGCTCGCGCACCGTGCTCGAGGCGGCGATTCCGTACGCGCCCGCCGCGTTGGATCAGTACCTCGGCCGCCCGGTTTCCGGAGCCGCCTCGGGTGAGACAGCTCGCGATCTCGCCGCAGCGGCCTACGCTCGGGCGCTGCGCCAGCGTCCCGATTCCAGCATCCCGGTCGTGGGCCTCGGCGCCACCGCGGCCCTCGCCACCGACCGGCCGCGTCGCGGCGCCCGCCGTCTCCACGTGGCAACCGTTGATGGCGCTCGCGTGGCGTCGGCCGCGCTCGAACTCGGTCACCCCGATCGGTCGCGCGAGGAAGACGAGGCGATCGCCGAACGCCTGATCCTGACCCGGCTCGCCGATGCGATCGGTATCGAGACCGGGCTGGCGCTGGGTCTGTCCGCCGACGATCGCCTGGAGGTGACCGAACGGCTGTGTCGCTACCCCATCGAGGTGGTCGCCGATGGCGAGCAGCCGTGGATCGTGGCGCGCCCGGACGGGACCTACCGTCCCGGCGGGCCTGTGCCGGCCGCAGTGGTCTCCGGGTCGTTCGATCCCGCCCACCAGGGCCACCGGGCGCTGATCGCGGCCGCGCGGCGGCGCGTGACCGGATTTGTCGCCTACGAAGTCTCGGTGACCAACGTGGACAAGCCGCCGCTCGCGCCCGCGACGGTTGCGCGCCGGGTCGAGCAGTTCGCCGGCGAGGCCGGGGTGTTGATCACCCGCGCGCCAACCTTTGTCGAGAAGGCCCGCCTGTTCCCGAGATCCCTGTTTGCGATCGGGGCCGACACCGCGCCGCGGGTCACGGCGCCCGAGTACTACGGCGGCGGCGACGCAATGCGCGCGGCGCTCGCTGAGCTGCGGCGACTGGGGAATCGGTTCCTGGTTGCCGCGCGCCACGACGGCTCGCGGTTCGTTCGGCTGGATGACCTGGCGATTCCCGATGCGTTTCGGGACCTGTTTGAAGCGATCTCGCCCGACGAGCTCCGCGTGGACGTTGCATCGACCGATCTTCGCGCCCGCGGACGGTCTGCGCCCTAGCTCCCGCGAAGGTCGGCGCGAACGCACGGCGCGGGCGGGTACGGCAGCTTCGGTTACCATCGATTTAGTGAATCCAACCCGGGGGCACAGCGGCCCATGACCGTGGGGAGACGCCCCGAGCGTCCCCGTCCGCCGGCTCCTCGCGCCCGCCGTCGTGGCTGGGTCGAGTGGATTCGGAACTGGCCGCTCAGGCCGGATGAGCCGTCCGACGACAGGCGCGATGTCCGCCCTGAACGCTGGTCGCCGCGCACCCGGCGAACCGTGGTCGTGTTCATCGCGATCTTGGTTGCGCTGGTGCTATGGGGCGCCCGCGACATCCTCGGACCGTTCGTCTGGGCCGGGATCTTCGCCTACGTGCTGAATCCCGCCGTCAACCTGTTGCGGCGGGTGGCGCGGGTCCCTCGGCCGCTGGCGGTTGCGTTGCTGTACGTGATCGGCGTCGGTCTGGTCGTGGCCGCCGCGATCCTTCTGGTTCCGCTGATCCGCTCCGAGCTCGACCGGGTAACCAGCGATCTCCCCGAGATCATCGAGGGGGCCGAGAGCTCGCTGCCGGCCGAGATCCTCGGTCAACCGCTCAGCGTCCAGGGCCTCGTCGATACGTTCAACGCGAGCGTCACCGCATTCCTGTCTGACACCACCGCGGCCGTTGGCGCCTTTCGAACCGCCTTCGAGGGCGTGATCCACGTGCTGCTGGCGCTGGTCGCGGCGGCGTATCTGCTGCTGGCGGGCCCGCGGTTGGTGTCCAACATGATCAGCCTCCTACCCGTCGCTCAGCGTGCCGAGGCGTCGGTCCTCGTCGCGTCAATCAATCGCGTGTTCGGCGGCTTCATCCGCGGTGAGCTCATCCTGGTCGTGATCATGAGCGTCACCACCTACATCGGGCTGTCGATCATCGGCGTGCCGTTCGCGCTTGTGATCGCGATCGCCACCGGCTTCCTCGAGTTGATTCCGGTGTTCGGGCCGGTCATTGCGGCAGTTCCGCCGATCGCCCTCGCGCTGGTCACGCAGAACAATTTCGAGTTGCCCGGCTGGCTCGCCGCCACCGTGGTGGCGATCATGTACACGGTGCTGCGGCAGGTCGAGGACTACCTGGTCATTCCCAACGTCGTCGGACGCGTCGTCCGAGTGCACCCGCTCGTCGCGCTGTTCGCGCTCTTTGCCGGTCTTCAGATCTGGGGCGTCACCGGAATGATCATCGCCCTGCCGGTGGCCGGCGTCGCCCGCGTGCTGCTGGGCTACGTCTACCGGCGCACCGTTACACAGTGAGAGTCCAGATTCGCGAAGGTACCGCCGCCGACTGGTCGGCCTGCTGGAACATGGACGTCTCGTACTCCACCGAGAGCGTGTGGCAGCTCCGCTCGCAGCAGAATGGCGAGTCCTACGAATCGGCGATCGAGCCCGTGCGCCTGCCGCGGCCCTTGACGCTGCGGGATCCTCTTTGGCGCGCCAACGGCGTTACCTCGGTCGGAGATGACGGCGTGCTGCTCGTCGCTGATTCGTCGCTCGGTGTCATCGGCTTCACACTCGTGGCCGCCGAATCGCTTCGAGACGTGAATCAGCTCGTCATGCTCGCGGTCGTGGGCCACGCGCGCCGTCAGGGGATTGGTCGGCGGCTGTTGGCGGCCGCGATCGACGCGGCCCGCGGCCGCGGTGGGCGCGCCCTGTGCGCCACGCTTCAAGCGCGCAATTACCCTGCCATCGCCTTCGTCCGAGCGGCGGGCTTCGCCTTCGCCGGATACGACGAGCAGTTCTTCCCATCCAACGACGTGGCGCTATTCTTCGCCCACCGCCTTCGCAGGACCTAGGCGCGGACGTTCGAGGCGCATGATGCCGGGCGATATCGCACTTGGAATGCTCGGGCTCGGGACCGTCGGTTCCGCCGTCGCCCGCACGTTGCACGCACGCGCCGGCTTCCTGGAACGCCAGCTCGGGCGCCGTCTCGTGATCGCGCGTGCGCTCGTGCGCGATCCAGACAAGCCGCGCGACCTGACGATCGAGGCTGGTCGGCTCACGACCGATCCGGCCGCGGTGCTCGACGATCCGGAGATCGATGTCGTCGTCGAGCTCCTGGGCGGCGTCGAGCCGGCGCGCGCGTACCTGCGCCGCGCGCTCGAAGGTGGCAAGCACGTCGTCACCGCCAACAAGGAGGTCATGGCGGCGCACGGCGTCGAGTTGCTCCAGCTCGCCGCCGAGAGGAACCGCGACCTCTACTTCGAGGCGAGTGTCGGCGGCGGCATCCCGCTGATCGGACCGTTTCGCCAGGATCTCGCCGCGAACGAGATCCGCGAGGTCCACGCCATCCTCAACGGCACCACGAACTACATCCTGACCCAGATGGCCGAGCACGGGACCAAATACGCGGATGCGCTTGCCGAGGCCCAGCGGCTCGGGTATGCCGAGCCGGATCCGACCAACGATGTGGAGGGCCACGACGCGGCGTTCAAGCTCGCGATTCTGGCCACCTTGGCCTTCAAGACGCGCGTGGCGCCCGAGGAGGTGTTTCGCGAGGGCATCGCCGGACTGGCACCATCCGATTTCCTCTACGCCGCGGAGCTCGGCTACAGCATCAAGCTCCTGGCCATCGCCAAGCAGCGGTCGGACGGCATCGAGGTGCGCGTCCATCCCACGCTCGTCCAGCGCGATTTCCTGATTGGCCAGGTGGATGGGGTCTTCAACTGCGTACGAATTGATGGCGACCTGCTCGGGCGGGCGCTCTTCATCGGGCGAGGCGCGGGACCCGAGCCAACCTCCAGTGCAATCGTGGCCGATCTGATCGATCTGGGGCACAACCTCGGTGCCGGATCGCACAACCGAATCCCCGTCATCGTGGACCGATCGGTGTCCGTGCTCGATGCCCAGGCGGTCCGCTCCCGCTACTACCTGCGGATCTGGGCGACGGACAAACCCGGCGTGCTCGCGCAGATCGGGTCGGTGTGCGGCGGCGAGGAGATCAGCATCGCCTCGGTGCTCCAGAAGGAGGTTGATGAGGCTGCGGGCCGCGCCGAGCTGGTGCTGCTGACCCACGAGGCGCCCGAATCGGCCGCGCGCGCCGCCGTCGCGCGCATGGCAAACCTGGATGTCGTCGCCGAGGTCGCCAGCGTCATCCGGGTCGAGGATCTGGTCGAATGATCGCGCGCCCCAAGCCGGGCGTCATCGAGCGCTATCGCGAGTTCCTCACGATCGATCCCGATGCCGAGGCGGTGACCATCGGCGAGGGCGACACCCCGCTCGTTCGCGCGCCCGCCCTCGAGCGCCGCACTGGCGTCTCGGAGGTGTGGCTCAAGCTCGAAGGCGCGAATCCCACCGGCTCCTTCAAGGATCGCGGCATGGCCGTCGCCGTTTCCCAGGCGCTGGCGGTCGGCGCCAGAACGTTCATTTGCGCGTCGACCGGGAACACCGCCGCCTCCGCGGCCGCCTTCGGCGCACGCACCGCGCGCTCCACCGTGGTCGTGGTGCCCAAGAACGCCATCGCCATCGGCAAGCTGTCGCAATCGCTCATCTACGGCGCCCGCGTGCTCGCGATTCGCGGGTCATTTGACGACGGCCTGCGCGCCGTCCGGACGCTTGCCGAGCGCGAGGGCGTGGCGTTGGTGAACTCCATCAACCGCTACCGCCTCGAGGGCCAAAAGACCGCCGCCTTCGAGATCGTCGATCAGCTCGGTGACGCTCCAGACGAGCTCTATATTCCGGTCGGCAACGCCGGCAATATCTCCGCGTACTGGGATGGGTTCAGCGACTACTGGCGGGCCGGCCGCGCGACGCAGCGGCCCGTGCTGCGCGGCTTCCAGGCCGCTGGGGCCGCGCCGATCGTCGACGGCGTCGCCGTGGCCGAACCCCAGACGGTCGCGTCGGCGATCCGGATCGGCAACCCTGCCAACTGGGAGAGCGCCGAGCGCGCCCGCGACGAATCGGACGGTTCGATCGAGGCGCTCCCCGACACCGCGATCATCGAGGCATTCCGGCTGCTCGCCCAAGAGGTGGGCGTGTTCGTCGAGCTGGCCTCCGCCACGGCGGTGGCCGGGCTCCTCCACCGCGCCCGCGAAGGCCGCCCGCACGGCGGCCGCGTCGCCTGCGTGCTCACGGGGACAGGCTTGAAAGACCCCGGCGTCGCCATCCGCTACGCCGCCGAGCCGGTCGAGACCGAGCCCGACGTCGATTCGATCGCGGCGGCGCTCGGCTGGACCGCGTAGGCCCTGCCCTGAGTCAATCGAGGGAGCTGTCCCTCACCGCGCCTCGCCGCGGGCGCCGGTCTCGGCCGACCCCGCGTGCTGCAGCAACCCCCACCACGACGCCTGAACGCGCCGCTCCAGATCCTCGACCGACCCGTCGTTCTCGATGTACCACACCGGGCGATTGGGTCGGCGCTCGGCGAACGCCTGCACCTTGTCCGCAACCGACGATTGCATGGCGAGCCGCGATTCCGCCTCCGCGTTGCTGAGGCCGCGTGACGCCACCGCGCGACGCAGCAGCGCCGCCTCCGGCGCAACCAGCACCCAGAGCGCATCCAGGCGGGCGCCGTTCGGACCTTCCACCACCTTGATTGCCTCGAGAACGGTCGCCGCCGCGACGGTCGGCTCGTCGAGCATTCGGGCAGTCTCGTGGCCGACCCTCGGGTGGACCAGCCGCTCCAGTCGTGCGAGTTCCGCGGCGTCCTGAAACACGATCGCGGCCAGCCGTGCGCGGCTGACCTCGGCGCCGTCGAAGACCGCGCCGCCGAACGCGGATCGAATCTCCGCTTTGAGCTCGGCGTCCTCCTGCAACAGCCGCCGCACGATCGCGTCCGAATCGATGACGCGCGCCCCGAGTCCGAGCATCATCGCGGCGACTGTAGATTTGCCGCTGGCCAGATTCCCGGTCAGGCCCACGATCGGATGTCTGCCCGCGTTCACGGCATGTCCCGCAGCACCGGCCAACTCGCCTCCGCCGCGATCCGCTCGAGCGCGGGCGACGGAAACACGGCCACCGGGTGCCGCACCAGTCGCAGCAGATCGAGGTCTCGATCGCTGTCCCCGTACGCAAAACTGGCTGCGAGGTCGATCGAGCCCACCCGATCGATCAGCTCCCGCACCCGCCGTACCTTCTCCCGACCCATCACCACCTCGCCCGTCAGCTCGCCCGTGCAGGCGCCGTCTTGCACCGCCAGCCGAGTGCCGATGACGTGGTCGATTCCCAGGTGCTCCGTGAAGGGGCGCAGGAACACCTCATAGCTCGCCGAGACCAGGACGGTAGTTGCCCCCGCCGCCTGGTGTGCGCGCAGCCGCTCGACCGTCGCGCCCCGCAGTCCCGGCTCGAAGACGTGCGACCACGTGTGGCGCACGATCTGATCGACCTCGGCCTCGGAGACTCCGCGAAGCAGCTCCGCGATTGAACGGAACCACCCGCTCCGAAACGCGGCATCCGATCCCAGGCCGATCCGATGGGCGATCGCGAGCGGCATCTTTCGCGCGATGAACCGGCGCTCGCGCCAGCGCCGCCGTCCCTGGATGCGGTTCCAGCTCGTCAGGCCGGTCCAGAGATTGCCGGTCGTCAGCGTCCCGTCGAGATCGAAGAATGCGGCGGCTTTCGCTGTCACGTCGTCTCCACAGGTGATTTGGTGTGGTAGTTCGGGCCGGTGGGGCGCCACGCCTCGCTCGCCCGAGTCGGCGTTTCCAACTTCGCAGGTTCCCACACCTGCCCGCTGGCCCGCGTGCCGCGATCGCCCGCGCCCCGGCGGTAGACTCAACCTACCTAAGCCTGTGACGCCGCCAGCGTCTCGCGGCCTCCGGCCGTTTTGCATCTGCCCATGAGCTTCGTCGCCACCGACTCCGCGACCACGTCGCCGGCGGTCCTGGAGCGCGCCATGCAACGCGCGCTGGACCTCGCCCGGTCGGTTTGTGGGCGCACCGCGCCCAACCCGGCGGTCGGCGCTGTCGTGCTGCGCGAGGGCATGGTTGTGGGCGAGGGCGCGTCACGGCCGGCGGGGTCGGACCATGCCGAGGTCGTGGCGCTGCGGTCCGCCGGCGGGGCCGCGCGCGGCGCAACGCTGGTCGTCACGCTGGAGCCGTGCAACCACTCCGGGCGCACGCCTCCCTGCACCGACGCGATCGTGGATGCGGGCATCACCCGAGTGGTGGCGGCCGTCCGCGACGCCAACCCGGCCGTGTCGGGCGGCGGTCTCGAACGGCTCGCGTCCCGCCGCGTGGCGGTTGAGTGCGCGGACGTGGCTCGACCGGCGGCGGAGCTGAACTATCCGTTCTTCAAACTCGTGACGTACGGACGCCCGTTCGTCACCGCGAAATGGGCGATGACGCTGGACGGCAAGATCGCCGAGCCTTCGGGCGGCGGCGCTATAACCGCCGCGCCGGCCCGCCGCGACGCCTCCCTGCTTCGCGACACCGTCGATGCCGTGCTTATCGGCTCGGGCACGGCCCGCGTGGACGATCCCCGGCTCACCGTGCGGCCGCCGCCTCCGGACGGCCGTCAACCGGTGCGTGTCGTGCTCGACTCCCACGCCTTGCTCGAGCCGGGCGCGCGCCTGTTGGCCGAGCCGGGGCGCACAATCGTCGTCGCCACCGACGCGGCGCCGGCCGATCGCGTCAGGCGTCTCGCGGACGTCGGCGCGGAGGTTCGTCAGGTGAGCGCCGGCGACGATGGCCGCGTCTCGATCGACGCGGCCTTGGAGCTGCTGGTCGGCGCCGGTTTCGCGCACGTGCTCGCCGAAGGCGGCGCACATGTGCTCGGCGCGCTGTTCGCCGCCGGCACCGTCGATCGAGTTGTGGTCTACGTGGCCCCCCGAATCATGGGCGATGGATTGCCCGCGGTGGTTCCTCCCGCAACGGGCGCGGCGTTTGCGGACCGCCTCGATCTGGACGCGCTCGAGGTCCGTCGGCTGGGACCGGATTCCTCCATCTCCGGCTACCTGCGCCGCTACGACCCGCCTGGCCTCTGAATATGTTCACCGGCATCGTTGAAGAGCTCGGACGCGTCGCCGCGCTGGACGACGGCGCCGGAATCCGTCGGCTGACGATCGCCTCCAGCCTCGTGGTCGGCGATCTGCGCGTGAGTCACAGCGTCGCCGTGAACGGCGTGTGCCTCACGGCGGTCGAGGTCACGAACGACGCCTTCACCGTTGAGGTCGTCCCCGAGACGCTCCGGCGATCGAACCTCGGCGACCTGCGGATCGACGCTGCGGTGAACCTGGAACGCGCCCTCCCGGCGGATGGCCGCTTTGGCGGTCATTTCGTCCAGGGCCATGTCGATGCCACGGCCGACCTCGCCGCGCGTGACCCGGACGGCGGTTCGGAGCGCATCACCTTCCGCGCGCCGGCGCCGCTGATGCGCTATATCGTGGAGAAGGGGTTCGTGGCCGTCGACGGGGTGAGCCTCACGGTGGCCGCCGTAGAGAACGATCGGTTTGAGGTGGCGCTGATCCCTCAGACGCTCGCGATGGTCACGCTCGGCGATGCGTCGTCTGGGTATCGCGCCAACGTGGAGGCGGATGTGCTGGCCAAGTACGTTGAGCGGTTGGTCCGCGGTGATGGAGCGACCCTGTCGATGGACGATCTACGCGCGGCTGGTTTTGGGGCGGACCCGGCGCCATGAGCGAGGCCGCGATTGAGCGCGCCACCGACGCCATGGCCGCCGGCCGCATCGTCGCGGTCGTGGACGATGCCCGTGACGAGCCCGAGATCGACCTCGTGGCGGCCGGGGCCACGCTCACGGTCGAGGTCCTCAGCGAGTTGCGCCGGCTGGGCTCCGGAGCGGTCTTCGTCCCCGTGACTCCCGATCGCTTGGACGCACTCGACATCCCCTTGATGGTGGAAGGCGTCAGCCCAACGCACGCCCGGCAGGCCGGATTCGCGGTTACGGTCGATCTCGACGATCAGCGGCCCTATCCCGCGTCCGCCGCCGGTATCGTTGGCACGATCCGTGCACTGGCGGACCCATCGCTGGGCGCTGAGAGGTTCCGCAAGCCCGGGCATGTGGCGCCGTTGCGCGGACGCAAGGGCGGAGTTCTTCGTCGCATCGGCCATACGGAGGCCTCCATCGATCTCGCCGTGCAGGCGGGTCTGCCTGGCGTCGCGGTTCAGACCTCGTTGCTCGACGAGTCCGGTGAGTACGTCAGTCTCGAAGCGGCCGGCAGTCAGCTCGCCGGCCTGGACTTCCCTACCGTCAACATCAGCGACGTCATTCGCCATCGACGGATCACCGAGAACGTCGTCCTGCGCCGCTCGGAGGCCGAGCTGCCGACCGCCGATGGCACCTTTCGGGCCATCGCGTTTCGCGATACCACCACTGACGAGGATCACGTCGCGCTCACCATGGGCAACGTCTCGGACGGCCCGCCGCCACTGGTGCGCGTGCATTCCGAGTGCCTGACCGGCGACTCGTTGGGATCGCTGCGCTGCGATTGCGGCGAGCAACTCCGCACGGCGATGAGCCGCGTCGCGGCCGAGGGTCGTGGCGTCGTTCTCTATCTGCGGCAGGAAGGCCGCGGGATCGGGCTGGCCAGCAAGCTTCACGCATATCAGCTGCAGGACGAAGGGCTCGACACCGTCGATGCCAACCGCCATCTGGGGTTCGCCGTTGATCTGCGCGACTACGGTGTCGGTGCGCAGATCCTGCGCGAGCTCGGCCTGCGCCAGATTCGCCTGTTGACCAACAATCCCAAGAAGACCGAAGGGTTCACGACGTACGGGTTGACGGTGGTCGAGCAGACTCCGCTATCCGTCGAACCCGGCAAGCACAACCGCCGCTACCTCGAGACCAAGCGCGAGCGCATGGGCCACGCGCTCTAGCGGTCGACGATCCCGCGTGCCCGACCTCATCGATCCGCCGCTCGACGGCGCTGGAGTGTGCGTCGGCGTCGTGGTCGCGCGATACAACGAGTTCTTCACCGGGCATTTGCTCGACGCCTGTGTTGGGCAGTTGCGGCGCAGCGGCGTGCGGGACCGCGATGTAACCGTCGTGTGGGTACCGGGCGCGATGGAGCTGGCCACCGCCGCCCGCGAGCTCGTGGTCGAGCGCGAGGTGGACGTGGCGGTGTGCCTCGGCTGCATCCTTCGCGGCGAGACCTCGCACTACGATCATGTGGCTACCGAATCGGCCCACGCGATCGCCCGGGTGGCGCTCGAGACCCGTACGCCGGTGATCTACGGCGTGGTCACCGCTGACACGGTCGAGCAAGCGGTGAACCGGACCGGTGGCCGCGCTGGGAATCGTGGCGCCGACGCGGCCGTAGCCGCCATCGAGATGGCGCGCACGGTTCGGGTCCTCCGCGGCCCGTTCTGGCGTCGGTGGTTACGCGCGTGGCGCTCCCCGGCTTGATATCGTCGAGTGCCTTTGGCTCCTTGCGACAGGATCGAGCGGATGCCGACGGGTATTGCCGTGCGGTCGAGCGGGCCCCGCGCCCGGCGGTCGTTCACGTCCGATCGGATGAGACGTCGACTGTCCGCGCGGGTTCGCGGCGCACTGCTGGCAACGGCGCTGGCCGCCATGGCGGTTGTTGCATCGGCTGGCTATACCGGCGCCGCCGCCGATTTCCAGACCGCGGTCGTATCCGCGACGCGCTTCTTCCCGGAGCTCGCGCACAACGTCTCGGACGTCGGCGGCACGCTCGACTCGGGTGAGCCGTTCAGCGCGCCCTTCCTTGGGTTCTTCAACCGCACAGGCGGAATCGATCGGTGGGGCTTCCCGACCTCCGAGCCGTTCGTGGAGCGAGCCGGCACGCTCAGCCAGTACTTCCAGCGCGGGATACTGGACTTCGATCCCGCTGTTGGCATCCAGCGCCGGCTCGTATGGGATTTTGTCGGCGGCGGGCTTGGCGGCAGCCAGGACCTTGGCGTCGAGCCCGACATTCTGAACCCCAACCCTGGCGTCGAGCTCGGGCCATGGGGTCACCGGGTCTCCAACACCTCGGTGGAGGGCGAGCCCACCGGATTCCTTGATGCCTTCCGCCGTCTGGGCGGTGTCGAGTCGCTGGGCTTCCCAAAGACTGACGCCCGGCTCGATTCCGGCGAGGTTGGCGCCCTCAGTGCGCCGGGCGCCATCCCCGGCTTCATCCGCCAGTACTTCCAGGCCGGGGTGATGGAGCTGCACCTCGGCCAACCCGATCCAGTCAGGCTGCGGCTGCTCGGCGATGTCGTCCGCGACCGCACCTACGTCTACGAGACCTGGCGGCCGTTCCTGGCCTTCCAGGCTGCCGACAGCCCGTGGTCGTTGGCGCTCCCGTCGCGCTCGACCTGCGACGCGGTGCGCGCCCCGCCGGGTCCTCCGTCGAAGCCATCGCGCGGCATGTCAGCCCCTCGCTCGCCCGCATCGAGACCGATGTCGGATGCGCCTCGGGATTCTTTGTCACACCCGTCGGTCATCTCGTCACCAATTGGCACGTCGTCAGCGATGCTGGTCTAGTCACGGTCATCCAAGCGGACGGTTCCCGGCGCGCCGCCGTCCCCGTGGCCGGGCATGTGGTGCACGATCTGGCGATCCTGCGAGTCGTGGACGACAACGGTGATGCCGTGTCGAGCACGCCGGTCGAATGGGGCCGGTCCGATGAGCTCAACCTGGGCGCCAGGCTTACGGCGCTCGGCCATCCCGCGACGATTGGCGGCTGCTCAGAGCCGCCCACGGTGACGGCCGGTGTCCTCTCCACCCGGACACCGATCGAGGGGCTGGATCATCTCCAGACCGATTCGGCCCTCAACCCCGGGAGCAGCGGCGGTCCGGTGACCGCCGCTGACGGGACGATTGTCGGCATTACCGTCGCCGGACTCATCGGCCTGCAGAGCACCAGCTTTCTGATTCCCGAAGCGCGCGCTCGGCCGCTCATCGATGAGTGGCTGGCCATGCTGGCCGCGGGCGATTTGCCGCCCCTTCCCCCAGTTCCCACGAGCACCGGGGGCGGTAGCCTCAGCATCGGCGAGGTCGTAACCGGCACGCTCGGGCCCTCGGAGTTCGCGCTGTGGACCTTCGAGGGCGCCAGCGGTGAGTACGTCGATATTCAAGCCGCGGGCTTCGACACGCTTGCCGCGCTCATCGGTCCCGACGCGACGGTGCTGCGTTTCAACGATGATGGGCGCCCGGACCTAGGGTCCCGCATCCGCACGTTCTTGCCAGCGACTGGGACCTACACCATTCGGATCAGTGGCGTTCCGGGCGCCGGCGGCGACTACGGTCTCTTGGTGGTCGAGGCGCTGGCGCGTGACCGCGGCGTGCTGGCGTTCGGCGACGCGGTCACCGGCTCGATCCTGGGCGATGAGGTCGAGCTCTGGCGCTTCCAAGCTGAGGCGAACCAGATCATCCGGCTCGAGACCGGGGGGTTGGACACCGCCATCGCGCTCTACGCACCCGACCTCCAGTTCATCACGGAGAGCTATGGTTTGCCCTGGTTCGGCGACGGCGCGGAGATCACCTGGGCGCTGGAGACCGCGGGCGAGTATCGCGTCGAGATCCGCGGCTTTGGCGAGTCGGCCGGGGACTACCTGCTCACGCTGATGCCGGCCTAGCGCCGCGTTTCACGAGTTGTGGTTCCCGCCACGCTTGCTTCCAAACCCCCGAAACCGCCTGATAGTCATTCCGAGCGCGGCGAGGAATCTCACGGCAAGGTGGCCCGACCTTCAGGTCGGGAAGTCCCAGCTACCTCCAGTGTCATTTGTATGTTGTGGAGCGAGGAATCTCACGGCTGCCGGACCGGCGAAAGTTGGTCCTGAGTTTGTCGAAGGGCTTGTCCTGAGTCCCTCGAAGTAATCTCATGGCGGCCCCGTGTGCAGGCACAGGTCTCGAACATGCCGCGCCGGTTCGCGACATCGTTCGCACCTATCTCGAAGGGAGAGCGGAACGTGGCGCTTGAGGTATTCGACTACCGAACAGATATCCGCAACGTAGTGATCACGCCCGAGATCCGGTCGCGCTTCCGGCGTATGCAGCCGGGCGAGCGGAACACCCCCCACACGCACGATCTTGGTCATGAGGTGTTTCTGATGCTGGAAGGCGAGGTCGAGTTCGACATCGCCGGGAGCCGACGCGTGCTATCGCCGGGCCAGCTGTGCGTGGCCCGGCGGGACCAGATGCACTCCGTTCGCTGTGTGAGCGAAACGCCGGCGACGTACTACTTATCGGTCACCCCGCACATCGAGCCGACCCACACGCACTGGGACGCTGACGGCCAGAAGTTGCCGCCGCGCTACGGCGCGGCCGCCCCCGAGCGCGACGACCGATCGGCGGGCAAATCCACCGAGCGGCTCGCGGATGAGCACGTGGCCGCGGCGCGTGGATTGGCCGAGGCCGCGGCCCGCAACGCCGACGCTCAGGCGGCCGGCGCGGCGGCCGTTGGCGACGCCCTCCAGGGCGGTGACCGAGTCGCCGCCAAGCTGGCCGTGGACGGGATGTGGCGCGAGATGTACCGGACGTTTCGAGCCATGCGTGAGCTCGAAGACGCCTGGAACGAGTTCACCCCCCGATTCGGCGACGACTGACCCGATACTCACGACCATCGGCCCCGCGCGACCCTGAGGCGCCCCGTGGCGCGCGCTTCCGCGGCGGCCTTCCTCCAGCGGGCCGCTCTGCGCCCGCCGTCCGGCTCGCCCCCCGCACGCGGCGACGCTACCCGCCGCCGCCTCCGCCCGCGCGCACGCCCGGCTCCGTCATTGGCGCGGGGTCCAGCGCCTCGGCCAGCTCCGCCTCGGACAGGTCGGTGCGCCGCTTGGCGACCTCGGGAATGCTCTCACCGGTGGCCACGGCCTCCTTGCCGATCTCGGCGGCCGCGGTGTACCCGATCCTCGGGGCCAGGGCGGTCGCGAGCATCGTGTTTCGATCCAGCCAGAACTTGATCATCGCGTCGTCGGTCTCCAGGCCGTGAACCGCGCCATCGGTGAATGCGCGCACGCCGTTCGCGAGGATCTCGATCGACTGGCAGAGGTTGTACGCGATGATCGGCATCATCACGTTCAGTTCGAGCTGCCCGGCCTCCACCGCCCGCGCGATCGTCAGATCGTTCCCCTCCACCTGGAGGCAAATCATGTTGAGGCACTCCGCCATCACCGGGTTGACCTTGCCGGGCATGATCGACGAGCCGGGTTGAACGGCGGGCAGTCGCAGCTCGCCCAGCCCGGTCCGTGGTCCCGACGCCAGCAGCCGGAAGTCGTTGGCAATCCGGCTCAGGTCCAACGCCAGCGCCCGCAGCGCGCCGGAGAGCATGGCGAATCGCGCCATGCTCTGCATCGAATAGAAGAGGTTCTCGGAGGCCCGCACTGAAAACCCCGTGATCTCGCCGATGATCTCGATGACGTCTCGCTGATAGGCGGGCTCGGCGTTGATGCCCGACCCCACCGCCGTCCCGCCTAGGCTCAGCTCCTCGATGCGCGCCTCGACTTCGCGCACATGCGACGCGTCCCGCCGTATGGCCGTCGCGTAGCCGCCGAATTCCTGGCCCAGCCGCACCGGCGTGGCGTCTTGGAGGTGGGTGCGGCCGGACTTGATGACCCCGTCCCACGCTGAGGACTTCTCCTCCAGCGCGGTCGCGAGCGCGTCCAACGACGCCTGCAGCGACGGCAGCAGCTTGAGCGCGCCCAGCGCGATCGCCGTCGGGATCACGTCGTTCGTGGATTGCGCCATGTTGACGTGGTCGTTCGGGTGGATCGGGTCGTAGCTGCCGCGGGCGCCGCCCAGAATCTCGTTCGCGCGGTTGGCCAGCAGCTCGTTCGCGTTCATGTTGTGCGAGGTCCCGGCTCCCGCCTGGAACACGTCCACCACGAACTGGTCGGCGAGCGCCCCTTCGTCGAGCGCCTCGTCCGCCGCCTGCACGATCGCGTCTGCCAGCTGCCCATCCAGCCGACCGGTCCGCTTGTTGGCCAGGGCCGCCGCCTTCTTCGTGATCACCGTCCCCCAGACGAACGCCGGATGTGGGCGCAGACCGCTGATCGGGAAGTTCAGCACCGCTCGCTGCGTTTGGACGCCGAAGAGCGCCTCCGCCGGGACATCGAGCTCGCCGAGTGGATCGCGTTCCGTCCGCGTCGCCATGCTCACTTGCCTTTCTGTGACGGCGCGTCGGCGCCGGAAACGTCCTCGACTCCACGAATCCCGCTCAGATCCGCGCCGCGTCCCTGCACCAGCACGCGAAACCGGCCCAGCTCGCCGGGCGCCGTCAGCTGGAACACCGCCTCGCGCGCCCGCGCATACGCCTCGGCCGTGATGTCCAGCCGGCTCTGCAGATGCACCAGGTACTCGCCGATACCCAGCGCCGAGAGGAAATCGGCCTGCGTGCCGAGTTGCGCGGCTTCGAACCCGACCTCCCGCCCAGCGTCCAGCAACTCCGAGAAGTTTACGTCCGCGGCCAGGTCCGACTCGCCCGGGCGGGCCAGGACGTCCTCCGAGGCCGTATGCCGTCGATACGCCAGCAGCGTCCCCGCCCGCCGGCGCTCACCGTGGACCTCATGTGCCAGTCCGCCAAAGTCGATCGAGGTCATCACGATTCGACGCCCCAGCCCCGCCATCGCTTCATAGATACGGGCCACGCCGGTTCGGCTCTCGATGCGTCCGCCGGCCGGGACTTCCGATCCATAGCGTTCCTCGTAGGCGCACGGCGCCCCCGCTGCCGGGCGATCGCTGAACGCGAACCCTTCGTCCGTCGTCTGAACGCACTCCTCCACCCATCCGTCCTCGGCGCGTCGCAGCAGCGACACTGGCAGTGCGTCGAAGAGTTCGTTGCTCAGAATCGCGACCGCGTCGCCGGCGTCCAGTTCGCGTGCGTCGGACACGAAACCAGCGGCGGCCGCGACGCTGGCCGCCCGCGCCCGCCGGGCTGGGCTGATCTCCACTCCCGCATAGGTCAGATGGTCCGCCCACGGATGGTGCGCGGCCGCCTCGAGCACCTGGCGCGCAAGACCACCGTCGCCGCAACCAAGCTCGACAACCCGAAACGGGCGTGGCCGTTCGAGCGCCTCCCAAACGTCGCCCAGGTGACGGGCCAGCATCGCGCCGAACAGTCCTGGGTGAACGCTGACGCTCGTGAAGTAGTCGCGGTAGGGCGGATCTGCCTGCATGTAGAAGCCGTGTTCCGGGTCGTACAGCGCCGCCCGCATGAAGTCGGCGAACGACATTGGACCGTCGCGCTCGATACGCCGGCGCAGGGACTCAGCGAGGCTGGCGGTCGCGATCAGACCACTCGCGTCGGCCGCGCGGATCCTTGATTCCGCCGTTCGCACGAACTCTCGGTCAGGCTGCCGAGGGCAGTCATTGTCATCGGTTGGCCGCGATCAGCACCGGGTCCGCTCGGGACGCCCGCGGTACGTCGCCGCGCGGCCGGGATCGTGTGGGCGAAGCCGGTGGCGCTGGGCCGCTGGCCACGCGCGCTACTGCAGCGACGAAACCAGAACGACGAAGATGGTGATGACGAGTGTCACCAGCCCCCAGACAATCAGTGGAATGCCCAGGAAGTTGGAACTGGACGCACTCGGTGTAGTCTGCGCGCGGTCGCGTTCCGTCTGATCCCGCAGACGCCGCAGGCTCTCGCTGATCTGCGGCGCGAAACGGCTGGGCTCCTCGCGCGCCGCCTTGGCGCCGGCGTCGCGCTCGCCTTCGTGCTGCGCGTCGTCCCGCGCTTCGGTCTCCGGCCGCGGGAGCTTGGCGCCGCAATTGATGCAGAGCCACGCGCCCTCGGTGTTCTCGTGCTCGCACTCGGGACAACGCATGACATATGAACCGGTTGGCGGGACTGCCCGCCAGTGCGTGCATGCTAGCACTAGGCTGCTCCGCGCCAATCCGTGCGGCTTCTGCCGCCGACGCGGTCCGTTGGCGCTCGAGTTGCGACCTCCGGTAGTGCGTCCTTTGGATCAGCGCCCCTCCGTCACCCTGGCGGAAGCCGGGGTCCGGGGGTCGGCCGCTTGGAGTTCGTCGACCGGCGCCTGGTTGGACCGCTGACCACTAGCCACTGGGTGCCTCAGCCTGGATCAAAGTGACCCACCACCGGCTGCGGGGATCGGTCGGCGAACGCTCGTATACTCGTGCAGGATCCGCGTCTGGCAGCCGCCACGAGGCGGCTTTTTCGACGGCTCCGCTGGGAGAGATCCGGTGCCCATCTACGAGTACGAATGCACGAGCTGCGAACACACGTTCGAGGTCCAGCAGAAGTTCTCGGACGAACCGAAGTCTCATTGCCCCCGCTGCCGTGCCAAGGTTCGGCGTGTGATCCACCCGGCCGGAATCATTTTCAAGGGCAGCGGCTGGTACGTCACCGACAGCCGATCCGGGTCCGAGCGGGCGAAGTTCAAGGGCGACGACAAAGAGCCGGCGAAGGAGTCGGGTGAGCCGGTGAAGGCCGGCGCCGGGGCTTCTGACGACGGCGGGAAGGCCGAGCCTGCCGCCGGGTCGAAGGAACCGTCAGACGCCGCCGCCAAGCCCGCGGAAACGAAGTCAAGCACCGCGCCCGCGTCGTCATCGTCCGGCGACTGACCGAGTGATCCCGCCGGGGTTCGACCGCGGCGCCGCCGCCGAGGCCTAGCGAGGTGCGGGCCGTTCTGCAACGCGTCAGCCGCGCTCAGGTCCGCATCGAGGGCCGCGAGGTTGCCGGCGTCGGGCAGGGGCTGGTCGTCTTCGTGGGCGTGGCCGCCGGTGACGGGAGCGAGGACGCCGTGTACCTCGCCGAGAAGATCGCCGGGCTCCGCATCATGCCGGACGGCGAAGGCCGCATGAATCGGTCGGTACTCGAGGTCGAGGGCGAGCTGCTGCTCGTCTCGCAGTTCACGCTGCTGGCGGAGACGCGCAAGGGGCGGCGTCCGAGCTTTACCGCCGCTGCCGATCCAGACGTGGCCGCGCCGCTCCTTGATGAGCTTGCCGACAATCTTCGGGCCCGCGGCGCTAAAGTACAGACTGGAGAGTTCGGGGCCATGATGGATGTCGAGCTCGTCAATCACGGCCCCGTCACGATCACTATCGACAGCCGTGACCGAAGCACGCCTCGCCGCCGGGCTTGATCCGCGCGCGTCCGCTGGCCGCGCCGGCGGACGCACGGGCCTCCGGCCCGAGTTCGCCACCCTCGCCGCGCGGCACTTGATTCGGCGGCGCAATGTGATCGGCGTCCCGCCGTGCGGCTTCCCCGTGTCGGATCCTCAGCGGGTGCCGTGCCCGTACATCAGCGATGGAGACGCGGCGCGATGAGCGATATCCGCGTCGTGCGCGGCGCGCCGACCATTCGAGCGAAGCTGCTGGAACGGTCGGGCGAACTCGCCGAGGTCAGCGAAGCCGCCCTCGATCGCGCGGCCCACGTCTTTGGTGAGCGGCTCTCGCCGGCCGCCTTCGCCGCCAGAGCAGTCGCCGAAGTCGCCGCCGACGGCGATGCGGCGGTGCGGCGGATCTCCACCGCGCTGGGCGATGTGACGCGCCAGGACTTCGAGCTGGCCGCGGGCGAGCTCGAAGCCGCGCGTGACCGCGCTACAAAATCCCTCGACGCCGACTTCCGGCTCGCGGCGGATCGCATCGAACGCTTCCACCGCCGCCAGCTTCCGCGTGACTTCACGGACGACGAGGAGGGGGTTGGGCTGCGGTGGGGCCCGGTCGATCGTGCCGGCGTGCACGTCCCGGCCGCCGCCGCCCCGCTGGCATCCTCGCTGCTCATGACCGTCATCCCGGCGCGCGTGGCGGGCGTGTCTGAGCTCGTCGTCTGCACGCCGCCTGGCCCCGAGGGCCTTGACCCGGCGATCGCGCTGGCCGCCCACGTGGCGGGCGTGGATCGTGTGTTCGCCATCGGTGGCGCGCCGGCGATCGCGGCCATGGCGCTTGGAACCGAGACCGTGCCCCGCTGCGATGTGGTGGCCGGACCCGGCAACGCCTGGACCACTTCGGCGAAGCGGGAGATCTTCGGTCTGGCCGGTGTCGATCTTCTGCCGGGACCCACCGAAACCCTCATCATTGCCGACGCGCGCGCGGACCCCGAGGACCTGGCGGCCGATCTCATTGCGCAGGCCGAGCACGGCGGACCGGCCGCTCCGGTGCTGCTCACCGACTCCGATGACATCGCCGAACGAACGGCCCGCGCCATCCAGGCGCAGCTCGATGGACTTCCCCTGCGAGAGGTCGCCGCCGACAGCTTTGCCCGGCGCGGTGGCATCGGTGTCGTGGAGAGTCTGGAGCAGGCCGTCGAGCTGTCGAACGGTTTCGCGCCCGAGCACCTGTGCGTCGTCGTTGACGACCCGGATCGACTGCTCCCGCTCGTGCGCCACGCCGGCGGTGTGTTTGTCGGCGCCGGATCTCCCGAAGTGCTGGGCGACTATGTGGCCGGCCCCAGCCATGTCATGCCGACCGGCGGGACGGCCCGCTTCGAATCACCCTGCGGCGTCTGGGCCTTTCTCAAGGCCGTCAGCGAGGTGCGCCTGCCGGCCGATCGCAGCGCGGCGCTCGCGCCCGTCGCCGCGCGCATGGCGCGCGCCGAGGGCCTCGAGGGCCACGCCCGCGCCGCGGAGCGCCGTCAGGCGTCACGACCCGGCGATTAGAATGCGTGGCGTCTCCCCGTTCCGAACCGTCCTTACCGCATGAGCGTGCGCACCGCGACCGTCAGCCGCAAGACCCGCGAGACCGAGATCACGGCGGTCGTCACGATCGACGGCGCCGGATCGTTCGGCGGCGCCACCGGCATCGGGTTTCTGGACCACATGCTGGCGCAGCTCGCCCAGCACGGGCTCTTCGACATTGAGCTGCGAGCCAGCGGCGATCTTCACATCGATGCCCACCACACGGCCGAAGATGTCGCAATCGTGCTCGGACAGGCGTTCCGCGAGGCGCTCGGCGACCGTGCCGGCATCGTGCGCATGGCCGACGCCTCGGTCCCGATGGACGAGGCGCTGGCGACCGTGGCGATCGACCTCGCCGGCCGCGACCATACCGCCTTCACCGGTACGTTCCGGCAGGATAAGATCGGCGAGCTCGAGACCACGCTGATTCCGCACATGATCGCGGCGCTGGCTCGTCACCTAGGCGCGGCCATTCACGTCAATGTGTCGGCCGGCGACGATGATCATCACAAGGCCGAGGCGGTCTTCAAGGCGCTCGCCCGCGCGCTTGACGCGGCCACGAGGATCGATCCGCGACGAGTCGGCCGGATCCCGAGCACCAAGGGCACGCTCGCCGAGTAGCGCGGGTCGGTTGCCCGCGCGCACCGGCCCGGCTGCGGCGCTTCAAAGCGGCGGATCACATTGGCAGCCCGACGCCTTGACCTGACCCTCGTCGATCGCGGCCTGGCCGGCTCGCGCAGCCACGCCCGCCGGTTGATCCACGACGGATCGATCACGGTGGACGGCGTGGTGGTGTTGAAGCCGGCGCACCGCGTCGCGGCCGAAGCCCGGCTCGAGCGCGTCCCTGGCGTAGTTGACTACGTGAGTCGCGGCGGCCGCAAGCTCGACGCGGCGCTCGCTCACTTCGGCCTTCACGTCACTGGCATGCGCGCGCTCGATGTCGGCGCTTCCACCGGTGGGTTTACCGACTGTCTGCTCACCTGGGGCGCCGCGGCGGTCGTGAGCGTCGATGTCGGGTCTCGGCAGCTCCATCCGCGTCTGCGCGACGATCCGCGGGTGGAGTCCCGCGAGCGCACCGATGTACGCACGCTGGATCCGCTCGCGCCGCCTGCCGAACTGGCCGTCGTCGACGTCTCGTTTATCCGGCTGCGCGATGTGCTGCCGGCGGTCGCGCGCGCCGCGCCGACCGCCCGCTGGATGCTGGCGCTGCTGAAGCCGCAGTTCGAGCTGCCGGGCGCGCAGGTCCCACGCGACGGCGTGATCAAAGACCCTCTTCGACGTACCGCGACGCTCCTCGAGTTCCTGCGCTGGTGCCGCGACACCGACTTCACGGCGGTCGGCGCCGTCCAGAGTCCGGTGTCTGGCGGTGATGGCAACCGCGAGACGTTCGTTCTGCTCCGGCCGCCCTGGCCGGAATGACGCCGCGCGTCGCCCCTACAATGAGTCGGCTTCCCACTGGCAAGGCCCCATGCGCGTCGGGCTCCTCTTCCATCCACGCATCGACTCCGCCGTCCGGCACGCGCGCGAGGTCGGCCAGCGCCTGACCGCCGGTGGCGTCGATGTCTGGCGCGCGTCGGTGTGGGACGTCGCGGACGATACGAGCCAGATTGACGGATCCGACCTCGTCGTCAGCTTCGGCGGCGACGGGACGCTGCTGCGCGCGTCACGCGGCACCGCCCGCTACGGCGTCGCGTGCATCGGCGTCAACTACGGCCGGATTGGCTTTCTCACCGACCTGCGACCCCAGGAGCTGGACGATCGCCTGTCCGAGCTCATCGGCGGCGACTTCTGGATCGAGGAGCGCGTTCTGATCGACTGGCGGCACGTGCCCGCGCGCGGCGCGGTGACCAGCGGCTTGGCGGCCGGGGACGTGGTCGTCGGACGCGGGCGCATCGCTCGCGTCGTCGAGATCGCGGTCGCCATCGGTGGAGCGCACCTGACCACCTACACCGCCGACGGTGTGATCGTCGCCACGCCCACTGGCTCCACCGGATACACGCAGGCCGCCGGCGGCCCCATCCTCCACCCCGAGTGTCGCGATCTCGTGATCACGCCGATCTCACCATTCTTGACGCCGAACAACTCCGTGGTTCTCGGACAAGAAACGCCCATCGAGCTCGTCGCGCACACCACGCACGAGGTCACCCTGTCCATCGATGGCCAGACCGAGCGAGCGCTCGAGTCGGGTGACACGGTCGTGTGCCGGATCTCCGAGCACCCTGCCCGCTACGCCCGCCTGCAGCCACGCGACTACTTCTATTCGAGCATCGCCGAGAAGCTGCGCTGGCCGGTCCCCGGCCAGTTTCCGCGTCCGCCCCGGCCGCCCTCCGACCGTGCTTCTTGAGCTGCGAGTCCAGAGCTTCGCGGTGATCGACGAGGTTGAGTTGCGGCTCGTGCCAGGGCTCAACGTGCTCACCGGTGAGACCGGCGCCGGCAAGTCGATTCTCATGGATGCGATCGGCCTGCTGTTCGGCCAGCGCGCCAGCCCGGCCGATGTGCGCCCCGGATCTCGGGCGGCGTACATCGAGGGCATTCTCTCGTCGGACGCCGCCGGGCTGGCGGTCGGGTTGCTCGACACGCTCGACGTGGAACCTGACGAGGAACTCGTGATCTCGCGCGAGATAGCCGCCGAGGGCCGCTCCGTGTCCCGCGTCGGCGGCCGGGCGGTTCCGCTGCGCGCGCTGGCCGAGATCGGTCCTGGGTTGGTCGATATCCATGGCCAGACCGAGCACCAATCGCTGTTTGTGCGGGCTCGCCAGCTCGACTATCTCGATCGCTTCGCCGGCAACCTGCCCGCCCGTGACCGGGTCGCGGGTCTGGTCGCGCAGGTTCGTGATACTCGCCGCCAGATTCGCGAGCTGCGGGACGACGAGCGCGCACGGGCGCGCGATGTGGATCTGCTCTCGTACCAGATTCAGGAAATCGAGGAAGCTGGGCTCGACGCCACCGAGGAGGCGACGCTCGACGCCGAGCGTCGGGTGCTCGCCAACGCCGAGCGCCTCCGCGAGCTCGCCGCCCGGGCGATCGATGTCCTCGGCGGCGACGAATCGCCAGGCGCGCTCGAGGCCGTCGGCGAGGCGCAGGCCGCCATCGACGAGCTCGCCCTGCTCGATGCCTCCGCCCGAGCGCGGCAGACGCAGCTCGCGGAGTCGCACGCGCTCCTGTCCGACCTTGCGCGCTCGCTCGCAAGCTATCGAGCCTCGATCGAGGCTGATCCCGAGCGCCTCGCGGCGCTCGATACGCGGCTCGACGCCATCGACCTGCTCAAGCGCAAATACGGCGACACGGTCGCGGATGTCATCGCCTACGCGGTCGATGCGCGCGCACGGCTCGAGCGGCTGACCTCGAGCGACGACCGGCTCCGTGAACTGGCCGGGCGGGAGGCGGCCGCGCTGGACGAGCTCGGGTGCGCCGCGTCCGAGCTCTCGGGTCGCCGCAAGGTCGCCGCGGGTCGGCTCGCGGCCGCCGTCGCGACGGAGCTGGCCGACTTGAACCTGCCGGATGCTCGCTTCGAGGCGCGGCTGTCAACCACACCCCGACCCGATGGGGTTCAGCTTCCCGGCCACGCCCAGCCGGTCGCCTTCGATTCGTCCGGTGTGGATGCGGGCGAATTCCATCTCTCGGTGAACCCAGGACAGCCGCTGCGGCCGCTCGCGCGCGTGGCGTCCGGCGGCGAGACCTCGCGCATCCTGCTGGGGCTGAAGTCGGTGCTGGCCGCCGCCGACGCAACGCCCACGCTAGTGTTCGATGAGATCGACATTGGGATCGGCGGACGCGCGGGCGAGATCGTGGGACAGAAGCTGGCCGGTCTGGCTCGGGATCACCAGGTGCTGTGCATCACGCATCTGCCCAGCGTGGCCGCGTACGCCGATGCCCATTTCGTGGTCGCGAAGAGCGCCGAGCGACGCGACACCGTCACCCGCGTCACGCGGATCGAGGGCGGCGACGTCATACAGGAGCTGGCCGCGATGGCTGGTGCCCCTACCGAAGCCGGGCGCCGGGTCGCTCGCGATCTGCTCACGAGCGCGTGCGCCTGGAAGCATGCGGCGGTGTCCGTGGCGAGCTGAGGGCGCCCCCGCTCGCCCGGTTTCGTCGATGGCGCGCACACCCCTGGTGGTAGTCTGAAATCCACCTCACGGGAGGCGCTCGCACCCATGGTTCGCCACGCTGTACGCATCGGGCTGGGCAGGGTCCCGTCGGCCTGGCCTCGGATTCAGCGGTGATACGCGCGCGGAACCGCCGTCCCGATACGAACGCCCGGCTGCTCCCATGGCCGCCGTCGTTGCGCGCCCGCGCGTACCCGCGTGATCTGCTCGGACGGCGCCTCGTACGGCTGGCGCGCCGACGCCAGCTTGCCACCGCCGTTCGGATCACCCCGCGCACGCTGGCGATCGGCGCCGTGGTCGCGCTCGCCGTTGCGGTGATCGCCAGAATCGCTGCCGGCGCTGACCCGCTCGGGGCGGCGCTTGCCGCGTCGCTCGGCGTTGCGGTCCTTGCCGTTCTTGCGATTGCGGTCACCATTCCCGCGCCGCGCGACATCGCGCTCGCCTATGACGCCCGAGTTGGGCTCCAGGAGCGCCTCTCCACTGCTGTGACGCTCGGGTCCGATGTCGATGACGAGATGCGCAGCCTCCAGCGCACGGATGCCCTTCGCGCGGCGCGCGCGCTCGATGCCGCCGCTGCCTTTCCGCTTCGGGCGCCGCGGCGCGATTTTGTCCTGCTGGTCGCCACGGCCGCGCTCATCGCCATCTGGCTGTGGATCAATGGCGGCGGGCTGCTCGAGCCGCCGATCGATATCCCCGCGATCGCCCCCGGATCGATGGCCTCCGAGGCCGACCCTGCCGGTGGCTCGATCGGCGCCGCGCCGGCGCCGCCCGTATCCGCCGAGACGCTGGCGGAGATCCGCGCGCTCCAGGCCTCCCTGGAGCAGCTTCGCGCTCAGATCGATCCCAGTGGCGCCGCGGCCGGACAGGCGCTCGCGGACGCCTCCGAGTCGCTGCGCCGGTCGGCTGGGGCTCGAAGTGTCGGTCGTCCGCTCAGCAGCGAGGACTTCGCGGCCGCCGCGGATGCGCTGCGACGCTTGGTCGATGAGCTGTCGCAGATGAATGCCGCCCAGCTCGAGGAGCTAGCCGAGAGCTTCAGCGCCGCCGCCGGTGCGGCCGCCGCCGACCCGGTCTTGTCGGAGCGTTTCGACCAGGCCGCCGCGGCGCTCGAGCGCAGCCGGCTTGCCGATGCGCAGGCCGCGCTCGCCGAGCTGGCCGAGTACGTCGAGTCGGCGGGTGCCGGCATCGCCAACAACCAGGCGATCGAACGGGAGATAGAGGCGCTCGAACAGGCGCTGGCCAGCGCGCTGGAATCCAGTCAGGGCGCGTCCTCGCGTGACCCGGCGACTGAAGGCGACGGGGCCGCGGCCGGCGAAGGTGACGGAGCGGCGGGAGCGATGCAGGACGGCGGTTCGACGGCTGGATCCGGCGCATCGAGTGTCGCCGGCCAGGCGGTTCCCGATGCGCTCGAGAACCTCCCGCCGGGTCAGCGAATCGGCGCCGACGGAAACTTGGAGATCGTGCGGATCGACGCATCCGCGGACACCGACGAGACCGTCGATCGACCAATCCTCAAGCTTGGCACCGATCGTGAGCAACGGTTCGATGCGCCCGCGGGATCGCTCGGCTTTGCCGTCGGCCGTCCGGACGTGGACCGTTCACTGCCGCCGGAGTTGCAGCCCATTGTTGATCGTTACTTCCGGTCGCCCTGAGCTGTGCCGATGTCCGCCGTGACTACCGAGATCCAGGCCGAGAGGTTCCACGCCACGGCCCGTGACATCGTTGACGAGGTCGGCAAGTACATCGTCGGGTATCGCGGCGTGATCCGGGACACGGTGGTGTGCCTGATCGCCGGCCAGAACGTGCTGCTCGAAGGCGTGCCCGGGCTCGGCAAGACGCAGCTCGTGCGCGTGCTCAGCCAGGCGCTCGATCTGCAATTCAGCCGAATTCAATTCACGCCCGATCTCATGCCCACCGACATCACGGGCACGAATCTCCTGGTTGAGAGCGAGGACGGGCAACGCGCGTTCAGATTCGAGCCGGGCCCGGTGTTTGCCAACCTCGTGCTGGCGGACGAGATCAATCGCGCCACGCCCAAGACGCAGGCGGCGCTGCTCGAGGCCATGCAGGAGCGGCAGATCACGGTAGCGCGGCAGGTCCACCGGCTCGAGCCGCCGTTCTTCGTGATGGCGACGCAGAACCCGATCGAGATGGCGGGCACGTATCCCCTTCCCGAGGCGCAGGTGGATCGGTTCATGTTCAAGCTGGTCGTCGGCTACCCCAGCAGCGACGAGCTCGGTGAGATCCTCGACCGCACCACCGGGTCCGACGAGCCGCGGCTCAGCCCCGTCGCCTCCGGCGCCGACCTTGTCGAGATGGGGGCCTTCGCCCGGCGCATCCCGATCGCGCCGCACGTCCGGAAGTACGTCGTGGACCTAGTCCAGGCCACACATCCCGCCGAGCGCGGCGTGGCCGACATCACCAGGCGGTACGTGCGCTACGGCGCATCGCCGCGCGCCGCCCAGGCCATCGTCCTGGCCGGGAAGGTGTATGCGCTGCTCGACGGTCGCTTCAACGTCAGCTACGAGGATGTGCGCCGGGCGGTTGTGCCTGCCATGCGCCACCGGCTGCTGCTCAACTTCGAGGCGGAGGCCGACGAGGTCGGCAGCGAGCAAGTCCTCGATCAGATTCTGATGACCACACGACCTGAGTCCGCCTGACGCAGTGATCGCCGACGCCACGCCGTCATTCGTTCCAGAGCCCGGTCTACGCGCGCACCTCGAGCGACTTTCGATCGTCTCCGTCCGTCCCCACGGCCACCTGCACACGGGCGGACGGCGCAGCCGCGCAACCGGCTCGTCGATCGAGTTTGCCGATCACCGCCGCTACAGCCCCGGCGATGACTTTCGCCAGATCGACTGGAACCTCTATGCGCGATCTGATGATCTCTTCATCAAGGTTCGCGAGTCGGAGGAGACGCTGGTCGTGCACTTGCTGCTCGACGTCAGCGCGTCAATGGGCACCGGCGACCCCACCAAGCTCCACACCGGGCAGGCGGTGCTGGCCGCGCTCGGGTGGATCACGCTCACCGGGCACGACGTCTTGTCGGCCGCCGCTTTCGGACCCGCGCTCGGCGAGGTCCTGCCGCCCCTGCAAGGTCGCGCCGCGATGGACCGCCTGATCGAGTTCCTGGATCAGCAACGGCCCGCCGGCCGCACCGGCTTGGCCGCCGCCGCGCGCGCCCACAACGCCCGGGCGCTGCCGCACGGAGTCGCCATTCTCGTCTCCGACCTGCTCGCGCCGGACGCCGCCGCCGCGATTGGGACCCTGGCCGAACGGGGACACGAGCTCACGGTCATCCACGTGCTCGATCGTGAGTTCCTCCAGCCGGCGTTCGCGGAGGAGGCCGAGCTCGTCGATGTCGAGGGCGGCGCGCACGTCGAGATCTTCGGCGATCCGGAGATCCTCGTGAGATATCGGTCGGTCGTCACGGACTGGATGGGTGAGTTGCAGCGGTTCTGTCACCAGCGCAACGTCCGCTACGTGCCGATCGAATCGGATTGGCCGGTTGAGGACATCGTGCTCCGACGCCTGCGAGCGCATCGGGTCACCGCGTGACCTGGGCCGGACCGCTCGCCTTCGGATGGATCGGGCTGGGGTTGGTCATTCTTGCCTTCTACTGGCTCCGGCCGGGCCGTCAGCAGATCCAGGTTGCATCCGTTCTGCTCTGGCGCCGCATGCTCGAGAGTCGTGCCGAGCGCACCTGGCTCGACTGGCTCAAACGCCACCTGCTCCTGATCCTTCAGCTGCTCGTGGTCGCCGCGCTCGCGCTCACGCTGGCCCGACCCGAGTGTCAGCGGACCACGTCGATCGGTCCGCCTGCCGCGGTCGTGATCGACGCGTCGCTCTCGATGCGTATGACCGACGTACTGCCGTCCCGGCTCGAAGCCGCGCAGGCACGGGCGATCGCGCTCGTGCGCGACCTGCCCGACGGCACGCGGATCTCGGTGGTGGAAGCCGGCGGCACGGCGCGACCGGTCGTGATCGGCTCGACTGATCGCCGCGAGATTGAATCCGCGATCGCCGGCATCCGGCCGTCCGTCGCGGAGGGCCAGGTTGCCGCCGCGCTCGATCTTGGCCTCGCCATCGCGCCGGCCGAGCAGGGCGGCGCGGTCACGCTGTTTACCGACGGCTCCTTCGAGCTCCCGCCCGACGGGCGCTTCGGAGAGGTCCGCGCCGTGATCGTGGGCGATGCGGTTGCCAATCTGGAGCTCGAGGACTTCGCGGTCCGTCGGCGGCTTGACGACCCCGCGCGCATCGAGGCCACGGTGGCGGTTCGTAACCACGGACCCGCCCCCGCGCGGGTCGCGATCGCTATCCACGGCGACGCCCGCGTCGTCGGCGATCGAACGGTCGGCGTGGCCGGCGGCGAGCGCTTGGTCGCGGTGTTTGAGGACCTGCCCCCGCAGGCGGGCTACGAGGCGCGCATCGTGCATGGCGGTGACGCCTTCCCGCTCGACGATCGCGCCTTTGCGGAGCTCGCCGAGCCACGACCGCTCGACGTGCTTGTGGTCGGCGGCGGACCTGAGCCGGTCGTTCGTGCCCTCCTGGCGCTCCCTGGCGTTCGCGCCGCCGGGATTGCGCCGGAGGAGTTTCCGAGCGCGCCGGCCGCCGACGTCTACGTTTTCCAGGAGTGGGTTCCGGAGGTGCTTCCGCGGACGTCGCTTGTCCTGGCACGCCCGCCCGAGGTGGCTGCAGTGGACGTGGCGCCGCCGGTCTCGGGCGAGCCCATCCCGCTGGTCGCGACCGCGAGCCCGCTGCTTCGTTTCCTGAACGTCGGCGACCTCCCGGCCGCTGCGGCGTTTCGCTATCCCGTGCCGTCGTGGGCGCGGCCCGCTCTGCTCGCCGGCGACGACGCAGTGCTCGCCCACGGGATCAGCGATGGCCGTCGCGTCGCGCTCGTCGGGCTCGACATCACCGCGCCGGACACCGCCGCCGCGCTCTGGTACCCCATCCTGTGGCGGAACGTCCTAGCGGCGGTCGACCCCTTCAACCCGTTGCCGGGTGCGGATTCGCTCCAGGCGGAGCGCCCGATCACACTCGTGCCGCACCCGCTTGCCGACCGGGTCGAGATCACCGGCCCCGACGGCCAGACTCACGCATATGATGCGGCCGCCGGAATCGCGCTGACGCCCGATCGTCTCGGCGCCTACGTAATCCGGCAGTTCACCGACGGCGAGCTGCTCGCCCAGAGCCGCGCGACCCTCGACCCACCTCCGGGCGCGGGCGCGCTCGCGCGAGGATCGCTGCTCGGCGGCGGGCCCAGAGCGACGCCAGCGGCGGAGATCGAGACCTCTCGGATCGTCGAGCTC
This sequence comes from Chloroflexota bacterium, assembly GCA_965247475.1. Lineage (GTDB taxonomy): Bacteria > Chloroflexota > UBA11872 > UBA11872 > UBA11872. The sequence continues at coordinate 120,322 of OZ252016.1, forward strand.
TGGCCGCTGTTCGCCGTGATCGGCCTGGTGCTGCTGATGGCCGAGTGGTGGTGGTTCCACCGGGTTCGCGGGCTGCGCTGACCGATGACGCTCGATCGCCCCTGGCTGCTGGTGCTCCTTGGGCTGATCCCGCTCGCCGTCTGGCTCGCGGGCGCCAGCCGCGCCAGGCTCTCGGTGCCGCGTGGCGCGCTGGCTGCCGGCTTGCGGGCGCTGGGGCTCGGCGCGGCCGTGCTCGCGCTCGCGGGGCTGACGGCCGGCGCCGGCCGTCAGCCGGTGACGATCTTCGCAATCGATACCTCCGAGAGCGTCTTGCTCTCCGAGCAAGCCGGCGCGCTCGACGCGGTCGATACGTTCGTCCGGGGCTTTGGCGACGATGCGCCGGTCGGCGTCGTGCAGTTCGCCCAGCGACCAATCGTGCTCGCAATGCCCGGCCGCCTGGCGGAGGCGCCGTCCCTCCGGACCGATCTGCCCCCAGGCGCTACCGATCTTGCCGCCGGCCTCACGGCCTCGTTGAGCCTCATTCCCGATGATGCGGCGGGCCGGATCGTGGTGATCACCGATGGCAACGCCACCCGCGGCGACACCGAGGCGGTCCTCCAGGCCGCCGTCGCCCGCGGCGTTGAGATATCGTTCGCGCCGGTCCGCGCCCTGCGCGGGTCGGATCTTGCCATCGGCGCCCTTCGCCTACCGCCCGACGTGCGCGAGGGCGCACCGATCAAGGCGCGCATCGCCATCGATTCGGACCGCCACGCATCCGCCCGGCTGCGGCTTTGGGACGGCCCGCGCCTGCTCACTGATGGGCCGATCGATGTGGCGCCGGGATTGCAGGAGTTCGGCGTGGACGTTGGCGGCCTCGGTGTGGGATTCCACCGCCTGCGCGCGGAGCTGCTGGAGGACGCCGATCAACGCCTCGCGAACAACGTGGCCGAGGCGTTCGTGCACGTGCGCCCGCCCGGCGCGGTCCTCGGCGTCAGTACCGACGGCTTGCCGCTGGTCGGGCGGGCGTTGCTTTCAGGGGGTCTGACATTCCGGACGGTCTCACCGGCCGAGTTGGGCGCCACCGAGCTCGCCGGTTTCGACGCCATCTTGATGTCCGACGTACCCGCTGGAGCGCTCGAACCGGCCGCCGTCGACCGCATCCGCGACCACGTGAGCGCTGGGCACGGGCTGCTGGTCATGGGCGGCCCTCACAGCTTTGCCGCCGGCGCCTACGAGGACACGGCGCTCGATCGCGTCCTGCCGGTCTGGTCGAATCCGACCGAAGAGCGCCCCGATCCGCGTCTGGCCCTCGTGCTCGTCATCGACCGCTCATCCAGCATGGCGAGTGGCGCGACCGAGGGTGCCGCCAAGATCGATCTTGCCATCGAGGCCGCGATCGAGGCCGTCTCCTTGCTGCAGGAGGGCGACATCCTCGGCGTCCTCGCGTTTGACTTCGAGGGGCAATGGATCGTCCCACCGCGCCCGATCGAAGGCCCCGGGGCCTTGCGGAGCGCGATCGACGGCATTCGCGGGATCCGCCTTGGCAGCTCCACCGACCTCTACCTCGGAATGTGGATGGCTCAGGCGCGCCTCCGGCGCGTCGACGCCTCGATCAAGCACGTCGTACTGCTCACCGACGGCAAGGCGCATCAGGGCACGTTCGAATCGCTGTCACGCGCCATGCGGCAGCACAACATCACGGTCACCTCGATCGCCATCGGTGAGGACGCCGAACGCGATCTGCTCGAGAGCATCGCCCGCGTCGGCGGCGGCCGCTTCTATGCCGTGGACGACCCCCGCAATCTTCCGCGCGTGCTGACCCAGGAGACCGAGCTGGCCGGCGACTTCGCGATCGTCGAGCGTGAGTTCCAGCCGCGGCTCGTCGGTTCGAGCCCCGTGCTCGACGGCCCGCTTGATGGACTGGAGTTCCCCCTGCTGGCCGGATTCGTTCGCACGCGCGCCAAGCCGACCGCGGAGATCGTGCTGGCCTCCGATAGCAACGACCCGGTTCTGGCGCATTGGCAGTTCGGGCGTGGCCGCGCAATGGCCTGGACTTCCGACGCCGGCGCCGATTGGGCGCGGGCCTGGGCCGAGTGGCCGGGCTTCACGGACTTCGTACGCCAGGCGGCCAACTGGGTCATGCCGCCGCCCGGTGACGACGGCTCCGGATTGTTCGTATCGACCACCGTCGAGGCGGGCCGCGCGCTGATCGAGATCGACTCGGTCGACGCCAACGGCCGTTTCCGCAACCAGCTCCGCACCAGGCTGGAGATCGTCGATCCGGTGGGAGCACGTCACCCGCTCGTGGCCGAGCAGGTGGCGCCCGGTCGCTATGCGGCCCGCTCACCTGAGTTGCCGCCGGGCGTCTACGAGCTCCGCGTCGAGCAGCACGACAATGCGGACCAGGTGGCCGCGGCCAGCTCGGGCTTCGTGATCCCGGCTGCCGCCGAAGTTCGCCGCAACCGCGCGGACACGGCGTTGCTGCGTCGCATCGCCTCCCTTACCGGCGGTGCCGAGGTGCGGTCGACCACCGAGCTCGCGTCTTTGGGACTCCGCGGTGGGGACGGGTGGCGGGCCTCCTGGCCATTCTTTGTCACGGCGGCGTTGCTCTTGTTCACGGCCGATGTTGGTGTCCGGCGCATTCGCGGCTCGCCGACCGAGATCAGGGAGCGACTGAGCGAGCGTGTAGAATTGCTGCGAAGCCGCGCTCGTGCGTTGCGTCGGCTTCGGCCCGCGCGGCCGTCCGCGCGCTGACCTTCGTCTCGTGAAGAACCCTACCGGCCCTCTGGCACAACTCTTCGGGCAAGCGGGACGGCAGTTCTATCTCGTTGGTGGACCCGTCCGCGACCGCATCATGGGTCGGCCTACCCGCGACCTCGACTTCACCACCAATGCGCGTCCCGAGAAGACCAAGGTCCTTCTGCGCCGCGCCGGCGCGTCCGGCGTCTTCACCGTTGGCGAAGAATTCGGCACCATCGGCGCGGTCTTCGGCAAGCTTCGCGTCGAGATAACCACGTTTCGGTCCGAGGCCTACCAACCCGGCTCACGCAAGCCCGCGGTCGAATTTGGCGACTCTCTTGAAGCCGACCTGAGCCGGCGCGACTTCACGGTGAACGCGATCGCGCAGGACGCGCTCACCGGCCGCATCATCGATCCATATGGGGGCGTCCGCGACATCGTGCGTGGCGTCATTCGCGGCGTTGGGAATCCCGACGATCGTTTTCGCGAAGATCCGCTGCGCGTACTGCGCGCGGTGCGATTCGCCGCGCAGCTGCGATTCGATCTGGACGCCGAGACAGCCTCGGCCATGCGTCGGCACGCCGCGCAACTCGCCTCCGTGAGCGCCGAGCGCATCGGCGCCGAGCTGCGGCTCATCATGCTGTCCGAGAGACCCGATCGCGCCATCGTCGCGCTCTTGGAGCTCAGCCTTCTCAGCCTGGTCCTCCCCGAGCTCATCCCCCTCCAAAGCACGGTCCAGGATGAGCACCATCAGCACAAGGATGTGTTCGCGCACACGATGCGCGTGGTCGATAACACCGCGCCGCTCGCGGAGCTGCGCTGGGCGGCGCTGCTGCACGATGTCGCCAAGCCCGACACCAAGTCCGTGCGCGGCCGGCGAGTGCGGTTCTATGGCCACGAAGAGGCCGGCGCGCGCAAGGCGCGGGCGATCTTGCGCCGCCTGCGCTTCGACAATGTGTTCGCCGACCGGATCTCGCACATCGTGCTGCTCCACATGCGCGCCAACGGCTACGACTCCGACTGGACCGACGGGGCCGTGCGCCGGTTCATTCGGGAGGCCGGGATCGATCTGTCCACGCTGATCGCCCTCTCACGCGCGGACATCACCAGCTATCGGCCTCGCCGGGTCGAGCGGGGCCTGGCGCGGGTGGCCGAGCTAGAGGCGCGCTGCGAGCTCTTGCTCGGCGAGCAGGATGTGCGCGCGCTCGACAGCCCACTCGACGGCCATCACCTCATGCGGATGTTCGACCGTCCTCCGGGCCGCTGGATCAAACCGATCAAGCAGCATCTGCTCGACCTGGTGCTGGACGGCGAACTCGAGCCCGACGACGTGGAGGGCGGCGAGCGCGCGGCGCGTGAGTTCGCGGCGCGGACATCCGACACTCGGCCGGTCGCGGCCTCCAGGGCCTAGGCGTAGATCCCACCGCACGTGCTCGCGCCTCCGCGCCGAGGATCGAGGGTCATTCCGACGCGAAGCGGAGGGCCGTCCTGAGTCCGTTGAAGGGCCTAGTGGGCGCCGGCACAGCGGCCGACCTCCCGTGTCATTCCTGTGTGTCCGAGGTGGGGGTGAGGCTTAGTAGGGTCCCGAGCGACCGGCATCCCGTGTGGGGGCACCCTTGTGGTTGCCCGCGGTGGTGACTCCGCGCATCCCTCCTATCATTCCGAGCGCAGCGAGGAATCTCATGGCCGCCGGACCGTCGAAAGCTCGTCCTGAGCTTGTCGAAGGACCGGTCCTTCTGAGTCCACCTAAGGGGCCTAACCCTCGCGGTGGATCGCCGCGGCCGGAACCCGATGCGCGGCCTGACGATCACCTGCGAGAATTGTCCTAGGCTGGTCTCTGGCGATTCTGCACAATCGTGCCCGGTACGATCGCCGGGCGCGCGACGCTGAGTGAGGTCTCAATGTCGAACGGAAAGGGCTCTCGCCGCGTGCTTGCGGGATTGATCATCGTCGTGGTCGGTGTCTGGCTGCTGCTGTCCAACGTCGGCGTGATCGACATTCACCAGCCGTGGCGGTGGTTCCCGTTGATCCTCGTGGCCATCGGACTCTGGACTTTGGTGCGCACGCACTTCCGCCAGGTCGTCGGGCCGATCATCTTGATTGCGATCGGCGTGGCGGTGCAGCTCACGGTGCTCGACTCCGTTCCCGATCGCGTGCGCGACGCCGTCTGGCCGGTGGTCATTATCGTGGTCGGCCTGGTCGTGCTGCTCCGTCGCTCATCGGCGGCGGGCGAGCGAACCCCACGGCGATCCTTGGGCCATGACTCCGCCGCCGGCCTCAACGTCGTCGCCGTGTTGTGGGCGGCGAACCATAGACTGTCCGGAGATTTTCGGCGCGGCCAAGCGACGTGCCTATTTGGACGCGTCAACGTCGATCTTCGGGACGTGCAGATACCGCAGCCCCCAGCGGTGCTTGACCTTACCTGCATGTTCGGCGGGGCGGAGATCCGCGTGCCTGCCGGGTGGAACATCCGCACCGACATCGTGGCTATCTTCGGTGACACCGACGACAAGCGTTCGACGGCAGCCGCCACCGGAGGTCCCGTGCAGTTATCGATTCAAGGGCTGGCGCTGTTCGGGGGCCTCGTCATAAGAGACTGAGCCAATCGACAGCGACCCTAAGGCTTCACCTTCAAGGGTCTGTAGAGTTCGAGTCCGCTGGGACGTACCCGTCCCCCCGCTTCAGCTCGATCGCACCATTCGCTGAATGCCCAGGTCTCCGGCGCGCATCTCGAACTTAACCTGGAATCCCTGTTGCAACGCCGCCGACTGAATGCGGCCGCGAATCGTTGGCTGACGCTTCTTCTCGTCTTCGCTTATGCTAATGACCACCCACTCGCCGAGCTTGCTGCGGGACGCCGCGCGAACGATCTCGCGGATCTCAGGGCTAATACGACGTGCGCGCTGCGGTCGCTGCGACCAATCCGACGAACTCACGGTCTCTCGAATCTTCAACGGTGATCTCCTCCGGTACGGCTAGCATTGTGCCGCCGATGACGATAGCACATACCAAACTCATACGGCAAGCCCAGAGTTACGTTGAACTGAAGACGCTGCATACTCCGTGGCCAGATGCGGTCGGGGAGCGGTCGCTGATGCCCGCGAGCCGCACGCGGTGACTGGTTGCTAGTCGTGACGCCATTCCCACGTGAGGTCGTTCTGTCGAAACACAGGTCCGTCGCGGCACACGCGACGGACGGCATCGCGAGTCTTGACGACGCACGAGTAGCACACGCCCATCGCGCAGCCCATGCGCGCCTCGAGTGATGTGAATGCCGGGGTAGCCCCATCGTCATGCTCGCGCGAGAGTTCGCTCATCCGCCGCATCATCGGCGTTGGACCACACACGAAGATCTGGTCGGCCCACCCGAGCCGATCCGGCACCAGGTCGGTCACGAAGCCGTGATGTCCCTCGCTGCCGTTGTCGGTTGCGACCAGATAGGTCGTGCGGTCGTCGACGTATTCGCGAGGCGTCAGGGCCGATCGGTCGCGGCCGCCGCACAGGATCACGGTCTCCACATCACGAGTCGGCGCGGTGGCGGCCAGGGTCAGAAGCGGCGCCAGGCCGATCCCCCCGGCGACCATCAGTGCCCGCCGGCCTCCCTCGACGAACTCGAAGCGGTTCCCGAGCGGCCCGAGGAGATCGATTGGTGTACCGGGCGGCTGCTGCACCAGCCACGCCGTGCCTCGGCCGACCACTTCGATTAGGAACGACACCCGCCCCTCGTCTGGCTCGATGCGGCTGAAGCTCATGGGACGCCGCAGCATCGGGTCGTACGCATCCTCAGGCCCGCACAACACGTGCGCGAACTGGCCCGGACCAGCGTCCGCCGCCGTATCCGGCGCCTCGTAGTCGCACCACCAGAGGCGCTCCGAGAGCCGCGTGTTCCGGAGCGCCCGCGCGGTCTCCAGGCGCGGTATCACGGCGCGGCCGCGCCCGGCGATGCGCCCGCTCGATACTCATCGATGCAGCGGACCTCGAACGTTCCCGGTGCATCCCGCAGCGCGGTCACCAGCGCGCGCGCGGTGTCGAGCGACGTTAGGCACGGCGTGTGTGTTTCCGCGGCCGCCCGCCGCATGTAGTGCCCATCCATCAACGCCTCGCGGCCGCCGGTGAGCGTGTTGATCACCAGCACCGTCCGCCCGGCTCGGATGTACTCCTCCACGTTCGGGCTGCCCGCCCGGATCTTGCTCACGGGCGTCGCGTCCAGCCCGAGCCGCTCGCCAATGAACCTCGCGGTGCCCTCGGTGGCCAGCAGCCCATAGCCGAGCTCGGCCAGGTCTCGGATGACCCCGGCCGCCTCCTCCTTGTCACGATCGGCGATCGATACCAGCACGTCCCCGGTGCTTGGCAGATCGTTGCCCGCCGCGATCATGGCCTTCAGCAGCGCCGCCGAGAACCTGCGGTCCACGCCCATCACCTCTCCGGTGGACTTCATCTCCGGACCCAGATACGTATCCACGCCGGATAGCTTGGCCATGGAGAACACCGGCGCCTTCACCGCAAACAGCTCCGGCGCCGGCGCGAGGCCCGGCTCATAGCCCATCGCGGCGAGCGTTTCTCCGAACATCGCGCGCGTTGCCAGGCGCACCATTGGGATGCCGGTGGCCTTGCTCAGAAACGGCACCGTTCGGCTGGCCCGCGGGTTCACCTCCAGCACGTACACCTCGCCGTCGTGGATCACGTACTGGATGTTCACCAGCCCGCGCGTTTGCAGGCCCTTGCATATGCGCTGCGTGTAGTCCAGCAGCGTGGCCTGTGCGGTGGCGTCCACGCTCACCGGCGGGTACACCGCGAAGCTGTCGCCGGAGTGCACGCCGGCCCGCTCGATGTGCTCCATGATTCCAGGTATCAGCGTGTGTTCACCGTCGCAGATCGCATCCACTTCAACTTCGCGGCCCTGGAGGTACTTGTCGATCAGAACCGGATGCGCCGGGGAAGGCTGCGTCACGTCGCGCACATAGCGCTCCAGCTCGTGGCGGTTCTCCACGATCTCCATCGCCCGGCCGCCCAGCACATACGAAGGCCGCAGCAGCACCGGATAGCCCAGACTCGCGGCCACTGTCGCCGCGTCGGCCATGCGGGATACCGCGCCGCCGGGCGGGCGCAGGATCCCAAGCCGCTCGAGAAACCGGTCGAACTTGGCCCGGTCCTCGGCCTCGTCGATGCTGGCGACGCCGCTGCCCGCCATCTGGAATCCGAGCGCGTACAACGGCGCCGCGAGATTGATCGCCGTCTGGCCGCCGAATTGCGCCACCACCGGCGGCGCGACGCCGCCATTGGCCTCGTTGGCCAGCACGTCGGCCACGCTCTCCTCGTCCAGCGCCTCGAAATAGAGCCGCCGAGACGAGTCAAAGTCGGTGCTGACCGTTTCGGGATTCGAGTTGATCATCACGCTCTCGAGCCCCACGTCCTCGAGCGCCCATGCCGCGTGAACCGAGCAGTAGTCGAACTCGATCCCCTGACCGATTCTGATCGGACCGCTCCCCACTACTACGGCCGCGCGCCCGCCGTCGGTCACCGCCTCGTTCTCACGTTCGTACGTGCTCCAGAAGTACGGCGTGGCCGCGTCGAACTCCGCCGCACAGGTATCGACCATCTTGTAGACCGGCGTGATTGCGTGCTCCAGCCGTAGCTCGCGCACCCGCTGCGGCAGCGTGTCCGACAGCGCCGCGATCATCTCGTCCGAGAATCCCAGTCGCTTGGCCTCCCAGAGCAGATCCGGCGTCAGCGACTCCTCGAGCAGGCGCCGTTCCAGCGCGTGGATATTGGCCAGTTTCTGGATGAAGAACGGATCGATGCCGGATCGCTCGGCGATCTCGGCCGGCGTGGCCTCGCGCCGCAGCGCCGCCATGATCGCCGCCAGCCGCTCGTCGTGCGCGTGCTCGATGCGCCACCAAATCGCGCTCTCGTCGGTCGACCATGCCGGGTCTTCCCACAGCAGCGTCTTCCCGCCGATCTCCAGACCGCGCACCGCCTTGTTCAGCGCCGCCTCGATCGTGCGCTCGATCGCCATCACCTCGCCGGTTGCCTTCATCTGGGTCCCGATGCGCCGGTCGCCGTGGCTGAACTTGTCGAACGGCCAGCGTGGGATCTTGGCCACCACGTAGTCGAGCGCGGGCTCGAACGCGGCCGTTGTCTTGCGTGTGATCGGGTTCGCGAGATCGTCCAGCGTGCGCCCGAGCGCGATCTTGGCCGCGATGCGTGCGATCGGATAGCCGGTCGCCTTCGACGCCAGCGCCGACGACCGGCTCACCCGCGGATTCACCTCGATCACGTGGTAGGCGAACGACCGCGGGTCCAGCGCGAACTGGATGTTGCACCCGCCCTCGACCCCGAGCGCGCGGATGATCTTGAGCGACGCCGAGCGGAGCATCTGGTACTCCTTGTCGCTCAACGTCTGGCTGGGTGCGAACACGATTGAGTCGCCCGTGTGCACGCCCATCGGATCAAAGTTCTCCATGTTGCAGACGGTGATGCAGTTGTCCGCGCCGTCCCGCATCACCTCGTACTCGATTTCCTTCCATCCGATCAGCGAGCGCTCCACCAGCACTTGGTGGATCAGGCTGGATTGCAGCCCCCGCCGCACCGCCGCCTCGAACTCGTCCTCGTGCCGCGCCACGCCGCCGCCGGTGCCGCCCAGCGTGTAGGCCGGCCGGATGATCAGTGGGAATCCGGCGCCGCGCGCGAACTCCCACGCCTCTGGCAGCGAGCGCACGATCCGGCTCTCCGGTACTGGTTCCCCAATCCGGATCATCAGGTCCCGAAACCGCTCCCGGTCCTCGGCGTCCTTGATCGCCTCCAGCGGCGTGCCCAGCAGCTCGAGTCCATAGCGTTCCAGCACCCCCGCCTCGGCCAGCTCCACGGCCAAGTTCAGGCCCGTCTGACCGCCCATGGAGGCCAGCAGCCCGTCCGGCCGCTCGCGCTCGATGACGCGCTCGACGACCGGGACGGTAAGCGGCTCGATATAGACGCGGTCGGCGATGCCCTCGTCCGTCATGATGGTGGCCGGGTTGGAGTTAACCAGCACCGACGTCACGCGTTCCTCGCGCATGGCCTTGCACGCCTGCGTGCCGGCGTAGTCGAACTCCGCCGCCTGTCCGATCACGATCGGGCCTGAGCCGATGATCAGGACCTTGCCGATCTCAGCCATCGGCTCGCCTGCTGCGCTCGGCGATCAACGGTCGGCGCCCGGCCGCTGGCGTTCTACCGTGTCTAGGAATTCGTCGAACAAGTACTGGTTGTCTTGCGGCCCGGGGCTGGCCTCCGGGTGGTACTGGATCGACCGCACCGGCAGTGTCGGGTGCGTCAGACCCTCCACCGACCCGTCATTCAGATTCACGTGGCTGACCGCGAACCCGCTGTCCGGTGGAATCGAGGCCGCATCCACCTGGTACCCGTGGTTTTGCGAGGTGATGTGCGTTCGCCCGCTGCGGAGGTCCTTCACCGGATGGTTCGCGCCGCGGTGCCCGAACGGCAGGCGGCTCGTGGTCGCGCCGATCGCCAGCCCGAGCAGCTGATGTCCCAGGCAGATCCCGATCAGTGGATATCGCCCCACCAGGCCTCGAATCGTCGTGACCGCCGCGCTTGCTTGTTGCGGGTCGCCCGGCCCGTTGCAGACCACCACGCCGTCGGGTTCCAGCGCCGCGATGTCGCTCGCGTCGGCGCCGTAGGGCACCACGTGCACCTGGCAACCGCGCCTGGCCAGCGATCGCACGATATTGGTCTTCACACCCACGTCGAGCACCACGATCCGGGGCGACCAATCACGCCGGGAGGGCTCCGGCCACGGTGCCCACGCCGCCTCGTCCGACACGAACCGGTCCGGTGTGGTTACGTCGTCCACGAAGGTCTGCGCGCCGTACCGGATCGCCTTCCGCGCGGCCTGCACCTGCGCGTCTGCCCAATCCGCGGCGCCCGGCCAGCGACCAGTTGCCCAACGGAAGTAGGGTGCTCCATCCGCCGCCTCGGCAGGCGCCCGCGCGATCACGCCGCGTTGCGGCCCGGCCGTGCGCAGGACTCGCGTGAGCGCGCGCGTATCGATCCCTTGGATTCCGGGAACGCCATGGTTCGCCAGGTAGTCATGCAGCCCGCCTGACGCTCGCCAGTTGCTGTGCGTCGCGGCCAGCTCGCGCACCGCCAGTCCCGCGATCCACGGCCGCCGCGACTCGACGTCGTCGGCGTTCACGCCGTAGTTGTTGATCAGCGGATAGGTCAGCGTGACGATCTGGCCGTGGTACGACGCGTCCGTCGAGATCTCCTGATAGCCGGTCATGCTCGTGTTGAAGACCACCTCCCCTTCACGCGGCTCGGCGCTCCCGAATCCGTGGCCGAAGAAGAGGTCGCCGGTCTCCAGCGCGAGGAGCGTTGGGCTACCCCGCATGCGCGCCCACCGGACTGGCCTGGACGCGATCGAACACGACCTCGCCCCCCACGATCGTGTAGTGCACCACGCCGCGCATCGGCATGCCCGCCAGCGGCGTGTTCCGTCCCTTGGATGCGAACCCGGCCGGATCGACCACGAACTCCTCGTCCGGATCGAACACCACCACGTCGGCCGGCGCCCCAACCTCCAGCGAGCCATATGGGAGGCCGTACGCGCGGGCGGGCGCGATGGTCAGCTTCTCGATCGCCGTGGCCAGGTCCAGCTTGTCGTCGTGCACGAGCGTCAGCACACTCGCCAGCGCCGTCTCGAACGCCGAGAACCCCACCGCCGCGTCCGCGTATTCCACGTCCTTGTCCTGCGAGGCGTGCGGCGCGTGATCGGTCGCGATGCAATCGATCGTCCCGTCCAGCAACGCTTGCAGCAGGCGGTCGCAGTCGGATTGCTCGCGCAGCGGCGGCGCGACCTTGGTATTGCTGTCGTATGCCCCGAGCGCCGCGCTGACCGGTTCGTCGCGGCCGCCGATCAAGTCCGCCGTCAGCGTCAGATGGTGCGGGGTCACCTCGGCCGTCACCGCCGCGCCCCGGTCCTTGGCACGTCTGATGAAATCGACCGACCCGCCCGACGTCACGTGCAGGCAGTGGTAGCGGCCGCCCGTCAGCTCCGTCAGCAGCAGGTCGCGGGCCAGCATTATCTCCTCGGACTGACGCGGCGTGCCCTTGAGTCCCAGGCGGGTGGAGGCCAGCCCCTCGTGCATCGAAGCGTCCCGGTACAGCTCCGGGTCCTCGCAGTGATTGCTGACCGGCAGCCCCAACTGGCTCGCGTACTCCAGGGCGTGCCGCATGATCGCCGTGCTGGCCAGCGGGATCCCGTCGTCCGTGAATCCGATCACGCCGGCGGCCGCCAGATCGCCCATCTCGACGAGCTGCCCGCCGCGCTGGCCCGTCGTGATCGCGGCGTGGACGTACACCCGTACGCGCGCCGAGCGCGCCGCCTCGTCCAACAGCCCCTCGACCACGCTGCGCGAGTCGATCACCGGGTCGGTGTTCGGCATCGTGCAGACCGTCGAGAATCCGCCCGCGGCCGCGGCCGCCGTGCCGCTCGCCAGATCCTCCTTGTACTCGAAGCCCGGCACGCGCAGATGCGCGTGAACGTCAACCAGACCGGGCGCCGCCACCAGGCCTGCGGCCTCGATGATCTGGGGAGTTCCCAGCGGCAGTTGCGCGTCCGATTCGCCGATCGTCGCGATCCTCCCGTTCTCGATCACGATGTCTCCCACGCGGTCGATGCCCTGCGACGGATCGATTACGCGGCCGCCCCGAACGATCAGATGACCGCCGTCTCTCATCTGGAGCCCTTGCCGCCCAGCAGCAGGTAGAGCACCGCCATTCGCACGGCTACGCCGTTGGTGACCTGCTCGTCGACCACCGACCGGTCGCCGTACGCAACGTCGGGCGAGATCTCCACCCCCTGATTCATTGGACCCGGGTGCATCACGATTGCCTGGCGCTTCGCCCGCTCGATGCGTGCCGGCGTCAGGCCCCAGCGCCGGGCGTACTCCCGGAGGTCCGGCAGCAACCCGCCGGCGATCCGCTCGCGCTGAACCCGCAGCGCCATCACGATGTCCGCGTCCTCGATCGCCCGGTCCAGGTCGTGATCGATGCGCACCATCCCGTCCCCATCGACCAGTTGCCCGAATTCCTCTGGCAGCAGCGTGGGCGGACCGCTCAGGTAGACCTGTGCGCCCATGCGGGTGAAAGCCCAGATGTCCGACCGCGCCACGCGGCTGTGGGCGATGTCGCCGACGATCACGATCTTGCGTCCCTCGAGCTCGCCCAGATGCTTCTGTGCCGTGTAGAGGTCCAGCAGCGCCTGGGTCGGGTGCCCGCGCAGACCGTCGCCCGCATTGACCACCCCGCAGTCCAGGTGACGGGCGGCCAGATCCGGCGCGCCGCTTCGCGAATGCCGGATCACCACCAGGTCCGCGCCGAGCGCCTGGATCGTCTGAAAGGTGTCCACCAGCGACTCGCCCTTGTCCACGCTGCTGCCCGATGCCGCCACGTTCACCACGTCGGCGCCCAGGTTCTTGCCGGCCAGTTCGAACGAGACCCGCGTGCGCGTGCTGGCTTCGTAGAACACGCTCACCACGGTTCGCCCCCGCAGCGTCGGCACGCGGCTGATCGGGCGCGCCAGGATCTCGCGCATCGACTCCGTGGTCTCCAGCACCAGCGAGAACTCGTCGCGCGTGAAGTCGGCCACGTCGATCAGGTGCTTACGGTAGAGCGGCATCGCTCACCTCCGCGGTCGCCGCCGGCCCCACCCGCACCTCATCGGTCCCATCCAGTTCTTGCAGGCGGACGGCCACAACCTCGTCGCGGGCCGTCGGCACGTTCTTGCCCACGAAGTCGGCGCGAATCGGCAGTTCCCGGTGCCCGCGGTCGACCATGACGGCCAGTTGAATCGTCCGCGGTCGTCCGTAATCGTTCAGCGCGTCCATCGCCGCGCGGATCGACCGGCCGGTGTAGAGCACGTCGTCGACCAGCACGACGTCCCGATCGTTGAGGTCAACCGGAATGTCGCTCGGGTGGACCGCGGGCGCATGCGCGTGGCGATCCAGGTCATCGCGGTGCATCGCGATGTCCAGTGCGCCGGTGGGCACGCGCACGCCTTCGAAGGACTCGATGTGCGCGGTGATCCGTTTGGCCAGCACCGGTCCGGGTCGCGGAACGCCCACCAGCACCAGCGCATCGGCGCCGCTGTTGCGCTCGACGATCTCGTGTGCGATCCGGACGAGCGCGCGCCGCACGTCGTCGGCCGTCATCACCACCCGCTCGCCGCCGGTGGTCGTACGCAGCTCAAGCCTCCCTGTCGCCGTCTCGGCGGGACACAAAGAATGGGCCCGAAGGCCCGTTATCCGCAGGTGCGGTCGAATCGCGCCGAAACGCGACGCCTTTCCGCCTCGCTGGGTCGGATTAAAGGCCGCCAGGCCCCAGTATAGCCGTATCGCCAACGAGCGGTCGGTAACCGTGCACCCTGAGCCTGTCGAAGGGGCGGTACCACCGGACATCACCCCGAGCCGCTCCGCCCTGTCATTCCGAGGCGAAGCGAGGAATCTCACGGCCACCGGACCGGCGAGAGCCGTCCTTTCGTGTTGGCCTGAGCCTGCCGAAGGGGCCGCGCCTACCCGTCGAACGGATTCGCCAGCGCGATAATCGACGTCCGCGCCTGACCGGTGCCAATCAGGCCGACCGGCGTGCCCACGATCTGCTCGATTGCGCGCACGTATTGCTGCGCTGCCGCCGGCAGCGCCTCGAAGCGCTCGACGCCTTCCGTCGACGTCATCCAACCGGGGAACTCTTCATAGACCGGCCGCGCTCGTTCCAGCGCCCGGGTGTCCGGCGCCAGGCGCACGCGCTTGCCGTCCAGCTCGTACTCCACGCACACCTTGATGCGCTCCAGCGTGTCGAGGCCGTCGATCTTCGTCAGCGCCAGGCGGTCCACGCCACTGAGCGCCCCGGCGGTTCGCACCGCCACCGCGTCGAACCAGCCACAGCGGCGCGGCCGACCGGTCGACGCCCCATACTCGCCGCCGGCGACCTCGCGGAGGTGATCGCCGAGTTCGTCCGTCAGCTCCGTCGGGAACGGACCCTCGCCAACCGACGACGTGAACGCCTTGGCCACGCCCACCACCTGATCGAGCTCGCGTGGCGGGATGCCTGCCCCCACGCACGCGCCGCCCGCCGACGGGCTTGACGAAGTCACATAGGGGTAATGCCCCCAGTCGAGGTCGCGCATGACCCCGAGTTGACCCTCCAGCAAGATCGCCCGATCTTCCTGGAGCGCCTGCTGCACCGGTCCCATCGTGTCGACGATGTGGGGAGCGAGCGCCTCGCCCCACGCGATCGCGCGATCGATCAAGTCGCGTGCGTGCACGGGTGGCTCATCGAACACGACCTGCAGCAGCCGGTTCTTCTGCTCGACTGCTGGCGGGATGATCTCGGCCAGTGCGTCCGCATCCAGCAGATCGCCCATGCGCACGCCCGACCGTGCCGATTTGTCCGCGTACGCGGGCCCGATGCCGCGCAGCGTGGTGCCTTGGGCTTGATCGCCGCGCGACCGTTCCTCGGCCGCGTCGATCGCCACGTGGTACGGCATCACAACATGGGCGCGCTCGGAGATCCACAGCCGGTCAAGCGAAATGCCCGTCCGCCCCCCCACGTCGGCCATCTCGTCGATCAGCGCCGGGGGGTTCACGACCGTTCCCGGACCGAGCAGGTTGTCCACCCGCGGGTTGAAGATGCCGGCCGGCAGCAGGTGCAGGGCGAACGTTCCCAGATCATTGACGATCGTGTGCCCGGCGTTGTTCCCGCCCTGAAAGCGGATCACCATATCGGCCTGCTGAGCCAGGTAATCCACCACCTTGCCTTTGCCCTCGTCGCCCCACTGGGCGCCGAGAACGGCCACTGTGCTCACTTGATTCGACTCCTCAATCGTGACTGATCACACACTCGGTCCGGGGCGTGCGGACCGTTTGATCTGCCGCGCCCTGGACGAGCGCTGGCGCTAGGCGCCGTCCGTCCGTGCGCGGCTCATGCCATCACCTCGGGCGCGAGCGCGGGCATCCTGGGCCGCCCCTCGGTATACCGCACGGCCGCCGCCATCATCCCTCGGAAGAGGGGATGCGGCCGGTTGGGCCGCGAACCGAACTCCGGGTGAAACTGCGATCCCACGAACCACGGGTGCCCCTTCAGCTCGATGATCTCCACCAGCTTCCCGTCCGGCGACACCCCGCTGATGGTCATCCCCTGCGATCGGAAGATATCGCGGTACCTGTTGTTGAACTCCATCCGATGCCGATGCCGTTCCTCGATGCGCGGCGTGCCGTAGACCTCGCGGGTCGCGGTTCCGTCCACGAGCTCACACGCCCACAGGCCCAGCCGCATCGACCCGCCCATGTTGGCCACGTCGTAGTACTCGGGCATCGGGTGGATCACCGGATGCTTGGTGTCCGGATCGAACTCGATGCTGTTGCAATCGTCGGTGCCCAGCACTTTGCGGCCGAACTCGATCACGGCCACCTGCATCCCCAGGCACAGCCCCAGGTACGGGATCTTCTGCGTGCGCGCGTAGTTGGCCGCCACGATCTTGCCCTCGATCCCGCGAGGGCCGAACCCGCCGGGCACGATCATGCCGGCCACGCCATCGAGCAAATCGGCCGGGTCTCGATCCTCCAGTTCCTCCGAATCGACCCACCGGATCGTTGGCCGCACCCGCAACGCGATGCCCGCGTGCTGCACCGACTCGACGACGCTGAGATACGAGTCGGGCAGCGAGACGTACTTCCCCACGATCGCAATCTCGATCTCGGGCAGCGGCGCCGCCAGCGCCTCCACCAGTTGGCGCCACTCCTCCAGATCGGGCGACTCGGGCTCGATGCCGAAGTGCTCGCAAATGATCGTCCCCAGCCCCGCCCGCTCGAGAATCAGCGGCACCTGGTAGATGCTGGTTGCGTCCGGGTTCGAGATCACCGCGCGCAAATCCACGTCGGCGAATAGCGCAATCTTCTCCGCCAGATCCTCACTGAGGGCCTCGTCGGAGCGGCAGATGATCACGTCCGGCTGAATGCCGATGCTGCGCAGCTCTCGAACGCTGTGCTGCGTGGGCTTGGTCTTCAGCTCGCCGCTCCCGCCGATGCGCGGCACCAGCGTCACGTGCACATAGAGCACGTTCTCGTGACCGTGGTCGCGCCGCATCTGGCGCAGCGCCTCGAGGAATGGGATGTTCTCGATATCGCCAATCGTCCCGCCGACCTCGACGATCACGACCTCGGAGTTGTTAAGGTCCCCGACGTCGCGTATGCGCGCCTTGATCTCGTCGGTCACATGCGGGATCACTTGGATCGTGCCGCCCAGGAAGTCGCCGCGGCGTTCGTGACTGATCACGCGGTCGTACACGCGGCCGGTGGTCAGATTGCTGGCGACCGTGAGGTTCTCGTCGATGAACCGCTCGTAGTGCCCGAGATCGAGGTCCGTCTCGGCGCCGTCGGCCGTCACGAATACCTCGCCGTGCTGCAGCGGGCTCATGGTGCCGGGGTCCACGTTGATGTAGGGGTCCAGCTTCATCACCGATACCCGCACCCCGCGGCTCTTGAGCATGCGGCCGATGCTCGCGACCGCCACCCCCTTGCCGACGCCGCTGACCACCCCGCCGGTCACGAATACATAGCGACGCTCGATCGAGCCGCTGGCCGTTTCGGGACCGCCCACCGCCGTGCCGGTTTGCCTAGGTCCCACCCGCGCCCTTTTTCACCCTCGGCGCCAGCAGCTGCAGCGCCACCGGCTCAGGCAGGCGACTGCGGGTTACGGACAGGCTGGCTTGGGCCGTCGTGCTCCCGCCGCCGAGTTCGCGGGCAACGTCCTTCCACCTACTAGCGTCGTTCGGCCCGTACGGCACCACGATGCTGGGCTCGATTCGGTTGACGAGGTGGATGATGCGCTCGGGCGGCAGGCCGGTCGACCCGCCATCGACATTGATCAGCAGCACGTGCAGCCCGCCGAGCTCGTCGAGCAACGCATCACTCGGTTCCTCCGTTAGACGCGAGAAGACCCCCACATTCAGACGGTCGATCTCAATGGTGTACAGCGTCGTGGCCGGCTCGCCGGCACCGTTGTGTTCGGCTACGCCGTGTACGTAGACCCCTGCCACCTCATACTCGCCGGGCCCGTCGGCCACGAACGGCGTGCGCCCCGGTTTGTTGGGTCGCACCAGATCGTCGTACGCCACACCCGCAGCGGGATTGCCGAGGGTTACCAGATCGGCCTTGGGGCGCGCCGATCGTTGCTTGATGCCGGAAGTGTGCGGGTCGGTTGCTACGGCGGCGTCGCGGCCACGGAGGCGAAATGCGGTGCCTCCGAGCCACGTGACTTCCATCCAGAGTACCGAAAAGCGGGGTGCGCAACGCCCCCCGCGCGGTCCGCAAATTGTAGCATGGGGTCACTCCAAACCTGTCAGCGGTCCCATCGGGAGCGGCGACGGGTCTCCGCCGCTGGCGCCTAGGCTTCTCGTATGGCGGTTGTCGCAACGAAACGACCGATTGGCTACGCCCGACAGATCGTCGGGGTCTTCAGGGAGCTGGCGGCATATACCGATCTGCTTCGGAATCTCGTCGTTCGGGACTTGAAGGTCCGCTACCGGGGCTCAGTTCTCGGATTCGCGTGGTCGCTGCTGAACCCTCTGCTGATGATGGCCGTGTTCACGCTTGTGTTCCAGGTCCTGGCCAGGACGGAGCAGATCGACCGCTATCCGTTCTTCCTGATGGCGGCGCTCGTCCCGTGGCTGTTCACCCAGCACGCGCTGACGTCGGCGATGCGCAGCGTCACCAGCAACGCCCAGCTCATCAACAAGGTCTACTTTCCGCGCGAGCTGCTGCCGATCAGCGCGGTGCTCGCGAGCTTCGTCAACTTTATGCTGGCCTTCGCCGTGTTCTGGCTGATCGGGCTCGCGTTCGGCGTTGGCAACACGCGGGCGATGGCGTTCGTTCCGCTGATCATGCTGCTGCACCTGGCGTTCGTCATGGGGCTCGCCTTGCTCTTGGCGACGGCCAACGTGTTCTTGCGTGACACCGAGCACCTCATCGAAGTCTTGCTGCTTGCCTGGTTCTTCCTGACCCCGATCTTCTATGCGATGTCGATCGTGCCCAACGCCACTTTCCTGGGGCTCGACATCCACCGCTGGGTCTTCACGCTCAACCCGATGGCCACGCTGGTCACCGACTATCGCTATGCCCTGATGTGGGGCTTCTTCCCGATCCGGCACACGCTCGTCACCATTGCGATCGCGGCCGTTGTGCTCCCCTTTGCCTGGTGGCTGTTCCGGCGCTTCGCCATGCGCTTCGCCGAGGAGTTGTAGGTGGTCGCGCCCGCCGTCCGGATCCGCGGCGTGCGCAAGAAGTTCGTCATTCGCCACGAGGCGGCGCGGTCTATCCAGGGCTGGGTCCTTGCGCTGCTTGGCCGCGCATCCATCGAGCACGAGGAGTTCTGGGCGCTCGACGGCGTCGATGTCGATATCGCGCCCGGCGAGACGCTCGGGATCATCGGTCCCAACGGGTCGGGCAAGAGCACGATGCTCAAGCTGCTGGCCGGCACCATCGCGCCCACTGACGGGAGCATTCGGACGAGCGGCAGCGTGTTTGGGCTGCTCGAGCTCGGCGCGGGCATGCACCCGGACCTGACCGGACGCGAGAACATCTTTCTCAACGGATCGTTCCTCGGACTGAATCGCGCCGAGGTCCGTGCGCTCTACGACCAGATCGTGGCGTTCGCCGAGCTCGAGCAGTTCATCGATACGCCCGTCAAGCACTACTCGTCGGGCATGTTCATGCGCCTGGGATTCGCGATCGCGATCAACGTCGACCCCGACATTCTGCTGATCGACGAGGTGCTGGCCGTCGGCGATGCGCGCTTCGCGGCCAAGTGCTACGAGGCGCTCGCCGAAGTGAAGCGCCGCGGCCGCACCATGCTGCTGGTCTCGCACGACCCCATTCAGGTGCGTCGGTTTGCCGATCGTGTGCTCTGGATCGACCACGGGCGCGTCCGCATGCTCGGTCGTCCGCAGGAGGTCATCCAGGCCTACTTGCGTGAGATGCGCGGCCCGATGACGCCCGCGCTCGCCGGCGATCGAGATGCCGATCAAGAGGATGGCAGCGGCGAGGCGCGTATTCGGGCGGCGGTCGCGGTGGACGCGGTCACGCGGCGCGAGCAGTACGTCGCGCTGCCCGGCGATACGCTCGCGCTTCGCCTCGAGCTCGAGACCGACCAGTACCTCGAGGAGGTCGCGGTCGGCTGCGCGCTGCGCCGCAGCGACGGCCTGCTCGTCTGCGAATCGTCCACCGCCGGCGGTGTCGGCCCGATCGCGCTCGAGCCGGGTCGAACGTTGGTCGAGTGCACGCTCGGCCCGTTGCCGCTCGGCGCCGGCGCGTACCACATCTCCGTAGGCGCGTGGCCGGCCCAGGACCGGATGAGCCCGTATCACCTATGGCGCAACGCCGTCTCGCTGTTCGTCGGCAAGACGGCGGGGCATCAACGGGGCACGGCCGTGGTGCCCTTCCAGTGGCGGGTGAGCACGTCCACCGAGCACCCGCCGCTCGAGTCGGCTCGTGACCCCATCGCGCAGCCCGACATGCTCAGCGTTGAAGCCGGCCCGCTGTGGCACGCCCCGCCCAGCGCTCTGGCCGTTGGCGAGCGCGACGACGAATGGCTCGGCGCTGGGTGGTACCCCGCCGAGAACTGGCCGCCGCGCGTCCGCTGGACCGCCGAGCGCGCGGTCGCCTACCTGACCCAGGACGTGGGACAGGGCGCGCTGATCCTGTCCGTCTGCCGCCCGTTGCACGACACCTCCAAGGCGTCCGCGAAGGTCGCGGTGGACGGCCGCCACCTCGCCTCCTTCAGGGTCAATCAAATGGACTTCGAAGAGATCGCCGTTCCGTTGGATCCGGTATTCGCCCCCACAACGCGCGAGGTCGTGATCGACGTCGACGGCGCCCTGGTGCCGGCTGTCGTCGGCCTGGACGACGACACCCGGCGGCTGGGGCTGGCGTTCCAATCGATCCGCGTGGAATGACCCCCGCGCCACCGCGGCGCGCGGCTCGCCGCCCCAGGCGCGGAGCGGCCGGCTCGCAGACGGCGCCCGCGCTCCCGCAGGTCCAGGTGGTGGTGCTGAACTACAACGCCGTCGGCTGGCTCGAGCGTTGTCTCGAGAGCCTTCTGACCACCGATTACCCGGACATGGACGTCGTCGTCGTGGACAACGCCTCAACCGACGACTCGGCCGATCTGGCTCGGTCGCGGTCCGACGTGACGCTGATAGAGGCCGGGGAGAACCTGGGCTTCTCGCGTGGAAACAACCTGGCGCTGCGGCGCGCTCGGGCGCCGCTGGTCGCGCTGCTCAATCCCGACACCCACGTCGAGCCTGGCTGGCTGCGTCCGCTCGTCGATCGACTCCAGGCCGATCCAATCGCCGGCGGGGTCGGTCCCAAGATGCTGTTCGACCGCGATCGCATCCCGCTCACCCTCTCCACGACCGGATTCGTGCCGGGCGGCGGCGACCGGCGCGAGCTGGGCGTGCGTCTCTACGCGCTCGCCAACGGCGCCGGCGGCCCTGTGTACGCGAATCGCGGCGTCTACGGAATTGAGCTCGACCGCCGGGGCGATCCGTTTCAGTGGACCGCCGCGGAGGCGGAGTACGCCATGCCCGCCGGCAACGGCGAGCTGCGGCTGTCGCTCGAGGTCGCCTCGGGCGACGCCGATCGGCGCGTTCCGCTCACCGCCGCCGTCAACGGACATTGCCTGGGCGAGTTTGGCGTTGACGGCCGGCGGCGGGACATCCAGGTGGTGGTTCCGGCCGGGATCGTGCGACGGAATGCGCGGCCGGTGATTGAGAACGCCGGCATCAAGCCGTTGCCCGACGGCTCCATGCGCGATCGCGGCACCCGCGTGACCGACGGGATCGTGTGGCACGAGTGGGACGGGCCGAACTTCGCGGAACCTCGCGAAGTATTCGCCGTGAAAGGCGGCGCCGCGCTGTACCGCCGCGACATGCTCGAGGCGCTCGACTACCTCGATCCCGCTATGTTCATGTACTACGAGGACGCCGATCTCTGCTGGCGCGCGCGACGCCGGGGCTGGCGGTTCTGGTACGAGCCCGCGGGTACCGTTCACCACGCGCACGCCGCCATCAGCCGCGAGTGGTCGCCCGGATTCATCCGTGACGTGGAGTTCGGCAAGCTCCGGATGCTCGCCAAGAACGCGCCATTGGAGTGGGTACGGATGCATGCCCGCGACACCGTCGGATTCGGTCTGCGCGCGGCGCGGCGCGGCGCTCGCGCACTCGCCGCCGGCTCGATCGACCTGGAAGCCTTCCGCGAGACGCGTGCACGGGCCGCCGCGTTGACCCGCGCCGTGAACCTGGCGCCCGACACGGCGCGGCGGCGGATGACCGAGCGCCGCCTCGCGCCGCTCGACGGCCGTGAGCTGCGCCCCTTCTTCGAGGCCGAATGAAGGCCGGCGTCTACAACCGCTGGCTGCACCAGAAAGGCGGAGGCGAGCGGCACGCGGCCATGGCCGCCGCCGTGCTCGCCGAGCGGTTCGACACCGAGCTCATCACCCACCGTGCCATTGCGCCGGGTGAGCTCGAGCGGGCGCTCAACATCGATCTGTCCAACGTCGGCATGCGGGTCGTCCCCGCGTTGCCGGCCAACCGATTCGCCGAGGTCACGCGCGACTACGACCTCTTCGTGAACGCGTCGTTCATGACCAATCAGCCGTCCGCGGCGCGCCGCGGCATGTTGCTGGTGCTGTTTCCATCGCCGCTCGATCGACGCTGGCAGGCGCGCTTTCGTCAGCTAGTCGGCCGTGCCCTCATTCGAGAGCTGCTGGTGCCGGAGTGGGTGGACGGCTTCTATGACGTGCAGGAGCTCGGTCGCGGCTGGTTCCGCTACGCCACCAGCCCGGCCACCGTGCGCGTGCGGGTTCCGCCCGGTCGCCGCGCCGTCCCGGTTGAGATCGTGGCGGGCAACTTCCATCCCGGTGAGGCGCTCCCGGTTCGGTGCCTGGTCGGCGACGAGCCCATCGGCGCGCACACGTTCCCGCCCCGGCCGGGCGACTTCGAGGTCTGGCGCTTCGACGTCGATCGGCGCCACGTGCGAAACCGCGAGGTCGATCTCCGGCTGGAATCGCCCACCTACAACCCCGGCGATGGAGCCGACGCCGACGACAACCGTGAGGTTGGTTTGGCAGTCACGGATGTGCGCGTCCGGCATCCGCGCCACTACCTGTACGAGTTGCTCTTCCGGCGCGGGTTTCGCGAGCTTGGACTCCGCCTAGAGAGTCTGCCCCTCTACTATTCACTCGATTACGTGGACACCTACGACCTGGTCTGTCCGATCTCGGATTACAGCCTCCGCTGGGTCCGGCGGTACTGGAACCGCGACGGCCATCTGCTGCATCCGCCGGTGGATACCCGCTGGGCCGAGCCGCGGCCAAAGCGACCGATCATCCTGAGCGTGGGGCGATTCTTCCGCGGCACGCACGAGAAGAAGCACGGCGTGCTCATCGACCAGTTCGCCCGCATGATGCGCGAGGGCCTGAAAGGGTGGACCCTGCATCTAGCGGGCCATCAGAGCACGCGTGACATCGATCTCGAATACACCGAGGAACTCCGCCGTCGGGCCGCCGGCCTGCCCGTGCACCTGCACGTCAACGCCCCGTTTGAAGACATCAAACGGCTCTACGGCGAGGCCGCGATCTACTGGCACGCCGCCGGCTACGGCGAGCGACCGGACCGCGATCCGATCAAGTTCGAGCATTTTGGCATCACCGTCGTCGAGGCCATGGCGGGCGGTGCGGTCCCCGTCGTGCTCGATGCCGGGGGCCTCCCCGAGCTGGTGACCCACGGCGTTGACGGCTTTCACTGGTCGTCGCTCGCTGAGCTTCGGGCGCGGACGCGGCGGCTGATCGACGACCCGGCCATCGCCGCGCGCATGTCGGCCGCGGCGTGCGAGGCGAGCGAGCGTTTCAACGTGGACGCCTTCCGAAACCGCCTGCTCGAGCTGGTTGACGGACTGGGGCTCGAGTAGATGGGCGCCTCGCCACTCCCACCCCCGCCGCCCATGAGCCTGCGATCGCGCTTCATTCGCTGGACCGGCGCGCGCCCGTCGCTGGTTCTGTTCGTGCTCATCGCCTCGCTGTACGCCATGACCGCCGGTTCGACCCGCGACGGCTTCGGCTACAGCGCCGACGGCAGCTTCGCGTTCGAGATGGCCCGCAGCGCCGTGGTCGATCCGGGGCATGTCTACCTGCGCACCTACAGCTCGAACTTCTCCCGCTGGGGCGTGGGCCTGCCGATCGCGTTCGCGCCCTTGGTCGCGTTCGCTGAGCCGATCGCACAGATCGCACCTCAGCGCGACCGGGTGCCCGTCGGCGAGCACGAGATTCTGCTCGTGAACTACGCCCCGCTCGGCGGGTCCGAGCAGCCAAACGTGACCCGCGAGCTTGACCTGGGACTCACACCGGGCGCCTACGACGAGCTCGTGCTGCTTTCCCACAGCGCGCTCAGCGCGGATATCCCCCAGGGCGTCGAGATCGCGCGCCTGCTGCTCGTCGGCGCCGATGGCGCCCGCGTCGAGCGGTCGATTCGGGTCGGGATCGAGACCGCCGAGTGGGCGTATGACCGCGCCGACGTCCGGGCGGTGGTCCAGCACGACCGGCCCACGCCTGCCGCCAACCACCTGGGCAACACGCGCGCCAACTACTACGCCGCCGCCTGGACCTTCGATCCGCCGATCGACCTCGCCGAGGCCAGCCTCACCTATCTGGTCGATACCGGGAACCTGTACGTCGACGGCGTGGCCACGCGCGGGCTGGATGGCGCCTGGGTCGATGGGCCGGGGATCGGCCGGGTCTGGTCCGAGCGCCAGAACGCGGAGTTCTTCCTCCGCCTCTGGACGCCGCTCGCGAACGTCCTGATCACCGCCCTCGGCGTGGTCTTGCTCTTCAAGATCGCGCAGCGGATGGGGTATTCCGTGCGCATCGCGCTGGTCGTCGCGTTGGTCTACGCCGTCGGGACGATGGCCTGGCCTTACGCCGTCTACGACTTCGCCGAGCCGCTCGTCACCACGTTGCTGCTCGCCGCGGTCTGGCTTGTGATGCTTCAGCGCGACACCGGGCTCGCTCGCTACGCGGCGCTGGCGGGCGTCGTTGGCATGGCGGCGCTTGCGTCGAAGTACGTCACCTTCATCGCGATCCCCGTCCTGGCGATCTACCTCGTCCTGCAGCACAAGCCCGGGCGCACCTGGTCCGAGGTGTGGTGCCGCGGTTGGCGTCCGCTCGCCTATTTCGTCGCCCCGTTCGTGCTCGTCGCGCCGGCCGTGCTGCTCGCGGCGGCGCTCGTATTCGACGTGCGCCTGCTCTACGAGCGCGAGTTGATCGCGGGCATCGGTCGCGGATGGCTCGATCTGCCCTTCGCGCTTGGCTTTCACGGCCTCGTCACGAGCTGGGGCAAGGGCATCCTCTGGTACAACCCGGTCCTGCTGGTCGCCGTACCGGTCATCCCCTGGTTCATTCGCCGCCACGGCTGGCGATCGTTCGTCTTCGCCGCCATTCCGGTGGTCTACCTGCTGCTCTACAGCAAGAAGCAGGTCTGGTACGGCGGGAACGGGTGGGGGTCCCGCTACCTGGTGCCCACGCTGCCGTACCTGATCGCCATGGGCGCCCCGCTGATCGCTTGGATCGGAGGCAGGTCTCGGCGATTCGTTCCCGCGCTTGCCCTGTCGGCCGTGCTGGTCGCCAGCGTCGGCGTGCAGCTCCTGGGGGTGAGCAAGGACTTCACCCTCTACCTGAACCTCTTCCAGCAGCAGGTGGCCGGGGCCGTTCCCGAGAACGGCGCCGTCTACGGCGGCCAGGACTACCAACCGTGGTCGTCGACCCAGCCGGAGGGCGACTTCGCGGCCGTCCTCTACGCACACCAGTTCTCACCGCTGCTGGCGCATGCGTGGCTGCTGCGGGCCGATGCCGCCCAACTGCTGATCCCCGACCGGCTCGACGTCCTCGAGGACCTATTGCGTCGTACGCCCTGGTCGCGGTTCGGCGTCGATGCCGCGCCGGCTAGGCCAGCCCACGGGCTCGGGCTCGATTTCTGGTCGATGGTCCTGTCCGGTCACTACCTGGCCCATCGCGGCGTGCTGGTGTGGGTCGGGGTGGCGCTGGTGGCGATCCAGCTCGTCTCGATCTCGGCCCTCGCGCTGCTCGCGCGTCGGCTGTGGCCGTCGCCGGGCTTCGGCGGGGCCGTTCGACTGATCCCCGTCGGGGCCTATGGGGCGCTCCTAGTATTCTTTGACACGCTTCATTTCATGCTCTAGCGTCCGGCGAGGGGTACTCCATGTCCGAATCTGCCGCGCCCGAGCTCATCCCCGCCGATTTTCTCGCGATCCTCCGCTGCGTGAACGACGCCCATCCCCGTGACGACGGCGTGTTGCGGGTCGAGGGCTCGCGACTGGTCTGCACGGTCTGCGGCTACGCCTATGAGGTCGAGGATGGCATCCCCAACATGCTCTGGGATGAGGCCATCCCGCCCGAAACCGCGAAGGAAGCCCCTGCGTGAACACGGTCAGCCAGGCCAAGGACCTGCTGATCAAGTACCGGCGGCACAAAGCCGTCCTCCACCCGCGGCTGGGCCGGCTGGCCTATCACTGGATGAAAGGGACCGAAGAGCTCCCCTATGCTCCGCTGAAGCTGCACGTCGAGCCCACCAGCTTCTGCAACCTCCGCTGCCCCATGTGCCCGCAGAGCGTGGGCGCCAACCAGACCAACGGCTTCATGGATATGGATCTCTACGATCGCATCATCGACGAAGCCCGCCACTACGTCCGCGAGATCAACCTGTTCTTCCGCGGCGAGTCGCTCATGCACACGGGCATCTACGAGATGATCGAGAAGTGCGAGCGGGCGGGCATCGCCTCGCACATCAACACCAACGCCACCCTCTGGCGCGACGACGCCATTCGGAATCTGCTCGACGCCGCACCGTCCAAGGTCACCATCAGCTTCGATTCCGGCGAGCCCGAGGCCTACGAGCAGATGCGCAAGGGCGCCTCGTTCGACCGGACGCTCGATCGCACGCTCAAGTTCCTCACCGAGAAGCGGCAGCGGCGGCAGTCCAAGCCGTACGTCGTCATGCAGGTGATTCAGCTCTGGAACGACAGCTTTGAGTCCGGCGCCTCGCCCGTGGTTCCGGATCACTTCCGAGACCGGTTCAAAGACCTGCCTGTTGACGAGTGGGACACCTTCTGGGCGCACGGATGGGCCGGCACGATGGAGGACAGTGGCTTCTACACCGCGCGGCCCCATGGCTCGTCCTACTTCCCCTGCAACTGGCTCTGGAAGTCCATGGCGATCTACTGGGACGGCCGGGTGCCGGCCTGCTGCGCCGACTTCGGCGAGGACCAGATCATGGGCGACTTCAACACCGACTCGTTGCTCGATATCTGGAACGGCGAGGCCTATCGGTCCATCCGACGCGCGCATGTCAGCGGCGATCTGACCGCGTACAAGCTCTGCCGCGGCTGTGACGCGATCTGGCAACACGACGGTACCGCCTGGAACGCCTTCACCGCCGGCCGTTCGGTGGTTACCGGCGACCCGTTGCCCGTGCTCCAGAACGGCGCGCCGCAGCCAACCGCCGACGAGAAGGCCGGCGCCCCGGTCTGAGTTCGGTCCCGCCCGGTGGCCCGACCTTCAGGTCGGGCTCCCACGACCAGCCAGCCGTCCACGCCCCACGCCGGGTGGCCCGCCCTTTGGGGAGACCTTTGCAAAACCCGGTCAGGCTCAGGATTTCCGGGGAGAACCCTGCGCGGTTCCAGGTTGGGTGGGGCTTGGATTCCCTGAATTCACAAACGAAGTGCAACACCTCACGAAGGTCCTGCCATGGGACGCTGCTGCGCGCACGTCACCATTGAAGAGCGCTGTGAGATTGCCCACCTACGCGCTGCGGGCCACTCGGCTCGGTTCATTCGCGCCATCTGGGACTTCCCGACCTGAAGGTCGGGCCACCGTGCCTGCCTCAGCGTTCAGGCGCCGGTGGATTGTGCTCGTTCGAGGTTGAGCGCGAGCAGGCGGCGCAGGATCTCGTCGTCGGAAAGGTCGGCGGGCCAGCGGTAGGCCGCGAGCACGGCGCGGTCGAGGTCGCGGTGGAGCAGGTCCAGCCAGGCCGGGCGCGCGTTGTAGAGGTTGGTCAGCGTGCGTCTGGCCAGTTGTTTGGCGGCCACCTCGTTCAGCGCGACCGGTCGCGGCGGCAGATGCGGCAGCACGTCCGGCGCCATGCGCGCCAGTTCGGGCGGATTGAGCCAGCGCTCGCGGCGCTCTTGCAGCTCGCGCGCGGCGGCGCCAATCGCGTTGCGGTCGGCCGCTTGCGCAGGCGTCAGGTCGTGGTCGGGCGTATTGAGCGGCCACGGAAACGGAAAGGTCTCAAAGGTGGTTGTCGGTGTGTAGCGCGGGTCGTTGCCCTTCCCGAGCCAAGTGCCGAGTCTAAGCGACCAGAGTTCGTGCACGCGCGAATGCAAAACGCCGAACGTGTAGTCGTCCTCGCGGGCGATGCCCACTGCTGCGCTTCCGGGCAGAGTTTCCTCACAGACCCATACAAACAGACGGTGTTTCGCAACGCGTGGCGTAACGATGAAGCGCCCGCGACCAGCGACTGCGCTGCGAAGGTCGCTGCCACTGCGACCGAGACGCCACCAATGGGTCTTGCGTTGCGGGTCTCGATTCTTGAGACGTGTGGGGCGGACCTCGCTCTTGACGTATTCGAATGGAGCCTCGTAGAACGCTGCCTCCCTCTGCGACAGAGTTTCTGGGAACTCAATGATCCACATCCGGCGAGCGCGCTGTGTGATGTCGCTACCGTTCAGCCACGGCCTGAGCACGTCGCTGTTGTCTCTCCCATGAGGATTTGGCTGCCCAAGCATTTTGCGGGCTCGCGCTTCCGCGATGTCGAAATGGCCGACTTTGACGGGACCTTGGAATGCGACCCCGGAGTTCTCGTCAAGTCGACGCGCCCGCGAGAGATCGAGCCCGGCCGTCAAATCGGCATTGATCGCCAAAATTGATTCGCCGTCCAGGAGACGATCAGCTTCGGTCCCATCGTCCTGACCCACGATGGAGACGCGCACAGCCGCGCCCTCCACCACCCACGGCTCATCGCTCCAGGCCATGAAGATGTCGCCGGTGTCCTTGATCCGCTCGAGCACCTGTCGGTTGGCGCCGCCGCGCACGCTGTTGGTCCCGAGCAACCCGGCGCGCTTCACACGTCCGGCGGCAATCAGCTCCCGTGCCGTCTCATGCCAGTAGCAAACGAAATCAGCCTCCTGCGGACCCCGGCCGTGCCAGGCTTCGAAGAGTGCGTCGACATACGCGTCGCCCAGGTCGCTGCGCAGCTTCTTGCCGCCCAGGAACGGCGGGTTGCCGACAATGAACTCGGCGTCCGGCCAGTCGGCCGCACGCGGCCGCTCCCCATCCATGCGCACCAGGATGGCGTCCCGACACTCGACGTTCTCCAGCGGACGCAGGATCGGGTTCGTCAGGGAGCCGAAGCCGTTCGCCAGCATCCATTGGATCTCGCCGATCCAGATGCTCACGCGGGCCAGCTCGGCGGCGTAGGGATTGATCTCGATTCCGAGCACGACCTGCGGACCGACGCCCGGAAGCTCTTGGGTGAGTTTGAGCATCTCGCGGCCCCACAGCAGCGCTTCTTTCTCCAGGTCCTTGAGGCGTTGCAGCGTCACATAGAGGAAATTGCCCGAGCCGCAGGCCGGGTCCAGCACGCGGACGCCGCGCAGCCGGTCCAGGAAGCTTCGGAACACTAGGTTGGGGTTGTTCTCCGCTCGTGTTCTGCGGGTCACGCGCCGGCCCTTCGCGAGCAGTTCCACCACGCGCGCCTGCATGGCCGCGTATTCCCTCAGCAGCGGCGTCATCACAACCGGCTCTATCACGCGCAGGATGGATGCTTTGTCGGTGTAGTGGGCGCCAAGCTGCCCGCGCTTGTCGGGGTCCATGCCGCGCTCGAACAGCGTGCCCAACACGGCGGGTTCCACCTGCGACCAGTCGAATCGCGAGGCATCGTCGATGATGCGTAGATCGTCCGCCGTCAGCGGTAGGGTCTCGTTCCCGTCGAACAGTCCGCCGTTGAACTACTCAATGTGTTCAGCGCCGAACAGGCCGCCGGCCACTGACATGCGGTCGAACAGATCGCTCAGACCCTGCTCGAAGAGCTCCGGCCGGCGGCGGCTGGCCTGCACGAGCTTCTGGAGCAGTCCGCGTGGCAACAGCCCGACGTCTTCGGCAAAGAAGCAGAACAGGATCTTGTTGAGGAAGTGCGCCACCGCCTGCGGGTCATGCCCCCGCTGTTGCAGACTTCCGGCCAGGGCGGCGAAGCGGGTCGCGGCCTGTTCGGTGATCTGCTCGCGCGTCTGTCCGGGCCGCAACGCCTGCGGATCGCGCATGACGGCGCGAAGGATGCGCAAGGGCTCCGCCGGCTCGTCGCGCAGATCGGCCAGCGCGAAGCGGTAGATCTCCTTCCTCTGTATCGGTGAAGTTCGTGTGGACCTCGAATCTATCGAGGTCGCAGACCACGAGCAGGGGCGGGTTTTCGAGCGCCTCGCGATACTGCAAGAGTTGCTGATACGCGGCGTTGAGGTCCTTGCGCCTGCCCTTGTATTCCCAGCCGAAATGGCCGCGCTTCCACACATCCGCAAACCCATCGCCGCCGCCCGTCTTCTCCGCGCCCTTCTCGAAGGCGTACCACTCGCCGGTCGGGTCGGCCTCGTTGGGCGTGGGCACGTCCAGCATCCGGCACAGGTCGTTGAAGTGCTCCTGGGCGGCGGCGCTCTCGGTGCGCGCGCTGTCCAGCCACTTTTGCGCGAAGCCGGCCGGTGTCAGTCGGTTGCCGGGTGACGCCACCGCCCCGTCGGCCATTCCGGTGAGCCTCGCGGAGGACTGCCTGGATTCACAGCATCGTAGCCACCCAAAGCGAGCGCCGGCACTTCGGGTCGCGGATCAACGGCCATGCGGCGACGAAATGCGGGCAGCCGCGGTTGCGGATGGATCTTGGCTGTTGAGTTTCATCCCGAGCGACCAGAGTGGCGCCTGATCTCAGGGCAGCGCGCGCCGTGCCCCCGCCCCTCGGCGCACTTTGTCCGCCAACCGTGCCGGGCAAGAGCGTACGTAGAGCGCCTTGTAAGCCCAGGCGCGTCGCGAAAGGCGAGAAGACGGACCTGAAACCGAGCGTGATGTCTTCGATCTGCGTGGAAGCGTTGTCGCACTGGCCCCCCGGTGCTAGCGTCGGCCGGTGCGGATCACCCTGGTCTCGAACATCTTTCCGCCGGCCGTCGGCGGGCCGGCGACCCACATCTACCACCTGGCGATGACGCTCCACGATCGCGGGCACCGCGTGCGAGCCGTCGTGTGCACCGACGACCCGGAGGGCACCGTGTGCCCGCCGTTCCCGCTCGTGCGTGTGTCGTGGGCCGTCCCGGTTCCGCTGCGCTACGCGCTGGTTCTCTGGCACACCTGGCGAGCGGCCCGGCGATCCGACGTGGTGTACATCAATGGGATCGAGCTGCCGTCGAGTCTGGGCGCGCTCTTGGCCGGTCGCCCGCGGGTACTCAAGGTCGTGGGCGACTGGGCGTGGGAGTCGGCCCTTCGACGCGGCCTCACCGACCTCGGTGTCGAGGACTTCCAGCACACCCGTCACGCCCTGCGCGTCCGTGCGTTGCGGTGGATGGAACGCGTGTACTGCCGGCTGGCGAACCTGATCGTGGTACCGAGCGCCTACGTCGGCGAGTTCGTGCGCGGCTGGGGCGTGCCGCCGGAGCGGGTCTGCATCATCCACAACGCGCTGCCGCGTGAGCCGCGGACGGACCTGACGCGGGAGGCGGCCAGGGCCGAATTGGGGCTCCACGGTCCGATCGTGTGCAATGTCTCGCGACTCTATGCGTGGAAGCGGGTGGACGAGCTGATCCGCATGGTCCCCGGCTTCGACGCCGGCGCGACCCTGCTGATCGTGGGCGACGGACCAGAGCGCCCGCGGCTGGAGCGGGTCGCGAGCGAGACCGGCGTCTCCAATCGCGTCCGGTTCGTCGGCGCGGTGCCGCACGCGCGCGTCGCGGCCTATCTGCGGGCCGCTGACGTGGCGGTGCTCAACACCGACTACGAGGGCCTCTCGCACACGCTGGTCGAGGCCCGTTGGGTCGGCGTCCCCATCGTCACCACCGACATCGGCGGCAATCGCGAGATCCTCACGCACGACCGCAACGCGTTGCTCGTGCCGCCGGGCGACCCGGATGCGTTCACCGCCGCGGTCAATCGCGTGCTCGGTGATCGCGAACTGGCCGCCCGCCTCGTCGCGGCCGCCAAGCAAGGCGTCGAGCACTTCCGCTGGGACCGGCTGATCGACGAGACGCTCGAGATGCTGTCGAGTGTCGTGGCCGCATCGGGACGGCCCGCCTCCGCGCAGGCGTGAGCCTGAACCTGTTGATGTTCAGCGGCGATCGCGACGTCGCCGCCGGCCGGCAGGGGCCGTTCCACGCTACGTTGAGCGGCCTGATTCGCGAATTCGATCGCATCGATGTCCTCACACCCCGAGTGCCGGGGGCCGTGCCGCATGTGATCCACGAGGCCGTCCACGTCCATCCGTCGCCGGCCGCGCGCTGGTCGCAGGCGCGCTGGCTGCGGAAGAAGGCCGGGCAACTTGCCCGTGAGCGCGCCTACGCTCTGCTCGTCAGCCACGACTACGGCATATTCGCGAACGGCCGCGCGGCCGCGCGCGTGAGCCGGCGCCTCGGCATTCCGTACGTGAGCGAGATTCATCACATCCCGGCGCATCCCAAGCCCGCGCAGTGGTGGGAGCCGCTGGCCAAGCGGGCCTACCGGGCGTATGCGCGCTACGCGGCGCGCCGCGCCCGCGCGATCCGTGTCGTGAACCACCGCGAGGTCCCGGATCAGCTCGTCCGGTGGGGCGTGCCGCGCGACGCGATCCTCGTCCTCCCGTCGGCCGCCATCGATCGCGAGGTCTTCGCGCCGGGCGACCGGACCAAGCGCTACCTGCTCGGGTTCGTGGGGCGGCTGGTCGCGAACAAGGGGCTCGCGTACCTGGCCGAGATCTTCATCGCCGTGGCGGCCGGTCGGCCCGATGCGCGGTTCGTCGTTGCCGGGTCGGGTCCGGAAGAGCGCCGTCTGCGCCGATCGCTCCACGCGGCCGGTGTGATCGATCGTGTCGACTGGGTTCCCTGGCTCGACCGCCCGGAGGAATTGGCGGACCTCTACCGCGGCCTCCACGCGCTCGTGTGCACATCGCTGAGCGAGGGCGGGCCGCGGGTGTGTCTGGAATCCATGGCGTGTGGCACGCCGGTCTTCGCCACGCCGGTCGGACTGATGCCCGAGATCATCCCGTCGGCGGCGGGCGGATGGCTCCTCCCGTGGGATCATGCGGCTGGTGCCGCGTTGGTGGCGGAGCGGCTGCGCGACCCCGCCGGGCTGGCGGCCGCCGGACTCGCCGCGCGTGCGGCCACCGAGCTGTTCGAGCGCGAAACAGTCCTTGGCGCCTACGCCGCCGCGTATCGGCGCCTCGCCGAGGAGTCGCGCGCGTGAGCGGACAACCCCCGACGGCCGAGCTTCGCCTGCTCTTCATCACGCAAGAGCTGGACGTCGAGGGCTCGTACATGGGCGTCGCGCACCTGTGGTCGCGCGTGCTGGCGTCGCGAGTTCGCTCGCTGCACGTCATTGCCGCCGCCACCGGGGCGACCGATCTCCCGGGCAACGTGCACGTGCACCCGCTCGGCAAGGAGGAGGGGGTCGGGCGTCTCGAGCGCTGGCTGGGCCTGCTGGAGCGCTGCAACGCGCTGATCGGCGGCCGCCAGGTCGATGGCGTGCTGGCGCACATGGTGCCGGCCTACGCGCTCGCCGCCGCTCCCTGGGCACGGCTGCGCGGCGTGCCGCTCGTGCTCTGGTACACCAGCCACGGACGCTCGCGCGTGCTCGACGTCGCCCGTCGCATCGTGAGCGCCGGCGCGACCGCCTCACCGGACAGCTATCCGCCCGGAGGATCGCCCGCGTTCGTCGTCGGCCATGGCATTGACACCGCTCGATTCGAGGCGCCCACCCACCCGCGCGCGTCGGGCGGCCCGCCGCTCGTCGGAACCGCCGGACGGCTCACCCCGCTCAAGGGCGTGCATGTGATCATCCGGGCGCTTGCGCGCTTGCATGAGCACGATGAGTCGAAGCCGCGGCTGCGCATCGCCGGCGCGCCGTTCTACGCGTCCGATCATGCTTACCTTGAGGGTCTCCGTCGCCTCGTCGCCGAGCTCGACCTCGACGACCACGTCGAGTTCGCCGGCGAGCTGTCGATTGCCGAAATGCCCGGGTTCTACGGCTCGCTGGACGCCTTCATCGGCTGGCGCGCGCGGCCGGCTCTGGACAAGTCCGGACTCGAGGCGCTCGCCTGCGGAGTGCCGCTGATCACCAACAACACCGCCTACGCCTCGTTGCTCGGGGGCTTCGCCGGCGATTTTCTTGTCGGCAGCTCGTCCGACGATCTCGCCGGCGGGCTGCGCTCGCTGCTGGCGCTTCAGCCGGCGCTGCGCGCGGCTGCCGTCGAGCGACTGCGGCAGCTCACAGTGGAGAGCCACGGCGCCGGCGGCCTGGCCGATCGCATCGTCAGGTTGTTCGCGGCGCTCCGGGCCGGCGTTGCCCCGCCGTTCGAGACCGTCGCATCAACTGCGGGCCCGCCATGACCGGCGCCCTCTTCCGCCAGCTTGCGCGGCTCGCCGCCCAGTTGCCCGATCTGCCGCACCTGCTGCCGTACCAGCGCGCCCTATGGGCGCTCCGTCGGGCGCTGCTCGGGCGCGCCGAGCGGGTTCGCATGGGCGGCCACGTGCACGTTGATGCCAAGTTCTACTATCCGCGCGGCCTCCAGCTGCACGTGGGTGATCGTGTCCAGATCAAGCGCGATGTGAGGCTCGGCTGGGAACCCGACCATGCGCCGTCCGCCGCGGTCGAGATCGGCGATCGAACTTTAGTCCTGGCCGACGCCCGTCTCGACGGCACCGGCGGCCTCCGGATCGGGCGGGGCGTCCATATCGGACGCGCCTGTGCCATCTACACGCACCGGCACGCGGTCAGGCGGCGCGATGTTTCGGTGCTCGACGCGCCGGTCGAGATCGCTCCCGTCCACATCGGCGACGACGTGATGATCTACAGCGACGTCGTGATCTTGCCTGGGGTCACCATCGGCGACGGCGCCGTGGTGGGTGTGCGCGCGGTCGTGACGAATGACGTCGAGCCATACGACATCGTCGCCGGCGTCCCGGCCCGACGGATCGGCCATCGTGACTGAGGCGCTCGATCAGCGGGCGCTGCCGGTCGCCGGACGGCTCAGTCGGCGTGCGCGCTGGGTCCTGGAGGCTGCCTCCGACGCCTTCGAACGCCTCCTGGGCGACGACGAGTACGCTCGCTGTCCGGAGCACGGTGTCGATCACACCGGCAAGACCGCGCGTGCCGTCGTCATCAACTGCGCGCTGAATGCCGCCGGGGCCGGCGACGAGTACCTGACGCGCGCGCTGCGAATCGGACGCCTCATCACCGGACGTTTGGGGCAGGATGCCGCCGCCGGCGATGCCTGGATCTTCTATCCGGGACGCCACAACCCGGCCAACGTCTCGAACAACATCATCGACAACGGTGAGTGCGTCGATGCGCTCGCGACCCTGCTCCGATGCGGAAGCGAGCGGTTGGGCGAATCTGACCGGATCAGGTTCGAGGGCGCGATCCGCCGCTGCTGCGATACCTATCTCGTCCCAAACGTCGTATCCAAGCCGGTCATCAACCAGCGGCTGTGGGGCGCCATGGGGCTGGCGTCCGCCTACGCCGTCTTCGCCGAGCCCGCATGGGCCCTCGCGGTCGAGCGGTCGGTGGCCCGTTCGCTCGACGAGATGCGGGCCGACGGCTCGTTCCCCTACATCACCGATCCGACCGCCGCCGGCGAGCACGACGGCCTCGGCGATCTGACGGTGCACTATCACAGTCGCTGCCTGGCCTTTGCCCAGTTTGCGCTGCGCCAGATCGACCGCCTCGATGCGCATGCGCCGGCGCTCCGCCGCGGCGCCGATTTTCTGCAAGCCGTGCTTCGACCCGACGGCGTCAAACCACTCCTACTCGATGGCAAGCGGTGGTTCTGGGACGCGGATCATGAGGTCGGATCTGCGCCGTATGACGCCTATGCGCTGGCCGCCGATGGGCGCGAGGACTTTCGCGATCTGGCGGGACGCGTCGCCTCGCGCTCGGCGCAGGCCATGGCGCCCGACGGGATGATCGAAGCGACCCCCGACGCCCCGGCGTTCGTGTGCCGCGTGTTTCACACCGCCGATCTCGCCTGGCTGGCCCGCGCCCACGCGGCCGCCGAGCTCGACGACCTCCCTGCCAATCCCGCCATCGCCGCGCGCGGGCCGCCGCGTGAGTGGCCGGACGCCGGCGTCGTGCGCATCCAGTCGGTGCGCGCCTGCGCGATCGTGCGCACGCGCAAGCGCCCCGCGTCGGGTTTGGTGGGCGGCCGCATTGGCGGCGGGACGCTCGCCTACGTGGGCCGTCAGGCGAACGCCTGGCGCAACGAGCTCACCTTCGTCCCGGAGCCGGCCGCGCCCGAAGCCACCTGGACGGTCGATTTCGACCCGGAAGATTCCGGCCGGCCGCGCCTGCCTGATCCGCGCGATCGCGACACGCGCTTCCGCCTGCATGTCGCGCGGATGCATGCGCGCGCGGGCAGGCGGCGCTACGCCGCCGCGATGCTCTGGCGCTTTCTCGGGCCGCCGGCCTGGGCCGCGGAACGGGAATGGCGTTCCAGCGGCGCGATCGAAGCCGATGTCGAGCTGACGGACGATGCCGTCATCGTCCGATCGTTCCTGGCCCGCCTGGATGGCTCGCCGCTCGAGGCCGTTCGCACCGAGCGAAGCTACCGGATCGACGCTAATCGCATTCAGGTCGATGATCGGCTGATCTGCGACGCGCCGCTTGGCGAGGCGTCCTACCGGCTGCCGGCCGCGGCGGAGGATCTCGAGGTGCAGGGTCACTCAGGCTGGCGCTGCGAGCGCGGCACGATCGTGATCGGACCGATCGGCCGTGGGGGCTCCGTGGCCGTCCGCTATCGCCTCTAGCCGCGTGTCCGACCCCATGCGTCTCGTCGTCGTGGCCAACGCCCGCATCCCCAGTGAGAAGGCCCATCCCCTTCAGATCATGCAGATGGCGGGGGCCTTTGCGGAGACGGTCAGCGACGTGCGCTTGGTGTACGCGCGGCGCGACAACACGGACGCCATGCGCGTCGTGCGCGATCCGTTCGACTACTTCGGCGTCGCGCGCAGGTTCGCGCTCGTCGGGCTGCCGTGCTTCGATCTCGTCAAGCGCGTCACCGTCGATTGGCCCGCGTTGGGTCGCACCCCGTTCCCGCTGCTCGCCCACTATCTCCAGCTCTGGTCGTTCAGCCTGGCCGCGCTCTTTCTGGCAGCGCGCATGCGTGCGGATGTTGTGTACGGACGCGACGTGCTCCCGCTGACGCTCCTGCGCATGTTCACTCGCCACCCGTCGATCTACTGCTTCGAGGCGCATACGACTCCAATGTCCCGCCTTTCCCGTCGTCTGCACATGTGGGCCGTGCGCCGCTTCGACCGGGTGGTCGTGATCACCGAGGGTCTGCGTCGCTGGTACCTCGACCGGGGGCTTGCGCCGGATCGCGTGCTGCTCGCGCCCGACGGCGTGGATCTCGCGGCGTTCGACGGCCTCTCGCGCGAGAGCGCTCGCGCCGAGCTCGGGATTCCGGACGACGCGCCGGTGGTGTGCTACCTCGGCCACCTGTTCCCGTGGAAGGGCGTGGATACGCTGGTTGCGGCCGTCCCGCAGGTTGACCCGCGCGCCCGCGTGTTCATCGTCGGCGGCGTCTCGCCCGATCTCGACCGGATTCGGGAGCGCGCCCGCGGCCTGCCCACGGTCACGGTCACCGGATATCTTCCTCCCGACCGGGCGCGCCGCTACGTTGCGGCCTGCGACATCGCCGTGATCCCGTTCACCGCGCGTGCGCCGATCGCGCGTTCGCACGCCTCGCCGCTGAAACTGTTTGAATACATGGCGGCCGGAGCGGCGATCGTCGCCGGGGACCTTCCGTCGCTGCGCGAGGTTCTCGAGCACGAGCGGAACGCGGTCTTGGTGCCGCCCGACGACCCGGCCGCGCTGGCGTCGGGAATAAACCGGGTCCTGCACGATCGGGCGCTGGCCGAGCGCATCGGCCGCACGGCGCTCGCGGAGGTGAACGCGTTCACGTGGACGCGCCGCGCGAAGTCGATCATCGCATTCTTGTCGCGGCCGCCGACGGCCTGACGCGCGCGTTCGCGCCCGTCGGACGGGCGATCGATCGCGTCGCCCGGGCCGGCCTCGCCTGGCGGCGCGCGATCATTGTTGTCGGCCTGATCGCGCCGCTGCTGATCCTCTATCGCCAGCTCCTGTTCGCCGGTGAGGCCTGGCTCGACTTCGATTTGCTCTTCAGCCACCAGCCCCGCTACCAGCTCCTCGCCGAGGGTCTGGCCGAGGGCCGCATTCCCCTCTGGGCGCCCGGGATGCTCGGCGGCTTTCCGATCCCCTTCTCCGAGTTCGGCTGGTTCTATCCGCTGACCTGGCTGCTGCTGATTCTGTTCGATCCGCTCCGCGCCTATTTCGTCGAGATCGCTGTCGCGGTCGCGCTCGCGGCGGCCGCCGGCTACTGGCTTGCACGGGTGTGGTCCCTGTCGCGGCCCGCCGCGTTCACCGCCGCCTTCCTGTTCGCGTACGGACCGTTCGTGTTCGCGACCTCGCGCTACATGAGCTACGCCGACAGCTTCTTCGCCTTGCCGGCCGGCATCGCCACGCTCGAGTTGATCGCGCGCGGCCATCGCCGCTATGCGGCGTTGCTCGCGCTCATCACCGGGATCATGGCCATCGCCGGCCACCCGCAGATCGCGCTCTTGTCCGTGTTTGCGTGGATCGTCTTTGGCCTGTTTCGCCTCTGGTGGACCTGGCGCGACGACGGGCTCACGCGCGCCGGCCGGTGGCTGATCTGGACCGTGCCCGCGGGGCTGATCGGGTTGGCGCTCGCCGCGGTTCGATTGTTGCCGGCGATCGAGACGACCGCGCAATCACCGCGCGCCGAGGGGCTGGGATTCGAGCTGGCCGCGCAAGGATCGATCGCCCCCTGGAACCTGATCCTCGGCTATCTCTACCCGTCCTTCGAGATCCCCCGCGTGCTCGAGGGGACGCTCAATGCCGAGGAGTTGCTGTATCTCGGCCTGCTCACGCCCGCACTGGTCCTGCTGGCCCTGATCGTCGGCTGGCGGCGTCGGCTCGTCCGCTTTCTTGCGTTGCTGGTCGCCCTCTCGTGGATCTTGGCCATGGGGTCGTACAGCCTTGGCTTTCCACTGGTTCACCGGCTCCCGCTGTTCGAGTTCTTCCGACAACCGGCGCGCTTCGGCCTGGTGGCCGGCTTCGGCCTCGCGTACCTCGTTGGACTGAGCATCGACTACTTCAGCCGCGACGGCATCGCCGGTTCGCTCGCAATGCGCTGGCTCACTCGCGGCTGGCTGTGGCTGGCGGGCCTGATCGCGGCCGGCACCGCCGTGGCCACCATCGTGCTCACCGGCTTCGCGTTCCTGATCGTGCCGTACGGATACGACTACATCGACCGCGTGATCGTCGGGTCCGAGGACCGGTTCCTCAGCGCCGAGCGCTACTACCGGACCTTCGATCAGCTGTACGGGCGTATGGAGACCGCCTTCAGCCTCGCCGGCGGGACGCCGCGTCTCATCCTCGTTGCCGCCCTGTTGAGCGCCCTTGTCCTCTGGCTCTACCGCCGTGGGACGCTTGCACCCCGCCATGCCCCCGCCGCGATGGCCCTGATCCTCGCGGTCGACGTGCTGGTCGCGCCGGGCCATGCCATCCCGGTCGTTCCAGAGCCGCTCCACGCCCGCGTCCCGCAGGTCGTCGACGCGATGGAACCCCACCCCATCGGAAACTGGCGAGTGTTCTCCTACCGCGGGCTCGCACAGAAATTCGAGCTTTCGACCGCCACCGGCGACCGCCTGACTCGCGAGCGCCGCGATCTGCTCGAATACATCTTCATGAACGAGACCCTCACACCCAATGCACCGTTGGATTGGGACCTCGAGTCGATCGACGGCTACGAGAACCTCATGTCGCGATCGGCGGCCGAGTACCTAGCGTACGTGGGCAGCGAGCGCACCACCGTGCCGGGATTCGCGGTCGATCCCGCGCTCGACGCCGACGACCGCCGCGCGATTCTGGCCGATCGGCTGCCCGCGCTGGCCGCCGCCAACGTTCGGTATCTCACCTCTGGCGCGCCGCTCGATATCCCGGGTCTCCGCGAGGTGTTCGTGGGCGACATCGAGCTTCCCGAGTGGGCCGGCGTGACACAGTCGATCCACCTGTACGAGCTGGAGGCCTGGCGGCCGCGTGTCTTCGTGGCTCGGGATTGGACGGTTGTGCCGCCGGAACGCCCCATCCCGGCGCAGCTCGCGTCGCTCGCCGTGCCCGGAACCACGCTCGTCGATCGCGAACCGCGGATCCCACGGGCGGATGCCGGCGCCGGATCGGACACGATCGGCCCGCTCGTGTCGGACCCGGAACGACTCAGCCTGACCGTGGATCTCGCGGCCCCGGCCGTCGTGGTCGTCAGCGAGGCCATGGCCCCTGGTTGGACGGCCACCGTCGACGGTTCACCCGTCGAGCTCATCACCGCCAACGTCGTCATGCGTGGCGTAGCCGTGCCGGCCGGCGTTCATACCATCGACATGCGGTTCGATCCCCCTGGGTATCGTGCGGGCATCGTGGTGTCGCTGGTCGGCGTGGCGCTGCTGCTGGCCCTCGGCGCGATCGGGCTCTGGGCCGATCGCTCGTGAAGCTCGCGCTCGTCGCCGATGCGTTCGATCTCACCAACGGCTGGGGCCGCTACGCGGGCGAGCTCGCGCGCGGCCTTATCCGGCGCGGCGTCGATCTGCGGCTCGTCAGCCCGCGGCGCTACTGCCGCCTCGACGACCTCCGCGACTACCCCGACTTCTGCGACATCCCCTCGTTTCAGTATCAGACCCGCCATTACGCCAAGCTGCTGGCCCGCACCTTCATCCCACTGCGCCGCGCGCTGCGAGACGTGGATGCGGTCCACTGCATGGTCGAGCCGTATGCCCCCTCCGTCGGCCTCGCGGCGCGCGGGCGCCCGTACGCGGTGTCGCTGGTCGGCACCTACGCCGTGCCGTCGCGCCGCCCGCTCGTCGAGGCCTGGTTGCTGCGCCGCACATTGCGGCGCGCCCGAGTGCTCACCGCCATCAGTGCCCACACCGAATCGAAGGTCCGCGCGGACACCGGACTCGAGCACACGGCCGTCGTCCCACTCGGCGTCAACGCGGGTGAGTTCACCGTGGCGGACCCGCCCCTCCGCGAGCCGCGCCTCATCGTGTCGGTCGGCGAGGTCAAGCCTCGTAAGGGCGTCGATCTCGTCGTCGAAGCGGTCGCCGGGCTGCGCGCTGAGCTTCCGGGCCTGCGCTACGCCATCGTGGGCCCGTATCGCGACGCCTCCCCGTTCGTTCAGAAGCTGCGCCGCAGGATCCGCGCGCTCGGGCTCGCCGACGCCGTCACCATGACCGGCCCCGTCTCCCACAATGACCTCGTCGACTGGTATCACCGGGCGGCCGTGGTCGCGATGCCGTTCCGCGCCGCAGGCGGCGACTTCGAGGGGTTCGGCCTGGTGCTGCTGGAGGCCGGGGCCGCCGGCGCGCCGGTGATCGGCGCGCGCGACTCCGCCGCCGAGGAGACGGTTCAGGATGCGCGCAATGGCTTGCTGGTTCCGCCGGGCGACGTCACCGCGCTGGTGGGCGCGATTCGGCGCGTCTTGACTGATACGACCCTCGCCGATCGCCTGTCGGCCGGCGGGCACGCGCGGGCAGCCGAGATGAGCTGGGACCGCTCGACCGAGCGAATGCTCGACGTCTACGCGCGCGCGTTCGGCCGCCGCGTGGAATCGTGAGCGCGGCCTTGATATCGCAAACAAGCGCCCGGCTGCTTCGCCGATGTGGAGTCCGTTGTAGGGCGCGGCGGGTCCGCCAGATTGGCTAGCGGCGCCCCGGTCGAGCCGCGGCCGCGCCCGGCCCGAGCCGGTCTCGGCGAGGTCGCGGTTCGCGGCGTCGTCACGCTCGGCATGCGCGAAGGCGCGATGAAGATCCTGGCCTTCGTCGGTGACGTTGCACTGTATCGGCTGCTCACGCCCGCCGATTTCGGTGTGATCGTCCCGATCGCGTTCCTCGCGGGCATGGTCAAGCAGTTCGCCGACGTCGGTCTCCAGCCCAGCCTCATCCAGCGCAAGGACGAGCCCGGCCGCGACGATCTGCGCGCGGTGTTCACGGTGCAGCTCGGGCTGGTGCTTGTCGCGGCGGCGCTCGTGTTCATTGCCGGACCGATCATGGTGGAGGGATTGCTCGAGGGCGCGGCCGATCCGTGGATGATCCGTGTCTTCGCGCTCTCGATTCTGCTCTCCGCGTTCCGGCTCGTGCCGGCCGCGCTGCTCGAACGCCATCTGCGGTTCGGGCGCCTCTCCGCCGCCGACATCGGCGGGACGCTCTGGTACTACGGGGCCGCCATCGGGTTCGCGATCGCCGCCTTCAACGTCTGGAGTCTGGTGATCGCGCACGTCGGCGCCAGCATCGTCGCGACCGTGCTCGTGATGGCGGCGCAGCCCTGGCGGCCCTTCCCGAGCCTGCGCGTCTCGGCGATTCGCCCCTACATCAACTTCGGCGCGCAGTTCCAGGGCGCGCGGCTCGCGCTCATGCTGAAGGACGCGCTCATCCCGCTGTACGCGCCCAGGGTGTTCGGCGTTACGGCCACCGGGCTGCTGAGCTGGGCCGACAAGATCGCGTCGCAGCCGCTCATGTTCACGCAGCTGGTCGCGCGCGTGAGCCTGCCGGCGTTCTCACGCATTCAGGACGATCCCGACCGGGTCCGGCAGGGCGCCGAGCTGACGCTCAAGTGGAATGCCCTCCTCACGCTGCCGGCGTTCGCCGCCGTGCTCGCCTACGCGCCCGAGATCGCGCGCTTCATCTACAGCGACCAGTGGACGCCGGCCGTGCCGGCGCTCTACGTGCTTGCGCTCAATGCGGTGCTCGTGCCGATCAACGGGCTCATCACGCCGATTCTGAACGCGCTCGGCAAGACCCGGCTCGTGCTCATGGTCGCGATCGGCTGGGTGGCGATCGCCTGGATTGTCGCCGTGCTGCTCGCCATGGCGGGCGTGGGGCTGCTCGCGATCCCGATTGCGCTCGCCGTCTCCCAATTCGCGGCGGCGCTCGTGTTGGTGCCGCTGGCCTGGCATGTGTTTCACCTCCGCCTCCTCCGCCACTTGGGCAAGCCGCTGCTCGCCGCCGTCCTGGCCGGTGTGGTGGGGCGCTTCGCGCTGCTGCCGCTGCTCACCGACGCGGTCTTGCTCGTGCAGGGTGGCATCCTCGTCGTCATCATCTACGCGGCGCTCATCTACGTATTCGACGGCCGCGCGCTGCGCGCCGAGCTCGGCGCCTTGATTCACCGGCGCGCCGGTGACCTCTAGGTCATCCGGAAATGAACGTTGGAGTGAACGTCCGAACCGCGAATCTAGCCGTGCCGGACGGCCACGGCGAGAGCATGCGTAATCTGTCGCGGGCGCTCGTGACGACCAACCCCGGCCATACGATTGATTTTGTCGCCGACGCCCCGGCGCGATTTCACCTGCCGTGCGATCGGCGGGCGGCGCTGCGGGTGCTCCGACCGTTCCCGGCCGGCAATCGGTTCCTTCGCGGCGCGTTCGGCGCCGATCCCTGGTACCGCGCTCGCGTGCTGTTGAACCGGCACTGGCGTCGCTGGTCCGCCTATCTCCAGAGCGCCCACGAGCCCACGCCGGTCCGGACCGGTCCGCGCCACGTCGCGCTGGTGCTCGATGTCGCGTTTATGCGAACGACGGGCGCGGCGTACTTCGACCCCGATGTCCGTGCCTTTCTGGACCTGTGGACCGCCGAGAACGTGCATCGCGCCGACGCGGTGGTGACGATCTCCCCCTGGGCCCGCGATCAGGTGGCGCGGATCTACGCCGCCGATCCCGACCGCATTCACGTGGCGGCGCTGGGCGTGGACCGCGACCGCTTCCGCCCCAGCCATGCGGCCAAGGACCTGCGGGCCTGCGCCGAGCGCTACGGATTGCGCGATCCGTACATCGTGTTCATCGGCACGCTGCAGCCGCGCAAGAACCTCGGGACCCTGGCCGAGGCGTTCCGCCTGGCCCGCGATCGCGGCCTCTCGCACGATCTCGCGATCGTTGGCCGCCGCGGCTGGCGCTACGAAGATATCGCCGCTCAGCTCGAGGGCAGGGAGGAAGCCGGCATCTGCTTGGTCGGCGCCGCTCCGCCCCAGGACCTCCCGCTCCTGCTGGCCGGTGCGGACGCGTTCGTGAGCGTCGGCATCGACGAGGGCTTCGGCATGCCGGTGCTGGAAGCCATGGCCTCGGGGGTTCCCGTCGTCGCGTCGGACCAGGCGGGGCTGGCGGACGCCACCGGCGACGCCGGTCTGCGGGTCGATCCGCACGATGTCGAGGCCATTGCCGCCGCGCTGCTCAGGATCGCGAGTGACGCGGATCTGCGGGCTGACCTTCGCGCCCGCGGACTCGCGCGGGCGGCGGATCACACGTGGGAGCGAACCGCGCGCGCCGTCTGGACCGCAATGGAGCAAGCGTGCGAATCCTCCTGATCGGGCCGCACTGGGACACTGGCCGCTGGACCGAGTACTGCGCGGCCGGCCTGGAACGCAAC
Source organism: Chloroflexota bacterium (assembly GCA_965247475.1). Taxonomy (GTDB): domain Bacteria; phylum Chloroflexota; class UBA11872; order UBA11872; family UBA11872. The sequence goes on from OZ252016.1 coordinate 164,871, forward strand.
GGCCACGACGTTCGCGCCTTCACCTACAGCGCCGGCCTGGCCCGTCCCGTCAGTCTGTTCGGGCGCGTTCGGCGCCGCCTGATCGGCACCGATCGATTTCAACTCGAGCGCGTCATGCGCGCGCAGCGGCGCGACAACCTTGCGGCCGTCGATCTCGCCGCGCGGCGGCGGCCCGAGCTTCTCATCGTGCTCAAGGGCGAGGTGCTCCTGCCGGAGACCGTCGATCGCCTGCGCGCGCTGACCGACGGACCGATCGTGCAGTGGTGCGGCGACGATCCCTCGTGGTTCCCGAACATCGTGGCCGCCGCGCACCTCTACGACCGGTTCTTTCTGGCCGAGCCCACCTACGCGGCCGATCTGGCCCCACGAGGCGTCACCGCCGAGTTCTTGCCCCACGCGGCCGACCCCGCCGCATGGGCGCCCGCTGATGCCGAAGACGAGGAGCGGCTCGACGTCGTGTTCGTGGGCGACTCGCGTCACCAGATGGGCCACCTGCCCGTCAACCGCGAGCGCGTGGACCTGATCGAGACGGTCGCGGCCATGGACCTCCAGATGGCCGTCTGGGGCCGTGGCTGGGACAAGCTCGGCCCCGAGTCCGCCGCTCGCCGCCGCCACCGTGGACCGACCCTGCTCCCCGCCGCCGCCGTGGGCCGCGCGTACCGGGCCGCCAAGATCGTCTTGAACGTTCACCACGCCCAGATGCGCCAGGGTGTGAACATGCGCACCTTTGAGATTCCGGCCGCCGGCGCCTTCCAACTCAGCGACTACAAGTCCCGCTTGGACGAGCTCTTCGATGTCGGGCGAGAGATCGCCGTGTTTCGCGACCGCGCCGAGCTTGCGGACCGCGTGCGCGATCATCTGGCCGATCCCGACGGGCGGCGTGCCGCGGCCGAGGCCGGGCGCCGCCGGGTCGAGCGCGACCACACCTACCGCGTCCGCATGCGTCAGCTCGTGGAGCGCGCCACGCGTGCATAGCCGATCCGTGCCCAACCAGGCCGCGCGCCCGCCAATGTCATCCCGAGCGGAGCGAATGATCGTGATCCCACGGCTTCGACCTGCGTGGTCCGGCGCGACCGCCTGGCCCGCGCTCCGCGAACTGGACCGCCGGGGAGCGGCGGCGGACGCTCTGTTCCATGCCTAACGCGGCGTTTCCAACCTCGCTGGTCGCACGCTCCGATGCCGAGCTGCTCCGCCTCGCGCTTCGGGCGCAGCCGCATCAACCGGCGGTGGCGCTCTGGCGGGCCACCGAGCTCATCCTGCTCCGCGAGGTCTCGTTCGCGATGCCCGTCCTCGATCTCGGTTGCGGCACCGGCGAGGGCGCGCGCGCCGTCCTCCGCTCGCACTGGCCGCTCGACGGACTCGAGCTCGTGCCCGCCGAGGCGCGGGTGGCCCACGCGTCCGACGTGTACCGCGCGGTTGTCCGCGCCGATGCGACGCGCGCCCCGCTGGCCGCCGGCGGCTACGAGACTGTGTACAGCCAGAGCGTGCTTGAGCACATCCCGGACGACATCGGCGCGATCCGGGAGGCGGCGCGCCTGCTGGCGCCGGGCGGGCGCTTGGTCTTCACCGTGCCCGCGCCGGAGTTCGCGCGGCGGATCCGCGACGACCACGGGCCTGCGGAACTCGAGGCCGTGAACGCACGGCTCGGGCACCTCCACTACCGGTCCATCGACGAGTGGCGTGCGGTCTTGAATGATGCCGACCTGGAGATCGAGCAGACGGCCGGGCATCTCCCCGCCGCAACCCAGCGCGCGTGGAAGCGACTCGACAAACTCATGGTGCGCCGGGTCCGGGGGCGTCGCGTCCTCGATTGGATTCGCGGCGCGCACCGGCGCGGCCTCCTCCCGCTCCGACCCTGGCTCGCCCTGTGGACCAGCCTGCTCTGGCGATCGTATCGACGCCCGGTCGACGAACCCGGCGGCTACCTCATCGTCGCGGAGCGCGCGGCGTGACCCGCCTCCGCGTCCTGCATCTCACGCCCACGTGGTTCGGGGATGAATCCGTCCGCGGCGGGGGCGAGCGCTACCCGCTCGAGCTCGCCCGCGCCATGTCGCGGCACACCGAGACCAGAGTGCTCTCGTTCGGCCGCCGTCCCGGTGTGCGAACGGCGGACGGTTTTCCCATTGAAGTTCGCCGCACCTGGCGGAACCTCCGCGGCCGGCCGAACGATCCGCTCGGCCCCAGCGTCCTCGGCCCGCTGCTGTGGGCCGATGTCATCCATTGCCACCAGGCCCGCGCCGGTCTCACCGGCCTCGCCACCGTGCTCGGGCGCGCGCTGCGCAAGCGCGTGTTCGTCACCGACCATGGCGGCGGCGGCGTGAATTGGGTCCGGCGTCTGCGCGTCGGCAAGTGGATCCACGCTCAGCTCGCCCAGAGCGAATTCGCCGCGCGATCCCTGCCCTACGTCGGCCGCCGCCTCGAGATCGTCTACGCGGGAGTGGACGAGACCAAGTACAAGCCCGGGCCCGCGAAGGTCCCGGGACGCGTCGTCTACGTTGGGCGGCTCATGCCGCACAAGGGTGTCGAGCACGCCATCCTCGGGTTGCCCGCGGGCGCCGCGCTGGAGATCTACGGCCGGCCCTACGACCGTGCCTACACCGATTTCCTGCGTGCGCAGGCCCGCGGCCGCCCCGTGACGCTCCACCATGACGCCTCCGACCAGGAGGTGATCGCGGCCCTCTCGTCGGCCGCCGCATTCGTCACGCCGTCGGTCTACGAGGACTACCAGGGACGGCATCGCCACCTGCCCGAGCTCGTCGGCCTCGCGGCCATCGAGGCCATGGCCTGCGGCACGGCCGCGGTCGTGTCCAACGCGGGCGGACTGCCCGAGATCATGGCCGGCCAAGCGGGCACCGTCGTGCCGCCGGCCGATCCGGACGCGCTGCGCCGGGCGCTCGAACCGCTCACGTCCTCGCCCGAGACCGCGCGGCGCCGCGGCGCCGCGGCGCGCCGGCACGTGCTCGAGAACTTCACCTGGCCCAAAGTGGCTGCCCGCTGCCTCGCCGCCTATCGCGCCGCATAGAATCGGATAACCGAGTCCGGGCCGCGACCATGCGCATCACGCTCCTGGCCGACACCTACCCGCCCGAGAATCGCGGCGGCGCAGGCGTCGTCGTCGAGCGGCTGGCCGGTGCGTTCGTTCGGCGCGGTCACGAGGTTTCGGTGCTCGCCACGTCGCGGCGCGCGGAATCGGATGTCGAGCAGGATGGCGTCCGCGTGCGGCGGCTCTGGTCGCGCTACCCGGAGCGATTCCGCAACACCGTGGCGATGGCGAATCCGCTCGTGCTCGCGGGCGTGCGCGACGCGCTCGAGGAGTTCCGCCCCGACGTCATCCACGCGCACAACGTGCATCAGCATCTGTCGTTCGCCGCGCTCGGCGCCGCGCGCGAAACAGGTGCCCCGGTCGCCTATACGGCGCATGACTTTCTCCTGTTTTGCTGCATCAAGTTCATCTGCACCAACGGCGCCGTGGACTTCCGCCAGCGCTGGTTCAACTGCGCCAAGTGCCAGCGGTTTCGATGGAACCCGGCTCGCAACCCGGTGATCCGCGGCCGCATGGACAACGGTGTCGATCACCTGTTCGCGATCAGCCGGGCGCTCCAGACCGCCCTGCGCGCCAACGGCTACGGCGGCGCCGAGGTGATCTACAACGGCATCGATCCGGACTGGTGGTCGGCTGGCGACGGAGCGGCCTTCCGCGCCAAGTTCGATCTCGACGATGCGCCGCTGGTGCTGCTTGCCGCCCGCGTCAGTCGTGAGAAGGGCGCGGAGGCCGCGTTGCACGCCCTTGCGCGGGTGGTGCCGACCGGCGCGCGACTCGTCATCGCCGGTGAGAATCCCCGCTACGCGCCAAAGCTCAGGGCGATCGCCGCCGAGCTCGGCGTGGACGACCGGCTCGTCCTCCCCGGCTGGCTCGAGCGCGACGATCTGCGCGACGCATATCACGCCGCCGCCGTGACGGTTGCGCCGTCAACCTATCCGGACCCCTTCAACCTCACCCTCATCGAGTCCATGGCCGCGGGCACGCCGGTGATCGCTTCGGCGCTCGGCGCGGGACCGGAGGTCGTTCCCGACGGCGAGACGGGTCACGTCGTCCACCCCGACGACGCTGCCGCCTTCGCGGACCGGCTGGGCCTGCTGCTGGACGGCGGCGACCACGCTCGGCGGCTCTCCGCGGCCGGCCGGGAGCGGGTCGCGCGGCACTTCACGCTCGACCGGCAGGCCGACTTGACGCTCTCCCGCTATGAGGCGCTGATCGCCGCGCAGGCATGACGCGCCCGCCCCGCGTCCTGCACCTCATCACGTCGCTCGCGGTCGGCGGCGCGCAGCGGCACCTGCTTGACCTCCTGCCGGAGCTCGCGCCTCCCGAGAATCTGGAGCTCGTCTACTTCAAGGATCACGACCTCCGCCATGAGTTCGATCGCCGCGTCGCCGCCGTGCACCACGTCCCGATGGGCGGCGTCGCCGGTCCCGCTTGGCTCCCGCGGCTCGCCGCTGTGATCCGGTCCGGCGGCTACGACATCGTCCACACCCATCTGCTGCGGGCCGATATCTACGGGGCGGCCGTCGCTCGCGTCGCCGGTGTCCGGTGCGTTGTGTCGACCAAGCACAACGTCGAGCGGCGGCTGGACCGGCTCATCTGGCGGACCGTGCATCGCTGGGCCGCCCGCCGGATCGACCGGACGATCTGCATCTCCGGTGCGGTGCGGCAGTGGGCGGTTGAGACCGCCAGCGTCCGGCCCGACACCGCGACCGTCATCCCCTACGGCATCGATCCGGCCGGTTACCGCGGACTCGATCGGGCCGGCGCGCGCGCCGAGCTCGACCTCGAGCCGGATGCGCCCGTCGTCCTCTGCCTCGCCAGGCTCGATCCGCAGAAGAACCACGCGCTGTTGCTGCGCGCGTTCGCGCGTCTCAGCGGCGGCCGCCGCGGCGCGCGCCTGCTGCTCGCGGGCGGTCGCCAGCTCGGGTCGAGCGCCTACGAGCAGTCCCTCCACCGCCTGGCCGCGGAGCTCGGTGTCGCGGCGAGCGTGCGCTGGCTTGGCGTGCGCGACGACGTACCGCGGCTGCTCGCAGCTTCCGATGTCGTAGCGCTTCCCTCGAACTGGGAGGGCTTCGGCCTGGCGCTGCTCGAAGCCATGGCCGCCGGCAAGCCGGTCGTGGCCACGCGCGTCGGCGGCGTGCCCGAGGTTGCCGACGACGGCAAGACCGGCGTCCTGGTCCCTGCCGGCGACGCGGACGCCTTCCACCGCGCGCTCGCTCGAATCCTGGACGATCCGGCGCACGCTGCCGCGCTGGGCGCGGCGGGCGCCGAGCGGGCCGATCGCGAATTCTCGCTCGAACGCATGCGGACGCGTACCCGCGACCTCTACGCTGCGCTGCTGCAAACCGCGCCCTCCTGAGCCGAGCTGTCCCCCACGGCTATAATCCGCCTGCGGCGCGCGATCGGCGCGCTGTCTTCGCGCTGAGCGAGTGATGCCGGAGGCCGGTCCAAAGCCGGTGAGCGTCGTGACCGGGGCCGCCGGATTCATCGCTTCCCACCTGTGTGAAGCGCTGCTTGCCCGTGGGCACCACGTCATCGGCATCGATGGCTTCACCGACTCCTACGCCGCCGCTCAGAAACGCGCGAACGCCGAGATGCTGGTCCGCTGTCCCGACTTCGAGCTGATCGAAGGACACCTCACCGAGCTCGACCTGCCTCCGATCCTCAACCGCGCCCGCTATCTGTTCCATCTGGCGGCCCGCGCGGGCGTGCGCGAGGGGTGGAGGCCCGAAATCTATGCGCGCTTCATTCGGGACAACTCGCTCTCCACCCAGCGGCTTGCCGACGCGGCGCTCCAAGCCGATTTGGAGCTGTTCAGCTTTGCTTCCACGTCATCGATTTACGGATTCGATCCATCGTTGCCCACGCTGGAGGATCACGCTCACAACCCGCTCTCGTTCTACGCCATGACCAAGGTGCTGGACGAGCACTTGCTCATGGCCTACCACCGGCTCTTCGGCCTGCCCGTCGTTGTGCTGCGCTACTACACCCTGTTTGGACCGCGACAGCGGCCGGACATGCTGGCGCACATCGCCCTCAAGGCGATCGCCACGGGCGAGCCGCTGACGATCTTCGGCGATGGCGAGCAAACCCGTGAGCTCACCTACGTGATGGATGCGGTCGAGGCACAGGTCCGTGTGCTCGATGTCCTTCCACTCGGGGAAGCCTTCAATATCGGCAGCGGGCCGTGCGTCTCGATCAACGAGTTCGTGGCCGAGATGGAAGCGGTCGTCGGCCGGCCGGCCAACCGCGTCCACGCCCCCCGCGATCCCGCCGATCAGCTGCATAGCCAGGCCGACATCGGCAAGGCTCGGCGGATTCTCGGTTTCGATCCGAACACATCGGTGCGCGAGGGCCTGGAGGCCGAATACGCGTGGCTGCGCGAGAACGTGCTGGCGACTCCCTGACCGAGCGCGACCGCCCGATTCGCGTGCTCCAGATCATGGAGGCCACGATCGGCGGCACCAAGCGGCACCTTTTTGATCTGGTCACCGGCCTCGATCAGGCGGAGTTCTCGGTGGATGTCGCCTGCCCCACGGTGCGCTCCGAGGCCCGCGGCGACGTCTCGTTCGTCGAAGATCTTCAGGGGGCCGGCGCGTCGGTCCGTCTCGTCCCGATGGTCCGCGCGATCCACCCGCTGGCGGATGCGTGCACGACCGCCGCGCTGGCGCGGCTCATCTGGTCCGGACGCTACGACCTGGTGCATACCCACAGCACCAAGGCTGGCCTCACCGGGCGGCTTGCGGCGGCTTCCCGGCCCACCATGCCGCTCGTCCACACGCCGCACGGCTTCTACTACTTGAACTTCGAGTCCCGCGCGAGGCGCGGCCTGTTTCGCCTGATCGAGCGCGCGCTCACCGTCCGCACCTCCGTGGTGATCACCCTCTCCGACAGCGAGAGGACCGAGGCGGAGTCACTGCTGCCGGCCTCCAAGATCCGGCTCGTGCCCAACAGCTTCGACGCGTTCGAGCCGCTTTCGCGCGACGAGGCCCGTGCGCGCCTGCGTCTGCCGCGCGACGTTCCGATCGTCGGTACCACGACCCGCTTCACGCAGCAAAAGTCGCCCTTCGACATCGTCGAGGCATTCGCGGAGATACATCGCGCCCGGCCCGATGCGCGGTTCCTCTGGATCAACGACGGGGAGCTGCGCGAAGAGGTCGAGCGCCGCCTTGAATCGCGCCGACTGCTTGAAGTCACCGCACGGCCCGGCTACCTCGCCGACGCCCGCCGCTACCTGCCCGCCATGGATGTCGTGCTGCACCTCGCGCGCTGGGAGGGCGTGCCGTACTCGGTGATGGAGGCCATGACGGCGCGCGTGCCGGTCGTCGGTGCGCGTGCGATCGGTACGATCGACTTGATCGATCACGAGGCCACCGGACTGCTTGTCGATCCAGGCGATGGTCCGGCGGCCGGGCGGGCGGCCCTGCGGCTGTTGACACGGCCAGATCTCGCGCGCACGATTTCTCGGGCCGCTTGTGCGGCGGTCCGGGCGCGGCACGGAAGCGCCGCGATGGTGCGCGCCACGGAAGACATCTATCGCGAACTGATGCGAACCGGCTGACGTGGCTACCCGAACCCGGGGCTACGGCTACTTTCTGGCCGCGGCCGACATTGCGCTCACGCTGCTGGCGCTGTACCTCGCCGACCTGATTCGTCACACCGTGCCTATCGGGTTTGGCGGTGCGCAGAATCTGGACTGGCTGACCGCGCGCGAGTATCTGATCGTGGCGGTCGTCTGGGCGTTCTTCCTTCGCTTCGCCAAGGTCTACGACCATCGCCGCGTCTTGCACGTGGTGGGCGAGTCCCGCGCGCTGGTTGCCGGTGTCCTGATCGCCACCGGCGCGCTGTTCGCCGCCTTCTTCATCCTAAAAGTCGAATTCCTCTCGCGAATGCTCTTTGTTTACTTCGTCCTGATCGACCTCGCGTTGCTCGTGAACGTCCGCTGGCTGCTCAAACTGGCCGTCCGGCGCAGTCGCCTGGCCGCCACCAACCTGCGTCGCGTGTTGATCGTCGGCGCCGGGCCGGTTGGCGATCGCCTGTCGCAAATGATCATCGAACGGCCGTGGTCTGGCTATCGCGTTGTTGGCTTCGTGGACGACCGCCCGGACCTCGAAGGCGGGGAGATCAATGGCCGCTCGGTCCTCGGGACGTGCGACGACCTGCCCGATGTGATCGCGCGCCGCAAGGTGGACGAGGTGCTCGTCGCGCTGCCCATGCGCGCGCACGGTCGGATCCGGCAGATCGTGCAGGACCTCGAGGAGATGCACGTCCGCATTCGCCTGGTGCCGGATGTTTTCTCGATGGTTCGTGGGCGCGCCGCCGCCGACGACATGTGGGGGATCCCGCTCATCAGCGTCCGCGCGCCGGTCATCACCGGCTTCGACCGCGTCGTCAAGCGCGTGTTCGACCTGGCGCTCGCCACGCTCACGCTCATCGTGATGGCGCCGGTCATGGCCGTGGTGGCCGTGGCCGTTTACCTCGAGACCGGCCTCCCGGTGATCTTTGCCCAGCGGCGGGTGGGCGAGAACGGTCGCCTCTTCACCATCTACAAGTTCCGCACCATGCGGCCCTCGGCGGACCGCGCCGGCGACGGTGCGAATCGCAAGGAATCTGGGACCGGGGACGGATACAAGCCATCGCGGGACCCGCGCGTCACTCGGGTCGGCCGCTTTCTACGCCGAACCAGCCTGGACGAGCTGCCGCAGCTGCTCAACGTCCTCAAGGGTGAGATGAGCCTGGTCGGCCCGCGTCCGGAGCTGCCCTGGGTGGTCGCTAAGTACGAGAGCTGGCAGCGTCAACGCCTCTCGGTGCTTCCGGGCATGACCGGATGGTGGCAGGTCAACGGACGGGGCCAATTGCCGCTCCGCGACAACGTCGAGTACGACCTCCACTACATCCAGAACTACTCGCCGCTGCTCGACGTCGCCATCCTGCTGCGCACGCTCTGGGTGGTTGTGCGCGGCCAGGGCGCCTACTAGCGGCGAAAGCCCGAGCGCGGCTCCGCGCCTCCCTCATGTCATTCGAGGCGCAGCCGAGGAATCTCAGGGCCGCCGGACCGTCGTAGGCCCGCCCCTCACCGTGCGTCGCGAGGTGGCCCGACCTTCACGTCGGGACGTCCCTATCAGGCGGTGTCCTTCCTCTGTGTTTCGCTGGCGCGGGGCCTGCGAGGGTCCCCGACGTCTCACGGCGGCGACTTAGTCAGTCAGCCGCCGCCCCTACTCCAGCGTCTCCAGACTCTCCGCGATCGCCGCGTCCAGGATCTCCGCCATTTCGTCGATCTCCTCGTCGGTCGAGGTCAGGGGCGGCGCCAGCCCCGTGTAGTGGTCCGCGAGCCTGGCGATCAGGCCGCCTTCCTTGGCGGCCTTGTACACCGTGCGCGCGAACGACTGTTCCGGCGGGAATCGCTCGCGCGTCTGCCGATCCTTCACAAACTCCAGGCTGTGCATCAGCCCGTGGCCGGAGACATGCCCGATCACCTCGTGGCGCGTCGCCATATCGTCCATATGCGCGCGCAGCCGTGCGCCCTTGCGCCGCGCGTCGTCCAGAAACCCGTCGGCCATGATCTGCTCGACCGATGCCAGCCCGGCCGCGCACGCCACCGGGTTTCCCGCGTACGTGTGACCGGCGTTGAAGTGCAGGTTGTCCGAGCGCTCGCCCCAGAACGCCTGGGCGATCTCGTCGGTAACGATCACGGCCGCCAGCGGCGCGTAGCCGCCGCTGAGCCCTTTCCCCATGCTCAGCATGTCCGGCACGACGCCGTAGACGTCGGCGCCGAACCGCTCACCCAGCCGCCCGAACCCGGTGATGATCTCGTCCAGAATCAGCAACACCCCGTGCCGGTCGCAGATGTCGCGCAGGATCTTGAAGTACTCGGGCGGCGCCGCGACGAACCCGTCGGACGAGAAGATCACCGGCTCCGCGATCAGCGCCGCGACGGTCTCCGGGCCCTCGCTGAGGATCACCTCCTCCACGACCTCCGCGCACAGGACGCCGCAATCGGGATACGTCAGCTTGAACGGGCACTGGTAGCACTCCGGCGGGTGAACGTGCACGAAGCCTGTGGGGAACGGCTCGAACCGCTGCTTGCGGCTAGCGCCGCCGCTGGCCGCCAGCGCGCCCAGCGTCGCGCCGTGATACGACTTGTACCGCGAGATCACTTTGTATCGATCCGGGCTGCCGCTCTGCCGGTGGTACTGGCGGGCGAGCTTGATGGCCGCCTCGTTCGCCTCCGACCCGCCGCTGAAGAACTTCACCGTCGTCAGCCCGGGCGGCGTGATCTTGGCCAGTCGCTCCGCCAGTTCCAGCTCCGGCTCGTTGGCGCCCTGCACCGGCAGGGTCAGCGCGATTCGCTCCAGTTGGGCGGCCATGGCGTCGATGATTGGACGGTTCCCGTGACCCAGCTGCACCGCCGCGATGCCCGCGATCCCGTCGATGTACCACCGGTCGTCCTGGTCGCGCACGCGCACCCCGTCGCCCTCCACGATCACCAGCGGGTCGTCGATGAACGCCTTCATCTGATTGAAGTCGATCATGATGTGGCGCAGACCCGGGTATCGGTCGGTGACCGATCCGGTCGCTCGTCTGGTTGGGCTCTTCACCACTCGCTCCAGTGAGAGACAGGGGCATTGGACAGAAGCCTACGTGCCGGCGCTCGGCTTGTCCCTCGCAGGCGTCGCGGCGCGCTAAGGTGACCGCGCGAGCTTTCCCGGAGTTGGCCGCGGGCGGCGCGGCCGCAGCCGATGACCGACGCCCCCGATTTCCTCGCGCTCGCGCGCGATGTCGCAGGTTCAATCGCCGCGCGTGCCGAGCCGGCGGTCGGCGGATCGCGCTGGCAGACGATTGACTACTCCGGCCAGCCGCAGTACTCGACTGACATCTTCGCCGGGACCACCGGCATCACGATCTTCCTGGCCGACCTCTTCGCCCAGACCGGCCACACGGCCTATCGCGATCTCGCCGAGGGCGGCGCGATGTGGGTCGACGGCCAGACGCGGGCCGAGCTCACCGCGCCCGATCGTGATGCCAGCCTCTACTTCGGCCTAGCCGGGGTGGGGATCGCGCTCCTGCGCCTGTTCGAAGCCACCGATCGCCAGCGCTGGCTCGACGCCGCACTCGCGCGCGCCCGGGCGGCGCGCCGGGTCGAGTTCGAATCCGCCGAGATCATGCGGGGTGCGGCGGGCATCGGCATCTTTCTCCTGCGCGCGCACCAGGCCACGGGCGATCGGTCGCACTTAGACGTCGCCGTCGACGTCGGGAACTCGGTGCTCGACGGCGCCAAGATCGAGGGCGCGGGCTGGCACTGGCCGTACAAACGGCCGTCCGGCGCGGTGGGGTCCTCCATTGGATTCGTCCACGGCGCTGCTGGAATCGCCTGCTTTCTCGCCGAGCTGTTCCGGTTCACGCACGACTCGCGCCTCGGGGACGCCGTGGTTGGCGCGGCCCGTTGGATCGAGTCGCAAGCCCTCGATACCCCGTTCGGCCCCGGCTGGGGGCGGTGGCCTGGCGACAACGCGCCGCCCCGGTTCCAGTGGTGCCACGGCGCGCCGGGCATCGGCTTGTTCGCCGCGCGCGCGTACGAGGCGATCGGCGACCAGTCGCTCCTGGATCTTGCGCTGCGCGGCGGCGAGTCCACCCATCAGGCCGGCGACTACCGCCAGAACCCGTCGCAGTGCCACGGCCTCGCGGGCAGCGGCGAGACGCTGATCGAACTCGCTCGCGTCACCGGCGACCGGCGCTGGCTTCGGCGCGCCCGCGAGTTCGGTCGGCTGGCCGCGGAGTACCGGGAGGACACGCCGGGCGGCTCGCGCTGGCGCGGCGACGAGCCCGGCAACTACAGCCCCGACCTCATGATGGGCTCGGCCGGCGCCGGCCACTTCTTCCTGCGGCTTGCCCGGCCCGATCTCGTGCCCATGCCCCTGATGGTCATGCCCGGCCCCGCGCGCGGTTAGGCAGATCCGCCAGGTGGCCCGACTTTCAGGTCGGGATGTCCCCAGGCGATGTCATTCGAGGCGCAGCCGAGGAATCTCCCGGCCGCCGGATCGACGAAAGCATGTCCTGAGCGCATCGAACGTCCGGTCCCTCAGCGCGCGTCGTCGCAGTCGTCTTCGTGGCGCCCTAGGCCGGGTCCCCCTCCGGCTCGGCGCCCGCGCGTTCGCCGAAGGACTCGAACTGCTCGATCTTGGCCACGAAAAGGGTCGCGCCGCCGACCTCGACCTCGATCGGCCGCTCCAGCAGCGCCAGCTCGTCGCCCCAGCCGGACGTCTGCAGCACGGTCGTGCGCTCCGAATGGCGCACGATCACGCTCAGCAGCTCGTCCAGCCGCGCCTCCGCCACTACGACCAGGATGGCGGCGTTCGTCCTCAGCAGAAAGCCGCCCGTGGTCGAGATGCGCGTGTGGGGGAACCAGGCCTGGTTGAGCGCGGACGAGACGCGCGCAGCGTCCTCGTCCCGCACCACGGCCAGCACGGCTCGGTTCGGCGGCTCCGACTGCACGTCGATGGGTCTGATCGCGGCCGTCATCCGGGAACCGCTACACCCGAACCGTCGACGCCAGCCGGATCACGAACTGGATCCCGTACACCGAACCACTCGGCCCTTCGCCCGCCGCGTGCGTGCATGACTCCCGAATCAGCGCGCGCACGTCCTCGACGGCCGCGCTTGGCACTCCGGTCAAGAAGATCACGTTTCCACGCCGCAAGAAGCCGCCGTGGGCGTTGATGCGCGTGGCGCGGTACTCCCCTTGGACCAACGCCTGGTTCACCGCGTTCGCGTCATCGTTGTGCACCACGGCGCACACCAGGTGATCGATCGGCTCGGTCATTGCAGACACCGCGGTTCGGAAGGGGGATCCGGTTGCCGCCATATATCATATACAATCCGATCGATCGATCCTCCGCGCGTCCTGCGACGCCACGCCGCGTGCCTGAGCGCAGACCCAAATCCGTGGGCGTCGCCCCGATGACCGCCGCCAACCGACTCGAGCCGGCCGGTCGGTCGGTGCGCTTCCGTACCAAGCGCGAGGTCGCCTACGCGGCCCTGCGCAACGCCATCCAGTCCGGCCGCCTCGCGCCCGGTGAGCGATTGATCATCAGTCGTCTGGCGAACGAGCTCGAGCTCAGCGACGTTCCGGTGCGTGAGGCGCTGTTCCAGCTGGAGGCCGAGGGGCTCGTCTTCAACCGGCCGCACGTCGGCTCGATCGTGGCCGAGATCGACGCGAAGGATGTCCTCGACGTGTACATGGTCAGCGCCATCGTCGAGGGCGCCGCCGCCGCCTGGGCCGTTGCACACCTGACCGACGAGGATCTGGCCGCGCTCGACCATCTGCTGCAGGCCATGGATGAGGCGGTCGCCGCCGGGGACCTCGATGCCTTCGCCGCCCACGATCGCGCCTTCCATCGCGCGCTCTATCGGCGGAGTCCTTCCGAGCGCCTGCTCGCGATTATCGACGAGCTCTGGAATACCAAGGAGCGGGCGCGCACCGCGTTTCCGGCGCGCGCCCGCGGGGCCGAGTCGCAACGCGAGCATCGAGCGATCATGGCGGCCGTTCGCGCGCGCGATCCGGTCGCGGCCGAGCGCCAGATGCGTGACCATCTCACCACGGCGGCGCATACCCGGTCGGCGCAGATCGAGGGCCGGCCGGCCCACCACCGCTCGGACGCCGATCCCGACTAGCCGTCCTGGGCTGGTGGCGCGCGCTGGCTAGCCGGGGAGTGATCCTATATAATATTTGTGTCGGTGGTCAGTGCCGACATACGGTGTGATGGCCGCTACGGCGGTCCTGAGGAAGGTGGACGTCGATGGACATCCGCATTCTGATCGGACGTTGGCAGATTGACACTCCAGGCCCCGCGGTCTGAGCCGACGAACGCCGCGGGGCAGCAGGCCACGCCGATTCCGGATGTCGAGGCGGCGCTGGGCTACAGGTGCCCTCACGCAGCGGCCGAGCACGCGGTACGTGATGCCGGAATCGCCGACGGCCGAGCGCGGTCGCGAATAGCGATTTCGCAGTGAGACCCGCACAACGACTGTGTGGGTCTCACTTTGTGTCGTGGACCTGACAACCGTGCGATCGACCGGCCGTCCCGCGGACGGGTGGCGCGAGTGTGCCTCTACAGACCCGCCGCGTCCGCCTTCGCCGTCACGATCTCGGCCATCTTCAACGACGCCGCGTCGATCATGTCACCGTCGATGGCAATCGCCCCGAGGCCCTGGTCCAGCGCTTTCGTGTACTCGGCCATGATCGTGCGGGCCTTGGCGATGTCGCCGGTCGATGGTGTGAACACGTCGAGCGCCACGTCGATCTGGTCCGGATGGATGGCCCACTTGCCGTCGCAGCCCAGCGCCAGCGCCATCCCGCACGATTCACGGTAGCCGTCCAGATTCTTGTAGTCGGCGAACGGCCCGTCGGTTACCTGCACCTCGGCCGCTCGCGCCGCTACCACAATCCGGTGGATCGCGTAGTGCCAGACGTGTCCCGGATAGTTCTCGCTGGCCCCGATCGACAGCCCGCGCGCCTGCACGCTCGCCGAGTAGTCGCCCGGACCGAAGATCAAGCTCCTCAGGCGCGGGCTGGCGAACGCGATCTCGTTCACGTTCGCCATTCCGGATGCCGTCTCGATCTGCGCCTCGATCCCGATCCGCCCCAGCTCGAGCCCGTTGTTCTCCTCGATCTGCGTCAGCAGCGTATCGAGCATGTAGACATCGGCCGCGCAGTTAGCCTTGGGCAGCATGATGGTGTCCAGCGTCGCGCCGGCCCCTTCCACCACCGCGATCAGATCGCCGTAGAACCACTTGGTGTCCAGCCCGTTGACCCGCACGCACGCGATCTTGCCCGACCAGTCGAACTCGTTGAGCGCCTGCACCACCACCGGGCGCGACTCGACCTTTTGGTTCGGCGCGACGCTGTCCTCGAGGTCCAGGAACACGTGGTCCGCCTTGCTTTGACTGCCCTTCTCGAGCATGCGCAGGTTCGAGCCGGGACTGGCGAGCTGGACGCGCCGGAGTTCCATCAGTGGTAGTTCTCAGTCATCGGTGAGAGCGTGCCCGCATTGTGCCCTATGCGCGCGCGGGATCGCATGGCGCGACCCCGACCGATTGTCTGAATCCCACCGCCCGGCCGAGCGCCGGCGCCCGTGCGTCACCGAGAAGGCACGCACAGCGGGCTGGAAGCGCGAGCGGATCAGGTGCCGGTAGTTCTCGGCGACAACGCCCGCTAGCCGGTCGCTTTGCCGTGGGCGCCCTGCACCACCGGTGTGGTCACCGCGCCGAGGCTGGCCGACGACACCAGCGCCGCGTACTTGGCCATCACCCCGGTCGGATATCGAGGCTCGGGCGCCGTCCACTGGCTGAGTCGGCGCTCCAGCTCGGCGTCGTCGATCTCGACCGCCAGCTGCCGGCCCTCGAAGTCCACGCTGATCATGTCGCCATCCCGCACCGCCGCGATCGGTCCGCGATGGGCGGCTTCCGGCGCCACGTGGCTGATCATGAACCCGTGCGTGGCGCCCGAGAATCGCCCGTCCGTCATCAGCGCGATCTGGTCGCCCAGGCCCGCGCCCTGGATTGCTCCGGTCACCTTCAGCATCTCGCGCATGCCTGGACCGCCCACCGGCCCTTCATACCGAATGACCACGAAATCGCCCGGGTTGAGAGTTCCGTCCTCCACCGCCTTGAAGCACGCCTCCTCGCTCTCGAACACGCGCGCCGGGCCGCGGAAGCTGGAGCGATCCTGCCCCGAAGCCTTGAGCACGCACCCATCCGGGGCCAGGTTGCCGCGCAGGATTGCCAACCCGCCGGTCGCTTTGATCGGTGACGTGATGTCGCGGATGACCTCCTGACCCGGCGTCAGCCTGGCGGCGGCGGCGACCTCACGGACCGTTCGGCCGTCAACCCCGCGGACGCTG
The DNA here is from genome assembly GCA_965247475.1 of Chloroflexota bacterium. Lineage (GTDB taxonomy): Bacteria > Chloroflexota > UBA11872 > UBA11872 > UBA11872. Next base: position 180,813 of record OZ252016.1, read on the forward strand.
CCGTCGATCAGCTCGCGCTTGAGCAGTTCCTTGGCGATCGCGCTCATGCCGCCTGCCGCATAGACGTCCGTTGCCACGAACCGGCCCCACGGCTTCAGATCCGCGATGATCGGCGTCCGCGCCGCGATTCGATCAAAGTCCTCGAGCTCGAGCGGCACGCCCGCCTCATAGGCGATCGCCAGCAGATGAAGCACGGCGTTGGTTGAACCGCCGGTGGCGGCCACGGCCGCGATGGCGTTCTCGATGGACGCGCGCGTCACGATGTCCCGCGGCCGCACGCCCCGCTCCAGCACTTCCATCACCAGGCGGCCGGCGTCCACCGCCGCCGTTTCCTTGTCCGCGCTCGGCGCCGGGATGGCGTTGGCGCCAAACGGGCTGATGCCCAGGAACTCGAGCGCCGTGGCCATCGTATTGGCGGTGAACTGGCCGCCGCACGCGCCTTCACCCGGGCAGGCCGTGTTCTCGATCGCCAGCAATTCCTCGTCGCTGATGTTGCCCGCCAGGCGTGCGCCCACCGCCTCGAACACATCCTGAATTGTCAGGTTGCGCCCATCGAGCTTTCCCGGCTCGGTGCTGCCGGTGTAGAGCGCCAGACCCGGGATGTTCAGCCGCGCGAGCGCCATCACGCCGGCCGGGAGTGTCTTGTCACACCCGACCAGCACCACCAGCGCGTCCACCGAGTGCCCGCGAGCCGCGATCTCGATCGAGTCCGCGATCACCTCGCGGCTCACCAGCGACGCCCGCATGCCCTCGGTGCCCATCGACCCGCCGTCCGACACGGAGATGGTGTTGAACTCCATCGGTGTGCCGCCCGCGGCCCGGATGCCCTCCTTCACCTTCAGGGCCAGCCGACGGTGGTTGATGTTGCATGGCATCGTCTCGATCCACTCGTGCGCGACGCCGATCAGCGGGCGCGAGAGATCCTCGTCGCTGAACCCGATCGCTTTCAGGTGCGCGCGCGCCGGCGCGCGCGCCGGCCCCTGCAGCATGGCCGCGCTGTTTCGATTCAGCGGCTGCGCCATCGAGCTTCCTCCAGTGCCGTGCTTGTGAAGCGCCGGTCCAGCGCGAAGATGCGACCGGTGGGTCGTACACGTCTCAGCCACTGGCCGCTGCTGTCACGTCCTTTGCCGCGTCATTCCGGGCGCGGAGATGCGCTCGGCTCCGCGCACCTGATCGATTGTGTCAGCATGCCTGATCGCCGTTCAAGCCGTTCGTCACCGCCGGCGCGCCAATCACTGGGTCCAGCCGGCGGCCCTGCCGGCCGCGGCGATCGAATGGCCGCGGCGCTTCGATTCGGAACCCCTCGGTTAGGCCTCGCAGCAATCGATGCCGGCCGCGCTGTCCAGCTCTAGTCTTGGTGAAAGACCTCGTCGAGCAGCGTCAGCGGCACCAGGCCCGAGCTCGTATCCACATCCAGAATGTCCGCGTGCGCCGCCTGCCAGCGGGCCTGTGCGTCGGACGCGGCCAGATACGCGCTCGTCGCTTCCCAGTCCTCGCACTCCAGGTACCCGATGGCGTGGTGGTCCAACAGGTAGATCGAGTAGTTGCGGATCCCCGCCCGCCGAATCTCGTCGCGCAGCTCCGGCCACACCGCCGAATGCGTTCGCCGGTAATCGGCGACTCGATCCGGCCTGATCGACAGCTCGAACGCCACTCGTTGCACGCCGTATCCTCCCCTACAGTGACTCGCGGCCCGGTCGCACCACCGTACGTCGCCGATCGATGCGAGGCCCCTGCAGATGACGGTCTCTCACACCTTCGCGGGCAACCGACTCGACCGCGGCGACCGTGAGCGGCGCGATCCGGAGTGGCTGCGCTCCCGCGCCGCCGATCCGGTCAGCCGGTTCCTTCCGCTGTGGCGCCTCAATGTACCGATCACGGCCGAACCGGAAACCCGGCTGGTCTGGATCTCCCCGCGGCAGCTGGAAGACCTCGATGCGGCTGGCCCGCCGATCTTCCTCGGTCTCCGCGACAGCATTGCGCACTTCACGATCGACGTCTCCGCCGTCGACGACCCGGCGCGGCGGTTCGGCGCCAATGGCCGGTGGATCTACGGGGAAGCGCGCGAGGCCGCCGCCGTGCTCGAGGCGGGCGATGCGGGCATTGTGGCGCAGGCGCGCGCCCAGCTTGATTGGCACCGGCGCCACGGGTTCTGCGGCGTCTGCGGGCAGGCCACCGACATCGAGCGCGGCGGCCAGCAGCGCCGGTGCTCCGAGTGTGGGGCGCTCCACTTCCCGCGCACGGACCCCGTCGTCATCGTGGTTGTCGACGATGGTGATCGCTGCCTGCTTGGCCAGTCACGCGGCCGGCTCGCGCGTCTCGGCACGTACTCGGCCCTCGCCGGGTTCGTGGACCAGGGCGAAGCGATCGAAGAGGCCGTGCGCCGCGAGGTCCGCGAGGAAGCCGGCATCGAGGTCGGAGACGTTCGCTACCACTCGTCCCAGCCCTGGCCGTTTCCGTCGTCGCTCATGATTGGGTGTCATGGGCGGGCGCTCACCACCGAGATCTATGTCGACGACGAGGAGATGATCGACGTCCGGTGGTTCGAACGCGGCGACGTGCTGCTCGCGCTCGAAGGGCGCAATCCGAATCTCTTAGTGCCGCAGCCCATCGCCATCGCCCACCACCTCATCAGGGCCTGGGCGGAAGGTGAGGTCTGATCGGCGCGAGCGGTTCGCGAACCGTCCCTCCGACGACGCTGCGTGTTGGTCCCAGGCTGATGCGCGGTCGCGGCTAGTGGGATACGTCAGGCCATATCCGGCGACCCTTGCTACCGGCGTCCGGCGCGTCAACGGTACACCTGATCGCGGCTTGCGACTCTCAGCACCAGAACGCGCAGCACCTGATCCTGAAGGTCGCAGATAACGCGGCACCTCCCTATCCGGTACCGCCACAAACCACCCAGAGAGCCGGTCAATGCCTGACCGCGCCGTCGCGGGTCCTCAAGTACCGCAACGCGCTCGTCCATGTAATCGATGACGCGCCGCGCCGTCTGCCTGTCGAGCTTTCGAAGCTGAGTTCGGGCCGTGTCGGTGTACTCAACCGTCCGGGGCAAGGTCAGATCTCACGTCCACGGCGCTATGCACGCGTTCCCGACCTTTGCGGACGCGTTCGAGAACATCGGCGGCGAGATAGTAGTCCTCCAGGTCCTCGATGCCGTTCTCGATGAGTTCGCGCAGGTAATAGGCCTTGGAGCGCCCGGTCTGGGCGGCGAGAAAGCGGAGTCGCTGCTCGGTTTCGGGGGACAAGCGAATCGAGGTCGCCAGGAGATGCGTCTCTACATGTGGTGAATGCGTGTATTCATAGTATCGCAGGCTCTATCGCCGCCAGCGGCACGCCGTTGGGCGATGCCGACCTGCGGATCGTCACCATCGCGCTGCGTGAGGACTGCCGGCGGAGGAGGTGGGATTCGAACCCACGACCGGAGGGAGCACCCCCGGTAACCGCTTAGCAGGCGGCCGCACTAGACCTCTATGCGACTCCTCCAAGCGTCACGCGGCCCGATCGGCGAATCCGGCGGAGGGGGTGGGATTCGAACCCACGAGGCGGCGGACCGCCTAGTGGTTTTCAAGACCACCTCCTTAAGCCACTCGGACACCCCTCCGGAAACCGGCCGTGCGGCCGCTCGCCGGGCGGGCCGATCGTGACCTACCAACCTACCATGAGTCCCCAGTCATACCCGCGCTCCTACAGGTTTGGATGTCCTCGAGCACACCGCCTCCCGACGGCTGCGACCGACCGCTCCCGCGTGACGTGCGCCAGGGGCTTTCGCTGTTCAACCAACGTCAGTTCTTCGAGCAACACGAGCTGCTCGAGGAAGCCTGGCTTGCCGAGTCCGGCCCGGTGCGGGACCTCTATCGCGGCATCCTCCAGATCGGGGTCGGCTTCTATCACCTGCAGCGCGGCAACTTTCGCGGCGCTCGCAACCTGCTCACATACGGCCTCGACCGCCTGGCGCCGTTCGAGCCCGCCTGCATGAGCGTGGATGTCGCCGACCTGCGGCGCGCCGCCAACGCGTGCCGCGCAGAGATCGAGCGGCTTGGCCGCGATCGAATCACGGAATTCGACCTACGCTCTATCCCCAAGGTTCGGCTCACCGACGGTCGGGCACCCTGACCGCGACCGGCGAAGGCCGGCTCTGAGCCAGTCGAGGGGCTCAGGGCCGGCCCTGTCGGAGGAGCCGCGCACCCCGCGTGCGCCGCCCTGCCATGTCTGGCATGGTGACCACCGGTCGTCCGTTGCGGAGTCGCGTCCATGGCACGCGCGCTTGCGATCACCGGCGCCGGTCGTGGGATCGGTCGCGCAATCGCCCTGCGAACGGCACGCGACGGCTGGTCCGTCGCCCTTAGCGACATTGATGGTGATGCGGCCGACGTCGTCGCCGCCGAGATCGCCGACGCCGGCGGACACGCCACCGCCGAGCGCATCGACATCACCGACCGCACCGGCGTGGAGCGGTGGGTCAATCGCGTTGACACCGAACTCGGAGGGCTCACCGGCGCCGTGGCAAACGCCGGGATCGTTCACAACGAGCACTTCCTCGATATGAGCGAGGAGTCGTGGCGGCGCATCGTCGACATCAACGTGCACGGCACGGTCAACTTCGTGCAGGCGGTCGCCCGCCGGATGGCCGACCGTGGCGCCGGCAGCATCGTCGCGCTCGCGTCGGCCTCGAGCCGTCGGCCCTCCGACACGGTGAGCGCCTACGCCGTCACCAAATCCGCCATCCACGGGCTGGTCCGGAACGTGGCATTTGAGCTGGGCCCGCTCGGCGTCCGCGTCAACGCCGTGAGCCCGGGCGTCGTGGACACCGAGATGTGGAGACAGATTGACCGCGAGCGTGGACGCCTGCTCGGTCTCGAGCCCGGCGAGCTGCTGGCGGGAGCGCCCCAGCTGATCCCGCTGCGCCGCCTCGAGCGGCCGGAGGATGTCGCCAACATCGTGGCCTACCTCCTCTCCGATGACGCCGACTACATGACCGGACAGAACATCAGCTACGACGGCGGCATGGTGATGCCCTAGCTCGGAGCTCCGCACGCCCTCGGTTCGGATGGCCCCGTTGCTATAATCGACCCCCTTCCTGGGAATCTCTGTCCTACCCGACCAACGAAGGATCTACGTGTGACCTCGGCCGACGACGCTTCGACCGCGAGTGGCGCCACTGCCGTCGTCGAGGCCCCTCCGCCCTCGGAGATGGAGACGATGGAGCAGCTTCTCGAGATCGAGGGAGCGATGCTCAAGTCGATCGTGCGCGGAGATGTCATCGAAGGCGTCGTGGTCGGTGTCGATCCCGACGAGTTGCTCGTTGACATCGGGCTCAAGGCTGAAGGCGTCGTGCCGGAGCGCGAGCTCTGGGACACCCGATCCGAGGAACCGCGTCCCGACCACGCCGTCGGCGACACAGCCCTCGTCTACGTCGTGCAGCCCGAGGGCGACGGTCCGGCGGTGCTGTCCATCCGACGCGCTGTCCAAGAGAAGGTCTGGCGTGTCACCCAGGACCTCTTCGACAACGGCACGATCATTGAAGCCACCGTGCTCGAGTACAACAAGGGTGGGGTGCTCGTCGATGTCGGTCCGCGCGGATTCGTGCCGCTCTCCCAGCTCACCAGCCTGCGGCGTGGCCCGGGCGACGAGACCGAGGAACAACTCAACGCGAAGCTGGAAGAACTCATCGAAACCAAGATCAACGTCAAGATCATCGAGCTCGACCGGCGACGCAATCGCCTCATTCTCTCCGAGCGCGTGGCCCAGCGTGAGATGCGCGCGCAGCGCCGCGAGGTCCTGCTCGAGGAGTTGCAGGTCGGTCAGGTTCGCACGGGTGTCGTGAGCAACATCTGCAGCTTCGGCGCCTTTATCGATCTCGGCGGCGCCGACGGCCTCGCGCACATCTCGGAGCTCTCGTGGAGCCGTGTCGAGAGCCCCGACGATGTCCTGTCACCCGGTCAGGACGTGGATGTCTACGTCCTCTCGCTCGACCGCGAGGAGAAGAAGATCGCCCTCAGCCTCAGGCGTGCCCAGAAGGATCCATGGGCCGCGCTCGAGGAGCGCTACGCCGTCAACCAGGTCGTCGAGGGTGAGGTCACCAAGCTCGCGCCGTTCGGCGCATTCGTTCGCCTCGAGGACGGCATCGAAGGCCTCGCGCACGCCTCCGATCTTGGCGACACCGCGCTCGACTCGCTCAACGAAGACCAGACCGGTAAGTTCCAGATCCTCAGCATCGACCCGAGCCGCCGCCGCATACGCCTGGCGCCGGTGGATATCGACGCGCCGCTCGACGATGCGTTCGAGGCCCAGGGTGCGCTGGCCGCCGTCGCCGAGGGTCCGGCGGACGAGTTCGTCGAATCTCCCGAGCCCGAGCCCGAGCCCGAGCCCGAGGCCGAACCCGAGCCCGAACCCGAGCCCGAACCCGAACCCGAGCCCGAGCCCGAACCCGAGCCCGAACCCGAGCCCGAGCCCGAGGCCGAACCCGAGCCCGAGCCCGAGCCCGAACCCGAGGCCGAGGCCGAGCCCGACGACGCCGAACCTGACGAAGCCAAGAATGAGGGCGAAGCGAGGGCAAGTTCGTAGGGCGCCGCCAAAGAAACTCTCGCCGATGATGCGAAGATGGGGGCGGAGGAGCGGTCAGAGCGATAGCGGTGACGGTGCCCTGGGGGATGTTCGGTGAACGATCGACTCGATAAGTTCACGGAGCGGGCCAAGAAGGTCCTCGTCTATGCGCAGGACGAGGCCACGCGGTTCAACCACAACTACATCGGGACCGAGCACCTGCTGCTGGGCCTCGTCCGCGAAGGCGAGGGCATCGCCGCGCAGGTGCTGACGAATCTCGGCGTCGAGCTGAACAAGGTCCGCAGCGCCGTCGAGTTCATCATCGGCCGCGGTGAGCGGATGGTGGTCGGCGAGATCAGCCTCACCCCGCGCGCCAAGCGCGTCATCGAGCTTTCCATCGAAGAGGCGCGCCGGCTTGGTCATAACTACATCGGCACCGAGCACCTGCTGCTCGGACTTGTGCGTGAGGGCGAAGGCATCGCGGCCGGAGTGCTCGAGAGCCTCGGCGTCAACCTCGAGAAGGTCCGCGCGCAGGTCGTGCAGGTGGTCAGCCAGGGCCAGGGCGAGCGGTCGTCCGAGGCCCCCAAGCGATCTACCAAGACGCCCGTCGTCGATCAGATGGGCATCGACCTTACAGCCGCCGCCCGCGCCGACAAGCTCGATCCGGTTGTCGGCCGGCATGACGAGGTTGAGCGCGTCATTCAAATCCTCAGCCGCCGGACCAAGAACAACCCGGCCCTGATCGGCGATCCCGGCGTCGGCAAGACGGCCATTGTCGAAGGCCTCGCACAGCGCATCGTCGTCGGCGACGTGCCCGAGTCCTTGCGCGATCGTCGTCTGCTCACGCTCGACATGGGCGCGCTGGTCGCGGGCACCAAGTACCGCGGCGAGTTCGAAGAGCGGCTCAAGAAGGTGATCGACGAAATCAAGTCCGCCGCGGACTGCGTCCTGTTCATCGACGAGTTGCACACCGTGGTGGGCGCCGGCGCCGCCGAAGGCGCGGTTGACGCCGCGAACATCCTCAAGCCCTCACTGGCCCGCGGCGAGCTGCAGGTCATCGGCGCCACCACGCTGGACGAATACCGCAAGTACGTCGAGCGCGACGCCGCACTCGAGCGCCGCTTCCAGCCGGTCAACGTCCGCGAATCAACCATCGATGAGTCGATCGAGATCCTCAAAGGCGTCCGCTCACGCTACGAGGACCACCACAAGGTCAAGATCCTCGACGAGGCCATCAAGGCCGCGGCCGAGCTGGCCGGCCGGTACGTCACCGATCGGTTCCTCCCGGACAAGGCCATCGACGTCATGGACGAGGCCTCCGCCAAGGTCAAGATCCGGCACGGCACCGTGCCCAAGGAGATCCGCGAGATCCAGGCCGACCTCGAGAAAGTCGCACGCGACAAGGCCCGGGCGATCGATGCGCAGCGTTTCGAGAACGCCAATGAGCTCCGCCAGCGCGAGCAACAGGCGCGCATCGAGCTGAACGAGGCCCGTGATGCGTGGTCCGCTCGCCAGTCCGGCGACTGGCCCAGCGTCGGCGAGGACGATGTGAGCCAGGTCGTCTCCATGTGGACCGGCATCCCCGTCATGCGCATTCGTGAGGAGGAGTCCGAGCGTCTGCTCCACATGGAAGAGGCGCTGGCCAAGCGCATCGTCAGCCAGACCGATGCCATCGAGATGGTGTCCAAGGCTGTCCGCCGTGCGCGCGCCGGCCTCAAGGACCCGCAGCGGCCCATCGGCGCGTTCATGTTCCTCGGGCCCACCGGCGTCGGGAAGACGCTGCTCGCGCGCGCCCTGTCCGACTTCATGTTCGGCAGGGAAGACTCGCTGATCCGCATCGACATGTCGGAGTACATGGAGCGCCACGCCGTATCCCGGCTCGTCGGCGCTCCCCCCGGGTACGTTGGCTATGAGGAAGGCGGCCAGCTCACCGAGGCCGTTCGCCGCCGCTCCTACGCCGTCATTCTGCTCGACGAGATCGAGAAGGCCCATCCCGAGGTCTTCAACATCTTGCTGCAGCTCATGGATGACGGCCGCCTCACCGACGCCAAGGGGCGGGCCGTCGACTTCCGCAACACGATCATCATCATGACCTCCAACGTCGGCGCGCAGCACATCAAGCGGAACGCCTCGCTCGGATTCAGGCGGGACGACTCGGACGCGTCGGAGGAAGCCTACTATCGCGGCATGCGCTCGAAAGTCCTCACCGAGCTCAAGAAAGTCTTCCGGCCCGAGTTCCTGAACCGCGTGGACTCCACGGTCGTATTCCACTCGCTCACCCTCGCCGACGTGCTGCGGATCGTCGACCTGGAGCTCGCCCGCGTTCGGCTGCAGCTCAGCGAGCACGAACTCGAGCTCGAAGTCACCGAATCCGCCAAAGCCCTGCTGGCCGAGCAGGGGCACGACCCCGACTTCGGCGCGCGACCGCTGCGCCGCGTGATCCAGAACCTCGTCGAGGATCGCTTGGCCGAGGACTTGCTCAGCGGCGCCTTCGAGCCAGGTAGCAAGGTCCTGGTCGACCGCGACGACGGCGAGATCTCCATTTCGTCAAAGTCGCCCGCCACCGTCTAGCTCGCTCGCCACGCGCTCCCGCGCGGACCCAGGCGCGCCTCATGTCGTTCCGAGGCACACCCCGCCTGTCATTCCGAGGCGGAGCCGAGGAACCTCACGGCCACCGAACCGGGGAAGGCCGTGCCCACGCGAGACACGCCGCCCCGCGCGCGTACCATGACGCCGCACCCGTGACCCGATCGACCACGCGCATGGCCAAGTCCCGCCGGACCTTCGTCTGCGACGCCTGCGGCGCCGAGCACGCCCAGTGGTCCGGTCGCTGTGACGTCTGCGGCGAGTGGAACACCATCGGCCAGCTGAACCTGGGACCCGCCGCGCCCAGAGCGGCCAATCCAGAAGTCACCGCCGTTCGTCTCGCCGAGATTCCCGACGACTCCGCCAGACGGCTGACGACCGGCATGGCCGAGTTCGACCGGGTGCTGGGCGGTGGACTGGTCCCTGGAGCGGTTGTCCTGATTGGCGGCGACCCGGGCGTCGGCAAGTCCACGCTCGCCCTGCGCGCCGCCGCCGACATGGCGCGGACCGATGCCCCGTGCCTGTATGTTGGCGCCGAGGAATCGCCCACCCAGATTCGCATGCGCGCGCAGCGCTTGAGCGTGGCCGACCGCGAGCTGCACATCTATCCCGAGACCGGCGTCGACGGCGCGCTCGCCGAGGCCCGGCGACTCCGCGCCGGGTTGATCGTCGTGGATTCCATTCAGACCGTCCGGACCGACTCCCTGGACTCGGCGCCCGGAACGGTCAGCCAGGTGCGCGAGACGGCGCTGCGGCTGCTGCACTTCGCCAAGGCCAGCGGCACGCCGGTATTCCTGGTCGGGCACGTCACCAAGGAGGGCACCGTCGCCGGCCCGCGCACGTTGGAGCACATGGTGGACACCGTGCTCTACCTGGAGGGCGACGAGTTCCACAGCCACCGTCTGCTTCGCTCGGTCAAGAACCGGTTCGGCCCGACGTTCGAGGTGGCCGTGTTCGAGATGCGGGCCGATGGGCTCCACGAGGTCTCCAACCCATCGGCCATGTTTCTCGCCGAGCGGGACGCGGCGGCGCCCGGTTCGTCGGTAGCGGTCCCGATGGAGGGCACTCGCCCGTTGCTGGTCGAGATTCAGGCCCTCGTGGCGCCAACCGCCTACTCGCTCCCCCGACGGCTGGCCACCGGCTATGACCTCAATCGCCTGAACATGCTGCTCGCCGTGCTCGGACGCCGGGCCGGCATCTCGCTGTCGGCGCACGATGTCTATTTGAACGTGGTCGGCGGCCTCCGTATCCGCGAGCCCGCTGTGGACCTCCCCGTGGCGCTCGCGGTCGCTTCCAGCCACCGGGGCATTGCGCCGGATCCGGACGTCGCGGCGGTCGGCGAGCTCGGCCTGTCCGGCGAGTTGCGGTCGGTTCCGTCGATCGGCCAGCGGGTGCGTGAGGCGCACCGGCTCGGGTTCGATCGCTGCCTCGTGCCGGCCGGTGGGCGGTCGGGCAACGGCGTCGATGGGATCATCGAAGCCGCCGACATCCGGCAGGCGCTCGACGCTGCGCTGCCATGACCGCCGCCGACGTGGACGCGATCGTCCTTGGCGCTGGCGGCAGCGCCCGCATGGATGGCCGCGACAAGATGCTGGCGCCGCTCGGCGGCCAGCCGGTGATCGTCTGGAGCCTGCGGGCCTTCGAGGCGGCCCCGTCGATTCGTCGTGTGATCGTCACCTCGTCGGATGAGAATCGCGACGGCATCCAGGCGGCGCTCGAATCGGCGCGGCTCTCGAAAGTCGGCGGGGTCATCAAAGGCGGCGCAACCCGCCAGCATTCGGTCCTCGCCGCGCTCGAATGGCTGGAATCCGACGCGCCCAGCTTCGTGGCCGTACATGACGGTGCGCGTCCCTTTGCGACCCCCACATTGATCGAGCGCGGCGTGGTTCACGTCCGCGAGCGCGGCGCCGCGGTGGCGGCGGTGCGCTCGCGCGACACGGTCAAGCTCGTCGCGGAGGACGCGGCCATTGTCGACACTCCCCCCCGCGCGCGCGTCTGGCTCGCGCACACGCCGCAGCTCGCGGGCTACACCGATCTTCTGCGCGCCCATTGGAATCACCGCGACGGGCTGGACCGGTTCACCGACGACGCATCGATCCTGGAAGCCGACGGCGTGCCCACGTTCGTGTTCCAGTCGGACCACGACAACTTCAAGATCACGACTGTGGCCGATCTCGAGCGCGCCGAGCGGCTCGCCACCGCGCGTCGCGGCCGGCGGATGCCGGTCTGAGCCCGCCGCCGGGCACGCCCACGCGTTGTGAGAAACTTCAGCCGAAGCGTTGTTGCGCAGCCGGGACTCGCGTACATCCATGACCGAATCCAACCCGGGCGCGCGCCCCGTACCGGCGCCGCCGCGCCGCGACATTCGCGATCGAATGGAGGTCGCGCGCATCGCCGACTGGCAGGTGGCGTCCGATCCGGACCTCGCCGTCTTCACGATCGTCAAGCCTGACGGCGGCGACTTCTTCGAGTTCGAGACTGGGCAGTATCTGCAGCTCGCGTTCCGCGATCAGCCCGACGAGGACCCGCGTCCCCGCCAGATGTCGATCGCGTCCACCCCACTGGATCGTGACCACCTGGAGTTCTACGTCATCCTCGTCCGCGACGAGTTGCCCGAGGGCAGCGAGCGCACGGGCACGTTCACCGGCACCTTGTGGTCGCACCGCCCCGGCGACGAGATTCTGCACATGACGCGGCCGGCGGGTCGCTTCGTCCCGTCGCGCACCCCGCAGCGGGACCTCGTATGCGTCGCGACCGGTACCGGCCTGGCGCCGTTCGTCTCGATGGCGCGCACGTTCTGGCGTCAGTACAAGGAATCGGGCCAGGTCGACCGGCGGCTCACGATCCTGCACGCCGTCTCCTACAGCAATCAGCTTGGGTATCGCGAGGAACTCGAGCGGATGGCGGCCGACGAACGGTTCGGCCTGCTCTACGTCCCGGCCGTCAGCCGTCCCGAGCAGGACGATGAATACACGGAGGTCTCGGCTCGCGGGCGCGCGAACGACCTCGTGCGGCTGCGCTACGGACTTCCCAAGAGCGGCCGCGTGGATCCTTGGATTCCGCCGTATGCTGCCGACGCGTTTGAGCAGCGCCTTACCCAGGCCGGGAGCGCCGTCTACCTCTGTGGCAACCCGGGCATGATCTCCGATGCCAAGGACCTCTTGGAGAACGAGAACTATGTCGTCGGTGGTCGTGAGGCGCAGGTAATCACTGAGGACTATTGGTAGCGCCTGGCATGTCCCGATGACCGCGCCACGACGGTCGTGAGTATGAGTCCTGCTCAGATGCGCGTCGGCTATGGCTACGACCTGCATCGCCTCGAGCCCGGGCCGCCGCTCAGGATCGGCGGTGTCCTGGTGCCGTCAGATCGCGGCGCCGTGGGGCATTCCGACGGCGATGTGCTCATGCACGCCGTGGTTGACGCGTTGGTCGGCGCCGCCGCCGCCGGCGACATTGGCCGGCTGTTTCCCGATACCGATCCGCGCTACGCCGGCGCGGACAGCCGCGAGTTCGTCACCGAAGCCGCGCGGGTGGTTCATGCCGCGGGCTGGGAGGTCCTCAACGTCGACGCGTCCGTGATCCTCGAATCGCCCAAGCTCGCTCCGTATTTCGGCGACATGCAGCGAAACCTCGCGGACGCCCTCGGCATCGATGTCGCGTGCGTGAGCGTCAAGGCCAAGACGAACGAGGGGCAGGACGCCATCGGGGCGGGCGACGCCGTCGCCTGTCACGCCGTCGCGCTCCTGATGGCCGCCGGGTCCGATTCAGGGCGCGGGTAGAATCCGCCGCTCGCCGCCGCCCGTCGCCGGGACATCGTGACGTTACAGATCTCCAGCACCGACACGGGGTCCAAGCGGCCGTTCGAGCCGCTGGGCGACCCGGTCACCATGTACGTCTGCGGCATGACGCCCAAGGACAAGCCCCACGTCGGGCACGCGTTCATGTTCGTGCAGCTGGATGTCATCCGGCGCTATCTCGAGCACCGCGGCTTCTCGGTCCAACATATTCAGAACTTCACGGACATCGATGACAAGATCATCGAGCGCTCGCGCGCGGCCGGTCGTGAGCCGCTCGACTACGCCCGCGAGTTCACCGCTGCGTACTTCGACGTCATGGACCGGCTGCATGTGCTCCGCGCCCATGCGTTCCCCACCGTGTCCGACAGCATTGACGCCATCGTCGCCGCCATCGCCGACCTCATCGAGCGCGGGCACGCATACCAGACCTCGCAGGGCGTCTACTTCTCCGTCGAGTCCTTTCCGCCCTACGGCCGCCTGTCCGGCCGCATGGAAGCTGATGTCGAGCCCGGCGCCCGCATTGAAGTAGACCCGGAGAAGCGCGATCCTCGCGACTTCGCCCTCTGGAAACGCCACGCGGAAGGCGAGATCTTCTGGGACAGCCCCTGGGGCCCGGGCCGGCCGGGCTGGCACATCGAGTGCTCGACCATGATCCGGACCAGCCTTGGCGACCAGATCGACATTCACGGCGGCGGGTCGGATCTCATCTTTCCGCACCACGAGAATGAGATCGCGCAGGCGCTGGCGGCCACCGGTCGCGACCCATTCGTGAGCCACTGGATCCACACGGGGCTCATGCTCGCCACCGGCGAGAAGATGTCGCATTCGCTCGACAACTTCACCACCGTCGAGGCGCTGCTCGAGGAGTTTCCGCCTGATGTGGTCAGGCTCCATCTGCTCTCCGTCCACTACCGCACACCGCTGCACTTCTCGCGTGACGGCGTCCGCCAGTCGGTCGCGGCCCATGACCGCCTGCTGGCCGTACTCCGCGCGACCGGCGGCGGAACCGCGCCGTCCGATGCCGACGTGAATCTCGACGCCCGCGCCCGCGCCGCGAGCGCGGCGTTCGAGGCCGCGATGGACGATGACTTCAACGCGCCGCGCGCCATCGGAGCCGTGTTCGACCTCGGACGCGAGATCAATCGATCGGCGCGTTCGGCCTCGCCGGACGCCGTCGCCGCGGCCCAGCAGACGGTGAAGGATCTGCTGGGCGTGGTCGGCATCCAGCTTGTCGAACCCGACGCGGTGGACCAGGATGCGGGGGCCTGCATCGATCTCCTCGTTCAGATTCGCGGCGAACTTCGCGAGGCAGGCCAATGGCATCTCGCCGATCAGATTCGCGCGGGGCTCGCCGGTCTGGGCGTCGTCCTCGAGGACACGACGACCGGCACGACCTGGCGCCGTCAATAGTCGGCCCGGCCGACGTTCCCGCCGTGTGGGGACGGCGTCCGGTCGCCGAAGCATTGTCCGCGTCACGTCCGATTCGTCGCATTCTCATCGCGCGCGGCTCGGCGCAGTCCGCCCGGTCCACCCGTGAGCAGGCCGCCGCGGCCAGCGTGCCGGTGGCGTACGTGGATCGCGCCGAAATCGACGCCTTGGCCTTCGGCGGTAACCACCAGGGAGTCGCCGCCGTGCTCGATGGTCCGCAGCGCCCGAGCCTCGACGCCCTGTTGCGAGACGACGCTCACCTCGCCCGACCGCCGCTCATGCTGGCGGCCGACCGCGTTCAGGACGTCGGCAATCTCGGATCGCTGGCCCGAACCTTGGAGGCGGTCGGCGGCGCGGGCCTGGTCGTGCCCACGCGACGCTCCGCCGCGCTCACTGGAGGTTTGGCGCGCGCGTCCGCCGGCGCGAGTCTGCGGGTCCCGATTGTCCCTGTCACCAATCTGGCTCGCGCGCTCGACCGACTGAAGTCGCTCGGAGTCTTGATCGTCGGGCTCGAGGCCGACGGCTCGACGATCTTCGACCGGCCCGACTATCGCCGGCCCTGCTGTCTGGTCGTCGGGAACGAGGCGGAGGGACTCCGGCCGCGCACCCGCGATATCTGCGACACGGTCGTCCGTGTCCCCATGCACGGCGCCGTTGGATCGCTCAACGTCGCTGTCGCGGGCGGCATCGTGCTCTACCATGTCGTCCGCGCTCGGGCTGAGGGCACGTCGCATGGCGCGTGATCGGATCAGCCTTGCCGGCATGGTCTTCTTCGCGTATCACGGAGCGCGCCCCGAGGAGCGCACGCTCGGGCAGCGCTTCGTCGTGGATGTCGATCTGTGGGCGGATCTGGCCGCGGCCGGCGCGTCCGACACGCTCCGCGACACCGTCAACTACAGCCGCGTCTACAAGCTCGTGGAGAGCGTGATGCACGGCGAGCCGGCCAACCTGCTCGAAACCCTGGGCGATCGGATCGCGATCCGCATCCTCGACGACTCCGATGCCGTCGCGCGCGCGCGCGTGCGCATCGCAAAGCCGGGCGTCGCGATCGCCGGGTCGATCCTACGTGAGGCGGCCGTCACAATCGATCGTGTACGCGGCGGCTGAGCTCGATTTCGGCCGCCGCGCGTACGGCGGTTGTCCGGCGTACGGTTCCCTACGGAGCGCGCACATATACTCTCGGGTGATGCGAATTCAATCCCAAGAGTGCCGTGAGAATCGCCGTCGGTAGTGACGAGCGGACGGCGCTCACTGATCATGTGGTCGCCGAGCTTCGGCGGCGCGGGCACGAGCTGCAGCCGATCGGTCCGCTGGCCGGGGTCCCGGACCAGTGGCCGGAGGTCGGCGCCGCCGTCGGCGGCGCTGTGCGTTCCGGCAATGCGGACGAGGGTGTCGTGTTCTGCTGGACCGGCACGGGCGTCAGCATGGCCGCGAACAAGCTGCCGAACGTTCGGGCCGCGCTGTGCGCCGACGCTGAGACCGCGCGCGGCGCGCGGCTCTGGAATCGCGCCAACGTCCTGGCGTTGAGCTTGCGCCTCACGACCGAGCCGCTCGCCGACGAGATCTTGAGCGCCTGGTTCGATACCCCGCTGGGTGACGATCCAGACGATATCGCGTGCGTCGAGCGCGTGGATGCGCTCGACTTGGTGACCTAGTGGGTGGCGCTGGACAGGTGGAGGGAGGCGTCCCCATGCCGTCGGCAAGGCCACGAGACCCGGGCGCCCGGTCCGCGCCCCCGCCCGACTTCTCGCCCAACGGAGGCGAGGGCTTCGACCATCAGCGAGTCGTCGGCGCGATTCGTGAGCTGCTGGCGGCGGTTGGCGAAGATCCCGATCGCGACGGCCTGCGCGATACGCCCGACCGGGTCGCACGCATGTACGAGGAATTGCTGTCGGGCTTCGACGGTGACCCCGACCACCATCTCGGCGTCACCTTCGAGCACGGCCACGACGAAATGATCGTTCTCCGTGACATCCCCTTCTACTCGATGTGCGAGCACCACATCCTGCCGTTTTTTGGCACGGCCACCGTCGGCTACATCCCCAACGAGCGGATCGTGGGCCTCAGCAAGCTGGCCCGCGTCGTCGAGCATCTGGCCCGTCGGCTGCAGGTGCAGGAGAGTCTCGCGTGTGAGATCGCCGACGCCATCGAGCGCGTGATCGATCCTGTCGGTGTGGCGGTCATGCTCGAGGCCGAGCACCTCTGCATGACGATGCGGGGCGTCAAGAAGCCGGGAAGCCGTATGGTCACGACGGTCACGCGTGGCCCCTTCCGCGACAACCTGGCCACCCGCCAGGAGTTCTTCGACTCGGCGAACGGACACTGTCGCCCGTAGCTTGCGGTCCGCGCATCGCCGGTTTCGCGGGAGAGTCTCGCGGCGAGCCATTAGTGGCGCCGGACCGCCCCCGCTTTACTGATTTGGACCCTCACCGGCGGAGGTCGCGGTGCCGGTCGCGCCCTCGTCGTCGGCCCGGCCGCTACGGGGTCGAGATGAGGATCTTCTGCAGCACATCCAAGTGCTCCAGCGCGATCCCGGTTCCGACCGCCACGCACATCAGTGGATCGTCTGCAACGTGCACGGCCACGCCCGTCTCCCTCGCCAGCAGCTTGTCGAGGTTACGCAGCAGCGCGGTCCCGCCGGTCATTATCAGACCCTTGTCGATGATGTCGGCCGCCAGCTCGGGCGGCGTGGACTCCAGCACCATCCGAACGCCGCGCACGACCTGATCCACCGGCTCGCTCATCGCCTCGTTGATCTCATCGGACGTGATCGTCACGCTGCGCGGCAGCCCCTGGACCTGATCGCGCCCGCGCACCTCCGTCGTCTCGGCCGGCTCGAGCACGGTCGCGCTGCCGATCTTGATCTTGATCTCTTCGGCCGAGCGATCGCCGATCATCAGGTTGTACTTGCGCTTCACGTACGTCCGGATCGCATCGTCGATTCGGTTCCCGCCCACCCGCAGTGAGGCCGAGCAGTCCACCACGATGTCGTTCAGCGAGATCACGGCGATCTCGGTCGTGCCCCCGCCGAGGTTGACGACCATGCTGCCCGAGGGCGCCGAGATGGGAACCTTCGCACCGATGGCCGCCGCCAGCGGCTCCGGGATCAGGTGGACCCGCTTCGATCCGGCCGCGATCGCCGCGTCGATCACCGCCCGCTGCTCGACGGTCGTCACGCCGGTCGGCACCGCCACCATGATCTCGGGCCGGAACAGCCGGAAACGCCCGCACGACCGCTCGATGAAGTAGCGCAGCATCGCCTCGGTCACTAAGTAGTCGGCGATCACCCCGTCCCGCATCGGGCGCATGATTCGCAAGCTGCCGGGCGTTCGGCCCACCATCTCGCGCGCGGCGTGGCCGATCGCTTGGATTCGCCGATCGCTCACCGACACCGCGACCACCGAGGGCTCGTTGATCACCACGCCCTCGCCCGCCTTGTAGACGAGGACATTCACAGTGCCTAGGTCGATGCCGAGGCGCTGCGACGAGACCGATCGATACACTTACGCGGTCGTGCCGCGACCGTTGTCGGCGTCCACTGGCTCCGTCGAGATTTGCGCTCCCAGCGCCTGGAGGTCCGCCGGCAGGTCTTGGTAGCCGCGCTGGACCACCTCGATGCCGTCCAGCACCGTCGGCCCCTCGGCTACCAGGCCCGCCAGTGTGAGCGCGGCGCCTGCGCGGATGTCCTCCCACAGGCGCACATGCGTTCCGGTCAGCCTGGTCGGCCCTCGAATCTCGGCGCGGAACCGTCCGGTCTCGATCGTGGCGCCCATTCGTCGCAGATGGTCGGTGTACCCCATGTTTCCGTCGTAGACCCGCTCGATGATCCGGCTGACCCCGTGAGCTTGTGTGAGCAGAACCCCGATCGGCGATTGGATGTCCGTCGGAAATCCCGGGAACGGCATGCACTGCACCTCGGTCGCGCTTAGCACCGACGTGCCGATCACGCGCACCGATCGATTCGTCTCCTCCACCGTCACGCCCGTGGCCCGCAGCTTGACCAGAACCGGCTCGAGGTGCGCCGGCCGAACGCCGGTCAGCTCCACGTCGCCCTCGGTGAGCGCGGCCGCCACCGCCATCGTGCCGCCAACGATCCGATCCGGCATCGCGCGCGCGGCCGTCCCGTACAGGCGCGGTCGTCCCTGCACGCCGATCTCACTGGTTCCCTCGCCGGTGATCTCCGCGCCCATCCCGCGCAGGAACTGGACCAGCGCGATCACCTCCGGTTCTCGCGAGGCGTGCGCAATCGTCGTGTACCCGTTGGCCAGCGCTGCCGCCATGATCAAGTTCTGCGTGCCTGTGTGGCTTGGATAGTCGAGATAGATCCGGCATCCGTAGAGCGCATCCGCCTGGGCGTGATAGATGCCCCTGCCGAACGCGATGTCCGCCCCCATCCGCTGAAAGCCCTCGATGTCCACCTGGACCGGCCGCGTGCCCAACTGGCACCCGCCCGGCGCGGCGCAATCGAATCGCCCGAATCGAGCCAGCAGCGGCCCCGTCACCTGGAACGAGGCCCGCATCTTCGAAACCAGATCGGAGTCGGCCCCGGTCGTGTGCACGTCCGCGGCCGTGATCGCGAGGATCTGATTGTCGACATCGAATTCGACGTCCGCGCCCACGCGCCGCAGCAATTCCGCCATGAGCAGCACGTCCGTGATCACCGGGACGTTCTCGATCACGCAGGTCTCATCGGTCAGCAGGCAGGCCGCCATCATCGGCAGCACCGCGTTCTTGGCGCCCGGGACCCGGAAAGTGCCCCGCAGCCGGCGCCCCCCGAGGATCGTCGCGCGCAGCGGGGCTGTGCCTGCGGCAACGGTGTCGGCGGCCGTCGCCACGTCCCGCCTCACCGAGAGCGCGCGCGCACGGCCGTGCCGACCCGCGCCATGGCTCGCAGAAGTGCGAGGCGGGCGTGCATCACCTGCATGTCGTTGTGCGACGTTTGCGCCGACTCGAGATCGCGCTGCGCCGCCTCGCGCGCGCGCTGGGCGCGCTCCAGATCAATCTCATCCGCGCGCTCGGAGGCGTCGGCCAGCACCGTCACCGTATCGTCCATGACCTCGAGGAACCCGCCTGTGATCGAAA
This sequence comes from Chloroflexota bacterium, assembly GCA_965247475.1. Lineage (GTDB taxonomy): Bacteria > Chloroflexota > UBA11872 > UBA11872 > UBA11872. The sequence continues at coordinate 200,252 of OZ252016.1, forward strand.
AAAACCGCTCTTCGCCGCCGTGGCGCAGGTACAGGGTTCCCGGCTCGAGCTGGGTAATCAGAGGCGCATGACGGCGGAGGATGCCGAGTTGCCCGTCAATCCCGGGCGCGACCACGATCTCGACATCCTCGACATCCAGAGCTTCACGCTCGGGCGTGATGACCTTGAGTGACAGTCCAGCCATCCCGGCGAGTCTATCAGAAGTGATTCGGCACGCTGGCGGCGTCAGCTTTGGCGCTGTAGCCTCTCCGCCTTTGCCGCCGCGTCATCGATCGTGCCCACCATGTAGAACGCTTGCTCGGGCGCGGCGTCGTGCTTGCCGTCGAGGATTTCCTCGAATCCCCGAATCGTCTCCTCGGTCGGCACGATAACGCCCGCCTGGCCCGTGAACGCCGCGGCCACGTTCATCGGCTGCGACAGGAAGCGCTCGATCTTGCGCGCGCGGGTCACGGTCAACCGGTCGTCCTCGGACAGCTCCTCGATCCCCAGGATCGCGATGATGTCCTGTAGCTCCTTGTACCGCTGCAGAACCTGCTGAACGCCGCGGGCCACTCGATAGTGCCGCTCGCCGACAATGCGCGGATCCAGGATCTTCGACGTGCTCGTCAGCGGATCCACCGCCGGGTAGAGCCCGCGCTCCGCGATCGATCGCTCCAGCCGGATCGTCCCGTCCAGATGCGCGAACGTCGTCACCGGCGCCGGGTCCGTGTAGTCGTCGGCGGGCACGTAGATCGCTTCCAGTGACGTGATCGACCCCTTCGTGGTTGAGGTGATGCGTTCCTGCAGTTCGCCCATCTCGGTGCCCAACGATGGCTGATACCCCACGGCCGATGGCATCCGTCCCAGCAGCGCCGAGACTTCCGACCCCGCCTGCGTGAAGCGGAAGATGTTGTCGATGAACAGCAGCAGGTCGCGCCCTTCCTCGTCACGGAAATACTCCGCCAGCGCCAGCCCTGCCAGTCCCACGCGCAATCGGGCGCCGGGCGACTCGTTCATCTGCCCGAACACCATGCAGGTGTTGCCGAGCACGCCCGCCTCGGTCATCTCGCGGATCAGCTGCGTGCCCTCACGCGTCCGCTCGCCCACGCCGCAGAACACCGAGTAGCCGCCGTACTGCGTCGCGATGTTGTTGATCATCTCCATGATGATCACGGTCTTACCCACGCCGGCGCCGCCGAAGACGCCCGCCTTGCCGCCGCGCGTGAACGGCGCGATCAGGTCGATCACCTTCAACCCGGTGGCGAAGACCTCCGAACTAGTCGTCTGATCGGTGAACGCGGGCGCGGCGCGGTGGATCGGGTAGCGCTGCTCGGTCTCGACCGGCTCGCCGCCGTCGACCGGTAATCCGGTCACGTCGAAGACCCGGCCCAGGGTCTGCTCGCCGACCGGCATGGTGATCGGGCCGCCCGTGTCGCTCACGGCCGCGCCTCGCCGCAGACCCTCCGTGGGTCGCATGGAGACGCAGCGCACCCGGCCATCACCGATGTGCTGCTCGACCTCCAGCACCGTCCGCTGATCCCCGTTGGACTGGCCGACTTCGAGCGCGTTGTAGAGGGCTGGCAGCTCGTTGGGTGCGAACTCCACATCCACCACTGCCCCGATGATCTGCACCACTCGTCCGTCAGCCATGTCGAGCTTCTCCCACTGCTATTGCTCCGCCAGCGCGTTCGCGCCGGCCGAGATGTCGATGATCTCGCTGGTGATGCGGCGTTGCCGTTCCTTGTTGTAGACCAGCCGTAGCGATTCGATCAGATCCGACGCGTTCTCGGTGGCGTTGCGCATCGCCACCATTCGCGCGCTGTGCTCGCTGGCGGTCAGTTCCAGGATCGAACGGTACAGCACGGTCTCGACGAACCGCGGAAGCAGCGAGTTCAGCACCGTCGACGGCGCCGGCTCGAAGATCACGTCCCGCGTCGAGCGGCTGTCCTCCTGGACCTCCGGGAGCACCACTGGCAGCAACCGGACAGCCGTCGGCGCCTGCGTCAGCGTGTTCACGAACCGTGGGTAGATCAGCTCCACCTCGTCGAACTCTCCGCTCTCGAACCCGTCGATCACCAATCGCGCGATCGGCAGGATGTCCACCACGCGCGGCCGGTCCGGGACCTCAGTGAAGGCGGCCAGCATCGGGACTCCCCGGCGCAGCGCCGTCTCACCCCTGCGCCCTACCACGATCACCGAGACCTCGGCGTGCGACTGGGCCGTCTCGATCCGATCCGCCGCGCTTCGCAGCGTGTTGGTGTTCAGCGCCCCGGCCAGCCCCCGATTGGTCGTCAGCACAACAAACGCCGTTCGCTCGATCGGTCGCGCCCGCGCGAGCGGCGGCACTACGCCGGGGTCGGACGCCTCGCTGAGCCGCCGCGCCATCGCCAAGATCTCCTCCGCGTAAGGGCGCGCCGCCTCGACCGCTTCCTGCGCGCGCCGCATCCGCGACGCCGCAACCATTTGCATGGCGCGCGTTATCTGGCGCGTGTTGTCGACGCTCCGGATTCGCCGCCGGAGCTCCAGTGGGTTCGGCATCGGTCAGGCCGCGAGCGGCCCGCTAGGCGCCGGCGGCGGAGGCCGCCGTGAACGTGTTCACCGTGAAGTCTTCGATCGCCGCCCGCAGCGCGTCGGCCGTCTCGTCGCTGATCTCGAGGCTCGTCCGAATCGTCTCCAGGATCTCGGGACGCGAGTCGCGCAGATATGCCCGCAGCTCAGTCTCGAACCGTGTGATCTCCGCGACCGGAACCGCGTCCAGCAGTCCGTTGGTTCCCGCGAACACCGCCGCTACCTGCTCGTCCACCGGAACCGGTTCGTATTGGTCTTGCTTCAGCAGCTCGGTCATCCGCTGACCCAGTTCGAGCTGGGCGCGGGTCGTCGCGTCGAGTTCCGACGCAAACTGCGCGAACGCCGCGACATCGCGGAACTGCGCCAGATCCAGCCGCAGCTGGCCGGCCACCGATTTCATGGCACGAATCTGCGCGTCGCCGCCGACACGCGAGACCGACGTTCCGGGGCTGATCGCGGGACGCGTTCCCGCGTTGAACAGATCCGCGTCGAGGTATATCTGCCCGTCCGTGATCGAGATGACGTTGGTGGGGATGTACGTGCTGACGTCGCCCTCCTGCGTCTCGATGATCGGCAGCGCCGTCAGCGTTCCGCCGCCCTGGTCGTCGTGCAGCCGAGCCGCTCGCTCCAGCAGCCGCGAGTGCAGGTAGAACACGTCGCCTGGGTACGCCTCACGACCCGGAGGTCGCCGCAGCACCAGCGAGACCTGCCGGTAGGCCCACGCGTGTTTCGTCAGATCGTCGTAGATCACCAGCGCGTGCTCGCCGCGGTCGCGAAAGTACTCGCCCATCGTGCAGGCGGTGAACGGCGCTAGAAACTGCATCGCGGCCGGATCGCTGGCGGTGGCCGCGACCACGATCGTGTGTTCCAGCGCACCGTACTCCTGCAGCGTCGCGACCTCCCGAGCGACCGAGCCTTCCTTCTGGCCGACTGCGCAGTAGATGCATGTCAGGTCGCCGCCGACCTGGTTGATGATCGTGTCGATCGCGATCGCCGTCTTGCCGATCTGGCGGTCGCCGATGATCAGCTCACGCTGGCCGCGCCCGATCGGAATCATCGTGTCAATCGCCTTGAGGCCCGTCTGCACCGGTGTGTCCACGTCCTGCCGCAGCGACACGCCCGGCGCGACTTTCTCGATCACATCGGTCGCGCTCGCGTCGATCGGGCCTTTCCCGTCAACCGGCTGCCCGAGCGCGTTGACCACTCGCCCGAGCAGTTCGGGCCCGATCGGCACTTCGGCTACTCGACCGGTAGTGCGAACCTCGTCGCCCTCCATGATTTGCAGGTAGTCGCCGAGGATCACTGCCCCCGCCGTGTCTTCTTCCAGGTTCAGCGCCATCCCCACGATTCCGTCGGGGAACGCCAGCAGCTCTCCCGCCATCGCCTCCGACAGGCCCGAGATCGTCGCAACTCCGTCCGCGACTTCCAGAACGGTCCCAACGTTTGCCTGCTCGGCCGCACCCTCGAACCCTTCGATTTCCCTTCGCAGCGCGTCGGCGATCTCGTCGGGGCTTATGGACATAGGTATCGTTCGCCTCTCTAGCGCACAGCGCCGGCCAGCGCCCGGAGCTTGGCCCGCACGCTCAGATCCAGCAGGTTGTCACCGCGGCGGATCACCACGCCGCCCACGACGGCTGGGTCCACAGTTGTCGTCAGTCGCAGTGTCCGCCCGGGTTCGGCAAGGGCGGACTCGAGCTCCGTCGCCTCGTCGGGCTGCAGTTCGACCGCGGTCGTCACCTGCACCCGATCCAGCCGGCGCTCGGCGTCGGCCACATGCAGAAACAGCTGCCCGATCGCGCGTGCCAGCGCGAGGTCGCGTCGGTCGATCAGCAGTTGCAGCAGGCCGCGGCCGCGCGCGCCCAGTCGCTCGCCGGCCGCCCGATCGAGCAGCTCGAGTCGGGCCTCGCGCGCGATCGCGGGGGACTCGAGGAACGTGCGGATACGTTCGTCACTCGCGATCGCGCCGACGATCTCCAGGTCCGCCTCCCACGCGTCCCAGCCATCGTCGCGCTGCGCGGCGCGGGCGATGGCCTGTGCGTATCCCCGCGCCCGTCGCCGCCGGCTGCCAGCGCTCCCCCTCATCGAGGACCGCTTGCCTGCAGATCGCGCAGGGCCTCGTCCACGAGCCGCCGGTGCTCGGGGTCGTCGATTGAGCGGTCCAGCACGCGTGCCGTGGCCGCCAGGACCAGACCCGCCGTGCGCTGGCGCAGCTCTTCCGCCGCCTGCGCGCGCGAGCGCTCGATCTCCGCCTCCGCGTCGGAGCGAACTCGGTCCGCGTCCTCGCGGGCGCGATCCAACTCGCGCGCCCGCACCGATTCCGCCGTCCGGGTGGCCTCCTCGCGAATCCGCTGCGCCTCCGAACGCGCCTGCGCGAGTTCCGCTTCGTACCCGGCCCGGTCTTGTTCGACCTGCGCGCGCAGATCCTCGGCCGCTCGCAGGCTGTCGGCGATCCGCTTCCGCCGCTGCTCGAGCATCCGCCGGATCGGCCCGAACAGCAGCCAGTACAGCACACCCAGAAAGACGACGAAGTTGAACAGCTGGAACAGGATGTTCGGAAAGCTCAGCCCCAGCGGCGCCGGTTCACTCATCGCGGCCGATCCGTGACGGAAGGTCCAGAATGGACTGCCGCCTAGCCACCGAATGCGAGCAAGATGCCGATGATGAACGCGTAGATCCCGATCGCCTCGGCGAGTCCCAGGCCGACGATCATCGTGTTACGGATGTCGCCCGCCGCTTCCGGATTCCGGCCGATCGCGTTCATCGCCGCCTGTACGCCGAGCCCGATGCCAATGCCGGGCCCAATCGCCCCTAGCCCGATCGCCAATCCCGCCCCGATCGGCGCCAGGTTTAGTGCTTCTTCCACAGATCGATACTCCTTGTCCGCGCGCTCAGTGCTCGTCGTGAGCCGGTTCCGTCACCGCTTCCCCGGTGAAGACCATGCTGAGCATGAAAAAGATGACCCCCTGGATCAGACCGAACAACAGCTCCAGCACCAGAAAAATCGCTCCGATCAACGGGATGTGCCCCAGGGCGAATCCGAACAGGATCGGCCCGTTGAGCAGGACCTCCCCCGCGAAGAGATTCCCGAACAGTCGGAACGACAGCGACACGATAACGAATAGCTCGATGATGATGAAAACCGGCGCGAGCAGCGCCAGTTTCGAGACTTCCTTCACGTGCCCAATCGGCCCGTGCACCGCGATCCCGGAAGCGTGGATCACCAGGAACGCCGTCAGCGCCAGCGCCAGCGTCATGTTGATGTCGGCGGTCGCCGGGCGGAATAGTGGAACCGCCACCGTCGTCAGCTCGCCGCCGTGAACCAGCTCGCGCGGCACCCAGATCGTGCCGATGCCCGGCAGCAGACTCACCCAGTTGGCGAACGTAATGAAGACCAGGAACGTGGCGCCGAACGCGAACAGGCGGCCGGCGTGTTTCCGCCCCACCGACGACGTGACTAGGTCCTCGATCGCTTCCACGCCCGCCTCCACCACGTTCTGGAGACCGGCCGGGATCAGCGCCGCCTCGGGGTTGGCGCGGATGCGGCGGGTTGCGAACCAGGCGATGGCCAGCAACGCGGCCATAGTGATCCACATCGTCAACATTGAGTTCGTGAGTTGGATCGGACCCAGGTTCCACAGCACCTCGGCCGCCGCGCTGATTCCCGGTTCCAGCGCGTGCTCGGTTTCCGACACCCGCTACACCTTCCCGCCGTGGAGGAATCGCACGATCAGATAGAACACGTAGAAGCTGCTGCCCAACGCGAGCAGGAGACCCAGCAGTACGAACAGCGGCTCGGTTTGGAGCTGCTCATCCAACCAGCGCCCGCCCAACAGCCCCACCACGACGAAGCCGCCGACGATGAAGCCGAATTCCAGCGCGAGCGCGGCCGCGCGAACCATGCCCACGCCGCAGGGCCCTGCCTTGGGACTTTGTGAATCTGTTCACATCCTCTAGGCGCACCAGTTTATCAGAGGCCCTTGCGGCCAAAGAGGCGGCGATCAGCCTCACCGAGATTGTTACCGAGTGCGAGGGTGGCGCCTCATAGGGCCGGTTACCGAAATCGGATTGAGGGGGCATGACCGTAACAGCGGTGGAGGAATACCTGGCGGCGGTGCGTGTGCGCTCCCAATCGCGCTTCCTCGAGCATTAGTCGGGATCGCTCGAGAGCTGACCCGAGAATCCGGTCCAGATACGGCTTCAGCATGCCAGCGTGGCGCCGCCGATGCCGAGACCGCCGAGCCTGGGTTCGAGTTCAGACACTTGGCCGTTCCGACCAGTGGTCATCGAACCACGCTGTCACGCGGTCCAAGTCGGTGGCGCGGTTCGCCACTCGCCACAGACAACGAGAATTCGAGCAGGTCTTCGAAGTCGGCGTCTATCACCGCGCCATTCAAATCCGCGAACAGGTTGACCGCGATCACCGCGATGCGCTTGTTGCCGTCGAAGAACGGATGGTTCGCGATGATCGACCGGAACATCGCGGCGGCGCACTTCGGGAGCGTGTCGTACCAGGACTGCCGAGGCAGACTCAGGGCTGACTCGAGTCCGCCGCGATTGATGAGCGCGCTCGAAAAGACGACCGGCGCGTCGAAGGTGTTCGGTCGGTCCTCGCGCGTCGCTTGGACGATCTGCTCGAGCTGCTCGGCGGTGAAGCTGGTGGGCTCTAGTACTTCTTCAACTCTTCGAGCACCCGCCCGTGCGGACGGTTGATGTCCTTCGCGATCCGCGTAATGTCCTCAGGGGTCAGCACCGCCGTTCCAGGGCGTGACGCGACAGCTTGCTGGCCGGCAGTCTTTGCGTTCCGCCGAGCCGCAATCACGCCGCGGATCCACTTCATGACTTTGGTCACGTCCCGCTCCCTTACTACAGTCCTCCATGTATCGACGTGTGTGGGCCTGGCGACAATGGTGCGCAAATGATCCCCGCGAGGCCGCCGGCGCGAAGGCCAGTGGACGGCGGGGCGATCAGCCCCGCCGCCATCGAACGGTTCGTGCGCTCGTGCCGCGTGCCGCGCCGCCGCGCCTATTGCGAGACCGCGGCGCGCTGTCTACAGTTCGGGGCAAGACCGTACACCGTCTGATCGGATGCCGATGATCGGCACAGGTTCACCTCGCCGGGTCAGCCCAGTGGCGCTCGCGGTCCTTCTTGGCGTGGCCGCGCTATCGCTCGTCCTTGGCACCTGGCTCTTCTCAATTGTGGGCTAGCTCCCGCGTGCATCGCCGGTAACTCACGCCCGGGTCGGCCGGTCACGTCACGGCCATCGATGTAACGAACCGTCCGGGCAGCCCGTCGATCGCCACGTCGGTTCGCACTACTCCGTCCGCCGCGAGTTCCTCGATCGCGCCGCGCGTGGTCGCGCCCGACCAGCCGAGCATTCGTGCGATCGAGCCCGGCTTGGTCGCGAGCGCGAGGTCCACGAGCACCCGCGTCAGCTCACGACGCGCCTCGTCCTGAGCGACATCTGTCTGAACGTCTCCGGGCAGGCGTCGGGTCAGCAAGTCCCACTCGTGCATGCTCCAGCCTTCGAGTGTTCCGCCCGCGACCGTGATGAGGAGACGCTCCTGCAGGCGCCCGATCGCGGCCCGCACCTCGCGCCCCTCGCACGGCAGCGCCGCCTGCACCTCGCGGCGCAGGTTCCGCGTGGAGATGGGGCCGTGCAGCGTCACGACGCCGAGTGCCAGGTCCTCCAGCTCGTCGAGTCGGCGCGCCCGCCGTTCCGGCTGCCAGGCGGCGAGCAACGCGGGTACCAGCGACCAGCGCACGAACGTGCCCCGACCCGCGATCAACCGGGCGTAGAAGGCCCGCCCCGACGCGGGAATCGTCTCCTTCAGTTCCCAGGCCGACAGGCCGGTGGGATCGGCGCCCCACTCCCAGTGCCCGCCCACACATGCGTCCGCCAGATTGGGCAGCGCCAGCTTCCCGCTCCGGAACAGCAGCAGCAGCCCCATCTGCTCGATGAAATCGATGGCGGCGGCGTTGCTCCGGAGCGCCAGATGCGGCGATTGGCGGAAGTGCTCCGCTCGCGCTGCCTCCAGTTCCGCGGCGTTCATCGGCCGCGCGGCGCTGCCGGGAGGCGCCCGCTATACGATGTCGGTCGGCTTGCGCTCCGCGATTGTCCGAGTCGCCGGCTCATCCACAAACCGCCAGATCTCGCCGCCTAGCGCCAGCGCGTACACCGTCTTGTCGTCCGCATACGTCGGCGACACGGCCACCTTCAGGACGGCGCGGTTCTGGAGCCCGAAATTGATCTCTTCCCAGGCGGCGCCGCCGTTCGACGAGCGGAACACGCCCTGGCTGGTCGCTGTGAACAAGGTCTCGTCCTCACCGAACGTCGGCGTCGCGGTCACGGACAAGACCGCCGACATGCGCGATGCCGGATAGGACCCTGCCCAGACCTCGCGGAACCGCTCGGTCGGGCGGAACACCTGGCTCGCCGTCGCGAACACCCAGTGGGCGTTTTCCGCGCCGAACGATGCCGGAACGCTGATCGAAATCCACGGCGATGTCGACTCGTGCTCCACGAATCGCTCGAATGTTTGCCCGCCGTCCGAGCTCCGATGCACCGCCGCGATACCTTCGCCGACGGTGCCGACGAAGATCGCCGGGTCGTTCGCAAAATCAGGTCCCACCTCGATGGCCGACACGGTCTCGCCATCAAACTCGTAGTCCAACCGGGTCCACGACGCACCGCCGTCGACGCTGCGATACATGAACCCCAGCACGCCGCCCGCGAAGACGGTTCGGTCCTCGCCGAACGACGACGAGCAGGCGACCGCGCGAACGTCGTCCAGGTCAAACCCGTCCGTCGCCTCCTCCCAGCTTGCGCCCGCATCCGTCGATCGCAGCAGCCCCGTCTGCGTCGCGGCGAACACCAGCCGATCGGAGCCGAAGCTCGGCGAGACCGCGATATCGGCCACGTCGCGTTGCTCGATCTCGGCGTTCACCGCTTCCCACGCCTCGCCGCCGTCCGTGGATCGATATGCGCCGGTCGAGGCGCCGCCGGCGAAAATGGTGCGATCCGACGCGAACCCCGGCGACAGGTCCATCGTCACCCAGCTCTGGCTGGTGATTCCGTTGTTCGCCGACGACCAGGTCGCACCCAGATCGTCTGACCGATACAGACCGGTCTCGAACGTGCCGGCCCAGATTCGTGGCGGGCCCGCGCCGTTCGGCGTGAGCGCCAGGCTGAGCACCGCGCTCGCCTCGGCGCCGAGGCCGCGGCCCTCCCACGTCGCCCCCTCGTCTTGACTGACGAGCAAGCCTTCGCTTCCAGTTCCGGCCGCGATCGTCTGGTCCTCGTCAAACGACGGCGATATGGCGACGGCGTTGATGGACTCCGCCCCCGCCACTTCCGGCTGGGTCCAGCGCCGACCGCCATCGGTCGAGATCCACAGACCGTGCTCTTCGGTTCCCGCGGCCACGACATGTTTGGTGGAAAAGTCTGGCGCCGTCGCCAGCGCCTGAACCGTCGCTCGGCCAACCGTGCTCTTGCCGACCTGCGTCCACGTCCGCCCACCGTCGGTCGAGCGGCACACGCCGCCGTCCACGACGCCTGCGAACACAGTCTGGTCCTGACGGAAGTTCGACGAGACCGCCAACGATTGGATCGCAAGCCCCGACAGCCCGATATTGGAGGGATTCCAACTCCGCCCGCCGTTGGTTGTTCGGTACACCCCGTCGCCGTCGCTGCCGATGAACGCGATCCGGTCCGTCGCATAGGACGGCGATAGCGCCACCGCCACGATGTTGGGCGTGGCCCCCCAGAACGACAGCTTGTTCCAGGTCTCGCCGCCGTCGAACGATTTGAACGCGCCGCCTTGCACCACCCCCGCAAACACGTTGCTGTCCCGTCCGTAGTCGGGCGAAACCGCCATGGCCTGTACGTACGGACTGGTCAGATTGTTGTTGGAGATGCGCCAGGAGTCCCCGTCGTCGTCCGACACGAATACGCCCGACATCGAACCGACGAACAGACGCCGCCCGCTTGGATCGTTCCCCGACGACACGATCGCGCTGATGGTGCCGCCCGCCACTCCGCCGATCTTCTCCCAGGTGTTCACAGTCGGCGTGAGTACATCAACGTTACCCATGGGCGCGAGCCTCCAGCGTCATTGGCGGCGCGTGAACTGCGCGCCTGCCGGGTCGGCGAATCAACCTGCGGTTCTCCCGGCGCGTGGCGCGGCAGGGCCTCGGCACACCCGAACGGCCCTCGCCGTGCGCGATTCCGGCGGCCTCGCAGTTTACCGACCGCATCCGGTGCCTACCACCGTTTGGGCCTAGGTGGTCCCGGACGGAATCGTCAGCTCCTGGCCGACGAAGATGTTGTCGGGGTTGCTCAGGTCGTTCTCGTCCAGCAGGTCCTGCAAGCTCACACCGAACTGCACCGCGATAGCGCTCAGCGTGTCGCCGTTCTGCACCAGGTACGAGCTCGGAGTCGATGGACCCTTCGGGACCACCGCGTCCGGCGGAAGCCGCAGCTCCTGACCCGCAAAAAGATCGTTCGGGTTGGCGATCCCGTTGATCGACTGCAGCGATTCGAGGCTCACCGAGTAGAACTGCGCGATCTCCGAGAGCGTGTCGCCCGGCCGTACGCGGTGGATCAGCGGCGCTGGTGTCGGTGTGGGCGTAGGCGTCACCGCCGGCGTGGGCGTCGGAGTCGGCGTCGGCGAGATCACCACCACCGGTACCGGCGGGGTCGGCGCCGGCGGCCCACCGGCCTCCGACGCATCGACGATCACGGCCGCCCCGGGCGTCGCGCTGGCGATCGGCACCAGATCAGCTTGTTCCGCCGCCCGCGAGTACCCCGCGTCCTGCCAGGCCTGGACCTGCCACGCAATCAGCACCGCCGCGGCCAGCAGCCCGACCCGGAGATATCGGATCCAATTGCGATCCAGCGGCTGCAGGGCATCCGGTCCCGAGACCTTGGCCCACTGGACCTCGGGCAGACGCTCCAGCGTCTCCGTCGTCATCGCCTCACCGGTTCACTGCGGTTGTAACGACGTGTTTTCCAGGACCTCTCGATTCGTCACATTGGTTGGGATCTTGCCCTGGAGCGCCAGGGCGACGTTCTGCGCGGTGCGCCGCTGCAACTCCTCGATCGAGCCCTCCGAATAGAACGCCGCGTGCGACGTCAGGACCACGTTCGGAAGGCTGAACAGCGCGTGATCCGCCGGAAGCGGTTCGATCTCGTAGACGTCCAGCCCGGCCCCGGCGAGCTCGCCGGAGGCGAGCGCCTCCACCAGGGCCGCCTCGTCGATCACCGGTCCGCGCCCGGTGTTCACCACGTAGGCCGTTGGCTTCATCATCTTGAACTGCTCCGCCCCCAAAATGTGGCGGGTCTCATCCGTCAGTGGCGTGTGGACGCTGATCAGATCGGAGCTGCGCAGCAGCTCTTCCAGGCTCACCAGCTCGGGCCGCTCGTCCGCCGGGTAGTCGGTCGCATTGATGTACGGATCAAACACCACGATGTCCAGATCGAAGGGTCGGGCACGGCGCGCCAGCGCCCGTCCGTTTCGTCCGTACCCCATGATTCCCAGCCGCTGCCCGCTCAGGCGCCACAGCGGCTGGGCCGCCTCGAACGCCCATTTGCCGTCGCGCAGCCCCCGCTCGAGTTTGGGGATTCCGCGGGCCAGACTCAGCAGCAGCGCCATCGCGTGATTGGCCACCTCTTCCACGCAGTAGTCGGGGACATTCGTGACCGGGATGCCGCGCTCGGTCGCCACCGCGACCGGGATGTTGTCGACGCCCACGCCGTACCGGGCCACCACGCGCAGGTCCGGTGGGTTCCGCACCGCCTCGTCGGGCACCGGCGCCCAATTGGTCATGATGGCGTCAGCGTCCTGCGCCAGCTCGATCAGCCGGTCCGCCTCCGCACTGTCCGAGGCCACTAGCTCCGCGCCGAGGGGCTCCAGGATCTCGCGCTCCGGGTCCAGCGTCGGCCATGCGTAGTCCGTGATCAGCACCTTGAATCGTCCGCCGCTCGTCATCTTCTGTCCGCCTTGCATTGGGCCGGGCGCTTGCCGGGCCGTCTCACCAAGTGCCTATGGTAGGGGCGCGGCGCTGGCCGTGTGCGAGCGCCGTGACCTGTCCGGGACGGCGCAGCCTACGCCTGCATCGCGCAGATTGACACGCCGACCACGCCCGGACCAACGTGGGCGCCCATCACCGCCGTGAAGCTCGTCACGTACAGGTCATCGGGTCGGACATCCCGCTCGATCCGGGTCGCCAGCTCAACCGCCTCCTGATCGTTCGCGCCGTGATGGACGGCGACCCCCAGATAGCTCGCGCGCCGCGCGGCGTCTCGCACGGCCTTGAACATCCCGTCGATCGCGCGACCACGCGACCCGAATCTCGCCCGCGCGCTGATGCGCCGGTCGTGAAGTCGGAACATGAACGTGGACGGCACTCGGTCGGCGATCCGGGCCACGACTCTCGGTAGGCGACCGCTGCGGGCGACGAACTCCAGCGAGTCGATCACCGCTAGGATCTCGCCACTCTCGCTCGCCCTCCGCGCCACGCTGGCCACCGACCGCAGATCGGCGCCCTCCGCGGCCGCCCGCGCCGCCAGCAACGCGGCAAAACCGCTGGCCATCGCGGCGCCGCCCGCCTCGACGATCTCCACCTGCGGCTCGCCGCCCATCTGCGCACGCGCGGCTAGGGCTGCCTCGTGCATCGTCGACAGCCGACGCGGGATGCACACGCACACCACGCCGCCCGCCCACGTGCGCGCGCGCCCGAAGGCCTCGAGATACGCCCCGGGTGACATCGTGCTGGTCGTCGGCAGCTCCGTCTCGGTCGCGAGGCGGCGCCAGAATTCGTGCGGGGTGATATCGATGCCGTCCTGCAGCTCCGTGCCCTTCCAGACCAGCACGATCGGCACCACCTCGATCCGGTGGCGCGCGATCTCGTCAGACGGTAGACAGGCGCTGGAGTCGGTAACCAGCGCCACGCGGCGCCGGCCGTCAGCGCCTGTCACGGTCCAGCAGGACCCTCCACAGCAACTGCATCGGGAGGCTTTGGTCCTCGCGCGACTCCTCTTTTCGAAACCCGAGGATGCGCCCGAGCACCAGCACGCCTAGCAGGATCCAAGCTGTCAGGGCCAGCACGACCGATGCCCCGGTAACCGATATCACGATCGCCGTCGCGAAGAATCCCACCAGCGCGCCGGGTGCGGAATCCCGCAGCAGGTACCGCCCGAGCACCAGCCCCGCGAACGCCAGCGCCATGTGCCATGCGCCCAGGGCCGCCAGGGCCGCGCCGGCCGGCCCCACGCCGCGGCCGCCGCGCAGCCGCAGCGTGATCGGCCAGATATGCCCGACCACCGCCGCCGTGGCCGCCACGGCCGACAGCTCGTACGACCCGAATCGCTGCGCGATCAGCACGACCAGCGTCGGCTTGAGCGCGTCCGCAAGCCCTGCCGCCGCCCCCGGAATCGTGCCAATTCGCTCGATGGCGGCCGATCCGCTGACGCCGCCTCCACCTTCGCTAAGAAGATCGTGGCCCCGCAGGCGGGCGGCCAGATACGCGATCGGAATCGATCCGATGAGATATCCCACCAGGATCAGCAGCACAGCTTGCACTGGGACCCCTTGGCCTCGAAGGGGAGCGGGCCGCACCTCTCCGGAACGGCCTCGCCTCAGCGTGCCAGGAGTTTAGCAATCGCGAATCGGGCGGGCGTGAGCGCGGTGCGGCGCCTCAGCGCCGACGCGCGGTCTCGCGCGTCGCCGAGATCACGCCGGGCACGCCCTCGATCCGCCGAATCAGCCGCGACAGCTGCGCCACGCTGGTCAGGCCGACCGTGATCCGATTCGTCGCCTGACGCCGGCGATTCGTCGCCACGCTGGCCGAGATGATGTTGAGCCCTTCGTCCCGAACGATGCCGGTGATGTCGTGGGTCAAGCCTTCGCGGTCGTCCGCCAGAATGCGAATCGTCACCGGCAGTTGTTGCGCGTCGTCCTCGATCCAGCTCACCTTCGCCCGCTGGCCCTTGAGCTTGAGGAACTCACGGCACCGCGGCCGGTGCGCTTCCACCACGCCGTCCATCACCACGCCGCCGATTCGTGCGCCCGGCCGCGGCGAACAGCAGTTGCCCAGCCTGACCGGCAGGTCGGGCTCCGCGGCCACCAGTCGACCGCCCCACTCGACCTCGACGAGACGTTCCGGCTCCGAGACGTTCTGGACGTTCGGGCAGTTGGCCCGATGGACCGTGATGCCCTGCCCGCGAGTGATGTACCCCACGATGTCGTCGCCGGGCAGCGCGGTGCAGCACTCGCCCAGCCGCGTCAGCAAGTTTCCGGCGCCCAGCACCCGCACCATCGGCTGAACGTCGCGCCGCGCGGCCGGCGCCGGCTCGATCGGGGGCGGCTCGGGCGCGGCCACCGGCGCCAGCTTCAACCGGTTGATCACTTGGCGAACCGACGTGGCGCCATACCCCACGCCAGCCAGCAGGCTGTCCACGTGCATGTACCCCAGCGACGTCGCGATCTCGGTCAGGTCCTTCGTCCCGACGTCACCGATCCCGCCCTGGCCCAGTCGCCGCAGCTCGCGATCGAGCAGCGCCTTCCCGGACTCGAGGTTCTCGGCCCGCTGGCGGCGCTTGAACCATTGCCGGATCTTGTCGCGCGCATGCGCCGTGTGAACCTGGGTCAACCACGTCCGGCTCGGGCCTTGGCTGTTCTTGCTGGTGAGAATCTCCACCGCGTCTCCGTTTTGGAGCTCGTGGTCCAGCGGGACCAGGCGGCTGTTCACCTTCGCCCCGATGCAGTGGTGCCCGATGTCGGTATGGATCCGGTACGCGAAGTCGAGCGGCGTGCTCCCGACCGGGAAGTCCTTCACCTCGCCCTTCGGGGTGAACACGAAGACGGTATCGCTGAAGAAGTCGGTCTTGACCGCATCCACGAATGAGCCCGCCGGCGCCTCCTCCTCACCCCAGGCGAGGATCTGCCGCACCCACGCGAGCTTCTCGTTGAAATCCTCTTGCCCCTCCGGACCGCCTTCCTTGTAACGCCAGTGCGCCGCCACCCCGTATTCGGCCGTCTCGTGCATCTCTCGCGTCCGGATCTGGATCTCGACTGGCTTGCCGTCGGGACCGAGCACCGCCGTGTGAATTGAGCGGTAGCCGTTCTCCTTGGGTGCGGAGATGTAGTCGTCGAACTCATCGGGAATATGGCGCCACGATCCGTGCACCGCGCCGAGTGAGGCGTAGCAGTCCTGCACCGTGTCCACGATGATCCGCACCGCCAGGATGTCGTACACCTCGGTCAGATCGATCCCCTTGCGGCGGACCTTGCGCTCGATGCTGTAGATGTGCTTCACGCGGCTTTGGATCAGCGCCTCCACGCCGGCCTCGTCCAGCTGCTGCCGAAGCTGATCGGTGACCTCGTCGATCGCCGCTTCGCGCGCCTGCCGCTCGGCCAGCAGCCAGCGGCCGATGTCGCGGTAGCGTTCGGGAGCCTGCAACTTGAACGCGTAGTCCTCGAGCTGCCAGCGCCATTCCTCGATCCCCAGCCGCGCCGCCAGCGGCGCGTAGATCTCGAGCGTCTCGCGTGTGTACTGCTCGCGCTTCTCGTCCGGAAACACCCACGCGGTCTGGACGTTGTGCAGGCGGTCGGCCAGCTTGATCAGCACCACCCGGATATCGCGCGCCATCGACAGAAACACCTTGCGCAGGTTCTGCGCTTGATGCTCGTCCAGGCTCTCCACCTTCACGTCTTGCAGCTTGGTTACGCCGTTGACGAGCTCCGCCACCTCGCGGCCAAACTTGCTCTGGATGGACTTGAGATTGATCGAGGTGTCCTCCGCCGCGTCGTGCAGCAGCGCGGCCGCGATCGCCTGCGCGTCGAGGTGCAGCTCGGCCAGCCGCTCCGCCACGTGCAGCGGGTGCTGAATGAAGGGCTCGCCGGTAAGCCGCTCCTGGTCGGCATGCCCCCGCGCGGCCACGTCGTAGGCGCGCTGGATCAGGCCGAGATCTTGATCCCGGCTGTCAGCCGGCACATAGCTCCCCACCAGCTCGAGCAGATCGTCGATCGCGATCTGCGACGGCGCACCGGTCGCCATTGGCGCCAGCGTGGCGGCCACCGATGAGGGCATATGGCTTCCCTACGGGTGCGCGGCGAGGCGAATATCGTCGATCAGCATCTGTAGACGTGTCGTCCCGCGGAACGTCCGAACGTCGAGCCGGAACGCGGCATCCACCCGCCGACCGCCCGGAAGGGCGTCGCGCAGCTCTCCGCCGCCGAACCAGATCCCCTCGACGTTGGGTCCCAGTTCCGCGAAGCGAATCGCCAGGTGGTCGCTGCCCACCGTTCGGACTTGATCCATTACTACATTCTCCACCACGAACCTGGGTCGCTCATGACCTTCGCCGAACGGTCCGAGCTCGCTGAGCTGCCGGAACGTGTCCCAATTGATGGTGGCCGGATACACCCGGCCGTCCGCGTGAACGCGGGGCCCCAGCTGGCCTACCAGCTCGGGGCGCCCTAGTTCGCCCGTCAGCCGATCTCGCAGTGCATCGACCTGGCTCGGCCGCATACTGAACCCCGCTGCCCGCGCGTGACCGCCCCAGGCGATCAGCAGATCCGCGCTGCGCCCGAGTAGCTCGGTCAGGTGCACGCCGGCCGGCGATCGCGCCGACCCGCGGACTTCGCCGTCCACGTGGGTGGCGACGAACGCCGGATACCCCGTCGAGCCGGACAAACGCGACGCCGCCAGGCCCACGATCCCCGCCGGGTAGGCGTCGCTCACCGCGAACGCCATCGGCAACTCTGGATCCAGGCCGCGCGTCACATCCGCCACCACGTCGTCGGTGAGCCGTCGACGCTCCGCGTTGAGCGTGTCCAGCTGCCGCGCCAGCTCCTGCGCGCGAACCGGATGCTCGGCTTGAACGAGCTCGAGCGCGAGCTGTGCATGCGCAAGCCGCCCGGCCGCGTTCAGCCGCGGCGCGTACCAGAATGCGATCGTCTCGGCGGTCGCCTGCTCGACTGGACGCCGCGCGACTTCGCCGAGCGCACGCAGCCCTACCCGGTGCGTCTGTCGCAGCTGCGCGAGCCCCTCGCTCACGAAGGTCCGGTTCTCATCCTGAAGCGGGGCCACGTCGCCGACGGTCCCCAGCGCCACCAGATCCAGAAACTCCTCCGGGTACGGCAGCCGGTCCGGCAGCTCCTCGGCCAGCGCGTGCACGAGCTTGTAGGCCACGCCCACGCCCGCCAGACCGATGAACGGGTAGGTGGATTCCGGAAGACTCGGATTGAGGGTGGCAACGGCCCCCGCGACCGCGCGGTCCGCGTGGTGGTGATCGGTGACCACGACGTCCATGCCCAGCTCGACCGCACGCTCGATCTCCGGCTCGGAATTCGTCCCGCAGTCCGCGCTGACGATCAGCTCGGCGCCGTCCGACCGGATCGCCGCCATCGCGTCCAGGTTCATCCCGTATCCCTCACTCACGCGTTCCGGGATATACGGAAAGACCTGGCAACCCAGCATGCCCAGCGCTTCCACCAACAAGACCGTCGCGGTGACCCCGTCCACGTCGTAGTCGCCGTACACACAGACGGTTTGTCCGCGCGCCGCCGCGTCCGCGATCCGGGACACCGCGCGGTCCATGCCCGTCAGCAGATACGGGTCATACGGCGGCAACGGCCCATCCAGGAACGCGCGGACCTTTTCCGGCGTGTCGTGCCCGCGGCCGTGGAGGATCTGCACCGTCAGCGGCGGCAGATCGTCAAGGGCCTCGAACAGCTCCCGCGGCGCGCGACGGCGGATGTTCCATTCGGCGCCGGTCAGGCTGCGCATGCGGCGGGTCCTCACACTGGGATGGGGCAGGGTACCCGCGGCCTCGGGATTCTCGGAGGCGCCCGGCTGCGGATGCGCCGCTCCGGGCCTGCTAGCCGAACACCATCAACGCCGTGGCCGTGCCCACGATCGCGCCGATTGCGAGACCCACCGCCAAGCCACCCACCATCCAAAGCGCGATCTGCGTCGAGCCCTCGGTGGGAGGCGTCGCCGGGTGCGCCGGCAACGGCCCCGCTCGTACCACCGCGGACTCCACGTTTGGGCGGTTCACGTCGTCTGCGGTCACCACCACCGGGTCGACCGCCACAGCACGCTGGAACACCGGCGGCGAGACGATCGCCTCTGATCGCGGCCCCGCGTCCGAGCTTTCCGAGAGCGGGACTCGCCCCACGCGCTCGACGAATGAGGGCCGGCGCGGGCGTTCGCGCCGGCCCCGTTCTCGGGTTTGATCGGCCACGGCGCAGGCTACCATGCGCCCGCTTTGCCGCGACCGGCCGACGGTCGGCGCGCCACTCATCGGATCTCCCGACGCGAGACAACCGTCGCGCGAACTACGCGGCGACGTTCGCCGCGTTCACCGTCATGTCCTTCGGCATGTCGGTCTCGGCGCCGATCTTGACCGAGATCCGCGACGAGTTCGATCTGAGCTTCGCCGTGCTCGGTTTGATCGTCACGATGCCGCCGCTGGCCCGGATCGTGTTCACCCTTCCGGCCGGCAATCTGGCGGATCGGTACTCGTCGCGGGCGCTGCTCTCCGCTGGAGTAGCGGCCGCGGCCGTCGGCGGCGTGGTCAGCGCTCTGGCTCCGGTCTTCGTGGCGGTGCTGGCCGGCGCGCTGCTCGTGGGCGCGGGCAGCGCCGCGATCTTCACCGGTGGCATGGCCGGCGTGGCCCGCCGGGCCAGCCCGCGTCGGCGCGGTCGTGAGATGGCCCGCCTCATGGCCGGGTTTCATCTCGGGACGTTCCTGAGCCCGGCGCTGGCCGGTCTCATCGCCAGCGCCTTCGGCTGGCGCTCGGCCTTCGTGCTCGCCGCCGCGATTGCACTGGTCGCGGTCGCGGGCCTCTGGACCTTTGCTCGCGGTCCGGACGCGTCCAGCGCGCGGAGCGATCGGCCGCCCGCACGGATTCCGCGCCCTGAGCTCTCCCGCGACGTGATGGCCGTCGCGATGTTGAGCCTGACCCTCTGGGGCGGGACGTTCGCGCTCAAGAACGTCACCCTGCCCTTGTACGGCAGCGTTGCGCTCGACCTCGACCCCGCCGGCGTGGGCGTGGTGGTGTCGATCGGGGCTGCCGTCCGCACCGCGTCGCTGTTCTTCGCCGCCGGGCTCATCGACCGTCTCGGACGCCTCGCGGTGCTTGCCCCGGCGCTTACGGTCACGGCCGCCGGAGCCCTGCTGCTGCTGCTCGAGCCGTCGATCGCGGTCTACGTCCTCTTCGCCTTGATGACGGCGCTCGGCGGCATCGCGTCCGCGCTGCCGACCATCGTCCTCGCGGACCGCGTCCCATCGGAGCGGCTCGGACGGTCGCTCGCCTCGATGACGTTCGTCACGGATGTCGGTCTGG
The DNA here is from genome assembly GCA_965247475.1 of Chloroflexota bacterium. Taxonomy (GTDB): domain Bacteria; phylum Chloroflexota; class UBA11872; order UBA11872; family UBA11872. The sequence continues at coordinate 220,149 of OZ252016.1, forward strand.
CGGCCATGCCGCCGCTGGTTGGATTCATGCTTGATTCCGCCGGATTCTGGCTGGTCGGGATCGTGTTCGCCGCGACCCATGCCGCCGCAATCGCGGTGGGCCGTCGCGTGATTCGCGGCGGGCGACCTGGTGGTGTGGGGCCGCGCGCCGTCACCGCGAGGGCCGGCGCCTCCGCGGCCGACACCGTCTCCAAGCCGCCGCCGGGTTAGCGCCCCTCGAGCAGCTCGCCGACCGCGTCCAGCACCGCATCGGCCACCTGCGCCTTGCTCGTCAGGCTGACCTCGCGCGGCTCGCCCTCGCGCGGCAGGATCGTCACCGCGTTCGTCTCCGCGGCGAACCCCCGATCCGGCTGCGACACGTCGTTGACCACGATCGCGTCGAGTTCCAGCGCATGGAGCTTCTTGCGGGCGTTCGCCAGGTGATCGTCCGTCTCGGCCGCGAATCCGATCCGCACGAAGTCGCCGCGCAGCTCGTTGAGCACGCCGGCGTTCTCCACCAGCTCGAGCGAGAGCCCGCCGCCGCCGCGCTTGATCTTCGATGCCGCCCGGTCGGCCGGTCGATAGTCGCCCACCGCCGCGTTCATGATCAGGGCGTCACAGCCCTCGACGGCCTGCTGCAATGCGCCCAGCATCTCGTCCGCCGTGGTCACCTCGTGGACCTGCACGCCGTAGGGCGGCGCCACGCTGGCCGCCCCCAGCACCAGACGGACGCTTGCCCCTCGCTCCAGCGCCGATCGCGCCAGCGCCACTCCCTGCGCGCCGGTCGCTGGATTGCCCAGGAATCGCACCGGATCCACGTACTCCCTGGTGCCGCCCGCCGAGATCACGATCGAGCGGCCCGCCAGCGCGCCGCCGCGGCCCAACGCGATGCGGATCGCGTCGATCAGGGCATCCGTGGCCGGCAGCCGTCCCTTGCCCGCCGCGCCGGACGCCAGCCGGCCTTCCTCGGGCTCCACGATCAGCACCCCACGCTGCCGCAGCACGGCCAGGTTGGCCGCCGTCGCCGGATGCGTGTACATCCGCGGCTCCATCGCCGGCGCCGCCACGACCGGGGCCTCGGTGGCGACCGCGATCGCCGTCGGCAGATCATCGGTCTGCCCGTGCGCCAGCCTCGCCAGGCTGGCGGCCGTGGCGGGCGCGAACACCACCGCGTCGGCGCTTCGCGCCAGCTCCACGTGGGCGATCCGGCTGTCCACCGTCATCGCCCGGGAGCCGCTGTAGACCGGTCGCTGCGTGAGCGCCTCGAACGTCACGGCGCCCGTGAACTGCTCGGCGCTGTCGGTGAGCGCCACGTCCACCGCCGTGCCCGCCTGCGTGAGCTTGCTGGCGAGGTCCGCGGCCTTGTAGGCCGCGATGCTCCCCGTGACGCACAGGACCACCCGGGCGCCCTCGAGAACGCTCACGCCGCGGACTCCATCGCCTTCTTGATGAGCAGCAGGCCCTTCAGGGTCAGATCGGGGTCCGCCACATCGAACACGCCCGAATCGTCGATCAGGTCGGCCGCCGATCCTCCGGTCGCGATGACCCGTGCGTGGTCGCCTACCTGCGCTCGCAGCTGCTGGACGAAGCCACGGACCAAGTGCACGTATCCCCAATAGACGCCCGACTGCATCGACGCGACCGTGTTCGTGCCCAGCGGTGAGGCCGGTTTCGCGATTTGGAAATCCGGCAGTTGCGCGGCGCTCGCGGCCAGCGCGCGCGCCGAGGCCCGGATGCCCGGCGCGATCACTACCCCTATGAGGTCGCCGTTCGCATCAACCACGTCGAACGTCGTCGCGCTCCCCATGTCGGCCACGATTGCCGGCACGCCGTATTCCTCGCGCGCGGCCAGCGCGTTCGCCACCCGATCCACGCCAACCTGCTCCGGCGCATCCACGCGCAGGCGGATCCCCGGCGTTTCGTGAGCGCTGGGAATCACGGGCGGCTGCTCGCTCAGCGTGCTCACCGCGTCGGCCACCACCGGCGTCAGAACCGGCACCACCGACCCCACCACTGCGCCATCGACGCCGTCCACGCCAAAGTGGCTGAGCATTCCCCCGATCAGATCGGTGTACTCCTGGCAGGTCCGGTCGGGATCGCTGTGCAGTGCCCACCGGACGGCAAGGTGCATCCCGTCAAAGACGCCGAACTTCATGTCCGAATTGCCGACGTCAACCGCGAGAATCATCTGAAAGCCCCGCCGCTGCGCCCGCGGCTATCATATCGTCCACTTCTGATGGGCCGACCGCCAGTGACCGACCTTCCAAACCCGCTGCGCCTGACGCATTTGACCTGGCCGGAGGTCGAAGCCGCTCGCGAGCACGTCCGCCTGGTCGCGGTTCCGCTCGGCTCGATCGAGCAGCACGGCCCGAACTCGTCCTTTGATACCGACAGTGTGATCGCCGAGGACCTCACGCTGCGGCTGGCCGCGCGCTTCCACCCCCAGATCCTCGTCGCCCCGACCGTTCCGTATGGCATGTCGGCCTACCACATGGGTTTCCCGGGCACCGTAACCCTACGCCCGACCACCTTTCTGCACGTGCTCGAAGACAACCTCGCCTCGCTGATGCACCACGGTTTCACGAGCTTTCTCTTCACGAACTGGCACAACGGCAACGAGCCGGTCATGGAGCTGGCGCTGCAGCAGTTGCCCACGCGCTATCCCATCGAGTTCGTGGGCGCGCTCTCCTACTACGATCTCGAGGACGACGGGCTCGTAAAGGAGATGCTCACCAGCGAAACCTGGGGCCATGCCGACGAGATCGAGACCGCCGAGCTCATGGTTCTGCGCCCGGACCGCGTCAAGAGCGCCGCGCTGTCCCCCGGACAAGTGACCGAAGGCGGCGCCCACATGCGCAGCCGCTTCTGGCATCGGGACATCCGCCTCAACTTTGACTTCTACGAATTCACGGCCAATGGGGCCGTCGGCAACGCGGCCAACTCCGATGTAGAAGCTGGTCGGCGCATGATTGAGCTCATCGAGCGACGGTCCGACGAGCTCGTGCAAGCGATCCTCGATGCGCCGCCCGAGCTCGTGGCCAAGGGCCGCATCCCCCTGTGGCGCAACGGACGCGTCGCCGAATGACTGCGGCGGATCGACCGGTCCTGGTGCTCGGTCAGATGGCGTGGACCGAGCTCGACGCGCTCCGCGATCAGATCGAGCTTGTGCTGCTGCCGATCGGATCCACCGAGCAGCACGGCCCCCACCTCGGGCTGGGAACCGACCATCTCCTCACCCAGGCCTTCTGCGACCTCGCGGCCGAGCGCATGCACCCACGCGTGCTCAGCCTGCCGGCGATTCCCTGGGGCATATCCGACCACCACATGAACTTCGCTGGTTCCATGACCCTCCGCGCGGAGACGTTTCTTGCCTTGATCGAGGACGTCATCGGCTCCATGCGCGCGCATGGATTCCGGCGCTTCCTGATCGTCAACGGGCACGGCGGCAACCGGCCGCTCATGACCGCCGCCGTTCACGATTTCGGTCTGCGGCTCGACATCGACTTCCTCGGTTCGTTGACCCACTCCTCGCTCGGCGACCCAGGCGTCGAGGACTTCCCCGAACGACCGACGCACGCCTGCGAGGTGGAGGTATCCCAGGCCTACTATCTGCACCCGGCGCTGGTCCGCGAAGGCGCGCAAGTCCCCGGCAAGATCGACGGAGCGTTTCAGCGGCTTGCCGACGGCCTGGAGGCGCAGGAACTGGTCTGGCGCTACGCGTTCGACGCCAAGACCGCCAACGGCGCGTTGGGCGATGCGCGTCGTGGATCGCGCGAGGCCGGCGAGCGGGCCGTCCAGGCCGCGCTCGATGAGCTCGAGGAGATCATCGGCTACTTGCGCGAGGCCGGGCTGCGCTGGAACGGTCCGCCCCACGGTGAGCTCCATGTCCGGGGCCCGGCCGCGAACTGAGCAGGCGCGAGCCAGACCGCATTGACCACGGGCGTCGGCGTCGAAGCGGATTGCGTATCTGAGTCGCGCCCATCATCGTAGGCGTCATCGCCGCGTGAACCGGAGAGTCCTTGCGCATGCCGCCCGCTGCCCTGGCGCTGGTGTTGAGCGCGGCGGTCATGCACGCCGGGTGGAATCTGCTCGCCAAGGGCGGCCGCGGCGGCGTGGAGTTCTTTTGGGCCGCGCTGGTCGCGTCGGTCCTGATCTATCTGCCGGCCTTCATCGTCCTGCTGATCCTCAACCCCATCCCACCCATCGGATGGGTCTGGATCGCGGCCACCGGCGCGCTGCACACCGGCTATTTTTGGGCGCTCGCGACCGCCTACCAGCGAGCCGACCTGTCGGTCGCGTACCCGATCGCGCGCGGGCTCGGCCCCGCCCTGGTTCTGGTGGCCAGCCTCAGCTTTCTGCGCGAGCCCGTTGGCGCGCTGGGGATCGGCGGTGTGGTCGCCGTCGTGCTGGGCATCTATGTGATCAACCTGCGCGACCCCCGGCCGCGCGCGTGGCTGACGCCGGCTCGCGCATTGGTGCGGCCCGAGGGCCGCTATGCCGCGCTCACGGGCATTCTGATCGCCGCCTACACGCTGGTGGACAAGCGCGGCGTCGGCGAGGTGCACCCGGTGGTGTACGTGTACCTGATGTTCGTGCTCTCGGCCGCCGGGCTCACCGTGCCGCTCGCCCTGCGGCACGGCCGCCGATTCTGGTCCGCGCTCGATCTGGAGCCCCGGCGCGTGGCCGCCGTGGCGGTGCTGTGGCTGGCGGCCTATCTGATGGTGCTGTTCGCGCTGCGCCTGGCGCCCGCGCCGTATGTCGCGGCCTCACGCGAGATCAGCATCGTGTTCGGGGCGTTCTTGGGGGTGGCGGTGCTGCGTGAGCCCCGTCGCGTGCATCGCTTTGTCGGCGCGCTCGCCATCGGCGCCGGCGTGATCCTCATCGCGCTGGCCTAGCCGCGGCGCCCACCCCGCATGGCATTCGGAGCCACCGCCATGCCATTCCTGGGTGTCAGGTTGCGAGCACTCGGGAGGGGTACGCTCCCGCGCGGAGCCGGCGGGCACCAGGCCCCCCCTACAAACTCGTCAACAAGAACCGCTCCGGCAGCTCGGGAAACGCCGCCGTCGGCAGCGTCTGGTACCAGAAGCACGTCGAGCTGATGTCGTCCTGCAGCGGCTGGTAGGCCGGACCGCCTCCGTCGTAGTCCTTGTCCGGGTGCCACCCCAGCGCCTGGATCGTCACCCGCAGGTCGCGCTCGAATCGGATCGGGTCCATCACGTGGAATCGATACAGCGCGTGGCGGTGCTGCGAGCCGAGCGCGCCGTCCGGACGAATCACCTGAGACATCCCGAGAAACGGCGTCGAGTAGGTCGCGTAGTCACCGTCCACCAGCCAGCCGTAGGCGCCGCCGAAGTAGTCCTCGGTGCCGGTGCCGCAGATGGTGGGGAACTCGTCGTCGCCGTCGATGTAGAACTTGATCTCGCCCTCGCCCCACCAGCCGTTCTGATTCGCGCCCCAGCCCATCGAGACGCCCACGTACTGGCCCTGCCCCTGGATGCCGTCCACGATCGTGTAGACCTCGCCGTACGGCACCGGGTTCACGCGTCGGAACTGCGCATGGAAGTGCGCCGCGTCGTCCGGCGTCTCGGTGAGCGTGTAGTTGATCTGATAGACGCAGCACTGACGCTTGGACGGGTGGCGGTTCTCCATCGTGATCCGGCAGCGCTTGCGAAACGGCATCTGCCAAAAGCAGTTGAGCCCGTAGTTCGGGTTGACCGACACCGGCAACGCACTTACCTGGGCGAACGGCCCGTCGGCTTCAGACTGCGTCGGCCACGGGACGGCGAAGAAATCGGGCAGCGGGCATTCCACCGACGGCTGCGCCTGATCTTCCCAGGTAATCCGCAGGATGTGATCGCCGCTGGGTTGCGCGGCGAACCACATGCTCTGGATTGCCCCGGGGCCCTCAATGTCCGCCAGGGTGACCATCTGACCCGGTTCGATCCAGACGAACGGCCGGCATTTCCAGCCCCGGCCCAGCAGCCGTGCGGGTCCGTCGGCGTCCGGCTCGGCCATGCCGCCCGCGCCCGGCTCGCCGGTCGGATTCTCCGCCGAGATCGACCGGCTGACGGCCGTCGATAGCCTCGGCAGGCTGCCCAGATTCATCCCCAACCCGTTGAACGCCGCCATTGCTCCGTCCTCCCGCCGCCTGAGCCGTCAAACGAGGCCCGCTCGCACCTACGGCCGGATTATCTCGACTCGCCGGGCTCGCCCGCTGCCACCACCGCACCGGCCAGCACCCGCGTCATTCCGAGCCGGAGGCGAGGAATCTCATGGCCACCGGACCCGCGTGGGCGCCTCCGCATGGCCCGTGCCTATGAGGCTCTTCGCACTATGCGCAGAAGGACATGAGGCCTCAGACGCCGCCCTCTGGCCGCTCGTTCAGCAACGAGCGGCTACCGGGCTCTGCTAGCCTCACCGCGCTCGCTCGCGTCGCAGCGCTCGCCCATGCCCCGAACCGAGAGCCTCGACTGGCTGGATCCCCACGGTGACGCCGATCCCGTGATCGATCCGGCCGGGCGAATTCGGGCGATGGCGGCCCGCGCCGGCGTCACCGACGATCCTCCACTGCCGTCGTTTGCCGTTGCGACGTTCATGGAGCCGACCTTCGAGCGTCTGGTCGAGGCCACCGACGCGTCGCCCTCTGGCTGGCACGGCCCGACGCGGATCGGCCGGCTCGACGGCGAGCCGCTGGCGGTCTCGCGCATGCACTTCGGCGCGCCCGCGGCCGTCGCCCTCAGTGAGGAGCTCATCGGCGGCGGCGTGCGAACCCTTCTCGTGGGCGGCGCCACCGGCAGCCTCCAACCATCCGTGACGATCGATGACTACGTGGTCCCCACCAGCGCCGTCCGCGAAGAGGGAACGTCGCTGCACTATGTGACGCCCGAGCATCGGCCCACCGCGACCGGGCCCGCCACGCGGGCGCTCATCGAACTCGCCCGCGCCTCCGGACGCACCGCGCACGACGGCCGGGTCTGGACCACCGACGCGCCCTATCGCGAGTTCGCCGGCAAGGTCCAGGCCTACGCCGCCGGCGGCGTGCTGGGCGTGGATATGGAGGCCTCCGCGCTCATGACGTTGGCCGAGTTCCGCGGCGTGAACATCGGCCTGCTCCTGACCGTCAGCGACCACGTCTTCGATCCCGATTGGCCCAACATTTTCCAGACCGACCGCTACCGGGAGAACTGCGTCCAGCTGGCGGAGGTGTTGCTTGCCGCGGCGCGCCAATTGCTGAGCCGCGGTGCCTAGCCGTGCTCGTCGGGCCGGGGGCTGTGTGACTACACTCGCCCGCCGGCGCCCATGAACGTGCCACAGCCACCGGGGACTCCGATGCCACGGATCAACCGCTGCATCGAGCTGCTGGCGCAAGGCCAGCCCATCTACTACGTGGAGGTACCCGAGCTCGGCCACGCCGCCGGCGCGGAGCAAGCCGGCGCCTGGGCCGACATGCTGCTGGTCGACTTCGAGCATCACGCGCTCGACCTCCTCGGCCTGCGCGACTTCATGCGCGGCCTCAAGGCGGCCGGCCCGACTCGCAGCGGTCACCCCACGCCGACGGTGATCTGCGCGCTTCCCACCACCGGCGTCAGCGCGGCCGAGGTCCGCGCGAACGCGTGGCAGATCAAGCAGCTCCTGGCGACCGGGGTCCACGGCCTGTTGCTCTGTCACGCGCGCGACCCGGCCGCGGTTCGGGCCTTCGTGGAGATCTCGCGCTTCCCGTTCAAGACGATCGGCGTCGGACCTGACCTCGGCGACGGCCTGCGCGGCGCCGGCGGCCAGCGGTCGGCCGCCGCCATCTGGGGTCTGAGCGACCGCGAGTACCTCGAGCGCGCGGACGTTTGGCCGCTCGACCCGAACGGGGAGCTGATGCTCGGACTCAAGATCGAGGATCGTCAGGCGGTGCTCCACGCCGAGGCCTCCGCGGCCGTGCCCGGCATCGCCTTCGCCGAGTGGGGGCCGGGCGACATGGGCATGTCGTTCGGGTACCCCGACCGGCACGACCCGCCCTATCCGCCCGAGTTGAACGCCGCCCGCGGCGCGGTCAAGGCGGCCTGCGACGCGGCCGGTCTGCCGTTCCTCTGCGGCTGGAACGATCCGAACCTCGCGCCCGACGAGCGCGCCGCGTTCATCATCAACGAGATCGGTTCGATGATCATCGCGGGCGGCCCGGACATCGAGGCTGTGGCGGCCGCGGGCCGCAGGCTTACCGGCCGCACGATGCCTGTCTAGTTCGCGCCCGCCTGTCATTCTGAGCGGAGCGAAGAATCTCATGGTTACCGGACTGGCGGAGACCTGTCCTTCTAAGTCTGTCGAGGGAGCCGTGCCCTTGACCCAGGAGCGGTGAGGCACGCCGATCGCGCCTTTCGGCTCGGAAGCACCAGGGGGAGTCAGGGAGGGGCGAGGCGGATACCGGCGGCGTGAGCGCCGCGGGCGCGAACCGCGTCCGCCGCGCTCGCCGCGTGGCATCCTGGCCGCGCATCGGAATTCGCGGGAAGGCCCCATCGATGAAACTCGGATACATCGGCCTTGGCGCCATGGGCCTGCCCATGGCCGTCAATCTCCGCGCGGCCGGCCACGACTTGGTCGTGCACAACCGCAGCCGCGGCAAGGTCGACGCGTTCGTCGCCGCCGGCGGCACTGCCGCGACGACGCCCGCTGAGCTCGCCGGGCAAGTGGACGTCGTGATGGCCTGCCTCCCGATCCCCCAGATTTGTGAGGAGGTCTTTCTGGGCGCGGACGGCGTCATCGAGGGCGCGCCGGACGGTCAGCTCTGGATCGACTTCAGCACCAACGGCGCGGATACGGCACGGCGCATTGCGGCGGGCGCCGCGACCAAGGGAATCGGCTTCCTGGACGCACCGGTCAGCGGCGGTCCGCACGGCGCCGAGGCCGGCACGCTGGCGGTCATGGTCGGCGGGGCCGAGAGTGACTTCCAACGCGCCCGGCCGCTGCTCGACGTGGTGGGCGGCAACGTGCGCCACTTCGGAGCGGTCGGAACCGGCAGCGTGGTCAAACTGGTCGGTCAGATCATGGCGTCCGCCACCTACGCCGGCATCGTCGAGGGCTACGTCGCCGCCATGCGGCACGGCATCGATCCCCGCGCCATGTACGAGACCCTGAGAACCGCGATTGCCGACAGTCGTGCGCATGACCTGATCATCGGCCGCTCTGTGCTCGACCGGGACTTCGAGCCGCGGTTCGCGCTCGACCTGCTGCTCAAGGACCTGCGGCTGGCGGTTGCCATGGGACGCGAGGCGGGCGTGCGGATGCTCGCGACCAACCTGGTGGAGCAGCTCTACTGCGAGGCGCAGGCCAAGGGCTACGGCGCGCAGGACGCCACCGCGATCATCCGCCCGCTGGAGGATCTCACCGGTACCGAGGTGCGCGCCGCGGACTGATTCGTACGGCCCGTCGTGCCCGCAACCGCACAGCAATGGACACAGATCGTATGGCGCATCCAAACGGCCCCACGCCCCGCAACCTTCTGGCATGACTACGAACCTCCACCCGGGAACGCCCGGGCCGCCGGACAACGAAGTCCGCGAACCCGACACGGAGATCGGCGAGCCCGTTCGCGTCGTGGGCATTTCCGGCAGCCTGCGTCGCGGGTCCTACAACACCGCGCTCCTAAGGGCCGCGCGCGAGGTCCGGCCGCCGGGCATGGACTTTGAGCTAGTGCCGCTGAACGATGTTCCCCTGTATAGCGGGGACCTTGAACGGGCCGGTCTGCCGCCGGCGGTTGCTGCGCTTCGCGACGCGATCACCGGGGCCGACGGTCTCGTCATCGCAACACCCGAGTACAACTACTCGATCTCCGGCGTGCTCAAGAACGCGATCGACTGGGCCTCGCGCCCGCCCGACTCGCCGCTCGACGGCAAGCCGCTGGCGATCATGGGCGTCGGCGGACGCTACGGCACCCTGCGCGCGCAGCTCCACCTTCGACAGATCGCCCTGCACAACAGCATGCGCGTGATGATCGACCCCGAGATTTATCTGAGTCGCGCGCGCGACAAGTTCGATGCGGACGGCACCCTGCTGGATCCGGACGTGCGCGGGGCGCTCGCCGAGTTCCTGACCGCCTTCGCCGCCTGGATCGCGCATAGCCGACGCGACCCCACGCCCTCGTTCGCGTAGGCCGCATGCGTTCCGACCGAGCAGCCGGCCACGGCGCTATCGCCATCTCCGTGGAGGACATGCACAAGTCATACGGCGATGTGCGGGCGCTTGACGGCGTCAGCATCGACGTCGCCGCGGGGTCCGTGTTCGCGCTGCTGGGACCCAATGGCGCCGGGAAGACCACGCTGGTGCGCATCCTCACGACCTTGCTGGAACCCGACGCGGGCCGCGGAACCGTCGCTGGCTACGACGTCGTGAGCCAGCGCACCGAGCTCCGGAACATCATCGGCTTGGCCGGGCAGTTCGCGGCCGTGGATGAGCATCTCACCGGCCGTGAGAATCTCGAGATGGTCGGTCGGCTCTACCACCTGGACGCCGCGATCGCCCGGCGCCGCGCCGGCGAGCTGCTGGAGCGCTTCTCGATCGACGGCGCGGCCGACCGTCGCGCCAAGACCTATTCGGGTGGCATGCGCCGGCGGCTCGATCTCGCCGCCAGCCTGGTGGCCGAGCCCGAAGTGTTGTTTCTCGATGAGCCCTCCACTGGTCTGGACCCGCGGGGGCGCAACGAGTTGTGGACCGTCATCCGTGAGATTGCGCGCGCCGGGACCACCGTTCTGCTCACCACCCAGTACCTGGACGAGGCCGATCAGCTCGCCGATCGGATCGCGGTGATCGACTTGGGTCGGCTGATCGCCGAGGGCACGGCGGAACACCTGAAACGCCAGACCGGCGGCGAGGTTCTCACCGTGACCGTCGCCGAGAACCGGCTCACCGACACCGTCGCGTCGGTGCTCGGCCGCCACGCGGATGAGCGGCCGCAGGTGGACGCTGAGGTCGGGCGTGTCTCCATCTCCGTCACGAACGGCGCCGGCTCGCTCGCGACTATCGTGCGCGAGCTCGATGCCACCGGCGTCTCGATCTCCGGCATCGAGCTGCGCGAACCGTCGCTCGACGAGGTATTCCTCGCGCTCACCGGACACGCCGCCCAACCCACGCCGGCGGGCGACCAGACGGACCCGCGCTAGCCACTCCGCACCGAGGAAGGACGCATGCAAGACACGCTCGTCACGTCACTTCGCACGGAGCTCCGTTGGGCCGTGTCCGACGCGCTCGTCATGGCGAAACGCAACCTGATTCGCTACGTGCGCCTGCCGCAGTTGCTCGTCTTCTCGACCATCCAGCCGGTGATGTTCGTGTTGCTGTTCGCGTTCGTCTTCGGCGGCGCAATCGCCACCGGCGGCGTCGAGTACATCGATCTGCTCGTGCCGGGAGTCCTCGTGCAGACCGCCATGTTCGGAACGGTGCAGACTGGTGTCGGGCTGGCCGAAGACCTGGCCACCGGCTTGATCGACCGCTATCGGTCGCTGCCGATGGCGCGATCCGCCGTGGTGGCGGGACGGATTCTCGCCGATACCGTTCGAAACGTGTTCGTGGTTCTGCTGATGATCGGCGTCGGGTCCGCCATCGGGTTCCGGTTCGGCGCCGGCGTGCAGTTCATCGTTCCGGTCGTCCTGATAGCCGTCCTCTTCGGCCACGCGTTCTCGTGGGTCTCGGCGTTCATCGGGGTGAGCGTGCGCGACGTCGAGACGGCCCAGGTCGCCGGGTTTGTCTGGATCTTCCCGCTCACGTTTCTCAGCTCGACCTTTGTGCCGATTGAGACGATGCCGGTCTGGCTCCAGCCCATCGCGGAGAACAACCCAGTGACGTCCGTCGTCGACACCCTGCGCGGGCTGTCGCACGGCTGGGAGGTCACCGAGCCGCTGATCCGTACGCTCGCGTGGACGGTCGGAATTCTGGCCGTCTTCGCCACCCTCGCCGTCACCCGTTACCGCCGCCTGTCGTAGAGGCACTCTCCAAATGTCATTCGAGCAGCCGAGGAATCTGACGGTCACCGGACCGTCGGAGGCGCATTCGGTACCATCGGCGACCTTGGTAGACGCTTCGCGGCCCCGGTCGCGGCCGAATGGCGAACCGACCGGCCGCCACGAGGCGCAGCCGTAATAGGTGGTCGCCATGTCTCAGACCTACGTCGTTGTCGGCGCCAGCCTCGCGGGCGGCACGGCCGCGATGACGCTGCGCGATTCAGGGTTCGAGGGCGACATCGTTCTGATCGGCGCCGAGCAGCACGCGCCCTACGAGCGTCCGCCGCTTTCCAAGGAGTACCTGCGCGGCGAGCAGGAGTTCGAACAAGGCTTCGTCTACCCCGAGGCCGAGTACGGCGCGAAGAACATCCAGACCCGATTCGGGGTTCGCGTCGAGGGCCTTGATCTCGCCGGCCGGTCGCTCGCGCTCGACGACGGGGGCGCGCAGACCTACGACAAGCTGCTGCTGTGCCCCGGGTCCGTCAACCGACGGCTCGCAGTCCCGGGCGCCGACCTCGATGGCGTGTTGCAGCTGCGGTCCAAGGAAGACGCCGACGCCATCCGCGCGAGCGCCGGGCCGGGACGCCGCGCCGTGGTGGTGGGCATGGGTTTCATCGGCGCGGAGGTCGCCGCCTCGCTGCGCCAGCTTGGGACCGCCGTGGTTGTTCTGGAGCTTGCCGAGGCGCCGCTGGTTGATGCGATGGGTCCCGAGGTCGGCGGCGTGGCCATTGGCTTTCACCGCGACAACGGCGTCGAGATGCACTTCGGCGCGAGCGTCAACGGCTTCGAGGGCAGCGGGAGCGCCGAGCGTGTCACCACGGCTGGGGGAGACGCCTACGAGTGCGACTTCGCGGTCGTGGCGGTGGGCGTGAGGCCCGCGGACGACCTGGCGGCGGCGGCCGGGATCGAGGTTGACGGTGGGATCCTGGTGGATGAGTTCGGCCGTACGTCGGCGGACGGCGTCTACGCGGCGGGCGACGTGACCAACTTCTACCACCCCGTGTTCGAGCGTCGGATCCACGTCGAGCACTACGAGAACGCCTGGCGCCAGGCGGCCGCGGCGGCGGCGAATATGGCCGGCGGCGAGACCGCCTACACGGACATCCCCTACTTCTGGTCCGACCAGTACGAGTACGAGTTCGAGTACTCCGGGTCGCACACCGGAACCGAGGACCTGGTCGTGCGCGGCAGCCTCGAGAGCCGCGACTTTCTCGCGTTCTACACCGACGGCGGGCGCGTCGTGGCGGCCGCGACAATCGGCCGCAGCGACGACCTCCAGCACGCAACCGCGCTCATCCAGTCGAAGATAGTTGTTGACGCCGGCCAGCTGGCCGACGAGGGCGTCAGCCTCGAGAGCCTGGTGCCGGCCTCGGACTGACCCCCGCGGCGCGGCCACCGGCCTCTGCAACCGAGAGCGTCGACGGACGGGCGAAAGCACGTCCTGAGTCCGTCGAAGGCGCCGCGCCCGTCACGATATGCTGATGCAGCTCGACCGGTCCGCGCCATGACGCGCGGGATCGGCCCTCCGCTGGAGCGCCTGCTTGCCTGACACCGTCCCGATCACCGTCGCTCACGGCGATGGCATCGGCCCCGAGATCATGGACGTGGCGCTGCGCGTGCTCGCCGGCGCCGGCGCCCGCATCGATTCCGAGACCATCGAGATCGGGGAGCAGGTCTACCTGCGCGGCCTCACCTCCGGGATCGACGACGCCGCGTGGGAGTCCATTCGGCGCACCCGCGTGTTCCTCAAGGCGCCCATCACCACGCCGCAGGGCGGCGGATACAAGAGCCTCAACGTCACCACGCGCGTCGCGCTCGGGCTATACGCGAACGTGCGGCCCGCCCGCGCGCTGCATCCGTTCGTCGAGACCAAGCACCCCGGCATGGACGTGGTGATCGTGCGCGAGAACGAGGAGGATCTGTACGTCGGCATCGAGCACCGGCACACCGCCGATTGCACCCAGTCGCTCAAGCTGATCACGCGGCCGGGCAGCGAGCGTGTGATCCGCTACGCGTTCGACTACGCCGTGCGCAACCGGCGGCGCAAGGTCACCGCCTTCGCCAAAGACAACATCATGAAGCTCTCCGACGGCCTCTTTCACGCCGTCTTCGACGAGATCGCCGCCGAGTATCCGCGGATCGAGTCCGAGTACTGGATTGTGGATATCGGCGCGGCCAAGCTCGCCGACGCTCCCGAGGACTTCGATGTCGTGGTGCTGCCGAATCTTTATGGCGACATCCTGTCGGATGTGGCCGCGCAGATCGCCGGGTCGGTGGGGATGGCCGGCGCCGCCAACATCGGCGATTCCGCCGCCATGTTCGAGGCCATCCACGGATCGGCGCCGCGCCGCGCCGGGCAGAACCTCGCCAACCCGTCCGGCCTGCTCAACGCCGCGGTGCTGATGCTCGTCCACATCGGCCAGCCCGACGTGGCCGCGACCATTCAGAACGCCTGGCTGCGGACGATCGAGGATGGCATCCACACGTACGACATCTACAGCGACGCCCGCTCATCCCAGAAAGTCGGCACGTCCGAGTTCGGAGATGCCGTCGTCGCGAGACTCGGCCAGGCCCCGCGGGAGCTCCAGCCGGTCAGCTATCCGTCCGAGCCGGCGGCCGCGGCGCCATCGCCTCCGCCGGCCCGCTCGCGCCCGACCAAGGTCACGGTCGGCGTCGATGTGTTCTTCGATTGGACCGGCGGCAGCGCGGACGAGCTTGCCGAGAAACTGCGGCCGGCCGGCGCCGACGGCCTTCAGCTCACCATGATCAGCAATCGCGGCGTCAAAGTCTGGCCGGAGGGTTTCGGCGACAGCTTTCTGGTCGATCATTGGCGCTGCCGGTTCATCAGCGGGGGCGACCCTGCGGCCGTCGACCATGATCAGATCGTGGCGTTGCTCGGTCGCATCGCCCGGACCGGCATGGACTTCGTGAAGACCGAGCACCTGTGCACCTTTGACGGCGAGCCTGGCTACTCGCTCGCCCAGGGCGAATGAGGAAGGCCGATGAGCGTGAATGACGCCGACCCGCTGGTCGGGATCTTGATGGGCAGCGATTCCGACTGGGGCACCATGCGCGCGACCGCCGAGACGCTCGCCGAGTTCGGCGTCGCACGCGAGGCGAGGGTCCTATCGGCGCATCGCACCCCCGCCGAGACCACCGAGTACGCATCGACGGCCGAAGATCGCGGGCTGCGGGTCGTGATCGCCGCCGCCGGCGGCGCCGCCCACCTCGCTGGCGTTGTCGCGGCCCACACCACGCTGCCGGTCATTGGCGTCCCGATGCAGGCCTGGGCGCTCGACGGCCTCGACTCGCTGCTCTCGACCGTCCAGATGCCGCGCGGCATTCCCGTCGCCACGGTGGCGATCGGCAAGGCGGGCGCCGTCAATGCCGCGCTGCTGGCTATCGAGATCCTAGCGCTCGGCGACCCCGCGCTGCGCCAGAGACTGCGCGACTACCGCGCCGGCCAGTCCCGCCGAATCCTCGACACCGAGCTCGACTAGCGGTCCGGCCTCGAAACGAGCCGGGCAAACACCCCGCACGGTCTCGCCCGGACCCGCAACATTTCGGCGCGCGGCTCGCACTATCAAGACAGAATGACCGCACAAGCCACGGCCACCGCATCGGGCGCGACCCCCGACCGCGAGCTTGTCGCGGCCGCCCAGCGAGGCGACCGCACCGCCTTCGGCGTGCTCATGCGTCGATATGAGGGGCTGGTCTCCTCCATTGCCACAAGAACCGTCTCGCGCGGCTGGGAGCGCGAGGACCTGACGCAAGAGGTCTGGCTCCAGGCCTGGTTGAGCGTTCGTACGCTCCGCGAGCCTGACAAGTTCCCGGGCTGGCTGAGCGGCCTCGCACGTAACGTATGCCGGCATTGGCTCGCGTCCGAGCGACGCCGCCCCCTTGGTCGCCTCGATGAAGATCTGCGCGATTCCAGCTCGTGCGCCGCTCCCGCTTCCGTCGTCCGACTTCCTGGCTTCGAGCAGCTCAGTCGGCGAAGCCAAACGTTTCTTCGTCTGAAATACGATCGACAACGGACCTACCGAGAGATCGCCGACCGATTCCACACCACGGAATCGACCGTCCAGAGGGCGTTGTTTCGAGCGCGGCGGCGATTGCGTCGCACATCAGGGCGGATACGCCCGGAGGTGAGTCGGATGATTCAAGCAGAGTTGACGTCGATCGACCTCTGGGACGAACCTGATTCTAAGGGGCGGCCGCGCACGCTTGCCGAGGTTACGTTCCGTGAGATCGGTGACGGCACGGAGCTACGCATGGTCTGGGGCGAATCAGAGGCGCGTCAGGCGGCCCTGGCGCTCGAGCGTCACCCGTCCGAGCGGCCGATGACCTACGACCTCACGGGATTGTTGCTGCACGCCCTTGGCGCGAGGCTCGCCAGCGTCGAGATCAACCGACTCGAGAACACGATCTTCTACGCGACATTGCGGGTTGAATCGGAGGCCGGCACGGTCGCGGTGGACGCCCGTCCGAGCGACGCGGTGAACCTGGCCTTGCGCGCCCGCGCCCCGATTCACTTCGCACGGAGCGTCGCCGCCGGCGCCGAAGAGGCCGGGAAACGTTCCCATGGGTACCCTGCCCGCGACGAGTCGCGCCCCGGTCGATCTGCCCTATGGCCGCGTCACGATTCGAGCAGCTAGCGCTGGTTCCCACCGCCGGTGTTTGCAAGTCGCCGCAACCTGCGTTCCACGGCCTGCGGGGTGACCCCCGTCTCAAGAGGGGCCGGCAACCGAGCATCGACGACGCCGTGACTCAGGCAGTGCTATCGTTTACCTGTCGCCGCTAGAACGCGTAGTCACGCGAACGGACCGTGAGGCGCCCATCCGAGCGCCTCGCAAGCTGTGGGGAGGCTGATGATGGTCGCGAACCGTAGCGCAGTGGACAAACTAAGCCGACGTCGGTTGTTGCGTCTGGCTGCCGTAGCCGGCGGAACGACGACCGTCGGCGTCCTCTTGGCAGCCTGTGGCGAGACGCAGATCGTCGAGCGGGTGGTCACCAGGGAAGTACCGGTCGAGAGGATCGTCGAGAAGGAAGTGCCGGTCGAGGTCGAGAAGATTGTGACCCGCGAGGTCGAGAAGATTGTGACCCGTGAGGTCGAGGTCGAGAGGGTCGTGACCCGCGAGGTCGAGGTCGAGGTCATCAAGGAGGTCCCCGCCATGCGGGAGACCGTCACGGTGCGCTGGCAAGAGGTGTGGGCCGACGTCTTCCAGGGGGTGATCGAAGACAAGATGATCCCTGGCTTCGAAGCGGAATTCCCATACATCAAGATCGAGAACGAGCGCATCGAACAGGCACAGATGTATGAGATCTACCTCACGCAGATCGCCGGCGGCGACCCGCCCGACGTGATCATGATCCAGGAATCGCGAGTGCCGCAGTTTGCGACGCGTCACGGCATCATCCCGCTTGATGCGTTCATCGCGAAGGCCGGCCTCGATGTGCCTGGCACCTTCTACGTGGGTGAGTGGCCCAAGGGGCAGTGGCTCGGGGTCCAGTACTCGCTGCCGCTCGACAATACCGGTGCCTGGTACCTGTTCTGGTGGGACAAGGATGCCTTCGCGGAAGTCGGACTGGATCCCGACACACCGCCGGCGAACTGGACCGAACTCGAGGAGATGGCCCTCCAGCTCACCGTGAAGGAAGACGACGAGATCACGCGGCATGGCATGTTCGTACCGGAGATGGCCGCGGGGGCAGGCACGGATCGCAGCTTCAAGGCCTGGCACTTCCCGGCGGGCGGCGACATGTTCACCGCGGACGCCAAGACCGTCTTGTTCGATGACGACATCGGCCTGCGGAACGTCTCCTGGCAGTTCGACATGGTGCAAAAGATCAACGACGGTTGGGATAATGTGATTGGGTACATGGACGCGATCGGGGCTTCCCGAACCGCGTTCTACAACGGCAACCTGGCGATGCGAGTTGAGGGCGTGTGGTTTCTTGGCGTCATGCGCCGGGATGCACCCGACATCAATGCCGGCGTGACGCACCTGCCGTTCGACGACACCAACCCAAACGCGAAGCCACGCGCGATTTCGGACGACGGCTGGTCCTATGGGATGCCTACCGGCGCGCAGAACCTGGAAGAAGGCTGGGAGTGGTTGCGGTATCTGACCGCGGGCGAGGGCAACCTAACTTTCATGGGCAACTTGAAGCGGCCGTCATCGGTGCCCAAGTACAACGATGACCCGATCTATCAAAGTGAGCCCCTGTGGGGCGACCTGAAGGCCACCCTGCCGTTGGTGGAGGCATCGCCGATAACCCCGGTGAACCCCGACATCGATCAGGTGCTGAAAGACGAGATGGAGTTGATGATGGCCGAGAAGAAATCGCCCGACGAGGCGCTCGCGGATATGGCCAGCCAGTCGCGGGAACTCATCGATGACTTCTTTATGGAGCAGTAGTCCCGAACCACTCGGTCACTGCCACAGCGGATCGATCGGGAGACAGGCCCGAACGCGCAAGTGAGGCTCGTGCGGCCGCGAACGGCCGTGCGAGCCCCGCGCTGGACGGTCCGTCGCCGCGAGGCGGCCTGGGGTCTTGCGTTCATCGCGCCCTGGGCTGTTGGATTCCTGGTCTTTACTCTGGGTCCGATGGTGGCAATCATCGCCTGGGGATTCACCGAATATGATGTTCTCCAGGCGCCTGAATTCGTCGGCCTGGAGAACTACGTCGAGATCTTCACCGACGACGACCTGTTCCTGAAGTCACTGGTCAACACAGCGGTCTACGTTGCGTTGCTCGTGCCGGCGCAAGTGGTCATCGGATTCCTACTGGCCGTGCTCGTCAATGCCAAGCTTCGCTTCGTCGCCATGTTTCGCGCCTTCTACTTTCTGCCGGCGGTCATGCCCCTCGTCGTCGCCTCGATCGTTTGGGCATGGGTGCTGCAACCTGAGATTGGGCTTCTCAAGTTCTTTCTCGAAGACACGCTCGGCGTCCCCTCCCCACGGTTCCTGGTTGACGAGTACTGGTCCAAGCCTGGACTGGTGATGCTCACGATCTGGTCTTCTATTGGCGTTCAGATGATCCTATTCCTGGCGGCTCTCCAGACGATTCCAACTGTCTTGTACGAATCCGCCGTCATCGACGGCGCGAGTCCTTTTCGCAAGTTGGTGCACATCACCGTGCCTCTGGTGTCGCCAACGACGTTCCTCGTCATTATTATCGGCATTATCAACTCGTTCCAGGTGTTTACCACGGCCTTTGTCCTTACCGCCGGCGGACCGCTGAACTCCACACTGTTCTACGTTCTCTACTTGTGGCGAAAGGCTTTCGTCTCATTTGCCTTCGGATACGCTTCGGCGCTGGCAACCATCCTATTTGTCGTTATTCTTTTCTTTACGATCCTGTCGTTTTGGGTGTCACGCCGCCTCGTCCACTATGAGCAGGCCGACTCGTGATAGCCACACTTGTTTGGCTTGGCTTTGTTGTCCTTGGCGGGAACTCGATTGGTCAACAGCAAACCCCAATAGGTATTACGTCCGGCCAGCTGCTTTGGGGGATCGTGATAGGGGCCAACTGGATTGTGGATCTGACTGGCGCTGCGTGGCTGATCAGCCCGCGGATGCCCAGTCGGATCGGTCCGAAAGGACGAAGCCGATTGGCGTCGGCGATTCGGTATGAGCTGCTGGTGGCAATTGCGGTCCTGTGTCTGATCCCTTTCCTTTGGATGGTCTCGACTTCGCTAAAGACGCTGCCGGAAACCTACGAAGTGGACCCGTATCTGTTGTTCCCACGGGAAATTCAATTCGGCAATTACCCCTACCTCTTTACCTTTGAGCGGTTCAATATCGGGCAGCTCTTCAAGAACACTGGGCTGATGACCGGTGTCAACTTGGTGGCGAATGTGGGCATTGCGGCCTTAGTGGGTTACGCGTTCGCTCGCTTGAGGTTTCCGGGTCGGAACGTCCTCTTCATGCTGGTGCTTAGCGGCCTCATGGTCCCCTTTGTGGTCCGCATCCTTCCGCTGTTCGTGCTGTTCTCGGGGAACACCTTCGTCTGGCAGGACGTGCTTGGGAAAGTGTTTACGTGGACGCCGTTCTTCGAGTCGAAGAGTTGGGCGCAGAATACATACCTCCCGCTCGTGGTTCCGGAGTTCTTTGGGGCGGGTGGTGGTAGCGCGCTGTACATCTTCATCATGCGGCAGTACTTCTTGACGATTCCTGAGGAGCTGATCGAGGCCGGTAGAATCGACGGCGCCTCGGAGTTTGCAATATGGCGGCGCATTGTCATTCCTCAGGCGATGCCGGCCATGGTCGCGGTCGCGATCCTCAGCCTCCAGGGCTCGTGGGGCGCGTTCCTGGAGCCGCTTATCTTCCTCCGCAGGGTGGACCTGCACACGCTCTCTATCTGGCTGGCGAGCTTCCGCAGCATCGAGGGCGAAAGCGCCATCCAGTGGCACCTAGGAATGGCCGGAGGTGTTCTCGTGACGATTCCGATTTTTGTCCTGTTCCTGTTGTTTCAGCGATATTTCATAGCGGGCATCTCGCTTTCCGGTATCAAGGGCTAGAGGAGCGCACATGGTACGAGACAGCAACGTCGCGGTCGTCGAGCGAAACGTGTGGTGGGATGGTGAGTTCGAAATCGAACCGTACGAGGTCGGCTGGGCGTCCGAGGCGCTTGGCTTTCTTCACGTACTGGAGACCGAGGGCGCCGCGCCGGGCATCGATCTTCGGGTGCAGATTTCGGCGGACGGCATCCACTGGGCCGATGAAGGGAGGGGTATAGCCGGACCCATGCAGCCGGGTCTGAGCTTTGTGCGCGTTTCCGAGTTCGGGAGTTGGTTGCGTGTTGTCGGAACCACGAGCGACCGGCTAAAGATCATCTTTTCGTGGTCGCTCAAGTAGGTATACGCTGAAGAACCAGGCTGGGCGCGGATCGCACATAGGTAGGCGAGCTCGATCGCCCATGACCGACCGATGAGGAGTCTGCCCACATGGACGTATCCGCACTGATGCGCGCCGATCCTGCGCTTGGGAAGTTCGAGCCGCTTCCTCGCATCATCGTGTACGACGATTTCAACCGCGGGCTGTGTGGTTGGACACAATTGATTGGCAACTATGAGGACACGCTCGACAACGTTCGAAACTGTGAAGACGCGCGGCCGCCGATGCTCTCGTCGGCGCCAATGTTCGATATCGGATCGCATGGCGCTATGGAGGGCACCTATTCGATGAAGATCGCGACGCGCCCCCAGGCTGGGCACTCTGCGTTTGCGGTCAAGCGAATGACGTGGCAGCGGCTTGGCGTGATTCAGCTCGAGGCCTTCTTCACGTATACCGTGGAGGCGTCGAAGCTCACGCTGGGTGATGAGGATTTTCGCGCCCTCACGATGGAGATGGATATCCAAGGTGACGCCGAGGATCGGGGCCTGCGGGCGCTTCCCGCGATCCGTTATCACAATTCACAGGAAGGCGAGCTTCGCCGACGATGGCAGATTCGCGCCAAACACCTCGCTCCCAAGGTGAAGACCGGGTCCAGCGGCAAGGCGTCGGCGGGATCTGGCCATCCACTGCGTCCCGATGAGTTCGAGGATATCCCGGATTCCCATCAGCCACTTTGCTACAACGAGATTGCAACCAAAATCAACTGGCACTATGCCCGGTGGCTCGTGGATCTCGACCGGCTGCAGATGTTGGAGTTTCAGTGCAATGATAGAGTGTACGATGTCCGTGGTCGTGCACCCGTCACCGGTTCGGCGGAATCGAATCTTGCGTACCTGATGAATCTCTCCTTTGCGGTAGAGGCGGATGCGGATCGGCGCTGTTTTCTCTACATCGACTCGGTGTTGCTGTCAGCTGAGCAGTAGGTGGCACGGCAGGACGGCGGTAAGTGATGCCGGTTGAGCTGAGCATCGAAGGTGAGCGCTCGCATGATGTCGTCGTCGTGGGCAGCGGCGCCGGCGGCTGGAGCGCGGCGCTTGCGGCGGCGCGCGCCGGTGCGAACACGCTGCTGGTCGAGCGCCGGGGACACATGGGCGGCACGTCGGCTTCGGGGCTGTCGCTGCTGGGGTTTCACAACAACGACTACGAGCGTGTCGTGGGCGGGATCGCCCATGAGCTGGTCGAAGAGCTCGTGGCTGCTGGGGGGAGCACTGGCTACGAACTGACGCCCATGTGGCACAACTCGCTCGTACCCGTGGACCCCGTCATCATCAAATCCGTCATTCTTGGTCTGCTGGAAGATGCGGGCGTTGAGCTGCTGCTTCATGCGCAGATCATTGGCGTCGAGGTCTTGGACGGCCAAATAACGGGTGTCGTCTGCCAAAAGAAGTCTGGGCGTGAGCTCGTGCGGGCCGCGGTTTTTGTCGATGCGAGCGGCGATGCGGAAGTCGCCCACATGGCGGGCGCGCCCACCCAGCGCGGCAAGGGCGAGACTCATGAGATGCAGCCGCCCACCTTGCTCTTCAGGATTGGCAACGTCAACGAACGACGGCTGCGCGACTACCTAAAGGCCCACCCGGATGAGTTCGCCAACTGGCGTATGAAGCCCGGCGAGGCGGTCACCCCGGAGTTCCTGGAGGTGACTGACAACTTCTTGATCATGCCCCGGCTCCTGGACGAAGCACGCGCCACTGGTGAGTATGATTCCCCGATCGATCGGATCATGTTCGCACTGCTCCCAAATTCGCGTGACGTGCTGGTCAACATGCTGCGTGGATATCGGGTTGACGGCCGGCGCTCGGAGAGCATGACCGAGGCCGTGCGCACGCTTCGACGCGGCCTTGTTCCGCTGTTCCAGTTCATCAAACGCCACGTCCCGGGCTTTGAGGACGCCTTTCTCGCCGACGCCGACACCGAGGTGTTGCTGCGTGAGACGCGCCGGATCGTTGGCCACTACGTGCTCACGGCTGACGATGTTCTCGACGGCAGGCAGTTCGACGACAGCATCGGTGTTGGCGCGTACTACATCGATATCCACAACCCCGACGACCCGCACGCATCCTGCCGGATGATCGACCATCCGTACGGCATCCCCTATCGCTGTCTCGTGCCGCTCGAGGTCGAGGGCTTGCTCGCGGCGGGGCGGTGCATCTCCATGACGCACGAGGCCGCGGGATCCGCGCGGGTGATGGCCCAGTGCATGGCCATGGGCCAGGCGGCGGGCGTGGGGGCCGCGCTGTGCGTGGAGCAGCAGACAGTCCCCAGCGATCTCGATCCACGCGCGCTTCGTCAGCGGCTCCTGGAAGCGCGCGCCATCTTGGACTGGCCGCCCGATCCGGGTGGAGGCGTGGAGTCTGTGGCGCGGTGAGCCCAAGCCTCGATTCCGCTGGAATCGCCGGACTCTTTGACCTATCTGGTCGGTTGGCGGTGGTCACCGGCGCGGCATCGGGCCTCGGCCGCGCAATCGCTCAGGGCTTGAGCGTATTCGGCGCGTCTGTCGCGCTGATCGACGTGGACCGGGAAGGGCTTGCCGCTGCTGCGGCCGAGATTGGCGGTGGCGGCGGCACGGCGCGGGTCTACGAAGCCGACGCAAGGGATGAAGCCGCCATGGCCTCGGCTGCGGCTGCGATTGAGAACGAGCTGGGCACGCCGCAGATCTTGATGAACGTAGCTGGCATCTCACGGTGGGCCCAAACCGACCAGGCGGACCTGCTCGGTTGGCGCGACGTGATCGACGTGAACCTGGTTGGAGTCTTCATCGGCTGCAAGACCTTTGGATCACTGATGGTGGCAGCGCGGTGCGGGAGCATCGTCAACATGGCCAGCATCGCGGCGTTCGGCTCGGTTGGAACCGGGAGTACCTCGTACAGCGCCAGCAAGGCGGGCGTTGTGGGGCTGACGCACGAACTCGCCGTCGAGTGGGCGCCCAGTGGCGTTCGCGTGAACGCGCTGGCCCCGGCCTGGTTCGACACGCCAATGGTGCAACGTGGCCGTGAACTGCGCGGCGTCGGCGTCGAGTACTACACATCGCGCGTTCCGATGGGCCGCATGGGTGAGCCGTGGGAAATCGTTGGTCCGGCGGTGTTCCTGGCGTCGGACGGATCGTCGATGGTGACGGGCCACACGCTCGCCGTCGACGGGGGATTCTTGTCGTGGTAGGCGGGGTGTCCTGGGGTCGGATGCGATTGGCAACGGCGGCATCGAGCATGAGCGTGGGATTGGGGCGAACTCTATGAATGTGATTCTTGCGGTCTCGGACACCCTGCGGCGCGACTTCCTGAGCTTTCACGGCAACGACTGGATCCGTACACCGAATCTCGAGGGATTGGCCGCCGAATCGACGGTCTTCGACAACTTCTACGTAGGCAACTTCCCGTCGCTCGAGGTCCGCATGGATCTCGTGACCGGCCGCCACACGATCGCCTACTACGACTGGTCACCGCTGCCGCCCGATGAGGTCGTGATCGCCGAGATGCTGGGCGAGGCGGGCTATACGACCATGCTGATCTGCGATCATCCGGCCCTATTCGTCGACGGGAACAACTTCGGGCGCGGTTACGCCGGCAACGAATGGGTCCGCGGACAATCGATCGACCGCTGGAAGACCGCGCCAAAGAACCCACCGCTGCCCTGCGCGCCCGACAAGATCTTGCGCGGCCCCGAATACCTCAAACCCTACCTGCGCAACGTCGCCGGTCGGCGTCACGAGGAGGACTACAGCGCCGCACGGGTGGGGATCGAAGCCGGTCGCTGGCTCGAGGACAACCTGGACAACCAGCCGTTCTTCCTGCACCTCGAGTTCTTCGATCCGCACGAGCCGTTCGACCCACCGCGCCACTACGTCGATGCTTACGATCCCGGCTACGCGGGCGATGACGTGATCATGCCGCGCTATGAGCCATGGGCCGATTTCATGACCGAGCGCGAGCTGGAGCACACGCGGGCCCTCTATGCCGGCGAAGTGACCATGGTGGACACCTGGTTCGGTCACGTGCTCGACCGGTTGGCCGAGCTCGGGCTGGCCGAGAACACCGTGGTGATCTTCATGTCCGACCACGGCTACTACTTGGGCGAGCGCGGCTGGATCGGCAAGAGCCGTTTCAAGGGTGACAGCGGCCATCGCCTGCCCCTGTACGAGGAGATCGTGCACATTCCACTGCTCGTGCGCGTTCCCGGCGCCGCGCCCGCGCGGGTCGATCCGCTCGTGCAGGTGGCAGACATCGCGCCCACAATCCTCGACCTGTGCGGGGCCAAGCCCGCTCCCACCCACCAGGGGCGGTCGTTCCGCCGCATGCTCGAGGGCGACACGGCGCCACTCCGAGAATTCGCGCTCTCGGGGACCGGCGTCCATCAGAGGGGACGCTACCGGCCGGCAACGATCACGACCGCGGAATGGTCGCTCATCCACTCCGGCAAAGTACTCGCTGCGGACGAGCCCGCCGTCTCCCGGAAGGTCGACAACGTCGCGCGGTATGAAATCCCGCCCGATCCCGTCCCCGGCCCCGAGCTCTTTCACCTGCCAACGGATCCGGGCCAGCAGATCAATCGCATTGAGAGCGATGCAGTGATCGCCCAGGAACTCGTGGACCGCTACGTGGCGTTCCTTCGGGGCCTAGGCGTATCTGACAGCGCCCTTGAGCTGCGGGGGGCTGTGAGGCTCTGATCTCGCCCGCGAGCGGCTGGCCGACGTTCCCTCGGGCGGTCCGAGGGCGTCGGAACATACAGGGCTTTCGGCCGGAATAGCGACGGGGCGGGGATCACAACGACCCGCCATCGGCCCGCGGGGCGGCGGCTGGGAGGGCGTTACCAGTGCGCTGCAGGCGCCCGGTCTCGGCGGCTTCCACGGGGCGGCCCGCGCACGACCTGCGCGCGCGGGCCTAGGCTGCGTGCTGGGACCCCGCGCGCCGACAGCCCGCGACGCGGCGATCAGGCTGCCGGGCTACGCGACGGGAGCCGGACGGTCTAAGCCGCTCCCGCCGTGGTCGTCATGCTTTCTTGAGGAGACCCACCCCAAGACTGACAAACCAAATCGCCCACACGAGGTAGCAGACCCTGGCTATCGTGGTCATGACATTCCTCACATCAGCGTTGCTGCTGCTGACCAGGCACAGCAGAGCCACGATTGCAACGACGACCACGGCAAACGCAGCGATCTTGTTGACATCCTCCCTGGTTGACAGCCCCAGGCCAAAGAGAACGACACCCAATGCCGCTGAAAGGCTCGACACGTTAGTAATCCCCGACTCGATGGAAAAGACGGGCACCATAGCCTGCAGAGCCTAAGCGGCCTGAGCCGGAGCATTAGCCATTACGTGGGTCAGCCCATACGTGAGGACCCATCCGATCGAGGCAATCGTTATGAACAGAAGGCCAAGCCGTGACAGGGCGTCTCCGCTGCCACCGTCTCGGACGCCGGTCTGGAGAACGTAGAGCCCGTAGAGTGCGAGGATGAGACCAAGAGGCACTACAAATGCGACGAGATGGGCCAGCGCAGCATTCGATGCCAGGGCTGTGATCGACGCGATTGCGTCCGAAGAGTCCGCGCGGTCGACCAGTAAGGCCCCTGGCTCGAGTAGGAAGAAGACGACCGCCAGCACGGGCCCCACGATGAGTGCTAGGGCTCCAAGCCTATTTACGGATAGTGTTCCCATCGTCCGCCCCCCTTCGCTGGTGTTCAGGCGCGCAGGCGTGGCGGTCGGCTAGGGAGGTAACGGATGCGACGAGCCGAGGTCACTGTTTCCAAGACCACCATCTGTTCGTCCGACGGGATGATCGCCACCGGCCATCGTCTGTCGGCCGATGCCGGCGCGCAGGTTCTGGCGGACGGCGGCAATGCGATCGACGCCGCGGCGGCTGCCGTCTTCGCGTCGTGGGTGGTCGAGCCCGAGATGTGCGGCATCGGCGGGACCGCGCAGGGCGTGCTGCACCTGGCGGCAAGTGGCGAAACTGTTGCCCTCTACCCCGCCCGCGGCGTTCCGGCGGCTGCGGCGGAGGACATGTTCGAGCTCGAGCCGGGACTTGACCCCTGGGGGCGGTGGCGCAAGGTCAAGGACGACGCCAACATGTTCGGCCCGCGATCCATCGCGACTCCCGGCGCTCTCGCGGGGATGAGCGCGGTGCTCGATGCCTACGGCAGCCTGCCGCTGGCGCGCCTGCTGGAACCGGCCATCGCCCACGCACGGGATGGATTCTCTGTTGACGGCTACACGGCCCTGACCATCGGCAGCCACCTCGACGAGATCCTGCGGTATCCGCCCACGGCCGAGATCTTCGCGCCGGGCGGCGTGCCGCCGAGCCCCGGCAGCGCGCATCAGGCCGGCTCGACGATCGTCCAATCCGACCTCGCACGGAGCTTGCGGCGAATCGCCCACGAGGGCGCCGCTGTCTTTCACGGCGGTGAGCTGGCACATCAGGTCGAGCAATACCTCGCGTCGATCGGAGGGATTCTCACCGCTCGGGATCTTCGCGACCTGCCGGCGCGCGTCGATTCCCAGGAACGACCATTCACCTACCGAGGATTCGGCCTCGTCTGGAGCGACGGCTACGTCGCTCCGCTGATGCTCAACATCCTCGAGAACTTCGATCTGGCGTCGCTCGGCCCCGATAGCCCGGCCTATCGTCACCTCATGATCGAGACGATGCGTTACGCGTTTGCCTCGGTTCTCGAGCACCTGGCCGATCCGGGCATGATGCCCTCGCCCATCGATGGCTTGTGGAGCAAGGCGTACGCGGCGGAGATCGCGGACCGCATCGACATGCGGCGGGCGGCCGGCACGGTGGGACCGGTGGACCCGTGGCCGCACGAGACGCGCATCACCGGACAGCAACGCCCGGCCGGCCATCGTGAGCCCTCGCGCGGTATCGACAACCCCGGAACCACCCAAGTAGTCGCCGCCGACAAGGACGGCAACGTCGCGAGCTTCAACGTCACCCACGGTGGCGCGTTCGGGTCGGGGGTCACCATCCCTGGGACGGGCATTGTGCTGAACAACGCGATGATCTCGTTCGATCCAGAGCCCGGCAGAGCGAACTCCATCCGCCCGAATCGTCGGGTGATGGCGTTCGCACCAAACGTCATCGTCCTCCGGAACGGAAGGCCGCGGATGGTGTTCGGCGCCTCCGGCGGTCGCACCACGATCTCGTGCCAGGTCCACGTGATCTGCGGCGTTCTCGACTTTGGAATGAGCGCGCAGCAGGCAATTGAAGCGCCGCGCGTGCACTGCGAGACGCGTGACGCCTCGGTGGATCGTCGAGTCGGCGAGGATGTGCTGCGCGAGTTGCGGTCGCTCGGGCACGACATCCAGGTCGTGGAGGAGACGTTCCACTCCCCGTTCTTTGCCCGCCCGGTGACGATTGAAGTCCTACCCGGTGCGCAGGGTTACCGAAGCGGCATCTCAAACCTGCATCGGACCGCGGCCGTGGCCGTGTGACGGATGGTCGAGCACTCTCGGGGCTGGCGGGTCCCAGACCCCATGCTGACAACGCCGATCGGCCTTCGTAGCCCTATGTGTGACCTATCTCCCCGGTGTGTGCCCGCGACTCACAGTCGGCGTTTGCCGGTATTGACGCCAGCGCGGAAGATTGCGGCTATGGCGCGCGTTCACGATCGAGCGGTCGCAAGCCCGGAGGTGAACGGACGATGAGCGAACTGGCCCTGCTGGGCGGCGAACCGACGGTGACCATCGAACGGCCGCCCTGGCCGCACGTCGGCGAGCCGGAGATCCGCGATCTCGAGGCCGCGATCGAGGCGTCGCATACCGACGTCACGTACCTCGACTCGATGCCCGGCGAAGGCCCCATCGCCACGTTCGAGGCCCACATGCGCGAGTACTTGGGCCGGGCGCACGCGGTGGCCAGCAACTCATGTGCCGCCGCGATCCAGATGGCCGTCTACGCGGCCGGCGTCGGCGCGGGTGACGAGGTCGTGGTGTCGCCGTACACCTGGGGACAGACCGTCTCGCCGATCCTTCATCAGTTCGGAACCCCGGTCTTCGCCGATATCGACCCGGATTCGTTCACGATGCGCCCCGAAGCCGTGGAAGCGGCGATCACCGAGCGCACCAAGGCCATCGTCGTTGTCCACATCTACGGCCATCCGGCCGATATGGACCCGATCGTCGAGATCGGCCGCCGGCACGGCATACCGGTCATCGAAGACTGCGCCCAGGGGATGGGCGCGTTCTACAAGGGACGCGAGGTCGGGACGCTGGGCGATCTCGCCTGCTTCAGCTTTGGCAACGGCAAGCAGATCATCGGCGGCGACGGCGGCTGCGTGGTCACCGACGACGACATGATGTGGCACCGGCTGGTCGAGATTGGCTCCCACTCGCGGCGTCAGGCGCGCGACATCTCGGACCCCGAGGTGGCGCCGTACATCGACAACCTCACGTTCACCTTCCGCATGCACCCGTTGGCGTCCGTCATCGTGAACCGGCAGCTCGACTTCCTCGCCGAGTGGAATCGGGCCCGGCGTGCCAACCACCACCGGCTGTCGGCCGGGCTCAGCGACATTCCCTGCATCGAGCCCGTGGTCGAGGTGGACGGCACCGAGCACTGCTATCACAAGTACTGCCCGTCATTCATCGCCGACGAGGCCGGTGGTCTGACTCGCGAGACTTTCGTCGAGGCAGTCGCCGCCGAGGGCGTCCCCATCACCCTCGGCTACGTGCTTACGCCGATCTATCTCCGCCCGCGCTTTCAGGACCGGCGCTATTTCTTTGGCGACGGCCAGCCGTGGTCGCTGAACCCGCACGCCGGCGATCTCTACAACCCGGGCGACTGCCCGGTCACCGAGCACCGTTGTGCCGAGACCGAGCTCGAGGTCGTGGGGGCGGCGGCCCTCCGGGACGACCAGTCCGCGCTCATCGACCAGTATCTCGAGGCCTTCCACAAGGTGTGGGACCAGCGCGACGCGCTGGTCGCCCGCTAGGCTGATCGCGCCGCCGAATAGGTCGCCCCAGCGCCGTCCGCCGCGAGATGAGCAAGGGCGGCCGCGATGATCCGATCGTCCGTCTCAGCGCGCGTGATCCTGCTCGACCCGCGCGATCGTGTGCTGTTGTTGTGTTTCGGGGACTCGCGCGCTCGTGACAGCACTCCGTTCTGGTCGGCGCCCGGCGGCATGATCGAGTCGGGCGAGACGCACGAGCAGGCGGCCCGGCGCGAGCTCGCCGAGGAGACAGGTATTCGCGCGGCGCGCATCGGGCCTTGGGTGTGGAACCGACGCCACCTCGCCCCGTGGGCCGGGCGCTGGTACGACTGGCGGGAGCGGTACTTTCTCGCGCGCACGGCGGAAACCCATGCGCATGCCCGGGGCATGACGAAAGCTGAGCAACGCGACCTCGTGGAGCAGCGCTGGTGGGACATCGATGAGCTCGCGGCCTCCAACGAGGACTTTGCGCCGCGCCGGCTTGCCGATCTGCTCAGACCCCTGCTGGCCGGCCGCATTCCCGATGAGCCGATCGACGCCGGCGTCTGAGTCGTTGAAGGGGTCGAACCCCCTGGGGCGCGAGTCCGCGACGCCTCCGCCGCGCATGTACCACGACCTCGCGCACCTCTGGCCGCTGATCAGCCCGCCGGGGAACTACGAGGACGAGGCGCGGCAGTGGCGCGAGGCGCTCCGCGAATCGCTCGGCCCCGGTCGGCATCACCTGCTCGAGCTCGGCGTCGGCGGCGGCCACAACCTGTCGCATCTCACGTCCGAGTTCAACGCCACCGCGGTCGATATCTCGCCCGCCATGCTGGAGAACTCACGGCGCCTCAATCCCGGTGTTGAGCATTGCGTCGGCGACATGCGCACGGTGCGACTTGGCCGCACCTTCAATGCAGTGCTGATCCACGATGCGATCGCGTACCTGCGCAGCGAGGACGATCTCAGCGCCACCTTCATGACCGCCCGCGCCCATCTCGAACCGGGCGGCGTGCTCCTCATCGCGCCGGACTGGTTCCGTGAGACTTTCGCCCCCGGCGTGGAAGCGAGGGGGCCGCGTGTCGACGGCGGAACCGAGCTCAGCTACGTGGAATACGTCCACGACCCCGATCCCGCCGACACCACGATCGAGTCGGTGTTCGTCTACCTC
Organism: Chloroflexota bacterium; assembly: GCA_965247475.1. Taxonomy (GTDB): domain Bacteria; phylum Chloroflexota; class UBA11872; order UBA11872; family UBA11872. The sequence continues at coordinate 251,078 of OZ252016.1, forward strand.
ATCAAAACCGGCGGTGAGGTTCAGGTCGAAGTCGACCGCCACATTACCGGCCTCTTCCCGCGGTCCGTCTGGCTCGACCGCATGCACGGCGCGGGCTTCGACGCCGAGGCGTTCCCGCACCCGGTCCACGGCGACGGCCGACCGGGCCATCTCGTACGCGGCATCGCTCGCTGACGGACCCGCGCTCCCCGGCTCCTTCCGCGGAGCGTGGCCCGCGAGCCCCAATCGCATCCCTCGAAGCCGATCCGCCGGCGACGAGCAGCCCTCGCGTCAGAGCGTCCTGAGGTACGCAATGATCGACGCGAGCTGCTCTTCCGACAGCCGGTCTCCGAAGTCCTCCGGCATCAGGTCGGGCGCGAACCCTTCCACGATCTTCACGTTCGGGTTGAGGATCGATTCTCGTAGGTAGGCGTCGTCCACCACCACGGCCGTCCCGTCTGACAGCTTCTCCATACGCCCGAAGAGTCCCTGCCAGGCCGGCCCCACGCCGGCGTCGCCGCCCAACGAGTGGCAAACCGTGCACGCGTTGGCCTCCACAAGCTGCTGTCCGACGGCCGGATCCGGCGGCAGCGGGGTGGGCGTTGGCGTCGCCGTTGGTGTCGGCGTCGGCGTCGAGGTGGGCGTTGGCTCGGGAGTTGCGGTCGGAGTCGCCGTGGCCGTTGGCGCTGGCGTCGCGGTCGGGGTCGCCGTTGCGGTTGGAGTTGAGGTCGCTGTCGGCTCTGGTGTTGCGGCGGCGGCCTCGGTGGGGGCGGGCGCTGCCGCTGGAGTGACGTCCGCGGTGCGCTCGGGCGTCGGTTCAGGCGCCGCGGTCGGAGTTGAAGTCGCCGCTGGCTCTGGCGCCGCGGCAACGACCACGGTCGGGACGGGCGCTGGCGTGGGCGTCGCGATGGCGGTCGGGGTGGGCGACGCCGCTGGAACAGCGTCCGCCGTGCGCCCTGCCGTCGGTTCCGGTGCCGCGGTCGGCGTGACCGTCGGAGTCGACGTCGCCTCGGCCGCTGCCACCGGCGCTGCGGCCGGCTCGCGCGTCGTGTCCGCCGGGTCGACGGGCGCGGGCCCGCAGGCCGTCACCGCGGCGGCGCAAACGGCCAGCGTCGCGACCCAGCACGACGCCCGCCGTGTTGCGCTCCAGTGCCCGATTCGCGGTCGTCGCCCCGCCGTACTCGCTCCCCGTACTCGGAGCCGGTTGCGGCCCATTCGCGTATTCGCACATGCCCGGCATTCGGCTTTCGCGTCGGTGCCCGACCCGTGCAGTATCGCGAACGCTCGGCCAATCGGTCGCGGCCCCTCCGTGCGCCGGCCAGGACGATTTGCTATGAATCAGCCCCGCGTCCGCGCCTGGGCTGGCCCATCGTCGCCAACCGCACCTCCCCGATGGCCGTGACCAAATACGAAGACCTGACACGACGGCTGCTGGACACGGCCGGCATTCAGATCAACGGCCCGAATCCGTGGGACATCCAGGTTCATGATGAGCGGTTCTATCCGCGCCTGTTCTGCGAGGGCCGCCGCGGCCTCGGGGAGTCATACATGGACGGCTGGTGGGACTGCGACCAACTCGACGAGCTCATCGCCCGCGCGCTCGCGGCCGGGGTTCAGGACAAGCTCCCACGCAATCTCAGCCTGCTGACGCTCCACCTGCGCGCGCGCTGGACCAACCGGCAGAGCAAGCGTGGCGCCTGGGCCGTGGCCGATCAGCACTACAACCTCGGCAACGATCTCTTCCAGTGCACGTTCGATGCCCGCCTCACCGGGAGCTGCGCCTACTGGAACGGCGTGAGCGATCTCGATGCCGCGCAGGATGCCAAGCTCGATCTGATTTGCCGCAAGCTTGGTCTCCGGCCCGGCGACACGGTCTTCGATATCGGTTGCGGCTGGGGCGCCTTCCTGGGCTTTGCGGCCGAGCGCTACGGAGCCGTGGGCACCGGCGTGACGATCTCCAGTGAGCAGGTCGACTACATCCGCGACCGCTACGCCGGGCTCCCCATCGACGTGCGGCTCATGGACTACCGCGACGCGACCGGAACCTACGACCACCTGGTGTCCTGCGGCATGTTCGAGCACGTCGGGCCGAAGAACTACCGCACCTACTTCGAGGTCGCGCACTGCCTGCTCGAGGACGATGGCCTCTTTCTGCTGCACACGATCGGGTCGAATCGCTCACTGGAGGCCATCGACCCCTGGCTGGACAAGTACATCTTCGCGAACGGCGTCCTCCCCTCGATCCGGCAGATCGGCGCCGCGATCGAGGGCCTGTTCGTCATCGAGGATCTGCACAACTTCGGCGCCGACTACGACAAGACGCTCATGGCCTGGTATCGGAAATTCGACGCGAATTGGCCCCGCATCGCCGACCGCTATGGCGAGCGCTTCCACCGCATGTGGCGCTTCTACCTGCTCGCCTGCGCCGGCGGGTTCCGCTCCCGCCACATTCAGCTCTGGCAAGCCGTACTGTCGAAATCCGGCGTCCCCGGCGGCTATACCTCCGCACGCTAGCGGCCGCGAGGCGCGCCATTCCCGTGCACCCTAAGCTTGTCGAAGGGGCACTCCACACGTCATTTCGAGCGGAGCGCGGAATCTCACGGCCACCGGATCCGTGAGTTCCCTCGCCCATGCGGAGAGGGTTAGAGCTCGTCCTGAGCTTGCCGAAGGAGTGAGGGGTCTGGCGCTGCCGCCGCGTGCGGTGAAAGAGACTTCCGCATTCGCGCCCGCATCGGGAGGTACAGATTGGCCAAGCCCATCAGCGACGAGGCCGTACGCGCCAAGACCGGCAAGGTCTGGCGCGAGTGGTTCGCCGTCCTCGACGCCGAGGGCGCGGCCTCCATGGACCACATGACCATTGCGCGCCACCTCAGCCAAGAGCACGCCCTGTCGGGCTGGTGGAGTCAGATGGTCACGGTCGCCTATGAGCGGGCGCGCGGTCGACGTGAGCGGCATCAGACCGCCCGCGGGTTCGAGGTCAGCGTCAGCAAGACCCTGCCCGTGCCCGTCGAGGCGCTGTACCGGGCGTGGAGCGACGAGGACCAGCGCCGCCGCTGGCTCGGCGACGACGAGCCCACCATCCGCAAGGCCACCGCCAACAAGTCGCTGCGCATCACCTGGATCGATGGTGACACCAACGTCGGTGTGCACGTCTACTCCAAGGGGGCGGCGAAGAGCACGGTGACCGTGCAGCACACCAAGTTGGCGGATCGCGATGAGGTGGAAGCCAAGCGCGCCTATTGGAAGACCGCGGTCGGCCGTCTGGCCGAGCAACTCACATAGGCGTCATCCGGTAGGTTGCGGCGGCTCGCCGCCGCAACCGTCGCGACGCATCGCCCCCCCGCGCCTCGTAGACCCGCCCTGCTTCGAGGCTTGGCCGGCGCGAGGCGAATCGATGCCCTGCGCACGGGCTGCTGCCGCTACGGCACCCCGTAGGCGAACCGCGCGCGCGGCGAGTGCGGATAGTCCTGTTCCATCAGCAGTTCCAGCAGTCGGTCTCGCATATCTCGCCGTGCCGCCGCGTAGCCGGCGTCGCCGGCGAGATTTCGCTGCTCGTCCGGGTCCTCACGCAGGTGGAAGAGCTGCTCGCCGCCATGGCGCGGGTACACCGTGTAGCGCCACTCGTGCGTCCGCACCGTTCGGGCCCACCGGTCCGGCGTATGCGGAACCGTGTTGTTGTTGAAGTTCTCCACATACGCCGCGTCGCGCGGGCCGGTGGCGTCGCCCCGGCAGAGCGGAACCAGCGACCGCCCCGCGAACGTCTCGAACGTCCGATTGGGCGAGAGCTCGCCGCCCGGCCGCTTGGTCCGGTGGAACGTCGGCTGCGCGGCCTCCAAGCCGGCCAGCTTGTGAACGGTCGGCGCGATGTCCTCCAGCTGCACCAGCTCCGCACACGTCTGTCCGGCGGCCAGCCCCGGCCCCGCGATCATCAGCGGGACCCGCACGCACGCGTCGTAGTGCATCGCGCCCTTGTGCAACAGGCCGTGGTCGTGCAGCAGCTCGCCGTGGTCCGATAGAAGAATCACGTACGCACGATCCGCCCGTCCGCTCGACTCCAGCGTGTCCAGCACCACCCCGAGCTGACGATCCAGATGGGTGATATCCGCCAGATAGTGCTGCCGGTCGCGTCGCCAATCCCTCGGCGGTGCCGCCGTGCCGCCCATGTCCTGGAACACGCGTGGACCCAACGGATCCCCCACCCATTCGGCCGCCAGCGGGATCGGGATCTCGTCCGCCGCGACATCGTCCAGGTATGCGCCCGGCGGCGAGAACGGCTCGTGCGGCTGCACATAGCTGATGTGTGCGAAGAGCGGCTGCGCCGCGTCCGTGGCCGTGATGAAGTCCACCGCGTGCCCGGTGATCCAGTTGGTCTGCGAGACCTCCTCGGGGAACGGCAGCGCGTACGTGCCCGACCACAGATCGATCGATTCCATCCGCGCCGCCAGGTTCTCGCCGTCGGGACCGTGTTGTGCGAACCCGGGGAAGCTGCGCGCCCACACCGTGCTCAGCACGGCGTCCAGATGCTCCGGATGCTCGCGCGCCACCCATTCCAGCCACTCGCCGCCGCGCGCGTCTTCGGTGATGTGCTGGACGTCGAACCCGTACGGCCGGTAGTCGGGATACAGCGACTCGTACTGCGGCCGCAGATGGAATTTGCCGAACGCGCCCGTCCGCCAGCCCGCCGCCTGCAGCGCCTGCATGAACGTCGGAATGCTCGGATCGAGCGAGTAGCCGTTCTGGAGCACGCCGTGCCCGCGCGTCGCCAGCCCCGTGGCCAGCGTCGATCGCGCCGGGCTGCACAGCGCGTTGCTCGTGATCGTATTGGTGAACGTCGTGCCGCCGGCCCGCAGGCGCTTGACGTTCGGTGTCGGCGTCAAACCCTCGGACGCGGCCTCGAGCCACTTGGCCGCGAGCTGGTCGACCATGAACAACACGATGTCCGGCTTCCCGGTTGGCATTCGCCGTCCCCTCTCACCGCGGCCCGGTGGCCCGATCTTCAGGTCGGGATCCCACGACCGCCCGATCGTATGACGCGCCAGCCGTCCGCGCCCGCCGGCCCGACTATCGGGTCGAGATCGCACTGTCCTGAGTCCGTCGAAGGAGCCCTGCCCTTTTGCATGTCATTCCGAGGCGCAGCCGAGGAATCTCATGGCTCCCGGACCAGCGAAGGCCCGGCGGCCCTACCCTTAGCCGATGCCCCAGGTTGCGAGCAGCCCGGGAGCTGTCACGCTCTAGCACTCCTCAGCGACGCCGAGACTTCCGACGTCTCCGACTCGAGCGGCTCCACCTTGCACGCGCAGATCTTGTACTCGGGGATCTTGGAGACCGGGTCCAGCGCGTTGATGGTCAGCAGGTTGGCCGCCGCCTCCGCGAAGTGCCAGCTCATGTAGACGGTCCCCGGCGGCACCCGCCGCGTGATCCACGCCCGCGCCTCCACCGACCCCCGCCGGCTGCTCACCCGGATCCGCCCGCTCTTGGGAATCCCCAATCGGTCCGCGTCCGCCGGCGCAACCTCCACCAGCGGCTCCGGGTAGGCCTGGTCCAGCACCGACGGCCGTGACATCGCCCCCGAGTGCCAGTGGTACAGCACCCGCCCGGTGTTGAAGATGAACGGATACTCGTCGTCCGGGATCTCCACGTTCTCGCGCCAGTCCACCTCGTGCATGGTGGCCTTGCCGTCGGTTGTCGGGAAGCGGTCACCGAACAGCCACAGCGCGCCGGGGTCCTGCTCGTCCAGACAGGGCCAGCGGATGCCGCCCTCGCGATCCAGCCGCGCGTGACTCATCCCGGCGTGGCTGGGCGTGACCCGCGCGATCTCGTCGAAGATCTCCGCCGGGCTCCCGACGCCCGGGTCGTGCCCCATCCGGCTCGAGAGCTCGGCTAGGATCTCCCAGTCCTGCCGCGCGTCGCCGGGCAGCTCGGTCACCGGCCGCACCCGCTGCACCCGCCGGTCGGTGTTGGTGAACGTGCCGTCCTTCTCGGCCCAGCTCGAGGCTGGCAGCACCACGTCCGCGATCGCCGCCGTCTCGGTCATGAAGATGTCCTGCACGGCCAGGAACTCGATGTGCTGGAAGTGCTCCCGCGACGCGTTCAGGTCCGGGTCGGACATCAGCGGGTTTTCGCCCATGATGAACGCGCCCTTGACCTTGTCCCGCCCGATCGCGTCCGCGATCTCAATCGTCGTCAGGCCCTCGGTCGGGCTCAACTCCACGCCCCACTGCCGCTCGAAGAACGCCCGGTGGCCGGCGTCCTCCACCGACCGGTAGTCGGTGAAATACATCGGGATCGCGCCCACGTCGCTGGTGCCCTGGACGTTGTTCTGCCCGCGCAACGGGTTCAACCCGGTCCCCCGCCGCCCCACGCTGCCGGTCGCCAGCGCCAGGTTGATCAGCGTCAGACAGGCGTCGGTCCCGTGCGTCTGCTCCGAGATCCCCACGCCCCAGTAGAAGGCGGTCTTGTCGGCCTCGCCGACGATGTGCGCCGCCCGCTCGATCGTCGCCGCCGGAATCCCGGTCAGCGACTCCGCATACTCAGGCGTGTAGGACTCGACCAGCTTCGCGACCGCGTCGAAGTTGTTGACCCGTTCCGCCACGAAGTCCTGCTTGACCAGCCCGTCGCGGATGATCACGTGCAGCAGCGCGTTGTACATTGGCACGTCGGTGCCGGTGCGGAACTGCAGATGCGCGTCGGCCCACTCGCACAGCTCGATCTTGCGCGGGTCGGCCACCACCAGCTGGGCGCCGTCGCGAACCGCGGCTTTCATCTTCAGTGCCGTGATCGGGTGTGTCTCGGTGGTGTTGGATCCGGTCACGAAGATCACATCGTTCTCCGCGATCTCGTCCAGTGAGTTGGTGAACGCCCCGGTGCCAAGACTCATGCCCAACGCCGCCACCGACGACGCATGGCAGAGCCGGGTGCAGTTGTCGATGTTGTTGGTGCCCAGCGCGGCCCGCGTGAATCGCTGAATGAGGTAGTTCTCCTCGTTCGTGCACTTCGAGGAGGCATAGACCGCCAGCGCATCCGATCCGTGCGCGGTCTTGATTTCGCCCAGTCGACGCGCGACCAGGCCGAGCGCCTCGTCCCATGAGGCCCGCCGCCACTGGCCGCCGCCGCGCCTGCCCTCACGGATCAGCGGATGCGTTAGGCGCTCGGGGCTCGACGTGTAGTCCCAGCCGTAGCGGCCCTTCACGCACAGCCAGCCTTGACTGACCGGGTGGTCGGTGGGCGATCGCACGTGCGTGATCGCGCCGCCGCGCACGTGCGCCTCGATCCCGCAGCCCACGCCGCAGAACGAGCAGGTGGTCTGCACGACCCGCTCATCCTCGAGCAACCCCGCGCGCTCGGCCTCCCACTGCCCGCGGCCCTTGAGCGCTCCGCTGGGGCAGACCTGTACGCAGTTGCCGCAGTAGACGCAGGTGGTGTCGAGCATGCCGTTGTATTCGTGCGTCCCCACCCGCACCTCGAAACCGCGCTCGGCGGGCTCGATCGCGAACGTGAACTGCACCTGCTCGCCGCACACGTCCACGCAGCGCCAGCACATCACGCACTTGTTGTAGTCGCGGATGTAGTAGGGGTTGTCGTCGTAGATCGGGAACGGCTCGCGCTCCGACGAGGTCCCGGCGTCCACGCCGTATTCGGTCAGCAGCTCCGCCAGCTCCGGCGCTTCACTGAGGTCCACGCCGCCGAGCAGCAGCCGCAGCGAGCCGCGGCGCGACGCGACGGTGTTGGGGCTGCGCGTGAGCACCACCTGTCCGGCCTCGGCCTTCGCCCGGCAGGCCGGCAGCAGCTTCGATTCGTTGCGGTCCGGCGCGCCCGGTGCCGGCGGCCCGGTCGCGTGCCCGTTGGTCTCGAAGACCTGCTCGACCACGCAAAGCCGGCAGTTCGCCGACGCGTCGATGTTCGGGTGATAGCAGAGCGTCGGCACGTCGGCGCCCGCCTGCCGCGCCGCGTCCAGCAGCGTCGCGCCCGGCGGCACCGTCAATGCCGTTCCGTCGACCGTCAGCGTGATCGTGTCCGCGCTCAAGTCGGAGCCTGTCGAACCTGAAACCGCGCCCGCCAGGCTACCGCACGCCGCCTCCGGACACGCCGTTCCGAGCGCGGCAAGGGCCCGTCCTGAGCCCGTCGAAGGAATCGCGCACGGCTGAACTTACCGAGAGTCCGGGGGTGCGCTTGGCCTGGCCGTCTCGTCCGCGTCGGCTGGCGGCGCCTTGCCGCCCGCGTCCGGCGGCTGATCAGGTCCGTTCCCGCCTCCGGACGGCGCCGTGAAGATCAGCCGGAAGATGTAGGCCAGCCAGATCAGCGCCACCAGCACCACCGGCGGGACAAGCACCGCCAGCAGCAGCCCGGGATTCTGGTCGGTGCCGGTGTCCAAGGTGCCGGGCTCGCCCGCGTCTTCTCCGGATGGCGCCGCGATCGGCGTCGGCGCGGCGTCCGGCGTCTGCGCGCCCGCGGCCGGCGTCACCGCGCCCGCCGCCACGATTGCCAGTGTGGTCGCCGCAAGAAGAACCGCGCGCATCGTCCGCGAGGCTACCGCTCGCACCGGACGGGCGACACCCACAATCGGGCCTCGAGCGCGGCGTGGCCTATGATTCCCCCGATGCGATCGAAGGCGCGGCGGGCGTGAGCGGGCGCGTCGCCGCATCGATCGCTCACATCCGGCTCCTCGCCCCCGGCGTCCTGGCGCTGGCGGCGATCGCGGGTCTCGCGCGAGGCCTGAGCCTGCTGCTTCCCGGCACCATCAGCGAAGTCTTCATCGCGCTGCTCATCGGCTTGGTGATCTTCAATACGGTCGGCAGCCCGGTGGCCGTCGCGCCCGGCGCCAGCTTCGGGATGCGGACGCTGCTGCGCGCCGGCATCGTCTTGCTCGGTGCGCGCCTGAGCTTCGAGGGCGTGCTGGCGGTGGGGATTCAGAGCCTGCTGTTCGTGCTGACGGCGTTTGCGGTCGGCGGCGGCGCCGCCCTGCTGGTGGCGTTCCGGCTGGGGCTCACCCGTCGCCTGGGGATTCTGCTGGCGGTCGGGACCGCTATCTGCGGCAACTCAGCGATCATCGCCGCCAGCCCGATCATCCGTGCCCGCCAGGGCGAAGTGGCGTATGCGGTCGCCACCATCACTCTGTTCGGAACCTTGGCCGTCCTCGTCTACCCGTTCGTCGGCCACGCGCTGGCCGTGCCGGAGACCGCGTTCGGGGCCTGGGCTGGAACTGCGGTCAACGACACCGGACAGGTGGTCGCAACCGGCTACGCCTACGGGACCGAGGCGGGCGACGTGGCCACCGTCGTCAAACTCACCCGCAACCTGCTCATCGGGCCGGTCCTGATCGCGTTGGCGATCTGGTCCGCGGCGGTTGACGGCATTCCACGCCGAGGCGGTCGCTGGACCCTGGGCGCGCTGCGCACGGCCGTCCCCCTGTTCGTGCTCGGGTTCCTGGCCATGGCGGCCCTGAACACCGCCGGGCTGTTCAACGATCAGGCCGTCGGGCTGGCGCGCCAGTCTGGAACCTTCCTCATCAGCATGGCCATCGCCGGAGTCGGCCTCAACACCAGCCTGGCCGGCCTGCGATCGACCGGCCCGCGCCCGCTGCTGACCGGCCTGCTGGCCTCACTGGTCCTGGCCGCCTTCAGCATGTCGGCCGTGCTGCTGTTCTGGCGCTGAGCTTCGGCCACACCGCGCCCCTGCCTCATGTCATTCCTGTGCGTCGAGCCGCTCTCCTGCGTCATTTGTATGTTGTGGAGGCCTCACCCACGGGTCAGGTGGTGAGGCGGGCGCGAGGGGCGCGTCTACTCGGGAAGAAACCGCCCTAGCGCGTCGGCAGCGCGTCGGCGATCCGGCGCAGCGGGCTCGCGTCCAGCGCGGCGTCCAGCAGCAACGATCCGACAACCGTTCCCACTAGCGCCCAGCCGAGCGCATGCGCCCCGGCGACCACGAACACCGCGCCGGCCAGCGCCACGGTTCCCCCCAGCGCGTCCGCTCGCAGAAACCGCCGCTGGTCCTCTTCGATCCCCGGACGCTCGATCGCCGGCGCTACGAACCAGCGAAACACAGCACGCGTCAGGCTCAGCCGCTCGGTAACCGATCCGGCCAGAACCACGATCGACGCCAGCGAAGCAATCCAGGGGGCGACGGCCGTCCACGCCATGAACAGCGCCAGCGCCAGCCCAACCGCCGCCGCCAGCTGGTGAAACCGGCGCTCGGTCGCGTCGCCGGGCATAACCGGCGATGACGCCTTGTCCCGAGGCGTCACGAATCCGGCCCCGCCATCTACTCTGGCACCCTCATCCGGCCAGATACGGCCGCGATGCGTGCGACTTCGACCTCATGTCCGCACAACCAACGGTCCGATCTCAGGCTCGGGACGAATGGTAGCCGCCTCTCGGCGCTCGGCGTCGCCCCGACCATGAGCGTCTCCAGCCGCGTGCTCGCGGTGGCCGCGGCGCTCGTCTCCGCGCTGCTCGTGGCCGCGGCCTTCCCGCCGCTGGGATGGACCGTGCTGGCGTTCATCGGCTGGGTGCCGCTGGTCGTCGCGCAGTTCGCCTCGGGCGCAACCGACCGCTTTGCGCGAACACTCGGGGCGGTGACGGTGGGCGTCGCGTTCGGCTTGCTGAGCTTGAGCGTCAACCCGCCCGAGATCGTCACCGGCGTCGCCTGGGCGCTGATCTCGGCGGTGGTGGGGCTCGCGGCCGCGAGCTTCGCGTTTCTGTTCGCGCTCCCGGCGCAGACCCCCGGCTTCCATGCGGGCCTGCGAGGCTGGGGCTTCGTATGGCTGCCCGCGCTCACGTGGACGGGTGTGGAGTACCTGCGCCTGATCACCACCGCCGGACATCAGTTCGGCATGACCGCGACCACCCAGATCGACACCGCGCCGCTGCGCGCCTACCTAGCGCTCGCCGGCATGTGGCCGGTCGCCGCCATCACCGTTGCCACGAACCTCGCGATCGCCGGGCTCGTGCTCGTCGTCGCGGGCCGTCTGGGCGGCCTGCGCCGTCCCGTGCTGCTCGGCGTCGGATCGGTCGCCGCCGCCTGGCTGCTCGGTCTCGTGATCGCGGTGCTGCCGCCGCCCGAGCTTGACCTCGCGCTGACGGTCGCCGCGGTGCAGCCCGGCGAGCACGTGCCGGAGCATCCCCAGACGTACCCGTTGATCCTGCGTCGGGCCTACGTGCCGCTCACCGACGTCATCACCGACCTGCACGCGCCGTCCACCGACCACGCGGCGGGCGCCGGTGCACGGCTGGTCGTCTGGCCCGAAGCGTCGGGTTGGATCGATCCCACCGACGCCGCGTCGGCGCCCCAGGTCGTCCGCGTCGCCCGTGTCGCCGCACGCACCGGCGCCGCCATCGTGTGGTCGTACTTCATCCGGATCGACGCGGACCATACCCGCAACGAGCTGGTGCTGGTGCGCCCCAGCGGCGAGGTGTCCGCGCCCACCACCAAGGACCATCCCGTCTGGATCATCGGCGAGCGCAGTATCACGGCCGGCCTGCACCCGATCTACGAGCTAGACGGAGTGCGAGTCGGGCTCGCGGCCGGTCCGGATGGCTCATACACCGACACCCTGGCCCGGCTGGCGGCGCGCGGCGCCCAGATCGTCGCCGTGCCCACGCACGACTGGCTCGCCTACGCGCCCACGCAGCTCGCGCATCTGCGGTTGCGGGCCGCCGAGCACCGTCTGGCCGTCGTCAAGTCGGATTGGCGCTCGGGGTCGGCGATTGTGGGTCCGGACGGCGCGTTGCTCGCCGTGACCCCGCTCGACCGCAAACGCATGACCGTCATCACCGCACCGGTGGCCGTCACCGAGCCGGGCACGCCCTACACGGCCGCCGGCGACTGGCTGGGCGTCGTTTCGCTGATCGCCGCGGGGATGGCTGCCGTCGCCGTTCTCGCGCGTACGCGTCGTCGCCCGGCAGCGCCGCCCCGCGGGTCAACCTGAGCGAAGCGAGGGAGCTGTCCCGAGTCCCACGGGACGGGGGCGGGCGTCGGGGCGTCGCGCCGCCTAGCGGTGTCGCGGGATCGCCGCTGCTCCGCCGGTGAACGTCGCCAGTCCGATCACCGCCACGATCATCGTCACGATCAACGGATGCCAGCCCACGGCCGACAGCAACGGTGTGAACGCCGCCGCCGCGTGAAGCGCGCTGGCGTACAGCACGTAGGTGGACAGCCGTCCGGTCATCCAACCCTTGGCCAGCAGGTACGCGGCGCCGAAGTGCAACCCTACCCAGGCCGCCTGCTGGGCGATCGGAAATCCGATCGAGCTGTCCACCGCGCCGGTCTGGAAGATTGGCGTCAGCGCCGCGTTCGCCGCGAACAGTGAGAAGCCCGCCGCTGGGGCCAGCGCGGCCGTCGTCGATTGCCGCGGATCGCGCGGGTATGACATCGCGAAGATGACGATCAGCATGAGCAGCAGCTTGACGATCTCTTCCCCCAGCCCGGCGATCAGCGCTTCGACCAGCCCCGTCCACAGCGGTATCGACTCGAACTGCGCCTGGCCGATGTTGTCGCGCAGAATGTCCAGCGCCGCCCGCGTTGGTTCGCCGGTTACCCAAACCTGCGTCGGCGCGTAGGCCGCGGCGCCCAGGACGAGTCCGAACAGCACCGTCGGACGCCCGGGGGCGAGCGGCGGACCCAGCCGCGCCCAGAACAGCCCCAGGGCCAGCACGCCTGCGACCGCGATCGGGTGCGGCTGGGTGAAGAACGGCCGAAGCTGATCGAGTTGCGCGGCGACGGCGTCCATGCCTACGTATGCCCGTCGCCGTACTGGATCTGGGTGGCAACCATCGGACCTCCAGGGCCAGCTGCATGAGCCGCGGTCGAAGTCGAAGAGCGCGTTGCTATCATGCGAAATCGGGCGGCCGTTCCTGGCGGGCCGCCGGCGCCAGCGCGATGGCCTCCGCCTCGCGGCCTCGGCGTGTCAATCTTGGGTCGGTGGGTGAGTGGCTAATACCACCGGACTGTAAATCCGGCGCCGTAAGGCTACGTAGGTTCGAATCCTACCCGGCCCACCAGGTTCAATCGACCTTGCCGACGCCCGGCTCCGACATTCCGCGTCCGGTGTTGGGCGCAGTCGGTGCAGGCAGTCCCTCGCGAGCCTGATCTCGCGCGTGTGTCAGGTGGAGGGGTCGGCCGCGGATCACGTGCCCGTGCGAGGCGCCAAGTCGGTCGGCACCCGCCGCGAGCACGTGCCCGTCCGCCGGCTATCGACCCAGCTTGCGCACGGCGGTCAGGGCGCCGGTTGTGCCCGCCGCCACGAGCATGGCGCCCGCGGCATGGCTGACGATCGGCGGCAGGTCATCCGAGCGCGTTCCGGCGACCAGAAACCCCCAGTGTGCGGTCAGCGAAAGGGCCTACCAAACGCCCTGGTCATAAGTGATGCTGCCAGTCTCGAAGAAGTACTCCAGCCGTCTGGCGGGCTCATCGCCGCGCTTGCTTGGGTCACGTTCCACCAACTCAAGCACGAGGCTCGTTTCCCCTTTGCCCACACCTCGAAACTCGAGCACCTTGGCCGCGGTGGCCGGATCGCCGATCAAGCCGTCCGTTTCGAACGCCGGCTGTCCGTCTACCGCGTGCCACTCCAGGAAGTACGGATCGGGTTTCTGCGCGAACCGCCAGCGCAGTGTCGAGTCGTCGTCACCTGCCACCTCGATCTCCAGACCCTTCTGGTCGGGAAGACCGATGTCATACGAGAAGAAGGGCGTTGCTATGAGCTTTCCGGCGTCAGCTTCGGTTAGGACTTGGTGAACAATCTGTTCGCCGCTAGTCGCGGCCGAACGCGTTGACTCGCCCTCGCCGCAGGCGTTGAGGACGGCGAGCGCCGAGATCGCAGCCAGCCCGAGCATCCGTCGTCGGCTCAACAGTCGCATCGCTGGGTCTCCCGTTCCCGACTGAACTCAAGCGACCGAGCCAGTCGTTCCCACGGACCAGAATAGCGCCCGACACATCCCCGCGACTCAACCCGACCTGGCCTTTTTCATTTTTCACGAGAACGCCACGAAGGTAATACTGGGACGGCGCGATTCGGGTCAAACCTCCGCCACATCCGGCGCGATTTGCAAACGCATTTGCAAACGAACGTCATGGGACTGCAAGGGAGGTGCCAGGGCAGACGGCGAGGTTGCCTCTCCACGCGCCTGACTGGGCTTAACATAACGGTACGTGCTGGGCCACGGCGGGATGGACAGCACCGAAGTGTAAATCCGGCACCGTAAGGCTACGTAGGTTCGAATCCTACCCGGCCCACCAAGACTTGACCGGTGCGGATACCCCCGAGCCGTTCGCGTCCTCCGGAGTCCCGTGCCGCGCGCAGCATGCGATCCGGCGCGTGCAGTGGGTGTCGGCCGGCCTGGAGTCGTCTGAGGCATGTCCCTTCAGCGGATGGTGCGGGCGAAACGCCGTAGGCTGGCGTCGGCTGACGTCGCGAACCTTGCGTCCAGGCGGCATCTCGGACCGGTAGCTCGAAGGCGGGGACCATTCCGAACGAATCGCGGGCATTCGATGTGGCGGTCGTCGGCGGCGGGATCGTCGGTACCGCGATCGCGATTCGCGCCGCGCGGGAAGGCCTGACCGTCGCGCTTGCCGAGCGTGGCGCAATCTGCGGGGAGGCGACATCCGCGTCGGCCGGCCTGATCTGCGCGCAGTACGACGCACACGCCGACACGCCGCTGTTTCGATACCGGCTCGACGGCCGCGCGGCCTGGCCCGAGTTCGTTGATGTGCTGACGGACCTGGCCGGGGCGCCGGTGGAGTACCGACGGACGCCCACGCTGCGGCTGGCCTGGGAAGACAGCGCCGCGACGCTCCGCGCACGCGTGACCTGGCAGCAGGCGGCTGGCTTGGAAGTCATACCGCTGACGCCCAACGAAGCGTGCCGGCTCGAGCCGGCGATCGCCGATGACGTGGCCCTGGCGGCGCTCTTTCCCGGCGATGTCCAGGTCAACACCCAGCGTCTCGCGCCCGTGGTCACACGCGCCCTGCGGGCCGTGGGCGTCAGCGTTCGGCAACACACCACCGTTCGTGAGCTGCGCCGGGACGGCGGCGGGCACATCCTGATCACCGACGGCGAACCGATCGCGGCCGATCAGGTGGTCATCGCCGCCGGCTCGTGGTGCGCCGCGCTGCTGCCGGACCTCCCGGTCGGGCCGTCGAAAGGCCAGATGCTCGAGCTGGAAGCGGGCGATCTGGAACTCCGCCACATCGTCATATCGCCCGACGGCGGGGTCACGCCGCGCGCCGATGGTCGGCTCGTAGTCGGTGCGACCAAGGAGGACGTAGGCTTCACCCCCGGCAATACGGCCGCCGGCGTCCACGCCATGCTGGGCGCCGCCATTCGCGGGATTCCGCAGCTTGCCGCACACCCGATTCGTGCGCAGTGGTTTGGCTACCGGCCGGCCACGCCCGACGGTCTGCCGGTCGTCGGCGCGCATGCGCCGAGCGGCACGATTGTCGCGAGCGGCCACTTCACGCACGGCGTCACGATGAGCTGGCTCACGGCCGGAATCGTCACCAACCTGCTCGTCGGCAAGCCGCCGGGGTACCCCATCGAGCCGTTCGCGCCCGGGCGGTTTGTCGGCCCGACGATGTAGTAGCGGCAGGCGTCGGCCCGTGACCCCGGCCCCCCGCCCCGCTCCGTCACCCCGGCAGCCGCCGGGGTCGAGCGGCCTGGACCGTCGACGCCGCGAGCGGTCGACGGCCGCAAGACAGCGGACCCCAATGCAGGCACTCAGAATCACCCGGTGGCGCGGCCGGATACTCTGGCTAGGTGTCCGACCGTTTCACGGCCTTGTTGAGCGCCTCAGCCTTCCTCCCGAGGTCCGGCTTGCCCCTGAACCTTCGTCCGACCTAGCATGCTTGTGCGACACCCACGAGTTCGCCGCCACGCAGACTACGAACGAGGCAACCAGTTGACGTTCACTTCATGTGTAGCGAGCGTAGTTCGAGGTCCTGTTCGCAGGATAGTATCGATCGGGATCGTAGGTTGTGTGGTCGCTACTTTGCTGTCGGCGTGTGGAGACGAGCCGCCGTCCGGCGCTGCGGAGCTGCCCACCAGCACACCGAGTCCGGCCAGTATCCGCACATCGCCGCCGCCCGACACGCCGACGCCCTCGCCCAGCCCAACCGCAATCCCTGAGCCCACTGCTACGTCCCCGGCGCCGTCGCCCGACATCACGCCGACGGCGACGTCCCGTCCCGCCACCCCAACGCCGGAGCCCGCCGTTCGTGAGGAGAAGGTGCTGACGCTTCGCTATTGGCAGGCCCCGTCGTTGCCCGGCCCGTATCTGGCTGACGGCTACAAGGACCGGGACGCCGGGGCTGTGACCCTCGAACCCCTGGCCGGCTACGACCCCGACGGCGAGCTCACGCCAAAGCTCGCCGCCGAGATCCCGACCCTCGAGAACGGCGGTGTTGCACAGGACCTGATGTCGATCACTTGGAAGCTGCGAGCGGACCTGAAGTGGTCGGACGGGAGCGACCTCACCGCCCACGACGCGGTCTTCACCTGGCGTTATTGCACGGATGAGGACACCGGCTGCTCCGGCAAGGACGCGTTCTCCGGCATCGCCTCCGTGCAGGCCGTCGACGATCTCACCGTCCAAATCGTGTTCGACGCACCGACGCCGTATCCGTACAACGCGTTCGTTAGCGCTAGCACCCCGGTCATCAGCAGGGCGCAGTTCGCCGACTGTGTCGGCGCGGCCGCAAGAGCCTGTGACGCACAGAACACCGCCCCTCTGGGCTCCGGCCCCTATCGCATCATCGAGTTCGAGGCGAACGAGGGGGCCGTCTATGAGCGCAACCCGTTCTACAGAGGGGAGGCGCCCTACTTCGATCGGGTGGTCTTCGAGGGAGGCGGCGACGCGCTCTCGGCGGCGCGCGCGGTTCTGGAAACGGGCGAAGTCGACTACGCCTGGAACTTGCAGATTGAGCCGGAGACGCTGGCGGAGATGGAAACGGCCGAGATGGGCACGGTGGTCTCCGCATTCGCCAGCGATGTTGAACGCATCGTGGTCAATCAAACGAATCCGGACCCTGCATTGGGCGACGACCGCTCTGAGTACTTGGATGGCCTGAATCCCCACCCGTTGCTGACGTTCATGCCGATTCCCCAGGCCATGTCAATGGCCATCGACCGCACCCGCATCTCGGAGCAGCTCTACGGCTTCGCCGGAAAGACCGCGTGTGATCTGGTCGTGGCTCCTCAGAGATACGCTTCGACCGCGAACGATGGATGTCTAGATCAAGACATCGAGGGCGCCAAGAAGCTGCTGGACGACAGCGGCGTTCTTGACACCGACGGTGATGGCGTCCGTGAATACAATGGCGTTCCTCTGCGTATCACATACCAGACTACCGTCAATGCTATCCGGCAGGAGACCCAGGTGCTTATCCGCGATTGGTGGCGTGAGATTGGGATCGAGACTGAACTACTGCAGCACGACGCCAGCGTCTTTTTTGGAGGCGATCCCGTCATCGATAAGGTGGCGTCGTATCGTCGGTTCTTTGCGGATGTTCAGATGTACACGACCGGCCCCGGAATCGATCCCCAACAGTATGTGTTCAGTCAGGGCTGCGAGCATATCCAAACGCGGGACAACAACTGGTCCGACGGGAACAACTCCCGCGCTTGCAACGAAACGTATGACGAAGTCTTGGATCAGCTTGCACAGGCCCGAGTCGGGCCGGAGCGCGACGCCCTGGTGAAACATCTCAATGACATCATCGTGCGGAACTATTACGAGATTCCACTGGTGAACCGGGGCCTGGTTTCAGCGCACCTTGACACCCTGCGAGGCGTCCGCATGAACGCTTGGGACAGCGAGCTGTGGAACATCGGCGAGTGGAGTCGCTAGCGGCCCGACGTTGCGCGGCGGCTGCCGAAGCTGGCCTCTTCCCGAGATGTAACGACGACGCACGCGCCACGTTCCCTCTCCATCGAGGGAGAGGGACAGAGCCTGTCCTGAGCTTGCCGAAGGAGTGAGGGGGTCGGAAGTGGTGGCCGACATGAGGTTCAAGGGCGGGGCGCTCGCGGCCCGTCTGACGGCGCGCGCCCGCCGGATGCCGTCGAACCAGCTCCCGCCCCGGCGGCGATCCCGCGAGTTCGCCGCCGACCACCTGCGGCTGTGGGCGGGCCGAACCGAGGGCCGCTGGTATCATGCCGGAGAGGCGCGCCCGGCGGCTGTGGCCCCTTGCGACAGAGGCCAGGCGGACCTGCGGTGACGTCGGCGACCGCGCCGGCAACATGCCGGTCGGCGGTATGGGCCCATAGCTCAGCGGTCAGAGCAGCCGGCTCATAACCGGTAGGTCCCTGGTTCGAATCCAGGTGGGCCCACCGAGCCGTGCGGCGCTTCCTGGCGGAGTAGCTCAGAGGTAGAGCAGGGGACTCATAAGCCCTTGGTCGCTGGTTCGAGTCCAGCCTCCGCTACCGGCTTGCCGAGGTGGTGAAACTGGTAGACACGCAGTCCTCAGGAGGCTGTGAGCGTCAGCTCGTGCGGGTTCGAATCCCGCCCTCGGCACCCTGAACGGTACAAGCCGCGCATCCCGGGGCTCGGGCCGTTCTGAGCTGTGCGCGGCGAGGCGGCCGTCCAATCACGATTCGAACGGTTGTCAACCACGCCGCGCACGAGTCGCCGTCGCCGCCCGGGACGTGACGACCTCACAAGTCAAGAGACGGAAGAGTGGAGCATGAGGTCGGTAGCCATGCCCGAGCTGTTGATGTGAAAGGGGCCGCACATGTCTGGGAATGTGGAGTCTGAGACCCCGTATGCGAGCAAGCCTGACAGGGCCGCCGTTCTGCAGACCGTCGCCGACTACCAGACCGCGTTTAGCGCACACGACCCTCACGGCGCGCAGCTCTTCTATCACGAACCATGCACGTTTATCTTCGCAGATCGCGTGGTTTTGCTTGCGTCACGACCCGATATAGAGGCGTTCTTCACATCGGTGATACGGGGTCTCGAAGCGAGGGGCTGGCGCCACAGCGAGTGGAGCGAGATCCACTTCAAGCAGATGAACGACGGCTTGTCGCTGGTGAGCACCGTCGCGATACGTTACCGGACCGACGGCCAGGAGCTGGAACGGATTGGTGCAACCTACACGTTTCGCAAGACGGAGCACGGCTGGAAGATCGCGGCGGCGGTGACGCATCCGCCGGACACGGTGATACGCTTCCACGCACTCCAGTGACCCCGTAGCCGGAGGGCGATTGGGGTGCCCTGGTCTTGGGCATCATTCTCCCAGGCGGCAATCATGCGGACCGGGCTCAAGGACAAGATCGCACGGGGCGAACCGTCGATCGGGGCGTCACTTCCAATGGCGTCGCCCGATCTGGTCGACTTTTGTGGGTTCTTGGGATTCGAGTGGGTTGTAGTCGACACGGAGGCGGCGTCGATCGGGCCATCTGAATGTCTGGCGATCTGTCGCGTCTGCGACTCCCACGGAATGGCCCCCGTCATCAAGGTCCCCGGACGGGAGC
This sequence comes from Chloroflexota bacterium, assembly GCA_965247475.1. Taxonomy (GTDB): domain Bacteria; phylum Chloroflexota; class UBA11872; order UBA11872; family UBA11872. The sequence continues at coordinate 270,513 of OZ252016.1, forward strand.
CTGAGGTGATTCAGGCCTACCTGCGCGTCGGCGCGATGGGGGTTTCCGTGCCGCATATCAGCACCGCGGAGCAGGCGCGGGCGGTCGTGGACGCCGCGCGCTATCCGCCCGAGGGACAGCGCGGTCATGACATGGGCGGCAGGTCTGGCGGCTACTCACCGGTTGCCATCGATGCTGACTATCTCGCAAGGGCCAATCGCGAGCTCTTGGTGTCCGTTCTGTTGGAGAACGAAACCGGTGTGCGCAACTTGGACGAAGATTCTCGAGGTCCCGGGCATTGACGCCCTCTACATCGGTCCGGGAGACCTCGCGCTGTCCATGGGGTATCAAGACCGGGAGCACCCTGTCGTGCAGCGGATGATCGCGGAAGGTCGGTGCAAGATCCTTGCATCCGGCAAGGCGCTATTCGGCGGCGCCGCGGACCTAGCCACGGCCAAGCAGTTGATCGACGAGGGGTCCCTGCTCATTCACACCAGGGTCACCGAGATGTGGGGCAACGACACCAGGCATTACCTGCAACAGTTGCGTGAGCACGCGAGAAAGTAAGAGCTCCTTCCAGCCTCCGACCGCGTCAGCCGTTGAGCCGGCCGCCTCGCATCGAGGCATAGCCGCCCAGGCTGGCCCCCAGACCGAGTCCCCACATCCTGACCGGCTCACGCCACCCGGCGCGGCCCGGTATCCGCGTACTCCCACGTCTCGATCACCGACGCACTACGCCGCCGCCCAGGCTTCCGACAGCACCTCCGCCTGCTCGAGCACCGTCAGCGTGGCCTTCTCCGCTTGTCCGGGGGTAGCCGTGCTTGCGCAGGATTCGGCGCACCAGCACCCGGAGGTGGGCGCGGATGTTCTCTCGTAGCGTCCAGTCGATGGTGACGTTGTTCCGGACGGTCTCCACCAGCTCGCGCGCGATGTCCCGCAGCGTCTCGTCGCCCAGCACCTGCACCGCGCTGTCGTTCGTCTCCAGCGCGTCGTAGAAGGCCAGCTCGTCTTCGGAGAGATCCAGCCGCTCGCCACGGGCGTTGGCCTCGCGCATGTCCCTGGCCAGCTCGATGAGCTCCTCAATCACCTGCGCCGCCTCGATCGCCCGGTTCTGGTAGCGGCGCAGGCTCTGCTCCAGCAGCTCGGCGAAGGAGCGCGCCTGCACCACGTTCTTTCGCCGGCGGACGGCGAGCTCGCCCTTCAGCAACTTCTGCAACAACTCGACCGCGAGGTTGCGCTGCGGCATCCCGCGCACCTCGGCGAGGAACTCGTCGGACAGCACCGAAATGCCCGGCTTGTCGAGTCCGGCGGCGGCGAAGATGTCCAGCACGCCCTCGGATGCCACGGCCCGCGAGATGATCTGGCGCACGGCGTGGTCCAACGCCTCGTCGGTCCGCGCGTCGCCGGGCGCGTGCTTGATGAGCTGGGCGCGGACCGCTTGGAAGAACCCCACGTCGTCGCGGATGCGCCGCGTCTCCTCGTGGGGTACGGCCAGGGCGAAGGCCTGGGACAGCTCACGCACGCTATTCAGGCAGCGCTCCTTGCCGTTCTCCTGGGCCAGGATGTGCTCCTGCGCCAAGCGGCAACAGTCCCAAGCGTTCCCGCGGCGTGCCCGTCATCCACCTGGACCAGTCGAAGCCGTGGAACAGCCCGCGGCACACCTCGTACTTCTCCAGCAGCACCGCCACCGCGTCGTTCTGATCGAGGGCCGTTTGACCGGTCCCGCCGCTCTCCGTGTAGGCGGCCAGGGCGCGCTTCAGCTCATGGGCCAGGCCCAGGTAGTCCACCACCAGACCGCCGGGCTTGTCCTTGAACACGCGGTTCACACGGGCGATGGCCTGCATCAGCCCGTGGCCGCGCATCGGCTTGTCCACGTACATGGTGTGCAAGCTTGGCGCGTCGAAGCCCGTCAGCCACATGTCACGCACCAGCGCCACACGCAGCGGGTCGGTCGGATCGCGAAACCGCTGGGCCAGCGGTTCCCGCCGCGGCTTGTTGCGGATGTGCCGTTGCCAATCGGGCGGATCGGACGCGGCGCCGGTCATCACGACCTTCATGGCGCCCTGGTCGGCATCCTCGTGGTGCCAATCGGGGCGCAGGCGCATCAGCTCCTGGTAGAGATCGACGCAGGTGCGCCGGCTCATGCACACCACCATCGCCTTCCCGTCCAGGGTTTCGAGACGCTGCTCGAAGTGCTCGATGATGTCGCGGGCCACGAGTTGCAGGCGCCTCTCGGTTCCGACGATGGCCTCCAGCTGCGCCCACTTGGTCTTGAGCCGCTCCTTGCGCTCCACCTCCTCGCCCTCGGTGACCTCCTCGAACTGCGGGTCGATGGCCGGCCGTTCCCGCTGGTCCAGCGCCAGCCGGGCCAGGCGGCTCTCGTAGTAGATGGGCACCGTGGCTCCGTCCTCCACCGAGCGCTGGATGTCGTAGATGCTGATGTAGTCGCCGAACACGGCCCGCGTGTTGGCGTCCTGCAGCTCGATGGGCGTGCCGGTGAAGCCGAAGAACGAGGCGTTGGGCAGCGCGTCGCGCATGTGGCGGGCGTAGCCGTCGATGAAGTCGTACTGGCTGCGGTGCGCCTCGTCGGCGATCACCACGATGTTGCGGCGCTGCGAAAGCGTCGGGTGGGTGTCGCCCTTCGCCTCTGGGAAGAACTTCTGGATGGTGGTGAACACCACGCCGCCGGCCTCCACCGAGAGCTTGCCGCGCAGGTCGGCGCGGTCCGCCGGCTGCGCCGGCGGCTGACGTAGGAGATCCTGGCAACGCGCGAAGGTGCCGAAGAGTTGGTCGTCCAGGTCGTTGCGGTCGGTCAGCACCACGACGGTTGGGTTCGCCATCGCCGGCTCGCGGATGATGGCCCCGGCGTAGAAGGCCATGGTCAGGCTCTTGCCCGAGCCCTGCGTGTGCCAGACCACGCCGATACGCTGGTCGCCCGGCGCGCCGCCCGGTCTCCGTCCGGCTTCAAATCCGCCGGCTGGCTCCTCAGCCCATACAACTCCTCGCCGCAGCTTCGCCGCGCGCAGGGTCTCGTCCACCGCCACCCGCACCGCGTGGAACTGGTGGTAGCCGGCCATCTTCTTGGCCAGCGCCCCGCCGCCGCCGTCCTCGAAGACGATGAAGTCGCGAACCAGCGTGAGGAAGCGCCGCGGATCGCAGACGCCCTCCAGCGTCACCTGCAACTCCGGCATGTGCGGGTCGGCCAGCGCCTCGCCGGCAATGGTGCGCCAGGGCTTGAACCACTCCCGCCCGGCCGTGAGCGTGCCCATGCGCGCCTGGGTCCCGTCGGAAACGATCAGCATCTCGTTCATGCCGAACAGCGACGGCAGCTCGGCCTTGTAGGTCTGGAGCTGCTGCCAGGCGGTCCAGATCGTGGCGTCCTCGTCGGCCGGGTTCTTGAGCTCCATCACCCCAAGCGGCAGGCCGTTGACGAACAGCACCACGTCAGGCCGGCGGGTGTGCTTGTTCTCGCTGACGGTGAACTGGTTGACCGCCAGCCAGTCGTTGTTGGCGGGATCGTCGAAGTCGATCGCGCGCGCCTGCGCGCTGCGAATCGCGCCGTCGTCGGCCCGGTATTCGACCGTGACCCCGTCCACCAGCATGCGATGGAAGGCGCGGTTGCGGGCCTCTAGCGTCGAACCCTCTGGGCGGGTCAGCCTGCGGAAGGCGTCGTCCAGCGCCTCGCCGGGCAGGCCGAGGTTCAGCTCCGCCAGAGCGTCGCGCAGCCGCCGCTCCAGCACCACCTGCCCGTAGTCGCTGCGCTCGGCGTCGGACGTGTCCGGGGCAATGTCCGGCCCGTGCGCCGCCTGCCAGCCCCGGCCCTCCAGCCACTCGAGGGCGGCGGCCTCGACGGTGGATTCATTGATGGGAGTCATGATGCTGCTCGCGGGGTCCTGACGAACGCTTTGAGTGCGAGGGTTCGCGTGTCCAATCAAGAATCCGGTCGATGGTATAGGACAGCCCTTCGACGCTAGGCGCGGGCGGCGTCACGGGACCCAGTGGTGCGCCGGCTTCGACCGTGACTTCTCGACCACAAGGCCGTTGCTGCCGATCAACGGGGTTCGATCCACCGGCGGAGGCCGTCAGGCTCGGACCCGGCGCGGCCCGTGACGTGCGCGTGTGGCCGTGGGTATGGATGATTATGTGTATCGTTGATGTGGTATAGTGATGGACATGCAGGCCATTCAGGTGACGTTCGACGAAGCGCTGCTCGAGCGGCTCGACCGGCATCCCGCGGTGCGGGAGCGGGGCCGCTCGGCGGTGCTGCGGGAGGCGGCGGCCGCGTACCTGGCCCGCAAGGACGCCGAGGACATCGCCCACCGTTACCGCACGGGCTATCGCCATGCCGCCGGGCTTGACGCCGAGCTCGAGGGATGGGCCGGCGGGGGTGTATGGCCCGAGGAGTAGACGCCGGGCCGCGCCGCGGCGAGATCTGGCACTACCGCTTCAAGCCGCCTGACAAGCGCCGTCCGGTCGTCGTCCTCACGCGCCAGGAGGTGCTCCCGCTGCTGCGCACGGCGATGGTGGCGCCGATCACGTCGACGATTCGCGGCCTGCCGAGCGAGGTGATCGTCGGCGCGGACGAAGGATTGGGGCACGACTCCGCGATCAACCTCGACCACGTACAGACCGTCGAGCAGCGGCTGCTGCACCGCTACGTCGGGTCCCTGAGCCCGGCGAAGATGCACCAGGTCTGCCGCGCCCTCGCCGTAGCCACCGGCTGCGCCTAGCTGTACGGACCACAGACGTGTGAGACACGGCTGATGGGCGGCCGATCGGCCGATTGCAACTCAGCAGTCGGCGACTCGCAAGCTCACCCGGGCCAGGGCGTCACCCAGCCGCCGCTCCAGCACCACCTGCCCGTAGTCGTCCCGCTCCGCCTTGGGCGTGTCCGGCGCGATGTCGCGACCGTGAGCCACGCGCCAGCCCAGGTTTGCGAGCCAGGTGAGGGCCGCCTTTTTAACGTCCGACTCGGTGATACCGGTCATGGTTGAACGGATTTCCGCTGCATCTCTCCCCGGTTAGTCTGAGTTCGCAGGAAATTCCCTTGCTACGGTAGCTAAGACATCACCGAAGATCTCCCTAATATTGCCTCTAGAAAAGCGAATCTGCTGCACGCCATTGATGTTTGAGAACTCTTGAGTGCCCGCTTCCAACAGCGCAATCGAACGATTGAATCCCAAGCAGCCCTGGAACAAGCCAAGCTCATGGACGACATTCGGCCGTGGATGAAGTTGCCCATCGTCGGTCCTATCTTCCCGGTCATGACTGGAATCGCAAAAGATCTGACCTTTAACACATCCTCAAGGACATCTCGTATTTCGTGGCCGGCCCGGGCACCAACCTCATAAGCTATGACATCATAGTTGTGCTGCTCATGAAGGTGATCCTTCAGATCTCTCCAGACATTACTGTTGCCATGCCCAATGAAGATCTTGGGCGTCTCAGGTGGAGGAGGCGGCGGTGGAGGATCTTCAGGGATCCACGAGGCCCCAAGCTGTCTTTCAAAGATTTCAAAGACGGCTTCAACTTTAGAGCGGCTCGAGAATTTAACTTGAACTGTCGTATTGATCGCGTTGTAAATGCCCATATAAAAGGTATAAGGAGTTACAATGAGACTGTTCCCATAACCTCTTTGTTCATTGTAGTATGCGCTGCCATTAGTTCTTCGATAGTCGGCAAATAACTCGGCGAGAGAGTCATGGTACACTCTGAATTATCTACCTCAACCTTTAGTGTGTGTTCACATTTCTGCTGCTCTTCAGGATCGACTTGCTGCTTGAAGACACGAGAGACATCCTTGAGCACTTCGGCAGAAAATTGGACTCGGTCATACTTCTTTGTCTTCTGCATCTGTATGCACTCCCCTTTGGCAAACTCTCAGTGTCTCACTTCAACATCCCCCGACAACAGCCGCGGCAACAGCGCGTCGCGCTGCGCGGCGAGGGAGAAAAGTTCTAGCTCGTTGGTCTCTACGCGGCTGTCAAGGCGTGAGCACAACGCCTCAAACTTCGCGATCAGCGGGTCCACGGCAGACGCCCACGGCATCGATATGGAAGCATGTCTTGTTGACTGCCCCAAAAACTGTTCCGTCATCCTCGAAGAGCTTAAACCTCGAACTGAGGGCTCGCATCGAATAGTAGGTGTACGACTTGCTGCCACTTCTGTGTCGAACCGCGGCGACGCCACGCCCAATGCAACACTGCTCCCGGGCCATGTTTCTATCTCCGACTGGCGCGCGCACGGACACTAGGCTGTCGCCGTTCTGCGGCAGCGGTGTCGGCGCGGTGCAGTACACACGCCGCTCCGGGAAGCGGAAGCCGAAGTCGGTGCGTCCCTGGTAGAAGGGCAGTCCGTCTCCTACCTGATTGTACGTTTTCCCAGGTGGCGATTGCCCCATGGTTATGCGGAAGGCTTCCCCTAGCAGCTTCACCTCCGACGGTTCCGGAATCTCCCCCAACTCCGAGTCCACCAGCCGATCGGGGAAGAGGTCGGCGATCTGCGGATCCATGCCGGCCAGGTAGTCGCGGGCGCGGTCGACCGTCCACTCGTCTGCAAGTGGGGCGTGACGCCCCTGCGCGGACGGGTCAACATCGCCTTCGATCGACTCCCTTGCCTGGGCGGCGTGCTGCTTGAGGGCGGCCTTGGCGCGAACCGGGTCGAAGTCCACGAACCAGGACTTGAAGAGCGCCCGCGCCATCTGCTCGAGCGTCTCGTTCATCCGCCGGTTCAGCTCGATCGTGTCGTCCAGCGTCCGCAGCACGTGAGCGATGGCGCGTTGTTCGGCTAAGTCCGGTGGAGCCCGCACTTCGAACGATTCGATCATCTGCTTGGTAAGAGCATTGCGGGTGCCACCAGACCCTGCCCACGACAAGAGAATCGACTGGATTTCTGGAGCAGCCAAATAATAGCGTAGGTATCTCGCATCCAATGTTCGAGGGTCTGTTCGAACGATTGCTACGTGTTGATTCACATGAGCTGGTAGAACCGTAGGATCGGTCTGGCATACGCGTGCAACGGAATATCCCGTGATATTCAGCAGCACATCACCGGGGAAGACTTCGATGTTTCGGAGTGCTTCGGCCTGCCCGTCGGTTATGAAAGCTAAGCCGTCATGCCTGAATCCGGCATTATATATGTTTTGACTTCGAATAAGGTCGTAAGGTCCGTCTTGAACATAGGCTTCCTTGCCGCCGCGTGGCGTTGCACCACTTCCAATCTTCGTACAGACATCGCCCAGTGGGACCTCTCGCCACTCGCTCGAAGCCGGTTGCTTAGCCTGCTCCCGGTAGCGGCGCGGCAGGTCCAGGCAGTCAGCCATCCGTGTCCTCTTCCCTGGTGAGGAACCGCAGCCGCGCGAGGTTTGCCTCGATCGCCGCGTCAAGCCGCCGCACCTCGGCCTGCTGCTCGCGCCATTGCTTGGTGGGACGGGCCATCTTTTCCTCGAAGGGTTCGCCGTCGTCCTGTTGCGGCTCCGCGCCGACGTAGCGACCGGGGGTGAGCACGTGGCCGTGCTTGCGGACCTCGTCCAGGCTCGCGCTCTTGCAGAAGCTGGGCACGTCGGCGTAGGCGACTGGACCCTCACCCCGACCCTCTCCCCTTGTGTCCAGACCGGACAGATGGTTTACAGGTGTTGGGAGACATGGTTTACACATTGAGGCGGGTGCCCGCAGGTCCAGGGTGCCCAGATCGTCGGTCAGAAACCGGATCGCCCAGCAGCCGTCGGTGGCCGTCGGCCGAAACGCCACGGGCTGTCCGCGCAGGGCCTTGGGCAGCCGGAGGTGGCGGCCCTGAAACGACACCCACCCGCCCGCCTGGACCCGGCGGACCTGGTCCTCGGGGCCGTAGGGCAGCGGCGGCCGTTGCGCCGGGTAGGGCCGGGGGCTGACCTGAGAGCGGCTGGTGGGGACGGCCAGACCTGGAACCCGGGCCGCCGTGGCGTCCACGTCGTCCACGGCAATGTGGATCAGCCAGTGAGGCGGGATGCCCGCCTGGCGCTGGTCCTCGGGCTGCTCGTACATGCCGCCCACGAACGAGCCGTCCGTCATGGCCATCGAGTAGAAGATCTCGCCGGTCTCGTCCATCGGGTTGTCCTGGTAGGCCCACCCGAACAGATCCGCATAGAAGTCCTTGGCGGCTGTCGGATCCGTCGTGGCCAGATCGACCCAACACGGAGTTCCCTGCGCGTAGCTCGTGATCTTCATCAGGGCTTCCTAAGGGCTTCCTATCTCGTTGCGTGGCTGAGCGTCACCGCCTGGCGACGATCGGCCTCCATATTGGCGGCACAGGCCTCGGGGAAGCCAGCTCACGCCCGGTTTGGCTGCGCGAAGCATCGCGGAGCCGCGCGGCGAACGCAGTACCAAAGCCCACCGACAGGCGTCGCGGCGCGGACGGCCAGTGCTATTGCCGCTGCCCTCGGAGCGTCTTGGGCGAGGGCATCATCAGAGAGTCGATCGGAACTGCGCCGGGTAGAGCATGCGGCCCTTTGTCGATCGCTCGGGCTTCTCAGGATCAGCCGGGCTTATGTTCTCTTGCGAGCCGCCCTGGAGCTGGGCCCCCTGAGCGGAACTTCCCTCAGAAAGATCGTCACGACAAATGCAACGGCGAGCGCCACCGCCACGACCACGAACACGGCGCCAATGGCCGACGCCAGTGTCTCGCGCAGCGTCGCAAGGAGCTGTGCCACGATCTCCGCGCCCTGCGGCCCGCGGTCCGCGAAGCTTGCCCGCAGCCCTTCCAGGGCCTCGGGGTTGACCAGCGCCTGCGGGTTCTTCTCCATGCGGGCGAGCTGGTCCGCCGGCAGCGCCTCCCTGATCGCCGGCGGCAGCGACTCCCGTAGTCCGGCGGCGAACCGGTTCGCCATATACGATCCAAGCACCGCCAGGCCCAAGGCGCCTCCCACGGAGCGATAGAATTGAGTCGCGGAGGTCGCGGCGCCAAGCAGGTTGGGCGCAACCGCGTTCTGCACGGCGATCGTGAAGCTTGGGAAGGTGACGCCGAGACCGAGGCCCGTAACGACGATGCCCGCGACAGCCTGGCCGAACGACGTTTCGGCGGTAACGCGGGACGTCAGCGCAATGCCGGCCGTCATGACGGCGATCCCGACGAGGCCCTGAATTCGGTAGTGCCCTCCCAGGCGTGACAGCGCTTGTCCGGACAATGTGGCGGCTACCACCATGCTCAGCATCATGGGCGTGAGGAACGAGCCGCTGCTCGTCGCCGACGCACCCAGCACGCCCTGGAAGAACAACGGTATGAAGATGATGGATCCAAACATCCCGAATCCGGTGATGAACACCGCGATGAGCGAGATGCTCACAACCCGGTTCGCATAGATGCTCGGCGGCATGATGGGGTTTTCGGCGCGCCGCTCGACGAAGACGAAAGCTACCGTCATCACGGCCGCAAAGGCGAGGATGCCGACGATCTGCAGCGATAGCCACTCGAACTGCACACCGCCGAGCGACAAGCCGACGAGCAGCGGCACGACGACCAGGATGAGAAGCGCCATGCCCGCGTAGTCCAGGCGACGCGTCCGTTGCGCGGGCCTTATGTTCGGGAAGAATCGAATGAAGAGAGCGATGATGGGAAGGCCCAGGGGAACATTGACGTAGAAGACCCAGTGCCACGACAGGTTGTCGGTGACGAATCCCCCCAGGGTGGGGCCGATCACCGACGAGAGGCCGAACACGGCGGCGACGACGCCTTGGTATTTGCCGCGCTCTGCCGGAGAAAACAGGTCCCCGACGGTGGTGAAGGAGAGCGCCATGATGCTCCCGCCTCCGATGCCCTGGATAGCTCGAAAGACGATCAGTTGGTTCATCGACTGGCTCACCCCGGCGAGAATCGACCCAAGCAGGAAGACGACGATTCCGCCCAGGAAGAACATCTTGCGGCCATATAGGTCGGACAGCCGCCCGACAATGGGGACCGCGGTGGTCGAGGCGACGAGATACGCGGTCGTGACCCAGGTAAACCGGTCAAACCCTCCAAGGTCGGCAATGATGCGGGGCATGGCTGTGCTGACCACTGTCTGGTCGAGCGACGACAGAAAGAGCGCGAGCATGAGCCCGCCCATCGTTAAGACGACTTGCCGCCGCGAACGTGCCGTGTAACCCGCTTGGGAATCCGCCACCGCGCCGGCGCTCATTGTCGGTCGGTCGGCCCTTGGCGTGTGGGCGTCTGCACGGTCCGCCAGCCTCTCCCGCTGATAGCGTCCGCCGCCAGACGTACCGAGTCCACTTCGGATTCCAGGAAGAAACCATGCGGGATACGAACGGCCGCGCTTTGGCCACCGGCAGTCGCATCCGCTGCCGATTCGCGAGACCGGAGACAGAAGTGGAGCACCCCGGGTGTCTCTACGGTTGCGCAGCCACTGCCCGGCTTGTGGTCAACGGGCACGCTCAACACCTCGCAATAGGACCGCACGGCGGCGTCGACATCCTCCACAACTTCAGTGACCGCCGCTAGCCCGCCCCTCGTCGTCATTTGCGCGGACGGGACCGATCCCACGTATGTGGACGCGGCGGTCGATCACGGGCGAATGCCGGCGTTCGACCGCATGCGGCGCGACGGCGCCTACACGCTGGCCCGGACCGCCATCCCATCGTTCACCAATCCGAACAACCTGACGATCGTGACCGGCCAGCCGCCCGCCACGCACGGCATCTCGGGCAACTACTTCTACGACGCGGCGCGCGACGCCGAGGTCATGATGGACCAGCCGCGGTTCCTGCGCTGTCCGTCGCTGCTGGCGCGGATCGCCTCGACGGGCCGTCGGGTCGCGGCGATCACCGCCAAGGACAAGCTGCGCGGAATGCTGGGCGCGGGATGGCTCGGCATCTGTTTCTCGGGCGAGATGGCGCATGTGACCACCGAGGCGGAGCACGGCGTCGCGGACATCACCGGCCGCCTGGGTCGACAGAATCCGGGGATGTACTCAGGCCGGATGAGCGACTTCGCAATGGCCTGCGGCGTCTACCTCATAAGCCACGGCTTGGCGGACGTCCTCTACTTGTCATTGACCGACTACGTGCAACACACCCATGCGCCCGGCACGCCAGAGGCCGATGCGTTCTACGCGGCGCTGGACCGGCAGCTCGCTCGGCTCGACGCGCTGGGCGCCGTGATCGTGCTGACGGCCGACCACGGCATGAATGACAAGTGCGGGCCGGACGGTTCGCCCAACATCGTGTACCTGGAGACCACGCTGCGCGAGCACGTCGACGGGCCTCTACGGATAGTGCTGCCGGTCACCGATCCACATGTAACGCACCACGCGGGCCTGGGCTCGTACGCCACCGTCTATCTGCCGCCGGCCGACGTGGATCCCGCGATCGCGCGGCTGGCCGGCGAGCCCGGCATCGATGAGGCCATCACGCGCCGGCAGGCCGCCGCCAAATACGAGCTTCCCGCCGACCGCATCGGCGACATCGTCGTCTTGAGCGATCGCCGGACCGTGCTGGGGCGACGCGAAGGTGCGCACGACCTCACACGACTCGCGGGCTCGCGGCTGCGCTCCCACGGCGGCCTGCATGAGGCCGTGGTCCCGTTTCTCGTGAATCGGCGGCTCAGGCCCGGTTTCGCGCAGCGAGCCGACCAGCTTCGAAACGCGGACGCGTTCGCGGTCGGCATGGAAGGCGTCGAATCCTAGCGTTCTTCAAGCTAGGGCCGTACCCCCATCGCCGCTCGCCGACCGTCTGTCAATTGGGTAGTCCCGTCCGAATGGGGGACGCTGCGGCAGGCCGTTCCGGCAATCGATCTGGTGTGAGGCGAACGTCTTCGGCTGGTGGACTACGAACAGCTAGCTCGTACTACTCGACGGCGCTTGCCGCTTGGGTAGAGTCAGTGTGTACACAAGACCAATTGCTGGAATCACAGAGAATATCAGCGGAAGCCACCAGTTCCCCTTCAAGGCACCTAGGGCGATCGCGAACACGAGAGACAAGTCGGAGAGCACATTTACCGCCATGAGCGTCGAAACCACGTAGACCACCGCGCTGGCTGGACGTCGCGGCGCCGCCAGCACGAGCATCCCGACCGCGCAAAGCGGGTGGACCACGACCAACGTCAGCCGTTCCCAGATGGTTCCACCGTCGGCAAAGCTCCCCACCGCGGCCGTGAATACGGTGATGACCACCTGAACGATGACCAGTGCCAGGAACGCAATCCGAAAACCGCGCATAGTCCCGTTTCCAATCCATAGCCCCGAACAGCGTCAAGTGCTGCCTCGAGCGCCGGGTCCACGATCCACCACATGCTACCGGTCCGATCTGCCGCCGGACAAGCCGAAAGCCTTTCCCGTCGACGTATGGGATGGACGCGCCTTGGCGCCCGCACCAGTTGCGCCAGCCGGCTTCTGGTCCGCGGCATACGGTCAGCGGACAAGCAGGTTGCGCTGACTTCTCGTGTCCTGTCTCGCTCCGCTCGGAATCCAAGGGAGCCAACGTAACTCGAACTGAGCAGTCCCCAATAACTTGTAGTCGTCGTTCTCAGCGGACCTCTCGGACGTCGGCAGGATCTCTACGAGCACGTTGGCAAGAACGAAGATGTAACCGTTGGTGTAAAGACCGTATGTCTCGCCGATGTCGCCGCTTCAGAGGCGCGCGGGATGAACCGCGCGAGCGTGGATACGGGTGGTACGAAGCCCGCGCGATCCAAGAGCTGCCAGGCGCGGCGGGTCGATTCGGGCTACCGGAGTCCATCCGACGCTGAGGCGCTCGGACGCATGATCCTGCAGGACAACGCGTGGGACTTGTATCGGCTCGAATCACGCACCCCGGAGAGCGTCTCCGAGTAGGCGCCGTGGTGTTCCGGCGCTAATCGCGGACCCAGGTCGTATTCGGCTCGACGTTGCCGCGAAGCAGCATCGCTCGCCGCCGTTGCGCCTCGCGCACTCGGCGATCGATCTCCTCGAGGTCCCGGTCGCGCAGCAGCTCCGCGCTCAGGTCCGCCACCACGTCGGCGTGCTCCGGATCGCCCGCCAGGTCTTCGAACTCCCCGGGGTCCGCCTCTAAGTCGTACAGCTCGAAGGCCTCGTTCAGGTAAGCGTTGAGCTTGAACCGGCCGCACCGGATCATGCAGCCGGGAATGTCGTTGCCGTGCGCGGTGTGCTCGGCGATCGCTTGCCCGTCGCTCTCCGGGACGCTGCCGTCGAGGACGCCCGCCAGACTGGCGCCGGGAAGATCGCCGGTGTCGTCGCCCGCGATATCGAGCAGCGTGCGCACCAGGTCGAGCAGCGAGACGACCTGCCCGATACGGCGGCCGGGCTCGATGCGGCCCGGCCAGGACACGATCATCGGCACCCGTGCCGAGCCTTCGTAGAAGCACGACTTGTTCCACATCCCGTGCTCGCCGGCCATCTCGCCATGGTCCGAGACATACGCGATGATCGTGTTCGCGGCCAGGCCGTGCTCGTGTACCGCGTCCACGACTCGTCCCAGGTTCTCGTCGCAGCAATCCACCATCCCGTAGTAGGTCGCGCGCGCCCTCGCGACCGCCTCGTCGGACACGCCATCGAGCAGGCCCATGAACCTCCGCAGGCGGTGATTGAACGGGTGGAGTCGATCGATGTGACCGGCGGGGATGTCCGGCACATCGGCGTGCGCCGGGAAGTAGCGGCGGAAGTACGGCTCACGGACGGTGAACGGGAAGTGCGGCAGCAGGAACCCCACCGCGAGCGCCCAGGGCCGCTGGTGGCGCTCCGACTCCGACAGATACTCCGTCGCCGCCACGGTCACGGCCTGGTCGTAGCGCTGGTAGTCGGAATCGCCGGGGCGCGCGCCTTCGATGATCGGCACGCGGCTGGGTTCCGGATCACTGCCCTGCTTGGGATCGCTCGCCCACGTCACCAGGGGCGCCCAGCGCCCCGCGTGGTAGTCGCCGACCAGCGTTCGCGCGAAGCCGTGCCGCACATCGGGACCGATGAAGTGCATGCGACCTGCCAGCGTGGTCTCATAGCCGCGCGCGTTGAGACGATGCGCCCAGGTGGGCTCGCCGGTGCCGTAGTCGGAGCCGTTGTCCCAAACGCCGATGTCGCTCGCGTATCGCCCCGTCATGAACGAGGCGCGCGACGGCGCGCACAGGGGAAAGTTGCAGTACGCGTTCTCGAACACGGCGCCCGCGTCGGCGAGGCGCTGCATCGCGGGGCTCCGCACGGCGGGGTGCCCATAGGGCGAGCTCATCGCCGGGTTGTGCTCGTCCGACATGATGATGAGGATGTTCGGCGGCGACATCCCGCACCTTCTTCGCGTGGGCGTCGAGGGCAGTCCTGGCTCGTGAAGATAGCCTGGCGCTTCCTATCCCGACCAACCGCTCGGGCGGCCGTGGTGCGGAGGGCTGCGTCTGACTGACCGAGTCAAACCCGCCGGGTGCCCGGGACCCTGCCAGGCCCCTCCCACAGCTTGGACACACAGGAATGACATGGGAGCTCGGCGGCGCGGAGCGAGCGAGCCGAGCGCGGAGATATGCTGAGACTGGCGGTCTCTCCGTGGCGAGAGGAGCGGGCGATGGGCGAAGTACAGATCGGCGAGGTGACCCATTGGTTCCGTGCGATCGGCGTGGCCGGGATCACGCTGAGCGGAACGCTGAAGGTCGGCGATCGGATCCGGGTGAAGGGGCACACCTCAGACTTCGAGGCGGTGGTCGGGTCGTTGCAGATCGACCATGACACCGTGGCCGAGGCCGGACCGGGCGCCGCGGTGGGCGTCAAGCTGCCGGACCACGCACGGGAGCACGACCGCGTCTACCTGGTCACGGACGAGTAGGCGAACGGGACCCGAACCGGCGTGAGGCTTGGCTGCAGCACGTGGGGCATGCCCGCGGCGCCGTTCGAGGAGTCGATCCCGCGGCTCGCGGCGATGGGTTATCGCGGCATCGAGATCGCGGTGCTGCCGCGCTTCCGCACATCACTCGAGTCGCTCGGCGCCGGCGAGCGGACGCGGATGCGAGACCTGGCCGGGACGAACGGGCTCACGATCACCGCGCTCGCCGCCCACACGCCGCTGCTGGACCCGGAGCAGCACGACGCGAGCATCGAGCTGCTGCGCGGCGCGATCGATCTGTCCGCGGAGCTGGCGCCCGACGATCCGCCGGTCGTGACCACGACGCCCGGCGGGACGCCCGAGCAGTGGGACGAGGTGAAACATCGTCTCGCGGACGAGTACGGGCGGGTTGGCGCATGGGCGGCGGACCGCGGGGTGACGCTGGGAATCGAGCCGCACGTGGGCGGCGCGGTTGACGAGCCGCATGAAATCCGCTGGCTGATGGAGCAGATCGACGCGGCGAGCGTGCGGATCAATTTGGACTACAGCCACTTCCTGGCGCACGACCTGTCGATGGAGGACTCGGTGATCCCACTGCTTCCGTGGGTGGCGCACTCGCATGTCAAGGGCAACCGCGGACGCTGGCCCGACAACGAGTTCCTGGTGCCGGGTGAGGACGACTTCGACTACGCGGCCTATCTGCGCACGCTCCACGAGGCGGGCTACCACGGCTGGCACTCGCTGGAGGTGTCGGTGATGGTGCAGACCCGGCCCGGCTACGAGCCGTACGCCGCCGCGCAGCTGGCCTACGATACGCTGGCCGCCGCCAGCGAGCGCGCGGGTCTCTAGACCGGGGAGCGGCGCGGCTCCTTCGATGGACTCAGGAGGGGCCTCCGCCGGTCCGGCGGCCATGAGATTCGTCGCTCCGTTCGGAGTAACAGTGGGGATAGGCCGCCGGAGTCGCGATATCGTGTCGTGCCCAACCAGCAGCTTGAGGGACGCGGTGCCATGGGGAGCTATGACGGCAAGGTCGTGATCGTCACAGGCGGCGCCAAGGGAATCGGCGGGGGCATCTCCGAGGGCTTCGCCGCCGAGGGCGCGGCGGTTGCGCTGGCCGACGTTGACGCGGACGCGGCGGGTGCGTTGGAGTCGCGGCTGCGCGGGGCCGGGCGGCGCGCGCAAGCGGTGATCGGGGATGTGGGCGTGGCCGCCGATTGCCGTCGAATCGTGGCGGAGACGGTAGTGGCCTTCGGCGGTGTAGACGTGCTGGTGAACAACGCCGGCATTCAACCGCCGTCGTCATACAAGAACGCCGAGGACACGCCTGAGGAGCTCTGGGACCGCATCATCGATGTGAATCTCAAGGCGCAGTTCCTGATGGCCAAGTACGCCATTCCAGAGATGCGCGCGCGTGGCGGGGGCGTGATCCTGAACGTCGCGAGCGTTCAAGGGCTGCAATCGATGCAGAACGTTCCTGCGTACGCGGCCAGCAAAGGCGGCAGCCTGTCGCTGACGCGCAACCTGGCGCTCGACTATGCGAGGGAGAACATCCGGGTGCTCGCAATCTGCCCCGGCTCGGTGGATAGCCCGATGCTGCGCACGACCGCCGCGATGGAGAGCAGCGACACCGAAGAGGTCGTCCAGCGGTGGGGGCGGGGGCATCCCATCGGCCGGCTAGGACGGCCGGAGGACATCGCGCACGCCGCGGTGTTTCTGGCGAGTCCGAAGGCCGGCTTCATGACCGGCGAGTACGTCTGCGTCGACGGGGGTTACATGGCGCAAGGCGCGTGGGCGGCGGGGGCCGGCTCGTAGCGTCACTAGGCGCGGCGAAGCCTCGGTGGGAAACGTCACAGGCCCGCGCGGAGCGCTTCGCTAGACTGCCGCGGCGTGGGCGCGATCGGCGCGCCGGGGACGGCGGGCACTAAGCATGACGGAACGCGAGGAACGACTGGCGGTCGCGGCCCCGGAGGAGCACTCACACACCCCACGGCCGCGCGACCTGGCCGTGGCGGTCGGCGTGGGCGTGCTGGTGGCGGCGGCGTTCGTGGTGGTCGTGGGCGTAATCACGGACGGCATCGACACCCCGCTGCGCGCACGTCTGACCCCGCTCCTGGCGGTGGACTACCCGATCTGGGGACTCAACGCAGCGCTGCTCGGCGCACTGGCAGCGTTGAGCGTGTATGCGCAGCGCTCCCGGCGGCGGGTGCGGACGGGCGCGCTCTTTGGCGGGGGGTTCCTTGCCGCGTTCGCGGTCTCGTGCCCGCTCTGCAACTGGCTGCTGGTGGCCGCGTTCGGGGCCGGCGGGGTGTTGAACTTCATCGAGCCGGCGCGGCCTTTCCTGGGTGGCGCGGCCACGCTGTTCCTCGCATACATCCTAGTCCGGCGGGTACGCGCGTTCCGGTCCGAATGTCCCGCCTGCGGAGTGCACGCGGCGCCGACGGCCGTCGGCTGATTGGCGAGCGCCGTCAGGGCGAGGAGAGGGCTTCGAGTCCCGCGCGGGCGCGATCCAATCGCGCCAGACAGCGTTCGCGGCCCAGAACGGCCATGGTCTGGAACAGCGGCGGCGCGGCCTTCCGGCCGGTGACCGCGATGCGCACGGGGGTGAAGAGGTCGCCGTGCTTCCAGGCGAGCTCGTCGGCGAGGCCGCGCAGGCCGGCCTCGATGGAGCTCACATCGAACTCGGGCAGCCCGGCCATGAGGTCGCGGACACGCTCGAGCGCGGCGGCGGTCTCCGAGGAGTCGTGCCTGTTGAGGTTCATCAGCGTGACGTCCGGATCGAGCCCGTCATCGAAGAAGAACGACATCAGGTCGGGCACTTCGATCAGATGCTTGATCCGCTCCTGCTCGAGCGTGAGCGCCGCGCGGAAATAGTCGCGCCCGTCATCCGGCACGTTGACCCCGCCGGCCGCCGCGAAGGGCAAGGCGCGCTCGACCAAGTCGTCGAGGTCGAAACGCCGGATCCACAAGCCGTTGAAGTAGTCGAGCCGCTGGAGGTCAAACACGGCGCCGGCCTTGTTGACGCGCTCGATGGTGAACTCGCGGATCAGCTCGTCGAGCGTAAATACCTCGCGCTCGTCGCCCGGCGCCCAGCCGAGGAACATCAGGAAGTTGACGACGGCTTCCGGCAGGTAGCCGAGCGTCCGGAACTCGCCGACCCACTGCGCGCCGTCCCGCTTGGAGAGCTTCTGGCGCTTGAGGTTGACGACTAGTGGGAGGTGCCCGAAGCCCGGCGGCGCCCAGCCGAGCGCCCGGTAGAGCAGCAGCTGCCGAAAGGTGTTGGAGACGTGGTCCTGGCCGCGAATGGCGTGGGTGATCTCCATGGCATGGTCGTCCGCGACCACGGCCATGTTGTAGAGCGCCGAGCCGTCGCCGCGAGCGATGACGAAGTCCTCGATGTCGGCGGCCTGCATCTCGATCCGACCGAGGACCAGGTCATCGAAGGCGATCGCCTGAGGCTCGGTCTTGAAGCGAACCGCCGGGACGACGCCGGCCGCTCGGCGCTCGGCGATCTGCGCGTCGGTCAGGCCGCGTCCGAGACCCGAGTAGCGCGGCGTTTGGCCGCTGCGCCGCTGTTCTGCGCGCTCGGCGGCACGCTCGTCGGCGGTGGTGTAGTCGTAGTAGGCAGCGTGCTCGTCCAGCAGGCGGTCAATGGCGGCGCGGTGAATCTCGCCGCGCTCGCTCTGCCGATACGGCCCGTGCGGCCCGCCGGTGTCGGGGCCCTCGTCCCACTCAATGCCCAGCCAGCGAAGGCCGTCCGCGATGCCGGCTTCCTTGGACGCGTCGCTCCGCTCGGCGTCCGTATCCTCGATCCGGAGCACGAACCGACCGCCTTGCTGGCGTGCGAGCAGGAAGTTGAAGAGGGCGGTGCGCGCACCCCCAACGTGGATATCGCCGGTCGGACTTGGCGCCATGCGAACTCGAATCGGATCGGTCATGAGTTCCTTCCGGGCGCCGCGAGCTGAGCCCACGGGCGCCGGCCTGAACGCCAGCTCGTGCTTTGCGGCGATCTCCGCGATGGGCGCGCAGGTGGCGTCCAGCGTACCGCCCCACGCGCTTCGAACCCGCCGGACCGGCTCCGGCGGCAGGTCAGTGTGATTGCGCGGCGCGCCGCCGCGGGGATTCGGACCAGGGGGGGGCAGCGTCAAGATCACAGACGTCGCGGTCGAGCAGTTCAGATTCCTGACGCGCGACCGTCCCGACGGCCGCGGCCGGATGTCAGCGGGGGAGCTTGCCCCGCGCGTCGGCCAGCAGGACGGTGTAGTTGAGCGCGACGGCCGGGTAGTCACCGCGCAGGATTCCGGCTCGCAGCTCGCCGATGGGGACGCGAACAACCTCGAGCACTTCGTTGGGCTCGAGCTGCTGGCTGCCCGCGATGAGATCACCGCCCACGTACATGTGCATCTTGAAGGCGGCCAGCGACGGGACCGGCGTGTAGTCGCCAAGCCACTCGATGCGGCCGAGCCGGTACCCGGTCTCCTCCTCGAATTCACGTCGGGCGGCGTCGAGCGGATCCTCGCCGGAATCCCGATGCCCGGCGGGCAGCTCCAGGGTGACGCCGCGCATCGGATGTCGATACTGACGAACGCAGACGGCCCGGTCCCGGTCATCGAGCGCCAGCACCACCACCGCGCCGCTGCCAATGCCGAGGTGCGTGTACTCCATCTCGCGACCGTCGTGCGCACGGATGACGTCCACGAAGACCGGAAACCGTCCGCGCCAGGCGGTGTGTGAGGAGACGGTCTCCCAGGCTAGGTCGTCAGACTCTGTCACTCGGTGTGAATCCATGGTCGGCACGTGGTCGGGTCGGGCCGTGGTCCCTTCGACGTTTGGGGACGCGATCCCGTCCGGAGGCTCAGGGCAAGCTCTTCGCCACGCTAAGAATGACATGCCGGGGCTTGAGACGACGTGCACGAGCTCCCGCTGACATGAAACGGTCAGGGTGAGGTGGGCGCGCGCCGGACGATCACGGTGCGCCGGCAACGTGGCGGCGCAGCAGCACGGGAATCTCGGCAAGCCGCGAAACGGTCGGGACATCGCGCGACGGCCGATTGGCGGTGTTCACCCAGACGGCGTCGATTCCCACCGCCAGGGCGCCCTCGACATCCATCTCAAAGCTGTCGCCCACGTGCACGGTCTGGGGGGCGGTCGCGCCCGCGATCTCGAGCGCACGGTGGAAGAATCTGGCGTCGGGCTTCTCGTAGCCCACCACGCCGGAGATGGCCTGGGCGTCGAGCAGGGTGTCGATCTGCAAGTGGCGGAGCAGCTCGGCGAGCCACGGCTCCCAGTTCGACGCCACAACGACGCGCGCTCCAAGCCCGCGCAGCTCGCGAAGGACCTCGGGGGCATCGGGGATGCAGCCATAGGCGTCGAGCCGCGTCGCCCGCGCGTACATCCGACTGGCGAAGGTCTTCGAATCGTTGACGCCGATGGCGCCCGCCAAGCGCTCGTACATATCGCCCCAAAACGCGCGCGAGCGCTCCGTGCTGGTCGTATAGCGCTTCGCCGCCGGCCGTGTGGCCGCTTCGCCGTAGGCCTTGGATGCGGCGGCCTGCATCACGTCCGCGGCGACCGTCGTGCCTAGGCGACTGGCCTCCTGGGCCGCCACCGCTTCGAACGGAGGGTCCAGGTGCACCAGGGTCTCGCCGGCATCGATGAACACGAACCGGTACGGCCCGCGCAGCTCTCGGCCCATTCGCGCATCGTATCCGGCGGCCGACAGCCACACGATTGGGCGCCGAGTCTGGCGGAGGGCCTCATGGTAAGGTTCGATCGGACTCGCAACGGGTTCGCTCTGGGGCGTCGTCTAGTGGTAGGACGCGTGGCTCTGGACCACGAAGCGGTGGTTCGAATCCATCCGCCCCAGCCGGATGGCGCGCGCCGCGCCGCTACGATCGGTTGCTCCCGGCGGCCGCTGGGTTTACCGCACTCGGGCTAGGCCCTTCGACCCACTCGGGACATGGTTTCGCCGGTCTGGTGGCCGTGAGATTCCTCCGCTCCGCGTCGGAATGACATGACGAGGAGGTGCGGCGCCTTCCATGCGCTCCGGACAGCCCTTCCCCGGTCAGAGACCTTCGAATAACCTCCGTCATACCGGCGAAAGCCGGTATCCAGGGTCTCTTCGAGAGTTCGGAGACAGCCCTCACCCCAAACCTCTCGCAGAGGAGAGGGCGTTACGCAAGGGTCTCGGTCAGGTGGACGCGCGGACCCCGGTCTACCCATCGCGGAGCGTCGGCGCCCTGGTCAGCGCGTTGCAATGCGGCCGGGAGCGGCTTGCGTATCCTTGCGCCAACGATCCGATCGTCGTGGGCGAAGTCGTGTCCCGGTCGGACGACGGGAGACCCGCCCATCGGTCCGAGGTGCCCGCATGCCCGAGAGCCTGCGCGAAGGCGATGCGCTGCTGGTGGTGGACGTCCAGAACGACTTCTGTCCGGGCGGCGCGCTGGCCGTGCCGGACGGCGACGCGGTCATCACGGTCCTGAACGATTGGATCCAGGCCGCCGTGGCGGCAAGCGTTCCGATCTACGCGTCGCGTGACTGGCACCCCGAGGACCACGTGAGCTTCACGGAACGCGGCGGTCCGTGGCCGCGGCACTGTGTCCAGGACACGGACGGCGCGGCGTTTCACGCCGACCTGGATCTGCCCGCCGGGACCGTGATCCTGACCAAGGCCGACCGGCCGGATCAGGACGCGTACTCGGCGTTTGAGGGAACCGGGTTTGCGGAGCGGCTGCGG
Organism: Chloroflexota bacterium; assembly: GCA_965247475.1. GTDB lineage: Bacteria > Chloroflexota > UBA11872 > UBA11872 > UBA11872. Next base: position 291,987 of record OZ252016.1, read on the forward strand.
GCCGACCGCGTGCGCCGGCTTTGGGTCGGCGGTCTGGCGCTGGACTATTGCGTGCGCGCGTCCGTGCTGGACGCACTGGCGGGCGACGGGCTGGAGGCCTATCTGATCCTGGCGGCCACGCGGCCGGTGGACGTTCAGGCCGGGGACGGGGCGCGGGCCATCGCCAAGATGGAGGCGGCCGGCGCGCACATCGAGCGGGATCGGTAGGGGTGCACCCCGCGCGCTGGGTGACGGATGCGAACGCGGCGCTCCTGACCGACCTCTACCAGCTCACCATGGTCCAGTCGTATCTCGAGCATGGACTGACCGAACCGGCCGCGTTCGAGCTCTTCGCGCGGCGGCTGCCTGGCGATCGGAATTTCCTGCTGACGGCCGGGCTGGACGATGTGCTCGGCTACCTGGAGACGCTGCGGTTCTCGGCGTCGGGGCTCTCGTATCTGGGCTCGCTGGGACGGTTCTCGACCGAGCTTCTGGCGTATCTGGAGGGGTTCCGGTTCAGCGGGGATGTTCGGGCCATCGTCGAGGGAACGCCGGTCTTCGCCGGCGAACCGATTGTGGAGGTGGTGGCGCCGCTCCCGGAGGCGCAGCTGGTCGAGACTTTTGTTCTGAACCAGATCCACCTGCAAACGATGCTGGCCTCCAAGGCGGCGCGAGTGGTCGCGGCGGCCGCCGGACGGGACGTCGTGGACTTCGGCCTCCGCCACGCGCACGGCGCGGATGCCGGGCTGAAGTCCGCACGGGCGGCGTACCTTGCGGGCGCCAGCGCCACCTCCAACGTGCTGGCGGGTCAGGTCTATGGGATCCCGGTTGCCGGGACGATGGCGCACAGCTATGTGCAGGCGCATGACGATGAAGCCGCCGCGTTCCGGCATTTCACGCAGACGTTCCCGCGCACCACGTTGCTGGTCGATACCTACGACACGCTGGAGGGTGTGCGGCGGCTCGCGGCGCTCGCGGCGCTCGCGGACGAGCTCGGCGATCGCTTCGACGTACGCGCCATCCGTCTCGATTCGGGCGATCTGGCCGAGCTCTCGCACGGCGCGCGAGAAATCCTCGATGCGGCGGGGCTGACCGGCGTGCGGATCGTCGCGAGCGGCAGCTTGGACGAGTTCAGCATCGCGGATCTGGTCGCGCAACGCGCGCCCATCGACGGGTTTGGGGTCGGCACGCTGATGAACGTGTCGGCGGACGCGCCTTACCTCGACGTGGCGTACAAGCTCGTCGAGTATGCGGGCACGGGACGCATGAAGCTGTCGGCCGAGAAAGCCACGCTGCCCGGCCGCAAGCAGGTCTACCGAATCGTCGAGGGCGGAACGGCGGCGCGAGACGTGGTGGCGCGGTTCGGGGAGCGCGTTGACGGCGAGGCGCTGATGGAACCGGTTATGCGGGCGGGCGAGCGGTTGCCCGCGGGGCGGCAGGATCTCGCGCTGATCAGACGTCGGGCGGAAGGCGCAATCGCGCAACTGCCGCCCCGGACTCGGGCGCTCGAGCCGGCCTCGCCGCCGTACCCGGTGGCAACGAGCGACGCGCTGCGGGCCGAGCACGCGCGCGTGACGCGGCAGCTAGGGTCGGGGTAGGGCGGACCCGGAGCACCCGACCCGCCGGGAACCTCTGCGTGACACGCGAGGGCGCGGCTCTTTCGACGGACTCAGGAGAGGCCCTGTCGAACCGTGCACCCTGAGCCTGTCGAAGGGGGCACGGGAATGGCGCGACTCGGGACGGGCCTTTCGACAGACTCAGGACAGCGTTTCGCCAGTCCGGCGGCCATGAGATTCCTCGGCTTCGCCTCGCAATGACATGAAGGGGGCACGGGCTCAGCTCGACGATCCGCGCTCCCCGAGCTCGTCGTCGATCCGCAGCAGCTCGACGGCGGCATCGCCGATGACTTCGAGCCGGTGAACGATGCCGGCGGCGGTGTCCTCTTCCTCGACTTGCTCGTCGACGAACCAGCGGAGCATGTTCCGGGCCGCATTGTCACCGTGATCGGCGGTCCGGGTCATGACGTCATCGATCGCCGCGGTCACCTCACGCTCGTGGGCGAGGGCGGCTCGAAACGCCTCGAGCGGCGAGCCGAAATCCTGGGGCGGCGTCTCCATGGCGGCGAGCACGACCCGGCCGTGCCGCTTCACGATGTGCTCGAAGATGCGCATCCCGTGGGCCCGTTCCTCTTCGCTCTGCGCCCGCATCCACCGGGCCAGGCCCGGAAACTCCTTGGCTTCCAGGTCGGCGGACATGGCGAGATAGAGGTACGACGAGCTGAACTCCAGATTCAGTTGCGCGTTGAGGGCATTCAGTACCGGCGCTTGCAGCATTTGATGTGGTCCCCTTTCCGGCCGCCCGCGCATCGCGCGTCGGGTCAGGCCACCGAGTGTGCATCGTGAGCGTCACGGCGGCGAAATCGAACTGCCTCAACGGGCATCCAGTGCGGGTCGAGCGCCAGCCCGGCGCCTCGTGGCAGCTCACCGCGCCTGGCCGACACGCCGCCATCCCGTGGGCCGCGGCCCGGGTCTCATGTCGGTCCGCGCTCGGCGCGGGGATGACGCGCAAGCGGTTGCGGGGATTCCCGCATGGGGGTGCTGCGAACGCGGCTAGCGAGCGAGCTTGTTGAGGCCGTTCAGCGCCGCCAGCTTGTAGCACTCGGCGAACGTCGGGTAGTTGAACACGCTGTTCGCGATGAAGTCGACCGTCCCGCCCAGGCCGATCACGGTCTGACCGATGTGGATCAGCTCGGCCGCTTGGGTGCCAAAGATGTGGACGCCCGCGACGCGTAGGTCGGACGGATCGAACAGCAGCTTGAGGACGCCGAAGTCGTCACCAATGATGTTGCCGCGTGCCGTCTCTCGGTAGAGTGCGCGCCCGCTCTCGTAGGCGCGGCCCTCCCGAATGAGGTCCGCCTCGGTCATCCCGACCATGGCGATCTCCGGAAGCGTGTAGATCCCGATCGGCAACAGCTTGGCAACTCCCTCGATGGGGAGCCCGAGCGCGTGTCGCACCGCCAGCCGACCCTGCTCGGCGGATGTGGCCGCGAGCGCCGGGTGGCCGATCAAGTCGCCGACCGCGTAGATGTGCTTCACCGCGGTGCGATAGTGCGCGTCAACCTGAAGCCGCCCACGTTTGTCGGCCTCGAGGCCGGCCGCGGCGAGATTCAGCGCCCCCGTCGCCCCTTGGCGCCCGATCGAGTAGATGAGCATCTCGCTCACGATGCGTGCTCCGCTCTCGAGCACCGCCACGGGACGATCGCGCGCGTCGAAGTCGACCCGCGCAACGTTGTGCCCGAGACGCAGCGTGACGCCCCAATCGCGAAGGTGGTACTTGAGCGCATCGACCAGCTCGGTCTCTACGAAGTCGAGCAGGACCGATCGGCCGTCGATAAGCGTGACCGGCACGCCCAGCGTGGCGAAGATGCTGGCGTATTCGCAGCCGACCACCCCCGCGCCGACGACGGTCAGGGACTGTGGAATCTCCGCCAGATCGAGGATTCCGTCACTGTCGGTCACGCGCGGATGGTCCGATGGCACTCCCTCCGGCCTGGCCGGCCGGGACCCGGTGGCCAGCACGATATTGTCGGCGCGGAGCGTCCGGTCCTCGGCCCCGCTGACCGTGAGGGTATGGGGATCCCTGAACTGGGCGGTGCCTTGCACGAGCTCGACCCGATTTCGCAGCAACGTGTCCCGCACCACATCGGCCTCGGCCCGCACCGCGTGCAAGGTGCGGGACAGCAGATCGGCCATGGTGACGTTGGTCACCGGCCGATATGAGCGACCGTAGAAGGTGCGCTGGCGGACGCCGGACAGATAGTTGACGGCTTCACGCAACGACTTGGACGGAATGGTGCCGCGCAAGACCGCCTCGCCGCCCAGTTCCTGGTTGCGGTCGATGGCGACCGCGCGCCGACCGGCCTTCGCCGCCTGGATCGCGGCGTGGTGCCCGGCCGGACCGATGCCGACTACTGCGACGTCGTAGGTTCCGTCGTCCCGTGCCATTGCAGTGTCTTTCTGCACCCCGACACCAAGAGTCTAGAGCGGCGACCAGCGGAGCGCGTACGAAGCGAGGCTACTAATCGGCGCAATCCAAGGGCCGGAGCTCGGTAAGTCGGAATCTCGACCTTGTATCTCGTCGCCGCGGGGATGATTCGTCCGCCGCGGTCGGATGATCCACTTCCCGGCACCTATCCGGGTCGGTCAGTGGGCGTGCTGAAGCGCTTCGAGCTGCCCGCTGGCGTGGCCTGCGAGCGAACAGCCTGACCGTTCAACCTGCGGCGTCGTCGGACCGGAATCGCCGCAGGCGCAGCGAGTTCCCCACCACCGACAACGATTCCAGGGCCATCGCGCCCGCGGCGAGCATGGGGTCGAGCTGCATGCCCAGCACGGGAAACAGCACGCCGGCGGCCACGGGAATGAGCAGCAGGTTGTAGCCGAACGCCCACGCCAGGTTCTGCTTGATCGTGCGCACGGTCCGGCGGCTCAGCGCCATGGCCGTGAGCACGCCGCGGAGGTCGCTGCGCACCAGCGTGATATCGCCGGCCGCCACGGCGATGTCGGCGCCGGCGCCCATGGCGATCCCCAGATCGGCCTGGGCCAGCGCGGGGGCGTCGTTGATGCCGTCGCCCGCCATGACCACCTTGGCGCCCTGGGCCTGCAGCTCGCGGACGATGGCCGCCTTGCCGTCCGGCCGCACCCCGGCGCGGACCTCGTCGATGCCCACCACACGCGCGACGGCCCGCGCCGTCTCCGGCCGGTCGCCGGTGAGCATGAGCACGCGCAGGCCCAGGCGGCGCAGCGCGGCAACCGCGGCCGCCGCTTCGGGCCGCGCCGTGTCGGCCACCGCAAGGACGCCGGCGAGCTGGCCATCGACCGCCGCGTAGATCGGCGTGCGGCCCTGGGCCGCCAGCGCCGTGGCGACGGCTTCGTCGGACCCGAGCGGCACGCCGGCCTGCGTCAGCAAGTCAGCCGTGCCAACGACGACCGTCCGCCCCTCCACCACGGCCCGCACGCCGCCGCCGGTGATCGAGTGGAACGCGGCGGCCCGCGGGGCAACGGCGCCCCGAGCCTGGGCGCCGCGCACGATCGCGCGGCCGATCGGGTGCTCCGAATCGGCCTCGGCGGCCGCCGCGAGCCGCAGCAGCTCGGACTCGGGGACGCCGTTGCGCGGCATCACCTCGATCAGCTCCGGCTCGCCCTGGGTCAGCGTGCCGGTCTTGTCCAGCAGAACCGTGTCGATCTTCCCGGCCGCCTCGAGGGCCTCGCCGCTGCGGATCAGCACCCCGTGCTCGGCGCCCCTGCCGGTACCCACCATGATGGCCATGGGCGTGGCCAGCCCGAGCGCGCAGGGGCAGGCGACCACCAGCACCGCCACGAAGCTCACCAGGGCGTGGGCCCCCTTCGGGTCGGGGCCGACGGCGGCCCAGACCGCCAGGGTGGCGAGCGCCACCAGTATCACCGCGGGCACGAACCGCCCGGCGACCCGGTCGGCCAGCCGCTGCATCGGCGCCTTGGTCGTCTGGGCCTGCTCGACCAGACGGATGATCTGCGCCAGCACGGAATCGCGGTCCACCGCGGTGGCGCGGATGCGCAGACGGCCCGTGGTGTTGACGGTCGCCCCGACGACCTGATCGCCGGCGGCTTTCTCGACCGGGATGCTCTCGCCCGTGACCATCGACTCGTCGACCGCCGACGCGCCGTCCAGCACGTCGCCGTCGACCGGGATCTTGGCCCCTGGGGACACATGGACGATGTCGCCAACCCGAACGTCGGCCAGGGGGACCTCGACGGGTTCACCGGCGCGCTCCACCCGCGCCGTCGCCGGCCGCAAGTCCATGAGCCGCTCGATCGCGGCCGAGGCCTGACCTTTGGCTCGCGCCTCCAGCCAGCGCCCGAGCAGGACGAGGCCGATGATGATCATGGCCGTGTCGTAGTGATAGAGGGCCGCGCTGCCCGCCAGGACCGCGGGCCAGAGCGTGAGTACCAGGCTGGAGCCATAGGCCGCGCTGGTGCCCACGGCGATCAGCGTGTTCATGTCGGCGCCGCCGCGGCGCAGCGCCGTCCACGCCCCCCGGTAGAAGCGCCAGCCGGCCAGGAACTGCACCGGCGTCGCCAGCGCGAGCTGCACCGCCGGATTCGCAAAGACCTCGGGCCGCCAGAGGCCGGGGATGTAGGCCGCGCCCGCCCACAGCACCAGCAGGCCCAGCACCAGGGCCGCGGCGGCCTGCCACCCCAGGAAACGCTGCTCGCGGCGCCGCAAGGCGTCCCACGAGCCGCCTTCCCGCTCAGCCGCGCCTGATGCCGCCGCCGGTTCGACGACCTCGTAGCCCGCCGCTGCGATCACGGCGGTGAGGTCGCCGCGCGTCGCCAGACCCCGGATCGAGCGCACGCGCACGCGCCCGGCGGCCAGGTTGACCACGGCCTCGAGCACCCCGGGCGTTCCGCGCAGCGCCCCTTCCACGCGCTGCACGCATGACGCGCAGTGCATCCCCTCGATCCGCAGCTGCGTCTCGGAGGTCGGCACCGCGTAGCCCGCCGCCGCAACCGCCGCCGCGAGCGCGGCGGCGTCCGTCCGCGCCGGATCGAACCGCGCCGTGGCCGTCTCGGCGGCCAGATTGACCGTCGCCGCCGCTACGCCCTCGACGCGGGACATGAACTGCTCAACACGGCCGACGCACGAGGCGCAGTGCATCCCCTCGATGGGCAGCGTGAGCGCATCGAGCTCGCGCGCCGGCGCGTCGGCGGTCATGACGGCGCCTCGTGCGCAGGCTCGCGGTGCAGGCGACGCGGTGGCGGACCGCCGCTGCCGAGTGTCTGCGCCAGATTGCCCAGCACCTCGCCGGTGGACGCCACCCGGCGCAGGTGACCGCTGCCCTTGACGACTTCGAGCAGTTCGCGGATCACCCGCTCGCGCTCATCGGGGTCATCGCCCCGAATCGCCTCGGTCACACAGCTGTGCAGGTGGCGCTCGAGCACCAGCGCATTCACCTTCTCGATCGCGCCCTGGATCGCCAGGGTCTGCTTCAGGATGTCCACGCAGTACACGTCGTCGGCGATCATCTGCTCGACGCCGCGCGCGTGGCCCTCGATGGACTTCCAGCGGTTCAGGATGCGGCGAGTGTCGTCATCCACCGGTCTGACTTTCTACTCTTGACCCCACCCCAGGTGGGGTGCCCACGGGGAGATCGTATCACCGCACGATCGCAATGCCCAGCGATGTCGCTGTGGTCGCTCCGGCCGGTCCGCTGGACCTCGCGTCTGAACGAGGCGGCGCCTGGGTCTCCTACGGTCGTCGTGCGAACCGCTGGCTGAGGTTCCACCGCGGCCCGCGCGGGTATGCTGCGCGCGCAATCAGCGAGGATGTGAGTTCATGGAATATCGACGGCTGGGACGCACTGATTTGCAGGTCTCGGTCGCGGGCCTTGGCACCGGCGGGTACAGCCACTTCGGCCAGCGGGCCGGCCGGTCCAAGGACGACGCGCGGCGGCTGGTTCGGCGGGCCCTCGATCAGGGCGTGAACTTCTTCGACACCGCGCGCGGCTACATGGATTCAGAGAAGTGGCTCGCGCACGCGCTGGACGGCGTGCCGCGCGATCAGTACATCCTCTCGACCAAGCTCCACAACTTTCCGCACGGTGGGCAGATGGCCTCCGCCGACGACATGCGGACGTCGATCGACGAGAGCCTGCAGCGGCTGGGCGTGGACACGATCGATCTGATGATGTTCCACAGCCTCAAGGCCGAGCAATACGACCGGACCGTGGACATTCACTTGCCGGCCGTGCTCGAGGCGCAGGCGGCGGGCAAGGTCCGGTTCATTGGTGCGTCCGAGCCGGGCGCCTTCGACGGCCCGCACCTGGCGTTGCGGCGGGCGCTGGACGACGACGTTTGGGACGTGTTCCTCGTCGCCTACAACGTCCTGCACGCGTCCGCCGACCGATACGTCTTCCCGGCGGCCACGGCCAAGGACGTTGGGATCGTAATTATGGTGGCCGTCCGCCTGGCGCTCTCGGTTCCGGAGCGACTGCGAGAGGTGATCGCCGACCTCAAGGACCGCGAGCTGATCGCGGCCGACGCGGTTCCCGACGACGACCCGCTGGGCTGGCTGGTGCACGATGACGTGGAGTCGGTTCCGGCGGCGGCGTATCGGTTCGCACAGGAGCCCGACGCGGTCGCGTGCGTGCTCTCCGGGACCGCGAATCCCGAGCACTTGGACGCGAACCTCGCCGCGATCCTGGCCGGCGACCTCCCGGCCGCGGACCGGCAACGCCTGCGGGACGTGTTCGGCCCGCTGGACGAGCCGATCGGGGACTAGGCCGACTCGCACGGGCGGACGCGGCCGGCGGCGCGCTCCGTCGACGGCCGCCAAACGATGGTAGTGGGGCCCTTTGATCAGCGCCCCTCCGTCACTCCGGCGGACGCCGGGGTCCAGGGGTCGATCGCTTGGAGTTGGTCGACAGGCTCGCGGTTGGACCACTAACCACCGGCTGCTGGGTACCACAGCCTGGATCAAAGTGACCCGCTACCGTGATCGTCCCTCCGTCACCCCGGCGGACGCCGGGGTCCAGGGGTCGACCGCTCGGAGTTCGTCGACAGGCGCCTGGTTGAACCACTAACCACCGGCTGCTGGGTACCACAGCCTGGATCAAAGTGACCCACTACCGTGATCGCCCCTCCGTCACCCCGGCGGACGCCGGGGTCCAGGGGTCGACCGCTCGGAGTTGGTCGACAGGCGCCTGGTTGGACCACTAACCACCGGCTGCTGGGTACCGCAGCCTGGATCAAAGTGACCCACTACCGTGATCGCCCCTCCGTCACCCCGGCGGACGCCGGGGTCCAGGGGTCGACCGTTCGGAGTTCGTCGACAGGCTCGCGGTTGGACCACTAACCACTGGCTGCTGGGTACCACAGCCTGGATCAAAGTGACCCACTACCGTGATCGCCCCTCCGTCACCCCGGCGGACGCCGGGGTCCAGGGGTCGACCGCTCGGAGTTCGTCGACAGGCTCGCGGTTGGACCACTAACCACCGGCTGCTGGGTACCACAGCCTGGATCAAAGTGACCCACTACCGTGATCGCTTCCATTCGATCCAAGCTGCGGCGGAAGCGAGGTTTAGGGACATCGTCGGCGTCAGTGTCGATACCGCAGCTGCAAGCAGGACTCTGCGTGTGGCATACCGCACCCGATGGGTTATAGAGAACGTAACATCTATCGTGATTCGTACTCGGTGACGCGGAACCTCACGATGATCGACCTAACGAATGCCGTTGAATGGTGTTGTTTAGCAGAACACTTTCCGTTGATAGTGCAGGTTCTCGTGATACCTGCATGTAGTGAACATAAGGCGCAAAGTGGCCGCCACCCTGTCCTTGACTACGCCTCCCGCCTCGTAAGCACGGCCAGCGAATAATCGCTGCCCTGGTAACCCCCGCGGGACGGCATGGCCACGATCTCGAGCGACCAGCGATCTGACCGTTCGTCGAGGAATTCGGCGAGAGCTTTGCGGACGCCGTAAAGCCGGTGCGTGACAACGACGTACTCATTGTCGGCGCCGAGACGGGCCATTAGCTGACCCATCCTGGGCCATGCGTTTTCGAGAACTCGCCTGAGGCGCCGGGCAATGGCGTTGACGAGTCTGGAAGGGATACGGGCGACGCTTACGCCGAGGTGATAGTCGTCGACGACGATAGCCCCTTCTTCTGCCATTAGAGGGTCTAATAGGGTCAGATCTCTCTTCACGTCATCATAGGTGTGACTGGCGTCTAGAAACGCCAGTTCAATGGGGCCGTGACTCCAATCTCCCAGGATATTCCTTGATTGTCCGGTGATTGGCGTAATTCCGGCATCGTCCTGAAACCACCTTGCCCAGATTTCCGAACGGGTCATTTCAACTCCAGCCAAGGGGTCATCGGCGTCGTGCTTGGCCGCGTGCCAGTTGAGCGATTCGTGGTGGTCAACAGTGTCTATCGTGTAAACATCCCCACTCACGCCCGCGTCAATCATGGCGCGGGCCATCGTCATCGCCGAGAAGCCTCTCGCCGTGCCGACGTCCAGGGCAACCAGCGGACGATCGAGATTGGAACGCTCGCGAATCAGCTTGTAGAGGAGCAGGCCATGCTCTCCGCCGTCCCCGCCTCTGAGAACCTCGGACGCGCGGGCATACCAGCCGGCCGGCATCTCCGCCGTGTTCATTTCGGTCAGCTTGCGTTCGAGCGGCGTAACGCTTGCTCCATTCGGGATCATCGGCACTAACGCACCTCATGCCTGGCGTACAACAGCGTCTTCCTGAGAGAGTGCTGGTTCGCGTGATAGCTATGCGCAGCGAACACAAAGCGCATAGTGGCCGCCATCATCCAATCGGACTATAGCAGTGCCGTAGGTGAGCTTCTCGGTCGGCAGCGGGTCCGTTTGATCCAAGCCGGGCCGCCCGGCGGCTGGTGGCTAGTGGTCCAACCGCGCGCCTGTCGACCAACTCGGCGCGGCCGGCGATCCTGAGTCTGTCGAACGAACCGCTCCCCCATGTCATTCGAGCCGGAGGCGAGGAATCTCATGGCCACCGGACCGGCGAAAGCCTGTCCTGAGTGCGTCGAAGGAGCCTCACCTCGACATAGGAACGGAGAGCCAATCGAAGCGCCCGTCCTGAGACCATCGAAGGACTCGCATGGTGATCGATCACCACACGGGCGCGATGTTTCGGTCGGCGAATGGCGAACAGAACGTATGCTGCGGGCGGAATCAGCGAGGATGTGAGCTATGGAGTATCGACGGCTGGGACGGACCGATTTGCAGGTGTCGGTCGTCGGCCTCGGCACCGGCGGTCCGAGCCTGATGGGGCAGCGGACGCACGGTAGCGTCGCCGACGCCAAGCGCGTGGTGCGCCGCGCGCTCGACCTGGGCGTGACGTTCTTCGACACCGCGTACGGGTATCGCGACAGCGAGCTCTGGCTGGCCGGCGCGCTCGAGGGCGTGCCCCGGGACGACTACGTGCTGGCGACGAAGTATCGCTACGCGGACTTTGAGACCGGGGAGATGCCGACGCCCGACCAGTTGCGCGTGGCGATCGACCAGCGGCTGGCGCGGCTCGGGGTCGACACGATCGACCTCTTGCAGATTCACGGCTTGATGCCGGACGAGTACGACGCGGTGATCGAGGCGCATCTTCCGGTCCTGCGCGAGGCGCAGGCGGCCGGCAAGTTTCGGTTCTTGGGTCTGACCGAGCGCTTCTTCGAGGATCCGCGGCACGAGACGCTCCAGCGGGCGCTGGAGGACGACCATTTCGACACCATGATGGTCGGCTACAACCTGCTGTCGCAGTCGGCCGAGCGCGTCGTGATCCCACAGGCCGCGGCGAAAGACGTGGGCGTGATCATCATGGTGGCGGTGCGAGTGGCGATGTCGCGTCCCGAGCGCCTGCGCGAGGTGGTGGCGGACTTGAAGGCGCGTGGTCTGCTGGCGGCCGACGCGCTTGATGATGATGACCCGCTCGGGTGGTTGGTGCACGACGACGTGGCCTCGATCCCATCGGCCGCATACAAGTTCGTGCTGGGCCCGCCCGGCGTCTCCACCGTGCTGTCGGGCACGTCGAACGCCGATCACCTCGCCGCCAACGTCGAAGCCATCCTCGGCCCGCCGCTCCCGGCGGAGGATCGGGAGCGGCTCGTGCGGGCGTTGGGACACCTGGACGAGGCGCTCGGAGGGTAGGTCGCTCGGGGGCGCCGACGCCGACGGCGGAGACAACGCCGGGTCGGATAGTCTGGAGGCGCGGTCGAGCGATCAGGAGGTCGAGGGTCAATGGGCGCCGTGGAAACCTCGAGCGCCGCGGAAGCCGCGCCCCGGCGAGCCCGCAAGGTCGCGCCGTATCTGGTCGACTGCGACTGCCATCACGTGTGGCACGACATCAAGGACCTCTTCCCATACCTGCCGCGGCAGTACGTCGAGGACATCACCAACTTCGGGTCGATGCTGGCCGTGAACTGGTACACGAACATGCCCAACCGGCTCCAGTACCGCCTGGACCACGAGGTTGACGAGCACACCGACTTCGCCGCATTCACAGTCCAGGAGCACCTGGACGCTCACCAGTTCGACGCGGCGCTGCTGACCGGGCAGAACCTGTACGCGGTCGCGGGGAGTCCAAGGGTGGACTACGCCGCGGCGCTGTGCCGCGCCTTCAACGACTGGACGCTCGAGCACTGGGTCGCCAAGGACCCGCGCTATCGGATGGCGCTGGCGGTGGGACCGAACGATCCCGGACAGGCCGTCGAGGAGATCGAGCGGCTAGGCGATCACCCGTGCGTGGCGGCCGTGATGCTGCCCGCCGGCGCGCGCATGCCGTACGGCAACCAGTTCTATCACCCGATCTACGCGGCCGCCGAGCGCCACCGCCTGGCGATGGTCACGCACTTCGGCGCCGAGGGCCATGGGGTGAACAGCCCGCCCACGGCGGCGGGATTCCCAACCCACTACCTCGAGATGCGAATGGCGCGTCCACAGATCGCGCAGGCGCATACGGCCAGCCTGGTCTGCGAGGGCGTGTTCGAGAAGTATCCGGGGCTGAAGTGGCTCTTCATCGAGGTGGACATGTGGTGGTTGCCGGGGCTGATGTGGCACTTCGACGCCGACTGGAAGGCCCTGCGCGACTACACGCCCTGGGTCAAACGGCTGCCGAGCGAGTACATCCGGGACCATATCCGGGTCGGCACGCAGCCGATGGAGCAGCCGCCCGCGCGCCAGGATCTGGCCAAGCTGTTCGAATGGGCGCACGCCGACGAGGTTCTCGTGTACGCGAGCGACTTTCCGCACTGGGATTGGGACGAGCCGCGGACCGTCGCCGCCGACATCCCGAGGCCGCTGCGGAACCAGATCTTCGGCGAGAACGCGCGTGCTCTCCTCAACCTCTAGCCCGCGGCGGACCACCGTCTGCGGGATCGACGAGCTCCCGGCGGGCGGGCGGCGCGAAGTCGCCGTCGGCGGCGAGTACGGCGTGATGGTGTTCAATCTGGGCGGCGACCTCTGCGCGATCCGGAACACGTGCCCGCACAAGGGCGGCCCGCTGGGCCGCGGCCGGGTGCGCCCGCGGGTCGGATCGAGCGGCGTCAGCGAGTGGACCTACGCGCGCGAGGGCGAGGTGATCAAGTGCCCGTACCACCAGTGGGAGTTCGACATCCGAACCGGCCAAGCGCTGGACGACGCGCGGTTGCGCGCCAAGACGTATCGGGTCGCCGTCGAAGACGGCCAGATCGTGCTGTACATGGGGTCGGTCCCGTAGGGGCGGGCCTTGTGCCCGCCCGATCGATCCCGTAGGCGCGGGCCTTGTGCCCGCTCGGTCGGAGCGCAGCGCCCCGCATGACACACTAGGCGCGGAGCGTCCGGCAGGAGACCCGCGGCTGAGCGCATGGCGTCGCTGAGGCTTCCCCTCATATCGGACCGTCAGGCCGATCGCGTCCATCGCGCCCTGCGAAACCTGGGCCAGGTCCTTACGCAGGCCTTCGACAGCCCCGTCCCCGGCGATCCGGAAGACCAGCTCAAGTCCCACCTGCGTCCGTTCATTGAGCACGCCGCCGCGGCGCTCGGGCGCCTAGGCGTCGTCGTCAAGACCGAGTCCCGCGTCATCGATGTTCACGGCCGGCCTGACCTGGGCGTCGGCGTGCGCGGGGTGCTGACCGGGCACATCGAGCTGAAGGCGCCCGGGCGCGGCGCGAACCCGAGCCAGTTCAAGGGCCGCGACGGCCAGCAGTGGAGCAACTTCAAGAACCTGCCCAACCTTATCTACACCGACGGCCTCGAATGGACCCTCTTCCACACCGGCCAACGCATCGCCGGCGTGCGGCTCAGCAGCGACCTGACGACCGACGGCCCCCACACGGTCACCATGTCCGACGCCCAACAGCTCGGCGACCTGCTGCAAACCTTCTTCAGCTGGCAGCCCATCGCGCCCACCACGGCTCGGCAACTGGCTGAGACGCTGGCGCCGCTGGCGCGCCTGCTGCGGCGCGATGTCCTGGCGGCGCTGGACAACGAACGTTCCGCCGTCGCCCAGCTGCGGCGGGACTGGCAATCGACCCTCTTTGCCGACGCCGACGCGCCGCAGTTCGCGGACGCCTACGCGCAAACACTCACCTACGCGCTGCTGCTGGCGCGGCTGGACGGGCTGCAAACCGTCGGCACGGGCGATGCCGCGCAGGACTTCCTGCGGCGGCGCGGGCACGCGCTGCTGGCCGACGTGCTGCGCAACCTGGCCGATCCCCTGGCGCGCCGGGAGATCGAAACCCCCGTCGGGCTCCTGGAGCGCGTGATCGGGGCGGTGGACGTGAGCCGTCTGCGGCGCGGCGACGCCGATCCCTGGCTGTATTTCTACGAGGACTTCCTGTCCGCCTACGACCCCAAGCTGCGGCGCGACCGCGGCGTCTACTACACCCCGGTCCAGGTCGTGCGGGCGCAGGTCCGACTCGTCGGCGAGCTACTGCAAGGGCGCTTCGGCAAGGAGCTGACCTACGCCGACGACGGCGTGGTCACGCTGGACCCGGCCGCCGGAACCGGCACCTACCCGCTGGCGGCCATCGAGCACGCCCTGTCGGTGGTGACGGAGCGTCTCGGCGAGGGCGCGGTCCCCGGCCACGCCTCGGCGCTGGCCCGCAACGTGCACGCGTTCGAGCTGCTGGTGGGAGCGTACGCCGTCGCTCACCTGCGCGTGACGGAGCGCATAAAGGCCCACGGCGGCGCGCTGCCCGACGACGGCGCGCACGTCTACCTAGCCGACACGCTTGAGTCGCCCAGCGTCGAGACGCCTTCGCAGCCGCTCTCGCTACGCAGCCTTGATGAGGAACACCGGCGGGCCAGGCGCATCAAGACCGACACGAGGGTCCTCGTGTGCCTGGGCAATCCGCCCTACGACCGGCAGGTGATCGAACCCGACGACTCTCAAACCCGGCGCAAAGGCGGCTGGGTCCGATTTGGAGATCCGGTGCTCCACGAGGACCCGGAACAGGAGCTTCTGCTTCTAGATGACTTCCTCGAACCGGCCCAACAGTCCGGCGCGGGCGTGCACCTCAAGAACCTCTACAACGACTACGTCTACTTCTGGCGATGGGCGCTCTGGAAAGTCTTTGACAGCACCGGCGGGCCGGGCATCGTCTCCTTCATCACGGCCTCGTCCTACCTGCGCGGGCCGGGGTTCGTGGGGATGCGCGAGGTGATGCGGCGCACCTTCGACGAGCTCTGGATCATCGATCTTGAGGGTGATTCGCTGGGCGCGCGGAAGACCGAGAACGTCTTTGCCATCCGCACGCCGGTCGCCATCGCCGTGGGCGTGCGCCATGGACCTCCCGCGCCCGACCAACCGGCGGCGGCCCGCTACGTGCGCCTGAGCGGAACCGCCCAGGACAAGCTGGCGCGGCTGGACCAAGTGACAAGCTTCGCCGACCTCGAGTGGCAGACGTGCTTCAGGGACTGGCAGCGGCCGCTGCTTCCCGAAGGAAGCGGGGATTACTACGCCTGGCCGGCGCTCACCGACGTGTTTCCCTGGCAGTACTCAGGCGTGCAGGCCAAGCGGACCTGGCCCATTGGCCCCGATGTGGAAACCTTGCGGCGCAGGTGGAGCGCGCTGCTGGACGCGAGCGACCGTAGTACCGCCATGCGCGCTACTTCCGAGCATCAGATCCATCGATCCAGGAACGACCTGCTCACCGGCCGGGAGCTAGTGCCCCTGCGCGATGTTCAGCAAGGGTCCGAGCTGGCGGCCGTCGTTCCCTACGCATACCGCTCGTTCGACCGCCAATGGCTGCTGGCCGACGCCCGCCTGCTCGATCGACCGCGTCCGCCCCTTTGGCAGGTTCACGGCAACCGGCAGGTCTACCTCACAAGCCTGCTCACTAACGTGCTGGGGCCGGGTCCCGCAGCAACCGTAGCCGCGCACATTCCCGATCTTCATCATTTCCGTGGATCGTTTGAAGGCAAGGACGTGATTCCCCTCTGGCGCGACGCCGATGCGTCCGAACCCAACGTGACGCAGGGCCTGCTTGAGGCGCTGGGAGCGGAGCTCGGATACGAGGTCGGGCCCGAGGACTTCCTCGCCTACTGCTACGCGCTGCTGGCCTCGCCGGACTACGTGGAGCGCTTCAGCGAGGAGCTCACCGTCCCGGGGCCGCGCCTCCCGCTCACCAAAGACCCCGCCCTGTTCCAGCGCGCCGCCGCGCTGGGATCGGAGCTGATCCGGCTGCACACCTACGGCGAGCGGTTCGCGGACCAGAGCAACGGCCACGGTCTCCATCCCGTAGGAGCAGGCCTTGCGCCCGCCCGGCAAACGCCGTCAGGCTCCGCCAGGTGCGTCCGGCCGGTCGGCGAGGCACCGGAGGTCTACCCCGAACAGTTCGACTATGACGCGGTGCGACAAACGCTGCGCGTCGGCAAGGGCGAGTTCGCGCCGGTCCACCCCCAGGTCTGGGCCTTCTCCGTCTCCGGCTTCCAGGTCGTCCGCTCCTGGCTGGCCTACCGCATGCGCGACGGCGCCGGCCGCAAGTCATCACCCCTCGACGACATCCGCCCGCAACGCCGGACCGCCCAATTCACCCGCGAGCTGCTGGAGCTCCTATGGGTCCTGGAAGCCACGCTCGCGCATCATCCGCAACTCGAACAACTCCTGGCCGACGCGATCGCCGGCCCCACCTTCACCGCCGCCGAGTTGCCCCAGCCGACCAACCAGCAACGTCAAGCGCCCAAGATCGAGCGGGGACCGCAACGCGGCAGCGGCTATGAACAGACGGGTCTGGGGTAGCGCGGGCTAAAGCTCGAACGGCTTGAGTTGAATGCGGGTCCGGTGCGGAGCGCCGTGGATGATGCGCAGCTCATAGTGGCGTTTGCGCGGCTGAGCCCTAAGCCTTTCAAGAAAGTCATCGAGCACGTAGCTGAGAGCCCTGAGCTGTTCGCGACTGCTCATCGCTCCCTTTGGGCGGTACACCCAGAGCGTTCGCACGGCATGCGCCACTAACAGCTTCTTTTGCTCCCGTTTTGCGTTGTCGTCGGCATGAATCCAAATCGCGGCGCGATCTCCCATCCATGGGATCAGTTTGTCGTCGGTAACGCGCAGCAAACCTTGGAATTCGTTGATTTCGCTAACCAGTACTACGCGATACCCAACCTTGCGGAGCGCCCGCCCCACGTTTGGACTGAGTGACTCGTCAACAACGAGAAGCGGTTCGCCACCGGGTACCAGCAAGCTGTCAGGCGGCGACTTTTTCCTCCCACGCCAGGGCCGCCGTCAACTCGTCCTGCGTAAGCCCATAGGACTGCATGACCAGGGATTCCGGGTCACCGCCGCGCACCAGCCCCCAGACCGCGCGCGTGGGAATGCGCGTGTTCCTGATGCAGGGCTCGCCAAACTGCACGGTAGGGTCTAGTACGACGTAGGGGTGCGGTTCCCAGCTGCTGGCAACCGCGTCTTCGAACCGTAGGCCGCTCACCGGAATGAGATGCTCCCGCAGCATCTCCATGGCCAGCTGCCCGTGTCTGCTGGCAGCGATGAGCTGGTCGCCCAACTCCGTTAGAATGTCCGAACGCTCAGTCCACAGCTGCTCCGTCGCAAAGGGACGCTGGTGTCTGGTGCGCTGGCGGAGCCACTCCTCGGCGGCGTGGATTCTTGGCCAGGACACGTCGGCTGCGCGCAGCGCGGCGATCACGCGCATTGAGATCAGGTCTTCGAAGGCGATGGTCAGGTCGCGGCCAGGGACTCTCGCAAGTTCCGGATGCATCAGCCCCTTGCGCACCCAGCGGATCAGGTTTCGCGACGTAACCGGATATGCCTCGCTGGCTCCGCGGGCGGCCAGCAAGTAGCGGGCTGCGGTCGGTGCGTCGTAGATGCCTTCGTAGGCTGCTACCGCAGGCGACACCATCACACCGATGATCCTGCGCGGCGCGTCTTCAGCAAGGCAGTGAACAGCAGCGTTCTGGGGGTATCCGCAGTAGAGGGGATGTGACCTAGCGACGCGACGACACTACCAGCCGGGCGGCCGATCCTAAAAGCCCGCCAGGCGACGGTGCGGGAGGGCGAGGGCGTTGGAATCGCGCCGAGCGCGCAGACCTTGCAGTGGCCGGGCAGTACCCGGGCGCCGACTGCACCGAGAACGCTAGCAGCGAACGTACCTCGTCGACTGACCTCGGCCACAGATTCCGCACGGCGGGAGTCGGTCGGAATCGTCGTTAAGCACGACTGACCAATCGCACTTGACGCAGCAGTACTTGCCTTTGCCGGGCTTCTCGCCTATGTCGTACATCACAACCATCCTCGTCTTTCTAGGTTGTCACGACTTGTAGACACCGCTCGTTCGTATATTGTACGGCACGAACGGAAAGCGATCAATCACTGCTCGGCGAGAAACCCTGCCCGCAACTGCCGGCGCTGCCCTGGATTTCGGCCCCGTATCCAGTACGGGACAAGCTGTGCGCCGGAATGATGAGACGGCTGCCTAGGGTGGGGCCGTTGCCAACAGGCGGGCAACCACGAGGGTCGCCCCTCGCGGGCGGCGCGGCGTCAGTCGGCGACGGAGTCGCGGCCGGGGAGAACCGGCAGCTGCTCGTTCATGGAGCCGGAGCGGAAGCCCTGCAGGTCGAGCGTGACATACGCAAACCCCAGCGCCTTGACGCCCTGGAGGACGCGCGCCCGGAGCGCTTCGTCGGACGTGAGCCGGGCGAGCTCATCCACGGGGACTTCGATGCGTGC
This sequence comes from Chloroflexota bacterium, assembly GCA_965247475.1. Taxonomy (GTDB): domain Bacteria; phylum Chloroflexota; class UBA11872; order UBA11872; family UBA11872. The sequence continues at coordinate 310,681 of OZ252016.1, forward strand.
AATCGCGTCGTGGTGGCGGACCCGCAGCTCGCGAAACCCCTCGGCGCGCAGCAGCGCCTCGGCTCGCTCGATCTGACCAAGTCGTTCGGCGGTCACTTCGGTTCCGTAGGCGACGCGTGACGCCAGGCACGCCACAGCCAGCTTGTTCCAACTCTGGAGCTTAAGCCGCCGCGAAACCGCCCGCACCTCGGCTTTGCGAAGGCCGGCTTCCACGAGCGGCGCGCGGGCGCCGCGCCGGCGGCTGGCGTCCATACCCGGACGGAAATCCCCCAGGTCGTCGACCACCGGGCCGTAGACCATATGCGGGATGGCGTGCTCGTCGGCGTAGGCCTGCAGGCGATCGAACAGCTCGGCCTTGCAGTGGAAACAGCGGAAGGCGTCGTTCCGTCGATAGGCCGGGTTGTCGAGCTCGTGGGTGGCGATGAGTTCGTGGCGGATGCCGATCGCGCGGGCGTAGCGCTCGGCGTCGTGTCGCTCGTGCTCGGCCAGACTGCCGGAGACGGCCGTGACCGCGCGGGCGTTGCCGCCCAGCGCGTCGAACGCCGACTTGGCGAGGAAGGTGCTGTCCACGCCGCCGGAATACGCGACGACCACGCGGCCGAGGTCGCGCAGGATCGCGTGCAGCCGATCGAGCTTGGCCTCGAGCGGGGCGTCCAGGTGGATCGAGGGAGCGAATGCGGCCGCGGTGCTCATGGACGCCATCTTACGCGGGCCCGTGGGTGTCCACGATGGCCAGCGGATCCTCCTTGATACGGCCGCCGCGCAGCCAGAAGCAGCGCGCCACCGGCTGATCCGGGTTCAGCAACGAGACGATGATGAAGCGGGTGAATTCGCCGTAGCCGGATTCCACGGCGTGAGCGACATCGGTCGGCGAAGGGTACGCGTCGCTCATCGGGTGGGAGTGGTAGATGGCGAGCAGCTCCCAGCCGCGGTCGTCCTCGATCTCGCGCTCGATGCGGAGCTGGTCCTCGGGATGAATGGTGTAGCGCACGCGGCTCTGATCGAGGTTGCGAGCGCGGTACACGTGCATGCCTCGGTCGGCCCGCCCGCCCACGAGCCCGCAGCATTCGAGCGGCGTCTCGTCGCGCGCGTGGGCGACGATCTCATCGACCTGGTCGCGCGTGAGTTGTAGCGGCATCAGATGCTATAGGCGGGACGCTCGCGGGCCTCTTGCATGTCGGCGGCCAACTCGGACAGCAGCACGCGGCGCAGCGCCTCGTCGAGCGCGGCGCGCACGCGCGTCCACACCGGCCGCTGCGAGCAGATGTCGGAAAGATCGCAGGCCGCGACGTCGTCGAGACAGTCGAGCAGGCTGAACGGCCCTTCCAGCGCCAGCACGATGTTGGCCAGGCTGATGGTCTCGGGGGGACGGGCGAGCTGGTGTCCACCCTGCGGCCCGCGCGTGCTGCGCACCAGCCCGGCCTTGCGGAGGCCGCCCATCACCTGATCGAGGTAGACGGGCGGCACGATCATCCGGCGGGCGATGTCGGCGCTCTGCACCGGCCCTTGTCCGGCATGGATGGCCAGGTCGGTCATGGCGCGCACGCCGTAGTCGGCGCGCATCGAGATTCGCATCGGGTGCGTGGCCTAGGACTCCCGGCCACCGCAAGTCTGGCATGAGGCGGCGAGATCGGACAACGGACGCCGTGAGCGGCGAGCAGCCGATCCGGCCGCGCGAATCGGCCGCGCGCGGCGGTTTAGCACTCGGCGTCGGCGACTGCTAATTTTGCTTGACGCTCGATTCGGCGCCTCCGTACAATTGCGGCGGTTAGCAGATTTGTGGCGGGCGCTGGGCTCGCCATTTCGTACCCCCTACCGGAAGCGGCGAGCGGGCCGCGCACCCTTGAACCTGAGGGTGTCGGGCGGCGGCCGCGTGCCCGCAATGGACTCAAGAGGGTGGCAGAGAGGATCTCCGTAGATGCCCAAGGACATCCTGTTAGATGTCGAGGCGCGATCGAAGCTCGTCAAGGGCATCGACATCGTGGCGAACGCCGTCAAGACCACGTTGGGGCCCAAGGGGCGCAACGTGGCGCTCGGCAAGAAGTACTCCGGCCCGACCGTGACGCACGACGGCGTCACGGTGGCGAAGGACATCGACCTCGAGGACCCCTTCGAGGACATGGGCGCGCAGCTCATCAAGGAAGCGGCGAGCAAGACCAACGACATCGCCGGTGACGGCACGACCACGGCCACCGTGCTGGCGCAGTCGATCATCAAGGAAGGTCTGAAGAACGTCGCCGCCGGCGCGAACCCGATGATCATCAAGCGCGGGCTCCAGAAGGGCTCCGACGCGGTGGTCGAGCAGCTCAAGAAGCAGGCCAAGCAGATCCGCGGGCGCGAAGACATCGCACAGATCGCCGCGATCTCGGCCAACGACCAGCAGATCGGCGAGCTGATCGGCGAGGTCATGGACCGGGTTGGCAAGGACGGCGCGATCACGGTCGAGGAGTCCAAGGGGCTCGAGTTCGAGATCGAGTATGTCGAGGGCATGAAGTTCGACCGCGGGTACATCTCGCCGTACTTCGTGACCAATCAGGACCGCATGGAGGCCGACATCGAAGAGGCGCTGGTGATGATCACCGACCGGAAGCTGTCGGCGGTCGCCGACATCCTGCCGACGCTCGAGAAAGTCACCCAGGCCGGCAAGAAGGATCTGGTGATCATCGCCGAGGACGTCGAGGGCGAGGCGCTCGCGACCCTGGTCGTCAACAAGCTGCGCGGCGTGCTGAACGTGCTGGCCGTGAAGGCGCCCGGCTACGGGGACCGTCGCAAGGAAATGTTGCAGGACGTCGCGGTGGTGACCGGTGGCACGGTGGTCTCCGAGGACATGGGCCGGCGGCTGGACGGCGTGATGGTCGAGGACCTGGGCCGCGTCCGGCGCGCGGTGGCCGACAAGGACAACACGACGCTGGTCGAGGGCGACGGCAAGGAAGCGGCCGTGCAGTCGCGCATCAATCAGCTCAAGGGCCAGGTCGACGAAGTCACGTCGGAATACGATCGCGAGAAGCTGCAGGAGCGGCTGGCGAAGCTGGCCGGCGGTGTGGCTGTGATCCGTGTCGGTGCCGCGACGGAGACCGAGCTCAAGGAGAAGAAGCACCGCGTGGAAGATGCGCTGTCGGCCACGCGCGCGGCGATCGAGGAAGGCGTGGTCCCGGGTGGCGGCGTCGCCCTGGTGAACGCGGCCTCCGCGCTGGACGCGCTGGAGATCGACGGCATCCACGACGAGATCGTGGGCATGCGAGCGCTGCGGCGTGCGCTGGAAGAGCCCCTGCGCTGGATCGCCACCAACTCGGGCGCGGACGGCTCGGTCGTAGCGGAGGAGGTCCGCCGGTCACGGAGGACCACGGATTCCGGCAACTTCGGCTACGACGTGGTCAGTGAGAAGTACGTGGACATGGTCGAGGCGGGCGTGATCGACCCGGCAAAGGTGACCAGGTCGGCCCTCGAGAACGCTGTGTCCATCGCTGGGATGATCCTCACAACCGAGGCGTTGATCGCGGACGTGCCGGAGAAGGAAGAGGCGCAGGCCGCGCCTCCGATGGACTACTAGCCCTCAACGGCGCACTACCAGCCGCCCCGCCGACGACCGTCGGCGGGGCGGTTTGCTATGCCGCGCAACCACGTTCGCGACTCACTCACGACCACTCCCCCCGGTGAGGGGGAGTCGGCTCGTCGGGGGCCTGAGCCCCCGACGAGCCGGTGGGGGATACGACCCGCCTCCTCCCAGCACGCGCTTGATCGAGCAAGAACCCGGTGGCCCGCCCGTTAGGTGGAGGAGATTTCCAATCTCGATCTATCCCACCTCGAAGCGGCGGGCTACCCGGTGAGGTCCACTCGCTCCATCTGGGACATCCCGAGCTGAGGGTCGGGCCACCTTGCCGTCCCCCCACCGCCGCAGCCGGCGTCGGCTTGAACGACCGGGCACATGGGCAACGCTTTCACGGGGAGAGTGATTGGAGCTGCTGTGACCCCTCCTCGGAGGAATGATTGGACCCGTTCGATCGGCGATATCGGTAGCACCTAAGGTGGCGGTTGCGAGCGGCTCGCTGACAGCGGTTGATGTGTCGCGTCTACTCTGGAAGCGGGCCGGAGCTAGCTCACGGCGGGCTCGACGTGGACGGTGACGTCGGCGACTTGGGGGAAACGGGCGCCGATCGCGTCCTCAACGGCGTGCGCGATGCGATGGCCGCGCCGGACGGTCATCTGCGGATCGACCTCGATGTGGAGATCGACGAAGACCTCGTCGGCGCGTCCACGGGTCCGCACCTTGTGCCAGCTGCGGACGCCCTCGGTCCCGAGCACGACCGATGCGATGTCGCGATCGGGAATGATCGCGGCGTCGAGCAGCACCGCCGCCCCGCGCCGCACGATTCGAACGCCGATGACGGCGACCGCGGCGGCGACGACCAGCGAGGCGGCCGCGTCCGCATGGGGGACGCCGGATGCCGCGAGTCCGATCCCGACGAGCACGCCAGCGGAAACCAAGACGTCGGCGGCGGTCTGATTTGCATCCGCGATCAGAAAATCGCTGCCGCAGGCGCGCCCGGCCCGGCGCGCGAACACCGCGACCGCGACGTTGACGGCGAGCGTCCCGATCATCACGGCAAACAGGAGAACGGAGATCTGAGGCTCGGCGCCGGTCTGAAGACGCCCCACGGCGTCACGCACGATCTCGACGATCAGCACCGCCAGCAGCGCGACGATGCCGAGGCTGGCGAGAGTCTCGACCTTGCGATGGCCATACGCGTGTGACCGGTCGGGCGGTCGGAGCGCGTAGGCGATCGCCGCGAGGCCCAGAAGCGAGGCGGACGCGTCGACCAGCGAGTGAAACCCGTCGGCTCGCACCGCCGCCGAGTCGGCGGCCGAGCCGGCCGCGATCTTGGCGAGCGCGACCGCCAGGTTCGCGGCAGCGACCGCGATCAGAGCCCAGCGGGCGCGCCGAAGGGACGTTCGCTGTGGATCGAGAGCCGCCATCGGCAGGTCTAATTGTGGCCTACGATCAACAATAGTACGACACTTTACATCGATCGTATCGAGCAATGCGATCGCGTTGATTCGCACGCTGACTTGTTGACGAAGACCTAGATTGTTGCCCTATGACATGAGCATATTTGGGACAGTGAGAACGATATTTCGGTTGGTGTAACTCTCATCTTAGCGCGACGCGCCCCTCGGCGGAGAAGCGCCAATGCCATCTGCTGCCATTCATTCAAGGGACGCGGGACAGGCCCTTCGACCGGCTCGGGGTGATGACAGGGGCGGGGCGGAGCGTCGGGTCGCTGGGCTAGCTGACCACCAGCAGGCCGGTGCCGTACATGATGAGCAGGCCGACGGCGAGGCCGGCGGCGTTGAGCCTGCTCGCCAGCGAACCGTCCGGGGTGGTGGCCATCAGACGCGCGATCTGCCAGACGACCTGGAAGATCGCGCCCGCGCCCACGGCGAGAAACAGCGTAGACAGGATGGGCGAGAAGGCGAATCCGCCCAGCCAGGCGCCGAAGATGGCCGGCACGCCCGCGATGAGACCGGCCGCAACGAGATGCGGGACCGCGCGCGCGAGCCTCATCTGGCCGCGTGCGAGCGGGGCGGCGATCGCCAGGCCCTCGGTAGTGTTGTGGGCGGCGAAACCAATGACCAGGAAGGTGCCGAGCGCAATCGCCCCGGTGGCGTAGGCGGCGCCGATCGCGAGTCCCTCGCCGAGGTTGTGGAGGCCGATCCCGACCGCGATCGTATAGGCCAGGGTGAGCGGGTTGATGCCGGCCGTCTCGGCCCTGCGCTCTCGCCATCGGTCCACGACCGAGACGGCGAGGAAGGCGAGGATGAATCCGACGGCCACGAGGCCGATGCCCTGGAACGCGCCGGCGACGCCGGCCGAGTCCTCGATCGCCTCGTCCACCGAATCCACGCCCAGGAACAGCAAGAGCCCGATCGTGAGGCTGAGGAAGAAATTGATCCAGCGACTCGACAGCCGCCGCAGGAACGGGAACCAGATGACGCCGATGAGGACCGGAATCACGCCGACGTAGACCCCCAGCAGCGTAAAGGTGGCGAAGAAGGTGCCGCCCGGCTGCGGCGTCGCGGTGGCGACGTCGATGGCGGTCTCGAAGATCACGCCCGACGAGCTGATGAGCGCGATCGATAGCGGCTCGCCGTCCACCCACGGGTACGGAATGCTGACCGTGGCGCGGCCCAAGCGCGGAACCAACGGATCCGGATCGACGGTGAAGTTCCAGATGGCCTCGTCGACCGCGACCTGGGCGATCGTGACCGGTTCGGGACCGCCGTTGACGATCTCGACGTGAGCTCCGCCTCGATCGAAGCTGGTGCGCTCGATGGTGAGCTCCTCGATCGGCGGGAACGCCGCCTCGAACACGCCGGCCGGGCCGAAGCGCGCGAAGAGGAAGAGCACGAGGCCGAGCAGCAGCAGCGGCACCAGGCCGAACACCCAGAACCCGGCATCGAGCGTGGTCCGGCCGGCGGGCGAGGGCGTGGGCGTCGCGCGCGTAGCCATCGCTAGCCCTCCTCGACCGCTTCGAAGAAACCCATCCAGCCGAGCTCGGCGAACTCACTCTGGTGGGCGTGGAACATGTAGCTGCCGGGAGCGTTCAGCGTGAACTCGAGGATGTGCCGCTCGCCCTGGCACAGCATCACGGTGTCGGTGAAGTCGAACTGATCCATCGAGGTCCCGGTGCGGTAGACCCGGAACATCTCGGCATGGAGATGGAACGAGTTGAGCAGGTCGAACTCGGTCAGGTTCGACAGATAGACCCGTTGCAGCTCTCCGACCCTCACCTTGATCGGGTGCTTGAGGTAGTGGAACGCCACGGTGTTCACCGCGTAGAACGTGTTCACCCCGTCGAACTCGGTCGAGAACCCGTTCATCACCATCACCATCTCGCGGGCCGGCGCGCGGCCCTCCGGCGGATCGATGATGAAGGTGCCGTAGAGGCCCTTGTGGATGTGGCGCTTCAGTGGGACCGAGTGGCAGTGGTAGATGTGCAGGCCCCACGGCTGGGCCTCGAACTCATAGATGAAGTCGTCGCCGACGCGCACGACCTCGAACACCCCGTCCATGTTCGTCGGGTGAATGCCGTGAAAATGGATGGTGTGCGGGTGTGAGCCGGCGTTCGTGAACCGGACCCGGATAACGTCGCCGGCCGTGCAGCGAATGGTCGGGCCGGGCACGTGGCCGTTGTAGGTCCAGGCCGGAAAGAACACGCCCGGCGCTACCTCGATCTCCTTGTCGACGGCCACCAGCACGTATTCGCGCAGCGTGCGCCCGTCGGGCAGCGTGCTCACCACGCCGGAGTTGAAATCCTCGAGGTAGGCCATGGGGTCGAACGCGCTGGTATCGACGTCGCCTACGGCGCCGGCCAGCTCGTGCGTGTGATCGAACTCGTCGTTGGGATCGATCGGACCAACGAACGCCGCGGCCTGCGCCGGCGTGAGCGCGTCCGCCGCGCGGGCGCGCCGGCCCGAGTCAAGCGTGGCCAGCGAGGCCGCCCCCGCGATGCCCGCCGCGCCAACGGCCGACCCGCGAAGGAGTCCCCGCCGGCTGATCGTGTGCTGGCGGGGTGGGAGCGGTCGGCTTCCGAACCGCCGGACCAGGGGGGCGATCAGGCCGCCGTAGAGGCGGCGCGCCGAGAGGTCCCGCGGGCTCTTTGGGCGATCGGCGGGCTTGGCGCCGGACGCGGCCGGTGGATCACGTGTCATGAGGTCTGGCCGCGCGCTTCAGCCGACTCGCGGCGAAGCGACGTCCGTCGCGGGCGCACGTTGGCCCGTTCGCCCATGAACCTGGTCTTTCCGGCAGTCAGTCTAGGGATCGCCTAGCGTGCCGCGATGTTTGGCGATCCAATAATATTGTTCATAAGCATAAACAACAATTCCGTGAATTACAAGACCCCCGCTGACCGAAATGCGGGCTACTGCCAGAAGGTCGGAGCGGCGGTAATGGCCGCGGTTCTGTGGGTGGTGGGTTGGTCGCCCCGCCCTTCGACAGGCCCCGGGGCGAACGGATGGGGTGTGAGTGCGCCCTGTAGACTTGGCCGGGTGATTCTCCGATGACCGTCCGGCCTGAAGCTGTGGAGGGACGTATGCAGGACATGGAGCCAGCCGACGATAGGTACCCGGTTGATGTCGCCATCGAGTATCCCGAGCACAGTTCCCGCCTGCTGGCGCTGGCGGCGCTGCTTTTCTTCGTCATCAAGACCTTGCTGCTCCTTCCACACATTATCTTGCTCTCCGTCCTGGGGATGGGTGCTTTCGTGGCCGCCCTGTTTGGCTGGATCGCAGTCCTGGTCACGGGTACATACCCACGCGGCCTGTTCGATTTGCAGGTCGGCGTACTGCGTTGGAATACCCGGGCGGACGCCTATTTCCTGAGCCTGACCGACCGCTATCCCCCCTTCCGCCTTTTCGACTAGACCAACCGGCCAGGAATCCCGGCAACGGACGGCGCACCGCCATCCTGCTGGTTCGACGAACGGGGAGAGGTTCCCTTTGATGTCAGTGCGCGGCATGACGTGATGTCGCCATCTGGGGGTACGGGGACGGCTCGGTTCGTTCGACGAACGGGCAGTGAGGTCGATCCGCGCCGCGAATGGCCGACGCGGCTCGCCGCCTTGTTTTCTCGGGAGATCGAGAGTTAGCGGGGGCCGCCGGAGGCTTGGGAGCACTCGTGCGGAACTTCGCGCTCGCCGGCCGCCACCATAACGTACACGTTGTCGGTCACGAGGCGTCCGAGGTGGTGGACTTGGCCATTGAGTTCGATAGCCAGCGGGCCCTCGAACGGCAGTCGCTCCACGACCTCTATCGCGCCCCCGGGCCTGAGACCGATGCTCGTGAGGTACGCGAGGATGTCAGGGTCTCGATCCGAGACGGAGGCCACCACGAGGGAGTCGCCGACCCGTGCCGAGCTGAGCGGTCGGGCCGACTCGTGCGGCGTCTCGAGCCGCTCGCTGGGGATCATATGGCCGTGCGGATCGGTGGTGGGATCCGAGATCCGCGCGGCGATCCGGCGCTCGAGCTCCTCGGAGATGGCGTGCTCGAGCCGATCGGCCTCGCGGTGAACGTCGTTCCAGTCATAGCCTAGGAACTCGACCAGAAAGCTCTCGATCAATCGATGGTGACGGACCATTTCGAGCGCGACCCGCGTGCCGGCCTCGGTGAGCTGAACGCCGCGGTAGCGTCGGTAGTCGACAAGGCCCATGCCGTGCAGCCGTTTGGCCGCGGCCGTGACCGTGGCCGGCGAGTTTCCCACCAGCTCAGCCACGCGCCCCATGGCCGCAAGGCCCTCGCCGCCGCCCGCGTCATAGATGGCGCGGAGGTGATCTTGGTCGCTGGGCGACAGCCTGCGGGCCGTGTTCTTGGGACTCATGGGGTGGGGGCTGCACCGGATGTGGACCGGCGGGCCGTCGAGGGTAGCAGCTTGCCCAAGCACGCCAAATGGCTAGGCTGACGTGGCGGGCACGAGCTTCTTGCGCCCGCGTGAAAGGCCGACGAGCGTGCGTGGACAGCGGGCTGGCGTGGCGTGCGGGCGACGCGTGGCGGCGGCGCTGGCAGTGGTGGCCGCGGCGCTGATCGCCCCCGCGTGCGCGGCCGGCTCGCCCGAGCTGAACCTGGACGTCAACGCGTTCATCACGGCCACTGAATTCAGTCTGGGCACGAATCGCTTTCCGTTCAGGCTGGTCACGAACGACGGAGCCCCGGTAGCCGGCGCTACCGTGGACGTGAGGTTCGTGTGGTTGCCGACCGGGAGCGTGGAGCCGCGAGCGGAGGGCACGGCGGTTCATCACTCGATCGAGTTCACCACCCCGCATCAGCACGCCGACGGGACCGTCCACGATCACGTCGGCCAGCGCGGGTTCTACGCGATTGACGAAGTGACGCTGGATCGGCCCGGATTCTGGATGGCGGAGATGACCGTTTCCGCCGCCGATGGATCTCGGTACGCCATCAACGGTGCGGCGTTCGAGGTGCGGTGCGCCCTCGGCTCGGTGCAGGTTGGCGACCGGGCGCCCGCGAGCCGCAATCGCACGCTCGAGCAGGTGGTGGATGTCGAGGAGCTGTCCACATTCGTGCGGCCGGTGCCCGCGATGTACGCGCTTTCGGTGGCCGAGGCACTCGAACGGCGCGAGCCGTTTCTGGTGGCGTTCAGCACGCCCGCGTTCTGCGTGAGCCAGATGTGCGGCCCGGTGACGGATGCCGTCGTGGACGTGCACAAGCGGTTCGGCGATCGGATGAGCTTCATCCACATCGAGCCCTTCGACGTGCAGCTGGCACGGAGCACGGGCCAGCTCGAGATCACGCCGGTTGTCGCCGAATGGGGGCTCGAGACCGAGCCATGGGTGTTCGTGGTGGAGGCGGACGGCCGGGTGGCCGCGCGGTTCGAGGGCATGGTGGCGGTGGCCGAGATCGAGCGAGCGGTGCGGGCGGTGCTGGCGCCGGGTCGTAGCGCGCAGCCTGCGACCGAGTGACGTCACCGACGGGCCTCCGCGGTCGAGTCGCGCTCCCTATGCGGGTGCTGGCGTTGTTGGGGCTGCTGCTGGTCGTCGCCACGCTTGCGGCGCCGCTGCGGGCGCACGGCGGCGACGTGGTGTTCGCGGGCGTCGCGGGTCCGTACCGAATCCTCTCACGCGCGCTCTTGGGCGGCGGGTGGGTGGACTATTCGATGGAGATCAGCGACGCCGTCACGGGCCTGCCGGTCACGGATGCGACGGTGATGGTGACCGCGCTCACGCCGGATGGGCGTTTGGGACCGTGGGAGGCGTTTGCGGGCGGCGCCCTGTACGAGATGGTGGAGCGCGCTCCGGAGGAGATCCGCTGGGAACTGCAGGTCTCGATCGACGGTCCGCGAGGGCCGGCCACGCTGTCCCACCGACTCGATTTAGGCGGATCGGATTGGATCTGGGCCTCCGCGGCGATGATCGGCGCGTTCGTGGCGGCGATCGGAACTCACTGGTTCGTGAGTCGCCGCCGCCGCTCGCGGCGGGCGCGGACCGGCGCCGCCGGCTAGAGGCGGCCGCGCCGAGCCAGCCGGCGGGCTGCGACCTGCGTCAGACGCTCGACGGGCTCGCGGGCGGCAGCGTCTGCAGGAAGTTAATGAGATTCCAGATCTGCAATTCGGAGAAGCGGTCGATGAAGGCCGGCATGGCCGTCTCGGGGATGCCGTTGCGAATGAATCCAAAGAGCTCACCGTCGGGATGCAGCGGCACGTGGATGCTCAGGTCGAGCGGCGGCGGGTCCAGACCTGGTGCGAGCGGGCCGTCGCCCCGTCCGCCGTCGCCGTGGCACTGGGCGCAGTTGGCCTGAAAGAGCGACCGGCCGGCGGCGATCGATGCTTCGTCCGGGACCACCGGGTTGACGCTTGCCAGCCGACCGGACGCGGTGTCGGGAGTGCTGACGAGCACGACGATGCCCACCGCCATCAGGCCGAAGCCGGCCCCCGTCGCGGCGCGTCGGAGTGAGACCCGCCAGGTGGTCGCGGGCAGGGCTTCGAGCGCGAACAGCAGGCCCAGGCCGGCAATCAGGATCGACCACAGGCGCCGGGCGTCGAGCTCGTGTGGCAGGAGCAAGGGGTCGGAGGCGCCGCCGCCGAGCTGGAAACGAAACGGGGCGCGGGCGTCCAGCTGACCGGGCCGGCGAACCACGGCGACGACCTGCCACTCGCCGGCCAGACTGAGATCGTCCGCCTCGACGACAAACCGGCCGGGCTCGACCGCGAGGGCCAGTTGAAGATCCCGGATCGCGGCCTCCGCGCGAATGGAGTCGGGGTTGCGCGCGGCCGCCTGCCGTGCGGGCTCGAGACTGGTAAGGAATCCGGTGGCGAGCACGATCATCGCCGCAATCGTGACCTCGGCCACAACCAGCCGCCGGAGCAGGGTCGTGGCCCGTGGATCGCCAAGCGCCGCCGCGAGCCGCGGTCGGGTCCACAGGAGGTTGACCGCACCCAATCCGACCAGCGGCAGCACCAGCGCGAGCTTGGCGATCAAGGGCAGCCCGTACGGCGTCGCCCACAAGCGCGGGAGCTCGATGATCTGCGTCCAGGCGCTGAAGGCGCCGGTCGCGACCAGCGCCCCCACGGCGAGGATGGCGAGCGACGAGAAGCGGGCCGCCACGGCCGCGTACGCGGCACCGCGCTGCCCAGGATCGAGACGCCGTCGCAGCGTCACCAACGCCGCCGCCAGCACGGCCAGTCCACCGGCCCATGAGGCCGCGGCCAGCAGGTGAACCACGTCCGCAACGACGGTCTGAAGTGCGATGTCTTGCAACGCGGCGGCGTGGCTGCCGAGCGAAACGGTGACCAGCGCCGCGGACGCGCTCGCGAGCAGCAGGCCAAGAGCCGGGACATCGCGCGCGCCGCGGCCAGGCGCGCGGGCGCGTCGTGGGGAAGCCGGCCAGCCGGGCCACGGCCGCCACGGCCAGCGCCACGAGCACCGCTCGGGCGATCCACAGCGGACCCCACTGGCCGAGCCCAAGCGCATCGCCGATCGCCGGGCCGAGGCCGGACAGACCGTCGTCGCCGCTCAGAGAGAGCGCTTGCACGACGAGCTGTCCGAGCTGGCCGACGAGCGCGGCGGCGGCCGCCGCCGCGAGTAGCCGTGGCAGCCACGCACCGGTCACCGACCGCGCGGTGGCGGCCGCGACGCCAGCGGCCCGGAGGCCGGGTCGGTGGACGGCGAACACGTGCAGCGGCGCCGCCGCGAGCACGATCAGCCCGGCAAACAGCGCCCAGCGAAAGGCGGGCTCGGCGTTCGAGTTGAACAGAGGCGACGCGAGGTCGCCGGCCGCGGCCCTCACCACCGGCTCACCGATGGCGAACACGAACGAACCGCGGATGATGTGGCCGTCGACCTGGGAAAGGGTCCGCCACGGAACCACGTACGTGCCGTCCGGCAGTTCGCCGACGCGCACGAGCAGCCCGGTGTTGCCGGTGGGGTCGAGCTCACTCTCGCCGACGGAGACCACCGCGCCGGTGCGGTCGAGCACCTCGATCCGGCTGTATGCCGGGTCGATCGCCTCGGAGAACTCGGCGAAAACAACCGCCGGAGGCTCGGCAACCGACTGACCGGGCGCCGGCACGGCGCGCACCAGGTTGGCGTGCGCCGACGCGGCGGGGGCGGTGAAGGACCCGATCGCGAGGGCCAGCACGGCCAGGGCCGCGGCCAGCCAGGTCGAACGGCGGCTGCCCGGCACGCCGCGGCTTTCTGTCACGGACCCGCCGCCGATCTATCCCCGGCGGCGCGCCGCAACGATCAGCGCGGTTGCCGCGACGGCGAGACCACCGGCGCCGACGATCAGCCCGATCAAGCCGAGCACGCGAGCTCCGCCGACAGCGTCCTGCGCGTCGAGTGCATCCCGCTGCGCCGCCTCGGCGACGCCGGTGAGTTCGCGCGCGCTGGGCAGCGTGAGCGGGAAGTGCAGGTTTGCCTGGTCTTGCACGTCGTCGAAGGTCCCCGGCCCCGACTCGAACAACTCGTCAACGTCCTCGCCCTCGATCGAGCCGAAGAAGCGGAAGCTGTACTGGCCTGGGACGGTTGGAATCAAGTCCGCCGCATACGCCCCGTCCGCGCCGAAGACCGGGCGAAGCCGCCGGACGGTTGAGTCACCGGTGCCCGCGTGCGTGACCTCGACCTGCAGCGTGTCCTCCAGGCCGGTGACGGCGACGTGCCCTTGCTCCTCCTCCGCGGCATGTGACGCCTGGCCCGGAGCGGCGTCCGCGGACGTATGGAACCCGCTGGTGACGGTCTGGAGCTCGTCCGTCTGGTTCACCCAGACGATCGTCGTCCCCGGACGAACGGTGATCTCGCGCGGGTGATTGGCGCCGTGCTCGATCGCGACCTCGACGACACCGGCTTCGGGGGCGTCGTGCGACACGGTGACCACACCTTCGTTCTCGGGAACGAGGTGGCTGTGGTAGCGGATCGTCTGGCCGGCAAGCTCGTGCGTGACGGTGAGCTCGTAGCTGCCGCCGGGCTTGATCGGTGTGGACGTGAAGAGTTCGCCGTGGGCGTGTTGCGGCGCCGGCTTCTCCACGACGAGCGAGACGCCGTTTGGCAGGCCTTCGAACGCGGGCTCGTTGACGAAGCCGACGACGAGCTCGAATCCGTGGACCTCGCGTCCCTCGTGCGCGAGTGCGGTCGGCGCCGTGAGAGTCAAGACGAGGCCGGCAAACGTGATGGCGATCACCCCGGCCCGCCCTCGAGAGCTGCGTCGATCTGGCCGAACTTGCATGGGTCTTCTCCGCTCGATAGTGGTGGCGGTTCCTAGTGCCGGGCGCCAACGAACAGATACGCCCGAAGACGGAACCATGGTCAATCCGTCCGCCGAGCGGCCGGCGCCGGGCCGGCCGCGTGTCAGGCGCGCGGCGGCGGATCGGGTGAGGCGAGCGCGGCCGCTATTCGCCGCAGTGGGATGGGGTCCACGCGTGCCGCAAGAACCAGGATGACGACGACCGCCGCGACGACTGGCACCACGCCGGTCAGCCCGATCCCGGCATCCAAGAATTCGCCGGAAGTCCGCCCGCTCTCGGACGGGTCGTGGGCGACCGGGTCCGCGTGGCCGGTCGGGACCGTTGCGGATCCCGCGGCGCCGAAGTGGACGTGATCGTGGGATTCATGCCCGACGGGCACGAATCCGTCGGCGGACGTGGCGATACCGATGGCGAGGGTGGGTGCGACAAGCGCGGCCAGCGCCGCCCACACGCAGGCGCGCAGTGCCGGAGAGGCGCGCGGGCGGGTCGGACTCCGCCCCATCGCTGCAATCATCTCGATCAGGGTGCGAGGATCAACCCGTTCGGCAAGCGCTGCCGGCGGGCGTCACGGGCCGTCTGCGTCACCGCGAGCCTGCCACGGGGCTCGGTCAGGCGGCGCCAAGCCGCGGCGCGGGGCAAGCATGGGCGCGTACTGCCAGAGCGCCCGGCCAGGGCGATTTGGTCGAAGCGCGACTAGATGCGGGCGTACTTGGCGATAGGGAGGACGAAGAGCATCGTGGACACCTCGGTGTCGCCCTCGCCGCTTGCGACCCTCGTGCGCACGTTGGAGCGGATGAGCTCGATCACGGAGTCAACGTCGGCGGCTGGCACACCGGCAAGGAATGTGACGTTCCCGCGTCGGAGGAAGCCGCCCGCGGTGTTGATGCGCGTGACCCGGTAGTCGCCCTCGACAAGCGCGGCCTGAACGGCATTCGCGTCGTCGTTCTGAACGACCGCGAGCACCAGTTTCTCGACTGCGATCCGATCGGCCACGCCCACGCTCCCGGCGGCACTCCTACTGGCTGGACGCTATCACTGGCCAGTTTCGGCGGTCAATCGGGCTCGGACTCGAAGGCCTTCTGCAGGCCGTGCTCGTGAGCGAGGGCCAGTATCGCGTCGTGCAGCGGACCGTTCGAGAACGCGCACCGGCGGCTCTCCGGATCGATATCTTGACCAAAGACATCGGTCGCTCGGCCGCCCGCCCGCCGCACGATCAAGGCCGCGGCTGCGTGATCCCACCATTTGAGGTTGCTGAACAAGGCGCCGTCGTAGCGACCGGCGGCCACCCAGACGATCTCGAGCGCGGCGGCGCCGGTCATGCGCACCCGATGAAAGCGCTGGGCGGCCGCGGCGAGCGCCACCTCGAAGCGCCGTGAATCTTCCGGCGTGATGCCTCGTTGCGCCCACGCGACCGTGGCATCGGCCGGGTTCGGGCGTGCGCTAACCGCGATCTTCTCGCCGTCGAGCGCGGACGGCGCCGCGTTGGCGGCGGTGAACATCTCATCCCGAATCGGGTCGAAGACGGCGCCCGCGTCGGCGCGCCCGTGTACGGCGTGCGCGACGCTCACGCAGAACTGCGGCTGCCCGCGCGAGTAGTTGTCGGTGCCGTCGAGCGGATCGATTACCCAAACATCGGGTCCGAGGATGTCGTCGTGGGGGAATTCCTCGGAATAGATGACGTGGGTGGGGAACCGCGCGGTGAGGATCTCGCGGATCACGGCGTCGGCCGCGAAGTCGGCGTCGGTGACCACCGTTCGCTCGCCGCGATAGGTCTTCCACTCGATGTCGCGCGGCGCCGGCAATCGCCGCATGAGCTCGGCGCCGGCCGCACGCGCGGCCGCGGTGGCGGCGTCGAGCAGACCCGCGGGATCTAGCGGTTGGGTGGCCACGGCCTCACACGCGGGTTCGGCGGCGGCGGGCGCCGAGATATTGGTTTGAAGGGTCCGAGCCGCGGGTGGGATGTATCTGGGGACTCCCTGGAGTGCGCCGCGCGGTCGATCGCTTGGACAGACGGTCGGCATGATACCGATCGGCGGTCGAGTCCTCCCGGCGTGGATAGGGGCCGACGGACCGCAGAGAACCCGATGCTAGAATCCCGCCCCGATCCGGAGGACCCCACTGTGCCCGAGTCGCTCGACGATCTGCGTCGCGAAATCGACGCGATCGACGACCGGCTGGTGAGCGCGCTCGGCGAGCGAGCGAAGGTGGCCGCCCGGATCGCGGCGCTCAAGGCCGGCGCCGCTACTCCAAGTCTCGCGCCTGAGCGTGAGCGCGCCATCCTGGCGCGCATCTCCGAACTCGACGCGTCGCCGTTCGACGCCGAGCACATTGGGGCGATCTTCCGCGAGATCTTCTCGGCCAGTCGCAGTCTGGAAGAGCCCGAGCGTGTGGCGTATCTCGGTCCTCCCTTCACCTTCAGCCACCAGGCGGCCCAACTGCACTTCGGCCACTCGGCCGAGTTCGTCCCGATGGGGTCGTTTCGCGACGTGTTCGATGCGGTCGACGCGAGCGATACCGCCTACGGAGTCGTCCCGATCGAGAACTCCACGAGCGGAACGATCGGCGAAACCCTGGACCTTCTATCCGAGCACGAAGTCAGCGTCTTCAGCGAGATAGAGCTCCCTATTTCGCACAGTCTCTTGGCGCTCGAAGGACGCGACGAATACACGATCGTCTATTCGCACGCTCAGGTGCTCATGCAGTGCCGCCAGTGGCTCGCACTCCAGATGCCGCGCGCGCGGCCCATCGATACACCGAGCAGCGCGGACGCCGCCGAACGCGCGGCGGGCGATCGGCACGCGGCTGCGATCGGGCCTGCCAGCGCCGGAGAGGCCTACGGGCTCGCGGTCATTCGCCGGAACATCCAGGATGTCGCCGCCAACCGGACGCGCTTCTACGTGATTGCGAAGCGACACGCGCGGCGCTCCGGACGCGACAAGACCGCGATAGTCATCGCCATGCACGACCGCGTGGGAGCGCTGCACGACGTACTCGCCGTGCTGCGCGGTCGCGATGTCAATCTCAGCCTTATCCAGTCGCGGCCATCCCGCAGCCGGCCCGGCGACTACCTCTTCTTCCTGGAGGTCCATGGCCACCCCGACGACACGTCCGTCGCCTCGGCGCTCGAAGACCTGGCCGGCACCGTGGTGCTCAGCCGGGTGTTGGGCGCGTGGCCGGCCAGTGACGGCGCCGGCTGATCGAGGCGGTCGGCGCTTGATCAAGCGTTGTTCGTAGATCGACATGTCGCGGGCGTACAATTAGATATATACCATCAGATTAGACTGTTCCTTTAGTAGTTCACTACCTAGCTTTGTCTAGCGGACTATTCTAAGTGTAGGATCGTCGCTCGGCGACCGGATCCAGGCGCGCACGAGCGCTCTGTCAAGCCTCGGTGGCAGGCGCCTCGATGCGCGCAATGCGTCGCCGGAGCTCGCGCCTGGGCATGAGAATGCGGCGCCCGCAACCCTCGCATACGAGCCCCACATCGGCGCCCACACGGCGCACGCGCCATCGGCGCGACCCGCACGGATGCGGCTTGCGAAGCGACACAATGTCGCCCACGTTGACGGCTAGGACGGGCCGGTCGGCCGTCGAATTCGACGATTCGGTGGGCATCCGGCGGCTAACTCGGCGCCTCTGACGTCGTCGTTGACGAGATTGCGGCCTCGACGCGTTCCCGAGCCCGCCGAACCTCCCGCCGCGCGGCCTCGGCGAAGTCCGCCCCTGACGATGCCCACAGAGCGCTCCGCCCCAGGTTGACCAGTACTCCGGCCGGCGGGTCGCCGAATCCGTTCGCGACGGACGCTTCCAGATCGCCCCCTTGCGCCCCGACGCCCGGCAGCAGCATCGGCAAGGCGGGCGCCGCGGCTCGCACCAGGGTCACGTCGTCCGGATGGGTGGCGCCCACGACCAGCCCCAGATTCCCGTGCACGTCCCAGGCCGCCACGCGCCGCGCCACCTCTACAAAGAGGGGCTTTCCGCCATCCACGCTCAGCCCCTGGAACTCGTCGGCGCCGGGGTTGCTGCTGCGGGTCCAGACGAAGACGCCGCGGTCGGCGCGATCGATCAGCGGCAGGATCGCATCCCGACCCCCGTACGCGTTGATCGTTACCGCGTCAGACTGAAGGCCATCGAATATCGTCTCGGCGTATCGCTGAGATGTATTTGAAACGTCTCCAGCCTTCCAGTCGACGATCGATATGGCCATTTCCGACATATGCGAAACGACGTCCTCCAGCAGGTTCCAGCCTGCGGGACCGAGCGCGGTGTAGAAGGGGACGTTGGGCTTGAACGCCACCACGTCCTCCGCGCAGACATCGATGACGCACATGAGGAACGCCCGCGCGCCGTCAACCGTGCGCGGGAATTCGTCCGGTAAACGTGCGAGCTCGACGTCCAGGCCGAGGCAGATCCACGATCGCTTGCGGGCGGCCTCCGCCCACAGTCGGCGGCTGAATGTGTCAGGCCGTCCGGTCGAATCATCGTCGTGTGGCGTCACGTCGCCCGACTCCTCATCGGGGCATCGCGAGCGGCCCGCGCCCGGGATTGTTGTGTGGCTCGACCAGCACTATAATTGCCGTGCGGCGAATCCGCGTGGCGCGGATTCCGACGCCGAAGGGGGCGGTCATGGGATTTCTGGACTTCTTCCGGCGCGAGCCAAAGACGAGGATCAGCGGGACCCGCCACACGGTCAAGGTGATGCCCCGGGAGACACTGCGCACCATTGCGGAGCGCGAGTACGGTGATCAAACCAAGTGGGAGATCATCTTCGTGAAGAACAAGTGGCGGTTCGACGGCGCCGATCCCAACACGATCTACCCGGGGATGGACCTCGATATCCCCGAGATCAAGGGAGACTGACCGCCCGCCGACACTAGGCGCTGTCGCGGTGCCGAAGGTCGGGCTCGAACCGACACGAGGTCTTACCCTCACTGGTTTTTGAGACCAGCGCGTCTACCAATTCCGCCACTTCGGCCGGGCAGGAGTGGAGGGATTCGAACCCCCGACCTACGGTTTTGGAGACCGTTGCTCTGCCAGCTGAGCTACACTCCTTCGCAGTCCGCCACCGTATCACAGCAGTTCTCCAGCCGAGCGGTCCAAGGGCGGACCCGGAACCGTCGGGACTCCCGCCGCGCATAAGCTCTAACATGTGACGGTGGTACTACACATCTGTTGCTATGGGATTCGCGTATGCTGCTGAGCAATCTCCATAGAGCATAAGTCCATTTTCTGAAGTCTGATGCCTGGCTTGCTATATCGAGCTCCCCTTTGCGGATCATCTTTCGCTTTGAAGAAGATGACGCGCACGACATCGACTTGATCGACTATCACTAGCCGGAAGTAAACACCATGGCCATGAAGAAG
Organism: Chloroflexota bacterium; assembly: GCA_965247475.1. Classification (GTDB taxonomy): domain Bacteria; phylum Chloroflexota; class UBA11872; order UBA11872; family UBA11872. The sequence goes on from OZ252016.1 coordinate 330,293, forward strand.
CCGCCGCACCCCGGCCGAGGCATCAAGGAGAACTGCCTGGACCCGCTCGGTCTAAACGTCACCGAAGCGGCGAAGGTGTTGGGCGTGGCTCGTCCCACGCTCTCACGCGTACTGAATGGCCGCGCGGGCGTTTCACCGGAGAAGGCCATTCGACTGGAGAAGGCGGGGTGGTCCAACGCCGAGTTCTGGCTGCGTCGACAAGCCGCCTACGATCTCGTGCAAGCGCGCAGGGGCGAGGACCAGATCGAGGTCGAGCGCTACCAGCCGCGGCCGACGGGTGTGATCGAATCAAGATCGAGCGTGGCCGCCACGTTCCCAGGTGTCAGCGCGTCCTTGCCCGAGACCCCGCGACGGGGATGCCCGGGTCACACCGGTTAGACGGCGGTGCCCGGCCTTCGATGATGGAGGGCGTTCCGGGCTCCTCGGGCAGGACTCGAACCTGCAACCCTGCGGTTAACAGCCGCACGCTCTACCAATTGAGCTACCGAGGAACGTGCGCGTCGGCACGCCGGTCAGAACATCACGGAGCTACCCGGCAGTCGGACCGCGAGATCAGGTTGACGGCGGGCGTGGAGGGCTAGGCCGGCTCTTCCGGCTCGGCGCCGCCCAACAGGCGACGGGCGCCCCTGGCCACCATCGCGAAGATTCCCAGAAGCACAGCAAGGAATCCGAGCTTCTTGAGCATGTGACCTGCTCACCCCATATGGGGCCTGGAATTCAGCCATTTGGACTATAGCAAAGGCAAACTCGGGGGCCGCCGGCGCATCCGGACCCGGTTTCTTCGTGAGCGGCGCGCATCGCGCCGCGGCGGCGACCGGCGAACCAGGTGTGTCTACGCACGGTGAGGGACAGCTCCTTCGACGGGCTCGGGACAGGCCCTCCGCTCCGCGTCGCCACGACCCTCAGCCGGTTGCGGCGATTCGGACGTACGGGTGGTGGGAACCGGGGCTAGCCCTTGACGACTCCCACGGATCGGAGCCGCGCGACGTTGCGCGACAGGCCGGCGCCCTCGGTTACGGCGACCACCCCGGCGACATCCTTGTACGCGTCGGACGCCTCCTCGGCGAGCAGTCGCGGATTCTGAACCCGCACGTGAATGCCGCGGCGGGCGAGCCGCTCCACCAGGTCCACGCCGCGCAGCAGGCGCTTGGCCGCCGAGCGGCTCAGGCGGCGCCCGGCGCCGTGACAGGTCGATCCGAAGGACTCTCCCATCGCGCCCTCGGTGCCCCGCGCGACGAACGAGTAGCGACCCATGTCGCCCGGGATTAGCACCGGCTGCCCGATGTCGCGATAGGCCGCGGGCACGTCGGGATGGCCGGGCGGGAAGGCGCGAGTCGCACCCTTGCGGTGCACGCACACGCGGCGAGGCGATCCGTCGACCAGATGCTCTTCCAGCTTGGCGATGTTGTGGGCGACGTCATACACCAGGCGCATGCCCAGCGCTTCGGCCGTGCGGCCGAAGACGGCGGCGAAGGCCTTGCGGGTCCAGTGGGTGATGCATTGCCGATTGGCCCAGGCGAAGTTGGCGCCGCACGCCATGGCGGCGAGGTAGCGGCGTCCTTCGTCGGACGCCAAGGGCGCGCAGGCCAGCTGGCGGTCCGGCAGCGGGATATCGCGGCTGATGGGGGTGCGGCCGAACTCCTCGAGGTAGTCCTGGCAAATCTGATGCCCGCAGCCGCGTGAGCCGGTGTGAATGAATATCACCACCTGCCCGAGCCGGTCGATCCCCATGGCCCGCGCCGCCGGCGGGTCGAGCACCTGGTCCACGACCTGCAGCTCGAGGAAGTGATTCCCCGACCCAAGCGTGCCGAGCTGCACCGCGCCGCGCTGTTTGGCCCTGGTGGAGATCGAAGCCGGGTCCGCGTCGGCGAGAGCGCCGCGCTCCTCCGTGACTTCGAGGTCGGAGTCCCAGCCATACCCGTGCTCCACGGCCCAGCGGGCGCCGCCGGTGAGGACCGGGTCGAGAGCGTCCGGCGCCAGCTTGATGCGGCCGCGCGACCCCACGCCGGACGGAACGACTCGAAACAGCTCGTCCAACAGCGGATCGAGGCGGCCGCGCAGCTCGGGTTCGTCGAGTTCCGTACGGATCAGGCGGACGCCGCAGTTGATGTCGAACCCAATGCCGCCGGGCGAGACCACGCCGCTGTCGGCGTCCGTGGCGGCGACGCCGCCGACCGGGAACCCGTAACCCCAATGGATGTCGGGCATGGCCAGCGAGTGCTGCACGATGCCTGGCAGGCAGGCGACGTTGGCGACCTGTTCGAGGGCCTTGTCGGCGACCAGGTTCGGGAGCAGCTCCTGGGACGAGAAGACCAGGCCGGGCACGTGCATGCCGGGCTTGTAGCCGGAGGGGATCAGCCAGCGGTGCTCGTCGAGCCGCTCGAGCTGGTCAAGCCGCGGGCCGCCGCCGGGCGACCCGGCGCCGCCGAACCGGTCGCGCTTTCGTCGTGATCGCTTGCGTGGCATCGGCCTCGAGTCTACGCGTCGAGAATGACGCGGATGCGGGCGCGAGCATCGGAGATCTGAACATCCAGCTCGTGATAGGTAGCGGCTTTGATCGCCGTGCCCAGGCGATGCCGGGCGAGATCGACCGGCTCGCCGTGGCCGATCACATCGAGGCGCGAGCCGCCGCGCTCGCACAGGTCGAACGAAGCGAACACGAGGCTCTCGACGTCAAACGCGAACAGCAATTCGTTGAGCCACGCGACGACAAGTGCGCCGGGGTCGTCGGCCTGGACGGTCATGCGGTGCTGGTGGTCGGGTCGAATCCGGCCTTCGGGCACGATCAGGGACTGCAAGCCGAGCCCCGCGGCGGTCAGCGCATCCGCGAACGTGGGGCCCCAGGCTTCGAGGCCGATGTCCGCGGTGTGCTCGAACGTCGCGAAGCCGGACGGTGAGCTCTGTGCTGCTAGAGGCATGCGATCCGACCCGCACCTGACGAGAGGCCGCCGACCGCTCCAGTCTAGGCGCGGACCGCGCGGAAGGCGCCCGACGGCCGCGCGACGACTAGACTTGGCCGACGGGCGGCAGTCGAGATCGACGTGAGCGACCTTCCAACCTTCATCTCGGTGCACGAGGCGCGGGAGCGGATTCTGGCGAGCGTCTCGGCTCTGCCCGCGCGGCAAGTGGAATTGTCCGAGGCGCTCGGCTTGGTCGCGGCGGCCGACGTGGCCTCACCAGTCGCGGTGCCGGCGTTCGACAACTCGGCCTACGACGGATATGCGCTGCAGGCCGCGGACGTGTCGGACGCGGCGGAAGACCGGCCGGTTCGGCTGCGGGTGGTAGGCGAGATCCAGGCGGGTGCCGCCGGGAGCACGCGGATCGACGCGGGCACTGCCGCGCGCATCATGACGGGCGCGCCGATCCCGCCGGGCGCCGACGCGATCGTGCCGTTCGAGGACACGGATCGAATCGACTGGGGCCACCTGGGCGACCCGCGCGGCGTCGCCGCCCGCGCCGACGGCGCGGAGGTTGCGGTGCTGGACTCGGCGCCGAGCGGCGCGAACGTGCGGCGGGCGGGCGGCGATGTTCGGGTAGGCGACGTCGTCGTGGCGGGCGGCCGGGTGATCCACCCGGCGGAGATCGGCGTGCTGGCGTCCGTCGGGGTCACAGAGGTCGAGGCGTACCCGCGGGCGACGGTGGCGATCATTCCGACCGGCGACGAAGTGGTTGAGATCGATGCCGAGCTCCGGCCGGGCCAGATCCGCAACAGCAACGCATGGGCGCTGGAAGCGCTGGCACGGCGGTACGGTGCGATACCGCGGCGTATGCCGGTGGCGGCGGACACGACCGGGGCGCTGTCGTCGGCGCTCGACCAGGCCCGGGACGCCGATCTGATCGTCACCATCGGCGGCGTCTCGATGGGCGACTACGACCTGGTGAAGCAGGTGCTGGGCGCGAGCGGCGATCTGGGCTTCTGGCAGATCAACATCAAGCCGGGCAAGCCGCTGGCCTTCGGCCACATTGGGCGGACGCCGCTGATCGGGCTGCCGGGCAACCCGGTCTCCAGCATGGTCGGGTTCGAGCTGTTCGTGCAGCCGGCGCTCTTCAAGCTGATGGGCCACACGCGGCTCACGAAGCCCAGCGTGCAGGCGCTGGCCGAGCAGCGCATGGAAAGCTCGGACGGCAAGCGGACCTACCTGCGCGTGACCGTGCGGCGAAGCGAAGGCGCGCTGGTGTGCGCGCCGGCGGGCGACCAGGGCTCGCACCGCCTGACCTCGATGACCGAGGGCAACGGCCTGGCGGACATTCCGGAAGGCGCGGTGATCGAGACCGGCGAGCCGGTGACCGTGCTGGCGCTGGACGAGCGCGAGCTGCTGTCGATCTGAGGATAGTGGGGCCCTTTGATCAGCGCCCCTCCGTCACCCCGGCGGACGCCGGGGTCCAGGGGTCGACCGCTCGGAGTTCGTCGACGGGCGCCTGGTTGGGCCACGAACCACCAGCCACTGGGTGCCCCAGCCCGGACCAAAGCAACCCACTACCGATCTGAGCGCGGGGAGGCGAATCGCCGCTGCTAGGATGAGGCTCCCCTGGGCGCGTAGCTCAGTTGGTCAGAGCGCGCGGTTCACATCCGCGAGGCCATAGGTTCGAGTCCTATCGCGCCCACCAAACTGGACAAAATCAAGAACCTTCATCCGTCAGACACAATAGCAACGGAAAACTCAGGTACTCGTGGCCGGTCGATTTGGGCCCCCTCAAGCTAGGGACGCCTATGGGCTTTCGATCGCGCACCGGCGCCGCATCGTCGACTCGATGATCGGGTACGCGATCCATGACACTGCCCAGACGGCGGACGAGTTCGAAGTCACACCCGACATGGTCGATCCGATGCCTGACGGCTTTCCAATCATCTGGGGCTGACCTGACTGGCCGGAGCCGCGGCATGGGTATACCGCAATCGTGAAACGCTGGAGAAGGCAATCATTTAGCCAAGACTGGTGAGATAGTAAGCTGGGTGCGTCAACTCGCGCTCATTTTCGCGTTTCGGTTGGCATGTTCAGAAGGATCGGCGGAAACGGAGAGTCCGGCGGTATCGTGATGGCGGTAGGCAAGGGAAGAGCCTCAGAAGAGAACGGACCCGGATGGAGCGTGCTCTTGTTAGGCGGGGCTGCCAACGTGGGCAAGAGCACAACTGCAAGGGACTTGGCGGTGCGTTGTGGCGCTTCCGTCTTGCCGGTCGATGCGATCTGGTACGCTCTGAAGGCTGCTACTGACCCTGCAGTCTATCCCGAACTGCACTACTTCGACCCGCCCGATTCGGAATGGAGAAGATTCGGGGCGGAGTATTGGTGCGAGCGTCACATAAGAAGTGCCGAAGCGATCAGATTGGCGATGGACCCCGTCATCGACTACTACCTATCGGAGCGGTGGTCCGTCATAGTGGAAGGTGCCTGGATCACTCCGGCCGACGCCGCACGCTGGTCTCGTCAGTATGAGGGCTTGCGAGCTGTGTTCATCCAGGAGCGAGAAGACCTTCAGGGGTATCTACGTTCAAGGCGGGATCAAACTACCGAGCATCGTGGCGAGACATTCTGGCTCATCGGCAACTGGGTGCGCGAACAGGCTTTGGCCAACGGGCTCCCTGTGGTTAACATTCATCCACGTGTTTCTCTGGCCGAGCGAGTTCTTGCGGCCGCGCGGTGATCGAGACCGGCGAGCCGGTGACCGTGCTGGCGCTGGACGAGCGCGAATTGCTGTCGATCTGAGCGCGGGGCGACGGATCGCCGCTGATAGGATGAGGCTCCCCCCGGGGCGCGTAGCTCAGTTGGTCAGAGCGCGCGGTTCACATCCGCGAGGCCATAGGTTCGAGTCCTATCGCGCCCACCCTCGCGTCGGTTGCTGCGCCCGGTCGTGGATGGTCGAGGGCGCGGTTCACTAGAATCGCTGTATGGCGAGCACGGCAGTAGCGGCGGCGATCGTGGCGGGTGTCGCCGGGGCGTTGGTCGCCGTGCTTGCGATCTGGCTGTTGGGCCGCTGGCGCGCGCGATCCGTACAGGCGTCCAGCCCCAGGGCCGCCCGCGAAGCGCGGATGGCACGCGACATTGGCGTGCTCTCGGAGTTGCTGGCCGAGCGTCTGGCCACGATCTGGCAGGCGGACGGCGGGCCGGGCGGGGGCGGGGCCGACACGGACGCCGCGTTCCACTACGTGCGCGAGTCCACCGAGCAGATCATGCGCCAAGCCGGTGCGTCGTCCAAGGCGGCGATCGCGGTCGGGGCGTTGACCGCGAAGAAGGTGCGACCGGGGCCGATCCGCGAACCGAGGTCCCGAGAGGCCTGACGCGCTCGCTGAGAGGGACTCGGGCCGGGCCTTCGCTGCCGTCCGGATGACATGCGGGTGGCGCGGCTCCTACGACGGGCTCAGCACGAGCCCGTCGATGTGCGCAGGACAAGCTCTCGCCGGTCCGGTGGCCGTGAGATTCCTCGGCTTCGCCTCGGAATGACATGACCACCCGCGCGGGTTACGGGCCTCCGCGCCGAGATGGTCGGCGGCGGCGATAGCCGCTAGACGGCGACGGCGGCGGGCTCGTGCTCGGGCAGGAACTCCTTGAGCTGCTCGAAGGCGCGCTCGGCTTCGGCGTCGGTCATGGCGGTCTTCGGTGGCGCGACCCAGCGTTGCATCACGCCGAGCCGCTCCAGCACAGCCTTGCCGGCCGAATGGGAGAAGTCATGCAGCCCCGCGAAGGCCCGGCCGAACGCCTGGGTGCGCTTCTGGGCCTCGAATCCGGCCTCGTAGTCTCGGGCCAGCCAGGCGTCGTAGATGCGCGTGGCGAGTTGCGGCGCGATGTTGGGGTACATGCCCGTGGTGGCGCAGACGCCGGCATTCAGGAGCTGCAGGAAGAACGCGTCACCGCCCACGACCACGCGGAAGTCGGAGTCGGGGCCGAGTTCCGCCAGGTACGCCAGGGTGTTGGCCGCACTCCCGGAGCTGTCCTTCGTGCCCTGCACGCCCACGTCGCGCAGCCGCGGGATCGTGGCGGGCGCGACGGAGACCTTGGTCATGCCGGGGATGTTGTAGAGCAGCACCGGCACCGGCGACGCCTGAACCAGATCGCCGAAGTGCCGGACCACTTCGTCCTGCGACATGGGGAAGTAGAACGGCGGATTGACGAGCAGCCCGTCGGCGCCCAAGTCGCCCGCGGCCCTGGCCTGCTCGTGGGTGCGGCGAACGTTCGGCTGGCCGCAGCCGACGATCACCGGAACCTCGCCGGCCGCCTCGTCGACCACCGCCCGGATCGCAACTTCCCGCTGGTCGTCGTCAATGCCCGCGAACTCTCCGGTCGTCCCGAGCACGACCACCCCCAGGCAGCCGTTGTCGATCACGCGGCGGGTGACGCGGCGCATCCCGTCGGAGTCAACCGACGCGTCCTCGTTCAGCGCGGTCAGCAAGGCGGGCAGATTGCCGCGAATGCGCTCCTGGAAGTGGGTCATGCGGGGCTCCTCGACGGGGCGGGTTTCAGGTTCGCCGGCAGATTATACGGAGCGGAGGCGGCTATATGTTGGAGCGCGACTGGCCCCCGTCCACCGCGATGCTGGCGGCGTTTACGAGACTCGCGCGCTCGGAGGCGAGGAACACCACCACGTTCGCCAGCTCCTCGGGCGTGCCGAACCGGCCGAGCGGCATGTCGCGTCGCACGAACTCGGCGATTCCTTCGGGGTCCTCCTCGCTGCGCCGCGCCCACGCGCCGCCGGGAAAGCTGATCGAGCCGGGCGCGACGGCGTTCACGCGAATGCCGTCGGCGGCCAGCTCGCGGCCCATGGAGGTCGCAAGGCTGTTCATGGCGGATTTGGCCGCGTTGTAGGCGGGCGGCCCGCCAGACTCGCGCCCATAGATCGAGGTGATCAAGATGATGCGGCCCCAGCCATTGGCCCGCATGTGCGGGATCGCAGCCAGGCTCGCGGTCAGCGCGGGTATGAGGTTCACGCCGAGGGTCGCGTGCCAGTCCTCTACGGTGTCGTCCGTGAGCGTCCAGGTCCCCCGTGTCCCGCCGACGTTGTTGATCAGGATGTCAATCCCGCCGAGCTCGGCGACGGTGCGGGCGACGGCGTCCGCCGGGGCGGAGGGTTCGGTCAGGTCCGAGACGATGGGCAGGGCGCGGACGCCGCGGGCCTTGATCTCACCGGCGGTCGCGGTGATCGCTTCGGCGCCGCGGGCGGCGATACTTACGTGGCAGCCCTCGTCCGCCAGCCCCAGCGCGATGGCCCGGCCGAGGCCCCGGCTGGCGCCGGTGACGAGTGCGACCTTGTCACGGATTCCCAGGTCCACGGCGACCCCCTACCGGCAAACGAGCGACCGCATAGCCTAGCTTGTCGCGTTCCCGCGTAGACGCGGCATCGGCGGGACGAACGGACGCCTTGGCCGCTCGGAACCGGCTGGGGTGAGGGTTGGGTCGAGTTCGACGTCTACTCGTTGCCGAACCCGTGCGTCCTCGCTCACCCCCGGCAAGCACAGGACGGCTCTGTGCGCCCCGAAGGGAGGCGAACGTCGCGTGCGCGGTCTCGGCCTTGATCCCGGAAGTCGGTCAGCCCCGCTCGTGGCGGGCCGCGCCCGATCAGCGGGCGGGGCGGATCAGGGTCAGCAACGGGGCCTCGGCGGGCGCGTTGAATCTGAGCGGGATGCCAACCGTGCCGATCCCGGCGGAGATGAAGAGCGGGCGGCCGCGTACGTGCATCAACCCGCGTGCGCGGGGCAGTGTGTATCGGGCGCCCGACCGCGGCACCGGCAGGAAGGGCAGGACGATCTGACCGCCGTGAGTGTGGCCGCAGACCACGAGATCGGCGCGTCGATCGTCCAGCGCGTAGGCCGCGTCCGGGTTGTGGGCCACCACCAGCGTGGGGAGATCCGGGTCGGCCTGCTCGTACGCACCGGGAACGTCGAGGACCCCGCGGGTGGTGTCGCCCAAGCCGATGATCTGGAGTGCCTGTCCCTTGATCGACACCCGCGTGGCTGCGTTGTCCAGAACCTGGATGCCCTCGTGCTCGAGCGCCTGACGGAGAAACGCGAGCGGCCCGATGGGCCGCGTGACCCACGACGGTTCGTGGCTGCCCGGCAGGCCGAACAGGTCGTGGTTGCCCCAGACGGCGACGGCGCCGTGCTTGGCGCGGACGTTGGCGAGACGGCGCGCGACCAGCGGCGCGAACTCGGCGCGATCGATCAAATCACCGCAGGCGACGACCAGATCCGGTCGCAGGTCCTCCAAGGCATTGAGCGCACGCAGGGCCGGGCTGCGCCGCGAACCGACGTGTGCATCGGAGACAACCAGGATCGTCAACCCCGCGAGCGCGGGCGGCAGGCTCGCGAGCGGCACGCTGGTGCTCGTGACGAGACCGCCGGTCGACTGAAACGCCGCCCGACCGGCGGTCCATCCGGCGGCGATGGCGGCCAGCGCGACGAGCCGTCGAGCGTTCAATCGAGCAGACCGCCCCGCGTCAGCCCCGGCTGACCGCCGGCGCCCGCATACGGGGGGCGTTGTGAGATTCCTTTGATGGACTCAGCACAGGCCCTTCGACGGACTCAGGACAAGCTCCTGCCGTTCCGGTAGCCATGAGATTCCTCGGCTGCGCCTCGGAATGACACGAGGGCGGCTCGGAATGGCATGAGGGCGTGCCGTGGCATTCCTCACGCTGTTGCGGGAAATGGGTGGGCGGGGTTGGCAGCACCCGGCGCTAGTCGGGTGTTCCGGCGCCCACCCGCCGGTGGACACCCATGGCCTCGTACTTCGCGTGCCGCGCGGCCAGCAGGTCGTCGACGCTCTGGGCGGACAGCTCCTCGAGCGTGCCGCGCAGGGCATTTGCCAGTGACGCGGTAACCGTGTCGGGGTCGCGATGCGCGCCGCCGAGCGGCTCGGCAACCACACGATCGATCAGGCCGAGTTCGAGCAGGTCGTCGGCGGTCAGCCGGAGCGCGGCGGCGGCGTCCTCCGCGAACTTGGCGTCGCGCCAGATGATCGAGGCGGTCGCCTCGGGTGACGCCACCGAGTAGATCGCGTGCTCGAGCATGAAAATCCGGTCGCCGATGCCGATCGCGAGCGCGCCGCCGCTGCCGCCCTCGCCCAGCACGGTCGCGACGATCGGCACACGCAGGTTGGCCATCGTGGACATGCTCTCGGCAATGGCCCAGGACTGGCCGCGTTCCTCATCCTCGAGCGAGGGACTCGCGCCGGGCGTGTCCAGGAACGTGAGGACGGGCAACTCGAACTTCTCGGCCATCCGAAACAGCCGCCGCGCCTTGCGGTAGCCCTCCGGGTGGGCCATGCCGAAGTTCCGCTCGATGTTCTCGTTAGTGGAGCCGCCCTTCTGGTGGCCGACCAGCACAACGGCCCGATCGTCGAAACGGGCAAGCCCGCCGACGATGGCGGCATCGTCGCCGAACACGCGATCGCCGTGAAGCTCCACGAAGCCCGTGAAGATGCGGTCAATGACGTCAAGCGTATGCGGGCGCTTGGGGTGGCGAGCGACCTGGACTCGCTGCCACGGCGTCAGCCGTGAGAAGACGTCGGCGGTGCGCGCCTCGAGCTCGAGCTGCAGCACGCCCAGCTCACGCGATACGTCGGAGGTCGGCTCCTGGTCGGCCTCGCGCTCCAGCTCGGCCAGGCGCTCGCGCAGTTCGTCCAGCTCGCGCTCAAATTCGAGCATGGTCCGGCCCCAGGTCAGGTTCCCGCGCGGCGCGCCGCGGCGCCGGCGGTCCCGGCGGTGGTCTCGGCGGTGGTCTCGGCGACCGCCGGACTGAGCAGGTCGAGCAGAGCGGCCAGGGTGGGCTTGAGCATCGGGCGCGCAACGACCATGTCGATCATGCCGCGCCGCCGAACCCACTCCGAGGTGTGATCCTCGACCGGCCCGCGGCGGCGCAGGGTGCCTTGCACCACCCTCGATCCGGCAAAGCGGATCGTCGCGCCGGGCTCGCCGATGATGACGTCGGCGACGGCCGCGAAGCTGGCGGTGACACCAGCGAGCGTGGGGTCCGCCATGACGCAGATGTAGGGCAGACCGGCCGCGCCGAATCGGGCGGCCGCGGCGGTCGTGTTTGCCAGCTGCATCAGCGCGAAGACGCCCTCGTCCTGTCGCGCGCCGCCGGAGGCGGTGACGATGACGAGCGGATGGCCCCGTTCACGCGCCGTGTCGAAGAGCCGCGCGATCTTCGCGCCGGTGGCCGCTCCCATGCTGCCGGCGATGAATCCGAATTCCATCACGCCGAGGGCGATCTCGCGGCCGTCGAGCTGCCCGAGCCCGCCGATGAACGCCTCGCTGCGGCCGGTGACCGCCCGAGCGCGATCGACGCGCTCGGGATACGACCCGCCGGGCCGGCTGAACTGGATCGGATCAGCGGCCGTGATCTCGGCATCCAACTCGTTGAATCCGTCGGGATCATCGAGCAGCAGGTCGAACCGCTCGGTGGCCGACAGGCGGTCGTGGTAGTTGCATTTGGGGCAAACGCGCAGGCCCGCGTCGAACTCGGGCCGGTAGTGCATGGCGCCGCACTTGCGGCACGTCACCCATAGATCCACGGGCACATTGCGCGGCGGCGTTCGGCCGCCGAGCAAGTCGCGCATGTACGCGCCTCCCGTTTACACGGCTGCCAGAGCCACGGGCCTCAGGTTCAGAAAGCCGCGCCGAGTGTAGCCGCTGCGGAGGACGAGTTGAGGTGGTCCGTGCGAGATCGACCGGCGGCCCGGGTCACACGACGCGTCCGCTCGCGCGATCAGCCCAGGGTCTGGGGCGGCGTCAGCGGCTGACGGGCCATGACCAGCGCCCCGACCCAGACGGCGCCACGGCGCTTGAGCGCGGACGCCGCGGCGTCGAGCGTGGCGCCGGTGGTCGTAACGTCGTCCACCAGCAGCAGGCGCAGCCCGGCGGCGGAGCGGGTCGCTCGCAGTGCGCCGCGCATATTCAGGAGGCGCTGGCGGCGCGGCAGTAAGGTTTGCGGCGACGTGTCGCGCGTGCGCGTCAACCGGTCCGGCTCAATCGGCTGGCCGGTGCGCTCGGCCACGGCCCGCGCGAGCAGCACGCTCTGGTTGTAGCCGCGCTGGGCCTCGCGACGTGGGTGCAGCGGGATGGGAACCACCGCATCGATCGTGAGATCGTCGGGCAGCGCGGTGACCGCGATCGCGGCGAGATCGCGTGCCAGGTAGCGACGGTTGCCGTACTTCAGCCGGTGCACGGCCTCCCGGAGCGGCGTCTCGTAGGGATATTTGACGTACACGCGGTCGATGCGTCGCCCGTCGGCTCGACAGGTGGCGCACTGATCGCCGAACTCGAGCGGTCGGCTGCAGGTACGGCAGCTCAGTTCCGGCAGCGGGACGATCTGCGACAGGCACTCGGCGCACACGCCGGCGCCGATCGATCCGCAAGCCGCGCACCTGGGCGGGAATACCAGCTCGGCGAACGCGCGACTACCTCGGCGGAGCAGGTTGCGCGTCATCGATCGACGCGGTCTCCAGGCGAACGAGCGCGGGTACGCCGTCGGACATCTGAAGCTCGAACGTCTGCCCGGCCATCTCGGTGCCGACGACCGCGTCGGTCAGGGGCTCATCCACGTAGCGCGTCACGAGCTGGCGGACCGGGCGCGCCCCGAAGTTCCGCCCGAACGCGGCCTGCACGATGAACTCGAGCGCCTCGGCGGTGATGCGCAGCGCCACGCCCATTTCCTCGACGCGCACGGTCACGTCCGACAGTGCGCGTCGCGCGATCTCGCGGATGCCCTCCTCCTCGAGCGCACGGAACACGAGCACCCGGTCCACGCGGTTGAGGAACTCGGCCGGCAGGTGCCGGCGCGCATGCTCGCGCATGCGCGCCTCGAAGGCGGCATGGGCGCGGGCGCTTGCGGCATGTGTATCGAAACCGATCTTGGGCCCGCGGATCTGATCGGCCCCCAAGTTGGAGGTCATCAGAATGATCGCGTTGCGGAAGTCAACCCGTCGTCCGCTGCCGTCCGTCAGGATCCCGTCCTCCATGATCTGGAGCAGGATCTGTAGCGAGCGCGGGTGCGCTTTCTCCACGTCGTCGAAGAGCACGATGGAGAAGGGGTTGCGGCGAACGCGCTCGGTCAGCTCGCCGGCATCGTCGTGGCCGACGTAGCCCGGCGGTGAGCCGATCAGGCGGGAGACGGTGTGCCATTCGCTGAACTCGGTCATGTCGATACGGACCAGGCTTTCCTCGGCGCCGCTCACGAACTGGGCCAGCGCCTTGGCGGTCTCGGTCTTGCCGACCCCGGGCTCGCCGAGCAGCAGGAACGACCCGATCGGGTGCAGTTCGTCGCGCATCCCGGCCATGGCGCGCCGCAGCGAGCGGCCGAGCTCGGCCAGCGCATCGTCCTGCCCGACGATTCGCTTGCGCAGCTCTGACTCGACGCTCAGGAATCGGCGTGACTCGGCTTCGACGAGGATAGGCATCGGAACGCCGCTCCAGCGGGACAGCACGTTCGCGATCTCGGGCGCGCCGACACGCGGTGTCTGAGCCTCGATCTCGTCACGCCAGGCGCGCCGCTCGTCGCGCAGCTCCTCGCGCAGCTGGGACTCGGCATTGGCGAGCTCGAGCACACGAGCGGAATCGGTGTCGCTGTCGAGCGCCGCGCGTTCACCGGCGCGGTCCCGCAGCGAGCGCTCGAGCTGCCGGATCCGATCGGGCGCGGTCAACCGGATCACCTTGGCGCGGGCCGCCGCTTCGTCAATCAGATCGATGGCCTTGTCGGGAAGCTGTCGCCCGCTGAGGTAGCGACGCGACATGCGCACGGATGCTTCGAGCGCCTCATCGAGAATCTCGACGCCGTGATACGACTCATAGACGGGCCGAAGGACCTCGACGATGGCGATCGCGTCGTCGTCCCTTGGCTCGGCCACATCGATCGGCTGAAAGCGCCGGACCAGGCTCTTGTCGTTGGCCACGTAGCGGCGATACTCACGCCAGGTCGTGGCCCCGATCACGCGGATCTCTCCGCGCGCGAGGTGGCCTTTGAGCATGTTCGCGGCGTCTAGCGAACCCGAGGCGCCGCCCGCGCCGACGATGGTGTGGACCTCGTCGATGAAGAGGATGACGTTGGGGTCGGACCGGACCTCATCGATGATGCCCTGGACCCGCCCCTCGAACTCGCCCCGGTATTTGGTGCCCGCGATCAGGGAGGCCAGGTTGAGCGCCACGATCCGGACGCCCCGCAGCGCGTCCGGCACGTCCCCGCTCGAGACGCGTTGCGCCAGCCCCTCGACGATGGCGGTCTTGCCGACGCCGGCGTCGCCCACCAGCACCGGGTTGTTCTTGCCGCGGCGCATGAGAATCTCGATCGCGCGGTCCATCTCGGGCTGGCGTCCGATGACCGGATCCAGCTCGCCGGCGACGGCGAGCGCGGTGAAGTCGCGACCGTGTTTGTCGAGCAGGCTGGCGGACTCGCGGCGACGGCCCCCGCGCCCGCGGCGCCGCGACGGCGAGCTTTGCCGGCCAGGCCGGTAGGCCGCCTCGATCCGCTTGCGCACGCCACGGAAGTCCAGACCAGCCTCCGCCAGCGTGGTGGCGCCGAGCTCGCCGGCATTGGCCAGGACGCCGAGCAACAGGTGCTCGGTCCCGATGAAGCGGACGCCCGTCCGCTCGGCCTCGAGCGCCGCGGCGCGCAGGACGTTGCGACCCTGGACGGAGAGCGCGCGGCGGCCGGGGCGGCGCTCGGCGCCGGACTCGAGCGACTCGGTGATCGCCTCGCGAAGGCTGGCTACATCGACCTTGGTCTCTTCCAAAATGCGCGCCGCCGCGGTTTGTGGCGAGCGCAGGATCGCCAGGAGGATGTGGCCGGGACCGACCGCGGGACTGCCGACCGTGACGGCCTCGACCTCGGCCTTCCAGAGGATTCGTCGGCCCTTGGAGGTGAGGCGCCGCAGGTATTCGACCGGGGCGTACTCGTCTGGGTCAGTTTCCACGGCCGTCAGCCTCCGAAGGGGAGCTGGTCGATAAGCTCCTGGAGTGCGCGCCCAATACTATCGCCCAGCGTCGTAAGGACGACGATGAGGACGACCACGAAAACGAGCGCGACAGCCGCGTAGCCGGCGATGCCCTGGCCGCGCTCATCGGTGCGCAGCCGGCGCCACCATGCGTCGGGCGGCTGGGACGGATCCACGTGGCGGGACGGCGGCACGAACGATCGATTCCGAGCGGCGACGGTGCGTGGACAGCACGGAGTGTAGCCGGGGTGATCCCGGCGGCCCCGGCGCCCGACTACCGGATGCTGTTTGTGAAGCATCATTCACTGAATGATGCTTCATATTTTTTGGACGATCTCGCCAATTGCTTCTGTTAAGGCTCTGGCCGCAGCGGAGCATGATGATCTGCATTTCGAGCGGTCTGCGGTGTGATCTGGGCCGAATTGCTAGAATTGGATAGCTGCCCGGCGGCCATCGTAGGGCGCGATTCCAAGGGCCTCACCAACGACTCCATGCGGCTGACGCATTTCGACGCGAAGGGCGCGGCTCGCATGGTCGACGTGGGCCACAAGCCCAACACCGAGCGCGTCGCGGTGGCCTCCGGCCGCGTGGTCATGGCACCGGAGACGCTGGCGCTGATCCAGTCGCAGATCGACGGCGGGCCCACGGCGCTCGCGAAGGGCGACGTGATCGGGGCCGCGCGACTGGCCGGGATCATGGCGGCCAAGCGGACGCCCGAGCTGATCCCGCTGTGCCACCCGCTGCCGCTGAGCTCCATCGAGGTGGAGATCACACCCGCGGACACGCCCCCCGGGCTGCTGATCGAAGCGACCGTGCGCACGACCGGCAAGACGGGCGTGGAGATGGAGGCGCTGACAGCCGTGAGCGTGGCGGGTCTGACCGTCTACGACATGTGCAAGGCGGTGGATCGCGGCATGTCGCTGGAGGATGTGCGGCTGATGCGCAAGTCGGGCGGCGCCAGCGGTGAATTCGTCGCCGGCGAGCCGGAAACGACCGGCCGCCGCGGATAAGGGAGCAGGTTTTGGACGAAGCGCCGGACGTCACGCCAGTCGAGCTCGCCGAGGAGATGGAGACCTCCTACATCGACTACGCCATGAGCACCATCGTGGCGCGGGCGATCCCGGACGTGCGCGACGGGCTCAAGCCGGTGCAACGACGCCTGCTGTTCGCGATGGACGAGCTGGGCGCCTCGCCCACCGCCAGCTACCGGAAGTCGGCGCGGGTGGTCGGGGAGACGATGGGGAAGTACCACCCGCACGGCGATACGGCGCTCTACGACGCGCTGGTGCGCATGGCGCAGCCGTTCTCGTTGCGCTATCCGCTGGTTGACCCACAGGGCAACTTCGGGTCGGTGGACGGCGATCCGCCGGCGGCGATGCGGTACACCGAAACGCGGTTGGCGCCGATCGCGGCCTCGATGCTCCAGGACATCGATCGGGACACGGTCCGCTTCGTGAGTAACTTCGATGGAAGCGCCGATATGCCCGAGGTGCTGCCGGCGGTGGTCCCCAACCTGCTGATCAACGGGGCCACTGGCATCGCGGTGGGCATGGCCACCAGCATGCCGCCGCACAACCTGCGCGAGGTCGCGCGCGCGATCGCGCATCTGATCGAATACCCGGAAGCGACGACCGAGGACCTGATGGCGTTCGTGCGCGGTCCGGACTTCCCAACCGCCGCCATCATTCTCGGCAGCGAAGGCATCCGGGCCGCCTACCAGACGGGTCGCGGGCGCGTGCTGGTTCGGGCGCAGGTCAAGCACGAGGAGGTGCGCGGCGAGCGCGAGGCATTGGTGGTGTCGGAGCTGCCGTACATGGTCAACAAGGCGAATCTGGTGGAGAAGATCGCCCATCTGGTGCGCGGCAAGACAATCGAGGGAATCAGCGACATTCGCGACGAGTCGGACCGCCACGGCATGCGGGTCGTGATCGAGCTCAAGCGGGATGCCCGGCCGGCGGCCGTGCTCAATCAGCTCTACAAGCACACCGTGCTGCAGACCACCTTCAGCGTGAACATGCTCGCGCTGGTCGACGGACAGCCCGAACAGCTGACGCTGCGCCGGCTCGTGGAGGCGTTCCTACAGCACCGGCAAGACGTGGTGCGGCGCCGGACGGAGTTCGACCTCAAGAAGGCTCGGGCGCGCGAGCACCTGCTGGAGGGCTACAGGATCGCGCTCGACAACCTGGACGCGGTGATCAAGCTGATCCGCGGGTCGGCGGACACGCAAACCGCGCGCGACCAGTTAGTGAGCCGGTTCAAGCTCTCGGAGACCCAGGCGAACGCGATTCTCGACATGCAACTCCGGCGCCTGGTCCGGCTGGCGCGCACGGAGATCCTGAATGAGCTCAAGGAAGTCCGCGCGCTGATCAAAGAGCTCACCGGCATCCTGGCGGATGAATCGTTGATCCTCGGGATCATTCGCGACGAGACGCGCGCGATTGTGGAGAAGTTCGGCGATGCGCGGCGCACTGAGATCCAGCCGGACGCGAGCGGCGATTTCTCCGAGGAAGACCTGATCGCGGATCAGGATTGCCTGGTCACGATGTCGTCGAACGGCTACGTGAAGCGGGTGCCGGCCAACTCCTACCGGCGCCAGGGACGCGGCGGGAAGGGTATCCGCGGATTCCGTAGCAAGACCGGCGGCGTGGTGGAGCACTTTCTGGTCGCCAACACGCACGACCATCTGCTCTTCTTCACCAACCGCGGCAAGGTCTACCGATTGCGGGCCTACGAGCTGCCGGAGCAAGGCCGCGACGCGCTCGGCCACAACTTGATCAACCTGCTGCCGATCGAGACCGGCGAGCTGGCGACGGCCGTGCTGGCGGTCGAGAACTTCGAGGCGGGCGACTACCTGGTGTTCGGGACGCGGCAGGGTGAGGTCAAGCGCAGCGCGCTCACGCAGTTCGTCACGGTGCGGAGCACGGGACTGCTGGCCATGGACATCGACGCGGGCGACGAGCTGGCCTGGGTACGGCTCGCGACCACCGAGACCAGCGTGCTGTTCTTCACTCGCGGCGGACAGGCGATCCGCTTCGCGCTCGATTCGATCCGGGTGAGCGGGCGCACCAGCGGCGGGGTCCGCGCGATCAAGCTGGCGAAGGGCGACGAGGTCGCGGCCATGGACCTGGCCGGCGACGAGGACTACGTGCTGGTCGTGACGCGGAACGGGTACGGCAAGAAGATGGCAGTCGCGGAGTTCCGCGGTCAGGGCCGCGGCGGGCTGGGCCTGAAGGCGATCAATCAGACCGACAAGACGGGCGCCGTCTCGGACGGTCGGACGCTGCTCAGCGCACACGAGGAGATCGCGCTGGTGTCGTCCGACGGCCAGGTGATCCGCTGCGGGCTGAAGGACGTGCGGCCGCTCAAGCGCCCGGCCGCGGGCGTGATCGTGATGCGGATGGACGACGACGTGGAACTGCTGCGGCTGGCGCGCCTGGCGGACGGGCGCGATGAGGCGAACGGCAGCGGCTAGGCGGGTACCGCGGCGCGAAGGCGCTTGAGGTGCACCAGCAGCACGGCGATGTCGGCGGGCGTGACGCCCTCGAGCCGGGACGCCAGGCCCACGGTGGCGGGGCGAAAGCGGTCGAGGCGCTGGCGCGCTTCGGTTCGCAGCCCGTGGAGGTCGTGGAAGTTCAGATCGCCGGGGATCCCGGCATGCTCCATGGCCCTGGCCTGCTCCACCTGGGCGCGTTGCTGCCGGACGTAGCCCTCGTACTTCACGTCGAACTCGACATTCTCCGCAACCGCGGCCGAAGGGGCCGGCTCGCCGGCGAGCTCGGCGATGAGCGCGCAGGTGACGTCGGGCCGCTTGAGCAGGTCGAGCCCGGAGAACGGACGGGTGAGCGCGCGGCTTCCGACGGCGCGGAGCCGCGCGTTCACGCCGGCGGTCGCGGGGATGCGAACCTGGCGGAGCCAGCGAACGGTCTCCGCGGTCTCGCGACGCTTGCGCTCGACCCGGCGCAGTCTGGCGTCCGATGCCAGGCCGAGCGCGTGCCCGATCGGGGTGAGGCGCAGGTCGGCGCTGTCCTGACGGAGCAATAGCCGGTACTCCGCGCGCGAGGTGTGCAGCCGGTACGGCTCGGTGAGCTCGCTGCTGATCAGATCGTCGATCATCACGCCGATGTAGGCCCTCGACCGGTCGAGGATCAGCGGCTCGCGGCCCTGCACGGCGCAGGCGGCGTTGATGCCCGCCACGATTCCCTGCGCGGCGGCCTCCTCATATCCGGTGGTGCCGTTGATCTGGCCGGCCAGGAACAGCCCAGCCGCCGGCCGCGTCTCCAGCGACCGGCGCAGCTGGCGTGGGTGCACGAAGTCGTATTCCACCGCGTACCCGATCCGGACCAACTCCGCGTTCCGCAGCGCCGGGATGCTGCGCACCATCGCGACCTGAACGTCGGCCGGGAGGCTGGTATTGGCGCCTTGCAGGTAGACCTCGTGCGTGCGAAAGCCCTCCGGCTCGAGGAAGAGCGAGTGCGAGTCCTTGTCGGCGAACCGGACGATCTTGTCCTCGATCGACGGGCAGTAGCGCGGCCCGACCGACTCGATCGTGCCGTTGAACATGGGCGCGCGATGGAGGTTGGCGCGGATGGTGTCGTGCGTCCGCGGGTTGGTGGCGACGCGGTAGCACGGCATCTGCCGCCGCCATGTTCGGGGCGGAACCGACGGATACACGGGATCGGGTTCGAGCTCGCGGACCTCGGCGTCGGGGACGGGATCGAAGCTGAACGCGAGCGGAACCTCGGACCCGGGCTGCAGCTCGGTCTGGCCGAAGTCGATTGAATCCGCCAGCAAGCGCGGCGGCGTGCCCGTCTTCAGACGTCCGAGCTCGAATCCGGCGGCGCGGAGGTCGTCGGCGAGCTCGGTGGCCGGCGCCTCGCCGGCGCGGCCGCCGGGCGTGATCTCGTCGCCGGTGATCAGGCGGCCATGCAAGAACGTGCCGGTTGTCAGCACGGTGGCGGCCGCCCGGAACAGGCCCCGGTCGGTGCGGACGCCTGCGACGCGCCAGCGCGCGTGCTGGTCCGCTTCGCCGCCCTCCCACAGGAGCGAAGTCACGTGCGCGGCGCGCAGCTCGAGACCCGGCTGCCCGGCCAGCACGGCGGTCATGCCCTCGCCATACAGCTGCTTGTCGCTCTGGACGCGGAGCGCACGTACGGCGGGTCCCTTGCCGGTGTTGAGCTCGCGGATCTGAATGAACGTGCGATCCGCGGCACGTCCCATCTCGCCGCCGAGCGCGTCGATCTCGCGGACCAGGTTGCCCTTGGCGGGGCCGCCGATCGACGGGTTGCAGGGCATGCGCGCGACCGTGTCCAGGCGCGCGGTGACGAGCAGCGTTCGAGCGCCCATGCGGGCCGCGGCCAGCGCGGCCTCGCAGCCCGCATGACCCGCGCCGATCACGATCACGTCGAAATCGGACACGGAGCCTCCAGTGCGTTGGTGCGGGCTGTGGCGCAGGGCGCTGGTCCTTGAGTGTGGGCCGCCTTGGGACGAGCCCCAAACTTGGTCACTGATATACTTTCCGGCACTGCGAGCCGGGCGCTCCCTCGGTTCGGCTACGCTCCCGGGAGCCCATTATCTCCGCCAGCGGGCCAGAATCCACCCCGCAGTCGATCGACGCGTTCGTCGTGCCGACGGATCGTGGCGTGAGCGTGTTCGTCGATGCGGACTATCGCCGGATCGACGCCGCGGATGGGCCGATTCAGATCGCCGCGTACGGTCCGCGAGACCTCTCGGGCGGCGAGCTCGCGCTGCTGCGCTCGCGATTCGAGGCGAACTTGTTCGAGTACGCGGCGCGCGCCGCGACGGCCGGCCGGGCGTGGCGCCGGCAGGCCGCGCTTGCGGCGATTGAGCTCTCGATCCTGGGGCTGCTGGTGGCGTTCATGATCATCAATCCGTCGAGCGTCCACTTCCTGATCGGGTGGGCGCTGCCGTTCGGGTTCTTTGTCGCCGGCCTGAGCGCGCTGCGAGCTTTCATGTGGCGCGGGCTTGTCCGGCGCGGCGAGCGGCTCCTGCGCGACGGGGTGATCCTGGACACGTCGCCGGAAGGCCGGGAGGGTGAGAGCCTGGCATACGCGCGGGATATCTGGCGCACAGTTGACCGCGGCGCGTCTGCCCGGGACCTCGGCGCGCTGGAGCACACCGCCGACAGCGTCGTTCACTGGCGGGCGGGCCGCGACTTCTATCGAACCTTGCGGGCGGCCTCGGAGCCGCCGCCGTTGGGGCGCCGCGCGCGCCTCTTGCATGCGCTGGTCGGAGACGCGCCGGCGGGCGCCATGACATCGCTGCCGATCGACGTCCAATGACCAACCTCGTCTGCTGGGCCGTCCCGACGCGGGCGGGCTACGTCTTGCGCGCCGACCGGTCCACGCGTCGGGTCACGGCGGCCGCCGCCATGCGCGACCCTCGTTTCTGGGGCTGGCGGATCGCCGTCGTGCATCCGGGCGATCATCGGTTCTCGGCCGAGCTGGCGCGGCGACCGGCCACGCTCGTGATCGAATACGACCGCCGACAGGGCGCTCCGCCAGACGTGACGAGTGACAACGGGCTCCTCGGGCTCTTCCGGCGGCACTGGCGCTCGATCGGGCTCGGCGCCGTCCTGCTGGTGCTGTCCGGTGGGCATTGGGTGCCGGCGCTGGCGGGTGCGTGGCTCCTGGCCGGGCGTCGCTGGCTGGCCGGCCTGCTCGGGCTCGGTGCGCGCACGGCGGCGCCGGCGTACGCGCCGCGGTCGCCGGTGGAGGTCACGGCCGAGCCGCACACCGGCCTGTCCGAGATGCATCGACTGATCGCGAACGCGCCTGACGAACGCATCGGGTATGCGGCGGCGGAATCGGCCGCCCGCGCCATCGATCTGACCGATGTCGCCGCGGTGTACGGGGAGTTGGCGCGGGGCGCATCACCCACGGCGCCGCATCCGGACACGGGCTGGTGGGTGGCGAGCAGCGCGCTGCACGACCCATCCAGGTGGCCGCCCGTCGAACGGCCGGCGGGCGACGACCTGGATACCCTCGACCCGGCGGCCGCCGACGCGCCCCATGAAGGGACGGCCGTGCCCGACCCGCCCGATCCTCCACTCCCGTGATCGACACCGAGGCCCTGTACGTCGAGATCCCGCTCGATCGGGACCGCTTCGTAGACCTGCTTGACGATGCCTCCTGGCGCGAGCTCGCCGGCGGAGCGGCGCAGGCCTACACGTCGGAGACCCTCTACGAGGGCGAGTACTCGGGCGCGCGCTCCGCCCGGATCATGCGTCTCACCACCGGCGATCCGGACGCGGAGGTTCGTATTGCCATCGACATGGCGCCGATGGTGCTGAGCCGACCTGTCCTCGCGCTGAGCCGTTCGCTGATGCGCGCGTTCGGTGCGCGGACCGGCGATCGCGCGCGGATGCTGGCGCGAGTGGCGCTGCTGATCCACATGGTCGAGCCGGGTGATGAGGGCGCGGAGTTCCAGCCGCTTCCGCTGAAACGCGGGCTCGAAGGCGCTCTGGGCCTGGCACACTCGCCCGTGCGTCCGGAGATCTGGTCGCCGCTCGAGCGATCGATCTTCGAGTTCGCGCCCACGGTGGCGCTGGACGTGCGCGACGGCGGCGGCGCTGCGGACCGGCTGGGACTGGCGATGATCTTGCACGACGAATCCATCGCCAGCGCCGGACGCGACGGTGCGCCTGGGTCCGAGCCGCCGGACGCGGCTCGGGCGGCGGCGCTGGTCGCGGACCTTCGCTCGCGGGGGTTCCGTCCGCACATCGCCGACGCGCGTGAGCGGCACCGCGCCGGGCTCACGGTGGTGGCCGAGCGCGTGCTCCGGCATGCGGGAACCGCGAGCCCGCCGCTCTCCACCGCCGCGGCGGCGGCGAGCATGCGGGGTGCGCTTGGCTTGACGGCCATTTCGGTGGGTCTGGTCGAGGCGACGCGCGCCGAGGTTCTGGCCGCGACGACCAGCGCGATGATCGCTCAGTCGCTGTCCGGCTTCCGGGGCATGGCCGAATAGATGTCCGGCGAGCGCCCGCTGCCCGAAGCGCCGACCCACGAGCGCGGGTCGGGCCAGGCCGGTGCGGCGAATGCCGTCGAGATCGAATACGCGCCGCTTCCGGCCGACTTCGGGGGCGGGACTATCTACGCGCACGACCGTCGTGCCCTAACGGCGGCGCTGCTCGACGGACGACGTCTGATCCGGACCTTCCGGCCGGCGACGGAATCGGCGAACGCCCCGGGCGTGGTTGCGGTCGAAGCCGGCGCGCTTCGCCGGCTGCGAGCGACGGCGCGGAAGGCGCGCGCACGCCGCTGGTTCAGCTACGCGCTGGTCGCCGGGTTCCCGTTCCTGGTTGGCACGCTGCTGGGATTGATCGGCGTGTGGGTTGCGGCGATCCCGGGGATCGGCGGCCCGGTCGGAGACTTCATCGGCACCGCGGGCGCGACGGTGGGCGGGCTGCCGCTGGCGGTGGTTGTGACGCTGATTCCATCGGTCTGGCTGATCCGCCGGGCACATCGATCGGCCGCGACGGCACCCAGCCCGCGGACCGCTCCCCGCGAGCTCGCTCGCGCGGAGCTGACGACGCGCGCGGACCTCGGGTCGTTCCTGACCCAGTCGGGCGACACGCTGGGCGAGATTCGCGATCTGTTACGCGGCAATCCGCAGGCGACGGGCGAGCGCGCGCGGCGCCTGGCCGATCGCTTTGAGCAGCTTCGCCGGCTCGCGGCCGGGCACGGAGTCGGATCGGTGCGGGCGTTCGCGGCCGACGCTGGCGCCCGGTTTCGATGGGCGGCCGCGCCGTCACGGCGACTGATTCCGGGTCTGCGGGCGCGGAGGCGAGCGGTTTCGATCGCGGAAGTGCTCGCGCCGTACGATGCGGCCCGGCGGGTGCGGACCCGCGTGCCGATGCCCGAGGCCATCGGGGTGCTCGCGGGCGTGCTGGCGGCGGCGGCGGCGTTTCTGGCCGCCGGCGTGTTCCTGATCGGGGAAGACGACGCCCTGTATCTGCTGCCCAATGAGGCGGTGGTCTTCCCGAACGGCGGAGCGGTTCTGTCGCTCGGACGCGGACTCGAAGCGCCGGCGTCCGCGGGCGACGCGATCAGCGTCGTCGATCGTGAGGGCGTCTACTGGGCCTGGCCGCGACCCCTGACCGACCGTGCGCTGCTACGCCTGACCAATCGCAGCGCGCCGGCGCGGACCGCGTTCCCGGGCATCGCGCAGGCGGAGACGCTCGAGGTGGACTTTCGATATGACGTCACCGATTTGAAGTCGTTCGCAGTACAGGTGGGACCGCCCGAGGTCGTAGATGCCAACGTCTCGCAGCTTCTGGAGATCGGGCTCGCGCTGTTCGTGCGGGAGCAGCTCGAGCTATTGGAGCGCGAGCAGGGCCGTGCGAATCAGGTGGCGGTGATCCAGTTGTTCCGCGAGCAGATGCCGGCGCTGCTCAACCGCTTCGTCGGCAGTGTGAACGGGGCGGCCGTGCTCGGCCAGATCGGTATCCAGCTCCAGGCTCAGCCCGGATTCAGGATCGACCGCGGCTAGGTTGGCGCGGTCAACGCCGGAACGTCTCAAGTTGCGAGTCATAATCGACGATGGCCACATTGGGCGAACAGCTGCGGGCGGCGCGTGAGCACGCCCGGCTGACGGTGGAGGAGGCGGCGGCGCTCACGCATATCCCGCGGGAGCACTTGCTCTCGCTGGAATCGGACGACGTGACCGCGCTGCCGGGGCTTCCATTCGCGCGCGGGTTCATCCGCATCTACGCCGATATCCTGAAAGTGCCCGCGGAGCCGCTGCTGGCGGCCCACGCCGCGCAGCTGGGCGAGGCCCAGTACGACCTGCGCGCGCAACCGGGCGCGGCGCGGCCCGGCCTTGGCGCCGTGCACGTAGGCGTGGTGCTAGCCGCGGTCGCGATCGCCGTCGTCGTGGCCGTCCTGCTGCTCACCCGATCCGCCGAGCCCAGCGCGGCAGGACCGGCGCCCGCCGCCGACGCCGCTCAGTCGACGGATGCGCTCGCACCAGGAACCTCGATCGAGCTCGTGGCCGTCCGAGATGTCGAGCTGACAGTCATCGTCGACGGGAACGAGATGCTCGCGGGTGAGATCCAGGCGGGCGAACGCAGATCGTGGACTCCCATCGAGTCGATCAGCGTACGTGCGATGCCCGGAGCGGCGCTGGAGGTTGTGATCGACGGGGAGTCGCAAGGCGTGATCGGTGCTGACGATGCGCAGGTTGACCGCACCTGGCAGGTTGCGGCGCCGGAGGCCGAGCCGGCGATTCCGCGAGCGACGGCGCCGTAGCGTGAGGCAGGTTGAGGCGGACCAAGGGCCGCGCGCGGGGGTCGAAGCGACCTCCCCGGTCAGTCTCTCGAGTCCGCGGTGGCTGACACGCCTGCCGGACTACCTCACGCTCGGACGGGTGCTCTCCATCCCGGTGCTGGTATGGCTGTTGTTCTGGGACTGGGGCTTCTCGAATCAGACTGCCGGATTCGTGTTCGCGGCCGCTGGCGTGAGCGACATGCTGGACGGTGTGCTGGCCCGGCGGTTTCGGTCCGGGTCGCAGCTGGGGATCTTCCTCGATCTGGTCGGCGACAAGCTGGTGGTGGCGGCGGTGTTGTTCGTCATGGTCGAGCTGTCCTGGATGCCGGCCTGGCTGGCACTGACGCTGGTCGGACGCGAGTTCGTGGTGATGGGCCTGCGGTCGTACGCTGGGCTGCAGGGGGTCGCGATTGGGGCCGGGCGCCTGGGCAAGCAGAAGATGGTGTGGCAGTACATCGCGCTCAACGGCCTGATGTGGGAGCGCAGCGCGGGCGCGTGGTTCCTGGTGGTGATTGCGCTGACCCTGACGCTGGCCTCGGGCTTGCACTACGCGTGGCAGGTCTGGCGCATGCTTCGCTCGCGTCCGGCGCCGGAGGTGCCCGAGGCGCTGTAGCGGTGCGGGCCGCCGCTACAAGACCGGCAGGCGCGGGACGGCCTGATTCGCGGCCGCGCCGGTCTCGCGAGCCGCTGTGTCCGACTAGCGCACGGCGATCGTTCTAGACGAGGCGAGCCTTCGTTCCAGACGCCGTAGGCGGTGGTCGAGCGCCGGCCGGCGAAGCTCGGCCGGCAGGGGCGTGCCCAGCGCATCGGTGAGCGCCAGGCCGCGGCGTGTGGCCACCAGCGCACCGGGGAAGTCACGGCGACGGTGCTCGTGGAACTTGGCCAGCTCGACCAGCGCCCAGAGGCCGGTGCGGTCCTCATTCGCGACCATCGCGCGCCAAATGCCGGCCGCTTCGCCCCAGGCGCCGGCGCGCTTGTGGTGCAGGCTGAGGCGGGTGTGGGCATACGCGCGCAGATCGCCCTCGAGGCCGAGCCGGAGCGCGCGGGCAAATGCCTCCGCCGCGGTGGCTTGATCGGCCGCGAGTTGAAAGGCGCGGGCCGCCCCGAGCACCTCGGCGGGGTGACGCTCGGGGTCGCGCCAGTCGCGGCAGGTCCGGCGGGCGCGATCGAGCAGCCTGACCGTGGTGACGATATCGCGGCGGTTGTGCTCGAACACGGCCGGGAGGCGGCGGGCGTCACCGGTTCGCAAGAAGTGGAAGTAGATGTGCGGGATCAGGTCGCCGGGCACGTCGCCGCGGCGCCACTCGCCGAGCAGGTCCCGCTCGAGCGCCGCAAGGCTGCGGTCGGGCAACAGGAAGCGCCAGAGGCGCCGGGCGGCCTGCAGAACGTCGAGCGATCCGCGCGCACCGATGCCCGCGCGCATGCGATTCATGATGAAGCGCGTCTCGAGCAGAGGAATGTCGAACGAGGCCCCGTTGAAAGTGACCACCCAGTCGAAGCGACGGAGCTGCTCGGCCAGGTGCGCGAGCAGCGCGGGCTCGTCGGCCTGGTCGCGCATGAAGTACTGCTCGACCCGCAGCGCGCCGTCCTCGACCCAGCCGCAGCCGATCAGGAACGCGTAGGTGCCGGTGCCGCCTGCCAGGCCGGTGGTCTCGACATCGATGACGACGGCGCGATGGAGATCGAACTCCCGCGCTTCCGGATCGTTGAAGGCGACCGCCAGCGCGCGGCGCCCGGAGTCGTCGGACGCGCGGTCGCTCCGCGCCACATCGATGTCCTGGGCGTTCATGACCCGGAGGAACGCACCCCGGTCGGACTCGACCAGCTCGCCAGCGAGCGCCTCGTCGAGCGCGACGGCGCCCAGCGGCGTGTCGGTGGGAGGCGGCTCGCCATGGGACGGCTCGAGCGGGTCCCACGGACGGTCCCACTGCACGCCGCCGGCCTGCGATGTCATCGACCGATCCGCACTAGTGGCATCGGGAGCGTTGGGCAGTCATCGGGACTCTGACCTCGTCAATGCCGCGAGCATTGGGGGCGCGTGTCCGTTCAACGTCGGCTCTCGCGGCGTGCGGCTAGGCCGACACCGCGGCGGGCACCAACCGACGCAGGACCTCGAGCGTGGCGCGTCGGGCGCCCGCGCCCGGCGCGATCGGCGGGCCGACGCACGACGGACAGCCCTCGGTGCACTCGCACTGTTCGACCAGCGTCGCGGCCGCCTCCAGAACCTGGTCGTAGATGTCGTAGAGCCGCTCGGCCAGGCCCACGCCGCCCGGATAGCGGTCGTACAAGTACAACGTGGGCGCGCCGGTGAAGGGCGATTTGATCTCGCGCACGACGCCGAGATCGCGTGAATCGCACATCAGGCGCAGCGCCGCGACGTTCGGGAGCACGTACGAGGCGCCCCGCAGGCCGGCCTCCGTGTCGTCGCGACCCAGCGCCTCGGTCAACTCGTCGCGCATCCAGATCCAGCAGGCGGCCGTGTGCATCTCCTGTTGCGGCAGATCGATGGTGCCCCAGCCGATGTTGTCGTCGTCGCTGACCCGCAGCTTCTTGTAGATCGTCGGCACGGCGGTCACCCGCACGTCGCCCCAGGAGCGTCCCAGTGCCGCTTCGTCGCGGCGCTCGAAGTCATCCAGCACCGCGATCTTCACGTCCACGTTGGCGACCGTGTAGTGCCCCACCGAGACTTCGCGGACGTACGCCTTGCCCTGCTTCCAGTCGAGCCGGGTGACGTGGTACTGGCGGGCGTCGTGCAAGTAGATCGCGTCCTGGTGCACACGGGTCGGCGCGGAGAAACGGTCGACCTGCCCAATCACGCGCGGCTGCGCCGTCTCGTCCACGATCACCACGTTGTCGAGCGTGCCGGTGCGAAGGCTGACGAACTGCGCCGGGTAGTCCTCGCTCGACCAGTGATACGACCCGGCGGCCTTGTGGACGACGCCGGACTCCTGGAGCATGCCCAGCGCCGCCTGCGTGCCAGAGGCGCCGAACTCCTCGGTCTCGGTGAACGGCAGCTCGAACGCGGCGCATTTGAGATGGCTGGTGTAGACGTAGAGGTTGTTGGCGTTGATCAAGCCGCTCTCGACCGGCGAGTCGAACAGGAAGTCGGGGTTGCGGACGAAGAACTGGTCGAGCGGGTTCGAGCCCGCCACGTAGACGGCCAACGAGGTCTCCTCGCGCCGGCCGGCGCGTCCGACCTGCTGCCAGAAGCTGGCCATCGAACCGGGATAGCCGCACAGGACGACCGCCTGCATCTCGCCGATATCGACGCCGAGCTCGAGGGCGTTGGTGGCGACCACCGACCGGACCGTGCCGTCGCGCAGGCCGGACTCGATCTCGCGTCGCTCGGAGGGCAGGTAGCCGCCGCGGTAGCCGCGAACCTCCCTCTGCCCGAGGTTGGGTCCGCCGCGGATCTTCGACAGCAGCAGCTCGGTCGCGGTGCGGCTGCGGGCGAAGACGATCGACTGGATATCGTTGCCCAGCAGCAGGCGCGCGATTGCGGCGGAGGCGTCGATCGCCGAGGCGCGTAGACCCAGCTCGGCGTTGACGACCGGCGGGTTGTAGAAAACCAGATGCTTCTCGCCGCGCGGCGAGCCGTCGTCGTCAATGACCGTCAGGTCGCGTCCGGTGAGCTTGTCGCCGAGCTGCTTGGGGTTCGCGATCGTGGCTGAACAGCAGATGATCTGGGGTCGCGAACCGTAGAAGTCGGCCACCCGCAGCAGCCGTCGGAGCACGTTGGCCAGGTGGCTGCCGAAGATACCGCGATAGATGTGGAGCTCGTCGATGACGACGTACTTCAGGTTCTCGAACAGCCGGACCCAGGCGGTGTGGTGCGGCAGGATGCCTTGGTGGAGCATGTCAGGGTTGGTGATGACGATGTGCCCGGCCTGGCGAACTGCCCGACGCGCGCTGGTGGCGGTGTCGCCGTCGTAGGTGAAGGTCTTGATGTCGGCCTCGGCGGCCTGGACCAACGCGTAGAGCTCGTCGAGCTGATCCTGCGCCAGCGCCTTGGTGGGGAAGAGGTAGATGGCGCGCGAGCGCGGGTCGCTGAGGATCGCCTGAACGACCGGCAGGTTGTAGCAGAGCGTCTTGCCGCTGGCCGTGCCGGTGACGATGCAGACGTCCTGGCCGTCCAGGATGCGCTCGACGGCCTCGGTCTGATGGGTGTAGAGGCGGTGGGCCCGGCGCTGCGCCAGCGCCTCGCGCAATTGCGGCGCGATCCGGTCGGGCCACTCGGCGTAGCGGGCCTCGCGCGCCGGCCGGACCCTCCAGCCGCTGATCTGCGGCGCGACGCTCGGGTCCCTGGACAGGCGGTCGGCCAGTTGCGCAGCGTTCACTTGGAGTAGTCAGCAGGGGGGTCCACGGATCGGTGACAACTGTAACCGGCCATCGTGGTACCGTACAAGACGCGAACGACCACGGGTTTCCACACCGTCTCTGGACGCTGCCCACGCGGGCAGCCCATGCTGCGCGCGGCATGGGCTGCACCACCGACAAGACAGGCCGCCCTGGCGTCGTCAGCCGCGATTCCCGTGCTCCCGGGCCGACGCGCAGCCTGGCCAGATGGCGGTGCTACGCTCTACCGATGACGGAGATCGAGCGGGGAATCAGATGCCGTATTACATGAACCAAGTGTCGTATACCCCCGAGTGGTGGAAGGCGCAGATCGCCAATCCGCAAGACCGAACGAAGCTCGTCAGTGACTTGCTCGAGGCGGCCGGCGGGCGGTTGGTGTCCTTCTTCTACGCGTTCGGCGAATGGGACGCCGTGGTGATCGCCGAGGCCCCGGACAACGGCACGATCGCCGAGGTCCTGATCGCGGTCGCGGCCGGTGGCGGTTTGGCGAAGTCGAAGACGACGGTGCTGATGACGGCCGAGGAAGGGTTGGACGCGATCCACGGCGCCGGCGGGGTCGACTACTCGCCGCCTGGCTAGCGGAGCCGGGTCGAGCAAGTTCGGGGTCGGCTCGGTGAGGGCCCCGTGCAGCATGGGATCCGCCGCCCGGACCACACAGCCCAGGCGACGCGGCAAGCGTCGGGATTCTTCGTCGCGATTCGCGCTCCTGAGAATGACGTGGGGGCGGCGCGCGCCTAGGCCGGGTCGCCCCGCGCCGGTGGGTATGGCGTTCGACGGCGACTGAAGTGCTCCGCAGTGCGAGGCGGTCGTCTTGGTACCAAGCGAGTGATCGGCGGCGAGGTACGCAGGCCCGGCGGTGGAGCGAGAAGGGGTCGACATAGCACGCATATCACACGCGGACAGGGTCGATAGATCCACGCGCAAAGTCGAGCCAGCTCGGATTCCCTGGCGCCCCGACGAGCCTCGCACCTGGCCATTGGCGACCACGCCGGTGGACGTGGACGCGTCGATCGATCGGCTCGTCGTGGTCAGCGATCTGCACTCATCGCGCGAGCCGATCGAGGCGCTCGACGCTCGGCTGGCGGAAATTGCCGAGCGCTTCCAAATCTTCGTCAACGGCGACCTGTTCGAGGGCGGCATCGATCCCGTGTATGCGGTTGACTGGACCGCCCGGCATGCGCCTGGCCGTACAACGCGCGGGAATCACGACAGCCGCGTGTTCCGGTACTTGCGCGGGCAGACATGCGACGAGCCCGACGGACAGTGGGCGGCCGACGGGGAGCTGGCGGCGTACGAGCAGCTTGACGATCGGCAGCTGCGATTCGTCGAGCATCTGCCCGACGCGCTGCTGATCCGGTGGCGCGGGCACACGATTCGGATGCTGCACGGGCACCAGAACTCGAAGGACGACCGCTACACGAACTACCGGCTGTCGCCGGGCAAGCTCATGGATATCTTTGGCGACCCAGGCGTTGACCTGACCCTGATCGGCCACACGCACTATCCGTTCGTGCTGGAACGCCGCGGGGCGCGGCTGGCGAACAGCGGATCGGTGTCGGCGCCGCTGTGCCGCTTCCGCAACGCCGAGGGGCGCGTGGTGAACCGATGTGCGGACGATCCATCAGTCCCCGACGACGACAGTCAGAGGAGCTTCCTGGTGATCAGTGAGAGGGACGGACATCTCCATATTGGGATTGAGCGCTTCGACTATGACCGTGAGCGCCTGCTGGCCAGGTGCGCGGCGATTGACGGGTTGAGCATGCCGGAGGCGGCGCGTCGTCGTTTGGTGCTGGAGGGCTTCCTCGACGATCGGCTCACGCGGGGCGGTTAGGGGTGGCGTCCACGATCTGGGTATGGCTGCGCTATCTGGCCGTCGGCGGCTGAGTCCCGAAGAGCGCGCGCTGGTAGCCAGCGCGCAAAAGGGTGCCCGACTCCTTAATCTCTTGGCCGCCTCGCCGTTATAGATATAGGTAGCACTCGCACAAGGAACATCAGATGGCTTCTTCTGAATCGCCGGGCGTGACGATTCAACCGGCCTGGAACGACCCGTCGCTGGCCGTGAAGAGCGATGCGGCCTGGCGGGCTCAGTATCGGCGCTTGCAGTCGTGGTATCGCGAGACCGTTCTGCGCACGCCCCCGGGAGCTGATCGTGGCGGGACCACGCGCGCGAACATGCTGCCCGCCGAGGCCGTAGCCGAGAACCCAGGGCTGAACTTCCTCGACGAGGAGATCGCGGCGTACGCGCTCGAAAGGGCCCCGCGGGTGATTGCGGAGAAGGGCGCGCTAGACCTCGACCGCCTCCGGCGCAACATGCTCTCCAGCATGCCGCTGTGCTTCAACCTGTTCGGAGCCCTGCGCAGGCATCCCGCGGCGGCGGCGCGACGCCTGGGGTCGGTGCTGGACCTGAACATCGAGGAGATTCTGGAAATCGAGGTCGAGTGGGCGCCCGACCCCAACGCGCATCTGGGAGACCGGACGGCGTTCGATGCGTTCGTGCGGTACCGAACCGCCGGGGGGCGCCGCGCCTTCCTGGGTGTGGAAACGAAGTACACCGAACCGTTCAGCCGAAAGCGCTACACGTCGGAGCGGTATGACGCGCTTGCCAGGGACCCCGCGAGCGGGTTCAAGCCCGGCGCCGAGCGCCGCCTGGTCGCTTCAGCGACGAATCAGCTCTGGCGGAACGCGCTGCTCGCGCACAGCCTGCGATCGACCGACGAGTTTGATGAAGGGCGCGTGGTGGTGCTGTCGTGCCGGGGAGACGCCGGCGCCGAACGGGCGATTGCGGGTCTCAGCGCGGAGCTGCGCGATCCTCCAGCACTTCTGCGATCCGCGACCTACGAGGAACTCGTCGCGGCTTTCGACTCGGAACCCGAGCTATCGTCGTGGGCGGCGGATTTCCGCCGCCGTTATCTTGATCTCACGCCGGTGAACGGGTGAGGCATTGAAGCGCGTAGGCCGCCCGGCAGGCAATGCGTACGGCGAAGCGACAAACGGCCGCGAGCGGCACGCCATAGTGCCCGTGGATGAGCTGCCTAGCCGGCCGCCAGGCGTTCCGTGCATCGCGCTTCTCAATGGTCGCCGCCCTCGGGCAGGGCGAGCGAGGGACTAGACCTCCACCTCGAGGCCTTCTTCGCCCCAGATCAGCGGGCCGTGGTAGATGCTGGTGATCTCGGCGATGGCGCGGGTGGTGTTCTCGGGCTCGTCGAGGTAGAGGTTCTGGTGGTTGACCAGCAGGCGCTTCGCGCCGGCGTCGACCGCCTGCCGGGCGCAGCCCAGGGTGGCGGTCTCAGCGGAACCGAAGGCCTCGGTCTGATCGGCCTCGAAGCGGGTGCACTCCATGACGAGCAGATCGGCGTCGCGCGCGAGGTCGGTGAGGGCGTCACAGGGCCGGGTGTCGCCGCCGAACACGATCGAGGCGTGGGGCGTTTCGACCCGGTAGGCAAGGCAGGTGAGGTAGGGCTGCGCGTGCTCGACTTCGGTCGCGGTGACCTCCCAGTTGGGTCCCGACGCGACCGTGCCGGGTTCGATGTCATGGGCGTGAACCGCGGGCGGCTTGCGCTCGCCGACGCCGCCGCGATTGCGGTAGGCGTTCAGGCTCATCGGGTGATTGGTCCGCGCGACGACATCGGGCCAGAACGCGCCGATGTCTTCTCCGATCAGCCGGTTGGTCATCTGCCTCGTGGGCGCGGGTCCGTAGACGTTCAGCGGCGGCTCGCGTCCGGTCACCATGTCGAATCGAGTCAGCAGGAAGCACGCGTAGTCGGACACATGATCGGAGTGCAGGTGGGTGAAGAACAGGTGTGCGATGTCGGTGACCTTGCGGCCGGCGTGATAGAGCTTGTAGGTCGTGGCCGGCCCGCAGTCGATGAGCAGCCACTCCACGCCGGTGTGGAGCAGGAACGAGGTGCCCCAGCGGCGCGTGCTGGGCGCCGGGGAGCCGCTGCCGAGAACGATCAGGCGGGGCACTGCGAATACCGATGGGCGAGACCGCGCCGACGATCAGCGCCGCAGCGGGGCTCGCGCGCTGAACCCGAGCAGGTAGCGAACCTCGGCCGGGAACGTGCGCGCGATGTCGGGATCGATCACGGATACGTAGTCCTGGAACGGCTTGATCCACGAGCGCGAGTAGTAGCAGAGCACGGCGGGGCGGTGCGCGTCCGTCGAGTTCGGGCCGGAAGCGTGCCAGGTGTTGGACAGCCACACGGCCACCGAGCCGGCGGGCGCCTCGAGGGTGACGGCGTCATCCTGGGCCTCGCCCCACACCGGCTTCTTGCGGGTGTGGTGGCTATCCGGAACAACCCGCGTGGCGCCGTTGTCGGCGGTGAAGTCAACCAATGCCCACGCGTTCTGCACGGTCAGTGGAATGTCGGGCAGCGGCTCCTCCAGCTGTCCGAAGGGCGCGTCCACATGCCACGCGCCGCCCGCGGTGCGCGGTCCGATGGTGGTGCCGCTGCAGTCGGAGAGCACGCAATCGTCGCCGAGCACGGCGCGGACCTGGCCGACGACGGTGGGATGTGCGGCGAGATCGGCGAAGGCCGGTTCCTTGGCCACCAGCCCCCAGAGCCGCTGGGAGTCGTCGTGGTCGAACAGCGTCGGCACGTGCAAGAAGGTCTTGTTGACCTGGCTCGCGGACACCGGCCAGGTCGTGCCGGCATTCTCCGATCGGGAGCGACGCACGCGCCGCATGAGGCGCCCGAGCTCGGCCTCCGAGACTGAGTAGCTTTCGCGGAAGAAGTCCTCGAGTTCGTCGTCGCCGGGCGCCGGCTCCCCGTCCGGCGGGTCGAACGGCTCGCGGCGCTCACGCTCGAATTGGGCCTCGAGCAGCTCGCGGTAGCGGCGGACCTCGTGCGCGTCCAGCACGTTCTCCACGACCGTGTAGCCGTGGGCGCGAAGGTGCTCGAGCGCCTCGTCCTGCCGAGCGACGGGAAAGGTCTGCACGGACATCGCCGGCGACTCCGGGGTCGCGGTCGGCGTCGAGGCGGGACACCGCCGCGCGGGGGCGCGAGTTTAGCACCGGTGTCTCGCGCGGCGGCTGTGCGACCTCCGGCGGGGAATCCCGCGAACCACCGGTTGGAGACCGGCGCCCTCACAAGACGCGCTGTGAAATTCCTTGGACCAGCTCAGGACAGGCCCGTGCCGGTCCGGTGGCCGTGAGATTCCTCGGCCGCGCTTCGAATGACATGAGGGGTCGCGACTCCTTCGACCGGCTGTTGACCTTCGCCGGGAGCACCGCGCGGGTCACTACCAGGTCGCCGCTCCCCTCCGGCAGCCCGGCCAGAGTCAGGGCCAGCAGGTACGATCCGTCCCGCAGCGCGCCCGAGCTGGTGGCGACCATCGAGGCGTTCGTTGACGCTTACAACGACCACCCCAAGCCCTTCGTCGGGACGGCCTCCGTCGGGACCATCCTCGCGACGGTCGACTGGTGTAGAGCCATTCTAGAGACACACCACCAGACAAGATGGAAGGACCGGGTGTGAGCGTATTGGGTAGCCTGAACCTGGCGGCCGCCAACGCCTATCGTCCCGTTCACTGGACCGGACTCTGATGCGCGAGGCCGCCGGCGCAGCGCCCCATCGCCGGGGCGTAGGCGCTATTCCGTTCTTTGCCGCACTCGTCTTGGGAACGCTGCTGCTCGCTGGCTGCCTGGACAGCCCAGCGCCCGAGTCATCCTCTGGCCAGGGAGTGGCTGTTCGCGAACCCACGCTCAGCCCCACCGAGATGCCGCCCACGCCGACGGTGACACCGGCCCCAACCCAGACCCCATCGCCCACGCCGACCGCGACACCGACACCAACGCAAGCCCCGCGCCCAACAACGGCACCGCCCGAGCCAACCCAGACCCCATCACCCACGCCAACCATGACACCGGCGCCAACCCAAACCCCATCGCCCACGCCGACCGCGACACCGACACCAACGCAAGCCCCGCGCCCAACAACGGCACCGCCCGAGCCAACCCAGACCCCATCGCCCACGCCGACCATGACACCAGCGCCAACCCAGGCCCCATCGCCCACGCCGACAGCGCCACCGGAGCCAACCCAGGAATCACCACCCGAGACAGCGCCGACGCCGGACCCTGCCGCTTTTGTACAGGTGGCAGCTGGCGAGAACCATTGGTGCGCTCTGGAACAGGGTGGAGAGGTCTTCTGCTGGGGCGGCAACGACTACGGACAGTTGGATGTTCCGGCTGACGATAGGTTTCGTCACATCACGGCCGGGTATCGATTCACCTGCGGAATCAGGACCGACGGCACCATCACCTGTTGGGGACGGAACAGGCACCAGCAGGTCGATGCGCCTGACGGTCAGTTCTCGGCGGTGGATGCCGGCTGGGACCATGTATGCGCGCTTAGCGGTGACGGCGCGTTCTGTTGGGGCTGGGACGCCAACGGACGTGCCACGCCGCCGCGGGGGGTCTCGTTCACAACCATCGGGGCTGGCGCCGAGCATAGTTGTGGCTTGACCCTTGGCGGAGACCTGGCGTGCTGGGGGAGGAACGACGACGGGCGGGCCGATTCACACACCGGGCCGTTTCGCGTGCTGGCGGTTGGCATCGCACATACCTGCGCGTTGCGAAGCGACGGCACAGCCTTTTGCCAAGGTGAGAATGCTGCCGGCCAGTCCGACCCTCCGGAAACGGCTTTTGCGCAGATCACCGCCGGCTCCGACCACACGTGTGGAGTTCTTCCCACTGGAGCTCTCAAGTGCTGGGGAGGCGACGTGGACGAGGCAAGCAACGCCCAACTAGCCGCACCGCACGGGAGTTTCACATCGATAAGCGCCGGATGGACGAGCACCTGCGCCCTGAACGAGGATGGCCACGCGCAGTGCTGGGAATATGTATATCGAGCTCCTCCAATCCCTCCGTATGATCGTCTGAGTTTCGTGGAGGCATTCCCGGGCGTCACCTTCGGCCAGCCCACCGAGATCTTCCCCTGGCCGCCCGGAGGCCTGGCGGTGGCAGACAAGGAAGGTTCCATCAGGGCCTACACCACCGGATCAGAGCCTCGTCCTATTCTCGACTTGATTGACAAGACCGAGTCCGAAGGGTTCGAGCACGGCATGTTGAGCGCAGCCGTTGATCCTGAGTTTAGTGAGTTTCCATTCATCTACGTGTACTACACCGTGCGGGTTGAGAGCGAGCAAGACGAATCGTGGGCGCGGCTTTCACGCTTTCCCGTTGTCGATGGACGCGCGGTGCGTGAAGAGGAACTGACCATCCTGGACATATCGAGACCCAAGGAAGTGCTCTACCACTGGGGCGGGGCGATCCGGTTTGGACCGGACGGTATGTTGTATCTCGGAATAGGCGACTCCTTGTGCTTTCAATGCCCACAAAACCTGGAGAATCTACACGGAAAGATCATCCGTATTGATGTCCGCGGCGCATTGGCTGAACAGCCATACCGCGTGCCGGATGACAATCCGCTGCTCGAAATAGCGGACGCACGACCGGAAATCTGGGCCTACGATTTGCGGAATCCGTGGCGGATGGCGTTCGACCCACACGATGGCAGCCTCTGGGTTGGAGACGTCGGAGAGAGGGGAGAGGAAGAAGTGACGATCGGCGCCGCGGGCGCAAACCTGGGGTGGCCGATATTCGAAGGCTTTGGCTGCCTCGCCATTGACGACGTCATGTCCCCGTATCGGCTCGTCACCGAGTATCGGTGCGGCGAGCTCGAGGATGCGACGACGCCGCTCATCAGCTATGGACGCGAGGAAGGCTGCGCCATCGTCGGCGGCGTCGTGTACCGGGGCGCCCGAATTCCATTCCTGGACGGCCTCTACCTCTTCGGCGACTTCTGCAGCGGGCGTGTATGGGCGCTCGACAACGATGCCGACGCGGGTTGGCGGATGATCGAGATCGTGGATCTGATCTGGCCCATGAGTTCCTTTGGAATTGACGCGGCCGGCGAGGTGCATGTGCTGACGTTCCGCGGCCCCATTCTGCGCCTGGTCGAGGCTGAGTCGGGATACGTGCCGTCGAAGACGATCACGCCGGCCTCCGCCGCTCGCACGCGAGCCGAGACCTGACGCCGCGCCCTCTCCACGTCACCGGCGCCGGCATCGCCGCTGCTATGTCGCGCGGCCTTGCGTCGCCGGTGCTCGTGGCGCTCGCCGGGATCGCGCTTCTCGCCGCGGCCGCCGCGGTGTTCCTGACGACGCGCTGGGATGGGCCGGTGTCCGAGCGCGAGCCCGAGGCCATCTTCGCGGCGGGACCCTACGCGCCAGGCGATTCGTTCGAGCAACGCTTCTCGACCGACGTCAATTTGCTCTCGAACCTGCGCGTGGCCCTGCGCACGGAACCCGCGGATGCGCCAACCGCCGCGTTCGATTTGCTGTTCCGCCTCTTCGACGGCAATCGCATCGTGCGCGAGGGAATTGTGGAGGTTCCGGGTCTAGGCCGCGGCATCACACCGGTCCGCTGGGACTTCGCGCCGCTGGAGAACTCCGCCGGTCGTGAGTTGCGAGTGCAGGCGGTCGTGGGCGCGAACGCCCGCCAGCTGGTATTCGCGGTGACCTCGCTCACCGACTATCTGCCCGGATCACTGATCTCCAACGGCACGCCGACCGGCCCGCACATCGATCTGAGCCTCGTCCTTGGCCGACGCCTTTATCCGACCCAAATCCTCGCGGTCGTGGGCGATCGATATCCGCTCGGAGCGGCCGGCCTGGCCGCCAGCGCGCTCGCGCTCGGCGTGGTGTCCGGGCTAGGACTGATCGCCCTGCGCGGACCCCGCGGCCGGCGTCCCGCGGAGCGCCTCGCGTGGTTGAGTCTCGGGGTCGCCCTGACCGCCGTCACGGTTGCGCTTGTAATCCGGAGCGTCGGGAGCGACCCGGTGCCGGAATCTGGTACGGACTTCTGGGCGAGGCTCGCGGTGCTCGTCGTTGCCGTGGCGGTCGTGCCCTGGTGGCCCGCTGCTTCGAGGGTCTTCCGTGCCCTTGAACAGCATGTGCTCGACGGCCTCCCGGTAATGCCCAGATCGCTCACTGCCTGGAGGGTTTGGGTCCTTTCGCTCGCTGTGCTCTACCTGGCCAGCCTTGGCCTCCGAGCAGCCATCCGGAACCTTGGCCTTCAAGCTCCCTGGACGAGTCCCGCGAGCGACGCGGGCGTGTATCTGCATCAAGCGCACAACGTTGCCTCACAAGGAGTCATCACCTCCACGGCACTCGGTGATGGAGTGCTGGCCGTCCTTCTCAGTCCGTTCATCCTGGTATGGGGATTCCTTCCGGGTCTGGTCGTCTTTGCCTGGCTCCTCGCCGCGGTTACATCCTTGGCACCAGTGCTGCTTGCTCTCCTGGCTGAACAATGCAAAGTAAGCCGGCCGTTGGCCCTGGCCGCGGGAACTGCCTTGGGAATCTCGACGCTGCATGCCGATTGGTCGCTGCGCGCTTTTCCGGACGCGCTGGGTTTGGTATTGGTGCTCGGGGCGCTCCTGCTCTGGCAACGCGACTCTCGCCGCTGGATCCATGGTGCTTGTCTGGGTCTATTGTTGGGCCTAGCGATCGCAAACAAGCCAACGCTCATGTGGCTTGCACTCTGGTTGCCTCTCATCGGATTTGTCACCAGCAGACGCCTGTTTGGGGCGTCGACGGTCGCTGCGCTGGCGATCATGGCCATCGTCTTCGAGATCTTGGGACAGCGCGCCGGCACATCCTATTGGGCGCCTCGCTTTATCGGCCCGAACTCGGCGGTCCCGATCGGCGAGCGTTTGTCTGATGCTCCCGGCGGATTCGTGGGTATATCGTCCCAGCTAGCGTCGCTTCGCCATGTTGGCCCATGGTCTTCGGAGCAGCGCTGGAGTGACTGGATGCCGGAGTGGCTAAGCGCGGACTTCCTTGTTCCCCTAGTGCCTCCGAGTGTCTGGTTCTGGGTCGACGGGGCGGGGATCACTGCTGGACTCCTGCTGATCATACTTATCGCCTATGTTAGTTGGAAGTCAAAGGAGCTCCGGACACTCTGGCTTGCGATCGTGCCGCTGTGGATTCTCTTGGCGATGGTGTTTCGGACTGATGCACAACCGCGGCATCTGTTGCTGCTGATTGCAGTGGTATTCGTCAGCCTCGCGCTGGTTGCGGAGAGAGTGACATGGCGCTGGCGCCCGGGGCGATACGCGGTCGCCGTTTCCGTTCTAGTTCCGACGGTTATTCTGGTGAGCTCGCAATTGGCATCCTCGTTCGAGCATCGATCCGAAGAGGCGGCGTATCTGTCTGGGCTGGCTCGCCACGGAGAGAGCGGAGCCATTGTGCTGGCCACCGGTCGAGCTGATCCCTGGCTCACGCATGCCATTACTGGATTGCCCGTGGCTTACGATGCCTCGGAGGGCGGAGCCTTCACAGTCAGCGGCGAGGGGAGCGCGTTCAAGCGGTATCCGCAGCTGCCCGTGGTGGACGGGGATACCGCACTCGTTTGGTACGACCCAGAACTTCGGTCCACCGTGCAGCTCGACGTCTACGTACGGTCGAGGCTAGTCGCCGGCAGCTCAGCGATGAAGCAGCGGGGCTGGACGGTTGCGCCGATGGGATCTTCCCGTGTAGGAGCGCGTCCGGTGTTTGTGGTCGTGCCCGATGTCAGCTCGTCCGACTGAATCCCTACCCCCGGCTCTCACCGGCATAACGGAACGAGGCCTGCGTGCGGACGCGCCATGAGATTCCTCGGCTGGGCCTCGCAATGACATCAGGGCGGCGCCGAGTGACGTCCGTGCCTATGCGGGTCCGACCGACGGCGCGTCTAGCGCGAGGATGCCGGCGAGCACCTCCACTGTGTAGTCGCCAGCCTGCACGTTGAGCTTCAACAGGGGCACCGCGCGACTCACTACCAGGTCGCCGCTTCCCGTCGGTAGCCCGGCCAGGGTCAGGGCCAGCAGGTACGATCCGTCTCTCAGCGCACCGTCCACGCCGGTCCCGGCGTCGCCGTTGATCGTCAGCGCTCTCGGATCGAACTCCAGGCGGGCGAGCTGCAAATCGGCCGACAGCACCAGCGGGCCTTGCCACCATGCGGCCGATTCCCGCGGGTCCACATCCCGCGGCGCCATTCCAGAGGCGTCCGCCGGGTACAGCCGCAGCTCCGTCCCGAGGGCAGACACCCGCTGCGCCGCATTGCGATACCACAGGTTCACCACCGCCTGTCCGTCCACCACCCCACCGTCGAACGCGAGGCTGGGCCGTTCGTCCGCCGGAGGCTCCTGTACCGCAGACGCGGAAGCGCGCACCTGCACGAACGGCGGCACCTGGCCGGGACCGGTCCACGCAATGGGCGTGTCGCACGTGAGCCCTGCAACCCTGACCACCGCCGGCGACCCGGTCAGCGGCGCGACAGCCTCGCCCACGTGCAGCGCCTCACCCGGTTCGCCGGTCACGCGCAGCTCGAGCGGCTCTGACGTTTCCGCGGCGCACGCGACGATCTCGCCCAGCGACGCCGGCTCACGACCGGGACGCGCCGTGGCCGACCACGCCTCGAGGCTGGCATACGCCGCCAACCCGTAGCCGCGCCACGCCGCGTCGTCGCTCGTCAGGCCCAGGGGTGTGGGCTCGGCCCACGCGGGCAGCACGGCCAGCACGTCTCGAGTGCTCGGGCCGAGCGGCGCGTACGCGGGGTGCGCGGATGCACGTGTCAGGTGTGTGACCGGACCCGTCACGCGCGGCGCGTCGTGGAACGCCAGCAGCACCAGCCTGCGCTGTTCCAGCGTGCTGGCGGGCGACATGCGCACCTCTCCAGCCGCCGCGCCGCGCGCGGCCAGCGCGCCCAAGCTGGACGGGTGGCGCGCCGGCGCGCCGGCGCCCCTCGCGACCCGGAACACGCGGTGCTCCGTTCCGTCCGCGGCCCTGAAGCTCGCCAGTGGCTCGAACATGTCCGCATCCGCCAGCCGCGCGCGCGCCTCCGGCGACATCGCCGCTTCCGTAGCGTCCGTTGTGTGCATGTGTGTGATCCCGAGCGTGGCCAGATCCGCGCGCGCCAGGAAGCGCAGCGCGTCCTCGTAGATCGGCGTTGCCAGTACATCGAAGGCCGCCAGCGGCGCCGCGGATGTTGGCGCGGCACGCCGCGTGGCCGCGGCTACCAGCGGCGCCTCCGGCGTGAGCACGCGCGAGTTGCTGGGCAGAGCCGTCCTCATCCACTCGTAGACGGGCCAGGCGTTGCGCAGCTCGTCCGCGAAGAGCGTTGGGTTCTCGAACCGATCCACCCGGTCATGCACGGACGGATAGCCCAGATCGACGCCGGCCGACGCCACCGCCGTACCGGAGATCGCGCGGGGCAGCGCTGTGGGCGCCACCACCGCCAGCGTGACCAGGGCGGCACCCCACCAACGTGCCCCCGCGGGCCAGGTGCGAATCCAGCGCGCAGCCGCCGCGAAGGCGGCTACTACGGCCACCAGCCCGCTCTGGCCCAACAGCCGGTCCGTGTTGACCGGCACGCTGGCCTCGATCAGCTGCGCGGCCGCCAGCCCCGCCACCGCCATCAGCGCCAGCCCGGCCAGCGCCGCGTCTCGGAACCGCGCGGCGGCCGCCAGGGCAACGGCCGCCAGCGTGACGGTGCCCACGCCGACGGCCCAGGCCGCCACGGACGTGAAGGGGTCCAACAGCCCGAGCCGGAGCGTGGGACGCAGCTGCGTCAAGCCCACGGCCCCGCCGCGCCCAAACAGGGCGTCCGTGACCGCTCCGCCGGACAACGCCGCCAGCACCACCGCTACGGCTACCGCCAGCGCCAGGTAGGCGCGCTCCTCACCGCGCGACCGCCACAGCCGCCAGGCCACGAAGGGCGCCAGGCCTGCCCACGCAATCAACGCCAGCGACGAGTCGGCCAACGGCAGCAGCCCCGCGGCCACCGCCGCAAGCGCCGCCCGTGCCTTCGTGAGCGGCCCTCGCAGGCTTGCGGCCACCAGCAGTATCAGCGCCAACCCGAGCGCGAACTGCGGCCAGTTGAGAAGCCACGAGCCCAGCTGCCGCGACGGATGCGCGGTTGACGCGATTCCGAGCGCTCGGAGGAGTTCCGCTACAGATGTTGGGGCGTCCGCGCCGTGAACCTCGGGCAGCCCTGCGATCACGCGCCCGTTGAGCAGCACGACCGCGACCGCCGCTCCCGCCGCAAGCACGCGGGAGCCGCCGCAGACGTGCACGAACCCTGCCACCGCGAGGGCGAGTCCGGTCACCAGCGCGCTAGTCAGCAGGTAGAAAGCCGTCCAGGCCGCGGCGCCGCCCGCGTTCATCAGTGAGGCGCCGAGCAGATCCGCGCCGTAGTGGTAGCCGGGACCCACGTCCGGGGCGTAGGGAGACACGGGCGGGAAATGGCCGTCGGCCAGCAGCGCCGCCAGCGGCAGGTGCCAACCCTCGTCGGTATAGAGAATCTGGGTGCGGTTCGCGAGCAGGAATACGAAGAGCAGCGCCGACCCTACGCACGTCAGCGCCAGGCCGGACACGGGTACATCCCGCAGCGACCGCACCACGCCGGTGCGATACCCGATCGCCGCCGCGGCGAGCGTGGCCAGCGTCAGCCCCAACCAGGCGCCCGCCCCGCCAGGCGCTGCCCACGACGCCAGGTTGGTCGCCACGAGTACCGCCGCCGTGCCGGTGGCGGGCGCAAACAGCAGCCAGGCATGCTTGCCGCGCTCACCCAGCGCCGCCCACGCCAGCGGTATGCCAACCGCGGCCACCCACGCCAGCACCGCCAGAGTCTTGACCACAGCCGGCCACTGGGCCGCCGCGGGATCGAGAGACATAACCCGTCTCGGGGCCGAAACAGAAGGCCGCCGAGTGTATCGACGGCGCCCGTCAGCGGCCCACGCCGCCCAGACCTCCCAACGCGGCCTGAGTCAGTTCACCGGAATCGAAGAGCCGGGAAGCACCGATACGACGGCGGGATTCCAGCAGAGCGGGTCGCATGAACGCTAAGCGGCCGCGTCCATCCGGCGTCGGCTGACGCTGGCTCTGCGCGCGCACACATTGCCGCCACGCGCGGAACGCGGG
The DNA here is from genome assembly GCA_965247475.1 of Chloroflexota bacterium. Lineage (GTDB taxonomy): Bacteria > Chloroflexota > UBA11872 > UBA11872 > UBA11872. Next base: position 373,812 of record OZ252016.1, read on the forward strand.
TTCGGGCGATGCCCGCCGGCGAGCTCCGAGAGAACGCAACGAGTTCGAGGGCGGTCCCGACCGGATTCGAACCGGCGATCTCCTCCTTGACAGGGAGGTATGCTAGGCCGCTGCACTACGGGACCGGGGAGTAGGGCTCGACGCCCCGCTTGATGATAGCGAAGATGACGCTGGTGGCCGGGTGCACGCCCGGCGGTTCCGCTCCGCATCGCCGTGATTGCGGTCTCGCACGGGAGGCCAAGCGGCCATGGTGAAGATGCGCCCGAATCGCGCGAAGCGAAAGCTGGCCGGCGGCGGCGTGGTGACGGTGGCCATGGGGCTCAATTCAGCGGACATGATCGACTCCATGGGGCCGTTCGGCTTCGACATGATGTGGCTGGAGGGCGAACACGGGCAGGTGGATTTCGGCGACGTAGGCAATCTCTCGCGTGCTTGCGAGCTGTGGGGGATGACCGCGCTGGCGCGCCTGCATCAGAACGAATACGGGCTGATCTACCGGATGCTGGATGTCGGCGCGCACGGCGTGGTGATCCCGCACGTCAACACGGCGGACGAGGCGCGTGCGGCGGTGCGGGCGGCCAAGTACCACCCGATTGGGATGCGCGGCACCTGGAAGTCGCGCACCGGACACGGGGTCGAGAACTATCGATCGGTCGCCAACGACGAAACGATGGTGGTGGTGCTGATCGAGGACATCATCGCGATCGAGAACCTTCAGGAGATTCTGACCGTCGACCACATCGACGCGTTCCTGGTAGCGCCAGGCGATCTGGGACAGTCGATGGGCCATGTGGACCCGGATCACCCGGACGTGACGGCGGTGCGCATCCAAGCGACCCGAGACATCGTGGCCGCCGGTCGGGTCGCCGGAACGACCGCAAATGAAGCCTCCATCGACGAGGCCGTCGATGCGGGCGCACGCCTGATCGCGACCGGGTGGCACTCGTGGCTGGAGGCCGGCGCGCGGTCGTTCCTGGATCAAGTTGCGGAGCTGAACGAGCAAGTCGGAGGCCGGGAGGCGTAGTCCGCGCGGATCGGCCGCGCACCCCGCGCGTTCGAGTCCGAGCGGTCGAGGCACGCCGGGGCTGAGAGAGAGAGGACGAAGATGTTGCTTGAAGGGCGTCGGGCGCTGGTCACCGGCGGGAGCCGGGGCGTCGGCGCGGCCACATCGCTGCGACTGGCCGAGCTGGGAGCTTCGGTCGCGATCAACTACGTCAAGGCTCGGGACCGCGCCGAGGCGGTGGCGGCCAAGGCCCGCGAGTCGGGCGGCGCCGCGGTGGCGATCCAGGCCGACGTTGGGAGCGACGGCGCGGCGCGCCGGCTGGTTGACGAGGCGGCGGACGCGCTGGGCGGCCTGGATGTGCTGGTCAACAACGCCGCGATCACGCGCTTCATCGACTTTGAGAACCTCGAGGGCGTGACCGACGACGACTGGGATGCCCTGTTCGCGACGAACGTGCGCGGTCCGTTCTTCGTCACCCGCGCGGCCGTGCCGCGGCTGCGGGAATCCGACGACCCGGTGATCGTGAACGTGGGCTCGCTGTCGGGCATGGGCGATATGGGCAGCTCGATTCCGTACTGCGCATCGAAGGCCGCGCTTCACAGCCTGACCAAGACGCTCGCGCGGACGCTCGCGCCCCAGATACGGGTGAACTGCGTCGCGCCGGGCGGCATCAACACCGAGTGGGCAGACAGCGCGCCGGGCCTGGCGCCGCGCGAGCAGCGGATGCAGGAGCTGGCCGACTCGCTGCTTCTCAAGCGCCCTTGCGAGCCAGAGGATGTCGCCGATGCAATCGTCGGCTTCGTCACCGGCAATCGATTCGTGACCGGCCAGATCCTGCGCGTCGACGGCGGGCGGCCGGTCTAGGTCGGCCGGCGCGCCGATAGAATTACTCCGCGAGGCTGCGGCGCACGGAGACGGAGCAAGTGATGAACACCGACTCGATGACGCACCGTTTGACCGACGACGAGCGACATCAGTTCGAGACCGACGGCTATTTCATTCTCGAGGACGCGCTCGAGCCGGATCACAACGCCCACATCGCGGCGACGATACAGCGGCTCCGTCGGGACGGACGGCTCAGTCCGTCGGGGCACAACCTCGGAGTGGACGGACGCGTGCACCACCCCGATTTCTTGTCGCTCGATCAAGCATTCATCGATCTGCTCGACCATCCCCGTACGTTCCCGAAGGTCTGGGACATCCTGGGGTGGAACATCTACAGCTATCACACGCACCTGGGGATCAGCGATCCAATCGAAGGCAGCTACGACGCCGACACGTTGGCGTTGCGTTGGCACCAGGACTCGATGCCCTCGAGCCGCGACATGCCGGAGCTGAACGTGCCGGCGCGGATGTCGCTGAAGATCGGGTATTTCATGACGGACGTTTCCGAGCCTGGGCGCGGGAATTTCTGGGTGGTTCCGGGCAGCCACGTGCGTCCGACGTTGCAGGCGCCCGACGGCGCGATTCCGCTCTGCGTGGCGCCCGGCTCGGCGGTGTTCTTCGACCGTCGCCTGTGGCACGCGGCAAGCCCGAACTACTGGCACACGCCGCGGATGTTCCTGGCCTACGGCTACGGATATCGCTGGCTGCGAACCAAGGACCAGATGACGATCCCTCCCGACGTGATGGAGCGCTCGGATCCGATTCGACGACAGCTGCTGGGGTTCACGACATCCGAGAACAACCGGTTCAACCCCGAGGACGAGGACGTCCCGCTGCGCACCTGGCTGGAGGCGCACGACCTCCAACCGGCCGCGATCGCGGGGGCGGGCGCCGAGGATCGAGACTAGCGGCCGCGCCGAGGTCGCCCGATCGGCCCGACGTCGATCGCGAGGGGATCAAGCTCAGGCTGGCGCAACTCGCGGTCTGAGGCGTCCAGTGCGCCCCCACGTCCGGCCGCGCGGCCTTCGGCCATCCGAGGCTTGGTGACGCCGCGTCGTCCGAGTGGCACCATTGCGGGCGGAGTCGGGGCGCGAGCGCGGGGTGCTCAGGTGCGGATGGCCCTACGACTAGCATTGCTAGGGATCATCGCCGCCGGGGTGATCGTCGCGATGACGGCGTGCGGCGAAGGCGCCGCGGGGCCGAGCGACGACGCGACCATCTCCAAGACCACCGGATTCACGATCGGGAAACAGCCAGTGTTCACGGAGTCGGACGCCGGTCGCGTGATCGAGACCGACTGGTTCGAGTACGACCTCGGCCTACCGAACAAGAAAGGCCCGCGGATTCAGCTCAGCGGCGACGATGCGTCGACCTTGCGATGGCGGTTCGCGCAGGAGCCCGACCCGCTGATCCTCGAGTGGCACGCGGTGGACGGCGCGTTGGCGTTCGAGACCGGCGACCTGATCGGCGATCCCGCCACGGCCGCCAAGATGCTTGAGTTTCGGGGGACCGTGGGAGGCGAAACAGACCTGATTCTCGAGCTGGTCGATCGAGATCCCGCGGAGCGACTGGGCGCGCCGGCCAAGCGGTTGACGTATACGTTTCGTGTTCTGGTGAAATCGACCACCGGGAACACGTACAAGGCCCCCGGCAACACGAACTACCGCGGTCGCCCGGTTTAACGCGGGGCGCCGTCACGCCGCCCGCCTCCAATTCGAGCCGCCAGTCCCCGACTGCGGCGTTAGGCCGCAGTCGCAACACGTCGCGGTAGAACGCCGCCGCGCGCTTTCGTAGTCGGCTCCGTAGGATTCCCCGCGGACTGCACGAGCCTGCCTCGGTACGATCCGCATGGCGCGCGTCAATTCAACCCTGCGGCGTGCGTCAATCTCATCCCGTTGAGATTCCCCCTCGGGAAACTGCGGCGCCGACCCTATGGCCGGCCCGCGACCCCATGGTCCGCCGGTGCGCGGAAGGAGTAGTCGGATGGCGAACAGCGTTGTGCATTTCGAGGTCAACGGCGAGGACGGTCCCGCGCTCCAGAAGTTCTTCGGCGACCTCTTCGACTGGGAGATCGCCACCGACAACCCCATGAACTACGGGGTCGTGAGCGCACCCAGCGACGGTCCAGGCATCGGCGGCGGCATTATGGGCATGGGCTCGGTCGAGCCGCCCGCCAGGGTCACGTTCTACGTGGGCGTGGACGACGTGACCGAGTACCTGGAGAAAGCCGTCAGCCTGGGCGGCCGCATCGTGATGCCCGAGATGGAGGTGATGGAGGACGTGGTCATCGGTCTCTTCGCCGACCCGGAGGGACACGTTCTGGGCTTGGTCAAGAACATCCCGATGTAGACCAGCGCTCCGCATCCCGTGGCGCGGGTGCCGGGGATGGGACTCGAACCCATACGACCGAAGTCCCGGGATTTTAAGTCCCGTGCGTCTGCCATTCCGCCACCCCGGCTGGTTCAGGATCAAGCAGGTCGAACCACGCCATCACTCACCAGGCGCCTTCTGCAATCGAGCGCGCAGTCCCAAACGCGCGCGGATGTTTGTACCAGGATTCGTGGACCTGCGGCGGGACCACCAACGGCGGTCGCGATGGTCCTATCACCGACGGCGCCCACGTAGCCTGCCGCGCGAGTGCCGGGGATGGGACTAGGCATCAAGCCGTCCAACGGCATCCGTGGGCGTTCGTGTACACCTGCTCGCGAGGATGGTGATTCCACCGGCGTCCACGGCGTGTTGCTACATGGCGCCTGGGTTGCTACATACGCTGCTACAGGGAGCGCGCCGTCGCGCCGGGCCGAGGGTTTGACTGGGCGCGGCTCGCGGGGATTGGCTATCCCACCCTCCGTAAGATCAAAACCCCGTTTGAGGGTTCTTGGCACCCAGACGAACTACCGCGAACCGGTTCGAGCAGGGGCCAGGAAGGCTGGGTCAGCCCCCGGCTCATAGTCGCCAGGCTAGGGCCGTGCGAAGTTGCCTCCGCCGGGTCGGAACACGACCACTCTTCATCGAACCCGGCAGCCCCTGGGACAACGACTATGTCGGGAGCTTCGACCGCGAGCTGCGGGTCGAGCTACTCGACCGGGAGATCTGCTACACGCGCTTGGAAGCGCAGGTGCTGATCGAGGACGGGCGGACCACCTACAACGCGATCCGTCCGCACAGCTCCCTCGGCTATTGGCCATTTGCGCCTGACACGATCCGGCCAGCATCCGTCGGACTCACTAGCCCAGCGACCACAGCCACACCAAAGGAGGCGCTTATCGCAGGACTAACATAGGCCCTGGCACAAAGACTGGGGGCCGGTCACTTGGACAATCCGGCTATCTGTTCGAAATGAACGCCCTCTTTTGACGAGTAGATATTGGCCGCATAGCTGCAGACGTCGCCCGCGGCTTTTCGAGGCCGGGCGGTAAGAACAAGAGAACCTGTCCCCCAGTCGAATATTGCCTTTCCCGCCCCGATCTACGAACCCGGCTTCATCTCCAGTGGATCGAGGGCGATTCCGACGAAGCGCCTCTTCGAAAAGATCCGCTCCGGCGGGGGAAAACCCCCCAAGCCGTATGCACCTTCCGTGCTCATCGTCCGGCTCTCCTTGCCAAGAACCGATTTTCATAGCGAATGAGGACGATTACCAGTAGATCCGCTCGCTTGAGACGAACCGTTCGATCTTCCGCCAGCGGGTGCCGTCCTGTCGATAATGGTCCCGCTGGTACAACGGACAGTACCGCCCCGGCGGATCGATAGCGACCACCTCATTGCCCTTCCGGACCAGCGTGTAGTCCTCCTTCTCGATCCACACCGTATCGGACCGCTCGGTAATGGGAAAGGTCATCGTCGCCACATCCCCCGGCTTCACCTTGCCCACGTCCACATAGCGTCCATCCCGATCCACTTGACGACCGTTACCGTTCAACTGCAGTCTCACCTCATCGCGCTCCACCCACTCCGGAATGCGGATCGACAGCGCGACCGGCTCCTTGATTCTCACATCCACCTGCCCCGCATAGGGGATGTGGCTGTCGACATCCGCCCAGGGAGAGGCGCGATTTAGAAGCAGGTTTATCCGCAGCTTGCCGGAATCACAGGTCAGGGAATGCTCCCACACGTAATAGATGGCTCGGCTCCCGGTTCCAGTGCAGCAATGCATAATGCCGGCGCCGACACCTTCGTACCAGTCGTTGGCCTTGGGCCATCCTCCAAAGGCGCCGATGTTTCGCTCTATCACCCGGTCCGTGGTCTGATTCATCGGATCGATCACCGAGCGGGGCTGTTTCGCCGAGTAGCGCCCAAGCCAATCGCCTTTCGCGGGAGTCAACTGCATCTCCGCGAACATGTTCCGCACCCAACGATCCACGTCGTCGAGATAGTCTCCGGCGCCCGCCTCGGTCAGCTTCAGGGCCAGGGCGATCATGGTCGCCACCTCACAGATCTCGGAATGCTCCAGTTCCGATCCTCCGATAGACTCCGGGAAATAGCCGGTCAGCGTATCGCCGTTGGCCATCCCGTATTGGAAACCTCGGTGGGCGAAATCGATCATCTCCTGGTCCCCGCTGAGCATTCCATACTCCAGCATGCCCTGCAGACCGATGGCATGGTGATAGAAGTGAGCGGTTGGTCGTTCCCCGGGACGGTCTGGCAGGAAGGTGCCGTCGGGAGCGAAGTGGTTGTTATGGTCCTTCAAATGGCGGCACAACTTGCCTGCCAGTTCCAGGGCCGGCTCGTAGTTCAGGGCCCGATACGCCTGAGCCAGCCCCACGGCGACCCAGCCCCCAAAGCTGCCCAAAAACGGCCCGGGCCGTTCGGCGTTCGGGTCCGTCGATTCTCCCGGCAGATAAATAGCCTGCGGGCAGTAAGCGTAGTCTTCTCGCCCAACGGACCGCTCAGCCAGCGCATCAACCAGGCGCTCGACAGCCGACCGCCATACGTCAGCACTGTCCCGAAGCGCGTAGAGGCTTAACGCACCCAGGGCACACCCGCAATCAGCGGGAAGGGTAAGATGATCCGCAGCCGCCGTGCGCTCGAGGTCGTCATATTTGTCCAGACGGACGCGTGCCCACGGCCGGCCGCTTATGGGCATGTAGAGCAGGCCATCCGGCCCCTGCATACGCAGGATCACCTCCATCCAGCGCCGCTCCACGTGCTCGTTCAGGTCCGAGCCGCTCACGAGGCGCGCGAGTTGAAGCGACTCCATGAACTTCCACTGATTTTCGTGATCCCAGCATTGGTGCAGCATCATCGGCGGATTATGATTTAACTCCACCGAGAAATACAGTTCGTGGTCCGCGTCCGGATCGGTCGGGCCGGTGAGCCCGTTTACCGCGAGCGTGGCCCGCTCCTGTAGATCCAGGGTATCGGGCACCAGGGCCTCGTAACGCTCCCCGCTGTGGGTGGGAAGCTGAAACTCGGGGATGTCCGAACGGATATACACTATGGCATCTTCCCGCGTTAGTTGCGTATTATTCTTGTCGCCCATGGTATTTAGACCCCTTTTTCTTCGTCAACCTCGTGGTGCCAGTTGGGCTGAGTGCGGCCCGCTGTTGTGCTACAGATCTTCGGCGCTCTTCAGGCTGTCGAACTTGCGAGCTTCTGAAATGCCCTGGGTCTTTGTTTCGGGATAGATGCTGATCTGCTTTTCATGCAGAACTCCTTTCCCACCGTCGGATGATCCCTGCGCGTAGCCACCCTACTTTGTATTCGATCTTGTACGCGCGAGCGTCCGGCCTTACTCGAATAGCGCGAATTCAAGCAGCGCACGGGTACCGCAGTTGAAGTAGCCACAGAGAAACTCGAGCGTCCTAGCTTCGTACCTGATGGGCAAGTCGCGGGCGTGTCGGGATAAGGTTGGCAACGACAAACCGGTGTCGCGCGATATTTGGCGCAGACGTACTTGGCGTCCATCGTCAAGTGCCCGTAGCCGACACTGAATCATTGGGACTCCAATGTGATGCAGCAGGCTTCAACACCACCATAGCAGGTGATGCCCAAATGCTTCGAGCGGATGGATGACGTAGTGTTATTTGCGGCTTTTGCACCCTTTGTCTCTGACACGCAGATTGTTCCAAAAGGTCGTTCGTGGTTGTGCTCGTGGCGGACGGGCGCGGAGCCGGAGACGCTACGGCGTGGCGAGGGGAATTCGTGAACGATCGTGCGCTTGTCGGGGAGGATGGCTGAGGGTCGCGGGCTAGGTTGCGCGCCAGACCATCCCACCCCAAACATCGGCCCTGAGCGACTGCCAGCAAGTGTCGCACGGGCTGAGGTACCGCGCCCGCGAGTCCCACGGCACCGCCAAGTCCCACGTCCAAGCGCTACTGAGCCTGTTGCCCGGTCCCTCTCACGATGCCGACGCCGCGACCATGCCCGCCGTCAGCAGCCAGCTAGGCTGGCTGCTGACGGTGACTAGATGGTTCAACCCCTGGCTGAGATAGAGGGCTGCAGCTAGGCCGACGAACGGCAGCGCCGTGAGCAGGCTTCGGGCGACCTGCCACCAGGCGTAGGTGAGGATCACGACTGCGCCGCCCGCCAGGGCGGCTTCCAGTCGCGGGCCCCCGGCGCCTATGGGCCCGCCGATCAACACGGTGCCGCTCCAACCCATCAAGCCCGCCGCAGCTATTGGGAGAGCCCGTACTCCGTTGCACCTCAGCGACTTCCACCGGCGCCGGACGAAATCACTCACGCGGTGCTCCTCCTGACCTGCCGCCGGTCTGCGCGCCGGGGGCTATGTCAGTGATTCGATGAGCACATCCTTGGTCGCGGTCGTGGCGCTGGTGCTTGGAAGCCAGCGCGGGTTGGCTACAGGTGGCCGGTGCGCAGGGACCTGTGCGGGCGGAGCTGGTTGGAGGTCCGCCGCCACTGCTCGATCAGGGCCTTCGCCTCCCGCAGGGCGTGGAAGATCTCCCGATCTAGGAGCTCGTCGCGAAGCTTGCCGTCGAAACCCTCGACCTAGCCGTTGTCCCAGGGGCTGCCGGGTTCGATGAAGAGGATCTGTACCCCGACCCGGTCAAGCCACGTGCGCACCTCCCGGGCCGTGAACCCGACCCGCTGGCCGAACGGACGTGCGCCGGCACGTTATGGCTCACGCAGCGCGTGGTGGCGCCGCGGAGCACGTCGTCGATGCGGAAGTGCGCGACCTCGATAGCGGGACACTGGCGAGTGGCTGCGTCGAGCACCGCCAAGGGGAGCATCGGTCGGCCGTCTAGATCCACAAAAATGGGTGGGTGCGCTCGTCCGATGACCGACGACGCCCGGAGAGCCCGCGACGGGGGTGCCGGGGATGGGACTCGAACCCATACGACCAAAGTCCCGGGATTTTAAGTCCCGTGCGTCTGCCATTCCGCCACCCCGGCTGGTTCAGGATAGCGAGCGGCGCTGGGACGTCCGGCGGCACAGCATCCGGCGCCGGCTCTGGCGTGCGGGCGTGCCTCGCCCTTTCCAAGATGTTCTTCGCGGCATTCACGTCCGCGTGCTCGGTATGTCCACACGCCTCACACAGGAACCTTGCCTGCGTCGGCCGGTTCTCGGACGCTTCGTGGCCACACTGGCTGCAGGTGAGGGAGGTTCCCGCCGCCGGGACCGGGATCAGCTCGCCCCCGGACCAGTCGGCCTTGTATTCAAGCATCCAGCGCAACTGGGACCAGCCCTGCTCCAGAATCCGTCGATTGAGGCCGGACTTCTGCGCAACGTTCGTCCCCGGTTCCTCGACCGTGCCCCGGGCGGACCGGGTCATCCCGGCCACAGGGAGGTCTTCGATCGCCACCAGTGCGTGGTTATGGCTGAGGGTGGTGGAAGCCTTCTGCTGCCAGTCCCGGCGAATATCCGCCTGACGCTCCTTGAGGCGTGCCACGTGGATGCAGGCCTTGCGCCAGTTCGCGGAGTGCTTCTGCTTGCGGCTGGCGGCTCGTTGCAGGCGGCGGATGCGCCGCCCCAGCCCATCCAGCGACGACGGGAGATCGAGATGCTTGCCGTCCGAGGTCGTAATCGTGTGGGCTATCCCCATATCAAGACCGATGGCGTGGTCGGGATGGGGATGAGCCGGGTCTGGCACCTCCTGCTCCACCTGCACGCTAACGTACCAGTGAGCGCCCTGCCGGGAGACCGTCGCGTTCTTCATGACCCCAACGATCTCGCGGCTCTTGTAGAACCGCACCCAGTCCAACTTCGGCAGCCGGATACGACGACCGTCGACCTTGAACTTTGGGTGGTGCTGATCATTTATGGGAATCCGGAAGCTATCCCGGGCGCGCCCCTTGGCCCTAAAGACCGGGAGCCGCTTGTTCGGTTGCTTGGGGTCAAACCCGTCCTTGTAGGCTCGCTCGAGGTCATTGAGGGTCTGTTGATATGACTGCGCCGGGCCTTCCTTGAGGAACGCGAGGTCTGGTTCTTTTTTCCAGCCGGGTAGCAGATTTGAGAGGTCGTAGCCGCTGAGGCGCTTCTCGCCCTTCGCGTACCGCTCCTTGTTCAGGGCCACCGCCTTGTTCCAGACGAAGCGGTTATGCGCGGCGATCTTGCCCAGCAAGACCCGCTGCTCCGCCGTGGGCCGGAGCCGGTACTTGTAGGCCATCAGCTTCCTCACGGCGAGGCCTTCCCCAAACCGGAGGCGGTCAGGATAAACCTCGTGGACACGCCGCGCATCAGACGGTAACTGCGCGGGTTTCGCTTAGGGTCGACTCGAATGTCGGCGTTGTATCCTCGGATCGCGGATCCAGACCGGCGATACGAGCGGCGGGACAATGCGTGCGTCGCGCGGGTGAGCCTCGGGCGCCTGCCGCGTGTCCCTGGAGAAACCTGATGCAACGACCCAACATAGTGCTGATCTTGGCCGACGACATGGGCTACGGCGACTTCGGGATCTTCAACGACGGTCCGGCTCGCACGCCGGTGCTGGACCAATTGGCGGGCGAGGGCATCTGCCTCACCCAGCACTACTCGGCCTCCTGTGCCTGCGCTCCGGCGCGCGCCTCGCTCATGACCGGCCGCTATCCGCACCGAACCGGCGCCATCGACACCCTCACGATGCGCGGGCTCGACCGCCTGGCGCTGCGCGAGATTACGCTCGCCGACCACCTCAAGGCCGCCGGCTATGTCACCGGCTTGGTCGGCAAGTGGCACCTGGGCTCGCTGGACCCGCGCTACCACCCCAACGCCCGCGGCTTCGATGAGTTCGCGGGCTTCCGCGGACCCCAGCAGGACTACTACCGGTGGCGGCTCGAGCGCAACGGCACATTCGAGACCGCCGACGGCCGCTACCTCACCGATGTTCTGACCGAGGAGGCTGTTCGGTTCATCGGCGGCCATCGGCACGAGCCCTTCTTCTTGTACCTTGCCTACAACGCACCGCACGTCCCTCTGCAGGCGCCTCCCGAGGACGTGCAGCCCTACCTCGACGCGGGGCTGATCCCCGCTGTGGCGCTGACCTACGCCATGAACCAGCGTATGGACGCCGGGATCGGGCGGGTCAGGGAGACGCTCGACCGCTATCACCTGGCCGAGAACACCATCGTGCTGTTCACCAGCGACAACGGTCCGATGATGTCAGAAGACCCCCTCGACTTGACCGGCGAGCTGGGGAGCACCGTCCGCTTCAACTGCGGGTTCAACGGGTCGAAGGGCCGGGTCCATGAGGGTGGCATCCGCGTGCCCATGATCGTGGGTTGGCCGGCCGGATTGGAAGCGGGCCAGCACATCGACGGCTTGGTGCACTTCACCGACTGGCTACCCACGCTGCTGGCGGCGGCAGGGGTAGACCCACTGACCAGCCCGCCGCTGGACGGCCACAACGTGCTTCCACAACTGCGGGGCGAGCAGCCCGGCAAGCCGCCGCGCCGGTTCTGGCAGTGGAACCGTTACACGCCGTTGGTGGAGTACAACGCGGCCGTGCGGGACGGCAACTGGAAACTGGTGCGGCCACGTGTCGAGGCTGCCCAGCAGGAGGATCCCGCAGACTACCAAATGGGGCTCGCGATGATGTACGAGCCGGAGCTGGTCACCGACATCCGTCGCGGCCCCGAGCCGGCCCGCGAGCTGCCGCCGCCTCCGCCGCCGCAGCTCTACAACCTCGCCGACGACCCGCTGGAACGGCACGATCTGGCGGCGGCGGAACCTCCGCGCACCGCGCGCCTACTGCGTGAGCTGGAAACCTGGTTCGAGGAGGTCGAAGCCGAGCGGCGCAGCATCGCCGAGTGAGACCTACCTCGATGCCAGCTCCGTCCCGCAGGCGCTCGCCAAGCGCGTGGCGGGCGAGTTCGGCGATCCGTTCGTCGCCGCCAACGCCGCCACCTACCACGGCAGTAGCTTCTACGTCCCGGCCGGGTTCCACGGCCGGATCGGGACGCGCTTTGCCTGGTCGCTGATTTCCACGCCGGCTCACCCGGGCACGCTCGGGATCGCGCACGGAGAGGACGACCAGAACCGAAGCGTGTTCGCGACCGCCGAGAGCCAAGGTGTCCTGGAGGAGTCCGCCAAGTGGGTCGTCCCCAATCGCCGTCGACGAGCTCGTCACGCTGATGCAGCAGGACATGGCCCCGATCCTGGAGGGATCGGAGCCGCCGGCCACTCGCGTTGCACCGGTCCGACCAGTCCGCCGTCACTCTGTGAGTTCATGGCCACGAGGACAGCCGACCCGCGCCGGAACACGTAGGAGCCGCGCGGATCGGATAATGATGCCCGGTCCATTCTGATTGGTGGGCAGCGGTGGCTCGGTTGCCTGAGTTCGGCCGGGAGGAGATCTAGCGATGCGAGCGATCGGCTGGCGCAGCTGCGTGACACTGGTGGCGTTCGCGACCCTGGCCCTGCTGGTCGCGTGCGGCGCGACCGTGACTGGAGACGAACCGGGGCAGTTCTCCGTCGCGACCGGTCGAATGTTGACAGAGCCCGACGTGATCCTCACCGAAGCCGACGCCGGCAAGACCATCAAGACCCCGACATTCCAAACCGACATCGGCCTGCCGGACAAGCAAGGCGTGATCCTCACGCTGGAGGGCGACGACGCCTCGACGCTGCGCTGGCGCTTCGCGACGAAGCCGGACCCGTTCCTGGTGGAGTGGTACAAGGTCGAAGGCCAGCCGGCCTTCGAGACCGGGGATCTGATCGGCGACCCTGCAGTGGCGACGAAGGTCCTAGAGTTCCGGCCCGCCGTCGTCGGAGACACCACCTTCGTGCTGGAACTCGACGAGCGGGACCCCGCAGATCGAACCGGCGAGCCGGCCAAACGCCTGGAGTACACCTTCGTCGTCTGCTACGAGCCGGACATTTCAATCGCTACACCTCAGCTAGAGCCATTGTCTTGCGATCTGGTACCTGTTTAGGCGGGCGCGTTCCGGGCCTCTTTGACCCCTACGATCTCCACGGCGTGCGGCTGCGCAACCGCATCGTCATGGCCCCGATGTGCCAGTACTCCACCGAAAGCGATGGGCACGCTACCGACTGGCATCTCGTGCACCTTGGAGCGCGGGCAATCGGAGGGGCCGGGCTGATCATTGCAGAGGCCACGGCGGTCGAGCCGCGCGGTCGGATATCCAAAGAAGATCTGGGTCTGTGGGACGATTCTCAGATCGAGCCGCTGCGTCCAGTCGTCACCTTCTGCCGGGAGTTAGGCGCGACCATGGCTGTCCAGCTCGCGCACGCCGGCCGCAAGGCTGGCACCCGGGTCCAAGGGCAGTGGGATGACACGTCGGTCGCGCCCAGCGCCGTGCCCTTTGACGAGGGCTGGAAACCGCCGCGCGCACTGTCGGCCGACGAGATTCCGGAGGTCGTCGGCGCATTCGCGACAGCGGCGCGACGGGCGATCGAGGCCGGCTATCAGGCCATTGAGATTCATGGCGCGCACGGTTATCTGATCAGCTCCTTCATGTCGCCGCTGGCGAACCGGCGTGACGACTCCTACGGCGGCGACATCGCGGCACGGAGTCGATTCGCGTGCGAAGTCCTGCAGGCCGTACGCGCGGCGATCCCGACGGACGCACCGCTGCTCATTCGAATCTCTGCTTCCGATCTCGATCCGGCCGGGAACACTGTGGACGACACGGCGGTCGCGGCCCGACTGCTGTACGAGGCCGGCGCCGATCTCATTGACGTCAGCTCCGGTGGTAACACTCCAGGCCCGGGATCTTCGTCCACGCACACGGTGGAGTTTTCCGCGGCCATTCGGGAGCGGGCCGGGGTACCCACTGTCACCGTGGGTGATATCCGCGATCCGCATGTGGCCGACGCTATCATCCGCGAAGGCCGCGCCGATCTGGTTGGTTTGGGACGTGAGCTGCTCCGTGACCCCTTTTGGCCGATGCGCGCTGCGCGTGAGCTCGGGATCGAACGGCAATGGCCTGCCCAGTACAGGCAGGCCGAGGAGTAGGCACGCGTTTCCCCATCGCACGCCACGTGCACCGTGTGAATGGCGCCGTAACCAGACAGCAATTGTGCGCTCTACGCTCGGGGTCGACTCGAAGCAAGCACAGCGCTTACGCCCCTCTCCTTGCCAAGGAGAGGGGCACGGGTTCGAATCCCGTCTTCCGCTCCAATGGGGTCTCCCAAACCTGTTGAGACCCCTCAGCCGAAGGGGTCCGGGTCATCCCCGCGTCATCCCGGTGTCCGGAAATGTAGGCGTCGAGGTCCCGCGCCGCCGCCCTTTGCGAGGTCGGGAGGGCGTGGGCGTAGAGATTCGCGGTCGTGGTTTTGTCCCGGTGACCCAGCCGCTCGCTCACCACCGGAAGCGCGTGGCCCCGCGCCAGCAGCAAGGTGGCGTGCGTGTGGCGCAGGTCGTGCAGCCGGGTGCTCGTGGAAAGCCCTGCGCGCCTGAGCGCCGCCTTGACCCACCGGTACAGTGTGCTGACCTGCAGCGGCCGGCCCATGGCGTCGGCGAACACCAGGTCCCGGTCGCCGTAGTCATCGCCCAGCAGGTGGCGTACCGCCGCCTGCCGCGCGTGTTGCTGCCGCAGGGCCGCCAGGCCGAACGGACCAAGCTCCACGATGCGCACCTGGTGGGTCTTGGTCGGTCCGAGCACGAGTCCCTGGCCCGGTACTGGCGTTAGGCTGCCGCGCACCACCACGAGGCCGCGGTCGAAGTCGACATCTGCCCAGCGCAGACCCAGAAGCTCACCGCGTCGCAGCCCGCCGAGCACGGCGAGCACCAGCAACGGGTAGATCGGCTCGGCCTCATTGGTCGCCAACAGACGCTGCACCGCAGGTTGGTCGAGTACGGTGACGGCGCGTTTGGGGATGCGCGGCAGTTCGACGGCATCGGCTGCGTTGCGGGGCGTGAGCTGCCATGTCACCGCTTGGGCCAGCGATTTGTGGATGACTGCATGGATCAAATGCACCGTGGCCGGCGCGAAGCCCTGCTCGAGTGCGCCGTCGCATAGGCGCTGAATGTCGGCCGGGACGATCCGGCGCAGGGGCAGATGTCCTAGCTCGGGATTCACGTGTCGGGCCACGATGCCCGCGTACCGAGCATGTGTGCCAGGCCGCTTGTGCAACCGCACATGCGGCAGCCAGCGCTCGTGCAGGTAGCCGCCCAGCGAGGTGCGACCGGCGCTTGCCGCTACCCCGAGTTCGACCTCGCGTTCAAGCTCGGAGGCGACGCGCTGGGCGTCACGACGCGTGCCCCTGACGGTACGTGATCGATAGCGCTTACGTCCCGTGTCGTCGCGCCCGTCGTAGACCCGGACGCGCCATGTGGCGCGCCGAATGCGTTGGATTGAAGCCATGGATTCACCACCTATGGATTGATGTCCGGGATGTCGGGATGCACATCGGCCGGATCTAGGTTGTTGATCAGCCGCATGAGCGCGGCATATGGAATGCGGATGTGCCGACCGACTCGGAGCGATGGGATCGTGCCGTCCTGCACCGCGCGGCGCACGGCCTTCGGACCGGTGCGAAGCAGCTCGGCCGCCTCGTCGACGGTGATGACCGCCGGTGGGTCGGCAGCGGCGGTCGGTGTCATCGTGAATCGCCGCTTCGCCGCTTCGCCGCTTCGCCGCTTCGCCGGCCGTCGCCGAGCCCGAGCGTGGAGAGCCGCGAATCGTCGCGCGGATGCGGGCCGGCCTCTGGGTCGGGGAGCGATACGCGACCGGCGTCTGCCGCCGCAACTGTGCCTGGGCGGCTGGCGGCGTGTTGCGATCCGGCGGTCAACGTCGGGCAATTCCTGCCGATGGACGTCGCAGAGCAACTTCCGTGGCGCATTGCCGCCTTCGGTTTCGTCCGTATGTCACAACTGTAAGCAGCCTCCCGCATTGGCGAAATGAAGGATTCCGTAGCTGTTCGGCGGACATTTGCGCGGCAGATGCAGCCTGCACGGCGGATCGCGCGCGCAGGATTTTGGTTGGGTGGGTCCCGGGTGGAGCCTACTTTGCTCGTCTCAAGCACCTATTGCCGGTCCCGTGTCGGGAGTCGAACGTCGTTGCGCGGCCGATGGCGTGGGTTGGTGAAGTTCGAGGGTGTCGTGTGGTGGCCACATTTGCCCTGAAGCGGCTACCGATGCGAGCCGTCGACGCGTCTGCACCAGCAGGCTTGGCCGCGTGAACCCCGCCGTCCTCAATGGCTACTGCATCAGACCTTGCTCCTTGAGGCTCACGGCCCCGTCGCCGCCGATGACCACGTGGTCCACGATCTGAATCCCCAGCAGGTCCACCGGCTGCATCGCCTCGTGGCCTTCGACGGTCCGCAGCTCCCGGTGGGCGTAGCGCGACGCCTCGGTCGCGCACAGCGACTTGCCCGTTCCCCGCGGGCCGCAGAACGTGGCGCCCTCGACCCGCCGCGTCCGCGCCTCCAGCACGTCCCCCCGCAGGCCCATCACGACGGCCTCCATCAGCGGCACCGCCCAGGGCGCCGGGCCTTCGCGCCTCCTGGCCTGGGCCGGCAGCGGCTCGTGGGTCTGTATCCACGGCGCCAGCGGCGTGGCCTCCTTGCCATGCAGCAGCTGCTCCCGAATTTCCCAGCCATGGACGTTGCGTTGACGTGCCATCGGGTACCTCCCGTTCTTCCGTGTCGTGGAACGCCCGCGCGGGCCCGGCCCTCGGAGCCGGCACCACCCGCGCGGGCGCCGCCCCTCGCCGGGGCCTTCTCGAATCCGGGCGCTCAGCTCAGCGCGGCGCCCGCCGGTTCCACCAGCACCTGCTGGGTGAGCTCTGCGATCCAGGCGGCCGCGGTGCGCCGGTCCAGCCGGCGGATGTCGCAGCCGTAGCGCGCAGGCGCGGCGGTCAGAACATCCAGGCCCAAGCGGTCGCCGAGCAGCCGCAGCGCCTTCAGCTGGATGGGGAGCAGATCCTCAGCCGCGGAAGCGGTGGCGGGTGCCGCCGTGTGTGGCACCGGCTCACCGCGCACTTGCCGGCGGGCTCCGCGCGGGCGGTCGATCCAGTCGGGGTCCACCGCCACCCGGTGCCAGGTGCCGCGCGCGACATGCGCCGGGCGCACCCCGCCCGTCAACTGCCGGATGGCGGCCGCCGCTTGCCGGCGGGTGATATCGCCCACCGCCACGCCGAAGCGCACCGGCAGCTCCCGCCGCCAGTCGGCGCCGAGCAGCTCCGCCAGCAGGGTGAGCTGCCGGTTGCGCGCCGGCCGCTCCCCATACGGCACCTTCCGAGCGACGCTCGTTTCAGGCCGCTCGCAATCAGCGGCCGGCGCCGAGTGGCCGACCGCGCTCGTCATCTTCGTGGGGGCCGTCACGAGCCCGCCACGCCGAAACATGCGCCGCACTGCCTGAGGCAGCAGACGCCCTGAACCTGGGAACACGACGCTCCTCCTCTGCCCTTCGAGGGCATGCAGGCCCGCCGACGTCTCATTACGCCGACTTCGAACCTCGACGCCCTGAGCGACCTCCCAGCGCTCCGGCGTCCTAGCTCTCGCGAACCGGGCAACCTCCCGTCACCCGGTCGCACCAATCCTTGTCGCGGGCCCGCGGCGGTTATCTGTTGCGCGGGGGTCGCGACAGAGAAAGCATGCCGAGGATCTGCCGGGGCGCCTATCCAGGTTTCCGTAAACGTGGCGACCCCCGGCAGCAAGGCCACCGGCAGGACCAGGCATCGGGCGTCGCCGTTGTCCCCAAAGTCGCGATTGGTTACCGCGACTGACACCCCTCATCGGTACTTGGCACGCCTTCACCCACGCCAGCTAGCCGCGAGAGGTCGGGGTATGCGCGACAGCCAGATAAACGGGATGGGCACATCTTTGCGGGGCTGCGAGTGCCAGTCGCTCAGCACACTCGCCAACGACAAGCGGTCGGACGAACTCCCTACCGTTCCTGATAGCCGCGCTGACGACGAGATTCACATCCAGCGTCATGACTCCCAGAAATGGTCGTTCAGGCCGGTGGGGCCTGACGGCATGCGGGATCGTCCGAGTCGCAGGTGCGGCGTTTCGGCTTGACTGTCTCCTGGCGGATGCTGCTACGGCAGCCGGCACTGCCGGTCAACCGATCCGGCTTTCGGGTCAATGCTGGTGCCTTACAGACTCTTGCCCGAGGCGCGCCCCTGCGGTACTAAAGTGGGAGACAGCGCCATACGGTCGAGGACATCAGTGCGATGAGCCGGCACCTCTCGGTCCGCATCGGCGATGAAGTCTTCGCACAGCTGGAGGCGCAGAGCCAGCGAAACGGGCAATCACGATCAGCAGTCGCCAGGCAGTTGCTCGAGGAGGGGCTGCGAATGGAGCAACATCCCAGGATCGTGTTCCGTTCGGGTCCCGGCGGGCGACGCGCGGGGTTGATCGACGGGCCCGACGTGTGGGAGGTCGTACGCGCGCTCCGAGGAGTGGATACCGGCAGTGCCGACAGCCTGGCGGATATCGGCGAGTGGACGGGGCTAACGGTTGATCAGATACGAGCCGCGCTGCGCTACTACACCGACGAGGTCAGGGCCCGGATTCGGCGAGTAGAGGAGGAGGCTGAGCGCGCCGAGGTCCAGTGGCGACGGGAGCAGGAATTGCTCGGCAGGTGAAGCTGCTCCTTGATGAGATGTGGCCCCCCGCGATCGCAGAGGCACTGCGGGACCGCGGGCATCAGGTCGTGGCCGTGGCAGAACGGCGTGATCTTTGCGATCGGCCTGACCAGGTGATCTTCGAGACGGCGCAGGGCCTGCGGCTGCGGGAAGGCACGATCGTGGACGCGACCATCCTCGACGCGCCGGCGTCGACGACGAACCGCGCCCAGGCGCGCGACCCCGAGATGCATCAGGTCAAGAAGGGGAACCAGTGGTATTTCGGCATGAAGGCGCACATTGGGGTGGACGCGGACACGGGGGTGGTGCACAGCCTCATGACGACGGCGGCCAACGTGGCGGATATCACGCAAGTGCCGCGGCTCCTCCACGGGGCCGAGACGCGCGTATGGGGCGACGCGGGGTACGAGGGCGTGGCCCGGCGCCCCGAGCACCAGGGCCGGCGGATCCACTGGCAGGTGGCGCGGCGGCCGGGGCAGCGGCGGCGCTTGGCGCCCGGCAGCGCCGCCGCCCAGGCGGAGCAGCGCAAGGCCTCCATCCGGGCGAAGGTGGAGCATCCGTTTCTCTATGTGAAGCGCCACTTCGGCTACACGCAGGTGCGGTATCGCGGGTTGGCCAAGAACCGGACCCGGCTGTGTCTGTTGTTGGGGTTCGCCAATCTGCTGCTGGCGGAGCGCGCCGCGCCGGTGTAAGCGGGCGAGTTGCGCCCCGCGCGGGGGCGCACGCGGCCTGCACCGCCACTTGACGGCGGCCCCAGCCCCAAAACGCCGCCACCCCGCCACCCTCAGGTGCCTGGCCGCTGCCCTGGCGCTCTCGTGCCCCGGTTGTTCAGAGCTTTCCTAGTTTCCCGGCGGTGGACGGTGGTCGCGGCAACCGCTGCACTCATGGCTTGCCCACCACAGTCTGATGCTGCAGGGCCGAAGCGCGGCTCGAGGGCTCATCCAGACGCTGGCTCAGCACGAAGGTGCCTGTGGGAATGCGCGCCACGTAGCGCGGCACGTCCGCCGCGGGCACCGCCAGCACGGCGGCGCTGATGCGGACGGAGGCCCGGCGGGCGAGGCTGCCGTCATCCGACGGCGCCTGCAGTGCCTCGCCGCGGTCGCTGCGCAGTTCCACCAGCAGCACGCCGCGACCTAGCACCTCCACCACCTGCGGCGCCGATCCGGACGTCGCCCGGTCTGCGCTGGGGTCGGGGCTTGCAACCAGAACATCAACGATCTGGGACGGCGGGACGACACCGCCCAGTGCGCGCGTGGCATCAACTGGGATCGCGACCAGGGCGTGACCGGGTGGGATCGCCCCGGCGTGCGCCAGCAACGCGGCGCGGCGCGAGTCCGCCAGCTGTCCGGCCACGATGTACTGCCCTGCAGGAATCGGCCCCGTGGCAAAGGCTCCCATGGCCGCCTCGAGCGAGGTGAGCGCGCCCGCCGGTCGCGCGGCCGGATTGACATCCCGCAGCGTCAGGTCCTCCGGCGTCAGCCGGTCACCGAGCGACACCGGCCGTGCCGCCGTGACGACCGGCGCCAGCTGCATGCTCTGATAGACCAGCACGCCCGCGGCAAGACCGAGAACCAGCCCCAGGGCCAGCAACCAATGTCGTCTCATGGGGTGTCCTCCCAGGTCGTGGCGCCCTGAAAGCGCACAGTGACGGCGATCGATCCATCCAGATCGAAGTCGCGCAGCGTCCCGTCGCCGTAGGTCACCCGGATCCGCGCCCGCAGGTGCAGCTCGTACGGACGGAGCTGGCCGTCGACGACCGGCGTCACGTCGTTCCATTGCAGCCGCAGGGGTTCGTCCGGTCCCCCGCTGCTTCCAGGTTGGGTGCCGCCCGGCCGGTCGTTCACCCCGCGAACGAAGGTCCACTGCTTGAGCGCGACGGTCGCCGCGGGGTCCGTGGACGGCGGCTCGACGGCCGCGCGGACCCAGAGATCGATCGGCGCGCCGCGCAGCACCTCTATGGCTGAGAAGCCCTCGACGCTGCCCGCCACCGCCGATCCCGCCACCACGGGCGCCACGCGAAGGGCGCCGGCGGGCGGGTCGTAGGCCGGCCGCGGCGTTGCCACCGGAGGCAAGGGACCGCCGGACGGTGTCGGCGATGTGCCCGGAGGCTGCGGGGATTCTGGCGACGGCGTCGTTGGATCCGGCTCCGGGTCACTGGGCGGTTGTGGTTCCGACCCCGGCCGGTCGTCGGTCGGCGTCGGATCCGGTCCTGGACCGCCAGTCGGTCTTGGACCCGGCCCCGGCTGATTGGTCGGCGTCGGATCCGTCATCGGACCACCGGTTGTGGGGCCGGACGATCCGCCGTCCGATCCATCGACCGGCGGCTGCGTCACCGTCACCGTAGGCGTCGACGTTACCGTTGGCGTCGATGTCACGGTCGGCGTCGCCGTCACTGTCGGTTCCGGATCGACCACGGCTGTCGGCGTCAGAGAGGGCACGACGCCCGTGGTGAATCGGACCCGGTCGTCCTGGAAGAACACGATGCTCGTCGGGACGTAGCACCCGTTCCGCTTGCGGTAGTTCTGGTAAAAGGTGCCGGCTAGGAGCTCGCCGTTCACGTCACGGTTACGGCCGTTGAAGGCTGCCCCGTCGTAGGGGCTGCTCGCGCCCTTGCTGTAGCTGCCCAAATCGAAGGCGTAGAGATCGTTGGGCCGGTTGTCGGTGACCGTCTGGTAGTCGATGCCGCTCTCCGTCTCCACGTCCTGCGTGCCCGCGTAGTAGTCGGTCACCTTGTAGATGCCGGCCGGGATGGTGCAGTTCCCAACGCTCGGCGGCGTTGGCCTCGGTGACGGGGTCGGCGTCGGGGATGCCGTCGGGCGCGGCGTAGCCGTGGGCCTGGGTGTGGGCGTGGGATGCGCCAGCGCCACCCAGTGGCGCCGTGTCTCGTAGTGTCCCGGAACCGTGACCACCTCTTCCGTCTGGTGGTAGCCGTCGATCCAGCGGCGCTCGGTCGTCCAGTACCCCGGCACCCAGACGGTGACCGACTCCTCGCGTTGCACCGTGACCCACCGGCCGTGATCCTCCCAGCGCGAGGTACTGACCCATTCGTCGTAGCTTTCCCAGTGCGACGTATCGACCCAGACCATGCGGAGTTCCCAGTCGAATTCGCCCTGTACTGCTTCCCAATGTCCGCTTTCCACCCAGCGCCAGCGCTCTTCCCAGTAACCGGAGTCCACCCACACCAAGTGGGATTGCCATTCGAGCTCCTCGACAATTTGGGTCCGGGTCTCGTTCCGGCCCGGCACCCAGACGGTGTGGTCCTCCCAGCGGCCCGGCACCCAGATGGTGCGGGTTTCGACGACCGGCTCGATCCAGACGGTCTCGGTTTCCCAGTAGCCATGATCCGCCCGCGCGTCGGCGGCGAGACCGACGGCCAGCACGAGGCCGAGGGCTGCCACCAGCCATGCGGTCGCGCGCCGCATCATCTACGGCACCCTTCGACTGACGGCGACGTCCACCCAGAGCTGGTCGGATGCGCGCCCGTCGAACACCAGGCCCGCCGCGACCTGCGTCACGCTCGGGTCGGTCAACAGCGTCCGCGCGTCATCGCCGATCGGCGTCGACAGGTCATCGAACCCGGCCGCCTGCCAGGCGGCCGGAGCGCCCACGGGCCAGACCCGGACCGCCCACCCGCCGTCCTCCACCGCGCGGACCTGACGGGCCTTGCGGCCGGACCTGGTCCATCCCGCCCCGGCTCAGGGCGTGAGCGACCAGCGTCCGCAGGGCGCCGCGTTGTGCCTCGTCGACGGCAACCGTGGGCAGGCCCAGCTGCCTGCGGATCCGGATCACCCAATCGAGCAGCCGCTGCTCCTGGCGGACCAACTCGTCCGGGTCCGGCTGCGCGACAGCCTGGCCGGGCGCGACGGGCTTGGCATCGCCGACAACCACGGCGACCGATGCATCGAACGGCGGCAGGACCGCATGCACTCGCGCCCGGCCGGATGCCCGCCCGGTCACGACGCCGGCCGGATCGACCGTCAGCACGTCGCCATCGCTGGCGAACCAGCGCACCGGGGCGTCTTCGCGGGACGTGCCGTCCGCCAACGCCGCCACGGCCCGGAATCCCGCCCGCTCGCCTATTCCCAGCGCGACCGGCTCGTCCACGCCCGCGGTGATGCTCAGAGCGATGACGGCGACGCCGGCCGCCGGCAAGATCTCGGGACCGGCGGGCGCGGCTGTCACGACCGGCACGCCGCGGTCGGGCGGGGACCCACCGGCAGCCCCAAGCAGCCAGCCGGTCGCCGCGCTCAACCGCATGGTCGTGGCGGCGATCGCCACCGCGAGCAGCAGCGGCAGCCGGACCGAGCGCCCCGTGATCGATCGATGTCTCGGACTTCGCATGGCATCAACTCCTTGTCGTCGCGCTGGCGGTCACCCGCAGCGCTTGGGTCCCGGGCAGGCCCGCCAGCCGCAGCAGCCCGGTGCGCACCGGGACCTCGGCCCGGATGGACACGGTGGGAGCGGCGGCGGACCGGTTGCGGATCGGATCGATCCCACCGGGATTGGTCACGGCGATCTCGGCCGCCGCGGCCACCGCGACTGCTTCGACCCCTGCGATCTGATGATTCAGCGGCTGGAGGTTCAGGCGTAGGTACTCGCGCGCGACGGCGGCCTGCTCCAGGGCATCGACGAACCGCAGCCGCTGGACGCGGATGGCGTTGATATCGATCACCAGCGCCGCCACGAGCAGAGTCGTGCGCAGCAGCACCAGCGTCATGCCAGAGACGCCGCCGGATTCGTCGGCCAGGGCGGAGCGGGCCCATCCGGTCACCGGTTCACCTCGCCCCGCGTGGTGAACTGCGAGCGCAGCGGCACATCCAGTTCCAGCGGGAAGGGGATGCGGACGCGTTGCGTGCTCTGCATCTCGACCGTCACCGGCTCACGCCAGTCCACGGTGGCGGGCTCGATCGTGAGGAACACGTCGTCGGCGTTCAGCCCGGCAGCGACTAGGTCCGCCACCACCCGGGCGCGGAGGGCGGCGCTGTCACCGCCCTTCTGCGCCACCTGACGGGCCGTCGCGGCCGCCACGTGGTTCTGGGCCTGGCAGGCACCCAGCATCTGGGCACCGGCGATGACGGCCAGCACGACGGGCACGATGACCAACATCGCCAGGACCGCCTCGGCGCCCACCGCTCCCTGCTCCGACCCGGGCGCGACCCGGCGGCGCCCGGCCCGTCGGTCGCCTGGCCTTAGAGCCCCGTGAGGTCCGTCAGGACGCCCTCGAGATAGGTTGATAGGCCGTTGTTCCAGGCCACGATCGCCGCGCCGAAGATGGCCACGCCGATCCCGGCGATCACGATGTATTCGGTGGCATTGCCGCGCTCGTCGGCGACAACGGTGCGCAGACCGGCCACCAGCCGGTCTTTGATCTGCACAAGCATTGGTTTTCTTCGCAGTCGTACGATGGGCGAAGGTCGGCGAAGACGTGCGCCGCGAGCCTCGCGGCCGGTCCTCGCGGGTCGGATCCGGCGCCGGCGGGGGTCGGCAACCACACGTCGTCCCCGCCGGCGCCTCAGGTATTCATGGCCGGTTGCCCTCCTTCCCCTCGGTGCGCGTCGGCCACGGCGCACACAAGACGGTCTGTCGGTGGGCGCCGTTGGCAAAGGCGGGTTCCCACGCCGGGCCCAGCGGGTCGGCCAGGAACGCCGGCTCCCAGGCCACTGCGATCCGCAGCACGTCGTTCACGCCCCCGCTGCCGCCGTCCGCCAGCTCGCGCACGCCGGCCTCGACGGCATGGCGGAGGCTGGCCACTCGCGACCGCCGGCTGGTGGTGATGCGCAATTCGGGGAAGACCGGGAACTCCGACCGCCACGCGCCCGACCGCCAGAAGCGCGCGTAGCGGCGCACTTTCCGCGTATAGCGGCGGAGCTCTTCCGTGCCCCGGTCAATCTCGAAGAAGAGCCAGTGGTCGCCGGCCGGGCTGTGCACTTGGGCCAGCCCATCGGGGTGAATCACCTGCCATCGCCCGCCCGCCCAGTACCGCATCCGCAGGTGCGGGTCGGAGTTCCAGCGCACCAGCTGATGACCGGTGGCGGCCTCCAGGGCCCGCCAGAGGGCGATGAAGCAACGGTTCACCGCCAATTGATGCTGGGCCCGCTGCGGCGTGAACGCCTCGGGATCGCGGACGTAGGGAATCTGGGCGCGGGGCGCGTCGTCGATGTGCTCCAGCAGGTCGGCGCCCTTGGCCGACAGGCCGTACACGAAGCCGCTGCTGCCGCCGCCCACGCCGCCGGATGCCGTCCGGGCACGCACGACGAGGCCTTGCTGGTGGAGCGAGGTCAGGCAGCGCTGACCGGCACGCCGGCTGACCGGGTCGTAGACCACCTGATGCACCTGCGCGGCGTCCATGAAGCGGTGGGCGCGCAGCAGGCGCAGGACCTGGACCTGGCGGCGGGCCCAGATCATGGGGAGACCTGAGGAATCAGCATGATAGTTACGCGAGGCGATGGCGATGGTTTTGTCGGAACATTGATGAACAACCGAGAGTCGCCCAGGTTCGGAGTTCCATGGAATGTCGCTTCCGCGAGACGACGGTGGCGAGCGGCGAGGCGCGGGGGCTTGCGATGGAGCTGGCGATGCCGGATGCGCCGTGTCGCCGCGGCCCGCGGAGCCGTCACGCGTCGCTCCCCGGCCCGGCGGGCGCGTCGCCGCTCGGCTGCGCGGCCAGGTCGACCCGACCGTGCGCGTCGTCCGGCGAGTCGCCGGGTGCATCGTTCGTTGTCGCGGCGTCCTCGGACGTGCCGCCCGCCGGATCGTCGCGCGCCGCGTCGGACTTGGTCAGCGCGCCGTAGCGCGCGGCCACGAGCTCTTCCAGCTTCGCCCGCGGTTGCCCGAAGGCCGATCGGGCCTGCCCGCGGATGCGCGCCGCCCGTTCCGGGTCGCCGCGCGGCATCGGCGGCACCGTGGCCTCGAACGGGTGGGCCGGCCGGTTGTCGACCAGCGTCTTCACCACCATGTGATAGGCCGGCAGGTCGTCCAGCTCCGCCGGCGTGAAGGCTGGCGCCATCTCCATGGCGAAGTGCCGCGTCTGTTCCCGCAGGCCGCCGAACACCACGTGCGTGCGGGTGTTGAGCAGCACGCTGCTGATGATCCCCGAGAGCCGGCGATGGCCGGGGTTCTGGGTGGCCACCGCCAGCCCCACGCCGTAGCTGCGCGAGCGCTCGAAGAAGGCGCCCATGTCGCGCCCGGTGTCCAGAAAATCCTGGAACTCGTCGACGATCGCGAAGTACGGCGCCCGGTCGCTCGCCGGCCGCCGCAGCACCGCCTGCCAGAATTGCGTCACCAGGATGCTGCCCAGCAGGCGCGACCCGGCCGCGCCCAGGGCGGTGTCGGCCTGGTCCAGGTTGACCAGCACGATCTCACCCCGCTGCAGCACGCCGTCCCAGCGCACCGCCGAGCGCGGCTGCACCAGGATGTTGCGCACCCGCGGGTCCTGCACCAGCATGGCCATCCGCCGCAGCGCGCCGCCGAAGGTCATTTCGAACTGGCGGACCGAGATGCGATCGACCTGGTTCCGCCAGTAGGAGCGCAGGAAGGGGTCGGTGACGTTGGCCACCAGGCCCTCGCGCCAGTCGCGATCCATGAACAGCCGCTCCAGGTCGAGCATCGTCGGGTTGATTTGCGGATTGGCGGCCAGGGTGCGGAAGCCGTAGGCGAAGGCCTGCGACATCGAGGTGCCCCAGAGAAAGTCCTCACCGCGCACCAGTTCGCGCAGCAGTGAGTACACCGCCATGGCCACCCGGTCGCCTTCATCCGCGTCCCGCACGTCGAGGGGATTCAGGCCCACCGGCCAGTCGGTGTCGGAGAAGTCGAGCGCCACCACGTCCGCCTCGCGGGAAGCGGGAATGGCCGCTAGGAGCGACCGCGCCAGGTCGCCCTTGGGGTCCAGCAGCAGGATGCCGTGGCCTCGCCGGATGGCCGACAGGGCGAACCAGAACAGGAACGTGCTCTTGCCCACGCCGGTGGGACCGACCACGAACAGATGCTTCAGCGCGTCGGCCGGCTTCAATCCATACGTCGCGCCCGCGTGGTGGTCATCCATCGGGCGGCTGTCCAACGAACAGGTCCGTGTCGATCGGCACCCGGCCTCGGCGTGGAGTCTGCCGGGTCCACACGCGTCGTCCTCGGAGCCCGACGAGATCGCCCCGCGGCCGGCCGGTCAGGGCGACGGCTTCCTCGACGCTCGCGGTGAATCTCGCCCCCGGCCAGGACTGCCGCGCGGCGACGGTGCGGACGTGCGCCCGGCGGCGCAAGGGCCGCCGGGCCACCAGCCGGTTGAACGGGCCGGCGCAGTCCTCGAAGACGGCACGGACCACTTTCAGGCGGTCCCGGGCGCTCCGTTTGTCCGGTCCCCGGACCAGGAGGTGCACCTCGAGGTCAACCAAGTGACCCCGAACCTTCGCCTCGGTCACGCCGGCCGCGGCCAGCTGTTCACGCGTGGCGCCTCGCGCCTGCGGCTCATATTTCTCGCCGGACAGCGCGAAGCTGAGCATTTCGCGCAGGGCCTCGCCGGCGCCCCGACCAAGGTCTCGCAGGACCCGATCGTGTCCCGGCCAACGGCCGGCGCGCAGGGAGTCGACCGCGGCCCATCCCCACCGACGGGTCCGTGCGCTGCTCGGGCTGGCGATGGTGCGGATCACCACCAGTTCATCGGGCCCGAGCCCATGGAAGGCCAGATCCAGCAGTGGGCTGGCTTCCAGGTCGTCCCATAGCGGCAGCGCTCAGGACCGCTTCGGTCGGAGATAGGCGCCCAGGACAAACCAGGCCTCATCCGTCGTCATGCCGTCACCTCGGGCTGGGACTCGTGGATGGGGTCGGGCGCATCGCGCCGGCCGGCGAGCGCCGCGACGAGACGCGGCCACCAGCCGCCGACTCGGCGGCGGCGTTCGACGGCGTCCAGGTGCTCGACGTAGCCGCGTGCGGCCGTCTGCGTGCGCGCGAGCAGGCCTTGGAGACGCCGATGCTCGCGGCGCGCGTTCGCGAGCTGGTGGCGCAGCCGCTCGATTTCACGGGTCAGGTCGACGATCTCGCCCTGGGCCGCCGCAAGGTCGCGCTGCGCTTCCGCCGCTGTCTCGACGGCAGCCAGCCGCCGCTCAAGAAGCGCCGCCAACCGGTCGCGCTCCTGCTCGACCGCTTGCAGCCGCCCCATCAGTCGCGACACGGCACATCCGCCTTTCACTGGTCGTCGGCCTGTAGTTCTCCGCCAGACGGGGCGGCGAGTCTGACGCCCGGTCCATCGGCGTACAGTCACCGTAAGCAGAGAGCGCGCAGCGGGGAATCCAGGATTCCGTAATTCCACGCGGGAGAATCGAGCCGACCTCCCCAGCAGAATCCAACGGGCGGATGGGAAGCTCGAGCCGCGGCTAGGAGTTCAACATTCCTCTTGGATGTCAGAACTCGTCATCAACGAGACCTACACGGGGACGCTGGTATGGGGGGCAACTCCAAGCACAGGGCCGACCCGGTGCGGGTGGAAAGGGAGTTTCCCGCCATCATCACCGGGAAGCAGTTCGACCGCGTGGGTAAACTCCTACGTTCCCGCGCTCCCAAGATCGTCCCCCCTCGCCGGGCGGGGAGTCCTTTCCTGCTCAGCGGGCTGGTGAAGTGCAAGACGTGCAGGAGAGCGCTCACCGGCCAGTACTCCAAGAGCCCCCGGTATCCCTACTACGTCTGATGAAGCGGGGCCTGCGATGCCCCGAGGCTCAATGCCCGGCGCTTCGAGGAGCTAGTCGTCGAGAGGATTCGCACCAACATCCTTAACCGAGAGCTGCATGCCCGACCTGGTGAAGCTGCTGGGCGAGGAAATGGACGGCGTGAATGCCGAGCGGCGCAAGAGGCTTCAGACCATCGAGTCCGAGATTGCAAACGTGAAGCGGCAGATGAAGCGCGTCTGGCGTTTCATAAAGACGAGCGACGACGCCGACGTAGATGACCTGCCTGCCCAAATACGGGAGCACCGGGATAGGCAGGAGCGTCTTGAGGAATCAGCAGCGGATGCCAGGAGCGTGCTGGACCAACGCAAGTCCGCCGTGGGCGATGTCAACAGCATCGCTATCTACGCCACGGAGATGACGGACTCTCTCGGGGAGAGCGAGCTCGTCGAGGCCAAGACTTTCGTCAACTCCTTCGTCAAGGAGATCGTCGTCACGCCCGGCCAGGCCCTCCTCCGATACACCCTGCCCATGCCGGACGACAGCCGGATACCAGAACGGGGCTAGTTGTATACTGTCGTCAATCAGTCTACAGTGGCGGAAATGCCTTTTACGGGTGTTGTTCATTAGAGCCTACATCCGAAATGGCATCGCCATTGAACAAGGGGCTATCACGGATTGAGATGCCAATACCATTAGAGGTTGTAATAGAGCGCACTCCTCTATCCCAGCAGGCCAAACGTCGCCATCTGAGAGCTTGGAGACGGGACGTGCAGAATGTTGTGAAGCAGGAGTGGGACGCTGAACCGCCGTTGGTCGGAGAAGTAATGGTGGTCATCACCTACTTCTTCAAGGGAGAGGCACTGGATGTTGACAACATGCCGAATCCAATCCTGGATGCACTGAAGGGTATGGTCTATGCCGACGACGACCAGATCACTGACCTCGTCTGCCGCAAAAGAGATCGGGACAGAGACCTGCAATTCGAGAACCCATCACCCGCTTTGGTGGAAACGCTCGGACGATCCGAGCAGTTTCTCCACATCACCGTGACCGAAGCACTGAGTCTGGAGGTGCCGTCTTGGTAAGAGATGCAACCGACTCCGAATACCTCCTCACACGCAAGACCGCAGAAGAGTACCGAAGCAAGGGATACGAGGTCCTGTTGGAAGCGCCCCTGGACTTCATGCCGGGCTTCAGAGCCGATCTGCTTGTTCGGAAGGGCGATGAGGCAAGAGTCATAGAAGTGAAGTCTCGGCCGACACTGGCTGCCGACCCCAAGATAAGCGAGCTGGCGCGACTCATCGAATCGATGCCGGGGTGGACTTTCGAGTTGGTCTTGGTGGGTGAACCGGAAAAGGTGGATTCCCCCGAAGGCGCACGCTCGTTTGAGAGCAAGAAAATCGTTCAGAGAATCGAGGAAGCAGAGAAATCTCTTGAAGTGGGCTTGCCGGAGGCGGCCTTCCTGCTTGCGTGGTCGGCTTCTGAGGCCGTCATCAGGGAACTCCTTACGGCCCAGGGGGTTTCCAATACGAGCATCACCTCGCCTGGCTACGTTCTCGACCAGGGGATCTACCACGGGGTCATCTCAAGGGACGACCACGACGCTTTGACCCGTATGCGAAAGTACAGAAACGCCATCGTACATGGTTTTGCCACGGACGACTTCAATGGTGAACTGGTAACGGAACTCATTGCCACCATAAGACGCATCATGACGACTCCAACCCCTCACGACGGTTCCAACGGTCCGACCGCTTCCTAAACGGGCTTCCTGTCCTCACTGGGCGGATTGAGTCCGTCAACGGCAGGGCACCCGGCACCGGAGCGCCAGAGCTTTGCGGGTTGAAGAACCTGCCTCGTGTCCACGTTGCCGGGCGAGTTTGGCTGATGGTGACGAGGCGTTTGGAGATTAGGTCGATGCGTAAGGCAATCCTCGAACATGGCACCCGATACGCGGCCATTCTCCTCGGGTTGGGACGGCTTCTGGGCGGACACAGACAGGTCCACGTCCTGCCGGTCAATGGAAACCATGGTGTCGAGGGTTGCCGGTGTGAGCGGCTGTAGGTGCTTCTTCTCCTTTGTCAGTGGAGGGTAGGTTGGCACTGGCGAAGGACAATGTGAACGCCTTGAACGCAGGAGTGGCCGACACCGTATCCGTGAAGTTCCTCACGAGTAACGGGATGTCCGAGACCTCAAGGAGAATTCCCTCTTGTGTCTAACAGCAATGGACTCTCCTTGTTCCGATGCCCCTCACTTGATCTTGAGGTCGGCGTCCGAGACTCCCGCATCCACGCTTTCGCAGGTGTACGTTCCGATACAGGGCAGTACCTAACCCGCCCTAATAGCACCGGCTTGGCCCGAGCACTGGTCAAGCTGGACCGCCTTGCCGATGGCGCTGACTTCATTCTCGGCCACAACCTGATCGATTTCGATCTGCCCCACCTGAAAGCTGCGAGTCCCGGTTACGGCTGCTACGACTTCCCGCAGTTGACACTCTTCGACTCAATCCCCTGGCCTTTCCCCGCAACCCCTAACATCATTTGGTCAAGCACTATCAGGACGGAGGGCTCAGGCGAGGACGCATCAACGACCCTGAACTGGATTCCAGACTTGTCCTAAAGGTCTTTGATGACCAGATTGAGGCCCTGCGGAATTCACCTTCCGACCTGCTGACAGCCTGGCACTGGCTTACCACCTTCGATGGGGGAGAAGGATTCGACAGGGTGTTCTCGTCTCTGCGGAACTCGCATCGGCCGTCAGACGCTGAGGCCTCTGCTGCAATCCATAGACGTTTGGCTGACAAGTCCTGCCAGACGTGCGCCCGGGAGGTCATGGCGGATGCAACCCGGTACGGCTGGGGACTGGCCTATGCGCTGGCGTGGCTGTCGGTGTCCGGGGGCAGCTCGGTTATGCCTCCCTGGGTGCGGCATCAGTTCCCCGAGGGGGGTCGGCTGGTCAAGCGATTGCGCGACACCGCTTGCCCCGACACCGCTTGTGGTTGGTGCCACGAGCGACACGATGCCCGCAAAGAGCTTACCCGGTGGTTCGGCTTCCCCGACTTCCGCCCTGAGCCGTCGGACGAGAATGGACAGCCTATGCAGCGGTCCATCGTCCAAGCGGCCATGACTCGGAAGCATGTGCTGGGCATCCTCCCTACTGGCGCGGGCAAATCACTCTGCTACCAAGTACCGGCGCTCTCCCGCTACGACAAGACCGGTGCGCTGACGGTGGTGATCTCTCCATTGGTCGCACTCATGGCCGACCAGGTGGCGGGTCTCGAGGCCAAGGGCATCGGCTCCGGCGTCACCATCAATGGGCTCCTCTCCATGCCGGAGCGAGCCGATGCACTGGACCGCGTGCGGCTAGGGGACGCAGGCATAGTCATTGCAGCTCCTGAGCAGCTTCGTAGCGTCTCTTTTCGTCGCACCCTTGACCAACGTGAGATCGGTGGTTGGGTGCTGGACGAGGCACACTGCCTCTCGAAGTGGGGCACGACTTTCGGCCCGACTACCGGTACGTTGGGCGCTTCATTCGCGAGCAAGCAGGGGACGAACCGGTTCCGCCGGTCTTGTGCCTCACCGCGACCGCGAAGCCCGATGTGAAGACCGACATTGTCGAGTACTTCCAAGCGGAACTGGGCATCGACCTCCAGGTCTTCGACGGCGGCGCTCAACGCACCAACCTGGAGTTCGTCGTGGTGCCGACGAGCAGCGGGGAGAAGTTCGCCGCTGTCCACCAGATACTAGACACCGATCTGCCGGCGGATGAATCCGGCGGGGCCATCGTCTATTGCGCCACGCGACGCCACGCCGAAGAGCTGGCCGCGTTCCTTCAGGCCAAGGGCGTAACAGCCGACCACTTCCATGCGGGCCTGCCCCCGGAGACCAAGAAGAACGTCCAGGAGAGCTTCATCCGCGGCGATCTGAGGGCCATCGCCGCCACCAACGCCTTCGGCATGGGCATCGATAAGCCTGACGTTCGCCTGGTCATTCACGCCGATATCCCGGGCTCCCTGGAGAACTACCTGCAGGAGGCGGGCCGTGCTGGAAGAGACCAGCAAAGGGCGCGTTGTGCGTTGCTCTACACCCAAGACGACGTGGAGCGCCAGTTCGGGATGTCGGCCCGCTCCCGGCTCACGCGGCGGGAGATTCACGGTGTCTTGCGGGCGCTGCGGAACCTGGACCGGAAGAAGCCCTGGATGGCCAGGTTGAGGCCACCGCCGGAGAGATCCTCGGCGAGGATGAGGAGAAGGCCTTCGAGCGAGACTCCAACACCGACGACTCCCGGGTACGGACGGCCGTGGCCTGGCTGGAGGAGGCGGTGTTGCTCACCCGGGAGAGACCTTTGCGTAATGCGCCCTAGCCGGCCTTGAGGGGGGCCGTCCACCGGGGAAGCGACCGGACGGGTGGTTCTGGCTGCTCAGCCGCCCCCGGCCCCGCCGCGCGCCGGTCATTGCCCGGCCGAGGGCGCAGGCCTCCTAGGGACACGCGGGCGCGGCGGCCAGCAACCGGTCCGCCCGGCGCAGGTTGTAGGCCAGGCATTTGAAGAAGAACTCCGTGGCGTTGCGCTCCAGCCCCAGGTAGCGCACGCGCCGATAGCCGTAGGATCGCTTCAGCGTCCCAAACACCCGCTCCACCGGTGCCCGCGCGCGGGCGATCAGCGCGTTCCGGCGCCGCTGCCAGTACGGCAGTTGCGCCTGGTGCTTGTGCGAGCGGTGCATGATCCGGTCGTTGATGCCCTGCGCCCGCAGCCGCTGCCGGCGGGCCTTCGACTCGTAGGCCTTGTCGGCATAGACCGCCGCCTCATCGCCGCTCACCAACCCGTCCGCCACCTCCGTCTCGTTCACGTTGGCGGGCGTCAGCACCGCCGCTCGGATCAGCCCGGACCCCGCATCCACCCCGAGGTGCGCCTTGTAGCCAAAGTGCGCTCGGCCTCCTGTGCGCGTCCATCCAGCCTCCGGGTCGGTCGCGCTCCGGGCCCCCGGCCGCTCCCGCATCGACGGCCGCCGCGCCTGCGCCGCTACGAGCGTCGCGTCGATCAGCGTGCCCTGCTTCACCAGCAACCGGCGCGCCTCCCACTGGCGGTTCACCGCCTGCAACAGCCGCCCGGCCAGCCCGCGCTCCGTCACGGCCGTCCGAAAGCGGCTGATCGTCGAGTGGTCCGGCGCGTCGTCCTCCAGCCCCAGCCCCACGAACCGCTTGAACGAGACCCGGTCCCACCGGGCTTCCTCCATCGCCTCGTCGGAGGCCCCGTACCACTGCTGCAGCACTAGCACGTTCACCATCACCAGCGGCGGGTAGCTGGGACGGCCGGCGGGCGCGGCGTGGATGCCCGCGACCACCTCCGCCAACGGCGTCCAGTCAACCACCGCGTCCAGCCGCTCCAGCTTCGCGTTCCGCCCCAGCCGCTCCGGCAGTAGCGCCTCCACGAACGACCCCCCACTCACGGTGCGGTGCATGGCTACCCTTCCCTCAGCGCTGCCCTCCGGGCCGATTGTGGCGAGCCACCGGGGTTATGCAAAGGTCTCCAATTGGGAGTGGTCTGCATGTGCGGTGGTGGCGAGGGATTGGAGCTACCTGGACCCAGTGCGCAGCCTCTGCGAGCTTCAAGGCATCCCGGTCGAGATGGCGAACGAGGATTTCTCAGGTTTCTGGCACTTGCGGGAGACCAGGGCGCTCCGAGATTGGCTACATGAGCAAGATTCCCAATTGGTGCGGAGCCAGGACCTGGCCGACTGGCTCCGTAAGCAACCGTTAGGGCCGTGGGTCAAGCTGCTGGAGGAAGCCGTAGCCGAGTACGCGCTGGAGACCGGCCGAGCTGAAACGTCGCTGGACTACTTCATCGAATGGCTTGCCGAGTGGGGACGGGAATTTCGTCGCCGGCAGGGGGGATTGCTGCTGACCACCGCGCCAAGGGCCTGGAGTTCGACCACGTGGTCGTTCTGGATGGCGCTTGGGACCGCATCGGCGACGGCGAGGATCGCGACTCCCCCCGGCGGTTGTACTACGTGGCGATGACTCGGGCACGTCAGACTCTTACCCTCATGCGCTCTCCCGGGTGGCATCCGTTCCAGGATGCCTTGCAGAGTAGCCCCTCGGTGCTGCGCCGCCCGGCGTCGGTAGGACTCCCTGCCCCGGCGACGGAACTCAACAGAAGCAGCCTATCGGAAGGCACATAAAGCTCTCAATTTGCAGGAGGAGATGACCTTTTGGTCGCCGAGATAGACGCGTTCTTACCCGAGGATCTAAGACGGACAAAATAGCATCAAAGGTTCGTAAGAAGGACACGTCGTGTGGGGAAGGTGAACGTATCACCGCCGCCGAAAAGTCTGAAAAGTAGGCGGATTCCCATTCCCGTCCTGAGCAGTCTTGAGAACGGCAGATAGGTTTGTTAACCGCAAGGATAAGACATGGTATTACCCAAACTGCACGTTCGCGGCGGGCGCGTGGTCGAGCTTGCGCACGAGCGTCGCGACGGCGGTCCCGACCTGGATGCCGACCGGATCATCGGGCGTGGAGAAGATGCTGGGATCGGGCGAACCGTCGGGCGCGACCTTGCCAGTGCGGTACTTGTCGCCGTTGAGGTTGTCGATCCGGATGGCGTCGAAGGCGTCCAGGTAGCGCTCGCGCATGCCGGGGCACGACAGGCTGTCCAGCCAGGAGTAGTTGGATATGAAGCAGACCACGCCTTGGCCGGTCTTCTCGGCGATGCGTCGCTCGGCCATGCGGAAGAACCGCACGTAGAGGTCGTTTAGCCCCTGGCCTTCGGGCCGCCGCACCCGCCGCGCCGTGCGGTAGGCCTCGGAAAGCGCGCGCTCCTCGTCCACCGCCATGCCGACGAAGCCGTTGTAGGGCGGATTGCCCAGGATCACCAGAATGGGAGTCTCTTGCTTGACGCGTTCCGCACGGTCGCGCTCCTCTTCCAGCTCGGGAAACGGCAGCGGCTTCTGCACCGTTGGCTCCCAGCCGGTGAGCGCGTTGGTCAGGAAGACCCCGGCGCGCTCGTCGCCGTCCTCGGCCAGCGGCGCGTCAAGCTCCTGTAGCGTGATCCCGACTTGCAGGTGGGCCACCACGAAGGGCGCGGGCATGATCTCGAAGCCGAACACCCGCTCCATCGCCGCCTGCTTGACCCGCGCGCCGGTCAGCGCGCCGAGGCCGCGGTCCTGGAGATTGGCGGCGATGCGGCGCAGGACTTCCGCCAGGTAAGCGCCGGTGCCGCAGCACGGATCGAGCACGTAGACGTTCTCCGCCGCCAGCCCGTCGGCGATGCCCAAGTCGTCCCGCAGCGCGCGGTCCACGCGGGCCACCATGTAGCGCACCACCTCGGCCGGCGTGTACCACACGCCCAGCTGCTTGCGCAGCGCGGGGTCGAAGGCTTGCAGAAACGGCTCGTAGAAATAGGGCACGGCCTCGCCCTCGTTGAAGCGGACGAAGAAGGCGGACTTGATCCACGCGGTCCAGCGCGGCGTTGGTCCAGTCGAGCACCTCGACTAGGCCCAGCGGCCGCAGCTGGCCTGGGTCGGAAAGCTGCTGGAACAGCGCCCACAGCACCCAGGCGGAGAAGACGCCGTAGAAGAGCGTTTGCACCAGGGTGGAGCGGAAGAAGGCCGCGCCGCCCTTCCGTCGGCAAGCCGACCGGCCCAGACCTCCGCCGCCGCTCCAACGCGTCGCGCAGGTGTGCGGTCGATTCACCTAGAAGCGGTTAGGCGAAGCTTGCGCGCTATCTCAGCCCGCCCGCGACACGTCACCAACATGCCGACAGCAACCGAAGCTCCGCTTCCATTCCACGACGCCTTGCCACACCCGATGAAGTGTGAGCCCGTGGGCAGGTAGGTCATCCCTGCGTCATCCTGGGGCTGGACAACCCGGCGTCCTCGACCTGCGACGCAGACCGCGGGGAGGTCGGAAGAGCATGGGCAACCGAGGTCAGTCGTGGTAGTCCAGGCGTGACGACCCGGCTGCTGCCTCGCGACGGCGATCTTGCCCCGCTCAGAGCGCCCAGCACTGGCTTGTGCTCCGTTAGCTTCAGCGGTTCCAGCCCGCGCTTTGGCAACCTAGCCGAACGAAAACCCGCCAGCCGACTAGCACTGATTCCAGCGAGGCTTGTTGACAGGGCCCCGCATCGGCGGTGGATCGGGCACTGTGGTGTGCGGCCGCTGCTGACTCGCGGGATCGATTCTCGTCGGCACGGTCGGTAACCAAGCCAGACTGCCAAGCCAAGTGCCGACATCTGTCCGTTCGTCGAGAAGAGGCATGCAACAGTGCTCGGCCTTCGCATTCGTCCGGGGCCGGACTGTGCTCCGTCGCAAGGTGCGGCGACACGATATGCTGGGAGCAGATCTGGCCGACCGTGACTCGTTCACTCGGCGGTGGCCACCAGTGCCGAGCGTCCGCCGATCTCGGACACGAGGTTCGGGTCTGGTCGCTCGGAGTTGGCGCCCTGCCGGACAGGGCTGAGCGACGCACCGCTTAGCTTGCCGTATCTCGGAATATGGCGGCATCTCCCCAAGACTCGACAGGAAGCCAAGCACTTGACCGAACGTCCAGCAATAAAGGCAGAGTTGCTCTTGGCCCACCAAATTGGACAGAAATTAGCACTTTCATATTTCGGTTAGTTCGGGAGACGTGACTCCGATTGAGCCCACCTCGAAAGACGCAATTGAGTCTGCCATCGCTTCAATCGCGCCTGACACCGATTTCGGCCACTTCGAATGCACATCGTCAACAATGAAGGATGAGGATGTCTTTACTCACCTCTCGGACAATTGGTTCTCGTGACTCACGCAGAGCCCGAATTCAAGAACGGAAGTAGTAGTTACGGGCTTGGCGTGATATACTCGGGGGTACCGAGCAAGCACGGGCAGCGACATGGACCTAATTCACATCTTTCAGCGGTTCCCAGACAACGAGGCGTGCGTTGAGCACCTGGAGCGCGTGCGCTGGGGCGACACGCCACGCTGCCCACACTGCGATAGCCTCACCGTCGCCCGCAAGGCTGACGGCGAGCGCGTCGGCCGCTGGAACTGCCATGGCTGCCACCGGAGTTTCAACGTGCTGGCCGGCACGGTCTTCTCCAAGACCCGCCTCCCGCTCCCCAAGTGGTTCCTCGGCATCAGCCTCATGCTGAACGCCAAGAAGTCGCTGTCGAGCTGCCAGCTCGCGCGTGACCTGGACCTGAATCAGAAGTCCGCTTGGTACATGGCCATGCGCATCCGCGAGGCCATGACTGGCGAGCGCCGGCTGCTGGCCGGTATCGTCGAAGCCGATGAGTGCTACGTCGGCGGCAAGCCTCGCAAGCGGAACCAGCGCGACGATGAGCCGGAACACCCGCGCGGGCGCGGCACGCGCAAGCTGCCGGTCATCGGCGCCGTCGAGCGCGGCGGCGACGTGGTGGCGCAGCCGTCGGCCAAGGTGACGGGCCGCTCCCTGACGGCGTTTCTCACGCGCAACGTGGACACGCGCGGCTCCCTGTTGGTCACCGACCAATTCTCGGGCTACCGGCCCATGAGCCGCCTGATGCCGCACGCGACGGTCGATCACACGGTCCGGTATGCCGACGGCATCGTGCACGTGAACACGCTCGAAGGATTCTGGGCGCTGCTGAAGCGGGCATGGTTCGGCTCCCACCACCACTACAGCCGCCGACACGCGGCCGCCTACGTGGTCGAGGCGTGCTACAAGTACAACGCCCGCAAGGCGAGCGACACCTTCAGCACGTTCCTACAGGGAGCGGTGGCGGCCGCGTGAATCGACTGCATTTTGGCGACTGCCTGACAGTCATGCAGGCGTGGCCGCTCGCCAGCGTGGATCTGATCTACCTGGACCCGCCCTTCAACTCGCAGCGCCAGTACAACTCGATCTACAAGGACGAGACCGGGCGTCCGCTCCCCGACCAGGTGGAGGCGTTCTGCGACACCTGGTCGCTAGATGCCGAGCGCGAGCGGGCCATCCGCATGATGCCGGTGCTCATGCGGGAGAGCGGCATTGACGATTCAGTGGCCGAATTCTGGAAACTCTGGATGCGGGCATTGCGCGATACCCAGCCGCGGCTGCTGGCCTATCTGTCCTATATGGCCGAGCGGCTGCTGATCATGCGCCGCATTCTGAAGCCGGCGGGTAGCCTGTATCTCCACTGCGATCCGACCGTCAGTCACTACGTCAAGTCTCTGCTAGACGCCATATTCGGCCACGGCAACTTCCGAAACGAGATCACCTGGCAGCGCACAACGGCGCACAGTGACTCGAAGCGATGGGGTGCCGTTGCGGATACGATCTTGTACTACGGTGCGTCAGACAACATCACATGGAACGCGCCGCGTGGGCGTCATAATGATCAGTATATTGAGTCTAAGTATCGCCATAACGATAACGATGGGAGGGGTCTATATCAGCTTGACAACATGACGAGCCCCAACTCAAGGCCAAACATGACATATGAATGGAAGGGGCATCAGCCGCCAGCCTACGGATGGCGCTACTCGCGCGAAACCATGGCGGCACTAGACGCCGATAGGCGCGTTTGGTATCCCGACTCCAAGGCGAAACGACCACGCCTAAAGCGCTACTTACGGGAGATGCCCGGCCCCCTGATGAATTCGATTTGGACCGATATCCCGCCGATCAACTCGCAGGCCAGGGAGCGGCTAGGCTACGCCACACAGAAGCCGCTCGCCTTGATGGAGCGCATTATCGCGGCCAGCTCGAACCCCGGCGACGTCGTCCTTGATCCGTTCTGTGGATGCGCGACCACGCTCGAAGCCGCCCACAGGCTCAGCCGACGCTGGATCGGGATCGATATCGCCATCCACGCGATCAAGCGTGTGGCGCGTATCCGCCTCAATGAGCGGTGCGAACTGGTCGAGGGTCGGGACTATACCGTCGAAGGCGTGCCGCGCAACGTGGAGGGCGCACAAGACCTATGGCGGCGCGACAAGTACCACTTCCAGAAGTGGGCCGTTGAACAAGTGGATGGCTTTGTCACGACGCGCCGGACGGCCGACGGCGGCATTGACGGGCGGCTCTACTTCGCCGTGCCTGACGAGCGCGACCTTCAGAGCATGGTGCTGGAAGTCAAGGGCGGCGCGAACGTGACCATCGTGGACCTACGGGCGCTCAAGGGCGTGCTGGACGCCGACGATGCGCTCATGGCCGGGCTGATCATCATGGCACCGCGCGGCGACACGCAGACGCGCAACTTCGAACAGTTCGCGGCGAGCGCCGGGCAGCTGGACGTGCTCGGCGTGTCCTATCCGCGGCTACAGATTCTCACGGTGCCGGAGATTATCGAGGGCAAGCGGTTTCACACGCCGACCGTGGCGGGGCGGGGGCGGGAGGCGGTACAGCCGGTGCTACCAGGGACACCGGCTCCCACGTCATAGGCGGCTGTGGCATCAAGCCCGTAACTACCAATTCCGTTCATTGGAGAGCTGATCTTTGTCGATTCGTCGGTGTTGAGGATGGTCGATGGGATTCTCAGAGGTCGGGCCGAAGATCCGATCATTGTCATTGCTGCCGACCACGGACAATTTGGTGAAGGAAGCAATCGGCATCACGTCTTAGCCGCATTCCATTTGCCTCACGGTGGGAATGACGGCTTATATTCCTCTATCAGCTCCGTTAATCATTTCCGGTCTATTCTAGATTACTATTTCCGTCTGGATCTGGATCTCCTTGAAGATATTATCGTCGTGGATTGATGCGAGCTAGCTTAAGAATCGGAGGGCATTTCAAGAACCTCGATTATGGTTTACGTAGCTGCTCACCGTAGCAAGGATCGGATCGGTGGGCATGAGGAACAACCGGTACCGGTGACGGTATCCGGCGGGTGCCGCGGCGTAAGCGGGCTGTGTGAACGCCAGCATGATTCTCAGATCGCGGTGCGGAGGGCGGGATTCGAACCCGCACGAGCTGACGCTCACAGCCTCCTGAGGACTGCGTGTCTACCAGTTTCACCACCTCGGCAAGCCGGTAGCGGAGGCTGGACTCGAACCAGCGACCAAGGGCTTATGAGTTAGCCGATCGGCAGTGGGGACAGGGCATTGGCGTCTCCTCGTCACGGCCTCGACGAGGCTACGCTACCCACGCGAGCCCTGAGTTCTGACGCAACGACTACAATACCCGTGCGCCTCTTCTGGAATCTCGATCTCGGTCATGCAACCTGAGCCGGTTCCCACCGCCTACGTCGGCCTGGGCGGTCGCGGCATGCGCTACCTCCGCGCCTCGCATTGGGTCGGCGGCTTCACGCCCGTCGCTTTGGTGGACACGGACGCGGAGCGGTTTGGCGAGGCCCGCAAGTTCACTGAGCTGCCCGAGCTCGCTTGCCACGCCTCGCTCGCCGCCGCGCTGCAGGCGCATGAGATTGCGGCCGTCTTCGTCTGTGCGCCGGCGTCGGCGCACGCCGCCATCATCTTGGAGGCCGTCAGGGCCGGGGCGCACGTCTTCACCGAGACGCCGTTCACCACCAAGTACGCCGATGCCGCCGAGGCCGTGAAGATCGCCGCGGCGAAGGGCCTGGCGATCGTGGTCGCCCAGCAGTACCGGCTCGCGGCGGTGGAACGCACCATCACGAAACTCTTGGCGCAGGGCGCGTTGGGAGGGGTCGGCTTCGGATACCTGCGGCACGATCTGCCTGCACGCGAGCCGGCCGCCGAGGACGGGACTTCGCGACTCTGGCGGGCAGACGTTCACACCATCGATTCGCTCATCGCGATGATGCCCGGGAGTCCGACGCGCGTCTTCGGCCGCCTCTTTTCGCCAGGATTCAGCGATGCCGCGGCGCCCAGCTCGCTGCAGGCGACGCTCGAATTCGACGACGGTTCCGTGGTCCAATACTTGTCCAGCTTCGAATCGCACCAGCCCGGCTATAGATTTCGGATCGACTGCGAAGCCGCAACCTTGGTGCACCGCGCCGCGCATCCGGGGCGCGGTGACGACGCGGCCGAGCTGATCCAGATTGCGCCCGACGGCAGCCGGCAACCGGTGACGCTCGATACGAGCTACGACGACGCCTGGTTAGAGGAGACCCTCGCCATCTTCTTCAGGGACTCCTTCCGGTTGGGCAAAGAGCCTGCCAGCAGCGGGCGTAACAATCTGGCCACCATGGCCGTGCTGCAGGCGCTGCTGCGCAGTTCCGAGACCGGGGAGGCGATTGACGTCGCGGATGTCGCGCCGGAGGCCATTCGTGAGCGTGGCTGAGGTGCCGGCGGAATCTCCTCTGCGCGCCGCGTTCATCGGCATCAGCCACGATCACGCCTGGGGCAAGGCCGAGGCCATTCGTCGCTCGCCCCACATGGACTTGGTGGGCGCGTTCGAACCCGACGCCGCGGAATGGGAGCGCCAGCGCGCACGCGCGCAGTTCAGCGACGTTCGCCACTTGGCGGCGCGTGACGTACTGGAGGACCCAACGATTGAGGTCGTCTTCATCGAGACCCGTCCGCACGACAACCTGCGCTGGGCGCGGGAGGCTCTCGTCCACGACAAGCACGTGCACATTGACAAGGCGCCTGCGCCTTCGCTCAACGACTTGCGCGGCGTGCTCAGCCTCGCGGCCGATCGCGGCCGGCACGTGCCGATCGGCTACCAGTTCCGCTAGGATACGTCAGATCTCAGGTCGCTGGTGGTGAGGGACGAGGAGCCCCCATCGGTCTCCCTACTTACGCCGCAGCCATCTCGCTGACCAGTGCCTGCCAGCGCGCGACGAACAGCCGTCGCTGCTCGGGCAGCAGGACATGGGCGCCGCCTCGGCGCCGTATCCGGAAGTAGTGTCGTAGCTCGTCAAACGCCGCGCAGAATCGCGCTGCTGGCTCGAAACGCCCGAAGCCCAGCATCGGGTAATAGCGCTGCTTGATGGCGCGATGGTCCTGTTCGGCGAGGTTGTTCAGATACTGGTTGCGTCGGTGGAGAACCGTCCGACCGAGGATCCAGCGAATCGCCTTGCGGTAGGCCGGGTGATGATCGATGGTGACCCGCAGCGGCTTGTGGCCTGCGACCTCGAGCAGGATCCGCAGGAAGCGGCGCGCCGCGTGCTTGTCACGATGTTCGCTGAGCATCGACTCGAGGAGTTCGCCATCGCGGTCGATCGCTCGATACAGGTAGCACCAGCACCCGGCGACCTTCACGTACGTCTCGTCGAGGAACCAGGAGACGCGCGCCCTCCCGCGCCGCTTACGGCGGAGCTGGTCGGCCAGCAGGGGCGCGAAGCGGAACTCCCAGGCCCGCACCGTCTCGTGGGTCAGCTCGAAACCACGCTGCAGCAGCAACTCGGCCACATCGCGGAAGCTCAGTTTGTAGCGCAGGCGCCATAGCACGGCGAGCGTCACCACATCCGTCGGGTACTGCAGATCGTTGAACGGCGTGCCGGTTCGCTGGTTGAAGCGATGTCTGCATGACCGGCAGTTGAACCGTGGGTAGCCAAGCGCGGTCCGATCCTTGCGGCTGGTCGTGGCGGTCGATCGGCAGTGGGGACAGTCCATTGGCGTCTCCTCGTCACGGCCTCGACGAGGCTACGCTACCCACGCGAGCCCTGAGTTCTGACGCAACCGTCGGTCGAGCCTGAGCACCGACCTGGCATGCACGGGTCGGGCGAACGTGACCTCATAGGAGCCTTGTCGACGCGGCTCGTCCCTGTCCTGTCCGCCGTCCCAGCACGTGCGGCCACCCCTCGACCTCTGGGTGGCCGACGAAAGGAAGGCCATACGCACCATTACAGATACGCGCCTGTGTGTCACCGTGGGCGTCGACACGCATCGCGACCAGCAGGCGGTGGTCGCCCTCGACGCGCGTGGCGCTGAGTTCGGGCTGCGGGCGTTTCCGACCACCCCGGCCGGTCACCGCGAGCTGCTGGCCTGGCTTCGTGGCTTCGGCACCGTCGAGCGCTGTGGGGTCGAAGGCACGGGCGCCTACGGGTCCAGCCTGACCCGGTACATTCACGCCGCCGAGGTTGCGGCGGTGGAGGTCAACCGCCCCTCCGGCACCTGCCGTTCGCCGCCCGGCAGCGTCTATTGACAGTGCGTCCCATATGAGGAGCATCAGCACCGCTCGTGATCAGGCCCAGGCGTTTCGCCCGAGGCTTGAGCCCAGCTCGACGCAACACGCCCCAGATCCCGTGCGGGCTGATCCGGTGTGGCCAACCCAGCGCGGGCGTCGCTCTCCGCGACCAGGCTAGTCGCGCTCGGTGACGACGTAGGCCAGGTTCGTCGCGTGCGTATTGATGCGCTTGAGGTTGATGAGCACGTCCAGGTGGATGTCGCTGGTGTCGATGCTTTCGGCACGACCGGCGTAGAGCCGCTGGATGTGCCGCCGCCGCATGTCGCGCTCCAGGTCGCTCACGCGCGACTTGAGCGCGATCACGTCCGCCGCCAGCTCCGCGTCGCCGGAGGCGAATGACGACAGGGCCCGGCCCAGCTCGGTGCTCACGATGTCGTGGAACTCGCGTAAATCGGCCGCCCCCTCCGGTGAAAAGGCGTGGCGGCCATGAATCTTCTTGAGAGCCAGTTCGGCGAGATTCTTGTCCAAGACATCGCCGATGTTCTCGAGATCATTGACGGCGTAGAGCAGGCCGATCTCGCGATCGGATTCATCGGCGGACAGCCGCTCGTTCGTTGCCAGGGCCGTGAGGTAGGTGCGAATCGTGCGCTGGAGCTGATCGACTTGGTCGTCGCGTTCGCGCACATCCAGCACCAGCGACTCATCGTTGGTCTCCATCGCCCGCTGCGCGTCACGCAGCATGGCCTGCACGATCTCGCCCATGCGCAGCACGGCGCGCGTGGCCTGGCCGATCGCCACCGCCGGCGATTCGAGCGTGATCGGATCGAGGTAGGCCTCGACGCGGTCGGGCTCACGGCGCGGCTCGGGCACGACGCGCCGGATCAACCAGGCGGCCGGCACGGCCACGGGCAAGAACACGATGAGCAGCGCGAGGTTGAAGAAGGTGTGGCTGTTGGCGATTTGGCGCGGGACGTCGGGCGCGGTGGCGGCGATCAGTGGGCCGATCAGCCCCAACAGCGGAAACACGATCGCCGCGCCCACCAGCTTGAGCATCACGTGCGAGACGGCCACGCGACGCGATTCCACGCCCGAGCCGACGCTGGCGATCAGCCCGGTCGCGGTGGTGCCAATGTTG
The DNA here is from genome assembly GCA_965247475.1 of Chloroflexota bacterium. Lineage (GTDB taxonomy): Bacteria > Chloroflexota > UBA11872 > UBA11872 > UBA11872. Next base: position 418,400 of record OZ252016.1, read on the forward strand.
GCGCCGAGCATCAACGGAAGGGCCGCATCGAGACCAATCGCGCCGTTCAGCGCTAGGCCGATTGCCACGCCGATCGTCGCCGCACTACTTTGCACCAGCGCGGTGAATATGAAGCTGATGAGCAGCAATAGGATCGGCGCGCCGGTCAAATCACTCAGCAGGTCGGCAAACGTCTCATTCCCGCGCAGCGGCGCCATGGCACGCACCAGCAGCCACATCCCCATGAACAGCAGGCCAAACCCGAAGATGGCACGCCCCAGGTAGACGTAGGCCGGATGCCGCGTCGCCATGATCAAGGCCACGCCCAGCGCCAGGATCAACGGCGCCCAGTCGAGCACATTGAAGGCGATCAGGTGCACGGTCAACGTGGAACCGACGCCTGCGCCAAGCAGCACCGCGATGGTCTGCCCGAACGGCAGCAGGCCGGCCGAGGTCAGGCTGACCAGCAGAACCGAGGTCGCGCTGGAGCTCTGCATCAGCGCGGTCAGCGCGGCGCCCACGCCCGCACCGGCCAAGCGCCGTTGGGTCAGGCGGTGCAGCCACGTACGCATGCGGGGACCGGCCATTTGCTCGAGGCCACGGCCGGAGATGCGCATGCCGTAGATCAGAAGCGCGAGGCCGCCCGCGAACGTGGCTACTTGGAGGGTGGGATTGGTTTCCATAACGGGCCGGCCCGGCTGCGCCGCGCGGAACTCGGTGTGTGGACGTTTCTGTATCGAAGGAACAGGCGCAAGTGTCCAAGCGACGCCGAGCGACCCGCAGATCAATTGGTCGGGGTGCGTGCGCCTGTGGCGCTTATCGAGGCCGGATGCCTTCCGCTCGCCTCCAATCGCGTCTCCGAGTCGAGTTCCCGGCGCTTGACGTTCGGATCGTTCGCCGCGCACCGCATCTCGGACGCCATTCTACAGTTGCCTGGTCCTGACGCTCTATGCCCGCTCCTTCTTGCCATCGTGGGGTGCCATTATTCCGTCCGCCCCTGATTGACCTGAGCCGCCGTCTTTGGGGCCCTCCCACTGCGACGGGAGTCTCACATATTTTCGGTGCTCCGGTTCGCGCTCTCAACGCTGCCCCCGGTTACGTAGCGTTCGTCCACTGCCTCCATCGCCGCTTCTGGCCTATCCCTCGGCAGGCATCATCGAATATCGGACTGGGCGAAGTCACCGGAATGCCGGCCTGCACGAGCCACGAAACCTTCAAAGACCGTGGGGCCAGCATAGGGGGCTTCAGCGCCCAGAGCTTCCTCAATGCGAAGGAGTTGGCTGTATTTAGCAAGGCGGCATGAACGCGCCGTCGAGCCGATTTTGATCTGGCCGGCACCAGTGGCAACGGCGATGTCGGCGATGGAGGCATCTTCGGTCTCGCCGGAGCGGGCTGAGATGACTAGGCGGTAGCCGGCGGGGCGGGCAGCGGCGAGGGTCTCGAGGGCTTCGGACAGAGTGCCGATCTGGTTGAGCTTGATGAGGATAGCGTTGGCGACGCCGCTCTCGATGCCGCGCCGAAGGCGAGCACGATTGGTGGTGAAGACGTCATCGCCCAGAATCTGGCAGCGGCCGCCGAGGCGGCGGGTGTGTTCAGCCCACCCGGCCCATTCGTCCTCGGCCATGCCATCCTCGACGGAAATTACCAGGTAGCGTGTGGCGAGGTCGACGAGCCAATCACCGAATTCGTGGGCGCTGAGCGAGAGATTGTCGGATGGTAATTCGTAGCGTGAGGATCGGTAGAAGTGCTGGCAAGCGATGTTTAGGGCGATATAGACATCGATGCCGGGCCGAAGTCCAGCACGCTCGATGGCCCCAAGAATGACGCGGATGGCTTCTTCGTTGCCGGCCAGGCTGGGGCCGAATCCGCCCTCATCTGCGAGAAGGCCAGAGTAGCCGTCCTCTCGGAGGATTTCCAGGGCCTTGAGTCTGACCGCTGCGACCCAACGGAGGGCCTCGTGAAATGTGGGGGCACCGACGGGGACGGCTGAGTAGTCCTGGATATCGAGCTGCTGGTTGGCGTGGAGACCCCGCTGATGATATTGACCATGGGTACGGGCATGGTCATTGCGGAGCCGTCTTTGAGGTAGCGGTAGAGTGGCAGACCGGCAGCGGCGGCCGCAGCATGGGCGCAGGCAAGCGAAACGCCCAGGATGGCATTAGCGCCGAGCCGCCGCTTGTCGGGCGTGGCGTCGAGGTCGATGAGTGCGCGGTCGACGACTACCTGTTCGGCGGCATCCATGCCGATGATGCGGGCCGCGATTTCGCCGTTGACACGGGCCACGGCCCGGAGGACACCTCGGCCTTCGTACCGTTCGGGGTCGCCGTCTCGGAGCTCCTTGGCCTCGTGAGAGCCGGTGGAGGCACGGGAGGGGACGATAGCGCGACCCTGGGCTCGGTCTCTGCAGTGAATCTCCACTTCCACCGTGGGATACCCGCGGGAGTCCAGAACCTCACGCCCAGATACGGATGTTATGGCAGGTATCTTGACTCCAACCAGGCGATTACATTGTCCTCCTTTTCGAGGGATTGCTCTACGCTCGCAATGTTCTCACAAAGGATGTGTGCGGACAGCCTGCGGATCGCCTGGCGCGATGCATCGTCACGGATGTATTCGGCGGGAGACTTGCCGTCGACGCGGGCGATAAGCAGCCCCCCCCATATGAACACGGTGGTGGACTCGATATCGACCGGAGCAAGATCTCCGAAGCTGCGACGGTAGCTCTCCCAGAACTCGCGGGCCAGGGCGAAGAAGTGGCCGCGATCTCGACAGCGATGAATGGCCTTGAGTACGAAATGGTTGAGAAGGAAGGCGGGGTCGCCGAAGTGGCAAAACTCGAAGTCGAGCACGAACACATGATCGCTGGCGACCAGAATGTTCTTAGGGCTTAGGTCACCGTGAATCAACGCCGGCTTCCGCTCGAGAAGCTTCTCACACAGTTCCTCAAGTGGTTCCGCCAAGGGGCCGCCAGACGCGATGATCGGCCCGAAATACGGGTCGACACGACCCTGAACGAACACCTCGTCGTGGCGAAACGCGCGGGCCAGCCCTTCGTCGGCCGACGTTCGGCGGTGGATTTCGCCGACGGCGCGACCCGCCTGCCGGGCGGTGGCGGGTTCAATCACACCCCGCAGCAGTTGCTGCTTCCAGTTGCTGGCGCCGACCGGAGCGCAGGACATCGCGTAGATGTAGTTCTCCCGCTCCTCGTGCAGCACTCGACGTGCCCATCGTGCGCCAAGGATGCCGACCCATAACTTTGTGGCTGCGACTTCATGCCAGATACGAGCGCGGTCCACCTCCCACCGCTCGCCAACACGCAGGAACGCGTCGGGTCGCTTCAAAACGAAGCAACCCGAAGGGCTGTCAACCATGATCACGACGTTCGATACGCCACCCGTCAACTGATACACCGCTACCTTAGTTGATCGGTCGGCGAGGCCGATCAACCTGCCGTATTCGGCAGCGGTATGCTTGGTTAACTGACACACGAACGTGCGACCCCGCGTGAATTTCAGGCGATCATTTTGACGTTGGAGCCAGTGCTGCTAAAAACGCTCATCAGCACTCACGATCCTCGATCATCAGTCGCCGCATTCGCCGATTTGCCTAAGTGAACACCCGCTCATACAAACGTCCATAGCCGGGTGCCCCGACCGCGCCGCCACCGATTACACGGAGCAAACGTCGAACGTGATAGGTGCTGCATTCCCAAGCTGCTCGCGAACGAGCCCCGGGTGTAGCGCCCGCTGTCCTCAGCGATCAAGCTCACCCGATCGGAGATGCTCGAAACCGGTGCAGCGTTCCCGAACGACGATTCCAAATCTGTCGCACACCGGATACGAAACCGTTCGACATGTCAACACAGGCGATGTGTATGAAACACCCGGGAGGGCCGTTCAGAGCACAAGCGCCGCAGACCGAGTTTCGTTGATGATGACACCATTCGTATACGATATGCGAGGAGCGCATCCGGTTCATCGGACTCGCCGCACCTGCGGTTCGTCAGCGCTCGGCGATCCGTCAACGTTCGGACACTTGACGGTTCCGTTAGCGTTCGCCGAAATAGGCGGGATGACTATGGGGAGCCGTTTTTCCGTCCGCCCATGGATGACCTGAGCCGCCCCCTTTGAGGACGCTCCCACTGCGAGCGGAGATTCGCACGTTATTGGTGCTCAGGTTAGCGCTCTCAGCGCTGCTGCGGCCCCTGGTCGCCACCACCGCTCCTGACCTGGTCGCGGCCCGTGGGGTGGGCGCCGACACGGCCGGTGCGCGGGTCGTCGCCGCCGGTGACAACCTGCAGCGCCTGCGCAGCGAGGCCGCCTCCGCCCATTTCCGGGGCGTGGCCCCTAGCGACGCCTCTTCCGGACTCACCGGCCGCAAACGCCTCAACCGCGGTGGGGATCGGAGCGCCAAGCAGGCCTCTCGCGAATCGTCATGGTCCGCCATCGCCGGCGAGCCCCGCACCCTGGCCTACGTCGCGCGCCGACCCGCCGAGGGCCGCTCCAAACGCGAGATCATCCGTGCGCTTAAGCGCTACGTCTCGCGCGACCTCTACCGCTGCCTCCCACGAGTCCAACCACCCGCTTGACGAACGATAGGAGCATCAGTCCCTCTCCCGCTTGGCATTCGAGCCCCGGGCCGCTAGGAGCGTGCCCAGCCTTGGCCGGCGCCCATCGGATCGCGCACGGTTAGCGCGCGATTTGGCCATCCACCGCCAGCAGCCGCCGCGGCGCGTCCGAGCATGTCGGTCGCGAAGCGACCCGACGATTGCGCCGATATCGCATCTCGCCGGTGGGTGACGCAAGTCGCGTTCCCCCGCGCAGGCGCGGCTCTGGGGCCTACTCGGAATCGTCTGTGGCGTCGCCGTCGGTCGCGGAGCCGGCCGCTGGCGTGGCGTTCGTCGCGGGATTTGTGCTGTTGCCCGCCGCCGTGTTCATGGGTAGCCGGTCGCGCACACCCGCCAGCTCCAGCTCCTTCACGCGGTGACACGCGACCCAGTGACCCTCCGCCACCTCTTCCCAGACGGGCGTGTCGGTCCGGCACACGTCCTGCGCATAGCGACAGCGGGGGTGGAAATAGCACCCGGACGGTGGCGCCGCCGGATTCGCGACCTCGCCCTCCAATACGATGCGCTGCGAGCGCATTCGCGGGTCCGGCTCCGGCACCGACGACAGCAGGGCCTCCGTGTACGGATGCCTCGGGCTGTTGAACAGACGCTCACGATCGGTCATCTCGACCAGGCGGCCCACGTACATCACCGCCACCCGGTCGCTGAGGTGCTTCACCACACTCAGGTCGTGCGCCACGAAGAGATACGTGAGCCCGAGTTTCTGCTGCAGGTCGAGCAGCAGATTCAGGATCTGCGCCTGCACCGAAACGTCCAGCGCGGATACCGGCTCGTCGGCCACGACCAACCTGGGGTTCAGGGCCAGCGCCCGGGCGATTCCGATGCGCTGCCGTTGCCCGCCGCTGAAGGCGTGCGGGAATCGGCGCATGTACTCAGGACGCATACCCACCAAGCGCAGCAGCTCTTCCACCCGCTCCTGCCGTTCCCGGCGGCTGCGCATGCCGTTCACCAGCAGCGGCTCACCGACGATCTCCAGCAACGTGAACCGTGGGTTCAGCGAGCCGAAGGGGTCCTGAAAGATCAGTTGCATGTCGCGACGCAGCCGCCGCAGCTCGCGCCGCGTGCTTTGCGCCACATCGAACACCTTGTCTTCGGTCGGCCGGAACAGAATCTGGCCATCCGTCGGGTCGATCGCGCGCAGGATGCAGCGGGCCGTGGTCGTCTTCCCGCAACCGCTCTCACCCACCAGCGACAGCGTCTCGCCCCGGTCGATGTGGAACGACACATCGTCCACGGCTCGCACCGCGCCCACCTCGCGGCGCATAAAGCCCTTCCGGATGGGAAAGTACTTCTTGAGGCGTTTCACCTCGAGGAGAGGGTGTCCGTTCGGCCCTTCGACGGTCATGCCCGCTCGTCCGTGGGCTCGTGATACAGGAAGCAGCTCACCAATTGATCTGACTTTCGCTCATCGAGCGCCTGGAGTTCGGGCACGTGCCGATCGCACGTTCCCGGAATGAATTGTGGACAGCGATCGTGGAACGGGCAGCCCTCGGGCCGGTTGTAGGGATGCGGGATGGCGCCGCTGATGGTGGGCAGCGGGACACGCGCCTCTGAATGCAGGCTCGGGATCGACTGCAGCAGCAGGCGTGTGTAGGGATGCTTGGGATTGTGGAAGATCGCATCCACGGAACCCTCCTCAACCACCCGTCCCAGATACATCACGACAACGTTGTCGCACATCTCGGCCACCACGCCCAGGTTGTGCGTGATCAGGATGATCGCCATATCGAGGTCGGTCTGAAGCTGCCACAGCAGGTCCAGAATCTGCGCCTGCGTCGTCACGTCCAGAGCCGTCGTGGGCTCGTCGGCAATCAAGACTCTCGGCTCGGCGGACAGCGCCATGGCGATCATCGCGCGCTGCCGCAGACCACCGCTCAGCTGGTAGGCGTATTCGTTAAGGCGCGCCTCGGCTCGTGAGATGCCTACTTGCCGCAAGAGGTCGGCCGCACGTTCACGGGCTTCGCGCTTGCCCAACGGCGAGTGCAGCCGGATGGCCTCGACGATTTGGCTCCCGATCGTATGCACCGGACTGAACGAGGTCATGGGTTCCTGAAAGATCATCGCGATCTCGCCGCCGCGAATCTGCCGCATCTCCGGGCCGTCGGCCGAAATCTGCGCCAGATCGAGTTCGACCTCCCGTCCGTCGGTTCGATGCAGATAACGAATCTCGCCTTCCACGATTCCGCCTGGATGTTCGACGATGCGCAATATCGAGCGTGCGGTCACGCTCTTTCCGCAGCCGCTCTCGCCCACGATCCCGAGGGTCTGGCCGGCGCACACCTCGAAGCTCGCGCCGTCCACCGCGCGCACCGTGCCCTCATCTGGGAAGAAATAGGTCTTGAGGTTGTGCACGCGCAGCAGTGGCCGCCGTTTCCCTGCGGCAAGGGTGGCCATCAGCTAGGTCCCGTACGGATCCGCGGCGTCCCGCAGACCGTCCCCGAGGAAATTGAACGCCAGAATCGCGAAGATCACCGGCAGCGCCGGCAGCAGCAGCCAGGGTGACAGCGCCAACGTCTGGATGTTCTGCGCCTGCTGCAGCAGCACCCCCCAGGAGATGGCGGGCGGCCGCAAGCCTAGACCCAGGAATGACAGCGAGGTCTCGCTGATGATGATTGTGGGGATGGCCAGCGTCGTGGCCGCGATGATGTGGCTCAGGAACGAGGGCACCATGTGTCGCAGGATGATGCGCATGCGGCTGGCCCCGGCCAGCTCGGCGGCCATCACGAAGTCCTCTTCCCGCAGCGAGAGAAAGCGGCCGCGCACCACGCGCGCCAGTTCGGTCCACAAGATCAACGCCAGCAGGATTGTGATCGCGAAGTAGATCTGCACGATCGACCAGTCCTTCGGCACCGCTGCGGCAATTCCCATCAACAGCGGAATCTGCGGGATCGAGCGCACGATTTCGACGATGCGTTGAATCACGGTGTCGATCAGGCCGCCGAAGTACCCCGACACGCCGCCGATCACGATTCCCAGAATCTGACTGATCGCCACCGCGATCAGCCCGATCGTCATCGAGATCCTGGTCGCGAAAATGATCCGCGACCACATGTCGCGCCCTTGAATATCAGTGCCCAGCAGCGACACATGCTCCTGCGCCAGCGCGCCACCCGCGTCGTCGCTCACACCGATCAGGTGCCGGTCCCACGGAATGATGCCCAAGATCTCGTACTCCAATCCCTGCGCAAAGAACTGCACCGAGATCTGTTGATCGCCGAGGATCTCGTACACGCGTTTGAAAGTTTCCGGATCGCGACTTCCCTCGAATGCGAGCACATGCGGGTTCCACCCGTCTTCATCGAACAGGTGAATCGGCTGCGGCGGCAATAGACCGCGCTTGGCCGCCGGCAAGTTCGGATCGGCGTAGGCGAAGAAGTCCGCAAACAGCACCACCACGTAATACGTGATCAGCACAATCGCCGCGATGTTCGCGACCTTGTGTTTGCGGAATCGCCACCAGATGAGTTGCCACTGTGTGGCGACCGAGATGCGCTCTTCCTCGCGCGCGACGCCGACGGCCACTTTGCTCTCAATCGTTCGGGTGGTGTGGTCCTCAGCCACCGCGCGCCTCAAACTTGATTCGCGGATCAAGAATCACCAGCAAGATGTCCGAAATCAGCGTGCCGACTACCGTGATGACGCCCAATAACAGAATCACCGTCCCCGCCAGGAAGGAGTCTTGCGCGATCAGCGACTTCAGGAGAATCGGCCCGAGCGTCGGCAAGCTCAGCACGATCGATACGATCACGCTGCCTCCCACGATGTCTCGCAGCACGAAAGGTACGATGCTCACGAACGGATTCAGTGCCACGCGCACCGGGTACTTGAGCACCGCCCGGCTGTTCGTCAGGCCCTTCGCCCGCGCGGTCACCAAATACGGCTTACGCAGCTCATCCAGCAAGTTCGCCCGCATGATGCGCATCAGGAACGCGGTCCCCGCCAGTCCCAGCACCAGCGCGGGTATCGGCATGTGCTGCATCAGATCCCAGAGCTTGTCCCAGCTCCAATCCGCCTGGGCGTACTCCGGCGAGAAGAGGCCACCTACGTTGGCGTCAAACAGAACAAATCCGAAATACATCAGCACCAGCGCCAAGAGGAACCCCGGAATCGCCAGACCAATGAACCCGATGAAGGTGAACGCATAGTCGCCGATGGAGTACTGCTTGACGGCCGAGTAGATGCCGATCGGCAGCGCCACGATCCAAGTGAGCAGCAGCGCCGCTACCGACACCACAATAGTCAGCAGGAAGCGATCGCCGATCACATCCAGAACCGGCCGGTTGAACTCGAAAGACACCCCGAAATTCCCCTGCGCCATCAGGCCCAGCCAGCGGAAGTACTGCAAGATGACCGGCTCATCGAGCCCGTAGAGATTGCGCAGCGCCAGCGCTTCGTCGTCGGTGAAGATGGTGCCCTGCGACTGCAACTGCGCGATGTATGAGGTCACGTAATCGCCCGGCGGGATTTGAATGATGAGGAACGACAGCATCGAAATCGCCCACGCCGTCGCGAACGCAAACAGCGTTCGGCGGATCAGCCAGCCTGCCATCGGATCATTTCAGCCCTAGCGCGGGCGGCTGGCCAAGCGTGGCCCGGGCGCAGCCGAGCTAGAACCGCCCGGCCACCCAGCCGTCCGCTACGCGCCGGGCGGCCGCCGCGGCCGCAGCGGGTTCGATGTGGACTTCGAACGTCCACGCACCGTCGAAGCCCATTGTGGTCAACGCCGCGTACAACTGCGCCCAATTCACCTTTCCCTGGCCAGGCATCCAGTGCCGGTCCTCCACGCCGTCCGTGTCCTGCAGATGCAACGCCATGAGGCGCTCGCCAGCGATGCGCGCTTCGGCCGCTGGATCGAGCCCGCTCATGTACGCGTGCCCGGTGTCCAGGCAGAGTCCCACCTCATGGGGGTAGCCGTCGATCACGGCCCGCACCTCTTCCATCTGGACCCCCGGCCGGGGCCGGCCATGTGACGGCATGTTTTCGCAGGCGAGGCGAATGCCGAGCGTCTCGGCCATCCGCAGCAACTCGTCCAGCGAGCGACGAAAGGCATCCAGGTGCGCCGCGCGGTTCCCTTCGTCCCATTCGAGTGACCTGTTAGGTGCAACCCCACTGCCGCTGGGATGCACGATCGCCGCGCCGCCGCCCAGCGCCGCGAACGGCTCGAAGCACGCGCTGATCTCCGCTACCGAAGCCTGGCGTTGGTCCTCGTCCAGCGCGCCCAGATTCGTTTCGCCGATTGGTGGGTGGATGGTTCTGGCCTGCACGCCATGCCGATCGAGCACCGATCGCACCACCGCGACATCGGCAGGGGGCTCCACGTGCTTGGCAGAGAGCTCGCAGGCGCGGATTCCGGCTGCGGCCAGGCCGCGCACAATCGGCTCCAACCCCCCCGCACTCTCATCTTCCATGAAATACTTCGGCGAGATGGACAGGCCGAACTTTGGCACGTCTATAACCCCCCGTATCGTGCGCCTACTGAGAAACTCGGTCGATGGTCTGGTGTGAATGCTGGCGATGATGGGCTGTCGCCACTTGAACTGCGAACGCTGCACCCGCTCACCGAGCGCCTGCACGAGCCGACGCGGCCCGGCCGCCAGGGGATATTGCCGCGCTGGCCGTCTGTCCGCTCATGCGCCAATGTCAGAAGGCGGATCCGGATCCTCTTCCAGCAATGAGACGACGCCCTCGCGATGCACAGCCCCACGCTGCACTGAGAGCCGAGAACTCACGTCTGTATTACCTGCTATCCTAGCCTATCTTCGCAGAGAACCCTAACGAAACCGCAAAGCGTCGGACTGTTGACCACCACAGATGACGGATCGCCGAGCGCTTACGAACCCCAGGTGCGCCGCGTCCGATGAACCAGCGGCGCCTCCCGGATATCGTATACGAGCAGGGATGTTCAACAACAAATCGTACTCAGCGGCAGACGCAGTCTGAACGGCCCTAACAGGTGGCAGCGTACGCATCGCCTGCGTTGACACATCAATAGTACTCGTATACGGTATGCACACGATTCGGAATCGTCATCGGGGATCGCCGCACCGGTTTCAGGCATCTCCGGTCGGCGCAAGCGTGATTGTTGAGCAAAGCGGGTATCGCATCCGAGGCTGGTACCGGGGAGGTTGATTATGCAACGCCTGTCGCGTCGACATTTGCTTCGTTTGATCGGAGTCGGCGCAGTCGGAGTAGCGGGCGTGCCGGCCCTGATGGCCTGTGGCGATACTCAGGTCGTCACCAAGGAAGTGCCGATCGAGACGACCGTGATCAAAGAGGTCCCGGTCGAAAAGATCGTGATCCAGACCCAGATCAAGGAAGTCCCGGTCGAGAAGGAAGTGCCGATCGAGACGACCGTGATCAAAGAGGTCCCGGTCGAAAAGATCGTGATCCAGACCCAGATCAAGGAAGTCCCGGTCGAGACCACCGTGATCAAGGAAGTTCCGGTCGAGACCACCGTGATCAAGGAAGTTCCGGTCGAGAAGATCGTAGAAAAGGTCATTGAGACCGAGCGGGTGGTACAGGTCCTCCAGTCGGCCAGCGGTGAGAACGTCGACGTCGTTACTGGCTTCATTCCGGAGGCGTTCTCCGAGGCACCGCAATGGGCCGCGTTGGTGCAGGCCGGGAAGCTGCCACCTATCTCGGAGCGGCTGCCAAAGGAGCCGTTGGTCTACCGACCGCTGCGGCGAATTGGCAAGTATGGCGGCACGATGCGCCGGGCGTTCACTGGGCCCGGCGACCTCGCCAACTTTGACCGCATCCTCCACGACACGTTCTTGTACTGGAACAGCCAGCTAACTAAAGTCGTCCCTTATATCGCCAAGGGGTGGGAGATCAGTGACGGCGGGACCACCTTTACTTTCTTCATGCGCGAGGGGCACCGCTGGTCCGACGGCGCGCCGCTTACCGCTGACGACGTCATGTTTTGGTACGAGGACTTGTATCTGAACGCCGACTTCCACCCAGGCGGGTCTACCTGGAATGCCGACTCCCAGGGTGAACAGGGTAAGTGGGAGAAGGTGGACGACTACGCGGTCAGGGTCCGCTTCGGCGCACCCAACTTCATCTTCGTCGAGCAGCTGGCTTCGAACCCGCCTGGCGGCGCGTTCTCCTCGAGTCACAGCGGAAATAGCATCTGGGCACCCAAGCACTACCTATCCCAGTTTCTCCCCAAGTACGTCGGTGACGACAACGCCGCAAAGCTGGCCAGCGACGCCGGCTACGAGAACTGGGTCCAGCACATGAAGACGGTCGCGCACCCCGTGCGCAACCCGGAGTGTCCGGTTACAACCGCCTGGACGCCTCTAACCGCTAACAGCACACCGCAGGTATTGCTGGAGCGAAATCCCTACTATCACGCTGTGGATGTCGAGGGCAATCAGCTGCCCTACATCGACCGAATCCGGACCGATCTTGCCGAGGACTTGCAGGTACTGAACCTCAGGGCCGTAGCTGGCGAACTTGACTTTCAGGTCCGGCACATCGTCATCGGCAACGTACCCGTCTTGAAGGCCAACGAAATCAGAAGCGACTACACGGTGAGCTTCTATAAGGGGAACCACGGCACCGAGGGTGGCTTTCACTTCAACCAGGCGTGGCAAGGTGATGACCCGGAGATCAAGAAGTGGCTCGAGACCTTTGACTTCCGGCGGGCGCTGTCGCACGGCATCGACCGCGACGAATTAAACGAGATTCACTGGGTGGGCCTGGGTTCGCCCGGCACGACCTCGCCAGCCCCTGGCTCGCCGTACGCCCCTGAGCCCGAGTACCGCACGAAGTATGCCGACTTCGATTCTGCGAAGGCCAACGCGATCCTTGACGATCTGGGCCTGGCAGAACGCGATGCCGACGGTTTCCGATTGCGCAGCGATGGCCAAGGCACGTTGATTCTGGATCTTGTCTCGGTCGCGGCGTCCTTTGTGGACTTTCCAGGCATCGCTGAGTCCGTGGGTCAGATGTGGGAGCGGAACCTCGGCATCCGCGTCAACTTTCAGGTGCTCGAGCGCAGCTTGTTCAACGTGCGACGGGCAAATGGCGAGTTGCAAATCTGGATTTGGTCGCTGCACGGGAACGACACACCGCTCCTCTACCCGGGATCCTCCCTCATGGCCTCCGCGGCCTCTGCCACCCCGCTCTACGGTATCTGGTACGAGACCGGCGGTGCCAGAGGGTTGGAGCCGCCCGCGGGCAGTGAGATCCGGCGCCAGCAGGAACTCCACCAGCGAGCCAAGGGAGTCTCCGTCGAAGAAGCCCGGGAACTCGGCAAGGAGATCCACCGCATCATGGTGGACAACCTGTGGGTCATCGGGACGGTCGGCCTGTCGCCGGCGCTCATTGGTGTGCGAGTTCGGAGCAACCGGCTTGAGAATGTGGCGGAGGTTCTCCCATATGGGCAAGCGGCCTATAGCCCGGGCCCCGCGCGCCCCGAGCAGTTCTTCTTCAAGGACGCTGAGCCGGTCGAGCTCGATTTCGGCGGTTGACACAGAAGCCAAACTCCGCCGCAGGCCGGTCGGCCTGCGGCGGAGACCCCTCCCGCCCGATATCCCTTGAGGAGTTCAGGCTGTGACCGTCACCAGGTCGCTCAAAGCGCCACAGCGAGGAAGGACGGATGATCGCCAACGCGCGGGGTCTCAGCACGGGCCAAAGGGACTTCTTCGACCGCGAAGGGTATCTCGTCGTCGATGATGTCTTCTACCCGGCCCGCGATTTCAAGTTGCTCAACGAAGAGCACGGAAACATTCTCAACCGGATCGCTCGCCGCCTGCTTGAGGCCGGCGACATCAAACACTACGATTCTGAGGAGTCCTTCGGGCAGCGTGTCCTACGGGTTCTCCGCGCCCCCGGCGTCTTTCCCGTCCAAGAATTCGACATCTCTCTCCCAAAGAGATCAATCGACTCCGACACCCCGATTTACCTCGGGAACGGCGCCTTTAGCATCCTCACACACCCGATCCTGCTCGACCTTGTCGAGTCGATCGTCGGACGCGAGATAACCTCCAGCCCAGTCCAACACATCCGCGTCAAAACCCCTCTCTCACTCGCCAGGAATGACAATCAATGGAACGGCACCCCTGATGTAAACACCCTCACCACGCCGGCCCACCAGGATATCGGCGTGCAATCCGCCGATGCCGACGCCAGCGAGGTTCTCACCGTCTGGATGCCCATCACCGACGCCTCCGCCGAGATGGGTTGCCTTGGCGTCTGGCCACGGCGCCACCGGGGCGGAATCCTCAATCACTGCCCCGGCGACGAGGGCCTGGCGATAACTCCACAGGCACTGGATGAAAACGACCTCTTGCCACTCCCGATGCGCGCCGGTTCGGTCCTCCTGATGACTCGCTACACGCCCCACCGAGCTCTTCCCAACCTCAGCGACGGAGTGCGCTGGAGCATGGACCTGCGCTATCAGCCGACTGGCCAGATCAACGGCCGCGCCGACTTTCCCGACTTCGTCGCCCGCAGCGCTTCCAACCCGGAATCCGCCCTCGCCGACCACAACGCCTGGCGCGACCTCTGGTTTGACGCCCGCGCCCGGCTGGCCGGCCAGCCCACCCCCAGTTTTGACCGCTGGAGTGCGGACGCCCCCTGGTGCGCCTGAATGAATCACGGCCGGAACTAGGAATTGCGTGGGACTTCTAATAGTATTTGCTCCGTATTCTGCGGGCGTCCGACCACGAATTGCGCAACGCAAGCGTGGCCGCTCGCGCATATCGGCGACTGACCATACGTCGGATTTGGTGGGATGATGCCAAATGGCGGTTCAGGACAATGAAAGCGACGGAGTCGTGGGGAGGCAATACTTCATCCGCCGCGACGTGAGGGGTTGACTGGAGGGATGATGGCCGATTCGGAGGAGATCGGCCATGCGTCTGTACATCAGGCTCCTGATCGGCGTGTTGCGTCGCTCGATGCGAGCGCGCAGCGACCTGCAGATGGAGAATCTCGTGCTACGCCAGCAGCTTGCGGTGTACGCAAGGCAGCCGAGGCGAGCGAGGTTGCGGAACGAGGATCGGCCGTTCTGGTCCGTGGTGGCGTGGGCCTGGTCGCCGTGGCGCGTTCGTCTGCGACTGGTGCAGCCGCAGACCGTGGTTCGCTGGCATCGCACGGCGTGGCGTCGGTACTGGACGTGTAGGAGTCGCGGAGGCCGGTCGGGACGGCCTCGCATTGACGCCGAGCTGCGGCAGCTGATCCTGCGTGTCGCGCGCGAGAACGCACGCTGGGGATCCGTTCGCATCGTTGGGGAACTCCGCGCTCTGGGATTCTTGGCGAGCGCGCGCACCGTGCGCCGCTACCGAGATCAGGTGCGACGGCGAACACCGTCGCAATCCTGGCGGACGTTCTTGCGCAACCACGCGCCGGACATCTGGGCGGTCGACCTATTCACGATGGCCATGCGGACGCTCTACGTCGTGGTGTTCATCGCGCACGGCCGCCGGCGCCTCGTGCACGTCAACGTGACGCGGCACCCGACGGCTGTCTGGCACTGGCGGCAGCTGATCGAGGCGACCGCCTGGGGGGACCGGCCACGCTTCCTGATTCGAGACCGCGAACGCAGCTACGGTCTGGACTTCGTTAGGAGGGCAAGAGGGCTCGGGATCTGGACGATGCTGACGCCGGTGCGCGCACCGAACGCGAACGTGGTTGCCGAGCGAGTGATCAGGACGCTGCGCCGCGAATGTCTCGACCACTTCATCGTCGTGAACGAGCGTCACCTGCGCCGCGTGCTTCGCGAGTACGTGGCGCACTACAACGGGATGCCACCACACCGGACACTGGGCCTTGATTCGCCGGACGGTCGGGAGCCTCGGTCGAGGCCCAGCGAGTCAGCGTACGTCCGAAGACGGCAGGTGCTCGGCGGGCTTCTCAACGAGTACGACTGGGCTGCGTGAAGTTTTGCCACCCCCACGGCCGCTCCACGCGAGATCATCCGCATGCTCAAGCGCTACGTCGCGCGCTGGCAGGCACTCGTCAGCGAGATGGCGGCGGCGTAAGAAGGGAGTCCGGTGGGGGCTCCTCGACCCTCACCATCAGCGCCCTGAGATCTGACAGGGATGATCGCAGGGCGCCACGACCATGCGTCCTGGTGGTGGGCGGTAGGGTGTTGGCAGGCGCTCGGACTCGGCCTGACTCAAGATTCTGACTGGCGCCTCGGCTGCCTGTGATCTGATCTGTCGGTTGAGCCCGAGCACCGACCTGGCACGCACCGGTCGGGCGAACGTGACCTCATAGGAGCCTGTCTGCGCGGCTCGTCCCTGTCCGCCGTCCCGGCACGTGCGGCCACCCCTCGACCCCTGGGAAGCCGACGAATGGCAGGCCATGCGCACCATGACAGATACGCGCCCGGGTGTCACCGCGGGCGTCGACACGCATCGCGACCAGCACGTGGTGGCCGCCCTCGACCAGCGTGGCGCCGAGCTCGGCGTGCGGGCGTTTCGGACCACCCCGGCCGGGCACCGCGCGTTGCTGGCCTGGCTCCGGGGCTTCGGCACGGTCGCGCGCTGTGGGGTCGAAGGCACGGGCGCCTACGGGGCCAGCCTGACCCGGGTCCTGCACGCCGCCGACGTGCCGGTGGTGGAGGTCAACCGCCCCAATCGCCAACGGCGGCGCCGGCACGGCAAATCCGATCCAGTCGACGCCCTCGCGGCGGCCCGGTCGACGCAAGCTGGGGACGCGGTGGGTGAAGCCAAGACGCGCACCGGCGCCGTCGAAGCGATTCGCGCCCTGCGAGTCGCGCGCCGCTCGGCGGTGCACGGGCGCACCACGGCCATCAACCAGATGCGGGCGCTGCTGGTCACGGGCCCCGCCGACCTCCGGGAGCGGCTGCGCGGCAGCACCGTGGCGCAGCTGGTAACGACGGCGACCCGGCTCCGTCCGGCTGACCCCACCACGGTGGCCGGCGCTACCCGACTCGCCCTCCGCGAACTGGCCCGACGCGTGCGGCGCCTCGACGCGGGATGCCAGCGGCTCGAGGCCGTGCTGCAGCCCCCTGGTCGCCACCGCCGCGCCTGATCTGGTCGCGGCCCGCGGGGTGGGCACCGACACGGCCGGCGCGGTGCTCGTCGCCGCCGGCGACAATCCGCAGCGCCTGCACAGCGAGGCCGCCTTCGCCCACCTCTGCGGCGTCGCCCCCATCGACGCCTCCTCGGGCCTCACCACCCGCCACCGCCTCAACCGCGGTGGCGATCGCCGCGCCAATCAGGACCTCTGGCGGATCGTCATGGTCCGCATGGCTGGCGAACCCCGCACCCGCGCCTACGTCGCTCGCCGGACCGCCGAGGGCCGCTCCAAACTCGAGATCGTCCGTGTGCTCAAGCGCTACGTCGCGCGCGAACTCTACCGCTGCCTACCTCGCGTCCAACCACCCGCTTGACGAACGATAGGAGCATCAGATCCCCGTGGTCTCGGCCTTGGTGTGAGATCTAGGCCTCGAATACGCCCGTGCGCTCCTCGGACGGCAGGTGCGACACCTCATTCCACCCAGTGACTACCACACCCCACGGCGAACTCTGAAGTGTCGCAATCGCGGTGTTCTCGACGTTGAATCGCCGCATGTGCGTGCGCGGGTCCAGGCCGAGCACTGCGCAAATCGAAAGCTGTATGGGGCCGCCGTGGGTGAAGACGGCGACGTGGCTGTCGTCGCGCGCCACGATCTCCTCGAGCGCGACGCGGACGCGACGATCCACGTCGGCGATGGACTCACCGTCCTCTGTCTTGGCCGCGAACCATCCGCCACCCTCGAAATCGAACAGTGCGGGATAGCGAGCGCGCGCCGCATCCGCCGGCATCCCGTCGGCGCCGCCAAAATCGCGCTCGCGCCAGACCTGCTCGAGGGTCGCGTCCACTCCGGACCCAAGTACGAGACGAAGCGTTTCGGTCGCGCGCGCGAGGTCGCTGGCGATGATCCGCGCACCGTCGAATCGATCCCTTTGCTGAGCCAGGAAGGCGCATTGCCTGCGGCCGCGGTCGGTCAGCCCGGTATCGGTCTGCCCACCGTACGTATTCGAGAAGTTCGCCTCGGACTCGGCGTGCCGGACGAGCGTGATGCGCATGACTCGATCTGCTCGCGACTGAAAACGCGGGCCATCAGAGTACCGAAGCCGACTCCGCCGGCGCATAAGTCGCGGAGGCAAGCTTCGTCGCAGGCGGCCGAGACAGCGCTCAGCCGGAAGTCGTGCTTCGGCTGCCTCGTGCGCGGACATGGCAGCTTCGGCCGCGTCAAGAGTCGCACCTCCGCTCCGGCGTCGGGCACTGACAATCCGGGTTGGTACGATCCCATGACCGCTCGGCCCCATCGCATCGAGCGGATCGACGCAGGCGCGGGGACGCAAACCATGCCGCTCGTCGAAACCGACACCCTGACCAAGCAGTTCGAGCCGCGCGTGCCGCGCCGGCGGCCCTGGGAGTTCCTGCGCCGGCGCGAAGCGCGCAAACGCGCCGCCGAACCGATCATCGCGCTGGACGGCGTGTCGCTGGCCATTGAGGCGGGCGAGTGCTACGGGCTGCTGGGACCCAATGGCGCCGGCTGTTCCTTGCGCGCTGGCACGGGCTGATCGCGGAGATGGCGACGAGCTAGGGATCCTCGAGCACGGAGAACTTCGCCTCGTTGTGCTCCGTGGTCTGAAATCTGACAGAGCCGCTCGAGGTCCGCGATGCGAGAGCCAACTAGATCGCGGATCAAGCCGCACGTTCGCTCAAACCGCTTAGGCCAATGCGGATCGTAGTCCAAGATTCGAACTGGCCGGCTTAAGAGGTATCGCGGCATTGGTTCTTTGGCCACTCGTTTCGGTCGACGCGAGCATGCCTTACGACGCCTCATTCGCGATGCGGCGGCCACACTACTTCGACGGCTTGTCCACCCAGGCGACGGACGCAGATACGCACGCTTCGCTGCCGGCGACCTCAAAGCCCATGTCGTGGAGAACGCGCTCGGCGACCTCCGGCGTCGCGCTGTCGCCGAGGCCGTATTGCGGCACGATCAGACGCCCGCCCGGCGCAACGGCCAGATCCAGCGTGCGTTGGACCAAGGCGGGCCGGTCGAGCTTGGGCACGGCGTCCGTGAGCACCTGGACGAACCGATACTGGCGCTTCGGCGTCCAGTCCCACGCGTTCGCGACCTCGAAATTCTCGGCCCACCGTGGCAGCCGCAGCTTGGCCAGCTCGATCAGATCGGGCACGAAGTCGATGCCGTGGGGCGTGATGTGGAAGCCACGCTCGGCACACCACGCGAGCAGCGACTCCAGCAGCAGCCCGTTCGCACAGCCGATGTCGAGGTAGTGGTTCTGTCAGATTTCAGAAAACGCGTCCTTTGCTAGCGTCGCGCTGATCAGCAAACCGGCAAGGATTTGCCCGTGAATTGTCCGCACTGTGACTCTGGAGCGACCGGCCGGCGAGGCCGGAGAAGCTCTCTCGGATACCGCACGTTCGCCTGTCACGCGTGCCGCAGGATCTTCAATGAGCGGTCCGGCACGCCGTTCAATGAGCTCCAGTACCCGACGGACATCGTGCTCCTGGCGGTGCTGTGGCGCCTACGCTACAAGCTCAGCTTCCGCGATGTCGCCGAGCTGCTGCTGCAGCGCGGCTTCGAGGTGACCCACGAGACGATCCGTGCGTGGGAGTTTCGCTTCGCCCCCCTGCTGGCGGACCAGCTGCGTAACAGGCGTCGCGGGCAGGCCGGCGTCTCGTGGTACCTCGACGAGACGTACGTGAAGGTCGCCGGGCGCTGGTGCTACCTCTATCGGGCGATCGACCGGGACGGCGAACTCCTCGACTCGATGCTCAGCGAACACCGGGACAAACACGCGGCGCGCCGCTTCCTGCGGCGTCTGATAGAGGTCGCAGGCCGCAAGCCGCTGCGCGTCACGACGGACCATCACCCGGCCTACCGCAAAGCGATCCGTTGGATCCTCGGTCGGAAGGTCATCCACCGGCGCAACCAGTATCTGAACAACCTCACCGAACAGGACCATCGCGCCATCAAGCAGCGCTATTACCCAATGCTGGGCTTCGGGCGGTTCGCGTCAGCCGCGCGCTTCTGTGCGGCGTTTGACGAGCTGCGGCAGTACTTCCGGGTGCGCCGACGAGGCGGCCCCCACGTCCCGCTGCCCGAGCAGCGCCGGCTGTTCCTTGCGCGCTGGCGCGGGCTGATCGCGGAGATGGGAACGAGCTAGGGAGCGTCGAGCACGGGATACGTCGCCTCGTTGTGCTCCGTGGTCTGAAATCTGACAGAGCCGCTTGGAGGTGGTGAACCTGACGTGGCGAGTCGAGCCGGCGGGGTTGTAAGGATCCAGGATGGCCTTGACCGGGTTCTCACCGTGGTGCGACCGGGTGATGGCGCGGGTGATCCGTTCACAGGCCATGTCGGCCAGCTCCCGGTGCATCAACTGCGCGGGTTTAGTGCCGCCCCGGCACACCAGGTGCTCGTCCAGCCAGCGGCGCGTGATCTGCCGCAACTGCCCGAACAAATGCAGCTTGGGCGCCTCGCCCGGGTCGCGCCACTTGGTATCGAGCAGGTGCCAGGTGAGGCGGTATTCCAGCGCGGCGCGACGCATGCTCCCCAGGTGCTCCACCGTGAGGTTCTCGCTCTCACCGATGAGGCCTTGGACAAGGGTGTCGGTCGGCCCGACCAACTCCGGCGTCAGCGCAAGGGTCGAGTCCGCGGTGAAGTCGGCGTCCAGGCGTTCCTCCGGCAACTCGACGCGGTAGCCCAAGACGCGGGGAAAGCGAATCTCGCAGTCGTCGCGTTCGGGTGAGATAGCCCGGACCTGCACCGTTTCGCGCGGCGGCGGCGGCGTGATAACGACCGGCTTGGCGGTGAAGTCGAAGGGGATGCCCAGCACATCGGCGTATTCCGCGTCGAACAGTCCCTGCTCGTTCAGGTCGTACGACTGCCGGCGCAGCGCGCGGCCCACGGCCTGCTCGCACAGCAACTGCGTGCCGAAGGCGCGCACGCCCAGCACATGGGTGACGGTGTTGGCGTCCCAGCCCTCGGTGAGCATGGACACGGAAACCACGCAACGGATGTCGCCGCCTAGTTGCTCCGGCTTGCCCACGGTGTTCATGACCTCGCGCAGCAGGTCCTGGTCGGTCAGGTTGTCGGCCTGGCTGCGGTCGTTGGTGCGCTCAACGATTTCGCGCCGGAAGCGCTCGATCTCAGAAGCGGCCAGCTTGCGGAAGTTGGAATCCAGCGCGTCGCCGGATTCAAGCTGCTCGCTGTCGATCAGCAGCGTGCGCGGGCGAGCCAGCCGCTGGCCGTTTTCGTCGAAATTGCGAAAGTGCTCAAGATGCCCGTTCCGGAAGACGGACGAGCCGTCGGCCTGTTCCTGATGAAAGCCGGACACGTAGTCGTAGACGAGCTTGGACGTGGCGGTGTTGTTGCAGACGATGATGAAGCAGGGCGGGACCGGGATGTCGGCCTTCTGCCAGAGTTCGAACGTCTTGGCGTAGTGGCCGTAGAGCGCCTCCAGCGCGTTGGTGAGCTCGATGGGAAGGCTGAGAGGATCGAGATTCCCGGCCTTGCGACGGTTGCCTTTGGGCATTCGCTTGCCGATGTGCTTCCAGAGCTCCCGCAGCACGGGCATGTCGCTGTGCGGCACGTTGTCGGCCACCGGCACGCGCGGCAGCTTGACGATGCCGCACTCGATGGCGTCCATCAGCGAGAAGTCACTCATCGTCCAGGGAAAGAGCGTGCCCTCGGCATAGCCGGAGCCGCGCAGGAAGAACGGCGTGGCGGAGAGGTCGACCACTCGCTGCAAGCCGACCCTGCGATCGACGGCCTCAAGTCCTGAAATCCACATCCGCGCGGCTTCGTCGTTTCTCTTGGCCTCGATTCGGTCGTCGCCGCTGAGCTTGCCTTCCTCGTCGGCCTCCTCGGGTCGCCGCCGGTAGCAGTGATGCGCCTCGTCGTTGATGGCCAGGATGCGGCGCATCCCCATCAGCTCCGTCATCACCCGCTGGAGCATCTGGCCTTCGGTTTCCGTCGTCTGCACCGCAGCTCCGGTGCGCCCCTGCAGCAAGTCGCGCCCGCCCTTTGAAATCGCGAGCGTCTCCCGCAGCTTGAAGGCGTGAAAGTTGGTGATCACGATCTTGGCTTTGTTCAGGTCGGGCAGCATGTCGGAGGGGACAAGCTCGCGGTCCTTGTAGTAGCTGTCCGGGTCGTTGGGTTGGAGCACGCGCAGGCGGTCGCGGATGGTGATGCCCGGCGTGACAACCAGGAACCCGCGAGTGAAGTTGCGGCTGTTGGGCCGGCGGACGGCGTTGAGGGTCTGCCAGGCGACCAGCATCGCCATCACGGTGGTCTTCCCGGCGCCCGTGGCCAGCTTGAGCGCCAGCCGCGCCAGACCGGGATTCGCCTGCTCGTTGGCGCCCTCAAGGTGGTCGAGGAGCGTCCGACCGTCACGACCGCGCTTCGGCGCGACCTCGGTCAGCCAGATCAGCGTCTCCATCGCTTCGACCTGGCAGAAGAAGGGCCGGAAGCTGCTGAAGTGGTGGCTGCGCCAGTGCTGCAAGAGCCGCGCGGTCTCGGGCGTGACGTGCCAGGCATTAGGGTCGGGTATCTGCCGCCACTCGTCCACCCGCTGCCGCAGGCTGGCGATGATGGGCATCGGGTCGTACTGCTGCGCTTCACCGGACAGGCCCTGGCCTTCGTCGAGGACCATCCGGCGCTGAGCGGTCTGCTTGCGTGGAGCGGGAACCGGCGTGACGAACTTGGCGGCCCGGCGGCCGGGAACGATGCGGTTGGTCGGCTGCCCGTCCTCGTCGAGCTCCCAGTGCTCCCCCGGATAGGCATACGGAGAATTCAGGATGGGCTGCGCGAAGAAGTCGGGCATGGTCGATTGCTAACTGGTAACGGTCAGTTCCAAGTAAAGACTGAAAGGGCTGCCCTGAGCAACTCCACATCAGCTGCTTCGTCCAGCAGCGGGGGTATCCGTCGGACGCCTGTTGCCCGAGCCGTCGCAATTCTGGCGCATGGCGGAAGGTGGATTCACATTTCATCTGCAGCACGTGATTCCAGAGCGTCTCAGCCGGAGCCTGATAGCCTTGACGCCTGCGCGGGGTGGTGTTGTCGGCCCGGCGCTGATGGTGATGGGCGAAGTTCGTCCCGTTGTCGAGGGTGACCGTCGGTTGCCGTAGGGCAGGCGGGGCGCCAGAAGCTGGGACACGTTGCGGGCGATGGGAGCGGCGGGGCGATCGGTGATCTGACGGTGGAGATGGGTCTATGAGGCTGGACTCTCACCGTTTCGCCCGGGCCGAACATCCGCCGCAGCGTTGCCGCCCTGCCCCAGCGCAGGCACGTTGCGCCAGTGGGCATGGTGAGCCGCGCGGCGGAACGTCAACAGGACATCCACTCGGCATTGTGGAGCAGCGGGCGGGTCATCTTTTGGTCATCCCTAGGTCATCTCGTTGTTAGAAACCGAAAGCCACGAACCGCCATGGAAAGGATCCAAGGGCGATCCGTGGCTCGCCGTAACAGGTTTGGCGTGCCATCAATCGGTATCATCCGGCATGGACCAAATCGAGACGGAACCTGCCTCCTCGAATCCCGTCTTCCGCTCCATGCACACCTGATCAAACCCATCGACGGTGGCCGGTGCGTCTGACAGCCAAGTTGACAGCCACACGGGTGGACAACAGCCACACGAGGTGCACGACTGTGGACAGAGTGCGTGACTCAACAGGTTTGGAGAGACGTGCTCGGACGGCTGTGGACGACAGGGACATGATTTTAAGTCCCGTGCGTCTGCCATTCCGCCACCCCGGCTGGTTCAGGATAGCGAGCGGCGCCGGGACGCCTGGCGCCACACTGTCCGGCGCCGGCTCTGGCGTGCGGACGCGCCATGAGTTTCCTTCGATGGGCTCAGGTCAGACCTTGTTGAACCGTGCACCCTGAGCCTGTCGAAGGGGGCACGCGAACGGTGCGACTCGGCACAGGCCCTTCGCTCCGCGGCGGGAGCGGCGAGTCAGCTCAACGCCTCGAGCGCCGTGCGTTGCGCCCTGTGAGCGACCAGCCCACGGCGCCCACGGCCTCGTCGACGCGCTCCACCCGATCGGTCTTGGGAATCGCCATCACGCCCTCGTGGGCCACGACCCAGTTGAGCATGAGCTGCGCCCAGGTCCGCCCGGTCTCGGCGGCAATCCGCGCCAGCCCGGCCGCGCGACGCTGGTCGAACTCACCGCGGGCGATTGGCGTGTACGCGACGACCGTGATCTCGTGCGTCTGGCAATAGGGCAGCACGTCGGCCTCGATGCCGCGTGCAAACAGGTTGTAGAGCACCTGGTTCGAGACCAGGGGAGTATCGCCCAGGGCGTCCTGAGCCTCCTTCATCTGATCCACCGAGAAGTTGCTGACGCCCACGAACCGGACTCGGCCTTCGGCCACCAGCGCATTCATTGCGCGCATGGTCTCGGATAGCGCGATCTCCGAGCTGGGCGAATGGATCTGGTAGAGGTCGATCACGTCGGTGCGCAGCCGCTCGAGACTGGCGGCCGCGTGCTGAAGCACATCGTCGTAGCGCAGGTTCGCGGGCGAGATCTTGGTGGCCACGAACACGCGGTCGCGGATGCCTTCCATGTCACCGGCGACCTGCGCTTCCGTCTCGTAGATCTCCGCGGTGTCCACGAAGCCCGCGCGCAGCTCCACGGCCCGTCGCAGGACCCCGGTGCCGCCACGGTAGCGGTAGGCGCCAAACCCAATCTTCGGGACCCGCTGCGAGGTGCGGCCGAGGTTGATGAATTCGATTGGACCGGTCCCCGCTCGCGCGTCGCCCGATACGGATTATGGCCGCCGCGTCGCGGCAGTGTCGATGTCGGCCTGGCGAGCCGTGCGGAGACGCCGGTCGCTGCTGCGCACGTCCTGGCCCCGAACAGCCGCTGGGTCAGCCCGTCGCGCCGCCGGCCAGGATGGGCAGCGTGAGCCCGACCACGATCACCAGCGCCCAGAGCGCGGGCGCCGATGTCAGCAGCTGTTCACGGCGGCCGGCGGCGCGGGCCGCCTCCGTTACACGACGCGGCGTCCACCACGGGCTGAATCGCGTTTCGAAGGAGTGGAAGGTCACGCCGACGCCCGCGCCATAGGCAAGGTGGCCAATCACGCTGGCAATCAGGCCGGCCGCGATCTCCGCGGACCAGACCGGGGCCGCCCCGAGCAGAATCGGCATGAGCGTAATGGGTCCAATCACCCAGACGAAGAACCCGTACGACACCCCCCAGCCCACCGCCGAGCCAACGTCATACGTCTGCCGGCGAAACAGCAGGCCATACGTCGCGCCGAAGATCGTGGCGATGATGAAGTGGATGATGAGCCCCACGACCTCCGCATCCGCGCGGGCCAGACTGGCGACGTCGCGCAGGGCGCCGATCTGCACCATCACGTAGGTGAACAGCAGGCCCCCGATCACACCGGCCAGGGCGCCGCGCCAGATGGCGCGCAGCCCCTGCGCGCCAGGTCCCTCGTCGTCGTCCGTCAGCCGCGCGTCGGCGAAGAGCGCCCGCCACGTGGAATCGAGCCACTGGTAGCCCAGACCCAGGAATCCGCCGTAGAGCAGATACGCGATGAACGCGGCGAAATCGCGGCGTGTTTCCTCGATGGACCAGGCCAGCCCATCGCCGTAGATCAACGGCACGATCGTCTTGGGCACCGCCGCCCAGAGCAGAAACGCCCACATGGCGCCGCGCACGAGCCCCGCGCCGGCGCTGTCGGCCGGACGCGGAACGAGGAACGCGAACAGCGCGCCTCCGAATCCGCCGATCAGCAACAACCCGAGCCAGGCGGTAAGGACCGCGACTTCAGGGTCGAGAGCCGCAAACGTCGGCAGCGCCTGCTGCTCACCGAGCGGCCGCCCCACGATCGAAACCGCGATCAAGCCCGCGAGCGCCCCGCGAACCAGGGCGCCGCGCGACGGCAGGCTGATTCGCTCGCGGCGCAACACCAGCAGCGCCATGCCTGCCACCGCGCCGTAGAGCAGGAAGCCGAACAATAGCGAGAAGGATCCGCGTGCCGACTCTAGGTCCCAGGCGAGCGGCGACCCGATCATGAGCGGGTGGATCGTCAGCGGGTCCACGAACCACCACACCGCGCCGAACGTGGTCCCCCAGAACACAACCGTGGCCGGCGCCAGCGTTTGCCGTCGGACGAGCGCGCCAAAGATGGCGCCGACCACGGCGGCAATCGCCAAATGCACCGCCCACCCGACCGCCACGGACTCACCTGCCCGCAGGATCAACGCCATCGACCCCATCATTCCGAGCTGGACCATGGCCAATCCCAGCGCGACGCCGCCAACAAGCCCGGCGAGCGCGCCGCTCAGCAGCCAGCCGGCGAGGCCCTCGCGCCGCATCACGGACCGGACTCCTCAGTGCGCGGCTCCGCCGTCGCGCCTGAGTCGGCCGGTATCTCAGCGCTGCCGCCGTCGACGGACGGGGGCGCCGGATCGGCGGAGGTGAGCACGATGTCGCGGGGAAACAGGAGGTCGATCCCCCAGTCCAGCAACACGCGGACTTTGCGCTCCAGCCCGGGAAGCTTGCTCAAGTAGACCGCGCGCCACATGAACCAGGCCATGAGACCCGAGAACTTGCGACCACGAATCTCCGCGGCGGCGGTGCGATGACCCAGCGCAACGAGCGAACCGATCGCGCGGAACCGGAACTCCTCGAGCGGTCGGCCATTGAGCGCGGCCACGATGTTCCCAGCGCCCACCCGGCCTTCGCGCAGGGCGTGCTGGGCGGTCGGCGGGCAGAACCGCCCCGGCGCCGTGAGATCAGGGATCTGTGCGCCATCGCCCACCGCCCAAACGTCGGCAAGTCCCTGTACCCGCAGGGTTGAATCGGCGACCACCTGGCCGCCGCGGTTGAGCTCGACGGACAGCGTCTTCAGCAGCGGGTGCGGCTGATTGCCCGCGGTCCAGACGAGCGCGTGTGTCGGAATCTCCGTGCCGTCGTCGAGCACGACGCCGTCCGCGCGTGCGCCGGCGACGCGTCGACTCAGCAGAAACTCGATCCCTCGCATGCGCAGCTTGTCCAGCGCATAGGCGCCGAGCTCGGGGCTCAGCTCGGGCAGGATGCGGTCGCGCGAATGTACGAGCACGAACCGCGCGTCCTGAGGTTCGATGCCTGGGTAGAAGCGCCGCACGCTTCGCACGAGATCGAGCAGCTCGGCGATCGTCTCGGTTCCAGCGAAGCCGCCGCCGGCCACCACGAACGTGAGCAGTCGCCGCCGTCTCCGCCCGTCCGGCTCGACGTCGGCAAGCTCCAGCAGCTGGAGGACGCGATTGCGCAGGCGGATCGCGTCCTCGAGGGTCTTGAGCGTGGAGGCGTGCTCGGCGAGGCCGGGCAGCCCAAAGAAGTTCGGGATCGCTCCCATCGCCAGCATCAGATGGTCGTAGGGGAGCGATTCGCTGGCGGAGGCGCCCGGCACGCGGATCGTCACGGCTTTCTCCGCGAGGTCGATCGCTTCGACATGCGCATGCCGAAACCGCGTATGCGGGCAGGCCGCCCGAATCGGCGCTGAGATGTGCTGCGCCTCCAGCCCGCTGGACGCAACCTCGGCGAGCATGGGCGTGAAAACCAGGTAGTTGCTCCGACTGATGAGCGTGACTTCGGGACCACCGCCGCGCGGGAAGAGCGATTCGAGCCGCTGGGCCGCGGCCATTCCGCCGAAGCCGCCGCCCACGATGACCACCCGGCCGCGAGCTGGGGCCGCCGCCGGAGTCTCAGGTTCACGTGGCGGCGCGATGACGCGCGCGAGCGACGTAAGCAGATGGAAGGCGACGCCGGTCACGGCCCCATAGACCAGATGCCCAATGAGACTCGGAAACGCGGCCGTGGCTTGCTCGACCGACCAGCTCGGACGCAGACCCTCGGCAATCGGCCGCAGTGTCAGCGGCCCGACGATCCAGAGCAGCAGGCCGAACACGACGCCAAGCGTGGTCGCGGCCGCGTAGGCGTTGGGCCGGTAGCCGACGAGAAGGCCGAACGCCGCGCCGGCCACGGCCGCGAGCGGCAGATGAATGGCCGCGCCCGTCCCGCTGGCACTGGCGCCGAAGAGCCCCGCCTGCCCCATGCCCAGGCCTTGGTCGAGCATGGCGGCCGTGAACACCAATCCGCCGAGCAGTCCGGCGACGGCGCCCGTGGCGGTTTCGCGACGCAGGGCCGGCATGAGCCATCGCACGATTGCGCCTCTCCTCCCCGTCGGCGCGCGGTCACGCGGGCGCTACGGCGACGATCGTACGTGGCCGCGCCAACGACGAGAAACGGCGTCCATCGCCACGACGGTGATCCCGCACGGTTCGACGGGTTCAAGTCGGTGGCGGCAATGACGGGGAGTCCTCTCGAAACGCCTCTGCATCGGGACGAGCGGCTCCGCGGGTAGAATTGCCAAACCTGCGAGGAGTCCTTCAATGGCGTCGAATCCTGTGCTGGTCGTAGCCGGTGGCGCCGGGTTCATCGGGGCGAATTTCGTCCACTACATCGTGCGGACCCGGCCTGATTGGACCGTCCGGATCGTGGACCTGCTGACCTACGCGGGCGACCGCACGCGCCTGGCCGGCGCCGACGCCGAGTTCATCCAGGGCGACATCGCCAACGGTGCGCAGGCCGCCGCGGCTCTGGACGGCGCCGCCTGGCTGGTCAACTTCGCGGCCGAGACGCATGTGGACCGCTCGTTGCTGGACGCCGACGCATTCCTCCGAACCAACGTCACCGGCGCCTACGTGCTGCTACAGGCCGCGCGTGCGGCCGGCATCGAGAAGATCGTGCACGTGAGCACCGACGAAGTCTACGGCGAGAGCCGCTCGGGCGTCTTCACCGAGACCGATCTGCTGGCGCCGCGCAGCCCGTACTCGGCGAGCAAGGCCGGCGGCGAGATGCAGGCCTTCGCGCTGCACGCGACCTATGGACTGCCGGTATGCGTGACGCGCGGCGCGAACACCATCGGCCCCTGGCAGCACCCTGAGAAGGCGGTGCCGCTGTTCACCATCAACGCGCTGACGGACCAGCCGCTGCCGCTGTACGGGCGCGGCGAGCAGCAGCGCGATCGGCTGCACGTGAACGATCACTGCGGGGCGATCCTGGCCGTGCTGGAGCGCGGTGTGCCGGGCGAGGTGTACAACGTGGCGGCGGACAACCACCGCGACAATCTGACGGTGGCGCGGGCAATCTGCCGGCAGCTGGGCAAACCCGAGAGCCTGATCCGATTCGTGGAGGATCGGGCCGGGCACGACTGGAACTACGCCATGGACGCGACCAAGCTGCGCGGCTTGGGATGGGCGCCCGAGTCGGACTTCGACCAGACTTTGGGCTCCACGGTCGACTGGTACGCGGCGCATCGCGCGTGGTGGGAGCCGATCGTGGGCGGCGAATTCCAGGCGTACTACGAGACGCAGTACGGCCGCCGGCTGGCCGAGTCGGAGGCCTACCGGGCCTAGCGTCGGGCGGGCGACGAGCGATCGCCGCGTCGCCGCTGCCTTTCCGCATCGCCCCCGTTGGGCGCCGCGCCGCGTGGAATACTCGCGCGGCAACGGGCCATCGGAGATCCGCGCCGTGAACGAGCTGGATGCCGGCGCCGCGGTCCTTCGACTCCCGAGGCGCGGCTGGCGTTCGGCGTGGTCCTGGATGCGCTGGGACGTGCCGACCCGCATTGCGCTCTTGATTGCCGCGCCGCTGGTGTGGATCGCCGTGGCGGACATCGACCCGGCGGCCATCGGGCTCACGCTCGGGTTGCGCGGCCTCGACTGGGTCCTGGTGGCGGTGTGGTCGGCCGGTGTGGCGCTGGTAACGCTGACCTATCGCCGCTGGCTGCTGCCGGTGCGCAGCGCGCCCGATCGCTCGGCGCTGGCGCTGGAGCTGCCCTTCTTCGGCGTGCTGAACCCGGTAGCGGAGGAACTGTTCTTTCGCGGCGGTGCAATGTTCGGACTCGCGAGCCTGGTCGGCATGCCGTGGGCGATCGCGATCACGTCGCTCGTGTTCGGGTTCCACCACCAACTTGACCGCCGATTTCCGTTCTCTTTCCTGGTGCTGGGCACCCTTGGCGGAGCGATCTTTGGGATCGCGGCCGCGATGTTCGGGTCAATCGTTCCCGCGATCGTGCTGCACGCCGTGGCGGACCTCGTGATATTCGTGGCCGCGGGAAGCGTGCTGGAGCGGTATCAGGTAGGGCTGGCGGCCGATGCCGGGCCGGGATCGGGAGAAGGCTAGCGGCGGGCGCGCACGCGAAGAGCCTCCACGAGAGCCGTGCCGTTGATGGGCGGTCAGACACCGCTCGAGTGCGCGGGGCGCTCCGGACCGCGAACGTGCGCGTCATTTCGCCGCCGGGACCACGCCGGGTGCGTCGGGAGTGCGTTGCTAGACTGACCGGTGCTGGCCCGGTAGCTCAGTTGGATAGAGCGTGTGGTTGCGGACCACAAGGCCGGAGGTTCGAGTCCTCTCCGGGTCGCCCAATTGTTCGGTCGCAGCTTGTCCCAGACCCGAGATGACGTACCGCTCGCCCGGCGCTGCGCGCCTATCGTCGCGTAGCGCCCGCCCGCCGCCCATCCCCGAGCGACTAGCGTGACGGCGCACGCACGGCGACGCCTGGGCGCGGGCAGCCTGGAAGTCGCGGCGATCGGCGTGGGCACCTGGCAGTGGGGCGACCGCGGATTCTGGGGCTACGGACGCGAATACGGGTACGACGAAGTCGCGGCGGCGTACGCGGCGGCACGGGCGGCCGGCCTGGATCTGTTCGACACGGCGGAGATATACGGCGCCGGCGAGTCCGAGCGCATGCTGGGCGTGTTCGCCGCGGGTGACGACGATGGGGTCGTCATCGCGACCAAGTACTTCCCGGCGCCCAACCGGCTGCACGAGCGATCGGTGCACGCGGCGCTCGACCGCAGCCTGGAACACCTCGGGGTGTCGTCGGTGGATCTGTATCAGATCCACTGGCCGTTGAGTCTAGTGCCGCACGCGCGGCTCGCGCGGGCGCTCGCGACGGCGGTGCGCGATGGGCGCGTGGGCCACGTAGGCGTGAGCAACTTCTCGGCCGGGCAGCTCCGGCGCATGCACGCGCGGCTGGCCGATCTGGGCGTTCCGCTGATCGCCAATCAGGTGCGCTACAGCTTGCTGCGCCGGGCGCCGGAGGTGAACGGCGTGCTGGAGGCCTGCCACGAGCTGGACATCGCCCTGATCGCATACAGCCCGCTGGCGCAGGGGGTGCTATCGGGTCGCTATGACCTCCGGCACCGCCCGAGCGGTCCGCGTCGCTTGAGCGGGAGCTTCCGCCGCGGCGCCCTGGCCCGCGCCATGCCGGTCGTCGCGACGCTGAGGGAGATCGCGGCATCGCACGGCGTCGAGCCAAGCCAGGTGGCGCTGGCCTGGCTGCTTCGCGACGAGCGCGTAGTGCCGATCCCGGGCGCCAAGACGGCGCGGCAGGCCCGATCGAACGCGGCGGCGTGCGGGGTTCGATTGAACGCGGACGAGCTGGGACAGTTGGACGCCGTGTCGCGCGGCTACCGGCGGGCGCCCTGGTGGGCGCGGCGGGTGATGGGGTAAGGGCGCGGCTCCTTCGACCGCTCACCCCGCCTATCTCAACGCGAGGAACCGCCGGACGCGGCGGCGGCCGTCAGCAGCTCCCGGAGATGGTCGCGCAGGCGGACGGTCTCGCTGATGATGTCCTGCTGATCGAGATCCAGCCACGGCGTGTGAACCACCTCGAGCGCGACGACGCCCTCATACCCGCCCGCGACGAGGTCGCCGACGATCCGCCGGAAGTCGATCGCGCCGTCGTCGAACCCGGTCTGCAGTTTGCCGAGGGCCGCCTGGCGGGCGTGCCAGTGGGTGCCATGTGGATGCATCACGGCGGTCTCTTCGTACGTGAAGCCGTGGAAGGCGAAGTGCGAGTGATCGATCGTGAGGCTGAGCCCGGGGACGTCATCGAGCATGCGCAGGGCGAGATCGGGCGACCAGATGCAGCTCTCGACGTGGGGCTCGATGCGCAAGGCCAGGCCGTGCTCGCCGGCGATATCCACGAGCGGGCGGAGCTGGTCGCGGGTGCGTGCGTACGCCTGATCGAGGGAGAGGCCCGGCCAGTTCATGCCGGGACTCAGCGTGATGCCGTTGAGCCCGATCTGGGCGCCGAACGCGATCCAGCCGGCGGTCACCTCCCGCTGGTGGCGGTACTCCTGCTCGTCCGGAGTGTTGGTGATGTGCTTGTCGGTCGGCTGCGGAAAACCGTCGTGAAAGCGGACGCCCGTGCGCTCGGCGATCGCGTTCACCCGGTCGGCGGCGGCGCCGACGTTTTCCGCGACGGCCTCCGGGTCCAGGTCGCGCCCGTTCCCAAGGTCCATGACATCCATGCCCAGAACACGCGTGATCCGCGCGGCTTCCTCGGTGGTGCAGAGCGGAAAGCTGAAGAGGTGGGTGCCGAGGGTGATGGGCATCGGCGGTCTCCGACTCAGGCGGGATCGGCGCCAGTAGAGCCTGACGGCCGAAACCCGTCAACCCGGCCATGCCGACAGCGCCGCCGGCCGGCCCGGGACGCTCAACCCGGTCCGTCGAGAATCAACGCTCGTCTGGCTGATCGCGGTGGCGGTCTCCGGCGGTGCGTCCAGTGGTTGCGGATGTGTTCGGGGGGACAGAGCCTCTGCCGCCTTGGTTGGGAAGCGGCTTTCTCGACCTAGCTCACGCGCGCGGGAGATCTTTCCGGAGATGAGCGCTGACCGTGCCCATGAGCATGATGAACAGCACGTCGATGACCACCCAGAAGATTAGGCGGGTTTGGCTCTGGCCATCCTCGCCAACCGTGAGATCATCGAACCAGTTCCAGAAGAACAAGATCGCCAGGACCGCGGCCGCATAGAACACCAGGTTGACCCAGATGTACGTA
Source organism: Chloroflexota bacterium (assembly GCA_965247475.1). Classification (GTDB taxonomy): domain Bacteria; phylum Chloroflexota; class UBA11872; order UBA11872; family UBA11872. The sequence continues at coordinate 450,856 of OZ252016.1, forward strand.
TTGGTTCCGCTGCCGTCCGTTTCGAGGCCTCGCTTGTGGACGTACGTCGCTGCTAACGTCACGACAATGCCAAAGGCCATGAACCAGTTGAGTACAGTCCACACCGAATCGACATCCAGCGAATCTTCGTAGAAGGGCGAGAGCACAAAGTGCACCAGCACGGCGATGGCTATAAGACCGAGAATGAGGGAGAGCGGCTTTCTGAGCATCTCCATGGCGACCTCTCTCTCCGGAACGTCGACGATGATGCGATCTGCGGCCGATGGAACTCATAGTGGGTCCGCGAGTCCGGCTTCGTCAATCAGTCTTCCGCCCGGCTCTGGCCCGGTTCCAGGGTCCGTGGCGGTAGCCCCCGGCGAGGCCATCCAGATCCGTTCGATGCAGGTCCTCACGGGGCTCGGTAACTTGGGCTCCCCGGGCCAGCGCGGTGTGGCGCTGGCGGTGGCGGACTAGGGCCCTATCAAGGGGCGCGATGTCGCGATGGGCGCCGGCCTCGACTCTCTCTGTAGTGAGCAAGGCGGTCGCGCCGCCGCTGATGCGGTAACCGGCGACCCCCGTGTCGTCGGCGCCAGCGGATTCAGGGGCGTCATCGGTGTCCTCACCTGTGACGAGTTCGGCGACTGCGGCACCGGCGCCGTTCAGATATCGCACCACACCGATTCGAGCGTCACCGACGTTGCCGACCTCCCCGTCGTCTACCGCTTCGCGCCCTGATCGGCCCCGCCGGGGTGTGGGATGACTGTTGGCCAAGCCGGATGCGCCTGGTCCTGTTGTTTCCGCGGCCGACCGGTGGACGGACCGCTGGAGAAAAAGGGGACCAACGTTAGCGGCGCACGGTCTACGGCTAACCCTGATCCACCGTGCTGGTGCGATGCGCGCGCCCTCGCGCTGCGGTTCGGTTGGCGCGCTCACCGGCTTCATCCCCCAGCGCCCTTCGCTGGCGCGAACCACGTTGCTCACTGCGCAGGCGTATGCGCGACTGATGGGCGCCCGTGAGGTATTGCCTACCCATCACACGGACTGCGGAATCTTGACTCCCGGCGATGACGATGCCAAGGGCGCTATCCGAGCCGTTATAGGGCCTCGTCCGGCGTTTCCACCTGAAGCGTTCAGAGACCTCGAAGTCGGTGGTTCGTTTGCAAATCAGCGATGATCTTCTTCGCGAGACGTTCTGGAACCACTACCCCAACCATATTCTCTGAGCTAGGTTTCGAATACGCGTTGTAGTCCCACGGGTAGATCGAGGAGACGATTGTGTATGGTAGACGAACGGCTGGGTAGCTACCTGGAGTCGCGGGTATTGGAGCTGAGGTTGTTATCAACTTGTGGAGGTGTGGTGGGCTAGTCGCGCTGGCTCGTTGTGGCGTTGGGATAACTTCGTGTCGCGGGAATCGCTCGGCGCTGTTGGCCTACTCCGCGTTGGCTGCCTGCTCGGAGCTGGCTCTGCCCAGAAATACCTGGGCGAGGATGTCAGTGTTGCGGACCGATTCCGGAGTGCCGTCGTGCACGACGCGGCCCATGTCCAGGACATAGGCGCGGTCAACGATGTCCAGAACGCCTTTGATGTTGTGCTCGACGACCAGAATAGTTGTCTTGAGCCTCTCGCTGATCTCAGCGACCTTTTGAAACACTTCCTTGACCACGATGGGCGCCAAGCCCAGGGTGGGCTCATCGAGCAGCAGCACCTCCGGAGCGGCCATGAGTCCTCGGCCAAAGGCCAACATCTGTTGCTGGCCTCCGGACATCTGGCTGGCGGGGTCGCGGCGTTTCTGATGCAGGATGGGGAAGAGCTCCATGACTGAATCCAACCGGCGCTCTTTCTCCGCCCTGTCGTTCAGATACAGACAGCCCATCTCCAGGTTCTCTTCGATGGTGAGATGGGTGAACACGCGTCTCCCTTGAGGGACGAAGGCGATACCCTGTTTCACGATCTCGTGGGTAGCCGCGACCAGCGGTTCTTGACGCCAGTAGATATTCCCGGTGACCACGGGCGCCAGTCCCATAACAGCTTTGAGGACGGTGGATTTCCCGGCGCCGTTGGGACCCATCACCGCCACGACTTCGCCCTTGTGGACCCCTAGAGATATCTCGTTCAGGGCTCGTACAGCCCCATAGCGTACGGAGATGTCGACCATCTCGAGGAGCATCATTCCAGCCTGTCACCCATGCTAGTTGCCCAAGTAGGCGTCTACGACGTTCGATCGGCCTAGCACTTCGTCGACCTCCCCCACGGCGAGGAGGGTGCCGCTGTCCAGGACAAAGATATGGTCTGACAGCTCTCGAACAATGTCCATGTTGTGGGAGACAAACACGATGGTTCGTCCCTGCTCCCGCATGTCTTTCAATATGGCCTTGACTCTTTCCAACATCCGGGGAAAGAGACCGGCGAAGGGTTCGTCAAACAGGTATATGTCCACGTCCAACGCCATCGCGCGCCCGATCTCCAGTAGCTTCCGCTGGCCGTATGACAGATCTTGGGCCATTGCATCCCGCTTCTCCCACAAGCCGACACTCTGCAGAATACTCTGTGCTTTCTCTTTATGGCGGGGTTTCGTTCGTTCTAGGAGTGATGGAAATAGGCGGCGATCCGTCAATACCACCATGATGTTATCCCATACGCTGATCTGATCGAAGAGCCTCACCTCCTGGAAGGTCCTCGTGATACCGTGGTCCGGCGTCTCGTGTGCCTTCAGGATACGGAGCCCGACGCGGTCGATAATTACAATGCCTCCGTCAAGGGGCAGCATCCCGCTTAGCAGGTGAATGAGAGTCGACTTCCCGGATCCGTTTGGCCCTACGATGCAGGTTATCCATTCGCGGAAGATGGACATAGAGAGCCGGTCCACGGCTTTAACCGCACCGAAGTGCTTTGATATCTCCTTCGTCTCCAGCGCGAAGACGCGGGGATCAACCTCAGTACTCAGAGCTTGTACCTCCCGACGAGGCCCTGGGGCCTGAACAGCATGAGCCCCACCAGCAGGACACCCAGGACGACCTGCCGAGCCTGACCGATGTACTCGGTAGGCAGGAACGGCAGGAAGCGCATCCCCTCTTCAAGCAGGACGAATGTCATTGCGCCAAGCAAGGACCCCCAGATCGTGGCCAGTCCCCCGAGGATCACGATGGACACCAGGAGGATCGATTCCATCAGGAGGAAGGAATTGGGATCGATGAAGCTGGTCCAGCTACTAAACAGGGCGCCGGCCAGGCCCGCCATCATGGCGGAGATGACCCAAATGGCGAGCTTGTAGTGGGTTGTCTGGTAGCCAAAGACCTCAATGGCCTGCTCATCCTCCCGGATGGCGGTAAGCACGCGTCCGAACGACGAGGTCACGATGAACCAGGAGATCAGCATAACGAGCGCCAGGAAAATGAGGAGCAGGATCAGGAACTCAAATGCACCATCAAGAACCCACCCGCCTATTTGAGGCCTGGGTATCTCGTGAATGCCAAAAGCTCCCCTGGTTAGGCTGCGCCAATTTAGGAAGATGTTGAAGGAAATGATGGCGAATCCAAATGAGACGAGAACGTAGATATCGTCTCTAAACCGGTTGAATGCGACACCCACGACGATAGCCACCAATCCAGCTAAGGCCACGCTGACCGGCAGCGCGGCAAAGAAGGGCCAGCCGAAGGTGGGGATGGCTTCCGTGCGCAGCTGCTCGTACGAGGCGTTGGAGGTGAGAATCGCCATCGCGTACGCGCCGATACCGAAGAACCCGACATGCCCCACCGACAGCAGGCCGGTATAGCCCACCACCAGGTTCAGGCTGACTGCCAGAATCGCCCAGATAGCGAAGACTGTCCCCACGGTAATGGCGAAGCCGACGCCTTGCCACAGCATGAACGCCGCCGCCCAGGTGATGACGAGTAGGTTCGCCCACAGCTCTACATTGCCCCTGGCAAGCCGCCAAAGTTCACCGCGGTTGCGCGTTCGCCGCAGCAGGTTTCCGACGACCTGTGAGTCCATGACCACGCGTCTACTTCCTCGGCAAAAGGCCCTGAGGCCAGAACGATAGGAAGATGATGAGGACGACGAACGAGATGACGTCCTTCCATTCACCGGCCAGGTCCCAGATTCCGAACTGCTCGATCATGCCCAAGGCGAATCCGCCAATGATGGCCCCCTGGAGGTTCCCTATGCCGCCAATCACGGAGGCGATCCAGCCCTTCAATAGCAGCAGGAGACCCATCCTGGGCTGGATGGCGGTATCGTGGCCACTCAGCACTCCGGCCAAGGCGGCGTAGACCGCGCCTATGAAGAACACGACGGCGATGATGACCGTGGTGTTTATTCCGACCACTTTGGACACCTCTTCATCGTCCCCGATTGCCCGCACTGCTTTGCCAAAGGCGGTCTTCTTGAGTAGCAGCAGCAGGCCGAGAAAGCCGATGAGCGACACGCCGATCGTGAAGACGTTGAACCCCTTGATGCTCGCCTCGGCAATGGTCCAGGAATCGCCGCCGAAGGCCTCCGGCAGGGGACGGGGCGCGCTTCGAAATACAATTGTTGTGATAGCGGTGATAGCCAACAAGACGCCAAGCGAGGCAACGAGCATGATCAGGGGCGACTTGGATCGCTCGCGCAGGCGCACGTATAGACCTCGGTAGAGAGCCAGGCTCACGACCCCCGCCAGCAAGCACGATACGCCCCAGCTCAAGTAGAGGCCGGATGACGGGGTGACTGCTACAAGGAAGCCGCAAAACGCGCCCAGGACTATTGCGACTGCGAATATCGAGAACATTGGAATCTGGCTTTGGACGAGCGAAATTCTCCGGTAGCTTCGATACAGCACCCAGGCTGCCGTCACCGTCACCGTGAGACTGATCGCGGGGCTGATCAAGACGTTGAGTTGCTCCGGACTGGCGAGCACCAGGCCCGTATAGACCCCAATCCCAAGAGACACGAGGCCTCCGAGGACGAGCAGCACCGTTGGATTGACACGCGCCCGAAGCTGGCTGTGAAGAGTCACGTGGAGCGCCCAAGCAATAACGCCGGCAACGATTGCGGCAAAGAAGATATTTACGAAGGCATTATTTACGTCATATCGACCGCCGAATACGTCTTGCGATCTCAGGTAGAAGACACCGTAGGCGCCCAGAGCAGCGGCCGCGCCGAAGTACAGGTCAAAGAACCAGACCGTGCTGTAGACCAGGGTGAAGCCCATGGCCAGCAGGGCGTAGACGGCGCCCACGGCCAGGCCGTTGAAGGCGAACTGCAGAGCTTGGTCCGGCGACTGGCCGATCTTCCAGCCGATATAAGCTGCGACCGCTAGAGTCAGTACAGTTGCTATCAACCGGCCATTTTGATCACGATATCTAAGCAAACGGGCCGCCGACGCGAACCGCCTTAGATCAGTTCCCATTGACATAGGGGCCGACGACTTGACCCATCAGCATCCATTTTGAACCCTGCAAGGGGCTCGCCGTCTTTGTTGACAGTGTGGTGGAGTTGGCCCGGAGCATCCGGACCAACTCCGCGAGCGTTGCGGCGGCTGCTATAACGTTACTCGCTCGGTGCGGGTCCCAATACCTTGTAGCCCTGGTTTTCCTCTGTCCTCTCGGCTGCCGGCAGAACCTCTACGAGCACGTTGGAGGGACCCACAACCTCGCCGTTCTGGTCGAAGCTGTAGTTGTCTCCAATAGCGCCGCTCCAGGTGATCTCATACAGACAGTCTCTGAATCCGTCCGCATCCTGGTCGTCGTTGGTCTTCTTGAGGCACTCCGCGGAGATGTAGACGTCATCATATGCGGACCCCAGGAACCAGGGCAGAGTGACGTAGCCGTAGCGAGACCTGAAGCGGGCCAGAAAGTCCTTACCTGTGGCGCTCAACAAATCTGGGCTGGGGATGATGCCTTTCATGCCGGTAGCGGCGTCGCCTGCGATATCCAGAGCGGTTGTCCCAGTAGCCACGGATTCTGCGTAGATTTTGCCTTGGTAGCCCAGCTCGCGGGCCTGCTTAACGATGGTGCCGCCGGTGAACTCCGACTGAGGGGCGATGTGGAGTCCGTCCGGGTTCGCGCCGAGGAGCTTTGTCAGCTGACTCCTGAAGTCGGTGACGTCGGATGCGTAACGCTCCTCGCCGATCACCTGCCCGCCCCGTTCTTCGAACTGCTTGACTGTGGTCCGCCTCACACCCTCGGCATAGTCGGTTGACTCGGTGATGGTGGCCAGCTTGCGGACCCCGTCGGCCCAGAGCACGTTGCCGGTGTCAATTCCCAGCTGATTGTCGTTTATCGCGGTCCGGAAGATGTAGTCCCCGGCCTCGGCGATGTCCGGGCTGGTTGCCGACGCTGAGAAGAGGATCACACCCTCTTCCTCGGCCAGGGGCGCGGCGCCAAGCATGGCGCCGCTGCAGGAGGTCCCGAGGATGATCTTCACCCCGTCCACCTCGGTCAGCTTCTTGTAGGCCGTAATCGAGTCCTGGGCGCTGCATTTCGAGTCTTCGACGATGAGCTCCAGCATGCGGCCGTTGACGCCGCCCGCGGCGTTGATCTCGTCCACGGCCATCTGCTTGGCCTGAACGATCACCGTGCCATAGGTCTCACCAGGGCCGGTGACCGAGTCCATCGCGCCAATTCTGAAAGGGGCCGCGGTCTCTTCTGCACTTTCACCGCACGCCATAACCGCCAGCGCAAGAATCGCCAGCAAACCTAGCGAGGCCGCCCATTTCTTCCGTGCAGACACGATAACCTCATCCCCTCTGCTTGACGCCCGACGCGATGATCGTCGGCATTTGCGCCGCCTGTCAAACAACTCCTGCAACCACCGCGACGAGGCCGGCATCGGATGAAGCAGGCCCTTTCCGGCAGTGTCAAGAACGCGGCGAAACGCGAGTTCCGTCTCGCCGATTGCAACAACGAAGTCCCGACGTGTACGGAAGTAACTAGCGGTGTACGGCGCTCATCCACTCCAGATATCGAGAATCTCCTCCAAATAGTCCGGCCGCGGCCGTCGAGTCTCGCCGCGTGCCAACCACGGCCATGGAAGTATAGCTACGCTTGTGAGGCCACCGCCGCCGTGAGGAGTCGATGCAGCAACCCGCCGGCTATGACGAGCTCGTCGCGCGGGTCACCGCGGCATCCGACGCGCCGTACCTCACGTTGACCCGACACCCGGTCGCCGAGCTTGGCCTTGATCTGCTGCGGGTGGACGTGGCGCCGCGGGATCCGGCAATCGCGCACGTTGGGTTGCTTGCGGGTGTCCACGGCGACGAGCCCGCCGGCGTGCTATCCGTGCTGGAGTTCCTCGAAGAGCATCGCTGGGCGAACCACCCGGCGATTGCCTTCAGCGTCTTCCCCTGTCTGAATCCCACCGGCTTTGCGCGTGGGACCCGCGAGAACGCGGACGGGGTAGACATCAACCGTCAGTACGCGCGCGACGACGTGCCTGAAGTTCGCGTGCTGCGAGCCATGGTCAAGCACGACGCCTTCGACGCCTTTGTTGACGCCCACGAGGACCCTGAGGAAGATGGGTTCTACGTCTACGCCTTTCTCGAAGATCGCTCGTGGCACCCCGCGATCGTCCAAGCGGTGGCCCTCCGTGGGCCGGTCACGGGCAAGTCGGAGGTTGACGAGACTCCGGTCGCGGACGGTCTGATTACGGTCGGCGAAGGTAGAACGCAGGACGAGGCGTTTCAGGAGTACATGGCGGACGGCGAGTGGCCACTCCCCTTCTACCTGTATTCACGCGGCATGCGGTCGGGCATGACGACCGAGACGCCGGGACAGATTGAGCTGTCGGCAAGGGTGGCCATGCAGCATGCCGCGCGAGACCGCCTGGTCGAGCTGCTCGGTGCTGCCCGCGGCGCGGCGCCCTAGCCGGCGCGCTCGATGCGACGACCGGACCCCTCGCTGCCTGTTCCGTGCTACGCGTGCGGGGCGTCGCACGATCTCCTCATGACAACGCGCCGCTTTCCAACCATCGATGTGCGCGCCCGCGTCGGCGCGCCAGGACACTCGGGCAGCGTCGCGGAACACGCCGTCCGCATCGAGATCGCACGGTCCGACGGCTGACCGATCACCCGGGGTCTATCACTAGGTATACATGGCCGCTCGTTCAGGAGCCCGCCTTGCCAGACGGCAATTGCGCGGCTCGGTATCCTGCCTCCAATCGACCCGACGCTTCGAGGCCGCCCATGCGCATTGAGGACGTCCGCACCTACGAGATCTCCTACGAGCGCCGCAACCTCCAGGTCGTGCACATCACGACCGACGAAGGCCTGGACGGCGTCGGGGAGGCGGGGCTCAACAACAGCCACCTCGCGGTAGCGGGCGCGGTGGCGCACTTTCGGGACCAGTTGATCGGGGAGGATGCCAGCCGGATCGAGCATTTCTGGCAACACCTGCACCGGGGGACGTTCTTCCGCGGAGGCGTCGTATTTGCGGCCGCGCTGAGCGCGATCGACATCGCGCTGTGGGATCTGCAGGCGAAAGCCTTGGGGGTGCCGCTGTACCGGCTCTTCGGCGGACGGGTTCGGGACAAAGTCCGGACCTACCGGCATCTGCATCAGCCGCTCGGGGTGCGGCTGGAAGACCTGGCGGCGGACGCGAAGGCGAAGGTTGCGGCCGGCGATCAGGTCATCCGCATGCACGTGTCGGAGACGGGGCTAAACGAGTTCGAGCAGACGCCGGCGGTGAACCGGGCGATCGAGGAGTTCGCGGCGGTGCGGGAAGCGGTGGGGCCGGACGTTGATGTCGTGATCGACGCGCACCAGCGGCTGACGCCGCCGGCGGCGCGGCGGCTGTGCCGGCAGCTGGAGCCGTACGACCCGTATTTCGTGGAAGACCCGATCCGATCGGACAGCCCGGACCTGCTGCGGGAGCTGCGGGGGCAGACGGCGGTGCCGCTGGCGGTGGGGGAGCAATTCGCGACCAAGTGGCTGTTTCGGGAAGTGATCGAGCGGGAGCTGGCGGACTATCTGCGGGTGGACGTGTGTTTGGCGGGGGGCCTGACGGAGGCGCGCAAGATCGCGGGGTGGGCGGAGACGCACTTCATCGAGATGGCGCCGCACAACCCGTTGGGCCCGGTCTGCACGGCGGCGAGCCTGCAGCTGGCGCTGGCGACGCCGAACCTCGGGGTGCTGGAGCTGCCGTACCCGCCCGGGTACCTGACCGACGTCTTTCCGCGGCAAGTGCCGTACGAGGCGGGCTACGCGTATCCGCCCGAGGCGCCGGGTCATGGGGTGACGTTCGATCCGGAAGCGGCGGCCCAGTACCCATTCGAACGCAGGCAGGCAACTCGGTTCCACCGCAAGGACGGCTCGTTCACCGATCACTAGCGCCGCCCCGCCGCCCGAGCCCGGGGCGTATCCTGTGCGGGTCTCAGGACCTGCCGGCCTGGCGAGTTTCTGGCGGAAGAAAGAGGCATGACATGCGAGCGTTAGGCCGCCCACGGATGCTCGCGATGAGTGCGTTCTTGATAGCCGCGGTCCTGAGCGCCTGCGGTGAGGGCGAGGGCGCGGCGGGGGGTGGCGAGAGCGAGGGCGCGGCGGGGGGTGGCGAGAGCGAGGGCGGAGAGTACTCCGTCGCGACGGGCATCCGGATCAGAGAGGCCGATCTCTTCCTCACCGAGGCCGACGCCGGCACGACCATCAACACCCCGACGTTCATTGCCGACATCGGCGACTTGGACAAGAAAGGCGTCATGCTGACGCTGGAGGGAGATGACGCCTCGAGCCTGCGCTGGCGGTTCGCGGAGAAACCGGACCCCTTCCTCGTCGAGTGGTACGGGGTTGATGATCGGCTCGCGTTCGAGACCGACGGGCTGATCGGTGATCCCGCCATGGCGACCAAGGTCCTCGAGTTCCGGCCGAGCAAGATCGGCGAGACCACCTTCATGCTGGAACTGGTCGAGCAGGACCCGACCAAGCGGACCGAACCGCCGGCCAAGCGGCTCGAGTTCACCTTCTCCGTCTGCTACGAACCGGCACAGGTGATAACCAGCGGCGGTGGCGCGAGCGGCGCGAGCGGGCAGCAGCCGCCGCCGCTGCCCGTCAGCACCTGTTAGACAAGCGCGCGCCGCCTCAGAGCTTCGCCGAGCTTCAGCCGTCACCAGTCCGCCGGGGCCGTTAGCCCGCCGTCGAGGTCCCCAGACCAGCAAGACTCGGCCGCTATGATCCCGGTTGAGCCACAGCCGCGATCCGCGACGGCCGGAGCGGTGGCGGGAAGGGTGCGGTCCAATGTCTGGATTCAACGGGCTGGGCATGAATCTCGGGAATCTCTCTCGGCTGTCCAAGGCCAAGAGCCGGTCGATCTCGGCCGAGAATCCCACCGGTGCCAAGGGCAAGGGCGCGATGGCCGAGCCCGCACCCGACGGGCCGGCGAGACTGCTTGGCCGGGGCTGGAAATGCCGCCCGTACGTCATGCTCGAGCCGGGCCAGACCGCCACGCTGGCGGACATCGAGGGGCCCGGGGCGATCCAGAGCCTGTGGTTCGCGGGTGACACGGGTGACAGCAGCCGCGACGACATCCTCCGCATCTATTGGGAGGATCAGGATCAACCGTCGGTCGAGTGCCCGCTCACCGATTTCTTCGCCACGCCCTGGCCCGCGGCGCCGAAGAATCCTGGCGTTCCGCTCAAGGCCGCGAGATCGGGCGGTCCGTTCGCGCAGGTCAACGCGCTGCCGGTGGCGGTGAACCCGAACCTTGGGCTGAACTCCTTCTGGGAGATGCCGTTTCGCAAGCGGTGCCGCATCACGATGGAGAACCGCCACCCGACCCGTCCGCACCTCTACCACCACCAGATCAACTACACGCTCACCGAGGTGCCGGACGATGCGGCGTATTTCCACGCACAGTTCCGGCGCGTGAATCCAGTGCCGACCGGCGAGGTCTACACGATCCTGGACAGCGTCCGCGGGCAGGGGCACTACGTCGGCGTGTCGATGGGCTGGGGCGTCAACACGAATGGCTGGTGGGGCGAAGGCGAGATCAAGTTCTACATCGACGGTGATGATGAGTTCCCCACGATCTGCGGCACCGGCACCGAGGACTATTTCGGTGGCGGGGCCGGCTGGATCGTCGATGACGCCTATGCGACCTACTCCACGCCGTTCCTCGGCATGCAGCAAGTCATCGAACCGGACGGCTTCTCCAAGGTGGAGCACCGCCACTCCCTGTACCGGTTTCACGTCATGGACCCGGTTCGGTTCGAGCAAGACCTTCGCGTGACGATGCAGGTGCTCGGCTGGCAGGCGCATCGCGAGTCCGACGGCATCGGCGAGGCCTACCTGCCGGGTCACGACGACGTCAGCTCGGCGTGCTTTTGGTATCAGACCTTGCCGACCGCGCCGTTCCCCGAGCTGCCCGAGCGGGTCTTCCTGACAAACCTGTAGGCGCGCCGGGCGGCTACTGGCGCCCGGCCGTCGCGAACGATCCTCGAGGCCGGACGAAGCTGCTCAAGCATTGTGACAAGACCCCGCGCGCGTTCACGACCTGCTCCATCGTTGGCCAAGGGCCACGTCTGCCCGACCGGCTGCTGGCAAAGACCTAGCGAGGCGACTGTTAGGCATCCGTTCGGGCGACGTGTCCCTGACCCGCTCCACGACCTGGCCGCAACCGCTCTCGACTACGCGGGTCTGGAGCGCCTGCCCGGGATGGATAGCAGGTCCGTCAGACCGTTGCTGGAGGGCCGGCACGAGCCGCATCGGGACTTCGTGGTTTCCGGCCTCCTCGACTGGGACTTGGTCTGGGACGGCCACTACGAGCTGGTGCGACGGCAGCGCGGCTACCGTCTTGTCGACGAGGACGACGACGGCGTCGTGCATGATGCCGGCGATCTCGACGAACGGATCGCGAAGCAGCGACGGGCGATGGACAGGCCCCAGGATTGGGTCGGCGACACGCTTCTGTTCGACCTCGATGTGGACCCCAATGAGGACGCCAGCATCGTGGAGCAAGCCGCTCCCGAGGTAGAGCGGCTCTCGGCGCTGCGGGATAGCGCCATCGGATCGGTGTCCCACAGCTACACCGACGAGCAGCTAGCGCGGGCCAGGCGCCGGTGATCGGGGACTGGCCGCATCCCTCGGTCGGCCTGTAAGGGCGGTTCGCGAACTGCCCCTACTTCGGATCGCCGCGACCGGCCGCTGCTGCTCCGCCGCCCGCTCGCATCCGGTCGCCGCCTGTAGTATCGCCATCGACGCCCGGCGCCGGAGCCTGCCATGGCCTCGATCGAGATCCCCGCGGGCCTGGAGGGCATCACACCGCACTGGCTTACCCGAGCCCTGCGCTCGTCGGGTGTTCTGCGGCACGGCGCCGTCGCGCGCCTTCGGGTCCAGCGGATCGCTGGAAATCAAGGATTCGCCGGCCAGCTTCAACGGATGCACATCGACTACAGCGACGCTCACGCCGACGCCCCCGATTCGCTCATCGCCAAGCTCCATAGCCTGGTTCGCGCGACCCGCGAGCTCCTCCGCGATCTCGGCGCGCCTACCCGCGAGCTGCGGTTCTACCGGGAGCTTGCCCCCACGCTGGAGTTGCGCACGCCGCGCCTTTACTACGGCAGCGCGGACCCGGTCGACGGCGCCTTCGTCTTGCTGCTGGAGGATCTAGCGCCGGCCCGCGCCGGGGATCCGGTGGTCGGCTGCTCGGCTGGCCAGATCGCCGATGCCCTCCAGCAGGCCGCCGTGCTGCACGCGCGCTGGTGGAACGGCCCCGCGCTGGCCTCGATCGGCTGGCTCCCTACCTTTGAGGACCTCGCGACCCGGCGCCATGCGGTGAGCCGGCGGCATTGGGATGTGTTTATCGAGAGGTACCGCAGCCATCTGCCGTCCGGCTTCCTGGCCCTGAGTGACAGGCTGCGGCGCGGACTCGATGTTGCGCGGCATCGGCTCTCGGCGCTGCCGCCCACCCTGCTTCACGGCGACTTCCGGCCAGACAACCTGCTGTTCGCTTCGACCGACGCCGGTGGAGCGATCGCCGCCGTCGACTGGCAGGTGACCATGCGCGGCCCCGGCGTCTGCGATGTCGCGTATTTCTTGGCGGCCTGCGGACCGCCGGAGCTCCGGCGCGAACTGGAGCGCGAGGCGCTAGGGGCCTATGCCGCCGCGCTCGCGTCCCGCGGCGTGCCCGGATACACGAACGAGCAATGCGCCGAGGACTATCGAGTCGCGATGATCGACATCCTTGCCCGCGTCTCGGTCCTGACCGTGGGGCTTGTGCCGCGCAGTCCGCATGGCCGCGCCCTGTTCGCGGCGCTCGCCGAGCGTGTGGCCGCGGCCGTCATCGACCTGGACTGCGCCGATCTGGTGCCCGATTGAGCCGGGCCGCGGGACCGCACGCCCTGGCGGGGTCGGCGCTCGGACGGCTCTGCCACACGAGTGCGGCCCGGCCTCTCGAGATCTGTTCACCAGCTTGACGTGCGTCACACAAAGCTCCCACCATGGGATGGTCCGCTACGTCTCACAAGCACGAAACTCTGATGACTTTGGACATTGACCGACACGTAAATGATCTCGAGCGGGATGGCTACACGATCCTCAAGAGTGTGATTCCGCCTGCCGAGATTGAGGCTGCGAGACAGGCGATCGACGAGACACTGGCGGCAGAGGAGTCCATCGGTCGGGAGTATGGCCTGCAGAGTGAGAACCTTCGCATGGCATTCAATGCGCAGGCCAAGCACGCGTACTTTAGCGGCCTCCCGCTGCGCGTCGCTGAGCCCATGCAAGTTGCTCGGCGCATTCTCGGGGAAGATATGTTTGCGCACGATGTAGCGATCCGTGTGCCCATGCCCACTGGGCAAAAGGACCATCGGAGCCTCGGCGGCAACCTGCACGCCGACTGGGGCGACTTCACCGTGAAACCGTTCATTGGCGGCAAGCACTACGCGCTTGGAATTCAATCCGCCTGGGCGATAACCGAATTCAACGATGAGACGGGTGCGCCAGTGATCTGGCCGGGATCGCATCAGATTCCGGAGATTCCACCCGAGGAACCAGAGGCGCTGCCGCCCGGCTGGATCATCCCGGATGCGCCGGCCGGGTCCGTCGTGATGTGGGATGCGAGCCTGTGGCATACGGGAGGCACAAATCGAAGTCAGCAACCGCGCTACTCATTGATCTTCTTCTTCCAACGATGGTGGGTGAAGGGATTCAACGACGCCTTCCGCTATATCTCGCCAGAGGCCCGTGCCGCCATGACCGAGGAGGAGCGGCGCGTCTGGGGCCTTGAGGCCGGGGTCCCGCCGAACACGCACCTCCGAGGCATGAGCGCCGAGCAGCTGGCGGCCCTCACGATCGAGCAGAAGGCTGTTCTCAACATCGCGCCCTATTGATCCAGGTCTGCACTCGATGCGCGATGGCGGCGTTGATCTCGTGCGCGTGCTCGTCGAGGTCGATTCGTGCGGGTACGTGTGCAGCGGCGCGATCGACGATCCGGACTCGACCGGCTTCCGAGGTGTGGACGTCTTGACATCAGGACTGGTGGCGTCGTACCCGGGATGGATTGATGTGAGGCGCGGGTCTGGGAAACGGGGCGGGATTTACCGAACAGGTTCCGGATCGACAGAGAACGTAGCGTCGGATGCCGTAGCATCCAGGGCGCACCTAGAAAGGATCAAGCCGTGGCGCACAAATACTCGGTTGTTCTCTCCACGTTAGTCAGCGGGGGCGGCGACGTCTGGGCGGCCCCCGACGAGGTTCTCGAAACGATCGCGGAGGCCGGCTACGACGGCGTTGATTTCGATGCCGACCCCGACCGGATCGACCCGGAGCTGTTCCGACGGGTTACCGACCGGGCGCGCGGGCTCGGTTTGCGACTCCCCGGCCTCGTCGGAGCCTGGGGCGTCTGGCACGCGGGGGAGGAGCGCGATCTTGTATCGAGCGACGAGGACGTGCGCGCCTACGCGGTGAGCTATGCCAAGCGCAGCATCGACCTTGCCTCGGATTTCGACGAGCCTCCAGTCTTCAACATCGACGCCGTGCCGCCTCGTCCCGAGTATCCCGTTTCGAGCATCCCGCATCGTGTGCTGCGTGAGAGCTTCGAGCGGTCGGCGCGTGAGATCGCCGAGTACGCGGATCCGAGGAGGGTGCAAGTTGCGATCGAGCCGATCAACCGGTTCGAGGGCTACGTCTCGTTTATGAACAGCGTCGAGGATGCAATGAGCGTCGTGCGGTCGTTGGACATGGATAACTTCGGCGTCATGGCCGACTTATTTCACGTCAATATCGAAGACGGACCGGTCACCGACGCACTGCGTATGGCGGGTGACAAGCTGCTGTACGTTCACCTCGCCGACAGCAACCGGCAGGTCCCCGGAACCGGTCACATCGACTTCCTCAACGTCGTGCGAACCCTCGACGAGATCGGCTATACCGGATATATCGCGACCGATACCGTTCCGTCGCTCCCCGACTGGAAGACCGTGGTTACGGAGTCCATCGCGTTCATGAAGCAAATCGAGCGAACCGTCGCCTTGCAGCACCGGCTTGCCGCCAGCGGTTAGCACGCGCCGAGCGCTCGGGTTGCCGGACTGAGTGACGTCGCGGGCGGGCAGCAGCCCACGGCAAGGTTGGTGGTCCTGTACGGGCGGTTCGCGGACATTCCCTACCGCTGATCGCCGCGGTGCCTATCGTTGCGACTGGGGCTAGGCTATCCCTCTCGGTCGAAGCTCGGTCGCCTGACGGCCGATCTGAGGCGGGTTGGCGATGCGCACGCGAGTCATACGCCACTTGGTTCCCGGGTTGTTCGTGGCTGTGGCGCTGCTCGTCGGCGCCTGCGGTGACGAGTCATCTGACGCGGTCGATGATCGGTCCGCCGCGACCGGGCGCGTGCAGCTCGACTATCAGGTCATCACCGAGGCGGATGCCGGCAGCGTCGTCAAGATCGCGGTCTTCTGCCATGTCATCGACCTCCCCGATAAGAAGGGCACCGAGCTTCATCTGACCGGTGACGACGCGTCGACGCTGCGCTGGCGATTCGCGCAGAAACCCGACCCGTTCAACCTCGAATGGTTCAAGGTCGACGGGGAGCTCGCGTTCGAAACCGACGGACTGATTGGCGATCCGACCACCGCGGCCAAGGTCCTTGAGCTCCGGGGCCTGGTCTTCGGCGAAACCGAATTCGTGCTCGAGCTGGTCGAGCGCGACCCCGCGCAGCGGGGCGGTCCACCGGCCAAGCGCCTGACGTTCCCGATCGAAGTGTTTCTCGATCAGCCCGGCGCCGGTGGCGGCTCGGCGCCCTGCCGCTAGCGGCCTTCGACCTCAGCGCGCGCCCTCGCGCCTGATTCGGTACCCGTCCGTCCGCCCGACCGAGCCAAGCCGTTCGCCGCATTCAACGTCTGAATCCGTCAACGCGGCCGCGAATATCG
The DNA here is from genome assembly GCA_965247475.1 of Chloroflexota bacterium. Classification (GTDB taxonomy): domain Bacteria; phylum Chloroflexota; class UBA11872; order UBA11872; family UBA11872. The sequence goes on from OZ252016.1 coordinate 467,162, forward strand.
TGGTCAACCGTCCCGGTCAATGACGCGACACCGATTGGAGCGGGGCGGCACGCGAGCTCCCGAGCGATGCTGCCGATCCACCCCGGCCTTCGGTATCGTTCGCGATCAGAGACCTTTGCAAGACGCCCTTGCCCTCTGGGAGAGCGTTGGGGTGAGGGCGTCTTCCAGCTTCGGGGGAAGCTCTGGATACCGGCTTTCGCCGGTATGACGAAAGTTATGCAAAGGTCTCGATCAGGGGGACAGCACGTATGACGGGACAGCAATTCAGCGGGAAGACGGCCATCGTGACCGGCGGCGCGCGGGGTCTCGGAGCGGCCATCGCGGAGCGGCTCGCCGCCGACGGCGCCTCCGTTCTGATTGCCGATATCGACCTCGATGCGGCGCGGCAGCGCGCCGACGCGATCGAGGGCGCCGGCGGCACCGCGGCGGCGCGACTGACCGACGTGGGCGAGGCCGCGCAGATCGACTCGATGGTGCGTGATGTCGTAGATCGCTGGGGCCGCCTGGACATCCTCGTGAACAATGCGTTCCCGGTGCTCGACGCCGCCAGCGGCGGTGCCGAGGACGTAGCGCCGGACGAGTACGACCGCGCGATGGCCGTGCTGGTGAAAGCCAGCTACCTGGCGGCTCGGGCGGGCGTGCCGCATATGCGCCGCCATGGCGGCAGCATCGTCAACATCTCGTCGGTCCACGGGCTGCTCGTCGCTCGCGGCACGCTTGTGTACGAGACCGGCAAAGCGGCCATGATCGCCGCCACGCGCCAGATGGCCGTGGAGTACGGCCGCGACGGCATCCGCGCCAACGTCGTCGCCCCCGGGCACATCGCCACCGAGACGATCAAGGCCGCCATGTGGGACGCGAACCCATCGGGCCTGGAGTTCATCGCCGATCAATACCCGCTCGGGCGCGTGGGGCGGCCGGAGGAGATAGCCGCGGCCGTGGCGTTTCTCTGCTCGGACGAGGCCTCGTTCATCACCGGCCACACGCTCGTCGTGGACGGCGGGTTGTCGATCCAGCTCCAGGAGAACTTCGGCGTTCAGCAGGCGCACTTCGTCCAGAACCACCCCGAGACCGAGCTCCCGTACTGATCGACCGCGTCAAGCGGTTGGGAGTCATTCCGACGCGGACTTCTCCCCCCGTGCACCCTGAGCCAGTCGAAGGGGCACGGGAATGCCAGGTGGCCCACGTCCCACGGCGGGACCCTAACGGCGCACGCGGGGTTCGGCAACGGCTTACCTTCGAAGGGTGGACAACCTGAAGCCCCCGCCACCCGTTGACAATCCATGCGAGGCCGATCGCCGCGTTGCCTATCGTTGCGACTGGGGCTAGGCTATCCCTCTCGGTCGAACCTCGGTCGCCTGACGGCCGATCTGAGGCGGGTCGGCGATGCGCGCGCGAGTCATACGCCACTTGGTCCCCGGGTTGTTCGTGGCTGTGGCGCTGCTCGTCGGCGCCTGCGGCGACGAGCCATCTGACGCGGTCGATGATCGGTCCGCCGCGACCGGGCGCGTGCAGCTCGACTATCAGGTCATCACCGAGGCGGATGCCGGCAGCGTCGTCAAGATCGCGGTCTTTTGCCATGTCATCGACCTCCCCGATAAGAAGGGCACCGAGCTTCATCTGACCGGTGACGACGCGTCGACGCTGCGCTGGCGATTCGCGCAGAAACCCGACCCGTTCAACCTCGAATGGTTCAAGGTCGACGGGGAGCTCGCGTTCGAAACCGACGGACTGATTGGCGATCCGACCACCGCGGCCAAGGTCCTTGAGCTCCGGGGCCTGGTCTTCGGCGAAACCGAATTCGTGCTCGAGCTGGTCGAGCGCGACCCCGCGCAGCGGGGCGGTCCACCGGCCAAGCGCCTGACGTTCCCGATCGAAGTGTTTCTCGATCAGCCCGGCGCCGGTGGCGGCTCGGCGCCCTGCCGCTAGTGGTCGTTCCCGCCGCCCGCGCCCGTCACCCGGCCGGCGCCGAGGTCTGCTAGCCTCCCTCGCGTTGAACAGCGCGCGCGGCGGACCACCGCGGCGTGGCCCGCCGGTGTGTTGGGAACGCGCCAGGCGTCCCGGGTCGGGTGCGCCGCGACATCCAGGTGATCGCGGGCGACGTCCAGGCCGAGATACGGGGGCTGGGGCATTTCGGTACCCTCCCATGCGGCGCCGGCCACCCACCCAGCCTTGCAAGATGCGGGCTCGCCACGGCGGCCCTGGCAACGGTACGGGCTCTGGGCCGGAGCCAACGGCCGGGACGACCACGCTACCGATCGGTCTCTTGGGACCTAGGGGCGGACGGTCTGCCCCGGCCCGGCGCTTCCCCCGGACGATCCGAGGGCCTTGCAACATACAAGGGGCGGTTCGCGAACCGCCCCTACTGCTCACCTGTCATTCGAGCTGAAGGCGAGGAATCGCATGGCCGCCGGACCGGCGAGAGCCCGTCCTGAGTCGATCGAAGGGCCTCTCCTGAGCCCATCGAAGGAATCTACCGGCGCGCCCGTGCGTGTCCCCCCGTGCACCCTGAGCCCTTCGGCAGGCTCAGGACAGGCCCTGTCGAAGGGGGCACGGGAATGGTCTGGCTCAGGACAGGCGCTGCCGGATGACGGCGGCGCCGCAAACCCGGAGACCCCCCGTCACTCAGTGGTTACGCTGACAGCCGCACTCGCGGATCGACGTAGGTGTACAGCACGTCCACCAGGATATTGAGCAGCACGTACACCACTGCCGCGAGCATCACCACCGCCTGCACGATTGGGTAGTCGCGCTTGATGATGGCGTTGACCAGCGTGAATCCGAGACCCTGACGCACGAAGACGATCTCGACGACCACCGCGCCGGCCAGCAGGCTGCCGAACTCGAGGCCAACGATCGTGATGACGGGAATCAGCGCGTTCTGCAGCGCGTGCCGCCATATCACCCGGCGCTCGGCCAGGCCCTTGGCGCGGGCAGTGCGCACGTAGTCTCGGCTGAGCACGTCCAGCATCGAAGAGCGGGTAAGTCGCGCGAGAATCGCCGACGAGAACACCCCCAACGTGATGGCCGGCATGATCAGCGCCGTTGGACCTTCGTCGGCGATCGAGGGCAGCCAGTCGAGCATGATGCTGAACAGGTAGATCATCATCAGGCCAAGGAAGAAGCTCGGTATCGAAACCCCGATCACGGAGGCGAACTGGCTCAGGTAGTCAACCAGGGTGTGATGGTGCACGGCCGACATCACACCGGCAATCAATCCGATGAAGAGGGCCACGCCCATGCCCGCGAGGGTCAGCTGAAGCGTGGCTGGGAACTGCTCGGCGATGATGTCGGTCACGCGCTGCTGGGTCCGGAACGAGCGGCCGAAATCGCCGCGCACCACATCGGCCACGTAGAGGACGAACTGGGCTGGAATCGGTTTATCGAGGTTGTAGGCGGCGCGCAGGTCCTCGACCACCTCCTGCGAGATGACCCCCGTGCCCGTGACCCCGCCGACGTTGCCGGCCTGCGAATAGAAAAGCAGCTGGACCGGATCGCCCGGGATCAGGCGCAGGATGACAAATACGACGAGCAGGACGCCAACCAGCACCGGCACGGCGGCCAGTAGCCGCCCTGCAACGTATCTCGCCATCGCTGCGCGCTAATCCTTGGGCAAATCTGCTACCCGGCGGCTATGACTCCTTCGCGTACAAATCGTGGATGTAGTGGTGGCCCGGCAGCCCCGTGAAGCTGTTGCCGCCGATCCTGGCGATGTTGAACGCCTTGGTCTGACCCGGAATGACCATCGGCAGGCCGACCACGTACTCCATCAGGATCTCTTCCGCGCGTCCGAGCATCTCCGCGCGTCTCTGCTGGTTGAACTCGGCACGCTGCGCATCCAGCAGCCGATCGACCTCATCGTTGTAGTAGAACGCGAAGGCGCGCCCCGGCTTGCCGTAGCGCGACGAGTGGTACTTGGCATACAGCACGTCGGCGTCCGGCCCGCCGCCGCCCGACCACACGGTGTTGAACGAGTCCCCGCGGGTCAGCCCGTCGAGGAACTGCGCCCATTCCATCGTGGGATTGTCGACGTAGATGCCGAGGTCGCGGTCCATCAGCAGCTTGAACGACTCGGGCATCGGATCGTCGGGCGTGAGCGGGAACGGGATCTCGAGCCGCTTCCCGTCACGATAGCGCCAGTCGCCCTCGCCGCGGAGCCAGCCGGCCTCGTCGAGGATCTCGTTGGCCTTGGCCACGGAGAACGGGTACTTGCTGTCCAGCGCCGGGTTGTGCCCGAAGGTGCCAGGCACGATCAGGCTATTGGCCGTTGGCGTGAAGCCGCCACTGGCTCGGAACGCCTGCTCAGCCTTGTTGAGGCCGTAGATGAGCGCCAGCCGTACGGCGTGCTCGTCCGTCGGCGGCAACTGGGTGTTCAGCTGCAGCAACCAGGGTATGCCCGGCGATGTCGCGATGTAGACCGCGCGCCGCTCGTCCCCGAAGTGCGGCCTGAGCGCCGTCGCCACCCCGGTCGTCATGCCATCGATGTCGAACGCATCGAAAGCAGCGATCAGCGTGGGGGCATCGCCCGATTGGATGTAGACGACCTCATCCGGGTACGCCGCGCCGCGGTTGCGGAAGAACGACGGTCCCCAGTTGTAGTCCTCAAACCGCTCGGTCGTGAGGGTAACGTTCTCCTTCCAGTCCTTGAACTGCATCGGTCCGGTGCCAACCGGATTGCGGGCAAGGTCCTCCCCGAGCCGATCGACCGCGGTTGGCGACGTGAAGACCACGTAGCCCGAGCCGATATCGCGCTCGAACAGCACGTTGAGCTGCTTGGTATGGAGTCGGACCGTGAACTCGTCGACGACTTCCGCGCGCTCCACGTTGCTGATGAACTGGTGGATGAAGCCAGGATCGTTGGCCGGATCCAGCCAGCGGTCGAAGTTGAACTTCACCGCCTCCGCGTTGAACGGCGTGCCGTCGTGGAACTTCACGTCCTGCCGGAGGTGGAAGGTCCAGCTCATCCAATCGTCAGAAGGTGACCAGCTCGACGCCAGCGACCCGTAGACGTTGTAGTCGGGGCCGGTGATGATCAGGCCCTCGTAGAGCACATTGCCGCCGGTCGCGAGGTCGTGCCCGTCGGTGAACGTGAGCGGATCGAGATTCGTCACCGGGGTGGTCCCGGAGAACGTCAGGCGACCGCCGCGCTGCGGATTCCACTCGGTGAGGCGATCAATGCTCGCTTTCTTCGTGATGCCGGGAGCACCGCTCCCCGCCGGGGACACGCCCTCGCCAACGATCACCTTCTCGACCTCGACGACCTTCTCGACCTCGACAACCTTCTCGACCTCGACAACCTTCTCGACCTCGACCGGGACCTCCCTGATGGTCTCGACCTCGACCGGGACCTCCCTCTCAACGATCCGGTCGACCGGAACCACCCTGATGGTCTCGACCTCGACCGCGACCTCCCTGATGGTCTCGACCTCGACCGGGACCTCCCTCGCAACGATCCGGTCGACCGGAACTTCCCTGATGGTCTCGATCTCGACCGGCACTTCCTTCGTCACGACCTGCGTCTCACCGCACGCCGCGAGCGCGGCGGCCCCAACCCCGCCGGCCAGCGCCACCAACCCTAGGCGCATGACCTCGCGCCTGCTGGGCGGTCTTGTTGCGTTCATCGATACCCTCCCGTGGCTATTCGGAACGGCACGCGCCGCCCCATTCACCAAGCAAACCTTCGAGATCAACCGATTCGAGCGATAGGGCACCCCTTCCCTAGGTGGCCCACGCGTCGGCTTGCGGATCGAGCGCCTCGCGCAGACCGTCCCCGAGCATGTTGATTGAGAGCACCGTGATCATGAGTGCGCCGCCATTGGCAAAGGCGATCCAGGGCGCGGCGCGGAGATGAAGGCGCGAGTCGGCGAGATCGAGCCCCCACTCCGCCGTGGGGGGCGTGGCCCCCAGGCCCAGAAAGCTCAGTCCGGCGGCCGCGATGATGGACGTACCGAGGCCCAGCGTCGCCATGACGATCACCGGGCTCACGATGTTCGGCAGAATGTGCCGCAGCATGATGCGCGTGTCGCGCATCCCCAGGGCGCGGGCGGACCGCACGTAGCCAAGCTCCTTGGCCGCAAGCGTGGCGCCGCGCACGACGCGCGCGTAGTAGGGGATGCCGGCGATCCCCAGCGCCACCATCGCGTTCTGGAGACCGGGCCCCAGCGCCGCCACGATCGTGAGCGCGAGCAGCAGCCCGGGAAACGCGAGCATGATGTCGAGCACCCGGCCGATCACGCTGCTCACCCAGCCGCCAAAATAGCCGGCGACCAGGCCCACAAGCGTGCCGCCGACGCTCGCGAGCGCCACCGCCACCACGCCCACCCGCAGTGAAACCGGCGCCGCGCGGACAACGCGGGTAAACACGTCGCGCCCCAGGTCGTCCGTTCCGAACCAGTGCTCGGTGGTCGGCGCGCTCAGGCCGTGGATCGGGTCGAAGGAATTGACCGGCTCCCGGGCGATCAGCTCGGAGAAGCTCGCGACCCCGATCATGAAGAGCAGGATCGCTCCGCCTACCAGCGCCGCCTTGTTGCGCCGCAACCGCCCCCAGGCCTGGCTCCACTCGCTGCGGGTGCGAGCCGGGGGAACCGCAGTGGCCGCGTCGATCCGCTGGGCGACGGCCATGGCGGCCTACCGGGCCAAGGGCGCGCATCGGGTGTCGCGCCCGAGTCGGGCGCCGTCGCGAGCTTGGCTCCATACTTCCATCGCGCCCGTCCGTGGCGCGACGCCACACCTACCGACGGAGTCCCAGCACGCTAGGACGCGACGGAAACCGTGTCAAACGCGGCTCGAGCGTGATCGGGTCCCGCCGGTCGTCGGCACGGCCCCCTGTGCACTCTGAGCCGCTTCCCCATGTCATTCCTGGGTGTCAGGTTGCGAGCACTCGGGAGGGCTACGCTCCCGAGTGGACCGGCGGGGGTCTGTCCCGAGTCCGTCGAACCGCCTGTCCGGAGTTCATCCAAGCAATCCCATGGCTGGCGCCGAGGTCTGCTAGCCTCCCTCGCGTTGAACAGCGCGCGCGGGCAGCGATCGCGCGTGGGCGCCGGGATTGGGGAACCGTTCGATGGCCCGTACCGACTGTCTGTCGATGATTCTCGACGAGGACATTGCCGACCGCGACACGGTGGCGTGGCGCGTCGAGCCCGCAGTCGTGGATTCCGCCAACCCGCTCATCGAGCCGCGCTATCCATGGGACAGCGGCGCTACCTTTGCGCACGGCACCTTTCTGCTCGATCCGATCGACGGGCTCTGGAAGGGCTGGTACCTCTCCACCCCGCCCGGCGAGCACGCCCGTCGCTTGACCTATGCGACTTCGGAAGACGGGATCAACTGGACGCGCCCCGAGCTCGACCTCTGCCCGCAGCCCGGCTACCCCCGCAGCAACGTCATCTTCGACTTTGATTCAGGCGGCGTGTCGTCCTTCGCCTCCGTGATCGTGCACCCGGACGCGGAGGCCGAGCGGCGCTACGAGATGTTCTGCATGCGTGTGCCCGGGCGGCCCGCGGGCATCGGGGCCAAGTTCGTCCGCGGGATCGAGCCCAAGCCGGGCGAGACCGGCCATCCGTTCGCCACCTACCGTTACTTCTCGCCTGATGGGATCAACTGGACCGCCCATGAAGGCCCGCTGCTCGTGCCCCAGATGTCCGCCCGCATGATCCTGCCGTACGCCACGCCGATTGGCGGCGCCGATCACTCGGCCTACTACCTCGACGAGGATGGCGGTTACGTCCTCTATCAGAAGGTGGGCGAGACCATGCACGGCGGCGGCTTCGTCCCCTACGACTGCTTCCCGCAGGGGCGCCGCGTGATGGCGCGCCGCACCAGTCCGAACGGATCCGATTGGTCGCCGCTCGAAGTCATCCTCCAGCCCGACTGGCGCGATCCCCAGGACCTGCAGCTCATGGAGCTCATCCCGATGAAGGTCCGCGGCGGCTACGTCGGCCTGCTCTGTTGCTACAACGTCCTGGAGCAGTCGATCGACTGGCAGTTCGCGGCCAGCGAGGACGGCCGCATCTGGTCGCGGCCCAGCCGGCGGCCGTCGATGCCGCTCGCGCCGCTCGGTGACTACGGCGGTGGCATGCTCTGGCCGAACCACAACTTCATCGAGCACGGCGGCCGACAGTACATGATCTACAGCGGGCTCGAGGGTCTGCACGGCGATACCTACGCGAGCGAACCCAATCTCAACGCGTTTCATGGCGCTGTCTGTCGGGCCAGTTGGGAGACCGATCGGTACTGGGCGGCCGTCAGCGCCGTCGGCGGCGCGACCGTGGGGAGCTTCACCACCCATCCGGCGCCGGTTGGCGGCAAGCGCCTCGTCCTCAACGCCGCCACATCCACCGTGAGCGAGGGCGATCTTGAGGTCGAGCTCGTCGATCCGGACGGCGCGCCGATCCAGGGGTTTACGCGCGCCGACTACCAGGCCTGGCGGGGCGATTCAAAGTCGCAGCCGGTGCGTTGGACCGGCGGAGAAGTTGCGCCTCGCGACCATGTGGCCGCGCGCTTCTTCATCCGGCAGTCGCGGCTGTACGGATACGCCTGGGAGTGATCGTGTCGCGCCGCATCCGCGCTGCGGACGGCTGACCGTCGCGCCGACGCGGAGCCGACGACTGACCGTCGTTCCGACGCCGAGCGGACCACTCACTGTCATTCCGACGCGCAGCGGAGAAATCTCACGGCGCGCCCGCGCATGTCCCCCCGTGAACCCTGAGCCAGTCGAAGGGGCACGGCAACGGCCCGGTCCAGGACACGTGTACCCCGGCCGCCGAGCATGCACCCGCCGCCGGCCACATAGACACAACCGACCCGCCTCGTCGTCGGCGCGACCGGGTGGTTGTTCGCCGCTAGAACGTCGAAGTGGTCTCGAGGAATCGCCCGCTCGCGCTGGACTTGGGAACGAGCTCGAGCACCTCGATGATGTGCAGGGCGTGACGGGCGGACATCTGCAGTTCGGCGTCGTCGAGGATGCAGTCGACCAGGTGCGTGATCGCGCCCGCGCGCGGCACGATCCCCCACCCGTCGTTGGGCTGTCCGACCGGCTTCCAGGTTGGCGCGCGGTCGCCGTCGAGACGGTAGAGCTCGATGCTGTCGGCGCCCATGCCGCCGTTGATCGCCAGCACGCCCTCGTCGCCGTAGTACTCGGTGTGCGGACCTCGGAAGCTCGGCGGCAGGTAGCCGGAGTAGGCCATCCCGAGCCGGTCGTCGCCCCAATCGAAGAGCATCGCGTTGTTGTCCGGCGCGGTGGCCGTGAACGCCTGTCCCTTGGTCGGTCCGCTGAGCGCCACCCGCTCCCGCACCGCGATCCCCGTCAGGGCGCCGACGCGCTGGATCGGGCCGAGCAGGCTCGTCGGCTCGATCAGCTGGTAGGTCGTGAGGTCGAAGAGCGGGCCGCCTTCCGCCGCGTCGAACATCCAGGTCTGATCGGTCGGCGGCGTCTCCAGTCGCGCGATCACGGGATCCAGCCGCCGCCATTCAGTCTCGCGGTCGGCCGGGTTCGCGGTCATCTGCGTGCGCACGAATGAGATCTGGCCGATCGCGCCGTCGAGCAGCAGCTCCTTCGCGCGCTGCGAGACCGGTTCGAATACCATCGCCGGCGCCGCGGCGAGCTTGAGCCCTCGCCGCTCGGCCAGCTCGACGATCTCGGTCGCCTTCTCGAAAGTGTGCGCGATGGGCTTCTCGATGCCGAGGTGCCGGCCCGCCTCCAGCACCTTCTTGGCGTGCTCGTAGTGCTGGGTGTGCCTGGTCAGCACCAGCACCGCTTCCACGTCCGTCCGCGCGAGCATCTCGTCGAGATCCTCGAACGCCGCGCGTGCGCCCCATTTCTCGGCGGCGGCCCGCGCGCGCCCCGGCGCCACGTCGGCCAGCGCGGTCAGCTCGGCCCGCGCGCCGTGCGCGACGATGGCATCGAGATAGAACAGCTCGGCTACGGTGCCGATCCCGACCACGCCGACCTTGACCTTCCGCGCCACGGTGATGCCTTTGCAGTGAAGGCCCGCGGGCGCCTCGGGGCGATCGCGGGCCGACTGGAACGCCAAGTTTGCGTGGCTTGCTGAGCGCGCACAACTGGGGCGCGAGGCCGCGAGGCGACCCCTCGAATGGGGCGGCCGCGTGAACGAACCGAGACGTATTTCGTCCGCCCTCGCGGGCGAGGCACCGGTGGGCGCGTCGCTGCCACGACTGTTTCCGGCGCTGGCCGCGGCCATGTTCGCGGGCACCTTGCTGCTCCACAGCTTCCACGCGATTCCGCATCTGATCGCGGCGGATTTCAACCTGTCGGTCGCGGTCGTCGCGCAGGCGCTCACGATCGATGCCGCCGTATCGATTGCGGCCGCGCTCGTAGTCGTGCCCGTGTCGGATCGCGTCGGGCGTCGAGGCATGCTGCTTGCGTCGATGGTCATCAGCGCCGGCGGCGCCGTGCTGGTGGCAGCCGCTCCCGCGTTTTGGGTGGCTGCCGTCGGGTTTGCCCTGTTCGGAATCGGACGCGGCGTCACGTTCCCGCTGCTGTTTGGCACGCTGGCCGATGTCTACGCGCACCCGCGCCGCGACCCGCGCGTGGCTGCGCTGCTAGCCGTCAGCCGCATCGCATTCATCCTGGCGCCCATCACCGCCGGATTCGTCGCGAGCGCACTCTCCTGGCGGGCGGCGTTCGGGGTTGCTTCGGCGGTCGTTGTCGCGGCGTCGCTCGTGGTCGCCGTGCGGACCCGCCGGCAGATGCGGGCGCCGCGTTCCGCGCGGTCCGGCGTCAATCCGGTCACCGGCGGCCTCCGCACCGTATGGCGATCGCGCGAGCTGCGCACGCTGCTGGCCGCCAACGTTGCGTTCGCGATTGGCGGGATGGCTTCGCTGGCCTTCGTGGGCGCGTATGTGGCTGTCGACTTCGGCCTGCGCCCGCACGAAGCGGGCCTGGTGCTGGCGGCCGGCTCCGTTGCCGCCGGCGCGGGCGCTCTGATCAGCATGCGGCTGGGCCTCCGGCACCGCCTGACCGTGAGCGTGGCCGCCGGCGTGGTCCTGGCGGGCGGCCTGCTTGGCGCCTTCGTGCTGGCCCGATCGGTGCCGCTGGTCGTGGTCGCGTTTGTCACCGGGGCGTTCGGGTATGGCCTGCGCGACACGCCGATGCGGAGCTTGATGATGGATGGCGCGCCGGGCCATCTCGGCACGATCAGCGGGCTGATTCAGGTCAGCCTCTCGACCGGTCTGCTGCTTGGCGCATCGTTCGGTGGTCTCGTGCTCGGCGTCGCCGGGTTTCCCGCGGTCGGATGGCTGCTCGCCGTCGCCGTGTTGCTCGGGACGCTGATGCTCGGGAGCGCCGCTCGTTCTGCCGCCGGCGGCCGCTCGACTCGAAGCCGCGCGGCGGCCCCGAGCTAGCCTGGCGATCCCGACTTACTTTGACACGCCCGAAAATCGGTGGCTTATACTTCCCAGAACCCGCCACCGATAGGGTGGCCAGGGTGGCTGTAGCGAGCCGATCCACCCTCCGTTCCAGGTTCGCCTGTGTCCGGGGGAATTGGGATTCGGTCGGCTGGAGATACGGCGGTGGCGTCCATCAGCTCGGCACTTCGGCGGCCACGCGCGGCATACGCCGACAGCGTCGCCCGCTACCTGCTGCTCATCGTCCTCGGCGCGGCGGTCTTCTATCCGATCTTTTGGCTGGTCACGCACTCATTTCGGCCCAACAGCGAGATCTTCACGCACCCGGCCCAGGCGCTGCCGCCGACCCCGACTTTCGAGGCCTACGGCAAGATCTTCGGCAACGGCCTCTGGCTCCGGATCTTCATCAACAGCTACCTCGTGGCGACGGCCACGACCATCGTGGCGATCGGGCTCGGCGCGCTCGCCGCGTACGGGATGTCGCGGTTCACGTTTCGCGGGAAGCGCCAGCTCGAATTCTTCGTGCTGGGAACCCAGCAAATCCCGCCGGTGGCCATGATCATCCCGTTCCTTGTCGTGATCCGGCAGTTGAACGTGTACGACACCCACCTCGCGCTGGTCCTCTCGTACGCGTCGTTCGCGCTGCCGCTCGCGATCCTGATGCTCTCCACGTATTTCGCCACGATCCCTATTGAGCTCGAGGAGTCGGCCTTCATCGACGGCGCGGGACGCCTGCGCACGCTGTGGATGATCGTGCTGCCGCTGGCCGCGCCCGGCCTCGTTGCCACCGGCGTGTTCGCGTTCATCCTGTCGTTTCAAGACCTGCTCTACGCCGTCACCCTCACGGCTTCGGACGATATGCGAACGATTCCGATCGGCATCATCGTCTTCAAGGGTCAGCAGAACGTCGACTGGCACCAGATGCTCGCGGCGTCGGTGCTCGCCAGCATCCCGCTGCTGGCGGTGTACGCGCTTGCCCAGCGCTACCTGGTGTCCGGTCTCACGCTTGGCGCGGTCAAGCAGTAGGAGCGCGGAATGGAACGAATGACCCGACAGGTGAGAGGAGGCGCTGACTAAGAGAAGATCCTGCGCGATTCTTGATCGAAGCATTCCAATGATGAGTCGAAGGCAGATTCCTGCCACGAGCACTGAGAAGGAGCATCATGATCGAACGCACGCTGACACGGCGAGGCCTGCTGCGCGTAGGCTTTGCCGGAACCGCCGCGGTTACTACCGCGGCCATCTTCGCCGCCTGCGGTGAGGAGGAGACCCCGGCGGCCGCGGCGCCGGCGACGGCCCCGGCGGCCACGGCCGCGCCGGCCACCGAGCCGGTGAAGGAAACCGTGACCGTCGAGTACATCAATTGGGCGTTCTCCGAGCTCGGTGCGGACGCATCGGCCCAGATCCTCGACGCATTCCATTCGTCGATGCCGAGCATCAAGGTCGAGCCGCAGAACCTCGGGTTCACGCAGGCTCAGGACAAGATGGTGACGCTGCACGCGGCGGGCGCCCTGGCGGACGCGGTCCAGATCGGATTCTGGCAGGTCGGGGATTTCTTCGACCTCGGCATGATCCGTGAGGTCGAGTCGTTGGCGAGTGCCGCCAATTTCGACTGGAGCGAGTACGCGGAGCCGCTCAAGAGCAAGGCCGCGGGCAAGATCTCCGTCGTGCCCATGTCCACGATCACAGGGTTGAGTCACTTCAACCTGGACACGTTTGAAGCGGCGGGCGTCGCAGGTCCGCCGGACAACTGGGACGAGCACATCGAGACCGCCAAACAGGTGACCGACCCCGACAATTTCAAGTACGGGATCTCGCACGCCTGGGGTCTTGAGAACGCCCAGCTGTACAGCCACATGTACCCGCAGATCTGGCAGGCCGGCGGGCAGGTCGAGGACGACAACGACGGCACCTTCAGTGCCAACACCGATGAGGGCCTCGCCGCGATGGAGTACGTGCTCAGCCTCGAGCTGGAGCACAAGGTGGTCGCGCCCGGAAGTCTCGATGGCGTCGAGCAGACGCTGATCGAGAACTTTGGGTCGGGTGTGAGCGGGATGTTCTACGACAACTCGGCGCACTTGAACGGGTACCTGTCCACGGACGGTCTGAACTTCGACGTCGGCCCGCCCCTGGTGGGACCCGCCCGGCGGTCCGGCTTCACGTTCGGTTGGCGAAACGCCATCGCCGAGCGGAGCGAGGTTGCGCAGGAGGCGTTCGATTTCCTCGGCTGGCTCGCGAGCGTCGAGGGCAACAACTTGGTGGCGGGTCTGGGCAACCAGGTTCCGGCCAACAAGAACTCCACGCCCAACTACGCCGTCGGCGGGATGTCGAGCTTGGTGGAACAGGCGATCCATTGGGCGGGGTTCGAAGGCGCGCAAGGCCACGAGGGCTTTGGCGGCGAGCAACGCACCATCTTCGCCCGCGAGATCCACAACGCCATCAACGGTGAGGCCTCGGCCGCTGAGGTCTTGGCCGCCACGGAGGACAAGTGGAACGCGTCAGTGGCCTAGCTCACGCGCGACTGCGATCGCGGTGAGCAGCTCCGGGGACCGCGGGACTCCCTGCGGTCCCCGGCTGACGTGCCAGAACGGATGATCGGCGGACGGGTGCGCACCGGGTCCGACCGGGCGCCCCGTCGGGAAGGATCGACAGACGGTGGCCGAGCGAATTGAGGGGTCCGAGGCGGTCGGTGCAGGCATTCCCAACGAATCCGCGCCCCGGCAGCCGCAGGCGCGCCGGCGCAACCTGCGCCGGACATTGCTCCCGTACGCCCTCGTCGCGCCCGCCATCACCCTTCTGCTGGTGCTCATGGTGTTTCCCATGGCCCGGATGTTCCATCTCAGCCTGTTCCAGGGCGTTTTCACGCGTGCCGGGGATGAATTCGTCGGCCTCGAGAACTTCGGCGACCTGCTCCAGAGCGAGCTGTTCTGGATCTCGCTGAGGAACTCGCTGGTATTCGTTGGCCTGAGTCTCGTGGTTCACCAGATCTTCGGCGGCGGCGTGGCGCTCCTGCTCAACCAACGCATGCGGGGACACCTGCGATCGTTCTTCCGCGGCGTCTTCATCACCCCGTGGCTGATCATTCCGGCGGTCGTGGCCATCATGTGGGTGCTGTTGCTGGACCCGCGCGGCGGCTTCAACAGCAATATGCGCTCGCTCGGGATCGTGGAGTGCTGTCCGCCGCCGGAGTGGTTCGGGAGCTTCGATCTGGCGATGCCCGCCATGATCGCCACCAACGGATGGGCCGGCTATCCGCTCACGATGATCTTCTGGCTGGCCGGCCTCCAGAGCATCCCGCTGGAGCTCTACGAGGCCGCCTCAGTGGATGGCGCCGGCCGCTGGCGGCGCTTCCGGCACATCACCTTGCCGGCCATGGGGCCGACGATTCTCACCATCCTGCTGCTCGACACGATCTACACGTTCCGGAACTGGGACCTGCCGTTCCTGACCACCGGCGGCGGCCCCGGCGACAGCACGATCGTCCTCCCGCTGCTCACGTATCGGGAAGCGTTTGTGAACTTCAACTTCGGGCCGTCGGCCGCCTCGGCCGTGATGATCTTGCTGATCACCGGGTTCTTTGTGTACTGGTACCTGCGCTTTCGGGCGCGCTTGCTTCGATAGGCCGCCGCCGCCCCGCGCTACCCCAGATTGCGCAGATCCGCCGCCCTGAAGCCGGGGGTGGTGATGGTCTCGCGGCGCTGTCGCTCGATCTCGAGCACACCTGGAGCACGCGCGACCACTTCCTCCGCGACCTCGGCCGGAAACACGGCCACGCCGTTGATGTCCGCGTGCACGATCTCGCCGGTCTTCACCAGCGTGCCGCTGATCATCACGTCCAGCCCCGCCTGCACGATCTCGGGCGTGCCGTGCGCGGGTGCCGCGCCCGCCGCGAAGTACTGGAATCCCAGCTCGCTCACGGTCTCGATGTCGCGCACGCCGCCGTCGGTCACGAGCCCGATTGCGCCCAGCGTGAGCGAGATCGTCGCCATCACGTCGCCACAGTGTGCCGACCGGTACCGGTCCGGCCCCACGTCCTTGAGCACCAATACCGACGGTCGCGGCGACTGCTCAACCAGCTCATACCACTGCGCGAACCCGTCGCCCTTCTCCGGCGCGCCCGGTACGGTGCTGCGGCCGGTGGCAGTGACCGCATAGCCGACCATCGGTCCCATCTCCGGGAACATGCATCGGACGTCGTAGCCCATGTAGCCGTCGGTCGGGTCCCGGATCCCCAGCTCCTCGACCGCGTTGCAGATCGTTGGCGTGTCGAAGGCGCGCAGTTTCTCGATGATCTGGGGGGACGGTTCGGTCATGCGGGTACCTCTCTTCCGGTGCGCTCGGCGCGCTTCCACCGAGCGCGGCTCCGTTATGCCAGACAGTAGGCAAGAGGTCGTGAGCGGGCAAGTCCGCGCGGCGCCGGCGTACGTGCGCACCCGTCCGCCAGGCCGTGATTCCGCTCTCCGGCTAGCGACCGTTTGCGGCGCGTGGCCATGCCGGGCCCGCGGCCGCCGATGGCGACGCCCGCGCCGCTGGTGCTAGTCTCCGCGCCGCACCCGGCGAGCACACGGAGCAGCCAGCTTGAAGTACGAACGCATGCGGCCTGACCAGATTGAGGCGGTGCGCGCCCAGGTTCCCGTCGCGATCCTGCCCTGGGGCGCGCTCGAGTGGCACGGCTACCACCAGGCGATCGGCCTGGACGCGCTCAAGGCCACCGCGTTCGCCGACGCCGTGGCGGACCGGATCGACGCGATCTCGCTCCCGCCGCTCTATTGCGGGCACGGCACCATGAAGCCCCAGGCCGGGTTCGGCCATACGATTGAAGTCTCCGCGTCCACCCTCGAGTTGCTCGCGCGCGACTACGTTGCGCAGCTTGCCGAGGAGGGCTTCGAGGTGGTCGTGATCATTTCGGGCCACGGAAACCCGGACCATCTGGCAGCGCTCGAGAAAGGCGGCCGGCCGGAGGCCGAGCGGGCCGGGATCGATTTGTGGATCCTGCCCGATAGCGCGGCGATCGACGACGACGAATACCCGCTCGACCACGCGGCGAAGTGGGAGACCAGCGTTCTGTGGGCGGTCGAGCCCGACCTCGTCGACCTGAGTCACTACCGATCCGATCTATCGGGCGATCAGCAGGGAGTCCTTGGCGTGCAGCCGGTTGGGGCCGCCTCTCGCGAGCGCGGCCAGCAGGCGTTCGACGAGGTCGTCGCCACCATCGCCGATGGGGCGCTCCAGCTGCTCAACCAGCGGCGGGCCGGCTAGCCGCGGTTCCCACCACCCGTGTTCGCCGATCGCCGCAACCGGTCGAGGGTCATCCCGACGCGGAGCGGAGAACCGCGTGTCGTCATGTCATTCCGAGGCGAAGCCGAGGAATCTCATGGTCACCGGACCGGCGAAAGCCTTGTATGTCCCGACGCCCTCGGATTGTCCGAGGGAACGCGTAGGGCCGGGACAGACCGCAAAAGCCTCGTTTGGTCCGCGTCCATCGAACGGCCCATCCCGAGTCTGTCCAAGGAGCCGCGCGCCGGCGCATGTCCCCCCGGTGCGCCCTGAGCCCTTGGGCTGGCTCAGGGCAGCCCCCTCCCCCGTGCACCCTGAGTCTGTCGAAGGGGCACGGGAATCGCGTGGCTCATCGCTCCCATGTCAAGGCGAGGGATAGGCGCCGATGTCCGGACTGACCCCGCTTACGCCCGACGATCTCGACGCGCTCCAGACCGGCGCCTGGATCCTCGGCGCCGGCGGCGGGGGCGACCCCTACTTCGGCTACCTCGCGATCAAGAAGCTCTATCGCGAGGGCAAGCGCATCTCACTCCTGGACCCGTCCGACCTGCGCGACGACGCGTGGGTGGCGGCCGTGAATCAGATGGGGTCGCCGCTGCCGGCGGAGGAACGGCTCACCGATCCCGCCACGATCGCCAAAGCCGTCCGGCGCATGGAGCAATACCAGGACATCCGGTTCGACGCCGTGATGCCCTGGGAGATCGGCGGCGGCAACGCCTTCCAACCCTTGCTGGCCGCGGCGATGCTCGACCTCCCGGTCGTGGACGCCGACGCCATGGGCCGCGCTTTTCCCGAGGCCCAGATGACCAGCTTCGCGGTGATGGACTACACGCCCTATCCGCTCGTCATGGCCGACATCCGCGAGAACACCCTGATCATTGCCGAGGCCGTCGACTGGAAGTGGCTCGAGCGGCTGCGGCGGCGCGCCTGCGCCGAGCTCGGCGCGATCGCCGCGACCTGTAACCCGCCGCGGACCGGCCATGAGGTCAAGACCGGCAGCCATCTCCACACCGTCACCAAGGCGCTGCGGATCGGGCGCGCCGTGCACGGCGCGCGGGCGCGCAAGGCCGATCCGGTGCGCGCCGTCATCGATCTCGAGGACGGGCTGATTCTGTTCGAGGGCAAGGCCACGGACGTGGATCGACGGACCACGAGCGGCTATCTGCGCGGATCGCTGACCATCGAAGGCCTGGACGGCCGCCGCGGCGAGACCTTCACCCTGGACTTCCAGAACGAGTTCTCCGTAGCCCGACGAGACGGCCGGGTGGTCGCGACCGCACCGGAGCTGCTCTGCGTGCTGGATCGCGAGACCGGCGAGGCGATCGGCACCGAGGTCATCCGCTACGGCCAGCGCGTCACGGTGATCGCGCTGCCCGCGCCGCCGCTCTTGCTCACCGAGCGCGGCCTCGAGCTCACCGGGCCCCGGGCGTTCGGATACGACCTGGACTTCAAGTCGGTGTTCGACGGGACAGCCGCGTGAGGGTGATCGGTATCGACGTCGGCGGCACCAACACCGATGCCGTGCTGCTCGACGACCGCCGGGTGCTCGACGCCGTCAAGCGACCGACGACGCCGGATGTCTCGACCGGCATATCCCAGGCGCTGGGCGAAATCGTCGCGCGACGCCCGCTCGAGTCGGACCGGGTCGATGCGGTCATGCTCGGTACCACCCACTTCACCAATGCCGTTGCGCAGCGACGCGGGCTGTCCAAGGTCGCCGCCATTCGGATCGGTCTGCCGGCCACGGCCTATCTGGAGCCGCTGGTCGATTGGCCGTCCGATCTCGCCGCTCTCGTCCGCGGCCGCACCTTCATGGTGCGCGGCGGCCATGAATACGACGGCCGGCCGATCGTCCCCTTCGATGAGGCCGGTATGCGTCGCGCGGCCGAGGAGATCGGCGCCGCCGGACTGACCTCCGTGGCCATCACGTCCGTGTTCGCCCCGCTGACCGCGGAGCTCGAGCACCGGGCGGCCGAGATCGTGCGCGCGGCCTGTCCCGATGCGCGCGTCACGCTCTCGCACCGGCTGGGCCGGATCGGACTGCTCCCCCGCGAGAACGTGACGATCCTGAACGCCAGCCTGCTCGACCTTGCCGAGACCACCGTTGGGGCCTTTCGGTCGGCGCTGCGCGCCAGCGGCCTCACGGCGCCGCTGTTCCTCACTCAGAACGACGGCACCGTCATGCATGCCGACTACGCCCAGGCGTTCCCGGTCTACAGCTTTGCGTCCGGGCCGACCAACAGCATGCGCGGCGCGGCCTT
The DNA here is from genome assembly GCA_965247475.1 of Chloroflexota bacterium. GTDB lineage: Bacteria > Chloroflexota > UBA11872 > UBA11872 > UBA11872. The sequence continues at coordinate 486,064 of OZ252016.1, forward strand.
CTTGTCCGGGCTGTCGGACGCCGTGGTCGTGGATGTGGGCGGCACTACCACCGATGTCGGATGTCTGCGCCGCGGGTTCCCGCGTGAGGCCAACAGCGCCGTCGAGATCGGCGGAGTGCGGAGCCTGTTCCGCATGCCCGATCTGTTCTCGATCGCGCTCGGCGGCGGCACGCGCGTCCACGAGGATCCGCTCGCGATCGGACCCGAGAGCGTCGGCTATGAGCTGCTCGCCCGCGGCCGCGCGTTCGGTGGCGGCGAGCTCACCTGCACCGACGTCGCGGTGGCGGCCGGGCTGGTCGACCTCGGCGACCGCGAGCTGGTTCGCTCACTGCGCCCGGGGCTGATCGAAGCCGTCCGCGGCGAGCTGCGATTGATGATCCAGACCTGCGTCGAACGAGTGAAGACGGATGCGGCCGAAACGCCGTTGATCGCGGTCGGCGGCGGCGCGTTCCTGATCCCCGACCAGCTCGACGGTGTGTCCGAGATCGTCCGCGTGGAGCATCATGCGGTCGCGAACGCCGTCGGCGCGGCGATCGCCCAGGTGAGCGGCGAGGCCGACCGGGTGTTTCAAGACGTCACCCGCGATCGAGCGATCGGCCGGGCCACCGAGCTCGCCGAGGCCAATGCGGTCGAGGCCGGCGCCAACCCCCGAACGCTCGAGTTGGTCGAACTGGAGGACCTCCCGCTGGCGTATCTGCCCGGCAACTCGCTGAGGGTCCGTGCGAAGGTGGTAGGTGAGATCGCGTGAGCGGCACGCCTGGTGGCCCGACCTTCAGGTCGGGATGTCAGGCGCCTAGCGGCGGATGCGCCGCGTCTACTCGGGAATAGGACGGTCTGCATGGCGAGCATCGAGGTCGACCAGGATCGCTTGCTGCGGACGTTTCTCGAGCTGGTCGGCGTGGACAGCTTCCACGGCCGCGAGGATTCCGTCGCTGAATTGCTCACCGGCTACCTCGAACCGCTGGGCGTGGAGTTTCGCCGCGACCCGATCGGCAACCTCATCGGCGTGTGGGACGAGGGTTCCGACGATCGTGTGCCCATCATGCTCAACGCGCACATGGACACCATCCGCCCGACGGAAGGGATGAGGCCGGAGGTCCGGGACGGCGCCGTCTATTCAGATGGGTCGAGCGTGCTCGGCGCCGACGACAAGGCCGGGCTCGCCGCGATCGTCGAGGCCATGCGCGCGGTCGGCGAGGCTGGCCACGCGCACGGTCCGGTCGAGCTGGTGTTCACGGTCGGCGAGGAGGTCGGGCACGTTGGCTCGCGCGCGTTCGATCTGACCGGCGTGCAGTCGCGCCGTGCGTTTGTGCTGGACTCCACCGCCCCGGTCGGCGGCATCGTCACCCGCGCGTCGGGTCGTCGCGAGTTGCGGGCCGCGTTCACCGGCGCGGCCGCGCACGCCGGCGCCGCGCCCGAGCTGGGAGTCAGCGCGATCGCGATGGCCGCGCACGCGATCGCACGCATGCCGCTCGGTCGGATCGACGCCGACACGGTCGCGAACATCGGGACCATTGCGGGTGGGCAAGCGGACAACATCGTCGCGCCCGAGGCCCGCATCACCGGCGAGGCCCGCAGCCTCAGCGAGCACGGGCTCGACCTTCAGATCGACGCCATGACCGCCGCCATGGACGCCACCGCGGCGGAGTTCGGCGGTTCCGTCGACTACCAGGTCGAGAGCTTCGTGCGGGCCTACGCGCTCGAGGGCGCCGATCCCGTGGTCCACCTCGCGGAGGCCGCGATTCGAGCCGCCGGCCTCGAGCCCGCCCACGTCGCCACGGGTGGCGCCAGCGACGCGCATCAGTTCATCGCGAACGGGCTTCCCTCCGCCTGCCTCGGCGCGGGCTACGTCAACGTCCACTCGGACGATGAGTACATGCCGCTGGATGCGCTCGGAAGCCTGGCGGCAGTGACGATCCAACTCATCCTCAACGCCTGAGCGACCGGCATCCCATGCAGGGGCAACCCTTGTGGGTGCCCTCGGTGGCGGCTCCGTGCATCCCTCCTGTCATTCCGAGGCGAAGCCGAGGAATCCCATGGCCACCGGACCGGCCAAGCCCTGCCCTGAGTCTCTCGAAGGAACCCCGCCCCCGTCCGCACGCGAGCCAACAGACGCGTAGCCGCTAGCGCTTCCCCCAGCCCCCGCCGCCCGGCGTCTCGACGCTGACCGCGTCGCCGGCCTCCAGTTCGATCGCGGCCTTCCCGCCGATCGTGCGCCAGCGGCCGCCTTGCCGGACCCGGTTGCGACCGCGGCGCCCCGGCTCGCCGCCGCGCAAGCCCCACGGCGCGCGTCGTCGCCGCTCCGTCGCCAGCGTCAGCGTGCCCGCAGCGAGCGCTTCCAGATCGCGTCGCACGCCATCGCCGCCGCGATGCCGCCCGCGCCCGCCGGTGCCCTGCCTGACCTGGTATCGCAGCACCCGCAATGGATAGGCGAGCTCGAGCGCTTCGATCGGCGTGTTCAGCGTGTTCGACATCGCCACGTGGATCGCCGACTGTCCATCGCCGCCGGGTCCCGCGCCGGCCCCGCCGGCGATGGTCTCGTAGTAGGTAAACGGCGCGTTGAGGCGGGGGTCGTGCCCTCCCATCAGCACGTTGTTCATCGTCCCCTGCGAGGCGGCCGGCACGATGTCGGGGATCGCCTGCGCCAGCGCCCCCCACACCACGTCCGCCACGCGCTGCGAGGTCTCCACGTTGCCCGCCGACACCGCGGCCGGCCAGATCGGGTTGAGCAAGCTTCCTTCCGGAACCCGGATGTCGACCACCTCGAACGCCCCGTCGTTCTGGGGCACGTCGGCGCCAACGAGACAGCGGATGACATAGATAACCGCGGACCGGCTGATGGCTTCCGGCGCGTTGATCGCGCCGCGCGCCTGCGCGCCGGTACCGGCGAAATCAACCCGCAGCTGGCCGCGCCGGGCGGTGATCGTCACTCTGATCGGAACCGGGTCGCCTCCGAGCCCGTCGTCGTCCATCGCATCTTCGAATCGGTACACGCCGTCGGGAATGACGCCCAGGCGCCGCAGCGCCAGGCGCTCGGTGTACGCCAGCAGGTCGTCCGCCATGCGGTGCAGCGTCGCCCCGCCGTACTTGCGCGTAAACGCGCGCAACCGCGTCTCGCCGACGCCGTGCGAGGCCAGTTGGGCCTCGAGGTCGCCGCGCCGCTCCTCCGGCGTGCGCACGTTGTGGCAAAGCAGCTGGACGAACTCCTCATTCAGCGTCCCCGCGTCGACGAGCTTGAGCGGCGGGATCACGAAGCCCTCTTGAAAGATCTCCTTCGCCGGTGGCATCGAGCCGGGCGCCATCCCCCCGATGTCCGCATGATGCGCGCGCGTCGCGAGCCAGCCCCAGAGCGTCTCGCGGTCTCCGTCGGGAACGTACACGGGTGACACCGTGGTGATGTCGGGGAGATGCGTCCCGCCTCGAAACGGGTCGTTCAAGATCACCACATCGCCGGGAGTTGGCGCCGCGCCCCCGTAGAACTTGATCGCCGACCGCACCGACATGGGCATCGCGCCCAGGTGCGCCGGCACGTGCGCCGCCTGCGCGATCATCCGCGCGTGCTGGTCGAACACCGCGCACGAGTGGTCGCGCCGCTCCTTGATGTTCGGCGAGTAGGCGCTGCGCTGTATGGTCACGCCCATCTCCTCGGCCACCGAGGCAAAGAGATGCCGGAACACCTCCAGCTCGAACTCGAGGGATCGCCGTCGCGCCATGGCGTGAAGCGTATCCGACCCGAGGTGACCGACCTAGCCGAGGTCCCCGCCGCTCGTCAGCGCAGGTCCCCGCAGCGGCCTCCGTGTGATGTCATTCCGAGGCGCAGCCGAGGAATCTCATGGCCACCGGAGCGGCGAAAGCCCGTCCTTCTGTGTTTGCCTGGGGCTGGGGCTGCTAGGGTCCCCGGCGGACGGCGGGGGTGACTCGGCCAGTCAGTCGCTGAGTCCATCGAAAGAATTTCACCGCGCCCCGGGCGTGTCTCCCCGTGCATCCTGAGCCTGTCGAAGGGTGCGCGGGTCGACCCGGCGCGCGTCACCCGTCGGGCTCGACCGCCGAGTAGTCGGTCATGATCGAAAGGCGCTCGCGCGTGACCATGTTGTAGTCGCCCAGCCGCGTGATCACCATCTCGGACGGCGCCAGCGATGGCTCGCCGGCGCGCTGCCACGCCGCCAGCTCATCCTCGTGCCCCAGCCGCCGAATCGCCGTCCACGAGCGGCCGAGATCGTTCCGCGAGTCCGTGTCCCAAAAGGCGAGCTTGGGAACCCCGGCGCGGTACAGCTCCAGCGCGTAGCGGCGGAACTCCGCGGGCGGTTGCTGGCGCGGCATCACGCTCACCGCCAGCTCGCAGCTGGTCTCCCTCGTCAGGTCGACGAACCAGGCGATGTCCTCGAGATTCCAGCGGCCGCCGGACTTGGTCACCGAGTTGTCCGGGATCAGCATGTCGACCAGCCCCTCGGCGACCCACGTCTCCAGGTCCAGACCGTAGAACATGTTCTCGGCCTCGCTGCCCATCACCCACGCAGAGATCGGCACACGCTTGCCCTTGCGCGCGCCGATCTCGTCCATCGCCGCCCGCACCTCGCGCATGAACGTCGTCAGCGCCGCGCACCGGTACCGCAGCCAGCGCCCGTCACGCTCATCGAGCGTGCGCGGGTCCAGGCCGGTCTCCGCCTCGAACCCCTCGACCAGCGGCGCCTCGTACATCACGTGCGGCGGCTGGCGGTTGTGGAGCAGACACAGACCGTCGATGTCGTACTCGGCGATCTCCCGCAGGATCGATAGCACGAGCCGTCGAACGCCCGGGAACGCGTAGCTCAAGCGCCCCACGTCGCGGCCGTCCCGATCGATGCAGCGCCATTCCGGATGCGTGTAGAACGGGCCGTCGAGGCTCCGCTCCTCCATGGGCGTCATGTCCATGAAGCCCATGTTCAGGCGATAGGCGGCGTGGAACTCCAGGCCCATCTCGCGAACGTATTCCACCGCCAGCTTGGGCGGGTCGATCCCCTGCGCCGCCAGCGACGCCCAGTTCTCCGAGGCGCGGCGGTCGATGACGCGCCCGCCTTCCCCGTCCGCGAGAAAGGACGCCCACGTGCGGCCGGTCTCCGTGGCGTACGCGCACACATCACCCATCGCGAACTCATAGGTGAGCCGCCCGAAATCGGTGTGCCGGTACGGCTCGACGTACTCCCGAATGTCAGCGGCGGTGATGTCCTCCACCGCGAAGTACAGGCCCGAGGCGTCGTGGTGCGCGATTAGGCGCTTCGCATCCGCGCCGGCGCGGTCCGCCTCCACCGCCGCAACCTCATCCGCCGCCAGCGGAACCAGCTTCACGTACGCGATGTAGGCCGGCAGTCCGGCATCGCCCCGCCGGAAGACGATGTCCTGCCCGGTCAGGTCGGCGTTCCGCCAGAAGACGTCCTCGACGCGCGACACGAAGTTGCGCTCATGCGCGTAGCCGACGTGCAAGAAGCCTGGATCGCCGCTCAACCTCACCCGCGCGCCGGTCGGCCCGCTCCGCGTGTACATCCCGAGCCAGATCGAGTACCAGCCGTCCAGGTCGAGCGGGTACCTGACATCCGGCGGCGCCGTCTCCTCGCCCAGGACCAGCATGCGGCCGGCGAACTCGGTGGTCTCGTAGCGCCAGGCTTTCCACGTGTGTTTGGTGCGCAGCTCAGAGACCGCCGTGCCGGGGACGCATCGATCCAGGTCGTTGAGGTAGATCGTGCCGTCCGCGGCTCGGTGCATGTCCGGCGACCGCTCAGGCTTTGATGCCGGTCAGCGCGATGCCTCGCACGAAGTGCTTCTGCGCGAAGAAGAACACAATGACGATCGGCACCACCGACACCATCGAGGCCGCCATCAACATCTGGAACAACGTGCCGTACTGCGAGCGGAACCAGCGCAGCCCGACCGCCAGCGGCAGGCGGTCGGGGGTGGAGATGAACACGAACGGCTCGAAGAAGTCATTCCAGATGTTGATGAAGTTGAACACGACCACCGTCGCGATTGCCGGCTTGGACAGCGGCACGATCACGCGGAACAGCACTTGCAGTCGATTGGCCCCGTCTACCCTGGCCGACTCGTCCAGCTCCACCGGCAGCGTGAGGAAGAACTGCCGCAGGATGAAGATGAAGAACGGCGAGCCGAACATGTTCGGGATGGCAACCGGCCAGATCGTATCCAGCAGATTGATCTCCTTGAACATCACGAACTTGGGAATGATCGTCACATGCCCCGGCAGCATCATCGTCACCAGCACCAGGATGAACAGCTGGTCGCGGCCCGGGAAGTGGAGGCGTGAGAAGCCGAACGCCACGACGATGCTCACCAGCGTTAGGCCGACCATGCCCAACATGACCAGATAGAAGGAGTTCAGGAGCCAGTTGCCGAACGGCCCCGTCTCCCACATATCGACGTAGTTCTCCCAGAAAATGGGATCGGGCCACCATTGCGGCGGACTGATGAACAGCTTGTCGGTCCGCATGAACGATGTCCGCAGCATCCACAGAAACGGGACGATGTACGCGAAGCTCCCGGCCACGAGCGTTGCGTAGATCAACACGCGAACGCCAACCCGACCGGCGCGAACGCGCAGCGAGCTGCGGCGCCGAACCGGACCCGTGGTCGCGTCCAGCGGGTTCGATGGCGCTGCGGTGACGGTCGGCTCACGCATGTTGTCTCGCGGTCAGCGGCCGACCGCTTGCTCTCCTTCGTAGTAGACCCAGCGGCGGGCGAGACCGAACTGCACGATCGTGAAGAACAGGATGGTCAGCATCAGGACCCAGGCGATTGCCGACGCATACCCCATCTTGAAGAACTGGAACGCGGTCCAGTAGAGATACAGCAGCGTGAACAGCGTGGTGTCCGCCGGTCCCCCCTGGGTGACCACCAACGCCGCGGTGAACACCTGGAACGACCCGATGACCGCCAGCACCAGGGTCAGGAAGATGTACGGGGACATCATCGGGACCGTCACGTGCCGGACCTTGCCCCGCCAGCCGGCGCCGTCGATCTCGGCCGCCTCGTACAGGTGCTGCGGGATGCCCTGGAATCCCGCCAGGTAGATGATCATGGAGGCCCCGACGGTCCAATAGCTCATGAGGATCAGGCCGGGCAGGGCCCATGTGGTGCTCGCCAGCCATTTCGGCGCCTCGATGTCAAATGGCGTCAGGAAGACCTCGAGAAACCCGTTGAGCAACCCCTCTTCCTGAAGGATCCAGTACCACAGCACCGCCGTCGCCACCCCGGCCGTAACCGACGGCAGGTAGAAGGCCGTCCGAAAGGCCGCCATTCCCTTCACCTTGCGATTCAGCAGGCCGGCGATGGAAAAGGCCAGCAGCAGCACGCCCGGCACGTGAAAGAACACATAGAACGCGGTGTTGTAGATGCTGTGCACGAATCGACCGTCGGCCCCGGAGATCAGATCGACATAGTTGGAGGCGCCGACCCACTTGATGTCGCCGATCAGCCGCCATTCGGTGAAGCTCAGGTACAGCGAGAAGAAGAACGGACCGGCGAGAAACACCACAAACCCGATCAGCCAGGGACAGATGAACAGAAAGTTCAGGAACTCTTCCCAGGTCCACCCGAGAGCCGTGCGGCTCTCGCCCCTCGACCTGGTGCGCCTGGCGTCAGTAACGGCCATCAATAGCTGCCTGTGCGGGCTGGCTCGGATCGTGGACTCGCTGCGATAGGCGGCGATTGTAGGGACTTGCATCCAGTCCCGCACCAGCGACTGCACGTTGGCCCAACGGACCGCCCGCTGGGCTCGGCCCGGTCTGGCGCGTACGGCTAGTCAAGCACCTCAAACCCGAAGATCGTCGCCTTGCGCATTCGGAACTGCAGGACCACCGGCCCGAAGTTGGGGCCGTCGAGCGCGTTACCGCCGGCCCAGCGGACCGGCGCGTCCAGATGGTCGCCCGAGATAGGCCTCGCATCGTCGATCCCGCGACCGTCCTGCGCCTGCCCGCCCACCAGGTGACGCCCGGGATTCTGCTCCGCGTGCAACGCTGCCACCCGAACCTCGCCGTCGCTGGCGGTCTTGACGTTCACCTGCAGGCGGCGGCCATGCAGCCGCAGCACCGGCGTATGAAACTCGCCGTCCCCGGCGGCTTCGAGCCCCGCGATTCGACCCCGCGGCCACATCGCCCAGGCCGTCCCCGTCTTGGCGTTCGGCCCTGGGTGCTTGTGCGGTTTCGACGAGCCGCCGAACGGGATGCCGATCTTGTCGCCTGGCAGCTCCACCAGCCCCTTTGATGAGAACAGCGACGCGGAATCGAAGCTGCCCTCCGGTCCCGGCTCGACCACCGGATTGCCGGGAACCCAGTTCCAGGCCATGTCGTCCGGGCTCGCGGCCACGCCGATGGTGGTCAAGTCGGTCGCGCGGTCGTACAGCGTTGGGAACATGAGATGGGTGCTCGGGTCCCCCGGATAGGTCGCCTTGCCGCTCGTGTATAGATCGGTGGTCGCCGCGCCCGCCGGGGGCGCGGTGACCACCGGCGACGGCAGCGGCCAATCGAAGAAGTCGGGTGACTGCGCCCGCGCGATCGTGCGCCGGTCGAAGCTCCAGCCGCGCGTGTACCACACGTACGCCTCTAGGTCCGGATTCCAGTCGACCGAGTTCTTCGTGTCGCTGAACGTGATCACAACCGGGTCAGGATGCGGCACCCACTCGATGCCGTCGTATGAGGTCGCCACGAATATCGCGGCCGGGTCGCTCGGGTTGCTGCGATAGGCGGTCCACGGGTCCACCTGGTCGGGCCGCGCGCGCGACCATTCGCGCACGACCTCAGGTGTCGTCGCACCCATATACAGCGACTTGTAGCGCTGGTGCGCGGGCGCGCGAGGATCGACGAACATCACCTCCCCGTGGATGCCGGGCGGCCCGGTGAGCTCGCGGCCAAACACGATGTTGGTGTCGGCGTCCTGCCAGCGGTAGAGCCCGAAGGTCGGCTTGCGCCACTCGAATCCGTCGTCCGACTCCGCGTACCCGACCAGCGCGCGGTAATCGGGCGGCCATGGCAGCGCCGCGGCCGCCGCCGGATCTCGCGCGTCCGGCAGATTCACGTGGTACCACATCCGGTAGAGCCCGCCGTCGCGGACCACGGCGCCGCCGCCGCAGGATTGCTCCCACGGCGCCGACGGCGTCAGGATCGGCTCGCTCCGTTCGGCCGGCTGGGCGCGCAGTTCGATTCCGTGCGGGACGGCCCAGTGACCCGGGCGGATCGCATCCGGATCGTCCACGCCCTCTTCCAGGCGGCCGCCGCCGTGCGGGTTGGTCGAGAGCGACCGGCCGCCCGCGCCCAGCCAGCGCACCCGGCCCGCGTAGACGTAGCGATAGTCCACGAACGGGTGATACCCCGCGGCGACATCGAACGGCGGCGCGCGGCCGAGCAGTGGGTCAGGCACCGACCCTGACTTTCACGCGCCTGCCGCCGGTCGCGCGCGCGATGCCGGCGGGCGGCCGGTCAGCAATTGCCTTGGAAGCACGTAACCTCCCGGATGATCTGGAACGTGTATTCGAGGCGTTTCGCGGGCTCTCCCGTTCGCCGGGCGGGGTCGCGCTCCACCAGCTCCAGCACCACTTTGGTGGTGCCGCCTTCCGCCTGTCCGTGAAACTCCAGCACCTTCGCCGCTGTTGTCGGATCACCCAGCAGCCCGTCGGTCTCGAATGCCGGTTCGCCGTCCACCTTGATCCATTCGAGGTGGAAGGGGTCAGGCTTCTCCGCGAACCGCCAGCGCAGCGAGGAGGCGTCGTCGCCCTCCAGGATGATCTCCGTCCCCTTCTTCTCGAATAACCCGATGTCCCAAATGAATCGCTCGGTCACGATGACCTTGCCCGCATCCGCCTCGGTCAAGACCTGATTCGCCTCCAGCGGAAGGAAGGTTGCGGCCGAGCGCCGGGTGAGGTCGGTCTCGCTGGTGACGCTCTGGTCCGATCCGCCCTCGCCACAGGCCGCCAGCAGCGTAAGCGCGACGACCGCGAGCAAAGCGATCGGCGCCCATCCGCGAGAGGTACGACCAGGCACGATGCCCGCTCCCCCTGAACCGAGCTGCGACGGTGGTCCGACCGCGATCGTATCAGGGCCGTTCGCCGACTTGCCGCGGGCCGGATCCTCTTGAGCGTGACCTCGGCGCCGAGGGTGGTCCTGGTTTGACTAGCGAGGCGCTAGCCACGGAGGCGTAGGCGGTCCGCTTCCCAAATGCGGCGCGCCCGCGGTTTGGGACCCCGTCCCGGTCACCACGCGATCTGTTCGTTCGAAACGAAGCGCGTGAGCTTTCGCCAGCGGGTTTGCCCGCTGCGATAGTGCTCGCGCCGGTAGAAGGGGTAGTACCGGCCCCGCGGGAAGATGTCGACCACGTCGTTCCCGCGGCGCACCAGCGTGTACGTGCGCTTCTGGATGCCGATCAGGTCGGTCCGCTCCGGCAGCGGAAAGGTGATCGTGGCCGTCTCGCCCGGCCGAACCGCGCCGAGCCGCGCGTAGCGGCCGTCCCACGACACGGCGCGAGCCTCGCCGTTCACCTCCGCGCGCGCCTCGGCCGGCCGCACCCATTCCGCGATCCGCACCGCGAGCTCCACCGGCTGCTTGACCTTGATGTCCACCCGTCCCTCATACGGGATGTAGCTGTCCACGTCGGCCCACCGCGACGCGCGGTTGAGCAGCAGATTGACCCGCAGCGCGCCGTCGGAGTGCGTGACGATCCGGTCCCAGATCCAGTAGATGGCACGCGCCGCGTTGGCCGTGTCGCCGTGGACGAACCCCCGGATGCCGGTCGGATCGTCATACCAGTCGTTCGGAGCGGCCTCGGTTGGCCAGGACCCGAGGTTGCGTTCCAGAACTCGGTCGGTGGTCTGTCCCGGGCCCACCTGGACTGTCGGAAACGCCCTCCGCCTGATCGCGGCGACGCTCTCACCGGCCAGTGTGGAGCCCGGAAGGTGGCGAGCCCAATCCACGCTGAGCAGCTGCGACTCGGCAAGCATGTTGCGGGTCCACCGATCGATGTCATCCCAGCAATCCGCGATCCCCGCTTCGCTCAGGCGCACCGCCGTCGCCAGCATGGTGGCCAGACCGGCCACCTCGCACGGGTTGAACTGCTCCGCGTCGTACTCGCGCGACTCGCCCTCGTCCAGCTCGCCGCTGATGGTCCGCTCACGCCACTCCGGCCCGGGGACGTGGTTTGGAGCGAAGCCGATAAGCGTATTCAACCGTGCCCGGGCCCACGTGTAGCTCTTCACCACGAACTCCAGCAGCTCGTCGTCGTTCGCCTGCAGCGCGTAGTCGGCCATGGCCCGCAGACCGCGGGCGTGCGCGTGGACGTGCCCTTTCACCGCGCCGCGCTGGGCCGTCACGAACGCTCCGTCCTCGGCAAAGAACGTGTCTCGATGAAACACGATCAGCTTGCCAGCCAGTGTCAGCGCGGGCTCATAGCCGATCTGCTCGTACGCCCGTACCAGCCCCCAGTACACCAGGCTGAGCTCGGCCATGTGGTAGTGGAAGCGCGGGGTCGCGTCGGTCGGTGGTTGCTCGGTCACCCATAGGGGGCCGGGCCAGAAGAAGGCGTAGTCGCCGCGGTCGACCGCGATCTCGATCAGCCCATCCACCGCTCGACGGATCGACTCCTCCCATACGGGCCCGCCGTCGCGCGCCGCGTACAGCGAGACGGTGCGCAGCAGTTGCCCGATGACGAACGGCGACAACACTTGCTCGCTGTCCGGATCGAACTCGCCGCCCAGAACCCCTGCCACGAAGCTGGGATCCTCGTTCAGCAGATCCATCGCCCAGGGACGGCCTCGAATCGGGATAACGAACAGTCCGTTGTCGCCCTGTTCCAGCAGCGTGACTTCCATCCAGCGGCGATCCACGTGCAGGTTCTGATCGCTGCCCGACATCAGCCGGTTCAGGACCACGGCCTCCTGGAACTTGGGTGTCAGCGTGGGGCTGGAGAAATCCGCCAGCATCGTCGGCACCGGGGTGAACTTGACGCGCCAGTACACCTCGTAGTCTGCCTCCGGGTTCGGGTTCTCCGTCATCGCGTGAATCGCCAGCCGTGCCCGCTCGGCCAGATCGAGCGTGTCGGGCACCAGCGCCTCGTAGCGCTCGCCGTCGTACGACGGCATCTGGAAATCCGGGAAGGTCGAGCGGACGTACCCGATCGGATCGCCGGGCTTCCAGTTCGGCTCTAGTTCACTCGCGTCCGGCAGCATTGCCCGGTCCTACCCACACGTGGCGCTGCCGAAGCCGATGTTGGGGCACGGCGTCTGTCCCTGGCAGCCCGCCCCAGTTCCTCCGGTCCCCGGCTCGAAGCACACCGAGAACGTGTACTCCAGACGCTTGACCGGCGCGTCGCCGCGGTTCGCCGGGTCCCGCTCGACGAGTTCGAGCACGAAAACCGCTTCACCGACCGCGCTCGGCCGGAATTCCAGCACCCTCTTCGCCGTGGTGGGATCCCCGATCAGGTCGCCGGTCTCGAAGGCCAACCGGTCATCGACCCCATACCACTCGACCACGAACGGATCGGGCTTCTCCGCGAAGCGCCAGCGCAGGCTGGACGCATCGTCACCCTCGAGGGTCAAAACCACGCCCTTCTTGTCCGGCAGGCCGATGTCGGCCGAGAACGTGGGCGCCTCGATGACCCGGCCAGCGTCGGCCTCGGTGAGCACGAGATCGGCCTCGGTCATCACCACACCCGTCGCGACCGAGATTTGCCCCACGTCCTCGCCGACCACGCTTTCGCCGCACGCGCCCAGCGCGGTCAGCGCGACCAGTGCCGCCAGCCCGAGAAACCGTCGACGGCCGGTGGTCCTCATGATCGCGTTCTGCTTCATGGCCGGAGCCGGTGAACAGCGAAGGTCTTGAATCGAATGGAGGATACGCCGCCGCACCGGCGCCTGCCACGGGCCTACCCGCGCCGGTCCTACCCGCACGTCGCGCCGCCGAACCCGATGCTGGGGCACGGCGTCTGTCCCTGGCAGCCGGCTTGGGTTCCTCCGCCCGCCGACTCCATGCAGGTCGAGAACGCGTACTCCAGACGCTTGACCGGCGCGCCCACGCGGTCCGCGGGATCGTGCTCGACGAGCTCGACTACGAACGTACGAACGCCGTCTCGCCGATTGTGGCGGGTCGGAATTCCAGCACCTTCTTCGCTGTGGCGGGATCGCCGATCAGGTCGCCGGTCTCGAAGGCCAACCGGCCATCGACCGCATACCACTCGACCACGAACGGATCGGGCTTCTCCGCGAAGCGCCAGCGCAGGCTGGACGCATCGTCGCCTTCGAGGGTCAGCAGCACGCCCTTCTTGTCCGGCAGGCCGATGTCATGCAAGAACGTGGGCGCCTCGATGACCCGGCCCGCATCGGCCTCGGTGAGCACGACATCGGCCTCGGTCATCACCTTGCCCGTCGCGACCGAGATCTGACCCACCCCCTGGCCGACCACGCTCTCGCCGCACGCGCCCAGCGCAGCCAGCGCGAAGACTCCCGCCAGCCCGAGGACTCGTCGACGGCCAATCGCCCTCATGAACGCGGTCTGCTTCATGGGCGGAGCCGGTGAACAGCGAAGGTCCCGAATCAGATGGAGGATACGCCGCCGAACCGGTGCTTGCTAGGCGCTCGCTCGAACCAGTCCTACCCGCAGGTAGCGCTGCCGAACCCGATGCTGGGGCATGGCGTCTGTCCCGCGCAACCCCCCCCGGCAAATGCCGGATCCCCCGGCTCGTAGCAGACCGAGAACATGTACTCCAGACGTTTGACCGGCTCGCCGGACCGCATGGCCGGGTCCCGTTCGACCAGTTCCAGCACGAAGCTGGTCTCCCCGATCGTGCCGGGGCGGAATTCCAGGACCTTCTTCGCCGTGGCGGGATCGCCGATCAGGTCGCCGGTCTCGAAGGCAAGCCGGTCGTCCACCCCGTACCACTCCACGAAGAACGGATCGGGCTTCGCCGCGAAGCGCCAGCGCAGGCTGGATGCATCGTCACCTTCAAGGGTCAACAGTATGCCCTTCTTGTCCGGCAGGCCGATGTCGACCGAGAACGAGGGCGCCTCGATCACCCGACCAGCGTCGGCCTCGGTCAGCAGGAGATCGGCCTCGGTCATCACGTGACCCGTTGCGACCGAGATATCCCCGACCTCCTCGCCGACCACGCTTTCGCCGCACGCGCCCAGCGTGGCCAGCGCGGAGACCGCCGCCAGCCCGAGGAATCGTCGCCGCCCGATTGCCTTCATGACTGTGTCCTGCTGCATGGCCGGTACCGGTGAACCGCGAAGGTCGTGTAGGGGATGGAGGATACGTCGCCGAACGAGTGGTTGCTAGGCGCCCACTCGACCGGCGATGCGCGACGCCCCTCCAACGTGGCTTCGCGGCCATCCCTGCACATGCGTTACCGCATACGCGATCGATCGCAACGATTCCCGCGCACGACACGCCCCTGCCCTGCGCACTACTCTCCGCACGTCGTGGCCCAGGGGAATACGCATGAAGATCACGGATGTCCGCTGCATTCCAGTCTTCGCCCAAGCGCGGGAGTTCAACTACCTGGTCGTACGCGTCGAGACCGACGACGGGCTCTACGGGCTCGGCGAGTCCGGCATCGCCGGTAAAGAGCTCGCCATCCAGGGCATTGTCGAGCACTTCCGACCGCTCCTGATCGGCGAGGACCCGCGGCGCACCGACTTCATCTGGCAACGCTTGTTTCGCGGGAACTTCTTCAAGGGGGGCCACCTGCTCTCCGCGGCCATCTCGGCCATCGACGTCGCGCTCTGGGACATCAAAGGGAAGGCGCTCGGCGTTCCGATCTGGCAACTGCTCGGCGGCAAGTCGCGCGACAAAGTCATCTGCTACCCGCACGTTCTCGGCACGGCCACCGACGAGATCCTCCAGGACTGCGACCGCGTGCTGGCCGAGGGGTTCAAGTTCGTGCGCTTCGGCGCGCTCGGCGACGATAGCGAGGGGGTGTTCGAGCCCCGCCGCGCGGTGCCGAAGATTCGGGAGCTCACCTCCGCCGTCCGAGATCACATCGGGCCGGACGTTGAGATCTGCGTCGACTTCCATACGCGGCTCGATCCCATTGACGCCGTCCGTCTGTGCGACGCGCTCGAGCCGCTCGACATCTTCTTTGCCGAGGACCCGGTCCGCTCCGAGCGGCCCGAGGCGTACCAGTTCGTGCGCGAGCACACCAACGTCCCCATCGCGGGCGGCGAAGAGCTGGCCTCCAAGTGGGAGTTCCAGCCGCTGATCGAGCGCGATCTCATCGACTACGTGCGCGTCGATCTCGGGATCGTCGGTGGGTTCACCGAGGCCAGCAAGGTCGCCGGCATGGCCGAATCTCACTACCAGTACCTGGCGCCGCACGCGCCCCTCGGGCCTGTCTCGCTCGCGGCCTGCGTGCACCTGGACATCGCCAGCGCGCTGGTCGGCGTCCAGGAGCTTCCGCTGCTGCCCGGCGCCATGCCGGATGTCTTCCCCAAGCAGATGGAGTTCGAGGACGGCTATCTGCTCGCCCCGCAGTCACCCGGCCTGGGCGTCGAGATCGATGAGGAGGCCGCCAAGGACCATCCGTTCAGAATGATGCCGCTGACCGAGTACCGCCGCGACGACGGATCGGTGACCAACTGGTAGCGAGCGCCCGGACGCCAGGCTTGGCACGACCGATGCGTGAGGCGTAGATGCGAATAGGCGCGGTCACGCTCTGCTCGCGCCGCGGCGAGAAACAGGCCAATCTCGACCGCATCGTTTGCTACGGCGAACGCGCGGCGGAGCGCGGTTGCCGGCTGGTGATCTTCCCGGAGTTCTCGGTGAACGGGCCGTGGGTGACCTACGACCCGGACGCCGACCTTTCGGTTCTGGAGCGCGACGCGGAGCCGATCCCCGGACCGACCACCGACCGGCTCACCGCCGAGGCGAGGCGTCTTGACATAACATTCGGTGTCGGTATTGCGGAGCGCGGCCTCGCGCCCAAGCCGTTCAACACCTACGCGATCATCGGCCCCGAGGGTGTGCTGCACCTCCAGCGCAAGCTGCAACCGACCGAGAGCGAGGTTGCGTTCTACCGTGGCGGCGGCGACGCCATGGCGCCCTTCACGCTCGGTGGAACGACCTTCGGCGTGACCATCTGCGCCGACAACGAGAACCCGGCGATACACGATCGACTCCACGGGCACGGCGCGCGTGTGTTTCTCGAACCCCACTACGACTGTGCGAAGAGATTCCAGAACCCGGGCGACTCCTGGGATGAGTTGCTCGAGTTCAACTGCGACGGCACGCGCGCCCATCGCGCCCGTGCCCTGGCCGAGCGACTGGGTGTGATCGCCGTCTACGTCGACGCCAAGGACCCGCGTCGGCGGTTCGAGGACTATCCCGAGTGGCCGCACTACGTCAACGGCATCAGCTCGGTCTTCGGTCCCGGCGGCGAGCTTCTGGCCCAAAACGCCGGCAACGAGGAATCGCTGCTTACGTTCGACGTTTGATCGACCGAGTCACCCGCGCCCCGCCCCGGCCTGGGCCGTCGGGGCACTACATGCAAACGTTGCCGCATCCTCAGACCCGTAACTGCCGCTCGCATCCGGCAGTAAGATCCCAGGGACCGCCGTGGCCTGGATCATCGGTCGTTGAGTGAGGGGTGCGTGATGTACCGCTTGTTTCGCCATCGTGATCTGGGCGCCGCCCAAGCGCTCCTCAGCGCGGCCGTTCTGGGTGTAGCGTTGTTTGCCTGGGGCGATCAGACCGACATGTTTGACCGGCCGGGTCTCGCCTCCACATCCAACTGGACCTGGAGGGTATGGCAGGTCGGCGCTTTGCTCATGGGCATACCCGGTGTCTGGTGGCTGTGGCGTGGGACCCGACGCGTGGCCTGGACGCGGAGCCTGGTGTTAGGCGTCCTCGCGCTGGTTGTTTTTCTCAACGTCTATAACCGATGCACTGTTCGGAGCGCACGTGGGGAACGTCTGGAAAGCAATCAACCCGATTTTCCTGGGATGCAGCGGCATCGCCGTCGCAACTCTCTGGACTCGCGGTAGCTCGGCCGAACGTATTGGCGCCGTGTTCTTTGCTGCGCTGGGGACCGTCCTGTTCGTTAACGCGTATTTCCTCAACAACGACACCATTTGGGAGGCGTTGAATCCTTTGAGGGTTCTGGTATTGCTGCTGTGGTCTGCCGCGGCATTGACAGTGGGCGTTCGATGCCAGGAGTCCGGCGGATAGTTTGCTGCACACGTTGTTTCGACGTCGATATCTCGGCGTAGCCGAGGCCCTTGCCGCGGCCGGAGACCAATAGAAGCCCCGCCGGTCTGAGCGATCCGAGGGCCTTGAAACATACAAGGGGCGGTTCGCGAACCGCCCGGTCGCCCAGGGCGGCGCCGGCACGAGAGATCCGCCGGGCCACGCCCCACCGTCAGCGCCGTTGCGAGCGCCGCGAGGAATCTCATGGCCACTGGACCGGCGCAAGTTCCCTCGCCCGCGGGGAGAGGGTTAGGGTGAGGGGTCCAGCGCTGCCGCCGTCTCGTACCCAACCACGCCGCCGTAGCGATCGACCTCCAATGTCATTCGAGCCGGAGGCGAGGAATCTCAGGGCCACTGGACCGGCGCAAGCGTCGGCGGCCAGCCTCGGCCGCCCGCCTACGGCAGGTCCACCCGCCATTCCAGCGGCTCACCGCGCTCGAGCCGCCGTACGTTCGCCGCCACGCCCGCCGCGGTGTCACGGATGTAGAGGTCCACGAAGGCCGCGCAGTGCGGCGTCGCGAAGATCTCCAGCTCGAACAACGGATCGCTCAGGTCGGCCGGCTCCTCCCAAAACACGTCCAGACCGGCGGCGCTCAGGTGCCCGGACTTGAGCGCCGCCATCAGCGCCGCTTTGTCGATCAGCTTCCCGCGCGCGATGTTGATGACCGCCGCGTCTTGGGGCAGCGCCTCCAGCACCTCGGTATTGATCAGCCCGATGGTCGATTCGTCCAGCGGCGCCGCCACGACCAGGAACCGGCAGCCGCGCACCGCCTCCACCAGCCGATCCGACGTGAACAGCTCCGTCAGCCCCAGCTCCTGCTGAAGCGCGGGATCGGGCGTCCGCTTGACCCCCACGACCTCGCAGTCGAAGACCCGCAGCATCCGGGCCAGCTGCCCGCCGATCCCTCCAACCCCCACGATGCACACGCGCGCGTCGAAGACCGAGTACCCGATCGGCAGATTCCAATCCTGGCTGGCCAGCGCTCGGTTCAGCGCCGCCATGTTGCGCCCCGCGCCGATCATCAGGAACAGCGCCGTCTCCGCCACCGCCTTGCCGAGTCCGCCGATCGGCGCCGGCACGTTCGCCACCGGGATTCCGCGCTCGCGGGCCTCCGCCTTGTCGACCATGTCCGTGCCGATGCCCGCCTGCTGGATCAGCCGGAGCCGTGGCGCGGCGTCCATCACCTCTGCCGAGATGATCGCCCGCGACGGCAGGATGACATGAATGTCGGAGACGGCGTCGATCACGGCGTCTTCGGGAGCCCCTCGCACGTCGTGGTCCGGCAGCTCCGCTTGCAGGCTCGCCACCATTGCGGGCATGTAGTCATTTCCGAACAGGATATTCATCGCCGCCTCGCGCAGGTCTCGATCGTGCCGTGAACCGTACGACGCCCGCCGCAACATCGAAAGTCGAGCGCTGGTTCCTACCGCCCGCGTCTGCCAATCGCCGCGGCCGGTCGAGGGTTATTCCGAGGCGGAGCGGAGGGCCGGCCCTGTCCTCCGTGCACCCTGAGCTTGTCGAAGGGGCGCGGGAATCGTGCGGTCCGGGGTGGGCGTTCGCCGGAGCGCGGACTGACGCGGCACCCCGGCCGCGGCCTTCGAGGTCGCCGCGTATCGACCAGGCTCGAGGGAGTTGCTGCTAGCGGTACACGGTTTCCTTGGCGCCGCGCTGGATATCGAAGATCGACCCCGCGCCAGGCCCCTGCGGCGCGTTGACCCGAACGGTTTGATCGATGCAGCGATACGCTGGCGTGTTCTCGCCGCGCATCAGGTACTCGTGGAACGTATCCAGGTCCCGTACGCCCTGGAGCGGCCATGCGTCGGCCGCCGCGTACCCGACCAGCCATAGCCGCCGCGACTGCGACGATAGATTGGGCGCGGACCCGTGCATCGTGCGCGCGTGATGCACCGACACGCCGCCGGCGGGCACAGTCACGGGAATCGCGGCATCGAGATCGACGCCGGCTTCGCTCGGGGCGATGGCGCCCGCGAAGACGCCGTCGCTGTGGTGGTCCAGAATCTCCCAGCGGTGCGACCCGGGAATCACCATCAGGCAGCCGTTATCGATGGTGCAGGGATCCAGCGCAATCCCGATTGCCAGCACGTCGTCGTTAGTGTGCGGATAGAACGCGAAGTCCTGGTGCCACTCGACCGGGCTCCCGACGTCGGAGGTCTTCATGTTCAGCTTGTCGCTGTGGTACCGGACGCCGTGGTTGCCCATCAAGGGCTCCACCAGGTCGGCGAACAGGTCGGATCGCGCGTACTGCTTGAACAGCGGATAGTTGGAGGCTGGCGTCCTGAGCCGTCGAAGCGCCGGAGCGTCGGCCGAATGCGTGGATTCTAGTTCGAAGCGGTCGTCGTTCTCAGTCAGGCTTCGCGATTCCTCGACGAGCTCGTCGACGACGCCGAGAATCTCATCCACCTCGCTCGGCGTCAGGAATTCCTCGACGACCAGATACCCGTTCTCTTGATAGAACTCGACCTGCTCCGGTGACACCATAAGCCGCTGCTCCACTTCCGATGCCCGGTGCCGATTCTATGACGATTCTCGCTGCGGCGCCTGTCGGCGATCAGCCTCACAAAGACTGTTACCGAGTGAGAGTGGTGCCTCACGAGGCCGGTTGCCAAGACCTGATGGAAGGGGCGTGTCGACGGTGGCGGTGGGGACTCCCTGGCGCCCTCGAGCCATCGAGCGCGTCGGCCATCCGGATCCGCGATCCCCGCCGTGGCGAGGCTGCTCGATCCGATGGTGGGTCCCGACGATGTCGAGGCCGGCGGCGCGAGGGCGGATAGGGTGACTCCGCCGCCCGATCCTGCTCTTTGATGGCGCCTGCGGGTTCTGCCGCGCCTGTGTGCGAGTGTTCGGCTTGCTCGACCGCCGGAGCCGTCGTGGCTCGTCAGCGCGACCAGTGCCCTTTTGATTTCTCACTGGAACGCCACGAAGCTCATATCGCGACGGCGCGCGAGCCGTCAAACCCTGCCTCCCGGCTGCCGGCCTAGCAGCGCATGTAGGAACCCAGGCGGCGTGTAGCGGCACCGCGCACCGGAGTCCTGACCGGTCCCTCGGCACTACGGGCGGTGCGGCCGCCACCCCAACACGTCCCGGTGCCGTCGTGCCACGGCCGCGCGACGCCCGCCGGTTCCGACGCTTGGCGCGCTAGCGGTAGACGATTTCCTTGGCGGCGCGCTGGATCTCGAAAATCGACCCCGCACCGGGCCCCTGCGGCGCGTTGACCCGGAAGATTTGATCGGTGCAGCGATACGCCGGCGTGTTTTCGCCGCGGATCAGATAGTCGTGAAACGTATTCAGGTCCGCCACGCCCTCGATCGGCCATGCGTCGGCCGCCGCGTACCCGACCAGCCATAGCCGCCGCGACTGCGACGAGCGGTTGGGCGCGGACCCGTGCAGCGTGCGCACGTGATGCACCGACACGCCGCCGGCCGGCACGATCACGGGAACCGCGGCATCGAGGTCGACGCCGGCTTCGGTCGGGGCGATGGCGCCCGCGAAGACACCGTCGTTGTGGTGGTCCAGAATCTCCCAGCGGTGCGACCCGGGAATCACCATCAGGCAGCCGTTATCGACGGTGCAGGCATCCAGCGCGACCCCGATTGCCAGCAAGTCGTCGTTGGTGTGCGGATGGAACGCGAAGTCCTGGTGCCACTCAACCGGACTCCCGATGTCAGAGGTCTTCATGTTCAGCTTGTCGTGCTGGTAGCGGACGCCGTGATTGCCCATCAGCGGTTCCACCAGGTCGGCGAACGAATCGGAGCGCGCGTACTGTTTGAACAGCGGATAGTTGCGGGCCGGCCCCTTGAGCCGTCGAAGCGCCGGAGCGTCGGCCGAATGCGTGGATTCTAGTTCGAAGCGGTCGTCATGCTCGCTCACGCCTCGCGATTCCTCGACGAGCTCGTCGACGACGCCGAGGATTTCATCCAGCTCGCTCGGCGTCAGGAATTTCTCGACGACCAGATACCCGTTGTCCTGATAGAACTTGACCTGCCCCGGTGACACCATAAGCCGCTGCTCCACTTCCGATGCCCGGCGCCGATTCTATGCCGATTCTCGCTGCGGCGCCTGTCGGCGATCAGCCTCACGAAGGCTGTTACCGAGTGAGACGGTGGTGCCACACAAGGCCGGTTGCCAAGACCTGATGGAAGGGGCGTGTCGACAGCGGTGGTGGGGACTCCCTGGCGCCCTCGAGCCATCGAGCGCGTCGGCCATCCGGGTTCGCGATCCCGGCCGTGGCCAGGCTGCTCGATCCCATGATGGGTCCCGACGATGTCGAGGCCGGCGGCGCGAGGGCGGATAGCGTGGCTCCGCGCCCGATCCTGCTCTTTGACGGCGCCTGCGGGTTCTGCCGTGCCTGTGTGCGAGTGTTCGGCTTGCTCGACCGTCGGCGCCGTGTGGCGCGCCTCGACTTCAACCGGCCGGAGGCCGACGAGTTGCTCGCGGCGGTGCCGCCCCCTGCCCGCCGCCGCGCCGTCCTACTGGCCGTGCCGGGCGGGTCCATGCGGTCAGGCGGCCCGGCCGTCCGCGCGGCGCTCGAATTCGCGCTGGGTCGACGGGCGTTGGCGTCGATGCTTCAGGCGCGGCCCGTCGCGGCGCTGATCGACGCCGGCTACGCGCTCATCGCCGACCGCCGTGGGTGGTTCGCCTGGCTCGGTCGGTTCGGGCGCCGCTGCGACCTCAACGACTACCCGTAGTCACCGCCCGAACGTGAACCCGGCCCGCGCCCGGTCGTCGCCGGCGCCCGCAACCTGGCCGCCGACCGCCTCGGCGAGGCCCCTTGCAAGCTCGAGATCGGCGGTCGGCGCGTCCGCCTGGCCGGTCACGCCGGCGGGCTGGGTGGGTACTTCTCGAAGAACGGCATCAGCGGCTCCAGCCGCGCCGTCAGCTCGTCCTCCTCGTCCGGCGTCAGGTCCTTGAGCCCCGGTGAGAACTCCGTCGCGACCCGGTGCGAGTCGATCAGCCCGCGCCGCTGCATGATCATCTTGTTGTCGATCTGGCCGCGGAAATAGCCCTTGAAGAACTGCAACGAATCGACGTCGCGCGAGATCGCGCGAGCTCGGTCCAGATCGCCCGCTTCCATTGCGTCGAAGATCGCCACCAGCGGCTCGGTGACATCGAGCGCGGCGGTGAGGATGCGCGCGCCCGCCAGGTAGTTCGGGACGTACGGCGGGCCGACGATGACCCCCATATAGAGATCGCCGCCGGGCAGGCCCATCAGCTCCGCCACCTCCCGCGTCGGGTACAGGCCCTCCTGCTTCATGTACCGCACGTTCGGCACCTCGCGCGCCAGCTGTGCCGACTGCTCCATGTTCAGGTGGTGGCCCCAATCGAACGTCCGCAGCATGATCGGCACCGACACGGCCTCCGCCACGGCTCGAAGGCACATGAGGATGTGGCCCCCGCCGTGGGTCGAAGCCGGCGCCAGCGCCGAGATCATGTCCGCGCCCATGTCATCCATGCGCTTGGCGGTCTCGACGGTATCCGCCACGGTCGCGGCCGCGGCCGTCGCCAGCACCGGCGTCCTGCCCCGGCACGTCTCGATCGATATCTCCAGGCTTCGATAGCGCTCGGCCTCAGAGAGATCCAGCGTCTCGCAGCCGCGCTGCCCGGTGATCGCCAGACAGCTCCCCACGTCCACCGCGTGCCTGGCCGCGCGCTCGAACGACGCCTCGTCCAGCCGCCCGTTCTCCAAGAATGGCGTCTTGAAATGGGTGGAGACGCCCCGCGGCGTCTGCTCCGGATCGAACAGGTCAAAGCTCGCCATCGGACATCTCCCGTCGGCGTTCTGCCGTCGCCCGCCGTCAGGCTAGCAGGCGGCGAAACGCATTCCCATCCTCAAGGGTCGCGGGCCGTCCTGGCTTCACCGTGGGGCTATGCTGCGCCGTCGGTTCCGCCGTGATGCGCGCGCCATGAGGGCCACCCATGTCTAGGATCAATCGATGTGTCGAGCTGCTCGATCAAGGCCAGCCGGTCTACTACGACCGCGTCAACGTGCCCGACCTGAGCTACGAGCATGGGATCGCGATGTCCGGCACCTGGGCCGACTTTCTGCGCATTGAGTTCGAGCACATCTCGCTCGACACCCGCGCGCTGTACGACTTCATGCGCGGCCTTAGGGATGCCGGGCCGACCCCGAGCGGACACTCCATGCCGACCGTCATGTGCACGCTCCCGGCCACCGGCCTGTCCGCCGAGGAGGTTCGCTACAACGCTTGGCAGATCCGCCATCTCCTCAGCGCCGGGGTGCACGGGCTCTACCTCTCCCACGCCTCCGAGCCGGAAGCCGTCCGCGCCTTCGTCGAGGCCGCCCGCTTCCCGCACCACACCGTCGGCCTGAGCGATGAGCTCGGCGTGGGGACCCGCGGCCACGGCGGCGAGGCGCAGGCCGCGGACATCTGGGGTCTCGATCGGATCGACTACATGCGCCGCGCCGATCCCTGGCCGCTCAACCCCGAGGGTGAGCTCATGCTCGGCGTCAAGGTCGAGCACCGCTCTGCGCTCGAGCGCGCCGACCAGACGCTCGCCGTGCCGGGGGTGACGTTCGGCGAGTGGGGACCCGGCGACATGGGTCTGTCGTACGGGCATCCGGAATGGCGCGACCCGCCGTACGGACCCGAGATGGACGGCGCGTGGAAGCGCGTCAAGCGCGCCTGCGACCGGGCCGGCATCCGGTTTCTCTGCGCCTGGGACGATTCGTCGATGACGCCGGACGAACGCGCCGACCACCTCATCAACCAGGTCGGCGCCACCATCATCGCTTCCGACGATGGCGAGCCGCTGGCCATCGCCGGTCGCAGGCTCACCGGCCGCACGATGCCCGTGTAACCCGAACCGCCCCTTGTATGTTGCAAGACCCTCGGATCAGCGAGTTCCCTCGCCCGCTGGAGACCTTTGCATAACCCCGGTGGCTCGCCACAATCGGCCCGGAGGGCAGCGCTGAGGGAAGGGTAGCCATGCACCGCACCGTGAGTGGGGGGTCGTTCGTGGAGGCGCTACTGCCGGAGCGGCTGGGGCGGAACGCGAAGCTGGAGCGGCTGGACGCGGTGGTTGACTGGACGCCGTTGGCGGAGGTGGTCGCGGGCATCCACGCCGCGCCCGCCGGCCGTCCCAGCTACCCGCCGCTGGTGATGGTGAACGTGCTAGTGCTGCAGCAGTGGTACGGGGCCTCCGACGAGGCGATGGAGGAAGCCCGGTGGGACCGGGTCTCGTTCAAGCGGTTCGTGGGGCTGGGGCTGGAGGACGACGCGCCGGACCACTCGACGATCAGCCGCTTTCGGACGGCCGTGACGGAGCGCGGGCTGGCCGGGCGGCTGTTGCAGGCGGTGAACCGCCAGTGGGAGGCGCGCCGGTTGCTGGTGAAGCAGGGCACGCTGATCGACGCGACGCTCGTAGCGGCGCAGGCGCGGCGGCCGTCGATGCGGGAGCGGCCGGGGGCCCGGAGCGCGACCGACCCGGAGGCTGGATGGACGCGCACAGGAGGCCGAGCGCACTTTGGCTACAAGGCGCACCTCGGGGTGGATGCGGGGTCCGGGCTGATCCGAGCGGCGGTGCTGACGCCCGCCAACGTGAACGAGACGGAGGTGGCGGACGGGTTGGTGAGCGGCGATGAGGCGGCGGTCTATGCCGACAAGGCCTACGAGTCGAAGGCCCGCCGGCAGCGGCTGCGGGCGCAGGGCATCAACGACCGGATCATGCACCGCTCGCACAAGCACCAGGCGCAACTGCCGTACTGGCAGCGGCGCCGGAACGCGCTGATCGCCCGCGCGCGGGCACCGGTGGAGCGGGTGTTTGGGACGCTGAAGCGATCCTACGGCTATCGGCGCGTGCGCTACCTGGGGCTGGAGCGCAACGCCACGGAGTTCTTCTTCAAATGCCTGGCCTACAACCTGCGCCGGGCGGACCGGTTGCTGGCCGCCGCGCCCGCGTGTCCCTAGGAGGCCTGCGCCCTCGGCCGGGCAATGACCGGCGCGCGGCGGGGCCGGGGGCGGCTGAGCAGCCAGAACCACCCGTCCGGTCGCTTCCCCGGTGGACGGCCCCCCTCAAGGCCGGCTAGGGCGCATTACGCAAAGGTCTCCAGCGGGAGAGGGCTAGGGTGAGGGGTCCAGCGCTGCTCCCATCTCGTCCCCAACCACGCCGTCTTACGGGCCGCCCGACCGCGCTCACCGTTCCTGGGAGGCACACGGATCACCGAGCGCGATCACTCAGAAGCCGCCGCCGATGCAGCGGCGCGACGACAAGCTTTGCTGGACCGCGCGCGTGACGCGCTGGCTGCCGACCCCAGGGTGGCGGGCGCGTGGGTCGGGGGCAGCATCGCCGCTGGCGCTACCGATCGCTGGTCCGACGTCGATCTCCGCGTCGCCGTCCGCGCGGGCGATCTCGAGCGGTTTCTGGATAGCGCCAATGGCGTTCTCGGCCAGTTCGGCGATCTGCTCGGCTTCCGACCTCGGCCCACTGGCACGACCACCATCCTCGTCTGCACCTTCGCCGGACCAGTACGCGCCGACGTAGTCGTCATGACGCCGAGAGTGATCCTCGGCGCGCCCGGCGAGCCCACCGTTCCGCTGGTCATCAACGACCCGAGCCTCGAAGCGGTGGCGGACCGGCCGCCCCAGGCGCCGGATTCGCCGCAGGCGGTGCTCCAACGCCTCGGCCCGGCCATCGGGCCCGCGCTCGGTGCGCTGGATGCGGCGCTGACCTCCAGGCATCCGACGGCGGCCGCGATCGCGCAGTCCGCCCTCCTGAACGTCGCCCAGCAAACGCAGCTGCTGCTGACCGACCCCGTAGCCGGCACGTCGCGTTCGCCCAAGGCAGCCACCGCGCTTCGTGCCAAGGAGATGCAAGCCCTCCTCGCACCCGTCCGTGCGTGGAGCGCGCACTGGCCCAACGCGGACGCCGATTCGATTGCGCCAACGCTCGATCTGCTTTCCGCCCTGGCCGACGCTTGCCGGCACAGGTTTGGAGTGACGCTGTACGCGACACCCGGCGACCCGCCCGCCCGGCCAGAGCCGCGCGATGCCCGACAGGCCGTCACGGCCGCCCTCGATGTCCTCATCCACGCGCCGGTCGCGGCCGCGTATCACCACCGCGGCCTCTTCGTCGGCGCCCTCTACGGGTGGGCGCTGTTCGCGCGATCGATCGCCGACTTCGTGTTCGTTGTCGACCATGGTCCCGATGTGCCGGTACCTGCCGATCCAGAGGCGTTGATCGACACGAAAGATCGCGACGCCATCGCGCAGGCACTGCGTGTCCTGCGCGGCGCCGATGCCCCGGCCTTTCGCCGCGCGGGCTCCTTGCTCACGTCCCGGTATCTGCGCACCGCTCGCGCCGCCGCCGCTGCGTGCGACCTGGCGTACCCCCGACGCCTCGAGCGCGAGGTCATCCGCTACCTCGTAGCCGAAGACGTCCTGGAGGTCGGCGTGCTGGACGTGTGACGTCTCGAGCCAGCGTTCCCGGCGTCGCGCCTGTTCCACCGTGACGCCGCACGTGTCGTCGCGTGCGCCGCGGGCGATCGGCGTGTCCGCGCGCTCCGGGCGGGTGCCCGCCCTACGCCCCGCGCGACTCGCTGTGCGCGACCACGGCCGAGTCTGCCGCCTGCGGCGCCCGCGGCACTCGAGGCGTGCCGGTGATGACCCGCAGGCCGAACACGATGGCCACGGCGTGCAAACCCGCGATGACCGCTCCGATCAGCCAGAATCCGGCCACGTCCAGCACGAACCCGATGGCTGGCGCCACGCCCACCATCACCAGGTCCGCAGTCAACATCATGGCGGCCAGCGATCGTCCCACCTGCTCCTTGGGAACGCGATCGGCGACGAGCACGGGCGGCAGTGCGGTCGCCACCGCGCCGAGTGAGGGCAGCACCGCGAATAGCGTGTACAGCAGCACGCCGGGCGGCAGGATCAGGAGCAGCGCGCCGACCAGCGGCAAGCTCAGGGCGGGCACGAATACCGCGCGAGGGCCAAGCCGGTCGGTCAGTCCACCCGCGAACAGCAGCACGACCAGTCGCACCCCGGCCCCGAGCGATACGAACACACCAACGCCGGCCGGGTCGAATCCCAGCGCCTCGCTGCCATAGAGCGGCAGCGCCACGTTCTTCAGGGCATACGTCCCGCCCCATATCAACGTCGTGAGCGCGAATACCGCCAGCAGACCGCGTCCCCCGCGGAATCCCAGCAGCGCCGAGCGCTTGGCCAACGGCTTTTCGTGCTGGGCCGCGGGCGTGCGGATGGCCGCCCACACCACCACCATCGCCGCCAGCCCGACCACCGCGGCGAGCACAAATGCGGCCCGCCACCCGAATGCGCTGGCCACCAGTCCGCCAGCTGCCGGGCCGATCATCGTCCCCACCTGCACTCCACCCATCAGCCGCGTCATGTCCGTGCCCCGCCGGCCCGCGCCTGCCTGACGCGCCACGTGCGCGAAGCCGCCCGTGAACACAATCGCGCCTCCCGCTCCGGCGATGAACATGCCGGCCAGCAGCACCCCGAACGACGGCGCCAGCGCGGCCAGTCCCGAGCCGGTCGCGAGCGCCCCAAGGGCGCCCGCGAAGATGATTCGCGGGCTTGATCGATCGACCAGGTAGCCGGCGGGCAGGATCATGAGCAGGCGCGCGCCGGACGCCATCGTCAGCAGCAAGCCAAGCGTCGAGAAGCTGATTGCGAACTCATCGCGGATCGACGACAGCACCGGCGCGATCACCCCGGTGCCGAACGACATCACCGAGAGCGCCAGGAAGATCGCCGCGATTTCAGGCCGAAACCTCATAGGCTGGTCGAGTCTCCGGGGCCGGCTTCCGGTCGGCGCCCCTGGGATTGGTCCCGCGTCATCGGCCCGTCCGCGCGCCGGTCGTCAGCGCCACTAACACCCTGCGACCGATGCCCTGACCCGCGCCGCTCATAATCGCAGTCCGACCATCAAGCACGCTCCGAATCGACCGAGTCCCCTCCAGCGCGATGTCAATTGGCGCGCCGCGCGAGAGCCCGGAGTGTACGGCGACCAGGTGTGCGCCGTCCCTCCAGGCCGCCTAGACTGCGACCTCGACAAAGGAGGCGCATAGATGGCTCGCCGGTCGCCCACCAACACGCTCGGACGCACCGGGCTCCAAGTCACCCGCCTGGCCTTTGGCGCGATGGAGGTGCGGGGTCCGCCCCGCGGCCGCCCGGCCACCGACGACCAGGTCCGGAACATCCTCACGGCCGTGCTCGACGCCGGCATCAATTACTTGGATACATCCAACGACTACGGCCGCAGTGAGGAGTTCATCGGCACATTTCTCGCCGCGCGCCGGTCCGACTACTTCCTCGCGAGCAAGTGCGGCTGCGTTCCCGGCGGTGGCGAGCACGTGTGGACGCGCCACAATCTGTTCCGCGGATTGCATGAGAGCCTCGATCGTCTGCGGACCGACTATCTGGACGTCATGCAGCTCCACGGCCCGTCGGTCGAGGACACGGAGCGGGGCGGACTCGTCGAGGCGCTGGAGGACATGCGCGCGCAGGGCAAGGTCCGCTGGATCGGTGTCTCAACAACGCTGCCGAACCTCCCGACCTACCTGGAATCCGGCGCGTTCGACGTGTTCCAGATTCCCTATTCGGCACTGCAGCGAGACCACGAGTCACTGATCGCGGACGCCGCCCGCGCCGGAATCGGGACCGTGATCCGGGGCGGTGTTGCGAAGGGCGAACCTGGCGAAGGCCTCGGCACGAGCGAGGTCTGGGACGACTTCGAGCGCGCTGAACTCGACGAGCTTCGCGCCGACGGCGAGAGTCGCACGGCCTTCATGTTGCGGTTCACCTACACGCATCCCGGCATCCACGCGATCATCGTCGGCACGCTGCGGCCCGAGCATTTGGCCCAGAATCTGGAGGCAATCGGTCGGGGACCGCTGTCGGCGGAGACGTACGAGGAGGCCAAGCGCCGCCTCGACGCGGTCGGCGTTACTCCGGTGATCGCGGGCTGATCGGGACGTAGTCGCGGCGGCGGGCGTCGGTTGTTCGCGCCCGCTGCATCGCCTCTGAGCGCTCGCGGGTAAGCGGACATGGGCGCGACCTCACGGTGCGTCGTCGCGGGCGGTATCTAACCCTCGCGGCGGGCCACCATCGCCGCCGACCTCCAGTGTCATTCCGAGCGCAGCGAGGAATCTCATGGCGGTCGGACCGGCGAAAGCCCGTCGAAGGAGCTGTCCCTCACTGTGCGTCGTCCCCGGGCAGTATCTAACCCACGACGCAGCACCGCCGCCGGCTACGACGGCGACAGCGTCGCGCCGCCGCAGACCGAGACCGTCTGTCCCGTCACGTAGCCCGACAGATCGGTTACGAGGAACTCCATGACCTTCGCGACGTCCTCCGGCGTTCCCAGACGTCGAAGCGGCAGCATCGCCGACTGCTTCTCGGCCTCCGCCGGGTCGTCCAGGTTGAACCGCTGGCCCGTGCGGGCGGTTCGGATCACGTGCGGCGCGATGCAGTTCACGCGTATCCCGAACGGCCCCAGCTCCGCCGCCAGGCTGCGCGTGTACTGCACGACCCCTGCCTTCGCGACGGAGTAGCCGGAGAGCATCCCGGCCCACTCAGGGTTCACGCGGACGCCCGTGTTCGACGAGAAGTTCACGATCCGGCCCGACCGCCGGGCCTTCATGCGCTCCGCCGCTGCCTGGCAGCAGTAGATCGTGCCCAGCAGGTTCAACTCCAGCATCCACCGCAGGTCGTCGGCCGGCATTGAGGATGCGTAGCTCCGCTCCATCGGGCTGAGCGATCCGCCCGCCGCGTTCACCACGATGTCCACCGGCCCGAACGTCTCGTCGAGCCGCGCGAACAGATCGTCTACCTCGCTCTGCCGGCGCAGGTCGGTTGTCACCCCGAGGGTCCGCCGACCGAGCGCGCGGATTTCCTCCTCCACGCTGCCGGCCGACAGCCGCTCGTCGAACTCCTTGGCCGAATCGAGGTTCAGATCGGCGATCGCCACGTCCGCGCCCAGCCCCGCCAGCCGCAGCGCGCACGCCCGACCGATTCCGCGCGCGGCGCCGGTCACCACCGCGACCTGGCCGTCCAGCGCGCCGGACATCAGCCCTGGGGTCTGGGTGCTCGCGTCCGAGCTATTCCTGCCGCTCGAACGCCGATCCGTGCTCAACGACGTTCCAGGTGCCGAGCTCTTCGACGATGTCGGGCAGATTGCTCCACTTCTCCGGCAATGCCCAGAACAGTCCCATCGGCTCGTCGTGCTGGTTGGTCAGGTAGTGGGTCGCGCCCGCCGGAATCAGCACCACGTCGCCTGCTTGGACCTCATGGACCACGTCCTCGACGATGACCTGCGCCTTGCCTTCGAAGACGTAGTACAGCTCTTCCATGCCGGGGTGCGCGTCCGCGTGACCGGTCACACCCGGCCGCAGCCAGAAGAACCCCGCACTGTACTGGTCTGAGCCAGCGGTCTCGTGCGTCACCATCGGGATGTCGCGCATCGTCCCGTCGGGCGACTCGAGCAGCTCGAAGTCCGTTCCCCTGAACACCACTTTGTGTGCGGACTCGGATCCCATCAGACATCCTCCCCAAATAGCGGCGTCCGGTCAGTCCGGCCGCGACGTCGCGTCAACTCCGCGCTCATGTATCGAATGCGGTCGTGCGATCCACCTCTTGCCATGCCGCGAGCGTCTCCTGGATGTCCGGCAGATCGCTCCACTTACGCGGCAACGCCCAGAAGATGCCCAGGTGGCTCCCGTCGTCGACTTCCAGATGGTGTCGCGTGTCGCGCGGGATCAGCACGACCGCGCCCGGCTCGACCGGGTGCGGAACATCCGCTACCACCACACGGCCCGTGCCCTGGAAGATGTAGTACAGCTCCTCGTACCCTGGATGCGAGTGCTCGTGCCCGATGATCCCGGGCTTGGCCCACACGAACCCCGCGCAGAAGTTGTGTGAGCCGCACGTCTCCTCCGTCACCATCGGGCTGTTCAGGATCGTCGCCGGCGGGGACTCGATCAGCGGCACGTCCGTCGGCCTGAAGACCACCTTTGGACTCTCGTCCGTGTGCATGCGCCTGCCCGCTGGATCGAGTGTGGAACCGGCCCGCCCGAGTGACGGCGATGCTATGTGGGAGGGGGGAACTGGGTCAAACGTGCGGGTCTCACTGCCCGGCGCGCCCAAATCAGTTCCGCGCCGCCGCGCCGTTGGCCGACCAGACCAGCGGCAGTGACCGGATGTTGTGGAACGAGCTGCTCGGGCTCCACACGATCTCGCCGTCGCCCAGCCGGATGTCCGGGAACCGTCGCAGGATCGTGGCGAAGGCAATCTCGGCCTCGCGTCGGCCCAGCGGCGCACCGATGCAAAACCGTATCCCGTAGCCGAACGCGACGTGATCGTTTGGCTCGCGCCGGACGTCGAACCGATCGGGCTCCGGGAACTGATCCGGGTCGCGGCAGGCCGCGCCCAGGATCACCGACACGGTCTGACCCTTCGCAATCGGCTGCCCGCGAATCTCAACGTCGCTGTCCACCAGCCGCCACGTGCGCTGAAACGGCGAGTCGTAGCGCAGGCACTCCTCCACCGCGGTCGGAATCAGGCTCGGATCGTCCTTCAGCAGCTGCATCTGATCCGGGTGCCGTAGCAGCGCCAGCATCCCGTTCCCGATCAGACCCGTAGTGGTTTCGTGCCCCGCCACCAGCACCGAGATGCAGGTCGCCAGCATCTCGGCCTCGCTCATGAGCTGGCCCTCGTCCTCGGCCTTCACCAGCACCGTCAGCAGATCGTCTTCAGGATGTCGCCGCCGCTCCGCGGCCAGCTCGCGAATCCACGCCCGCGCTTCGACGATCGACTTCGCCGCCTGCTCCACAATGTCTGGATCCGGCCGGCCGCTGCTGTGGATGTTGACGATGTCGTCGGAGAACCGCTTGAACAGGTCGCGATCCTCCGCCGGCACGCCGAGCGCCTCGGCCAGGATGATCGCGGGCAGCGGGTAGGCCAGCGTCGCGATCAGGTCCATCTGGCCGTCGTCCTGCACGGGGTCGAGCAGTTCGTCCACAACCTGCTGCACGCGCGGGCGGAGGCCGTCCACGATCTGGGGCGTGAACGCCTTGCTTATCAGTCCGCGGATGCGTCTGTGATCGGGCGGGTCGGTGTTGGCGATCCCGACCTCGAAGTTCTCGTACACGGGCCGCGCCATCTCGCGCTGCGACTCCGGCAGTTGATCCAGATACTTGGCGATGCGCCCTCGGTTCACATATGTCTGCGGATCGCGCAGCACCATCCGCGCATCGTCGTAGCGGGTCAGCATCCAGTAGCCGAGCGACTCGCTCCAGAAGACCGGCGCTCGCTCGCGAAGCTCCGCGTACGCGGCATACGGGTCCGCCATGACGGCCGGCGAAACCAACTCGCGGTCGATTGCCTCGAGCGTTCGTACCGCCATCGTGCGTCGCGCGCCGCCGGGGCGCGCCTCGCCGAAACCCCGGATGCCGGCAAGTATCGGCTGCGCTCGGGAGCGCTTCAACCGGTGGAGGCCGCGCCCCCCGATGTCATTCCGAGGCGAAGCCGAGGAATCTCATGGTCGCCGGACTGGCGGAGGCCGCGCCCCCCTACTGGTTGATCGCCGCCTCGTTGTCCGCCGTGAGATCGCGCCGACGGGTCGGCCGCATATAGATTTCCTCGACCAGTGTCCGCGCCGGCATGGTCGCGCAGAACACGATCGCCGCCGCCACGTCCTCGGCGCCCATCATCGTCGCGCGCGCGGCTTCGTCCGGCGCCAGCACGCGCAGGTCCAGCAAGTCGGTCGCCGCCTCGCCCGGGTAGATCGTGCAGGCGCGGATGCCGCGCGCCCGCAACTCGTTGTTGATGTGCCGCATCAGGTTCGCGACGGCCGCCTTCGATGCGCTGTACGCCGACCCCGCCATCGGACTCGGATTGACCGCCGCCATCGACGACACCGTCACAATCGTGCCGCCGCCGCGCTCGATCATCCCCGGCAGTGCGGCCTGCGCCGCGACCATTGGCGCCGTCACGTTCACGGCGAACACCGCGTCCCAGGTCTCAGTCGTGTACCGCCGCATCGCGCGCGCTTCGGTATTCGTCCCGGCGTTGTTGACCAGAACATCCACGCGGCCCAGCTCGTCCTCGGTCCATGTGATCAGCCCACGCGCGTCGTCCGGATCGGCCAAGTCTGTCGATCGGGCCATGCCCGCGCCGCCCGCCGCCTCGATCATGGCGACTGTCTCGTGCAACGCATCCACGCGCCGTCCGGCGACCGCTACCCGCGCGCCTTCGCGACTAAGCCCGATCGCCGCCTCGCGCCCGATGCCGCTGCCGCCGCCGGTGACGATTGCGACTTGGCCGTCAAGCGCGCGCGCGCGCACGCGTGCTCCCGCCAACGAGCTGCCGTCGAGATTCGATCGCGTGCAAGCCGCGTGCCCCTACGATTCGCGCCCAGGCCTGCGCCTGATCGGGCCGGATCCGCTTAGTTCAGGTCCGCGACCTGCGGCATCACCTCGTGCGCCAGCAGCTCCATCGAGTGGCGCCAGTGGTCCTCGGGCACCCATTCGTGGCCCATCGCGACCACCACCCCGAATCCGCCGACATCCTGATGGAGCGCGCGGATCTTCGCGGCCACGTCGTCCGGGCTGCCCACCAGCGCGATGTTGTCGACCATGTACTCCCAATCGATCGCGCTGTCGGGAATCTCTAGGTCGGTCTTCGTGAGGCCGACCATGTGCGCGAACGGCAGCAACGCCGCCCAGTAGCCCGTCCAATCGCGGCTCATCACGCCCGTCAGCGCCCGCTCGCGCGCCTCTTCGGTGGTGTCGGCCACGAAAATCTCCCGCGCGATCCGCCACTCGGATCGATCCGGCGTCTTGCCGGTCTTTGCGGCGCCCTCTTCGACCGCCTCCCAGTGCGTCATCAGGACCCGTTTCGGCACGATGTTGATGCTCAACGGGATCCAGCCGCGCTCGCCGGCCAGCGCCAGCGTGTCTGATTTCTCGGACACGCCCGCCACCGCGATCGGGGGATGCGGCTTTTGGTACGGCTTGATGTGCACTCGCACGCCGATCAACGGATTCGGTTCCGGCACCGTGTACTCCCACCACGGGCTCTTGCGCACGCCCGGTTCGGGGTCGTCCCACAAGTCCAGCACCGCGTCGATCGCGTGTGGCGTCATCACACGGTGGTCGCTGCCTCTCACGTCGTAGCCGCGCACCTCGAAATCGCCCGGGAATCCACCCGAGCCGACCCCCCACTGGAACCGCCCCTTCGCCAGGTTGTCCAGCACCGCGATCCGGTGAGCCACCGAGAACGGGTCGTGGTTGGGCATGCAGGTCACGCCGGTGCCAAGCTTGATGTTCTTGGTCTCCGACAGAGCGCGGGCGATCAGCAGCTCCGGCGTCGGAATGTTCTCCCATTCCGCCGTGAAATGTTCCCCGATCCAAACCTCGTCGAACCCAAGCCGATCGAGCGTGATGATCTGCTCGAGGTCCTGATCCAGTGTGACGGCCAGGTCCGAGCCGGGCGGGTGCAGTGGCATGGTGAACAAACCGAGTCGCATGGAGTGCTCCGGGCGTTCGCGCCCTCGCCGCCGGCCGGTCGAGTCGGTCGCGACCACCGTTGCCCGCGCGGGACTGGATGCTATGTGGCACGGTCGCGCGGGGTCAAGCCGCGCCGCTTCTGTCGAGCCGGTCGGCGGAGCCCACGCTTGGGCGGACGGCGGCGAAGTCAGTACGCTGAGCGCCCACGGGCTAGACGGTTCGGAGGCGAGCGATGGGGGGCGACGTCGAACGGCTTCAAAACCTGATCGGCGGCGCATGGGTCGAGTCGGCGGCGGCCGACCGCCTTGATGTCGCCAACCCAGCCAGCGGGCGGTCGATTGCCACGGTGCCGCTCTCGAGCGGCGACGAGGTGGAGGCTGCGGTGGCCGCGGCCTCCGACGCCTTCCCGGACTGGCGCGGCACACCGGCCATCGAGCGCGCCCGCCTGCTGTTCCGCCTCCATCAGCTCATCCAGATCCATTTCGAGGACCTCTCGCGCACGATCACCGAGGAGAACGGCAAGACGCTCGACGAGGCTCGCGGCGAGTTGCTGCGCACGCTGGAAAACGTAGAGGTCGCCGCCGGTATTCCTTCGTTGCAGTCCGGCGATTTCTCGACCGACATCTCCCGCGGGATCGACGAGGCCTCGATTCGCGAGCCCCTCGGCGTCTTTGCGCAGATCGGGCCGTTCAACTTTCCTTCGATGGTCCCGTGGTGGTTCGCGCCCTACGCCGTCGCGTGCGGCAACACCTACGTCATCAAGCCCTCCCCGCAGACGCCGCTGAGCCAGACCCGGCTCATGGAGCTCGTGATCGAGGCCGGTTTCCCACCCGGCGTGTTCAACCTCATCCACGGTGGTCGCGAGCAGTCCGAGGCGCTCGCGACGAACCCGCAGGTCGCCGGGATCTCGTTCGTTGGCTCGTCACCGGTCGCGCGACATGTCTACGAGACGGCCACGCGCGCCGGCAAGCGCGCGCAGTGTCAGGGCGGCGCCAAGAACCACCTGGTCGTCATGCCCGACGCCGAGCTCGACCCGGCGTTGCCGAACATCTCAGGCTCGACCTTCGGCTGCGCGGGGCAGCGCTGCCTCGCCGGCTCCGCGGTCGTGGCCGTCGGCGATGTCCACGACGAGCTGCGCGATCGGCTGGTCGCAACGGCGGCGGCTATCACGGTCGGCAACGGCCTCGACCCCGCGTCTGGCATGGGGCCGGTGATCTCCGCCGAGGCCCGCCAGCGCATCTTGGACCACATCGACCAGGCGCTTGCCGAGGGTGCCGAGCTGCTGATCGACGGCCGTGAAGTCGAGGTCGAGGATCATCCTGACGGCTTCTGGGTCGGCCCCACCATCCTTGGCGGCGTGACACCCGACATGGCCATCGCACGCGACGAGATTTTTGGACCGGTCATCAATCTGATGCGCGCCGACACGCTGGACGATGCCATCGACGTGATCGAGGCCAACCCATTCGGCAACGCCGCCTCGATCTACACCAACAGCGGTGGCGCCGCCCGGCGGTTCACCCAGCGCGCCAACATCGGCAACATCGGCGTAAACGTCGGCGTCGCCGCTCCCATGGCCTTCTTCCCCTTCGCCGGCCGCAAGGAGTCCTTCTTCGGCGACGTACACGCGCAGGGGCATGAGGTGGTCCGCTTCTTCACCGACCCCAAGATCGTGATCACCCGCTGGCCCGGCCACACCGACGGCCGCGACCCGTGGGACTGATGGCGTTGCGGAGGAGGTTCGTCTGAACGGATCGCCAACCGCGGGTCATTGCGAGCGCAGCGAAGAATCCGGTGCCCTCGACGCGCGCTCGCCAGACGCGGGGTCCCGGCCGGCCCACACATGACCCACGAGTACCGCCACTCCGGCGAGCGCTATCTCCGCGACGCTGACTATCTGCGCGAGATCCATCCCGATGTCGGCGCCGTGCTTGCCGAGATCGAGGCGGTTGCCGGCCGCGAGGGCCAACCCATCACCGAGCGCGAGTCCGCCCGCTTGCTGGCCTTCGTCGTGCGGGCGATCGGCGCCCGGCGCGCCCTGGAGATCGGCGCCAACCTGGGGTTCTCCGCCATCTGGATTGCCGGCGCGCTTCCGGACGACGGCCGCCTGATCACAATCGACCAGGACGCCGAGATCCTCGCGCGTGCCCGCCGTAACTTCAGCGAGGCCGGCGTGGACGGCAAGATTCAGACCGTCCACGGCTCAGCGCTCGGCGCGCTCGGCTCGATCGAAGGCCCGTTCGACTTCGCGTACATCGACGCCAACAAGTTCGACTACCCCGCGCTGCTCGACGAGGTCGTGACTCGGCTGCGGGTCGGCGGCGTGGTCGCCATCGACAACCTGCTCTGGCTGGGCCAGGCCGCGCACCAGCCTCAGGACACCGAGCACATGCGAGCCGCGACGCCGATCGTCCGCGAGTTCAACCGCAACTTGCTGGCCGACGCGCGGCTCGATGCGACCATCGTCCAGGTCGGCGACGGCATCGGCCTGGGCGTCAAGCGCGGCTAGGCCACGCGCCCCCTCTCCTGCCATTCCTGTGCATCCAAGCTTCTGGTGGGGCTCGACAGGGTCCCGAGTGACCGGCATCCCATGTAGGGGCAACCCTCGTGGTTGCCCTCGGTGGTGGCTCCGGTCATCCCTCCGTCATTCATGTGTCGGCTCGGCCTCGCAAACGAGTCAGGTTGTCAGGCTGGCGTGAGGGGCGCCGCCCGTCAGCAGCCCCGCGAATCCGACCCATCAGACGCCCCGACACAGCCCACGTTGACGGGAGGACCCTCGCCCCGTAGCGTCAGGCCTTGCGCGCGTTCGCGCGCCATCTCGTGGAGGGTCGACTGCCAGTGCTCACCAACACCGCCAAGCAGAAGCTGCAGGCAGGCAAGATCGCCCTCGGCGCCTCCGCCTCGATCGGTTCCCACGCGACCGCCGAGCAGCTGGCGCTCGCCGGCTTCGACTGGATCAACATCGACAACCAGCACGGCTCGTGGGACCGCCAGTCGTCCTCGCTGGCGTTCATGGCGGTCCGGGCGGGCGGCTCGATCCCGATGACGCGCGTGCCCCAGAACGATTTCTATGCGATCGCTCGCTTGCTCGACGAAGGCGCGTTGGGGATCATCGTGCCCATGGTCGAAGACGCCGAAGACGCCGAGCGGGTCGCCTTCGCCGCGCGCTACCCGCCTGCCGGCGGCCGCTCGGTCGGCTTTTCCGGCGCCGCCGCGTACGGCGACGACTACGTCGACCGGTTCAACGACGAGGTCCTGGTCGCGATCCAGTTGGAGTCCGGGAACGCCATCGCGAACGCCGACGAGATCATGGCCGTCGAAGGCATCGACGCCTGCTGGCTGGGACCGGGTGACCTCGCGCTCTCGATCGGCCATGAGCGCAATTCGCCGCAGCACGACGAGGCCGTCCGGAAGATGATCGCGGCCTGCCAGAGGCACGGCAAGGCGCCCGGGATAGCGGCCGGTTCCCCCGAGCAGATTGAGAAATGGGCGAACGAGGGCTGCACGTTCGTTTCGGTGCGGGGTGACCGCGCGTATGTCGCCGACGGCGCCGCGGCCGATCTCGCGGCGGTCAAAGCGCTGCTCGACTAGCTCGGCGCGGCGGCGCGCCTCGGTCTTCGCAATCCCGCGCGGCTATGGGCCGTCTCCCGACAGGCCGGGCGCCGCTAGACGGTGTAGAGCAATTCCTCGCCGCGCTCGAGACGTCCGACGTTGTCCGCGATGATGCTGCCCGTCCCGTTGAGAAACCGATCGCACGCGGACGCGGCGTGCGGCGTCGCCAGGACGTCGAAGTCGAACAGCGGATCGGTTGGATCCATCGGCTCGGTCCAGAAGACGTCTAACCCCACCGCCCACAGCCGCCCCGCCCTCAAGGTGTCCATCAGCGCCTGCTGATCCACCACCGGCCCGCGCGACACGTTCACCAGCACGCCGTCGTCCGGCATGGCGGCCAGCACCTCCGCGCCGATCAGCCCTTCGGTCGCGTCGTTCAGCGGCACCGCCGCAGCAACAAACGGGCAGTCCCGCACCGCATCGGTCAGGCGGTCGGCCGTGAACAGCTCGGTCAGCCCCAGTTCCGCCGCCAGCGCCGGGTCGGGTGTCCGCTTCACACCCACCACCTCGCAGCCGAACGGCTTCAGCAACCGGACGAGCGCCTTGCCGATGCCGCCCAATCCGATCACGCACACCCGCGATCCGTGCAGCGACCGCCCCCAGCTTGTCTCCATCGTCCCGGCGGCGATTGAGCGCGCCATCACCGGGTAGTTGCGCCCACCCCCGATCAGGTGGAACAGCGCGAACTCCGCCACTGCCTCACCTGCGCCGGACGCATGCGTCGGCGTGGTTGCGATCGGGATGCCGCGCCGCGCGGCCTCGTCCTGATCCACGTTGTCCACGCCCGCGCCCGCCTGCTGGATGAGCTGCAGTTCGGTCGCGGCCGCCAGCGCGTCTGCCTGTAGCGGCGCACGGCCGGGGATCACCACCTGCACGCCCGCGATCGACTCGGCGACCGCCGACTCCGCGCAGGTGACGACCTCGTGCGCGGGCAGCGCCCGCCTGAACGCCTCGAGCGCCTCCGGCATGTAGTCGTTGCAGAGCAGAATCCGCATGGGCCTCTTCCGGTGCATGCGGCGCAGGGCGCCCAGTCTCGCATAGGCGCGCGGGCCGGCTGCGCGGGCGCGCCGGCTGCGGCATTATCGACCGACTTGCGAGCCGGAGGACCGCGCGTATGGCTCCGCCCATGACGCACGTCGATGTGGTGTTGGAAGACGAGAGCGGCGGACTCGAGGCCCTCGTCACTCCCGGGACCAGCATCGAGCGCATCGCCGGCGGGCTGCTGTTCACCGAGGGACCCGTGTGGCGCGGCGACCACCTGCTCTTCAGCGATATCCCCAACGACCGCACCTGCCGCTGGCGCGAGCTGCCCGAGGGGCCGGAGCTCACCACCTTCGCCACCCGCGTCGGTCGCACCAATGGCCTCTCACTCGGCGCCGACGGCGCCCTTATCGGCTGCGCGCACGAAGCCCGCGCTGTTCTGCGGTTTGACGAGGACGGCAGCGCGACGCCGATCGCCACGCACTTCGACGGCAAGCGCCTCAACAGCCCCAACGACCTCGCGGCCCGCGCGAACGGCGACATCTACTTCACCGATCCTCCCTACGGGATCGTCGATCTCGGCTCCGAAGCGGGGGAGCTCGACTTCAACGGACTGTTCCTGCTGCGGCCCGACGGCTCGATCACCCTCGCCAGCGATCGCTTCATGCGTCCCAACGGCCTCGCCTTCTCGCCCGACCAGTCCGTGCTCTACGTCGGCGACTCGGGCGGACCCCGCGATGTCTGGGCGTTCGACGTTGCGGACGACGGATCGCTCGCGAACGAACGGCTATTTGCAGATTTGGACCTCAGCGACGAGCCGCGCAACCCCGACGGCATGAAATGCGATGCCGACGGCCGTCTCTGGACCACCGGCCCCGGCGGGATATGGGTGGTGGAGCCTGACGGCCAGGTCCACGGCCGCATCGTGCCGCCCGAGCATCCCGCCAACCTGGCCTGGGGCGGCCCCGACTGGACCATCCTCTACATCACCGCCGGCACCAGCGTCTACCGCCTCCAAACCAACGTCACCGGCATCCCCGTCCCGCACCTACCGACCTGAGCGGCGCCTCGCGGCAAGCGATCGCTCGAAGCGCCGTGAACGGGCGGTCCTGGGTCCAAGCGGCCGGACGCGCCCCGCTTGTCCGCGTCGTGCGGGCGCGCGACTATGAGCCCGTCATGCCCGCTACCGCGATCCGCATCCGCGTCCGGCCCTACGCCGACCTCGGCCGCTTCTTCCCGGGCGACGGGAGAATCCGCGATGTCGACGTCGAGCCGGGCGCCACGCTGCGCGACCTGCTGGCCGCGCACGGGCTCGACGACGGCCGCCGGCTCACCCTCGGCGTCAACGACGAGTTGGCCACGCCGGACACACGGCTGAGCAACGGGGATGTCGTAGATGTGCTCGTCCCGATGTCCGGCGGCGACGAAGGCGACGGGCTTCCCGGATCCATCCACGACCGCATCCTCCGCATCGATCTGGCCGACGGCCGGATCTGGACCGAGCGGCTTGGTCGTGAGTTCTTCCGCAAATACCTGGGCGGTCGCAACCTGATCGCCTACTACTTGCTCACCGAGGTGCCGGACGGCATCGATGCCTTCGACCCGGAGAACCGCCTGGTGTTCGCCATGGGTCCCATCACCGGCGTCGCCCTCCCCGGCGCGGGCCGTCACAGCGTCGGCGCGAAGTCGCCGTTGACCGGGCTGTTTGGCGAATCCGAGGCCGGCGGCTACTGGGGCGCCGAGCTCAAGCAGGCCGGCTGGGACGCGGTCGTCGTGCAGGGCCGCGCGCAGTCCCCGGTCTACCTGTGGATCAACGACCAGGAAATCGAGATCCGCGACGCCTCCCACCTCTGGGGCGAGCTCACCGGCCCGGTCGAGGATCAGATCCGCGAGGAGCTCGGCGATCCGCGCATCCGCGTCTGCCAGATCGGCCCGGCCGGCGAGAACCTGGTCCGCTTCGCCTGCGTCGTCAACGACCTCAACGAAGTCGCCGGGCGCACCGGACTCGGCGCCGTCATGGGCGCAAAGAACCTCAAGGCCATCGCCGTGCGTGGCTCGACCCGCGTGACCGTGGCCGACGCCGAGCCCATCAAGGCGACCGCTCGCTGGGTGGGCCGGGAGACCCTCGGCGAGGGCGGGGAGCATCACCGTCTGCACAACTGGGGCACCGGCGCGGCCGTGAAGGCCAAGCAGCTCGAGGGCCACCTGATCTCGCACAACTTCCGCGACGGCCGTCTCGACGGTTCGGAGAACATCGACGCCGTCGCGATCAAAGAGCTGGTGATGGACCACATGGACCGCTGCTTCGCCTGCTCGGTCCGCTGCAAGAAGCGCGTGCGCGTCGAAACACCCCACATGAAAGTCGAGCCCAGGTACGGCGGTCCCGAGTACGAGACCCTCGCCGCCATCGGCACCAACACCGGCGTCACCGACATCATGGCCGTCTGCAAAGGCAACGAGATGCTCAACTACCTGGGCATGGACAGCATCTCGTGCGGTGCCACGATCGCGTGGGCGATGGAGATGTCCGAGCTCGGCCTGCTCACCGCCGCGGAACTCCAGGGCGAGACCATGCGCTTCGGATCGGCCCAGGATGTCCTCCGTATCATCGACCAGATCGCCCACCGACAGGGCGTCGGTGACCTGCTCGCCGAGGGTTCGCTGCGCGCCGCCCGCCGGCTCGGCAAGGGCTCCGAGCGCTACGTCGTGCACGTCAAGGGGCTCGAGGTCGCCATGCACGACCCGCGCGCCATGCGGGGCATGCGCGACAACTACCCCATCTCACCCACCGGCGGCGATCACACCGGCGCCGGCCTCAAGCGCACCTCCGTGCGCAACACGGTTGGGCTGTGCCAGTTCCTCGAGTACAACGACGCCAAGTCGCTCGAGCTGCTCAACGCCGCCACCGGCTGGGACATGTCGCCCGAGGAGCTGCACGAGACCTTCGAGCGCGGCCTCACGATGGCCCGCCTGTTCAACCTCCGCGAGGGAATGACCGTCGAGGACGATCGTCTGCCCGACCGCCTGCACGAGCCGCTCAGGCTCGGGCCGCTCAAGGACTACCGGCTGCCGAAGGAAGAGATCCGCGGGTACGTCAGCGGCTACTACGAGAAGCACGGCTGGGACGCCGTCGAGGGCAAGCCCTACCGCGACACGATCGAGTACCTAGGCCTAAACGAGATCGCCGACGCGCTCGACGATTTCGATCTCACGGCCGACCGTCACGAGCCGGTTCCCGTTGGCGCCGCGCCCTTTGTCGTCGAGCTCGAGGGCGCCCGAGGCGCGGCGGAATAGCCCGCGGCCCGAGGCTGGAGCCGATGGCCTGGCTGACCCGGCAATCGCCGCGGCGCTGGCTAGCCCGTCTAAACCCGGACGGCCCCGCCGACTATTGACG
This sequence comes from Chloroflexota bacterium, assembly GCA_965247475.1. Taxonomy (GTDB): domain Bacteria; phylum Chloroflexota; class UBA11872; order UBA11872; family UBA11872. Next base: position 528,765 of record OZ252016.1, read on the forward strand.
CACAACCACGGGTGTCCCGTGGTTGCAGAAGTCCCACGCCCAGCGCGCGTCCTCCAGGCGCAGGTTCACGCACCCCGCACTGCGCTTCGTGCCGAAGTCGTTGTGCCAGTACGTGGCGTGAAAGCCCACCCAGTCGTCGGTGAAGTACTGCACGTATTGGACGTTGTCGAAGTCATAGCTGCGGGCCGTGTTTCCGAAGGAGACCAGCCGCGACCGGTCATGTCGCACGAATATCTGCCAGCGGCCGACCGGCGTGAAGTCCGGGTAGACCCCGGTGGATGTCAGCGCGCGGTAGACCGGCGTGTCCCCGGCGTAGAACGTCGTGATTTGCGTGGGCAGATCGACTTCCACGCTGCGCTCGCGCACCGGGCCGATCGACGGCGCCAGCGCGCCCGGTCGGTACGTGAGTGCGCCGGGCTTCGACCGCACCGGCCCGATCGGCAGCTTCAGCCGCGCGGCCTCCCACAGCCCCAACGGGATCGGTCGCGGACCGGAGGGCGTCATCGCCAGCCACGCGCGCTCAAAGATCTGGCTCAACCGTCCGCCGCTCGTGTCGGCCCAGTCCACCGGATAGCCGAACGCGAACGCGCCGCCGCCCTCCCGATACGTCTCCAGCAGCTCCGGATGCACGCCCCGTTCGGTCTGCTCGAACCACAGATCGGATTCGTGCTCGGCGGCAGGCGCCGTGCTGCGGATCGTCTTGATCCTGCGGTCCCAGGCGGCGCCTAGGTCCAGCGGCGTCGCGAGCAGCGGGTCCGGCGTGTGCGGATCCACTTCGATCGCGCCCCGCTCGAAGAATTGCATGCTCCGGCCCGCTAGCCACACCGGCTCGGTGACCGGATGTCCCAGCGACCCGTGCTGCCCGTACTGCAGCCACCAATCGAGGATCGGGCCCTGCAGGTGATGGCCGGTCTCGCGGACGTACACGGCTGGCGGCTCCGGCGACACCGCCCGGTCGTCCGCTCGAGCGATCCCGGCTCGCTGGAGCCCGACCGAGGCCGCGCCGGCGAGCGCGAGCGCGCCGAACCGGCGCCGACTCAGATGGGTAGGAAAGCGTGCGGTCAAGGCTCCCCCCTGTTTGGCGGGCGGGGCATGCCAACCCTCTCCGTTTTCTGCCTCCCCAACGGGCCGCCCTGGGCGAGCGGCCGAATCCAATCGGATCAGCGCGGCGTCCGCGGGACGCCGTCGCGTCTCCCAAATGATACCGAACCTCGCCGCGGCTTCGCCGCCCGCTCGAGTCGGTCAGCCTGCGCAGGGCCGACCGTCAGGCGTCGGCGACCTGGAATCCGTACAGCTCGGCGTGCCGCAAATGGAACCGGAACTTGAGAGCGCCTTTCAGCGTCGCGATTGAGCCGCCCTCCCAGCTCACCTGGTGCCGCACGCCGTCGCCGCTGAACGTCCGACAGCTCTCGCGCGCGAAACCCGGCCACACGTTATCCCAAGGGTCCGTTGCCTCGACCTCCACGTAGCCGCCCGGCTGGCAGCGCGCGTTGATGAACAGGTGGGCGCCGGGCGCGACGACGGGTTTTGTCTCCACGTAACCCTCGCGCACCGTCGCGTCGAGCGAGACGTAGCCATCGATCCGAAGGGTTGCGAGGCCCAGATGATGACCGTGCGCGGCCAGGCTCGGGTCGTGCACCTCCGGGACGTCCAGGTTCTGCCCGCTGCCCACGATCCACCAGTCGTGGTGCACCTTCATCCCGCCGTAGTAGAACCAGAGCTCATCACCCACCACGATCGGTTGCACGGTCGTCTCGAGATCCAGCGAATCAAACGCGCCGGGCGCGCCGCGTGGAATGAACGGCCGGTGCTCGACGAAACGGTTCCATTGCACACCGTCGCGGCTGTACAGCAAGTACATATCCAGGGTGTCGTCCACTTGGTGGAGCATGTTGAGGATGCCCAGGTGCATCTCGTCCGACCGCCACGGAACGAAGCTGTAATGGCCGTCGTCGAGGTTGTCGTCCGCGCCGGGCTCGAAGATCAGCTCCGCGTCCGACCAGTTGGTCAGGTCCTGGCTCTCGAGCCGCCAGACGCGGCGCCTGGTTCCCCAAATGCCCGTGGGCATGCTCGGCCATACCGGGCAGAACCAGTGATCGAATCCCGGGCCCCAGGAGGTGCCGGCCGATTCCCCGTAGCGCCCCCACAACACGTACTTGTCGTCGATCGCGTCGTACGTGAGGACCTGACAGTCGGCCGCCCACTCGGGGATGATCGGATTCCCCTCGTACCGCTCCCACTCGATGCCGTCGCGCGAGAACGCCAGCGCCAGCCCCTCCGTCTGCTCCTTGCTGCGTTCGAGGTAGACGATCTTGAAGCGGCGGTCTTCGTCGGGCTCCCGCGGGTCCAGCATCATCGAGGGAAGCAGCGTCGTCACACCCTGGTCGTCGGGTGACCAGATCACCGTGTTCGTGTCCTGGCCATCCACCGCGTGCCTGCCCAGCAGCGGTTTCTCCCATTCCACCCCATCACGGGACTGCGCGTAGTAGATCCGGCTCCCGAGTCGCGGCACGCGCTTGCTGCCGAAGTAGTTGTGGTAGTCCTCGTACCAGCACTTGAAGAGGCCGTCGACGGGGTCGCGATGAACGTTGAACGAGCAGCTCCGGAAGTAGGGCACCACCTCCCACGGTTGGTCGTTCTGGATGAGCGGGTTGGCCGGGTGCTTGGCGGGGCTATGCAATCGGCGCGTGACGTTCTTGACGGCGGCGACCACGTCATCGTCCAGGAACAGCTGGCGGCGGTCTCCGATTTCCTTGCCGACTCGATCGGGGGCGTAGGCGATGAACATGGGCGCGTGGCCTCAGTTCGATCTAAGCGCCTCAGCCTACGTCAGCGGGGACCGGGAATTCGGCCGCGCGCCGCCGCCGAGAGCCCGCGCGCTCGACACGCCCCGGGGGCTGGCCGACGATGCGCGAGACTTGGAGCGACGCCGTGCTGGGCAACCGACCTTCTGAGGCATTGGCTCACTCTTCGGTAACACCTGCTTCTGAGGCAGTACGACTCGCGCGAACTCCCGGCCGGCTGCCGGCAGCGCCCGCCGAGACCCCACTTCCCTCATGGTGAGACCTCCCCCTCCCGCTCATGGTGAGCTTGTCGAACCATGAACACGCGCGAATCGCAGGACGCGCCAATCCACCCGCTCATGGTCATGGAACGATTTGGTCCAACCGCGCGTACTAGTCATCAGGGTCCCCAGCGGAGAACGGGCCATGAGGGCGGCATATGACCGATGAACAAGCGGTTCTGCGCTGTCAGGACGGCGACAGCGAGGCGTTCCGCCATCTGGTGGAACAGTACAAAGACGTGCTCTACGGCACGGCGCTCCTGATGACCGGGAACCGGGCGCTGGCCGAGGAGCACGTCCAGGAAGCACTGCTGGCCGCCTGGCGAGGAATCAAAGGCTTCCACAGCGGCCGCCCGGTCAAACCGTGGCTCGTCCGCATTCTGGTGAACGCGATCGTGTCCCAACGCCGAAGGCGAGCCGTTCCCACCGTTCCGCTCGAGAACCACCACCGGCCGGACGATCAACCGCATCCGGTCGAGGCGATGGAGGCGCAGCTCGAGCGCCAGCGGATCCGGCAGGCGCTGGACGGCCTCAACCCGGATCAACGGCAAGTCGTGGTGCTGCGCTACTTCGCCGATCTCACGGTTCCCCAGCTGGCCGAAGCCATCGGCGTGCGCGAGGGCACCGTCAAGTCCAGGCTGCATCGCGCGCTCGGCCGGCTGCGAGATCAGCTAGCAGCGGGCGGTGCCAGAGAGGCGTACGGCCATGGCCAGTAACTACTCGTCAGACCAAGACATGGAACGCGTGCTGCGGCAGCACTTCGCGGGGGAAGCAGAGGATCTCCGCGCGCCCTCGAACCTCTGGGAATCGCTGGAAAGCCGTCTCGAACCTCAACCCGCGCCGCATCGCCTAGGGTGGATTCGACGCCAGGTCCTTGCGGCTGCCAGGCGCAATTGGTTGCCCGTCATGGCAACCGGCGGGGCGGTCGCCGTGGCCGCCTCGGCCGTCTTTCTGGTCACCCGCGCCGCCGGTGATGAGTATTCGGTTGCCGAGAAGATCGTCACCCAGGAAGTAGTGGTCGAGAAGGTCGTCACCAAGGAGGTCCCGGTCGAACGCGTCGTCGAGAAAGTCGTCACCAAGGAAGTCATGGTTGAGGCGCCGGCCGCGGCCGCCCCGGCCATGGAGGCGCAGATGGCGCCGGTCGAGAAGGTCGTCGAGGTCGAGGTCGAGGTCGAGAAGATCGTCGAGGCCATCAGGGAAGTTGCAGTCGAGAAGGTCGTCACGCGGGAAGTCGTGGTCGAGAAGGTGGTCGAAGTCGAGAAGATCGTCGAGGCGCCCGCGGCCCAAGCGGCGCCGGCTTACGCTGCCTCTGAAGCGGCGCCTGCCGCCACGGCCGCCGCTCGGCCGCCGGACACCACCTTCCGGGACTACCCACGGCAGCCCTTCGTCGCCACGTCCGAAGACGCCGTCTCGACCTTCAGCCTGGATACCGACCGCACCTCCTACCAGCTGGCGCTCACGTGGGCCCGTCAGGGCTATGGCGTCGAGCCCGACTCCGTGCGGGCCGAAGAGTGGATCAACGCCTTTGACTACCAATACACCGCACCCGCGGACCGTTGGGGCTTCGCGATTTCCAGCGATGTGGTCAGACACCCGCTGGACGCGGGTAAGCACCTGGCCCGCATCGGGTTTCAGGCGGCCGAAGTCCCGGACGACCGGCCGCTCAACGTCACGCTGGTGCTCGACGCTTCGGGATCAATGCGTGAGGGCAACCGCGTGGACATCGCCCGTGCGGCGGCGGAGGCCATCCAGCAAAGCCTGCGGCCGCAAGACCGCGTGGCCGTGGTCCACTTCACCGACTACATCATCGACGACCTCACCGTGAGGCATCGGGGGCCAGACGACGCCGCGGTCCGCCGCTCCATTGAGCGGCTCGCGCCGCATGGCAGCACCAACGTCCAGGCCGGCCTCAACCAAGGGGTCAGCCTGGCGGATCAGGCGCGCCTGGAACGACCCGATGCCTACAACTACGTCATCCTGATGTCCGACGGGGTCGCCAACGTCGACGCGACCAACCCGTTCGCGATCCTGGAGTCGGCCTACGACCGCGACGCGCGCAACCCGCTGCGCCTGATCACCATCGGCGTGGGCATCAACAACTACAACGACGTGCTGTTGGAGCAGCTGGCGCACCACGGCAATGGCTGGTACCGCTACCTCGACGACCCCGGGCAGGCGCGAGCCACGTTCAGCCGCGAGAACTGGCTGGCCCTGTCCACGCCCTTCGCCGACCAGACGCGCGCGCAGGTCACGTGGGATCCCGAGGTGGTCAAGTCCTGGCGCATCGTGGGGTACGAGAACCGGGTCACGTCCGACCAGAGCTTCGCGGAAGACCGCAAGGAATTCGCCGAGATTCCGTCCGGCGCGTCGACCACAGTGTTCTACGAGCTCGAGTTGCAGGACGGCGCGCTCGGCGGCGCTGCCCAAGAGGTGAAGCTGGCCCGGGTTGAGCTGCGCTGGGTGGTCCCGGACACCGGTCAATCCCGAAGTCAACAGGCCGAGGTGACCGGTCGGCTCGACACCGACCTGCGAGCCCAGGCCGACCCCTTGCTCGAGCTGGGCGCCATCGTGGCGCTGGCGTCGGATCGGTACAGCAGCCTGCCCGACGGTGGTGATGGCGATGCCGCCGGCGCCTCCAGCGATCTCGCGGCCCTGCACGAGCGGCTGCGAGCGCTCGACAGCCGCCTCGGCGACCTGGCCGCCTACCAGGACTTCAGCTTCCTGCTCGAGCACATGGCGGAGCGAGCCCGCGCCCAGGCCCCGCCCGCCAGCCCCTCCGGTTACAACCGCTAATCCGTCCGCGCCTGTCGGTCGTGGTGAGCTTGTCGAACCACAACCGGCAGGCGTCGGGCTGATCCCCCTCGCGGTGGGCCTGCTCTCCCATTCGTAGCGGGGCCGCCCCTCCCGTTCGCGGTGAAGCTCCCCCGCCGTGCATGGTGAGCTTGTCGAACCACGAACAGCCGCCGTCACATGCCCGGTCCGAACGGAGGCCCGACGGCCTAGTTCGGAGGCGCGCCAAACGGGTACTCATATGGGTGATCTCGGTCGGCTTGAATCGTCCGAAACCTTTCCTCGCTGCACTCAAGAATCTGGCGCCAATCCTTCTTGCGCGGCTCTACGTCGAAGTCCGTCACGAGATGCCACACCATCTGTTCGAGCGTGATTCGCCGCGTGGGCAGGTGAAGTTGCCTCAGTGGCTGTGCGTGCTCCCGCAGGCCACCGGAATCGGCATTCACGTGCAGGTGGCATCTCGGCGGCAATAGCCGATCCCCGTGAGCGCTACGTACTCGCGCGTAGTGGTACTCCCAGATCCATTCGTCGTCGTCCAGCTCGGCGGTCGGTTGGAGGCGAAACGTCGACCGGAGGTTCATCAAATGAGGCGGCGCAAGCCGTAGATCCATCGCAACGTTGAGGCACAGGCCGGACTTGACACGCGCCGGCTTTGCTACCGGGTCATTCTTGGAGAGGCCGCATCCGACAAGGACGCGGTCATTGCCAGCTTGAATCAGAGCGAGCGCACGCTGGCAGACGATCTGGCGGCATTCCTGAAGGTCTTGAAAGAAAGCCTTTGCTTCGCGGAGCGCCTTAGGTGACGTCGTCGGCAATCAGGTCAGCGGTGTGCGCCAAGAAGCGAAACGCCGGGCTTCTTTCGAGTCCGTTCCCAGCCCGGTACTCAGCCAGGAACTCATCGAGCGACACCTCTCCGCCATAGGTGTCATGGACGTGACGGGCGAGAGCGGTCCGAATTTCCTCCACTGACGCGTCGACAATCTGGAAACCCTCTGGAACCCAGTCCGCTAGATCGGCGGCATCGTCTACTCGAGGCATGTTCCCGTCGTCGCCGGTTCTCCGCACGGCACGAGCGCCGTCGCCATTGAGGGTATCCACTTTCCGGCCCTTCGTTTCCCGCCGCTCGCCCGCGACGAGCGGGCTGCCGTGAAGGAGATCACCCGACCTCCCAATGCCCCGCGTCTTTGGCGGGCGCCGCTCCGAAGGAGATCGAGCCGCTAGAACCTCGCCCGATGGCCCGGACCGTACGCGCCCTCCAGCGACTCACGCGTGAACCCTTCGCCAATCTGGCCGTCGGCCACGTACCCATAGAGCGCGGCCTTGAAGATCGCTTCCATCGCGTTCACCACCGCGATCGCCGCTCCTACCGTCACGACGCCTACGGCGATGCCGGCGGCCGGCGACAGCGACCCGACCAGCACGGCCGGAATTGCCCCGACCAGCGCCGCCAGGAAGCTCAAGATGCCGAACCCGAAGTTCGCCACCACCTGCTCGCCCCAGGTGCGCTTGAACAGCGAGCCGGACCGTCGGATGGCCGCGATCGGACCGATGCCCTCGGCCACCAAGATCGGGACCACGAAGAACGTCAGGTACGCCCACACGCCCCCCACGATCGAGACCGCGATCTGGCCGAGCATGTTGTCACGCGATTGGTTGCGCAGCGCCTGCAAGATCAGTCCCACCGTCGCGGAGATCAGCGCCCAGCCGACGATCTGCGGCAGCCGCTGGTTCGCCAGACGGAACCCGTCGCCCAGCGTCGGAGTCCCGCCCGCCAAGCGCACCATCGCCGCGCCGACCAGTGCCGAGTTGAAGTAGATGATCACGAGGGCGAGCAGGAAGTACGCGATGCCCAGCAGCACGATGTCCGAGCTGGTCGGCTGCGCCTGCTCCGCGCCCAGGCGCTCGAAGGTGCCGAGGCCCTGGCCCACGCCCGAGAGCAACACGGCCAGGATCAGCAGCGCCACCCCCGAGAAGATCGGGAACAGCACCAGCTTGCGGTCTTCGCGCAGGACTCCCCAACTGAGTTTCGCCAGCTCCCACGTGCGCCCAAAGGTTGCGAACATCTCGATGTCTCCGACCCGGCGGCTTCCGATTTCACCCGATGATAGGCGCTCCGGCAGCCTACTTCCCGTGTCATTCCTAGCGGAGCGAGGAATCTCACGGCCCCCGGGCTGGCGAGAGCCCGTCCCTCACCAGCATCGTCGTGTGCGGCGCTGCAGTGGCCGATCTCCAGTGTCATTCCGACGCCGAGCGACGGCAGGCATTCTCGAACCGTGCACCCTGAGCCAGTCGAAGGGGCACGGTGAGGCGGTCCCGGCGGCGAGCGGCGCTCGCCGTCCGGAACGCGGCTAAGCTGGGAGCGGTGCCCGCCAGCCGGATCGAGCATGCCCGCGGACATCCACGTCCAAGACCTGGTCAAGCACTACGTCGTGCCCGAGCGCGAGGGCGGCCTGCGCGCCTCGTTTCGCAGCGTCTTTCGCCGCTCGCACCGGCTGGTGCGCGCCGTTGACGGTATATCGTTCGTCGTCGAGCCGGGCGAGATCGTCGGGTTTCTCGGCCCCAACGGCGCCGGCAAGACCACCACCCTGAAGGTTTTGAGCGGTCTGCTGCATCCCACCGCCGGAGAAGTATCGGTCCTTGACGTCACGCCGTGGGATCGCAAGGCCGACTTTCTGTCGCAGATCACGCTGATCATGGGGCAGCGCCAGCAGCTCTACTGGGACCTGCCGGCGGCCGATACCTTTCTCGTCAACAAGGCGGTCTTCGGCATCGACGACGGCGTGTACCGCGCAACAGTCGATCGGCTGTCACGTCTGCTCGAGCTCGAGGATCTGCTCACCAAGCCGGTGCGACAGCTCTCGCTCGGCGAACGGATGAAGGTCGAGCTGGCGGCCGGCCTGCTGCACCGGCCGCGGGTGCTGTTCCTCGACGAGCCGACTATTGGACTCGACGTCACCATGCAGCAGCGCATCCGCGAGTTCGTGGCCGCGTACAACGCGGAGACTGGCGCGACGGTGCTGCTGACCAGTCACTACATGGCCGACGTCAAGGCGCTCGCCTCGCGCGTGATCGTGATCGACAACGGCCGGCTGCTGTATGACGGCCGCCTCGCCGGCCTGGTCGAGCGCTACGCCCCGCACAAGACGATCACGTTGCACCTCGAGCGGCCGATCGACGGCCGCGACCTGTCCCGCTTCGGCGAGGCCGAGCTGGTGGACGAGCTGCAGGTCCGGGTGCGCACTGCCAAGGACGATGCGCCCGAAGTCACCGCGCGCATGCTCGCGGAGCTTCCCGTCAGCGATCTCAGCGTCGAGGACCCGCCGCTCGAAGACGTGATCGACCAGGTGTTCCGGAGCGGCCATTGACCCCGCTCGCCCGCTCCTGGGCTGGCTTTGTCGCCATCCTGCGCGCCGAACTCGCCGACCTCTTCCAGTACCGCATCGTCATGTTCCTCTACGCCATGTGGGGCGTGATCAACCCGGTGATCTACCTGGCGGTCTGGGCGGCGGTCAGCGGCGAGGGACGGGTCGGCGGCTTCGGCCGCGACGATTTCGTTCTCTACTACCTGATCTTCATGATCGTCACGCACCTCACCGGCACGGTCGAGGTCTACACGATCGGGCCGTCGATCGAGTCCGGTCGCATGTCGGCCCGGCTGTTGCGGCCCATGCACCCGTTTCTCGGCGCCGCCGCGATGAATGTCGCCTACAAGTCCGTCAGCCTCTTGCTGTTGATCCCAGTGTGGGCCGTTATGTTCGCGGTGTTGCGGCCGCCGTTCACCGGCGACGTCCTCTCGATCGTGCTCGGGCTCATCGCCCTGCTGCTGGCCATCCTGCTTACGTTCCTCGTCGGATCCGCGCTCGCCATGCTGGCCTTCTGGACGACCCGCTCGATGTCGATTCACGACATCTGGATGCGCGTCACGTTCCTGCTGGGCGGCACGGTCGCGCCGGTCGCCGCGTTGCCCGGATTTGTGCAGGTCATGGCGGTGGCGCTGCCGTTCCGCTACACCATCGGCTTCCCAATCGAGGTCGTCATGGGCCGGCTCAGTCCCGCCGAGCTCGCGCTCGGCTTTGGCTTGCTGCTCGGGTGGACGGCCGTCGCGGCGGCGGCGTTTGGTCTGATCTGGCGAGCCGGCATCAAGCACTACTCCGCCGTGGGGGCCTAGACGTGCGGCTGCTCCGGATCCTGCTGGCCTTCGTCCGCTCGGCCGTCCAGCACGAGTTCGCCTACCGTGCCGATCTGATCGGCAACGTGATCGGCAGCGCGCTGTCGCTGGCGTCCGCGATCGGCGGCGTGGCCGTGATCTTCGCGCACACCGACAACCTCAGCGGCTGGTCGTTTGCGCAGACCCTGGCCCTGCTCGGCGTGTTTTGCATCGTGACCGGGCTCGTCGATACGTCCGTGAGCCCGAGCCTCAACAAGGTCGTCGAGGAAGTCCGGGAAGGGACCTTCGACTACATCATGCTCAAGCCGGTGCCCACGTTGTTCCTGGCGTCCACCCGACGCATCGTGCTCTGGCAGACGGCCGATGTCGCCATGGGGGTGGCCCTCCTGGCCGTGGCGCTCTCCCGCCTCGAGGCGCCCGTCACCGCGTCGAACGCGCTGCTGTTCGTGGTGCTCATGGTCTCCGGCGTGCTGATCGTCTACGCGATCTGGATCGCGCTGACGACATTGGTCTTCTGGTATGTGCGGATCGTCAACATCACCATGATCTTCAGCCAGCTCTTTCAGACCGGCCGCTACCCGATCGAGGTCTACCCGTTCTGGCTGCGGCAGATGCTCACCTTCGTGTTCCCAGTCGCTTTCATAACCACTGTCCCGGCGCAGACCGTGGTGGGCCGCGACCCGTCGTGGCTCATCTGGGCCGGTCCGCCGATCGCCGTCGTCGCCGCGCTGCTCGCCGCCCGGTTCTGGCGGCTTGGCCTCAGCCGCTACACCAGCGCATCGAGCTGAGGGTCTGTCGGGGCCGGTCGGCGCTCCGCCAGCTCCCGTGCGCGGTTCAGCACCGCGTCCAGCATGTCCGGAGTCAAGCGGCCCGTGAAGGTGTTCTGCTGGCTTGGGTGGAACGATCCCAGCAGCGCCCGCTCCCCGATGGTCGTCGCCGCGCCGTGGCCGAATCGGGGCGCGGGGGCCGGCACCTGGTCGCCGCGCAGCCGGTGGAGCCGCAGCAGCTGCGACCAGGCGTATCCGCCCAACGCGATCTCCACCGTCACGCCCGTCAGCAGGTCGAGTTCCGCGTCCAGGTACCGCCGGCAGTTCTCACGTTCGTCCGGGCGAGGCTTGTTCTGCGGCGGCGCGCAACGGACGGCGGCCGTCAGGTAGGCCCCGGTCAGCGCCAGCCCGTCGCCGCGGTGCAGGCTCGTGGATTGATTGGCCAGCCCCGCGCGATGGAGCGCCGCGTATAGGAACTCACCCGACCGATCGCCGGTGAACACGCGTCCGGTCCGATTTGCACCGTGGGCCGCCGGCGCCAGGCCGACGATCAAGATGCGGGCGCTGGGATCGCCGAATCCTGGAACCGGCCTGGCCCAGTAGTCCCAGTCGGCGTAGGCCGCTCGTTTCTCCCGGCCCACCCGCTCGCGCCACGCCACCAGCCGCGGACATCGGCGACACGCCGCGATCTCGCTGTTCAGATCTCGAAGCGTCGCCACTTCGGGCCTTGCGTGCTCAGGGACATCGGCGCGCAGTCTACGTCTCGACCGCGACGGTTGGACGGGCCGCGCCCGACCGCCCAGAGCCCGCCCCTCCCCCACATCGTCACGGCCAATACCTGAGCCTCGCGGCCTGCGCCTGATCGATCACCATGCGACTCCTTCGAGGGCCTTGGAGAAGAATCCGCCGCGCTCGGGACCACAACGGGCGCAGCCGGTCATGGCGACCGCATGATCCACCCGCCCCAGGCAGTTTGGGGCGTTGCTAAACTCCGCACGGGCCGCCATCAAGCACGGCGGCCCCGAATGGCTGCGGCTCGATGCGTTACGTCAGGGCGGGTCTCGTAGCGGTCGCGGCCGCGCTCGCGCTGGCGCCCTCGGTACTGGCCCAGTGGCCGACGACCTGCGTCGAGCTCAACGACATCGTCGAGACGCACCTCGGCAACGACGGCAACGTCGGCATCTACCAGCGCGTGTTTGGCGCGGACGCCGAGGAGGCTTGCCAGAACGATCACCGGGATGATGTGCGCGGCGCGTTCGCCTGGGCGTCCGACGGCGCCGCGCCGTCCGCAGCCCCGAGCCGTCCGCCCACGGTCTGGCCATCCGGCTGCGTGGAACTCAACGACATCGTTGAGGCACACCTGGGCAACCAAGGCAATGTCGGCATCTACCAGCGCGTGTTCGACGCGGGGGCCGAGGCGGCCTGCCGGAACGATCACCGCGCCGACGTGCGCGGCGTGTTCGCCTGGGCATTCGAGGTCGCGACAGCCAGCGCTGTCGGGCCGCCGCTGTCCGTCGCTGAACTGGTGCGGCGAAACCAAGGCGCTGTTCGGTACGTCCGTGTATCCGATGAAGAGTGCGGCAGCGCGTTCGTCGTAACGGCGGACGGTTATGTCGTCACGAATAGCCACGTGCTCGGCGGCGCGCGCCACGTGTACGTTGGGACGCACGACGGTCAGGAGGAATACGCGGCGGTCGTGGCGGATGATCCGGAGCGCGACCTGGCGCTGCTCAAGCTGCCAAGCAGCGGTCCCCACCCGTTCCTGGCCTTTGGCCGTTCTGCGGACCTGCGCGTGGGGGAGGACCTGGTCATCCTGGGTTATCCGCTCTGTCTGGAAACGCTCACCGTCACCCGCGGCATTCTGTCCGCCCGCCATCCTGGCTGGCTGCAGACCGATGCCGCGGCCAACCCGGGCAACAGCGGCGGGCCGGCGTTCAACGTTCGCGGCGGTGTGATCGGCGTCGCCACCGAGAAGCTGGGCGGCGTAGACCGGATTGAGGATGTGAACTTCCTGCTCGACGGCGATTCAGCGCGACAGATCGTTGACGATTGGATCACGCGCCATCGCGCCGGCGTTCGCGCGTCTCCCCCACAGCCAACGCAAGCTCCAGCGTCAACACCCTTGCCGCGTCCAGCGACCCTGATCGAGTCAGTCGGAATAGCCAGAGATTCGGACTGCATCTCGGGCAGCGACAGGGGCGTGACGTGGCTGGAGTCGCTTCCCGGCGACCCGCTGCCGGAACGGTTTTGCGTCGTATACGTTGTCAGATGGTGGCCCGCTGGTTGGACGGTGGAGACTCGCTGGTCGTGGCCCAGTGGTCGTGAGTGGCGGACCGACCCGTGGGTGTGGTGCGACTCGGGCGGAGGCCAGTGTCGCCGCGGGTGGATGAAGATCTGGTGGAACAACCTCAATCACTCTTCGGCACGTCCCGGTACGGTCGCCATCACGCTCTATGTCGGCGGTGAGTACGTCCGGACCGACTACTTCGGAGTTGACTAGGCTCGAGACAATCTGATCCAGGTCTGATCCGGTTCGGTGTCTTGGCGCTCTCGTTGATGCGGGAGCGCTGGGTTCCGGCGCGCGTCAGCAGCCGTGGGTGAACCATGTCCCCGAACACTGGACCCCTCTCTCCTTGGTCCGAAACACCCGGCGGAGCGCCTGAGAGGTCCTGCGCGGTGTGATCCGGCCTCGCTGACAATCTCTCTCGTGTTTCCGGTATACGTACGTGATTCAGTACATATCTATGTACTTCCTGGTACGCTGACGTGGGTTGCCGCCGTTTCAGGCACGGGCATACAGGAGGGTTCCCCATGCGTGCGTCGTTTGCCGACGACATCGTCAGCGTCACCAACCTCCGCAAGGACCTGCCGGCGATGCTGGATCGAGTCCGCAGCGGAGTTCCCATCACCATCATGCAGGGAGACCGGGCCGATCTGGCGATCGTCAAACGCGCCGACCTGGCGGCGCGGGACGCCGAGACCGAGGCGCTTCGTGACCAGCTCGCCAACCTTGCCGGCGAGCTCGAAACGCTGGAGATTCTGGCCGACCAGAGCCTGCTCGACTCGATCCAAACCGGACTCGACGACCTGCGCGCGGGCCGCGTGGTCGCGCTCGCGGACCTCGGAAAACTCGAATGAGCTAGCTGGTGGTGTATGCGGTCGGCGTCACGCAGAGTGTCCGCGACCGAGACCTGCCGGCGCTGGACCCGGTGGATCAGGCGCGCGTCCGCGCCAAGATGGCGACACTTTCCGTCCAGCCCAACCGGCACCCACCGCTCAGGGGCCGGTTGGCCGGTCTGCGCAGCGTTCGCGCCGGCCAGTTGCGGATCATCTTCGCGGTAGACGACGAGCGCCAAACCGTGACCGTGGTCGCTGTTGGTTGAGGCACGCTACAGGCGCTGGCACCGCGCACGAACCTGGGAGCAGGATATGAAATGGAGCGAACTTACTCCGCGCCAACAAGAGCGCTTGGCTGGCTTGGTGGCAACGCTGGAAGAATTCGCATATGGATTTGATCAATCGGGACTGATGAATCGTGTATCTGAGGAAGGTTCAGCAGCACAGAGATTCTACTCACATTCTCTGTATCAGTACTTTTCAAATATATTTCTTGTCAGTGGAACGCAGGAAACCCGCTTGTTTCTCGAGGAGATTGGATCGGAAGATCTAATTGACTCAATTGACTCCATACTCGCGTACGAAGTTGGGAATCGCACTCTTGGGTATGCTGTAAAGGCGTTTAGAGACAAGCAGTTGGTCCACACATCGTTCACACCTGAGCGACTTGAACGGCATCTGCGTTCAGATATAACCTTAAGTGATCCGCACATTGAGGAATCGCTTCCAATCTGGATATTCGACCTTTTCGCCAGAACCAGAGACTTGTACGCTAATCTCTTGGGAAGGTTTCCCGAGCTGCATTCGCAGAGTGACTTATCTCGCTAACTCTCTAATGAAGTGGCGGTCAAAACTGCCGTCGCTAAAGAACCCCCGCAGTATACCTACAATCTCAGCGGCTGACTCATTCATAGCTCGAAGTGCGTTCCTGGTTTCTTCTTCGCCTGTAGAATAGTGGTTAGTACTCTTCCGCGATCTAAGCTCAGCAGCAGATCTTCGGTCGATGGCCGCAAAATCACGAAGAGAGCGAATCATACGGTTATGAGAGCGTCTTGCATCTTCGGGAACCCACCGCTGCTCGAGGGACGATGCGGCGCCTCGATAAGCCAACTGTCGCTGACTAAGCCCGAGTAGTGCTCCTAGCAGACCTTCGGCAGCGTGACGTTGGATAAATTCGGGTCTACTGTGTTGGATGTCACTGATTAGCCCAAGCGTCACGACGTAACGAGCGAGTTCTCTCCTCTCATTCTCTGACAAGTCAGCACGAGTTGCCTCGTACGCACGTTTTTCTAGGGCAAGGAGCTTGTTACGCATGCTAGAGGAAATACTTGTAAATGCATCATTCCAGTCGTCGTCGGTCATCTAGCGTCTGGCTTCCTGAGTCGTAGAAATTCCTGATACTCCCAAGAGTCTAGCGTGTTTGCCGGCGAGTTAGGCTATTAGGGGCAGGGGACCCGCAGCATTGTAGAGCGGTTCCCGGTATAGGGAGGAGAGGGCCTCAGTGCAGGGTCGTGCCCGAGCTCGAGTGTCGTTCCGAGCGGAGCGGGGAATCTCATGGCCGCCGGCGCCACGTGCCCGGGCCACCTGACCGGCTTCCGTAGACTCGGCCCATGGGAACCCTGTTCATCGTCGCCACCCCCATCGGCAATCTGGGCGACGTCACCGAGCGCGCGGCCCGCACCCTGCGAGAGGCGCGCGTGGTCGTCGCCGAGGACACCCGCCGGGCGCGCAAGCTGCTCACGCACGTGGGGGCTGAGAAAAAGGTCATCAGCTATCACGCCGACAGCCCCCAGAGCCGTGAGGACTCGATCGTCGAGCGCCTGCGGGCGGGCAACGTGGCGCTCATCAGCGACGCCGGAACGCCGGGCATATCCGATCCCGGCCCCGACCTGATCGCCCGCGCCCGTGCCGAGGGCTTCCCGGTCGTTCCGATTCCCGGACCCTCGGCGCTCGCGACCGCGCTGTCGGTCGTGTCCTTCGCCCGTCAGCCGGTGACCTTCATCGGATTCCTGCCCGAGCGCCGCACGCGCCGCGAGCGCATGATCAGACGGGCGGCGGCCGCCGCCGAGACGTTGGTGGTCTACCTGCCGCCGCATGGCGCCGACCGGCGGCTTGCCGAGCTGCTCGACTGGCTGGGACCGGTACCCGCCGCGCTCTGTCGCGAGTTGACCAAGCTCTACGAGGACATCCGGGAGGCGCCGCTCGACGACATTCACGCCGCCCTCGCCGCCGGGGATGCGCGCGGCGAGATCACGCTGGTGCTCGATGTGGGAGCGATCGCGGCCGACCCGCCGAACGACGAGGCGCTTGAGGGCGCGATTGCGGCCGCCCTGGACGCCGGCGAATCGCCGTCACGCGCCGCCGCCGGCGTCGCGCGCACGTATGGCGTCCCCAAGGAGCGGGCGTACGAGCTCGCGACCGCCCTGCGGCGGACCGTTCGCCCGTAGCCCCGCCGCCGCCGCCGCCGCCGCCGCCGCCGCCGCCGCCGCGAACCTGTCATAGAATCCAACGCCCCGCGGGACGTTCTCGAGCGCCACGTGTCCAAGTACTTCCTCACCACGGCCATTCCATACTCGAGCGGCGAGCCGCACGTGGGCCATGCGTTCGAAATGATCGCCGCCGACGCCGCCGCCCGCTTCAAGCGCCTGCGCGGAATCGACACGTTCTTCCTCGGGGGCCTGGATGAGAACAGCCAGCGGGTGAGCCGCCGCGCCGCCGAGCTGGGCGAGGATACGCGCCACTACGTGGACCGCGCCGCGGGCGTCTACACCTCCGCCTGGAGCAGCGTGGATGTGGAGTTCGACGGGTTCGTGCGGACGACCGAGCCGCGGCATCTCACCACCGTGCGCGAGTTCTATCGGCGCGTCCTGGACAACGGCGACATCTACAAGGGCACTTACGAGGGCTGGTACTGCGTCCCGTGCGAATCGTTCTACACGGACGAGGACTTGACCGACGGGCTGTGCCCGGTCCACCGCATCAAGCCCGAGTGGCTCGCCGAGGAGAACTACTTCTTCGCGCTCTCCAAGTACGAGCAGCCGTTGCTCGACCTGTATGCGCAGCAACCCGACTTCGTCGTGCCCGCGCAGCGCCGCAACGAGGTCGTGGGGCTGTTGCGCCAGGGGCTCAAGGACTTCAGCATCTCGCGCGCCACGGTCGATTGGGGCATCCCGCTGCCCAACGACCCCGAGCAGGTCGTCTACGTATGGTTCGACGCGCTGATCAACTACATCACCGGCGTCGGGTTCGGGCAGAACGGCCAGTCCGCGACCTTCGACCGCTGGTGGCCGGCCGACGCCCACGTGATCGGCAAGGACATCGTCCGCTTCCACGCCGTGTACTGGCCGGCCATGCTGATGGCGGCAGGACTCGAGCTGCCCCGGCAGATCGTCGTCCACGGCTGGGTCAGCTTCAGCGGCGAGGAGCTCAGCCAGAGCCGCGGGCATGTGGTCCTGCCCGCGGAGGCCGTCGAGCGCTTTGGCGTCGACCCGCTCCGCTACTTTCTGCTGCGCGAGGTCCCGTTCGACCGCGACGGCGACTTCACCTGGGAGGGTCTGGCGCGCCGCTACCAGGACGACCTCGGGAACGATCTGGGCAATCTGGTCCTGCGCGTCACGTCGATGCTGGGGCGCTATTTTGACGGGCGCGTCCCGGCGGCGGGCGAGCCCAGCGAGCTGGAATCCGGCCTCCAGGCGGCCGCCGACGCCGCCTGGCTGCGCGCCACCGACCACCTCGAGCACTGGCGCTTCCACCGGGCGCTCATCGCCATTTTCGAGTTCGTGACGGAGATCAACCGGTACATCGATCGCACCGAGCCATGGCGCCTGGCCAGGGACGCCGCGGACCGCGGTCGCCTCGCCACCGTGCTCGTCACGGCGCTGGAGGCCGTGCGGCAGGTGGCGGTCATGATCCTCCCGGCAATGCCGCGCACGTCGGCGGCTATCCACCGCCACCTCGGTCTCGAGCCTGCCGCCAGCGGCGACTGGGAGGCCCGCGGGTGGGACAGCCTGGTCGCCGATCACGTCGTGCCCGGCGGCCCGCCGCTCTTTCCCCGCATCGATCCGGCATAGCCACGCTCTTCGACACACACGCGCACCTCGCCGACGAGGCGTTCGATCCCGACATCGTGGAGGTGCACGCGCGTGCCACCGATGCGGGCGTCGGCCAGGCCGTGGTGGTCGCGACCGATCTCGCGACGACGGAGCGCGCGATCGCGCTCAGCGAGCGGTTTCCCGGATGGCACGCGACCGCCGGCGTCCATCCGCACGACTCCAACGGGTTCGACGATGCAACCGCGATCAAACTGCGCGGCCTCGCGCGACATCCGCACGTCGTGGCCATCGGCGAGACCGGCCTCGACTTCTACCGACGGCGCCAGCCCATCGACGTCCAGCAGCAGGCATTCGAGGCTCACTGCCGCATCGCCCTCGAGATCGGGTTGCCGATCGTGATCCACTCACGCGAGTCGCTGGATGCGATCGCCGGTGTGCTGACCCGGTTCGCCGGGCTGTCGGGTGTGATGCATAGCTTCACCGGCGGTCCGGACCAGGCCGCCCGGTTTCTCGATCTCGGGATGCACGTATCGATGTCCGGGATCGTCACGTTTCGCGGCGCGGACGACGTGCGCGCCACCGCGGCCCTGATCCCGGACGACCGCCTGCTGCTCGAAACCGACGCGCCGTATCTGTCGCCGGCGCCGCTGCGGGGCCGCCGCAACGAACCGTCCCATCTGGTGCACACGGCCTCCGCGGTGGCGACTGCACGCGGAATCTCGGTACCCTCGTTGACCTCCCTCACGACACGCAACGGGCGGACACTCTTCGGTGCGATCCGACCCTCAGGTTGAGCGAGCGTCGGGACGGGAGCTCGAGGATATTCTCGCCGGGGTCCGCGATCGGCTCGAGGCCGTCGAAGGCGCCCTCGCCGCGGCCGCCCGGGTACCAGAGATCCCGCTGCTGCAGTCCATCCTGCAGTCCATCCTGCAGGCGCCCGCCAAGCGGTTGCGGCCCGCCTTGGTCGTGCTCGTGTGCGACCTGCTCGGAGTCGCGGGCGACGCGCCGATTCGTCTCGCCGCGGGCACCGAGGTCCTCCACTCGGCGACCCTGGTCCACGACGACATCGTGGATGCCGCCAGTGCGCGGCGCGGCCGCCCCACCACTCATGTTCAATGGTCCGAACAGGCAGCGGTGCTGGCCGGAGATTTTCTGTTCGCGACCTCCGCCGACCTGATCGCGGCGCTCGATCGCCCGCCCATCGTCCGGCTCTTCGCGCACACGATTCATCGGATTGCCCGCAGCGAGTTCATCTCACTGAATGGCGACGGCGATCTGGAACCGGTCTACGGGCAGTATCTGGCCAAGATCGGCGACAAGACGGCCTCGTTGTTCGTGCTCGGCTGCGAAGCCGCCGCCGAGCTGGCGGACGCGCCTGAGGAGCAACGGCTCGCGCTGCACGAGTACGGCTGGTCGCTGGGCATGGCGTTTCAGATGGCCGACGATATCCTCGACGTCGCCGGCGATAGCGAGGAGACCGGCAAGCCGGTGGGCGGTGATCTGCGCGCGGGCGCGCTCACACTTCCCGTCATCATGCATCTCCTGGGGGATGCCACGGCCGATGGCATCGTGCGCCGTGTCGTGAACGGCGCCGCGACCGAGGAAGCCGCCGTGCAGGCCGCGCTGGCGAGCCTGCGTGGGTCCAGCGCGATTGCCGACTCGCGGCGCGTGGCGTCCGAGCACGCCGATCGGGCGCGCGCGGCGCTCGGTCGGCTGCCCGCCGGCGCTTCGCGTGACGCGCTGCATCATCTGGTCGACTACACGATCGACCGCTCCCGCTAGGAGCGACCTTTGCATAACTTTCGTCATACCGGCGAAAGCCGGTATCCAGGGCTTCTCCCGAACCTGGAAGACGCCCTCACCCCAACCCCTGCCAGAGCGAGAGGGGATTCTGCAAGGGTCTCTAGGAGCGCGCTCGATCCACCCGGTGGACAGCTTTCCAAGTGTGCATTCGACTCCGCTTGGCGGCGCCGCGGCTCGTCGCCGTGAGGCGCGCGCAACTCGACGCCTCCTTGCTAGTCTTGATGCCATTGCGGTCACGCGACACGATTCGACCCAAGGAGGTGCGGGATGGCAATCAGCACCGCGACGGCCCCCAAGCTCCGGTCCACCCGCGACGATCTGTCTGGCGTTTCGCTGATCGATGCGGATGTCCACTCCTATCCGACGTCGATCCAGGCCCTCGTGCCGCACCTGTCGCAACGCTGGCGCGAATACGTCACCAGCACCGGCTTCAAGTCGCCGTCCAGCATCGGCGCCGCCTACCCGCGGCTCTACGAGGCCGCCGCTCGCCGTGACGCCTGGCCGCCGAGCGGCAACCCGGGCACGGATGAACCGTTCGCGCGCGCGCAGCTGCTGGACACGTGGGGCATCGACTACGCGGTCCTGAACCCCTTGTACGGGGTCGCCTCGATCCACAATCTCGACTTTGCGAACGCGCTGGCGCGCGCGGTCAACGAGTGGACGGCGGCGGACTGGCTGGACGCCGATCCGCGCTGGAAGGGCTCGATCGTCATCGCGCCGCAGGACCCGCCGTCGGCGGCCGAGGAGATCCGGCGGGCGGGCGCCGATCCGCGCTTCGTGCAGATCCTGCTGCTGGTGCGCTCGCAAGCGCCGTACGGCCGGCGGCAGTACGAGCCGATCTTCGCGGCGGCGGCGGACGTGGGCTTGCCGATCGGGATCCACTTCGGGGGGCAGCACGGGCCGATCACGCCGAGCGGGTGGCCGTCGTACTACATCGAAGACCACACGGGGATGACGATGGCGTTCCAGGGGCAGGTGATGAGTCTGGTGTGCGAGGGAGTGTTCGAGAAGTACCCGAGTCTGCGGGTGGCGCTGGTCGAGGGCGGGTTCGCGTGGCTGCCGCCGTTGATGTGGCGGCTGGACAAGAACTACCGGGGGCTGCGGGAAGAGGTGCCGTGGCTGACGAAGCTGCCGAGCGCGTACATCCGGGAGCATTTCCGGGCGACGACGCAGCCGATGGAGGAGCCGGAGGACCCGCGGCAGCTGGTGCAGATGATAGAGATGCTAGGGGACGAGGACTTCTTGATGTTCGCGACGGACTACCCGCACTGGGACTTCGACGCGCCGGACCGGGCGCTGCCGGGGGTGGTGCCGGCGGAGCTGCGAGCGAAGATCATGGCGAGCAACGCCCTCGAGTTCTATGACTTCGCGCGCGCCTAGTCGGCCGTCGAGGCGCGGCTGACCTCCGCCAGGAACGGCCGAACCACCGCCACCAGTTCGTCCGGCGTCTCTTCCTGAGGGACATGACCGGAGTCCGGCAGCACGGCGACTTCCGCCGCCGCGAACTTCGACGCCAGCGTGCGAGCGTCGCGCTCGCTGGCCACTCGGTCGGCTGTGCCCCACACCAGCAGCACCGGGCACCGGACTCCGGAGATCGCCGCCCGTGCCGCCGCGACGTCAACACCATCGAGCAGTGCCGGCAGCGCCTCGATCGACCCGTCCGATCCATACGGCGCGTACTGGCGGTCGACCGTGGCGTCGTCCACCGTGAAAGGATGGCGTCGTCCGGCCATGTTGCTCACCCGGATGAACCAACGCTGCCGCCACAGCATCCGCACCACCGCGCCGGTCGCCTGCGGCCACAGCCGGGACAGCCAGAGGCCCAGCCGTATCGGCGCGCCCGCGGCCAGAAACGGGTCCACGAGGACCAGACCGCGCACGCGCTCGGGCATCGCGGCCGCCAGCGCCACCGCCGGTTGCGCGCCTGCCGAGCTTGCCATCAGCACCGCCTGTCCAATTCCCACCTGGTCCATCCACTCCGCCACGCGGCCGGCCTGAGCGTCCGCCCCATAGCCGACGCCGGTTGGCTTGTCCGAGAGCCCGTGGCCGAGCAGATCCAGCCAGTGCACGCGGTGGTCGGTCGCGAGCGGCGGCGTCACGAACGTCCAGGTCTGGCAATTCCCGCCAAACCCCGGCAGCAGCACCAGGTCCGCGCCGGCCCCGTGTTCACGGTGGTACACGCGGCCTTCTCGCAGCTCGACGAGCTTGCCGCCGTCGAGATTCGCCTCCACGTCAAACGGCGGCGGACGGCCGCGCGTCGCGATCCAGCCGAGCGCGGCCAGGCCCACCGCAAGGATCGGCCACTTGGGCACGGATGGGATCCTGCCTGAAGCTGTTAGGTAGCGCCATGGTAGTATCGCGTGTTATCTGGGATTCCCTTTCTGCACGGTCGTGGCGGCATCCCGCCACCAGCGGTGCAAGCCCATAGGAAGGGCCGTACGTGCGCGACTACGAGCTCATCGTCATCTTTGGAGTCGACCGCGTCCCGGAGCTTTCATCCGAGCACATTGAGGTCGTCACCGATCGCATCAGCGCGCACGGCGGCGAGGTCAACAGCTCGAACAGCTGGGGGAAGCGCAAGTTCGCCTATCCGATCCAGGGCCAGCGTGAGGGCCACTACGTTCTTATCAGGTTCACGATGGAGCCGGAGATCATCGGCGAGCTCACCGCGTCGCTCCGCATCAGCGAAGACGTGACCCGCTTCTTGATCTCGGTGGAAGACGAAGAGATCGCCGAGGCCGAGGCGGCCGCGCTGGCGCAGACTGACCGATGAGTGAGGAAGGCGGCGAGCGCCGCGGTCGATCGCGCGGCCTCAACCGGATTCAGATCATCGGCAACCTGGGCCGCGATCCCGAATTGCGGTTTACCCAGAGCGGCACGCCGGTCGCGAACTTCACCGTCGCGGTCAACGAATCGTGGCGGCGGCGGGACGGGCAGCCGGGCGAGCGAACCGAGTGGTTCCGGATCGTCGCCTGGGCAGGGCTCGCCGAGGTGGCTAACGAGTACCTCCGGCGTGGCCGCCAGGTGTACATCGATGGCCGGATCCAAACCCGCGAGTGGCAGGATCGCGAGGGCAACGATCGCACCTCCACCGAGCTCGTCGCTCGTGACCTCATACTGGTCGGCTCTCGCGACGACTCGTCCGGTGGACCCGCGGATCAAGGCGCCCGCGACGGTGACCAGCTCGACGATGAGCTGACGCCTGACGATCTCCCGTTTTAGGGACGCCGCATGAGCCGACGCATACGAACCATCCTCGGAGGCCCGACCCGAGCGTCGCGCGGTCGCGGCGCCGGCCCGGGCCGGGCGCGCTTCGGCCGTCCGGGCCGCGGGGGCCCCGGCCGTGGACCGCGCCGTGGCGGCCGCTCGTATCGCCGGCGCAGCTGCTTCTTCTGCGAGACCAAAGAGCCGATCGACTACAAGAACACGCAAGTGCTGCGCCGGTTCACCGGCGACACGGGTCGGATCGAGGCACGCCGCAAGACCAGCACCTGCGCGAAGCACCAGCGCCGGCTCGCCACCGCGATCAAGCGCGCGCGCTATCTCGCTCTGCTGCCGTTTGTCGTCCGTCGGCGTCTCCACGGCCCGACCTAGCGCGAGGTAGCGGGGCGGCGCATGCCCCTGCGCACCCATGCCCAGCGTCGCCGCGAAGCGCGTGAGCTAGCGCGCGCGGGCCGCCGGCCGCGGCGGCCGACCGTCCGCTGGCGGGACGTTCCAAACGCGCTGCGTGATTGGTCGACGCTCTCGAGCCCACAGCGGCGCGTTGCCCGCACCAAGGCGGTTGTCATGGTCGGCGGCGTGGCGCTTGCCATCGTCGCCGCGTTCGTGGTCGCCTCCTTCTACGACGAGTTCGTTGCGTCCCCGGCCGAACCTGTTGTGACTGTTGACGGCGTCGCCGTCGATGCCGACACCTACGCGCGCTTCCTGGCCTTCCGTCAATACGTCTTGTTGCAGGAGCTGTCCGCGCTCCCGCCCGCCGCTGGCGGTCAACCGGTCGCGGCGCGGGCCGCGCTCCAGGCGGAGCTCAATGGACTCGTGTTCAACGCGGTGACGATCCTCGCCGATGCCGAGCTCGTACGGAGCGAGGCCGCCAGGCGCGGGCTCGTGGTCTCGCCGGCTGACGTCGACGACGAGCTTGCACGGCTGGTCACGACGGAAGACGCGGATACCGCGGCCGATCCCACCGATCCACTCGACGTGATGCGGACGGCCACCGGGCTCGACGAGGAGAGCCTGCGCGCGTTCATCTCGGACCTGGCGCTCCGCCGCCGGCTCACCGATGAGCTCGTTGCGGACGTTGGCCCTGAGCCGGAGCAGGTCCGCGCTTCGCACATTCTGTCCGCCGACAAGCTTCAGGCCGAGCTCGTGGTCGCGCGGCTTGATGGGCTCCAGGAGTTCGAGACCGTCGCGCGCGACGCCTCGACCGACGTTGCGACCCGCGACCAGGGCGGCGCCTTGGGCTGGGTTCCGCGCGGGGTGTTTCCCCGGGCCTGGGACATCACGGCGTTCAGACTCGCCCCCGGTCGACACAGCGACCCGATCGAGACCCAGGACGGCTGGTACGTGATTCGGGTGGATGAGCGGTCCGATGCGCGCCCGCTGGACGCCGCCGCCTCCAAGCTGCTTCGCGACGCCCGCTTCAACGCCTGGCTGGCGACCGCCGCCGCCGACGCGTCGATTCAGTACGGCCTCTCGCCGGACATCATCGAGTGGGCGCCGCGCCGCGCATCACGCTAGCGGCGCTGTATCGCATCGCGATCACGCAGGCGCGCAGGCCGGGCAGCTTGGGCCACGTCTACGTGCAGGGCCGGCTGGCGCAGGGGAAGACCAAGCGCGAGGCCGTGCGCGCGCTCAAACGCCTGCTGGCCGGCAAGGTCTTCCGGCATCATCCAAGCCGACCTCGCGAGCGGCCGCACCCGCCTCGCCTTGACATAGGAGCGTCGAGTCGGAGGCGAGGAACTTCATGGCTGCCGGACCGGCGAAAGCGCGTCCTGAGTACGTCGAAGGGCCGTCCTGAGCCGGTCGAAGGAAGCCTCGCCCCCAATCGCGGACCGCCGCCTACGAACCCGCGGCCTCGTCCCCCAGCTCCCGGAAGAAGCAATTCCGCTCACCCGTGTGACACACGGGACCCTCCGGGCGCACGCGCACCAGCAGCGTGTCGTTGTCGCAGTCGATTGCGATCGACTCCACCCGTAGGAAGTTGCCCGACGTCGCGCCCTTGTGCCAAAGCTCCGCCCGGCTCCGGCTCCAGAACCACACGTCGCCCGATTCCCGCGTACGCGCCAGCGACTCCGCGTTCATGTAGCCCAGCATCAGCACCTCGCCGCTCGTGGCGTCCTGGCAGATCGCCGGGATCAATCCGCTCGCGTCGAAGGCCGGCTCGGTGGTTTCCGGGACCGCGGTTGTGCTCATGGTTGCGCCTCGCGCTGCTCCTCAAATGGTAGGCGACGGCTTGGGCGCGCGTTCGTCCGCCGGCGCGGCCCGCGCAACGCGGATACGCGCACTCAGCAGCAGGGAAACGACCGCCAGGATCGAGCCGATGATGAATGGCACTTGATGACCATAGGCCGCCCAGAGCACCCCGCCCGTCACCGGGACTATCACCGCCGCCACGTGGTTGAACGTCTGACCGGCGACCACGCTCGGCCGCAGATCGGATGGCATGACCAGGATCTTGCGCAGATAGGTGGTGATGCCGACCTCGGCGCTGAAGAACAGGTTGTCGAGGATGTACAGGGCAAACAGCACGCCCACGATTGGGATCATGGCGTAGCCGAGAAAGATCAGGGCCAGCGCGCCGAACCCGATCATCAGAACCAGCCGTTCGCCGACCCTGTCGATCAGACGCCCGAATCCATACGCGGCCGCCATCGTCACCGCCCCGTTCACGAGCCCCAGCAGCGCCACGGTCTGCACCGGGGTTCCGTACTCGCGCACCAGCAAGAAGATCGCGAACGTCATGAACACGTGCCGCCGCGCCCCGTCCAGAAACGCGAGCGCGTAGTAGAGGCCGTAGCGCCGCCGGAGCAAGATCCTCGGCTGAACGGCCGGACCCCGCAGCTTCCGGATTCTCGTGAGTATCAAGCCGCCGACGATGATGATCGCCCCCGACAGAATGAACAGCGGTCGCAATCCGGTCACGCCGGCCAGCAGTCCCACCAGCCCGATCCCGACAAGCTGCGCGACCGCCTGTACCGATCGAATCTGACCCAGCCGCCGTCCCTGAACGGACGGGTGGCTCAGCCGCAACGCCAGCGTGCTCGCCACCGGCATCCACATGTGGAACCCCAAGCTCGCCAGCAGCGAGAACCCGATCAACGCCTCCATCGAGCTCAGGTGGAAGTAGTTCATCCAGCCCACGCCCAGCAGCAGCAGCGCGACCGCGCCCACCCGCGGCTCCGCCACCGTCATCACGATCGCCGCCAGCACGATCGTCAACAGGCCCGGGATCTCGCGAATCGATTCCAGCAGCCCGAGCTGCTCGGGTCGGATCTGCAGGTCCTGCGCCACGAAGTTCGCGAAGAGCGTCAGGTACACGCCAAAGCCGAGCCCGAACGCGAAGCTGGCCGCGACCAGCCACCCAAACGGCGTGAGCCGCGGCAGCGGCAGGAGTCGACCAGGGTTCAAGTTCGGTGGGGTGCCCGGAGCGGTTCGCGCGCCATTCTATGGGCGGCGCGGCATGAACCTCGATAAGCTCTGGTCACTCCGGCGCACAGCCTGCCCCGTACTCGATACGGGACCGCAATCCAGGGTCCCCGGCGCCCACTGAACTTCGGCGCCGCGTGGAGCCGGACGCGGAAGCTCCAAATGTATCCCATTCGTGATACACTCCCACTCCACGCAAAGGAGACGACGATGGCCAAGACGGCGATGATCCGTGCCCGCGTTGAACCGGAGTTGAAGTATCAAGCCGAAAAGGTCTTTTCGGAGCTTGGGCTGTCGCCAACCGAGGCGATCACGCTGTTCTATCGACAAGTGACCTTGCGCTACGGTTTGCCGTTTCCGGTGAGAGTTCCCAATGCCGAGACTGTCGAAGCGCTGCGGCAGGCCCGGACAAAGGAAGGCCTGACCGAATACGCCGACCTGGAGGACCTCAAGGCCCGCCGCGATTGATCCGTGCGCCTGCTTACGACGACGCGATTCGAAAGAGACCTCAAGCGCGCCAGAAGGCGCGGCAAGAACCTCGATAAGCTCTGGATCGTTGTGGAGCGGCTCTTGTCACAGCAGCCGCTCGACCCTCGTCATCGGCGGCATCGTCTGGCTGGCAACTGGTCGCAATACTGGGAATGCCACATCGAACCGGACTGGCTGTTGATCTGGAGTCAAGAGGACGATGCTCTCATCTTGGTGCGCAGCGGAACTCATACCGACTTGTTCGGCTGAGCAGCCGCTTGCGGGGAGGCCGTCGATGGGCGTTGTTTCAGGTCAACACAGTTCGCGCGACGGCCGCCGGTCCCCGTCCTCCTCCCCGCCTCTTCCCCCGCCGCCAGTCCTAGTCCTTAGGGCCTAGTCCGCAAGGCCGATCCGGCCATCGAGAATTACGCCGTTCGGGCGATGGCGCCGCGCTGGCCGTGACCTACGGTTCGTCGTATTGACACCGCGCCGGAGCGCCCGCCATGTCCCGCTTCCCCAGGCAACCCCGATCATGAACGACGCTGTCATCCAGACCAGCGCGCTGACCAAGCGCTACGGCCGCGTGCTCGCCGTCGATCGACTTTCGCTGCGCGTGCCCCGCGGCCATGTGTTCGGGCTGCTTGGCCCCAACGGCGCGGGCAAAACCACCTTCATGGGTATGTTGCTCGGGCTGGTGCGGCCCACCGCCGGCAGCTTCAGCCTGCTGGGCGCGGATACGTCCCACACCGGCGCCCTGCGCCGCACCGGCGCCATCGTCGAGACGCCCTCGTTCTACCCCTACCTCTCCGGACGCCGGAACCTCGTCTATTTCCAGGGAATCTCGGGGCAAGGGTCTTCCGGCCGGGAAGTGGACGCGCTGCTCGACCGGGTGGGCCTGGCGGACCGCGGCGGCGACGCCTTCAAGACCTACTCGCTCGGCATGAAACAGCGCCTGGGGCTGGCCTATGCCCTGCTCGGCGATCCTGAGCTGCTGCTGCTGGACGAGCCAACCAACGGCATGGACCCGGCGGGCATGGCAGAGGTCCGCGACTTGATCCGCGGCCTCGGATCCGAGGGCCGCACGGTGCTGCTGTCCAGCCACCTGCTCCACGAAGTCGAGCAGGTGTGCGACAGCGTCGCGATCCTTTCCAAAGGCAAGCTCGTCGTCCAGGGTGACGTCGCCGACCTGTTGCGCCCGCAGGAACAGGTCCGTCTGCGGACCACCGACGACGCCAAGGCTCTGGCCATCCTCACGGCCTCGGATGCGGTCGAAGCCGCCAAGGCCGAGGACGGCGCGCTGGTGGTGACGATCTCACATGAGCGCTCGTCGGAACTGACCGCCCTGCTGAGCAAATCCGAGGTCTACGTCACGGAGATCGCGCCGCTCCAGGTCTCGCTGGAGCGGTACTTCCTCGACATCACCGGCGAGAACGGAGAACGGCCCGAATGATCGCTCGAGTTCTGTCCCTTACCAGCTGGGAGTGGTACAAGCTCCGCCGTCGGCGCATGCCCTGGATTCTGTTGATCCTCAGCGTGCTCATGCTGCAGACAACGTTCTGGGTTGCCTACGCCTTGTTTCGCGCCGATGGTCAGGTGACGTTTGGAGAGGGCGGCGGCGCGGCTTCCGTCGGGGATGGGTTCCTCGAGGCCCTGGCCTTCCCGAATAGCGCGGTCGGCGGCCTCGTCTTCTCGCACGGATTCGTCGGCGTCCTCATCATGATCCTGGCCGCGTCGCTGACAGGCACCGAATACGGCTGGGGCACCATGCGCACGGTGCTGACTAGAGGCACCGGGCGCTGGCCGTTCCTGGCTTCGAAACTCCTTCTCGTTGCCCTTTTGGGCGCCGCCGCCCTCGTCGTCGGGACCGCCACGATAGCCCTCAGCAGCCTGGCTGCCTCCCTGACCCTGGAAGGCGGCAGCTGGTTGGCCGCCTCCGCCGACTGGGCCGAGGTCGCCGGCACGTTCGGGAAGACCATCTACGGGCTGATCCCCTACGTCGCGCTGGCGGTGTTCCTCGCGGTCCTGACCTCGTCGTCCGGCTCCGCGATCGGGCTCTGCTTGGGCTACTACTTTGCCGAGGGAATCCTGGTCGGCCTCTTGGCCAACTTCGACTGGTTCGAGCGCGCCTCCGGCTTCATCCTCGGCCCGGCGGTCGTTGGATGGCTGGAAACCCCCGATGCGCTGTCGTTCTCGGCAGGCGCGGGCCTCGCCGGACAGCCGGACGCGCTCCAGGGTTTCCTCGTCATGCTGGGCTACACCGTCATCCTGAGCGGCCTGGCCTTCTGGATCGTCCAGCGCCGCGACATCGCCGGCGCCAAAGGTGAGTAGCTGGTCGCCGGCGGTCAACCTCCGGCACTTCGCCGCGTGTCCGCGCACGGCCACGGCTACCGCCGCATCCGCCCCTTGCCCTTGCACTTCGGGCAGACGCCGTCCAGCTCGTGCCACCCGCCCGGCTGCGATGGATCGGGCCAGCGCTCGCTGGCATGTCCGCTCCCGTCGCAGCGAGTGCAGCTCGGTCCGGTCGGCGGCAGGATGCGCGGCACCACAACGACCGCGATCGCGATCAACACGAGGAGAATGATCCAGACTTCGAACGGCATGGCACCCCCACCCGCTCGCGCGGTTGCCCGAGTATAGGTTTGCCTCCGGCCCGCGAGCGGGGCGATTTGTACGGATAGTGTTCGGTCCCTAGAATCGCCCGCTGCGTTGCGGGGGGGGCATCGGTGGCTGGATTCGCACACCTACACGTCCACAGCGAATTCAGCCTGCTCGACGGATTCTGTCGAATCCCCGATCTCATTGCCCGCACGCGCGAGCTCGGCATGGATGCCGTCGCGCTCACCGACCACGGCGTCATGTTCGGCGCCGCCGACTTCTACCTGGAGGCGCGCCGCGCGGGCATACGCCCCATCGTCGGTTGTGAGGTCTACGTCGCGCCGCGCGGCCGGGCCGATCGCGACGCGGCCCGAGACCGGCGGTCCTACCACCTCACGCTGCTGGCGCGCGACGTTCGTGGGTATCGCAACCTCGTCAAGCT
The DNA here is from genome assembly GCA_965247475.1 of Chloroflexota bacterium. Lineage (GTDB taxonomy): Bacteria > Chloroflexota > UBA11872 > UBA11872 > UBA11872. Next base: position 558,676 of record OZ252016.1, read on the forward strand.
GACCTCCCGCGCGCATCTGGAGGGCTTCTACTACCGGCCGCGCGTCGATCGAGACCTGCTGCGGGAGCTCCATGAGGGGCTGATCTGCCTCTCGGGCTGCCCGTCCGGCGAGCTTGCCCGCGCGGCCAAGGACGGCGGCCCCGGTCACGCCGAGGCCGTCGCTCGCTGGCACGCCGATCTGTTCGGCGAGGGCAACTACTTCGTCGAGCTGCAGCGCCACGAACTGCCCGAAGAGGCCATGGTCAACGCCCGGCTCATCGAGCTCGCCGACGGTCTTGGCCTGCCGCTCGTCGCGACCAACGACGTCCACTACACCAAGCCCCAGCACCGCGACGCCCACGATGTGCTCCTGTGCATCCAGACCGGCAACGTGGTGGCCGACGCCGACCGGATGCGAATGGACGGCGAGTTCCACCTGCGATCGCCGGATGAGATGGAACGGCTGTTCGATGATCAGCCCGAGGCGCTCGCCAACTCCGTCCGCATCGCCGAGCGCTGCGAGGTGGACCTGCCGTTCGGTCGGATCGCCATGCCGGGCGTGGAGCTGCCGGATGGCCGCACCCCGATCGAGCATTTGCGTGAGCTTGCCTCGACCGGGCTTGCCGAGCGGCTGGGCGGCCGCGTGCCCGATGCCTACCAGCGTCGCCTCGAACACGAGCTCGATGTCATCGACACCACCGAGTTCAGCGAGTACCTCCTGTTGGTCGGCGACATCCTCCAGTTCGCGCGCGACCGCGGCATGCTCGCCGCCCCGCGCGGATCGGTGAACGGCAGCCTCGTCGCCTTCGCCACCGGCATGTCCGATATCGACCCGATCACGCACGACATCATGTTCGAGCGCTTCCTCACCGTCGGGCGCAAGGGCTCCATGCCGGATGTGGACATGGACTTCCCCAGCGACCGCCGCGACGAGGTCATCGAGTACATCGCCCAGAAGTACGGCGAGGACCACGTCGCGCAGATCGTCACCTTCGGCACCCTCGCGGCCCGCGCCGCGGTGCGCGATGTCGGCCGGGTGCTCGGAATGCCGTACGCGGACGTCGATCGCGTGGCCAAGCTCATCCCGGTCAATCCGATCACGCCATTCGACATCGAGCGCTCGCTCGACACCGTGGACGAGCTGATGCGCCTGTATACCGAGCGCGAGGACATCCACCAGCTTCTCGATACGGCGCGCCAGGTCGAGGGTGTCGCGCGGCACGCGTCCACGCACGCCGCCGGCATCGTGGTTTCGCGCGATCCGCTGGTCGAGCACGTGCCGCTGACGCGCTCGTCCGAAGGCCGGCCGGTGGCCCAATTCACATTCGGCACGCTGGAGCGCATCGGGCTGCTCCAGCTCGATGTCCTCGGGCTCTCGAACTTCCGCACCATCCAGCACGCCCTCCGGCTGGTCGAGCAAGACACCGGCCGCGTCATCGAGCCTCAGGAAATCGCGCTCGACGACGACCGCGCATTCGAGATCCTCCGTCACGGACGTTCGGTCGGCGTCTTCCAGCTCGAAGGCGCCGGGATGACCCGCACGCTCAAGGAGCTCGCGCCCACCAGCATCGACGATCTGGCCGCCCTCATCGCGCTGTACCGACCCGGTCCAATGGCGGCAATCCCCCGGTACATCGCCACCAAACACGGGGACGAGCGCGCACGCTACCTGCATCCCAAGCTCGAGCCCATCCTGGACGAGACCCACGGCGTGTTGGTCTATGCCGACCAGGTCCTGCGCGTGGTGGTGGAGCTGGCCGGCTACGACTGGGACGAAGCCGATCGCTTCCGCAAGGCCGTCGGCAAGAAGATCCACAGGGAGCTGCACCAGGAGCACGAGCGCTTTGTCGAGCGCGCCGTCGAGCGGGGCGTCGAGCGCGAGATCGCGGAAGAGATCTTTGCCCTCATCGAGCCGTTCGCCGGCTACGGCTTCAACAAAGCGCACGCGGTCTCCTACGCCGTCATCGCCTACTGGACGGCCTGGCTCAAGGCGCACTTCCCGGCGCAGTTCCTCACCGCGCTGCTGGTCACCGAGAGCGGCGACACGGCCAAGATCGCGCGCGTCAAGAACGAGGCCGCGTCGCTCGAGATCGACGTTCGGCCGCCTGACATCAACACCAGCGACGCCGAGTTCGTGCATCGGGACGGCGCCATCGTGTTCGGTCTCGGCGCGGTCAAGAACGTCGGTGAGCATGCCGTCCGGGCGATTCTGGCGACGCGGCATCGCGACGGGTCGTTCGCGTCGCTGCAGGACCTCTGTGAGCGCGTCGACGGCAAAGTTGCCACCCGCCGCTCGCTCGAGAGCCTCATCAAGATCGGCGCGTTCGACGAGCTCGGCGAGCGCAACGCGCTGCTCCATGGCTTGGAGGCCATGCTCAAGCGCGGGCAGCGCATCCAGGCCGACCGAGCCGTGGGCCAGATCACCATGTTTGAACGGGCGGGCGGCCGGACCCTTGGGCAGGACGAGCCCGAGACCGCCGACGTTCCGCCGGCCGACAACGCCCAGCGTCGCAAGTGGGAAAAGGACCTGCTGGGCCTCGAGGCGTCGCCGGGTCCGCTCACCGAGCCGGCCGTCCGAGAGGCGCTCTTGGCCGAGATCGAGGCGCCGATCTACGAGCTCGACGACGCGCACACCGGGCGCAGGATCAACGTTGGCGGCGTGGTCACCAACGTCCGAGCCTTCCTGACCCGCAAGGGCGACCCGATGGCGGTCGCGACCATCGAGGACGGCCCCGGCGAGATCGAGATCACGATCTTTCCCCGCGCCTGGTCCAAGCTGAACGACGTGGTCGTGCCGGATCAGGTTGTGGTGGTGACGGGCAAGCTCGAAGGCGACGAGGGCCTGTACCGGATGGTGGCGGACCGCGTCTACCCCGTCTCTGGCGCCGCTCGGCCCGCCAGGGTGTCCGAGCGCGCGGCGCCGCCGGTTGCCGGTTCCGATCCCCCGGGTGGCGAGGCAAGAAGCGCGCCGCCCGCCCGGCCGCCGACCGAACCTATGTCACAGCCCACCCCGCTGCCGATCGAGCCGGACGACCGCCAGCCCGCTCATGCGCAAGCGGTCGAGCGCGCCCAGGCCGTTGCCGGCGCGCTCGAGGCCCAGTCCGCCGGTTCGGAGCCCTTGCCCGCGGATAACGGCTCGGAGTCGCATCCGGAGATGGCGGACAACGGAGCGGATGCGGTCGAAGCCTCCGATCGTCCCGCGGCGCCTGACGCTTCGCACGAGAACGGCGCCCGCGCCGTCGTGGTCCTGCTCCGACGGAGCCCTGATCCCAGTTTCGACCTCGACCTGCTGCGGCGGCTCGACGAGGCCGCCGGGCGGCACGCCGGCGACTTGCCGCTCGAGCTGCACGTGCTCCGCGAGCCCAACGAGGCCACGCGTCTGCGCTGGCCGCGCACCGTTGACCCCAGCGACGCGCTGCTGGAGCAACTGGCGCGCGCGTTCGGCGAAGATTCCGTGACGCTCGCAACCTAGCCACCCGGCCCTCCTGTCATTCGAGCTGAACTCCCAATGTCATTCGAGCTGAACTCCCAATGCCATTCCGAGCCGAAGGCGAGGAATCTCACGCCCCCCCCCGGACTTGACGAGTTCCCTCGCCCGTCGGAGACCTTTGCGTAATGCGCCCTAGCCGGTCTTGAGGGGGGCCGTCCACCGGGGAAGCGACCGGACGGGTGGTTCTGGCTGCTCAGCCGCCCCCGGCCCCGCCGCGCGCCGGTCATTGCCCGGCCGAGGGCGCAGGCCTCCTAGGGACACGCGGGCGCGGCGGCCAGCAACCGGTCCGCCCGGCGCAGGTTGTAGGCCAGGCATTTGAAGAAGAACTCCGTGGCGTTGCGCTCCAGCCCCAGGTAGCGCACGCGCCGATAGCCGTAGGATCGCTTCAGCGTCCCAAACACCCGCTCCACCGGTGCCCGCGCGCGGGCGATCAGCGCGTTCCGGCGCCGCTGCCAGTACGGCAGTTGCGCCTGGTGCTTGTGCGAGCGGTGCATGATCCGGTCGTTGATGCCCTGCGCCCGCAGCCGCTGCCGGCGGGCCTTCGACTCGTAGGCCTTGTCGGCATAGACCGCCGCCTCATCGCCGCTCACCAACCCGTCCGCCACCTCCGTCTCGTTCACGTTGGCGGGCGTCAGCACCGCCGCTCGGATCAGCCCGGACCCCGCATCCACCCCGAGGTGCGCCTTGTAGCCAAAGTGCGCTCGGCCTCCTGTGCGCGTCCATCCAGCCTCCGGGTCGGTCGCGCTCCGGGCCCCCGGCCGCTCCCGCATCGACGGCCGCCGCGCCTGCGCCGCTACGAGCGTCGCGTCGATCAGCGTGCCCTGCTTCACCAGCAACCGGCGCGCCTCCCACTGGCGGTTCACCGCCTGCAACAGCCGCCCGGCCAGCCCGCGCTCCGTCACGGCCGTCCGAAAGCGGCTGATCGTCGAGTGGTCCGGCGCGTCGTCCTCCAGCCCCAGCCCCACGAACCGCTTGAACGAGACCCGGTCCCACCGGGCTTCCTCCATCGCCTCGTCGGAGGCCCCGTACCACTGCTGCAGCACTAGCACGTTCACCATCACCAGCGGCGGGTAGCTGGGACGGCCGGCGGGCGCGGCGTGGATGCCCGCGACCACCTCCGCCAACGGCGTCCAGTCAACCACCGCGTCCAGCCGCTCCAGCTTCGCGTTCCGCCCCAGCCGCTCCGGCAGTAGCGCCTCCACGAACGACCCCCCACTCACGGTGCGGTGCATGGCTACCCTTCCCTCAGCGCTGCCCTCCGGGCCGATTGTGGCGAGCCACCGGGGTTATGCAAAGGTCTCCGGCGGGAGAGGGTTAGGGTGAGGGGTCCAGCGCTGCCGTCGCCTCGCCCGCGCCGCTCGACACACCGGCGTCATCGGGGTCACCATGGGGTGTCGCGCCACGTGCCGGATCAGCGGGAGGAGCCTCGCATGCGAGTCGGTTTCATTGGCCTCGGCAAGATGGGCCTCCCTATGGCCACGAACTTCCGTGCCGCCGGCCACCACTTGATCGTCCACAACCGCAGTCGCGCAAAAGTGGACGCCTTCGTGGCGGAGGGCGGAACCGCCGCCGGATCGCCGGCCGAGGCCGCCGCCGAGGCGGAGGTCCTCTGCGTCAACCTGCCCAAGCCCGAGGACTCCGATGCGGTGCTCCTAGGCGAGAACGGCGCCATCGAGACTGCGCCCGACGGCCAGTTGTGGATTGATTTTGGTACCAACGGCCCCGACACCGCGCGACGGCATGCGGCCGCGGCCGCCGAGAAGGGGATCGGCTATCTCGACTCGCCGGTGAGCGGCGGCCCCGGCGGCGCCGAGGCCGGAACGCTCGCGATGTTCGTCGGCGGCGCCGTCGAGGACTTCGAACACGGCAGCCCGCTGCTCGACATCATCGGCGGCAACATTCAGCACTTCGGACCGGTGGGCGCCGGATGCGTGGCCAAGCTCGCTAACCAGATGATCATCGCGGGCGTGCGCGCCGCCAACGCCGAGGCCTTCGTCCTCGCGGTCAAGAACGGCATCGACCCCGCGCAGCTCTACACCACGCTCATGGGCGCCTTCGCCGCCAGCCGTGCGATGGAGGTCGACCTTCCCGGCCTGGTCTTGAAAGGCGACTTCAGCGCCAACTTCGCCGTGGAGCTGCTCCTGAAGGATCTCGGGCTCGCACTCGATCTGGGCCGTGAGAGCAATGTGCGCTTGCTGGCGACCACGCTGGCCGACCAGCTCTACCAGGAGGCGCGTACCATGGGCTACGGTGATCTGGACGCCGCCGCCATCTTCAAGCCGCTCGAGCAGCTCGCGGGCGTGGAGGTCAGGAGCACCGACACTGGGTGACGCCGCACGTAGGGATGCGCGGCCGTCCGCGTCGGCGAGGCCGCGCACGTGACGCGTGAGGCCCGCTTCCTCCTCGCGCGGCTCGTCACCACTTTCTTCGCGGTCGTCGCGGTCACGGCGGTGGTGCCCGATGGCATCCGCTTTCCCGACCAGGGCTCGACTGAATACTGGATCGCGGTGCTCTCGTTCGCCGTCGTGCTCGCGATCGCCAATGCCTACGTGCGGCCCGCCATTGAGCTCGTGCTCAAGCCGCTCACCTGCCTGCTCGGAATCCTGACCTTCGGACTGTCCCACTTCATTCTCAGCGCCGGCGTGTTCTGGATCGCCTCGCTGGTGGTCGAGCAGATTCAGATTCAGAGCGTGGGGGCCACCTTGTTGGGCGCCCTTATCGTAAGCGTCGTGGGACTGTTCGGATCGCTGGTATTGGGCGGGCGCAAGCGATAGACGCGTGATACGCCCCGATGCCGCTGTCAGTTCCGCCGAGGCGGTGGCGGGGGACCCGGTCTCCGGCCGCCGCAGCGCGCTGGTCGAGGCCGCCGTGCTGGCGCTGCGACGCGCCGGCCGCCCGCTTGCGCTCACCCAGCTCGCGCGCCAAGTCCTGCACGTCGAATCCGGGCCTGTCGACGCTGGCTGCCGATCGCTGGAGCCTCGCCTGGCCGCCGACGATCGCCTCCAGCGCGACGGCGCCGGTCAGTGGGCGCTCACCGAATGGTCGCGCCGCGGCTCACCGATCGACGACGTGGAGTTCGTCGTCTTTGATCTCGAGACCAACGGCGGCCACGGCGGTCGCCATCGCATCCTCGAGGTGGGCGCCGAGCGCGTGCGCGGCGGGGTCGTCCTGTCGCGCTATGACTCGCTCGTGCGCATCTCGGGCCGGGTTTCGCGCTTCGTCACCCGCTACACGGGAATCACCGCCGGGATGCTCGAAGGGGCGCCGCCGATCGAGCGGGTGCTCGACGAGTTCCGCGAATTCCAGGACGGAGCGGTTCTGGTTGCGCACAACCTGCCGACCGATCTGGGCCATCTGAACCGCGAGGCCGTCTGGGCGTCGCGGCCGCTGTTCCCCGGCGACGGGCTCGACACGATGGAGCTGATCGCCGCCCTCGCCCCCCAGGTCGAGGCACTGGGACTCTCGGCCGCGCTGGCCGCGCTCGGGATCGAGGAGTCCCCAAGCCACCGCGCCCTGGCGGACGCCCAGGTGACGGCCAAGCTCCTCCTCGACCTGCTCGAGCGCGCGCGGCAACGCGACGTCACGACGCTGGAGGCGCTCAGGGCGCTGGCCGCCCAGGCCGGGCCCGAGGGGCGAATGCCGCGCCGCGCCAAGGAGCTGGCGCGCTGGGCCTCGCGCAATCTGCCGCCCGCGCCGGGCGTGTACATGTTCCGTGAGCCCGGCGGCCGGACGCTCTACGTCGGCAAGACCGTTTCGCTCCAGCGCCGCGTGCGGAGCCACTTCACCGATTCGGACGGGTTCCTGCGTCGTCAGGCGGGCATGGTCGAGCAGATCGAGCGCATCGACTGGGAGACCACCGGGTCCGAGCTGGCGGCGCTGACCCGCGAGGCCGAGCTGATCGAACAGCTCGCCCCGCTCTACAACGTGCAACGGCAGTGGCGCGAGGGCACCCGCTTCATCCGAATCGGACCGCCCGCGGCGGCGGTCGTCACCGCCGCCCGCGCCGATCGGGACGACGACGGTGACTACGCCGGCCCGTACCGCACCAGCCGCGACGCCCGGCTCGTGGCCCGTGCCGTGCGGCGCATCTTCGGTCTTCCGTCGATCCGCAGCCGTGACAAGCGCGTCGCGGGCTGGCGCCGCGACGCGGGCGCGGCGTTCATCAGCCGTGGACGCGACGCGGCCCTGGCGATCGTGCAGGGGGCGCGGGCGCCGCAGACCGAACTCGATGAGGTCGCGCGCCGCCTGCGCGCCTCGCGCGTGGTCCGGCGACCCATCCGCGGAGGGCTCGGCGGCGGGCAGGCGCTCCTCGTCACTCCCGGCGCCGAGCCGAATGCGGCGGACCTGGCATTGGTCGAGGCGGGAGGCGTTCGCGCCGTCGAGACACTGGACCGGCCCGGGCGCGCCGACGTGCGCCGCGCAATGGCGGCGCTGCTCGACCGCGCCGATCAGCCCGACCGGCGGCCCACGCCGACCGAGTGCGGCATCGTCCTCGCCTGGCTCCACATGAACGCGAATCGGCGCGAGCTGATCCCGCTGGACGGCCCCGGTCAGGATCTCCAGCTGCTCGATCGCGTATGGACCATCGTCCGCGCCGCCACCCGCGACTAGCGCCCGCCGAACGCACATCCCTGTCGAACCGTGCACCCTGAGTCCTTCGGCAGGCTCAGGGCAGGCTCTGTCGAAGGGGCACGGTAGCGGTGTGGCTCCGGGCAGACCCTGTCGAAGGAGCCGCCCACCGCATGGCAAAAGCCCCGGGGGTTTCCCCGGGGCTTGTGATGACCTCTGGAGTGCTGGTGCGCGCCTAGTAGCGTCCGCCCCCGCCCCCGCCCCCGCCGCCGCCGTAGCCGCCGCCGCCGCCGCCGGAACGCGGCTGTCGCGGTCGCGCCTCGTTCACCGTGAGCGTCCGGCCGCCAAGATCGGAGCCGTTCAGCGCCTCGACCGCCACGCGCGCCTCGTCGCTGTTGATCATCTCGACGAAGCCAAAGCCGCGCGACTGACCGGTGTCGCGATCCTTGATGATCGTGGCGCGCGTCACTTCACCGTGCTCGCCGAACGCGCCCTGCAAGTCGTCCTCGGTCGTGTGATAGGGGAGATTCCCCACGTAGATTTCCATTCACCCAAACCCTGCCGCGGACCCGCACCGCGTTGTCCTTGATGCCGCACAACACCCTGGCCGGCGGCAGCTATGCCTACAATTCACGTCGAAACCGGAACATGGCGGCGGGTCCGCCGGCCCGAAGTCCGACATCCGACAGTAGCACGTTGATCGTCCCATCCAACCAGATTCCTGGTGTGGGTCCTTTCGATCGGCGCCGCGCCCTCCCTCCGGCGAGCGTCGGAGTCCGAGGGGGCGCGCTACCGGCCATGCGTCCCACGTGGCCTGTGCCCTTCGCCGCCGCTACGACGGTCATGACGTCGTTCTGACATCAGACCTCGGAAAGCAGCCATGCCGCACCTCGCGCTGTGGGGAATTCCCGACCACGTGCACCGGGAGCTGAAAGCCGCCGCCGCCCGCAACCACCGCAGCCTGAACGGGGAGATCCTTGCGCGCTTGACCGCCTCGGTTTGCTCCGCCCCGGTGGACGCGCAGGCGCTGCTGGACCGGATCGCGCGGCGGCACGAGGGCTTGGGACCGATCGACCTGAGCGAGCCGGCGCTCAATGAGATGCGAAACGCCGGCCGCCGCTGATCGTCGTCGACAAGAGGGTCATGGTCCGGCTTGTGGTCGGCGGCGCCGGGTGCGCGGGCCTCGCTGACGTTCGCCTCGCGGCGATCGAGGGGCGGTACGATGGCGCGGTTTTCCCGTGTTGAGCGTCAGGTCACCATGCCCACGCTGGCGGTACCCAAAGAGCCGGATGTCGGCGAGCATCGGGTCGCGCTCGTTCCGCTCGTGCTCCCCAACCTCATCGAGGCCGGGTTTGACATAACGATCGAGGCCGGCGCCGGGATGAGCGCGCACATCACCGATGCCGAGTACTCCGATCGTGGTGCCGCGATGGTGGCCGATCGGGCCGAGCTGCTCGCCGGCGCCGACGTGGTCGCCACGGTGCGCGGCTTGCTCGGGGGCGATGGCTTTCGGGCGATGCGCGCGGGCGCGGCGCTCGTCGGTCTGCTCGATCCGCTCGGGAATCCGGCCATGCGTGAGGTGGCACAGCACGGCCTGACCGCCTTCGCCATGGAGCTGATGCCGCGCATCACGCGCGCACAGAGCATGGACGCCCTCAGTTCCATGGCCACCCTGGCTGGCTACCGTGCGGTGATTCTGGCCGCGCAGGCGGTGCCGCGTTTGTTTCCGCTGATGATGACGGCCGCCGGCACGCTCACCGCCTCGCGCGTGCTCGTGCTCGGCGCGGGCGTCGCCGGGCTGCAGGCCATCGCGACCGCGCGCCGGCTCGGCGCGGTGGTGGATGCGTACGACGTACGACCGGCCGTGAAGGAGCAGGTGGAGAGCCTTGGCGCGAACTTCGTCGCGCTTGAGCTCGAAGCCGGACAGGCCGAGGACGCCGGCGGCTACGCGACCGCCCAGGCCCACGACTTCTACGAGCGCCAGGAGGCGCTGCTTTCCGACCGCCTGAGCCAGGCCGACGCCGTGATAACCACCGCGCTCGTGCCCGGCCGCGACGCGCCCAAGTTGATCTCCGCCGCCAGCATCGAGCGCATGCGGCCGGGCGCCGTCATCGTCGACCTCGCCGCGGAGCGCGGCGGCAACAGCGAGCTCACCGAGCCCGGCCGCACGGTCGAGCGGTTCGGGGTCACTATCATCGGCCCGATCCAGCTCGCCGCCGAGGTGCCGGTCCACGCGAGCCAGATGTACGCCCGCAACATCAGTTCCTTCGTCCAGCTGCTGATACGAGACGGCGAGCTGACCTTCGATCAGGAGGACGAGATCGTGCGATCCACGCTGGTTGCGCACCGGGGCGAGCTGGTCAATCCGATGGTCCGCAAGAGCCTCGGCGAGGCCTGAGCCGTGGACCAGTTCATCATCCTGCTGACCGTTTTCATCCTCGCGGGGTTCGTGGGATTCGAGGTCATCACCAAAGTGCCCCCGACGCTCCACACGCCGCTGATGTCGGGCGCGAACGCGATCTCGGGGATCACCATCGTGGGCGCGATCATCGCCGCCGGCGCGCAGGCCAGCACCCTCGCGGCCGTGCTCGGCGTTGTCGCGCTCGTGCTGGCCACCATCAACGCCGTCGGCGGTTTCCTCGTCACCCATCGAATGCTCTCGATGTTCAAGCCGCGGAAGCGCTAGCCGGTGACCGTCAGCCTGATCAACGCGGCCTACGTCGTCGCGGCCACGCTTTTTATCCTGGGCCTGCGCGGGCTGGCGTCGCCGCGAACGGCTCGACGCGGCAATCTGCTCGGCGCCGTCGGCATGCTGCTGGCTGTGCTCGCGACGCTGATCGACCGCAAGATCATCGGCTTCGAGCTGATCATCATCGGCCTGATCGTGGGCGCGGCCATTGGCGCGGTGCTGGCCGTGCGCGTGCAGCTCACCGCCATGCCGCAGCTGGTGGCCTCGTTCAACGGATTCGGCGGGGCCGCCTCGGCGCTCGTCGCCGGCACGGCGGTCGTCGCGCCGACGACCGTTGGCGCGGTTCCGCTCGCCCAGCTCTCGGCGTCCAGCGCGCTCAGCGCGGTCATCGGGATCACCACGTTCGCTGGCAGCATGGTCGCCTTCGCCAAGCTCCAGGAAATCATGCGCTGGCAGCCGCGCGGGACGCTCGGGCTGCGCGTCCTCACCGCCGCGCTCGCACTCGGCGGCGCGGCCCTGGTCGGGGTCTTCATCTACGATTCGTCGATCCAGTGGGCGTTCTGGGCGTTGCTCGGCGTCTGGGCCGTGGTCGGCGTGCTGCTCACGGTTCCCATTGGCGGCGCCGACATGCCGGTCGTCATCGCGCTGCTCAACTCGTTCTCCGGCCTGGCGGCCGCCGCGACCGGCTTCGTCCTGGGCAACAACGCCTTGATCATCAGCGGAGCGCTGGTGGGCGCCTCCGGGCTGATCCTCACCGCCATCATGAGCCGCGCGATGAACCGCTCGGTCCGGAAGGTCCTGTTCACCGCGCTCGCCCCGGCCGAGGGCGGCCCATCCGCCGCCGACATGTACGAGGGCCGGGTCAGGAGCGCGAGCGCGGAGGAAGCCGCCCTGATCTTCGAGACCGCCCGCCTGGTGGTTGTCGTGCCCGGCTACGGCATGGCCGTTGCCCAGGCGCAGCACGCCGTGCGCGATCTCGCCAATCTGGTCCAGGAGCGCGGCGGCGAGGTCCGCTACGCCATCCACCCGGTCGCCGGACGCATGCCCGGCCACATGAACGTGCTGCTGGCCGAGGCGGACATTCCGTACGACCAGCTGCTTGATCTCGACGCGAGCAACGGCATGCTGCCGCAGGCCGACATCGCCCTCGTCATCGGCGCCAACGATGTCGTCAATCCCGCCGCGCGGGACGAGGTCGGCAGCCCGATCTACGGCATGCCCATCGTCGACGTTGACAAGGCCGCCACCGTCATGGTGATCAAGCGCAGCCTCAGTCCCGGATTCGCCGGCATCCCCAACGAGCTGTTCGCCAACCCGAACACCGTGATGCTGTTCGGCGACGGCAACGCCATGGTCCGCGAGATCATCGGCGCAATGAAGGAATAGCGGTCACAGTATGATCGAGCCCTTCTCGCCTCCATCGCGGCCGGCCGCCGGCCCGGTGGACGAGCTGCCCCGGATCTGAGCGAACGAGGGGAGCCCACCCCATGAGCGAGCCGAAGCTCGACGGCACCGACATCGAACGGGTGTTCAAGGACACGATGGCGTCGCTTGCGTCGGGCGTGGCGGTCGTCACCGGGCTCGATCCCGACGGGACGCCGCGCGGGCTCACGGTCACGTCGATCGCCTCGTACTCGGGCGACCCGCCGTCGGTCCTGGTCAGCATCGACCGCACCTCCAGCAGCTACCGGGCGCTCACCGAGGGCTCGCACTTCGCCGTCAACCTCCTCGGCGCCGATCAATCGGACCTCGCCGACCTCTTCGCGTCGAAGGTCGCCGACAAGTTCGACCGCTGCGCCCACACAGGCTGGGGAGACGGCACGCCCGTTCTAGACGGCGCGCTTGCGACCCTGGTCTGCCGCCGCTCGTTCATCGCTGAGCACGGCGACCACGCCATCGTGATCGGGAACGCCGTTGAGGGAGCGGTGAACGGCGACGCGCCGCTCGTGTACTGGCGCCGCGGCTACTACGACCGTCTAAGCCGAACGGACGCGCCGTCCGCGTGATCGCCGCGCCCGTTCGCGAGCTTGGTGACCGCATCTCCAGCGCCGCCGCCGTCGACGTGCTTCGCGTGCGCTTGTGGATCGCCGCCCGGTTCCCTAATCTCAAAAGGCTGCCCGGACAGCGCGTCGTCGGGCACCGTGCCGCAACCCCGGGCCTGGAGGTCATCCATGCGGTTCATCGGATCGATTATCAAGCGCTTGGCGATCCTTGGTGCGCTGGTTGGCATTGGGACCGCCGCTTTCCGGTACTTTCGTGATCCCTTGCGCCGTCGTCGGGCGCAGGACCTGGCATCGACCGCCGCGTCCACGGCCGGCCAGGTGGCGGCGCGGGCCGGCGAGACGGTGCAGGGCGCAATCAAACGCGGTGAGTCCGAATCGGCCGGCGAGACGGTGCAGGGCGCAATCAAACGCGGTGAGTCCGAATCGGCCGACGAGGGCGAATCTCGAGAACCCGAGGAGCGTCCGGGGGTCTAAGCCGCGCACCCTCTGGTCATTCCGGCTCGGGGCGGCCCTAGTCGAACCGTGCACCCTGAGCCCTTCGGCAGGCTCTGTCGAAGGGGCCGTACCACCGGACGTCACCCTGAGCCACCCCTCATATCATTCCGAGGCGAAGCCGAGGAATCTCATGGGCACCGGACCGTCGAAAGCCGTTCGAAGGACCTGTCGCTCACCGTCCGTCGTCGCGGGCTCCGCTGAACCGGCCCGGCGTCGGCCTGCGCCATCGATCCCCGCTGTACCCTCATGCCGGCGCTGGAGACCTCAATGAGGACCCGGTATGCAGAGCCGCGGCTACACGGCCAATCTGCGCGACGACCCCGAGGCAATCGAGAGCTACAAGGCCTACCACGCCGACGCCTGGCCCGAGGTGCTGGAGCACTCGCGGCGGATCGGGGTCGGCAAAGCCCGGATCTTTCTCCTCGGTCGGCGGCTGTTCATGTACATGGAGACCACCGACAACTTCCAGATTCCAGACGCGTCACGTCCACCTGAAGACGCGCACCCGCGCGTGCAGGAGTGGCAATTGCTGATGGCCGGCTACCTGGAGCGCGTTCCCGAGGCCGGCCCGGAATCCGTCTGGGCCGAGATGGAGTTGATCCACACCGCCGGCGACGACCACGACGAAGGGTCGAGCGGATAGGCCACGCTTCGGCCCGGCCGCGGCGCGCGCCTCGAGCCATGGGTATCGGTCGGCGCCCGGGCCGCCGCGCGCACGCGCCGACGCGGCACCCCGTATCCTCCCGTAGGTCCCCAGTGCCGGAGGTCCCGCGGCCATGAAGATCGCCGACATCAGCTCGTATACCGCTCGGGTGGGTGACGTCAACCTCTGCTTCCTCAGAGTCGAGAGCGACGATGGCTACTACGGATGGGGGGAGGCCGGCGTCGGAACCCGCTCGCTTGCCGTGGACGGCGCCGTACGCCATTTCTGCGAGTTCCTGCTGGGGAAGGACCCGATGCGCCGCGGGGCGCTCTGGCAGCACATGTATCGGGGCCAGTACTACGAGGGCGGGCGCATCCTCACGTCCGCCATATCGGCCATCGACATCGCGCTGCACGACCTCGTCGCCCGCAAGCTCGGCGTCCCCGTCTATGAGCTGCTCGGCGGCAAGCACCGCGACTACATTCCGTGTTTCATCACGATGATCAATCGCCCGGGGCCGGAGATGATCGATGAGGTCCTCGGCCGCATCGACGAAGGCTGGTCGGTCTTTCGCTCAGCCTGGGTGGATCGGCCCAGCGGCGGCGACCCGAGCCTGTTCGAGCCTCGCGAGTCCCTTGCCGAGACCGCCAAGTGGCTCACCCGGCTGCGGGAAGCCGTGGGCGGCGACCCAGTGCTCGGCATCGACTACCACCACCGGCTCAGCGTTGCCGAGGCGGCCTCGTTCTGCCAGCGCATGCCCCCCGGCACGCTCGACTTTCTGGAAGAGCCGATCCGCGATGAGACGCCGGCCGCCTACGCCGAGCTCCGCCGTCTCACCGACATCCCCTTCGCCATCGGCGAGGAGTTCGCCAGCAAATGGCAGGCGCTGCCGTACATCGAAGAAGGCCTGACCAACTTCGCGCGGATGGACATCCTTAACATCGGCGGCTTCACCGAATTCATGAAAGTCGCGGGCTGGTGCGAGGCGCACTACATCGATCTCATGCCGCACAACCCCTCGGGGCCGGTCGGGACCGCTGCGCACCTCCATCTCGGCGCCGCCGTCCCCAACTTCGCGTGGCTGGAGGATCGGTCCACCGAACGGCAATGGCCCGAGCTGGACGAGATCGTCCTGGAACAGCCGCGGCTGGAGGGCGTCTGGTATCCGGTGCCGGACGGACCCGGGCTCGGCATCGAGATCGATGTGGACGCCATCAAAGACCAGCCCTTCGAGTTCTGGTCCAGCATGCACCTGCACCGCCGCGACGGCTCCTACACCAACTTCTAGCGCGCGTCGGGCAACGTGGTGGCCCGACCTTCAGGTCGGGATTTCCCAGCGACGGAGTGAGGGGGGCCTCCGCGAGCCCGCAAGCACCCCTGCCCCGAACCATTCCCGCGTCCCCGCCATCCTAGAATTGACCGCCCCACCCACCGTCTCTCCTTGATGGCAACCGTCCCGCGCACCGACGCCCCGGCCGGCTTCAAGCTCAGCGCGCCCTACAAGCCGGCCGGCGGACAGCCGCGCGCCATCGAGCAGCTCACCGAAGGCCTCGAGCTCGGCTACTCGGCGCAGACGCTCCTCGGCGTCACCGGCTCGGGCAAGACCTTCACCATCGCCAGCGTCATCCAGAAGGTCCAGCGCCCGGCGTTGGTGCTCGCGCACAACAAGACCCTGGCCGCCCAGCTCGCCACCGAGTTCCGCGAGTTCTTCCCGCACAACGCGGTCGAGTATTTCGTCAGCTACTACGACTACTACCAGCCCGAGGCCTACATCCCGCGGACCGACACCTACATCGAGAAAGAGACCGACATCAACTGGGAGATCGACAAGCTGCGGCTGTCGGCCACCCGCTCGCTCTTCGAGCGCCGCGACGTGATCATCGTCTGCACCGTCTCCTGCATCTACGGCATCGGCTCGCCCGAGGACTACGGCGACGTCAGCCTGAAGCTCGCCGTCGGCGACCAGTACGAGCGCCGCCGCCTGCTGCGCCGCTTCGTCGGCCTGCAGTACCAGCGCAACGACGGCGCGTTCGAGCGCGGCCGCTTCCGCGTGCGCGGCGACGTCATCGAGCTCTGGCCCGCCTACGACGACTTCGCGCTGCGGTTCGAGTTCTGGGACGACGAGCTCGAGCGCATCGTCCAGCTCGAGCCGCTCACCGGCGAGATCCTGCAAGAGCTCGAACAGACCACCATCTACCCGGCGCGGTTCTACGTCACGCCGGCCGAGAAGCTCGTCTCCGCGATCAAGTTGATCGAGGCCGAGCTGGAGGAGCACGGCGCCAAGCTGGACGCCGAGGGCAAAGTGCTCGAGGCCGCGCGGCTGCGCCAGCGCACCAACTTCGATCTGGAGATGCTGCGCGAGACCGGCGCCACCCTCGGCATCGAGAACTACAGCCGTCACCTCAGCGGCCGTGAGCCCGGCCGGCCGCCCTGGGTGCTGCTCGACTACCTGCCCGACGACGCGATCATCGTGGCGGATGAGTCCCACGCCACCCTGCCGCAGGTGCGCGGCATGCTGGCCGGCGACCGCAGCCGCAAGCAGGCGCTGGTCGAATACGGCTTCCGCCTGCCGTCGGCCTTCGACAACCGCCCGCTCTCGTTCGAAGAGTTCGAGCAGCACATCAACCAGGCCGTCTTCATGTCGGCCACGCCCGGCCCGTACGAGTACGAGCACAGCGAGCAGATCGTCGAGCAGATCGTCCGGCCCACCGGCCTGGTGGACCCCGGCATCGAGGTCCGCCCCACCGAGGGCCAGATCGACGACCTGATCGGCGAGATTCACAAGCGCGTCGAGTCGCACGAGCGCGTGCTGGTCACCACGCTCACCAAGCGCATGGCCGAGGATCTGGCCGAATACCTCGCCGAGATCGGGATCAAGGTCCACTACCTGCACTCGGAGATCAACACCTTCGACCGCGTCGAGATCCTCAGCGACCTGCGGCGCGGCGTCTACGACGTCGTCGTGGGCATCAACCTGCTGCGCGAGGGGCTCGACCTGCCGGAGGTCTCGATGGTCGCGATCCTGGACGCCGACAAGGAGGGCTTCCTGCGCGCCGACACGTCCTTGATCCAGACCATCGGCCGCGCCGCCCGCCATGTGAACGGCAGGGTCTTGATGTACGGCGACCGGGTGACTGACAGCATGCGGCGGGCGATCGACGAGACCTACCGGCGCCGCAGCCTCCAGATCGAATACAACGCCGAGCACGACATCACGCCGGTCTCGATCGTCAAGGCGCTGCACGACATCCGCGAGCGTGTGGTCGAGGAGGAGCGCAAGGCCGGCATCGCGCGCGCGGCCGAGGACTCACCCGAATACAAGCTTGGCTTTCACCGGGTTGACGAGCTGTCCAAGGTCGAGATCGCCCAGCTGATCAAAGACTTCGAGCGCCAGATGCGCCTCGCCGCCGACGCGCTCGAATTCGAGAAAGCCGCCACCTTCCGCGACCAGATCACCACCCTCCGCGATCAGCTCAAGACCGCCGCCACGTAGGCCGCCAGGCTCGCTTGGGAGAGTTCGAGTGGCTGGCGCTGCGCGCAGCCTGGGACCGAGTGAGGGCGAGCCCGTAGCCGCCTGCGGCTGGGCGGAGGTGTATCGGGCGCTATTCTGATCCGGTGCAGCGGCCGGCTTGGCCGCTGGCGAAAGCGTTGCAACCAGGAGGCCCGGCAATGCGACTGTGGCGCCGACGATGGATGCTCGGGCTGGCGGCGATGATGGCCGTCGCCGTTCTAAGCGCGTGCGGCGAGAGCGTGGTCGGCGAGCAGCCCGGAAAATTCTCCGTGGCGACCGGCGAGATGGCGAAAGAGGCCGACCTGCTTCTCACCGAGGCCGACGCCGGCCGGACGATCCAGGCCCCGACGTTCCAAGCCGATATCGGTCTGCTGGACAAGAAGGGTGTGATGCTCACGCTGGAGGGCGACGACGCCTCGTCGCTGCGCTGGCGCTTCGCGACCAAGCCGGACCGGCTTCTGGTGGAATGGTACAAGGTCAACGATCGGCTGGCCTTCGAGACCGGCGATCTGATCGGCGACCCCGCGGTGGCGACGAAAGTGCTGGAGTTCCGGCCCGCCGTCGTCGGCGACACCAGCTTTGTGCTGGAACTCGTCGAGCGGGACCCCGCGGATCGCACCGGCGCGCCGGCCAAACGCCTGGAGTACCATTTCTCCGTCTGCTATGAGCCGGACTATTCGGGTGGTGGGACTATTCAGGAGGTGCCGTCGGGCTGCAAGGTCGCCGATCGGTGAGCCGGGCGCGGGCCACTCGCTGTCCCCTAACCCGACCCGTTCCAGGTGGCGAGGAACTCGTCGAGCGTGATCGGGTCGGCCAGCTCGTCCACGTAGTACGGGATCGGGCCGGACTGGTAGCCCGGCACGAAATCCCCACCCGCCGCCGCCAGGCGCGCCTCTAGCGCCGCGAACCCACGCCAGATCGCGTCCGACTCGACCTCGGTGAACCGCTGCGCGAACCTGGGCCCCCAGTTCAGCGTGATCGGGTGCGGGCCTTGGGCGCGGCTATGCAGGTCATCCGCGATGCCCGCGTGGTCGGGCCGTTTCAGCAGTTGGATAACCGTCGCCGCCTTGCACAGCCAGATCGTGAGAATCAGTTTCCCGGCCGGACCAGCGCCGGGATGCAGCGCCTCGAGACCGTCCAGGTACGCGGCCCGATCCCCGTCGAGCACGGCGCGCAGGCAGCGTTCGGTCGCATCTTTCAGATCGTCTGAACGCGCCGCCCAGCCTTCGAACCGCTCGCGCGACTCTGGCGACAGGTGCCGCGTGAACCCCAGGTCGTCCTGCTCCCATGCCGAGAAGATCGTGTGGCCGCCGTGGATCGTGCGCCGCTGTGGCTGGGCGCGGTAGTCGCTGCCCCAGTGCAGCAAGTAGTTGATGTAGACCACCGCATCGCCCGCCTCCAGCTCCACCCGAATCCCGCCCGGCACTGGCGCACGCGCATCCTCCAGCAGCGCCCGGTTCTCCTCGTCCGTGTTGAGTCGCGTGTGGCTGCCCGGCACCACCCACAGAACCCGGTCGTCATACAGCGGGATGTTCCACTGGATATACGTCGGACCGTGCTCCGCCAGCGCGGCCTGCATCGAGCTCATCGGCCCCATGTCGACCGGGTGCACATCGCGGTGCCAGTTCGCCGGACCGTGGTCGCGGGCGGGGTTGGCCATCATCATCATCTGGGCCACCGCTGCCTGCGGCCGGCTCAACAACTGGTCGGCCACGCCGCGGGTGCGGTCGGACAGCCAGACCTCCACGGCGTCGGCCGTGTCGGCATCGATCAGCTTTTCGGTGTTGACGATGCGCGGCTGCGGCGCGGTCTCCCACACGCCGCCGGGCGGATCGTCCGGCCCCCGCTCGTCCGCCCAGATCCGGCGCTGCCGGTCGAGCAGCGTCTCGTAGCTGGCGCGCAGCGGCTCCAGTTCGCTCGGGGAAACGATCCCGCGAAGGATCAGATAGCCGTCACGCAGAAACTTCTCGCGATCGACCTCGGGCATGTCCGCAACTCCAAGTCGGCCACCAAGCGCCGGTATTGTCCCATCACCGCCCGCCGACTCGCCTCCTGTGGGAAGCGCGAAACCTCGCTTCCGGTTCAGGGATATTCCACGGTACTGCTCACCAACTCCCAGCGCCTCCCGAGGTGTAAACCATGTCTCCGAACACGTGTAAATGATGTCCCCAGTCTGCACACAACCCTGGGGCGCGCCCGGGCGACTTCGAACGGACCCGCCAGGGTCCGACGGACGCAACCACGTCCCTACCCTCGAAGCTCGCGCACCCGCTCCACGAGGTCCGCGGTGGTCGGACGGTCGGCAATGTTCGTTCCCACCTGCCGCCATTCGATGCCGCCGTCACGCCCGACGATGAACGCGGCGGGCGCCGCGACGCCGTCGCCCAGCAGGTTGAAGACCCCGTAGCTCTTGACCACCGGGCCGCCGGGGTCCGCGAGGATCGGGTACTCCGCCTGCGTGAGGTCCGCCATCGCCCGCGCGTCGCCGAGGACATCCGTGCTGATCGCGACGACCTCTGTGTTCAGGGCGCGCAACTCCCCGTACGCCTCCTGCAGCTCCACGAGCTGCTGCTGGCAGATCCCTCAGAAGAAACCCCGGTAGAAGACCAGGACCACCTTCTCGTGCTGATCGAGGAGTCCGGATAGGCTCACCTCGGCGCCGCTTGCGGACTCGAGGGTGAATGGCGGCGCCTGCCCGTCGGCCTGCGAGGGTTCGCCGGATCGCGTGATGATGGCCGCGGCGAGGATGACCACGATGGCCAGCACCACGAGTCCCCAGAACAGCTCGGGCCGGCCCCGGCGGCGCCCGCTTCGACGCCCCCTAGAGGCCATGTCCCCACCCGAACCAGTCGCCCCGGCCGCTCCGCCGCCGGCCTACGCTCGCTGGCGCCGCGCGCGGAGGCGCACCCGTAGCCAGCGACCTGCGATCCACGGCCTGCACCGCCCGCGACATCAAGGCATCAGCCTGATTCTGGTCGCGGCCATTCTAGCCGTCTCGTTTGGCGCCACACCCGTCAAGCGCTGGCCCGCCCCTACGCGTGAAACAGCGCTGACGGGAACGTGTCCAGCACCTCCACGCCGTCGTCGGTGATGTGGCACAGGTTCCCGATCGGCCGCAGGATCTGATTGGTGCCGGGCAGCTCGAACACCACGTGCAGCACGAACACGTGGCCCGGTTTGAGCGTCTCCTCGCTGCCCGCCATCAGGAACGGCTGCTCCGAGTAGTCCAGCCCTTGCCCGTGTCCGATCCGGCCGCCCTGGACTCTGGTCCCGGCGCGCTCGGCGGCCGCGCTGGCGATCTTGGTCAGCTCACCGATCGGGAGCCCCGGCTCGATCGCCGCCAGCACCTCCTGCTGCGCCTCCAGATCGCGTTCGACCAGGCTCGCGCCCGCCGGGAACGACTCGCCGATGGTCCCGCTGCGCGCCGACTGGATCCAGTAGCCCTTGTGAATGATGTACGCGTTGGCGTTGATGTAGTCGCCGGCATGCAGGCGATAGGCGTGTGACTTGATGGACAGGTGGCCCGCGTCGAGCGCCCCGCCGGGCGCGTTGTGCATGGTGTTGTAGATGAAATCGGCGCCGATGCGTTTGCCCGCGTGGTCCATGGCGGCCGAGAGCTCGTAGCCCCACATGCCGTCCTCCAGCGCTTCCAGCATCGCCTCGTAGCAGCGATCCGATACGCCCGCGACCTGCCGGAGCACGCCGACCTCTTCGGGGCTCTTGATCGCGCGCAGCTCCTCCACGATGTCCGGCGCGTCCGCGATCCCCGCCGCGATCGACGATTCGAGATCCTTGTAGAACACCATCGGGATCTGCTCGCGGCCGGCGATCGCGATCGGCTTCCCGCCCGACCCGGTGGCTTCGATGATGTCCGCCGTCGCTCCGCCGAACGTCTTGGCGCCGCCCGCCAGATCGCCGCCGACATCCGTGTCGTACGAGCTGGACACCTGGCGCGGATCGGGTGAGCTGACCATCCGCACGTCCCCGATCCAGGAGACCTCCTCAATCTGATCGAGCATGTACTCGACGCCCGCGAACAGCAGCGCCGGCTCGCCCTGCCGCGGCACCACCACCATCGACTCCACCAGCCGGTCTAGGTTCGACCAGTTGGTCAGGTAGCCTACGTGCCCGCTCTGCGCCCACTGGTGAATCTGGGGCGCGGAGTAGACCACGACCGCCGAGAGGTTGTTGGAGTCGGCGAAATCGCGGACCTTCGACAGCCGCTCGCGGAACTGCGATTCGGGAACCTCGTATTCGCTCTTGTCCCACATGGCGCGACCTCGTTCCTTCGCGTCCCGGCAGGCTCGTCCGGGCATTGATCGATGCACACAGTGTCAGCCGATCCCACGACCGGCAACTCGGGCCGTGGCCGTACCGGCGCTATCGCGCCCGAACCCCCCGAGCGGCCGCTGGCTGCACTGCCTGGCGCGGCCGCACGGGTACGGAACCAAAGCGAAGGTCGGATCCGGTGGCAGAGCTTCCGACGCGGCGCTTGGGCCAAACCGATGTCGAGTCGCCCGTGCTCGGCTTGGGCGCGGCGCGGCTGGGCGGCCTGCAGCCGGTCACCAGCGACGAGGCGGTCACACGCAGCTGGCGCGACTTCCCGCGGAAGTGCACGGACGAGGACTTCCGGCTGGGGCACGAGTGGTGGGAGTGGTGCCGCGAGTGTGGAGTCGGGCTGCGTCACCTCAACACACAGTTCATCCTGGCTCACCCGTGGATCGACATGGTGCTCACCGGCGCGACGGCCGTCTCCGAGATCGAGACCAACGTCCACGAGGCCCTGACGCCGATCCCCGCGGACGTCTGGCGCGAGGCGCTGGAACGGATCGCCGAGCTGGACGTCCAAGCGGGAGTCGGCTGAGCCACTAACCGGTTCGCCGTCGCTGATCAGGCCTCCCGACCACGCGCGCGGCATACTTGCGCCGGACCCAGCTTCGGCTCGCTTGAGGATCCATCCAGCATGACCGCCGCGAATGCATCGACATCGTCGTGGGAGAACGCCGGCGCAGTTGACACCAGCGGCAGCCCGCACGCGCTGCTGCGGCCGGTTCCGATCCGGGCGGTGACGATGGGCGATGGCTTCTGGAAGCCGCACATGGCCGCCAATCGCAAGGCGGGCATATTCGCCTTCCTCGAATGGCTCGATCAAGACAATCAGGTGTCCCCCTTCCGCGAGTTCGCGCACCTGGCCCGCACCGGCGATGACTCCCTGGTCGCCGACGGTCTGGACAAGATGCGCCGCGCCTTCGAGGGGCGCAACGGCCAACGGATACGGTTGACCTGGCGCGCTGTCGTCATGGAAGTCGTCGAGGCCTGCGCGTACACCCTGCAGTCGGACGACGACCCGGCCATCCGCGAGCTGATGGACGAGCTGGTCACCGGCATCGTGGCCGCCCACAAGAACGACGCCTTCCTGACCGCGTACTACGGCGACGACTTCGAGCGCTCGTATCAGCTCGGGACGCCCGGTCATCTGATTCAGGCGGCCGTCGCCCATCACCGCGCGACCGGTGAGACCGACTTCCTCGACGTCGCCGTGGCGATCGCCGACGCCGTCGCCTCGAAGTTCGAAGGCCGGGCGTTCGCCGAGCACCCGTGCATCGAGATGGCGCTGGTCGAGCTGTACCGCGCCACCGGTGAGAAGCGGATCCTTCGGCTGGCCGACCACTTCGTAGGGCTGCTGCGGCAGCAGGACCCGATCATCGGCCCCGACACCGGCGAGGGGCGCTGGCGCCACTTCAACCGTCACGTCGTTCGCCAGACCTACCTACCCGCCGGCGCGGCCGATCTGCTGGCCGAAACCTCGGACCCAGAGCTCTGGGAGCACTTGTCGGCGATCTGGCGGGACATGACCAGCGCCAAGCTGCAGATCATCGGTCAGCTGGCGACCGACTATTGGATCGGCGAGCGGGTCACGCCCGAGCCATACGCGATATCCGTCGGGGTCTTTGGGCGCCTGCAGGACCACATCAACCACGGGTTCGAGCTGTGCGAGGCCGTGGGAAACATCATGTGGAACTGGCGCATGCTCGCCCTCACCACCGATCCGAGCTACGCGGATCTGTTCGAGCGCACCCTCTACAACGGATTGCTGGGGCACATCTCGCTCGATCACCGCGCCTGCGACTACCTGGGCCGGATGGCGTCCGACGGCGACCACCCGTCGCGCAGCCCCTGGGGCTCCCCCAGCACCGGTTGCTGTGGCGCCAACGCCGTGCGTTTCATCCCGTCGGTTCCGTCCTATTTCTTCAGCACGTCCGACGACGGCGTGTGGGTGCACCTCTACGACGACTGCCGGATGGACTGGCGCCTGGCGGGCGGCTCGCCGATCGCGCTGACCCAGCGCACGCGCTACCCCTGGGACGGCGAGGTCGCCATCGAGCTCGGGCTCGACGCTCCCGCCGAGTTCGACCTGAACCTGCGCATCCCCGGCTGGTGCGACAGTGCCGCGGCCGCCGTCAACGGCGAGGCGGTCGACGAACCGTTCGAGCGCGGTTCGTATCACCGCATCCATCGCACCTGGGCGGACGGCGATGTCGTCACGCTCCACCTCGCAATGCCCGTAGTGGCGATGCAGGCCGACCCGCGCGCAACCGATTTCCAGGGGAAGACGGCGCTGATGCGCGGCCCGCTGCTCTACTGCTTCGAAGGCATCGACAACCCGGACAACCCCGTGCGCACGATCGGCGTGGACGTTGGCGCGAAGATCCGACCGTTCGAGGAGGGCGTCGAGCCGGAGGCCCTCTATCAGCCGGCCGCCGGGCTCCCCGCGTTCGTCCCGGTCGATGAGCCGGATCTGCTCGGTGGTGTCACGGTCCTCCACGGACCGGCGGCCGGCAACGGCGAGTCCGAGCTCACCGCTATCCCGTACTTGGCCTGGACCAACCGCGGCCCGTCGCCGATGCGGATTTGGATCGACAGCTCGGCGCCGGAGTTCGCGGCCGCTGCGTCCGATCCGAGCGCTGGCGGCGGGTTCGAATCCGACCGCGAGTACACCGACTCCGAGTAGCGCGCCCGCAGCGCCACCGCCCCCGCTCGGATATCGAGTGCACGGAGCAGGTCTTGGCCAGGTGGCTCGACCTTCAGGTCGGGACGTCCCGCCGATATCATCACGGCGCGACCTGAACTATCCACGCGCCGCCGAGCTACGGCGCGGAGCGACCGGCCAATGCGAGCTGCATGCGTCCAGCCCCGTCTGGTGGACGGCGAGGTCGAGGCCAACCTGGATCGCGCTCTCAGGCTGACCGAGCGTGCGCTTGAATCCAAACCCGACCTGATCGCCCTTCCCGAACTGCTCGCCACCGGCTACTTCACCGAGGACTACCGCCCGTACGCCGAGCCGCTCGACGGGCGTACGGTCACGCGGCTTGCGGCCCTGGCCTCGGAGTCTCGCGCCGCCATCGTGGCCGGTCTGGTGACGCTGAACGACCGTGGGGACGCGCAGAACAGCGCTGTCGTGATCGAGCCTGACGGCTTGGTCGGTGTGTACTCCAAGGCGCATCTCTGCGTGAATCCCGAGTTGCACGCCAACGAATCCGCGCTGTTCGCGCCCGGCACGTCGCTCGGTCTCTTCGATCTAGCGGTTGGTCGCGTCGGGGTCATGATCTGCTACGACGGCCACCACCCCGAGCTTCCGCTGGCGCTGACCCTGCGGGGCGCCGACGTGCTCGTCTGGATCAACAACCGCAGCTCGATCGCTCCCTGGGAGCCGGCGGCGCTGGCCAAGTTCAACCACGTCCCGGTCGTGGCCGTGAACCGCGTGGGAACGTCGCTGTTGCAGCCTGCCGGGCAACCGCCGCGCACGTTCAAGGGCGCATCGGCGATCGCGGATCACACCGGCGAGATCCTGGCCAGCGCGGCCGACGGACGCGAGGCCGTGGTCGTCGCCGATATCGATCTGGACGCGGCGCGAGCGCGGCGTCGCCACGACCGCGTTCTGAATACCCTCTACAGCCGCCGGCTCGACCTCTACGGCCAAGTTCTCACGCAACCAGCGGGATGGCCGCCGCCCGCACGCCGGGCGGGCTGATTCCCGACGGAGCGATCGCCCGCTATTTCGCCTCGGGGTCGTCCCGAAAGATTCCGAACAGCATCCCCTGCGGGTCCGTGCAGTAGGCGATCCAGCCGACGCCCGGGATTGCGGTTTTCGGCATCTCGACGCCACCGCCCGCCTGCGTCACGCGCTCCACGTACTCGTCCACCGAGGGTACGCCAATGGTATTGACCGTTCGCGGCTGACCGTCGTGCGACCGCGCCAGACCGCCGTTGATACCGGCTGTGCCCTCATCGCCAGTCGTCACCTGCCAGTACTCCTGCGGCCCGCTCCACTTCTCGATCTTCCAGTCGAACACCTGTTCGTAGAAGCCGATCGCCGAGTCCGGGTCCGGCAAGCCGAGCTCGAAGTGCACCACGCGCGTCATTGAAGTCTCGTCCTTCCTCTTTGAGTGCACGCCGCGTACCGTCACTCGACGGCGCGCGCCGGGCAGTCTAGCGGGGACGCGGCGCCCTGGGTCGTAGGGTCTCCGATTTCGCGGCCGTGGTCCGGGCGCGGCGGGTAGGCTGGGACGCCAGCGTCGATTGCGGCGTCGTGACACCATGGCTGGCACAGCGGACGGCCCGAGCGCGGAGTTCCGCTTCTACGCGGAGCTCAACGATTTCCTGCCGCCGGCGATGCGCGGCGTCCCGTTCTGGCGGCGCCTGGACCGACGCAACTCGATCAAGCACGTCATCGAGGCCTTGGGCGTGCCGCACACCGAGATCGACCTGATCCTCGTGAACGGCGAATCGGTTGGTTTCGACCACATCGTCGAGAACGGCGACACCGCCAGTGTGTATCCCGTCTTTGAGTCGATTGACGTTGGGGCCGTCACCAGGGTGCGGCAGTCGCCCTTGCGCGATCCCCGGTTCGTGCTCGACGGCCATCTCGGAAAGCTGGCCGGCTATCTCCGCATGTTGGGCTTCGACGCGGCCTATGCGCGCGACGCCGACGATCACGAGCTGGCGCGCGTCTCCTCGATGCAGCGACGGATCCTCCTCACCATGGATCGCGGGCTACTCAAGCACCGGCGGGTCACGCACGGATACTGCGTTCGCCGCACGGAGCCGCGTGAGCAGGCGATCGAGGTGCTGCGCCGCTTCGATCTGTCGGATCGCGCCGCGCCCTTTCGACGCTGCATGCGCTGCAACGGTGAGCTCGAGCCGGTCGCGAAGCACGCGATCATGCACCGCCTGTTGCCCAAGACCAGGCGGTACTACACCGAGTTCCGGCGCTGCGTCGACTGCGACCAGATCTATTGGAAGGGCTCGCACTTTCGTCGAATGGAGGCCTTCC
This sequence comes from Chloroflexota bacterium, assembly GCA_965247475.1. Classification (GTDB taxonomy): domain Bacteria; phylum Chloroflexota; class UBA11872; order UBA11872; family UBA11872. Next base: position 585,389 of record OZ252016.1, read on the forward strand.
TGCGCGGCATCAGCGACGCCGCTCGTCGCGCGCCGCCGGCTGTCCCCGACGGCGCCTGACGCGCACCGTCGCCGACCGGCGGCATCGCGTCGCCCCTGTCTCGAAATCGCCGCAGTCGGTTGATGGTCATTCTGAGCGAAGCGAAGAATCTCATGGTCACCGGACCGGCGGGAGCCAGTCGAAGGGGGCACGGGAATGTCAGGTGGCCCGACCCTCAGGTCGGGATGTCCCCAGCACGCGTGGGAAGTACGGCTAACGCCGGTCCTCGGGGCCGCCGCCCGAGCGCCGTTGCCAGAACAAGATCCCGAGCAGCACGATGCCCGCCAGCGTGAGCACAACCGGCGAGCGCACGTACAGGATCACCACCGCCGCCAGCACCAGCCCAAGCGCGCCGTACAACACCCAGGACCAGCGCACGCCCGACGCCCGCAGCGAGCGCACGAGGTCCCAGAACAGGCGCGCCGTCAGCACCTGAATGAGCATTCGAAGCAGTCCAGCCGGCATGTGGGATGTCGAGTCGGGTCACCGCGGCCGCACGACTCCTCAGTGTCGCACCGCCGGCGCAACCGACACCTGCGCCGCAGTAACCGGTGCCGCCGCCATAGACTGGCGGGTCCGCCATGGCCACCGGGCTGAACGGATGTGGTTCGCGCGTCCGAGCGTTCACGCGTCATAGGTCGAGTGCTGCTCGCCATCGCAATAGCCGCGGCTGCGGTGATCGTCGTGCTGGTCATCGCCTGGGCATTGCAGCGCCGGCTGATCTACTTCCCGGATACGCGCGCGCCCGGCGCCGCCGCCGCCGTTCTGCCCCGCGCCGAGGACGCGGTGCTCACCACCGCGGACGGCCTGGAGCTCGCGGCCTGGTATGTGCCTCCGGCCGATCATGCCTCCCACGCCGCGGTCATCGTCTTCGACGGCAACGCCGGAAACCGCGCCGATCGCGCGCCGCTCGCCGCCGCGCTGGCCCGCGCCGGCCTCGGCGTGTTGTTGCTCGACTATCGCGGGTACGGCGGGAACCCGGGGACGCCAACCGAGGATGGCCTGGCGGCCGATGCCAGGGCCGCCCGCGCCTATCTACTCGATCGGCCGGACGTGGACGCCGGCCGAATCGTCTACTTTGGCGAGTCGCTCGGGGCGGCGGTGGCCGTCACGCTCGCGGCCGAGCATCCGCCTGCCGCGCTCGTGCTCCGGTCGCCGTTCGCGTCACTGGCCGAGATCGCCCGCGTCCACTATCCCTTCGTGCCGGCCGGACTGCTCCTGATGGACCGCTATCCGTCGATCGATACGATCGCGAGCGTCCCGGCGCCGGTTCTCATCATCGCCGGTGAGGATGACCGCATCGTCCCGCCCGAGCAGAGCCGTCGTCTGTTCGAATCCGCCGTCGCGCCGAAGCAGTTCGTGGTGATCCCGGGCGCCGATCACAACGATCCCGACCTGTTCGGCGGCGACCGGCTGATCGCCGCCACCGTAGATTTTCTGCGCCGACAGGCGGGCTTTCCCCTATCGGCCCCGGAATGACGCGCAGCGCCGAGTCCCGCGGATGATCCCCAGCGACCCCTGATAATGTGATACGGAGCGGACTCAGCCCCTGATCCGACCGCCATGGATGAGTGGCTCGCCGATCGCGGTCAAGACGTCTTGACCCGCCTCGATGCCGATCAGTACCTGTTCCTTCCGATCATCATCGGGACGGAGGGTGCGGGGTTCCCTTGGCCCGTGCCCGCCGAATTCGTGATGGCGCTGATTGGCTACCAGGTGTTTCGGGGTCAGGCCGATCCAGTGATCGCGGTAGCGATCTCGGCCGGCTCGGCCACCGTGGGCGCGTCGATCCTGTACTGGGTGTCTCGGGTCGTGGGGCGGCCGCTGTTGCTTCGTTACGGACGGCTCTTGCGCATCGCTCCCGCGCACATCCACCGGCTGGAGCGCTGGTTCGATGCGCACGCGGCGCCGGTCGTCGTCGTCGGACGTGTCATCCCCGCCGTGCGGATTCTGATTCCCATCGTCGCCGGCGTCGCCCGCGGGAACTTCGGTCTCTTCGTGGTCTCGGTGGCGGCCGGCAACGTGCTGTGGTCGGCGCTCTACCTGGGCCTCGGCTGGGGGCTCGGCGGTGAGTTCGAAGCCATCCTGTCCGCCGCGATCGACCACCTGGCGCTGGCGATTGGCGTCGCCGCGGCCGTTGCCGCGCTCCTTGCCGTCTTGATCGGTGTCCGGAGACGCGGCTGGCCGATTCGCCTGCTTCGGCGCTGACGCGGGCCGCCCGAGTCGCCTGGGGTAGGATCGGCGCCTGCAGATCCCATCTCGGTGAGCCTCCCGTGCACGACCTGATCGTCGCCGGTGGCCGGGTCATCGATCCGGCTCAGGACCTCGACGTCCGTGCCGACGTCGCGATCGAGGGCGGTCACATCGCCGCCGTCGAGCCGCGGATCGATCGGGACCAGGCTGGGCAGGTCATCGACGCCGTGGGCCTGCTCGTCACGCCGGGCCTGATCGACCTCCACGTGCACGTGTATCCGGGGGTCAGCCACTACGGCGTCGATCCCGACGCCCACGTGCTGCCCAGCGGCGTGACCACCGCCCTGGACGCCGGTTCGGCCGGGGCCAGCACCTTCGAGGGCCTGCGCCGCTACGTGATCGATGTCTCGGACACCCGCCTCTTCGCGCTGCTCAATATCTCCGGGATGGGCATGGTCTCCCCGGACGTCGGTGAGCTCTTGGACATCCGCTGGGCCGACCCGACCGCCGCCATCCGCGTGTGCGAAAAGCACCGCGACGTCATCCGAGGGGTCAAGCTGCGAATGACCCGCACGCTGGCCGGCGACAATGGCCTTCGGGCGCTCAAGAACGCGCGCGAGGCCGCGGACGCCGTGGGCCTGCCGGTGATGGTCCACCCGCAGGACGCGCACTGTTCGCTGGACGACATCCTGCGCGAGCTCGACGACGGCGACATCGTCACGCACTGCTTCCACGGCCAGCGTGGCGGAATCCTGAATCGTGACGGTCGGATTCTCGAATCGGTCCGTCGGGCGCTCGACCGCGGCGTTCGGCTCGACGTCGGCCACGGTCAGGGCAGCTTCGACTTCGGGGTCGCGCAACAGGCCATGGCTCAGGATGTGCTTCCCCACACCATCAGCAGCGACCTGCACGCCCACAACATCGACGGGCCGGTGTTCGATCTCGCCACCACGATCAGCAAGTTCCTGCTGCTGGGCGTCGACCTCCCCGACGCCGTTCGGCGGTGCACGTCCGTGCCCGCCGAGTTCCTAGGTATGCCCGGCCAGATCGGGACGCTCGCGCCCGGCGCCCACGCCGATGTGGCGATCTTCCGCGACGAAGATGGCGCGCATCGATTCGTGGACTCGCACGGGCAGACGCTCATCGGTGAGCGTCGCCTCGTGCCGCACACCGTGATCAAGGGCGGCAAGGCGATCGCCGCCGTCGCGCGCGGCCATTGACGGTGGTTCGAGCCGGCCCGACGCGCCGCCTCCGTACGGTTCGCGGAACGGTGTACGCTGCGGCCCGAGCGGACGGGCTGCCCATGAGCGGAGGGTTAAAGCGTGCCCGGATTTGATCTGTTCGACCCGGCTCAGGCGCCCAAGGGCCACGCCACGCTGGCCAAGACGCCGTTCCTCGATGACCAGCGTCTCGACGAGGCCTCGTTCGCGCGCGGTCTCAAGCACGTGGTGGACATCGGCACCAAGCTCGCGATCGTCGGGATGGTCGGGAGCGAGACCTACGGCCTGGCCGATGCGGAGCGCGTCCGCAGTATGGAAATCGCGATCGATGCATGCGGCGACCGCGTCCCTGTGTGCGCGGCGGTCGCGGGGCTGTCGGTCGAGGACATAGTGACGGCGGCGCGCCGCGCCGATTCGATGGACGTGGACATGATCGCCGTCGTGCCGCCGCCCTGGTCGCGCAACGAGGCCGACATCGTGTTCAGCATCAAGGCCGTGTCGGACGCGGTCTCACTCCCCATCATGATTCACTCGATCGGCGGCAATGGCGTCACGCTCTCGACTGACACGCTCGCCTCGCTGCCGGCCGACGCTCCGAACGTCCGCTACTTGAAGGAAGAGGCGCAGTTCGCGTCGCGCCGGGTCGCCCGTGTGTTGGAAACGCCGGGCGGCCACGACTACCTCAGGATCATGTCGGGTCCGCCGCTCGTGCTTGGCTATCTCGCCGGCGCGCGCCTGTTCATGGGCGCGGCCGACAACGTCGATCTGATGATCGCGGTCTTTGATGCGCTGGAGGCCGGTGATCGGGCCGAGGCCTGGCGCGTGGACGCGTTGGTCAACGGGATCACCTATTTCAAGAGCCAGATTGCGAGCGAGTCCGGCAACAAGATGATCATGCAGCGGCGCGGCATCTTTCCGAACTACCGAGTTATGCACCCCTCGGCTCGAATTGGCCTCGAGGACCTCACGCCGACCGAAGAGGAATGGCTCACCGAGGTCCTGAGGTCGTGCCTGCCGCTGTACGTGCAAGACCCGCCCAGTCCACCGGCGTAGCCCCGGGCGGCTAGCGCGGGTTCACGAACCGCGCGCCCTGTGCCGTCCAGCCTCCGTCGGCCACCAGGCAATGCCCGGTCACGAAGCGCGCCTCGTCCGACGCCAGAAACACGGCCACCTCGCCGATCTCGTCGGGCGTCACCAGCCGCCCCATCGGCACGCCGGCCAGCAGGTCTGAGAGATCGACGTTGTCGCGCTTGACCCCCGTATTGAACAGCGGTGTATCCGCGTATCCGGGTCCGATCGCATTGGCGCGGACCCCATGTTCGGCAAGCTCAACCGCCATGCACTGGGTCGCCATGATGACCGCCGCCTTGGACGTGCAGTAGGCGATCCGACCCGCCACGGCGCGCAGCCCGTACATCGATGCGATGTTGATGATGGAGCCGCTGCCGCGCGTGATCATGATCTCCGCCGCCGCCTGAGACCCGAATACCACCCCGTCCACGTTGATCGACATCACCCGCGCCCACTCCGCGGCGTTGAGGTCCAGCGTGCCGTGCCCGCTCCCGACGCCGGCGCTCCCGAGCCATTGGCTCAGATCCCCGAGTGTCTCGGCGGCCGCCTGGACGAACGACCGGACGCCGTCCGGCCGCGAGCAGTCCACCGCCATCGCGTGGGCGGTCCCGCCGCCAGCGCGGATTTCCTCCGCCGCCTGCTCGACCGACGCCTCATTGATGTCTCCCAAGTAGACGGCCGCGCCCTCGCGGGCGTACGCGATGGCGCAGGCGCGTCCGATGCCGGACCCGGCGCCGCTGATCGCGGCCGTGTGATTCTCCAGGCGCATTGGTCGTCGCTCGCTATCTACGTGTCCTGTCGGGGTTCGAATTGTGCCCGTTTTCGCGCGGTCGGTCGCCGAGCGCGTCGTCGCGCTCGACGCGCGTGTGCATCACGATCGCCAGCGCCGCCAGCGCGCGCACCAGGCCGGGCGCGCCGTGCCGGTACATCAAATGGCGCGGTTCCCAGGTTGGCGCGAACTTGTCCTTGAATCGCCACAGCCCGCGGATCGAGAAGAAGGGCGTGAGGCGCCGCGCGGCGGCGCCCAGCGCCCGTTCCAGACTGGAGGCGTTCGGATCGACCAGACCGCCGACCAGCGGCACCATCCCGAGGCTGACCTCGCGCCGGCCCGACGCCTTCGCGGTCTCGATGACCTGCCGGAGCAGAAAGTCCATCGCACCGCCCGGCGCGGCCGGGTCCCGCCGCATCAGATCGATCGCGGCGATCTCGGGCGGGAGTCCGGCGACGGCCGTCGTGAACGCCAGCAGACGACCGTCCCCGTCACGGAGGGTCGCCACCGCCGTTGCCCGGACCCGCGCCGCCGTGAAGCTCCCCACCGCGAACGCGCGTTCGCGCCGGAACCGCACGCGCAGCCAGGCGTCTGACACCCGGCGCAGCTCCGCCAGCAGATCCGGCGAATGCGGCGGATCGCGCCAATCGAACGTGTACGCGCCGGAGCCGAATCGGCGGTCGTAGCGGCGCTGCTCATACCCGCTGGCCGGCCCCGCGCCGAGCCGGTCGAGACGTACGACCGCCTCGTGCGCGATCGTGAACGCGTCAAACCCGAGCCGTTCGTAGACTGCTCGCGTCTCGGGAAGCGTTGCAACGAATGCCGCGGGTCCGTGATCGGCTTCGAACGCCGTGATGGCGGCCCCCAGGCAGTCGGTCGGACCCGCCGGATCGCCCAGGCACACGGCTAGTCCGAGCGCCCGTCGGAAGGCGATGAGCGTCGGCCCCTGCGGTTGGATGCTGGCATCGACGCCCGGCCGCAGCTTCAGCGCCTCGTACGTCGCGCGCCCGTGCCGCTCGATCAGGTCCGTGACGCGGGCATCAACTCCGTGGCGGTCGACGCCGCTGTCGGAGGTCGGATGGTCGCCGCGCCGCTCCGATGATTCGGCCGCGGACGCCTTCGTTTCGTGCATATCGCCGCCGTTGTAGCAGCCCGCGGGACGGCCGGCGCAAGCTCGACCGCACCGCGGCCTCGGCGATCAGGCCCTACCATTGACCGTCGAGCGCCGAGCAGGTCCGATCGCTCGGAGACGCGGGAGGCCGACGAACCGTGCGCGTGCTGGTCGTGGACGACGAGGAGTCATTGGCCTCGACCATTGCCTATAACCTGCGGCGCGCCGGATATGAGGTGGAGACCGCCGCCGACGGCGAAGTCGCTCTCGAGCTGCTCCGGGATCGTGACGCCGACCTGCTGGTGCTGGACGTCATGCTGCCGGGCATGGACGGCTTTGAGATCTGCCGCCAGGTCCGCCGCGGCAGCGCGGTCCCGATTCTCATGCTGACCGCGCGCGCCGACGAGATTGACCGCGTCGTGGGCCTCGAGATCGGCGCCGACGACTATCTGACCAAACCCTTCTCCATGCGCGAGCTAGTGGCGCGGGTGAAGGCCCTGCTCCGGCGCCGCGATTTGATCCGCGAAGACATCGCCGCCGCTCGCGATTCGGCGAGAGCGCTGGAGGCCGGCGATCTCCGTGTCTGGCCCGACGAGCGGCGCGTCGAGCTCCGCGGCAACACCGTGGCTCTGAAGCCCCGCGAGTTCGATCTGCTCGCATTCCTGATGCGGCATCGCGGCCACGTGTTCTCGGTCGATCGGCTGCTCGGCCGCGTCTGGGGGTATCCCGACGGGCTTGATTCACGGACTGTCACGGTCCACATTCGAAGCCTGCGGCTCAAAGTCGAGGACGACCCCTCAAATCCGAGCCGCATCCTGACCGTACGTGGCGCCGGCTACCGGTTCGCGCGGTGACGGTCGGCGTTAGCGGGCTTGGCTGGCGGGTCGCGCTCGCATCCGTGTCGGCGCTCGCCGCGGCCTTCGCCGGCGTGGGCATCGTCCTGGCGATCGCGTTGCCGGCCGAGCGCGCCGGCTTGATCGCGATCGTTCTCGGCGCTGGCTTTGCCATCGGCGCGGTCGGCACGATCGCTGCGGTTGGCAGGGCCACCCGCGACGCCGCCCGAACGCTGCGCCAGACCGCGCGCGTCTCGGAGCTCGTAGCCGACGGTGCCGCGAGCCCTCGCCTGCGCGTCGCGGCCTCGGGCGAGGCAGGCGTTGCCGTGCGCGCTTTCAACGCGATGCTCGATGCCATCGATTCCCGCATCCGCGCCATTGGCGCCGGACGGCGGCGGCTGGAGACGATCCTCGCGACCATGGCCCATGGTGTCGTCATCGTGAACGCCGACGAGACGAACACTTCAATGAACCCCGCCGCCGAGGCGCTGCTCGGCGTGCATGCCGGGACCACCATCGGGCGTTCCCTGGTTGATGCCGTTCGCGATCACGAGCTCGTAAGCATCTGTCGTGAAGCTGCGCGAGACGGGGCGGCCGTCAGCCGCCCGCTGCATTTGGCCGCCACCGATCGCCACGTGCGCGCGGTCGCCACGCCGGTGCGCCAGGGTGAGACCCACCAGGTGCTGCTCTTGCTTCAGGACGTGACCGAGCTGCGCCAGACCGATGAGATTCGGCGCGACTTCGTCGCCAACGTGTCGCACGAGCTCCGCACGCCGGGCGCCTCGTTGAAGGCGCTCGTTGAAACCCTCGAAGCGGGTGCGATCGATGACGTCGAAGCCCGTGGCGGGTTCCTGGCTCGGATTCACGACGAAGTCGATCGCATCATCGCGCTCGTTGAGGAGCTGCTGGAATTGGCGCGCATCGAGTCCGGACGTGTCGATGTGTCGGCCAAGGCAGTGAATCTCTCGGAGTTGGTCGGCGGCGCGGCCGAGCGTCTGCGTCCGCAGGCGGAGCGCGCCGGCATCGTCCTGCACGTCGCACGGCCGGTCGACGACGTCACCGTGCGTGTCGACCCTGAGCAAGCCGACCGCGTCGTCACGAACCTGGTGCAGAACGCCGTCAAGTTCACGCCCGCCGGCGGCCGTGTGTCGGTCGCGGTCGAGGGTCGCGACGGCGAGGCGCGCCTGAGCGTCGCCGACACCGGCGTCGGGATCGACCAGGACGATCTCCCGCGCGTTTTCGAGCGGTTCTACAAGGCCGATCGATCGCGAGCCGGAGGCGGCGCCGGCCTCGGTCTCGCCATTGCGAAGCACTTGGCGCTCCAGCAGGGCGGGCGCATTTGGGCGGAGTCGCGCGGCCTCGGCCGTGGCGCGGAGTTCGTGGTGACGTTCGCACGCGCTCGCCGCGACGATTGATCGACTGCTGACCCACAGCTGACCTCGCGTTGATGCAGGGCGAGCCTGCGTTGATGCCGCGTTCGTAAGGTGGCCTCCGGCCCCAGAGTGGAGCCACGTTGCGGAAGGAAGACGACCCTGCGGAAGGAACACCTGGCGGGAATCACCCGCCGAGACGCCCTGCGAGCCTCTGCCGGCGCCCTCGTGGCGGTAGGCGCCGGAGTCCTGGCCGCGGCATGCGGCGGATCTTCAGAACCGCGGCAGACGCGCGCCGCCGCCGCGTCCGCCAGTGGCGGCGCGCCGGCGACCGCCGAGCTCGAGGGGACCGTTCTGGTCGACGGTTCCAGCACCGTGGCGCCAATCTCGCAGGCGGTCGCCGAGGAGTTCCAGGCCTTGAACCGTGGCGTGCGGGTGCCGGTCGGCACGTCCGGGACCGGCGGCGGATTCAAGAAGTTCTGTCTCGGCGAGACGGACATCTCGGATGCCTCGCGGCCTGTCAAGGGGAGCGAGACGGAGACGTGCGAGGCAAACGGCATCGGGTTCATCGAGCTCCCGGTGGCCTTCGACGGTCTGGCGGTTCTGGCTAATCCCCAGAACTCATTCGTCGACTGCCTGACCGTCGCTGAGCTCCGCAAGGTCTGGGAGCCGGCCGCCGAGGACATCGTGACCACGTGGTCGCAAGTGCGGGACGGCTTTCCCGACGATCAGCTGATCCTGTACGGGCCCGGCGTCGACTCGGGGTCCTACGATTACTTCACGGAGGCGATCGTCGGCGAGGAGGGCGCCAGCCGTGGCGACTTCACCCCCAGTGAGGACGACAACGTGCTCGTGCAGGGGATCGCGGGCGATGCAAGCTCGCTTGGCTTCTTCGGACTCGCCTACTACACCGCCAACGCCGACATCCTCAAGCTTGTCAAGGTCGACGGTGGCTCTGGTTGCGTCGAGCCGACGCCCACCTCCGTGAATAGCGGGACGTACCAGCCGCTCTCGCGCCCGATCTTCATCTATGTCAGCACCGTGGCGGCCGACCGCCCGGAAGTTGGTGAGTTCGTGCGGTTCTACATGCGGAACGCGGCGAGCCTCGTCGGTGACGTCGGCTACGTGCCGCTGCCCGATGAGGTATACGAGCTTGCGCTCGACCGTTTCGAGCGGCGCGTTCCCGGTTCGGTGTTCACCGGCGGCTCACAGGTCGGCGTCGCGCTTCAAGATCTCTTGCGCGAATAGCTGACGTGGCCCGCGATTCCGGGACGGACTTGGCCGACCAACGCTATGTGACACGGTCCCCCGGGCGTCGTCGGGTCATCTTCGAGCGCGGCATGCACGGCTTGCTGTTCGTATGTGCCGCGGTATCGGTTCTCACCACCGCCGGGATCATCGTCACCCTGCTCGGCGAGACCCTTCAGTTCTTCCGTGAGGTCCCGGTTGTCGATTTTCTGACCGGGACCAAGTGGACGCCGCTGTTTGCGTCCAAGAGCTTCGGCGTGCTGCCGCTCATCAACGGCACCATCGCCGTCGCGCTGGTGGCGATCGCCGTCGCGCTGCCGGTCGGAATCCTGACCGCCGTCTTCCTCAGCGAGTACGCGCCGGCCCGGGTCCGCGCCGTCGTGAAACCCGTGCTCGAGGTGCTGGCCGGCATCCCCACGGTCGTCTACGGCTATTTCGCGCTGCAGTTCGTGACGCCCATCCTGCGCGCGCTGTTTCCGCAGACCCAGATCTTCAACGTGGCCAGCGCCGGGATCGTCATGGGCTTCATGATCCTGCCGATGATGGCGTCGATCAGCGAAGACGCGCTGCGGGCGGTTCCGCGCGGCCTGCGCGAGGGCGCCTACGCGCTGGGGGCGACCAAATTCGAGGTCGTCACCCGCGTGGTCATGCCGGGCGCGCTGTCCGGGATCCTGGCGGCTGTGATCCTCTCGGTGTCGCGCGCCATCGGCGAGACGATGATCGTGGCGATCGCGGCCGGCCAGCAGCCGAAGGTCGGCTTCGATCTCCTCGCCTCGATGGAGACGATGACCGCCTACATCGTTCAGGTGAGCCTGGGCGATACCCCGCAAGACACGACCGCGTTTCGAACCATGTTTGCCGTCGGCACGCTGCTGTTCCTCATGACCCTCGTCATGAATCTGCTCAGCGACTGGTTCGTTCGCCGCTATCGCGAGGTCTACCAGTGAGCGCCGCGGCCCCGGCGCCCGCGCGCTGGCCGGCGAGCCGGCGCTGGCGTCATCTCGCCGGCCGCATGTTCCAGGTGCTCACGATCGGGTCTACGTTGCTCGGCATCGCCGTCCTGGCGGCGCTGCTGATCGACGTGTTCAGCGATGGCGCCCGCGAGGTCGACGGTGATTTCCTGACCAGCTTCCCGTCGCGATTTCCTGAGCGAGCCGGTCTGCGTTCGGCCCTGCTCGGCACACTCTGGCTGCTCGGGCTCACGGCCCTGCTCGCGTTTCCGATCGGCGTCGGCGCGTCCATTTATCTCGAGGAATACGCCCCCGACAACTGGCTCACGCGCCTTATCCAGCTCAACATCGCCAACCTGGCGGGCGTGCCGTCGGTGGTGTACGGCCTGCTGGGGCTTGGGCTGTTCGTGCGCTCGTTCGGTCTTGGCCGCAGCATCCTCGCCGGATCGATGACGATGGCGCTGCTGATTCTGCCGCTCATCATTGTCGCGTCGCGCGAGGCCATACGGGCCGTGCCCGACTCGCTGCGAGAAGGTTCACTCGCCCTGGGCGCCTCACGCTGGCAGATGGTCGCCCGCACCGTGCTGCCGTCGGCGCTCCCCGGCATCCTCACCGGCACAATCCTGTCCCTTGCCCGCGCTGTCGGCGAGACCGCTCCGCTGATCACGATTGGCGCGCTCACGTTCGTCGCCTTCGACCCGCAAGGTCCGCTCGACATCTTCACGGTCCTGCCCATCCAGATCTTCAACTGGGTCTCCTTGCCGCAGAAGGAATTTGCCGACCTGGCGGCGGGTGGAATCGTGGTGCTGCTCGTCGTGCTGCTGCTCGCCAATTCGATCGCCATGTTCATCCGCTATAGGGTTGAGCGGCGACCCCAGTGATCAATCTTCAAGTCCAACCGAACCGCGAACCGGCCGAGGACACGGCCGATCGCGACGTTGCGCCGGTGCTGGCCACCCGCGGACTGAGCTTCTGGTACGGAGACAGCCTGGCGCTGCACGACATCACGCTCGACGTCCCGCCGCGTAACGTCACGGCCATCATCGGCCCATCCGGCTGCGGCAAGAGCACCTACCTGCGTCTCTTCAACCGCATGAACGAGCTGATTCCCGGCACGCGGTTGGAGGGCGCCGTCGAGTTCCACGGACGCGAGATCAACCGAGATGGCGTTGATCCGGTGACGATCCGGAGACGCATCGGCATGGTCTTTCAGAAGCCGAATCCGTTTCCCAAGTCGATCTACGACAACGTGGCGTACGGGCCGCGGGTGAACGGCTATCGCGGAGTGCTCGATGAGATCGTCGAGACCTCACTGCGGCGGGCGGCGCTCTGGGAAGAGGTCAAGGATGGCCTCAAGAAGAGCGGGCTGGCGCTCTCCGGCGGACAGCAGCAGCGGCTGTGCATTGCGCGCGCGCTTGCGGTGGAGCCCGAGGTAATCCTCATGGATGAGCCCTGCTCGGCGCTCGACCCGATCGCGACCACGCGGATCGAGGACCTGATCCGGGAGCTCCGCGAGGACTACACGATCGTGATCGTCACCCACAACATGCAGCAGGCCGCGCGTGTCTCCGATCGAACCGCGTTCTTCACGCTCGGCGAGTCCGGCGCGGGTTCGCTGGTTGAGTTCGACGATACCCAGCGCCTCTTTACCACCCCGAGCGATCCGCGCACCGAGGCGTATATCACCGGCCGCTTTGGCTAGGGAGGGTGCATCCGATGCCTCGCACCGAGTACGGCCAGCAGCTTCAAGAGGTTCAAGACGAGGTCCTGCTGATCGGCAGCGTGGTCGAGAAATCGATCGCGCGATCGATCGATGCCCTCAGGAATCGCGATCTCGAGCTGTCTCAGCAGGTCGTGGACGAGGACGACGTGATCGACCAGCGGGTCATCGCCCTCGAAGAGCGAACCATTGACGTCATCGCGACCCAGCAGCCGATGGCCGGCGATCTGCGCTCACTCGTGACCGCGCTGTACGTGGCGTCGGAGCTCGAGCGGATCGGCGATTACGTCGAAGGCATCGCCAAGATCAGCCTATCGATGGGCAGCGCCCCCCCGCTGAAGCGCCTGATCGACATCCCCCGCATGGCCGAGATGGGCGCGGAGATGCTACGGGGCAGCCTCGGGGCGCTCGTCGACAAGGACGTGGCCGCCGCCGAGGCCGTGTGGCGGGCCGACGACGAAGTTGATGAGCTCTATGCCCAGGTGTACCGCGAGCTCCTCTCTTTCATGATCGAGGATCCGCGCACGATTCAGCGCGCGACCTACCTTCTGTGGGTGGCTCACAATCTGGAGCGAATTGCCGACCGTGCCACCAACATCGCCGAGCGTGTGATCTACGTCACGACCGGTCGCATCCCTACCAATCTGGGCGGGGACGCCGACTCGATCCCCGACGCGTTGAACCCGCGCCGCGCTCGCGATGTCGAGTCCACCGGCGGCTGAGGCAATGTGCGCGGCCCCGCGCCGCGCGCACCCGCCGCGCCCCCACCGGTAGCCGGCCCCACCCCGTCACCCCTGCCTCACCCCGTCACCCCGGCGGACGCCGGGCGCCAGCCCCGTGACCTCAAACGTGTACTCCAGCCGCGCTTGGCCGGCTGGCCCTGGCGCTGTGCCGGATCGCGCTCGACCAGCTCCAGCACGATCACGGTCTCGCCCTCGGCCAGTCCGCGCAGCTCCAGCACCTTGGCGGCAACCGCCGGATTCCCGATCAGGCCGTCGGTCTCGAACGCGGGCTGGCCGTTCACCGCGTGCCACTCCATGACGAACGTGTCGGGCTTCTGGGCCCAGCGCCAGCGCAACGTCGAGGCGTCGTCGCCGCCGAGCATGATCTCCGTACCCTTCTGGTCCGGCAGACCGATGTCATGCACGAAATACTCGGTCTGGATCACCTGGCCGGCGTCGGCCTCGGTCAGCACCAGGTGCTGGCCCTCGCTCTTTCCGGTGGCAATCGAGCGGTCCGTGGACTCGCTTGGCCGCGCGGCTTCGCCCGCGGCCGCATCGGCGTCGGCGCCTGCCTCCGCGACGGTGGATTCGCCGCAAGCCCCCAGCGCCGCAAGTCCGGTCAATCCTCCGATCGCCGCCGTCCCGCGGAGCAACGAACGCCGCGAAATCGTCCGACGCCTCATGGATTTCCCGCCTACCTTCGGTTCGGTCGCCGGGACCTGCGAGCCGGTCGAGTCCACTGCCCGGCCCTTCCGTCGCCCCCTACACTGGCTGCCGCTCGTCCGTCTGATGGCGTAGCTGAGCTGAGGGCCGCGTGATCACCGACCCGCACCGGCCTCGCTACCACGTCCTTCCGCCTGCCGGCTGGACCAACGACCCCAACGGTCCGATCCAGTGGAAGGGCCGCTATCACCTCTTCTATCAGCACAATCCCGGCGGTGTGGCCGAACAGCCCAACAGCGCCGGCTACGCCGTTCCCACGCGTGGAGAGTGGAGCTGGGCGCACGTCGTCAGCGACGATCTGGCCCACTGGGAGCACTTGCCGCTTGCCCTCTCGCCGACTCCCGGCGGGCCGGACCAGAACGCCTGCATGTCCGGCTGCGCTGTGGACAACGAGGGAGTGCCGACCCTCGTCTACACCGGCGGAGGTCCGATGGAGTCCCAGTGCATCGCCACCGGCTCCGACGATCTCATCACCTGGACCAAGCACCCCGCCAACCCGGTGATCGGCGGTCCGCCGCCCGGCGTCGATGCGGTCGGCTTCCGTGACACGTGCGTATGGCGCGAGGGCGATTCCTGGCGGATGATCGTGGGCAGCGGCATCCGCGGCGTCGGCGCCAGTCTGCCGCTCTACCGCTCCGACGATCTCGTGAATTGGCAACACCTGGGAGCGCTCTTCACCGACCGCGCGGAGCAGTCCGGTCCGCGCTGGGACTGCCCCGACTTTTTCCCCCTCGCCGGCCGCCACGTGCTGATCGTCTCGGTGTGCGCCGACACGTGGTCGCCGTTCTTCGTGGGCGACTATGCGGACGACGCGTTCGTCCCCCAACGCCGCGGCCGCATGGACCTCGGCACGCAGTTCTATGCTCCGCAGAACATGCGCGACGACCGGGGCCGCCGGCTCGTCTGGGGCATCATCCGTGAGGGACGCGGTGCCGCCGCGCAGGCCGAGGCCGGGTGGTCCCGACTGATTTCGCTCCCGCGGCAGCTCGGCCTCGACGACGGCGGCCGCCTCACCTCGTCGCCGGCGCCGGAGCTGCGCGCGCTGCGGGGGATGCACGTCGGCTACACCGATGTCCCGCTCGCGCCGGACCGTCCGTTTGACGTCGAGAACGTACGCAGCGATGGCCTCGAGATCCTGGCCCGGTTCTCGCCGGCCGACTCCGGCTTGGTCGGGCTGTCCGTTCGCCGCTCACCCGGCGGTGAGGAGGAGACGCTCATCACCTACGACTTCGGGTTCGACCGATTCGAGATCAACTGCGGGCGCTCCAGCCTCGACCTCTCGACCGAGCGTCCGCTCACCGGCGGACCGCTTCACCGCGCACCCGATCAGCCGCTGGAGCTGCGCCTGTTCCTGGACGCGTCCGTGATCGAGGTCTTCGCCAACGGACGCGCCGCCACGGCCCGCGTGTACCCGACCCGTTCGGACAGCCTCGGCGTGCGCGTGTTCAGTCAGGATGCGAGGCCTGCCGAGACGGTCAGGTCCCGCGGCCGGGCCGAGTTGCTGTCGCTCGATCTCTGGGAGATCGACTCGATCTGGGACGGCACCGAGGCTATTCCGGCCGGCGACTGACCTCGGTGGACGGTGTCGAGGACCTATGTGGCGGGCTGCGATCGGGTTGTCCCCGTCATCCGCGATCGGCGCTGCAGCGCCATTTCGGCGGCCGCTAGAGCCGGTACGCGCTCTCCCCGTGCTCGGACGCATCGAGTCCAGCCGTCTCGACCTCACGCGGGACCCTGATCCCGATCGTGATCTTCAGAAACCAGAGAATGAGTCCCGTAGCTACGAAGGCCCATCCCCAGGTGGCGAGGATCGCGAGAACCTGAATGCCTATCTGCTCGATCCGTGAGACGCCCGTGAACACCTCGATCCCGCCGAACCCGATGCCCACGAACAACCCCGTCGCCAGCGCGCCCCAGGTCCCGCCGACTCCGTGGAGGCCCCAAACGGACAGCGAGTCGTCGAGTTTGAGCTTCAGGAGGAGTTCGACCGCCAGGTAGCAGAGGACGCCGGCCACGAGCCCGATGAGGATGGCCGGCATCGGACCGACATAGCCCGCGGCTGGGGTGATGGCGACAAGGCCGGCGACGGCGCCCGATGCCGCTCCAACGACCGACGGCTTGTGCTTGACCCAGGCTGCGGTCGTCCACCCCAGGATGCCGGCCGCGGCCGCCGTATTGGTGACCACGAATGCGTTCACCGCGCTGCCGCCGATCGCCAGCGCCGAGCCCGCGTTGAACCCGAACCAGCCAAACCACAAGAGCCCGGCCCCCAGCACCACCATGGGAATGTTGTGCGGCTCCATCGGCTCCACGCCAAAGCCGATACGCCGGCCAAATATCAAGGCGGCGACCAGAGCGGCTACCCCGGTGTTGATGTGGACCACGTTGCCGCCCGCGAAGTCGAGCGCGCCCAGCTCCTGGATCCATCCACCGCCCCAGACCCAGTGGGCGACAGGGGCGTACACGATCGTGACCCACAGCACGACGAACGGCACATAGGCGCTGAACTTCATCCGCTCGGCAAACGCGCCGGCGATCAGCGCCGGCGCGATGATGGCGAACATGCCCTGAAAGATCATGTGCGCCTGATGCGGCACGTTGTCGGCGTGGGGCCCGGGCTCGGTCGCGCTGACGTTGTTGAGCCCAAGAAACTCGAGGCCTCCGATGAACTTGCCGACGTCGGGACCGAAGGCCAGCGTGTAGCCCCAGAGCACCCAGACGATCCCGACGATCCCCATGCTCATCAGGCACTGAACGACCGTAGCCGCCGCGTTCTTGCTGCGGGCCAGCCCGCTGTAGAACAGCGCCAGCCCGGGCGTCATGAGCAGAACCAGCGCGGAACATACGAGCAGCCACGTGGTATCGCTGGGATTCATTGACGAGAGACCGTGGAGCTTGGCGGTGCCGCGCAGAGTCTAACGGTGGTGGACTATTGACATCCAACCGGTGGCACTCGTGATGTCAACCAGGTCTTGTGAGCCGCATCGCCGGCGGCCTCCAATAGGAGGCGGTCACTCCGTCCTTCACCCCGAGCTACCCCTCATGTCATTCCGAGGCGAGGCCGAGGAATCTCATGGCCGCCGGACCGACGGAGGCCGCGCGCGCAGGTCATTCCGGCTCGGGACCGGCCTTGTCGAACCGTGCACCCTGAGCCCTTCGGCAAGCTCAGGACGGGCCCTGTCGAATCACCACATCGCCCCGCCTACTCGCAATCCGGCAGCTGGAGGCTGCCGGGATCACCCCCGACAAGCCGTGCCGGACGAGTTGCATACCGGACACGCGCGGCGGCGCGCCGCTTAGCTCCACGCCTTCCCATTCGGTGAGGAGGCGGTCGGCGGTCCAGTTCAGCTCCGTGAGGCCCGCCAGCACATCCCGCATCTCCAGCAGCGTCTCGCAGTCGTCCACCAGGACAGGGTTCGCGGCCGGGTCCGGCACGGCGGCGCCCGCCGTACACGCGGCCACCTCCACCGGGCCATCCGGCGCCCACCGACTGGAAACCAGTGCCACTGTCATGTCCACATCAGCATCCGTACGCCGGTCCCATCCGGCGCCATGGTGTAGAGGGTGATCAAGCCACGCCGCGTTCCGGTGTTGGCGATCGCGATCCGCGCACCATCCGGCGACCACGCTGCTACCGATCCGTCCGTCAGGTCGCTCGGCGACGTGCCCACCGGCGTCCCGTCCAGGTCCACCACGCAGACCACCCGGCCGCACGTATACAGAATCTGATCCCCCGCCGGCGACCACGCCACCGTCTCGATCCAGGCGTGCGTCGGATCCGGCTCCCGGTGCTGCGGGTGCCAGCCGTCGATCGTCGTGACCCGCTGCGCGTCCGACCCGTCCGCCGCGACCGTGACGAGCGCCACCTCGGCGCCGTCGGGCTTGGCAAACGCGAGCCGCTCCCCGTCCGGCGACCACGACGGCCCGCTGACCGCCACTGCGATCCGCTTGAGGTCCGTCCCGTCGGCCCCGACCGTGTAGATTTGGGTGTAGAACTTGTAGCGATTCGCGCCTACCAACTTCCCTTCGATAACCACGAAGGCCAGCCGTCGCCCGTCGGGCGACCACTGCGGCGGATGGTTCACGACCGCACCCAGCCCGAGCGTCAGGACCCGCACCTCCGAGCCGTCGGGGGCCATCGTGTACAGGTGCGCCGAGGAACTCGCCCGGTAGCGCTCGCTTTCCCGCACGTGGCGACCGGACAGGAACGCGATGCGGGTCCCATCGGGCGACCACATCGGGAAGTTGCTATAGGAATCATCGAACGTGAGCCGCTCCGGGTCCGTGCCGTCGATCTTCGAAATCGCGATCTCATACTGGTAGTCGTCGCCGTCCAGCCGTTCGGCCACATCCTGCAGGCGCGTCGGCGGATACCGGCAGGTCGAATACACCAGGCGCCCGCCGTCCGGCGACACGCTGAAGGCGGACATGGGTCCGGCCCCCCCCCGCGGGCGGCGTCCCGTCAACAATCTGCCGCAGGCGCGATCCATCGGCCGCCGCCACGAATATGTCGGCCGACCGGGTAAAGACCACCGACGAACCGTCCGCGCTCCACTGGACGAAGTCCAGGGACTGCCACGCCCCCTTGCCACCGGTACAGGCCGTGGAGATGTGCCGGTGCACTTCCCCCTGCCCCGCCCGTTCGTCATGGGGGAAACACCCGGCCAACCACACCAACAACACAAGGGTGGCCGGAAGTGCCCCCCAGCGCCGTCGTAACTTCATCTGTCCCAGCCTGTTCCGCCGCTGCTAATCACGACGTCTGAAAGCGCGTTTGATACAGGGCGTAGATCGCCATCACATCCAACGGGTGCGGGTGGCAAGAGCGCCCAGCAGACCGACGGCCGAGCGCCACGTCATGCGATGGGCTCTCACTGGTCCGCCTCGCGCGCCCTCACGGCGTCTGATACTAGGCATTCCCAATAAACACTACGCGCGATTCGGCGGAATCGTTCCGTCCCCGAACGCGTCGACCGCGTCACGTCAAAGGGATGCGGGGCGCAATCGGGCTCGCCGCGTCAGTTGCGTCCGGCGCGCAGCTGGCCAGGCTCACAACCAGCGCCAGCGCCACCACGCCCGCAAGGTCGGCGCGACGAGGAATCTCACGGCCGCCGGACCGGCGAGGGCCTGTCCCCCGTGCACCCTGAGCGCCTGTCGAGGCGGGCACGGGAATGGTGCGGCTCGGGGCACTGAACCGGTGGCCCGACCTTCAGGTCGGGATGCCCGCTACGGCGATTGCCCCGTCGGCGCCTCGTCGCGGAACGCCTCTTTGAGGATCTTGCGCGCGGCGCAAGCGTCATCCTGCACCGCGAAGCTGACGCCGTCGTCGGTCAGCTCGAACGTGTACGTTCCGGTCTCGTCACCCCCGCAGCTCTGGCCATGGCCGTCGGACACGAACGTCACCGTCCCTTCGCCGATCTCGTACGTACCGCTGTCCATCGGGATAGCGCCGGAGGGTGTCAGGAATTCGAACGTCCCGTCGTCTTCGAAGTTGACGACGATCGGGATGCCCGTCGATTTCCAGAATCCAACTAGTTCATGCTCCACCGATGCTGCGGCGGCCGGCGTCTCAGCCGCAGGGGCTGCGGTGGCGGCCGGCGCTTCGGTGGTGGTCGCGCTGTCTCCACACGCTGCCGCTATCGCCATCAACCCCACCAGAACAACGATCGCTAGGAGAATCCGCATCGTGCCGGCTCCTTGTCGGTCGCGCGCCGCGACCGATCTCGACGCGTCCCGATGCAATGTAGCGCCACCGACAACCCCAAGGCCATCAGGCAAGGCGGCGTTCGATGTCCGCGATCATCGGCGAATCGCCCTGCTCCGTCACCCCGTCGCAAGCGTGTCCCGGAATACGATCCGGCGCCGCGAGGGGTCCCCCCTCGAGGGCTCGGCCTAGCAGCCGATCCTTAGCCGCGTCCTGCCCCCATATAGTGGCGGCCATGGCCCTCTTCTCCTCCGATCGGGAGCGGCGCCTGTGGCTGTGGACGCTGGCCGTCGTGGTGGCGATCTACTCCACCCTCGGCCTCGCGCGGACGCTGGCTTGGGCCCTGCGCGAGCGCGGTTTGCTGGATGTCGCCTCGTTTTGGCTGGCCATGCTCCTGGTGGGGGCGACCATCGTCGCGTTTGGGCTGAAGGCACGGCCGGGCGGGCTGGAGATCGCCGTCATGCTGGGTGTCACGGCTGCCTACGTGCTGCTGTTGCTCAGGATGGTGATTCCCGAGGAGCGCTCGCACATCATCGAGTACAGCGTGGTGGGCGTCTTCATCCACGAAGCGCTCGCCGAGCGCGCCAGCCAGGGTCGCCGCGTCCCGCTGCCGCCCCTGCTCGCCATTCTGGCGACGGCGGCGCTGGGCTCGCTCGACGAGGGCATCCAGGTGTTTCTGCCCAGCCGCGTCTTCGACCCACAAGACATCCTGTTCAACCTGCTCGCCGGCACGATGGCGGTGGGTGCGAGCGTCGCGCTCGCATGGGCGCGGAGGCGATCGCGTCGGCATGGGGTCCGCAGCTTCTTCGATCGGCGCACGCACTGACCTAGACTGTGCGCCCTGCCTGATACCGAGATCGGCGGCGGATACGTAGTGCGGGCGACGTGGCTCCGGACCGCTCTGGCATGCGTCGTGCCGCTCGTCCTCGTAGCCGCGTGCGGGCCGCTCGGGTCCGACGATGCACCGGCGCCGACGCCCGCACCTGTCGCAACCCGATTGGTCCAGTCGCCGGCTCCGACCCCCGAGGCGACCGCTGCCGCGGCGCCGACCCCGACGGCCCGTGTTGCCGACCGCGCGGCAACCCAGCCTCCCGCTCCGACCAGCCGCCCGTCCACGCCCGCGCCGCCAAAGCCCACCGAAACGCCGTCCCCTACCCCCACGCTCGAGGTCACCGACGCCGTGCACCTATACCTTCCGACGGCCGCCGTCGAAGCCGCCACGCCCACGGCCGTGGTGGAGACCGAGCCGACAGCCCAGGACCTGACGGGCGAGCGGCTGCGCCGCTTTGTCCAGGAGGGCATCCGGCGGGAGTTCCCGATGGCCGAGGCCCAGCCCGTGCACGTGTTCCCGCTGGGTCTGTCCGACGCTGCGGGCGCCTTCTGGGGCGCGGTCACGGACGGCCCGCAGCCCTTCCGGTTCACGGCCGACGACGAGGGTGTGAACTTCTTTCACTTCGCAGCCGCGTATCAGCTCTCTGCGGGGAACGAATGGATCGAGGTCGACCGCCTGGAGATCGAACTGGCGCCGCAGCGAACGCTGGTTGAGCTGCCGTCGACAGGCTGGGTGACGCTCGGTGGCGCGCGGGCGGCGTGGATCGCGATACGCGGCGGCACCGGCGCGCACGCCGGAACGCTGGACATCATCGGGTTCGATGGCCGGACGCTCCATACCGAACTCTCATGGTTGAGCTCGCGCCCGAACGCGGGCGAGGTCGTGGACCTGGACGGCGACGGGGTGGCGGAGGTCGTGCTCAACGACTCGAACCCCTACATCTTCTGCTACGCCTGCGCCACCGAGCTCAAGCGTGAAGTCATTTACCGGTGGGGTGGATCGCAACTCGTGCCCGTGGAGCTGCGCGCCCCCAGCACGAACATGCCCGACGACGCTGCCAGCCAGGTCGATCAGGCTGTGGCGCTGGCCCAGGCCGATCTCTGGCGGGAGGCGGCGGTGGCGGCGATCGCCGCGTCGCGGAAGACCCCCGAGAGCTCCGAAGTCCGGTGGCTCTCGATTCTGGTCAACCGGATCGCCGCGGCGCGGTTGACCCACGCCGGCTCGCCAAGACAGCCGTTGCTGACCATGGTGTTCGCCGGCGAGTACGGCGCGGCCGTCGATCTCATGCGCCCGTTCGAACCGGCGCTGGCGTTCGCTCTCGACGGGCCGCTCATCGTCGGCACGGCGGCGGAACAGGACCTGTCCACCATGGCCACCCAGCTGCTCGACTACACGACGCGGGCGCTGGACGTCGCCCCGGACCGGGCCGAGATCCACGCCGTACACGCGCTGGGTCTCACACTCGCCTCTCCCGATGACCTCGCGGAAGCGCGGTCCGCGATGCAGCGGGCCACGGATCTTGCGCCCGATGACGCGTTCTACGAGGCCAGCCGCGCATTCCTGGCGGGCGTGGAGCGTGCCCCCGGCGCACCCCCGATCCCTCCCGACCTGGAGCCGACGCTGCCCGGCCCGCCTCCCACGTTCTTTGCCGAGGGCTACCTGCTCGGGAGCGGCGATCGCGGCAGGTACGTCAAGGCCCTGCATCAGCGGCTGGCGCGCATCCCCGCGGCGGGGTTCATTGAGCCCGGACGGTATTTCGACGTGTATCACGAGCCGACGCGGCAAGCCGTCGTGCAGTTTCAGGCGGACCGCGGGCTCACCCCTACCGGCGTTGTCGACGCGACCACCTGGAACGCGATCGAGGAGGCCAGCGCCGCGCCGCCGGATACCGGCGCGGAGGCGCCGGTCCCATCTCCCGGCGCCGACGACCGACTCACCGCCGCTAACTTGATCCTCGCCGACGACCCACCGGCCAACGATCGACCTGCCGACGACCAGCCGGCCGACGACCAACCCGCCGCCGACGGAGCCGTCGGCGCCGACAGCCGGCCCGCCCATGGGGAGGCCGGGCAGCCGGTGGTCTATCTAACCTTCGATGACGGGCCGTTCCCGGACTACACCCTGCCCATGCTGGAAATCCTGTCGCGGTACGACGCCGTCGGGACGTTCTTCGCGCTGGGCGTGCAGGTTCAGCGCTTCCCCGACGTGGTGGCGGAGGCGGTTGCCCGCGGCCATCAGATCGAGAGCCACACCGTCAACCATCCGTCGCTCGCGAAGCTGACGCGGGAGGCGTTCATTGCCGAAGTCGTCGGCGGGGACGACGCGATCCGTGCGGCCGTCGGCGACCGCGCCGACCCCCTCGGCTGTTTGCGCCCGCCATACGGCGCCGTCGACGGGCGCACGGCCCCGCTCGCCGCCGAGCTGGGGAAAGTGCTCGTGATGTGGGATGTCGACCCGCAGGACTGGCGGCAGCCGGGCGCGGCGCAAATTGCCTCGCACATCCTCTCCCACGCCTATCCCGGAGCGATCATCCTCATGCACGACGGCGGCGGCCGCCGCGGCCAGACCGTCGCCGCGCTCGAAACGGTCCTCGCCGAGCTCTCGGCGCGCGGGTACTCGTTCCGCAGCATCCCGGCGTGCGACCGCGCTGCTGGATAGCCGCCCGGCCGCCGCTGCCCGATCGCGGCGATCCGAGGTAAGGGCGGTTCGCGAACCGCCGCACCTTCACGCTCTGTACGGCGGAGATGAAGCCCTGGTGGTCGAGTGGGCCTTGCTTCGCCAAGCGGCTGAGGATGATCCTCACTTATTCAGCGGAAGGCGAAAGATCACGGTTATACCCTGTCCAAGCCCGTCACTTGTTACGGCAACTGTACCCCCGTGTGCTTCGACTATAGCTCGGGTTATGGCCAATCCTAGACCTGTGCCGCCTATCACACGACTACGAGACTGGTCAGTACGATAGAAGCGGTCAAAGACGTGGGGAAGATCTGTGGCGTGGATGCCGATCCCGTCATCGCTGATCGAGATAGCCAACGACTCTTGGCTTTCTAGCTCCGCCCTAAGCACGATATTCCCATCGGCCTCGGTGTAGTGAATGGCGTTGCTCAGGACGTTTCCCAATGCCTGACTTATGCGCATCCGGTCGAGATCCATGTCCGGGAGGTCAGCGGATACCTGTAGCGACAACTCAACCTGTCGAGTCTGAGATTGTGGCTGCCAGCGATCCACTTCTGCGGTGAGGAGCTCATAAATCGAACTTGGTTCGAGCGTGAGCCTCAGCTCATCATAGTCGGTCTCCGCAAGCCAGTTCAGATCAATTGCGAGACCGCGTAGCCTATCTACCTCCTGGATGATGTGGTCGGACGCGATCTCAGGCGTCTGAAGTCCATCACGTAGCCCTCTTGCCTCTAGCTGTATGACGCTCAGTGGCGTATTCAGCTCATGAGAGACATCGTTTATCAGGCGCCTACGGAGGTTGCGCTGAGTCTCTAGGGTGGAGGTCATCTGGTTGAAAGCCGCACTCATCTGTCCCAACTCATCCGAGGATGTGACTGGTAGATGAGTCGTGTCCCCCTGAGCAATTGCCTGGGTTGCCTCCGTCAAGGCCGTCACAGGTGCTGTGATGCGTCTGGATAACCAAGCGGCCAGCAGCATGGCGAAGCCGACTGTAAGCATTCCGCTAATAACGGTGATATAGAGGAGCGTGTTGAGAAAGCCATGAGACTCAGTCGATAGGAACCCATGGTTTACATCCAAATAGACGTGGCCTACGGGCTGGTTTGTAGCTAAATCGATCACCGTCTCGCGATGCCCGCCCAGATCTGGTGCGGTGGTTCCAGATGACAGCTCGGATAAGTTGTCCGTCACCACACGTCCATCGATGCCAGTGATGACGACGCGTATCGGATCTTTGTGGAAGAGCTCGGAGGATTCGTGGTCACGTTCTTCAGATCGCTCGCTTTGCAGAACGCCATCGTAGATGTATCCGGCCTCAGACAACGGTCTGTCCACCGTTTCCCACCCACCGACAGTGGTGTACTCCCGACTCAGATTCTGGGCTAACTGGCTCGCTTCATCATCGCCTATCTCGTCTACGAACACGCCTAGACGGGACTGCGTCGTGTAATAGCCCACCCCAACGCTGATCAAGACGGTAAGAACGATGACAAAGACGATCGAACCCATAATTCGCCAGCGTAGCGACGTCATTCGTCCCGTACCACGAACTTGTAGCCAGCACCGTAGACAGTCTGAATAGGCTGGCTGCCGTCTCGAGTGATCTGCTTTCGCAGGCGAGCGATCTGGCTGTCGATGGCGCGGTCGAATCCATGGAAGTCGTCGTTGAAGCTCAGCGAGATTAGCTGGTCGCGGGTGAGCACCTGGTTGGGATGACGCATAAACGTTGATAGCAGAGCAGTTTGTGCCTGGCTTAAGATTGCGGGTTCTTCGTTGACCGTGACGCTCCGGGTCGTCTGATTCAATGTAATATTGTCGTGTGTCAGAACCTGCTGAACTCTGCCCTTGACGCGACGAAGCACGGCGTCGGCGCGCGCAATGACTTCCTCTGGATCGAAGGGCTTGACGATGTAATCGTCAGCTCCGCTACCTAGTCCTATGATCCGCTCGGCGGGGGCTTCCCTGGCCGTCAGCATGATTATTGGAACGTCGGACTCTCGACGCAGGATTTTGCACAGCTCCACGCCATCGAGACGAGGAAGCAGAAGATCGAGGATTATCAGGTCTGGAGTTAGATTGCGGGCTAGATCCAGACCGGACTCACCATCATGAGTAACTGCGGTAGAGAAGCCGGCGCGCTCGAAATACACCTTGAGCCAGTTCGCGATCCTCGTATCGTCTTCGATTATCAAGACTGTGCCGCTCATCACTAATCCTCTAAGGGGCGATCTCTGGCGGGAGTCCTCATAGGCCGCGTCTATCTACGAGAGCAGTTCATGATCAGATTATCGCAGTGGAAGTTTCGATATCGTTCCTCGTCGACGCCGATTAGATCTACCCCCGACCGCCACGCTCGCCACCAGTGCCATGTTCGCCGCCGGAGTCCCTGCTGCTACGAGGCTCGGGTGTGCCGGCGCCGTGCTGACCACCGGCCCGATTCTCCTCGCTCGACTCGAGTCCCTCAGCTCCGGTACCAACCTCGGCATGTGTGGTCCATTCACCGAATGATGCCGGCGTCGCAGGTAGGTTGATCGCTGCCACCTCGCCTGGAGCCAGGTCGGTCGGAGTCGTCGGACCGAGCTCCGTTCCGTTCGAAAGGTGCACTTCGATCCTGACCCGGTCCAGGACACCGTTGGTCGTGTTCTCCACAGTGCCCTTGAAGGAGTTGGTTGGAGCGTCGTACTTCAGGATCAGTCGGGCGCCGCTGCGAACCGAATCAAAGGTCTCATCCAGTGCTAAGGCACTAGCACCGCTGCCTTCTTTACCGTCAGCTCCGGCGGATTCATTACCGCCTTCACCACTAGGGCCGTGTTCACCGCTGCCTTCAGTGCCCTCTCCTCCTGTGTGAGCTGTGGGGCCAGGACCGCTGCAGTCAAATACTTCCATGTGAACGACGTATCCATCGTAGGAAACTCCTGCAAGTTCCAGTTCACTGGCGACTGTCAGACGTGACGTCGCTTCCTGTCCAGGGTTAAGGTGTCCTAGTTTCTCGGGACCAAGCTCTCCTACTGTCTTGTTTCCTGACTTCAGATGAGGTTCGGACTGTACGTAGCAAAGTATCCGTGAGAGTGTGTTTCGTACCGTTCCGTGGACAGACTGGGTTGCTGGGTCGTACTGCATAGAAACAGCTAATCCGCCGAGAACACCGTTCCACGACTGTTCGAGAGGAGTGACCGGGCTCGACATAGCGGCTTCACTGAGCTCGCTACCGCCGTCAGAAGCTGTACTACTGCCATCACCACCATCGCCGTGTTCACCGCTGTTTCCACTACCTTCTCCGCCGGATTCGTTGCCTTCGCGTCTACTGCTATGCTCACCTCCGGAGTCGCCGCGTTCTCGCTCGGAGATCCCCTGACTTACCATGGCGCGTTCAGAATCTCGGCCGTCTCCGAGTTCGGTGTCGACCGTACATCCGTTTATTATCACTGCGGAGAGTATAGCCCCCAGGATCGACGCAACCAGGAACTTTGTTGTCATCGGTTTGTTGCGAATTATCGTTTCGCCTCTTTCTTGAAGTATCTGTGATCCTATTCACGGTAGCGATGAAATGTGGCACAAATATGTCGTGCGTAGCCGGAACTGGCTAGTGAAGGAAGCCGACAGGCCCAGAAGGGATAACCAGACGCCGCAGGCTCGCCCCTCCAGGCTGAGCGATGTCAGCCTCCGCATCACCGAGAAACCTGGCAATCCCGCGTGCCCGCCATGAGACGCTTCCTTTCGCCACCCTCGAGTGGCCGCACGGAATACGAGAGCCCTGCGGCATCATAGGAGCAAAGGAACGTCTGGATTTGAGGCGTTTCGGACTCCCGGCATACGTCTCGGTTCTTGCGGAGAGTTCGGAAACAAGGCACCTGATCGGAAACTGCTGCATGATGCTCCATGAGGCTATAGTCGATGTCCTTCGCGACTGCGGGAACCAATTCACGACGACGCGGGAGGTAGCTGACGAGATCGCCCGTCGCGGTACGTACGTCCGCTCAGTCGACGGCCAGCCGCCTCCTGCGAAGCAAATCGCCGCTCGCGTTCGAGTATCTACGTACCGCCATCTGTTCGAGGTGGATGGTGGTCGAATCAGACTGAGCGAACGGTAAGGCAGTCCGTGACCGACGGTCTTGACAACACCTGCGCGCCGCGCGCTCCGCGGAAACAGGTCATAGTCGTCGACTACGACCCGACCTGGCCGTGGGCATTCGCGGCCGCCAAGGCCGAGATTCTCGAGGCCGTCGGATCTGACGTCGAATGCGTCGAGCACGTCGGCAGCACGGCGGTTGTAGGACTGCCCGCCAAGCCGATCATCGATATCCAGGCCGGCGTACGGGACTGGAACGAGGCGGAGGCTATCGTCGGTCCGCTGGGCGCGTGCGGCTGGGTGTACCGTGGCGAGCCGCCCGCCATCCCCGGTCGCCGTCTCTTCAGAAAGCATGACGCGGCCAATTGCTGGACCTATCACCTGCACGTGCTCAGAATCTCCTCGGCCCTCTGGAACGAGATGCCGGACTTCCGCGACTACCTGCGAGCGCACCCCGGCGCGGCGGCCGAGTACGCCGCCCTCAAGCGCATGCTCGCGCGCCGCACCTACCGCGAGCGCGGTGAGTACACGGACGCCAAGGCGCCGTTCATTCAGCGAATCCTGGCCCAGGCCCGCGGCTAGGAGGCTGTTGGAGACCCTGAGGTCGGTACCCGACTGACGTCAACCGCAGGGAGCGTCAAGCCGATTGCATCGCATCCTTCAGTCATATAAACGAGTTGGCATCACAAACTACTGGGCCACACCACGGCCCCATGACGACAAGCAGGCGCACGATGCCAAGAACCGAACACGAGACGGCCGCGCTCCCACCCGACGAGAGTTGGAGTGCCATCCACGCGACGATGGACCGCGCGCGGAGCTCCATGTACGTCGCGGGGACGGCGACGATCCTGCTCCTCTGGGGCGCCATCGTCGCCCTGGGCTACTTCTCGCAGTACGCCATCCAGACGCTGGCGTCCGACTTTGCGGCGGGCACTCCGTGGTATCCCGGGCTGCTGTGGGGAGTCCTGGCGACGGCCGGAATGGTGGGCAGCTCCCTTATCGGGCATCGCGCGAGCAGGGAAATCGCGGCCGGCGACGCCGCTCGCAGCGCCGGGATCAGGGTGTTCCTCTTCTGGCTCGCGGTGTTGGCGGCAGCGTTCTTGGTCCCGGTAGCAGCGGGCTTGTGGACGACAGGCGACGCCGGGGTCGCCATACCGCGGGTCACGGTGGGCATCGTGGCACTCGGACACGTTTTGTTCGGCATCATGCATCGGCCGGCGATCGCGGCTGTGGGCGCGGGGTTCGCGGCGGCGTTCTACCTGCCCAGCTATCTTGTGGGCGACGCGGCGCTGGCGGTGTCGGCGGCGGCGACGCTGATCGTGGTCGCGCTGGGCACGGCGTGGATACGCAGGAGCGGCGTCCTTTGACCGACGAGACCGTCGTCCTCAACGAGACCATCCACCAGTCGACTCGTTTGCGAATCATGACGCTGTTGGTCATGCAGCCCGAAACGGATCGGATCGCCTACGGGTTCATCCAGCAGACGCTTAACCTGACCGGCGGCAACCTGACCACCCATCTGCGAAAGCTCGAAGACGCCGACTATCTGGTCATCACGAAAGAGTTCCAGGATTCCAAACCGCGCACATGGGTGCAGGCGACGCCGACCGGACGCCGCGCATTCGCCGAATACCTCTCCAACCTGGAAAGGGCGCTGAACTGGCAGCCGCGTACATAGCCATGTAGGGAGACTCGAACCGCGTGAGGCTCAGTCGACGGTCGTTGGGGCATCAATGGGTCGCCCCATGGCTGAAGGCAATCCGACTATCGTCGGCCGCTCGCTAGCAGGTCCGCCACCGGCTCCCAGAAGACCCAATATCTGGTCTAGATGGTGGACCTGGGGCAACCGGCAAGAGTGGGACTTCAATGCGCCCCGAGACACCAGTCGTTGGACGGGGGTGTGGCGCGTTCCCCGAGCGCCACGTTGTGGTGTCTTCGTCGCTTGATCGTCTGGGCTTGCGCCTCCTCCTTTTGCCCAGAAAACTAGCAACGAACCCGAAACGATTCTTGGGGTGAGGTGTGTGGAGAGGTCCTCACCAAACCTAGTCGGTACGTTGCCGACGACTGACCCTGACTCGTGGGTGGAGAAGGATCACGTTACCCGGATGGGGTGTGGGAGCGGCTGATTGAACAGATAGCCCTTCTCGTTGAATGGGACGGTATCAGGTTGGGTATTGCCGGCCACGTCGGTGGCGCGAGTCATTAGCGTGTAGTCGCCCGGAGTGGCGTCCCAAGTAAGCTCGAAGCGCGCCCACGAGTATTGCACTTGGGGTTCCCATACGTCCGCGCCGATCCAGCCGGCCCCCGAATCCGTACGCCATTCCACTCTCGAGATTGGGCCATCGGGGGAGTGAGCGTAGCCGTGGATGCGACGCTGTCCAGCGGGCAGTTCTGCGGGCCAGGGGAGGGCCAATGCGCTCTTGATCACCTGGGTCGTAACTACCTTGCCCTCTGCCTGTCCTTCGGGGGGATAGTCGTCGCCGATAAGCACGTAAGATGTGGTGTTATTTCGGGTCCAGAGCTGTTCGGACGAGACGAGGATTCGTCCCAGCCACTTGGTCCATGAGCTGCCGACCCATCCTGGTACTACGGCCCGAAGGGGGAAGCCGTGATCCTTGGGCAGGGCTTCTCCGTTCAGCGCATAGGCCAAGAGAGTATCGGGGTGCATGGCCTTATCGACCGGCAGGGCGCGGCGGAAGCCCTCCTCGGGAGAATCCGCATCCAGACCGATCAGGAGTACGCTGACCGCGTCTCCCGTGATCCCCGCAAGTGTCAGCACGTCCCGCAGAGAGACTCCGGTCCACTCACCGTTGCCGATGCCGCCCGTTCCCCACTGTGTGCCCATCGTCTCCTGCCCATTCACCAAATTGAACATGGAACGATGGTTGCCAGCACATTCCAGGTAGGAGACGAGCGTGCGACCGGGCAGGCTGCGTAGGTCGTCGTAGGACAACTCGATCGGTCCGGCGACGGCGTCGCCTTCTACGGAGAGACGCCAGGTTGCCGCACCTATGTCCATGCTAGTGGAGTTGTTGCGCACAAAGAACAACTGGCTGGGCGTTATTGTTCCCTGCATGTCCTCGAGCCGGGCCTCCAGGCTGCCATCGTCATGTCTGATAAGTGAGGTGGTGTCCTTGAACCAAGACCAGGGCTCCGTCGGCCTTGGGGCGTCAGAGCGCGCGGGAGCAGACTCGGCGGAGTCGGGCAGGCTCAGGCCGGTACAGGCCGCGAGGACGGCGGCAGCTCCTCCAACCGAAGCTAGGTGCAAGAAGCGACGCCTGCTGATCCCGCTTCCTTGCGCGAACCGCCAGAGTCGGTCTTCTTCCGGTGCTTCCTCCGAGCCCGTTTCGGGTATCAGGTCCTCGCTCTGTGGGGGCATGGCTGCCTCGCGGCAGGTGGCCATGCGACTTACTGTGCAGCGGCACTAGGGTATAACGCAGGCGAATCACTTCGGCAGGACCGGGCTTGCCGTCCCTGGTCGGCGTTGCGTCGCTGGCTGTTAGGACCCGACCCGCGCCGATCACGTGTTGATCGGTGGCGTGCGCGGTGCGAGTGGTACGTGCGCCGTCCAGCTTCCAGGCGGAAGCGGCGCGATCGCTCCCGGCCGGTCGGCGTGCGCCTGGCTTGACGGCGGGCCGCAATTGACATGGACTGGCAGGCGCTACGGTGATCCGAATAGAGGTCGACATGCACGCGGCGCGGTACGGGCGTGTTTGCGTTGATCCGAGCCGCCCCCGAGGCTGGCGCGGTGGACGCTGGACCAAACGCTCATGACAGTCACGACGTATCTCGGAGACAGCAGCGTGGAGACGCGCCGGGCGTTTGCGACGCGCCCGGTCGTGATGGGCACGCGCGGGGTCGTGACCTCGGGCCACTACCTGGCCACGGCCGCCGGCTTCCGCATCATGGAGCGGGGCGGCAACGCCATCGACGCCGCCGCGGCGATGTGCTTTTGCCTGAACCTGCTCGAGGCGCAAAGCAACGGGCTGGCCGGCGAGGTTCCGACGCTGATCTACTCGGCACGGGAGCGTCGCGTCCACGCGCTGAGCGGGATGGGGTGGTCGCCGCGGGCGTTCACGATCGACTGGTGTCGCCGGCGGGGCATTGACCTGATTCCTGGCGATGGGTACTTGCCGGCGTGCGTGCCCGCCGTGGTCGGCACCTGGGCGGCGGCGCTGGCGCGCTTTGGAACCATGGGGTTCGGCGACATCCTGCAGCCGGCCATCGAGCTGGCCGAGAACGGATATCCCGTCTACCAGGGTCTGCACAACAGCCTGGTGGGCAACCAGGCCAAGTTCATTGAGCTTTACCCCAGCACCGGCGAGGTCTACTTGCCGTCGGGGCGGGTGCCCCAGGTGGGCGCCATTCACCGCAATCCCGAGTGGGCCGAGACCCTGCGAATCCTATGCCGCGCCGAGAAAGCGGCCGCCGCACGTGGACGGGTGGCCGGCATCGAGGCCGCGCGTGACGCGTTCTACAAAGGCGAGATCGCCGAGCGCATCATCGATTTCATCACGGCCAATCCGGTGGAAGACGCCAGCGGGTTGGCTCACGCCGGCTTGCTGACCTATGAGGACTTCGCCGAGTGGGAGGCGCAGGTCGAAGACCCGGTCAGCCTGAACTATCACGGCCTGGATGTCTTCAAGTGCTCGAGCTGGACCCAAGGCCCGGTGTTCTTGCAGCAGCTCGGGCTGCTGGAGGGGTTCGACCTGGCCGCCATGGGCCACAACTCGGCGGGGTATCTGCATACGCTGATCGAGTGCGCAAACCTCGCCTTCGCCGACCGCGAGGCGTATTACGGCGACCCCCGCTTTGACGACGTGCCGTTCGACCGGCTGCTCTCAAAGGCGTACGCGGACGAGCGCCGGACGCTGGTTGGTGAGCGGGCGTCCCTCGAGCTGCGGCCCGGCGACCTGGGGGCCGGGGTTCCGGCGTACGCCACGTTCGATGTGGCCGGGGACAATCGCCGGGCGCTGGGGCTGGAGGCGCGCGAGGTTCGGGATCTCGGGCTCGGCCATGCGCACGTGGGCGATACCACCCATCTGGACGCCGTGGATCGCGAGGGCAACATGGTTGCGGCCACGCCCAGCGGCGGGTGGCTGGGCACCTCGCCGGTCATCCGCGGGCTGGGGTTTCCGCTGGGAACGCGAGGACAGATGTTCTATCTCAACCCGGCGCGGCCCAACGCCCTGGCCCCGCGCAAGCGGCCTCGCGCCACGCTCACGCCGTCGCTGGTCACGCGCAACGGCGAGCCATTGATGGTGTTCGGCACGCCGGGCGGCGACGCTCAGGACCAGTGGACGTTGCAGTTCTTCCTCAACTGCATCCACTTTGGCATGAGCTTGCAGGAAGCGCTGGACGCGCCCACGGTGCACTCGGTGCACTTCCCATCCTCCTTCTACCCGCGCAGCGCCTACCCGGGCCGCGTGGTGGTCGAGGGCCGCATTGGCAGGGAGGTCGTGGCCGGGCTGGAGCGCCGCGGCCATGAGGTTGAAGTCATCGACGACTGGGTAAACGGCAAGCCGATGGGCATTCGGTATGGAGGCCCGGATGGCGTGATCGCGGGGGCGGTTTCCCCGAAGGGCATCATCGGCTACGCGTTGGGGTGGTGACCGCGGTCGATTGCGACCGCTCACAGCCTGGTTCGCGGCAGACCCTGCGTGGTTGGGGGGCGGGCTCGCTGGGCGGTAGGGGCGCCCCTAGTGGGCGCTCTCCTAACCCACTCTCCTACGCTCTCCGGGCAGTCGGCCTCAACCGGCGGGGCGGATCACGTTCGACGTCACGACCGGATAGTACGACTGGCCCTGCGTGAGCGGTCCGAAGGACCTGAAGCCAACGAACGCCCGGTACGCGGGATAGCGCCAGTCGCGCAGGTCATGGCCCAACAGGTGCAGCTTCACCGGTTGGAACGGATCGTCCGGGTGATACTCCAGCACCGCTGCCTGGAAGTACTGCCGGATCACCGTCGGTGTTGCGCTCAGGATGTGCAGCGCGGCCCGCGGGTCATCGTCGTAGCGCGCTTCGGTCTTGGGATAGCCGAAGGTGGTCATGCCGCCCAGCGCGTTGAAGAAGTCCAGGAAGCCCGTGTACGTTCCGTCCACGGCGTAGTTCGAGACCCGGTGGCCCCAGGGGCCTATTAGCTCGCCCGGCTGCTCGCTCAGCAGGTCAGGCTCCACGCCCAGGTCCGGCGCGCCCTCGACTCCGCCGCCGATGTAGTCCCAAGCCAATCGGCGCTCCACGCGCCACTCGCCGGCGCGCTCGTGGCAGTCCAGCACGCCGCGCTGGAAGTACTGCGTGAGGGCGCCGGAGTGCTCTTCCAGGACTTCGGAAATCGCGTGGCCCCAGCGGGCGAGGCCGTGGGTGGTCTCGTAGTAGGTCAGGAAGCCGCAGGTGGCCTCGGACCCGTTGGCCAGCGTCAGGGTCAGGTCGGGGATGTTGTGGGCCAGGTGCACGTCCGGCACGTTGAACTGCGTCCGCAGGACCCGCAGCACCAGCGAGGATGGGATCCGCGGCCGCGTGGACGATTCACCCGGCTGCCCGGACAGTCCATCCTGCGACAGGGCGTTGGCTGCGGTGCCGTGGTCACCGCTACGAATTTGCTGGCTACCCGCTCGTCTGTCTGGTCCGTGTCCACCGCCACCGTCAGGATGATGGCCGGCACATGCTGCGCCTGCACCGGCCCGAAGCTCCCTGTCGCCGTCACCGATCCGCCCGCCGCCAGGTCGCTCAGCGGCTGCGGCGCGCTTCCGGAGGTCACGTCGCGCCAGCTCACCCCCGTCAGGGTCACGGTGCCGGCGTTGCTGGCGGTCAGTGTGTAGGGGATCGTCCCGCCCACCGGGACCAGCGCTTCCGGCACCGTCAACAGCACGTCCAGCCACAGCTTTGATGCCGGGGGCGGGGAAGGCGACGGTGAGGAATCGGACGGCCGGGGCTTCGACAGTGGGGTCGTCGACGGCGGAGAGGGCGGTTGGGGAGATGGCGTCCGCCCGACGTTGTTCGTGACCGGCTGGTCGGTCAGGCTGTCCGCGTCATTGCCCGCGCGGTCCTGAATCGCGTCCGCGTCACCGTTGGCGGTCGGATCGGTGTAGGCGCCACCGTGACGGTCTGGAGATCGGTCACCGCGCTGGCCAGCCCTAACTCGACCCTCCGGCCGCGCACGGTCACCGTCGAGACCTGCACTGGTTGGCCATCCACCTTGACCGTGAAGGCGGCGGTCGCCAGTTCGTTCTGACCGTCCAGGACCTGGTCGTAGGTCAAGACGATCATGGTGCCGTCGCTCGACATCTCCGCCTGCTCGAAGCTCGGCGCGACGTTGTCAGGCGAGGGTGGGTCCCCCTCGGGCTGTCCCCTGGGGCACTGACCTCCCCTGGTCAACAAACGACCGCTATGCGATCGAGGCTGGTGGGCACCTCGCCGGGGCCGATATCCAGCTTGTTGCCGTTCAGAAACAGGACTCTCAGGTTGGGAATATCACCCAGTTCGCTGGGGATCGTGCCGTTGAGATCCTTTGGATAGACCTCCAGTGACCTGACGCCATCCGTTGCGGTGCTGAAAATCCCGTCTCATGAGTTCATGGGCAGGGTCTCCGACCAGTTCAGACGGCCGTTCGGGTCAAGGGTGCTCTTCGGATCGATCAGCGTGCGGCAGTCCCGGATCCGACCGTCACCGTCCTGCGAGGAGCAGTGGCTAGTCGCCGAGCTCTGTGACCAGCCAGAGGCGGTAAGGCCTCCGCCAGGGGCGGACCCCGGCCGGCAGCCGCACATCTAGCCGCAACAGGAACTTCGTCGGCCGGTGATGGGGCAGCCGCCGATTCGTGAGCGCGGACGCTGTCGTCGGCTAGTGGCGGCCATGAGATCGCCGGGCTGGCGGAGCATCGTCCGGCGACTAGGTACTCGGCGATCGCCTCCGGCGGGGGCGCAAGGGCGGCCGTCCGGCCGCCTTCCTTGCCCTCCTCGGCCCGCCGATCGACCGGACCCCGGCGGCCTTGGTTCTTTCTGCCGGGCCATTGGCCACTGACGACCGGCCGCTGAGCCGCTCGCCGGGCAGCACCTTGTGTCCAACGGGGCCGACGGTTGCGGCGGACACCAGGTCACGGGGCGTGTGGCCATTGGCTGTGCCCTTGGTCGATCCATTCGCCGCACCGTTCGCGCCCTGTATGTCGCCCCACCTGCGCCGCACCAGCTTGTTGCCCAGGACGCGCTCGATGGCGTGCAGAGCGTTCAGGTCGCCGCCACTGACCAGGGTGATCGAGCGCCCGCCACCGCCCATGCGGCCCGTGCGGCCCGTGCGGTGCGTGAAGAGATTCGGGTCATCGGGCACGTCGTAGTTGATGACCCGGGCCAGGCCGGCAATGTCGAGCCCGCGAGCGGCCACGTTGGTGGCGACCAGCACGTCGATCTGGGCGGCGCGCAGACGTTGGATGACGCGGCTGCGCGCTTGCTGTGTCATCGCGCCCTGAATCGAGTCCACACGCAGGCCCACGTCCTTGAGCCGCGATCCCAGGCGGGACACCTGACGCCGGGTTCGCCCGAATACGATCGTCGGCGGTCCCCGTGATTCGCCCAGAATGTGCTGCACGGCTGCCAGACGCTCGGCCTCCGGCACGATCCAGGCCTCATGGTCGATGTCGGGGAGATCCTCAGGCTCTGTGTCGAGCTCGGCCCATTGCGGATCGCGGAGATGGCGCGAGGCGATGCGCTGCACCCAGGCGGGCACCGTGGCCGAGAACAGCGAGGTCTGCCGGTCGGCCGGCAGGTGGCGCAGGATGGCCTCGACCTGGGGGGCCATACCGATGTCGAACATCTGGTCGACTTCGTCCAGCACCACCACACGGACGGCCCGGGTGCGGATGCTGCCACTTTCCAACAGGTCGAGCGCACGGCCCGGCGTGGCCACCACGATCTGGGCGCCGGCGTCCAGCGCCTTGCGCTGGGGGCCGTAGCCCACGCCGCCCAGCACTCGCACCACCCGCGCGCCGCGCCGGGCGGCCAGCGGCTCGGTGACAGAGGCGATCTGCTCGACCAGCTCGCGCGTGGGCCCCAGGATCAGCGCCTGTTGCCCGAGGCGGTGGCCGTCGATGTGTTCGAGCAGCGGCAGCACGTAGGCCAGCGTCTTGCCGGAGCCGGTGCGGGCCTGGCCCACCACGTCCACCCCGGCGTGCAGGAGTGGGATGCAGGCGGTCTGGATGGGCGTGGGTTCGGTGATGGCCTGGGCTTCGAGATGGTCTGCGAGGTCGTCGCGGACGCCAAGGTCCGTAAAGCTGGTGATGAGGGAGACTCCCTAGGTCAGGCGCGCGCACAATGGCATTTGGTGGGTGCGCGGTGCCGGAGATTTGCGCGCGCTGGTCATTTTGCTGCGCGCGACGGTTGCTTGTGCCGCAACCATACCCTAATCAGGCTGCGAAGGCATGGGTCTTGCCTGTCCGACGCAGCTGGTTGAGTGGGCGCCAAGGGCGGGACTCGAACCCGCATGACCCGAAGATCACTAGCCCCTCAACCAGGCCGGACCCACCGCTGGCCACCGCGGTGGCACCTCAATACGAACAACACGACCGGATGCAGAGGCCCTTTATCGTGTTGCGGCCGTGCGCAGAGGCTCAGTCAAGCGTGATCAGGATGCGGCAATGGTCGCTGGGACCCCATTCTTCGGGCTCGTTGAGGGTGCGCGCGGACACGCGGTCGGCAATGTTCTCGGTGGCAAATACGTAGTCGGCTTGCGCCCAGGCCTGCGCGGGCGTCGCGCCGATGGATCGGAAGGTCACTACATCACCACGGTAGTTGCGGCGCCCCTCACGTATGACGTGGCGAAAGCCCAGCGCTCGCATCCGGTCGAACGCTGTCTGGAAATGCAGGGCCTCGCGTTCGTTCCAGATCGGAGTCGTATGGGTGCTCCAGCCTGGGTTGATGGTCCAGTCGCCAGCGGCAATGACGCGGCTCCGACGGCCGACCAAGCGCGCCAGGTCCGATATCAGACGGTGCACCGAGCCGATGCACTCGTAGCGACTCGGCGAGCCCGACTCGCGTGTGAAGGCGTTGTACACGGGGGCCATGGAGACGACGATGAGCGACTCGTCTCCGTCGATCGGATTCACTATCGCGGCTCCGAGCGTGCCCCACTCGCTCGTGTAGAAGTCGTGGCTGTGGTGATCGCCGATCCGCCGCGTTGCGATGAAGCTGACGGAGACCCGGCTGGAGAGTCGGGCCACAACCGAGGGATATCCCAGGCCGGCGATATGGCGCTCGGGCCAAAGCCTGTGGTCGACTTCGACGTCGTGACGGAGCCCGTCGGGCAAGCGTGACGCTTCCTGCAGCAGCGCTATGTCGACATCGGCCATCTGGACCAGCTCGTCCCATGACTTACGCCAGTGGGCCATGTTCCAGCAGACGATGTTCATCCGTCGTCCCCGCCCGGCAGCTCAATCACGGTTCGGCAATGAGCTCGGTCCGGGCAGACACCGATCGTATGTCGTGCAAGGGCCTGGCCGCCGTCGCCGTGCTTCGAGACGAGTCCGCAACTCGGATCGATGGCGTAGGCGTTGTGCCGTTCGCACGATATCTCCTATCACACTCACCCTGGGCGCCCACCTGCCCGATCCAGGCCGGTCTCGGCCGTTCTCCAGCCGGCCTTGCCTGAGGCTGGCCTGGAACACCACGAGGCTGTGGTTCAAGCTCCCGGCCCATGACCTGCACCGGGCGGGCCGATCGCCGGCCGTCGCGACCTCGAATACTGGGGGATTCGCCCTGGACCGGGACTTCCCCGGCGTGCCTGGGAGACGGCGGGCAAACCGGACGTGAAGATCGAGCCCTTCGGTTGTAGTAGCAAACCTCACCGTAAACGCCCGCCTGGTGAGCGATAGAATGCCCGGACGGCGTGGCGCAAAGGTGGGCACATGCAACGATCAACCGTGCGACGCGTGATACGACTTCTCGTCTTCGCGCTCTGGCTCCCGCTGGCGATTCTGGTGGTGTCGGCCATACGCTTCGGCGGCCTGCCTCTGCCCGTGGAAGAGGGCGAACCCCTGATCGTGGCCGCAATGGTCGCGTCCATGGTGCCCTTCACGTGGCTGGCGGCTCTCTCGCTAACCCTGGCCGTGACCCTTCTACACCGCGCGTCCGCGTGCTGGCCTACGCGTGCGGCGCCGTGCTGGCGCCACTGACGATCGCGGCGGCGCTGATTGGCGGGCTGTTCGGACCCGTCGGCATCGTGCTCTACGCGCTCGTGCTTTCACTGCCGGCCTGGATCGCTCTGGGCATCACCGCGCTCGTCCAGCGCAACCGCACCAACATCCGTCCGGCGGAGAGCGCCTAAGCCGTTCTCTTCCCAAGATGTAGAGACGGGCGGCGCTCATCTCGAGGGTCGCGGCAGCCACATATTGGCAGCTCCCCGGCAGTGATCCCGATGACCGGTTTCATACGGATATCGGCGGCGGGCATCGACGCCCGCATATAATCCTGCCCGCCCGGATCGCCTGCCAGGTGCTCGTTCGGTGGATGCTAATCCGCTCAGGGGTACCCCGTGCGGTGACAGCACTGTTGTGTGCTGGTCGTGACCCTCGCCCAGGATGGTCACCTCTGGCTATCCCCCGCTTTCCAGCCCACCGCCCACGAGCACCGGAGTCTTTGGTGCCTATTGTGTACTGCGAACTTTTGAGTTGGTGGTGACGTTGTGAGCGTGGCGGCACGGTTGGGGCCGGGGATGGTCGGACTCACAACCTAGAATTTCTACTCATGACGGTGGATTGGCTTGGCGCAATTGCCGAGGTTTCAACGGTGCAGTTCGTGATGAGACGTCCGCCCGGGGGCGTCCCTAATCTCGGGTGTGGGTCCCGGCCCGGCGGTGGCGCTTTCGGTCTAGCGCCGAGAGCTCCATCTTACGAAGGCGCAAGCTCTGTGGAGTAATCTCCACCAGTTCGTCATCAGATATGAACGCCAGGGCCTCGTCCAGGCTAAGCCTTATCGTGGAGTTTAGACGTCTGGTTATATCGGCCGTTGAAGAGCGTATATTGGTCAGCTTTTTCTCCTTGCAGACGTTGATTTCGATGTCGCCGCTGTTGTGGTGGGAGCCGATGATCATGCCTTCGTATACTCGTGTGCCCGGGTCGATAAAGGTGTCGCCCCTGCCCTGGGCGTTCAGCAACCCATAGGTGACGGCCACACCACCCTCAGACGCCACGAGCACACCACCGCGTTCGGATTTTAGTTCGCCCTCCATCAGCTCGTAGGAGGTGAAGATACTGCTTTGCACTCCGTCACCCCGCGTGGTGCGGAGAAAGAAAGCATTAAATCTGATCAGCCCACGGGTGGGTATCTTGTACTCCATGTGGACGTACCCGTTATCGGTAAACCGCATATCTTGGAGCTGGGCCATGTGGGCCGATAGGTATTCGGTTAGTACGCCAACGTACTCTTCACGGGCGCTGATATTCAAAATCTCGTAGGGCTCGTATATCTGACCGTCAATCACCTTGAACACGGGTGCGGGACGAGACACCTGGAATTCGTACTGTTCACGGCGCATAGTCTCGGCTAAGATGGACAGGTGTAGCTCTCCCCGGCCGGCAACCATGAACACGTCGGCGCTGGGGGTGACCTCTACTCGCAAACTGATGTTGGTCCGTAGCTCTTTCATCAGCCGTTCGTGGAGATGTCGAGACGTGCAGTGGACACCCTCCCGGCCCATGAAAGGCGAGGTGTTCACCCTGAAGCTCATCCGCACGGTCGGTTCATTGATGTCGATGGACGGTAGAGCCTCTGGGTGTTCAGGAGAGGCGATGGTGTCGCCTATGGACACCCCCTTGGGACCGGTCACGGCCACAATGTCCCCGGCATTGGCTTCGGAGACTTCCACCCGCTTAATCCCACGAAAAACAAAAATGTGCTCCAGGTTGTGGGCAGTGCTCTCGGCGTTGAGGCACAACAAGGTCACGTCGTCGCCCTGCCTGAGCGTGCCGTTGGTGATCCGGCCCACGGCCACCTGTCCCAGATAGTTGTCGTAGTCCAGCGCTGCAACCAGCATTTGGATCGGGGCCGTGGGGTCTCCTTTTGGCGGCGGCACTGAGTCCAGGATCGCCTGAAAGAGAGGCTGCATATCCGACCATGGCGTGTCCAGGTCCGTGGTGGCGTAACCCTGCCGGGCCGATGCATACAACACCGGGAAGTCCAGCTGCTTCGCATCTGTAGCCAATTCCAAGAACAGGTCTTGGACCATCTCGACCACCTCTGCCACCCGGGCCTCGGGGCGGTCTATCTTGTTAATGACCACCATGGGAGTGATGTTCTGTTGGAGGGCTTGGCGTAGCACGTAGGTAGTCTGAGGCATTGGCCCGTCTACAGCGTCCACCAGCAGCAGACAGCCATCGGCCATGTTCATGACACGTTCCACCTCGCCGCTGAAGTCGGCATGGCCGGGGGTGTCGATGATGTTGATCCTAACTCCCCCGTAGGTGACGGAGGCGTTCTTGGCCAGAATTGTGATGCCACGCTCTCGCTCTAGAGGGTTGGTGTCCATGATCAACGCGCCCACCTGTTGGTGGGCCCGGAAGACCTGGCCCTGCATCAACAAAGCGTCGACCAGAGTGGTCTTGCCGTGATCGACGTGGGCTATGATGGCCAGGTTACGTATGGCGTTGTTCTGGTAGTCGATCAAATCTATTCACACCACGTGCCATGATAGCGTTAGGGCGTACCCGGAGCGCGTCGAATTTGGTGGGGAAGACTCGGAGCGGTCCCACCGCCGTATAGACGGGCTGTTGGCTATCCCAAACGGCTGTACGTCTTGGAGACGGGGCGACCGCGCTATCACACAGGGACGCTAGAGATCAGCCGCGGTTGCTGTGAGGTTCTCCCTCGACGTTGTCCCACCCTATGGGAGACGTTCCACGGCTTGCGTACGAACCGGCTGCCGAGGCCCCGGTCGATCTCACGCCACTTCTGTTCCTCATCCGGCGTAATAAACGTCACGGCCTCACCGGAGCGGCCCATGCGGCCCGTTCTTCCGACCCTGTGGGTGAAGAGCAGCTCAGAGTCCGGTAGGTCAAAGTTGATGACCTGGCCAATACCCTTGATATCTAGCCCACGCGCGGCTACGTTGGTTGCCACCAAGATAGGTGTGGCACCGGAACGGAAGCCCTCCATCACTCGCTCGCGAGCGTTTTGACTAAGATTCCCCTGGAGCGCCCCCACCGGGTAGCCCAGCTCGTCTAGCTGCTTTGCCAGCTTCTTCACCCCGCGCTTGGTTTTGCCAAAGACGATGGCCGGCGCGTCGTCCCGCCGGTCTAGCAGGGTCCGGAGTGCGCCGATCTTGGCGTCCTTCTGGATGGTATAGACCAGATGCTTCACGGTGGGCAGCGCTTGCAGATCTGCGTCCACATCCACCATTGCGGGGTTCCGCAGGTGCTTCGTGGCTGTCTTCGCCACCCAGTCGGGCATTGTTGCCGAGAAGAGCGCGGTCTGCCGGCTGGAGGGCGTCCGGCTAAGGATAGCCTCGACATCGCGGGCAAACCCCTTGTCCAGCATTTCGTCCGCCTCATCCAACACCAAGAACCGTACTGATTGTAGACTTAGAGTGCCCTGCCGGAGGTGGTCCAGGGTGCGGCCAGGAGTACCGATGATGATCTGGGCGCCGGCCTTCAGTGCTTTGTATTCCGGCTGCAACGACCGGCCACCGTAAAGCAAGGTGCAGCGTAGCCGTTGTGGTGACGCCATGGCCTGCGTTACTCCGGCCACCTGGATGGCCAACTCGCGAGTGGGCACCAGCACCAGCGCCTGGACCCGCCGGACCGACGGGTCGCACTGTTCTGCCAGGGGTACGGCGAACGCCAGGGTCTTCCCAGACCCCGTACGTGCCTGCCCTACTACGTCCCGGCCCGCCAGGAGAAGAGGGATCGCTTTCTCTTGAATGGGCGTGGGCTCTGATATGTTCATACGGAAGAGCGCTGCTCTGATAACGGCTCTCAAGGCCATTTCTGGAAACCCTGGAGCAGGGCCGACCGCGCCATCGGCGGGGGATTGACTTGTGGTGGATGCCCCCCTGGCGGGTGCTCTTGCGGGAGAGGAAAGGGCGTCACGCCGGGCTCTGAAGCACGGGGAGCAGTACACCGGGCGGTCTTGGCTTGGCCGGAAGGGAACCGTTGTGGACGTGCCACACTCAGCGCAGACGGCCCGGTGCCGGCGTTTAGGGCCAGCCAAACTTGGGCGAGTCGATAGGGATTCTAAAGGCATGTAGAAACGGAATCCTTCTCCCAAAAGGGTCAGTACGGGTAATCTAGCGCAGGGTGCAACGACGAAAGACGGGGCAGACGGTGGTTGGTTGCCGAGTATGAATCCTTGGTGCGGTATCAGGCGCGTTGGCCTACTGTAACATATAACGCCAACAGATAACAGGCAATCAAGGACTTCACTAAGACCTCTCTCCCTTTTGGGAAGATGAACCGGCATTGGACGGCGATAGCCCCCGCCATGAGCAGGGCGCCCATACCCGCAGGAACGGCGTCCGATTCGCCTCAGCGAATTGACTCTGTCGATAGTACACGCAGGCTAAGAGTGGTGGGCCTAAACGTACTGTACGGCGACTTTCTGCTGGGAGGCCTCGATGTAAGAGGGACACGAGGGTTCAAACGACAACGACTAAGCCCAACCGAGACTACAACCTATTGAGAGGGCTGCTACGGCGCAACATCCTTGATTGCGCCGCCCCAACCAGAGCGGGATGCCACGCTACCCCGATTAGCGAACGTGAGAACGGCTCATGCCCTCACTATCGAGGCTGCAGCTTGCGCCGCCGCTGGCTCTGCCGGTAACCGGCGTGCGGCGTGATCCCGCGGTCGCGCAATGTCGCCACGAAGTCGCGGGTGTTGGAGCTGCGGTCTGCGCCGCATGTCGCTCGCCCCGGGGCGTTGCGCGCCAGCATTGTCAGCGCCGCCTCCCGCTCGGCCTGACCGTGCGCCTCACGCAGCTCGACATCGACCACCAGACCGTGCCGGTTCTCGCTTAGCCCTCGGCGGGCGCCGTGCGGTGGCCGTACGGCGGGCGTGCGCTTCGGCCGGTCAGGCTAGTAGCCCAACTTAAGCGGTCGAGGCTAGTAACCTTCGGCCGCCTTGGCGCGAGACTAGTGGCCCTGCGCCGCCCGCGCCCGACCCCCGCGCCGTGCTCCCCAACAGGTTTGGGGAGCCGCGTAAAGGTGCCGAGGGCGGGACTCGAACCCGCATGACCCGAAGATCACTAGCCCCTCAAGCTAGCGCGTCTACCAATTCCGCCACCTCGGCAGGGAAGCTCGATTATAGACGCGGGCCATTCCGTTCAGGTTCGCCGGCGCGTCGCGGTGTGCCCGGCCGCCGCCTCGACAAGCGCCTCGAACAGCGCCAGATGCGCCGGTCGATCGACGAGGTCTTCCGGGTGCCATTGCACTGCGAGCACGAACCTTCTCCACGGGTCCTCGACGGCTTCCACCAGGCCGTCCGTGGTCCGCGCCGCCACCTTCAACCGGCGCCCGACCCTTGCGATGGCCTGATGGTGGCGCGAGTTGGCGGGGAGGGCGTCGGCCGCCACGATCCGCCGGAGTCGCGAATCCGGCTCGATCGCCACCACGTGATCCGGCGACAGCGGAGGCTCGACCAGCCGGTGCCGCAGCCCTTGCGGCCGCTCCGAAGGCAGATCCTGGATCAGCGTGCCGCCGCGGGCGACGTTCAGCACCTGCAGGCCGCGGCAGATCCCGAAGATCGGAAGGTCGGCATCCTCCACCGCTGCCAGGATGTCGAACTCCTTGGCGTCGCGCCCGCGATCCGGCTGAACCGTAGCGTTCAGCGCGATCTCGCCGTATTTGCCGGGATCGACGTCGGCGCCGCCGCTGAGGATCAGTCCGTCAATCTCCGCCAGCGTCGCGTCGACATCGGTATCCGGCCCTATCGGGACGATCACAGGGCGGCCGCCCGCCGTGGCGACGGCCTCGAGGTACTCCTCGCGAAGCTCGGTGTGCGCGCGCCCGTGACCGGACGTATCGCTCGCGCTCGAGCTCAGGTCCCCGGCGGTGATCCCGATGACCGGT
This sequence comes from Chloroflexota bacterium, assembly GCA_965247475.1. Lineage (GTDB taxonomy): Bacteria > Chloroflexota > UBA11872 > UBA11872 > UBA11872. The sequence continues at coordinate 629,682 of OZ252016.1, forward strand.
TTCATACAGATATCGGCGGTGGGCATCGACGCCCGGATATAATCCTGCCCGCCCGAGTCGCTCGCCAGGTCATCGTTCGGTGGACGCCAATCCGCACGTTGCCTGGGTGCGGGTCTCGCCGGAACCCGGGCGCAACATCCCCGTTGCCAGTCTGAATCTGATCGAGAGCCTCGGAATCGAGGGCGATCGCCACGCGAAGCGCGGCCGCCGCAGCCAGGTCCTCATCATGGACACGGAAACCCTGGATGCACTGGATCTGCGGGCGGGTGACGTACGTGAGAACATCGCCACCAAAGGGCTTGATCCGGCGTCGCTCCAAGAAGGCGACCGCCTGCGCGTTGGACCCGACGCCGAGCTGGTCGTGTCCCATCCGTGCGCTCCGTGCAGCAAGATGGATGCGCTCCGCCCCGGTCTGCAGGAGGAGATCCGCGGACGGCGCGGAATGCTGGCCGTCGTCGTGCGCGGCGGCGTGGTGGCCCCGGGCGACGCCATCGCGGTCACCGCCGCGGAGATCTAACGGCGACGGCGGCCGGAGAGCGTGGGTCCCGAGCGGCAAATGTGTGTCCTGATCGTTACTGCAGGCCCTGACGGGCTCGCCGACGGCGTCGCATTGTGCTGGGCCGGGTGGGAGGTGCGCCCTCCCGAGCGCTTCGCGGACGCCCGCATCGGCTCGACCGGGCCGAACGCGGCCCCGTGCGCGCCGACCCTTATGGGGCGCGCCAGATGAGCGCCGTGACGTCTCAAAGCCGGCGGCTCATCGCCGTGGCCATCGGCGCCCCGGACTCGAAAGAGTTGCGCCGCGATCTGGATCTGGCGTCCGGCGCGGCCGACCTCGTCGAGCTGCGCATGGATCTCATGCCGTGGCTCCAGGTGCGCGCGGCGCTGGCCGATCTGCCGTGCCCGGTGATCGTCACCGTGCGCCCCACACGCCAGGGCGGCGGATTCGACGGCGACGAGCGTGACCGCATCGCGCTGCTGCGCGAAGCCGTCGAGCTCGGCGCGACGGCGATCGATGTCGAGGACGATGTGCTCGACCAATTCCCCGCGAACGGTCCCTCGCTCCGAATCGGCTCGTTCCACGACTTCGACGGGATGCCGTGGAACTTCGAGGCGCGCGCCCAGGCGATCGCGGAGGCCGGTCTCGACATCGTCAAGTCGGTCGGGACCGCGCGCACGCTGGCCGACGTACTCGTGCCGCTCCGGTATCTGCGCCGCTCGCCAGGGCCGGCGATCGCCATGGCCATGGGGACGGCCGGCGCGGCAAGCCGCATCCTGTGTCTGCGTGAGCCGTCCTGCTTCCTGACCTACGCCACGGTAGAGCCCGCCCGCCCCACGGCGGACGGGCAGATCGACCTGGACGATATGCGGCACGTGTACCGGGCCCGCCACATCGGCCCCGAGACTCGCGCGATCGGCGTCACCGGGGCGGATGCAAGCGGCGGCCTGTTGCGCGAAGCTAACGCCGCGATCGCGGCCCGCGCGGTTGACGCCGTGGCCGTCCCGCTCCCCGCGACGCCCTACGGGTCCGCATACCTCCGTGATCTGATCGATCCGGGGTTCGCCGGGATCGTCGCGGCCGCCCCAAGTTGGGGACGATCGCATGTTCGTAACCCGGCCGGATGGATCCCCATCGACGCCACCGGCATCGAAGGCGTCCAGCAAATCCTGGATATCGCCCTTAGCTGACGCCCGCCAGGCGCACGGCGGGCACGAGCGAGTCACACGACGGGTCCGCGGCCTGGTCCCCGATTCGAACGCCCTCGTACATGTGACGTCCGATTTCGATTCGCCTAACCTGGCGATCATGCGGGTGGACGGTACGGATCGACGACGCTTGCTTCAGCGGTTCGGCGATGATTTCGAGCCGAATGTCGGTCCGCGCTTCGCACCGGCGGCGATCGGATCGGACGCGTGAGCGTCGGCCAGGCCGTCGCGACCTACGGGCGCCAGACGCGCTGGTTCTTCCTGCGTATCAGCCTGTTCTGGTTCGGCCTGTCGTTCATCTGGGGCGGGCTCAACATTCAGGTCCTCCCCTGGCGTGTCGACCAACTGGTGGACGAGCAGATCAGGGGCACGGCAATCGGCGCCCTCGTCTTCACAGGACTCGTGATCGCGATCATCGTTCAACCGATCGCCGGGGCGATGAGCGACCGCGCCACGCTCCGTTGGGGCCGGCGGCGCCCATTCGTGGCCGTTGGCGTAGCGGCGTCAATCCCATTCCTGATCTTCATCGGCGTCGCCCCCAACTACGGCTTGCTGTTCGTGGCGCTGGTGTTTCTTCAGATCGCCGCCAACATTGCCCACGGTCCCTACCAGGGCGTCATTCCCGACCAGGTCGCGCCGGCGCACCGGGGCCACGCATCCGGGTTCCTCGGGCTTGCGAACCTCATCGGCACGCTGGCCGGCGCGGGGGTTGCGGGCGCTTGGCTGAGCGCCGGTCAGCTGCTCCCGGCCATGCTCACCATCGTCGCCGTGGTGTCGATCTCGTCGCTTGTCACGTGGCTGGTCGTGCGGGAATCGCCGACGTCCTCCACCATGCCGCCGTTCGCCGGCGTCATTCGCGAGCTCTCCCAGCGCCTGGGCGAGCTGTCCGCCCGCCCGGCCTTCATATGGCTGATGCTGTCCCGCCTGCTCTTCTTCATGGGACTGCAGGCGATGGACAACTTTCTCCAGCTGTTTCTCCGCGACGGCCTTGGCGAGTCTGACCCGGAGCTCAAGACCACTGGGGTACTCGGGGTCGTGCTGATCGTGGCTCTGCTCACCAGCGTGCCGGCCGGCTGGGCCGCGGACCGCTACGGAAAACTGCGCCTCGTGGCGCTTGCCGCGGGCCTCGGTGGGCTCAGCGCTCTGCTGATGATGTCCGCCGAGGCATACGTCCCGGTGCTCATCTACGCCGTCTTCTTGGGACTCGCTGTCGGGTTGTTCACGGCCGCCGACTGGGCGGTTGCGATCGATCTCATCCCCGACAAGTCCGCGCCGGGCCTGTATATGGGGCTCAGCAACGTCGCCACCGCCGGCGGCGATGGACTGGCCACGCTCTCGGCCGGGATCGCGCTCGATCTCGTTGGATTTCGCGGTGTGTTCGCGATGATGGCCCTCTTCTTCGGCCTCTGCTTGTTCGTGCTGATCGGGGTCCGCAGAGCGCTCGCCCAAACCGGCGCGCCCATCGCGGCCTGATCGCAGGGCCGCGCGGCGCGCGGCCCTCTGGCTCGCGTGCTCTAGACTCTTGCGAAGGGCTGTCTTCGCTGCCCGGCGTCTCGCACGTGGAAAGGGCTGCGGCCGATCGACTACGGCCCGTCGGCCGTGGTGACTCGAATCAACCGGGGCGTCCGGATCGAGTGCGCGATCGACATGACGGACACGACGCCGGGACCCGGTCGAGCCGGCTGGACGACGGGACTCCACTACTTTCGCCGGGGGCTGCGCGTCCTCGGCCTCTCCCCCGGTCTGTACGCGGAGATTCTGGTGCTGTTTGCGCTGCCCGCGGTCGGCGCCGCACTGCTCTCGATCTCCGACTACCCCCAGAGCTTCGCTCGATCGGTGCTGACGGTGTTGCTCTCGGGAATCTCATCGACGGTTGCGCCGGTAATGATCATGATCCCGGTCGCGGCCGGATTCCACGGCCGGAACCTCGGGCTGCGCCGGTCGCTCGCGGACGGCGTCCGCTGGTTCCCGCGGTACTACTGGACCAACGTGCACACCAGCGTCATCTTCTGGGCGCCGGTCGGGTCGCTGGTGGCTCTCTATGTATGGCGCAGCCGGGTCGCCGCCCTCGACGGGGCGTTAGAGGTCATCGTGTCCGGCTTGTGGATCCTGCTCATCGCGGTCGCCGGGATCTACCTTCACTCGCGCACGCTGCTGGCGCCGTTCCTTGCCGTCCACGGCAACCTGCCCGGCACGCTTGCCGCGCTCGAGGCCTGGCGCCTCAGCGGCCGGTATTTCCCCCAGGTCTTTGGGATGTTCGTCGTTTCGTCCGCGCCTACCGCCGTGCCGCTGAGCATCGCCATCGTGGGCCTCTGGCTCGGCCTTGCATCGGTCCCCGACGCCCGGGAGACCCTCACCGTGATGCTGCCCTCACTGGTGTGGGTCGCGATCAAGATCGTCCGACCGTTTCTGGTCACCGCAACCTACGGCTTGTACCAGGATCTCTGGCCGATCGAGCAGGCGAGACGCGAGGATGAAGGCCACCCGGCCACGCCGGCCGTGGCCCGGATCCTCCTGCGCGTGTCGTGGTGGGTGCCGCGGGTCGCGGGGTTCCTGGTCGGGCGGCGGGTTGATTGGACGATCTAGCGACTGCGATCGGCCGGGGGCGCGGCGCCGGACAGCCCGAAATGCCTTCCTCGTGTGACCTGGACGCTCGTCGGGCGCCGGTCGGCTATGCAGCGCGAGGCCAAGTCGTGGATAATCCCGCGTCGCAATTGCCGGCTGTAGTGCGTGTGCGCTCGTTGTGTGCGTCGGGGGGATACGGATGACAACGCGGGCCAGCGTGGGTGAGGTCTAGCGAATGGAACTAAGTCTGCAGACGGTGGTCTTCTTTCTCGTTATCGTTGGCTCGCTTGGCGGCTTGCTTATCGGACTCATCTACTGGCTGTATCGCATGATTTGGGGATCAGACGAATAAGGGGTCCCGGGCCGCGCGGCCCAGCCGCGCGCGCCCGCATGCTTTAGGAACGGCGCTCGTCGCCCGAGGCTCGTCAGGCCGTCGTGTCGTACTGGTCCATCCGCATCGGCAGACCATCCGCCGCGAGCCGCTCCTTCACCTCGCGAATCGTGAAGACCTCGAAGTGGAAGATCGAAGCCGCCAGCACCGCATGCGCGTGACCATCCACGAGCGCCTCGCGCAGGTGGTCCAGCGTGCCCGCGCCGCCCGAGGCGACTACTGGAATATGCACGCGATCGGCCACGGCGCGTAGAAACTCCACGTCGTATCCGTCGCGCGTGCCATCGGCATCGATGCTGTTGAGCACGATCTCCCCGGCGCCCAGCTCCTCGCCGCGCCGAGCGGTCTCGACCGCATCGAGGTCCGTGGGCGTCCGACCGCCGTCCAGATAGACGCGCCACGCCGGCGGATCGGCCTCCGGGATCCGAAGCGCATCGATCGACAGCACCACGCATTGAGATCCGAACCGATCGGCCCCTCGACTGATCAGCTCGGGCTCTCGATGGGCCGCGCTGTTGATCGACACCTTCTCCGCCCCGCTGCGCAGCATGCGGTACATGTCGTCGGTCGTCCGCAGCCCGCCCCCGACGGTGAGCGGGATGAAGACCTGGGACGCCACCCGCTCCACCAGCGCCGACATGATGTCGCGCTGCTCGGCCGATGCGGTGATGTCGTAGAACACGAGCTCATCCGCTCCCTCGCGGTCGTAGCGGGCCGCCAGCTCGACCGGATCGCCCGCATCCACGTCCGCGGAGAACTTGACCCCGCGGACGTTGCGCCCGTCCTTGACGTCCAGACACGGGATCACGCGCCTAGTTAACATAAGAATCCTCGCGCGCCGCCGCTCGCGCATCGGCGATCGTGATCGCGCCGCTGTAGAACGCCGTCCCAATGATCACGCCGTCCGCACCGGTCCGCCGCAGGTCCCGCACGTGGTCGATCGCGCCAACGCCCCCCGACGCGATGACCGGGGCGCGGCCGCCCAAGAACTCGACCAACGCGCGCGTCCCGTCGGTATTCGGCCGCGTGAGCGTTCCCTCAACGCTCACATCCGTATAGACGATCGCGGCCGCGCCGGCCGCGGCCGCCGTCTCGACCACGACCTCGACCGGGGACTCCGACGCCTGCTCCCACCCCTCGACCATCACGTTGTCGGCGTTCACGTCAAGCGCCAGCGCCACGCGCGCCGGGAACTCGAGGGCGCACGCCGTCAGAAAGTCGGGGTCCCGCACCGCCGCGGTGCCCAGCACCACCCGTGCCGCCCCGTCAATCAGGGCGTCGCGAACGGCATCGAGCGAACGGAATCCGCCGCTGACCTGCACCGGGGTGTCGCCGACCGCCGCCAGGATCCGGCGCGTCACCTCCGCGTTGGTCCGCGTGCCGCTGCGCGCGCCGTCCAGATCAACGACGTGCAGCCAGTCGGCGCCGTCCGCCACCCATCGGCGCGCCGCCTCGACGGGATCATCGAAGTAGACCGTTTCGGCGGCGAAATCGCCGCGGACCAGGCGTACCGCCTTCCCGTTGCGAACGTCCACGGCCGCGTAGATGTCCATGCTTGTTAGGCCGGCGCCGCGCCCTGGCCCGCGATCGCCGCGAAGTTGGCGTACAGGCGAAGCCCCGCGGGACCGCTCTTCTCTGGGTGGAATTGCGTCGCATACAGATTGCCGCGCGCGGCCGCGCTCATGAACTCCACGCCGTAGTCGGTGGTCGCGGCGGCGACCGACGCATCGTCGGGACGCGGGTAATAGGAATGCACGAAATAGAAGTTGGTGTCCTGGGCGATGCCGTGGAACAACCGCGACTCGGCTACTTGGTGCACCTGATTCCAGCCCATGTGTGGGACATGCAGGCCGTGGGGGAATCGCACCACGCGGCCCGAGAGCACGCCGAGACACGGCGTCTCGCCGTCCTCCTCGCTCGCGTCGAGGAGCACCTGCAGACCCATGCAGATCCCCAGGTACGGGACGCCGCGCTCGATCCTCGACACGACCGCGTCGTCCAGCTCACGGCCGTGCAGGCCGCTCATCGTGTCGCGGGCGGCGCCTACGCCCGGCAGGATCACGGCATCGGCGCGGTCGACGGCCTTCGGATCGTTGGTGACCTCGAAGTCTGCGCCCACCCGCGCCAGCGCCCGGCCGACGCTGTGGATGTTGCCGGCGCCATAGTCCACGACCGCGATCATGCGGGTTCGTCCAGCAGCGGCGCGACTGTTTCGCGGACGGACGCCAGCGGGACCTCGATCTGCTCGCCGCCGCGCATTGGTTTGACGGCGGCGGTGCCCGCCGCGAGCTCCCGCGCCCCGAGGATGATCGTCACGCGTGCGTTCGCGTTGTTCGCGCGCCGCAGCTGCGCGCGCGGGCTTGCGGCCGCGTAGGCGAGCTCGACCCGATATCCGGCCCGCCGCAGGTCCGCGCCCAGCGACATGCACGCGGCCAGCGCTTCTTCCACCAGCGGCGCGACGAATAGGTCGGGGCCGGCCGCGGCGCTCGCCGGAGCGCCGCAGCGTTCCATGTTCAGCAATATCCGCTCGATCCCACTTCCGAACCCCACCCCCGGCACGGCCGGCCCTCCCAGGGACTGCGCCAGGTAGTCATAGCGCCCACCCCCGCCAACGGTGCTCTGGGCACCGCCGTCTGGCGGCACGAGTTCGAAGACCGAGCGGTTGTAGTAGTCCAGGCCGCGCACCAAACGGTGGTCGAGCGTGAACGGGATCTCCAATACGCCAAGCAGCTCTTGCAGCCGATCGAAGTGCCGGCGAGCGTCGGCCCCCAGGAAATCGACCGAATGCGGAGCGTCTTGGCCAAGTCGCTCGCAATGCTCCTTCTTGCAGTCGAGGATTCGCAACGGGTTCTGCCCGAGACGCGCGCGGCAGTCGCCGCACAACCGATCGACCACCGGTGTGAAGTAGCCCACCAGCGCCGCCCGGAAAGCCGGCCGCGTGTCCGCGTCGCCGAGGGAGTTCAGGTGCAGGGCCAGATCGTCGATCCCCAACGTCTGGAGCGTCGCCCAGAGCAGGTCGATCACCTCGGCGTCCACCGCCGCGCTGGCGTCGCCCAATGCCTCGGCCCCGATTTGGTAGTGCTCGCGAAACCGACCGGCTTGTGGCCGGTCGTATCGAAACACCGGCACCACATACGCCAGCTTCACCGGTTGCGGCAGCGCCTGCATTCCGTTCTGGAGATACGCGCGGACCACGGATGCCGTGCCCTCGGGACGCAGCGTGAGGGAATCGCCGCCGCGATCCTCGAAGCTGTACATCTCCTTCTGCACCACATCGGTCGCCTCCCCGGCTGTTCGGCTGAACAGGTCCGTGAACTCGAATGTGGGCGTGACGATCGGCGCATAGCCCCGCAGGCGCGCCTGGCGCCCGAACACGTCGGTCACCCGCTCCCAGGTGGGCGCGGCGGATGGCAGGCGATCGGATGTTCCGCGCGGGCGCTGAAGCACGACTCGGCCTCGGTGGTTGGATTCGCTTGTGCGGCGCGCCACGGCCGGCTCATCCCGGCCAACAACGGGAGCGCCCGACCATTGTGCCGTCTCCCGGCGAGGGGAGGGGCGCCTGGGACCGCGAGCGGCCCCGCCGCCTGCCGTCTAGGTCGGCTCGAGGCCCCGGATGGCCGCGCGAGTCGCGGCGGCGTCGTGTGTCGTCAGCTCCACCCGCTTGATCCGACTGCGCGCGCCGACGATGACCCGAACCGCGCCGCGCGGCAACTCAAGGCGCCGCGCGATGAGCGCCTCGATCGCTGTGTTGGCCCGGCCGTCGACCGGTGGCGCCGTCACCCGCGCCGTAAGCGTGCCGTTCGCGTCCTGGGTGAGCGAGTCGGACCGTGCCCGCGGTTTCGCGCGAACCCGCAGCACGATCGATCCGTCCGAATTCAGGCCGACAGCGCCAGGGCTTGAACGATGCGCCACAGCACCTGGATGACGAGGATCGCGATGAGCGGCGAGAGATCGAGTCCCGTCGTCTGTGGCAGCCGGCGTCGAATCGGGCCCAGAATCGGCTCCGTCACGTCGATCAGCAGCCGCATCAGCGGATGGCTCGGATCGCGTACGAACCACGATAGAATCGCGCGCCCGATGATCGCGAACATAACGATCGTCACGATCAGGTCGAGCAGATCGACGATTCCTGTCATGAGATCAGGCGCTCCGCGGGCACCTGGGCTGGACGTTCGCCGAAGATGGCGCGACCCACGCGCACAATAGTCGCACCCTCGTGGATGGCCGGCTCCAAATCATCGGTCATGCCCATCGACAGCTCATTGAACGGCTGATTCGGCAGACGGTGGCGGAGGACATCGCGCAGCTCGCGCAGCCGTCGGAAGCAGGCCCGTATCGCCGAACCGTCGCTCGTCAACGGCCCGATCGTCATGAGGCCCCGCAGCTCCAGGGAGGTTTCGCGATCGATCGCGTCGGCGAGGTCGGCAAGCGCCTCGGGCGCGACCCCGTGCTGCGCGCTCGCCCCGGTGATGTTCACCTGGAGCAAGACTCGCGGCGAGCGGTCGCTGCGGACCTGGTCCAGGCGGGACGCGAGCCGCGCCGAGTCAACCGAATGGATCCAATCGAATAGCTCGGTCGCCCGGCGCGCCTTGTTCCGCTGCAAATGCCCGACCAGGTGCCAGCGTCCGCCTCCGGCTTCGGGAATCTTGGCATCGGCCTCCTGAACGCGATTCTCGCCGAAGTCCTCGATCCCGGCTGCCAGCGCCGCTCGGATGACCGGCACGGGCACCGTTTTGGTCACCGCGACCAGCCGTACTTCGTCCGGCGCCCGCCCCGCCGCGCGCGACGAAGATTCGATGCGCGCGCGCACCTCCGCGGCCCGGACCTCCAAGGTCTGTGGGGTCTCGACCAACGCCTCATTCACGGATCGGAACAGCCATCAGTCGGGGCCGCGGCGACGGTGCGGAACGCAACGGAAGTCTCGAATCCCCCGCGCGCATGCGCTGCCCGCCCCCTACGAGCGCCGGCGCAGGAACGACGGGATCTCGATATCTTCTCCCGCGTCGCTGGGCTGTGAAAAGTTCAGTTCGCGGACCAGCGGGCCGACCGGCGTGCGTGCCCGGCGGCGCCGCGCCGGTCGCTCGTCTCGTCCCTCGCGCCGGAATCCGGTTGCGATCACCGTCACCCGCACGCGGCCCTCCATCGCCTCGTCGATGACGGTGCCGAAGATGATGTTGGCGTTCGGATCGGCCGCCTTGGCGACCAACTCGGCCGCCTCGTTCACCTCGTGCAGCGTCATGTCCATGCCGCCGGTGAAGTTCAGCAGCACGCCGCGCGCACCGTCGATCGAGACGTCCAGCAGCGGACTGTTGAGCGCCTGCTGAATCGCGTCGGTCGCGCGCGTCTCGCCCTGACCTTCGCCGAGCGCCATGAGCGCCGTGCCCGCCTCGCTCATCACAGTGCGGACATCATTGAAGTCCAGATTGATCAGGCCGGGCCGGGTGATGAGATCGGAGACGCCTTGGATCGCCTGCCGCAGCACATCGTCGGCCATGGCAAACGCGTCGTTGATGGTCGTGTTCGGCTTTGCCACCGTCAGCAGCCGGTCGTTGGGGATGACCACCAGCGTGTCCACGCGCTCCTGAAGCTCCCGGGTGCCTTCCTCGGCGATCCGCGCGCGCGTGGCGCCCTCGAACCCGAACGGCTTGGTGACCACGCCGACCGTGAGCGCGCCTTCCTCGCGGGCCACGTCCGCGATCACCGGGCCGCCGCCGGTTCCGGTTCCACCGCCCATCCCAACCGCGATGAACACCATGTCCGCGCCGGTGACCGACTCGCGCAGCTCGTCCGCCGATTCCTCGGCGGCCTTCTGGCCCAGAGTTGGACTGCCGCCCGATCCCAGTCCGTGCGTCGCCTTGTCGCCAATGCGAATCCGAACGGGCGCCTGGGATCGCATGAGCGCCTGCCCGTCCGTATTCACGGTCAGGAAGTCCACGCTCTCGACGTTGGCCTCGATCATGCGATCGACCGCGTTGCTGCCGCCGCCGCCGACGCCGATCACCTTGATCTCGGCCAGCACCTCGCCGCTGTTTGGACGCCGCGCCTCGCGATCCGCCGAGTTCAGTCGGGTGATACGGCTGCCGCCGCGGTTGTCATCGTCGACCATCACCCCGGTCCCTTCTCGCGTGCGGAAGCGCCTGCATCAGTAGAGCGACCCTGCCTCAAGCTGCGCCGAATGTTCATTATGCCCACGCCAACGAGCCTGCGGTGTCAAATCAGGCGGCCGGCGGACGCACGACCGAGCGCATCCAGCCCCCGAGTCGCGTCAGCACCCCCCCGTGCCGCGCCTCCTTTGGTCCGAGCCAGCCCTGTGCCGGTTCCGGACGCGCGCCGGCGAGCATCAACCCGATTCCGGTACTGAATTCGGGCGCCCGCATTTCGTCATCGAGGCCCCACAGCGCCAGCGGTCGACCGCTGGTTGCCGGTAGATCCAGCGTGTCGCTTGTCAGCCCCGTCAGGCCGGGGACCCTCGAGCCGCCGCCGGTCAGCACCACGCCCGCGGCCAGAATGTCGTAGTAGCCGCTGCGCGCCAGCGCGTCCTTGACGTGCGCCAGGATCTCCTCCATCCGCGCGGTAATGACCTCCGCCAAGTCGCGTCGCCGGATTGCGACCGGCGCGCCGAAATCGAACCCGGGCGCTTCAACGGTCGACTTGTCGGAGGCCGCCCACGGATCGACGCGGCCATGCTCGATCTTCACTGCCTCCGCGACCCTGCTCGGCAGGCGCAGTCCGCGCGCGATGTCCGCCGTCACCAGCGCGCCGCCCATCGGAATCACCGCGATATGCCAGCAGGCGTCGTCCACGAAAACGGCCACGTCGGTCGTCCCGCCGCCGATATCGACCAGCGCCACTCCTTCACGGCGTTGATCGTGCGTGAGGCAAGCGTCGGCGGAGGCGAGTGGCTGCAGCACCTTCCCGACCAGCGTCACGCCGGCGCGGCTGGCGCACGTCTCGAGATTCGCGACCGCGTTGGTGGCGCCGGTCACCACGTGCGCATCCACCGCCAGCCGTCGGCCGGTCAGGCCGCGCGGGTCCAGGACGTTGGTCAGATGGTCCACCGAGAACGTCTTCGGGATGATCGCCACGAGTTCCCGTTCAGCGGGAAGCGAAAGGGTCGCGGCCGTCCGCACCACCGCATTGATGTGATGGTCGTCGACCTCGTGCTGCTGCCCCGTCAGCCGCAGTTCGGCGTGCTGGCTTTGGGATTTCAGGTGACCGCCCGCCACGCCCGCCACCACACCGTTGATGCGCGTCTTGGCCGACTTCTCAGCCCGGTACACCGCCTCGTCGATGGCCTTGATCGTCAGCACCATGTCCACGATCTGGCCGCCCTTGAGGCCATACGATGGCGCCGTGCCCATGCCCAGGACGCGGAGCTGCGCATCCCGATGCTCCTTGCCGATGACGGCGCACGTCTTTGTCGTGCCCACGTCGAGTCCCACGATCGTCTGTTGTCTCCCCAAGCTCTCTCACTCCGTTCGCCTCCCCTTACTGCGAACTCGGATCCGCCTCCCCCTGCGTAGTCGATTCCCTAGGGCGGAACGCCCAGTGTGCTGATCACCGGCGGGGCGTCCACGGTGCGGTACGTGGGGCGATCCACCGGCCGAAGGTCGATGCTCGCGATTCGCTCGCCGCGTCTCCCCGCCTCGTCGAGCACCGATTGCAGTGCCACCAGCTTCGCCGCGAGCTGGCCGGTATCGCCGAACTGCAGCTCCCGGCCGGAGTGGTCCACCACCAGCAGACCGCTGCCGGAGTAGCGGATGCGGCTCGGCAGCACCCGGAGCAGCGGCAGATTGCTCTGCAGCTGGTACGCGGCGTGCAGCGCATCAAGGCTTATGCGGTCGCCAATGCCGACCAGCTGCTTCAGGCCGTCTTCGACCGTCAGCTCGAGATCGGGCTGGTACCGCGCGGCAAGGATCTCGCCGTCCGAGTTGACCAGATAGCTCTGGCCCTCCACCACCCAGTTCGCCACCGGGGCTTCGTACGACACGGTCACCCGCACGCGCCCGTCGATGCTCAACGTGACCACCGTGTCCGCCACGCCCGGAATGTCACGCAAGTGGTTCCGGAGCGACCCCGGATCGACCCGGAAGATGTTGTGTCCGAGCATCTGCTGCGCTCGCGCTTCAATCCGCGCCGGATCGATGGCGGGCGGCGGCGACATGTCGGCGCGAAACACCTCAACGGTTCGGACGTCAAAGACCTGCGAGCTCAGCATCCAGAACAGAACGCCGGCCGCGACCCCCGCGACCGCCAGCGATGTGGCGCGCACGATCCAGCCCATGGTGGGCTCGTTCATTCGAACAACTCCCCGATCTCCGGACCCCATCGACCGATCGCGCGCACCTCCGGCTCGAGGCGCACGCCGTGCGCCGCCTCGACCCGCGTGCGTACATCGATCGCCAGGGCGACGACGTCGGCGGCCGTCGCCGCGCCCGCGTTCGAGATGAAGTTCGCGTGCACCTCCGACACAGTGGCGCCGCCGTGTGTCGCGTTCTTGAGCCCGGCGGCCTCGATCAACCGTCCGGCGAAATCGCCCGGTGGATTCTTGAAGAACGAACCCGCATTCTGCCCGCGCGGTTGAGTCTCGAGTCGTCGGGCCGCGAGCGCCCGCAGCTCCTGTTCGAGCGCGCTGAGATCGCCCGGGCGGACGGAGAGATCGGCGTACATCACGACCGGACCGGCTGCGTCATCCTGCAGGGCGCTGGTGCGATAGCCGAATTCCAGCCGATTGCTGGAGACCGTGACCTCGCCGTCCGGGTACCACACGCGCGCGTTGGTCAGAACGGCGGCCATGTCGCTCCCGAACGCGCCGGCATTGCCATGCACCGCGCCGCCCAAGGTGCCGGGGACACCGATCGCCCAGGTCAGTCCCGCCAGCCCCTCGCCGACGACCCGCCGCGCGAGCTGTGCCATGGTGTGGCCGGATTCGACTCGAATCTGGCGCCGGTCGGCGCGCACATCGAGACCCGACGCGCGGTTGTGGATCACCAGGCCTTCGATCCCCGCATCCGCCACGAGCACGTTGGTCCCGTGCCCCATGATCGTTCGGGGGATGTTCAGCTCCTCGGCCGCCTCGAGCGCCCGGCGTAGCTCCTCGAGCGTTCGCACCTCCACCCAGTAGTCCGCCGGACCCCCAACCCCAAGCGTGGTGTGCTGGCGCATGGGCTCGCGCTCGCGCACTCCCAGGTCGGGCGGAAAGGTCGCGGTCACTGTCATTCCCCGCCGCTCCGCCCCGCCACCCAGGTGGCGATTCGGTCCGCGAGCGGCGTCACCGACTCGGGACCCATCACCAGCACCAGGTCACCCGAAACCAGATCGGACGTGACGCTCTCCGCGATCGCATCGAACGACGCCAGGAAGCGAACGTCGGGGTGCCGCAGCGAGCGCGCCAGGTCGGCGGAGCTGATGTCGATCGGCCCCTCGCGTCCCGGCGGTGACTCGATCTCGGCCAGCACCACGCGGCCTGCCTCGGTGAAGGCATCCAGGAAATCCTCGAAGAGGTCCCTCGTCCGGCTGCGCAGCAGCGGCTGATAGATGGCCCAGATCCGATCGTGCGGGATCTCGGTCGCGGCGGCGATCGTGGCCCGGGCGGCGGTCGGGTGGTGCGCGTAGTCCTCGATCACCGCGATGCCGCCGGCCCGCGCGCGCAGCTGCATGCGCCGGTCCGCGCCCGCATACGCCTCGAGCGAGCGCGCGGCCAGATCGACATCGACTCCCGCGTGCGCGCACGCGGCCACCGCCGCCAGCGCGTTCCAGGCGTTGTGACGACCGTGCTGTCCCGTGCGGCACGCGACCGTTCCGGCCGGCGTTCGTAGATGCAGTCGTGTGCCCGTCGCGTCCGGCTCGTACGCCGCCACGTCCCACGCCTCGCCCGGTCCAAACATCTCGGTCGAACCCCGGTGACGCCCGGAGACGGGCCGCAGCAGCGCGATGTCCCCACGCGCAAGCAGCGTGGTATCCGGCCCCAATCCGTCAACGAACGCCTCGAACGCCGCCACCATGCGCTGCTCGGTCCCGAAGAAATCGAGATGGTCGGGCTCCAGGTGCGTGAGCACCGCGATATCCGGCCGGTATTCGAGGAACGCGGCATCGAACTCGTCCGCCTCGATCACCATCCACGGCGCGTCCGTGAGACGCCCGTTCTGATCGCCCAGCGACGGCACGGCCGCCCCGATCAGGAAGCTGGGCGCGTAGCCCGCCTCGTTCAGGATGGTCGCGGCCATGGCGCTCGTCGTGGTCTTGCCGTGCGTGCCGGCCACGGCGATGCCCCGCCGATCGTTGAACAGCTCCGCCACCATCTCCGCCCGGCTGGCCTGGACGATATCGGCCGCCGTGGCCGCCTGCCGCTCCGGGTTGTCGTCCTTGACCGCCGCCGAGTAGACCACCAGTTGGGCGCCTTCGATGTGCGCCGCGTCGTGGCCGATGCGAATGTTGGCCCCGTGCGCGGCGAGCCGCTCGGTGTACGGCGACGCGCTCAGGTCTGTCCCGCCGACGTGATAGCCCTGGTCGAGCAGCGCCTGGGCGATCGCGCTCATGCCCTTCCCGCCGATGCCGATCACGTGCACGTGACTGACCGCGGGCGTCAATAGGCGCGTCGTCACGGTCATGAGGTCGCCCCGGCCCAGGCGGGCCGCACCAGCCGGATCGCGATCCGGGCAACGTCGCCCGCGCCATCCGGTCGCCCGCGTGTCCGTGAGGCCTCGCGCATGCACGCCAGCGCCGGCTCGTCGTTGAGCAGCTCGAGCGCCGCGTCGGCCAGCCGCCCGGCGGCAAGCTCGTGCTCGCGCACGCTGACCGCGGCGCCCACCGCTTCCATCGCTTCGGCCGTACGGATCTGATGGCCGGCGCCGAAGGCGCCCGGTATCAGAATCGCCGGCGCACCCACCGCGCTCAGCTCCGCCGCCGACGTCGCGCCGGCCCGGCTCACCACCAGGTCGGCCGCCGCCAGGAGATCGGCGAAGCCCTCGTCGATGAACCCGTGCACCCGGTATCGATCGCGCCCCTCCGCGTCGAGTTCGGACGCGGCGGTCTCGTACTCCGGTAGGTCGCGCTGGCCGGTCACGTGGACGACCACCGCTCGCTCGAGCAGCCGGGGAAGATCTTGCTTCACCGCCATGTTGATCGCGTGCGCACCCTGGCTCCCGCCCATCACGAGCAGCAGGCGATCGTCCGGCGTCACGCCGGCGCGGGCGCGCCCCGCCGCGCGATTGGCGGCGCGAAACGCGGCCCGCAGCGGGTAGCCGGCGAATTCCGTGTGTCTGGCGAAGAGGCGGCGTGCCGCCTCGCGGAAGGCAACCGTCGTCACGCTGGCCAGCGGCGACATCACACGCGTGGCCCAGCCCGGCTGCGCGTCGCCTGAGAACAGCACGATCGGCACCCGATGCAACCGCCCCGCCAGCATCGCCGGCACACTCACGTATCCGCCGCTGGCCACGATCACATCCGGGCGGCGGCGGCTGAACTCCCGCCACATCGCGGCCGTCGACGAGAGCAATCGCCAGAGGCGCCAGGGCAGCCGCAGCAGACTCGTCCCCACAATTCCGCGGACCTTGATGCGAAGGACCTCATACGGCGCGTCGCGATACAGCCGGCGGTCGAGTTCGCGTGAGCCCGAGACGATCATGAGCTCAGACCCGGCCGCGCCGAGCAGATCGTTCAAGCGCGCGGCCACCGCGAGCGTCGGGAAGATGTGACCGGCCGTCCCGCCGCCCGCGAGCACGATCCTCACGTCCGCCGCCGCAGCGCCGTGTGACGCGCGATGTTGAGCAGGATTCCCATCAGGACCAGGGACGCGAGCAACGACGACCCCCCGCGGCTGATGAACGGCAGCGTGATCCCGGTCACCGGGATCAGTGCGGTCACCACCGCCATGTTCACGAATGCCTGGAACGTCAATTGCGTGACGATCCCCACGGCCAGCACGCGCCCCAGCACATCCTCCCTGGCGGCCGCTATTTGGATGCCGCGCACGAACAGCGCCAGGAACATGGCGAGCAGCAAGGCCGTTCCGATCAGCCCGAATTCCTCGCCCAGCACGGCAAACACGCTGTCGGAGTCGGGCACGGGCAGTAGGAACTTCTGCGTCCCCAGACCCAGCCCGCGTCCGGTCGTGCCGCCGGACCCCATTGCGATCTGCGCCTGGGCCGCCTGGTAGCCTGTGTTGGCGGCGTCTGGATCGCGCGTAAGGAACGCCACCAGCCGGACTCGCTGGTATGAGTGGGCCATTACGGAGAGCGTCATGATGGCCAGACCCGCGAACGGGAACACCGCCAAGTGCCGCAGACGCGCCCCGGCCGCAAAGACCATTGACAGCGCCACCACTGCCATCGTTGCCGCGGTGCCCAGGTCGGGCTCCAGCAGCACCGGGATCACCACCAGCGCGATCAGGCCCCCGAACGCCAAGATGCTCACGCGCCACTCGCGGATGCGCGGTCCAAAGCGGTGGGCCATCGCCGCCAGCGCCAAGATCAGCGCGACCTTGGCGAACTCGCTCGGCTGCAGCGTGAAGTCGCCGATTCGAAACCAGCGCCGCGCGGCCAGACTCTGGTCGGGGTCGTCGACGAACAGCACCACCAGCAGCGCCAGCAGGGACGCGACCAGCGCGATCGGGGCGAAGCGCGCATACCGCCGGTAGTCCACGCGGCTCAACGCCACCGCGAGCGTGACGCCCATCAATGCAAAGATCATCTGCTGCACCGTCACCCGCTCGAACAGGGAGTCCTGACCGAGCACGGACGGCATCCGCGCGCTGGCCACGATGACGACGCCCACGAGCGGCAGCACGACGGTTAGGAACAGCAGCACCGGGTCCAGCGCCGGCCACGACAGGGCGCTGGGCGGCCGCACCGCGCGGGATCCGGCCTCGACCGACATCAGAACGCCCCACGCGGCGGGACCTTCAGGTGCGCGAGCACCCGCGCCATCACGCGTTGAAAGGTTGGCGATGCGACCTGTGATCCAAAGAACGCGGTCTGCGGCCTGTGCAGAACTACCAGCGTCAGGATCTCCGGTCGCTCCAGCGGACCGAAGCCGATGTACGACGCGATCGAGATGTCAGGGAGGATCCGGCCGCCCGATGGAATCTCCGCGGTTCCGGTCTTGCCGGCGGTCCGGTATCCGGGGATCAACGCCAGATTCCCGGGGACCGCGGCCTCGGCCGACTCCATCATTTGAACCAGCGTGCGCGCCACGTCGGTGGAGACCACCCGCCGGACGCTCTCGGGCCGCACGACCTCTCGCGAACCGTCCGGCCGCACGACTGCGCGCAGCACGTGTGGCTGCATCATCACGCCCTCGTTGGCCAGCGCGCCCACGGCCGTCGCGAGTTGCATTGGCGTGACCGATATCCCCTGACCGAACGAATTCGCCGCCAGGTCCGGCAGGAACCAGCCTTGGTCGCCTCGCCGCCGTACGATCCCGGCCACTTCACCCGCGATGTCCAGGCCCGTCGGCGCGCCGAACCCAAACCGCTCGACGTACTCGTAGAACCGGTTCGCCCCGATCTGGTCGGCCACGAAGATCGAGCCCGTATTGCTCGAGTTACGCAATATGCCGACCATCGTCTGGTTCGGATACGCCTTGTCGTCCCAGTTCTTGAATTCCTGGCCGTGGTACGTCAAGGCGGCCGGCAGGTCGTGCCTCGTGTCAGGCGTGATGGCGCCGCTGTCCAGCCCGGCGGCCATCGTGACGAGCTTGAACGTGCTGCCGGGCTCGTAGACCAGACTCGTCGCGCGGTTGGCAAACTCGGGTCCGTACGCCTGGTACTCGTGGACCTTGGCCGGGTGGTACGAGGGGCGATTCGCCAGCGCGATCACCCCCCCCGTGCGTGGATTCAGGATGAGGATCGTCCCCGCGCTGGCCCCGTACCGCTCGAGCGCCGAATCCAGTTCCTGCTCCGCGATGTACTGGATCGTCCGATCGATCGTGAGCACCAGGTGCGAGCCATGCTTCGCCGGCACGGCCGCGTAGCGCCCGGTCGGGATTCGGCGCCCCAGTCGGTCGAGATCGGCGCTCACCCGGCCCGCCGACCCTCGCAAGATGTCGTCGTACCAGGACTCCACGCCGGCCTGCCCATTGATCTCGCCAGCGCGTTCCGCGTTCTCGCCCACGAATCCCAGCACATGGGCTGCCAGCTCCTGATTGGGATACACCCGCACGCGGTCGGGCTCCAGGCGGACCCCTGCCAGCGTGCCGTCGGCGATCAGGTCCGCGAGCTCCAGCTCCACGGACCCGTGGATCCCGCGAGCGATCAACGCGTATCGGCGTCGCGGATCTCCGATCTGCTCCACGATCGCTAGCGGGTCTGCGTCGAGCGTCCCACCGAGGCGGTCGGCCACGACGAACGGATCGCCCTCTCGATGAATGGTCGAGGGATCCGCGACCACGCGGCTCGCGCCCCGGCTGATCGCCAGCACGTCGCCGGTCCGATCGAAGATCGTGCCCCGCCGCGGATTGATTTCCGTGCGCGACAGCAGCGCGCTCGACCCGCGCTCGCTCAGCTCGGCCGACTTGTTCACGTGCCAATCCACCAGCCGCCATCCCAGGGCGCCCGCCGCGCCGGTCGTCCCGAGCAGCATCATGACCAGCCGCCGCGATGGATCGGCCGGCTCGTCGGCAGGACGTGTGGGCCCGGTCCTATTCGCGGACGCTTGTGATCTCGGCACCGATCGCCCTTACGATGGCTTCCCACCACGAGGTCTGGCGCAGCGGTTCTGGCGGAGCCGCCCACAGCGGTAGATCGAACGAGACGCCCGGCGGCAGGGGTCGGGCGCGCATGAACACCGGCCGCGACGGATGCCGCATGCCGAGGTCCGTGAACGCGGTGCGCGTGACCGACGGCAGATCGTCGATCACGGCCAGATCCGCCAGCAGCCCTTGACGCTCGAGCTCCACGGCGTCCAACCGCAGCTCGAAGCGCTGAACCTCCCCGCCCACCCGGACCAGCGACTGTGTCTGCTGCATCCAGACCATGGCCAGCACGAATGCCGCCGCGATGACCGCCAGCACCACCCGCAGGGGGCTGATCGGCCGCGGGATCAAGCGACCCACGTGGTCGCGCCAGGTGGATCGACGCAGCAGGGGCTGCTCGCGGATGGCCATCACGCCGACTCCAGCACGCGCACGGCGCGCAGACGTGCGCTGCGAGATCGCGGATTGGCGACTACTTCGTCCCGCGCCGGGCGCACGATCTTGCGCGTGAGCAGCTCCGCCGCGCCCGCGCGCGCCCACGCGCGAAAGCGCTCCTTCACGATCCGGTCTTCGAGGCTGTGAAACGCAATCGTCACGATGCGTCCGTCCGGCGCCGTGAGGTCCAGTGCACGGTCCAGGCCTTGATCCAGCGCGCCCAGCTCGTCGTTGGTCGCGATCCGCAGCGCCTGAAATGTCCGCGTCGCGGGATGAATCCGGTGACGGCCGGGCAGCGCGCCGGCCACCACCCGCGCCAGTTCGCCCGTGGTCGTGAGCGGCCGGCGATCCACGATTCGACGCGCGATCCGGCGCGATCGGCGCTCGTCGCCGTACTGCCGAATCAGCGCCGCGAGCTCATGCTCGGGGAGTTCATTGACGAGCGCGCCCGCCGGGCGCCCGCTGGTCGGATCCAAACGCATGTCAATCGGACCGTCGAGGCGAAACGAGAAGCCGCGCTCGGCGGCGCCCAGCTGCGGCCACGACACGCCCAGGTCCATCAGCACCCCGTCCGCCTGAGGGAATCCGTGCGCGCGGGCCAGCGGCGTCAGCGCGCTGAAGTTTCCGTGGGCGGCGGTCACCCGATCGTCGTCGGCGAAGGCCCTCCGCAGCGCCCGCGTCGCCGCGGGGTCCGCATCCAGGGCCAGCACGCGGTCGGCGCCCGCGCGCAGCAACGCGGAAGTATGGCCGCCGGCGCCTGCCGTCGCGTCCACGTACGCCCCTCCCCGTCGCGCCCCGATCAGATGCACGACGGCATCGACGAGTACGGGTCGATGGACCCGCGGCTCGTCCGTCACGCGGGTTGGTGTGTGTGGGGCGCGGGGGAGGCGCCGCGTCCCACACAGAACACCCTAAGTTGAGCGCGGAGCGCCTCCGCCAGCGCGCCGCATGATGTCGGACGCGGCCAGGTCGATGCGCTCGCGGCGCGATCGCCATTCGCCTCCGTCCCACAGTTCAATTTGGTCACCGACGCCGAGCACCACGACTTCCTTCGCGAGCCCGGCGTAGTCCCGGAGATGTCCCGGGAGCACGATTCGACCTTGGCGGTCGAAGCTGACCTCCTCCGCCGCTCCGAAGAGACGGCGTTTGGTATCGCGTACGTCTGGGTCCAGCGGGTCGAGCGCATTGAGACTCCGCTCGGTCGCCCGCCAGAGGTCGGTCGGGTAGAACGTCACGCAGCGTTCGGCGCCAACTGTCACCGTTCCACCCTCTGGTATCTGCGACCGTAGCTTGCTGGGCAGGGCGAGCCGCCCCTTGGCGTCCAACTGATGGACGAACGTTCCCTTGAAGCCCGGCATTCGGTCGTCGCCAGCCGAAGCAGCGGACCCCGGCCTCCTGATTCCCCACGTTTACCCACCGAACACCACTTGAGTGGCAATTCGACCGTGAATTGCACCACAATCCCCACCGCCCGTCAAACCGATGCTCGGACGCCGAAACGGAATCCCGCCCGCGTGGCCTCTAAGGAAGCGCGGAATGGTCGGCGCGGGTCTTGTCGAGCGCCCAGTTCGCCAGCCGGTCGGCCATGGCGTTCGCGCCCCGGGGCACGTGCTCATACGAAACGACCATGTCGTCCGACAGCGCCTCCCGCACGCGCTCGCGCAGCGCGGCGAGCGCGGCGTTCTTGACCTTCCACTCGCCCTTGAGCTGACGGACGGTGAGCTCGCTGTCCAGCCGGAACAGCACGTCGGTGCCGCCCAGCAGGCCCGCGAGGCGCGCCCCCGTCAGCACCGCGTGGTACTCGGCCTGATTGTTGGTCATCACACCCAGCCGCAGCGCCGCGCGCCCAACAATCGCCCCGGCCTCGTCGAGCAGCGCGACCCCAACCGCCGCCTCGCCCGGGTTGCCCCGGCTCGCGCCGTCGCAGTGCACGATCAGTCGCGTCATGCTGGCGGATGCGTCGCGTCGTGGGTGAGGTCGGCGACAATGGTACCGACGGCGGGGACGCGCCATGGTGAGAGGTTTGATCGATGAGCTCGGCCGGCGAGCCGCTCGATTCGGTCGTGATACCGGCGGGTGCGGCGCCCGTTGCTGCGGCCGACCCTTTCGAGGTGTTTGCGTCCGAGCTTGGCCGCGGCGCTGAGTGGTATCTCGCGGCGCTGCGGGCCGCGCGCGAGTGGCGGACCGAGTCGGAGACGCTGCGCGGCCGTCGCGTGAGCTACCTCGTTGGCGGTGAGGCGCTCGACCTGTTGCTGGTGATCGAACGCTTGGCCGCCGAGCAGCGCTCTCGGATCGACCGCCCAGAGCTGCGACGCTTGATATTCGATGGCGAGCCCCCAATGTCCGTTCCGGAGGCGACCTTTGCGACCGCGCTTGGCCCGGTCAGGTACAAGGCCTACCTCAATTTCTTCTACGGCGTGACCGTCGAGGAGGCCCTGCTGAGCGTGGCGGAGCGTGAGGTCTCCAAGTCGCACGCACTGGATGCGCTTGGGAGTCGCGACCCGTATGAGCGGATCTACGCGGCGAGCCGCGATGAGCTGCTCGTCGCCTTTGGCGAGCAGCGCGGCAGCCCGGTGCGTGAGCGGCTCCCCTGGCCCGAGGCCAAAGAGTTCACCTACTGGTTGTTTCGCTATCGGCTCCGCACACAGCCGCCGCCTCGGATGGCCAGCGATACCAAGAAGGCGCTCGATCTGCTGCGCGAGCTGCGCGGCCTCGCGCCGGGCGCCTCGCCCGACCCGCTGCGGCCCGACGCGGCCGACGGCTTCGCCGATCCCGAGGCGCTCGGATCGCCCCTTGTCGTGGACGTTGAGCCTCGTATGGGGGCGAGCGGACGCGGCTAGCGGACCGTGGCCCGCGGTTCACCCGCGCCACGGCCTGCCTCCCATGTCATTCGGAGCCGTTCCCTCCGGTCATTCCGAGGCGCAGCCGAGGAATCTCATGGCCGCCGAACCATCGAAGGAGCCTATCCCTCACGGTGCGCCGCCGCCGAACCACGCAGGTCTTGCGCGCTGTACGGCGACTGTCCGCGAATCAACGACACGACCACCGCCGCCGCGGCCAGCACCGCGGCGGCCGCGAAGACGGTGCGGAACGCATCCACCGTGTCGAGCGGAGCGGCCACCGTCGCCGCCACGCCCACCTGCACCAGCACGATCGTGCCCCACAGCGCTTGACCTGACGCCATTGACATGTTGCGGGCCAGCGCCATCACCGCGCCGGCCTGGCTGCGGGACTGCGGTGGCGCGGCGCCCATCAGCGAGCTCCCGTTGGCACTGTTGAACAGTCCAAGCCCAACCCCGCCGACCGCGAGTCGCGCAACCACTGCGAGTGTTGGCGAGTCCCCGCCGAGCGTCGCGAGCGACGCCAGACTTCCAGTGAACAGCACGAGCCCGGCGGTCGCGACGATCCGCGGCCCGAATCGGTCCGAGAGCACGCCGCCGGCCAGCCCGACTAGGCTCATCAAGGCCGGCAGGGTGGCGAGCACCAGACCCACCTGCGCCACCTTGAGGCCGCGCACGTTCTCCAGATAGAAGGGCAACAGCAGCACCTGCGCGGCAACTCCGCTGAACGCGAGAAACGATGCCAGGCTCGCCGCGCTGAACTCCCGGATTCTGAATAGCCGTAGATCGATGGTCGGGTTCGGCACGCGATGCTGCCGCCACAGCGCGGTTCCGAGCACCGCCGCGCCCAGCGCCAGTGACACGACCACCTGCGGTGCGCCGGCGCTGCTGGTCTGAATCTGATTCAGTCCGAACAGCAGCAGCACCAACCCGGCAATCAGGCCCGCGCTGCCGATGAAATCGAACTGACCGCCGCGCGCGGGCTGTCCTGCTGGAAGCACTCGAAGTCCCAGCAGCACGCCGGCCACACCCACCGGCACGTTGATGAAGAAGATGAACGGCCAGCTCAGCGCCCCCAGCACCGCGCCGCCCACCATCGGCCCGGCCACCAGCCCGATCGACACAGCGCCCAGCACGATCCCGAGCGCGCGCCCTCGTTCGTGTGCGGGAAACACATCCAGCGCCAGCGCGGGGCTGATCGCCTGCATCGCGGCGCCGCCGATCGCCTGGACGATCCGGAACCCGATCAGGAACCAGATATTCGGCGCGAATCCTGCCAGGAGCGAGCCGAGCGTGAATACAACGAAGCCTTGCAGGAAGAGCCGCCGTTGCCCCAGGATTTCCGCCGCCCGTCCGGCGGGCATCAGCAGCCCCGCGATGACCAGCAGATACGCCAGCACGACCCACTGCACGGCCACGAACGGTGCATCGAGGTCGGCGACCAGCGTCGGCAGCGAGACGTTCACGATGCTCGCGTCGAGCGTGGCCATGAATACGCCGCTCGCGACGACCGCCATCGTCGCCCACTTCGGGTCGAGTCGGCGCAGCGTGATCGGCGGAGTCCTCAGGGGACGTCTGATGGCCGCGCCATGCTACTGGAGCGCGGCCGCCCTCTCCGAGCGTTCTGCCCCGGCGTTCGGGCGCGCTACGCGAGCGATCGACCGAACTGCACCAGTTCGGCCGCGATCCGTTCCACGTCCTCGGGCGTCAACTCGTCGGTCAACGGGATCGCGACCAGCGACGCGTCGTCGTCGCCGGCGTATCCGGGAACCCGTGTCAGGTTGTCGCGGAGCGCGGCAAGGTACTCGTCCGGAACCCCGCGCCGGCGCATGAGGTTGAACCCCACCTCCACCCGCGGAAGCTTGTGACGACGGTCGGGCGCGTACAGCCACGCGACCGTTGTCAGTCCGTCTCGATACGGGGTCTGAAAGGCGAACCCGCGGCGCAACGGCCTGAGCGGCAGACCGGCCTGCTGCCAGCGGCCCAGCAAGTGCTCGCCCAGCGCAAACAGCTCCTGCGGCATCGACCGCTGCAATGCGCGCACTTCCGGGTCGTCGATCCCGAACGTCCGGAAGTCCTCGTCCACTACGTCGCCTGCGCCGACGCCACGGCCGCCCCGTTGGCCCTTAGTTCTTGAGCAGCCAGGCGGCCAGTCGCGCGAGCAGTGACGACATCCCCAGCGCCACGCCAAAGGCGATCGCGGCGCGGGTGCTCATGAGCGCGCGCACGTTGCCCTGCACGTTGCCGCCGATCACGGCGAGACTCAGGACGCGGTCGGCCTGAATGTTGCCGCCGGCAACCCACGATGCGAATACGTTGTTCAGTTGAACGTTGCCGCCCACGCTCACACCAATGGCGCTGTTGCGCACGCGCCCCGCTCGAGCCGCGCTCACGCCGATCGCGCTCTGCGCCGCGTCGAGCGTCTCCGAACGGCTGAGCGTCAGCGCGGAATGCTTGGCCTCGATCTGATCCGCGTCGACTCGCTGAACCGCCGTGCGCTCGACGCGCAACCGTGGGGCTGCGAGGGAACTCGGGTCTGCATGGGCGACCGGGAAGTTGCGGCGCCGCGTCGGTGGTGACGGCGTGTCTGAATTGCTCATGCGCGTGCACTCAGAGCGAGAGTGCCGCCAGTATGCCCGACCGGTCGGACGCCCGCCCGCGACGCCTATCGACCCGATGCCGGACGTACGTGTAGTTCCCACCGCCCGTGTCTGCAAACCGCCGAAACCGCCTGAGTGTCATTCCGAGCGGAGCGAGGAATCTCACGGCCACCGGACCGGCGAAGGCCTGCCCGGAGTCTGTCGAAGGCCCATCCCGCGTCCATCGAACGGATCTCACGGCACCCCCGTGCGCGTTCCCCCGTGCACCCTGAGCCTGTCGAAGGGGCACGGGAGTGATGTGGCTCAGGCAGACCCTGTCGAATCACGGAATCGCCGCACCCTGCCAGGGTGGGCCACCGGGCCAAGTTCCCTCTCCCCGTCGAGGGAGAGGGTTAGGGTGAGGGGGTCGAAAGTGACGGCCGTCCTGAAGTGCACGGACGGCACCCCCGTGCGCGTTCCCCCGTGCACCCTGAGCCTGTCGAAGGGGCACGGGAGTGATGTGGCCCGGAGCGACTAACCCCTGTCGGTTCCGTCCGGCGCTTGCGCGGGCGCCGCGTCGAGCCCGGCCGCGCGCGCGGCGTCGTAGACCGCGCGCAGCGGCGTCGAGCGCGCCTCGGCGGCGCGCGCACAGTCCGCGGCCTCGGGCGCGACGTCGCGGAGGTCGCCGCGCAGGTACGAGGCCTTCACCGCGATGGGGCCGTACGCGGTCTCGACCACGAATCGATGTCGCGCCAGCTTGGTCCGGATCACCTCGTGAACTCGCACCCCGAGCGTGGTTGTCTCGGCGAGCAGAATCTCGATGGCCGCGTCGGCGCGGTCCGGAGGCGCGATCACGGTCAGCTTGGTCCCCGGTCGCCCGTGCTTCATGCCGATCGCGGACGTGACCGCGTCGAGCGCGCCCGCCTCGAGCAGCCGGTCGACCATGTACGGGTAAAGTTCGGGATTCATGTCGTCGATGTGGGTCTCGATGACCATCGCCGTATCGGCCCGCTCGGCGTCCGGCTGCCCGAGCGTTACGCGCAGGACGTTCGGCCGATCGAGTTCGCGCGTCCCCGCGCCGTACCCGTGCGCGTGAATCCGCATCGGCGGCAGCGGACCGTAGGCGCCGGCCAGGCTGGTCAGCACCGCGGCGCCGGTGGGCGTGAGCAGCTCCGCGTCCTCGGTCGTCGAGTAAACGGGCGCGCCGCTGCCCTCCAGCAGCCGAACGGTCGCCGGGGCCGGAACCGGCAGCACGCCATGGCTCGCCCTCACGTTTCCGCCGCCGACGTTGATGCGCGAGACCGATATCTCACCGAGGCCGAGCAGCTCGACCGCCACCGCCGCGCCCACGATGTCCAGGATCGCGTCTGCCGCCCCGATCTCGTGGAAATGGACGTCGGCTGCCGGGACACCGTGAACGCGCGCCTCGGCTTCGGCCAGCCGGCGAAAGATGTCACGGGCGCGCCGCTTGGGCGCCGGGCCGACCGCACTCGCTTCGATCAGATCGTCGATCTCGCGAAACGTCCGCCCCGAGCCGGACGCCGTGATATCGAACTCCAGGTGCAGCGCGGTGATCGAACCCCGCCGCACGCGCTCCAGCCGGATCGACCAGCCGGTCAGATCGAGCTTGCGAAGCTCGGTCTCGAGCCCCCCCGCGTCGAGGCCCGCGTCGATCAGCGCGCCGAGAATCATGTTCCCGCTCGCGCCGGACGCGGCGTCGAAGTGGGCGCGCGTCATTCCGCCGGCTCGGCCGCTCGGCGCGCGATCAGCGCGGCCTGATATCCCGCCCCGAACCCGTTGTCGATGTTCACCACCGAGATTCCCGGCGCGCACGCGCTCAGCATCGTCAGCAGCGCGGCGATGCCGCCCAGCGACACGCCGTATCCGACGCTGGTCGGCACGGCGATCACCGGCCGATCCACCAGCCCGCCCACCACGCTGGGCAACGCGCCTTCCATTCCGGCCACCACCACGATGGCATCGGCCGCGTCCAGCGCGTCTCGATGCGCCAGCAGACGGTGCAGGCCCGCCACCCCCACGTCGCTGACCGATGTGACGTCCGCGCCGAGCGCCTCGGCCGTGACCGCCGCCTCTTGGGCGATCGGGAGATCCGAGGTCCCGCCGCTCACCACCGTCACGTGCCCGCGCGCGGGGCCGCGCTCGCCGCCCGCGACGGTGATCAACCGTGCCGGCATGTGGAGCTCGGCCCGCGGCAGCGCCTCCCGCACCGCATCGAACACTTCGCGCGACGCCTTGGTGCCGATCACGGGATTGCCGCCCGCGGCGATCTCGCGCGCAATCGCGGCAACCTGGTCCGGCGACTTGCCCTCGCAGTAGATCGCCTCGGGAAAGCCGGTTCGCAGCGGCCGGTGCACGTCAACCTGCGCGAACCCCAGATCAGTGACCGGCGCGTATCGGAGGCGGTCCAGCGCGTCGTCGGCGTCGATTGCTCCCCGCGCCACGTCCTCGAGCAAGCGCCGGACCTGCTCCCGGTTCATGGCCAGGACGTCTGAATGCTTGCCAGCGCCCCCCGGCCCGCGAAGTGGGCGTCCGCGCCGAGCGCTTCCTCGATCCGCAGCAGTTGGTTGTACTTCGAGACCCGATCCGTCCGGCTGGGCGCGCCCGTCTTGATCTGGCCGGCGTTGGTTGCGACCGCCAGGTCGGCGATCGTGGTGTCTTCGGTCTCGCCCGACCGGTGCGAGATCACCGCCGTGAATCCCGCCTGCTGCGCCATCTGGACTGCGTCCATCGTTTCGCTGAGCGTGCCGATCTGGTTGACCTTGATCAGGATCGAGTTCGCCGCCCGTTCGTCGATTGCGCGCCGCAGGCGCTCCGTGTTGGTCACGAGCAGATCGTCGCCCACCAGCTGGACACGATCGCCGATCGCCGCCGTCAGCGCCCTCCAGCCGGCCCAGTCCTCCTGGTCGAGGCCATCCTCGATCGACACGATCGGGAACCGCGCGGTCCATGCCGACCACAGATCGATCAATTCGGCCCGCGTCAGCGCGCGGCCCTCGCGGACGAGTTCGTACCGACCGTCGTCGGTGCGAAGCTCGGACGCGGCGGCGTCGACCGCCAGGACGATCTCATCGCCGATTCGGTACCCGGCAGTCTCGATGGCCGCCGCGATCATGTCGATCGCCTGCTCGTTCGAGCCCAACGCGGGCGCGAACCCCCCCTCGTCCCCGACGTTGGTGTTCAGTCCGGCGTCGGCGAGCACACCGCGCAGGGCCTGATAGACCTCCGCGCCGGCCCGCAGCGCTTCCGCGAACGAATCCGCGCCCACCGGCATGATCATGAACTCTTGAAAGTCCGTGCTGTCGGCCGCGTGCGCCCCGCCGTTCACGATGTTCATCATTGGAACCGGCAGCGTCGTCGCCGATCCGCCGCCGAGGTGTCGGAAGAGCGGCAGCCCCGCGGCGCGGGCCGCGGCGTGCGCAACCGCCAGCGAGACGCCCAGGATCGCGTTCGCGCCCAGCCGTGCCTTGTTCGGGGTTCCGTCCGCGGCGATCATCCGATGGTCGATGCCCCGCTGATCCATTGCGTCCGCGCCCCGCAGCGTGGGCTCGATGACCTCGGAGATATTCCGGATGGCCTTGCGCACGCCTTTCCCGCCGAAGCGTTCCGGGTCGGCGTCACGCAGCTCCAGCGCCTCGTGCGTGCCGGTCGACGCGCCCGACGGAACGCTCGCGCGCCCGCTGGCGCCGCTCTCCAGCGTTACCTCGACCTCGACCGTAGGGTTTCCGCGCGAGTCGAGCACCTCCCGCGCGTGCACTCGGCTGATTAGGGTCAAATCGGGTCTCCGGCGCGGTACGAGGACCCGCTGCGCGTGGTTCGGGCAGTATACGGCCGGCCTCGAGCGTCGCTCGGTTCGCGGCCGCGATGTCCCTAACGGTCAGCGCAAGGCGATCTGGAGCGCCTGTGCCACGGTGGCCACCGGGATGAACGTCATGTCCTCGCGAAGCACCGCCGGCAGGCCGTCGAGATCGCCCTCGTTGCCGCGCGGCAGCAGCACCCGCCGCACGCCGGCCCGGTGCGCCGCCAGCATCTTGTGCGCGATGCCCCGCGCCGGCATCACGCCGCCATGCAGCGTCACGGCGCCGGTCGCGGCGACCTCGGGGTCCACGCCGCGGTCCCGCATCAGCGACACCATCGCGATCGCCGCCG
Organism: Chloroflexota bacterium; assembly: GCA_965247475.1. Taxonomy (GTDB): domain Bacteria; phylum Chloroflexota; class UBA11872; order UBA11872; family UBA11872. The sequence continues at coordinate 659,054 of OZ252016.1, forward strand.
CCAGCGCGGCGGCCTGCTCGTCGCCGGGCAGTTCGCCGACCGGGATAACCACGTGCGTGTCGAACTCCTCCAGAAAGCGCGCCGAGATCCCGAACGCCGAGAGATGCGACCGCACCATCGAGGGAACGATCATCGTCCTGGCGGTCAAATCCGTCCCGTCGGGGCCGGTCATGTGCATCCGTCCGGAGCCGGGCATGTTCGCCGCTTCCACGTGCTCGAACCGGCCGCCGCCGCGTCCGGCCACCAACGTCCCCGCAACACCGGGCGCCTCGGCCCTGCGCACGCGGTCGGTTCGCGTCCTCGGGCGCCCGAGATAATCCACCAGCAGGTCGGATGTGAACCGCTCGATCGAGGCGCCGTCGTCGAGCATCCGGTCGGCGAGCACGCGTCGCGCGATCCGGCGCACGAGCGCTTCCGCCTGCGCGAGACCCGGCTCCGACGTGTACGTCGCGATGAGCCCTCGCAGCGCGTCCTCGTCAAACTCCAGGCTGTCGGCGGCGATGCCGTAGTCGGCGAGCACCGAAGGCACCATCGACCGACCGGCAATCGTCAGCTTGTCACCGAGCGCGTAGCCTTCCAGGCCCACGATCATCAACCGGGCGCGTACGTCGGCCGGGAGCTCGTGGGTCCAGCGAGCGGTGGCGATCATGAGCGTGCGCGACAGATCGAACGGCACGCCGAAGAAGGGATCGCGAAATGACTGCCGGCGTGTCCGCCCTGCCACGGCGTACGTCACACCGTGCTGGTCGCTGGGCCACCGGGACCCGAAGCGATCGAGTCCCTCCAGAATGATCACGGCGTCCGCGGTTCCCGCGCGCTCGATCGCGGTCATCAGCGCGCCCGGCGCGTCGTCCCCGCCGAAGAACTCCGATGGCGATGTCAGGTGCGGAAGGTTGATCGTCTCGACAGGCCGCCGCAGCGCCTCGCCGATGCCGCGCGCGATGGAGGTCGTGCCAACGCCTTGCGGCCCCGCCAGGCACAGCATCCGACCTGGACCGGTGGAGGGTTCCTCGCGCCTGTTTTCTGATTCGCGAACGGCCAGGTGCTCGAGGATCCGATCGCACGCCGTCGAAGGCACGAACAGATCTTCGTGCAAATGCCGGCGCACCTCCGCGAGCTCCGGGGCGCCCGGGTCGTCGGCCTCCCACGGCAACTCCACCGCCCGCGAAATCCGCTGGACTCTGTTGGCATCGTCTCCCATCGCGTCCAGGTCCTGGCGGAGCGAATCGGCCACCGCCGCGGGAAGCGGGGCTCTGGAGATTCGGGTCAGCAGCGTCTTCGCGTCCACGTGCGTTCCTGGGACATGCGAGGCGTTTCCCGATCATAGCGTTGGCGCCCCGCCGGGTTCCGTAGCAACCGTCTCACACGCCGCGCGCCGCCGGATCGCCAGCCCGCCTCTGTTGACTCGGGCGCGGCCCAGCGCGATGCTTCAATCGAGGCGATTCTCCTTCTATTGCAGGAAGGTCCACGCATGGGTTTGCCGGGCGCCCCGTCGAATGAAGTCGATGTGCACGAAGCGAGGAATCTGATCGACGAAGGCAAGGTTCGGGTTGTCGACGTTCGAACCGACTTCCGGTTTCCCGCCATGGCAGGCGCCGATTACATACCGCTGGAGGACATCCTCGCGCGCCCGCAGGAGGTTCTGCCCGTTGGCGAGTCGGTGCTGTTCATCTGCAACGTTGGCCAGACAAGCGGCGTCGCAACCCAGATGGCGCTCGCCATGGGTCACGCCGCGACGTACAACATGAAGGGTGGCATGGAGGCCTGGACCGAGGCTGGGTACGAGACCACGGAGCCGCCGAGCGGCGGCTAGCCCGCGACCGGCCGCCACGACTGACGAACGAGGGGTATATCGCGTGTTTACCGTTGACCAAGTCCAGCGATACAGCCGCCACCTGTTGTTGCCCGAGGTGGGCGTCGCGGGCCAGCAGAAGCTCTTGAACGCAAAGGTCCTGGCCATCGGGGCCGGCGGCCTCGGCTCACCCACGCTGTTCTATCTCGCCGCGGCGGGCGTCGGGACGCTTGGCGTGGTGGACTTCGATGTCGTGGACCGCTCGAACCTGCAGCGTCAGATTCTCCACACGGACGCCCGCATCGGCACGCTCAAGACCGAGTCGGCCGAACGCACCCTCACCGCGCTGAATCCGGACGTGACCGTAGTTCGTCACGACGAGCCGCTCACCTCCGACAACGCCATGCGCATCCTCGCGCCCTACGACGTCATCGTGAACGGTTGCGACAACTTCCCCACCCGTTACCTGGTCAACGACGCCTCCCACATGCTGGGCAAGACGGTCGTGGATGGCAGCGTGCTGCGCTTCGAGGGCATGGTGACCGTATTCGAGAGCGGCCGCGGCTGCTACCGCTGCCTGTACCCCACACCCCCGCCGCCGGAGATGGCGCCGAGCTGCTCCGAGGCCGGTGTGCTCGGTGTTCTGCCCGGCCTGATCGGGCTGATCCAGGCGACTGAGACGACCAAGTTGATTCTTGGGATTGGCGAGACACTCACGGGCCGTCTCCTGCTGGTCGACGCGCTGGCCATGGAGTTCCGCGAGCTGAAGTTGCGGCGGGATTCCGAGTGCCCGCTCTGCGGCGACAACCCGACGGTCACCGAGCTCATCGACTACGAGGAGTTCTGTGGCTTCGCCGGAGGCGACCATGCCTCCGAGCCGGCCGCGGCCGGGGTGGCCGTCGGCTAGCCTCGTTTTGACGCGCGGCGTCGACGAACGCCGCGCCAGCCCCCGACCGCGTCCACGCTCCGCCGTCGTGGGCGCGCGGCCGATAGCCGTATCCTGAGGGGCCGCGTATGGGGTCACTGAGGGGCGTATGCAGCTGCCGCCCTCACGACAGGCGCGCATCCGCTTGGCGCTGGCGACTTTCGCCTCCGCGCTGGTCGTCGCGGCGCTCGTCTATGCGCTGACCGCCGCGTTCGGGCCGACCGATTACGGTCTGCGTGCGCGGTCCGTGAGCGACGGCGTCTGGACGATCACGCAGGTCGTCCCCGGCGGCGTCGGCTGGCGTGAGGGAGCGAAGCCCGGCGCGCGGCTCATATGGGACGCGCCGGTTCCCAACGGCGATGCCGCGGTGTCGGTGATCGACGCTCCCGGTCGCGGCCTCCTGCTGCTCCTCGGCGACGACGGAGCTACCGGCTCGCCCTTGGCGCGCGCTCCTTCCAACGGTCCGCTGGTGGCCTCGCTCGTCATCCTCAGCCTGACCTTCGCGGCGGGCGCGGCGCAGAGCGCATACGACGGACGCGGCCGCTCGCTCCTGCCGTTCCCGGCCAGCCTGGCCGCGGTTGGCGTGGCGCTCGCGCTCGGATCCGTCGCGCCGGCCGGCGGGGTTGCCATGAGCGCCTTGCTGTTCAGCGCGGTGGCCTTGAGCGCCGGGCTGACCGTCGCGCTGGCGTTTGTCATGCCCGTGCGCGGACCGTTCGGCGGCCTCGCGATCGGCCTCTCGCTCGGCGCCGCCCTGGCGGCGGTCGCGGGCGCCATGTTCGGCGCCTCGTTGACGGTCGGACCGGCCCTCTACGAGCTGGCGTGGGCCGCGGCGTTCTTGGTTGCCGGGCTCGGCATCGCCGCGCTGCTGGCGAAGAGCCTTGTCACCCTCCAGGTGCGGTCGCTCCCGCGCGACCGCCGCGCCGCTCGGGTGATTGTGGCGACCGCGCTGGCCGCCACCGCGCCCGTCACACTGCTGTCGTTGTTTCCGGCCATCGTCGTCGGGCGCCCGCTCGTGCCGTTCTGGGCCACGCTGCTCCCGATCGCGCTGGTTCCTCTGGCCGTGACGCATATCGCGGTTCCCACCAGGCGGATCGGTCTGCAGCGCGGCTTGCGGCAGCTATTCGTGCATGCCCTGGCCTGGATTCTGCTCGCCACGGCCTATGCCGGGCTGGTGGTTCCCGCCGGCGAGCGCGTGACCGGGAATCCGTCGGCGCCGATCGATCTTTGGGTTCTGGTTGCCCTGCTGCTGGGTCTGGGAATTGCCTTCCCGTTCGCGCGGCGCGTGACGCTGCGGGTCTTGGGAGACGCCATCTATCAGGACGTATACGACGCGCAATTCGTCATGCGGACGGCCAGCGTGGCGCTTGCCTCGGCCGTGTCGCCCGAAGAGCTCCGCCCTCGCGTCCTGGAGCCGGTACGCGCCGCCGTTGGGCTCGACTGGATCGCCGTCACGCGCGCACGCGCGCCCTACCAGATCCTTGGCGCGTCGGAGGCCCCGACCGTGACGGCTCCGGTCGCCGGCGAGATCAGCTCCGCCGTCGCGGCCGCAACTCGCACCGGCACGTCGCGGATTGGCGCGGCGGTCGTGCCCTGCGAGATCGGCGGAGATGTTGTCGGATACTTGGTCGCGGCCGTGCGCGAGGAGACCTTCGGACTCTCGGCCGCCGACGCCGAGCTGCTGGCCGCCCTGGCGGCGCCGCTCGCGAGTTTCGCCCTGCGGGTGGACCTATGGCACCAGCTCCAGGTGCGGATTCGGGAGCTCGACGTCACTTCCCGCCGGCTGCGCGACAGTCAGCAAACGCTCGGCGAGCTGTATGAGCAGGTCAACGCGCTGCTCGAGCAAGAGCGCCGCCGGATCGCGACGGACTTGCACGACGAGCCCTTGCAAAAGCTCGTCCTGTTGCAGCGCGCCCTGCGATCCAGCGCGCCTGGGCCGTACCGCAGTCGCGAGGCGCTCCTGGGCCTGGTCGACGATGCCGCCAGCGATCTCCGCACGATCTGCGAGCGACTGCGTCCGCCGATTCTCGACGACCTTGGCCTCGAAGCCGCCATTCGCTGGCTGGCGGCGGAGACCGAGCGCGCCGCGCCGTTCAGGGTCGAGGTGCGCATTCAGGGCACTCCGGATCTCGCGCGGATCTCGCCTGAGGTCGAGACCAACTTGTATCGGGCCCTCCAGGAGCTGCTCACGAACGCCGTGCGCCATGCGTCGGCGTCGCGCGTTGTCATCACGTTCACGCGCGCGGCTGACGCGATCCGTCTCGTCGTCGTCGACGACGGCGTTGGGTTCGAGGCGCCCCCCGATTTTTCTGCCTACGCCGCCACCGGTCACCTGGGGCTCGTCGGCGTTAACGAGCGCATTTCGCGGCTCACCGGTACCGTAGGAGTCACCTCCGCGCCCGGAGGTCCCACATCAGTCCGAATCGACGTGCCGCTGCCTATCACCGTGGACGCTCGCACGTGAGCAGGCCGGACCCCGTCCGCGTGCTGATCGTCGAGGATCACGCGCTGGTCCGCGAGGGCACCGCCGCCGTGTTGCAGGGCTTCAGTGGGATTCAGGTCGTCGGCGCCGCCGACTCCGCGGATGGTGCGGTCAAGGCCGTCTACGAGTGCGCGCCGCACGTTGTCCTGCTGGATTTCAGGATTCCCGGCGGCGGACTCGAGGCCGCGCGCCGTATCGCGCATGTAGCGCCCGGCGCCCGGATACTCGTGGTTTCGGCCTACGGACAGTCCGACTATGTGTCCTCCATGTCCCGGGCCGGCGTCGCGGGCTACCTGCTCAAGAGCGCCACGCCCGACACGCTGGTGACCGCCATTCGAGCGGTCGCTTCCGGCGGTACGTTCTTCGACGAGTCACTCGACCGTCCGTCGCGAGCGACGGCCACGGCCGGCCGTCCCGAGTTCGAGTCGCTGACCATGCGTGAGCTCGACGTGTTGCAGCATGTGGCGCGGGGCGTGCTCAACAGAGAGATCGCCGACGCGCTGGAAGTATCAACCAAAACGGTCGAGGCGCATCTCAGCAGCATCTACGCCAAGCTCGGCGTTCGCTCGCGGACGGAGGCGGTGGTAACCGCGGCTCGCGCCGGCATCATCGACGTGGAGCTGAGCGCCGACGCGATGTAGCCCTCGCGCGTCTGTTGGCGGCTACAGATCCACAGGCCGACGCAGCCCCGCGGACTCGTAGACGGCATCCGCCATCCGCACGGCCCACGCGCCGTCCTCCGCATCGGCGATCGCGCGTCCACGCCCGCCGATTGCGGACACGAACGAGCGCAGCATCGCCCTGTCCGCCGCGCCGCGCTCGGGCTGCTCGTGCACATCCACCAGCGGTCGACCGCTGGTCGCAATGCGTGCCCGTTCGAGGTCCTGCCACATGTCCGCGGCGCTGGTGCCATCGCTGATGGTGCCCCACCATCCCGACAGCCGCTCGCTCCTCCCGATCTCACCGATCACCAGTTGCGCGACGGCCCCGTTTGCAAAGCGCACCATCGCCGCGAACGTGTCGCCCAGTCCGGCCCTGCGCGTGAAGCGCCCGCCCACTGCCTGAATCCGAGCCGGGCGGGAGACTGCCAGGTATCGGGCGAGGTCCAGCGCGTGCGTGCCCACGTACGCCAGCACGCCGCCCTGCGCCGCATCGCCTTGCCACGCGTCGATCAGCGGATCGACGGTCGCGTGCAACGTGATGGCCAGCGGGCGCGGGACTCGGGCCTTCACGCCGCGAACGGCCGGCGCGGCGCGCCGCGTGAACCCCACCGCGCAGGTCGTGCCCGCGGCCCGCACGGCGCGACTGGCTCGGTCGGCATCCGCGGACCGCAACGCGAGAGGCGCTTCGACCATCGAGTGCTTGCCGGCCTGGGCGGCGGCGATCGTCAAGTCGGCATGGCTGTCCGGTCGCGTCGCGATGAGGACGGCGTCGATGTCGTCCCTCAGCAGCGCGTCGTTGGTCTCGACGCTCCAGTCATCCATGCCCAGCTCCGCCGCGAGTGCCGCGGCGGCCTCGGCGTCCAGGTCGATACAACGCCGGATCGCCAGTTCTTCGACGCCCGCGACGGCGCTGGCGAGTTCACGACCGCGCCGGCCGCAGCCGATGAGTGCGACGCGAAGCTCGCTCAATTGCTCGCCGTCCGCTCGGGGCATGCGATCCCAGCGTACGCGCCCGGCGATCGTTCGCGACCCGCTCGCGTCACGGATTGCACGGGTGGACCGATGTTCTCCGTGAGCCAAGCCGCCCCCGGGATCGTCAACGAGGAATTAGGATGTTGCACGGCCAGTTACTGTCGTATAGTGACCGTCTCAGCTCGACATAAAAGTGGACACCCACTTGCGCGACGAACCCGCCGGCCGCACGCGAAAGCTGCGCCGCGCGGAGATCATCAGCCTTAGCGCGGCGTTCGTCATCTTCATCGTCGTGGCCGTCCTCGGCGCGATCGTATGGCTGCGCTCCTCCGAGTCGACGCCGGCCGCGCCGGTCGTGACCGGCACGGCGCCCCCCACGCGTGTGGCGGAGCCGCGCCCCACGGCCAGTCCGGTCGAAGCGGCGCCACCCGTCCCCATTCGTCCGGTGGTCGAAGTGCCGGTCGCCAGCAGCCCCAATCCGATCGATCTGATCCCGGACTGGCCCGACGATCGACCCGTCGGCGTCCTGTTGCTGGGACTCGACCGGCGCCCAGGGGAACGCGTCGCTCGCACCGACGCAATGGTGCTCGTCCGCGTCGAGCCGTCCAATCGGACCGCGACGCTCATATCAATCCCGCGCGATTTGTGCGTCGCCAACTGCTCGACCAGCCCGTACCGGATCAACACCGTGTGGGAGGCGGAGGGACCCGCGTCACTTGCCAGCCGCGTCGCCGGGATCCTGGGCGTGCAAGTGGACTACTGGGTCACGCTGGACTTCCCCGGGTTCCGGCGACTGGTGGATTTCTTCGGCGGCGTTGACGTCGAGGTGCAGCGCGCCATCTACGACCCGACCTTCCCGAACGCGACCGACACGGGGTTCGATCCGTTCTACGTCGAAGCCGGAATGAACCACTTTGATGGCCAGATGGCCCTCAACTACGTGAGGACTCGCCACCAGGACGGCTCGTTCGCGCGCGACCTGCGCCAGCAGGAGCTGCTCCTCGCGCTCAAGGAGCAGATGCTCTCGCCTCAAATGCTGGTGCAGTCCCCCGCGCTCCTTCGAGAGCTCAGCAACGCGTTCGAGACCAACGTGCCGCTGGACGCCGCGCCCTCGCTGGGCAAGCTCGTGCTCCAGATCGGAGCGGACCGGATGGTTCGCGGCAACCTAGAGCCGGAGCGCGGGATGCTCCGTCCCGTGATCTCGGAGAGCGGCGCCTACGTGCTGCAGCCGAATGTCCCGCTGATTCAGGCGTACGCGGCCGAGCTGATGCGGCAGAGCGAGTCGCTCGCGGCGCCCGATGCCGACACGCCCGAGACGGTGCAATTCGCGGACCGTCAGCACCTCGAGCCTTAGCCACCCGGCTTGCGCGCGGCCACGTAGATTTCCGACGGTTCGTACGCGACCTCGAGGAACCGACGCAGAATGCCGGCGACGCGCGCGAGCTCGTCACGCGTGTGGTCGGCGTCGGACGCGACCATGTGAATCGCCCGCGCCAGGTCGTGGGCGTATCGGGACTTGGCGACCTGCCCGCCCAACAGCCGCGCCAGACGCCCCTCTGACTCAGTCGTAGCCTCCGCGGACCCGGCACCCGAGGGCCGCGCCCGCAGATCGTCGAGGTCGACCGGCAAACCGCGCTGGGCCTCCGGATTCATGCCCGACTCGATGTCTTCGAGCCCGGCGTCGCGACAGAGGAACGCAAGCAGATCCGTGTCGTACGGCCGTACATGCGTGGGGTCTCGCCAGAACTCGTGCGCGATCGTCGGGAGACTGCCCGGATTCGGCGTGGCCAGAATCAGCGTGCCGCCCGGCGTCAGCACGGCGGCCGCGAGCCGGATCAGCGCCGCCGCTCGATCCGGCGCGAGATGCTCGACCACATGCAGTGCGCTGATGGCGTCGAAGGTTGCGGACGTGCTCTGCAGGAAGTCGAGCGCGTCGCCGCTGTGCACCCGATGCCTCGAGGCCTGCGCGACCATCGCGGCGTCGAGGTCGATGCCCTCGACCTCGAGCCCGGCCTCGACGGCCACGTCCAGGAACTCGCCCCGTCCGCATCCGACATCCAGCAGGCGGCCGGTCGGCGGAAGGAACCGCGAGTACCAAGCGCGTGCCGCGCGGACCGTCTCCGGGGCGAACCCGCGGAACTCGTACCAGGAAGCGCCGATGACGAAGCTCCGCCGCTTGTTCGGGTCGGCAGCCTAGCACCCCGGTGAGACGTCCGAGCGTAGAATGCCGCGCGCCCCGGGTAGGTCTGCCGGCCACTGCTCCTGTGACCAACGATCACGTCGAGATCTTCTCGATTGGCACTGAGCTGGTCTCCGGCCTGATCCTCGACACGAACGCGCACTGGCTCGCCGACGCGATCTCGATCGCCGGCGGCGAAGTCCGTCGGATCGTCGCGCTTCCGGACGATCAGGGCGTGATCGTCGCCGAGCTGGAGGCCGCGGTGCGTCGCCGCCCACGCATCGTCATCACATCCGGCGGTCTCGGACCGACCGGCGACGATCTGACCGTCGAGTGCGTTGCCGCCGTGGCCGGCTGCGGCGTCGACACGCCGCGAGCGGTGCTCGAGAGCTTCGCGGAGCGTCGCGGGACGACGCTCGCCGAAGAGTCATCCCCGTCACGGCTGAAGATGGGCTCGATCCCGGCGGCCGCCGCGCTCCACCTGAACCCGGTCGGCTGGGCGCCCTGCTTCAGCATCGGTGTCGCGGACTCCACGATCTGGTCCCTGCCCGGTCCGCCGAGAGAGATGAAGGTGTGTTTTGCCACCCACATCCGTCCGGCCGCCGGGCGGCTCTTCGCTGGCCGGACGGCGCGTACGCGGGTGCTGATCGACGCCTTCGAGTCGGAGGCCGCGCCGCTGATGCAGCGCGTCATGTGCGCGTTTCCGACCGCATATCTCAAGGCCTACATCGGCCTGGCGCTGGACGATGGGCTTCCGGTCGACATCGTCGTGCGGAGCGACGACGGCGTCGATCCCGCCGCGCTGCTCCGGCAGGCGCGCGACCTATTTGGCCAGCTGGCCGCCGAGGTCGGAAAGACCGTGGCGCAGGCTGACGACGTACGGGCCCAGCACGAATGACCGAACCAGCAGCCCCCCGCCCTGCGGCCCTCGCCGGCCGCTGGTACCCGGACGATCCGGACGAGCTGCGGGCGGCGATCGACGCCATGCTGCGGCCCGCGAGCCCCGAGGCCGGCGAACCGCGCGTGCTGCTCGTGCCGCATGCCGGGCTGGTCTACTCCGGACCGGTCGCCGGACACGCCTACGCGCGGCTCCGCCAGATCCGCCCGGTTCGCATCGTGGTCGTGGGGCAGAGTCACTACCGGCCGACCGGGATCGAGTTCTACGGCCCCGAGCCGGTCGGCACCCCGCTCGGGCCGGTGCCGATCGACGTGGAAGCCACGGCCGCGTTGCGCGCGCGGCTTGAGCCATTCGGGCCAACCACGGACGACGTGCGCGAAGAGCACGCGGTCGAGGTCCAGTTCCCATTTCTGCGCCGCGTCGCGCCGGACATTCCGGTCGTGCCGATCGTCGTGACGATCGGCGCTCCTGAGTCGTGGGCGGCGCTGGCGGACGCGCTTGTGGCGGCGGGGCTCCTGGAAGGCGGCGTATTGGTGGCGAGCACCGATCTGTATCACGGCCACGATCGCGGCGAGGCCGCGCGCCACGGACGGGAGTTCGCGCGCCTGCTCGAGACCGCCGACCGGGAAGCGCTCACGAATGCCTGGCGAACCGGTGAGGCGATGGTCTGCAGCCCCGGACCGGTCCTCGTCGCCGTCGACGCCGCGCGCCGGCTCGGCGGGTCATGGCGGGTCTTGAAGCTGGGGACCTCGGCCGACACGGCGCCCGCGAGCGACTACGTTGTCGGCTACGCCGCGGCGACCGCTTGACATCGAGCGCGGCGCCGTGGCGCGTCCGATAGACTGCGCGCTGCACTTCCGCGCCTGGCGCTGATTCCAAGGATCCCGTCATGAGGTCACGCTGGTCGGATGCGGACGCGACCGGCCTCGATCCGCTCGCGCTGCGGGTCTACACGTCGCGTCTCATCGGCGCCGAGTCCTCCCTGGTGCTGTTTGGCGGCGGCAATACGTCGGTCAAGCACACGGCGCGTGATCACCTCGGGCGCGACGTGCCGGCGTTGTCGATCAAGGGCAGCGGGTCGGACCTGCACAGCATCGAAACGCGCCATTTCGCCGCGTTGCGACTCGACGACCTCCGTTCGCTGCGGGCGCGAGACTCGATGACGGACGAGGTGATGGTCGAGTTCCTGGGTCATTGCCAGCTCCGGTCTGACGCGCCGCGCCCATCGATCGAGACGCTGCTGCACGCGTTTCTGCCCCTCGATTGGATCGATCACTCCCATGCCGATGCGGTCCTCGCGCTTACCAATCAGCCCGATGGCGCGGCGACGGTTCGGGACGCCCTCGGCGACGGCGTGGCGGTCGTGTCCTACCTCCAGCCGGGCTTCACCTTGTCCAAGGTCGTCGCCGATGCGTACGACGCCAATCCATCGGTGATCGGAATCGTGTTGGACAAGCACGGCCTGGTCACCTTCGGCGCGACCGCGCGGGAGTCCTACGAACGACACATCGAGCTGGTGACGCGGGCCGAGGACTACGCGCGGCGGCGAGAGGTGCGCCATGCGCCTTACCCGCAGACGGCGCCGGCCGCCGGGGAGGCCGCCCGGATCGCGCCCGTGTTGCGCGGCCGGCTCGCGCGCGATCGGCGTGTGGTCGTTCGATTCGATGGCTCGCTGCGCGTCCGCGCGTTCGTGGACCGGCCCGACCTATCCGCGCTGGCGCTGGTCGGGCCCGCGACGCCGGACCACGTCCTGCGCACCAAGCGGCTGCCGCTGATCCTGACCGCTCGCGAGCCGGAGGAGATCGAGGCCGCCGTCGAGGGCTACGCGCGGGAGTATCGAGCCCATGTTCGCCGCCACCAGGCCGAGGGCGGCTTCGAGCACGATCCGCGGCCGCGCGTCACGCTCGTCCCGGGCATCGGCATGTTCACGGCCGGCGCGTCGGCGGCGGAGGCGGATGCCATCGCCGGAATCTATCGGCACACGATGGACGTGATCGAATCCGCCGACGCCATCGGACGCTACACGGCCCTCTTGGAGGCCGAGCTGTTCGCCATCGAATACTGGCCGCTCGAGCTCTACAAGCTGTCCCTGGCGCCGCCCGAGCGGCCGCTCGCGCGGCGCGTCGCCTTGGTCACCGGCGCCGGTCGCGGGATCGGGCGCGCGATCGCGGTCGCGCTCGCGTCCGCCGGCGCATTCGTGCTCGTCACGGACGTCGACGCCGACGCGGCCGAAGCGGTGCGCGACGAGATCGAGGCCGCTGGCGACGCCGCCGACGCGATTGCGCTCGATGTTGCGGCCGATGCCAATGTGGACGCGGCGTTCGACCACGCCGCGCGAGCGGCCGGCGGCGTTGACATCGTCGTCTCGAACGCGGGCGTCGCCGACTCCGCCCCGATCGACCGGCTCGACCTGGCGACCTGGCGGCGCAGCCTCGACATCAACGCAACGGGGCACTTTCTCGTCTGCCGCGCGGCCGTGAATCAGATGCGGGCGCAGGGGCTGGGCGGCAGCATCGTGCTGATCTGCACGAAGAACGTATTCGACCCCGGGGCGGAGTTCGGCGCCTACAGCGCGGCGAAGGCGGCCGAGTTGCAGCTGGGCCGCGTGCTTGCCATTGAGAACGGACGGCACCGCATCCGCGTCAACATGGTGAACCCCGACGCGGTCTTCGGCGATTCGGGTCTGTGGAGCGATGAGCTTCGCCGCGGGCGCGCGGCCGCTCACAACGTCCCGGAGAGTCGGCTGGAAACCTACTACGCCGAGCGGAATCTCTTGCGCGTGTCGGTCGAGGCGTCGGACGTTGCGCAGGCCGTGCTCTTTCTTGCCTCGGACCGATCCGCCAAGACGACCGGGGCGGTCCTGCCGGTCGATGGAGGGGTTCGAGGCGCATTCCCACGCTGAGCCGCGCCGGTCGGCCGCGCCCAGCGTCGGCTATGGCAGCGCGTGGCCCGACACGATGACCTCGCCGTCGCCGACCACAAGCGTCTCGATGTCAACCGGCACCCGTGGGAGGCCGGCATCGAGCGTCCGCGAGGCCAGCTCCAGCATGACGGTGCGCAGGAATCCGGGGGCGAACAGCTCGCCGGCCTGTAGCCGCGTCACTTCCACCTCTCGCGTGTTGTTCTCGACGACCACGGCGACATCGATACGGAAGGGGATCTCGAGCCCAAGCGATTCGATCACGCCGGTGATCGCCAGCGTTCCCGGCAACAACGCGACCTGCAGCTCGCGAACCGTGCCAAACCAGTGGTCTTCGCGCCTCCACCCGTCGATCAACGCCGTGAGCTCGTCCTGGCCCAACGTGATCTGAACCGGCTCGGACTTGCCGCTGCCGCGGGCCCGCTCGGTTGCCGCCGTGAACTCCGCGATCAGCGCCGCCGCCCGCGCGCGTACGTCGCCATCGATCTCGATCCTCGGGAGTCCCGACAGATCGACGTGACCGCGAGTCGCGAACACGCCCAGGATCGCGACCAATGCCGCCAGCGCCAGCACTGCCCACAGGCCGAGGACGAAGAGTCGGTGCATTCAGCCGCCCGCCCTACGGACAGATCCTGAGCTCGTGCCTACAGTCCCTTTAGAATCGTGCGACCCTGGTCGGGCCGACCAACGTCTCCACACTGACCATACGTGACGATCGACCGCGCGCGTGACGGCGGCGTGCTTGACTCGCTGGCGCGATCGCCGCTTCTATTCGATGGTGCCATGGGTACCACCCTGAACGCGTTCGAGGACCGCGACTGGGAGGCGCCCGAGGAGGTCACGCTCCGATACCCGGACCGGCTTCTCGACGTCTATCGCGCATATGTCGCGGCCGGGGCGGACGTCATTTCGACCAACACGTTCGGCGGCAACCTGATCCGGCTTCAGCGTGCGGGTCTCGAAGACCGGGCCGAAGACATCAATCGCACCGCCGCCGCGCTTGCGCGCGAGGCCGCCGGCGATGGCGCATGGGTGGCGGGCGACATCGGCCAGAGCGGCGACTTTCTCCAGCCGCTGGGCGACATCACGCCCGAGCAGATGGACGAGGCCTTCCGCGTTCAAGCCGAGTACTTGGCGGCCGGCGGCGCTGATCTGTTGCTGTGTGAGACCTTCAGCGATACCAAGGAGGTCGACATCGCGATCCGTGCCGCCAAGCGAACCGGCCTGCCGGTGTTCGCGACCATGACCTATGACATCAATCTCCACACCATGATGGGCGTTGCCCCGGCCGACGGCTTGCGCGCGTGCGAGGCGGCCGGCGCCGACGTGGTGGGCTGCAATTGCGGGAACGGGCCCGAGGAGATGGACCAGGTCATCGACCAGCTCGTGGCCGCCGGCCCCCGCCTGCCCCTCATGGCGCAGTCCAACGCGGGCGTGCCGGAGCTGATCCAGGGCCGGATCTTGTATCGCTATCCAGCCGAGAAGATGACGGAATACGCCAGCGCCTGGATCGAGAAAGGTGTGCGGGTGATCGGATCGTGTTGCGGAAGCACCGCCCACACGACCAAGTTGCTGCGTGAGATGATCGACCGGCGCACGGCGGCCGTCGCCTAGCGGCCCGCGCTCGCCCGGCTCGACGAACCCGATCCTTGGCTACCATGTCGCGCATTCGTAGCGCCCGCGCAGACCTGCCGACCGGAGCCTCCGATGGCCGCGGCGTTTAGGCACATGTGGTGGGCGCTCGGCCAGGTGTACTACGAGCTCGTGGATCTGTTCATCAAAGCGAACCTGCTGTGGTTCGTCGCCGCCGCGCTCATGTTTCCGGCCGTGGGTCTCCCGGGCGGCGCCGCGCTTCAGCAGGCGATCGCCGGCACACCCGCTGCGATCACCGGGCTCCAAATGGGGATCACAATCGCCGGCGGGACCATCGTCGCGGCCGCCCTGGCCGGCCCCGGCACCGCCGCGTTGTTCGTCGTGGCGCAGCGTTTCATCGACGGCGATGATCTCTCCGCCGCCGCCTTCTGGTCGGCGTTCCGCCAGTACTTCTGGCGCGGCTGGACGCTTCTCGTTATGGACCTCTTCGTCCTTTACGCGCTGGTCGTCGGCTTCGTGTTCTACACGGCAACCGGGCAAGTCTTCCTGCAGGCGATCGGACTGGTCGCGCTCGTCTTGATGGTCTATTGGCTCGCGGCGCAGGCCTACGTCTTCGCGCTGGCGGTGCGCATGGACATGTCGCCGTGGCATTGCATTCGCAATTCGGCCGTGATCGCGCTCGGTCTGCCTGGGCCGTCGTTCGGTTTCGCGGTGGTGGCGCTGGTGAGCATCGTGCTCAGCGCCGTGCTCATTTTCCCTGTTCTTGTATTCGTCCCAGTCACGCTTGCGCTCGTCGGTCTCCGACTGACCGACGAGGCGCTCCGGACGTATCGTGTCGATTCGCCGGATCCCGGCGCCTGACCGGTGGGAGCCAGATGACCGCCGACACCGACCTCGAGCTTCAGGGCGTGCACGTGGGCTTCGAGGAGACGTTCGATGCGGCGGCCTTCGCGTTCGGTCAGCTGAGCACCCCGGAGGATGAGGTTCCGGCGGCCTTCGACCCCGGCTCTCCGCCCCGTCGCGATGGGCGGCTGTGGGCGCTCGACGGAGTTGACCTGGCCGTGGGCGCCGGCGAGACGGTCGCGTTGCTCGGACCGTCGGGCAGCGGCAAGTCCACGCTGTTGCGCGTGGCCGCCGGGCTGATCAAGCTCGAACGCCCCAACAGCGGCCGGGTGCTCTTTCGCGGCGACGAGTGGACGCACGTCACGCCGCGGGACCGGCGCGTCGGCCTCGTCTTCCAGAACTACGCGCTCTATCCGCATATGGCAGGGCAAGGGAATCTCGGCTTCTTCTTCCGCATGCACAAGCGCGAGATGGAGATCAGCGACCGGGTCGAGGAGACCTCGCGGGTGATGGGCGTCGGATTCGATCAGCTCCTGGACCGCAAGCCCAAGACGCTATCGGGGGGCGAGCAGCAGCGCGTCGCCGTCGGTCGAGCGCTGGTGCGCGACCCGACCATCCTGCTGTTCGACGAGCCGCTTTCGAATCTTGACGCCAAACTGCGCGTGCGCACGCGCGTCGAGATCAAGCGGCTGCTCAGCCGGTTCAAGATCACCGCGCTCTACGTCACCCACGACCAGACCGAGGCCCAGGTGTTTGGCGACCGGATCGGGGTGATGAGGGCGGGCAAGATCGAGCAGCTCGGCACGTATCGGGAGATCTACGACAACCCGGCCACCACCTTCGTCGCAAGCTTCGTGGGCATGCCGCCGATGAGCCTGGTGCCCGGAACCGTCCACCAGGCGTCGATTCGAATCGACGGCCACTCGCTGGACGTGAATCGAGAGCTCCTCGGCGCGCATGAAGGCAAGACCGTGCAGATCGGCCTGCGCGCGGACGCGCCCGAGCTCCTCCACGTTGACGATCCCGGCGCGATTCGCACGGAGATCGAGTACATGGAGCCCCAGGTCTCGGAAAAACGAATGCTGGTGTCGGTGAGCCTCGCCGGTGCGACCGTGATCGTGGAGCGCCCGCTCAACGAGGAATGGGACCGGAGCGCCCCCGCCTACCTGCGAATACCGGCCGATCGAACATACGTCTTCGCCGAGGATGGGCGGCGGATCGTCTGACGGCTGTCCTCACCCCAGGCGCGTCGCCGGGGCGCGCCCAGCCGACCCCGGGGACCGGGACGATCCGAGAGACACGCCGACCGATCACACGCGATACTTTTGAGCCTACATAACATCGGCTGAATCCGACATACACAGATTCGATCCAGCGTAATGATGCTTCAAATAAGCGACGAATCACCCTCCGCCGCGTTTTCCCGGCCCCTCGGTGAGTGGTAACCTTGATGGTTCAGGTCTTGTCGGCGGCGGTGGGTGCAGCCCACTTTTATTTTTCCCTAAAGTCAGTCGCCCAACCCGCGCCAGGAGGGAGCACCCGTGCGCAGCGAGTTCCTCCTGGCGCTTCAGCAACTCGCCGACGAGAAGGGCATCCAAATCGATGCGGTCCTGAACTCACTGCGTACGGCGGTCGCTACCGCGTTCCACGATATGGGCACCGAGTACGACGATATCGACGTGGAGATCAGCGTCGAGACCGGTGAGGCCACGATCTACGCCAACAAGACCGTGGTCGAGGATGTCACGGACCCGGTGCACGAGATCTCGCTCGAGGAGTCCCGTGGGTACGACGAGGAAGTCGAGCTTGGCGAGGTCTTCCAGATTGAGATAACGCCGCCCAACTTCGGCCGCATCGGGGTGCAGAATGCTCGCTACGTGATGCAGCAGGCGATCCGCGACGCCGAGCGCATGGAGATCTACCAGCAGTTCATCGAGCACCAGGGCGAGATTCTCGTTGGGCGCGTGAGCCGTGTGGAGAACCGCGGCGTGTATGTCGAGCTGGGTCGCGCGGAGTCGATCTTGCTCGGAGCGGACCAGATCCCCAGCGAGTACTACCGCGTCGGGCAGCGGCTCCGCGTCCTGCTGCTGGAAGTCAGCGACGGCGGCCGCGGGGCTCAGCTCAGGGTCTCGCGCAGCCACCCCGACTTCGTCCGCCGACTCTTCGAGCGGGAGGTCCCCGAGATCCAGAATGGGATCGTCGAGATCATGGGGATTGCGCGCGACGCCGGCGTGCGGACCAAGGTCGCCGTCCGCTCGCTGCAGGAGGCGCTTGACCCGGTCGGGTCCTGCGTGGGAATGCGCGGGACACGCATTCAGAACATCCTCCGCGAGCTGGGCCAGGAGAAGGTCGAGATCATCCAGTGGGCGGCCGAGCCAAGCGCCTACGTGGCGAACTCATTGAGCCCGGCTCGCGTCAGAAACGTTCATATCGATCTGCCCAACAGGGTCGCCGACGTGTTCGTGGGCAGCGACATGGTGTCGCTGGCCATCGGGCGCGAGGGTCAGAATTCGCGCCTCGCCGCGCGTCTGACCGGATTCAGAATCAACATTCGGGATGCGTCGGAGCCGTCCGAGACGCGTGATGTCGCGGAGCCGGACGACGGTGTCGCCGCGGATGAAACCGCGGAGGACGCCGAGCCGGCGGCCGAGTTGGCCTCCGACGAGCTCGTGTCGGCGCAGACCATGGGCGCGGCGCCGGATTCGCCGCGAGCGCCGGAGGGCTAGGAATCCCGCGTCACCAACCGCAGCGCACCTGCGTCGCGTGCCGCACCACACGCGCGAAAAGCGGCCTGATTCGAATTGTGCGCACCCCCGAGGGCAGCGTGGACCTCGACCCCTCGGGTCGCCAGAACGGCCGCGGGGCGTACGTGTGCGAGGATCGCCGCTGCTGGCACCAGGCGGTCAAAGGCGGCATCCTAGCGCGGCAGCTGCGGATATCGCCCGGCGCGCCTTCGTTGGACGCGCTGGCGAGCCGCTTCGCCGACTTGTCGAACGCCCAACGTCGGGCCGATTCGATCCGGAAGGAATCTAGCTAGCGTGGCACGCGGACGACGCCGAGTTTCCCGTCGGCCGCCGCCGCGTCGGTCCGCCCGCCGTCGCAGGCCGGAGCCCGCGGCGCAGCCGGCGGCCGAGACGGTCGAGGAGACCGCCGCCGAGCTGCCGGAGCTGCGCCGGGTCGCTTTGCCCGAGACCGCGACCATCGGCGAGATCGCCACGCTCGCGGAGGTGGGCACCAGCGACCTCATCCTCCAGCTGCTCAACCGCGGCGTGCTGGCCACGATCAACGCGGCGATCGACCGTGATACGGCGCGCGCGGTGCTCGTCAATCTCGGCGTCGACGTCATGGACGCCCAGGACACCGCCGCCGCGGAGGCGGATACGGCCGAGACCGTCGCGCCGCCGGCCGAGGTCGGCGATCCGCGCCCGCCGGTCGTAACGGTCATGGGGCATGTGGACCACGGCAAGACCACGCTGCTCGACGCGATTCGCGAGACCAACGTCGTCGAGGGCGAATACGGCGGCATTACCCAGCACATCGGGGCGTACCAGGTGGACACCGACCACGGGAAGGTGACCTTCATCGACACGCCCGGCCACGAGGCGTTCACCGCCATGCGCGCGCGCGGGGCGCGCGTGACGGATGTGGCCGTCATCGTCGTCGCCGCTGACGATGGAGTCATGCCGCAGACCGTCGAGGCGGTCGGCCATGCACGCGCCGCCGGCGTGCCGATGGTGGTCGCCGTCAACAAGATCGACCTGAGTGGCGCCAATCCCGATCGCGTCTACCGGCAGCTCACCGAGCACGATGTCGTCGTCGAGCCCTATGGCGGCAGCGTCGTCGCCGTGCCAGTCTCTGCAACCGAGCGCACGGGCATCGACGACCTTCTGGAGTACCTCAGCCTCACGGCCCAGCTCGAGGAGCTGCGCGCACCCTCGGACGGACCTGCCGAGGCGGCCGTCATCGAGACCCGCCTCGATCGAAGCCAGGGCCCCGTTGCCACCGTGATCGTGCTGCGCGGCACGCTTGCGACGGGCGCGACGATCGCGGCCGGCGCGAGCAAGGGCAAGATCAGGGCGTTGTATGACCACGCCGGGCGGCGCATCAAGAGCGCCGGACCGTCCACGCCGGTCGAGATCATGGGCCTCGAACAGCTGCCCGACGCCGGTGCTGTCATCCGCGTCGTCGAGCCTGACAAGCGCAGGCGTCGGTCGGGCCGGGAGGCGCGGCCCGCGCGCGCCGTGGGCGATCACGCCATGCGGCTGAGCCTGGAGCAGCTCGCCGAGCAGATGACGGCGGGCAAGCTCAAGCAGTTGAGCGTGGTCGTCAAGGCGGATACCGCGGGCGCGGTGGACGCCATGGTCAGCTCGATCGGCGCGCTCGGCGACATGCGCTCGCGGGCCGTGGTCGTCTACGAGGGCGTCGGCACGATCACGGAGTCGGACGTGAACCTCGCCGCCGCGGCCGGAGGGATCGTGGTCGGGTTTGAGGTCCGCGTCGAGCCGTCCGCGCGCGCCGAGGCCGAGCGTCTCGGCGTGGACGTGCGGGTCTACCGCACCATCTACGACCTGATTGACGAGATCAACGCGGCCCTGTTGGGCATCCTCGAACCTGAAGAGGTCGAGGTGGTCGACGGTCGCCTCGAGATTCGCGGTGAGTTCCGCAGCGAGCGAAACCGTCAGATCGTCGGCGGTAGGGTCCTCAGCGGGCGGATCTTCCGCGATGGAAACGCCCGGATCTTGCGGGACGGGGAGGAAATCGGCCAGGGCCGCCTCATCTCGGTCCGACGCTTCTCCGACGAGGTCGATGAGGTGCGCGAGGGCTTCGATGCCGGGCTCGGGGTCGAGACCACGACCAAGATTCAGCTGGCCGACATTGTCGAGGTGTTCCACACCGAGCTGCGACAGCCGTAGGCGGGGGGGGCGGCGATATGGCTTCGCGCAGGCTCCAGCGCGTCGGTGCGCAAGTCGCCCGTGAGGTCGGCGCGCTCATCGAGCGCGAGCTCGCCGACCCGGATCTGGATTACGTCACGGTGCACAGCGCCGCCGTCACCCGAGATCTCGGCGTTGCCACCATCCTGGTCGGAGTGATCGGGGATGCCGATCAGGCACGCGCATCGATCGAGGCCCTCGAGCGCGCCCGCCGCGTGATCCGCCGAGAGCTCGCGCGCCGGCTTCGCCTCCGGGTGACGCCCGAGCTGCGGTTTCAACTCGACCCCGACATGGTCACTGAGGAGTACCTGCGCCAGACCCTCGACACTCGCGCCGACGAGCCCGGCGCGGTGCCCGACCGGCGCGATGCGTGAGGCCTCGCAGGTCGCACGCGTAGGGTCGGGCTTCTTGAACGCCTTCAAGCCGGTCGGTGCCAGCTCCACCCGCGTGGTCGCGGCCGTGCGACGCGCCACGGGTGTGCGTCGGGTCGGGCACTGCGGAACATTGGACCCGCTCGCGCAGGGCGTGCTTCCGATCGCCGTCGGCCGCGCGACCCGGCTCAGCGCGGACATCGTGCGGATGCCCAAAACCTATCTCGCCTGCGTGCTGTTCGGCGTTCGCACCGACTCCGACGACCTCGAAGGCGCGCCGATCGGCCCGTTCCGGCCCTCCCCCGATCTCGATGACGTCAGACGCGCGATTGGTGCGTTTCGGGGCCGCATCCGGCAGCGGCCGCCGGCGCGCTCGGCCGTCCACGTGGATGGCCAGCGCGCATACGCGCGCGCCCGCGCGGGTGAAGCTGTGGATGTCCCGGTCCGCGAGGTCACCGTGTACCGGGCCGAGGTGATCAGCCACGATCGAATCAAGGTGGGGTGTGAGGGCGCCCGGCTCGTGATCGACGACGCGCCCGACCGCGCCGCGTCGCTGGTCGTCGGCATTCGGATCGAGTGTTCCAGCGGCACCTATATCCGCAGCATTGCCCGCGATCTGGGGGAGGCTGTCGGCTCCGGCGCTATGCTCATTGGCCTGCTGCGCGCCGCCGTCGGCCCGTTCACCCTGGCCAACGCGTCCGAGGTTTGGCAGATCGACACGGCCGCCCTTCACGGATACCTCGATCGCCTGCTGTTCCCGCCCGATGCGGCCGTCGAGGCCCTGCCCGCGCACATCGCCGGCGATCAATTGCGATTGGATCTGATCCACGGTCGACCCGCCCCCGCGCCCGCCGGGCGGGTCGGGCCGCACCGCCTCTATGACGCGGACGGTGAGTTCATTGGCGTCG
The DNA here is from genome assembly GCA_965247475.1 of Chloroflexota bacterium. Taxonomy (GTDB): domain Bacteria; phylum Chloroflexota; class UBA11872; order UBA11872; family UBA11872. The sequence goes on from OZ252016.1 coordinate 680,527, forward strand.
CGCGCGCGGAGGACGGGCGGTGGCAGGCAAGCCGCGTCTTCGCACATGACGCATGAGCCTCCCCACGGCCATCGGCGCAACATCCATTCATCCCGACCCTGACGCCTATGAGGCCGATGCGCCCGCGGCCGTCACCCTCGGGCGATTCGACGGCGTGCATATGGGACACCAGGCCCTCCTTCGGGCCACGGCGGAGAGCGCGGCGCGTCTGCCGCGCGGCCGTGCCCTGGCAGTCACGTTCTGGCCGCCGCCCGAGCAGGTGCTGAGGCCCCAGACTCCGCTCCGGTTGCTGACGACCCTGTCCGATCGGCTTGCATTGCTGGCCGAGGCCGGCGTCTCCGATGTGATTGTCTGGCCGTTCGATCGCGAGCTGGCCGCGCTCACGCCCGCGGAGTTCGTGGAACGCCTGGCCGCGGTGCTGGACATGCGGATTCTGGTCACGGGCCCCAACGCGCGGATCGGCAAGGATCGCGCGGGTACGCCGGACGTCATCGGGCGGATTGCGTGCGAGATCGGCATCGAATATCGGCAGATCGAGTGGCACCAGGCCCCCGAGTCGATCGCCAGCTCATCGATCCGCGACGCGCTCGCGCGGGGCCATATCGAGTCCGCCAATCGCGCGCTGGGGCGGTGGTTCAGCCTTGCCGGCCGGGTGGTCGGCGGCGACGCGCGGGGACGTGAGCTCGGATACCCGACCGTCAACCTCGAGCTCCCCGCGTCACAGTTGCTGCCGGGCGATGGCGTGTACGCGGGCGTGGTGGCGCCGTCGCCGGCGACGGCGCGCCGTGGTTGGTGGCCGGCCGTCGCCAACATCGGCGTGCGCCCGACGTTCGGCGCGGGCGAACGGCTCGTCGAGGCGCACCTGCTCGATTTCGACGGCGATCTCTACGACCGGTCCGTGCGCCTCTTCTTCCAGCGGCGGCTGCGCGCCGAGCTCACGTTCGAATCCGTCTCCGAGCTGGTGGACGCCATCGGCCGGGACGTCGAGGCGGCGCGCGCGCTGCCCGATCCACCGGCCGGTGTGCTGCGACCGTTCGTGCGCTCCTGACGACGGCTCGCTGGCGCGCGGGTCGGACTTCTCATGCCCGGGGCGTGCCTGGCGCCGTCGCTGACGGCGTGAATCTCGACATCATCCGCATCGATGATGGGTCGGACCTCGTTCCGACCGGAATCGTGGCTGTGCCAACATACGTGCCGCAGGGCCGCGCCATCGGTCGCGGCGACCCCGAGCAAGAGCGGCTCTAAGAGGAGCCGGGCTCAGGCCGAGGAGGCGCGGGCGATGAGTCGGCGAATGGCCTCGAATCGAATCGGCCCGGCGCCGAGTCCGTCCCGCATGGACTCCACGGAACAGAAGCGACGCTACTCCTCGACAGTTGACATCTTTCGTGATCTCGATGAGCGGCAGATCGCTGAGGTCGAACGCACCACGCGGATGTCGACGGTGGCCGCCGGGCAGCTGGTGTTCGAGCCTGATGAGACCCCCGAGGCGCTGTTTCTCCTCAAGTCAGGCAGGGTCCAGATCTATCGCATCTCGCCCGAGGGCAAACGCTTCGTCGTTCTGAACATCGAGCCCGGGACGTTCTTTGGTGAGATGGCGCTGGTCGGTCAGTCGATGTACGACTCGTTCGCGCAGACGCTCGAGGATTCCACCGTCTGCGTCATGAGCCGGCCCGACGTCGAGCGACTGATTGGTCGGTTCCCGATGATCGGCGTTCGCATCATGCAGGCGCTCGCCGCTCGCCTCAGCGAGGCCGAGATGCAACTGGAAGATCTCGCGCTCAAATCGTTGGCGTCCCGTTTGGCGACGCTGATCCTGCGCATGACGTCCGACGGCGGCGATCAGATGGTGGGTCTGACCCATAGCGACCTTGCCGAGCGGGTCGGCACGTCGCGCGAGACCGCGACCCAGGCGCTGAACGAGCTCAAGTCCGGCGGTCTGATCGGCATCGGCCGCAAGCGGATCGAGGTATTGGATCGCGAGGGCCTCGAAGCTATCGCGGAGGCCTACTAGCCGCCCTTCCGTCTAGGGCGTGAAGTCGATCTCCCGCGTGACTCGCTCCGCGAAGCGCGCCAGCAGCGTCGCCGCCCGGTCGCCATCGGCCAGGTCGATGACTTCCGACGGCGTGTGCATGTAGCGCAGCGGCACGCCCACCAGCCCGGTGGCGACGCCGGCGCGCGCGAGTTGCATCGCGTTCGCGTCGGTACCGGTCCCGCTAGGCGCGGCCTCGATTTGCACGTCCATCTCCAGCTCCTCGGCCGTTTCGAACAACAACCGCTCGACCACCGGATTGACGTTGGCGCCGCGGGTGATCGTCGGGCCGCCGCCGAGCTTCACGTCGCCGGCCATTTTCTTGCTGACGCCCGGCGAGTCGGTCGCGTGTGTCACGTCCACCGCAACGCCAACCAGCGGGTCCAGCCCGAACGCGCTGGTAGTCGCGCCGCGCAGGCCGATCTCCTCCTGCACGGTGGCAACCGCGTGCACCGATCCCTGCAGCTTGTCGGCGTCGATCCGGCGCAGCGCCTCCGCCACGACCCATGCGCCGATCTTGTTGTCGAGCGCGCGCGAGGCAACCAGGCCGCCCTGGAGGTCTTGGAGACCGATGTCGTACGTGACGGGATCGCCGACGCGCACCTGCTCGTCGGCGGCGGCCTTGTCCTTGGCGCCGATATCGATCCACACGTCCTCGATCTTGATCGGCTTTCCTCGCTCGGACCGGGGCGTCAGGTGCACGGCCCTTCGCCCGGTCACGCCGCGGATTGGCCCCCGCGCCGCGTGCACCACGACCCGCCGTCCGGGGACGAGCGACGCGTCGTGGCCGCCGACGGTGTTGAAGTAGATGAACCCGTCATCCGTGATGTAGTTCACCTGAAACCCGAGCTCGTCACAGTGGCCTGCGAACATCACCCGCGGCGCTCCGCCCTCATTTCGGGTCGCGATGACGTTCCCGTGCAGATCGGTTCGGACGGCGTCGGCGAACGTCTCCGCGTATCCGCGCCACACGTCGCGCGCCGCCTGCTCGTATCCCGACGGGCTGGGGGCGTCGATCAGTGATTCGAGAAAGGCGCGTCGCTCGTCGTCCATGTGATCGGGGCCGCTGCCTCCGCCGTTCCTGACGCTACCGCTGCTCGCGGCGCCGCGCCGCCTCGGCAACCAGCTTGGCTTGAATGTTCGCGGGCGCTTCTTGATAGCGCACGAATTCGCGCGTGAACGTTCCCCGGCCTTGCGTGACGGACCGCAGGTCCGTGGCGTATCGCTGCACCTCGGATTCCGGCACTTCCACCTGCACCGTGGTGTAGCCGTTCTCCGCCGCGGGCGTCATGCCAAGTACGTGACCCCGCCGGGCGCTGATGTCGCCGATGATGTCGCCGGTGTTCGTGTCGGGAATCTCTATCTCGAGCTTGAGGATCGGTTCGAGGACCACCGGACCGGCCCGCGGATAGCCATCCTGGTACGCAAGCCGCGCGGCGGCTCGGAACGATTCGTCGGACGAGTCCACCGTGTGGAACTGGCCGTCGAACAGCGCGGCCTTGATGTCCACCACCTGATAGTCGCAGAGCGCTCCGTGCTCCAGCGTGTCGACCAGTCCCTTTTCGACCGCCGCGATGTACTGCCGGGGCACGCGACCGCCGGTGATTCGGTTCTCGAACTCGAATCCCGCGCCGCGTGCCAGCGGTGAGAACTCGATGCGCACGTCGCCGAACTGGCCGTGGCCGCCGCTCTGCCGTTTGTGCCGGCCGTGGGCGTTGATCGTCTTCTGAATCGTCTCGCGATAGGCAACTTGCGGAACGTCGGATGTCAGATTCACCCCGAACTTCCGACGCACGCGCTCGAGGCTGATCTGGACGTGCGACTCTCCAAGACCCGCGAGAATCGTCTCGGCCGTGCTGTCGCTCCGATGCACGTGGAGCGTCGGATCTTCTTCCGCGATGCGCGCCAGCGCCGAGCTCATCTTGTCGAGATCGGCGCTCGTCTCGGGCGAGATCGCCGCCTCGAAGAGGGGTGCCGGCATTTGGAATCGAGGGAGCGCCGCCGCGTCCGCGGACCCGGCCAGCGTGTCGCCCGTTGCCACGCCGTCCAGCTTGGTCACAAACGCAATCTCGCCGGCCACCACCTTGGGCGCGGGCTCACCGTCCTTCCCGACCCGGAAATGCACATTCGATACCCGCTCGCTGTTGCCCGACGCGAGGTCGGTCAGATGCGCGTCGCCGGTGATCGTCCCCGCATACACGCGGAACATCGAGATCTTGCCCACGAATTGGTCCGCGAGCGTCTTGAACACCTGTGCTACGACCTCTCCGTCTGGCGAGACCTCGAGCGCGGCGCCGTTTGCGGCCGTCGGCGCCGGCGCTTCCGCCGGTGACGGCAGCGCGGTCACGATCGCGTCCAGCAGCTCGCGCGCGCCGTACAGCTCGGTCGCGGCGGTGAAGACGACCGGGTAGATCTCACCCGCTGTGACGCCCGCCCGCAGCGCGGTCTCCAGATCGCCGCGCCCGAGCTCGTCGCCTTCCAAGTATTTCTCGAGCAGCGCGTCGTCGGTGGCCGCCACGGCGTCCACCAGTTGCTCACGCGCCGACTCCACGTCGGCCGCGAGATCCTCGGGTAGCTCGGCGTCCGTCGACTCGCCCTCGCCGAACATCCAGGCGCGGCCGTCGAGCAGGTCGACCACGCCCTTGAAGTCAGGCCCGTCGCCGATCGGCACCTGAATTGGCGCAACCGCGTTTCCGAACGCCGTCTGCAGACCGTCGAGCACATCGCGCCAGGAGACGTTCTCGCGGTCCATTCGATTCACGACCAGGAGGCGCGGTCGCTCCAGCCGATCGGCGAGCTTCCACACGATCTCCGTCCCGACCTCCACCCCCGCCGTCGCGTCCACCAACACGATCGCCGTGTCGGCCGCGTGAAGCCCGGATACGACCTCGCCCACGAAATCCGCATATCCGGGGGTGTCGATCACGTTGATCTTGTGCTTCTTCCACTCGCACGGGACCACCGCGACGTTGATCGACATGCCGCGCTCCGCCTCGTCAGGGTCGTAGTCGGAGACGGTGGTCCCATCCTCCACTCTGCCCAGGCGGCTCGCTTTGCCCGTGGTGAAGTACAGCGCCTCGGTCAGCGACGTCTTGCCCGCGCCGCCGTGGGCCACCAACGCCACATTGCGGATGCGATCCGTGCTGTACTGGTCCATCGCCACGGGTCCCTTGCCGGCCGGTCGCGGCACAAGTGGGGCGGCGCGCCCCGCGGCACATCGGGCGCGTCGATCAGGGGCGCACATTATATCGAGGGCCATTCGCATGGCGCGCACCGGCCGTCCTTACAATCGGGAACGCGCCGCAGAATTGGGTGTGGGTTCGTGAGGCGAAGCTGCAAATGAGCGCCGTTCGGCACCGCGTGGTCGTGAAGTGCGGCACGCGTCTCCTCACTGGCCCCGACGGCATCGATGAAGCCTTCGTCCGCCGGATCGCTGGCCAGATCGCCGGTCTGATGCGATCCGGCGTCGAAGTCGCCTATGTGACGTCCGGCGCCGTCGGCGCCGGACGCGCGCGTCTGCGCCTTGCGGGCGACAGCCTCGCGACGCGCCAGGTGCTGGCGGCGGTCGGCCAGGCGCCCCTGATGGCGATCTACGCGGAGGCGTTCGCCGACCAGGGCGTTGTCATCGCGCAAGCGCTCTTGTCGCGCGCCGACTTGGGTAGCCGCCGCGGCTATCTCAACACCCGCAACGCGCTCATCGGCGCGCTGAACGCGGGCGTCCTGCCGATCGCGAATGAGAATGATGTGGTTGCCACCGAGGAGCTGACGTTCGGCGACAACGATGTCCTATCGATGCTCGTCGCGGCGCTGATTGGCGCCGATCAGCTCATCCTCCTCACCACCACGGACGGCCTGTACACCAGTGATCCCCAGATGGATCCTGACGCCGAGCTGATTCGAGAGGCCGGCGACGTGCCGCCCGAGACGCTCGCCGGCATGGCCGGCGAGCCCGGCGCGGAAGGCCTCGGCGGGATGCGGTCCAAGCTCGAGGCCGCGCGCGACGCGGCCGCCATCGGCATCGACGTCGTGATTGCCAATGGCACGCTTGATGACGTGGTGCCCCGAATCGTTCGAGGCGAGAAGCTCGGAACCCACTTCGCGCCCAGCGGACCGATCCGAAGCAGCCGCGATCGCTGGCTCGGCTCCGCGCTCGCACAGCGCGGCACCGTGCAGGTTGACGCCGGGGCGCGCGCGGCCGTCGTGGACGGCGGCCGCAGCCTGCTCCCCGTCGGCGTCCGCGATGTGCGCGGGGTGTTCGAGCGCGGCGATCTCGTCGGCCTCGTCGGACCTGACGGGCTGGTATTCGCGCGCGGCCTCGTAAACTACGATCAGCGGGACCTCGGCCGCATCAGCGGGCAACCCTCGCGGGCGATCCGAGGAATACTTGGCTACGACAACGGCGCGGAAGCCGTGCACCGAAACAACCTCGTCGTGGTCGAGCCCGCGTTGCGCCAACGCTCACAGAAGGCCAAATGACGACAACCACCGACACCTCAACCACCGCCGCGACCGACATCGGAGCGCTGGCCGACGCCGCGCGTGAGGCGGCGCGCGGCCTGCCCGCGCTACAGACGGACTCCAAGAACCGAGCCCTCGAAGCCATGGCCACCGCGCTGCGCGACCACCAGGCCGATGTCCTCGCCGCCAACGAGTCCGACGTTGAACGCGCCCACGCCGACGCCGTCGCTGCCTCTACGATCGATCGACTGACGCTGACGCCGGACCGCATCCATGCGATCGCCGACGCGATCGGCGATGTCATCCGCCTGCCTGATCCGATCGGTGCGATGGAGGATGTGCGCCGGCTGCCGAACGGGATGCAGGTCGGACGAAGACGCGTTCCGCTCGGCGTGGTCGCCGCCATCTTTGAGGCCCGCCCGAACGTTGCCGTGGATATCTCGGCGCTCTGCCTCAAGGCCGGAAACGCCGTCATCCTCCGCGGCGGCAGCGAGGCCCACGAAAGCACGCTGGCCATCACCGCCGTGATCCGCGCGGCCGCCGAGTCGGCCGGAGCGCCGCCGGCGTCGATTCAGGTTGTCACCGACCCGGACAGGTCGCTGGTTCGGCAGCTCCTCCGCATGAACCGCACGATCGACGTTGTCATTCCCCGCGGGGGGCCCGGTCTCATCAACTTCGTCACTGAGAACGCCACGGTGCCCGTCATCGAGACAGGTTGGGGCGTGTGTCACACCTACGTCGATGCGGACGCCGACCTCGAGATGGCCCGCGCGATCGTCGTCAACGCCAAGACGCGCCGCCCATCGATTTGCAATGCGCTCGACACCTTGCTCGTGCATCGGAGCGTCGCCCCGCGATTCCTCCCGGCGGTAGGCGCCGAGCTGGCCGCCCGCGAGGTCGAGATCCACGCCGACGATCGTTCGCTCGAGCTCCTGGCCGATGTTCCGACCGTCATGCCGCTCCAGCAGGGGGATTTCGATACGGAATGGCTGGCGCTCCGGATGTCGGTGGCCGTGGTCGACGACCTCGATGCCGGGCTTGCCCACATCCACGCCCACGGGTCCGGCCACTCGGAGGCGATCGTCACCGAGTCGCACCGCAACGCCACCCGATTCCTCAACGACGTCGACGCCGCGGTGGTCTACCTGAACGCATCCACGCAGTTCACGGACGGCGGCGAGTTTGGCCTGGGCGCCGAGGTCGGCATCAGCACGCAGAAGCTCCACGCCCGCGGGCCGATGGGGCTGCGCGAGATGACGACCTACAAGTGGATCGTGCTCGGGGACGGGCACATCCGGCCCTGATCGCATGCCGACCGCCAAGAAGCGATCGTCGGTCAGCGGGCAGTCGGTTCTCGACCTCGACGCATTGCGCGCGGACGAGTACCTGTCACGCGTCATATCTCGCGCCAACGACCATCTCAGAGCGGTCGGCTACACCGAGCACGGACACCGGCACGCGGGACTCGTAGCCAACATCGCTCGCAACATCCTTCGCCGGCTCGAGTACCCGGACCGCGAGGCCGAGCTGGCCGCCATGGCCGCGTATCTGCACGACATCGGCAACGTGGTCGCTCGCGACCGTCACTGGACGACCGGCGCAACCATGGCGCTCCACCATTTGCTCGCCCGCGGCCTGAACGCCGACGAGGCGCTCACGATCGCGAACGCGATCGGAAATCACGAGGAGACGTCGGGCGACAGCTCCACGCCCGTTGCCGCGGCCGTCATCATCGGCGATAAATCGGATGTGCACCGGAGCCGGGTCCAGAATCCGGATCCCGCCTCCTTCGACATCCACGATCGCGTCAACAACGCCGTGACCAAGTCCTTTGTCAGGGTCGAACCGGAGGCGAAGTCGATCAGCCTCGAGCTCACCATCGACACCGAGTTCTCGAGCGTCATGGAGTACTTCGAGATATTCCTGTCCCGCATGGTGATGTGCCGAAACGCTGCGGGCACGCTCGGGTGCGCGTTCGAGCTGATCGCGAACGAGCATCACTTGGCTTGAGGTCTCGCGCCGCCGCGATCCTTCGCCGCATCCGCCCCCCATCACCCGGGCCCGCCGTGCGCCCGCGCATCGCCGCGGCGCTGATCGTCATCGCGGTCGCGATCGTACTCGGCCGGATCTTCGCGACCCCGCCTGGCCAATCGGTTCCGGCGCCGTTGCCGGCGGAGACCCTCGAGTTCCGAGCGCTCGACGTCGGCCAGGGCGATTCCCTGCTCATTCGCCTGGGAGAGCGCGCCATGCTCGTCGATGCCGGACCGGATCGGGAAACAGCGCGCGACGTGATCGCGGCGCGGCTTGGCGCGATGGGCGTGGAACGCCTGGACGCGCTGGTCCTGACGCACGCGGATGGGGACCACATCGGCGGGGCGGCGCACTTGCTGGAGTCGCTGCCGATCGGCCAGCTCGTTATCGCCGATGTGTTTGGCGACCACCCGCTCTATCCGGAGATCGTCCTCGCGGCCGAGCGCGGCGAGGTGCCGATTCGGACCGTCCGCGCGGGAGATCGACTTCCATGGCACACGAACGCGACCCTTCTGGTCCTGAACCCCGGCTCCGATGCCGAGGGGGCGTCCGATAACGACCGCTCGATCGCGATGCGCCTGGTCTACGGCGCCAGCGCGTTCCTGCTGACCGGCGATCTCGAAGCGCCGGCCGAGCGACGCCTCATCGATGGGCGGCTCAACCTGGCCGCCGACGTGCTCAAGGTTGGCCATCACGGCGCCGCCACATCGTCGTCGGGCGATTTCCTCGACGCGGTCGGGCCGACCATCGCGGTTATCCCGTCCGGCCGCGACAACTCCTTCGGTCACCCGCGCGAGGCTGCGATCGACCGCTTGCTCAAGCGCGGCATCGCGGTCTTTCGAACCGACCTGGCTGGCGACGTGGCGGTACGGACCGACGGCGCAACGCTGACCGTGAGCGTCGAGCGCGGCGGCTGAAGCAGTGGCCAAGCGCCGCGTGCGGCCTCAGGCCGCGGCAAGTACGACCGACGTGACTCCTGGCAGGCTGCGTGCGATCTCGCGCCACGTGGCGCCCTCATCGTCGGAGGCGTACACCGTGCCCCGATCGGTTCCGAACACCACGAGGTCGTCGCGCGCATCCAGCGTGTAAGTGTCGATGTTCGTCTCGAACCAGTCGGGCAACCCACGTACGCACTTCTCGAACGGCCCGTCCCCGGCAAGCGGACGCCGATACAGCGCCGCGTGCCCGCCCCGCGGTCCATCCGAGGCGGAAATAAGCACCGTCTCTCCGGCCACGGCGACCGCGCGCGCGTACCGGGCGTGAAGCCCCTCGGCGTGCACGCGCCACGAGTCACCGCCGTCGTCGCTCACCGCCATCCCGCCAGAGATTGCCGCCGCCAACAGGCCGCCGGTGACAGGATGCGCGATGACCTGATGCGCGTCGGCGCGGATATTGAGTCCCGTCGCATGCCAGGTGTCGCCGCCTGACGCCGACTTGACGATCCCGCCCACGTGGACGTTCACGTAGATGCCGCCATCCACGTCCAGCGCCATCGATCGCGTCGTCGGCGGGCCACCCCACGGTGTGAACCAATCCTGTCGGCCCTCGACGCCGTCGAACTCCGGCAAGGGCTCATCCGCGCCCTCGCTGAACCTGGTGACGTGCGCGCCCTCGGTTCCAATCAGAACCTGCTCCGACGACGGGAGCAGGCATGTGCGTCTGGGCTCGGCCAGCGCGGCGACCTGCGCCCACTCGGCGCCGTCCCGCGACCGGATCAGACTGGAACCGTCCACGATCGCCCACACCGCAGGCCCGTTACGCGCCATTGCCGTGATGCGGCGGCCTGCCATGGACAAGTCGTCGCCCGACTGATCCGTCCAGATGCCGCCCGCGGTCCCGACCAAGATTGAAGGCGCCTCACGCATGTTCTGCCCCGTGATGATGTAGTCGCCGAGCCTAGCAATCCCGGCGACCCGGCCAGCGATCGAACCCGTACGGCCTGTCTACAATCGGGCCGGACGCGCCGCTCGAACGGGGAATCATGCAGACAATCCCGACCCGCCGCCTCGGCAAGACCGACCTGCATCTGACCGAGCTCAGCCTGGGCGGGGCTCACGTCGGCGTTTGGCGCGGCGGCAGCGACGATTTGGGCGTTGCCGCGGTCGAGCGCGCGTACGACCTTGGGATCCGGCACGTTGACACGGCCCCGCTGTATGGGCCGAGCGAGCGCCGGATCGGAATGGCGCTCCGCAAGCGCGAGTTTCCTGGCCTCACCATATCCACCAAGGCGGGGACGCACCCCGAGCGGCCGCACTCGTATACCGCCGAAGATCTCCGCTGGTCCGTGGACAACAGCTTGCGGCTCCTGGGGCTCGAATCGGTCGACCTTCTCTTCGTGCACGACGTTCCCGACATCGCGATCGCGCTGAAACCCGGTGACGGGTTTGACGCCGTTGATCGCCTGCGTGACGAGGGCAAGACTCGGTACGTAGGCCTCGGCGTGCGCGATCACGCCACGATCCACGCCGCGATCGACGCGGGCCGGGTGGACGCCATCATCACCTGGGCCGACTACAACCTGGTCCGACGCACCGCCGTGCCGCTGATCGAGCGAGCCCGCAACGACGGCGTTGGCGTGATTCTGGGCTCGCCGGCAATGGGCGGCATGCTGGCCGGCGGTGATCCAGCCGTGGAAGTCCGCAGCCATGGCGTGCAATCCGAATTCACGTCCGACGACGTGCGGATCGGGCACGAGTGGTGGCTCTGGTGCCGCGAGCACGATGTCGATCTCGCGCACCTGAATCTCCGGTTCGTCATGGCCTACGACAAGATCGACGCGGTGCTCACGGGCGCCGCGACGCCCGAGGAGATGGACCAGAACGTCCGCGCGGCGTATGCGCCGATTCCCCACGATGTCTGGCAAGCGGCGCTGACTCGAATCGCGGAGCTCGACGACCGCTCGTAACCGGATCCGCGCGCAATCGCGCATTCGATACGCTGGCTATCCTGACGGGACTGGAAGCCTATGTCACAGGAGTCGCACATGCCGGCCCGCTTGATTCGGGAAGCCGAGGCTGCGGTGGTGGATCGCGGCGGAGGCGTCCGCAGCATTCCGCTCATGAACGGCGCGAACGGCGCGGTCGCGGTCACCACCGGAATGACGCTCGTCGAGCCGGGCGCCGGGCTGCCCCTCCACTTCCACGACACCGAGGAGTGCATCACCTGCGTGGAGGGCGAGGCGCGAAGCGTCGTCGATGGAGAGGAGTTCGTGCTCCGTCCCTTCGACCACATTTGGATCCCCGAGGGCGCGCACCACCGGTTCTGGAACGACGGAGAATCGCCAATGCGCATCCTCTGGACCTACGGAAAGCCCGACGTGATGCGAACGTTTGTGGAGTCCGGCGAAACCGTGCGGCACATGTCGGCGGGTGACCGCGCGGTTCTTCCCTAGCCCTAGTCCCCGCCGTCCTCGTTTGCAAATCGCCGCGGCCGGGTGGCCCGCCCTTTCACGGTAGGACGATGCCGCGATTCGACAGAGCCTGTCAGGAGTCTATCGAAGGAATCTCATCGCCCGCCCGTATCCACGCACCGGCCGTCCACCGCGAATGACGGTTAGGGGGCGTCTACGCGATGGAGCGGTCGATCAGCAGCACGGTGCCCGGAAAGACCCAGCCGATCCAGGCGCTGAGCACGAAGGCCAAGCCGGCCGAGCGCCTGAAGCGTGGTCGATCCAGTCCCGCGTGAACGAAGCGAATGAGGGCGGCCGGAACCAACAGGGCCGAGGCAAGTCCCATGGTCGCCGCCGCGAGCGGGTAGGGCTGCTCGCCCGGGGCGGTGACGGTGGCGACGATGAGCACCACGGCGAAGACGGCGGCGGCGACGCCGATGAACCCGGCAAGCAGACCGACGCTTCGGCGCCCGAGATTCCAAAGCGCGTCGGCGCCCTCGGCCACCAGGTAGATCCCGATGAGGGCCGCGAGGGCCGAGGTCGCTTCGAACCCCGCCATCTGCCCGGTCCGCACGATCGCCAGCGCCAGCGCCACGACTCCGGCGGCGAGGTTGACGAACCCGGCGGCTCGCGCCTCCGAGTACTCGAGCAAGTACCAACCGAGGCTGAAGACGGCCGGCGCGACGACCCAGGGGAGAATCGCTTCCATCAGATTGACGCCGGGGTGATGGCGGCCTCACTGTACCGGGCGGTCTGACCCTGGCTCTGGCCGCGGATCGATGCACGCATCAAAGCGGACAAGAAGGGGCGGCTGTGGTTCTCTCACGCGCGCCGCATCTCGGCATGACGCGCGGCGCTCCGCCCTCGATGTCTTGCGTGCGTCAGGTCCCGGTGATGTGGGGGAACGGGGTCCGGTCTTGAACGTGGGTGTGATACTCGCGCGGTGAGCCGACGAGGTACGCATGTGGCCCGAGCCGATACCGTCGCCGAGAGCCTGCGCGTTGGCGATCTGACCCTGGTGTGGGGCCGCCGAACGTACCTGATGGGCGTGCTCAACGCGACGCCGGACTCGTTTAGCGGAGACGGCGTCGGTGGGAGTCGCGATGCGCTGCGTCGGGCGATCGACCGGCTGGTCGAAGCGGGGCCCGACATCATCGACGTCGGCGGCGAGTCGACCCGTCCCGGCGCTCCCCGCGTATCAGTTGCGGATGAGATTGAACGCGTGCTTCCAGCCGTGCGCGCGCTCCGCCGGGCCTCGTCGGTTCCCATATCGATCGATACGCGGCGCGCGCCGGTTGCCCGCGCCGCGCTCGAGGCCGGGGCGGACGCCATCAACGATGTCACGGGCCTGTCGTCGGATCCGGAGCTCGCGGCCGTGGCGGCCTCGTGGGGCGTGCCGGTCGTGCTCACGCACAACCGGCGGGCGCGCGCCGCGCACACCGAGCTGGGCGGGTACTACCCGGAGGTCGGATATGGCGATCTCATGGCGGAAGTCGTCGCCGACTCGCGCCGATTGATCGACTCGGCGGTTGACGCCGGCATACGCCGCGAGCGGCTGGTCTTCGATCCGGGGTTTGGATTCGGAAAGACCCCCGAGCAAAACGTCGAGCTGCTCGCGCGGCTCGAGGAACTGCGGACGCTCGGCCTTCCGATCCTCGTGGGCGCGTCCCGCAAGTCGTTCGTCGGTCGCATCCTGGGGCTGCCGCCGTCTGAGCGGCTGGAAGGATCGCTTGCGGCTGCCGTGATCGCGGTCGCGCACGGGGCGCACATGGTGCGCGCGCACGACGTTACGGCCACGCGCCGCGCGCTCGCGGTGGCCGACGCCGTCTTTCGTCGGGTCTGAACCCGGCCCGGCGCGCTTTGCCGCGTGTCCGAGGACCCGTATCCTGAGTCATATCTCCGGAGCACGGTTGGCGCTTTGGCGCGTGCTCCTCGAAATCTGGAGACACCCCTGAATACCATTCTGCGCGGGCGCGGTGCGCTCGAGGTGAGCATCAGCCCGGACGGTCCGTTCACGCCGATCGGCGAGCGGCTCAATCCCACCAACAAGCCGCGGCTGCAGCGCGCGTACGACAACGGCGACTGGGCGTACGTTCAGCGCGAGGCCACGCGGCAGGTGAACGCCGGCGCGCGTGTGATCGACGTGAACACAGGCGATCCAAACCAGATGGCCGAGGCGTCGAAGATGCGCGACGCGATTCGCGCCGTACAGGAGGTCATCGAGGAGCCGGTCTCGATTGACAGCTACACCGTCGATGTATTGATCGCCGGGCTCGAGGTCGCGGAGGGCCGCCCGATCGTGAACTCCGTGCCGTTCGAGAAGGAATACATGGATGAGCTCCTCCCGGCGGTCGCGGAGCACGGGGCCGCCATGATCGGAATGTGCACCAAGGGCGGCGCCGCCATGCCGCAGACCGCCGCCGAGCGAGTGGAGAACGCGCGCGCGTTGATCGAGGAGGCTGGATCACAGGGCATTCCGCCCGACGACATCGTGATCGACCCGGTGTGCCTGCCCATAGGTGCGAGCGATGCGTACGGGCCGGGACTGCTCGGGGCTATCGAGATCCTGAGCCGCGAGGACGGAATAAACATGAGCGTCGGCCTCAGCAACGTGTCGTTTGGCCTGCCCAACCGACGCTCGCTCAACTCGGCGACGCTGCTTCTGGCCATCGAGGCCGGCCTGACGGCGGCCATCCTGGACATGACGCACAAGGTGATGCGCCACGCGGTGCTCGCCGCGAATCTGCTCCACGGCCGTGATGAGTTCTCGGCGCAATGGATCGCCAACTTTCGCGCCGAGGAAGCTCGCGAGAAGGAGCGGGCGGCCAGACGGGCCGCGAGGGAGAGCGCGTAGCTCAGGCCAAGTCGGGCGCGGGCCGATCGGTCGACAGCAGCGCGTCGGCGATCGCCCAGAAGCGCATGCCGTTGCTGGCCTTCAAGAGCACGGCGTCATCCGGCCGCAGCGAACGGCGCACGGCCGACGCCGCGGCGTCAAGCGCCGCCGTGAGCGCCGTGTCGTCGTCCGGATCGACCTCGAAGAGCTGGACCCGGTCGGTCGTGAGTCCCTGATCCAGCGCCCCCCGCTGAATGTCGGCGGCCGACGCCCCCACGCAGATCAACCGATCCAGGAACGCCGCCTGCGCCCCGACTGCGCGGTGCTCCCGCTCCGTGAACTCGCCTAGCTCGAACATGTCGCCCAGCACGGCGATCCGATGTCCCTCGACTGGCAGGTCGCGCAAGGCCGCGAGCGCAATCGCCACCGACGCCGCGTTGGCGTTGTAGCTGTCATCCAGCACCAGCGCTCCCTCCGGCGATCGCAGCAGCTGCAGCCGGTGCGGCGCTGGCTCGAATCCGCCCAGTCCATCGATCGCGGTCAGCGGATCGACCCCCAGCGCCAGCGCCGTCGCCAGCGCGGCGCCGAACGCGAGATCGACCGTGGGCAGCACACCCGCAGCCCGGACCTGAAAGCTCTGATCCTTCGCCGCGAGCCCCACCTGCGTGCCGGCGGCTTCCGCATCCAGCCGCGACGCAACGCGGACATCTGCACCCGCGCTCCTGCCGAAGGTCGTGACCGGCCCGCGGGCTCGGGTTCGCATCCACGGCGTCCAGGCGTCGTCCGCGTGAAGCACGACCGGTGACCCTATCGGCAGCGCGGCCAGCATCTCGGCCTTCGCCTCGGCCACGGCCTCGATCGACCCGAAGAGCCCCAGATGCGCGCCCGCGATGTTGGTGATGACGCCGGCGTTTGGCGCCGCGTACTCGCAATAGGCGGCGATCTCACCCGCCGTCTGCGCTCCCATCTCGATCACCGCGAACCGATCGTCCGGCGCCAACCGCGAAAGCGTCGTGGGCACGCCGACGTCCGCGTTCTCGCTTCGGTCCGTGGCCAGCGTGGGGGCGGCCGCGCGCAGCGCGGCCGCGATCGCCTGCTTGGTGGTCGTCTTGCCGTTGCTTCCGGTCACGCCGACCACGGCGGCGTCGGAACTAGATCGAAGCTCGCCGGCGAGCGCCTCGAACGCGCCCAGGGCGTCGTCCGTCACGACCTGGCGGGTGCGGTCAACCGTGGGATCGGCGCGACCGCACAGCGCCGCCGCCGCGCCGGCCGCGAACGCAGCCCCGACAAAGTCGCTCCCATCGACCCGCGCGCCGGGCATCGCCACAAACAACATGCCGGGCCGGATACGGCGGCTGTCGAAGTGCGCCGACGTGAGCGTGACGTCGGCGGACCCTGGCGTAGGCGTCTGACCGGCCGCCCGCTGCACGTCCGCGAGCGTGAACATTCAGCGTCCCGTGCGGTCGGGTGCGGGGCCGAGCGCCTGCAGGCGCTCGGCGAGCTCGAGCGCGTTCATGGGGCGGCGCAAGAGGCCTTGTTCGGCGGCCGCGGCGGCCGTGTCCGGCCCACCCACCGCGCGGAGGCGGCGGTACAGCCGTATCGGTCCGATCGTCACCGGGCGGCCGTGCGCGAGCACCAGCCGGTCGCCCTCGTACGTGAGGAACGCGGGCCGCAGCCACATCGCGGCCACCCAGAACGCCGCGCCCGTTGCGGCGCCGATTCCGATCCATACGGCCGCCGACCCGGTCCCGGGCATGGCCGCGGCCAGGACGCCGGCCGCGGCCGTTGCGAGCGTGGCCGACCACATCAGCAGCACGATCGCCCGGCGGTCCATCCCCAGCTTCTCCCAGTGGTGGTGCAGCGGCGACGCCAGCAGCGGCAGCGGGAACCGCTGGTGAGAAAGCGGACGGCCATCGGGGAGCCGCGGGTCGCGGATCCGGCGATACATCGGGACCAGCACCTTTGCCTGGATGAGCGAGGAGAACCCTTCAAGCAGCAGCGGTGCGGCGATCACCGGCCAGAGCAGATCGAAGCCCGCCACGATCGCCGCTCCGGCGCCTGCCGCCCCAAGCGCGAGCGCTCCGCTGTCACCCAGATACGCGCGCGCGGCCCGCGGCGCGCCGGAATTCGAAGGCGCCCAGCGTGACGGCAGGTTCCATACTAGGAATCCCAGCGCGGCGGCCGCCACCACCGTCGGCGGCGCGGCCAGCTCGGCCCCCGCCGCGAGCGCGGCCGCCAGCGCCCCGCCGATCAGGCTGATCCCCACCGTGCCCGCGGTCAGGCCGTCCATTCCGTCGCTGAAGCTGGTGGCGAGCGCCGTGCCGAGGAACAGCGCGAAATACCAGGCGCTGATCGGGAGGTGCTGTCCGGCCCCGATCCAGTGCGCCAGCGAATAGGGAGAGCTCGCGCCGTTCACATGGGCGCCCGGACCCACCATGAGCGCCGTCGCCCCCGCCGCCAGGAGCACCGCGGTCATGAGGTAGGCGCCCTCGGGAACACCGCGGTCGCGAATCGACTTCCGAGCGTCGTCGACGAGGCCGAGGACGACGAAACCGGCCGCCCCAGCGACCAGCCACCAGCCGTCGGCGTTCGCCGAGGCCGCAGACGCAATTGCGATTCCGGCCACAATCGCGGCGGATACCGCGACGCCGCCGACCAGCGGGAGCTTGCCCACGGCGTCCGTCACCCCGTCGATCTGGTGCGCCCCGAGCTTCACCTCGCGGGAGATGAACCGCTGCAGTCGGGAGCCCAGGACCGGCGTCAGACCGAGTGCGATCGCGAAGGCCGCAATGCCGGCAATCGTCAGAAGCGGGAGGGCCTCGATGGGTGGCGCTTCCCTCGGGTGGCGCTCGTCGGATTATAGGCGCCGCCCGGCCGCATCAGGTTCACCCCGTGACCTCTTCGTACAGGTCAAGCACCGGCCGAATCCGGTCGCTCCACGCGAAATGCCTCTCCGCGCGCGCCCGCAGGTCCGAGCCGGTTCGGGTGCGAAGCTCACGATCCTCGAGCAGACGGAGTAACGCATCGGCCAGCTCGCCAACCGACCCTCGGCGCGCCAGCACACCGGAGGGACCGAGGATCTCCTTCGCGACCGCGCCGTCATAGGCGATCGTTGGCAGCCCCGTGGCCATGTAGTTCAGCAGCTTGCCGTTACCCTCGGTCTCCGAGCGCTTTGGCGAGACGGCGATGTCCATCACGCGCAGGGACTCCGGAGCGTCCTCGTACGGGACCCGACCGGTGAAGGTAAAGAACCGTTCCAGACCGGCCGCGCGCGCCGCCGCCGCATATACGTCTGGATTCGGAAATCCCATGATCAGGAAATGAGCGCCCGGGAACGTCCGTACCACCCGCTCGGCGGCGCGGATGAGGTCGCCGGTCCCCTGGTACTCCGCCAGCAAGCCGAGGTACCCGACGATCAGGCGGTCGGACGGAATGCCCAGGCGCCGGCGCCGCTCGGCGATCGCGATCGAATCCTCGCCAGTTCGCGGTCGGAACCGTTCCAGATCCACCCCGTCTGGAACCGCGGTCACGCGCTCTGGCGCGACGCCAAACCGCTCGAGCAGTTGATCCCGCGCGTGGTCGGAGCTCGTCAGGATGCGATCGGGCGCGCGCGTGGCCAGACGCTCGATCCAACCGAACACCCGCAGCAGCGGGCTGCCTGGCCGCAGGAATCGGTGGTCGAGCATCTCGCTCGTGAGGCTGCCTTGATAGTCGAACACGAGCGGCGCGCCGGTCAGCTTCGCGAGCGGCCAGCCGGCGAGCACGCCTTCGTGCAGATGGGCGTGCACGATGTCGACCCCGCGGCCCAGCGTGCGGGCCAGCGCGGTTCCGGACAGGACGGGATCGAGCAGCAGCTTGCGCCAGTGCGATCCGACCAACGGGTTTTGGCGAGGCGCCAGCGCCGGAATCCGCCGCACTCGCGTGCCGGGCGGCGACGAACCGGTTGCATAGGTGAAAATCGTGACATGGTGACCGGCTGCTTCGAGCGCCCGCGTC
The DNA here is from genome assembly GCA_965247475.1 of Chloroflexota bacterium. GTDB lineage: Bacteria > Chloroflexota > UBA11872 > UBA11872 > UBA11872. Next base: position 699,262 of record OZ252016.1, read on the forward strand.
TCCTCGAGGATCCGTACGTGACACCCGTAGTCGGCAAAGAAGCCCGTCGGCGCAATCGTGACGATTCGCTTGCTCACGGCGTTCCTGCGGGGCGCACGCAAAACCTCCGTCGGGCTCGGCCGGCGGAGGCGGCCACGAGTTTAGAAGGGCTCGAATCTGGCGGCAAAGCTCGGCGCCGGAGCGCGCGGCCGTGAACCGCGCGCCCTCCAGGGACCCGGCTACGTTGGAGCGGCAGAATGGTCCGGTGGAGCTGACGACGGACGGACCCTCCGCGACCCGCGCGATCGGTCGGGCGATCGGACGCGAGTTGCGCGCCTCCGACGTCGTCGCGCTCGAGGGACCGCTCGGCGCCGGCAAGACGACGCTGGCGAAAGGCATCGGCGACGCGCTCGGGGTGGCCGGCGAGATCACCTCGCCCAGCTACACGTTTGTGGCCGTTCACCGCGGGACCCGTGCGCTGCTTCATCACGTGGACCTGTTTCGGTTGGGCGGACCCGATGAGATCGACTCGATTGGGTGGGACATGGTCATGGAACAAGACGCGATCGTGGTGGTCGAGTGGCCCGATCGCGCCGGCGATCGGTTGCCGCCGGACCACCTGCTGGTTACGTTGACACACCGCTCGCGCGACTGGCGGCGCGTGGTCGTCCGCGCGTTCGGTGGTCGGGCGCTGGAGATCCTCAACGGCGTCCGAACGGCGCTGGCGGCCACGTCGTGATGCTGCTCGGAATCGACACCTCGCAATCGCGTCCGGCGATGGCCCTCATGCGCGGCGATCGAGTCCTGGCCGCCGTCCCCTCGGAGACGTGGCCGGCGCCGCTGGTGGCGCTGTTTCATGAAGTCTGTCGGCGGGCGCGGATCACGGCCGATCGGGTATTGGACGGACTCGACGCCGTCGCGGTGGCCGTCGGGCCGGGTCGCTACACGAGCCTGCGCAGCGGCGTGTCCTTTGCCAAGGGCCTCGCCGCCGCGCGCGAGCTTCGGATCGTCGGGGTCCCAACCGAGGCCGCGATCGCCGCGGCGGCCAGGATCGAGCGCGGCGGCGTCCTGATACCGGCCGGCCGCGACCGCGTCTACCTCACACGCGTGGGAGAGGACGCGCCCGAATTCAGCACGGTGTCCGCGCGAGCCCTTGGCGGATGGTCGGATTCCGCGCCGGTCGCCGGTGAGATGACCGACGAGGTCCGCGCGGCGCTGGCCCGGCAGGGAGCCACGGCGATCCCAGTCACGTCCGATGAAACGGCGGTTGCCGTCGCCCGGCTGGCACGACGATTGCTCACCGTGGGCCAGGGGCCGGCGACGTACCGCGTCACGCCGCGCTACCTCGCGAGTCCCGTCGGCGCGGACGCCGTGCCGACGTTAGCGACCGCCCGTGAGTGACACAGGCTTGGCGACGCGTGAACGGTTCGTCATCGAGCCCATGTCGCTCGACGACATCCCGCAGGTCCGGCGGATCGAGCGGGCCTCGTTTCCGACGCCGTGGCCGCGCGACTCGTACAAGCGCGAGATCCTCGAGAACGGACGCGCGCGCTACCTGGTTGTACGGCGTGCCGAGCCGCCGCCGGTCGTCAGGGTGCCGTCGCGCCCGGCGCGGCGCGTGCGCGAGTGGCTGTGGCCGTTTGGCGTGGACGATGAATCCGACGACATCGTGGCGTTCGGGGGGCTGTGGGTGATAGCCGACGAGGCCCACATCACCACCGTCGCCGTGGGCCCCAGCTACCGTCGCCGCGGCCTCGGCGAGCTCCTGGTAGTCGAGATGGCGAGATTGAGCATTGAATCCCGGGTCCGGCGGATCACGCTTGAAGTCCGTGTAAGCAATGCGGTCGCGCAGAATCTGTATCGGAAGTGCGGTTTCTTCGACCACGAGACGCGGCCCCGCTACTACAGCGACGACTTCGAGGACGCGCTGGTCATGTGGGCCGAGGGCGTGGATTTCCCCGAGTTCAAGCAGATGGTCGAACGGCGCGCGGATCGGCTGGCGACGAAGCTTCGCTGGGAATCGCGCGTATAGCGCATGCCGGAGCGGCTTAGCGCGTCATTCGTTCTCGGCATCGAGACTTCGTGCGACGACACGTCGGTGGCCGTGGTGCGGGATGGATCGGTCGAGCTCGGCCTGGCCGGACAGACGCAAATCGAGCCTCACGCGCGCCACGGCGGCATCGTTCCCGAGGCCGCCTCACGCATTCACGTCGAGGTCATCGATGCCGTCCTCGACGCGGCCCTGTCGAGGTCCGGCATTGAGCTTCGCGAAGTCGACGCGGTGGCGGTCACCTACGGTCCGGGGCTTCCCGGTTCGCTGCTCGTCGGCGTGGAGTTCGCCCAGGCGCTGGCCCTGGGGCTGGACCGGCCACTGGTGCCCGTCAATCACCTGGAAGGACACTTCGCGGCCCCCTGGCTGAGAGCCGAGCCGCCGCCCGAGTACCCGATCGTCGCCTTGATCGTGTCCGGCGGGCACACCGAGTTGGTCCACTCGCGCGCGCCGGGTGACTACCGGCTGCTGGGACGAACCCGCGACGACGCCGCCGGCGAAGCGTTCGACAAGGTCGGACGTCTGCTCGGCCTGCCGTTCCCTGGTGGTCCGGCGATCGAGGAGGCGGCGCGGCGCACCGACTCCTCGCCTTACAACCTGCCGCGTGCGTGGATTCGCGGAACCAGCGACTTCAGTTTCAGCGGCCTCAAGACGGCGGTCCTGCGCCTGATCGAGGACCGCCTCGGTCCCGCCGAGATGCGGCGCATTCTGGGTGCCGCTAGGAGCGCTGGTCCTCGTTCCGGCGACCCCTCGTTCGTCGCCGACGTATCGCTGGCCTTCGAGCTGTCGGTCGTGGACGTTCTGGTGGCGAAAACGGTCGATGCGGCCAGGCGCCACTCCGCCGCGTCGATCATCGTGACCGGTGGGGTGTCCGCCAACCGGCGCCTGCGCCGGGCGATGCGCGAGGCGGCGCCGGTTCCGGTCCACGCCCCCGAGTGGCGGCACTGCGGCGACAACGCCGCCATGATCGCGGTCGCCGGCGCCTGGCGCCTCGCGCAAGGTCAGACCGCCAGGGATCCGGTGGAGATCGAACCGTCGCTGAAGCTCCCCTAGCTCGGCCGTCGCCTGTCGAGACGCCGGATGCCTGGCCAGCGGTCTAATCACTCCCCCCATCGAGGGGGAGTCGCGGCAGCCGGCGCCGGCTGCCGCGGTGGGGGGCGCCCGTACGCGCGGGCAGGTGGCCCGACCATCAGCTCGGGATGTCTGGTGGCCCAATCAATCACTCCCCCTCAACGGCGGGAGTGATCTCGAGCGATCCGCGAACGTGGTCGCGCGGCAGCGCCCCGCCTCGCCGACTCCCACTCGATGGAGCGGGCACTCCGCACGTGCATCCGTCGCTACATCTCCGGAAGGGGTCAGCTAGTGCCTGAAGTGGCGCTCGCCGATCAGCACGAGAATCCCGCCGCGCCGCTCCACCGCCTTGATCACCTCGTCGTCGCGAATCGATCCGGCAACTGACAGGATCGCGCGCACGCCGGCGTCCAGCGCCGTCTCCGGTCCGTCGGCGAACGGAAAGTAGGCGTCGGAGATCAGGTAGCTTCCCCGCGCCGCCTCCCCGGCCTGTTCCACCGCGTGGCGAACGGCATTCACCCGATTGACCTGGCCAGAGCCGAGGCCGATCAGCCGGTTCTCCGCCACCAGCAGGATCGCGTTCGACTTCACGTGCCGGATTGCGCGCAGCCCAAATCGCAGCTGCTCCAGGTCGGCCTCCGTTGGCCGTGCGCTCGTGACCGCGTGCATCTCCAGGTCCGGCGCGGGGCGGCGGTCTGGGTCCTGGACCAGGTACGCCCGATCCATCCCCCACACGTGCGCCGATTCGAATCGCAGCGGCTCGCGTTCGTCCGCCGCGTGCCAGCGCATCACCCGCAGGTTCTTGCGGCGTATCAGCCGCTTGAGCGCGTCCGGCTGGTATCCGGGGGCGACCATCACGTCGTAGTAGTGGCCCTTCATCGCCGCCACCGTGGCCGCCTCGACGGTCCGATTGAACCCGACGATGCCGCCAAACGCCGAGACCGGGTCGGCCTCCCGCGCCCGCACGTACGCCTCTGTCTGCGATGTCGGATGCGTCGCGAGGCAGCACGGAATCGTGTGCTTGACGATCGACACCGCGATGTCGTCAAAGTCGTTTGCCGACGCCCACGCCGATTGCAAATCGAGGATGTTGATGTACGAGAGCTCCCGGCCGTGCAGCTGCTCGACCGCCGGCAGCTCGCCGACCCCGAGCTCGGCGGCCCCCGCCGCGTAGAAGGCCGCGGCCTGGTGCGGGTTCTCGCCATAGCGAAGCTCGCGCAGCTTGCGCAGCGGCACGGTCAGCAGGTCGGGGAAGTCCTGGCCGAGCTCGTGCTGCAGGCTACCCGCGATATGGGCGTCGTAGAACGCGGTGGTTGCGTACGCTTTGGCGGCCAGCTCGCGCCGCAGGTCGCGTGCATCGCCGTCGGAACCGAGCGCCTCGATCACGCGGTCGTAGTCCGCCGGCTCCACGACGATCCATACGTCGTTGTGGTTCTTGGCGGCCGCCCGGATCAGCGCCACCCCGCCGATGTCGATGTTCTCGATGATCTCGTCGCGATCCGTCGTGGCCGCGAGCGTGGCCGCGAACGGGTAGAGGTTCACCGCCACCAGGTCGATCGTGCCGATGTCGAGCGAGTCGAGCTGCCGCAGGTGGTCCGGCGTATCGCGCCGGGCGAGGATGCCCGCGTGGATCGACGGGTGCAGCGTCTTGACGCGGCCGTCGAGCATCTCCGGCGACCCGGTGACGTCATCGATCTGCCGAACGTCCACGCCGGCCGCGGCGATCGCGGCGGCGGTTCCCCCGGACGCGACGATCTCCCAGCCGAGGTCCGACAGCGCCTTTGCGAAAGGCTCGAGGCCGGTCTTGTCGTGGACGCTGATCAGCGCGCGCGGCCGGGCCATGGCGCCTATTTGGCCTCCGAATCGATCCGAACGGCGCAATCGCGCACGCGCACCCGCCCCTCGGCGAACCATTGGAGCGCCTGCGGATAGATCCGGTGCTCCTCCGCAAGAATGCGGTCGGCGAGCGTCTCCACCGTGTCGCCGGGCAATACCGGCACGGCCGCCTGGGCGACGATGGGACCGGCGTCGACGTCATTCGTCACGATGTGCACCGTGCACCCGCTGATCTTCACGCCGGCCCCGAGCGCGTCCGCCTGCGGCGCCATCGTGCCGCCGAACGCGGGCAGCAGCGACGGGTGGATGTTCACAATCCGGTTCGGGTACGCGGCGACCAGTTCGGCAGTCAGGATCGCGGTGAACCCGGCCAGCGCGACCAGCTCCACGTCGGCCTCCCGCAGGATGGTCAGCATCCGGCGCTGCTGCAAGTCGCGGTTTGGAAACGCGTCCCGTGGCACGACGTGCGCCGGCACATCGAATCCATCCGCCACGTCCAGAACGGCGGCGCCTTCGCGATTGCAGATGAGGACGGCCGCCTCGGCCGTGAGCCGCCGATCGTGGATCGCGCGCAGAATCGCGCGGGCGTTGGTGCCGCGCCCGGACGCCAAGATCCCGATTCGGATCATGGGCGCCCCGCAACCCTCACACGGCCTCCAGTTCCACCGGCGGGCCGGTGCGCGCGACGATCTCGCCCGCCACGAAAGACCCCTCGATCTCACGCTGCAGCGTGTCCGACGCCTCCGGGGCGGCGATGATCACCATGCCGACGCCCATGTTGAAGACGCGGAACATCTCGGCGTCGGCAACGTCCTGATCGCGCTGGATCACGTCGAACACTGGCGGCCTGGGCCATGCGCCGGGGCGCAGGCGGGCCGCCAGCGACTCGGGCAGGACGCGGGGGATATTCTCGATCAGCCCGCCTCCGGTGATGTGCGCGGCCGCGCGCACACCGGGCGTCTCGAACGCTCTCGCCAGCTCGGCCTGATAGGAGACATGGGGCGCGAGCAGCGCCGCGCGCAGCGATTGCCCTCCGACCGGCGTATCGGCATCCAGATGGGCCGCCACCCGCCCCGCCAGGCTGTATCCGTTGGAATGAGGGCCGGATGAGGGAAGCCCGACGCACACGTCGCCGACCGCGACGGTCGCGGGGTCCGGGAGATCGGAGCGCTCGGCGATCCCGATCATCGTTCCGACCAGATCGTAGGCGCCCGGCCGATAGGTTCGTGGGAGCTGCGCGCTCTCGCCGCCGATGAAGTCCGCGCCAGCGGCGACCAATGCGTCGGCCATGCCTTCCACCAGCCGCCGGACCACCGCCGGATCGAGTTCCTCGGCCGCCACGTAGTCGAGGAACGCCAGCGGACGCGCATTCTGCACCGCCACATCGTTCAGGCAGTGGTGCACGATGTCGCGCCCGGCGCCCTCCGGATCGTCCCACTCGATCGCCAGCGCCAGCTTGGTGCCGAGTGAGTCCGTGCTCGCGACCAGGACCGGATCGCGGTAGCCGGCCGGGACTCGAAACCCACCGGCGAACGCGCCGAACCCCTGCACGAGACGATCGGTCGCGGTCGCTTCAACCGCCCGGCGGAGCCCATCCTTGACGCGCCGGTTGTGATCGATATCCACCCCCGACGCCGCGTAGGCCGTCGTCGTATCCCCTGTGCCTCGTGACGCGGTTACTGGCCCTCTGCCTCCTCCGCGTGGAGCACCGATGCCTGACGTGGGAATACCGGTGCGGTTTCCAGGTTCTCGGGCCGTTCCAGCGCGAACTTGTCAAACGTGAGCTGCACGTCGATTGGGTACTCGTGCGTAAAGCAGCCCAGGCACAAGGCATTCCTGCCCTGGCCGATCGTCGCTACCAGGTTGTCGACCGTCAGGTATTCCAGGCTGTCCGCGCCCAGCGATTGACGGATCGCGTTCGTCGCTTGCTTGTGCGCGATGAGCTCGCCGGGATCTGGGATGTCGATGCCAAGGAAGCAGGGCCAGCGGATCGGCGGCGCCGTGATTCGCACGTGGACTTCGGCGGCCTGGCCCTGTTCGCGCAGCAGCCGGACCAGCGCGGCCTGCGTCGTGCCGCGAACGATGCTGTCGTCCACCATCACCACCCGCTTGCCGCGGGTGACCTCGGGCAACGTGTTGAACTTCAGGCGCACGCCCAGGTGCCGCAGGCGCGGCGTCGGCTCGATGAACGTTCGCCCGATATAGCGGTTGCGCACGAAGCCGTCCGCGTAGGGCAGGCCGGACTCCTCGGCATACCCGGTGGCGGCCGCGATCGCCGAGTCCGGCACGCCGATCACGAGATCGGCGGCAACCGGTCGCTGCCGCGCCAGATAACGCCCCATCGCCCGTCGAACGGCGTGCACGCTGGCGCCGCCAAGCACCGAATCCGGTCGCGAGAAATAGATGTACTCGAACGCGCAGGTCGCGTGGCGCAGCGGCAGTTCTATGCGGTTCGACTGCAGGCCGTCATCGTCGATCGCGATCACTTCGCCGGGCCGGACATCCCGCTCGAAGCTGGCGCCGATGGCGTCGAGCGCGCAGGTCTCCGAGGCGATCACCCAGGTTCCATTGATCTTGCCGATCGAAAGCGGCCGGTTCCCCATTCCGTCCCGCGCCGCGATCAGTTGGGTCGGCGTAGCGATGATCAAGCAGAACGATCCGCTCAGCCGCGGCATCACATGGCGCACGCGCTCGGCGATCGTCTTGCCCGGCGCCACGGCGATCAGGTCCGCGATCACTGCCGAATCGGTGGTCGCCGATGCCGCTCGCCCGTCGACCGCGTATTCGCTCCGCAGCGCCAGCGCGTTGACGATGTTTCCGTTGTGGCCGAGCGCGATCGGCCCGATGTCGGTGTCCCGCAAGACCGGCTGGATGTTCGCGGCGTTGCTGGAGCCCGCGGTCGAGTAGCGGCAATGCCCGATCGCCAGATGCCCCTTGAGCCGGGCGAGCCGGTGCTCCGAGAACACGCGCGAGACCAGGCCCATGCGGCGCTCGGCGTGCACGCGAGTCCCGTCACCGACCGCGATTCCGGCGCTTTCTTGCCCTCGGTGCTGGACGGAGTACAGCGCGAAGTACGTCTGGATCGCGGCATCGTCCGACGTGCCGTAGGTGCCGATCACGCCGCAGGCCTCGCGCAGCCGCGGTGGTCCGGCTGGCGCGGCGGGCTCGTAAATCGGGCCGGGATGGCGCTGCACGCGGTGGCGTCTCGCTGTACCTCGCCCGTGGTCCATGTTAGCCATCAAGCCCGTCCCCAGCGAGTGCGTTTTCCAGGCCGCCGCGCCACGCGGCCTCCACGTCGTCCACTGCCAGATCGAGCGGCCCCATGTGGAGGCGGGACCCGCCCGTCTCACCCACGGCGACGGCCGCGACCTTGGCCGCGGCCGCCCGCGCCTCGATGTCTCGCCACGCGTCCGGCGCCGCGCTGACGACCGCTCGCGACTGCGTTTCGCCGAACAGCGCGATGTCGTTGCGCCCGTCCACGGGAGCGAGGTCGATGCTCGCGCCGATCCCCCCGCCAATTGACGACTCGGCCACGGCAACCGCCAGCCCGCCTTCGCTGCAATCGTGGACCGACCTCGCCAGTCCATCTCGAATCAGCGCGCGCAGCACGGCTTGCAGACGCACCTCCAGGTCGAGGTCGACGCCGGGTCGTCCGGCCACGGCGCCGTGAACGTGCGCCAGGTACTCACTGCCGTCGAGCGAGGGCTTGACCGCGCCGATCACTCCAACCACATCGCCGCTGGCTTGAAACGCGGTCCCGCAACGGGCGTCGGCGTCCTCCAGCAGACCCAGCATCCCGATCACCGGCGTCGGCCAGATGGCCTTGCCGCCCGTCTCGTTGTACAGGCTCACGTTGCCGCTCACGACCGGCGTCTCCAGTGCGCGGCAGGCGTCGGCCATGCCGTCGATGACCTCCGAGAGCTGAAAATACACCGCCGGGTCCTCGGGAGACCCGAAGTTCAGACAGTTGGTGACCGCGATCGGCGTCGCGCCGACGCACGAGACGTTGCGCGCCGCCTCGGCGACCGCGATCGCGCCGCCCGCGCGCGGGTTCAGATAGCAGATGCGCGCGTTCCCGTCGGTCGCCAGCGCGATCGCGCGGCGGGTTCCCTTGATTCTGACGACGGCGGCGTCGCCGCCGGGAGGCCCGATGGTGTTGGTGCCGACCATGTGGTCGTACTGGCGGTAGACGGAGCCGCGGCTCGCGATGTTCGGCGACGCGAGCAGCTCCAGAAACGTGGATTCGAGGTCGGCGGGCTCGGGAAAGTCAGCCGGGTCCAACGCTTGCGCCGCGTCGACGTACGCGGGTCGCGTGACGTCGTAGGCGTAGGTCGGCGCGTCCACCAGCATGTCGATCGGCAACTCCGCCACACGGGTTCCGTTCGTCCGTACCGACAAGTCGGCCTCGCCGGTCACCGCGCCAATCACGTCGCTGTGCAGGCCCCACTTCGCGAACACGGCCTGTAGCTCGGATTCACGACCGCGTTCCGCGACGACCAGCATCCGTTCCTGGCTCTCACTTAACATAACTTCGTAAGCCGACATGCCGTCGGCTCGTCGCGAGACGTGCTCGAGATCGAGCCTCACCCCGGTGCCGCCTCGCCCGGCCGACTCGACCGACGCGCTGGTCAGACCGGTCGCACCCAGGTCCTGGAGCCCGACGATGGCGCCGGTTCTCAGCGCCTCCAGGCACGCCTCCAGCAGCAGCTTCTCCATGAACGGGTTGCCCACCTGCACCACGCCGCGATGCGAGGCGGTCGGGTCCTCGACCGAAGCGAAGGTCGCCCCGTGAATCCCGTCGCGGCCTGTATCGGCGCCGACCAGGATCAACGGATTGCCGGTGCCCGCGGCCGTCGATGGCGTCAGGTCTTCGTGCCGAACCACGCCCACGCACATCGCGTTCACGAGCGGGTTGCCCGCGTAGCAGGGCGCCACGCCGATCTCCCCCCCGACCGTCGGGATGCCCACGCAGTTCCCGTACCACGCGATTCCGCCAATGACGCCGTTGGCGAGATGGCGGTTGCGCGCATCCCCTAGCGGGCCGAATCGGAGGCTGTCCAGGATCGCGATTGGCCGTGCGCCCATCGTGAAGATGTCCCGCAGAATTCCGCCGACGCCGGTGGCCGCGCCCTGAAACGGCTCCACCGCGCTCGGGTGATTGTGGCTCTCGATCTTCATCACGGCGGCCAGACCGTCACCGATGTCCACCGCCCCCGCGTTCTCTTCGCCCGCGCCCACCAGGACCCGTGCCCCCGATGCCGGCAGGCGCCTGAGCAGCGGCCGCGAGTGCTTGTACCCGCAGTGCTCGCTCCACATCCCACCGATAATTCCGAGCTCCACCGGGTTGGGCGCCCGGTCCAGTGCGTCGTACGCGTCGTGGTACTCCGCGCGGGTGAGCGCCACCTCTCGCAGGACCGCCGCCGTGGGTTCCACGACCGACGGCTCGCCGCTCACGCCGACGCCACGCTCAGGAGCGAATTCCAGATCGCCAGACCGCTCGAGCTGCCCAGCGCATCCTCGGAGGCGCGTTCAGGGTGCGGCATCATCCCGACCACGTTGCGGCGCTCGTTGCAGATGCCCGCGATGTCATCCACCGATCCGTTCGGATTGGCCGCTGGCGAGCGCCGGCCGTCCTCGCCGACGTAGCGGAAAACGACCCGGTCCTGGTCGTTCAGCTGGGCCAGGTCATCGGGCGTCGCGAAGTAGCCGCCCTCGCCGTGGGCGATCGGGATCCGCAGCACCTGCGCGGCCGTCGTTGCCGCCGTGAACGGCGTGGTGGTCGCCTCGACGCCCAGGTGCACCCACTCGCACCGGAAGCGAAGGCTCCGGTTGCGGAGCATCGCGCCTGGCAGCAGACCGGCTTCGAGCAGGATCTGGAATCCGTTGCATACCCCGAGCACCGGTACGCCCCGCCCGGCGGCTTCGCGCACCGCCTTCATCACGCGCGCATGCGCGGCCATCGCACCGGTTCGCAAGTAGTCGCCATAGCTGAACCCGCCGGGAAGCACGATCAGATCGAATCCGTCGAGCGTCGTGTCGTCGTGCCAGACGAACTCCGCCTGCACTCCGGCGGCTTCGTTCAGCGCGTGGTGCGTATCCGCGTCGCAGTTGCTGCCGGGGAACACGACAACCGCCGCGCGCATGCTTACGTCGCGACCTCCACGCCGGTCTCGATCTCTATCCGAAAGTCCTCGATCACCGGATTCGCCAGCAGATCCCGGGACATCGCTTCGAGCTGATCGCGCGCTTCCGTCTCGTCGCCGGCCGCGAGGGTCACATCGATCAGCTTGCCGACCCGAACGGCTCGAACCTTGCCGTAGCCGATGCCGTGCAGACTCCCGAGAACCGTCACGCCCTGCGGGTCGTTGACACCCGGCTTCAACCGCACGGCCACGCGGGCGACAAAGGTGCGCTCGCTCACGCGGTCAGCCGATCCATGATCCCGCGATATCGCGCCGCGGTGCGCTCGACGATCTCCGCCGGCAGCTCGGGCGCCGGCGGATCCCGATCCCAGCCGCTCTCGATCAGGTGATTGCGAACGATCTGCTTATCGAAGCTGGGCGGCGACGTACCGACCACGTATTCGTCGACCCCCCAGAACCTGGAAGAGTCCGGCGTGAGCACCTCGTCGATCAATGACAGCTCGCCGTCGATCCAACCGAATTCGAGTTTCGTGTCGGCGATGATGATGCCGCGTTCGCCGGCATAGTCGCGCGCCCGCTTGTACACACCGACCGTGAGGTCGCGGAGCCGTTCGGCGACATCGCCGACGATCTGCCGGAACCCCTCGAAATCGATGTTCTCGTCGTGACCCGTCTCGGCCTTCGTGGCGGGTGTGAACAGCGGCGATGCGAACGGCTCGGCCTCCCGCATCCCGGCAGGGATGGAGATTCCGCAGATCTCGCCCGATGCCTGGTAGTCGACCCACCCGGAGCCGGTGATATAGCCGCGCACCACGCATTCGGCATCGATCCGATCGGCCTTGTGCACCAGCATCGTGCGCCCCCGCAGCGCGTCGCGGTGCGGCGCCACCTCGTCACCCATCGCATTGACGTCGGTCGTGATCAGATGGTTCGGCACCAGGTTCTCGGTCATATCGAACCAGAACTCCGACATGGCCGTCAGCACCGCGCCCTTCCCGGGGATCGGATTGGGAAGGATGCGATCGAATGCGGAGATGCGGTCGGTTGTGACGATCAGTAGTCGGTTGCCGAGGTCGTAGATGTCACGGACCTTCCCGCGCATCAGCAGATTCAGCCCGGTCAGATTCGTCTCGCTGATCGTGTCGATCGTCATGGTGTTGCCGGTGCCTCCTCTGTTGCGGCCAGCCGTGTCGGGCCGCTCGAGCCACTCAGTCCCATTCGTTCGTATGCGGCATCCACCCACCGCAGGTGCGACTCCGAGTTGAACGCCCGATCGAGCTCCGCCCCAGTGAGCCGTTCCGTTACGTGCGGATCCGACTCGATGCCCCGTCGAAAGATCGATCCCTCGCTCCACGCCGTCGTGGCATGGTGCTGCACGAGCTCATATGCGTCCTGGCGGCTCATCCCCGATTCGACCAGCGCCAGCAGCACGCCCTGCGAGTAGATCAAGCCGCCGGTCATGTCGAGGTTGGCGCGCATGCGCTCCGGGTAGACGCGCAGCCCCCGCATCACATTCGTGAACAGCCACAGCATGTAGTCCAGCGTGATGCAGGCGTCGGGCAGGATCACGCGCTCCGCGGATGAATGGCTGATATCTCGCTCGTGCCACAGCGGCATGTTCTCGAGCGCTACCTGCACGTGCGAGCGCAGCACCCGCGCCAGACCAGACACACGCTCGCTGCGCGCCGGATTGCGCTTGTGCGGCATCGATGACGATCCGTGGCGGCCGGTCTCGAACGGCTCCTCCGCTTCGCGAATTTCCGTTCGTTGCAGACTCCGAATCTCAGTCGCGAACTTGTCCAGCGAGCTCCCGATCAGTGCCAGGGTCGATACCAGGTGCGCGTGCCGATCGCGCTGGAGAATCTGGTTCGATACCGGCGCGGGCGCGAGCCCGAGCGCCGCGACCGTCGCCTCCTCGACCGCGGGAGACACGTTTGCGTGCGTGCCCACCGATCCTGAGATCTTCCCGACCGCCACCGTCGCACGCGCATCCGCGAGTCGCGCCCGGTGGCGCCGGAGCTCGTCGACCCAGATCAGCAGCTTGAGCCCGAAGGTCATGGGTTCGGCGTGCACTCCATGCGATCGCCCGATCATCACGCTGGACTTGTGCGCCAGCGCGAGTTCCGTCACGACCCGCTCGAGCTCGTCGAGCCGCCGGGCAATGAGGTCGACGGCATCGACTAGCTGCAGCGCGAGCCCGGTATCCAGCACGTCCGATGACGTCAGGCCCAGGTGCAGCCAGCGCCCCTCGGGTCCGACCGACTCGGCCAGCGACGCCACGAAGGCGTCCGTCTCGTGGTCGCGCTGGCGCTCGAGCTCGTCGATGCGCGCGAGCGAGAAGACGGCGGCCTGAAGCTTCTCGGCGTCCTCCGCGGGCACGGTGCCTTCGGCGGCCCACGCGCGAACCGCCGCCAGCTCGACTCGCCGCTGGCACTCGAACCCGTGCTCGCGGCTCCAGATCGCGCCCATTTCCGGTCGTGTGTATCGGGGAATCACGGCCGCTGCCCGCGCATCTACGCTGCGGCCCCGACCGGCAGGCCCGCCGCCGCGATGTCGGTTCGGAAGAAGGCGTGCTCGAAGCCGATGCCGCCGGCGGCCTGGTAGGCGGCCGTCCGCGCGTCTTCAATCGCCTTGCCCTGCCCGACCACCGCCAGCACCCGCCCGCCGGAGGTGACGCATTCGTCACCCCGGCGCTCGGTGCCGGCGTGAAACACCAGCACGTCGTCCGGTACGGCGTCCAGCCCGTGGATGGGAAAACCGGTTTCGTACCCGCCCGGGTAGCCGCCCGACGCCACCACGACGGCTACGGCTGCCCGGTCGCCGGGCGCCAACGATCCCGGCCTGAGCTCACCGGCGGCCGCCGCCGACATCGCTTCCACCAGATCCCCCTTCGCCGTCGGTAACAAGGCTTGCGCCTCGGGATCGCCGAACCGGCAGTTGAATTCGAAGACTTTGGGACCGTCCGCCGTGAGCATCAACCCTGCGTACAGCGCGCCGGTGTACGGGACCCCCTCCGACCGGAGCGCTTGCAGCGTCGGTCCCACGATCTCACGCGAGATCCGATCGATCAGCTCAGGTGGCGCGTCCGGCACCGGCGTATAGGAGCCCATGCCGCCGGTGTTGGGTCCCCGATCGCCGTCCCGCGCGCGCTTGTAGTCGCGTGCCGCGCCCACGATTTCGTGTCTGACGCCGTCGCTGATCGCGAACACGGACAGCTCCTGCCCGGTCAGCCGCTCTTGAATCACGACGCGCGCCCCGGCCTCGCCAAACTCGCGGTCGACCATACACGCGCGAATCGCATCCTCGGCCTGGGCCACGGATTGGCAGACGGTCACCCCCTTGCCCATCGCCAGGCCGTCGGCTTTCACGACCGCCGGCCCTGGCCGGTCGCGAACGGAGTCGAGCGCGAGGCCGGCATCGTCAAAGGTCACGGATTCGGGCGCCGGCACGCCGTGCTTCGACAGCAGCCAGGCCGTCCATGCTTTGCTCGACTCGATCCGTGCCGCCGCGGCCGTCGGGCCGAACGCGGGGATCGACTCGCGCCGGAGCGCATCCACCAGCCCGCGCGCCAGTGGATCCTCCGGCCCGATGACGACGAGGCTCGGTCGCGACTCGATCGACCACCGCAGCAGGCCGTCGATGTCGTCGGCGGCGATCGGAACCACCGTCGCCAGTTCCGCGATGCCGGCGTTCCCCGGTGCGCAGAACAGCTCGGCCTCGGGTCGATCGCGCCGGATGCGCCAGCACAGCGCGTGCTCGCGCCCCCCGCTCCCGACCACGAGGATCCTCAGCGCCATGGCCCTACTCCCACTCGATCGTCCCCGGTGGCTTCGAGGTGATGTCGTAGACGACGCGATTCACCTGCGGCACCTCGTTCACGATCCGGCTGGATATCCGCGCGGCCAGGTCCGGCGGGAGCCGCGCCCAGTCAGCCGTCATGAAGTCTTCCGTCACCACCGCTCGAATGGCCACCAGCTCCGCGTACGTCCGGTCGTCGCCCATCACGCCGACACTGCGCAGGCCGGTAAGGACCGCGAAGTACTGCGAGAGCTCTCGCGTCAGTCCGGCGACCTCGATCTCTTCTCGCAGAATCGCATCCGCCTGGCGAACGATCGCCACCCGCTCCGACGTGACCTCGCCGATGATGCGCACCGCCAGGCCCGGGCCGGGAAACGGCTGCCGCCACACGAGCGATTCTGGAAGACCGAGCTCTAGCCCGACCCTTCGCACCTCGTCCTTGAACAGATCCCGCAGCGGCTCGACCAGTTCCAGCTCTAGGTCCTCGGGCAGACCGCCGACATTGTGGTGGCTCTTGATGCGCGCGGCCTCGCCGGACACGCCGCCGCTCTCGATCACGTCCGGATAGATCGTTCCCTGTGCCATGAAATCCGCGTCTTCGACCGACGCGGCCTCGCGCTCGAACACGCGGATGAACAGCTCGCCCACGACCCGACGCTTGTCCTCCGGGTCCGTGATGCCTGCCAGCGCCGACAGGAACTCCGCACCCGCGTCCACTGACCGGACCTTGAGGCCCATTCCGGTCCAAGCGTCCGCGACGACGGCGTCCGCCTCTCCGCTTCGCAACAGTCCTGTGTCGATGAAAATTGGCACCAGGCGATCCCCGATCGCGCGGTGCATCAGCACCGCCGTCACCGCGCTGTCCACCCCGCCGCTCAGCGCGGAGATCACGCACGCGCCATCGACCTGCGCGCGGATTGCCTCCACCGCCTCGGCCACGATCGAGGTTGGCGTCCAGTCGCCCCGGCAGCCGCAGATACCCAGGGCGAAGTTGCGGAGCATGTCGGTTCCGCGGGGGGTGTGCGCGACTTCCGGGTGGAACTGCAGCGCCACGATCCCGTTGTCATTCGCCATCGCAGCGACCGGCGAGTCCGGTGATTCGGCAATCGATCGAAATCCGTCCGGCAGCTGCTCGACGACGTCGCCGTGGCTCATCCATACGTCGATCTCGGACGAAAGCCCTTGGAAGAGCGGGTGACCCGAGGCCTGAAGCCGAACGCGGGCCGGTCCGTACTCGCGTCGTTCGGACGGCCGGACGGAGCCGCCGAACTCGTGTCCCAGCAGCTGCATCCCATAGCAGATACCGAGCACCGGGACGCCCGCGGCGAGCACCGCCCGCGGCAACTGCGGCGCGCCCGCCTGGTACACGCTGGCAGGGCCGCCCGACAGGATCACGCCCTTCAGATGTGGGATATCGAGCGAGGAGAGGCCCCGCGCCGGCGCGAGCGTCGTGCGCACGCCGATCTCACGCGTCCGCCGGGCGATCAGCTGGCTGTACTGGGATCCGAAGTCGAGGACGGCGATTGTGTCGTGGGCTATACCGATCGCGGCGGGCAGCGGCCGCTGATCTGTCAGAGCCATCTAGCGGCTGCGATCGCCCATCGACGTGACGCCACTGGCGATTGCCGTCACGCGCGCGCACCCGAGTCGTCGTCGCTTCGACGCGCCGGCCCGCACGAACTATGCCCCCCGGGATTCAATTCGCTATCTGGAGCGTCGCCCGCTCTGCGCCGAATTATAGCCCCGCGCCGGCTAGGTGTACTGACCACAGAGGTGTGAGACACGGCTGACGGGCGGGAGGCCATCCAGGGAGCCGTGGGGGCGCCGACGGTTATACCACCGCAGCCAGCCGATGAGGGCCCGCGTGCGGTGGGCGCTTGAGGGATAGGCGAAGGCATAGGCCCAACTCCGCAGCAGGATCTGGATGAAGCGTTCCGCCTTGCCGTTGGTGCGGGGCGTGTAGGGCCGGGTGCGCAGGTGCCGCAGGTCGTGCGCCGCGCAGTGCTGCCGCCAGGCGTGCGAGCGATAGGCCGGCCCGTTATCCGTCATCACCGCCTGCACCGCGATCCCGTGGGCGCGGAACCACGCCCGCGCCCGGTCCAGGAAGGCCAGGGCCTCACCCTGGCGGTCACTGGGCCGCACCTCGGCGTAGGCCAGCCGCGAGTGGTCGTCGACGGCCACGTGCACGTGCTGCCAGCCGGCGCGCGGGCTGCGCTGGATGCCGTCGCGGGTGATGCGCTTGCCGACGTGCCAGAAGCGCCCCAGCTTCTTGGTATCGAGGTGCAGCAGCTCCCCGGGGGAGGCGCGCTCGTAGCGCACGACGGGGGGGCGGGGGCCGCGCGGGCGGCGTGAGTGCCCCAACCGCCGCAGCACCTTGCCCACGGTCGAGGCGGGGCGCCCCAGCAGGGCGCCGAGCGTGACAGGCCCCGCGCCGCTGCGCGTGCGCGCGGCGAGGATCTCCGCCTCCGCGGCCGCGTCGAGACGCCGGGGCTGGTGCTTGGGGGTGGACCGGCGCTCCTGCAGCCCCACCCAGCCCGCCGTCGTGTAGCGCCGCCACCAGCGATAGCCGGTCGCGCGGCCCGCGCCAACCGCCTGGGCCGCGGCGCCCGGACTCATGCCGGCCACCATCGCGGCGACCGCGCGGCACCGCGCGGCACCGCGACTCGAACGAATAGCGCATCCGCTGCGGGCCTGGCGTGGCATCATCCATCGGGGCCTCCTGCGAGACGTTGGCGTGTGGTAACCCCAAGTCTCGTTGGCGGTCCCGCTACTGTCAGGTGTCTCGCAGGTGTGTAGTCAGTACAGCTAGGCCTCGTCGCGCGGCTCCGCCGGACGCGCGCCCACGTCGGCCGGACCCACGACATAGCTCTCGCAGGCATGCCCGGCGTCGATGCAGGCGTCGGCCATCGCCCCGGCTACCGAGATCACACGCTCACGCGGCGCGAACCCGATGATCGTGGGACCCGAGCCGCTCAGCGCCGTTCCGAATGCGCCGGCCTTCATTGCCGCCGCGCTGCTCGGTCCGAGCGCCGGATTCAGTCCCGCGCGATACGGTTGGTGAAGGAAGTCCTGGGTCGCGATCTGCAGCGCCTCGTAGTCGCCGGCCTGAAGCGCGGCGAGCAGAAGCGCGACTCGGCCGACGTTCGCGACCGCGTCCCCGCGCGGAACGGTGGGCGGCAGCACCTGCCGCGCTCGGTAGGTGGGCACGCGGTAGTCGGGGACAACCAGCACGATGCTCAAGGCCTTGGGGAACGGCACCCGCACCGAACGAACGTCCCCATCGGTTTGCACCGTGACGACCAGCCCGCCCAGCAGCGAAGGCGCGACGTTGTCCGGGTGCCCTTCGATTTCAGCCGCGCGCCGGAGGAGCTCGGGCACCGGAACGTCCAGATCGAAGGCAAGGTTGGCCGCGACCAGTCCGCCGACGATCGCGCTCCCCGAACTGCCCAGGCCGCCCTGCGGCGGAATCATCCGGTACGCCCGCAGCTGGTAGTGACCGGCGTCGTCGGGCGCAATCGACCTGAACGCGCGAAAGGCCAGGTTTCGTCGGACGTCGCGCGGTACGTGCTCGGGGAACTTCCCGGCGGCCTCGATCTGGTCGAACGTCGCCGGCTCGAATCGATAGACGTCTCGGAGTTCGATCGCCAGCCCCAGCGAGTCGAACCCGGGACCGAGATTCGCTGACGACGCAGGAACCGCGACGGCCGCGCTGCGGGCGGCGGTCACCGATAGACCGAGCCGCGCGTGCGCAGGGTGGCCGGCATCGTTCCCGTCACCCACTGCAGTGCTCGTTGCCGGTAGGGCGCGATCGTCCGGTGCGCCCCGATGCTCAGCAGCACCCCCAGCGACATGATCGTGACGACCAGTGAGTTCCGGCCAAAGCTCAGCAGCGGCAGCGTAAGGCCCGTAACGGGCATGAGCCCCACGTTCATGCCGATGTTGATGAACGATTGAATGAACAGCATCGCCGCAATGCCAACCGCGATGTAGCGGCCGAAGTCGTCGGGGGCGCGGATCGCGATCCAAATGGCCTCGATGATCAGCAGCGTGAAGAACAGGATCACGCCCAGCGCGCCTACGAATCCGAGCTGCTCGCCGAGCACCGAGAAGATGAAGTCGGTATCGCGCACCCGAAGGAATTCGAACTGCGTCTGCGTGCCCTGGCCGATGCCCTGTCCAAACCACCCGCCGGAACCGATCGAGATGCGGGCCTGGAGCACGTTGTAGCCCGCGCCCAGTGGGTCGCTGTCGGGGTTAAAGAAAGTCACGAAGCGCTCGCGCATGTAGTCCTGCGCGAAGAACCATCCAAACGGAAACGCCGCAAGCGCGATGCCCGCCGGCGCAATCAGGTGCCACCAGCGCGCGCCGGCCACGAATACCATCACGAGCCACATCGCGCCGATCACCAGCGCCGTGCCCAGGTCGGGCTCCAGAAAGATGAGCCCGACCGGCACCAGGATGATCACCAGGCTCAGGCCCACCGTGCGGAAGGATCGGATTCGATCGACGCGCTTCGAAAGGAATCGCGCCAGGAACACCACCATCACCAGCTTCATGATTTCAGAAGGCTGCACCACGATCGGGCCGACCTCGAACCACCGGCGGGCGCCGAATCGCGGGTCGCCGAAGATCACCACGGCCACCAGCGCGATGATCGCGACGATGAAGGCGGGCGTCGCCAGGTAGTGCAGCGCCCGGTAGTCGATCGTTGCCAAGATCAGCGCGCCGGCCAGCCCGACGATCGCGAACACGGCTTGCTGCGCGGCCTTGCCGTCCATCCCTTCTACCCCGGCCGGCGTCGTGGTGGAGAGCATCAGGATTCCAGCCGCCACCAAGGCGGCTGCCGGCAGCACCAGCGCCCATTCCACTCGTCGAATCTTCGCGATCACCGCACTAGCTGCCGATCGGGCGGTACGAAATCCGGTCGTTGCTGCGGCAGCGGCGGCATCTCGCCGCTCATCAGATAGTCGACGATGTCCCGCGCGATGGGCGCGGCCGCGAACGAGCCCTCGCCCCCGTCGCGAACGAGTATCGCAAACGCGTATTCGGGCGCGTGCGCGGGCGCATACCCCGCGAACCACGCGTGGCTGGGCAGCTTCCCGTCACCACTCCTTCGCCCGCTGTATTCGGCGGTGCCGGTCTTGCCGGCAACCGTCGCAAACGCCGATCGGGCTCGCGCGCCGGTGCCGTCGCTCCCGTTGACGGCTTCGACCAGCCCATCTTGAATCAACCCAAGATTGGTTGCGGACAGCGGCAATCGACTGCGCTCCACAACTGGGACCCGGCGGACGACGTCACCGTTCGAGTCGATGACCCGATCGACCAGCCGGCTCTGCATGACGTGACCTCCATTGCCGATGGACGCGTACATGAGCGCGATCTGCAGCGGGGTCACCTGGACGAGCCCCTGGCCGATCGCCGCGTGATAGGTGTCGCCGGTCACCCATGGCTGGCCGAGGTTCTCGCGTTTCCACTCGGCCGTGGGGACGAGTCCCGCGGCTTCGCCGGGGAGCTGAATCCCGCTCCGCCTGCCAAACCCGAATGCCTGCTCGAAGGTGGACAGTCGGCGATTGCCGACGCCGCTGAGGTTGGTGTACGGGTTGCCGCCCGAGACGTTGTAGAAGTAGATGTTGCACGACTCGGCGATGCCGCGCTGCAGATCGACCAGCCCGTGTCCCGTCGGCAGCCAGTCGTCGAAGGTCCACCCGCTGGGCAGGACCAGGCGCCCTTCGCAGAGGATCTTCGTCCACGGCAGCACCACGCCCCATTCCAGCGCCGCGCCGGCCGCGATCATCTTGTAGGTGGAACCGGGCGGATAGAGGCCCGACACGGCATGGTTGATCAGCGGTCGCCGCGGGTCGCTCACCAACCGATCGAACTCGTCCCCGACGGCGCCGCGCGAAAAGAGATTGTTGTCGTAGTCAGGAAGGCTGATCAACGCCACCACATCCCCAGTGGAGGGTCGCACCACGACGACCGCGCCGGCGCCGTCCTCGCGCAGCGCTAGGTGGCGCGCCAGGACCTCTCGAATGGCGCGCTGCTCCGGGACGGAGATCGTGAGGACCGTGTTGGCGCCCTCGGTGGGCGGCTCGGACGTTACCTCTCGGAGCTCCCGACCCAACGCATCGATCTCGATCATTCGCTGACCGTTGGATCCGCGTAGGTCGACCTGAAAGCTCCGCTCGATGCCCGACAGTCCGACTTCCTCGTCGTAGCTCACGCCTTCCGTCTGATAGGCCTCGACCTCCTCCGCCGGAATCGGGCCCGCGAACCCAAGGATGTGCCCGAAGATGTCGCCGTACGGATAGGCGCGCTGCATGATCGCGCGGACGCTGACGCCCGGAAGGTCGCGGCGTCGCTCCTCGATGGCCAGCGCCGCCTCGCGCGGGAGGCCGGATGCCACGCGGGTCGGCCGGCCCGGGTCCTCGCGCGCGACCTCCAGCTTGAAGCGGAGGTCCGCCGCGCGCTCGCCGGTAAGCGCCGCGAGGTTGGAAATGATCGCCCCTTCGTGTTCCGGTGGAATGTCGGCGGGCGCGACCCATACGCTGAACACCGGGAGATTTCGTACCAGCGGCTCGCGATCGCGGTCGTAGATGAGCCCGCGGACCGGGCGAACCGGCTCCGTGCGCGATCGGTTCCGAGCCGCTTGGTCGCGGTAGGTGTCGGTGTCGATCACCTGCAGCTGCCACAGCCGCCCGGCCAGCGCGGCGTTGCCCGCCAGCACCGCGCCTCCCAGGATCAGCGCGCGCCGCGTGTTGTTGGGGGGACGCCCCGTCGCGCCGAGGTCGGCTGGACCCCCTGCGCCTCCCCAGTCTGGCTCACCGTTCGCCGCGGATCGCATGACTCTCTACCTTCCGATGCCCTTGAAGCGGGGACCCGGCATCGGACGCGTCCATCTGTGGAATTGGCGGACGAACGGAAACAGCACGATCGCGGCCGCGACGTTGAGCGCCGCCGCTGGCAGGAGCCGGATCGCAACCTGCATGATCCAATCGATCTGAAACCCCTGAATCTGGAGCATCAGGATCAACGCAGGGTAGTAGACGATCGTCGCGAGCGCGGTTGCCAGGATCGGAAACACCAGATGCGTCCGGTCCAGCCCCAGTCCGATGCGCCCGGTTGCGTACGCGATCACCGTGAACAGCAGCGCGTTCGTACCCAGCGGCGCCGTTGAGAACAGGTCGAGCAACAGTCCGCCGCCGAAGCCCCAGGCAAGCGCGCGCGGGCCAACGTGCATGCTGGCGAATACGACCACCGACACCAGAACCAATGACGGGCGTGCGCCAAACACCGGGAAGAATGGCAATACGCCGGTTTGCAGCAGGGCGAGCAGCGCGACGAACAGCGCCGCGGCCACCGAACTGGGCCTCGCGACCCACCGCATCCATCCAGTCGACTGCGGCGCCCGCGCGATCATGCGGGCGCCTCCGCCTGCTGGCCGAGAATCACCTGCACGAGGTGCAGGCGATCGGGGCGGATGAACGGTTCCACGATCGCCTCGCGAAAAACCGTGGCGGCCGAGCGCTCGATCGAGCGCACCTGCCCGATCGGGATTCCGCGCGGGAACCCGCCGCCCAAGCCTGACGTGACCACGAAGTCGCCTACCGTCACCGGCTGCTCCGGTTCGATGCGCCGCATCACCAGCGAACCCGCGCCCTCGCCGTCGAGGATCCCATCCGCTTCGGTCTCCGGTCCCTGTGCCACCACGCTCACGGAACTCATGGTGCTGTAAACCGGAAGCACGTCGGCGGAGGTGTCGGTAACGCTCGTGATGCGGCCGGCCAGGCTCCCGTTCGCGACCACCGCCATCCCCACCCGGATTCCGGACGAGGCGCCACGGTCGATGATGATCGTCTCCAGCACGTCCAGGCTGTCGCGTGCGACAACCGGCGCGGTCACCACCGCGTATTCGGGGTGGTCGCCCACGAACTCGAGCGCCTCGCGGAGCAGCTCGTTCTCTCGCGCGGTGCTCTGCATACGGGCCACCGCCGCCTCCAGTTCGGCCACGTCCGCGCGCAGCACCTCATTCTCCTCGCGCAGCTCACCAAACTGCTGCAGGTCCGCGATCGTGTTCGAGATTCCGGTGCCGAGCGCGTTGAAGGCGCCCCGGATCGGCGCCGTCGCCCGCTGGGCCAGTCCTTCGATCGGTACCGTGACGCCTGTGTTGTGCAAGACCGAGAGCACCACGGCGGCCACTACCAGCCCTAGCAACAGGACGACCGAACGCTGCCCCCCTGGCATTGGCGCTACGGGCTACCCGTACGGGGTTCCGTTCCCGGTCACGAAGATCTCGCGGTAGGCCTCGAGGTTGTGCAGGCAGACGCCCGTCCCGCGCACCACCGCCTCGAGCGGCGCCTCAGTGATCTGCACGGGAATATCCGTCTCCTGCCCGATTCGCTTGTCCAAACCCCGCAGCATCGCGCCTCCGCCCGCCACGTACACCCCGTGCTCCATGATGTCGGCGAGCAGCTCGGGCGGCGTCGCCTCGATTGCCAGCTTGATGTTGTCCACAATGTCCGTCACCGGCGCGCTGATCGCCTCGCGAATCTGGCCCGACGTGAGCTCGACTTGCCGCGGCAGCCCGCTCTGAAGATCGCGACCGCGCACGATTGCGGTCTCTTCCCGCATCAGCGGGAACGCCGCGCCAACCGCCAGCTTGCACGCCTCCGCGGTGCGTTCGCCGATCAGCAGGCCATGCTCGGAGCGGCAGTACTCGACGATATGCTCGTCGATCTCGTCGCCCGCGATACGGACGCTATGGCTGACCACGATGCCGCCGAGCGAGATCACGGCTACCTCCGTGGTCCCGCCGCCGATGTCCACGATCATGTTGCCGTTGGCTTCTTGAATCGGCTGCCCGGACCCGATCGCGGCCGCCATCGGCTCCTCGATCAGGTACACCTCACGCGCGCCCGCTTGCAAACTCGCCTCGTGCACCGCGCGCTTCTCGACTTCGGTGACACCGGAAGGCACCCCGACGATCACGCGCGGCCGCGCGGAGAATGGCAACTCCTCATGAATGCGACCAATGAAGTAGGCCAGCATCGCGTGAACCGTGTCGAAGTCCGCGATTACGCCATCGCGCAGGGGGCGGACAGCCACGATATTCGTGGGCGTGCGCCCGACCATCTTCTTGGCTTCGGCGCCAACCGCCAGCACGCGTCCCGTATTCGTGTCGGTGGCCACCACCGACGGCTCCGACAGGACGACGCCGCGATCCTTGACGTAGACCAGCGTGTTCGCGGTTCCTAGGTCGATCCCCAGGTCGCGCGAGAACAGGCCCATGAGGGCGCCGATGGGACCGAACATGCGTCAGCCGCCGCGTCCCGGGCCGACCGTAGGCCCGCGGAGAGCTCGCACATCGACACTCAGCATAGCGAGATCGCGGCCCACTAGGTCAAATCTCCCTACGATTCGGGCGTTTGAAGAGCCCGAGGCGGTTCGAAACCGGCCGTCTAGCCGCCGGCCGCCAGCGCGTGATTCAGTGCGTCCGGCACGGTATTCGCCAGGACGAAGTCTAGATCGCGCCGCACGTCGTCAGGAAGCTCATCAATATCTTGGCGGTTGCTGTGCGGCAGCAGAAACGTCCCGATCCCGGCACGATGCGCCGCCAGGACCTTCTCCTTGACCTGGGTAACCGGCAGCACCCGTCCCCGTAACGTGATTTCCCCCGTCATCGTCACGTCGCGGCGGACTTTGCGGTTCGCCAGCGCCGAAACCAACGCCGCCACGATCGCGACTCCCGCCGACGGCCCGTCCTTGGGCAGCGCGCCCGACGGCACGTGCACATGCACGTCCAAGCTGGTGAAGTCGGTGTCCCCGAAACCAAACTCGTCGGCGTTTGCACGCGCGAACGTCAACGCCGCGTGTGCCGATTCCTTGATCACATCTCCCAGCAACCCGGTCAGGGTCACCTTTCCCTTGCCCCGTGAGACGGAAACCTCGATCGGGAGCAGTTCGCTGCCGACGGGGGTGCCGAACACGGCCGTCGCCACCGCGACCGCGTCCTCCGGCTCGGCCGCGCCGTAGCGATGGCGGGGCGCACCGAGATCGCTCGCGAGCGACGCGGGCGTGGTGACCCACGGGCCCGCCTCGCCCTCGGCCCAGGCCAGCGCACGCTTTCGCGCCACCGTGGCGATCGATCGCTCCAGCTCGCGAACACCGGCCTCGCGCGTGTACTCCCGGATGATGCGGGTCAGCGCGTCACGATCGAACGTCAGCGAGTCCGTCGCCAGCCCGTGCTCTCGCAGCTGTCGGGGCACGAGAAACAGCTGCGCGATCTGCAGCTTCTCGTCTTCCGCGTACCCCGGAAGCTCGATCACCTCCATGCGGTCCACCAGCGCCGGCGGCAAGCCATCGAGCGTGTTCGCAGTGGCCACGAACATCACGTGCCGGAGGTCGTACGCGAGCTCGAGGTAGTGATCGCTAAAGCCATGGTTCTGCTCCGGGTCGAGCACTTCCAGCAGCGCCGCCGCGGGGTCCCCTCGGAAATCCAACCCCAGCTTGTCGATCTCATCGATCATGAACACGGGATTCACGGTGCCCGCCTCGCGCATCTTCTGCAGAATGCGGCCGGGCATCGAGCCGATGTAGGTCATGCGGTGCCCGCGGATCTCGGCCTCGTCGCGAACGCCGCCTAGCGAGACGCGCACGAACTTGCGGTTGAGCGCCGTGGCGATTGACTGACCCAGGCTCGTCTTGCCCACGCCAGGCGGGCCGACGAAACACAGGATCGGACTGCGCGAGCGGCGCGCGAGACGCCGGACCGCGATGTACTCCAGCAACCGCTCCTTGACCGCGGTCAGCCCGTAGTGATCGGCGTCGAGCACATCCGCGGCCGCCGCGACATCCGCCTTGTCGCGCGTCCGCCGCTTCCAGGGAAGCTCGGTCAGCCATTCCAGGTAGTTGCGCAGCATGCTGATCTCAGGCGAGCCGTGCGGCAGCGCGTTGAGGCGGTCGAGCTCGCGCAGCCCTCGCTCGCGCACCGCGGCGGGATAGGCGGCGGATTCCAGTTTCTCGCGCATGGACGCCAGCTCGGCGTCCTGCGTGCTCGCATCGCCGAGCTCCGCCGTGATCGCCCGCAGCTGCTCACGCAGGAAGTACTCGCGCTGCTCCGCATCGACGTCCGCGCGAACGTTCTCACGGATCTCCTGCTCCATCGTGAGCATCTCGATCTCTCGGTCGATAACCGCGCGGACTTCCGTCAGCCGCTCGGCGACATCCCGTGTCTCGAGCAGTCGCTGGTGCGCGGCCGGGGAAAGCGGCAGCGCGGCTGCCACCGAGTCCGCCATCAGCCCCGGTGAATTGGCGTTCATGGCGCGGATGTGCGCTTCTTCTGGAATCGAGTCGCTCAGCTGCACAACTCGCTCGAAGAGCCGTAGGACCGACGGCATCCGCTCGCGGGCGCCAGCCGGGTCTTCGTCGAGATCCTCGACCGGCTCCACGGCGACGCGCAGGAACGGAGTCTCCCCGGCCGGCTCGACCGCCCGAACGCGCGCGAGCCCCTCGACCAGCACGCTGGTCGTCCCGTCCGGCAACCGCAGCATCCGGGCGATCTTGGCCTCGACTCCCACCTCGTGGAGGTCGGCGAACTTCACGTCCTCTTCTTCGGGGCGCTTCTGTGCCACCACGAATACGCGCCGATCGCGCGCGAGCGCATCCTCGATCGCCCCGACCGACGGTTCCCGAACCACGAGGAACGGGCTCAGCGCCTCCGGTATTGGGTACAGGTACTCGCCCCGCAGTGGCAGCACCGGAAGAATCCGCGCGGGCGCTGCGGCATCCGACTCCTTCGACCGGCCGCGCGCGCGGCCGCCGCCGCCCCTCTCAGCGGGCGCCCGTGCCCACATCTCGTGCCCGTCGAGCCCGCGCCTCACCGGATGACCAACGCCTCCGGCAACCCCTTGCCGAGCCTTCCCAGCAAGTCGATGGGATTGATCTCCAGAGCCACCTCGGTCTCGTCGGCGTTGAGCCCGGCGCCCCGCGCGACGCGGCGCGCGAGCGCCTCCGACAACAGGTCACCGGGCGCGTGCGCGTCGCTGTTCACCAGCATTTGCACGCCGGCCTCACGACTGACATTTGCAAGATGGCCGTTCGTCAGGGAGTGCCCCCGCCGCGCCGACAGCTCCACCATCGTCCTGGTCTCGCGCGCCGTCTGCGCCAGCTCCGGGCTCAGCAGGCCAGGATGCACGAGCACATGCACATACTCGGACTCGATCGCCGCTCGGTTTGTCCCGGCTTCGACCGGTTCGACGATCGTCTCGCCATGCACGCACACCAATTCCGCGCCGGCGTCGGCCGCCTGCCGAGCGACTTGGTTGATGGCCGCGGGTGGAACGTGCGTGATCTCGACGCCCGTGATGCACACCAAGCCCCACTCCTGCTCGGCGATGCGGCAGTCGCGCTTGACCGCCGCGACCATGCTCTCCAGGTTCGCCGGGCTGGCATGGTCGGTGATCGCCACGGCCGTGTACCCCTGCGCGTGGCAACGGCGCAACAGTTCCATCGGCAACAGCACGCCGTCGCTCAGGAATGTATGGGTCTGGAAGTCGAACAGCATGGGTTTGCCAAAGGCGCTGCGCTGACGCAGCCCTCGATTCTAGGCGCCGCGGACGACACTCGACAATAGGCCGATCGGCCTCACAAAGATCGTTACCAAGCGTGAGGCTGATCGGCGGGTTGACAGTCATTCGAGCGGCTTCATAGCCTCGCCCGGCTTCTTGGGTCCGAGGGGGACGGGGGCGATGGCGACCGAGCAGACCGCACATCAGGCGTCACAGCAATCGCAAATCTTCGATCCGCCTGCCGACTTTGCGACCAAGGCCCATATTGCGTCGCTCGAGCAGTACCGGGAGCTTCACCGCCGCAGCCTGGAAACGCCGGAGGAATTCTGGCGCGAGGTCACCGACGGCTTCGAGTGGTATGCGCCCTGGACCAAGCTCAGGGAGTGGAATCCGCCATTCGCGAAGTGGTTCGTGGATGGCGAGACGAACATCACCGTCAATTGTCTCGACCGCCACGTCGCGGCCGGGCGCGGCGACAAGGTCGCCTACTACTGGGAAGGCGAGCCCGGCGATTCGCGCGTCGTCACCTACGGCGACCTGCTCCGTGACGTGCAGCGGTTTGCGAATGGGCTGCGGTCGTTGGGCCTCGAAGCGGGCGACCGCGTCCTCCTGTATCTCCCGATGACCCCGGAGTTGCCGGTCGCGATGCTGGCGTGCGCCCGCCTCGGGATCATCCACAGCGTCGTGTTCGGCGGGTTCAGCAGCGATGCCATTCGCAGCCGTGTCTTGGATGCGGGTGCGCGCTTGATCGTCACCGCCGATGGCGGATGGCGTCGCGGCCGCGTGATCCCGCTCAAGGCGAACGTGAACGCCGCGCTCGAGAACGGTGCCTGCCCCTCGATCGAGCACGTAGTTGTGGTCAGGCGCTGCGAGAACGAGATCGAGTGGGAGGAGGATCGCGACCTCTGGTGGAATGACCTGGTCGACGGACAGTCGGATCTCTGCGAGCCCGCGCGGCTTTCCGCCGAGCACCCGCTGTTCATCCTGTACACCAGCGGCACCACCGGCCGCCCGAAGGGCGTAGTCCATTCCACGGCCGGCTACATGGTGTTCACGGCTCTGACCTCGCGCTGGATCTTCGACCTGAGGGACGACGACATCTATTGGTGCACCGCCGATATCGGGTGGGTCACCGGCCACAGCTACATCGTCTACGGGATCCTGGCGAACGGAATCTCAGGCGTGATGTACGAAGGCGCGCCCGACCATCCCAAGGAGGATCGCTTCTGGGAGATCGTCGAGAAATACCGCGTCAGCGTCTTCTACACCGCGCCCACGGCCATTCGGACATTCATCCGGTGGGGCGAGCAGCATCCGAACGCGCACGACCTCACCAGCCTGCGGCTGCTCGGGACCGTTGGCGAACCGATCAACCCGACCGCCTGGCTCTGGTATCACCGCGTGATCGGCGGCGGCCGCACGCCGATCGTCGACACCTGGTGGCAGACCGAGACCGGGGGCATCATGATCACCCCGCTCCCCGGAGCGATCGCTCAGAAACCCGGCTCCGTCACCCTGCCGTTCCCCGGCGTCGAGCCGGAAGTCGTTGATGACGCGGGCCACGCGGTCGCCGACGGCGAGCGAGGCCTTCTGATCATCAAGCGGCCCTGGCCGGCCACGATCCGCGGCATCTATCGCGACGGCTGGGGCGTGCCGGGGCACCCGGGCGAGTTGGGCGACGTCGAGCGCTTCACCGAGCAGTACTGGGCCAAGTTCCCAGGCATCTATCTGACCGGTGACGGCGCGGTTCGGGACCGAGACGGCTATTACTGGATCATTGGGCGCGTTGACGACACGCTGAACGTCGCGGGTCACCGAATCGGAACCGCTGAGGTCGAGAGCGCGCTGGTCAGCCACCCGGCCGTCGCCGAGTCGGCCGTCGTCGGCGCCCCGGACGAAATCAGCGGCGAATCCATCGCCGCGTTCGTCACGCTGCGCCAGGGCTTCGAGTCGTCCGCTGAGATGCGCGACGAACTCGTCATGCATGTCGGCGAGCGTATCGGCCGCTTCGCGCGACCCAAACAGCTGAGACTGACCGGGGCGCTGCCCAAGACCCGAAGCGGCAAGATCATGCGACGCCTCCTGCGGGACATCGCCGCCGGACGAGAGGTGGCCGGCGACACCACGACGCTCGAGGACCTGTCGGTGCTGGCGAGCCTCCGCGCCGACGAGGAGGAGTGAGGCAATCCGGCGCCCGACCCGCACGTTTCGGGACTCACGTTTTCGAACCGCGTATCATTGGCTTCGATCTTTGCGTGCCCGAGGGCACACAGGCAGGCGCGCGCTCCGCCTAACCGGAGAGACACCCGTATGAGACCCGCGTCCCGGCCTGCGCTCGCCCTGGCGGCGGCGACCCTCACCGTCGCCTCCCTCGCGCTGGCCGGCTGCGGACGCACGGCTGTCGACCCCGCCGCGCATATGTTCTTGTCCGTGCCCGGTCCAGCGATCGAAATCGCGCTCGTCACTCCGCCCCCGGGACGCACCCCGCCGCCGCCCGCTCCGTCGCCGGATCCGCGCCCGGCGGACGAAGTGGTCCTGGCGCAGCCCACGGTCGCTCCAACGATCCCGCCGATCGTGGAGCCAGGGCCAACCCCGGATGTAGAGCCGAGCGCGAACGGTGAGATGACAGACCCCGAAATGGGAATGCAACTCTTCAAGCAGAACGCCTGCATCGCGTGTCATGGCTTGGATCTGCAAGGTGGAATCGGGCCGTCGCTGGCCGGCCGCACCGCTGCGGATTTGACCAACGAGCGCATCCTGACCCAAGTTCACGAAGGGGGCGAGGGCATGCCGGCGTTCCCAGATCTGACCGAAGAAGACGTCCAGTTCATCACTGCGCTGATCCGCAGCATGTAGCGCCGGAGCGCGGTACGGGGCATGCCCCGCCGCTCCGGGAGTCGCG
This sequence comes from Chloroflexota bacterium, assembly GCA_965247475.1. Lineage (GTDB taxonomy): Bacteria > Chloroflexota > UBA11872 > UBA11872 > UBA11872. The sequence goes on from OZ252016.1 coordinate 729,604, forward strand.
GCTAGAGAGGTCTGAAGCTCGCCGGTGAGTCGTGTCTCCCTGGTTCAGACGTCTCCGCCGGCGGTGCTCGACGACATCGGCCGCGCAATGCGCGTGGCGGGGTATTCCGCCGCGCTGGATGCCGCCGCCGAGACCGCCCTCAAGATCAACATCTCGTGGCAACACTGGTACCCGGCGTGCTCGACCACGCCCTGGCAGCTCGAAGGCGTCATTCGCGCCTTGCTCGCGGATGGGTTCACGCCGGATTCGCTGTTCGGCGCCCACAACCGCACGGTCGTCATCGACGCCCACGTCGGTGAGCGGGCAAACAAGCACCTCCCGGTTCTCGAGGCCTACGGCATTCGCAACGTGCACCTGTACGAGGATGACGACTGGATCACGTACGAGCCGAACCACCAGATGCTCACGCTCGATCGGGTCTTCCCCGAGGGCATTCGGATCCCCGCGCGACTGCTCGGGACGAACGTCATTCACCTGCCGACGGTGAAGACCCACGTCTTCACCACCATCACGGGCGCGATGAAGAACGCCTTCGGCGGCCTGCTGTTCGAGCGACGGCACTACTGCCACGCCACGATTCACGAAACGCTCGTCGATCTGCTTGCCATCCAGCAGGAGATCCATCCAGGCATATTCGCCGTGGTCGACGGAGCATTCGTCGGCGAGGGGCCCGGCCCGCGCTGCATGGACGTCCACCAGCGCGGCCTCCTGATCGCTGGGGCGGATCAGGTGTCGATCGACGCAACCATCGCTCGGCTGATGGGGCTGGACCCGTTCAAGATCGACTTCATTCGGCTCGCGCACGAGCGTGGGCTGGGAACGGCCGATCGAAACGAGATCGAGATCGTCGGCGGCGATCTCGATGAACTCGCCTGGAACGCGCGCGTGCACACCGACACCTTCGCCAGCCGCGGCCAGAAGGCCATCCACTGGGGACCGCTCAGGCCGATGGAAGGATTGCTGCTGCGGTCGCCGATCGTGCCGTGGGCGTACCTCGCGTCCCGCCTGTATCACGATGGGTATTGGTACAACGTGCACGGACGGCGACGGGTGCGAGCGGCGCTGCGCTCCGAGTGGGGACGGCTCTTCGACGGATACCGACCGATTCCCGATCGGACACCGGACGCCGGGTGAGACGGCTCGTTTAGTCCCGGCCGAGCGGCCCGCTCGGCGGCTGCCGGGAGACGACCGCATGCGCGGGCGTATCCCGCTCAGCGAGAGCCCGGCGGAGTAGGCAGCGGGTAAACTCAACGAGCGGGTCCGTCATGGCGGCGGCGCGCCGATCCCCGGGGGCGATTGATGCGGATCGACCCGAAACTCTGTGTGGCGTGCGGCAACTGCGTGGCTGTGTGCCCCATGGGCGCCATCCACATCGGTGAATCGAATCGCGCGGTCGTCAATCGCGACGAATGTGTTGAGTGCTACACGTGCTTCCGGGGCATGAGCCAGGAGCATCTGAACCCGGTGCTCGTTCGCACCGTCCGGAGCGTGCTGGGCTTGTTTCGACTTCGATTCCAGCCGGACCCGGACATCTGCCCCACGGCGGCCATTGTCCCGGATGAGATCGAGTGGCCGCGCACGGTTCGGAGGGCGTTCAGCGATCCGCTGGTTACCCATGAGGCAACGGGCGTTCATGGGCGTGGCACCGAGGAAGTGAAGACCAACGATGTCACCGGACGGGTCGGCGTAGGCGAGGCTGGCATGGTCGTGGAATTCGGGCGGCCGACCGTGGGGGTGTGGTTTCGGGACATCGAGATCATGACGCGGGCGCTAGCCGCGGCAGGTGCTGAATTTGAGCCCAACAACCCTGTCGCAAAACTGATGACCGATCAGCAGACCGGGCGCCTGCAGCCGGACATTCTGGACGAGAAGGTGCTGTCGGCCATCGTCGAGATCAAGACAACGATCGATGACGCCGCACGCGTGCTGCAAGTAGTCGAGGACGTATCGAGCAGGATCGAGACGGTCGTGAGCGTCGGCGTTTCGACGCGCTGTGACTCGGACGGCAACGATGATCTTGGCGACATTCTCGAGCAGGCCGGTTATGCGTTGGGGCGTGCCAAGACGAACGTCGGACTCGGTCGCTCGGACCTTGCCCACTCGGGAAACATCGCCGCGTCGAGCGCGGTGGGCACGTAGCGAAGACGGAGGACGCATTCTCCTATGACCAACACACTGCATCGCTACGGCAAGCCCGAGAGTCTCAAGGACGACTACATCGTGTTCGCCATGGCAAGCCGGGGCCACAACGAGCAGCACAGCGTAGAGAAGCTCAAGGACTTCCTGCGGCTGGCCCTCAAGCACGGTCCGGTCAACGTCGGAAACGGATCTCGAGGCAGCCAGTTTGTGCCGTCGAGATCGCTCAACATGATGCAGTACATCTTGGGTCGCAACGAGGACGCGGAGCCGCAGCGTGTCGTGGACGAGATCGACTCACCCAGCACCATCGCGGCGACGTACGACAACAAAGAGGCGGTGACGGCGCTCCTGAGCGACCTGAAGAAGGCGGACATTGGGATATCGGTGAATGTCAGCGGGCTTGCCGACATTGCGAGATCGTGCTGTGAGGAAGCCGGGATTACCCGGCACAGCGTGGAGTACTCGCTCCTGTTCCGCGGAGCGCTTGACCGCCTGCCCGACCGATCGGTGCTGGAGCTTTCCACCATGTGCGGTCACGGGATGCTGTCGTTCGACTACTGCCGGAAGTTGGCGTTCCGGGTGAAGGAGGGGCGCCAGTCCCCGGCGACGGCCGCCCGACTCATGTCCAGGTTCTGCTCCTGCGGAGTCTTCAATCCCGTCCGAGCCGAGCGTCTGATCCGCGAGGCGGCCGAAGGAAGGGCCTGAACCGGCTCGCCGCCGGACCGCTTCGTCACCCCGGCGCACGCCGGGGTCCAAGGGACCGGGCAGCCCAGGCCGCGCGCGGCGCGAGGCACGGGATAGGTGTAGGGGCGCTTCGTGACCTCCTGGATGCCGGCGTCCGCCGGCATGGCGCCGCAGCGACTCGCCGCGGGCACCCCAGGCTCAGGGGACGGAGCCCTAGGTGATCATCCGATCGTAGAAGCGCGCCAGCTGCGGCTGTTGCGGCATGTTGTCGTAGGTCAGATCGAAGTGCTTCGTCGACCGCTCCGCCTCGGCTTCGGCTTCCACGATCACCGCGTCCGGGATGTCGATCGGATAGCGCCCGTATTCGATCGCCGTGTTGACCATCGACAGGTAGTTCTCGGCCGTCAGGTAGTCCTGGCACGAGTGCCCCGACCCCAGCAGATACCCGCCCCCGGGCCCGATGTCGCGCAGCAGCCGCAACGCCTCCAGCCGCACGTCCGCCGGGCTGCCGAACGCCAGCGGGAACGCCTGGCTGATGTTCCCGCACAGCGCCAGCCGGCCATTCGTGATCCGCCGCACCTCGCGGATGTCCAGCGAGCTCGGATCGATCGGGTGCATGATGTCGATGTCCAGCTCCATCAGGTCGTCCCACACCTCCGACACGTTGCCGTCGCAGTGGTACAGGAACAGCTTGTCGCGCTGGTGACACATCTCCACCGCCTCGCGCATGCGCGGGAACAGCCACTTCCGGTACACCCAGGGCGGCATCAGCAGCCCCGTCTTGAACCCCAGATCGTCGTTGAAGCGGATCGCGCCCACCGAGTCGTAGTCCAGCAGCGTCTCCAGAATGTTCAAGACCAGCACCGCCACCTTGTCGAACAGCGCTTCGATCAGCTCGGGCGCGTCGTACAGGCCAAACGCGAACGCCTCCATCCCCATCAGTTCCCAGACTTCGGTGAAGATGTGCCCGCGCGCGCCGATCACCTTCATCCCGTCCGGCACCAGGCCTTCGGCCGCATCCAGCATCGCGTAGTTGACGTCCTCCGGCTTGGGCCACGGGTGCTGCTCGAAGTCCGCCCACGACGTGATCAGCCCCGAGTGCAGGTTGGCCCACTGCCGCGACTCGCCCGAGTACACATCCGCCGTGACCAGCGAGTCGTCCACATGCCCACCGTGAAAGTCCACGTCCGGCGCCGCCCAGATGAAGTCGTAGTGGTGCGCGATGCGGAAATCGATCTCGTTCTGAATCATCTCTTCCAGCGGCGACCGGGTCTCGTCGAGGCTGCCAAAGCTGCCCCCACGCGTCGCCCCCAGGCCGTAGCCCGTCCCGCCCGAGGTCCCGGTCAGCTTCTTCTGCAGCCCGGGCGTCACGATGTCCATCAGCGGCACCCGGTCGGGCTCCTCGAAGCGGCAGGTCGTGACGATGCGATCCCAGTTCGGCTCGGGGTGCGGCATAGGGCAAACCGGTGGACGGCGGCAACGCGCGCCTGAGGATACTCCGTCTGGCGCGAGCAGCACGCACGGCGCGCTGCTTCCGATCCACCAGCGTGGCGCCGTCGCACGCGAGGCCGCGCGCGACTCGCGTCTGTGCGGCAATATGGAGCCGGTCAGCTCTGGGCAGGTCCCATGAATCCGAACCCGACCCTTGACCTTGCCACCGCCGTAGCCGGCCTGCGTGCGTGGGATCTTGCGCCCGCCGTCGAGCGGCGCGCCCGCGAGCTGCTGCTCGACCACCTCGGGGTTCTGCTGCGCGGCACGGCGGAGCCCGCGGGAAGCGCGGCGCTTCGAGCGCTCGATCGTATCGGCGAAACGGGGCCGAGCAGCGTCGCCCTCGCGCGGCGGGCCCAACCGGCCACGGCCGCGCTGCTCAACGGCATCCTGGCTCATGTGATTGAGCTCGACGACGTCACCAACGAATCGTCGCTGCATCCCGGCGTCGTCGTCTGGCCCGCCGTCCTTGCGCTGGCCGAACGCGAGGACGCCACCTTGGCCGATGCCTTGGCTGCCGCGGTGGCGGGCTACGAGGTCACGATGCGTTTTGGGGATGCGCTCAACGCGCCGTCCGCATACTCGCGTGGCTTCCATCCCACCGGGGTCGCCGGAGTGTTCGGGGCGGCGGCGGCCGCCGCCCACCTGCTGCACGCCGATCCAACCGTGCTTAACCATGCCCTTGGATTGGCCGGCAGCATGGCCTCCGGCTCGAGCGCCTACTTGCAGAACGGCAGCGACGGCAAGCGCCTGAACGCCGGCTGGGCCGCGCACGGCGGCGTGCTGGCCGCGGAGCTAGCGGCGGCCGGGCTAACCGGACCCGATGACATCGCGGCCGGCCCGAACGGATCGCTGGCCGCCTACTCCGACGCGGCCGACGCCGGCCTGCTCGAGCCGGCGCGCGACGGGCGCCTCGCGATTCTGGATGTTGCGATCAAGCCGTACGCCTGCTGTCGCTACATCCATCCGGTGATCGACGGGTGTCTCGACCTGCGTGCTCGAGATGGATTCGCTTGGGAGTCCGTCGAATCGCTTCACGTATCCATCCTCCCCGGCGGCGGTGTCGAATTGGTCGTGGAACCGGCCGCGAGCAAGCGGGCGCCGGTCGGCAGGGTCGATGCCCAATTCAGCGTCTACTACGCGGCGGCCGTCGTGTTGATCCACGGCGACGCCCAGCCCGACAAGTTCGACGAACCGTATCTGTCCGATCCGGACGTACGTGCCTTGGCCGCTCGCGTGATGGCCGGGCGCGACGAATCGCTCGACGCTCGCTATCCGCAGCGCTGGGGCTGCCGCCTGCGCGCACGGCTCACCGACGGCATCGAATTCGAGACCGTGATCGATGATCCGCGCGGCGACCGTCGTCGCCCGCTCACGGAGTCAGAGGTGCGCGCCAAGTTCCTCGGTCTGGCCAAGCCCATCGTCGGCGCTGCCGCCGACGAGCTTGCCGATCGCGTGCTGCACGCGCCCGCCGCCATCCCGATTCGCGAGCTGACACAGGCGGCCGTACCCGTCGGCTGAGTCGCGGGCCATGATCTCTCGCTTGCCCTTTGGAGAGCACTGCCTCTTACAGATTGCTCGCCCGTATCTCCTGTCTTATGAGCGCATTGAACGTGCTCGATCCGTCCACGTCGCGCTTGTAGGCGTGGGGATCAACCGCCCGTCGCACGATATAACGGTTCACGCGGTCCTTGAGTTCATACGGCAGCGGGCGATCATCACCTGTCGTGTTACGCGTGTCATCCGGATCACCATACAGCGGATGGGACGCTCGCAGCAGCTCGGCCGCCTCGTCAAGCGTTTCTTCGTTGGTGGGCCCGCTCGTGTGTCCTTCCGAAATGGCCCACATGATGTACGCCAGATGCCCCTGGTTGTCTTGCTCAATCGCGAAGCGCCGCTCGACACTGGTCATGTTCCACCAAGTGCGGATGTCGTCGTCGGTCACGCCTTCCTGCCGCAGCCTCCGCAGCTCCATACGTTTCTCGTCGACCCAATCCGCGATCCGGTCAGAAGGCGGCTCGTTCAGACCGAGGAGCGCGTCGCCCAGGCCGCGAGGAATGTCGTAGGTACCGTCTGCCTTTGCCTCAGCGATTGCCTTATCCAACGTCCCCTGCGCCATCTCATTGGCTTCGCCTTCTGGCGTGTCCATATCGACGAGCATTTGGCGCTGGCCCATAAGCAGGCTTAGCTCGGTGTCTGTGTAACCGTGCCGACGATTCACTTGAGCAGCCTCCTTGATTACACAGCTGGCGCCCTTGCCAGTTTGAGCCGGCCGACAGTCTAGCCCGCGTGCCGCTCTGGCCACGTCGGGTCGTGTCGGCGAGGCACGGCGTCTCAGCACCGCAACGGTGCCAAGCGTCAAGAGCACGCCGATTGCGAACGCGATCCAGCCTTGCTGGTTGACGTCGAGGCCGGCTGCATCCCCGACGCTCGTGGCGTACAGGATGATGCCGACTACCGACGCGAACGCAAACACAAGCAGGCCGAACCCGAACACACGGGCCACGACACTGCTCCTTGGGCGCTGTGCACGCGTGTCACACGTGGAGGCCGCACAGCTCCTCCGAATCGGAGTGTACGCGTGGTGACCAAGCGTGTTCTGCTCGGGGGCGACTTCAACGCGGCACAGCGTACGGTCTTGGATGCTTGGCAAGGACGAGGCCCCCGGTTCAATTCGGAATGTGGGCTCTGAGCGCGAATCGCAGAGTCGGCGCCACCGCGCGGGTCCGATCGTGATGATCGAGTGCACCGTGTTCACTTCGCTGTGGCCCCCAAGAGCGCGACTAAGATGCCGCGGCGACACGGCCGTCGGCCGACCACCGGCTTGGGACTGCGCTGGCCCCTGCGCGCGGACGGCGTACGCGAGTGCCTGAAGGAAGCGGTGCGTCGTCGACTGTGCGCGGACGTTCGCGTCCGAGCCGGAGTTACTGGCCTCCAAGGACTGGTCCACGGTTGCCATGAGGAGCCGGGCGCTGTGAGTTCGGATGCCGGTGCGCCCGGTTTAGCGCTGTCGCTGGGTGAAGGTCGACGCGAGCGCAGTGACGACGGCTGTGGGCAGAACACTCACGCCGGTACGTAACACTGGCGGTGACTGCGCAAACCTAGGAGTGGCCACCACCCGTGTGTACAAATCGCCGCGACCGGGTGAGGTCAGTCCAAGCGAAGCGAGGAATCTCACGGGCACCGGAGGGTCGGAGGCCCATTCCTCAGCCCGACGGCCCGCCCCTCTGCGATGGCACAAGCCGGGTCGGTATCGTCCCGCCTGAATGGGTGGGCCATCAGGCTTGTGGGAGGTCCAGCCACCCGACAGCTCGTGACCCAGCCGCGTCCGACGTGAGGCCGAAAGGAGATCGCTAGTGTCGATACAGATGTACGACTTCAGGACGGACCATCAGTTCGTGATGGTGACGCCGCGCATGCGTGCGTGTTTCATGCAGTTCGCACCAGGCCAGGTCGCCGCGCTCCACGCGCACGACCACGGTGACGAGACATTCCTGGTCATGGAAGGCAAGGCCGAGCTCATCGTGGCGGGCGAGTCCGTCACGCTGGCCGCGGGCCAGCTGTGCTGCGCGACCAAGGGCACCGCGCACAGCTTGCGCACCCTGGGGGATGAGCCCGTCACACTCTTCCTGGTTGTCGCGCCGAGCGTCGAGCCCACCCACACGATGCTGGATGCCGACGGCCATCGCCTGCCCGCCGCGTATGGCAAGGCCGCGAGGCGCGAACGCGGGCTCGACGATCCGGGGCCTCGGCGGCCTGTGTCTGAGATCCTCGCGAGCTATGTCGCGTCGAGTGAGCATCTCTCACGGGTGGCTGCGACCAACGCTCAGTCGCAGAAAGAGGCGAGCGCTGAGGTCCGAGAGGCGCTCGAAAGCGGCGGCGCCACATCGAACCGAGCGGCGTTGAATCGGATGTCAGAGCAGGTCTTCATCACCCTCGAGGCGGCCTGGTCGGCGGTCGACGAATGGAATGAGCTGGCCGCGCGGCTGGGAGGCGAGCCGCCGGACGGCCGGGCAGGCCGCCCCCGCGAGTCTGCATCCACGCCGCGCACGTAACAGCTGGCGCGCGCCGCGGGCGATGCGTGTCCGTTCATGTGACGGCGGCCGGGCGGCAAGGGGATCTCGTCGAGACATTGCCGGTAAGCGTGACCGATGCCCGCTCGGTCCGCCCGGAGCGATTGCCCTCGCGGACTCGTGTCGATCGCTAGACGCTCAGCCCATCGCCTCGTCGATCACGCGCAGCAGGTTCCCACCGAGGATCTTGCGGACGTCCTCGTCCCCGTAGCCGTTGGCAACGAGCGCCCTGGTGAGGTTGCGCAGCTTGCCCGAATCGTCCAGATCCTTGGTCCAGGTGTACGACTCGGGCGTTCGGTTCATGTTGAAGAGCAGCCGGGCGTCGCGGTCCGCGTGACCGAGCACGAAGTCGGGACCGAGGCCAACGCTGTCGATCCCGCCCACGTCGATTAGATGATCGATGTGCCTGACGACATCCGCGATCGAGGCCAGCTCGTCGCCGTCCACGAGGACTCCGGAGGCGAAATGGACCGCGGCCACGCCGCCGTTGTCCGCCAGCTCCCGGATCTGCGCGTCCCAGAGGTTCTGCGGCGTGTCGTGGAACACGCGCGCGCCGGTATGCGAGTTGATCACGGGATCCGAGGATTCGCGCAGCACATCGGCGATGGTGGCCGCCGACGAGTGCGACACGTCGATCAGCATGCCGAGCCGGTTCATTTCGGCCACCACCTCGCTCCCGAACGCCGTGAGGCCCGGCTCGCCATCGTCGTTCTGCGCGGTTCCAAGCTGATTGCGAATCGCCCAATGAAACTCGATGTGACGAACGCCGAGCCGGTGAAAGTTCCGCAGGGTCGCAACGCGGCCTTCCAGAAGCTTGGCGCCTTCGCAGCCGAGAATGAGGCCGAGCCGGTCCGAGGCCTTCGCGGCGCGCACGTCCGCGCCTGAGCGCACGACCAGCAATTCGCGGGGGTTTGCCTGAACCTTGGCAAGCAGTGCGTCGTAGACCTCCATCGCATCGCGCATGAAGCCTTCGGTCGAGTGCAGCGACTGCTGATACTCGGCCCGCGTCGGGGCAAAGACGCGGGCATCGAGCGTGGCTTGAACCACCTTGGCCGTCACGCCTCCCGCTCGGTCCCGCGCGAAGTCCTCGGCCTCCACCATGTGGTCGTGCGCCAGCACGATGGGTGCCTCGTCGTGCAGGCACACGGCCCGCTCGTCGTTCTCGGCGCTGGGCGCGGTCGGCGTGCTCACGCCTGCCACGTCCGCACGGGCAGACTCGACAGGCGTTCGGCGGCCCCACTGGTCACCAGCGACGCGTCTTCGATCTTGGCCCCGCCTACCCCCGGCCGTCCCAGGATGGTCTCGAAGACGACCACCATTCCCGGCTCGAGCACATCGGTCGAATTAAAGCTTATGTCGGGGAGCTCGTGGACCCAGCAGCCAATGCCGTGGCCGAGCAGCCCCGTGCTATGGAACGTCGTCGGCTTATACAGAGCGTCGCCTAACCCGTTCGCCTCCGCCGACCGGTGACCGGCGCGCGCGACCTCGGCGCCGGATGTCCCTGGACGCAGCGCGTCGAGCATGGCCTCGTACATCTGCGCCGTGGATTCCATGATGTGCAGAACCTCCGGCGCCGCACGGCCCACCGTCGTGACCCGCGAAAGGTCGCTGCGATAGCCGCGGTACATTGCGCCGCAGTCCAGCTGAACCTGCTCGCCCGCCCGCAGCGTGCGATCGTTTCGCATGCCCATGCCGCGGGCGACGTTCGGGCCGCTGTATATCTGCGGGTTGTAGTAGAGGCCGTCCGCGCCCGCCTGCATGACGGCCTGGCCGACCGCGATCTGCAGATCTCGCTCGTTGGCGCCCTCGTGGACGCCCTCCAAGAAGGCCCGGCCTCCTTCGTCGTCGATTGACATGCACCTGCGAATGACATCGAGCTCGGCCTGACTCTTGACTTTGGAGACCTCCCACACCAGGCGTGTGGCGTCCACGATCTCGAGCTGCGGACGATCGGCTTTCAGAGCCAGCGCCACGGGGGCCGGCAAGGAGTCGTAGCCGGCAACTCCGATCCGAGACGCCGCGCGCGGCAACAGCTCGATGAGGCTCGGGCCGAAGTCATAGGAGATCACCACGTCGGACACCCACGTGCGCTCCGCCGGATCGTCCCAGAAGCCGTTGGTCAGCAGGATGGCCTCCGGACTTCCGCCCGGGATCAGAAGGAAGTAGGACACATCGTGCAGGCCGAGGTCGGGCTCGTAGCCTCCCAGATACGCAACCGGACCCTGACTATTCCGGACGGAATACGCGACCAGCGCGTCCAGCCCGGCATCGCGCATGCGCTCGATGACCCCGGCAGCGCGGCGCTCGAATTCGCTCCGCGAAAAGGTGATCGGATAGGTCACGGCGAACCCCCTTACACGTTGGCCGGCCAGGTCACGGCCGGCGCGGCAATGCCGCGGCCTCCTCGGACTTGGCTCGGCCTTCGGAGCGCGCTCGATGCGCGCCGGGCCGTCTCGAGCGGCGCGGCGCGCGAAGCCCGAAGGCGATGCCGGCGACTGCTGGCACGGGACAAGACGCCACCCTCCCAGACGCTCCGCGGGCACGTGATCATAAGGCGTGGCGCGTGGGGCGGCGCACGCCGCGCGCTGAGGGCCACGCCGCTGTGATTCATGCCGCCCCGGCCAGCTATGCTCGGAACGACGAATTCATGCGGGTTGTACCGGTTCGATGAGGTCGGCAACGGCCACAGGCGCGGGCCATCGCGTAGCTGATCGCGTCGCGCGATTGCCCGATGTCGGGTCGCGGAATCTGGCGCTGCGTGTACAGGCGGCGCGCGCTCGCGGCGTCGATGTCCTCCCGCTCCTGCCCTACGCGGAGCGGCCGGTTCCGCCCGAAGTTGCCGAGGCCGTGGTCGCCGAACTGAGCCGCAACCGGGAGGCGCCGTCGCGTGGGCTGCCCGAGTTGCTCGAGGCGCTGGTCGAGTATCTGGCCGGCGAGATCGGCATTGCGTTGGATCCCGACGCGAACATTCTCGTCACCAACGGTGCGATGCAGGGGATCAATGTTGTCTTCCGGGCGATCCTCGATCCGGGGGACGAGGTCCTCGTGCCGGCGCCGTGCTTCTTCTTTGGCGGCTGTGTTGAGCTCGCCGGCGGGCGGCCGGTGTACGTTCGGATGGACGAGGACAGCGGCTTCGCTTGGGACCTCGACCGGCTGGAAGCGGCAATCACCGACCGGACGGTGGCCGTCGTGGTCAACACACCCGTGAATCCCACCGGTGTAGTGCTCGGCGAAGATGAGCTCTGGGCCATCGCCGAGCTGGCGAGCCGGCACGATCTGCTCGTGATCGCGGACGAGTCCTACGACACCATGGTGTACGACGGTCGCCGCCACGTCTCAATCGCGCGGGCGCCGGCCGCGGCCGGCCGGACGTTGCTGGTCCGCAGCTTCACGAAAAGTTTTGCGATGCCTGCGTGGCGCATCGGATACGTCATCGGCCCGGCTCCGCTCATCGATGCGTGTACGAAGACGCTCGAATGGGAGCTGCTCCACTCGAATCACGTGGCGCAGGCCGGGGTAGCCGCGGCTGTGCGCGGCTCGCTCGCGTTTCAGACCGAGATGGCGCAAACATTTGAGCTGAAGCGCGACGTTCTAATCGCGGAGATCGATCGCGTCCTCGGTCTACGTGTGGCGCGTCCCAGCGGTGGACCGTTTCTGTTCATCAATACGGCCTCCGTCTTCGGCTCGTCCGAGACCGCTTCGCAGGCGCTGCTGGACGCCGGGGTCCCCACGACCCCGGGGCACTATTGCGAATCGGACCGGCATGTGCGCCTTGCATTCGGCGCCGCGCCGGACGTTCTGCGCGAGGCCGGGCGGCGCATCGCCGCCGTCGTCGGCGCGCGGAGGCAGGGCAGCGGCCGAATCGGCTAGGATGTCCGCGCATTGCAGCCGGGCGCGTTACCCGAGAGGGTGCGGGGGTCGGGCTGTCGTTCCGGGGCGGGACACGCCCCGCGGGAGGACCATTGATATGACGTCTGAAGGCATGCGTGGGGACGGGTTCAGCCGCCGCCGATTGTTGCGCGTGGCCATGGTTGGGGGCGGGTCCGCGACGTTGGCCGCCATTCTGGCCGCGTGCGGCGAGGCCCAGGTCGTGACCAAGGAAGTCCCGGTCGAGATCGAGGTCATCAAGGAGGTCCCGGTCGACCGCGTGGTCGTGCAGCAGGTCCCGGTCGAGGTCGAGGTCGTCAGAGCGGTCCCGATTGAGGTCGAGCGAGTCAGAGAGGTCCCGGTCGAGGTCGAGATCATCAGGCGGGTTGAGGTCGAGGTTCCGGTCGAGGTCGAGGTCCCGGTCGAGGTCGAGGTCGAGAAGCTCGTCGAGGTCGAGAAGGTCGTCGAGGTCGAGAAGGTCGTAGTCCAAGAGAGGGTCGTCGAGAGGGTCGTCGAGGTCATGGCTGAGAACCCGAAGGCCGATCTCCTGGTCATCGGAAACACCACCACTTCCCAGATCGACGGATTCGACCTCACTCAGGCGTTTGACCGGGAACAGGTCTCGGTCGCCAAGAACGTCTCAGAATCGCTCGTGCTGTTTGACTATCACACCATGACGCTTCAGCCGTCGCTGGCTGAAAGCTGGGAGATTGCCCCAGACGCGGCGTCGGTCACGTTCAATCTCCGCCAAGGTGTGAAGTGGCATAACGGCGATGACTTCACGGCGGACGACGTCAAGTTCAGCTTTGATCGGACGTTCTTCGCGGACCACCCGCACAACGAAGGTGGCAGTTTCGCCTGGGTCTCGTTGGTTCCGTTCTACGAGAGCACCGAGGTCATTGACGACCGTACGGTCAAAGTGAACATGAGCAGTCCGGACGCGGTGATTTTGGCGCGATTCTCGTTGTCAACCATGGGAATCGTCCATCCGCCCAGCGTGATGGAACACGGCAACGCGGCGTACCACAGCGACCCCAGCAAGTTCGTGGGAACCGGTCCCTACAAGGCTGTGGAACTGGATCCGAACGTGGAGACTCGACTCGCCCGAAATGACGATTGGTGGGGTCCAAAACCGGACTTCAAGGAAATTGTGGTTCGACGCTTCGATCGTCAGGCGGGTGGGAACCCGCAGCTCAACGCACTGTTGGCGGGCGAATTGGACGTGGCGATCTCGATTCCTGGATCGCGTCGAAACGAAGTGTTCCGGGCGGCGGGGATAAGCGCGAAGTACTTCCCGACGTTGGTGCTTGGCTACTTCTGGATCAACACCACGTTCCCGCTGTTCCAAGATCCGCTGGTGCGGCAGGCGGTTTCGCACACCTACGATCGGAACACGTACTACGAGGCGACCGCGGGTCCGACGACGATCCCGTGGTCGAAGTACTGGTTCCCCGGGTCGCCGTACCTCAATGAGGCCGCGGACGTGGGCTACGATCCGGAGAAGGTGATCGAGCTCATGGGCCAGGCTGGCTTCTCCAAGGCGGGCGACGGTGTGTGGACAAAGGCCGATGGCACACGCGCCGAGTTCAAGCTGCAATACCGCGCGCAGCCTGGTTCGCCGGCGCCCGACGAGCAGGTCTTCTGGCAGCAGGGGCTGCTCGATCAGGGCTTCGACGTTGAGCTTGAAGTGTGGGATCCGGGACTGCCGTTCAGCCGAACCGGAGGCGGAGTGTTCGACAAGGAGAACCTCAACCTTGCGAACACCGGAGTTGGGGCCAACCTTGGCGATCCGTCCTTTGGCATGCAGCGCTGGACGATCGACGAGCCGTTCAACTTCAGCTGGCTCGACAACGAAGAGATGAACCGTCTCTACGTCGAGCAGAACGTTGAGTCGGATCCCCAGAAGCGGATCGCGTTGGTCATGCGGATGCAGGAGCTGGCCGCCGAGTTGATCCCGTGGGTCCCGACCAGCGTTCCCACGATCGGCGCGGCTTGGTGGAATGACAAGGTCACCAATGTCACGGCCGGTGGCACATTCATGGCGCACCACTGGACGTATAAGGCCGCCCCCGCATAGCGGAAACGTCGGCGACGAGACGGGGCCCCGCTCCTGAGGGCAAGATGCATCGGGAGTGGGGCCCGCCCGTGTCAGCTACGCGGGAGTTCGCGCTGAGACCATGACGCGATTTGTCGTCCGGCGGCTGCTGCTGCTCGTGCCGCTGCTGCTTGCGGTCAGCATGGTTGTGTTTGCGCTTGGCAAGGCCGTGCCTGGCGATCCCGTGGAAATCTTCATCAGCCAGGCCGATATCAGTGACCCCGTGCTCGTCGCCAGGCTGCAAGAGAAGTACGGGCTCAACGACCCGCTCCCGGTTCAATACTGGACCTGGCTCTCGCTCGCGGCCCGTGGCGACCTCGGCGATTCGATCCGCCGGGGCAGGGAGGTAAGCGAGCTCGTCTTGCGCGGTCTGCGCAATACCGCCAGCATCGCGATCGCCGCGGTGGTCATGGTGATTGTGGTCGGCTGGACCATGGGCGTCGCCGCCGCGATCGTTCATAACCGGCAATGGCCGCAACTGATAAACCGAACCTTGGCGCTATTCCCCGTGATCATGTTCAGCGTGCCGGGCTTCTCAGTCGCCATCGGCATGGTGATCTTGTTCGGAATCAACCTCGGTTGGTTGCCGACCGGTAGCATCTCCAGCGCGCGCGCCGGTGGTGATATTGGGGACCTCGCCAGGCATATGGTTCTCCCCACGATCGCGCTTGGGCTGGCCTCCGTCGGCGCCAACTGGCGCCTGGCGCGCAACAGCATGATCGAGGTGCTGCGGGACGATTACATCCGTACGGCCTACGCCAAGGGCCTACCCCTGCGCGAGGTGCTGTTCGTGCACGCACTGCGCAATGCCGTGATCCCGCTGGTCACGAGCGCCGGGCTTCTATTTGGGGCGCTGTTGACCGGCTCGTTCATTCTCGAGTTCATCTTCGCCTGGCCGGGGATCGGTCAGCTCATGGTGGAGGCCGCGCTCTTCCGGGATCTCCCCGTCGTCATGGGCGGAACGCTGATCCTGGCCGCTCTGTATCTGCTGATCAACCTTATCGTCGATGTGGCGTACGCGGTCATCGACCCGAGGATCCGCTATGACTGAGGTTCAAGCGACGTCGGCCGCGTCAGACGCTGGACAGCCTGCCGAGGAACTCAAGTCGGGGCCAGGGTGGCCCATGCGCACGCTGTTGTTCCTGAAAGACCATCCTACGCTCACGATGGCGTTGATTCCCCTGATTGTCGTGAGCCTGGGCGCCCTCCTTGCCCCATGGCTCCCGCTTGAAGATCCACTGCGCGGCAATGTCGTCAAGCGTTTTCTGCCGCCGGGCGAGGAAGGCTATTTCCTGGGAACCGATAGCTTGGGCAGGGACATCTTCTCGAGATTGGTCTGGGGCGGGCGAGTGTCAATCACAACCGGCGTCGGGGCAAACATCGGTGTCACCGTCGTGGCGGTGTTCTTTGCGCTGATCGCCGGTTATTTGGGTGGTAGGACGGATGCCGTGATCATGCGCATGGTGGACGTCGGGCTCGCCTTTCCTGGGCTTTTGCTCGCGCTGGCGCTGCTGGCAGTGTTGGGCCAAGGCGTGATCAACCTCGTCATTGCCATCGCGCTCGCGTCCGTGCCCCTGAACGTACGGTTCTTCCGCGCCGAGGTTCTACGCGTGCGCGGCGCTCAATACGTCGAAGCGGCGCGCGTTCTTGGATACAGCAACCTGCGGATCATGTTCCGTGAGATTCTCCCCAACGTGATGCCGCTCATCCTCACCGTGACGGCGATCCACGCGACGGGCTTCTTTGTGGTTACGGCCGGCTTCAGTCTGCTGGGCCTGGGCATTGAGCCGCCCAGACCGGATTGGGGCAGCATGATAGGTGAGGGCATCACTGCCATCTACGAGGCGCCTACGGTGCTCCTGGGACCGACGGTTCTCATTACGATTATCGCGATCAGCTTTAATGTCATGGGCGACGAAGTGCAGAAGATTCTCAGCCCGAGAGAGAGTCAGATCTAGATGGCGGCCAGCGACAACGGCCGACCGCTGCTCTCGGTCCGGGACCTCCACACCTACTTCTTCACGAAGACCGGGATTGTGCGCGCCGTGAGCGGAGTCAGCTTCGACGTGCATCCCGGCGAGGTCGTTGGGATCGTCGGCGAGTCGGGCTGTGGCAAGACGGTGACCGCGCTCTCGATTCTCGATCTCGTGGACCCGCCTGGCCGGGTGGTGCGGGGCACGATTGAATTTGGGGGGCGCAATCTGCGCACGCTCGGCCGCCAGCAGCTGCGGCGCATCCGGGGGCGGGAGATCGCAATGGTCTTCCAGAATCCCATCGCGGCGCTCAATCCAGTGCTTTCGGTCGGGCGGCAGCTCAGCGAAACCATACGCACGCACCAGGGAGTGGGCCGCAAGCCTGCGCGCGCGCAGGCCCTGGAGCTGCTCGAACGCGTCGGGATTCCTGAGCCGGAACGGCGCCTGAAGCAGTATCCACATCAATTCAGCGGTGGCATGGCACAGCGAGTGGTGATCGCCATGGCCCTCGCCAACCGGCCCAAGCTGCTGCTCGCCGACGAGCCCACGACTGCGCTGGACGTGACGATTCAGTCCCAGATTCTCGACCTGCTCCTCGAGCTCAATCGCGACTTCGGCATGGCGGTCATTCACATCACGCACAACATGGGGCTGGTGGCGGAAAGCTGCGATCGGACCATCGTGATGTACGGCGGAAAGATCGCCGAGAGCGGCGCGACGGAGCGCGTGTTCCATCAACCGCTGCATCCCTATACCCAGGCCCTGCTGCGGTCGGTTCCGGACCTCGAACGCGACGATCAAGACCTCATCCCACTCGAAGGCGCGCCACCCGACATCACCCGCGAGTGGCCCGGCTGCGAGTTCGAGCCGCGCTGCCCGCAACGATTCGAGCGCTGTCCGGTGGAGAACCCGGAGCTGCGCGAGTTGGAGCCCGGACGCGCCGTCCGGTGCCACCTCTACCCATGAGCGACGAACGTCAGCCGCTGGTCGAGGCCAGGCAGGTCGTGAAGGATTTTGACCTGCCGCAGACCCGGATCCTCGAGCACAGGCGCAAGCTGCGCGCGGTGGATGGCGTTGATCTGGTGTTGCGCGCAGAGGAGACGGTGGGCCTGGTGGGCGAGAGCGGTTGCGGCAAGACAACCCTGGGCCGCCTGATCGTGGGCTTGGAATTCCCCACCAGCGGCAGCATCCGCATTCGCGGTCAGGAACTGAGCGCCGCGAGACGCCGCGATCCCGAGTTGAGCCGCGCCGTCCAGATGGTGTACCAGGACCCGCTGGGCTCGCTCAATCCGCGCAAACGCGTCCGCGACGCCTTGCGTGAGCCGCTGTTGATCAACCGCATCGTCCCGAAGGAGGAAGCGGAGCGGCGGGTCGCCGAGCTTCTAGACGAAGTGGGGCTGCCGGAGACCTTTGGCCGACGCTTCCCCAGCCAGGTGAGCGGTGGGCAGCAGCAGCGCGTCGCGATCGCCCGGGCGCTCTCGGTTGAGAGCGAGGTGCTGATCGCCGACGAGCCGCTGTCGTCGCTGGATGTATCGGTGCAGGCCCAGATCCTGCGCCTGCTGGAGCGCATCCGCGATCGACGGCGGCTCAGCTTGTTGTTCATCTCCCACGATCTGGCCGTCGTGCGGCGCCTGAGCGACCGGGTGGCGGTGATGTATCTCGGGAAGATCGTGGAAGAAGGGCCGACCGCTGCGGTGTTTCGACATCCGCGGCACCCGTACACGGTGGCGCTGCTCTCCGCGGTGCCGCGGGTCGAGCCCGGCGGACGAGCCCGCATCCGCCTTCAGGGCGAGCCCGCCAGCGCCGCCAACGTCCCGCCGGGCTGCCCCTTCCACCCGCGCTGCTGGAAGGTTCAGGACAAGTGCCGCACGGAACTTCCGGTGCTTCAGGCGATGGAAGGCGCGCGGGCCGCTTGCCACTACCCGGAGTGATCCTCCGGTTCTGCGCACGCGCGCTCAGGGGACGCCCGCGCGAGCGTGCGGCGACGTACGGTTGAGGCCGGAGCGACCTCGGTGAGCTGGGCATGAACGAGAACCCCGGCAAGGCGTCGGGATGAGCGGCTCTTCGCCCGACGAGCCGATGCGGAACATCGAGCCACGGGGTGTGAGTGCTGTCCGGAGCGATGCGATCCCGGCGTTCAAGCAGCGGAATGGCGATGGGCCGTGGCGGGAGGTCTTCGCTTCCGGCCCGGACTTTCGCGCGGTGCTGCTTCGTCTGTCGCCGGGTACCTACCTTTCGCCGCACCGCCATCGCGGAAACGAAGTGTTTGTCATCCATGAGGGGGAGGCCGAGTTCGATTTTGGCGGCGGGCGCGTGGAGAAGGCGGCCCCTGGGGCGGTTCTGCTAGCGGCCGAGGACCAGCGGCATGCGATCCGCGTGCTCAGCGACCAGCCGTTGCTGATGATGTGCTTCCTGGCGCCGAACAACACGCCGGACGATGTCGTGACCTGCGAGGACTGAGCGCCCGCGGCGCCAGCTAGCGGGCGGCGGGCCACGCGGCGGCGGATGCGCCGCGTCTACTCGGGGCTAGGACGCGCTAGTAGACGGGCGCCCGCTCCCCGCGCACCTCGACGATCCCGAACAGGCCCTGGTGCCACTGATATCCATGCGGCTGCCGATCGACGTTGATGGCCGGACTGGTCCACACCAGCTGTACGAGGCCGTCCCACGGCGCGACGAACTCGGTGAGGCGCGCGCCGTCGAAGTCGAAGAGCTCGCCAAGCAGCTGCCCTTCCGTTACCCACTCACCCGCGCGGATGTGCGGCCGCCAGTAACCGGAGGCTTCGGCCAGCGGCCGCCAGATGCGCGGACCAACGACCTCGTGGCGCGGCAGATCTTCCGGTTCGCCATCGAGAAGCCCGAAGCGGCGCAGCGCGTTCATCACCCCGCGGTACTGCCCATCGATGTCCGATTCGTCTTGGATCGCGTTCTGCCCGATCTCCGTCCAGAGGTTGGCTACCCCGGCGTCGAACAGCGCCGCGGGCAAGGATGAGCCCGAATCGTCCATCGGCATCGGGTGGAGATACGGGACCGGAAAGCAAGTCGCCAGCCTCCAGGTCTCAAGCCGCAACCGTTCGTCGGACGGCTCGGGCACGCGCACCCACGGGTCCAGCGCCTGCACGTGCTCACCCGCGTGCAGATCCACATGGAAGTCGAGGTCCTTCAGGACATTGAACACAGCGTCGATCATGAACTCCGAGTAGCTTGCCTCGGGCCGGCCGACCGCCTGGCCGTGAACCTCACGCTCGTCGGCCGCGGCGAGTTGCATCGAGCGCGCGAAGAAGGAGCGCGTGCTCATGATCGGGATGACGACCAGCTCGCCGCTGAGGTCGGCTGGATCGACCTCTTGCCACACGCGCATGGCCGCGCGCACACCCGCGGGCTCGCCCGCGTGCATGCCCGCGGACACGCCGAAGCGGGGTCCCGAACGAGCGCCAACGATTCGCCCCACCGGCAGCTCCACCTCATCGCCGGAGCGATGGACGAGACGCCTGACCTCGGAGGTCTTTCGGCCAGCTCGCGAGCTCATTCCGAGCCCACTTCCGCGCCCGCGCGCATCCGCGGCGCGGCGAAACGCTCGGTTGGCGGCGCCGGGCGCGAGGTTCCCGTGCGCACCTCTCGGTGCGTCGGCCGACGCCCTACGTCGCCCATGGCGTCCCCGGGTCTTCGGCGATCGTCAACGTGCGCGCGAGCCATTGGTCGCCGTCCGCTCGAGGCGCCGGGTCCACGGCCATGCCGGTCGTCAGCGCGAGCACGCGCCCGTGCATCGGCGTGTGGATGTCCTCCAGCACGTCGCCGAAGTAATCCCGGACCTGGCCGAGGCGCTGCCCGGCCAGCACCTGCTGACCGGCCGTGACCCGCGGCACCCATGAGCCGCGCCCGCGTGCGTGGTGCGTCCACGACCTGGGTCCTAGCGCGCGAGGCGCATCCCGGCTTGTTGGGGCGCCCGCCAGCACGCCGACCGCGGTCAGCACGCGGAGGACATCCGCCAGCAGGTTCTCGGCGTCCCGGTCGAGGTCGTAGTTGACACCGCCGGTCGAGAGAATGACCGCGGGCACGCCCATGCGAGCCGCGAGCCCCGCCGTGCCCAACGAAATCGGCGGCTCGATGCCGCCCCGGAGCACAACCTGATAGTCGGCGCCGCTGGCGGTCGCGGCGCGCTGGGCCAGGGCGCCCGAATCCGCGCCCGAGGGGAGCGCGGCGACCCAGTGGGCGTGCAGCTCGGAGACCTCGCCGCCGCGCACATCGATGTGGAACGTGCTGCTCGCGAGCTCGTCCCGAACCGCGCCGGCGATGGCCGCGCCCGCACTGCCATCCGTTGGTGGTCCGGTGCCTTGCCGCTCGTCGAACGCAGCCGCGATCGAGCGGTCGTCGAGCGGCGAGAAGTGCATCGAGCGATCCAGAAACCCGGCCGCGTCCAGCGTCGGAATCACATGCACGCTGCCGCTGATCTCGGATTTCTTGAGTTGTTGCGTAAGGCGCCAGCAGGCTTCGATTCCCGGGTAGGCGGTGCCGCCCATCCCCGCGAAGACCGTCACCCTTGGGCCGGCGCGCTCGCCGACGAAGTTGAACACCGTCAGCTCGGCGCGCGGCCATTCGGGAACCGGAATCCGCCGCACCGATCGCCCCGGGCTCATGCTTCACGCCTGCGGCGGGAATCGCCGTCCGCGAAGTCTACTTGGACCGGTTGACCTCGGCCCCACGCGCACCTGGCAACGACGGAGTCCCGTCGTCAGCCCGGCGATGCCCGGCGTGGACTTGACGCCGCAGATCAGGTCCCCTGGCCGTTCGTCCACCGCTCTGTCAGGGCGGGAGGCTGTAACGTGCCTACAATGCCGAGCATGGGCGGGCGCGACGCGGCAACCGCGCCCGCAAGACGCGGATCGACATGATGCGCGCACGGCTTGGCATTCCAACCGCCACCATGCTGGTGGTCGCGCTGGTGGGCGCCGCCACCGTGTGGCTGCTTGCATCCCCAGCCGTCGCCGCCGCGCCCCCGGACGCTGCGCTCAGCCTGGTCTCGACCGCACCGGCCGCTTCCGCCGTCACGGCCGACGCCAACCGAACCGCGGTGGTGGACGCCTAGACCGTCGGCGACCTGGGGAACAACGGCGCCGAGCCGCCCGCTGCCCCCGCGAACCTGCGGGTCGACCGCAATGACGGGGTCTTGCGGCTGATCTGGGACGATCCGGACGACTCCAGCATCACGGGCTACGATTTCCGAGCACGCTTCGCGGGCGAAATGATCTGGCGACCGGACTGGACGCTGGTTCCGGGGAGCGGCGCGACGACTACCAGCGTAACGTCCTACAACCTTGGTGCCGGCCTCACATTCCATTGGGAGATACGGGCGCGCAACACCTTCGGCCCCGGCGCCGCAGCAAGCGTAACGGGGACCACGACCAGCTCGGTGAAGGTGCGGTTGGTGCTGACGCCGTCCGCCATCTGCACAGGCGAGGCGCCCTTGCCTCGGATCGCCGAAACCGTTTGAAGGTCACACTCCGACGCGGGGCGGAGGGATTTGATGGCCTACGGACGTGCGGAAGCGCCTCCGCCAGGCAGGCGCCCATGAGATTCTTCGCTTCGCTCAGAATGACATGAGGGTGGGGCAGGACCTCCGCGGCCCGTCAACCCAGCCCCGCCCCGTCACCCCGGCGCAGCGAAGAGCCGGTCCCTAGTCCATCGAAGGCTCGTCCTGAATCCACCGAAGGAACCACACGGCGGACCGCCGGCGCCGGGCTATTCGGGCCTTCGGATCACGGCGTGATGCCTTCGACGCCGCACCACTCCATGACGAAAGCCAGCGCGGTCTTTGTGGCGGGCGCCATGTCGTCAAGGTCCAAATACTCGTCTACCGCATGTGAGCCGCCTCCACCGCCCGGGGTGAAGAGGCAGCCCGGCGTCGGCTGCCGGATGCTGTGCTGGTGAATGTCGCAGAACCCCGTGATCGCAACTGGCTTCAAGGGACTCCCGATCACGGCCTCGTGGACCCGGGCCAGCTCCACAACCACCGGGTTGTCATCGCCCAAGTCGAGCGGCCTGACCGCCAATCCTGTAAACGCTACGTCCGGCGCGTGCTCCCGCAGCCAGGCGTCTGACGACGCCGCCTCGGCGACGGTCGCCGCGATCTCCGCGCGCGCCTGTTCGAGCGTCTGAGGGGGCATGAATCCGATGGTCGCCTCGATCACGCACTTCCCGGCTACCGAGCCCACCCACTCACCGCCGCGGATCTCGTACACGTTCGCATGAATCGGGTGCTCGAGTTCCGCGAACCGGGGCGGAATCTCAAGGTTCTTGCGCGCCTCCATGGCGTGCAGGGCCTGGAGAATCACCCACGCCTTCTCGATGGCGCTGACGCCGTATGCGGCCGCCACGTACGGCGCGGGTCTCCCGTGGATGGTGACGCGGAACGCAATGTGGCCGGGGTGGGCGACGGCGGCGCGTCCCAGGCCGCCGCCATCGATCATCAACACGCCGTCCGCCTCGTAGCCGCGGTCCGCTAGCGCAAGCGATCCATTGCCCGAGCACTCCTCATCGATGGTAGTTTCGAGGATCAAGTCTCCCTTCAGACGCAGGCCGGCGTCCTGTAGGGCGCGGACGATGAACAGCAGCTCGCAACATCCGCACTTGTCGTCCGCCGCCCCGCGGCCGAACAGGCGGTTGCCGACGATCTCGCCGCCCCACGGATCGTGACTCCAGAGCTCGACCGGCTCGGCGGACGTCGTATCGCAGTGGGCGTTCAAGATGAGCGATCGCCCGCCTCCAGTTCCCCGCCAGACGCCGGCCACGTTTGGCCGTCCCGCGTAGTCCCACTCGGTCGGGGTCCACGTGGGGTAGTGCCGAAGTTTCCGCGGATCACAGTCGACGAGCTCGACGGCGAGGCCAAGCTCGCGCATCCGCGCCGCGATCCACTCCTGCGCCGGGCGTTCCGCGCCGCGCGGACTCGGGATGCGCACCAGCGTTTGAAGCGCTTGCACTTGCTCCGGAACGAGCCGCTCGTAGGCGGCGAACGCCTCTGCCCACGCGGGTTCGGTCAGCATCTATCGCAAGCCTCTCTCTGTGGTGCGGTTTCGAGCTGAACGCTGGTTCTCCCGGACCAGGCGACCGTGCCATGCGAGAGCGTTTCTTGTGGCCGCCTAGCGCCGCCGCCGTCGGGACCCTGTGGTTCGGTTCGTCGGAATCGCGGCGGTCGGTTCCCGGCCGGTTGAGCAACGCTTACTGCATCACCAGCCCGCCATCGACGCTGAGCGATTGGCCCGTGATGTACGAGGCGTCGTCCGAGGCCAGCATTACGGCGGCATTCGCCACGTCGTCCGGCCGCTGATGGCGCCCGAGCGGGATGCGCCGCAGGGTTCGCTCCCAGGCCGACGCGGCCGTGTCGCCGTCCAGTGCGGTCAGCTGAGGGTTCAACCCTTCCCAGAATCGCGTCTCCACCAGGCCTGGACAGAGCGCATTGACCCGAATGCCACGCGGCGCCAGCTCGTGGGCCGCGCAGCGCGTGATCCCGATCACGGCGTGCTTGGTGGCGCCGTAGGCCGTCGTATAGGCCCGCCCCTGTTTGCCCGCCGCCGACGCGATGTTGATGATGCAGCCGCGCCCGCGCGGCTGCATGTGGCGGGCCGCCTGCCGCACACACAGGAACACGCCGCGCACGTTCACGGCGAACAGGTCGTCCCACTGCTCGACGGTGGTGTCGACGATGCGCGAGGCGTAGCCGTATCCGGCGTTGCTCACAACGATGTCGATCGCGCCTAGCTCTTGGTTGGTCGCGTCGAACAACGCCCGCACGGCCTCCTCGTCGCGCACGTCGCAGTGATTGGACGCGGCGCGCGCTCCATGCGACCGGATGAGGTCCGCCGCTTCGGCGGCCGCGGCCGCGTCGATATCCGAGACCATCACGGCCACCCCCTCCCGCGCGTACCGCTGGGCGATCGCGAGCCCTATGCCCCGCGCCGCGCCGGTGACGATGGCCACCTTGCCGTCGAGTCCGTAGCCCACGTGCGTCACTCCCCGATATCGCGATCAGTGCGGCTAGGTGTAGCAGGTCCGCAACTCCGGCCGCTGCCGCCACCGCGCGGGATTGCGGCGAGGCAGGGCTCACGCCCTCCCAATCGCCGCTCGCTGCGCGACCGCACGGGGCCGAGCGGCGCTTCGGCCTCCGTTCCGACTGCCGGGTAGGCTAGCGGCTGCTACTCCAGCGACGGCCTGCCGACATGGCGGCGGCGCCTGGGCGGGGAAAGGAGCCAATGATGCGCAAGCAAGCAGACGACCTTCAGCAAATCGCGCGGGATGTCCTGGTGGCGGCCGGAGCAAGCGAGCTAAACGCCGCCGAGGTCGCCGATCACCTCGTGCGCGCGGACCTGAGCGGCGTCGACACCCACGGCACCATGAAGGTCGCAGACTATGTGAAGGCGATCCGGGCCGAAGAGGTGCTGCCGCGTGAGCGCCCGGTCATCGACCGTGACCTGGGCGCCGGGGCGTTGGTCGTCGGCAATTGGACGTTCGGCCAGGTGACCGCCAAGTTCGCTATGGAGCTCGCGATCGAGCGGGCGACGGAAAACGGCATCGCGATCGTCGGGATCGTGCAGGTCCATCACATCGGACGCCTGGGTCATTACGTGGAGATGGCGGCGGCCGAGGGCCTGATCTCGATGGTGTGCGCCGGCGGCTTCGGTGTTGTGGAACCCTCGGCCGTGCCCTACGGCGGACGCACCCCGGTGCTGCACACCAACCCGATCGCCATGGGCTTTCCAGTCGCCGACGCGGCGCCCATGATGTTCGACTTTGCGACCACGGCGGTCTCCGGGATGAAGGTGGTCAACGCGCGGCGGCGCGGGCAGCAGCTGCCGCCCGGCTCGATCGTCGACGCCGACGGAAACCCAACCACCGATCCAGACGCGTTCTTCGCCGGCGGCGGGCACCTGCCGTTCGGCGCGCACAAGGGCTATGCCTTGATGATGGGCTTGGAGTTCCTGGGTCGCATCTTCTCCGGTTCCGACGACTTCGCCGAGGAGGGTCGGGGCGGCGTGATCATGGGCCACCAGGGAGTGACGATGCTGGCCATCAAGGCCGACCTTGTCCGCGACGCGAGCGCGTATCTGCACGGGGCGGCCCAGATGATGGCGGACGTTCATGCCGTGCCGCCGGCGCCGGGATTCGCCGAGGTGCTGGCGCCTGGCGATCTGGAGGCCCGCACGCGCGCCCAGCGGGAGCGCGAGGGCATCCCGGTTCACGACGATGCCTGGCAGGACCTCGTGGACGCGGCCTCGTCCGTTGGCCTAACCGTCGGCTGAGGACCGATCGCGCGCCCCGGCCCGGTAGTTGCAGCGATCCGAGGCAAGGGCGCCTCGCGAACCGCCCTGACAGGCTGGCCGCCCGGCGGCTTCGAGCCGATGCCCTCCTACGACGTCAGACAGTTCGGATAGTCGCCGCGGGCGGGACGATCACTGGCCGGATAGGGAGGCCCTTCGATGATCCTCCCGAAGAAGGCGTCGTCCGCCGCCGTCACATTGCACCAATAGAAGCCCAGGGCCTGAAACGTGGGGATGTCGGGCACGTGCCGCCACTGTTGCAGGTCCGCGTCGTAGCTGAAGATGCGGTCGTCGCCGCCGTCGAAGCGCCGCACCAGCAGGTTCGGCTCGGGGAACTGATCGTCGAGCGGAATGGCACCAATCACGCCCACGGGGACGGTGTACTGCGTGTTCACGACGGGCCAGGGGATCTGGGAGACCAGGGGACTGTACGGCGGAACCCAGCGCCGTACGATCCGACCGTCGGATTCCCGCCGCACGACAATGTAGGTCTGACCCAGGGGCGTGTCGCGAATGACGCCGGCCATGACGACGGTCACCCCGTCGGCGGAGATCGAGCCAATCGCCAGCTCCAACGAGGCGTCCGGCACGTCATGGCGCTGGATGAGGAGGCGGTCGCCGGGCAGCTCGAAAGCCGTCGCCGAGTCGGTGGCGCCGATGACACCCTGTGGCGTCGGCGGGGCGGGTGGACCCGACGGTCCGCGAGGCGGCGGAGGTGGGGGCGGCGGAGCCGTGGCCTGCACCGGATTGGCCGAGACCGCATTGGCGATCTTTCCGGAGCCGAATGTATCGCTGTAAAAGGCCGTGGCGCGCAGGTACTGGCCCAGGTCGTCGGCCACGGGCGTGTAGGTGGCCGAAGCACCCCCGCCAATCACTGTCCACAAGCCTTGATCTGGCGAGCGCTCCCAGGTCCACGTCAGGCCGGAGACGCCGCCGTCGGGCTCGATCAGGCGCGCGGTCAGCGTCGTCCCAACCCGCGGCTGCGTCGACGACAGGGATGCCGTGCCGTCATCGTCGGCGTCGGTGACAGTGATGGTGACGATTATCGCGGCGGCGGCGCCGGATGGGTCCTCAGCTCGAACTGTGACCCGGCGTGCGGGCTTCGTCTCGTGGTCGAGGGCCGACTTGGTTCGCAACTGGCCGGTGGTCGCCACGATCTCGAACTCGGAGGCGTGAGACCCGCCCAGGCTGTAGGTGAGGATGTCGTTGTCGAGGTCGTCGGCCGCCACGGGCGCGCCGATGTTCACCCCCGCGACCGTGTCCTTGGCGTGCGCGTGATAGACGCGCGAGCCGAATTCGCGCGCCGCGCGCAGATAGTCGATGCCCAGCCATGCCAGGTGCGATGGGTCGAAGCACAGCCCCAGCGCCTCGTGGGGGACGGCGTCGAAGATCGCCGCCCAGTGCGCCGGGGCGTAGGCCAGGTTGCGTCCGCCGTCGGCCCAGTTCTCCATCACCAGGCGGACGCCGACCCGCTGCGCGTCGTCCAGCACCGGCGCTACTCCCTCCGCGAACAGGCCCACGTTGGCGTCAAACCCCAGGTCGGGCGCCATTTGATGGCCCAGCCACGCGATCGGGATCTGCTCGGCGGCGGCGTAGTCCAACGCCCGACGGGCCTCGGCCGCCGCCTCCGCTCGCGTCGCCGCATCGGCCGTGATCGGCTGGCAGACCATGCCCGTCGTCGACGTGGGCTCCAGGCCGTGCCGCTCGCAGATAGCGCGGGCGTTGGGCTGGAACAGCGGCACGTCAATGACCTGATAGCCGTTGGCCGCGCCCCAGCGCACGAAGTCCTCAAACTCGATCGGCGGAAAGTGACCGTTGTGGAAGTAGCCGAGCTTCACTGCGCCCTCGATCTGGCCACGAGGTCGGCGATTGTCGGCAGCGGCGCGCCTAGTGTCCACGGAGGCACCTGGCGAGATGCTGCAACGGTGCGGACAACGGACCAGCAGGAGGCACATTCTGGATGAAATCCCCAGCGAGCCGCCGCGTCGCTGCGGCGACGGGGTGCTCTAAGCGAACCCACGCGGAGGGAACCTACGTGATTGTGCGGAATCTGCTGGGCCCTACAGATCACCAGTGTTCGCAGTGAGATTGTGGAATCAGATTCTTACGAACTCGAAGCGCTTCCTTTTTAATTCAGCCAAAAACTTCTGCCCCCGACTATCTAGCGTTGATGCTCTGGACACCTGATATATGAGAAGCTAGAATCTATCCTGATCTCTCCTGTCGTATTTCCTGAGCTCGTCTGCTCGCTTCCATATCCTTCTCTGCACAACCGATAGTTGTTGAGATCTTGCATATTCCAACAGCAACACGGAGGAAAGGCAGTCATCGATTGGGATAATCTGACACAGTTCATCGTCGCATTTCGAAAGCGATAGCTGGTATTTGAGGGAAAAATATATCGCATAAGAAATCGCATCCGTGTATATTCTTTGCATGCCTACGCTCAATAGCTCGTTAGCAAATCCTTCAATGATCGTCTCAATGCCGCTAAAGCGCTGCTTCTCAAAAACACTCCTGTGCAATATTGGCGTCAGATATGGGTGTAAAAGCGTAAGATTAGTGGCATGTTGTACAAATAGCTTTCTAGCGCGATCGTCAAGATTCTTGGGCACCATCTTGATGGCGTAATTCAAGACGCGATATGCCCCGGCATTTCGCGCTAGATCTAGGGCTAAGTCTAGGAATTCATGAACCTTGGTGAACCGAACGGCAGTGCCTGCGTTTGGCCACGGAAAGCCGTGTAACTCCCGGAGCCATTCCTCGCGAATTGGGCGTGGCATGGGGGCTATCTTTGTCTTGCGTTGGTTTAGGCCAAGTTCATATCCGCGTAGCAATATACCTAAGTCGCGTATGAATTGTTCCGCCTCACTCTGAGTGGCGGCATAATAGTGATAGTTGTCAATGTGCCGGGAAATACGCGTGTAGCCTTTCTTGGTGAGCTTGGCGTCGATGTCGGTGAGGGTGATTTCAGAAATGACATTGGACGTGTGCGGCCCAATGAGCAGGCCATTTGTCTGTCTATCGCGTAGGCCTTGGGTGACTTTATCCAGCAGATTGCCTGCGAGTTCGAGTGAATAATTCCCTTTTGCTTTACTGCGGCCGTGCAAAGCCCAAGGAATTGAATGCGTATAGATGCTCGGAAAGCATGTTGATATGTCGGCATGTGCTACAAATCTTGCGCCTGTCATATTGCTAATGTCTGTTTCTTCAGTCTCGTCGCGGTCGATTCCGTGGTAATTCATCTTGAAGACGCGGGTTCCGCGCATTTGGCGTACGTATGTGCGACTGAAGAGGATTCTTGGTTTAGCACAGTGTCTCTTGATTTTTGGTCAGTAACGTTTTAGTGCGCGACTTTGAATGAGATAGCTTTCCGGGTGCGGGATTCCGATCTGTCGCGGAAGTGAGGTGTCGCTCAGCGATTCATATCGTATGAAATCATGATCCGTGTTCTTGAGCAATTTCTTGAGTCTGGTGTCGGTAGGTTCGGTGAGAATGTCCAGGAGATGAGCGGGTATATGTTGAGAAAGGCCTTGAGATGTGAAGCATGGGGGAAGTTTTTCGGCAAAGAGTCCGTAGTCGAGGAGGCGTCCAAAAGCTTCGTCCGGTGAGAGACCTCGGCCTGTAGTTATTCGTGTCATTGGCGGGTGAAGCGTGGAGGAGGAGTAGTGGTTTGCGGGTTAGGTGTGGTCATTGGAGTGATAGTGGTCAGTGGACCTGAAATATAGTGAGTGTTATAGCCGGTGGTCTGATGATTTGGATATCTGTATTGGGTTGGTGTGAGAATTAGCTCTTGGATAGCGCTCATAGTCTTGCTTTCGAAGGATGTGATAGTCGCCTTGAGGAGCACGGATTGGTGGTTTGGCATGGTGTCTTTAGGCTGCGCCCGCGATGGAATGATATTGGCTGTCCAGACGGGATGGAGTCGTAGGTATTGCGCTGGGGGTCGCACGACGGCGAGCGGGGTGGCAAAGAGTTCTTTGGTGCACATTTCATTATAGCTGCGTTTTGCGGAATTCTCGGCGGGAATCGGCACTGACGCCGGTGGCGAGCGCCGTCAGACTATTGAGGTCCTGACGCCGCGGACTCCTCCACCAGCAATCGCCACCATTCCAGAAGATTCCATAGCGTTGAAGTCGGCCGCCGTCGTGCGGCAGGAGCTTCGTCGGCGTTGGCGGGCCGTTGCGATCACGGTCGGGCTGATGCTGGGCGGTGCGGCCGTCGGCATCGTGCCAGCCGTGCTTGTCGGCGTCCTAGTGGATCATGCTCTGCCCGGCGGTGACCTCGAATTGGCGGCGATGCTCGCCGGCGGGATGGCCGGAGCGGCACTTGCGCAGCTCATCCTCGCGTCGGTCGAGACCTATGCGCGGGCTGCGATCGGCGAGGGTGTATCGATGCACCTCCGCGAACGCGCCTTCGACCGCGTCGCCACCGCCCGGTTCGAGGAGCTCGAGCAGATTCCGACCGAGCAGTTGGTATTTCGACTCACCAGATCATGTGGGCGGATAGGTGACATGTACGTCAAAGAGTCGCTGCTCCCCGCGGTGTCGCAGTCCTTTGTGCTGGCGGCCGCGGCGACAGCCATGCTGGTGCTCGACTGGCGGCTAGGGCTCCTCGCGCTCACCGCGATCCCCGCGGTGACGTTTGGCGCCACTCGTCTTGGACCGCTTTCGACGCGCCTCGATCGAGAGTTGGGGCGTCGTCTCGAACGAGGGCAAGTATTCCTCCAAGAAGTGCTGGCGGGCATTCGAGTCGTCCGCGTGTTCGACGCCACGACGCGCGAGCAGCGTCGATGGCTTCAATGGATCAAGAGTGTGTGGCAGGTGAAAGCCAAGACCGTCGTCCTCCACGACCTGGTGATTGCCCACATCGGTCCGGCTGCTCAGGTCCTGGTTACCGCAGCAGTCTTTGGGTTTGGCGCCGTTCTCATCGCTGGCGATCACCTGTCAGTCGGCGGGCTCATCGTGACGGTGGCGCTGGTTCCGCGAACTTATGCGTCCATGCAGCGCCTCCTGACCCTGCAGGGAAACCGAGCGCGGGTTGAAGCCGAGCATGAACTCATCGACGCCGTGCTCAGTCTGACCCCGGAGCGAGTCGGCGGCAGCACGCCGCAGCTTCCGGCGGCTGATTCCGGATCTCGGGTTGAATTTCGAGAGGCCACCTTCCGCTATGCGCGGGAGGACGCGGGCGTCTTCGGTGTCTCGTTGTCGGTTCAGCCGGGCGAATTCCTCGGCATCGTGGGTGAAACTGGCAGCGGCAAGTCGACGCTGCTGGACCTGCTGGTTGGCCTCTATGCGCCGCATTCCGGATCGGTGCGCATCGACGGGATCGACACGCGCGAGATCGATCTCTCGTGGTTGCGCCGGCAGATCGGCTTCGTCCCCCAGGAGCCGCAACTGTGGGACGCGACCATCGCCGATAACATCCGATATCCAACGGGGACGGCCGGTTACGAGGAGTTGCGGCAAGCGCTGCGGGACGCCCAGCTCGACGAATTCGTTGCCAGACTTCCGCAACGGCTCGACACCAACGTTGGCGAGCATGGGCACAGTATTTCGGCCGGCGAGCGGCAGCGGATCGCCATCGCCCGGGCGTTGTTGCGACATCCGCGCCTGCTCATTCTGGACGAAGCCACAGCCGCCTTGGACGTGGTCACCGAGCGGGAGCTGCGAGACGCACTGGCCGCTTCGCGACTCGGTCGAACCCTGATCGTGGTCACCCACCGGATCGAAACGGTGATGGGTGCGGACCGGATTGTCGTGATGGATCGAGGCCAGGTGCTTGAGCAGGGGGCGCCAGCCGAGCTGCTCCGAGCTGGCGGGCGGCTCGCTGCATTGCATCGTGCTCAGACCAGTAGCGGGGCGGCGGATCGGCCGGACTAGGTCGGACTGGGCTCAGCCCGGAGTGCCCACGCTGCTGCGCCGCCCCAGCCATGCGGTGCGCTTACCTCCAGTTCGTGATGCGCCTGTCGAAGGCATAGCGTGCGGTGAACGCCGGGGACGACTTCGCTTACCCAGTCAGACAGTTGGGATAGTCGCCCCTCGCCAGGATGTCGCTGGCCGGATAGGGCGGCCCTTCGATGATCCTCCCGAAGAAGGCGGCGTCCGCCGCCGTCACACTGCACCAATAGAAGCCCAGGGCCTGAAACGTGGGGATGTCGGGCGCTGCCATGCAGGGCACCACTCGGGGCGTGATCCCGAGTCGGCCGCCCACTATATGCCCGGGGAAGCGCATCTTGGCATCAATTATAGAAGACATCATGATGCTCACATGAGAACGACGCTGACGCTGGACGACGATATCGCTGACTCGCTGCGAGAGCAGGCCCGGCTGCTCAACCGGCCGTTCAAGCAGGTGGTGAACGAGACGCTGCGCCGTGGAATGTCGCCCACCGTGCGAGCGGCGCCGGCGCCTCAATACCGGGTTGTCCCGAATCGCAGCGGACTCGCCCCCGGCATCGATCCACTGAAGCTGAATCAGATCAACGACCAACTCGAGGTCGAGGACTTCGCCGGACCGAGCGCAACGTGATCGTCCCCGACATCAACCTGCTGGTTTGTGCCCACAACGATGGGGCGCCCTATCACAAGTCTGCTAGGCGCTGGTGGGAAGACCTGGTCAACGGCTCAGAGATGGTTGGCGTCCCGTGGGTCGTATCGACCGGCTTCGTGCGACTGATGACGCATCCCAGGGCGCTCGTCCATCCGGCAACGCCCGCGCGGGCGGTTGACTACGTGCGCGAGTGGTTCCGGTTCCCCCACATCACGCCGATCAACCCCAGTGCCGACCATCTGACACACCTCAGGCGGAATCTGGTCGCCGCCGGCGTCGGCGCGAATCTGACAACCGACTCACATGTCGCCGCTCTCGCGATGGAGTACCAGGCAGAGGTCCACTCCAATGACACCGACTTCAGCCGCTTCCCCGGCCTGCGCTGGCGCAATCCCCTCTGATTGGGGATCGGTGTTCCCGGGGGTCTCCTGATCCCGGCGGTCCGAGGTAGGGCCGGTTCGCGAACTGCCCTCACAAACCGGCCATCTGTGGCTTGGACTGCTGCCCGGTGGCCCGCGAGCCCCTCAGCCGTGTCGTCGCAGGAACTCTCGGTAGTTGTCGAGCGTAAAGTCCGGGCCAAGCACCAGGTCCTTGCGCGCCCGCTCGCGTTCCAGCACCGCTCGTGCCGCGTCGGCTACCTGGTGGGCAATCTGGTTCGGTATGACGACCACGCCGTTGGCGTCGCCGTGCACCAAGTCGCCCGTTCTGATGGGCACGCCGTCAATCGCCACGGGTTGGCCGATCTCGTAGAGCTTGATCGTCCCGTGAGAGACCGTCACGCCGGTCGCGAAGTAGTGAATGCCAAGCGCCTCCACGGCCTCTAGGTCACGCACACCGCCGTCCGTCACGACCCCCACGCCTCCGAGCACTTTGATCTCGGCGCACATGACATCGCCGCAGAAACACGACCGCTCCGGCCTGTTCCCGCAGGCCTGGACGACGACCACGCCCGGCTTGGGGGACTCGGTCAGCAGCTCGAGCAGCGGCACCCGATGGAGCGGATCGTACGCGCGGCCGTACGCCGTGCTGTCACCCTTGGCCGTCACGGCGTATCCGACCATAGGCTCCTCGAGATGGGGAAACAGGCAGCGGACGCTCATCCCGAGAAAGCCCTCGGTGCGATCGCGTACGCCGAACTGCTCGATCGCGTTGGCGATCGTCGCCGAGTCGAACCGGCGAAGCTCGGCGATTTGCCGCTCGCTCAGTGGCTCAGACACGGATCTCCCTAGCTCCCCTACGAGCTTGGCAGCGTACATACTCGCGCGCCTCTGGCGCTCGGTAGAGAGTTCGTCCTGAGTCCATCGAACGAATGCCACCGTCGGCGGGCCTCCCACGCCCTGCGCCGGAACCGGCGGCGGGCCTTTGCCGAGTCACGCCCTGATCCCGCGGCTGCGAATCCCCGTCGCCCCCACCGTTCAACGGCGCGGTTCGGTAGATTTGAGCCTGCCGGTGATTGATACGCCCAGGTAGCTCAACGGCAGAGCAGTGGTTTTGTAAACCACCGGCTGGGGGTTCGATTCCCTCCCTGGGCTCCGCCGCGTTTCCCGGCGCCGGTCGTCGAACCGTGTATGACTGTCATTCCGACCCGCATCGAAGGAATCTCATGGCCGCCGGACCGCAGGCGCCGGCGCGGCGGCAAAGCAACCCGAGCGATCAGAGACCTTCGGAGGATCGGTGCGGTTGCAAGAGTGGTCGCGTCGATCGGCGACCGGTTGGCGTGCCGCCGCGCTTCTGCGCGAGAATGCCTCTGCCGAGCGGAGACGGCCGGACCAAAGAGCGTCCGCGGGCGTTTGGACCGGTTCTGTGATGCCAATCTGGTCGTGACACCGGAGGAGGGAGCCCGATGAACATAGGGGTGATCATTTTTGTGATCCCGGCAATAATCGCGGTGCTGGTCGCCGCGTACCTTATCTACGCGGGCTACCACCAGCGCCGCTAAGGCGCGCGCGCTGCGTGGATTTGCCCGGCCGCCTCGCCGCGCGCGGGGGGAGGCGTGCGTGGCAATGGGAGGGCCGTGAACGCCCTGAGTCCGCGCGTCCGGGTCTGAGCGAGTCTCGGTTGACGCTGGTTTTACCGTCCGCGTAGGATCGTCCGCCGTCCCACCGAACCATGGCTGTGCCGCACGCTGCCCGCGACGGCCCGCTCCCACCCGAGCTTCTCGACCGGCTGCGTTCGGTCGACACGCCGACGCTTTCAAACGCCATCGAGCAGCTGGGTGTGCGGGACCGGCTCACCGGGTTCAGCGGTGATCGCGTGCGGTGCATGTTCCCCGAGTTCGGACCGGTCGTCGGATACGCCGTCACCGCGCACAAGGACATCACGACACCCGGCCCGCGAACCGAGCCGCTCACGACGCGCCACTTCAACGAGTTCCTCGCCGAGGCGCCCGCCCCCGCCGTGATCGTGGTTCAGGATGTCGGCTCTCGACCGGGGCAGGCGGCCTCGACCGGCGAGCTCGCGTCAAAGCTCGCAATGCGCCTTGGCGCGGTGGCCTATATGACCGACGGCGCGGTTCGCGACGCGGAAGAAGTGCGGGCGCTCGGATTTCACTACTTTGCGAGCGGCATGTCGGCCTCGCACGGGATCATCCGCTACCGTCAGATCGGTGCGCCGGCATTGATCGATGGTCTGCTCGTGCACAACGGCGACCTGATTCACGCGGATGTCAACGGAATCATCACGATCCCGCTCGAGGTCGCCGAGCAGCTGCCCGCCGAAATCGACAAAGTGAGGGCGGACGAGCGCGAGATCATGGACGCGATCGACTCGCCCGACTTCTCGCTTGAAAGCGCGCTCACGCGCATGGGGTTCTAGATGTCTGCACACGTTCTGCGCCGTTCGACGCGCCGGTCCTGATGGTCACGCAAACGCCCGACGCGCTTCGCGACCTCGTCCAGCGCATCGTGGTCGCGGTCGGGACCGATCCCGACGACGCGGCGGTGGTCACGAAGCTTCTGGTTGACTCGCATCTCGCCGGCCACGACTCGCACGGGCTCCAGCATCTGCCGCGATACATCCGTGAAGTCCGGGCGGGCGACATCCTCCCGAGCGCGCGGCCCGAGATCATGGCCGACAACGGAAGCGTCGTTCGCATACGCGGGAATTGGGCCTGGGGCCACGTGGTCACCGACTACGCGCTTGGAATCGCGATCGAGCGCGCGAAGCGCCACGGGATCGCGCTCGTCGGGATTGTCGAGACCCATCACATCGGACGGCTGGGCGACTACGTGGAGCGGGCCGCCGCCGAGGACGTGATCGCCTTTCTCTTCAACGGCGGCGGCGGTGTCGAGGCGCCGTCGGCGGTGCCCTACGGCGGCCGGGATCCCGTGTTCAGCCCGAATCCGCTCGCGATTGGATGTCCGACAGCCACGGGGCCGCCGATCGTCTACGACATCGCCACAACCGAGGTTGCCGGCGGCAAGGTCGCCCTCGCCGAGGCGAAGGGCGAGAGCATTCCGGAAGGTTGGATCGTCGACAAGGACGGCAACCCGACCACCGACCCCAGCGACCTTGGACGCGGTGGTTCATACCTCCCGTTCGGCAAGCACAAGGGCTTTGGAATCATGTTCCTGCTGGATGTCCTGGGCCGGATTCTGGCGGGAGGCGATTCCTTCAGCGATACGCCGCACGGCGGCGTGAATTTCAGGCACCACGGCACCACCTTCATCACGATCGACAGCGGCGTCTTCGAGGCGTCGGAGGTCTTCGCCCAGCGCGTGACGGAGACCGTCGACAGCACGCACGCGAGTTCCCCGGCGAAGGGCTTCACCGAGGTGCTCGTCCCCGGTGACTTTGAGCATCGATCCCGCGTTGAGCGCGAGCGGACCGGCATCCAGATCCCGGAATCCACGTGGCAAGCGCTCATGGAGACCGCCGAATCGGTCGGAGTCAGCGTCTGACCTGATCGGCTCGAGCACCGGTCCGCCGGGCCCGCTCCGGGCTACGTGGGCTCGTCCGATACCTTGACAAGCTGCTTGCCGAAGTTCTTGCCGCTGAACAAGCGCATGAACGCGCGCGGCGCGTTCTCCAGCCCCTCGACCACGTCCTCGCGGTACGCGATACGGTCGTTCCGCAACCACGCCGAGATCTGCTGGACTCCCTCGTCCCGGCGGTGCTGGAAGTCGCTCACCAGGAAACCCTGCATCCGAGCGCGTCGGAACAGCAGCGTTCGAGTCGGATGCCGCACGCTCGAAGGGTCCTCGAGGTTGTATTCGGAGATCATTCCGCAGATCGCGATCCGCGCGCCCTGATTGATGCGCGCCAGCACCGCATCGAGGATGCCGCCCCCCACATTGTCAAAATACACATCGATCCCGTTCGGGCAGGTCCTCGTCAGCGCGTCGCCTACGTCCTCCGACTTGTAGTTGATCGCCGCATCGAATCCCAGCGTCTCGGTGATGTACGCACGCTTGGCGTCGGACCCAACGATTCCGACCACGCGCGCCCCTTTGATGCGTGCGATCTGCCCGGCCAGCCCTCCGACGGCGCCGGCGGCCGCCGACACGACCACCGTGTCGCCCGTGCGTGGCTGTCCGACGTCGAGCATGCCGAAATAGGCGGTCATCCCCGGCATCCCCAAGATGCCGACGGCGGTCGAAATCGGTCCCCACGCTCGATCGATCTTCCGAACGTCAGACCCATCCGAGACTGCGTACTCTTGCCAGCCGATCCGGCCCTCGACGATCTCGCCCTCGCGGAACAGCGGATTGCTGGACCTGACGATCTCGCCAACGACGTTGCCGGGCATCACGTCGCCGATTGCGGCTGGATCGGAATGCGTCCGCTCATCGCGCATCCGGCCGCGCATGTATGGATCGACGGACAGGTAGATCGTCCGGAGCACAAACTCTCCGGGCCGGGGCTCGGCGAGCGGCTTCTCGACCAGGCGGAAGTTCTCCTCGTGCGGCTCGCGGGACGGACGACTCGCCAGCAAGATCTGCCGGTTCACCACGGTTGACCCTCCAGTGCTCGGGCGCCCGGCGGCAAGCCAACCGCGGGCCAAGGTCGTACGGCCGAACCCGGACGCCGGCGCCTAGACATCCGCCACCGACCCATCGGGATACCAGCGGCGGTGCCGCGTGCCGTAGTCCTCGATTGTGCGCCGCTTCGGCGGGTGGGCCGCGATGTACTCCTCGTCGAGCTCGATTCCCAGGCCGGGCCCCGTCGGCAGCTCGAAGTACCCGTCGGTGAGTACCAGCGGCTCCTTCACCAACGCCTGGAAGTGCGGGTAGATCCGAGCGTGCTCGAGCACCATGAAATTCGGAGTTACCGCCGCCAGATGGATCGACGCGACCGTGTTGAACGGCCCGTTCGGATTGTGCGGCGCCAGTTGGATGTATTGCGTCTCCGCCTCGGCCGCGATCCGCCGCAGCTCGGATATCCCGCCTCCGATTCCTACATCGGGCTGGATGATCGGGACCGCTCGCGACTCGATCAGCTCGCGGAATCCCCAGCGATAGAGGAGGCGCTCGCCGGTCGCGCACGGCACCTCCGGCACGGCTCTCGCGAGCGTTACGTAGGCGGCCGCATTGTCGGGTGGGATCAGCTCCTCGGCCCACGTCAGCCGCAGATCCTTCGCGCGTTCGAGGAAGCGAATCGCCTCCGGCGGGGTCAATCGCCCGTGGAAGTCCGTCATGATCCCAAAATCGGGACCGACCGCGTCGCGGATCTCCGCCAGCGTCTCGAGCGTCAAGTCCACGTGGGATCGCAGCGAGACCGGCCCTCCCGGGTCCTGGCTGGTCTTGATCCCGAAGAACCCGGCATCGCGATCCCTCACCGCGTTTTCGACTGGGGTGCCCGGCTGGTCGGCGTGGGTGTAGACGGCGACGCGGTCGCGCACCGGTCCCCCGAGCAGCTTGTAGACGGGCACGCCCGCGGCCTTCCCGGCGATATCCCAAAGGGCGCTGTCGATCGCGCTGATGGCCGCGCTCACGACCGTGCCGCCGCGCCAGAACAGGTGGCGGTACATCTGCTGCCACAGATGCTCCACGCGGGTCGGGTCCTCACCGATGAGGAAGAGCTTCAGCCACTCCACCGCGCCCTTGACCCCCGCCTCGAGAGTCACGGCCGCCGACTCGCCGGCGCCGCTGATGCCTTCGTCGGTCTCGACCACGACGAACAGCAGGTCGCGGGGTGTCGGCGACGGCTCACCCACTTCGGCCTGAAAGTGGAGGGTCCGCACGTCCGTGATTCTCAAGTCCGGACCTCCCCTTCGCTGGGAAACCGCGGCGGGCGTGGCACTGGAAACCCGACCGCCCGCGAGCGTACACGGTCGCCGACCGCAACGCCTCGGCGGCGGCTCGCGCCGCTCGAGCGGCGCCGCGTCGCGCTAGACTTCGCTCGCACGCTGGCCGTCGGAGATTACCGTCTCATGGATGTCGAGCTCGTGGTCGACGCTCACGCCGAGGTCGGCGAGGGTCCAATCTGGCGTGCGTCCACGGGCACGCTGCTCTGGGTCGACATCCTCGGCAGCACGCTGCACGAGTTCGATCCATCGACCGGCCGGGACGCGGTCACGGATGTCGGGCAGCCCGTCGGCACCGTCGTGCCGCGTCGATCGGGCGGCGTGGTCCTGGCGCTGGCCGACGGGTTCGTCGCAATGAGCGACGACGGCGCGTTCACCCGCCTCGCGGACGTGGAAGCCGAGAACCCGGCGGTTCGAATGAACGACGGCAAGTGCGACAGCCGCGGGCGTCTGTGGGCCGGGACCATGCCATTTGACGAGGAGCGGCCGATCGGCGCGCTCTGGTGTCTCGAGGCCGACCATTCCGTTCGCCGCATTCTTGGCGGAACCAAGGTCTCGAACGGCATCGTGTGGAGTCACGACGACACCCTGATGTACTACATCGATTCCCTGACCCACCGCATCGATGTGTTCGATTTCGATGCGGACGCCGGGACGGTTGCGAATCGGCGCGTCGTCTTCGAGTGGCCGCCCGAGCGCGGGATACCCGACGGGATGACGATCGACGCCGATGGGTGCCTCTGGGTCGGGTTCTTCGGCGGCTGGGCTGTCCGCCGAATCACCCCTGATGGCGAGATCGACGCTGAGATTGATCTCCCGGTCTCGAATGTGACCGCGTGCTGGTTCGGCGGCGACGATCTCGGCGATCTTTACATCACGTCTGCCAAGCATCATTTGCCGGCGGAGGCGCTCGCCCAACAGCCCCACGCCGGCGGGCTGTTCCGGGCACGGCCGGGCGCGGTCGGCGTCCCGGCGTATGAGTTCGGCGGCTAACGGCGCGTCCCACCACCCTTGTGTGCAAATCCCCGAGATTGCTCCAGTGTCATTCCGAGCGGAGCGAGGAATCTCATGGTCACTGGACCGGCGAAAGCCCGTCCCGAGCGCAGCGAAGGAATCTCAGGTCGCCAACCGGGGGTCCTTGTGCGTCCCCGACGACGGGCGCGCGGGAATACGGATGGGATAGTGTTCGGCCGCGCGTGAACCCTGCGGCCGCCGACACTCGATCGATCAAATGCCTCTTGGCCTGCTCCGTTACGGCCTGAGCCGCTCGTACCCGGCGAAGCGGCTTCTGCCCCCGAGGCCCGAGCTCAAATCGAGCTACGACGTCGTCGTCATCGGCGGCGGCGGGCACGGCCTGGCGGTGGCCTACTACCTGGCCAAGAACCACGGGATCACCAATGTCGCGGTCCTCGAGAAGAGCTACCTCGGCAGCGGCAACACCGGCCGCAACACGGCCATCATCCGCGCCAACTACCTCACGCCGGAGGGCGTGCGTTTCTACGCCGAGGCGGTGGACCTCTGGCGCGATTTGAGCGCCGAGCTTGGCCTGAACATCCTCTATTCCGAGCGCGGGCACCTCACGCTGGCGCACGGCGACGCCGCGGTTCGCACCATGCGCTGGCGGGCCGAGGTCAACAAGCACGTCGGTGTCGACTCCGAGCTGATCTTCCCTGACGAGATCGCGAAACTCGCTCCGTCGCTCAATCTGTCGGATCGCGCCCGCCATCCGGTGCTGGCGGCTCTCTATCACCCGCCGGGCGCGACCGCCCGCCACGACGCGGTGGCGTGGGGTTACGCGGCCGGCGCCGCACGCCTCGGCGTAGAGATCCATCCGCGGACCGAGGCCACGAACATCGTGGTCGAAGGCGGGCGCGTGACCGGTGTCGAGACGACTCGTGGGACCGTGCGCTGCGACCGCGTGGTTCAGGCGGTGGCGGGCTCCAGCTCGCTGCTGGCGGCCAAGGCGGGATTCCGTCTCCCGATCCACACGGTCCCGCTGCAGGCCTGTGTCTCGCTGCCGCTCAAACCGTTTCTCGATCCCATCGTGGTGTCCGGCAGTCTGCACACCTACATCTGGCAGAGCGCCCGCGGCGAGCTGGTGATGGGCGGCGCGACCGACCCCTACGGCCTCTACGCCACCCGCTCGACGCTGGACTTCAAAGAGTCGCTGCTCATGCACGTGCTGGAGCTCTTTCCCTTCCTGGCAAACGTGACGCTGCTGCGTCAGTGGGCCGGCATCTGCGACCTGACCCCGGACTTCAGCCCGGTCATGGGCCTCACGCCGGTGGACGGCTACTACCTCGACGCCGGCTGGGGCACGTGGGGGTTCAAGGCCACGCCGGTGTGCGGCGTCCGCATGGCGGAGACGGTCGCGACCGGGATCGCCCCGGACATCCTCCATCCGTTCCGGCTCGAACGCTTCGCCGAGTTCCAGCAGGTGGGCGAGAAGGGCGCCGCCGCGGTCGGTCACTGAGGTCTGAGCAATGAAGCTGATGCGCTGCCCGCTGAACGGCCTGCGAAACATCCAGGAGTTCAGCTGCGGGG
Organism: Chloroflexota bacterium; assembly: GCA_965247475.1. Lineage (GTDB taxonomy): Bacteria > Chloroflexota > UBA11872 > UBA11872 > UBA11872. The sequence goes on from OZ252016.1 coordinate 770,574, forward strand.
GTGAGGTGCTCGCCCCGCCGGGCGAGCAGTCGCGCGACGCCGGCGCCTGGGCCGGATACCTGTTCATGCACGACAACCCCGCGGGCGTCGTGCGCGAGTGGTGGTACCACGTGCCGACCAGCTACTGGTTCATCGCGGAGCGTGACACCGTCACCGACGAGATCGTCGCGACCTACCCCGCGAGCCGCCTCTTCCCCGGCGACGGCGACTCGACGCGCGCGGACGACGGCGGAGCGGCCGGGTGATGTCGCCCGCCAACCGGCTGCCGCCGCCAGCCGGAAGCCGGATCGATCGCGGCCGGCCGGCCGCGTTCACGTTCGAGGGACGCCGCTACCAGGGCTTTGCGGGCGACTCCATCGCCAGCGCCCTGGCCGCGAACGGCGTCTGGCTGCTTTCGCGCTCGTTCAAGTACCACCGGCCGCGCGCGGCCGTGTCCTGGTCGGGCGATGACGCCGGCGCTTTGGTGCAAGTGGGCGACGAGCCGAACGTGCCCGCCGACGTGCGCGAAGTCGAGCCCGAGATGGTCGTCGGCGCCCAAAACTACCTCGGAAGTCTCGAGAGCGATTGGGCGTCGGCGATCGACCGGCTCGGCCGTTTCCTCCCGGTCGGCTTCTACTACAAGGCCTTCTATCGCCCGAGAGGGATATGGAACTGGTGGGAGAAGCTGATTCGACGGACGGCCGGGCTGGGAAGGGTCAATCCCCAGGCCGCGCCGGACTATTTCGACAAGGCGTACGACTTCTGCGACGTGGCGGTCGTCGGCGCGGGGCCGGCCGGGATGGCCGCGGCGCTCGAGGCCGCCGAGTCGGGAGCGGAGACGGTTCTCGTCGAGCGAGAGCCTTCCATCGGCGGATCGCTCACTTACGCTCGATTCGACATCGATCCGGCGCCGTCCAATCAGGCGCTCGCGGATCTCCAACGCGGCGTCGTCGGCGACCCGCGGATTCGAGTCTTGACCCGTGCGACCTGCACCGGCTGGTTCAGCGACAACTGGCTGTCGATCGTGCGGGGAAACCGCCTCTACAAGGCCCGTGCCCGATCCGTGGTCGTCGCGACCGGATCGATCGACCAGCCGGCGGTGTTCAGGAACAACGATCTGCCCGGCGTCATGTTCGCGACTGGCGCCCAACGCCTGATCCGGCACTACGGCGTGCCGCCCGGGCGCACGGTGGTCGTGCTGGCGTCGGGGCCGCCGGGCTATTTGGCGGCGCTCGATCTCGCCGAGCATGGCGTGGACGTGGCCGCCATCGTCGATCCCGACGCACGGCGACCGGCGGACTCGACGATGGCGGCCGCCCGGGCGCGCGGCCTTCGAATCCTCCGCGGCCACGCCGTGGTCGAGGGGATCCGGAGTTCGGATGGGCGCCACCTCGCCGGTGTGCGCGTGGGGCCGGTGGGAGGTGCGTCAGGCGTCGGCGAGCCGCGCGAGGCGATCGAGTGCGACGCGCTCTGCGTTTCCGTTGGGACGACGCCGGCCGCCGCGCTTCTGTGGCAGGCGGGCGCGGCGTTGCGCTTCGATGAGGGCCTCGGCACGTTTCGGTTGGAATCCACGCCCCCGCACGCCCTCGCTGCCGGTTCCGTCGCCGGTGCCGCCGACCTCGATGGGGCAATCGCATCCGGGCGCCGGTCGGGCCGCGCCGCGGCGGCCGATGCCGGATTCGCGCCAGGCGCCCGGCGAGAGCTGCCCACCGAGGCCGCGCCCCGGACCGACATACCGCCGGTCCCTCTGGTCCCGCACCCGAAGGGCAAGGAGTTCGTCGATCTCGACGAGGACATCACGCTCCAGGAGATCGAGCATTCGATCGCCGAGGGGTTCGAAGACCTCGAGCTGGTGAAGCGCTTCACCGGCGCCGGCATGGGGCCCAGCCAGGGGCGCCAGTCGGCCGTACCGACGATCCGTGCCGTGGCCCGGGTCACCGGCCGCCGGCCGGGCGAACTCGGAACGACCACGACCCGCCCGCCCGCGTTCCCGGAGAAGTTCGGTCATCTGGCGGGCCGGAGCTTCATGCCCGTCAGGCGTACCCCCATCCATCACCGCCATGAAGAGGCCGGCGCACAGCCGATGACCGCCGGACCCTGGGTCCGGCCTGCGTACTACGGATCGCCGACCGACCGGGAGGCGGCGATTCGACGCGAGGCCCTCGCGGTGCGCGATCGCGTGGGGCTGATCGACGTGTCCACGCTCGGGAGCTTCGAGATTCGCGGACCCGACGCCGCGGCGTTCATGGACCGCGTCTTCACGATGGCGTATCGGCGGCAGCGGGTGGGCCGGGTCCGCTACGTCCTGAAGACCGACGAGGCAGGGGTGATCGTCGACGACGGCGTCGCCGCGCGGCTCGGCCGCGACCACTTCTACGTGACGGCCAGCACATCCGGCGCCGAGCAGATGTACCCGCTGCTCCTCTGGTACCAGGCGCAGTGGGTCATGGATGTGGACATCGCCGACGTGACGCCGGCCTACTGCGGGCTCAACCTGGCAGGTCCCCGATCGCGGGCGGTCCTCGAGCGGCTGACTGACGACCTCGACCTCGCCCCCGATCGCTTCCCTTATCTAGCCGTCCGCCAAGGAACCGTCGCCGCGATTCCCGCGCGCGTGCTGCGAATCGGGTTCGTGGGCGAGCTCGCGTACGAGATTCACGCGCCCTGGTCGCAAGCCGAGGCGCTCTGGGACGCGCTCATGCTGGCCGGGGCGCCCGAGGGCATCGCCGCCTTTGGCGTCGAGGCTCAGCGCGTGTTGCGGTTGGAGAAGGGGCACATCATCGTCGGGCAGGACACCGACGGTCTCACCCATCCGCACGAGGCCAACATGGGCTGGGCGCTCAGCGGCCGTAAGCCGTTCTTTGTCGGCAAGCCCGCGATCGAGATCATGGCCGCCAGCGAGCTCTCCCGCCGCCTGGTTGGATACACCGTGCGCGACGAGTCGCTGCCGCTGGCCGAGGAGGGCCACCTCGTGGTTCGCGGCGCCGAGATCACCGGGCGCGTCACCTCGTCCGCATGGTCGCCGTCGCTCGAACGCGCGATTGGCCTGGCGTACGTCGCGCCCGACCAGGCCGATATCGGACACGTCTTCACGATCAAGGGACACGGTGGCCGTCTCGTCCCGGCCGAGGTGGTTCCGCTGCCCTTCTACGACCCCGACGACCGTCGGCAGGAGGTCTAGCGTGACATCCGCCGATCCGCCGATCCGCCGTTGACGAGCCCGACTGACTTCCCGCGGCGCAGCCCGGTCTACGCGCGGCTCGTGGCCGCGGGCGCTGTGTTCGAGCAGCGCCACGGCGCGGCGCTCGCGCTTGCCTTCGGCGAACCCTCCGATGAGCGCGCCGCGGCCCGGCGTCTGGGCCTCGCCGATCTGTCGCCGCTGCCGCGCATTGGCTTCAAGGGACGCGGCGCGATCCCGTGGCTCCAGAGCCGTAACGTCACGATCGAGCCATCGCCCAATCGGGCCTGGCGTCAGGCCGATGGAGGGATCGCCATCGCGCGATCCGGTGCGGAGGCGCTGATCCTGGGCGACCTCCGGGCCGAAAGCGCGCTCTGCGGCGAACTCGAGGCCGCCACCGACGCGTTCGAGGCTCGGGCGTACGCGGTCCCGCGGTACGACGGCATGTTCTGGTTTGTCCTGACCGGAGCGCAGGCCGCCGCCTGCCTAGCGAAGCTGTGCGGGGTCGATCTGCGCCCCGGGAGATTCGGCGATGGAGTGGTGGCCCAAACATCGGTCGCGCGCATGAGCGCGGTCGTGGCCCGGGTGGACCTAGGCGCCGACGTCGCCTACCACCTGCTGGGCGACAGCGCGTCGGCGGAGTACCTCTGGGATGTGTTGCTTGATGCGATGCGCGAGTTCGGTGGCGCGCCGGTGGGGATCGCCGCCGTTCGGGCGCTCGCAGATGGTATCGAGTAACATTTCAGCCGCGCCGCGCACGCCGACGCGCCCGCCGCCGTCAATCGTGCGTATTCGAGCTGCTTGATGTGTGGAATCGTCGGGCTCTTCCTGAAGGACCCGTCGCTGGAGCCCCAGTTGGGGCGGCTCTTCACGCCCATGCTTCAAGCGATGGGCGACAGAGGGCCGGATAGCGCCGGTTTCGCCGTCTATCGGAACCCGGCCGCGGCCGGCTCGACCAAGCTGACGCTGCGAAGCTCGAACGACGCCGTCGATTGGGCCGGCCTGCGCGATGGTCTCGCCGAGCACACCGGCGGCCCGGTCGAGATCACCCCGGTGGCAAGCCACGCGGTCGTTGTCGCAGGCGGTTCGCCGGACACCCTCCGCAGCTGGATCGGCGATCGCTATCCGGAGCTGGGGATCACCAGCGCCGGAAAGGCCATCGAGATTTTCAAGGAGGTCGGGCGCCCGTCCGCCGTCGCCGAGCGCTTTGGCCTGGAGGGCGTCGCTGGGACCCACGCCATCGGCCACACGCGCATGGCCACCGAGAGCGCGGTGACCACCCAGCATTCCCATCCGTTCTCGACCGGGCTCGACCTGTGCCTGGTCCACAACGGATCGCTGTCCAACCACAACCGGCTCCGCCAGCGTCTCCGCCGCCGGGGCGTCGCGTTCGAGACCGACAACGACAGCGAGGTCGCCGCCGGGTTCCTGGCCGATCGGCTGACAAGCGGTGACAGCCTCGAAGCCGCCCTGCGGGCCGGGCTTCGCGAACTCGACGGGTTCTTCACGTTTGCCGTGGGCACGGCGCGGGGCTTTGCCGTGCTCCGCGACGCGATCGCGTGCAAGCCCGCCGTGCTGGCCGAGACCGATCGCTGGGCCGCGATGGCGTCGGAGTACCGCTCGCTGGCGCATCTGCCCGGGGCCGACCGCTCGCGCATCTGGGAACCTGCGCCTGCCACGGTCTACAGCTGGAGCCTGAACTGACCGGATGCCCACCATCGATCTCGACGAGACCGAGGTGCGCGAGCTGAATCGCCGCCTGCATCTGATCGACTCGGACCCGGACGGCGAGTCCTGGCGCGTGCTGAACCCGCGGGGCCGGCACTCGATCGCCGCGGGGTTGGATGCGGCCGCATCGATCCTGATCGAGGGCCACGTCGGGTACTACTGCGCGGGCATGAACAAGCACGCCGACGTTACGATCGCCGGTCATGCGGGTACCGGGCTGGCCGAGAACATCATGTCCGGCGTCGTCCGGGTCAAAGGCAACGTCAGCCAGTCGGCCGCCGCGTCGGGCCGCGGCGGGCTGGTCGTGATTGAAGGCGACGCCAGCGCGCGCTGCGGGATCTCGATGAAGGGTGTGGACATCGTCGTCGGCGGCTCGATCGGTCACGGCGCCGCCTTCATGGCGCAGGCCGGGAGCCTCGTCGTGTGCGGGGACGCGGGCGCCGGGCTCGGCGACTCCATCTATGAGGCGACCATCTATGTGCGAGGAGACGTGGCCGGCCTCGGCGCCGACTGCGTTGAGAAGCCGATGCGGCCGGAGCACCTTGCCGCGCTGACCGAGCTGCTGCAGCGGGCGGGCATGGACCACGGCGCCGGCGAGTTCCGCCGTTTCGCATCGGCGCGCAATCTCTACAACTTCCACATCGACCACGCCGGAGCCTATTGATGACCGGCGAACCCGGAGCGGCAGGCCCCACGCGCCTTCAGCGACCCTCGGCGCTGTTCTCGCCCGCAGTGATCTCGGAGATCCATCGGGCCGCCGACGAGGGCCTCTACGAGATCCGCGGCTGGGGCGCCAAGCGTCACCTGCCGACCTTCGACGATCTGCTCTTCCTGGGCGCGTCGCTGTCGCGCTATCCGCTCGAGGGCTATCGCGAGCGCTGCGATACCAACGTCACGATCGGCACGCGCTTCGCCAAGAAGCCCGTCGAGCTTGCGATTCCGATCACGATCGCCGGCATGAGCTTCGGCGCGCTCAGCGTCAGCGCCAAGCGGGCGCTGGGCCTGGCCGCGACGGAGATGGGCACCAGCACCACGACCGGCGACGGCGGCATGATCGACGAAGAGCGCGAGGCTTCCGCCACGCTCGTCTATCAGGTGCTGCCGTCGCGCTACGGCATGGACCCGGACGACCTGCGCCGCGCGGATGCGATCGAGGTGGTCGTCGGACAGGGCGCCAAGCCCGGCGGGGGCGGCATGCTCCTCGGGCTCAAGGTCAATGACCGTGTAGCCGCCATGCGCACGCTGCCCGGCCGCATCGACCAGCGGAGCGCCTCCCGCCATCCCGATTGGACCGGACCGGACGACCTCACGATCAAGCTCCAGGAGCTGCGCGAGATCACCGAGTGGGAGAAGCCCATCTACGTCAAGATCGCCGCCACGCGGGTTCGGTTCGACGTGCAGCTCGCCGTCAAGGCCGGCGCCGACGCCATCGTGCTCGACGGCATGCAGGGGGGCACCGGCGCGACGCAGGATGTCTTCATCGAGCACGTGGGCATCCCCACGCTTCCGGCCGTGCGCGAGGCCGTCGAGGCGCTGCAGGAGCTCGACATGCACCGCCAGGTCCAGCTGATCGTGTCGGGCGGCATCCGCACCGGCGCGGATGTTGCGAAGGCGCTCGCGCTTGGCGCCGACGCCGTGTCGCTCGGCGTTGCGGCCCTGATCGCGCTCAACTGCAACCGCGACCTCTATACCGAGGACTACCATGCGATCGGCGCCGAGCCGGGCTCGTGCCATCACTGCCACACAGGGCTCTGCCCGGTAGGGATTACCACGCAAGAGCCGCACCTCGAGGCGCGGCTGGACGTCGACGCGGCCGCGCGCCGGGTGCGGAACTACCTCACCACGCTCGCGCTCGAGACCCAAACGCTTGCGCGCGCGTGCGGAAAATCCCACGTGCTGAATCTGGAACCCGAAGACCTGGTTGCCACCACCGTCGAATCCGCGGCGATGGCCGGCGTGCCGCTCGCGGGAACCAACTGGATCCCGGGGCGCGATCGGGGCGCCGCTGTAGACCGGCACGCGCCGGAGGGAGCGAAATGACGTCTGACCTTGCCGCCGCCGCCCGTGAGAAGGGCATCGAGTACCTGCTGTTCAGCTTTACGGACCTGTTCGGCGTCATGCGGTCGAAGCTGGTTCCGCTGCGGGCCGTCGCCGAGATGCAGGAGACCGGCGCCGGGTTCGCTGGCTTCGCCGCGCACCTGGATATGACCCCCGCCGACCCCGACATGTGGGCGGTGCCCGATCCAAGCAGCCTGATCCAGCTGCCTTGGAAACCCGAGCTCGGCTGGGTAGCGACCGATCTGTATATGAACGACTTACCGGTCGCGCATGCGCCGCGCGTGGTGCTCCGGCGCGTGATCGAGCAGGCGGCCGAGCGCGGCTATCGATTCAAGACGGGGGTCGAGTCGGAGTTCTTCATCATTGCGCCGGACGCGTCGGCGATCGCCGATGGGCACGATGTCCAGGCCAAGCCGTGCTACGACCAGATGGCGCTGCTGCGGCGATTTGACCTCATCCGGGAGATCGTCGAAGCGATGATCCAGCTGGGGTGGGAGCCGTACCAGTCCGATCACGAGGATGCGAACGGCCAGTACGAAATGAACTGGGAGTACGACGACGCCCTGACGACCGCCGACCGCCATGCCTTCTTCAAGTTCATGGTCCGAAGCCTGGCCGAGAAGCACATGCTGCGAGCCACCTTCATGCCGAAGCCTTTCCCGCAGCTCACCGGCAGCGGATGTCACCTTCACTTCTCGCTTTGGGACGCAACCGGCGACACCAACGTGTTCCTGGACGATGGCGGCGAGCTTGGGCAATCCGCGCTGGCGTACAACTTCCTCGGCGGCGTCATGCACTCGGCCGACGGGCTGGCGGCGATCACCAATCCGACCGTCAACAGCTACAAGCGGCTGAACGCCAGCATCACGAGCTCGGGCGCCACCTGGGCGCCCAACGCCGTCACCTATGCCGGCAACAACCGCACGCATATGGTGCGCACGCCCGAGGCGGGCCGCTTCGAGCTGCGCCTGCCGGACGGGGCCGCGAATCCCTATCTGATGCAGGCGGCCGTCCTGGCCGCGGGCCTCGACGGCATCGAGAACCAGCGCGATCCTGGCAAACGACTTGACATAAACATGTACGACGAGGGCGCGACGCTGCGGCGCGTCCGACGTCTTCCCGGCAATCTGCTCGACGCCCTCCGGGCGCTCGATCGCAACCGGATTCTGAAGTCGGCGCTCGGCGACGAGTTCGTCCGCGGCTACGTCAAGCTCAAGACCGACGAGTGGGCCGATTTCATGTCACAGCTCACGCCTTGGGAGCGCGAGCACACGCTCGATGCCTAGGCCGCCCGTCGTCCGAGCCCGATATGCCCGTACATCCGAGTGCGCCACAATGAGGCTCGCGCCACTGGAGAGGAGAACGTGATGCCCAGGCCCGAGGTCGGCGACGCCGCACCTGAATTCGAGCTGCAAGACACCGACAGCCAGACCGTCCGGCTGCGGGATCTGCGTGGGAAGAAGGTCGTGCTGTACTTCTACCCGCGGGACGACACCCCCGGGTGCACCGTCGAGGCGTGCAGCTTCCGCGACAACATCGGCGCGCTCACCGAGGCGGGGGCGCTGGTGTACGGGGTCAGCACCGACGACGTCGCGTCGCACGGCAAGTTCACGTCCAAGTTCGACCTCAACTTCCCGCTGCTCGCCGACACCGAGCGCACAACGGTCCAGGACTACGGCGTATGGGTCGAGAGGAAGAGGTTCGGGAGAACCAGCATGGGCATCCAGCGGGCGACCTTCCTGATCGATGAGGAAGGCCGGATCGCCAAAGTCTGGGCCACCGTGAAGCCCGAGCTGCACGTCGCGCAGGTGCTGGAGGCGGTGGCTACCTAGCCGGACCGTCGCTCCGAGTCCACGTCACTCCGAGCCGCTCCCCGTGCACCCTGACCCAGTCGAAGGGGCACGGGAATGGTGTGGCGCAGCGCAAGTCCTGTCGAAAGCGCCCCACCGAGTACGATAGGCATCGTGGCGGCCCGGCGATCGGCCGCCATCGACGCAACCGGCCCACATAGCTCAGTTGGCAGAGCGCGTTCTTGGTAAGAACGAGGTCTCCGGTTCAAATCCGGGTGTGGGCTCCGGCGCACACCTTTTTGGGTCTAGACCCCCGCCATCTGCGGCCATGCGCTCGCCAAATGCCCTGCAACAGCGGTCTAGGACTCCATATGGTGCTCAACGCCCGCGTAGCAGACATCGCCGGCCCAAATCGGGAGCGTGCGCCGGCATGCCGCGGGCCATGATCCACCGACTGGGGCGCGTTCCCAGATTCGTCGACCCGGGACTGCCACTGGACGACGCCGGTCGCGCCCGCATCCTTGCGTTCGTCGGCGAGCGCATGATGCGCGGGTTTGTGAACTCTATTCGGGAGAACCGCGAAGCACCGCCTATCCTGATGGACGGACTCCGCATACAGCGGGTCGTCGACTCCGCTCTGGAACCGGCCCGAACGTGCCGCTGGATTGACGTAGCCCCAACCCATGGTCGACACCAACGCTTTCACCGAACTGCGCGAGGGAATCCCGGCCCTGCGCCACTACCGCTGCCTGAACTCCGGCGGCGTTGCGCCGACCCCGCAAGCCACGCTCGACCTGCAGCAAGCCTTCTACGACCGCGAAGCGGTCATGACGACCACGAGTCCCGAGCTGTACGCCGTCTACAACGCCGAACTGCGCGCCCTGCGCAGTGAGATCGCCGCGCTGCTCGGCGCGGAGCCGGATGAGATCGCGCTGATCCGTGCCGTCTCGGAGGCCATCTCGTTCGTCGCCGCTGCGCTCCAGTTGCAGCGCGGCGACCGGGTAATTCTCACCGCTGAGGAGCACCCCAGCGGCTATCTGCCCTGGCTCACGCTACGGGATCGCCTCGGTCTGGAGCTGGTCGCGATCGAAGCCGACGGCGATGACCACGCTTTCCTGCGCGACATGAACAAGGCCATGACAGCCAACACGCGCGTGATCTGCCTGAGCCACGTCACCACCGAACGCGGGATCGTGCTGCCGGTCGACGGGGTCTCCGCGCTGGCCCGTGAGCGCGGGGTGGTTACCGTGGTGGACGCCGCACAGTCCTTCGGGGCGCGTCCCACCGACGTGCGTCAGCTTGACTGCGACGTCATGGCCTTCCCGGCCTTCAAGTGGAGCATGGGGCCGTACGGCATCGGTGCCATGCACGTCCGGCGCGATGCCCAGGAACGCCTGCACCCGTGGGGCAGCGGTGGCGGCGCGGTGGCCGAGTCTGAATTCCCACCGGGCCGTTTCCGTCTGCACCCAACCGCCCAGCGCTACGAGTTTGGCGCTCGTCCGTACGCGCTCTACGCCGCCTGGCGCGCCTCGATTCAACTGCTCAACGACCTGGGCCTGGAAGCCATCCAGCAGCGCAGCGCGGCGCTCGCGGCCGATGCCCGTCGCATCTTCAGCGACGTTCCCGGCGCCCGCATCAACACGCCCGAGCAAGGCGCCGCGCGATCCGGCATCTTCACGGTCGGCCTGGAGGGCGTCTCCGGGACCCCGCTGGCCGAGCACTGTCTCAAGGCCCACCGCATTCTGTGCCGGGCCGCGGACGGCCATACGGCCGTGCGCTTTTCCTTCCACGCCTTCAACGACGCCTCGGATGTCCAGGCCGCCGTGAACGCCCTGGAGGACTTTCCCCGCTAGACCGTCGAAGCGCCTTCAGGCTCCGCGCCATGGCGACGGCAGCTAGGGGGGCGTCGGCGCCGCGGTTGCCAAACGTTCCCCGCACCGGTTGATCGCCTGATCCACCGACTCTGCCACGACGGCGCAGCTCGCGCTGGCAGACCTCGAGCAAGGGGACGCGCCGGGGAAAAGAGTGCCATTGAACCGCAACACACCATGATTTGATGCGTTTCGCTCGCGGCCCCCTGGTACATGCCACACCGCACGGAGCGGCTGCCGAGTGAGACGAGCGCGCGCGTGATGCGGGCGTTCGAGGCGTTCAGGACCGATTTTGGGCAACGGCTGGGCCGCGCGCGGCGCCCGCGCAACACCTTGGCGCGCCGTTACGTGTCACGGCAGCTCAATCTGTCCAGAAGCGCTATCGAGGCGACGCCAGAGGATGTGCTGCGGATCGACACGCTTCGACGCATCTTCCAAGGCGAACTGACGGTGGCGGCGGAGAACGCGCTGGACGAGATTCGGAGGCTAGGGTTGCAGGGTTCGGTGCTGACAATCCGACTCGAGGCGCTGCGCGAACGCTACCGTCTCAACCCGCCCCACGACTCCGACGAGCCGCAACGCCCTAAGCCGCAGGTTGCGCGGATCGTGTGCTCTGACGGCCTGACGTAGGCACGGTGCACTCGGCGGGAACCATCACGGCCGGACCGACGCGGCTTGTGCTCACCATGCAGGGGGTTGCTCCACGATCGGCATGCGTGGCCGTAGCCTCGGGCGAGGGCAGTCCGCGAACGAACATCTTCATGGGCGCCGACTCAACAAGCGGAGCGTCGCATCCTCAGTGTGGAGATCGAGAGACCGAATCCCCGTTGTTCCACCTTTTGCGGTCTGCATGTACTGAATCTAGAACCGATACACAGTCGCGATATACTTCTATCGTCAGTCTTGATGAGATTGTCATATTCCGTCGGAATTGTGTGATGTATCGTCCTCTTCCCAGAGAGGACGTTCAGCCTCGGCGAACGTTCTTGGTATAGTCCGCCTCGGCGTTAACGTGCCTGTAGGTGCCAGGCACAACCATCGCCGAGGTGTGACTGTTGGTTGCGGCAAACGAGAACGTCCGCTACAAACCGAACGAGAACCCTCCCCTTCCACTGGCCCTTGGCGTCGGTTTCCAGGCCGCCGTGGTCATTGTGGCGCCGGTGGTCTTGACCGTGGTCATTGTGGCGCGGATTGCCGGGCAGCCCGAGAGCTACCTGTCGTGGGCCGTCTTTGCCGCGCTGCTGGTCAGCGGAGTCACCACCGTTCTCCAGGCTGTCCGGGTCGGGCGGATTGGCTCTGGGCATGTGCTCATCATGGGAACGTCGGGGGCATTCATCGCGGTGTGCGTTGCGGCTCTGACGAAGGGCGGCCCTGCCATGATGGCGAGCCTCATCGTCGTGTCGTCGCTGTTTCAGTTCTTGCTGGCGTCGAGGCTCTCGCTGCTGCGCCGGATATTCACGCCGGTCGTCTCCGGCACCGTGATCATGTTGATAGCGGCCACGGTTATGCCGGTCGTATTCGATTCGCTGAATGACGTGCCTGACGGCACACCGCCGGCGGCTGCCCCGGCGGCCGCTGCAACTACTCTGGCTACGGTCGCGGCCCTTGTGTTGCGTGGCCCGCCGGCATGGAGGCCGTGGTCGCCGGTCATCGGCATTGCGGCGGGTTGTCTCGTGGCCGCGCCCTTTGGGCTGTACAGCGCGCAGCAGGTGCTGGACGCCTCATGGGTCGACATTCCCTTTGGCTCGTGGCCGGGATTCGATCTGACTCCGGGTGTGGCGTTCTGGGCGCTGCTGCCGGCGTTCGTGGTGGTAACCATCGTGGGCGCCATAGAGACCATCGGCGACGGAGTAGCCATTCAGAGGGTTTCCCAACGCACGCCGCGGGCCACCGATTTCCGGGTGGTGCCGGGCGCCCTCAACGCTGACCGCGTGGGCAATCTGCTCTCGGGCCTTGCGGGAACGCTCCCCAATACAACCTACTCGACCAGTGTGTCCCTTGCCGAGGTCACCGGAATCGCCGCGCGGCGAGTGGGCGTCGTCATCGGTGTCGTCGTGGTGGTGCTGGCCTTCTTGCCGAAAGTTGCCGCGTTGCTAATCGCCATACCTGGCCCCGTGGCCGCCGCCTATCTCACCGTTCTTCTGGGCCTGCTCTTCGTGCAGGGTATGAAGAGCGTCATCCAGGACGGCGTAGACCACCGGAAGGCAGCCGTTGCGGGGCTGTCGTTTTGGATCGGTGTCGGTTTCCAGAACCAATGGATCTTCACGGACCAGTTGGGGGACGGATTCTTGGGCGTGCTGCTCGGCAACGGCATGATGTCAGGCGCCCTCGCCGCGGTCATCATGATGGTGTTCATGGAGCTGACCGCCCCCCGGCGCAGACGTCTGGCGGTTGCGTTGGGTACGGACACGCTGCCGAAGTTGAAGGAGTTCCTCCGCGCGTTCGCTTCGAGGGCCCGATGGAACGCCGCTTCCGCGGAGCGTCTCGTCTTGGTGGGAGAGGAAACGCTGGCGAGCCTGTTATCGGAACAGGACGATGGGGTGGATAGGGGCAGAGCACGGCGCCTGGTGGTCACCGCCCGCGCTGACGGCGGCGGGGCGGAGTTGGAGTTCGTGTCGGGATTCGAGGAGGAGAATCTGGAGGACTAGCTGTCGTATCTGGGAGAAACACCGGATATACGGGACGGTGGTGAGATATCGTTCCGCTTGCTGAGGCACTACGCGTCGTCGGTGCGCCACCAGAAGTATCACGGCGAAGACATCGTTACGGTGAGGGTCGAGCGCGCGCGTTAGCGACCCCCGTGTCCAGCCGCCCTGGCGTTCGGATAGACGCCGCCCCTCGCACGTGGCCTAAGGCGCAATGCAGTGGCCCCCTGGCGAGCTGGAGGAGACGGCGAACCCGGCCCGGAGGCATGGGCGGTCCTCTTCCGGGGTAGACGGGACACATCCGCTGCCAGGGACCCGCTTGGACCCGGCACCCCATGTGTCACCCATGCGCCCGGTCTAGGTCGTACCTATTCTCCCCGGTCTACACCACCCCTAAGCGCCGCCGGCGGGCGCGCGGCTAGTCTTCGTCGTCGAACTCCTCGGGCATGAGCACGAATTCGGGGTAGGCCTCGATTCTCAACTCTCCACTGTTCTGGCCCAGACGCTCGACCGAGCGCGACACTCGTATGCCCACCGTGATATCCAGCAAACGCCACAGCAACAGCGAGACCCCAAACGCGAACGCTCCGATTGCCACGACGCCGAGCAGCTGGATGTGGAACTGGCCGCCGGCGGCGATGCAGACCGCCAGGGTTCCCCAGATGCCCGCGAAGAGGTGGGCGGGAATGGCGCCGACCACGTCGTCCAGCTTTACCTTCTCCAGGAGCTTGAGCCCCGCGGTGCATATGACGCCGCCGACGGCGCCGATGATGAGCGCCCAGTAGTGATCCGTGATGCCAGGGCCGGCGGTGATCGAGACCAGCCCAACGATCGCGCCGTTCAGGCCGGCGAACAGGTCCGTGCGCCCGAGGATGGGTCGCGAGACAGCGATGGCGGCCACCACGCCGGCCGCTGCCGCCAGATTGGTGTTGACCAGCACGTGGCTCATTGCCACGGCGTCGGCCGCGCTCCCCAGCGCCAGTTGCGATCCGCCGTTGAAGCCGAACCAACCAAACCAGAGGATGAAGACGCCTAGCGTCACCACCAGGACGTTGGAAGGAGGCGTGGGCCGGACGCTGCCGTCGCGCCGGTACTTGCCGAGCCTAGGCCCCACGAGCAGCACGCCCGCGAGCGCCGCCCATCCGCCGGTGCCGTGCACGATGGTCGAACCCGCGAAGTCCTGGAACCCCAGCTCGCTGAGCCACCCGCCGCCCCAGGTCCAGGCGCCGACGATCGGGTAGATGATCGCGGTCAGAACCAGCGTGAAGAGGAAGAACGACCACAGCCGTACCCGTTCGGCGATGGCGCCCGACACGATCGAGGCGGCGGTCGCCACGAAGACCATCTGGAAGAACCAGTCCGACATGGTGGCGTATCCGCCATCGACCACTGCGGCCGCCGCGTCAGCCTGTCCGCCCACCAGGGCAATCTCATCGGCCGACGCTCCGTAGAGGAGCTTGAATGAGCCGATCACGCTTCCAACGTCGACGTACATCAGGTTGTAGCCGAGCAGGAAATAGGCGATCCCGGCAATCGAGTAGATGCCGATGTTCTTCAGGCAGATCATGGAGGCGTTCTTGGTGCGCACCGAGCCGGACTCGAGCATCGTGAACCCGGCGCACATCCACATCACCAAGGCGCCCCAGATGAGGAACGAGAAGGTGTTGAAGATGAACTGCGTTTCCTCGTTGACACCTGCCGCGTGCGCGACGGCCGGTCGGGCCAGCATGAGGCCGAGCGATGCGATTCCCGTCGATGCCAGGACGGCGGCGGGCCGGCGGTGCGAAAGGATGCTCGTGAGTGTCCTCAAGTCCGGTCCTCCTATCCGGGCCAGGTGACCGCCTCGCCGTGCGTAAGCATACGGCTCAGTCCGGCTAGCGCCCATGGGTCTTCGCCGCCCCCGCCCTAGGCTGGAGTCCACCGCCAGGCTGCCTCTCTGTCACCCCGGCGCACGCCGGGGGGTGAATTCACATTTCAAGTACAACACCTGATCCCAGAAGACCTCGGCGGGGGCCCGGTAGGCGAGGCACTTGCGCGGGGTGTTGTTGTCCGCCTGCACGAGTTGAGTAAAGCGGTGGTCGGGCAGGCGGACGAGGTCGGTCTTGCGGGGCAGGGAGCGGCGCAGGCGGCCAATGGCGTTCTCGATACCGCCTTTCTGCCAGGGGGCATGGGGGTCACAGAAGAAGGTGGCGAGGCCGAGGGCATGGAGGTGGTGATGGCGGGCGAACTCGGTGCCGTTGTCGAAGGTGAGGGTCTGGCGCCAGGGGGGCGGGAGCGGGGCCAGGAGCTGGGCCAGGACGCGGGCGATGGGGGCGGCGGCTTTGCCAGGCGGGCGGGCGGCGAGGAGGAGGCGAGAGTAGCGCTCGTGGAGGGTGAGGACGGCCTGGCCGGCGGTGCGGAAGAGCATGAGGTCGGCCTCCCAGTGGCCGGGGGTCTGGCGATCCGCGGCGGCGCTGGGCCGGTCGGCGAGGGGGCGGCGGTGAGCGAGAAAGGAGGCGGGGCTGCGGCCGGTGCGGCCGCGCCAGCCGCGGGTGGACGTGGCCTGGGGGAGGGAGTGGCGCCAGGCGAAGTCGTTGGTGCGGGTGAGGTGCGCATAGATGAAGCGGTAGATGGACTCGTGGGAGATGACGCGCTGGCGGGCCTCGCGGGCCAGGCGGCCGGCGACCTGCTCGGGGGACCAGCCTTGCGTGAGGCCGGCGAGGACGCGGTGGCGCAAGGCGGGGTCCCGGTCGAGGCGGGCGCCGCGCCAGCGGCGGGCGCGGGCCTGCTGGTCGGCATACCGCGGCTGGTAGCCCTGAGTGCGGGACCGGTTGCGGGTCAGCTCGCGGGCAATGGTCGACGGCTGGCGATCCAGAGTTGCAGCGATTTGCCGGATCGAGCGGTCCGCGGCGTGTAGGTGGGCAATCGCCCAGCGCTCGTCAATGGTGAGCTGGGTGTATCGGCGCCCCATCGCAGGACCTTCGTGAGGTGTTGCACTTCGTTTGTGAATTTAGGGGGGGCCAGTCCCACCAGGCACAGAGCCGTAGCCAGGGTCCCGCCTGGATTCCGGCGTGCGCCGGAATGACGAGCACGGCGCTTAGGAGTTACGCAAACGTCTCTGACGCGGCAAGTAGCGTCCCTCGATCAGGCGGAGCGCGCGGGTCGGGGCAAGCATGAGCTGCGCAACGAAACTCGCCCGGTTGGCGCGCACTCGGTTCTGCGGGGAGCGACCCTATTCTGGTCCCGCCGGGGAAACCAGCGTTTCCGCTCTCTCCGCGTCCGGCTCGTCCCCGTTCTCGCCCTCCGGCGTCCTCACGGGCGGCTTCAAGGGCAGTTCTACGATCATCTCGGTGAACTCGCCGGGTTCGGTCTCCACCCGGATGGTGCCGCCGTGCTCGCGCGCGATGTCGTTCGACAGCGCGAGGCCGAGCCCCGTGCCCTGGCCGGTGGGCTTAGTGGTGAAGAACGGGTTGAATATCTTCTCCACCACTTCGGGTGGCATCCCGCTCCCGTTGTCCCTGATGCGCACTTCCACCATGTGCTCCGTGCGCTTGCTCGCGAGTGAGAGCGTCGGCATGTAGGGCTCCCCGTCTCCGCCTGCTTCCTCGATGGCGCGCCGCTTCTCGTCGGTCGCGTAACAAGCGTTCCCCGCCATGTTCAGGAAGACGCGGCCCATGTCCTGCGGAATGACCTCCAGTTCGCCCGTGTCGGGATCAAGGCTCCGCTTTATATCGAGTTGGAAATTCGGGTCGGTCGCCCGCGCGCTGTGGTAGGCGAGCCGGGCGTACTCGTCGAGCAGGGAATTGATGTCGGTGGACTGCCACTCGGCGGAGCCCCGGCCCATCATGAGCATGTCGTGGACGATACGGTTGGCGCGGTCGCCGTGCGATCGGATGCGCTCCAGGTTGCCGGAGAGGTCTTCGGAGATCTCCTGGATGAGTTCCTGCTGGTCCTTGCTCAGCTCGTCTCCGCCCTCTTCGAGGACTTCGCGCAATTCCACGATCAGCTCCTCCGAGACCTCGGAGAAGTTCTTCACGAAGTTGAGGGGGTTCCTGATCTCGTGGGCCACCCCGGCCGTGAGCTCTCCCAGCGCCGCCAGCTTCTCGCGCATGACGATCTGGTCCTGCGCCCGGTTCAGGTCCTCCAGCGTGCTCTCCAGTCGATCGTTGGTGCTCTCCAATTGGACGTTCTTGTCCTGCAACTCATCCGCCAGTTTCTCCACCAGGTTCAGGCGCTGCACCTCCAGGGCGTGCCGGCGGAACACCTCGAGTGCCGAGGCCATGTCGGCCACCTCGTCGCGCCCGCCGATCTCGACCCTGGCCTCCAGGTCGCCGCCGGCCATGCGACGCATCCAGTCGGACAGCATCTGGAGACGGCGCAGCAGCACCCGGCCGACAAAGAGCCAGGCGATGAGCAGGGCGCCGGCGATGCTCAGGCTGCTGATCGTCAGCAGCAGGGTGCGTCCCGTCGCGATTGCCTGCGTTGAGCCGCGCGTGGCCTCCTGGGCGTTGGCGTTGGCCGCGGTCACCAGGCCGTCCACCTCGGCGACTAGGTCGACGGCTATATCGCGATTGCTCGCGAGCAGGTCACCTTGACGCTCGACCAGTCGGAGCTCGCTGACCAGCAGATCGAAACCGCCCTGGTCGCCGATCCCCAGCTCGACCAGCCGGGCGAAGAGCGGGGCGACTTCGGTTCGCAGCGGGGACGCTTCGAGGGCCGCCACGCTCCGCTCGATCCGGCCGGCCGAGGACTCGAAACGCTCCCGCAGCGGCTCGAGCAGCGGGGCCTCCGAGACGCTGAAGGCGCTCTCCAGGAGGTGCGCGGCGATGCTGGCGTCCCCATGGAGGTCCGCCAGGTGGCGGTAGCGGCCGAGCTCGCTCTCCGAGAAGTGCTCGCCGCGGCTGGCCGGGGCCTCGCCGAGGTCGCGGTAGCCGGTCATCGTGTAGAAGAGCTGGTCGTCGACGACCGGGACCATAATGTCGTCCAGGCGGGCGCGCAGTTCCACCAGCTCTGTGCGCAGAGCCCCGCTGCGCTCGGTCAGGTCGAAGATCTCGGACCGGTCGTCCTCGAGGGCCTCGATATTGAGGAGCAGAGTGTCGGTATTGGCTTGAATGCGATCGAAGCTCTCGTCTCCGCCGCCTTCCTCGCCGAGAACGGCCAGCTGTTCCTGAAGTTTCGTATGTGCTTCGGCGATGCCCGAGGCGATGAGGGCGAGTTCCTCGGGTGTAGCGGCGGTCGTGAGGCGTGGAGCGGCGACCACCAGGGTGTTGCTGTGCTGCGCGACCCCGAAGGCGGCCACCAGCTCGGGGACGCTGCTCTCGTTCACGCGGTCCTGGACGTCGCCCACGCGGTTGAACGAGAACCAGCCCACCAGGCTGGCGGCCACGGTGAGCACGACGGCGCCCCCGATTGCCAGGTAGAGCTGAGTGGAGATGCGGTAGCGACTCTCCAGCAAGCGCGTCAAGCGGGCTTTCACGGCGTCGTGTCCCGCAGCGTGTCGACGGGGTAGTAATCGCCGTCCGAGCCGATTCGGGTCAGGAAGACCTCGTCCGACCCCTGGTTGTCGCCTTCGCCGTATCGGAGCTCGAAGCCGTCGATGTCCACGACGTCGGCGCGGCGCAGGCTGGCCAGGAAGCAGGCCCGGTTGACCTCTTGGCCGCAGTCGTCGAGGCCGGCGATGGCCAGGCGCCCCGCCAGGTAGCCCTCGAAGGAGACGAACCCGGGAACCGCGTCGGGGGCGTAGGCCGACAGCGCGTTGAGGTAGGCGGCGGTGATCGCGAGCGAGTCATCCGTCGGGAACGGCACCACCTGGGTCACATAGACGCCGGTTCCATACGGGCCGAGCTCCTCCGCCAGCGCGTTGCTGCCCACGAAAGAGACGGTCATGAAGACCGGGTCCAGACCCGTGTGTCGCGCCCAGGCGATCAACGCCGCCACCGGTTGGTAGGCCCCGATCATGATCACCGCCTGCGGGTTTCCCTGGCGCAGGTCCAACAGGGCTGTCTTCACAGCCGTTGTGTTGCGTGGGTACAAGCCGATCGACACCGGCTCCATCCCGCGCCGATCGAGCGCCAGCCGCACGCCCCGGTACCCGGCGCGGCCGAAAGAGTCGTCCTGGTACATCACGGAGATGCGATCGATGCCCAGGTCTTCCCTCAGGCGGGCGACCATTTCCTCCGTCTCTTGGTAGTAGGAGGAGCGCAGGTTCAGGATGTTGTCCCACTTGATGTCGCGCAGAAACTCGGCGCCGGTGAACGGGGCGATGTAGGGCACGCCCGCGTCCGCTGCTACGGGGGTGGCCGAGCGCGATGTCGGCGTGCCCACCGCGCCGATCAGCGCAAAGACGTTCTCCTCCTCGATCAGCCCCGAGGTGTTGGCGATGGCGGCCTCAGGCTCGTAGGCATCGTCGCGGGAGGTGAGCTCCAGCTGCCGGCCGTGGACCCCGCCGCGTTGGTTCACCTCGTTGAACGCGGCCTCGATACCCAGCCGCATGTTCCTGCCCAACTCCTGGGCGGGGCCGCTGAAGGCGGCGGACTGGCCGAAGAGCACGCGCTCGTCGGAGACGCCAGGCTCGGAACTCGCGCCGCCGCTCTGCCCATTGGCGGGAGCGGCGGTTGACTCGACGACGGGGCTCTGGACGCTGTCCGCGCTACCGCACGAAACTACGCCTCCCAGGCTCGCGGCCGCGACGAGGGCCGCGGCCAGCACGCGCCACGGTGAGAATGGCAGAGCTGCCGGCGGATGGAGTATCCGCTTCATTCAGCCCTGCGGGCGACCAGGGTTAGGTGGTTCCTCCCACTCTCGCGCCGATAGTGCATCTCGTCCATCATCGTCCGTACCAGGTGAACGCCGAGGCCGCCGATGGGTCGGTCTTCGATCGGCGCCCCTGTGTCGGGCTGGGGAGCGTCGTTCAGCGGGTCGAATGGTCGGCCGTCGTCCACGATCTCGATGGTGAGCGTATCCGCTTCCGAGATCAAGGTGATTTCGAATTCGTGGAGACCTTCGTCGTACCCGTGGTTCATGATGTTGAATCCCAGTTCCTCGAGCGCAAGGTTCACCCGGTAGACGAGCTCGGGAGGCCAGCCCTCCCGTTCCCCCAGGTCCTCAACGGCGGCGGTGATGGTCTCGAGTTCATCGGGCCTGGTCTCGATCGTGAGAACCAGCTTCGCGTTCAAGTCTCGAACTCGCCGCGGCAGAGCGTCAGGCAGGTGATGTCGTCCGACTGCGGGGTGTCGCCGGCGAAGCTGCTCACGGCTTGGAAGACTGCTTGGTTGGCCTCCTGGCCGTTCTTCGAGTTGGGGCCCACGAACACCTCCTGCAGGCGCTCGGTCCCGAACTCTTCGCCATCGACGTTCATGGCCTCGGTAACTCCGTCCGTGTAGAGGATGAGGGTGTCGCCGGGCAATAGGGTGACGGTTTTCTGCTCGTACTCAAGGTCGGGTACAACGCCGAGAGCGATCCCGCCGGTCAGGGGGAGCAGGTCCGACGTTCCGTCGGCATGCACGATGAGCGGCGAGTTATGTCCGCCGTTGGCGTAGCTCAGCTCCCCGCTCGCCGGATCGTACGTGGCGTACAGGGTGGTGACGAACATCGCGGTGTCGTTGTCCTCATTGAGCAGGTCGTTGACCTCGCGCAGCACCTCGCCCGGGTTGCCGGCGCCGATGGCTGAGCCCTTCAGCAGCGTGCGGGTGGACATCATGAACAGTGCGGCGGGCACCCCCTTGTCCGAGACATCCGCGATGGCGAGGCCGATGTGGCCGTTGTCCAGGCGCATGACGTCGAAGAAATCGCCTCCCACGCTGCGCGCGGGCTCCATGCTGCCAAAGACCTCGTAGTCGGAGCCCTTGGGGAAGTGGGTGGGCAGGATTGACTGCTGCATCTGGCTGGCCACGTCGAGCTCGTTCTGAAGAGCGACCAGCTTGTCCCTCGACGAGAGCGCCTCGCGCCACTCGGCCATGTGGCGCAGCGTCCGTTCGATCGTGACCTTAAGGTCTTCGAAGTCGATCGGCTTGGTGACGAAGTCGAACGCCCCACGGTTCATCGCCGTGCGAATGTTCTTCATGTCGCCGTAAGCCGAGATGATCACCGCCCGTACTTCGGGATCGACCTGCGGTATCTGGTCGAGCAGCGTGAGTCCGTCCATTCGGGGCATGTTGATGTCTGAGAGCACCATGTCGATGCCCTCGCCCTCGTTCAGCCGCTCGAGGGCCTCCACGCCGTCTTGGGCGAAGACGAATTCATAGCGGTGAGACCGGATATCGCGGCGCATGCGCTGCAAGACGAGCGGCTCGAGATCCGGCTCGTCGTCAACTACGAGGATTTTGTAAGGCCGTTCCATCACCGCGCCTTGGTGATCTGTAGGTAGCTCCCCGTATTACCTGAAACCGCGCTCGTACCCGGCTGAACCGCTACGCACGCTCACGTGAACGCGGATCGGCCGTTCCATCATCCGCACCGAACATGCCCAGGCCCCCTCACCGCCATTGGAGCAGCTCTTCACAGAGGACTCTGCTCATGCGGGGGGACCCGACGCTGTGGATCGGACCCGTTCACTCGCTCAGTACGGAAAGAGCGTCGGCCTGAGCGGCGTAGGTCGGGATGATCTGGTTGAAGCCACTAATCTCGAACACCTCGTTGATCGACTCCGAGAGCGAGCACACTCCAAACTTCACAGACCTCGACTGTAGCTGCTTGGCTACAACCAAGATGACCCTGAGACCCGCGCTGCTGATGTAGGAGACATCCCCCAAGTCCAGGAGCAGCGCGGTGAGATCCTCCTTCAGGATGATCTCCAGGGCGCCCTGGAAATCACTGGCGTTGCTGCCGTCGACGCGGCCTGCCGTCTTCGCGATCAGGGTTCCGGCTTTTCGCTCGCCTTGAACCGTCAGGCCCTTCGTATCGGCAACTGTCCAGGTGGTGACCGCTGCATCTTCCCGATCGTCAGTTTCCATTGACACCATATTCCGAGATGGCTGTCGCGGACTCCACTTCGCCGCCCTTGAGACACGTTCTACAAGTGGACATCGGCCAACTCAGTCTAGCCCCGAGTTCCGCCCGATGCCTCGGGAGATAGCTCCTTGAAGCTCCGACTCGTGTCGTTGCTCACACCCGTGAGCAAGACCGGGCGGGTGCGTTTCGCAGCGGCGGTGATAGCACCGTCAGCTTACATGATAGGGGCCGTGGACCTGGCGGCGCTTCTGGCTGGGCGCCAGCTATCCGAGGCGCGGGGAGTGCCGCGCTGGGTCCTGAAGTCCAGGATGGGCGAGCCTGGTGGGGGGCTCATGCGGACTCCAGGGCTGATCGGCGGCTACCGGCAGGAAGAGATCTACGACCCGTGCGAGATGCTCGTCGACTCGCCGCCCTGAGCTTCGACGCTGTCGAACGGCTGTCGGCGTGTCGGGCCACGGGTCAGCGGCCCAGACGTGCCTTGCCCTCTTCCGGAGTAGACGCGACACATCCGCCGCTCTCAGCGAGCCGCTTGCAGCCACCGCCTTGGGTGTTACCCATGTCCCCGATCGAACACGTCCAATCACTCCCCCCGGTGAGGGGGAGTCGCGGCAGTCAAGCCGTCAGGCGCCGGCTGCCGCGGTGGGGGGACGCCGCGGGATGCGGAGTCGGGCTGCCGCGCTCCGCCGGCGCGGCTTGGGCTCCGACTGCCTGCCTATGGCCGCGGACGAGCGGTCGCGCGGCACCTCACTGGTCCGTGGAACCGATCGAGGCCGCGGACGCCAGACGTCTGCGAAGCCTCCGGCAGAGGCCCGCTGCTCATCGACGGGCGTGGATTCATCCCTTTGTCCGGGACCAGCATGGAGGGTGGCGTCCGGTCATGCACGGGGCGCCATACGAGGTGTTTGCGCCGGGGCGCAGCCGGGACGAACCTATAGACTGCTACGGCCCGCTGGCCTTACCAGCTAGTGGACTCCTCGGCGTACACGTGGTCGGGCAATGCGTAGCGGATTCCCTCCTCGTCGAATACCGAAGTCTCGAGCAAGGAAGTGAATCTGGTGAAATTGCTGTCCTCAGTACGTCCCCGAAACAGCCTTCTCAAGATGTGTCCATAGCGCTGCTGGAGCCTAAACCACCCGACAACTCCAAAGGACGAATACGAAGGATACATTAGTCGGTCGGCAGTATCTGATCCGATAAGTACACGCGAAATTCGGTACACGTAGTGGGCTAAGTTCCGACGCATTTCTGGGCTAGTCATGCCGGCAATCAACGGAGCGGAGTTGACGAGAGAGTGGGCCATCACCACCGATTCGATCGGAGCATCCGGCTCGAACATTAGGCCGATGTCATACAGTTTCAGGGCTTCCTCTTCATCACGGAACAGGATCGCCTCGGGGATGCCCATCAGATGACCGGAATAGCGCCAGACGGCCATAAAGCTCTCGCGCTCTTCGTCATTGTAAACGGCGCCCAAGGTCCTCATGTGTTTCAGCAGACTTGCCGAAAAAGCGGCAATGGCGTAACCCAGATGTGCGGCGCTAATCGGCGCACTCCACGCTTCGGAATCCCAGTCTTCCGAGTTGCCTAGGAGGTGTCGTAGTCGTGCATGGATTATCCGAATACGGACGGAGAGCTTCCATCCGTCTCCATGTCTGTACAGTCCCCCGGGAAGGAATATCTCCATCATGTGACGGTTGTTCTGACCCAAACGTCTGACGCCCTGGTCACGCACCCGCCACGTGATGAAGAAGGACTTCGCGATATTTGTCGTAAACCCTTCTATCAGAACGCCAGCGACGAATGCCGCCAGTATCACTCCTGAACTCCGGTGAAACATGCGGACGCCCGGGGCGAAGGCCGAATAGTCGAGCCAGTCCGGCGGAGTTTCGGATTCTTTGAAGAACTCTCGCATCGAGGCCGGTGCGTCCCGCAAGACCTCCTCACCTTCGCTCTCCATGGCTGCTTGGATGAGTCCCCATGACTTTTGTGGACCAAGCTCCGCGAGGTCTTCCGTCATCGCTTCGGCTACTGGATCTGCAATGTGTGTGTGCGCTAGGTAATTGGACGCCATCTCGGGCGCGACTTTGCGAGCCTTCGCATAACCTACCTGGTAGTCATGGGGTATGTTCACTTGTCTATGTGCCCCTGTCTCAACTTCAATCGAGACGACCCGGATGTTCGAAGATTCATGCTTCTTCCGGTTCTACTCGCAGATGGGGAAGCCAACCTAGCCAAGATGGCAGGTACCAGTTCCGCTTGCCGAGCACCTCCATACTAGCCGGAACCAGGACGGACCGTACCAGCGTGGCGTCCAGAAACACCGCTACCGCGAGCCCGAATCCCACCTGCTGATTGACGATGGTCTGTCCCGCGGCGAATGCGCCGAACACCGCAACCATGATAAGGGCTGCGCCGGTGATCATGCCACCGGTGGACTGCAGGCCGTAGGCCACCGCCCGCGCGTTGTTCCCGGTCTCGTCGTAGCGTTCGCGGATGCGGCTGAGCAGGAAGACGTGGTAGTCCATGGACAGCCCAAAGAGGATGGAGAACAGGAAGAGCGGGATCCATGCGTCAATGACCTCGGCGTGCTGGAATCCGAGCAGGTCCGTGGCTAGTCCCCTCTGGAATACCAGCACCAGGAGACCATATGCAACGCCGACTGAGAGCAGATTCATGATGATGGCCTTGATCGGGATAACGATCGACCGGAAGACCAGCATCAGGATGATGAAGCTGGAGCCAAGCACAAACGCAAAGACGATCGGCGTGAACATATCGACAATATCGAAGAAGTCGGCGGCTTCAGCGGTTACGCCCCCAACATAGACCTCCGCGGGTACGCCTTCGAACGCTTCGGCGACGTGCACCTCGCGGAGAGTGGCCATCTTCTCGGTCGCCGCACGGCTGTTGGGCTCTCCTGGGAACGGAAGCGTCAGCAGCGCAAGGTCGCCGTTTGGGTTGACCTCCTGCGAGGGCGGGACCGGAAAAACGGGATCGTCTTGAATGGACGTCACGAGACGTGCCATCGCCTGCTGCACCTCGGGACTGTTGATATCTCCATCGATGACGATCTCCGCGGGACTCAGTACCCCGGCGGGACTGACTTCTCCGACGGAGAACTCCTCTTCGAAGACGGTGAACGCCTCCTTGGTCTCCGAACTGTCGGGGAAAGTGTTGACATCGTTCAGTCCGGTTTGGATGCCGAAGTAGAAGGACGCCACGACAATCATTGGAACGGCGACGAGGATGATGCTGACGATGGGGTAGCGCGTTACGGCGTGGGTAATAGTCACCCAGAATCCATGCTCTGCGGTCTGCGGACTCCTAAGCGAGAATCTGGCGAGGAACGGGATGGAGAGGAAGTCCACCCGAGGACCGAGCAGCGCGAGCAGGGCGGGCAGGAGTGTGAGGCTCGCAGCCAGTGCGGCGATGACCACCAGGATCGCCCCCAGCCCTAGCGACTGGAAGAACGACACCGGGACGATGAGCATTCCAATAAGGGCCAGAACTACGGTAGTGCCGCTGAAGAGCACCGTGCGGCCTGCCGTATCACCTGCCTTGGCGACCGCCTCGTACTTGGCAAGACCACGGCTCAACTCCTCCCTGAAGCGAGACACGATCAGCAGCGAGTAGTCGATGCCCACCGCAAGGCCGATCATGGTGATCATCATCGTTATGAAGAAGATCAGCTCAACGGCCTGGCCGATAACCCCCACGGCTCCAAGCGCGAGGGCTATGGCCACAATGGCCATCCCCAACGGCAGCAGGGTGGCGGCGACCGCGCCAAACAGCACCAGCAGGATGATCAGCGCTATCGGGACGCCGAAGCGTTCCCCTTTCTCCAAGTCCTCCGCGCTCATCTCGTTGTTCTCGAAGGCCACGCTGGCGTCTCCGCCGATGAGCACGCGAAAGTCGTCCGCTCCGTGGGACTCCCGAACGATGTGAATGATGTCCTAGACGTTCTCCGTAGCCTCCTGCGAGCTGCCTGCCAAGATGAAGCTTAATATCGTGGTCTTGCGGTCGGGGGATACCAAGAGCGGATCGTTGGTCAGATAGTAGTGCAGTCCCAACTGCACCGTGTCGGGCCCCAGCGCCATGATCTGGGCATGGAGCGATTCAACCTTTTCTTTGAACGCAGGATCATCGATAGTCAGAGACGGCGACTGAACGATGACAAGCTCGGCCAGTGACTTAGGTCCTCGCAACCTGTCTTCGAGTAGCGCGGCTGCTCGTTCGGACTCGTATCTGTCGCCCAGACGGAAGTCGGTGGTCGTGGCGCTTGCCAGTAGATTCCGGACGAGCGCGAGTGCGACTACGACCAGCACGATCCATAGACCGATGGTTACCCACGGCCTTCGCGCACTGACTCGGGCCAGAAATCCAGTCAAGGAAGGAGTCCCTTCACGCCGGGGTGCATCTCCCTGGGGTGCGCCCTGCTATGAAACGCACAAAACAGGCGTCACGTGAGCAGGGAAACCCCAGTGGACCGCGTGCGGTCCTTGTACCACCGGCTATGTGAGTCGGGCAAGCATTGAGGCAGGGTCGGAAGGCCGTCGGGTCTGCGGCGCCGACGCCTGTAGAGGATCTCCCTGCCGGGCGGCTGGTCTCGGGGCTTGATGTTGGAGCTCGCCGCGTAGCCCTTCTGCCGCGCTGAGCCAGGCTCGGGGTACAGCGTCTCGGCGCTCGCCCGTGCAAGTCGATCCCTGGTCGCCGCGGCCATGAGCTCGGGTCCATGGTCCGAGCGGATGCCATCGGGCACGCCTCCGGCCGCCGGCAACCAGGTGTGATTCCCACGAGCGTCGGCTACGAGCGCCCGCATGGCGGAGCGGCGGTCCAAGGCGGTCGGGGCCGGCGGTGACTCTGGACAGTAACCCACGGGACATGGTTTGGCGCCGTGCGGCGCTGGAGCGATGCAGGCCGGCGTAGGCCTGCGCATGAAGCGGGGCCTTCCTTACTTAAGGAAGCGCTCGGCCTTGCCGTGGGTCCGGGGCCGATCGGCGCGCCTGATCGACCGGCGGACGGGCGGACCGCAGATCCGTCCAGGGTGCCGGCGGAGGCGAACGCTCGCTCGGTCGGTCATCACGGTCTTGGAGTGGCTCGGACCCCTCCGCTGCCGGCTGTCGGTTGGTGCTCTGCGCGCTCCGGACTTATCGCCCGCGCCAGATTGACCTGCCCCGCCGCACCCGGTCCGCGTTCGCCATGAGGGATCCCGCTCTGCGAG
The DNA here is from genome assembly GCA_965247475.1 of Chloroflexota bacterium. GTDB lineage: Bacteria > Chloroflexota > UBA11872 > UBA11872 > UBA11872. Next base: position 797,972 of record OZ252016.1, read on the forward strand.
ATAGGAGGGCGGTGCGCCCGGTTCGACGCCGTCGCTGAGCACAGGCACTCGCGAGCGTTGTGACGGCGGCTGCGGGCCGAACGCCCGTAGCACGCTTGGGGGAGAACCGCGGATTCGAAAGACCTGCTGACGCGGGCGCGCCGCGCTGATGCCGCTGGCGACCCTGGCCCTGCTGATAGCGTGCGGCTCGACCACCACTGGAGACGAACCTGCGGCCCAACCGGCGGACTTCTCCGTCGCGACCGGTCGAATGGCGACCGAGGCCGATCTCCTCCTCACCGAAGCCGACGCCGACCGGGTCATCGAGGCGCCCACGTTCAATGCCGACATCGGCCTGCTGGACAAGAAGGGCGTACTGGTGACCCTCGAAGGTGACGATGCGTCCAGCTTGCGCTGGCGCTTCGTCTCCAAGCCGGACCCGTTCTTCGTCGAGTGGTATGCGGTCGACGATCGGCTTGCCTTCGAGACGGGCGACCTGATCGGCGATCCCGCCACGGCCGAGAAGGTCTTGGAGTTTCGGCCCTTGAGGGATGGGGACACGATCCTCGTGCTCGAGCTGGTCGAGCGGGGCCCTACCAATCGGACCGGTGATCCGGCCAAGCGGCTCGAATACACCTTTGACGTCTGCTTTCAGTCGACCCACAGCCCATTTGGCGCCGGGGCGGGCCTGAGCGAGGGCCCGTGGGTCTGTAGCAAGGACTATGGCTGACCTCTAGGACGCTTGAGATCCAACGCGACCCCTGACAACTACCCCATCGGCCGCGGCGAGGTCTACCCGCGCGCAAGCTCGCCCATCTCCTCGCGCGCCTTTCGCACCAGCTCGGGCAGATGTCCGTCGTTGGCGAGCCGTTGCTCCAGATGGCGCATGCGACGCGCGTTCGCGGTTCTGATCATCGCGTCCCCATACGCTCGCTCCGTCCAGAACCGTGCCATCGACGAGATGTCGTCCCGCAACATGGGCAGATCATCCTCCTCGTACCGCTCGGACACATTGAGCGTGAACATGCGCCGACGAGTGTTCCCACCATAGGAACTGTGCTTGAGCGCCTGGTTGAACATCACCACGTCGCCGGGCTCCGATTCCAGTGGCACGGCCGGCACATCGCAACCTGGAAGGCCCAATCGGTCCTCGGTCTCTGGCCTCCGAGAGCTGGCCATGATCGCCTGCAGCGACTCGGCGAACGCGTCCCCGTAACGGTGGCTGCCGGGAATCACGCGCAGGCACCCTGAGTCGCGCGCGACCGGATCCAGGTAGAAGGCGAACTTGATATAGCGATACTTCGAGCGCGCGTAGCCATCGGAGTGCCAGTGGTGTCGCCCACGTAATAGTTCCCGTCGCTGATCGCGTCGGCTTCGTCGGCAAAAAGTCTCGGAAAGACGAGATACCCGAAGGTCTCGAAGAAGGTCAGTTGCTGTTCCGAGAGCGTCATTTCGAAGGCCCGCCTTATAGTTCCGCCGGACGCGGCCGAGTCTACCGGAGATTCGTTCAGACCGGCTCGATTCCTTCAGATCGCAGACCACGGTCGGCCCGCTAGACGGTTGGCGCAAGGCCCCGTCGTCGCGGCCCTCGTGACTGCCTCCACGAACTCGCGCGCCGATGGCGCGATGCGGGACGCTCTACCCCATGTCGGTGGCTGATACGGTGGTGCGAATGAGGCGAATCGAGTAGTGCGTATCGTCGGGATAGTCGTCTGACGACCATGCGGGGATGGCTCCCAGGCCCGCGACCCGGACGCGCGTTGACGCCGGGACCTCCACGACCGCACAGCTCATGCCGGCCACCGGCAGCGCGCCGTAGGTGCCGCCGGCGGCGAGCAAGTCGGCGCGCAGGTGCATGCCCCACAGACCGTCCACGCGGAATCGCACCGGCAGCGCGGCCTCGACCTCGCCGTCGTGGCGGAAGCCTTCAACCGGATCGCACTCGACGAGCACCGACCCCGGCGGCGTGCAGGCGCTGCCGATCACGGCCACGCGCACGATCGGGTCGTCCTCCTCGATGACGATCCAATCCGATGCGAGGCGGCTGCTTCCCGTGCTGCCGTCGGTTGTCTTGATTGGGAACAGCTCCATGCCGTGGCGCTCCCCGCCGACCCACACCCGGTCGACGGTGACGTTCGGGTAGTTGAACGGAAACTCATATTCGTAGGTCGTGAGATGCAGCTCTGTCTTCTCGCGGGGCGGATCGTCCGGGTAGCCGGGAATCCGGCGGTCCGGTTGCACGTCGGTCATCGGGGACTCCTCGTGGCGTCGAATCAAGAGACGAGGGAGTGTAGGGCACCGACCCGCGACGCCCCGACCGGGTCCGGGCGCGATGGCACGGTCCCGCACGCGGGGATCGCCGAGCTTCCGGTCGCCGCCTTAGTCGGTTTCGGACGTTCGCGACCATTCCTCGATCGCGCTCAATCCACTCGCGATCCGTTCCCGGGCGGCCGCCGCGGACTCCGGCGTCCACTCGTAGAAGCCTCGGCCGGACTTCACGCCCAGCTCGCCGCGCCCGACGCGTTCGCTCAGCACCCGGGGGACCTCCGGCGACGACGCGAGCTTTGGGAACAGCTCCGAGGCAATGGCCAGGAACAGATCCCAACCCGCGATCTCGCCGACTTCAAACACGCCCGCGGCCGCCCAGCGGCGTCCAAGCGCGCCCGCCAGCGCGGCGTCCACATCCTGGGGACGCGCAATCCCCTGCTCCACCAGCCACAGCGCTTCTCGAAGCACCGCCGCTTGCAGGCGCCCGGTGATGAACCCCGGCACTTCTTTCTGCAGGACGACCGGGCGCTTGCCCACGGTCCTCAGCAGCTGGGACATCGTGGCCACCGTGTCGTCGGACGTCTCGGGGCCTCTGATGATCTCGACCAGCGGAATCAAGTGCGGCGGGTTGATGTAGTGGGCGCCGATCACCCGGTCGGGTCGGTTCGTCGCCGATCCGAGCTGGCTTGGCAGAAAGCTCGAGGTGTTGGTCGCGAGGATCGTGTGTTCGGGACACAGGCGGTCGAGTTGCCGAAACAGCCGCCGCTTGAGAGCGAGATCCTCGAAGACCGACTCGATGACAACGTCAACCCGATCGACGGTTTTCTCGAGCGAAGTATCGGCGCCAATGTTGCGCATCGCGGAGCGAACCGCTTCTGAATCGATCCTGCCGTCGTCGGCCAGGGAACTCAGATTGCGCCGGATACGTTGCGTGGCTCTGGATAGGCTCTCGTCGGTGCGCGCGTGGAGGCGCACCGCATATCCGTTGAGGGCGAACTCCTGGGCGATGCCATGGCCCATCAGCCCCGCGCCGATCACCGCGATCGTCCTGATCTCGTGACGCGTCATGGGGTCCGCCTTCGGGGTCCGGGCAGTCGTACGGGGCGGCGATTCTAGACGCCGGTCCGCCGGGCGGCGCAGACCTCCGTCATTCCGGACTTGATCCGGAATCCAGTCGGTATCTCTCGCGTGCGTGTGCGGCCCCGGACCCCGGCCTCGGATCGAGCAGAGGGCCGGACGGACCTGGATTCCGGCGTGCGCTGGAGACCTCCGTCATTCCGGACTTGATCCGGAATCCAGTCGGGATCTCTCGCGTGCGTGTACGGCCCCGGACCCCGGCCTCGGATCGAGCAGAGGGCCGGACGGACCTGGATTCCGGCGTGGGCTGGAGACCTCCGTCATTCCGGACTCGATCCGGAATCCAGTCGGGATCTCTCGCGTGCGTGTACGGCCCCGGACCCCGGCCCCGTATTGAGCACGGGGCAGGCTGTCCCCCGGAACGGCGGAGCGCCCGGCGTCGCCTACGCCCCGCTGCGCGGCTTGGGCAGGTGACGCGCGATCGCGGCGACCAGGTTCGACATCGGCATGCGCTGCAGCCAGACCTTGCCCGGCCCCGTGACGGTCGCGAGGAACAGCCCCTCGCCGCCAAACAGGATGTTGCGGACGCCTTTCACGCGCGCGATGTCGTAGTTGACGCTCGGTTCGAACATCGCCAGGTGTCCGGGGTCCACCTTGAGGGTCTGCCGGGAGGCCAGATCGTACTCCTGGACCTCGCCGCCGATCGCGGCGAACACCGTGCCGGGTCCCGTGAACTTCTGGAGGATGAAGCCCTCGCCGCCGAACAGGCCGGCGCCGAGCTTGCGCCGCATCGTGATCTCGAACGTCACCGACTCCTCCGCCACCAGGAACGAGTCCTTCTGCGCGATGATCGATTCGCCGGCGCCCAGCTCCACGGCCACGATGCTCCCCGGCAACTCCGGCACGAACGCCACCATCTCGCCGCCGGAATTGCTCGTGAACTTGGTGACGAAGGCCGACTCGCCGGAGACCATGCGGCCGAGCATGCCGCCGATGCCGCCGGAGCCGCCGGTGCTCATGCTGACACCTTCATCCATCCACGCCATGGCGCCGGATTCCGTGAACACGGTCTCCCCCGGGCCCAGCTGTACCTCAAGATGCGGCGTCACGGTGCCCTTGATCTGGTATTCCATCCTCGACTCCTAGTGGCCTGAGCCTGCTTCATGGTACGCGCCGGCACCGCGCCCGTGTCGTTCCTCGGTCAGCGGTCGGTGCGCACGTGGGGCCTGATCCGGAATCCGGCCGACGCCAAGCGCGCGTTGGGCAGATAGCCTGTTCGCAGTGGATAGGCTAGACCGACGGCAAGGCCGTTGTGGTGATGAAGAAGCCTGCCGTCCGGCTTGGGTCCTTGGCGTGAGCCGGGCGCTCAGACGCCAACCACAAGATCAATTGTAGTAGCGTGTACCGCGCATTTAGGCCTACCACAAATCGAGTCCGGGAGATAATTTGATGGTGTCGGCCTCTGATAGTCTCCGTTACGAAGCGCACGAAAACCCACCCTTCCTGGCCACTCTCGGTCTCGGTTTGTAGTTCAGCCTGATCGCTTCCGCCACCCTGCTGGTAACACCAGTCATAGTGGCGAGAGCATCGGGAAGGGACGACTCCTACCTGACATGGATGGTCTTCGCCTCGCTGGTGGTGGTCGGCGTGGCCACGTTGTTGCAGGTACGAAGGCTCGGGTCGATTGGCGGCGGCGCCGTCCTGCCCATGTTTACCGCTGCGTTCGCCATCCCATTCTGCATCACGGCGGTGGTGGACGGGGGACCAGCGACGCTGACAACTCTGGTCCTCGTGTCGGCTATTATTCAGCTCATAATCTCAAAGTGGCTGTTCATTCTGCGGAGAATCGTCACACCAACCGTGGGAGGCACGATGATGATGATACTTTCCATCACCTTGGCTTCCGTTGTTTTTGGTCTGTTGGATCGGTCAACGGAGTCCGAGCCCGTGGCGGCGCCTTTGACCGCGCTGGCTACCTTGGTCATCGTGGCCGGGCTCACCCTCCGCGGCTCGGCGGTATGGCGTCTCTGGGGGCCGTTGATCGGCATCGTGGGTGGTTGCATAGTTGCCGCTATATTCGGGATCTACGACATCGATAGGGTGATACAAGCCCTCTGGGTGGGGCTTCCAAATCAGTGGCCGGGGTTGGGACTCGACTTCGGCATCCCATTCTGGACGCTGCTTCCATCGTTTCTGTTCCTTGGTGTGATCATCTCCATTCAGACCAACGGAGCATCCATCGCCATGCAGCGGGTCTCATGGCGTCAGGACCGGGCTGTCGACTTCCGGCAGGTGCAGGGGGGGGCTCGCGGGCACCGGCGTGACCAATCTCATGGCCGGCATCACAGGCGCGGTGCCCAACATCATCAATCCGGGCATCGTGTCGTTCACACAGATAACCAGCGTCGCTTCTCGCAGAGTCGGATACTGCATCGGCTGTGTGTTCATCGTGCTGGTGTTTCTGCCCAAGGCGTCCGCGCTGCTCAGCAGCATCCCCGGGCCCGTAATGGCGGGATACCTTGTCCTGGTTACCGGGACGCTGTTTGTCGATGGCGCGCGGACAGTTATCGAGACCGAAGAGAACAGACAGAAAGTTGTAGTTGCGGGGGTTTGCTTCTGGATTGGCGCGGCTTTCCAGTTCCGATTGTTCGGCCTTTCAGACCTTGGACTCGTATGGGGAAATCTGCTCAAGAGCGGCGTGACAACCGGAGGAGTCGCGGCAATTGTGATGATTCTCTATCTGGAACTCACCAGCCCACGGCGTATGAGATTCGAGTCGCCGCTCCACATCGACGCCTTGCCGGACGTCAATGAGTTCATTGCCAAGTTCGCCGCTCGCAGGGGCTGGGATACTGCGATGCGGGACCGGCTGAGCGCGGCCGCGGAAGAGACGGTCCTGACGGTAGCCCCGCTGACCTGAGTTTGGAAGGGAACGAAGATGCACCGGAGGAACGTCGGCTGATCGTGGTGGCGTCCAGCGACGGTCCGGTCGCGGATTTGGAATTCATCGGCGGGGGCAACCAGGAGAACATTGAAGACCAGGTTCGGCAGCTCCAGCAGCACGGCGTTGAGACTCCGGTAGAGCAGGAGTTATCGCTTCGGTTGCTGCGCAGCTACGCGTCGTCTGTAGAGCATCAGCAGTACCACGATACCGACATCATCACCATCCGCGTCGACCCTCCAAAGGCGCGACCAGCGACCTGAGGGCTACGGCCTTGCCCAGCGTGTGAAGGCCGGCAAGGACACCGCCAGGCTCCGTCATTCCGGACTTGACCCGGAGTCCAGCGCGAGCGCGGCGTCAGGCGCCTGGACCCCTCACCCTAACCCTCTCCCCAAATGGGGCGAGGGAACTCGCTCGGGAGACGGAGCGGGGCGCCTGGCCTTCAGGAATCACTCCCCCCGGTGAGGGGGAGTCGGCTCGTCGGGGCTAGGCCGCGACGAGCCGGTGGGGGGAACAAAACCCTGCTCCAGGCCTCGTCATTCCGGCGGACGCCGGAATCCAGAGCGGACGCGTCCAGCTGCCGACCTCATGGTTGACCGAACGACGGCCGCGCTGAAAGGCGGCAACCGCGACCCTGCGGGGGCGGCGTGTCCAGCTAGGCAGCGTCATCGGGCAGTTCGGCCCTTCATTCGGCGACCACTACTCGGCCGTGACGCCTGACGCGGCGGAGGCGCGCAGCCGGAGACCCAGGGCTCGCATGACTTTGAGCACGGTGGCGAGCTCGGGGTTGCCGCTGGGGGACAGCGCCTTGTAGAGGCTCTCTCTGCCCAGCCCGGATTCCGCGGCGACCTTCGTCATGCCCCGGGCCTTTGCGATATCGCCCAGGGCGGCTGCTATGAGCCCCGGATCGCCCTCGTCGAACGCCGCTTCGAGGTAGGCGACGATGTCTTCGTCGGTTTCCAGATAATCCGCCGCGTCCCACGGGCGGGTCTGTGTTGGCGCCATTGCAGCCTCCCTCTATAGATCTCGTGCCAGGTTGCGCGCCCTCGTGATGTCTCGATCCTGGGTGCTCTTGTCACCGCCGGCGAGCAAAATCGCCAGAGACGGTCCTTGCTGCACGAAGTACACGCGGTAGCCCGGTCCGTAGTCGATGCGCAGCTCCGAGACACCTTCTCCAACCGGTCGGACGTCTCCGAGATTGCCTAGCGACAGCCGTCTGATGCGCACGTTGATGCGCGCCTGTGCCTGCCTGTCCCGAAGCCGTCTGAACCATCGAGCGTAGACATCGGTCTGGCGAACCTCAATCACCGCTTAGTGTATCCCTTGAGATACGGAGGGCAAGTGCTCCGGCATTCAAATCTGGTGTGGCCGATGCCCCGGTCCTGCAGGGTGGCCGTCTCACGCCGCGCGTTACGCCGTCGCCAGCAGGATCGCCGCAATCCGCCGCGCGGTGTCGGTGAAGTGCTGGACTTCTTCCGGCAGCAGCGGGCGGCCGAGGATGGCGCGCTCGCGGTAGGAGAGCCATTTCTTGAGCACCTGGTAGCCGCCGAGCTTGTAGTTCCAGACGGCGGCGGGGACGTTGCGCCAGTAGGCGCGGTCGTTGAGGTAGACGTCCAAGGTGCTGTCGCCGAGGGTTGAGGCTGGATCTGGACCTGGATTCCGGCGTGCGCCGGAATGACGGAGCGGGACCGCAGCGTTTAGGGCCTCGCGTTCGGCGCGGGTGTGGGCGCGCTGCTCGATCCGGCCCTGGCCGGGCATGACGGCTTGACCGCTGCCGAAATGACCCCAACCGGCCGTCAACGCGAAGTCGTCGCCGGCCATGTTGCGCCGGTCGACGGTGGCGGGCACGGCGATGGCGGCGATCTCCGGGCGCAGCGCGCCCTCGGTCACGCCGGGGACCGGCGCGTCGGAGTCGAGCAGCCGGGCCAGCTCGCGCCCGCGCGCGGCGGAGGCGGCCAGGGTTTGGGCGGCCTGTTCGGCAAGATCGGATGTAGGGGCGGTTCGCGAACCGCCCTCGCCGCCGGGGAAAGGGTCGCTTGGCAAACCGCCCGCACCGCGGGGCGACTGGGCGCTTCGCGAAGCGCCCCTACCAGAGCGCGCGCCCTGACCGGCGGGGGCGGCGAGGTCAGGCCATCCGGGTAGCGGGATGCGCGGCCACTCCATGCGCAGCGCGCCAGCGTTGGCCTCACGGTAGGCGGGATCGTGCAGCACCGCGAGCACGTGGTGGAACAGGTCCTCCACGCACATGCCGAGGTTGTCGAGGTAACGCTGGGCTGTGGGGGACAGGTTGGGAACAGTGTTGTGCGCCGGCCCCGTCGTTCCGAGAGCGTCGTCGCGGAGCCAGGCGGGAAAGAAGCTCGATAACCCATTGCCGAAATTGTCGGCAAGGTAGCGAGTCAGGGCTCCCCGCGAGAAATCCTCCTTGGCTTCTCGTGCACGAGCTTCGAGCCACACGTTCCCCGCGAATACATGCGGCCTGTAGTCGGGGCGTGGACGATCAAGCAACCCGCTGTCCGCTTCCCAGTAGAGCCAGCGGCTGTCGAAGGGACGGTAGGCAAAGTGGATGAAGCCGGACTCAGTCGGCCCGCCGCGCGCCAGGAGCGCGCCGCGTACCACGCGAGCGTCGAACCGCGCCGTGCTCTTCATCACCCCCGGATAGCGCCGCGCGATCTCGTCGTGGCTGAGGTCCGGGTCGAAGTAGTCGGCAACCCGCGCCTCGAGCCGGTCGCGATCGGTATCGACCAGAAAGGCGTCGCGGCTGGTCTTGACCCCGGGAAACGACGTCGGAAACAGCTCGGGCAGTAAGGGCCAGTCGAACCACCCGTCGCTGACCGCCATTCGTGCGAAAGGCAGGCCCAGCGGCAGGAGGGGCTCGAAGCTGTCGTAGAGCGTGTCCAACTCCGCCTCTGCCGTTTCCGTCAACTCCTCACGCTTCGTCTGACCCCAGAGATGGCGAAAGCCCACGGCTTCGGTCGGTGAGTGGTCGGCCTTGCGTACCAGCGTCGTGATGGCGGTGCCCACCTGGATGCCGACCGGGTCCTCCGGCGACGAGAAGATGCTCGGGTCTGGCACACCGTCCGGCGTGGTCTTGCCGGTCTTGTACTTGTCACCGTTGAGGTTGTCGATGCGGATCGCGTCGAAGGCTTCCAGGTAGCGCTCCCGCATGCCGGGGAACGACAGCCCGTCGAGCCAGGAGTAGTTGGAGATGAAGCAGACCACGCCCTGGCCGGTCTTCTCGGCGATGCGGCGCTCGGCCATGCGGAAGAACCGCACGTAGAGGTCGTTCAGCCCCTGGCCTTCGGGTTCCCGGACCCGTTTGGTCGTCCGATAGGCCACCGAAAGCTCGCGCTCCTCCTCGACGGCCATGCCGGCGAAGCCGTTGTACGGCGGGTTGCCCAGGATCACCAGGATCGGCGCGTCCTGCTTCACCCGCCCCGCGCGACGTCGTTCTTCCTCCAACTCGGGAAACGGGAGCGGCTTCGACGCCTTAGGCTCCCAGCCGGTGAGCGCGTTGGTGAGGAAGACGCCCGCGCGTTCGGCGCCGTCGTCGGCCAGCGGCGCGTCGAGTTCCTGCATGGTCAGCCCGACCTGCAGGTGCGCCACGACGAACGGCGCGGGCATGATCTCGAAGCCGAACACCCGCTCCATCGCCGCCTGCTTGACCCGCGCGCCGGTGAGCGCGCCCAGGCCCTGGCCTTGGAGATTGCGGGCGATGCGACGCAGCACTTCGGCCAGGTACGCGCCGGTGCCGCAGCACGGATCGAGCACGTAGACGTTCTCCGCCGCCAGCCCGTCGGCGATGCCCAGATCGTCCCTGAGCGCGCGGTCCACGCGCGCCACCATGTAGCGCACCACCTCGCCGGGCGTGTACCAGACGCCCAGTTGTTTCCGCAGCGCGGGGTCGAAGGCCTGCAGAAACGGCTCGTAGAAGTAGGGCACGGCCTCTCCCTCGTTGAACCGCGCGAAGAACGTGTCCCGGTCCACCCGGTCGAGCGCGGCGGCCGTCCAGTCCAGCACCTCCACCAGGCCCAGCGGCCGCAACTGCCCGGGGTTGGATAGCTGCTGGAACAGCGCCCGCAAGACCGGTGCGCGCAGATGCCAGACGGCCTCGTGCCAGTTGAATCGATCCGTGGGCGGCGGCGTCTGGCGCGCCCACAGCACCCAGGCGGAGAAGACCCCGTAGAAGAGCGTCTGCACCAGCGTCGAGCGGAAGAAGGCCGCGCCGCGCTCGCCCTCGAAGCGCACGCCGAGCGCCTCCTCCAGGGCCGAACGCACCGCCGCCAGGGACGGCGCATCGCCGGCCGCCTCGACCCGCGCCAGACCGTCGCGCGCGTACGAGGCCAGTAGCCAGGCCAGGTCCTTCGGCTCGGCCAGCGCGGCCCGGTGCGACAGCGCCCGGCCGAGATACTCACCCAGACCGGCCCCGACCCGGCCGGCAAAGGCGCGCGGCTTTTCCAACAGACGGTCGAACTCTTCGGCGCCGGCCGCCAGCCGGAAGGTCTCCAGCTTGGCGGGCCTGCCCTCCGCGTCCTCGCCGACCAGCACGAAGTCGCGGGTGTTGGTCACCAGCACCAGGCGATAGCGGCCCCAGTAGCGGCTGACCTGATCGCCGGCCGCGGTCAGCCAGGCGTCGTCGTCGGCGGGTTTGACCTCGACCACGCCGCATTCGGGAATCTGGCCCTCGCGCGGCTGGCCCCGCTGCACTTGCTTGGCTGCGTAGAGACCGAGGTCGGGATGACCCGCGCCCTGGTCGGCCAGCTCGATGACGCAGAAGACCTTGGGTTTGAGCGCGCCGCCGACCGCGTTTAGCAGGTTGGCGAGCGGGCCGTAGCTGGAGCGCTCGCCGGTCGCGCCGCCGGACGCGCGCACGCGGCGCAGGTCTTCAAGGTAGGTCTCGACCGCCGTCGCCAGCCGCGTCATCTGTTGGCCGTCCGCGCTCGTGGTGGCATTAGAGTAGCCGTGCGGGCGCTTGGGGTACGTCCCATGAGTCTGGTAGCCCGCCCTCCTGTCATTCTGAGCCGGAGGCGAAGAATCTCATGGGTGCCGGTCGTGCGGAGGAGCCCGTACAGGCGCGGCGGCCACGTGCCGGTCCCGTGCGCCCTTCGACGAGCTCAGGGTGCACGGGGGACACGCCGGCGCCGATGCTGGCGGACGGCCGTATGATGGCCGTCGCCGGACAACAGAGGGTCTGATCGACCATGCCAGCAACGCCGCCGACTGATCGGGTACGCGTCGGCCTGATCGGCGCCGGGAACTTTGGGCGCCACACCGCCGCGATCATCGCCGGTCTGCCGGAGCTCGAGCTGGTCGGCGTGGCCGATGTGCGGGCCGACGCGGCCGCCCAGATGGGCGCCGAATACGGCGTGCCTTCGTGGGAAGGGCATGAGGCGCTGCTGGCCGCGTGCGAGTGCGAGGCCGTCGCGATCGTCACGCCGCACAGCACCCATCGCGACATCTCGGTCGCGAGCGCCGAAGCCGGGCGCCACATCTTCTGCGAGAAGACCATGGCCGTCACCGTGGCCGAGTGCCACGACATGATCGAGTCGGCGGAGGCCAACGGCGTCAAGCTCATGGTCGGCCACAAGCGGCGGTTTCGGACCGCGCACGCCGAGATCAAGCGCCTGCTCGAGACCGGCGAGTTCGGCCGTCCGATGGCGATCAACGTGGCGGGCTACTTTGGCCGCGTGCTCGGGGGCTTCTGGACCGTCCGCGCGCTGTGCGGCGGCCTCATGTACTGGGCCGGCACGCACGACGTCGACACGATCCGCCACTATCTGGGCGAAGTCGACCAGGTGTCGGCGATCACCGGGCCCAAGCTGTTTCCCGAGCTCTCCGATCAGGAGGACTCGATCGCCGTCAACCTCCGATTTGCCAGCGGCGCGATCGGGTCGATTCAGGTCTCGACCCACTACCCGATGGCCACCTACCGAACCGCGTTCACGTACCAGATCGTCTGCGAGCGGGGCGGGATCGCGTATGACCCGCGGCAAGTCGCGGTGCACACGCAGCTCCGCGATCAGCCGATGCAGACGACGTTCTTCGAGGGCTACGGGGCGGACGAGGCCTACGATCGTGAATGGTCGAGCTTCGCCGCCTGGATCCTGCGGGACGAGCCGCCGGTGCTGACCGGCGAGGATGGCCTGCGCACGGTCGAGATCATGCAGGCCGCCTACATCTCGGCGGAGAACCAGGGCGCGCCGGTGACGCTGCCGCTCGACCGTCACGAGCGCCGGCCCTTCGGCTAGCCGTCCGACCGCCGCCCGGCGGCGCGGACCCATCGCCCGCCGGTTGACCGCGACCGGAGGCGGTGATAGGACTCTGGGCCATTCCCCGTGAATCCCGAGGGCGCACTCACATGACGGGCTCGACCACTGAGGTTTCCGGCGTCGTGCCGATCATTCCCACCCCATTCGAGCCGGGCACGGAAGCGCTGGACCTGGCCGCGCACCGCCGGTTGATCGAGCACGCGATCGCCCTGGGCCTCAGCGCCGTCTGCCTGCCCGCGTACGGCAGCGAGTTCTACAAGCTCACCGATCAGGAGCGACTCGAGCTGATCGAGAACGCGGTCGCGGCGGCGGACGGCCGCATCACGGTCCTCGCGCAGTGCAATCACGGGTCGGCTCGGGGCGCGGCCGCCGTGGCTCGCCAGGCCACGGGACTGGGCGCCGATGTGATCTCGTTCGCGCTGCCGCGGCTGTTCCCGCTCGCGGAGGACCGGCAGCTGGAGTACGCGGCCGAGGTGTGCGGCGCGACCGAGCGCCCGGTGCTGATCCAGGACTTCAGCCCGTCCGGTGGAACCGTCGGCGGCGACTTCTGCGCCCGGCTCCTGGAGCGCTCGCCCAACTTCCGCTACATCAAACTGGAGGAGCCTCGGATGGCCCCCAAAGTCCGGGCCATCCGCGCCGCGACCGATGACGGCGTGGGTGTGCTGGAGGGCTGGGGCGGCCTGTACACGCTGGAGCTCGTCGACGCCGGCATCGTCGGGATCATGCCCGGTCTCGGACTGGCCGACTTTCACGCCGAGCTGTGGCGGGCGGCCCTCGCCGGCGACACGGTCAGGGCGCGGGCGCTCTTCGATGTCGTTACGCCCTGGACGGTGAACGCGCTGACCGACGTCGAGTTCTACAACGTCGTGGAGAAGCGCCTGCTCGCCGCGCGCGGATTGCTCGCGCACGGTGCGACGCGCAACCCCACGCACCAGCCAGACGAGGATGCGCTGGCGTACGCCGACGCTCTCGACGAGCACGCGATCGCCGCCGCTTCCCAATTCGGCCTGGTCGCGCAGCCTTCGGCGATCGAATAGGCGGGCGGGCGCCGCGCCGCCGTCACCTCAGCGCTGGGTCAGCGGCTCAGCCGCAGGTGAAGCAGTAGACCTTCCCGCCGGGCGCCAGCACGCGGAAGGTGTATTCCAGCCGCTTCGCCGGCTCCCCCGTTCGCATCGCGGGATCGATCTCGACCAGCTCGAGGATCACGGTAGTGTCCGCCGCCGCGTTGCCGTGAAACTCGAGGATCTTTGCGGCCGTGGTGGGATCGCCGATCAGGCCGCTGGTCTCGAACGCGGCCACGCCATCGACCTTCACCCACTCCATGACGAAGGTCTCCGGCAGCTGCGCGAAGCGCCACCGCAGTGTCGAGCTGTCGTCGCCGGTCAGGTGGATCTCCATGCCCTTCTTGTCCGGAAGGCCGATATCGGCGAGGTAGTACTCCGTCTCGATGATGTCCGGCCCGGCATCCTCTTCCGTCACGATCTGCCATTGGATCTGCTCGTCGCCGGTCGCCGCGGAACGGCCGCCCGATGCCGATCCGTCCGTTGCGACGGTGGCGGTGCCTTCGCCGCACGCCGCGACCGTCATCGCCGCGACGAGCACGCCCACTCCAATCAGCATCCTGGCCCCAAGGCGTTGCCGGCTCACACTCAATCCTCACTTGCAACGGCTGGCTGCGGACAGACCGATTCCCTGCTGGACAAGCGTACCGCCCGCGCCGCCGTCTAGGCACGCCGCCGCAACAACCCGAGCCGGGCCACAGACCGCGTCACGCCGACCACCCGCGTCGGTACGCATGCCCGCCGCATTCGGAATACATCCACGCGGGCATTACATTCGTATGACGAGATGGGCGACATTTCTGGAAGAATTCCGCGATGACTGGAACCAATGGACCAATGACTATCAAGTGGCTGACCCGTCAATTGATGCCCGCAACGGCCGGTCTGATCGGCGCGGGCGTCGCGCTCGCGGTCAGCGAGATATACGCCGGCGTGATTTCGGGCGGGCCTTCGCTCGTCGTTGCGGTCGGCGCCCTCCTCATCGACCTCGCCCCGCCGCCGCTCAAGGACTTCGCGATCGCGGCGTTCGGGTTGAACGACAAGCTGGCCCTTGTGATTGGGATCGTCGTCGTCTCGTTGCTCGCGGGCGCCGGGCTCGGGGTCGTGGCCCGCTGGCGCTGGTGGACGGCGCCGGCTGGGTTTGGCGCGTTCGGCCTTCTGGGTGCGGTCGCCGGCATCCACGCGCCGCTGCTGGCGTCCGTGCACGCTGTGCTGGCCGCGGCGGTGTCGGGCTTCGCGGGCCTCTGGACCCTGAACCTGCTGGTGAGGATTGCCGACGCGGAGTTCCGCGCGCCGCTGACGTTCGGAGGAGAGCGGCGGTTTGGGCGCCGCGGGTTCATTCAGGCGGCTGGGGCCTTTGCCGCGGTCGGCGCCGCCGCGGCCGTCGGTGGTCGAATACTCCTCGAACGATCACGGATCCTGGCGGCGAGCCGGGATGAAGTTGAACTGCCGCCCGCCGCCGAGACCGTAGCCGCGCCGTCGCCGCAGGCGACGGTGGACGTTCCCGACATCGACCCGGTGGTAACGCCGAACGAGGACTTCTACCGGATCGACACGGCCCTGTCGGTGCCGCTCGTGGACCTCGAGACCTGGAAGCTGAAGATCACCGGCATGGTTGATCGACCGTATGAGCTGACGTTCAACCAGCTGCTCGACATCCCGATGGTGGAGCGCTACGTGACCCTCGCGTGCGTTTCGAACTCGGTCGGCGGCGATCTGATCGACAACGCCAAATGGCTGGGCGTTCCGTTGACCGACATCCTCGATCGCGCGGGCGTGCAGGCAGGCGCGTCCCAGATCGTCGGGCGCTCGGTGGACGAGTTCACGGTCGGATTCCCGACCGAGCGGGCGTTCGATGGGCGCAACGCCATGGTCGCGGTCGGCATGAACGACGAGCCCCTGCCGCTGGAGCACGGCTTCCCCGCGCGGCTGGTCGTGGCCGGGCTTTACGGCTTCGTGTCGGCGACGAAATGGCTGTCCGAGATCGAGCTCACGACGCTCGATGGCTTCGACGCGTACTGGATTCCGCGTGGGTGGTCCAAGCAGGCGCCGATCAAGACCCAATCGCGAATTGACGTGCCCAGGTGGGACGCGGTCCTCCGTCCGGGTCCGGTGGTGGTCGCGGGGGTCGCGTGGGCGCAGAATCGCGGGATCAGCAAGGTCGAGGTCCAGGTGGCGCGCGGGGATTGGCACGAGGCCACGCTGGCCGACGCCATAAGCGCGGATACGTGGCGCCAGTGGGTCTACATGTGGGACGACGCCACGCCGGGCGTTCACGAGATCCGAGTGCGCGCCACCGACAGCACCGGCGAAACACAGACTGCCGAAGTGAACCCGCCCGCGCCCGATGGCGCGACCGGTTATCACGCGAGGTACATGCTGGTGGAGGAGTCCTAGGCAGGCTTCCCGCCCAGCGCCGGGTCTGGGCAACCTGTCATTCCGAGGCGAGGCCGAGGAATCTCATGGCCACCGCACCGGCAAGAGCATGTCCTGAGCCTGTCGAAGCGCCTGTCCCAAGTCCATCGAAGGAATCTCATGGCGCGCGTGTACATGCGCCGGTCGTTAACCGCGAATGATAGGAGGCGTGGGCCGCCAGGCTTGTGGAACGTACATCTAGCCGAGTGCCCAGCCGGCGGCGGCCAGCGCGATCCCCACACTCGCGATCATTGCAGTCGCGTTCCCGAGCACCCGCGCCGGTCGGCCTAGCCCGCGCGAGATGCGCCGGATCCAAACGACGGCGCCCGCGATGGCAATAACCACTGCCAGTCCCGCCGCAATTGCGGCGGCGGGCATCTCGGCCGCGGCGGACGCGAGCAGGCGGGCACTCGCGCCGAGGCCGGTCGGACCGTAGATTTGCAGCCGTGCGGACAGTCCGGGGTCGCGTATCTGATTGATCTCCAGGCCCAGACCCATCGGCTGGAAGCTCGAAGCTTCAATGTGCAGGAACCCGCGGTCCCCGCTCGCCACCGAGAGCTGTGCGCCGTATTCGGCGTCGACGATCAGCGGGACCGCGGGCAGCTCGATTCGAAGCCAACCTTCCGCATCGGTGTCCTCGAGCGATCCCGTCGCCTCGGCCAGAATCCGCTGCCGCGAGTCGATCAGCCGCGCGACGATCATGAGATCCGACGGCGACGAGCTTCTCCCGGGACGGAACGCGACGACGCGAATCGTGTCCGTTCGCGTCCTGAACCACTGCGTGGCAGCGCCCCCCTCATGCAGCGGTCCCGCTTCGAAGTCCAATCCGCCCCCCAATTGCACAGGTGGCGGTCCATCGATGAGCCGCGCCAGGCCATATCCGCCGAGCGCGAGGCCCACCGCCAGCAGCAGCGACAGGAGCGCGATGCGCGGACGGCGTAGCTGACCCCGGTCGTGGCCGATGACGCATGCTCGCTCGGGATCGGCGCGTGCCGCGCGTGCCCGTGAGGAGGCTGGCGGCGCTCAGCCTAGCAGCGCTGCTGCTCGCGCACGTCGGCGTCTCGGCCGCCGGCGTCGCGGCAAATCAAAGCGGACCCACCGGCATCGCCGCGCTGCTGCGGCCGATTGACGCGACGGCCGAGGAGCGGCGGTCGTACGCGATGGGCGACCGTCTGGCGGCGATCCGATTGGTCGAACGTCACACCGAGCCGGGGTCCCAGATCGCCGTTCCACTCTCGTCCGAGGGGCTTGCGGTGGCGGAGATCGGTCGCTTGTACCTATACCCCCGCACCCTGATCCAAGCATGGCCGTACGACGTCACCTCGCGGGAGGCCGACTACGTACTCGTCATGGATGCCCAAACCACCTATGGCGGCGACCCGGTTGGCTCGGTTGGGTCGATCCTCAAGCTCTATCGGGCGCGGGATACCTAGATGGCGTTGTTCATGCTGGCTGCCGTCGGCCTGACGCTGGGAGGCGTTGCCGCCGTCCGGCGCATGGCGCCCCACGTGACGTTGCGCGAGGCGGTCGGCGTGGGGTTCATCGCGGGCGTGGGCGCTGCCATGTGGACGCTTCAGCTTGCGTTTGCGGCCGGCGTTCCACCGGGCGCGGCGAGCTGGCTGGTGGCCGGGAGCATCGGAGCCGTGGTGTTCGCGGTGGTCGAGCGTCGTGCGCTCCTTTCGAGCGGCGCATGGCACGACCTCCGAACCGCCTGCGGCTCACATCGAGGCTGGGTGGGCGACGCCGCACTGGCCGCCGCGCTGGCCAGCATCACCGCGTTCGCGCTGAGCTGGCCGGTGTTCCTCTGGGACTCACAGAGCATTTGGGTGGCGAAAGGGCACGGGCTGCTCGTCGAGCGGTCGCTCGACGGCGTGCGTGCTGGGTTGTTCCCGGGCTATCCGCTCGGGCTTCCGAGCGTGCATGCGGCCGCGCTGGAACTGGGCGGGGAGCCTGCGTCCAAGCTCATCGCGCCGCTGTACGTCGCGGCGCTGGCCGGAGTCGTGTCAGGCGCGGTCGGTCGTGCGGGAGCGCCATGGGCGGGAGTCATCACGGCGCTGGCCGTGATCGCCACGCCGACCCTGTTGAGCTTCGCCTCCACGGCCTACGCAGACGTGCCGTTCGCGGCCGTCGCCACCATGGGCACGGTCTACCTGCTCGAGTTCATCGCGGCGGGCGCGGCCGCGTCGTTGCGACTGGCCGCGCTGACGACCGCGGCGACCGCGCTGCTAAGGCTCGAGGCTCCGCTGCTGCTGGCCGCGGCGATCCCCCTCGCACTCGCATTCGCGCGCGGACGCGCGCGGATCACCGCGCCGCTGCTGCTGATCGGAGCTTTCGCCGTCGTGTGGACACCCTGGCAGCTCATATTCAGCTCCGTTCTCGGCCTCTCCGAGCCCTACACGGCGCGGGCGACCGCGCTTCCGGCCGACCTCATCAATGGCGCCGTCGACTACGGTCGGCTGCAGGTCATCGCCACCCACTTTGGTCAGAAGGCACTGAGCCTGGCGTCCTGGAGCCTGACCTTTCCCTTGCTCGTGATCGGTGCGAGCGCCCTGCTGTTCACCCGCCGCCGCCTCGGTTTCGCGCTCGTCACGTTCGTGGTTGTGAACGCCGCGCTGACGCTCGTTGTGTTCTACAGCGGTCCCTTCGCGACGGAGTCGCTGCAATCCGGCTGGCTGGTCACGACGTTCGACCGCTTCACGCTTCGCTGGGCGCTGTTGGGCGCCGTGGCGGTGGGCGTGCTGCTTCAGACGCTCGTACGCGCATCGGGCGCGGCGGCCCCGCACGCACCGTCCCTGGCCGACCGTACTGAGTAGCCCCGCGCGGCCGCCACCCGTCGGCCCGGCGTGTCGCCAGTCGCTTGCGGGCGGGACGCGCCGGCAGTGGATACTTGACGCGCCCTCGGCACGTCGATCGGCGGCCCCGAGCGGGCCGGCTCGGTCCTGGCGCTCTCCCGGACTGGCTTGACCCATCGCTCGATTTCACCGGATTCCGGTCCAGACGGAGTTTCGGGTTGCCCGCCTGGGCGAGGCGTTTGCGAACGCGGCCCGAGTGTTCAGGCTGTTGTGGGCCACCAGCGCCCGGCTGACGCTCCTGATGAGCGCGCTGACCGTCGTAAGCGCGCTCGTGCCCGCCGCGGTGACCTGGGTCATCAAGCTGATGTTCGACGCGGTTGCAATCGCCATCGCCGCCGGCGGCGGCGAGGAGCAGATTCGCGAAATCGTCGTCCTGGTCGTGGCGTTTCTCGTGGTCACGCTGGTCGGCTTCCTGCTGCGCTACTCGCTGGTGGCGACCCGATCGGTTCTGGGCGACCTCTTCTCGAACCGCACGAACCTGATGATCCTGGAGAAGTCGGAGACGCTCGACATCTCCTACTTCGAGAACGCGGCCTTCTACGACCGGCTCGAGAACGCGCAGCGTGAGGCGCGGGAGGGCCCGATGCAGATCGTGTCGGAGTCGTTCGCCATCGTGCAGAACGCGATCACGCTCATCTCGATGGTCGTGCTGCTCCTGAGGTTCGAGTGGTGGGTCTTCGTTGTGGTGCTGATCACCACGCTTCCGGGCCTCGTGGTGGAGATCAAATACAGCCGCGAGCGGTTCCGGCTGCAGACCTGGCGGTCGCCGACCGTGCGGAGACTCTCGTACTACCGCTGGCTCATCACGAACGACGACTACATCAAGGAACTGCGGATCTTCGATCTCGGGCGGTTCCTGATCGATCTCTATCGGCGCACGTTCGATCGGTTCTTTCGCGAGAACACCAGCCTCACCGTCCGCAGCAACGTCGCCGGGTTCGTCCTCCAGGCGGTCGGTGCGGTCGGTAGCGCGGCCATCTTCGGCTACGTCGCGGTCCTCACGATCCTCCAGCGTGTCTCGCTGGGCGACCTGGTGCTCTACGTTCAGGCCTATCAGCAAACGGTCAACGCGACCACCCAACTGCTGCAGAGCATCACGTCGATGTACGAGCGGGGTCTGTTCGTGAACAACTTCTTCGAGTTCCTCGAGTTCGAGCCGTTAGTCCCGGTCTCGGCGACGGGCCGGCGTCTGCCGCGTCCCATAACCAAGGGCATTGTGTTCGACGATGTGCACTTCACGTATCCGGACACGGATGCGCCGGTGCTCGAGGGCGTGAGCTTCCAGATCTCCCCCGGCCGGGCCGTGGCGCTGGTGGGCGCCAACGGCGCGGGCAAGACCACGCTGGTCAAGCTGCTCTCTCGCTTCTACGAGCCGACCGCCGGGCGAATCCTGATCGACGGGGTGGACCTGCGCGAGTACGACGCTCAGGACCTTCGGAGCCAAATCGGCGTCGTGTTCCAGGACTACGGGACGTATCAGGAGACCGCCTCCGTCAACATCGGCTACGGGTCGCTGGAGCATCTGAACGACGCGGCGCGAATCGAGTTGGCGGCGCAAGAGGGCGGCGCCGACGATCTGATCAAGAGTCTCCCGAACGGGTACCAGACGCAGCTCGGTCGCTGGTTCGTGGGTGGAACGAACCTCTCCCAGGGCGAGTGGCAAAAGGTCGCGCTGGCGCGCGGATTCATGCGCGACGCACAGGTGCTGGTGCTCGACGAGCCGACCTCGTCGCTCGATGTCCAGAGCGAGCACGCGGTCTTCCAGCGCTTCCGCCAGCTCGCGCGCGGCCGCATGGCGATTCTGATCTCACACCGGTTCACGACCGTCCGGATGGCCAGCAATATCGTCGTGATCGATCAGGGCCGCGTGATCGAGCAGGGGTCGCACGAGGAGCTGATCGCGCGCGCCGCCCACTACGCCGCGTTGTTCGAGATGCAGGCGGCGTCGTATCGCTAGCTGAGAGGCGCGCGGGCGGGCGATTCCGGCCGGAGTTATGCTCGCCGCGCCCCTCCGCGGCCCCAGGGCAGGCGACATGACCATCCTGGATCGATTCCGGATCGATGGGCGCAAGGCGCTCGTGACCGGCGCGAGCCGCGGGATCGGCAAAGCCATCGCGCTCGCCTTCGCGGAAGCCGGCGCGGACGTCGCGCTCGGCGCCCGCACGCTCGACGCGCTTGGCGATACGGTCCGGGCGATCGAGAAGACCGGACGCCGTGCGGTGCCCGTCCCGGCCGACATGCGAGATGTGAACGCGCTGACGGCGTCCGTTCGCAGCGCGGCCGAGCAGTTAGGCGGCCTCGACATCCTGGTGAACAACGCCGGCGTGCTGGTAACGCGGGGCCTCGATGACCTGAAACCGGACCAGGCGGACGAGGTGTACGAGGTGAATCTTCGCGCTCCCCTATTCGCGGCACGCGCGGCGTTCGACTTCCTCCGCCAATCCGAACATGCGGTCATCATCAACCTCAGCTCAAATGCGGCCCTGCGCGGCGGTGGGATCTACGGCCCGACGAAAGGGGCGCTTGAGACGTTTACGCGCAATCGGGCAACCGAATGGGGCCAGTTCGGCATCCGCGTGGTCGGGATCGCCCCTGGCATGGTCGCGACGGATATGACGGCGATTGAACTCAACGACGCCGAACTCGTGAAACAGGTGATGGCCCGCACGTTTCTTGGACGGGTCGCTTCGCCGGAAGAAATCGCGGCTGTCGCGCTCTTCTTGGCGTCCGACGCCGCCTCTTTCATCACGGATGAAATCATCCGCGTGAGCGGTGGGCGGCTTATCTAGCCGCTGAGAAACAGCGCGCCCACCTTCGTCGGCGGATTCGATCGGGCGGCGATTTCGTATCATCTGTCGTATGCCTGGCATTGACCTGTTCGATCCCGAGGCCGCGCCGCGCGGCGTTGCGACCCTGATCAAGACGCCCCTGCTCGAAAACGGGCGTCTGGATGAGGAGTCCTTCGCGCGCCAGGTTCAATACGTGGTCGACGTCGGCGCCTGCCTGACGATTCCCGGCATGCACGGGGCCGAGACCTATTCGCTGAGCGACGCCGAGCGGGCCAGATGCCTCGAGATCACGATGGACATCTGCGGCGACCGT
This sequence comes from Chloroflexota bacterium, assembly GCA_965247475.1. Taxonomy (GTDB): domain Bacteria; phylum Chloroflexota; class UBA11872; order UBA11872; family UBA11872. The sequence goes on from OZ252016.1 coordinate 819,933, forward strand.
GTGCCTGTGTGCGCCACCGTCGTCGGGCTCTCGCTGCGCGACGCGATCGCCGCCGCCAGGCGCGCGGAGGAGATGGGCGGCGATGCGGTGGCGGTGGTCACGCCGCCGTGGGTGAAGGGCGAGCGAGATGCCGTGGAGTTCATTCGAGCCGTGGCCGACGCGACCACCGTGCCCAGCCTCGCGCACAGCTTCAGCGGCGGGGGTCCGCTGCCCCCGGCCGCGGTCGCTCGGATGGCGGTCGATTCCCCGAGCGTTCGATACCTCAAGGAAGAGGCGCCCTGGTGCGGCCGCCGTTTGGAAGAGATGTTCGCCGTTCCGGGCGGCGACCTGTTCATGGGAATCGTGGTTACATCGCCCTCGGTGCTCGCGTATCAGGCCGGGGGCACGATGTTCATGGCGTCGGCCGACATCCAGGAGCCGCTGCAGGCCGTATTCGACGCGCTGGAAGCCGGGGATGTCCGGCGCGCCCGCGAGATCGACCATCACCTCGGCGCGCTGCAGCACTTTCGCGCGTATATCTCGGGCCAGCTCAACAACAAGATGATCATGCACCGACAGGGCCTCTTCGCCTCCCGACGCATCGCCGACCCGTCCTCGCACATCGGCCTCAGCGATCTGAATCAGGACGAGGAGGACCAGCTCACCTTCGTGCTCGAGCCGCTGCTGCCCTGCTATACAAAGAACCCGCCGCTCCCACCCACGTAGGCGGCTTCGCCAGCGCTAGCCCGCCGGCACGAACTTGTGCAGAAGGTCGTTGCCGCCGACCTCACCCACGTACAGGGCGCCTTGGTCGTCCTTCCAGATGCCGTGCGGTGAGACCGAGAATATCCCCAGGCCGCGCTGCTCTCGATGGGCCTGGCCCCAGCTGGTGATGACCGCACCGTCGAAATCGAGGACCACGACCGCGCCGCCGCAGTCAGCGACGTAGATCGCGTCGGCGTCGGTGTCGACGTAGAAGTCGGCCGGCAAGACCAAGCCGTCGGTCCACTCCTCCTGGTACACGCCATCGCGATCGAACACCTGGATGCGCGCGTTCTCACGATCGGCCACGAGGACCCGATCGTCGGGGAGGACGCAGATGCCATGCGGCAGCACGAACTCGCCGGGACCCGTGCCGGGTTCCGCGGAGCCCCACGTCTTCTCGACCTGTCCGTCCGGCGAGAGCCGGTGGCACACCGTGTCGCCGTACCCATCGGCGACGAAGATCGTGCCGTCGTCCGTCACCCAGGCGTTGGTCGGATCGGTGAAGAGCCCCCCGCCTATCTCCGCCTCCACGGCATAGCTGGGCAGCCACTTCCGCGTACGGTTCGGTCGACCGATCCGCCGCTGGAGCTCGCCCTCGGTGTTGTAGACCCACACAACCTGGGCGTACGTGTCGGTCAGCCACAGCTGCTCGTGCTTGTCCATGAACACGCCGTGGCCGATGCTGAGGATGTCGTCGCCCCAGTGGCCGAGGACACTCCCCTCCCGGTCGAAGACCGTCATCGGGTGGGTGCCGCGGTTGAAGCAGAACACGCGGCCTTGCGAATCGGTCGCGATGCTCCCGATCCAGCCCAACGTCCAGTTGTCGGGCAGCTTCACCCAGCCCTCGACCAAGTCGTACGTGTGTGCACCAGCTCCGACGCGCATAGCTTCCAACCTCCCGGCTGACTCGCGTGTCCGACACCGGCCGCACCAGCGGTTGCGGCCACCAATCGAGCGGCCCGCATCTCGTCCCAGGCCGTCTCGCGCGGAATGTACTTGACCTTGTCGAGGGAATCACGCCCCGCGACCAGGACCTGCGCGTGACCCGCCCCAGCTCCACTCCGTCACCCCGGCAAACGGCCTGCCCCATCCCCGATACGGGGCTGGGGTCCAGGGGGCTGTGCCGGCCCCGCGTGCGCGTGTCCCCCGTGCACCCTGAGCCTGTCGAAGGGGCACGGGAATGATGTGGCCCAGGAGTCGGCTGGCCGGCCCTTCTACACGTGCCGGAGGAGCAGCCCGGCCGCGAGCAGGACAACCGCCCACCCGAGCAACTGGAGCGGCCGTTCCCAGGTGGCCAGGAGCTCTCGCCGTGACCACTCTTGCCGTCCGTCGTCGGTCTGGAGCGACGCCGAAGCTGCGGTCGTCGATCGGCGCACAAATCGAGCCGGAGTGCTCAGCCTTCGCTGCGCGAGGCTCAGAACCGCGGCGGCGGCGGCTGCCACCACCGCCGCCGCTCCAATCGTCTCGGTCTGTGCCCAGTACCCGACCAGCACCGGAAAGCTGCCCCACGCAAGCGCGAAGCCCACGTCTGTGTGCAGCCGCGGCGGCCAGCCCAGCGGATACCCGGCCGCGAGCGCTATGCCGGCCCCGGCCCACACCATGACCCACGGCGAGATGACCCAGACACCCCCTATGGCCACGCCGAGCGCGCCCATCAAGCCGCCGACGCCGAGTGCGAGCAGCGTGCGATCGCCGAGCTTGGTCCCAAGTGGCCGGCCGTTGCGCTCATCCAGCGCGTGTGCCGCGATGCCGGTTCCAAGGAAGAACGCGAGCAACGCGCCCGCCAGCCGCGTCCAGTCCAGCGCGGGCGCGAGCGCCGCGCCTATGGCTACGTACGCCAGGTGCCACGCGGTGTAGGGCGGGTGGAGGAGCGCGATCAGGTCGCCCAGCCGGGTGCCCGTCGGCGCGTAGAAGGCTGGCCTGATGCGGCTCATGCCCGGCGCGCCCAGACCACGATCCCTCCGCCGAACGACAGCGTGACTACGCGCACGTCCTCGAGCCCGACCGCCCGCCAGAGTTGCTCGAGGCGCTCGCCGCCGTGCTTCCGATGGAAGGCGTCGATGCTGGGGCCGAGGAATCGCCCGACCGTGTACCAGCCGGACCCGATCACCGCGCCTGCGGCCGGTAGCCCAACACGCGTGTAGAGACGCCACAGCAAGCTCGATACGCCGCGCGGCCGGCCGAACTCGACCATCCCGATTGCGCCGCCGGGCCGGACCACGCGCCGCAGCTCGCGCAGGCACGCCGCCGGGTCGTCGACGTACCGCAGCAAGTATCCGAACGTGAGGCCATCGAACGATTGGTCGCGGAATGGCAGCGCCTCGGCGCGAGCGATGATGGTCGGCGTCCCCCGGCGCCGGGCCTCGCGCACCATTTCCCGGCTCTGATCGAGCGCCAGGACGCGAAGGCCGCGCGCCTCGAGCCGCCGGGAGATCGAGCCGGTTCCCGCGGCCACGTCGAGCACCTCACCGCCCGCGTTCACCGCCAGGCCGTCGACCATCGTGGATCGCCAGCGGGCATCCTGGCCCAGGCTCAGCATCCGGGCCCACCGTTCGTACCCGGCCGCCAGCGGCCGAAACAGCCGCCGCGCGCGGTCGTTGATGTCGGCGGTCAGCATCGCAAGCGGGTTTGGGCCGCTCCGTCAGATGGACCGGCTGGCCCGAGTCGCACAAAGTCCATGCGACCCGGCAAGGCCGAGCGCCTTGGCGACGACCGCGTGCGCGCCGTCCAACACAGCAGCTGGGCCTTGTTCCAGAGTCGCCGACTCCTCCTACCCATCTGGACTGAGCGCGCTTTGCGCAGGTATCTCACCATGCCTGGTATAGACCAACTTTAGACTTGGCGCGGTACGCAACCGCTGTCGAGTCGTGTCCGTGGACCACCGAACTCCCCGACGACGCCTCGCCCGCGCCGCCATTCTGCGGGCGGGCCGGCTCCTGCGGCTGCCGGTCCGCGCCCTGGTGTGGCTCGCACGCGCCGTACGCCGCTACTTCTGGCTGCTCGTGTTGGCGGGTGCGGTCGGGGCATTCGTCGTCGTCGTGGTCATTCCCCAGGTTACGACCGACGGGGACGAAGATGACGCGCCGCCGCAGGAACCCGTGGCGGCGACCCGGCAAGACCTGCGAGTGACCGTGCCGGCCGTCGGCACCATCGACTACGGCTCGATCATTGAGCTTGGGTTCGCCGAGGCGGGCGTCATCGCCGGCATCGCGGTTGCCGAGGGCGATGTGGTTGCTGCCGGCGGCACCCTGGCCGCCCTGGAGGCCGCCGATCTCGAACGGGACGTCGATGACGCCGAAGCGGCCTTGCGGCGGGCGCAGCTGGATCTGGCCGAGCTGCTGGCGGATCCCGACCCCATGGACCTGCGCCGGGCCGAGCTGGACTTGTCCGAGGCGCGCGCCGCCCTTGCCGATCTGGACAACCCACCGGACGCCGCCAGCGTCGCGGCAGCCGAGGCCTCTGTCGCCTCGGCGCGGGCGCAGCTTGCCGCCGCGCGGGACACGCTCGACAAGCTGCTGGAAGGGCCGACCGAACGAGAGATTGCCGACGCCGAGAGCAGTCTCGCCTCCGCCCACTCGTCGCTGGTGACCGCCCAGGGCGCCCTGATCGACCTGGAGGCGGGTCCCGCCGACCTGGATGTGCAGGCGGCGCGTGACACGCTGGCGACCGCGCGGGAGGCGGTCATGGCCGCGCGGGAGGCGGTCGCGACCGCGCGGGACGCGGTCACGGCCGCGCGGGACGCGGTCACGGCCGCGCAGGAGGGCGTCACGAGCGCGCAGGAGGGCGTCACGACCGCGCAGGAGGCGGTCATAGCCGCGCGAGACGGGGGCACGACCGCGCGGGAGGCGGTCATAGCTGCGCGAGACGGGGTCACGAGCGCACGGGAGGCGGTGATGGCTGCGCGGGAGGCGGTCACGGGCGCTCAGGAGGCGGTCACAGCCGCCCGGCGCAGCCGCGACGCGGCCATCGAGGACCACCCGGCGAACGTGGCCAACGCCGAGTCCAGCCTGGCCAGCGCGCGGGTCGAGGTCATCGTCGCCACGACTGACCTGGCTGATCTGCGGGCCAAGCCGACGCCTGAAGACGTTCGCGACGCCGAGCTCGCTCTGGAGCGGGCCCGCCTGACCCATGACGACAGCGTGCGCACCAGCAGTAACGCCAGCGCCCAGCAGAAGGCGCGCGCCGCGGTGGAATACACGGAGGCGCAACTCGAATACCTCGCGGCTCTCCAGCCGGCAACGGCTGACGAGTTGGCTGAAGCCGAAGCGCGTCTGGCCGCGGCCCAGGCCAAGCTGGTCGTTGCCCAGCAGGAGCTCGACGACCTAGCCGACGGACCCGATCTGGAAGCGCTCGACGAGGCCGTAGCCGCCGCCGAGCGGCAGGAGGCCGCCGCCGCCGGGCGGGAGGTGACCGCCGCCGAGCGGGAGGTGGCCGCTGCCCAGCGGGAGGTGACCGCCGCCGGGCGGGAGGTGACCGCCGCCGAGCGGGAGGTGGCCGCTGCCCAGCGGGAGGCGACCGTCGCCCAGCGCGAGGTGACCGCCGCCGGGCGGGAAGTGATCGCTGCCGAGCGGCAGGAGGCCGCCGCCGCCGGGCGGGAGGTGACCGCCGCCGAGCGGGAGGTGGCCGCGGCCGAGCGACAGGTGGCCGCCGCCGCCCGCGAGCTTGACGATCTGGGCAGCGGCCCCAGCGCCACCGATCTGGCCGCAAGCCGCGCCAGCGTGGCCTCGGCCGCCAGCTCGGTCGCGGCCGTGGAGCTGCATCTCGCCGAGCTCCGCGCCGACCCGGACCCTGGCGAACTAGAGATCGACCGCCAGGAGCTTGACTCGGCGCGTGCGAGTTTGGTTGACGCCGAGGTGCGCCTGGCCGATCTGCTGGCCGGCGCCGATGCATCCGACATTCGCGAGTCGCAGGCCGCAGTCACCCGAGCCGAGATCGACCTGGCGGAGTTGCGCGGCGAGGCCGACCCGCTGGCCATCGAGCGGCAGGAGCTGGCCGTCGCGGACGCCACGCGCCAACTCGAGGCCGCGCGCGCCTCGCTGGCGGGCTCCGTCCTGACGGCGCCGATCGCCGGCGTCGTGCTGACTGTGGACAATCACGTGGGCGAACGCGTGTCTGGCTCCTTCATCACCCTCGGCGCCGCCGACAGCCTGCGGGCGCGCGTCAAGATCGATGAGTCGGATATCGGCTCGATCGAGTTGGGCCAGCCGGTGGACTTGACCTTCCAAGCACTCGGCGACCGCTCGTACCGGGGCGAGGTGTCATGGATCGCCGCCCAAGGCGAGGTCGAGCAGAGCCTGGTGACCTTCGAGGTCGATATCGCCCTTGACGCCGCCGATCAGCAATTGCGCGCCGGCCTGTCCAGCGACGTGTTGATTCTCATTGCCGAAGTCAGCGATGTGATCGTCGTGCCCAAGGCCGCGGTGCAGACCGCGCCGCGGGGAGGGGTCGTGGTTGTGGTTGGATATGACCAGGCGCCCGAGCGCCGCCTCGTGCAGACGGGGCTGAGCGATGCGTTCCTGGTCGAAATCACCTCCGGCCTCGAGGTCGGCGAGCTCGTGCGGCCGAATGCCGCGCAGGCGCTGGCCGATCTCCGCGCCGCCGAGCAGGTCGGCGGTGGAGGCGATGGTCCAGCCGGCGGCCAACCCGGCGCCCAAGCCCGCGGGCTGGCCGGCCAGGCCAGACCTGGTGGCGCTCAGTTCCAGCGGCAGCCAGGCGACGGGCCACCGGGCGGCCTCCGCCAACCGGGCGGCGGAGAAGGCGGCGCTGGTCAGCCCTGATACCCATGGAAGACCGTCCCAGCCACATCGTCGAGGCCATCGGTCTCACCAAGACCTACCAGATGGGTGATGTGAGGGTCGAAGCCCTTCGCGGGGCCACGTTTTCTATCGAGCCCGGCGAGATGGTGGCGATCATGGGACCGTCCGGCTCGGGGAAGTCCACCGCCATGAACCTGCTGGGCTGTCTGGATACCCCTACCGTCGGCAGCTATCGCCTGGATGGCGAGGATGTGGCCGGCTTGAGCGAGGACGAGCTGGCTGACATCCGACTCCGCAAGATCGGCTTCGTATTTCAAGCCTTCAATCTGCTGCCCCGCATGTCGGCGCTCGAACAGGTTGAGCTGCCGCTCATGTATGCCGGCGCCCTCCGTCGTCGCGACCGGGCGCGCGAGGCTCTCGACATCGTGGGCCTGGCGGACCGCCTGGACCACGCGCCCGTCGAGCTTTCCGGCGGTCAGCAACAGCGCGTGGCCATTGCCCGCGCCCTGGTGACCGAGCCGCGCCTGCTGCTGGCCGACGAACCCACCGGCAACCTCGACACCAGGTCGGCCACCGAGATCATGGACGTGATCGAACGGCTCAACGTCGAACGCGGCATTACGACGGTCCTCGTCACCCACGAAGCCACGGTCGCCGATCGCGCGCGGCGCATCGTCCACTTTCTGGATGGTGCGATCGAAAAAGACGAGGTGCTGGCATGACCATGGTCGACGCTCTGCGCGTGGCAATGCGCGCGTTGGCGGCCAACAAGCTGCGCACCGCGCTCACCCTGCTGGGCATGGTGATCGGCGTCGGGGCCGTGATCACGTTGATGTCGATCGGCGCCGGGGTGCAGACCTCCATTGAGGAGCGGATCCGCAGTATCGGCACCAACCTGCTCTTTGTGAACCCCGAGGCGGGCGGCAATCGCTTCGGCGGCTTCAGCAGCCGCAGCTCGGGCATGGAAACCCTGACCCTGCAGGACGCCGAAGCTATTCGCGACGCGAGTATCGATGGCATTGCCCTGCTCTACCCATCGCGGTCGCTGGGTGGCTCGTTTGTTTCCGACCAGGGCGCCGTGCAGGCCGCGGTTGAGGGCGTCACCGAGGTCTACCCCGTGGCGCGGAACGTCGAGTTCTCCGAGGGCGCCTTCTTCTCGGCCCAGGACGCCGAGCAAGGCTCGCGCGTGATCGTGCTCGGGCACACGCTGGCGTCAGACCTATTTCCAGATAACGAGGCGGTGGGGCGAACGGTCCGCCTGAACAGCCAGCTCTTCACCGTGGTTGGCGTCTTCGAGTCCGACGGAGGCAGCTCGTTCCAAAGCCGTGACAACGCCGCGGTCGTTCCCTTCCGCACGCTGGCGCAGCGCCTCCGACCCCAGAAGACGTCGCGTGGCGAGGACGTGGTGACGCAGATCGTTGTCCAGCTCGTCGATGAGTCGGAATCCACTATTGCCGGCGTCAAACAAGCGATCGAAACTCTGTTGCTCAGCCGACATGACTCGGAGGAGCAAGACTTCTCGGTGGGCAGCCAGGCAGAGCAAATCGAGGCGATCGCCGAAGTTACCGCGGTCGTCTCGCTCTTCCTGGGGGCGGTGGCCGGAATCTCCCTGCTGGTCGGCGGGATCGGCATCATGAACATCATGCTCGTATCGGTTACCGAGCGAACCCGCGAGATCGGGATTCGCAAAGCGGTCGGCGCGAAGCGCCGCGACATCATGTGGCAGTTCATGATCGAGGCTATGGCCGTCAGCCTGGGCGGAGGGTTTGCCGGCGCCGCGCTGGGGGTGGCGATTTCTCTGGGGCTCAACGGGCTGAGCGCCGGGCAGTCAGCCACGAGCGGCGGTTCTGGCGGACCGGGTGGGGGCGGCCCTTTTGCCAACGGGATCACCACCACGATCACCGCCGAGCCCATCATGCTGGCGCTGGCGGTGTCGATCGCGATCGGCCTGGTGTTTGGGATCTACCCGGCCGCGCGGGCCTCACGCCTCTCGCCCATCGAAGCGTTGCGCTACGAGTAGGCTCGGGGAGCTCGCGCCGCACCGCTGCCGTGGGATGCCACGCGAGTGTCAGACAAGCGCCCCGGGTGTATCACCTGGTCAAGCGGATGGCCCGACGCGATTCCCACCAAGTCCATTCGACCGGCCAAGGCTGCGCGCCTCATGTAGACGACCCGCACCGCCACGGGTATCGTGACCGCCGCATGCCCGTACCCGACCGACCCCGTACCGAGCGCCTCGCCGCGCATTCATATTGGAGCGGCTCCCTTTGAAGATCATCGTCGACCGCCCGCACCCGACGGAGGACTTCATCGATCGGCTGGATCGGGAGTTCCCGGACATTGATTTCATACGCGCCTACACCCGGGATGAGAAACGGCGACACATCACCGACGCCGACGTCTTCTATGGATGGCCCGACGCAGAGTTGATTGCCGCTGCCCACCGGCTCCGCTGGATCCACATCCCCGGGATGGGCGTTGACCAGTTTCTCCGGACGCCCGGCGCATCGGATGTCCAGATCACCGTCACGAACTCGCCGGGCGCGCACACAAATCCGATTGCCGACCACGTACTCGCGATGATCTTGGCGTTCGCGCATCGACTTCCGGAGATGATCGACGATCGGCGCGCCAGAGCCTGGGATCCACCGAAGTACAGCTTCCGAATCCTCGAGCTCAACGGCAGTGTTCTGGGCCTGCTCGGGCTGGGCGGAATCGGGCGCGCCGTCGCCGAGCGCGCGATGAGCTTCGGCATGCAGGTGTACGCGGTCGATCCGAGCCCCATTGAGACGCCGGCGGGCGTGCGCGGCGTCTGGGACATCGACCGTCTGGACGAGCTTCTGGGCATGGCCGATTGGTTCGTCGTGACCGCCCCGTTGATTCCGGAGACTAGCGGCCTTGTCGATGCCGGCCGGGTGGCTGCCATGAAGAAGGGCGCGCACCTGATCGTGATCTCGCGCGGCGGCATCGTCGACGAGGCCGCCGTCGCCGAGGCGCTGGCGTCGGGACATCTCGCCGGCGCCGGCCTGGACGCAACCGGGATCGAGCCGCTTCCGGCCGAGAGTCCGCTCTGGGACCTCGACAACGTTATTCTCTCGCCGCACGTCTCTGGCGATACGCCCGCTCTCGCCAGCGAACGAGAGAGAATATTCCTCGCCAATCTCAGGCGCTTCATCGACGGCGAGCCGTTGGCGTATGTCGTCGACTTGCGCCGGGGATACTAGACAGCGCTCGCCCCGTGACGGCGCCCAGGCTTGCAGCGGGCGAAGTCCCTAGGGGTCTCCCTTACGCTTGCTGCCGCCGACTCACGTAGACTCCCCTCGTGGCGCCCAACTATCGTCATCCCCCACGGGCCAAACGGCCCGTGCGCATGCTCCTTGGTCGTGTCATGGCTGAGGTTCTCTATCGAGTGGCGCTGGTTGGCCTGCTGGTGCCTGCGCTCATCCCCGCCGCTCTCCTCGATCCCCTCGCCGAGCGCGCGGCGCGCGCCGTCTATCGACTCAACGGCCGCCGTGCGCGCCAGCTCCGGGCGAATCTTCGGATCGTGCTCGGACCCAACGCCGAGAGCGCCGCGGTCGATGAGGCGGCGCGGGAGGCGTACGCCAGCTACGGTCGGTACATGGCTGAGTACTTCACCATGGCGTGGCCGGATTTCTGGCGCCGTCGGTCCAGGCTCGTTGCGGATGACGTCCAACCACTCGAATCGGCGATCTCTCGCGGTCGCGGCGTCGTGTTGTTCGGCAGTCATGGCGGGAACTGGGATCTCGCCGCCGCCGAGTGTGCGCGCCGCTACGGAGCGTTCCACAGCGCGGGAGAATCCGTTCAGCCAATGTGGCTCGGAAAGCTGATATCGAGTGTTCGGCGCCGTGGCGGGATGGAGCTGTACGACGAGTCCGTGGCCGGCAGGCCGTTGCTGCGCGCGCTGCGGGATGGCCAGGTCGTCGGCCTGGTTGCGGATCGCGTCGTCATCGGCAACGGCGTCGAGGTCGAGCTCTGCGGTCTTCGGGCGCAGGTGCCCAGAGGCCCGGTGACGCTCGCCATCATGACCGGCGCGCCTTTGGTCCCCACCTTGATCCGGCGAGACTCGGGAGGAGACGTGCGTGTTGAGTTCTGGCCGCCCGTCGATCTCTCCGATCTTGGACGCAGCCCGTCTGATGTCGCGACTGGCGCCCAGCGAATGGCCGATCAGCTGAGCGAACTGATCCGGCTCAGCTATCGAAGCTGGTACGGTTTACAGCCAATCTGGGCTGAGGCGCGGGTCTAGGTGCTCGGTCCGGTGGATGCGCGGCGCGGCCAGGATGAAGACCCGGAGATCGGTGCGGCGGCCGGGCTTGGCGGCGTTGCCACGATTCATGGCTGCTGGTACGCTCGGCAACAAGTTCGGGGCGATTGGGCGGAGTTTGCGAATACATACTCGAGACTACTTCCGATTGTAGTGCTCGAATAGCATCGAAGCAGATATCATGGACATCAAGGCTAAAGTGACGAATCTGGACGACAATATATCGATGAATGGTTTGCACTTCAATTACTTCGCCAGGATTCCGGAATACCGTGAGGTCAATCGCAGTCTTATCCGCGAAGTTGTCGGATACCTGCCAAATCCATTCTTCCACGTCGACATCGCAACCGGCACCGGCCTCGTGCCGCAGATCCTGATGGAGGAGGCGACGGCCAGAGGCTACTCGGGACACATCATCGGCGTGGACAGAAACGACATCGGTCTTGATATCGCGCGGCGGTCAACCCCCACCGGCACCGATGTGACGGTGGAGTACGTCTTGGGGGACGCACGCGCGCTTCGAGATCTGCTGCGGGACCGCATACCCGCCGAGGGCGTCGACGGTGTCAGCATTCATGACGCCATCCACGAGATCGACGGCGAGGATGCGCAGCGTCAGGTGTATCGGGATATGGGCTCGATCGCGAAGTGCGGCGCCGTGTTGTCGTGCAATAGCTCGTTCACCACGAGATCGATGGCGCCTGGTCACTCCCTCCGCGGTCACGGAGAGTGGAAACTGCATTTCACCAAGCTTACCGGCGCGAAGCGCAACCGAGACATCCCGACGATGCCGTATCGAACGCCCGAAGATTACAAGCAGATGATTCGGGATGAGGGCTTCGAGGTAATCCACGATCAGGAGCGGATTGTACAGCTCTCCAAGACCGCGCTTAAAGCCATATCGATGTATCCCGCGTTCATATCTGGAGTCGGCATGGATTTGAGATTTGATCGGGACTACTCGACGCAAGAACTCAGCGATTTCATGTGCGAAGCCGTAGACATGCTCAGGTTTGACTCACTACCACGGATCTGGCACGAAATAATCGGCCGGAAGCAGCCCGCATAGCCCACTATCCGCTCGTGTCCTCGGGCCGGACCACCGTTCTGGAACGTGGAGCCCGCGGCGGCCAGCGCCGGACGCTCCCGCGATGAAGATCACGGACATTCGCACGCTCCTCATGGGCGGGAGCGGCACGCCCGCGCGCCCGGTGCCGCTGAAGTGGACGTTCGTGATCGTCGAGACGGACGAGGGCATTCGGGGCGTTGGCGAATCCGGGCTCAGCAACTCTGAGTTTTCGGTCGCTGCGGCGGTGAACCGCTTCAAGTCGTTCATCGTCGGGCAGGACCCCACCAGGGTCGAGCACCTCTGGCAGCAGATGTTCCGCCATCTGTTCTGGCGGGGTGGACCGGTCGTAACGGCCGCGCTCAGCGCCATCGACCAGGCCCTGTGGGACATCGCCGGGAAAGCGATCGGTCTCCCCGTGTACAAGATGCTGGGCGGTCCGGTGCGTGACCGCATTCACGCCTACACGCACGCCGATCAGGAAGGCACCCCGGCCGAGAATGCGGTTCGTGACCGGGACGCCGGGTTCTTTGGCATCAAGCTCGGCGCTGGTCACCCCGACGGCCCGATCACCGAGGCCGAGATCGTGGATCAGATGTTGGACCGCCTTCGGTCCGCGCGCGAGGCCGCCGGACCCGAGATGCGGCTCATGACCGACTTTCACGGACGCCTCACGACGCCGCAGGCGATCCGCTTTCTGCGCGAGGCGCGTCCGCTTGACCTGTTCTGGGCCGAGGAGTTGATCCCGCCGGACAATCCGGCCGCCTACGCCGACATTGCCGCCGCCGTGCCGGACGTGCCGTCCGCGACGGGCGAGCGCCTGTACTTGCGCTGGGGCTTCCGAGATCTGATCGAGCGGCGCGCGGTGGCGTTCATCCAGCCGGACATCGGGATCGCGGGCGGGATCTCGGAACTGCGCCGGATTGCCTCACACGCGGAGACGCACAACATCCAGTTCGCGCCGCACAACCCGCTGGGCCCGGTGGCGACCGCGGCGACGATTCACGTCGCGGCGGCGACGCCCAACTTCGCGGTCCTGGAGCATGCGCGCAGGAGCCCGTATTTCGAACGAGCGCTCGCCAAGCCACTGACGCTCGAGGATGGGCACTTCGAGCTCCCGACCGGCCCCGGCCTCGGCATCGAGCTCGACGACGAGTACGTCAAGCGGTTCGCGTATGAAATGAAGCCGAAGGATGTGTACTGGCATCCGGACGGCTCCGTGGCGGATGTCTGACGCTCGGGGGTCTGGTCCTGCGGGTTGCTTGGCCGCCGCGCCCATCACGCGAAAGGGGAGCGACGGGACATGAGTGATCGTGATATTGGCGCGCTCGCGCGCATCGGCCCGGAGCACGTCGAGCGCGCGTCCCGACTGGTGCGGAGCGGGCGCACCTACGATCTGGGCGTCGAGCTCGGTATGGACGTTCCCGCGCCGGACCGGCGGACGCTTCCGCCCTTCATGCTCATGTCGTACCGCACACCGGAGGGTTTTGCGCGCGAGCAGACGTCCGGCGGCACCGGGTCCAGCGAGTACATCGGTGGCGGCATCCATATGTCCTCCCACATGGACGCGCTCATCCACGTGCAGCACGACCTCAAGACGTACGGCGGGTATGACGCATCTGACATCCGAACCGATCTCGGCTGGACGCGATACGGCGCCGAGACCATCCCTCCGATCTGCGGTCGCGGCGTGCTCGTCGACGCCGCCGGGCATCTTGGGGTAGATCGGCTCGAGGACGGATACGAAGTGTCGGTGGCGGAGACCGAGAGCTGCCTTGCGGCTCAGGGCGTCAAGGTCGGCGCCGGCGACGTGGTGCTCGTGCGGACCGGAAAGATCACCCAATTCGGCCATGACAACCAGGCGTTTCAGTCCAGGTCTCCCGGCATCAGCCGGGATGCGGCGATCTGGCTGTATGACCAGGGCATGGCGGCGATCGGCGCCGACTGCCTGGCAGTCGAGGCCTACCCGTACCCCGATCCGGAGCACTCGCTGCACCGCGCCATGATCGTCGATCGTGGCGTGCACCTGATCGAGAATCTCTGGCTCGAGGACCTGGCGCGCGATCGCGTCTACGAATTCTTGTTCGTGTGTCTCCCGCTGAAGATCGTGGGCGCCACGGGATCGTGGGTGCGGCCGGTCGCGATCGCGTAGACCGACGCTCGACCAGACTCGCCCTTCAGCCGCCCCGCGCCGTCGCGCGCAGCGAATCGGGCTCGACGCCAACCGTTTCGGCCGCTTCGATGATTCGCTCCCAGGTCGAATCCGGCACTTCGATATCGGTCCCCAGCGCGGCCTCGCGAGCCTTCCGCTCGTAGTCGCCCGGAACCAGTACTTCCGAGAAGCCCGGCGCTGGCGGTGTAGTGCGGACGCGGGCAAGGTTCTGGCGGATTGCGCGCAGAACCAGATCTGAGTCGCCGAACGCCGACGGGTTGATTGCCAGCGCGAACACCCCGTGGTCGAGCTCGAGTTCCGGCTGCGCGGCCGCGACCAGGTTGCCGCACAGGATCGAGATCATGATTCCGAGCCCCGAGCCCTTGTGTCCGCCGAACGGCTGTAGCACCCCGCCGTCGTAGAGAGCGCTCGGGTCGGTGGTCGGATGCCCGTCGCGGTCCAGCACCCAACTGTCCGGGATCGGTTCGCCCCGGTCCCGGTATGCACGGACCTTGCCCTCGGCGACGGCGGTCGTGGCGATGTCGAGCGTGAAGCCGTCGCCCTCGGCTGCCGGCGCCCCAAAGGCCAGTGGGTTCGAGTCCAACCGCGCTTCTTTCCCGCCGAACGGAACCCCCAGGTCTCCGCGCCCCTCGCTCACGGAAACCAGGCAAAGGACGCCGAGCTGGGCGCCCACATCCACCCATTCGCCGAGACGTCCGATGTGCGTGAAGCGGATGCCGCCGCCTATCGCGACGTCGTGGTCCAGCGCCTTCTCCGACACCGCGCGGATGAGCGCATCGGCGGAAACGTGGCCGAACGCCTGCCGTCCGTCCACCAGAACCGTCGTGTCGGTTTCCGCGATCACTCGCGGACGCTCAGCGGGCAGGATCACGCCAGACGCGACAAAGGCGAGGTAGTCGGGAATGCGAATCACACCGTGCGAGGGGTGTCCGGAGAGGTCTGAGTTGACCAGCCACTTGCCCACATTGGCGGCGATGTCGTCGGGCGCGCCGGCGGCCTGGAGGATCCGGCCGGCGACGGCCGTCAGCGCTGTCGGTGTGACTGTCGGCATCTGTTCGCGCCCTCTTGGCCGCGCCACAAGAGGGCCGCGGAGTTCGATGGTACTTGTCGCGCGCGGGTCAGATCGACGCGCGGACCGGGTGTAGAATGAGGCGACCCGTGCGGAAGGCAGCGGGGTTTTGTTGTGAATGGGCCCAGAGCCCCGAGCTGGCAACGGTGATGATCGCGAAAGCTCGGGAGGCGCTGAGCCACCACTGCGGAGAGCGGCAGGGTGCCCGGCAGAGGCGATCGGCTCGTCATCACCCTCGAGTGCACTGAGTGCGGGTCTCGGGGATACGTCACGAGCAAGAATCGACGTAACACGCCCGACAGGCTCGGGTTGACCAAGTACTGCCGAAAGTGCCGCGCCCACCACCTACATCGTGAAACTCGTTAGGACCGACAAGTCGAGACAGCCCCCGCACCTGCGTTCGCGGCAGCGCGCAACGCGCGCCTCCGCGCCGGCGCGGAGGCGTGGGTTGGGCAACACTCGCGCCGGCCGGTTCGTTCACGAGGCCTACGTCGAGCTCCGCAAGGCGCACTGGCCGAACCGGGAGCAGACGATCCGGCTCACCGCGCTGGTGATTGCGATCAGTTTGCTGATGGCGGTCGTGCTGGGCCTGTCGGACCTCGGGTTTGACCGCCTGTTCGAAGTCATCACGCTGTAGCGAAGGGGATGCAGATGGCCACCAAAGACGCTGACACCGGATCGGTCGCGACGTCCCCCGTCGAGCAGCCCGAGCGCGAGGTCCCGGCCGACGCCCGCTGGTACGTGATCAATACGTACTCCGGCTATGAGGGCAAGGTGAAGGAGAATCTCCTTCACCGAATAACGTCGATGGAGGCCACGGACTCGATATTCGAGGTGATCGTCCCCACGGAAGAGATCGAGGAGGTCAAGCACGGGCAGCGCCGCCGCGTGGAGCGCAAGATGTACCCCGGGTACGTGCTCGTGAGCATGCTCTTGACCGACGAGTCCTGGCTGGTGGTGCGCAATACCCCCGGCGTGGTGAACTTTGTGGGATCGGGCAACCGGCCCACCCCGTTGCCGCCCGCCGAGGCGGAGGTCATCTTCAAGCAGATGGAGGGCGATGCGCCTCGGCCCGAAGTGCGCATCAAGATCGGCGAGCGGGTCAAGATCGTCGATGGACCGTTCACCGACTTCTTCGGCTCGGTTGACGAAGTCATGGAGGAGAAAGAGCGGCTGCGCGTGCTCGTGTCGTTCTTTGGCCGCGAAACCCCCGTCGAGCTCGACTTCCTGCAAGTCGAGAAGCAAAGCGGCGGGCCGATCACACCGATCGGCTGATCGGGCGACGGGAAGCGCAGACCAGTGGCCCGAACAGTCCGCTCACGGATCAAGCTCCAATTGCCCGCCGGGCAGGCGACGCCCGCCCCGCCGGTGGGGCCGGCGCTCGGCTCGCACGGCGTCAACATCGTTGAGTTCACCAAGCAGTACAACGAGCGCACGCGCGACCAGCTCGGGTCGATCGTCCCGGTCGAGATCGTCGTGTACGAGGACCGCTCGTTCACCTTCATCACGAAGACACCGCCGGTATCCGATCTCTTGCGGAAGGCCGCCGGCGTCGAGAAGGGCGCCGCCAACCCCAAGTTCGAGCCCGTCGGGACGATCACGGAGAAGCAGCTGCGCGAGATCGCCGAGCTCAAGCTGCCTGACCTGAACGCGAATGATCTGAACGCCGCGACACTGGTCGTGGCGGGAACCGCCCGCAGCATGGGCATCTTGGTGGAGGACTAGTCGAATGCCGCGCCACGGCAAGCGTTATCGAGCCGCCGCCGAGTTGGTCGATTCCCACACGCGCTACGGGCTCGGCGACGCCGTCCGGGTGCTGCTGGCGGCGCCCAAGACGAACTTCGACGAGACGGTCGAGTTGCACGCCGGTTTGGGAGTCGATCCCACGCACCAAGAGCAGCAGGTGCGCGGCACGGTCACGCTTCCGCATGGAACCGGCAAGGACCTTCGGGTCATTGCCTTTGCCAGCGGCGACGCCGCCCAGCAGGCCCGCGATGCGGGCGCCGCCGAGGTCGGAACCGAGGATCTGGCCAAGCGGATTCAAGCAGGCTGGCTGGACTTCGACGCCGCCGTGGCGACGCCCGACAACATGCGTGTGATCGGTCCGCTCGGCCGGATCTTGGGTCCGCGCGGTCTCATGCCCAACGCGCGCGCCGGCACGGTCACGAACGACATCGGGCGGGCCGTGAACGAACTGAAGGCGGGCCGCGTGGAATTCCGGCTGGACCGCCTGGCGAACGTCCACGTGGCCGTTGGCAAAGTGTCCATGGGCGAAGAGAGCCTGCGGTCGAATCTTGCATCGGTCATCGACGCGCTGATGCGCGCCCGGCCGAGCGCGACCAAGGGCACCTACCTGCAGGGCCTGGCCATCGCGAGCGCCATGGGTCCCGGCATCCCGCTGGATGTCGTGCGCGCGCCGCAGGAAGCGGCCGAGCTGGCCAAGTAGAATGGCGTGACCCAGAGGATCGAACAACAACTGAATACGGCCGAAGACGGCGGGCCATTTCGATAATTTCCTTTCGGGAAAGCCTGTCCAGGTGCGCATGATTCACCCGGGTGGTCGCGGGGCGCGCCGCTCGGGTTTCTGTTTGTCAGGCGTTGATTCGCCGAATGGAGCAAGCGTTGGCGACGAAAGAGGAGAAGATCGCGGCGGCGGCGGCGCTCACCGAGCGCCTCGAATCCGCGCCCATGAGCATCGTCGCGGGCTACTCGCGCCTGAGCGTCGGTGACATGCAGCAGCTGCGGCGGCGCATGCGAGAGGCGGACGCCACGTTTCGCGTGATCAAGAATTCGATTGCGCGGCGGGCCGTGGTGGGCGCCGGATTCGGCGATATCGAGCCGCAGTTCTTCGGCCAGACGGCGATCGCGTTCAGCGGCGAGGACTATTTCGGGGCCGCGCGCGCGCTGCGCGAGTTCGGATCGAGGTTCCCGGACCTGCAGATTCGCGGTGCGATCGTGGAAGGCACCGTCGTCGATGCCGCCCAGGTTCACAGGCTCGCGAGCCTGCTGAGCGTCGATCAATTGCGAGCCGAGTTCGTCGGTGCGCTCGAAGCTCCGATCTCCGGGCTCGTCTACAGCCTTGAAAGTATCGTTTCGGGACTCGTGTATGCCCTGCAGGGGCGAGTCGATCAGATGCAAGAAGCCGTCGGATAAGGAGGGCGAACCGTGGCGGAGAAGCTGGCGCAGAGTGACATTCTCGAGGCGATCGATTCGATGTCGGTGCTTGAGCTCGCCGAGCTCGTCGAGGCACTGAAGGAGAAATACAACGTCAGCGCCGCGCCTGTCGCGGTTATGGCGGCGGCCGGCGACGGGGCGGCCGGCGACAACGGTGCCGCGGAGCAGACCGAGTTCGCGGTGCATCTCACCACCGTCGGGCAGCAGCGGATTCAAGTCATCAAGGCGGTTCGTGAGATCACGGGTCTCGGGCTCAAGGAAGCCAAGGGCGTGGTCGATGCGGCGCCGGGGCCGATCCGCGAAGGCGTGTCACGGGAAGAAGGCGAGAAGGTGATCGCCAGGCTCGGCGACGTCGGCGCGGAAGCCGAGCTCAGGTAGTCGCGGCCGCATCCGGCAGCCGCGCCGTAGCGCTCAAGCCGCCCGGCGCGTTTCTAGAATGGCGTCATGTTGGATGCAGTAGTCGTAACGCATGATCTGCGCGCACAGGCGCTGCGCTGCTTGCGCGCGCTGGCGTCGTCGACCTGCCCCCCGTCGCGCACAATCGTCGTCGACAACGGAACTGACGGCACGGCGGCGACTATCGCCCAAAGCGACGGGCTGCGAGCCGAAACGATCGAACGCCCCGACAACCCGGGGTTTGGCGGTGCCGCGAACGCGGGCGCGGCAGTTTCAACGGCGCCGCTCCTGCTGGTTTGCAATGCCGACGTCTACCCGGCGCACGACGCTCTGGAGCGGCTGGTCGAGCACATGCGGGCCGAGCCGGACGTGGCCTGCGCGGGGCCGGCGCTGCTCAACCTGGACGGATCGCGGCAGGAGGCGGCCTTCCGCTTCCCGGGCCTGGCCCAAGCCATCATCGATATATGGCCGGCGCCCGGCTGGTTGCGCCGCAGCCGGCTGAACGGGCGCATTCGGGCGGACGGCGCGCCGGTCGAGATCGATCACCCACTGGGCGCTTTCATGCTGCTGCGGCGGCTTGCCTTCGACATGGTCGGCGGTTTCGCGACAGAGTTCTGGATGTACTCCGAGGAGACCGATCTGTGCCGGCGCCTCAAGAGCGCCGGCTGGCGGGTGACGCACGTGCCGGCGGCGCGCGTTTGGCACGCGGGCGGCGCCAGCACGCGGCGCCACGACAGCGAGATGCTGGCGGCGCTCTACGCCAGCCGGTTTCGCTGGTTCGAGCGGCACGCATCGCCGCCGGTGGCGGTGCTGGCGCGCGCGGCCATGCGCGCGGGGCTCTTCGCGCGCGCGCACTGGCCAGGTCCGCGCCAGCACGCCTACGCGCGCGCTTTCGAGGCGAGCCGCCGGGTATGAGCGGCCACGTGCCCGTAAGCGCGGTAGTGCTCACGGCCAATGAGTCCGCGAATCTGGATGCGTGTCTAAAGACGCTTGCCTGGGCGGACGAGCGCCTGGTGGTGGACTCGTTCAGCACCGACGGCAGTATGGACGGCGGGCATGTCGCGGATAGAGTCGTGCAGCGGCGTTTCGTGGACCACGCCTCCCAACGACAGGAGGCGCTGCTCCGCGCAGTCAACGACTGGGTGCTCTTCGTGGACGCCGACGAGCGCGTTTCGCGGCCGCTCGCGCAGGAAATCCGCCAGCGTGCCGGGCGCGACGACTACGTGGGCTACTGGATACCGCGGCGCAATCGTATTTTCGGCCGCTGGATGCGCGCCTCGGGTTGGTGGCCCGACCGGCAGTTGCGCCTGATGGACCGCCGCGCCGCCGCCTACGACCTGCGAAGACCCGTCCACGAGCTCGTGCGGCCTGGCGGCCCCGTAGGGCTGCTGACTCATCCACTGGAGCACTACAGCTACGCGTCCATAGCGCAGTTTCGATCCCGCCAGCGGCGCCGGGCCCCGCCCACCGCTCGCAGCCTGTTCGAGTCGGGTGTGCGGCGCCGCCCTACGGCGGTCTTGGCGCAGCCCGTGCGCGAGCTGGTGCGCCGGTTGGTCACGCTGCAGGGGTACCGGGACGGGCGCGTGGGGTTGCTGCTGGCCCTGCTGATGGCCGAGCACGAATGGCAGATACAGTGGCAGCTGCGCGCCTGCTGGCGGCAAACCGCCGCGCGCGCGTCCGCGTGACCTCCCCCGCCGGTCCGACCGTCTCCGTCATAACGGTGACGTGGAACTCCGTCGAATGCATCGGCCCGTTTCTCGATTCCGTCCGGGAAACCGGCGCTGACCTCCCCGGCGGCGTGGAGACGGTCGTCGTCGACAACTGCTCGAGCGACGGCACCAGAGACGAAGTGCGGGCCATGGATGCGGCCGCCAAACTGCTGGTCACGCATCGCAATCTTGGTTATGGCGGGGCCGCGAACGTAGGACTGGCGGCGGCCAAGGGCGAAACGCTGCTGGTCGCGAATCCGGACGTGGTTTTTCAGCCGGGCGCGTTGCTTGCATTGCACGAACGGCTGACGTGTGAACCCGCGGTCGGCTGTGTTGCGCCCGTCTACCTGACGGCGGAGGGCGATACGGAGCTGCCAGGGCGGCGGTTTCCAACCATCGGCGCCGCGCTCGTCGACGGCACCATGCTGGATCGCTGGCTGGGCTTGTCCGAGGTACTGCGCCGCTATTACATGCGCGACGCCGCCGGCGCCGAGCAACCGGATTGGGCGCACGGTGCATGCCTCGCATTGCGCGCCTGCGCCGTCCGCAGCGTGGGAGGGTTCGACGGCGGCTACTTCATGTACGCCGAGGAGCTGGATCTGCTCCGCAGCCTGCAAGCGGCCGGCTGGCGCTGCGCGATCGAGCCGCGTGCGCGCGTCCGCCACCTGGGCGGCCACAGCGCCGATCGTGACCCGGCGGCGCGCGAGCAGAGCTTCTTCCGCAGCCGCTACCGCCTTGCCGCCAAGACCTGGGGGCGGCCCTTTGCAGCCTTTCTGCGTCTGTTCGTCGCGGTGGTCGGTCTGGCGCGGCTTGCCGAGGCCATCCTGAAGCTGGCGTATGCGCCCAAGCGCGTCGGCCGTCTGGCCGAGGCACGGCTGATAGCGCGCGTCACGCTGTGGCAGTGGCTCGGATGGCGGCGATAGGTGCCGCCGCCCGGCCCGCGCATTCTGTTCGTATCCGGCGAGTACCCCCCGCGCATCGGCGGTATCGGAGACCACGTGGTGCGTCTGCGGGCCGAGCTGGAGGCGCAAGGCGCCAAGACGTGGGTCGCGACCGAGTCCGTGCGCGCGCCCGACGCGTCCAGCCGCACGTATCCGGCGCGCCCGCGACCCTGGGGCCGCTTGCTCGCGGCGGTCGTCCGCCTGGTGCGGGTCATGAAGCCGGACGTGGTCCACGTGCAGTACCAGCCCGGTGCGTTCGAGTCGCCCGCGCAGGTCTCGCTGCTCCCGGCGGCGCTGCGACTCGCCGGCTACCGCGAGACGCTGGCGGTCACGTTCCACGATCGCGGCGTGCCGTACCTCTTCCCCAAGGCGGGTCGGCTGCGCCGGACCGCCGTGGACGTCCTCCGCCGCGCCGCCGATGTGGTCATATACGTCGACGCCAATGACGCCGGCGCTGACGGGCAGGTGCCGGCGGCCGCGCGCGGCTGGCGCCACATCCCGAGCGGCCCGACGGTCGAGCCGCCCGATGATCTTCCCGATCGCGCCGAGCTCCGTGGTGAGCTCGGCGCTGACGCCGATACGTATCTCGTCGGGTTCTTCGGATTCCGACAGCGAAGCAAGGGTGTCGACGTTCTGAGCGACGCGGTACGGCAACCCGAATTGCGCGATCGGCGCCTACGGCTTGCGCTGATCGGCGCCGCCGCGCCCGGGACAGGCCCGCGGCGTGCGGAGCCGGCCGTCCCATCAGCAATGTTCGACGGCATCGATCGCATCGACACCGGCGCGCTGGCGCCGCGGGAAGTGTCGGCGTGGCTGCACGCATGCGATGTCGTCGTCCTGCCGTATCGCGACGGCCTGTCCACGCGCCATGGAACGTTCATGACCACCGTCGCCCACGGCGTGCCCGTCATCACCACGCGCCCCGCGAGCGCCTCGCCCCCGGAGGTCACGGACCGCGAGGTGGCGTACGTGCCACCCGGCGATGCCGCCGCCATCGCCTCCGCGCTCGTTCGGATTCACGATCAGCCGGAGTACCGGCGCTCGCTGCTGGCCGGCGCGCGGGCGGTCGCGCGGCGCTACTCGTGGCGTCGCATCGCCGAGCGGACGCTTGCCGCGTATGAAGCCTAGCGTCGGGTCGCTGGCGGCTCGGCTGCGCCGCGGGGCGGCGGCGCTCATGACGCCGCGGATCGCGCTGCTCACGCTGATCGTGGGCGGCGCGGCGCTGCGGGTCTTCAGGCTGGCGGAACTCGGCGATTTCGACTTCGACGAAGTCGCATCGATCTGGTACGCGCGATCGGATCCCGGCGACATATTCAGCACGATCGCCGGCGCCCCGTTCGAGCACCCGCCCTTCTACTACGTCGCGCTGCACTACTGGATATCGTGGTTCGGTGAGGCCGAGCCGATCGCGCGGGCCTTTTCCATACCGTTCGGCGTGCTGCTGATTCCCGCGACGTACCGCCTGGCGCGGTGCTACGTGCGCGAATGGCCCGCGGTCTTCGCGGCCGGCGTCGTGACGGCGTCGCCGCTGCTGGTCTTCTACAGCCGCGAGACCCGCATGTACGCGCCGGCCGCCCTGTTCGGCGTGCTCGCGCTGGTGTTCTTCGAGCAGGCCATGCGAGGCGGACGACGGCGCCACTGGGTGGGTCTTGCCGCGACGCTCGTCATCGGCGCCTACGTCGATTTCACCATCGCACTGGCCGCGGTCGCGATGACCGTGGTGCTGCTGTTCCGCTACCGGGTCTCGCCGCGCCGGGTCACCGGCTTCCTGATTCTGGAACTCGTCGCAATCGCCTTTGTCGTGCCCTGGCTGCTGGTCGCGAGCGGCCTGCGCGACAGCCTGCCGGCGCTGGGGACCGGGGATCTGACCCCAGGGGTGCTAGGCGCGGTGGCTTCAAGCGCGGGACTCGATTTGTTCGTCGGGATCGAGGACGTGCGCGGCGGGCGCTCGGCCCTCGTCGTAGCGATCTTCACCGGCGCGCTCGTGGTCGCGGGCATCGCGATCTCGGCCGTCCGGCGGCGTCACGGGCTGCTGGTCGCGTATCTTGGCGCTTCGGTCGGTTTCCTGGCCCTGTTGCTCGTGTTCGACAAGCAGTACCAGGCCCGCTATGTGCTGCCCGCGGTCCCGGCGGCGGCGATACTCGCGGCGATCGCACTGGCCTCCGTGCGCGGGAAGCGGATCGCGATGCTGGTCGGGGCGGTCGCCACCGTGGCCGCCATCGCGGGTCCCGTGTTTGCGTCGCGGACCTACTTCACCGACTACGTCCGCGCCGACTACCGGTCGATCACGACGACGATCGAGGCGCTCGCGCGACCGATACGCCCGGGCCGCGATGCAGGCAAGTTCCGCGACGCCGTCGTGCTCTCGGGTCCCTGGCAGGGTTGGTATTGGCGGCACTACTTTCCGGACTTCCTGGACAAGGTTGACGTTTGGTTCTTGCCGGACGAGGTTCCGCCCGCCGTCACATCGGCCGAGGTCGAAGCAAAGCTGGCGCGCGCTTCGGACAATCATCGGCGCCTTTGGGTGGTGCTCGCCGGCCTCGAGCAAGCCGACCCCGATAGACGCGTGCAGTCGTGGCTTGACACGCACCTCTGGAGAGCCCGGTCCGAGGTCTACCGCAACGGCGTGCTGCACCTCTACCTGACAAATCTGATCGACCTCGTGGATCGAAGAGGCCCAGTGCACATTGCGGGGGACTTCTACACCGAGAAGATTCACTTCGGCGGGTATCGGGAAGATCAGGGCCCCAGCGAGGCGGGGGATGGCATCCGCTTCAACATCTTTCTCCAGTCGACCCGGGACATCTCATACGATCTGCGCATTCGAGTTTCGGTGGTCGGTCCGGATGGACAGGTTTATGCCAACGAGGAATGGGCGCGCGACCCCTGGACCCGCCGGACATCCGAATGGCCGCCCGGCGAAACATACTTGCAGCGGGCCGCCGTCTGGGTGCCGAGCGAGGCGATGCCGGGCGACTATCACGCGTACGTGGCGTTCATAGATCCCGAAGGCGCCAAGATCCCGATGACCGGCACGATGTCAAAGAATGTCTACGAGCACGAGCGCGACGCGATTCTGGGGCTCGTTCGGATCGTTGAGCCGTCGATCCCGCTCCCGAACGAGGCCGAGCTGCGCGCCGCGCTCAGCCCGCCGATCGGCTGACGGCTCGCGTCGCGCGCGCATCGGCTGCGCGCTATTGGCCGCTCAGCCCGTGCCCGTTCGTCGGGTGAATGCCGCGCCGGCCTCGCGCAGCTCCGAAATGCGAATCCCGCGCGTCACGAGGAGCACGGCCAGATACCCGGCCCCCGCCGTCACCGCGGCCGCGACCCAGTAGAGGCCAAGGTCGCGCAACGGCCACGCGATGGCGCCAAACGCCAGCGCCGCGAGGACCGGACGCACGGCGGGCTCGAGCGCGCGACGGTTGACCCGGTCGTTGCGCAACAGCCACGCGAGGATCACGAGCAGGACGGCCTCACTGGCAATCGTCGTTGCCGCGGCGGCGACGAACCCGAAGGCGGGTACCAGCGCCAGGTTCAGCGCGAGATTGAACACCGTCGTCGTGACGAAGGCGGGCACCAGCCGCCACTGCCGGTCCTGTGATATCAGCACGTACTGCAGCGTGCCGTTGAGATAGCTGAGCGGGAGGAACCAGATCAGGATCGCGAGCGCCGTGGCGGAGGTCGGCAAGTAGTCCGGTCCCAGCAGCGCGTCAATCAGATCGGTGGCGAACACGAACAGAAACGCCACCGCCCCCGCGCCCACGGTGATCAGGATGCGCCAGGTGCGCGCGAACCAATCGGCCAGCATCGCCGGATCGGCGGCGGTCCGCGCCATCAGCGGAAACGCCGCCAGCACCACCGCGGCCGGGAACACATTGAGTGCATTGATGAATTTGTACGCGGCGTTGTAGTGGCCGACCACGGTGGTGCCCTGCAGCGGCTGCAGGACCAGAATGTCGAGCTGCACGAACGCGGTCGCGAGCAGGCTGTTGAGCATCAGCGGGAGCGCCGCGCGGGCGAGTCCGCGGAGATCCTCGGAACCCGCGCGCCAGCCGTCTCGGAGCAGTTCGAAGCCGACCGGCCGGGCGAGCGCGATGAACGTCACGGCGCTCGAGATGAGCCCCGCGAGCGCGATTCCAAGCACGCCCAGGCCCGCGCCCAGAAACACTAGGCCAAGTCCGACCGTCAGACCGGATGTTCCGGCCACGACCAGACCGCGGCGATCCATTCGTTCCCAGCCACCGTAGATCGAGGCGTAGGCTTGATTCACCGCCGATGGGACCAGCCCCGCCGCCAAGAGGCCCGCCGTCGCCAGCGTCACGTCCGAGATCGTGCCCGTCAGCCGGTAGATGCCCGCCACCAGAACCATCGTCGGAACGCTCACGGCCACAAGCCGCACGCGCAGCGCCAGCGACGCCCGGAACCAGCGCTCGGTCTGCGCGCTGTCGCGCGCGACCTCGCGCGTCAGCAGCGTTCCGAGCCCGAAGTCCACCAGCGCCGCGAAGTACAGCAGCAGGTTCAAGGCGAACGCGTACTCGCCGTTGCCCTCCGGTTTGAGCAGCCGGAGCGCCACGATCCAGAAGCCCCAGAACAAGATCCGATCGGCCAGATTGGTAGCGATCGGTGTGATGGCGTTGCGGGCGAACCGTCGTTGGCCCGGCTCTGGCGCGCGCTCGTGGGGGGGGCTGACCGGCCGCAATGCCAGAACGGACAGGAAGACGACGGCCAGCGCGGCCAATAGGCCGCCGGCTGCGGCGAGGATTGGGGTTGAGCCGGCGGCCACTATGGGGAGGTTTGCGGACCCGGCCCCCTTACGGGACCTCCGCCCTCACGCGATGGGTCCACGCCACATATAACGTGCTGCATCCACAAAATGTTGCGCGGTTCTCGCCATACATACAAGATTGTCAGACGAGCGCGAGGGACAGTCTGCCGTGGCCTCACTGACGACGAACGAATACGAGTGTCTCGACTGCGGAAACCGCTATCGAGTCCTGCTCAAATTCGTCGCCACGCGAAATGACGACCGCGGCTGCCCGGACTGCGGGAGCTTCAATCGCCGCCGCCGGCGCGATGGGCTCGGCCTGCTCCGGGACGTATTCCTGACGCACAGCACTGTCTGACTGGTCTCCGATGGCGTTGGCGGGTCCAACGCGACACTCGCCGGGGTCATGGATCTGCTCGGAGACGACTGAGCGACCCGCCGCTTTGGGGCATCTCCGTACAATCGCCGGGCCCGCGCGTCCAACCGCCACTATTCCTTGGGCTACGACCTAACCCCGCCGGCTCGGCGCGCATTGTGGGTGCTTGCCCTGACGTTCGCCGTCTTTGGCCTCTTCTTGCTGTTCGAGCGGGCCATGGCGCGATGCGGGCTGGACTTGATCGTCTACTACGAGCCCGCCACGGTCAGCGAGAACCGACGGCTGCCCTCCGATGGTCGGGATGATCCCGCCCTCGCGATTCGAACCGTCCTCACGTTTGACGAGGTCAAGTTCCGCAGCCTGACCGCGCTGATGTTCCACGGAGACGCGCTGGCCACGGTGGACGCTGCGTTTCTCCGCGATGAGTACCTGCGCGGGACGGTGATCGTGGGCGTCAACACGCCCGTCCAGACCATGGCCGGGCTGCTCGACCCAACGCTGCCCGACGTCGTGACGGTCCCCGACAATCTTCGTGAGCCGTTCTTCCTGGTCGTAACCAGGAATCCCGAGCATTGCCTGAACGGGTTGCGCGCGGGTTGTGGTGACTTCGTCGTGGAGGCTCACAGCTTCGTGGGATTCCCGGACCTAGACAAACAGGTCCGCGCGGCGTTGGAGGTGCGCCTGCGGGAGCTGCGGGCGGAGCGCGAGGCGCAGGCCGCGGTCACGTCGGCCCCAGGCTCTTGACCGCGGCGCATGCGTTACACGCGTCCGCCGCGGACGTTCAATAGCGCGAGATGATGGCGGAGACTGAGTCGTCTGGCGACCCCCGATCGCACGCAGGTCCGGCCCCGTGCGCGTCGGGCGCCGCCGGCCGCCGAGCGAAAGCGCCGCACTAGATTGCCGGCCATGGAGCGTCGAACGTCCCACCATTGGACGGCGCACCGGCTCGGTCGGAGACCGGTGCTGGCGGCGCTGGCGCTCGCGCCGTGGCTCGCTCGCGCGTCCGGCGTGCAGGCTCAAGAGGCCCAGGAGAGCCAAGAGACCCCCGACTTCAGCGCGTCGCTCGAGTCGGCCGTGTTCGGCGCAAGGTCGCCATGGGGCGTGGCCGTCGATCGCCAAGGCCGCGTGCACATCACCGATTCCCAGCAGCATCAAGTCGTGCGGCGAGCGCCGGACAGCGTCTGGTTCCAGATCATCTCGAGCGAAGGCACGGCGGCGGGACACCTGCGACGGCCGCAAGGAATAGCGCTCGATCCCTCGGGCGAGATCTACGTGGTGGACGGGGGCAACCAGCGGATTCAAGTGTTCTCGGCCGAGGGGGTGTTCCTCCGCGGGTGGGGAGGGCGTGGCGGCGATCCGGGTGAGTTCAGGGCGCCGCGCGGGATCGACATCGGACCCGACGGGCACGTCTATGTTGCGGATGGCTTCAATGACCGGATTCAAAAGTTCACCCTCGAGGGCGAATTCGTCGCGTCCTGGGGCTCGCGCGGCCGCGAGGAGGGCCAGTTCAGCTCACCCACCGGCATTGCCGTGAGCCCATCTGGCACGGTCTTCGTTGCCGACCGGTTTCGCGACCGGGTCCAGGCCTTCACGCCCGACGGTGTATTCGTTCGCTTCGCGGCGGCGGCCCCGGACATCCGAAGCCCGGTCGGCGTCGCGGTCGATGCCGCCGAGCGCCTCTACGTGAGCGAAGACGTTGACCATCGAGTGGCCGTGTTCGACCCGGACGGGACTCTCATCGGTCGATTCGGCGTCGAGGGCAGATCGCTCGGTCAATTCCACTTTCCGCGCGACGTCGCGCTGGACGAGGCCGGGAAGGTCTACGTCGCCGACAGCTTCAATCTGCGAGTTCAGGTGTTCGCGACCTCGTTGCCGGCGCTCACGCCGCCGCCGGGGTCGGCGGATCTCTCTATCGGGATCGCTTTGACCAGCCCACACGCGTCTCCGTTGCCGCACAACATTGTCGACCTGCAGGTGCGGCTCGATGACGAGCTGTGGACGATCGGGTTTCGATCCTATTTTCGCGCCACCGGCGGCCTGCGCCGCTGGGGATGGGCGATATCCGAGCCGCTCCGCGAGCATGCGGGCACCGTCACGCAGTACTTCCAACGCGGCGTCATGGATTGGGCGTCCGACGGCCGCGGTGGATATGCGGTCTTCCCGCGGCCGGTCTGGGACTACATCGGCGGCGGTCGCGGGGGCGCTCCCGACATGGGGGTCGAGACGGCGGTGCTGTCCGATCAGCCAGGCGAGGTCGTTGGAGACTGGGGGCATCGTGTCTCCAACTTCGCGATCGACGGCACCGAGGTCGGGTTCGCCGACTTCTTTGATGAGTTCGGCGGCCGGGAGATGTTCGGCGCGCCGCGCACAGAGGCGCGAGTCGACACCGGCGCCGCCGGCACGGTCTTCGATTGGCAGTCGACCCGCGGCGTGATCCGACAGTACTTTCAGAACGCCGTCTTCGAGCACGCACCGAGCCTGCAGCCGCCCGTGCAGCTCAAGCTTCTCGGCGTCCGGCTCCGCGATCGTTCATATCCGAACGAGTCCTGGCAAACGGTCGGCCCGTTCGCCGACGCCGCACCCGTGGCCGTTGGGGAGCAGATCCCCATTGAGCTCGTGACCGCCTAGTAGAACGAGACGCAGTTGTCGCGGACGAATCTGGGGCTGCCCTGATCGTCCGTGTGGTCTTGCGTGGACTCGGTCAGCGCCGTGCGCACGAAGTCTCGGATGGCGTCCACGTCCGGCCGCAGCAGGTTGGCGCCGTCCTCGCCCTGAATCGATCGCAGGAGCTGCTGGTCGCGACCATGGATCGTCCAGGAGTTGATTCGCTCAGGCGGGATGCGGAGTGCGAGCTCGCCGAGCGCCGCGATGCGATCGAACGGGAAGTCGGTTTGGAACGCACCCTCCAGACTCGCCAGCACGCCTGGCGCGCTGACCACCAGCGCCGGCGACAGCGCCTGGTCGCGCAGGCCGCGCACGACCTGTTGCTGCCGGCAGATGCGTGCGAAGTCCCCCTGCGGGTCGTACTTTCGCGAGCGCGCGTACGCCACGGCCTCTCGCCCGTTGAGTTCGTTCGTGCCCGGCTCGAGAATCAGCCGCACCTCCTCGTCGGTGTCGAGATACACGAAACGCTCGTCGAACTCGCGGTTCGAGGTGATCCGCACGCCGCCGAGCTGATCGATGATCCGCTCGACACCCTGGAAGTTCACCATCGCCCAGTGGTGAACCTGCAAGCCCGTGAGATTCCGGATCGACTGAATCAGCTCGTCGATGCCCTCGCGCTTGTAGACCTCGTTGAGCCGCGAGCTATGGCCCTCACACGCGCCCAGACACAGATCCCGTGGGATCGACAGGATGAACACCGTATCGGTCTGCGGATCGAGGCTGACGATCATCATCACGTCCGTGTTGCCCTCGAAGTGACTCGCCTTGTCGATCCCGAGCAGAAGCAGATTCAACCGATTCTGGCCGGTCCAGGTGTCGGTCAGCTCGGGTGTCGGCGTGGGAGTGGGAAGGGCCGCGATGGTCGGAGTTGGCGTCGGCGGGTTCTCGCCGGCCGCCCTGGTCGTGAGCGTAGGGGCCGGTGCCTCCGGCGCGGCGGGCGAAGGCGTGTTCGCCACCGGCGCGACCGTGTCCCGGGCGACGGCGATGACCGCCGGCTCGTTCGCGGTCCGTTCCACCGGCGCCGATGGTGAGATCGTGCTGATGGCGGGTTCAGCTGTCGCGCCGACGCACGCCGCAAGCGTAAGGCTCACAATCAGCGCGGACGCTGCGAGTCGCGAGAGCCGATTCACGGCTGGCGTCAAATGGCGTATCCGAAGCGCACTGCCGCCAGGCGCCTCCAGGTTGGATCGAAGCAATCTATCATCGGCGTCTGGGCGAGCACTGCCATCCGATCAATCGGTGCGCGGATGTCTGGCGTGATGCGGGGGTCGGGAGAGCGGCCGCATCCGGCGTCGGTAGAGGTCACGCCGGAGTTCCGACGCCGATTTCAACGCCGCGTGGTCGACTGGTATCGGCGGTACGGACGCGATCTGCCGTGGAGGCGAACCAGCGATCCGTACCACGTGGCGGTGTCCGAGATCCTGCTGCAGCAGACGCAAGCGCGTCGAGTGGCGCCCGTGTTCGAGGCGTTCGTCGATCGCTTTCCGACCGTCGGCGATCTTCACGCCGCGCCGGTGGACGACGTGAAGCGGCTTACCGATCCGCTCGGATATCACGTGCGCGGCACCTGGTTGAAGGAACTGGCGGCGCGCGTCGTCGAACGGCACGGCGGTGAGCTCCCGACCGATCTGGCAGAGTTGCGCGGCCTTCCGGGATTGGGGCCGTACGCGGCCGCCGCGGTGATGGTCTTCGGGCATCGGCGCCGCGCGGCGCTGCTGGACACGAACATCGCGCGCGTCTATACGCGTTCGGTCGGCCTTCCGTCCCAGGGCTCGTTCTATCGAGATACGTCGTACCTCACCGAGCTGGCCGAGTGCCTGGTCCCGGCCCGGCGGTTCTTTGACTATCACCAGGGCCTCATGGACCTGGGGGCGACGATCTGTACGGCCGCGCGGCCCAAGTGCGGGGAGTGTCCGCTTCGCGCCGACTGCCGGCTCGTCAACGGAGGCCCCGC
Source organism: Chloroflexota bacterium (assembly GCA_965247475.1). GTDB lineage: Bacteria > Chloroflexota > UBA11872 > UBA11872 > UBA11872. The sequence continues at coordinate 851,002 of OZ252016.1, forward strand.
CGCGGCGCGGTGGCGCAGAGACGGGATAGAGCTCGCGGCCGAGCGAACCGTCGGCTACCGCGTCGGGTCGGGACCTACGCGTCCCGGTGTTCGGAGCCGTTCGGCACCCCGCCGCCGTCCGAGGTCCGATCGCTCCGCGTCTCGGCCGCGCGAATCGCGGCGTCGGCCGCGCGAGTAACGGCGTCGATGCTCGGGATCCCTCGCAGGCCGGACTCGGGATCGCCCTCGTACACCCACCGCGCGTTCGCCGCGTAGGGCCCGTAGATCCACGGCTCGGTCGTCGTGAATATCGTGACCGACGGCGTCCCGACGCAGGCGGCCAGCTGCGCCGCCGCGGAATCGTTGCCGATAAAGAGATCGCCGCCTTGGATCAGCGCCGCCAGCTGGCCGAACGAGGTCTGCCCGCTCAGGTCCACGGCGTCGAAGCGCATGGCGTCGCGCACGGACGCAACCGAGGATGCGTCCGAAGGCTGTCCCACCAGCACAATTGCCGCGCCGGACCGAGCCACCAGGGCGTCGGCCACGCGCGCAAAGCGCTCCACCGGCCACCGCTTCGAGACGTCCACCGCGCCCGGATTGACGCCGCCCCCGGGTCCGACGATGACTCGGGGCCGCACCTCGGCTAGGCCGAATTCCTCGATCAGGCGGACCGTTGCCTCGGTGTCTTGCGGCGTAGGGAAGAAATGGCACCCGACGTCGACGGCGTTGATGCCGGCCGCCTCGCCGACGTGCAAATAGGCGCTCGCTTCGTGGTCGTCGGGCTCGATCGGAACGCGCGTCGTGTGCGTAAAGCCGCGGCCTCGGCTGTCGAGCCCGATCCGGAACGGAATGCGCGCGAGATACGGCAGCAGCGCCATCAGCGGCGATCGGTCGAGCACGAGCGCCGCGTCGAACCGACGAGCGCGCAGCATGCGCGCGAAGCGCAGGTACGAACTCGCGTCGTATCGACGTGGGGTGCCCAGCTCACCCATCGAGAGGACCTCGTCGATGTGCGGGTTGTTCGCCAGTGCTCGAGCCGCGTAGTCGGCGACGGCGAAGGTCACACGCGCGCTCGGACGCGCGCGGCGCAACGCTTCGAGCAGCGGCGTGGTCCGCAGCACGTCGCCGAGCGCCAGCGGCTTCAGCACCAGGACCGATGGCGACTCGCCCGCGGGAAACGGCACGCCGCCCGGCGCCGACGGCCGCACGACGGCTCCGGCGGCCCCGCAGGCCGCGGTCACCGCCAGCGCGCGGAGGCCGGATCGGCGTCTCCAGTCGCCGCGTGCCCAACGACGAAGTCGCCGCTTAGCTGCGCGCATCGGTCGTGTCTCGACAGGTGTGAGTCTCAGGCTAGCATCGGTCGACTCGCCGCGATCGGGGTCGACCGCCGAGGGCCGCCACTACAATCGAGCTGTCGTCCTGCAGGCTGCGGGGCCGGACCGGCCTCGCGGACGCTTCGATGCCGATCTACGAATACCGGTGCGAGCAGTGCTCGCGCCGCACGACGAAGTTCTTCAAGACGTTCGCGGCGGCCACGCAGCCGTGCTGCGAGCACTGCGGTTCACCCCGCGTCGAGCGCATCTACTCACGCGTCTCGGTCTTCCGAGACGGCGGCCGCGGCGACGACGATGGCGACGGCGATCTCACGGGCATGGGCGACATGATGGAGGGGCTGGAAAGCGGCGATCCGCGCGGCCTGGCGCGCATGGCGCGGCACATGAGCGACGAGATGGGCGAGGATATCCCGGGCGAGTACGAGGACGTGCTTCGACGCATGGAGGCCGGGGAGATGCCGTCCGACGAGGAGTTTGGCGACATCGATCCTCCGGATGATGCCGCAGGTGACGAGCACGACTGATCGATCGACGCCGAAGCTCCTGGCGCTCGACGTCGACGGCACGATCGCGCCGCCGGGAACGGTGCGCGGCGGGGACTTCGACCCCGACCTGCTCGACGCGCTGAATCGAGTATCGCGCCGGGGGACGCGCATCGTACTGGCCACCGGCCGAAACATCGTCTCGATGCGCGGGTTGCTGTCGAGACTCGATGCATCGGCGGTCGCCGTGCTGACCAACGGCACAGTGATTCGGGATCAGGCGGGTGGCCGCGTCGTCCGCGTGCGCCACCTCGGTCTCTCGGCGGCACGGCGCGCGACCACCATGATCCGATCTCATGGCATGCACGCGATCTGGATCGAGTCCCCGCACGCCGCCGACCGGTATCTCGTCGACGGTCCGTGGTGGACGCACCAACCGACTCGGAAGTATCTGGCCAATAAGCCCCCATTCGTGCGCCCGCTGCTGGACCCGATCGCCGCCGCGCCGCCCGTCGACATATTCGCTCTCGGTTCGGCGACGGCGGTCGCCGCGGCCGAAGCGGCTCTGCGCTGGGAGCTCGGTGAGCAGGTGTCCCTGGTGTCCTGGTGGAGCGAACGGCTCGACGCGGCAGGGTTGGAAGTCCTGCCCCCGGGGGTCACCAAGGGCGAGGCCGTTGCGTGGCTGGCCAATGTATTTGGCATAACGAACAGTCAAGCGATGGCCGTCGGGGACGACCGCAACGACATCGAGATGCTCCGGTGGGCCGGGAGCTCGGTGGCGATCGCCGGCGCGCCACCCGATGTGATCGCCGCCGCCGATCGCGTCGTGGCCAACGAAGGCGAAGGGGCCGTGCGCCGCATCGTTCGTGAGATCTGGGGCGTGTGAGCCGAGCTCAGCCGCAGCGTCCGTGGCTGCTCGCGTGACACGGATGGCTCAACATGGTTGTTCAAGTCGTAAGGGTCGTTCGCGGCCCGTCGCAGCGGGTACACTCTGACTGATTTGCGGCGAGAGCGTGATGCGGGGGACACGCGAGGCAGTGCGGTGCCGCCCGAGGCGCTGAGGGGCCCTCTGGGTGGGCGGTGGCTGGCGAGGGAACCCGTTCCCGGCCGTCGGCGGGTTGATTCGACGATAGTTCTTCACATAGAGAGTGAGGCGAGTCGAGGTGAGTTTGAAGATTGGCGATAGAGTCAAAGCGCGGGGCGTCTCACGGCGGGCGATGTTGCGTGCCGCCCTGGGCGCATCCGCCGCGACTGCGGGCGCGGCGATTCTCGCCGCCTGTGGCGAGACCCAGGTTGTCGAGAAGATCGTGACTAAGGAAGTCGTGGTCGAGAAGGTCGTCGAGGTCATGGTCGAGGTGCCGGTCGAGGCGCCGGCGGCCGCCCCGGTCCAGGCTGGGCCGGTTCAGATCCGGTTCGCGACCGACCACACGTCGGGCCCGCGCGGCAACGCGATGAACTGGGCCATGCGGAAGTTCGCGGAGCAGTTTCCGAACATCTTCGTGAAGCGCGAGCCGACCGGCGCGGTTGAGGAAGCCTTCGCGCTGCACGTCGCGGCGGGCGACGCGGCCGAGCTCACGCTGAGCGAGCCGGTGGACACGGCGCCGTGGTACCAGGAGGGTGCGTTCACGCGGATCAACGACACGTTGGAGAAGCACGCGGACTGGGACCCGTTGAAGTGGTTGCACCAGCCCGACGAGTACAGCGTCAACTTCTGGGACGAGCAGCCGTCAGTGACGAACGACGGGATCCAGGGCCCGCAGTACGGCATGCCGTATCAGGGCGCGATGATCGGCCCGGCGTACAACACCTCGATGATGGACCGGCTGGGCATCGCGTTTCCCGAGAAGGGCAAATGGGGTGTCGAGACCGAGTTCCTCGAGGCGCTCAAGCAGGCCACAAACCCGGACACGGGCGAGTTCGGCATGTGGATGCACTCGTTCACGGTGATCTGGTGGATTCGCTGGGCCTGGGGCCTGAGCGACACGGGCACGCGGATGATTCGCAATCCGGAGGGCACCCACTATGAGGTGTTCGAGGACGGCGGGGATCGCGGCTATTCGCTGGCGATCGACATGATCCACAAGCACGAAGTCGCGCCGACGACCGAGGGGTCACGCGAAGTCGCCGGCGAGTTCGCCAATCCGTTTGCGTCCGGCAAGGTGCTGGTCGGATGGCACCTGGGATTCGTCGGTTCGAACGTGATCCAGATCGGCAATCGGTTCAACTGGGCGCTGGGGCCAGTGACCGAGGGTCCGCGCGGACCGATGCCCGTGTGGCACTCGGGGCAGCCGCACATCGTGTCCAATTCGGCCGAGCGAAACGGCACGACCGAGGAGACGGTGGAGCTGGCGCTGTTCATGGCCGGCCCGACGGTCCAGAACCGGATCGGGGTCGACCGCGGAAGCGCACCGGTGCTGAAGTCGGTGTACGACGAGCCGGACTTCCACGCCGGTCCGCCGGACAACCACGGGACCACGCTCAAGGAGTACTCGCTGCGAGACGACCACCGTGGGTGGCAGGCCATGCACCCGAACGCCAGCGAGTGGCGCGGGGCGTGGTCGAGCGCATCGGACAAGGGATTCCTTGGTGAGGAAACCGCCGAGGAGAGCATCGAGAGCGTCATCGCGGCGTCTGACCGGATCCTCGCGGACCGGAAGGACGAGTACGACGAGATGAAGGCTTGGGGCAGAACGCTCTAACGCTCGAGCTGGATTCGACCGCCGGAACGCGGTCCAGGGGGCGCCGGGGCAACAGCCCCGGCGCCTTCCTTGTTTGTGCACGGCACGGTGGCCCGACCTTCAGGTTCGGATGTCCCAGACTCGGGAATATGAGAATCTCGCGGCGCGCTCGCCAGACCGAACCCGCGACCTGTCGTCATGAGGCCGGGCGGACATGGCCGACGACCAGACTGTGGAGTGGGCGGCTATCGCCATCAGGCGGCTGTCGAGCCGGGTGAGCGCCGTTCTGACCGACCGCTGCGTTTAGTTCCCGAGTCCGAACCCGGGCGTGTCGGAGCCCTTCTTGAGATATCCGCCGAGCCCTCGGCAGATCGGCGCGTCGTCGATCGCGCGGCAGCGGTTCGAGAGCGGCAGCATCTTGTTGGCGTGCGTGAGCACACCGGGGTAGGCATCCGCTGCGTCCTCCCAGTCCTCGGTCGTTCCGCAGGCGCGGACGGCCAGGTCCAGATCCTCTTCTTGTAGATCCGCGACTTGCGACAGCTCCTCGAACGCCGCGTTGCACGCCGCCGGATCCGAAAAGGCGGACACGTCTTCTTCGGGCGCAGCCTCGCCGCCGCTGTCGCCGCCGCACGCGGCCAGAACCAGCAGCGCTGCTGCCAAGAGGCTTGCGAATACGCTAATACGTCGCACGCGATCCGTCTCCCGAAGCGGTTGCTGCAACTTTACCTCGCGGCCGGTCTCCGCTTCCACACCTCCACCCCGGCGGCTCGATCGAAACGGGAATCGTGCGCGCATCGGCTTGGCGCCGCCGTCGGAACTCGGATCGGGCTACCAGCCCGCCCAGCTTCCGTCGAAGTGGCGATACTGCCGGAACGGCATCGGTTCATCGTAGGCCCGCGCGGCCACGGCTTCCTCGTTGACTTCGATGCCGAGGCCGGGCCGGTCGTTGAGCTCGATGTACCCCTCGTCGAGCACCCAGTCATGCTCGACCAGGTCGTCGAACCAGGGCGTGTGCCACAGCGTGCTGCCTTCCTGGATCAGGAAATTCTGCATCGCGGCATCCGCGTGCATGAGCGCGGCGAAATAGACCGGGCCGATCCCCCCGTGCGGCGCCATCAGCATCTGCTGCTCGGCCGCCGCGGCCCCAATGCGGCGAAGGCCCGTGATGCCGAACGCATGGGCGCCGTCAGGCTGCAGGATCGCGCAGGATCGTCGGTCGATCAGCTCCTTGAAGTCCCGCACCGAGTACAGCTTCTCGCCGGTCGCGATCGGGATCGTGGTCTTCGACTTGACCGCCTCCAGCGCCTCGACCGATCCGACTTTGCACGGCTCTTCGAGGAACAAGGGCCGCGTGTCGGCCACGAGCTCGGCCAGCAGTATCGACAGCTCCGGCAGCGGGCTGGCATGGCAGTCGATCATCAACGCGATCTCGTCGCCAACCTCATCCCGCACCGCGTGCAGCACGTCGGACGCGCGCATCAGCGCGTCGCGGTCCAGCTGAGTGCCGCGGCCCTCGAGTGGGACGCCCTTCATCGCGCGCGAGCCGCGCTCGATGTCGGCGCGGGCCTTCGCGCGTGCTTCGGCTGGTGTGCTGCCGAAGGCGATCCCGCCGTCGTACACGCGCACGCGGTCTCGCCGCCGGCCGCCCAGCAGCTTGTAGACCGGAACTCCCCACGCCTTGCCGGTGATGTCGTGCAACGCCATGTCAATGGCGGCGACCGCCGAGCCGAACACCGATCCCCCCTTCCAGGGGAGCCGGTTCTGCAGGTCTTCCCACAGGACCTGGAAATCGGTCGGGTCGCGCCCGACGAGCATGGGCTCGTATTCGTGCACGGCCTTTTCCACGATCGGCGACAGCCACTCGCCGCTGCCCTCGCCCCAGCCCGAGATTCCGGCGTCGGTCTCGATCTTGACGAACATCCACGTCTTGAATGCGCTGGCTCGGGTCTCGCCGCTCTTGCGCTTGGTCTGGGGAGGAGAGTTGGAGATGTAAGTCCGAAGTCCCGTGATCTTCACCGCGTTGCCTCGCTTCCCCTCGACTCAGGGCCTGACATGCGCACGGGACCATACGCTCTCGTTCCTCGGCCGACAACCCGCGGGGCGCGGGCGGCCGGAATGCGCGGCAGACGATTCCCGCCACGGCCTACACTGTTCGCTCATCCGCTGGGGCAGTTCGAGCGGTGAGCAAGCCCCCCGACCGGCACGGTGCGCGCCCATGACCACGGACTCGACAGATTGCATTGCCATGCCGGGGCCGTTCGCGGCGATCCCAGGTAGGCGCGGATCGCGAACCTCTCCCCTGCGCATGGTGAGCCTCTCCCCCGTGCATGGTGAGCCCGTCGAACCATCGCGGCGCTCGGCCGCGCCGCAAGGAACACGAGGTGATGGGCGTGAGCGCTGAATCCGTACCCGCCAATGAGGTCATCGACCTTCGCGCCGGGCCGCTGACGATGATCTTCGAGCCGTCAACCGCGTTCCTCAGATACCTGCGCACCGATCGCCATGAGATCGTGCGCGGCATCTACGTCGCCGTGCGTGATCCCGCCTGGAACACGGCCCCGAACGTGCTGTCGAATATCACGGTCACGCGCGGACGACGCAGCTTCACGCTGACGTTCGATGTCGAGTCGCGCATGGACGGGATCGATCTTCCGTGGAAGGGGAGGATCACGGGGAACGCGGACGGCGCCGTGACGTACGCGATGCACGGCACGGCCCGCGCGAGCTTCCAGACCGGGCGCCTTGGATGCTGCGTGCTGCATTCGCCGGCCGAGGTGGTCGGCCGCCCGTACCGCATCGAGACACCGACTGGGTCGTTCGTGCGCGGCGAGTTTCCGCGCCTGGTGTCGCCGCATGACCCGCTGCCGGCCGCGCGGAAGCTCGTGTACCAGGCCCGACCCGGCCTCGACGTTGAGATCTCGTATGACGGCGACAGTTTCTCCACGGAGGATCAGCGCAACTGGACCGATGGGTCATTCAAGAGCTTCGGGTGCACGGTCGGACCGCCGTACCCGGCGCAGCTGTCGCGCGGGCAGCGCGTCGCGCAGGCGGTGCACGTCCGGTTGCTGGGCGCTCCCGCCGCTTCCGCGCGACCCACGCGAGGCCGTCCCGAAGCTGTGCTGTCGGTTGGCGGCGATTCGTCGGATGCCCTGCCGGCGCTCGGCCTGGGGACTTCAAGCCACGGCCGTGCGCCGACCCGAGTTGAACTCGAGCGGCTTGCGGCTCTCAACCTCGACCATTTGCGATTGGATCTGGATCCGGCTGCGCCCGCCTGGCCGTCTGGATTCGACCTCGCGGCGCGCACCGCCAGCGACCTCGGCATTCCGCTCGAAGTCGCGCTGCTGGTGAGCGATCGAACCGAGACCGAGCTTGTCTCGGTGGCCGAGCGTCTGAGCGCGGCCGGGCCTCGCGTGTGCCGGTGGCTCGTCTTCCACAAGTCCGAGGACTCCACCACCGCGCCGTGGGTCCGCTTGGCTCGGCGTCTGCTCGCGGCCGTTGACCCGGCGGCAATGTTCGGCGGGGGAAGCAACATCTACTTCGCGCACCTCAATCGGGGTCGTCCGCCCGTGGAGGCCGTGGACTTGGTGTGCTTCCCGATAACGCCTGAGGTGCACGCCGCCGACGATCTTTCGATGATCGAGACGTTGCAGGGAATCCCGGCGGCGCTGGAGACCGCGCGCGACTTCGGCGGCGGTTGGCCCGTGGCGGTGACGCCCGTCACGCTCAAGCCTCGATTCAACCCGATCACTGTCGACGATCCCCCGCGGCCGCCGCCAGGTGCGCTGCCCGCGAACGTCGATCCGCGGCAGCCACGCTTATTCGCCGCGGCCTGGACGGTCGGCAGCCTGGCCGCATTGGCGCGCGGCGGCGCCGCGAGCGCCACGTTCTACGAGACCACCGGCTGGCGGGGCGTCATGGAGGAGGCCGCCGGCTCGCCGGCGCCGTTTCAGTCGATTCCGGGCGACGTGTTTCCCGTCTACCACGTGTTCGCCGCGATGGCGGACTTTGCGCGACAGCCGCTGACGCCGCTCGACTCCACGGCGCCGCTCGACGCGTTCGGATTTCGGCTGAACGCGCATGCGCGCGCGCGCTATCTGATCGCCAACCCGACTCGAGGCAGACGGCGTGTCCGGCTGACCGACGACACGCTGCCGGCGTCCGTCCGCGTCAGGCGCCTGAACGACTCGACGGTCGAGCGCGCGGGTCGGGAACCGGCGGCGTTCCACGCGAGCACCGGCCGAACGCGGCACACCGAGGCGGGCGAGTTCCGAATCACGCTCGGTGCGCACGAAGTCGTCCAAATCGACGCGGCGTCCCCGCGCGGCGAATGACCGCCGGCGCGCCCGGCCGTCTACGAAGACCAACTCGACATAACGTCGAATGATGGCGCTCGGTGCTACGATTTCTCCGAGCCGCCGACGTAGCTCAGTTGGTAGAGCGGGGCTTTCGTAAAGCTCAGGTCGTCAGTTCGACTCTGACCGTCGGCTCCGAGCGATAACCGGTTCGCGCCGATCCCAGGTACGGGCGGTTCGCGAACCGCCCTCCGCGTTCCTGTACGGGCCTGCCGATACCCCTGCAGGACCAAGAAAGGCTTACACTGCTGACCGCGAGACGTGGGAATTGGACGTAGTTGCAATAGCCGTGTTCATAGCTGGCGTCGAGCCGCCGGGCGGCACCGAGCGCCTGATCCAAGACCTCGAGCGTGAGCGCCGGGACTCCTTATGGCTCAGCGAGAACATGACCGATCTGATCGAGGAGTACAGCATCCAGTTCGTCGCGATCCGCGACCAGGAGATTGTGGGTCACTCGTCTCGGTTTAGCGAGTTGCTCGAAGAACTCGAGGCTGCCGACATAGATCCGCGATCGGTGAAGATCGAACTGCTGACCGAAGACGTGCCCCCCAGAATCGCCTAGGCTCCGATGGCAATCCGAGGCAAAGCGGCCGCTCCAAGTCCGGGAGCGCCACCCGTTCCGTACGTCCACGCCTGGGTTTTCGTCAACCACCCGGCGGTCTCAACGTCTCAGCCAGCGGCCGTCTCGTTCATGATCGATACGGGTGCCGATCGCACTGTTCGTTCGCTTCGGAAAGCGCGGCAGTTGATCGGCGACGCCAACTGGCCGCACATATGTCGCGGCAAGCCGCCTGTGACTCTTGGCGGCATTGGGGGGTGCTGGAACCTATTGGGAGGTCCCGATGCGGCGCTGGTTCGTCGACGAACCAGCGATGCTGCCGGTCTCTGTCGAGCGGGATGTCCTCGTCCCGCCCTATTCTGAACTGCTGGACCTCGCCGAACAGGCGGGCGAGCGTGAAGGACGAGAGCCAATCTCACTTCTCGGCCGCGATGTGTTTGGCGCGATGCGCTTGGAATTCGACCTGGCAAAGCCTCTTCCCGTGATCCTCGAACGTACGCCTTAGCCGTCCGCTGACGCCACGTCGGCTCTACGGGTTGGCCGCACCCGCCATGCCGCAGGGTTAGGGCTGGCGGTCTGCGCACGATTGCCGGGGCGGTAGGCTGGAACTGGGACGCCGGTGCGTGGGGGGTGGAATGTTGACGAGGCGAGCGCTGCTGTTTTTCGTCGGCCTGATGGGACTGATGCTTGGTGCCGCTTGTGGGGAAGGATCCGGCGACGCCCCCACCCGCTCGGTCGTGACTGGTCACGAGCAGCTCGGGCACATGGTCCTTACCGAAGCGGATGCCGGGAACGTGTTTGAGATATCCCAGTTCGTCTATGACCTCGGGCTGCCAGACAAAAAGGGCCTCGAAATCCATCTGACGGGAGATGACGCCTCGAGGCTGCGCTGGCGGTTTGCCGAGAAGCCCGACGCGCTGCTGATGGAATGGGCCAAAGTGGATGGACAGCCCGCGTTCGAAACGGCTGGCCTGATCGGCGATCCCGCCACGGCCGCGAAGGTGCTGGAGTTCCGTGGAAGCGTCGAAGGTGAAACGCGCGTGGTTTTGGAATTGGTGGAACGCGATCCGTCGGACCGGAATGGACTGCCCGCCAAGCGCCTCGAGTACACTTTCCAGATCACTCACGCGGACGCGCAACTGCTGGGCATGCCGGGGATGAATCCGGACCAACGCCGCGGTTGAGCGGGCTGGCTAGCACCGCTCCTGAACGGGCCGGCGGGGGTGACTCGGTCATTCGGTGGCGGCGCGGGGCGTCCGAAGATCGCCAGACGGCCGGTGGAGATCGGCGCTTTCTGCGTCCGCGATCCCTCCTCGCGCCGGCGCGGGGTACCCTAAGGCCCAACACCGGCGCCGGGGCCCGACCTTGGCGGTTCACCGTCGCTCTGATAGCGCGGGTTGCCCATGCGCTTCAACCGGCTGGCCGTCTCGAGCGCGTAGCAGTGGTCGCAGCCGGGCGAGATGCGATCGCAGCCTGTGACCGGGTTCCACGTCGCGTCGGTCCATTCGATGTTGCTCTTGTCGCTCATCAGGCCTTGTATCCATTCGTGCGCGCCGCGTTACGCATGCGCTCGAACTCATCAACCGATGCCACCGGGGTGATCCGCTGGTGCGGCCGGTCGAACGCCACCCATTGCGTCATCCGGCCCTGGCCGTGCCGCGCCTTGACGATCTCGATCCGCCGCACGACGAGCGGCGCGCCCTCTTCGTCCGCACGGTCCTTGTCTGGCTCAATGAACAGCACCGTGTCCGCATCGAAGCCGAGCTGCCCGGAGCCTCGCAGCCGGTCGAGCGCGGCCCGGCGCCCCTCGCCCGCGCGATTCAAGCTCACCACCGCGATGACCACGAGCTTCGCGTCCAAGGCCAGCGTCTTGAGCTGGCGTGACATCTCACCAATCATGCGGGCCTCGGTGTCGTGGCGCCCGCCGGCGGGCACCATCAGCTGCAGGTAGTCCACCAGCAGCAGCTCGATCGCATGCCGCCGCTGGTGCGAGACCACCATCCGCCGCAGCTGCGAGACGCTGAGCACTGGCCCGTCCAAGAACCAGACCGGCCACTCGCCGGCGTCCGCGCGGGCCTTGACGATGCGGCGCAGGTCATCGTCGCTGAGCTCCCCGGTCCGCAGCTTCGTCGCCCAGATGCGCGCCACGGCCGCGATGATCCGGCCGACGATGTCAGTCTCGGACATCTCAAATTCGGCCAGCACGACCCCGCGGCCGGCTTCGCCAAGCCCGCGCAGGATGTTGAGCAGCAGCGCCGTCTTGCCCATGCCGGGCTCAGCCGCCAGCAGCACGAGATCCCCGGCCATGAACACACCGGCCTCGTCAATGCGCGGGTAGCCCGTGCGGACGCCGATCGCCTGGCCGTCCTGCCGCATCCGCGCGTACTGCTCCAGCAGCGCGGCGTGGTTGGTGAGGGCCTGGCCGATGGGGACGAACCCACTCGTGGCGAGGTGCTGGCGCGCAAGTCCGTCGAGCCGCCCGAGCACCTGGTCCAGGACGACCGTGGTGTCCGTCTCCGTGTCGTAGGCCGCCTGCACGATGTCGCCGGCCGCTCCGATCATCCGCCGGCGCTGCGCCAGCTCGCGGACGATCCGCGTGTAGTGCGGCAGGTGATACGCCGTCGGCACACCGACCATGAGCTCGGCAATGGCGGCCGCGGGCTCGTGCTGGTCCCGGCAGCGCAGCTCGTCGGTCACGGTGATGAAGTCGGGTGGGCTGCCGGCCTGCACCACCCGCAGGATCGCGTCGTAGATCTTGCGATGCTGGTCGTGGTAGAAGTCGTCGCCCTGGACCGTGTCGCGCGCCAGCTCGATCGCGCCCGGGTCGAGCAGCAGGCTCCCCAACAGGCCACGCTCGGCATCGAGGTTGTGCGGCGGTGGCCGATCGATCACCGCGGCCATCAGGCGGCCGACCTCACCCCGGGCGACGTGAGGTGCCAGGCGCCGCAGCACGGGCAGTGGTACGCGTGCTGGAGCAGCCGGCGATACGTCCGCGCGGTCGCACGGGCAAACGCCTTCGCCTGTCGCCGCGAGTCGAACGACCGCTTGGCCTGGCACACCGGCGCGTGGATCGCCACGATCGAGCCCACGGGGACGGCGGTCACAGGTTCGCCATCGCCCAGTCGTGCCACGCGTTCGCGTCGCCACGCACGTGCTCGTCCACATCCTCCTCCGCGCGCTGGCGCCGCACCACCCCGGCTAGGTAGCTCAGCGGGTCGCCCTTGATCTCGATGTCCTGCGCATCCCAGATCGCGGCGAACACGGTCTTGGGGTCGTACTTGCCGGCCAAGCGCCCCAGCCGGCCCGCGTTGAGCCGACGACGCGGGACGCCCCAGAGCGCCTCGATCGCTTCCAGCAACACGCCGATCTGGTTGGCCTCGGCCGCCAGCCGCCCCCGCCAGTGCGACGGGCTCGTGACCAGCCGCGGCACCGGCGCAATAGACACCCGAGCGTGTGGCTCCCCGTCACGGAGTCCCTGGTCGGTTTCCCCGAATCCCCGCGAAGCGTCCGCGACGCGCGAGCCCCGCGAGCGCTTGTCTTGTCTTGTTGAGTCTTCTTCTTGAGTCTTCTTCCCTGTTTCTACTTCGGCGGAACTGTGCTTCCGGGGTGGGCGGAACTGTGCTTCCGGGGTACCGGAACTGTGCTTCCGGGGTGGGCGGAACTGTGCTTCCGGGGTGGGCGGAACTGTGCTTCCGGGGTGGGCGGAACTGTGCTTCCGGGGTGGCAGATGCAGCTCGTAGACGTTCGTGCGTCCCGGCCGCGCCACGACGGACAGGGCCTCGGCCTGCTGCAGCTCGTTGAGGTAGACCCGCACTTGGCGCTCGGATACGTCCACGTCCGTCGCCAGTCGGCCGACGCCCGGCCAACAGCGTTGGTCCTGCCACCCGTAGCTCAGCAGTGCGATGTAGGTCATGCGAGCGCCCTGGGAGAGATCCGTGCGTGACAGCAGCGTCCGTGGGACGGAGATGAAGCCGTCCCGAGCGTCTGGCGCCGTGCCGACGATGGGTGCCCCCATCAGCGCTCGGCCTGTGGGCTGGCGGTGGCGGCCACCGCCAGCAGCCGGTCAAAAAGCTCGCGGCGCATCATCACGTAGTCCGTGGCGCGCCGCTGGTGCTTCTGGTGGATCACGACGACCTCGGCCTTGCCGAAGGCCGCACGGATCCATTGGGGCAAGCGGGCTCGGTACTTATATTCGCCACGAAGCTCGCCGATGACCGGCGTGTCCATGGCAAACACGAAGTCCTCGACCTTGTCGCCGCGCGCCTGTTCGAGATTGCGCTCGCCGCCGTAGTGGCGCGCAATCTCGCGCTCCCCATCTTTCCACGCGCTACTCATGGGCCGCACCGGCACGCGTGGCGGTGGGTGGCGACGCCGCCGGCTGGCTCAGATCGTCACGCAGCGCCGCCAGCCCCGCCTCCAGGGCCTCCAGCCGCATGCCATCGAGTTCCGACCAGGCGCTCGTGCCAAAGTGTGTGGTGAGCAGCTGCTTGACCCGCTTCTGACCAGCGCTCGAGCGCGTGGTGATGTCGGCCAGGAGGAACGCGTCCTTGATTTTCTCCAGCGCGATCTCGACACGGCGTTTCCGCTCGACCGCGTTGTTGGGGCTCGCAAACATTCCCTGGGAGTCCGTCCGCGTGTCGGTCGGATGGTGCACGCCGCCGATGTTGAGAAAGTCGAAGTGCGGCCGGAACGTCGCGAATCCGGGATCCGCGAACTCCTGGCCGTCAAGCACGTCCGCACGATCTTTCACTACGCTCGCGACGTGCAGCCAGCCAGGTCCTTCCGGGCGGGAGCGACGCTCCATCTCGATCAGCAGCGACGGCTCATAGCCCGTCTCACGCTCCGTTTTCATGCGGGTCCCCGTCACCTGGACCTCACGCTTGGCCCGCGCTTCGTTGTACACCTGTTCGTACACGTTGGCGGAGCGTCCGCACACAATGGCGTGGCACGGTGATTCCAAATACTCGTTCGTGAACTCACGCCATACCGGCTTGATGACGCCCCAGTCCCAGATCTCCAGCCCCTGCGTTCGGCGCAGCTTTTTCTCGTAGCTCTCACGAAGGTCGTCCCACGTATGCGAGATCGAATCGATGATGATCACCGCGCGCAACTCGCGAGCTTCGCGCATAAATCCCATCAGCGATTCGAAGGCACGGGCCTTGGCAACAAGGATCTCGACGCCCGCTTTCTTGCAGATTGGAATCATGTAATCCGAGCCGCCCTCGGTATCAAAGAACGCGATTGGGACCGGCGGCGCATCCGTGAGGGTCGCGAGCCCAATCGCGATCTCGGTCGCGGTGCGCGTTTTCCCAGTTCCCGTCTCGCCGTAGAGGCCAACTTTGGCGGCCGCGAGTTGGTTGGTTGCTTTCTGTAGCAGGCTCATCACGTCAACCTTTCAATACATGGAGGGTCACCAGCGAGGGCGGCCGTCGTATCCGTCATAGCCACATCCCATTCAGCTTGAAGACCAGGGCCGCGATCTCAAACTCACCGCTCCAGCGGAGGACATGCAGCCGGTGGGTGGGGCCGATGGTCAGCGACACCCACAAGCGCCCGATCGTGAAGCCCGCGTGAATGGACATCAGTCGCACGTCCTCCGGTGGTCCCAGGCGCGCTCGATTGCCACGGCACGATCCATCGCGTCGTCCTTGGCACGGGCATCGTCGTCGGGCTCGGTGTCACGCAACCGGAGATCGGCTCGGCGTGCGACCCGCCGCTCGGCCTCGAGGGACTGGTAGTACCAGTGGTGCAGGAACCCCAGCGGCGCCGCCGCAAGCCCGCCCATCATCCAGAGCCAGAGCGCACGCCCCGAGCGCCCGTTCCCGTCGGTGAAGGGGTGGAGGGACTCGTAGGCGCCGTGCACCACGTAGGCGGCCTCGGAATCGCCGCGGCTCGTGTCGGCGAGGAGGTCACGCAGGGCGTCGTCGATGGCTGGACCGCCGGGCGGCGCCACGTGCTGGCCTACCCGTACGTCCTGCCCGGGCGTGCGCCGCAACACCGCGCCGGGCTGGATCAGTCCGACAAACACTTCAAGGTCCGGAACCGGGACGGTGCGCAGTGTCAGCAACACCATGTGCGCGTCGATCTCCGTGTCGGTGGGCGCATGGTGGAGGCCCTCGATGCGGTTGCTCTCGCGGATGAACGCGATGAGACGGTCGCGAACCGTCATCGCACCATCGCCTCGACGGCCACGCGCATCGCGAGCTGGGCGCCCAGCGCCATGCAGGCCAGGGACCAGGCGATGATGAGCAGCGTGGTGGTGAGCCAGCCGTAGCGGGTCATCCCGAGGCTCCCGCCCGCGCGTCGGCAGCCGCCAGACAGCCGAGCAGTGCCTCATTGATCCAGGTCCGATACTTCACGCTCGCGGCCTCGTCGGCGGCCTCGTCGGCGGCCCCGACGGCGGCCTTGGCGGCGGCCCCGGGCGGCCCAGGCGGCGTCCGCGGCGGCGGCCTCGGCGGCGTCCGCGGCGGCGTCCTTGGCGGCGGCCAGCGCCTCGTCGGTGATCGCACCCTGCACCCATCGCCGCTTCGCCTCGATGGCTTTCCGCGGACGGTCATCGTCGGGATGGGCTCGCTCGAAGATCGGCAGCACGTCCTCGGCGATGGCACAGGCCAGGCGGTGCAGCGTGTCGGTTACATCGACCGCCTGGAGCAGCGTGCGCCGGCGGCTCACTTGCTTGTCGGCGTCGGACGCCACCGGCCGCGAGACGTCAACCACGCACAGCATCGGACCCGGCGTGTAGGTGAGCGCATCGGCCGGCGTCGGGCTCGAATGGAACCCGCGCTCACAGAGCGCCACATCACCCTTCACGCGCCGGGTCTGCCCGACGCTCTACGGCTTCGGCGTGCCGTACTCCGAGGTCATGTCGGCGCGCAGGAAGTGGTAGGCCTTCACGCCACCGCCACGGGTGATCCCGAGGCTCCCGCCCGCGCGTCGGCAGCCGCCAGCACCCGCTCCCGCTCCTTCTGGGCAGCGCGCTCGGCCGCTTCGAGAAGGTCGAGCGCGGCGGTGACATTGGCCTCGAAGTCAGGGGGTGCCGGGCGGCGGCCATGCATGATGGCGCTCAGCAGGCTTGGGTCCATCCTCAGCTCGTGTGCGAGAGCACCACGCCGCACACCGATCTCGGCAATGCGGCCCCGGAATCGCCGAATCCCGTCGGAAATCAGTAGGCACCTCCAGTTGTCAGTGCGCACAAGTTACCACTGACGCCTAGTCTGTCAAATCGTTTTTTTGGAAGCTCTACATATGCCAAGGTCCTCTGCCGACCCAGTTGTGGCCGAAAATATCCGAGCCGTGCTTGACGCTCGAGGGCGCTCGGCCTACTCGGTGGCGACAGCCATCGGGCGTGCGCCGAACTGGCTCTATCGCGTCGTCAATGGGAAGGTCGGCATCCTCCTCCCAACCCTTCGAGAGGTTGCCGCTGAGCTAGGCGTGTCGGTCGGGTCGCTGGTCGATCCGCCCCACGCCAATGGCCAAGCACCTGAAGTCGTTGACCAGCTAGCCGCCGCCGAATCCGCCCCGCCCTACAGCCCGGAGTCCCGCCATATCGAGGTCGTCGAGCTCGCCGCGGCGGCTGGCTCAGGCGCTGAGGTCTACGACGAGACGGTCGTGAGCCGCCTGGCCTTCCGCGCCGGGTGGCTCGCGGCACACGGCATCGACGCGGCGCAGTGCAACGTCATTCGCGTCGCGGGGGATTCCATGGAGCCGACGCTGCCGGACGGCTGCTCGATCCTGGTGGACCGCAGCCGCCGTGAGCCGCGCGAGGATGAGATCTTCGTGCTTAAAAGCGAGGACGGCCTGGTCGTGAAGCGCCTCGGCAAGGACGCGAAAGGCCGCTGGCAGCTCCTGAGCGACAATCCGGCGAATCCACCCGCGCCGCTGCTCTACGGGGCCGAGATCATCGGCGAGGCTCGATGGATGGGGCGGTCGTTGTGAAGCGGGGCAGATACGCCTTCCGGTAAGCTCGTCTGAGTTTCCAGCGGCGCTGTTGGGGCCGCCACCTGTCGGCGAGGGGCTGCAGCTTTGTCACGGGCTTCTCGTGTCACCCTCCTGTTCACAACGCTCGCCGTCGCCTTTTCCGTCAGTGTCAGTGCCGTGTTTGCGCAGTGGCCGACCTCGTGCGTTGAGCTCAACGATATCGTCGAACGCCATCGCCGCCACGAGCAGAATGTCGGGATCTACCAGCGGGCGTACGGCGACCAGGCGGAGGCCGCCTGTCAGGCCGACCACCGCGCGGATGTACAGGCCGCGTTCTGGTGGGCGCTGGATGGGATCGCGCCGCCCCAGGCCGCCGACGAGGTCCCCTGGCCGACGACCTGCGTTGACCTCAACGACATTGTCGAGGCGCACCATGGAAACGACGGCAATGTTGGGATCTATCAGCGGACGTTTGGCAACCAGGCCGAAGCCACCTGCCGGGCCGACCACTGGGGCGACGTGCGCCAGACGTTCTGGTGGGCCGTCACGGCGCCGCTTCCCCCTCCAGCGCCGACGCCAGCACCAGCACCAGCGCCCACGCCGACTGATAACCCCGCCTACGAGGTCGTCCGACAGGTCGCGATTGCCCGAGGAGCGGCAGTTGATCTCGCGGCGACGATCGCCGCTGATGTTGTCGGGCGCGGGACCGTCGACGCGTTCCTGCATGGGACCGATGACAGCGTCCTCTATGGGCGCTACGACTGCCAGTGGCATAGCGCCGCGTGTCCGCTGGCCCCTGAGCGGCCGGCGCCTCCGCCGGGACCGCAGATCGATCCAGCCTTGCAACCGGCGTGGGACCTCATGCTGCGGGTGGTGCTCCCGGGCGACCCGCCGACGCGCATGGGAACCGGCCCGCTCACCGTTGTGCTGGACTGGTCGCTGCCCGCCGACACCAACGCGAACTATTCCCCGAGTGCCCACACCATCTACATCAACGGGGCGCTGCGCTACGAACGGACGGAGGCGCTTGCCGCGCTGCTGGCGCATGAGGTGTGGCATTCGGTGTCGCCGATCCCACACCCTCGAGATTTTGAGGCGTGCGTTGCCGACGAAGTCTGGGCCTTCATCATCGAAGCCGTTGTGTGGTTTGAGCTCGGTGGCTTTGACCGGCCCGCCTCGACGCGGTTAGAAGGAGGGCTCAACCGCTTAATCCAGGTTCTTGTTGAAGAGGATCCCTGGGGCGCCATCGACTACGACACCGACGTGTCGGACTGGCCCCGTATGCGCGACCACGTGCTCTTCGATCGAGGCTACGTCCAAAGTTGTGCGGCGTGAAGGCGGCAGGGGCGCCGGTCACGCCGCATCGACCCGCACCCGCGGCACGCTGGCCCGGTCGTCCAGATACAGGGGCCAGAGGCCGGTGATCCCATGCGCCCGGTGGACGCAGAAGAGCTTCTGGCTGGGCACCGAGTTCGCCGCGAGCTCGCGCTGGCTGTACATCGACCCCCCGGGCCAGGCGCCATTGACGAGGATGTCGCCGGACGCCATTTCCAGCCAGGCGCGCGTGTGAAAGTGGCCGATGCACATCGTGTCGAAGGCGACGCCTGAGAGATCCGCCGGCAAGCGCGCCTGCACCATCTGGAACATCTGGGTGTGCTTGCGAATGGTGCCGTAGAGCGGGATTCCGGCCCAGCCGCGAATGTTGTCCCCGTGCATGAGCAGGAAGCGGTGCCCTTGGCGTTCCACCAGCTGCCACCAGGCGTCGGTCGGGTGCCACACGATCCGCTCCTGGTCGCGCAGCAACGTCGCCATGAACTGCTCGCAGATCCAGTCGAAGGACATGGTGGGCGGCGCCGCGCTGCGGCCGAAGGTCATGCGGCCGTGGTTGCCGCGGACCGGGTAGATATGGATGGACTCGAAGTAGGGCAACCAGCCCGCCACCATGCGGGCGAGCACGGCGGGCACATGCACGACCTGGAGCGCGACGTGTTGGTCGATCTCGTGGTGCTGGCCCTTGAAGATCTCCTGCCCTTCGATCAGATCCCCCAAGCAGAAGATGTTCAGCCGGCGGACGTGGCTCCCGTACTTGTCCTTGATGCTGACGAGCCGTTCGTGGAGACGGGTGGCGCGTTGATGGAACGTGCCCGAGTCGTAGCTTGAGAGTCCCCCGGTTTCGGAGGCGCGGATATAGGACCCGCCGTGTACATCGCTGAGTAACAGCACCATTTCTTCCTCGGACGTCTCGCCGGCAACCGTGGACGCGCGCATCGGCTGGGTCGGGATGGCGGGCACCAACGGTGTGAGGGCAGCCACCACCGTGTCCGCCCATGAGGTCTCGTCGAGATGGCGCTTCTGGGCCTTCCGGAGGGCTCGCACCTCTTGCGTGAGCCGGTGCTCGCGGCCTTCGTCACGCGGGGGCGGCGGCGGACGAATCCGTGCCGCCGCGGCGTCGCGCGCCGCATAGGTGCGGGCTCGCGTCTCCGCGCTCTTGCGCCGCCGGCCGGCCGGGAAGTGCCGGGCGGCGTTGACCAGCGAGCTCGTGGTGATCCCGTAGGCCTCCGCGAGCTCGTGGTTGGTGCGGTCGGGGTACGACGCCCGGATCGCCGCCTTGTCGGCGTCGGCGAGCTGGCCCCAGGTGGTCGTCATTCACCGGCCGCCTGGGCCTGCGCCACCATCTCGCAGGTCTCGGCGTAGCCGGCGATGTCCACGCGGTTGTCGCGCGTGGGCCGGTGCAGCTCGCGGCTGATCTTCAGCCCGCACATCATGAGGGCGACGACCCGCGGGTCGAGATCAGGAACGTCGATCGACACGCCGTGGGTCCGCAGCCAGCGCTCGAGGATCGACGACCAGATGCGGCCGGTGCACGCGAAGTCCACGGACGGATGCCCGTACGCCTCGTGTCGATCGCCGTGGACGATCCGCTGCGCTTCTTGCAGCGCCGTCTCGGGCTCAAGCGGGAGCCCGGACCGAGCGTCGAGGACGTCCAGCCCGAGTTCACCGGCGATGGCGTGCTCCAGCCGCGCACCCGCGGAGTCCTGCCAACCGGGCAGCATCGCGATCGCGTCGACCGTCAGCAGGTGTTCGAGATCCGTGCGCATGTAGTCTGATCGCGGTCGTGACGCGTCGCCCCCAAAGCTCTCGGCCGGATTGACCACACCCCACCCCAGCGCGCGCCACTGCTGCGCCGCCGCGCCGAACGCCGGGTAGTTGTAGTTCGGCGCTCCGGTCATCGGGCCGGAGATGTAGACGCGCGGGTGCCGGTCAGCCACGCAGGCCGCCCTCAATACACCAGGGCGCGGGGCACGAATCCCCAATGCGCCTCGACGCCGTTGTCGTAGATGTCCTCGATGTCGGCGCCGGTGAGCACCTCATCGGTGATAAACACATCGTCCACGTATCCGTCCAGACTCCACCCTGCCCTCGCGCGGAGCCGGCCAATCTCGAGATCGTTGGTCGGGGCGCCCAAGCCCGCGGTGTGGGCGGCGTTGGCCTTGTCAACCGCGTCCACCCAGATGCGGACGGTGTTCGCGTCGGCGTCGTGGACCCCAACCACGTGGTACCAGGTGTCGAGGGCCGGACGGATGTCCGAATGCACTTGCGTGAGGCTGGACGACGCGGCGGCGGCCACGTAGAACTCCCCGGTTAGCTGGTTGACGCTGACGGAGAACCCGTCCGCATTGCCGTCTTGCTTACTGATGAGGGCGGCGTAGTTGCTGGCGTGGATCGAATCCAGCTTTACCCAGCCGCCGGCGCTGCGACTCACATCGCCCCAGGTCAAGCCATCGGCCACGTTGAACCACTCAGCGCTCGCCTGTTGGAGCCGGATCGACGTCCCGACCTTGCCGGTCTGCGCATACACCGGCGTGCCGTTCTCGGCCATGGTGTTCGCGCCCGCCGAATCGACGGCCCCGCCACTCGCATCGTCAAGCGTCCAGTGCCCCAGGAGCGCCATTACGGGTGCCTGAATCCGAGCGTGACGAGCAGGCCCTTGGGCGCGGTGGTGCTGACGGCGTCCACATCGATCGCGATGAGGTCGTGTTCCGTCACGCCGTTGTTCACGGTGTCAATCACGGCCGCGGTCGCCGCAGTGTCAGAGCCAGTCTCGCCCGAGTCGATAGTGAGCGTGGTGAGCAGCAGGTCGGCGGCCTGGGTCACGTTCCGGATCTGGATGTCGGTGGTGCCCGTGGTGCCGGCGGTGATGACCGCCGCGTGCACGTCGACGAGCTGCATGCCGCCGATCCGCGCATCGATATGGACGTAGAACTGGCCGTCGCCGGTGACCACCGGCGAGTTGAAGTTGGCCACCACCGCCTGCACAGCACGCTCGCCCATCGTCGCGGCGATCGGCATCGCGTCGGCCCGGACGTAGACCAGGCATCGCCACCTCGCGGTCGTCGAGTTGATCGACTCCCAGATCGACGTGTCCCCGGGCGCGGTCGTGATGGTGGCGCCCCCGGGCAGGATAAAGCTGGTGGCGTTGTGCGTGAGCGTCAGGGCCGCGGCAAAGGTGACGTACTTGCGGACGCCCTTGTTCGCCGCGCTGAACGCCGTGACCGCGGCGGTGCCAGTGATCGTGAACGAGGCATACGCCGGCAGAGGGACCGTCGCGGCGCTGGCCACGTCGGCGCCGCGGGTGAACTGGTCGTCGAGCGTGTCCGCGATGCGGTTGTCGTCGGCGATGGCGTACGGCTCGGTCTCGAGCGGCTTCGGGAGCGCGAGGGTGGGCGTTGACGTGGGCATCTAGGCCGCGACTCCGTCCGCCAGCTGCTGGTGCGTGAAGGCCGCCAGCTGCCCGTAGGTGAAGGACCCCAGCCGCGCAGGCGGACGGAGTTCCCGCTGCCGTGCCACAAAAGACGACCCTCAATCCTGGTGCCAGCACGTCGGGAAGAACGGTCACTGCGCGACTCCGGGTGGGGATCGAGCAGTATCCCTGACCCGACGACGCCGGTTGGTCATGGGCTTGATCGGAGTGCTGTCGTACGGCCGGCCGCGCCCACCCTCGGCGAGGGCCAGGCGCGGGTCTAGCTCGGATAGCTGGAGCCCGGCCGTTAGTCCCGCGCTAGCACCCAAATCCACCGATTAGGGCGCGGAACCGCTGAGCCGTCGCGGCACGGGGCGTCCGAAGATCGCCAGACGGCCGGTGAAGATCGGCGTTTTCTGCGTCCGCGATCCCTCCTCGCGCCGACGCGGGGTACCCTAAGGCCCAACACCGGCGCCGGAGCCCGACCTAGTGGCGGCACTCACGTATTCGCAGGAGATCGGCGCGCCCATCGAGACCGTCTTCGAGCTGGTGGACTACGGCGAGAATCTGAAGCTGTGGATGGATGGGGTCGAGGAAACGACCTACACGTCCGAGGTCGATCGCAACAACCCGGTCGGCGCGACCTTCAAGCAGCGGATTCGTGAGGGCGGGCGTGTGTCGGAGTACGACGGCGAGTGGGTCGCGTACGCCCGACCGAACCACATCGGCGTGACGATCGGGAGCGGGTCGTTCCAGTTCCAGACCGACTACCGGTTCTCGTCCACCCCGTCCGGGACGCGACTCGATTGCTCGGCCGATGTAGTCGCTTCCACATGGTGGGTCCGCATCCTGAGCCTGCTGATGAATTGGTTCACCAAGCGAATCCTCGTCAAGCAGATGACCAAGCTCAAGGAAGTCGCGGAAGCGCGAGCCGGAGAAGAGGCGGCGGAGGTTTAGGCACACCGACCGGCGGCGCGATCGAGCATTGAGCGAAGCAGCCGGCCCGGCAATCGATGATGGGGGGCCTCGTGGTAACGAAGACGGCTGACGCGCTTCGGGAGTTCGTGACCAACATCCTGCTCGTGGCGGGCGCCGATCAATGGAACGCCGACGGCTGCGCCGAGCACCTGGTTCTCGCGAATCTCAGCGGCGTGGACACGCACGGCATCTGGCCGCTCCCGCTATATGTCCAGGCGATCAAGGCGGGCGAGCTTCTGCCCACCCAGCGGCCGGAAGTGGTGAGGGAAACCGAGACGACCGCGCTCGTGAGAGGCAACTACACGTTCGGTCACGTAACCGCGCGCCTGGCCACGGAGGTGGCGATCGAAAAGGCCAAGGCTTGGGGTGTGGCGGTCGTGTCGATGGTCGAGGCGAACCACATCGGGAGGCTGGGGCATTTCGTCGAAATGGCCGCTGACGAGCGGTTGATCGCCATGGTGTGGTCCGGCGGTTTCGGGGAGGTGGAGCCCGTGGCCGTTCCATATGGCGGGCGCAAGAGCGTGCTGCATACGAATCCAATCGCGGTTGGATTCCCGACGAGCAATGAGCCCCCCATGATGTTTGACTTCGCGACGACCAAGTTGTCCGGCGTCAAGGTTGCCAACGCGCACCGACGAAACCAGCCGCTCTCGCCCGGGGCGGTGGTGGACAAGCACGGCAACCCGACCACCAACGCGAGCGACTTCTTTGATGGCGGTGCGGCCGTATTGTTCGGCGAGCACAAGGGATACGGGCTTGCCATGGCGGGCGAGTACCTGGGGCGCATTGTTGGGGGCGCCGATGATTTCGCCGACGAGCGCCGCGGGGGAGCGACGATGCGCCACCAGGGCGTAACCATCATCGTGCTCAAGCCGGACCTCTTTCAGCCCTTCGAGAGCTACGCCGCGCGCGCGGACGAGATGGTTCAGCGGGTTCGGGCCATACCTCCCGCGCCCGGGTTCGACGAGGTCCTCGCGCCGGGCGACATGGAAGCGCGCACGCGCGAGATCCGCCGTCGCGACGGCATCCCGATCGAGGACGACACCTGGGAGTCGATTGTGACCGTCGCGGAGTCGCTTGGCGTCGAGCCGATCTGACGCCGCGCTCACGCCAGCACTCGGAGAAGACCGATGAACGAAGCCGGCTTGATCGACACCCACGTCCATATGTGGCGTGTGGAGCTTGCGCGCCAGACCTGGATGACCGACGCGCTCGACTACATCGCCCGGGATTTCGGTCCGCCGGAGTTCAGGGAGGCGACCGCCGGCACCGGCGTTACGCGCGCGGTCGTGATCGAGGCCGGGCAAACGCCGGCCGAGAATCAGGCGCTGGCGGAGACTGCCGCCTCGTCGGACCTGGTCGCCGGCATCGCGCCCTGGGTTGACATAACCAGTCCATCACTGGCCGGCGAGCTGGACCGCTGGCAGCAGCACCCCAAGTTCGTGGGGATTCGGATGGGGTTCCAGGGCGACGAGGACCCCGATGCGGTAACCCGGCCGAAGGTCATGGATGGGCTTCGAGAGATCGCTCGCCGCGGGCTCGTCTTCGAATTCCTTGTCGACACAGCCCAGCTAGCGGGTGTCCTGACCGCCCACCAGCAGGTTCCGGACCTCCGGTCGGTTGTCGAGCATTTGGCCAAGCCCGACATGATCGGGGGCTCGGACGACGATGTTTGGTACCAGGCCATGGGCAGGATCGCGGCCGAGACCGCCGCGGTGGGCAAGCTCTCGCTGTCACCGTTGCCGGCTGCCATCGAGACCGCGGCCAAGGACCCCGGCCAGGGGTGGAACATCAATGCCGTGCGTCCATATGTGCAGTTCATGCTCGAGCGGTTCGGTGCGCGGCGGCTGATGTGGGGGAGCGACTGGCCGATCGCACTCGTTACGACCGACTACGCGTCGACGCTCGATGCGATGCGGCAGGCGATCGGCGCCGTGAGCGAGCCCGACGAGCGACGGATCTTTGGCGAAACGGCCGTGGACGTCTACCGGCTCGCGTAGAAGCCCGAGCCTGTAGTCCCCCTGGCCCGTGAGGGCGGTTCGCGAACCGGGCGGCGGGGCCTAGCTCAGCTCCGCCACGACGGGTTCGCTGCGCGCGCTCGAAGTGGCGGCCGGAAACCCCGCGCGTGTGATGACCGGGTAGGTCTTCTCGGTCGAGAGCGGGATCGGGCGCTTCACCAGGTCGTCGTCATGTTTGGTATGGCGAAGGACGTGCGCCGACATGATCGTGTAGCGCCCCTCGCCGCCGCCGCGGGGGCGGGTCAACTCGAAGTATTTCGGCGACATCTGCCCCATCGACGCGAGCTTCATGCCTTGCAGGGCCTTCGGCTCCTGCCGGTAACGTCCCAGGAAGACACCGCAGAACATATTGCGCCCGTCCGACAGCTCGGCGCGGCCGTACGCGCGACAGACGAATGGCCGCACAGGGTAGATCTCGCAACGGTTGGTGTCATCAAGAAACGGGCAGCGGGTCGATTCGGCCCGAAACCCCTGGCCAACCGCTCGGACAAAGAGCCGCGGATGCTTGTTGCGCATCGCCAGCCAGCGCCTGAGCGGATTGCGAGGTTGTTCCAGCTGCGCCCGAATGCGGCCCACAACCCGCTGGCGCTGCGCCTTGGTCATGTTCGCGCGCATCCAGTCATGAATGAGCTCCCACTCGCGCTCGCCGACCATGACCTGGTGCTTGCAGCAGTTCGCGCACCCGTCCTGGCATACCAGGAGCGGATTCTCCTCCACCGCGAGGTCGGACCAGCCGTTGAGCGCCTCGTAGAACTCCTCGAGCGAAGTCGCCGCCGCCACCATGCGGGAGTGAAACGCGTGGAGGTCAACGTTGGGGGGGGACGCCATGGACGTGATCCCAAGCGCAGGTTGTATAACCTGAGTATCGCGAGGCGAGGCCGCGCGCACAACGGCTTGGGCCGAGGCGGCCGAAAGCATTGAGGCGCCTGATTTCCGGGCAACGACCTATCTTCCCACCAGGTTGCCCCGGCAGTATTGTCGGCGCTGACGACCTTAACGACTGTGTTCGGGATGGGAACAGGTGTGGCCTCGCCGCTCAAGTCACCCGGAAATCGGGCGCCGCAAGGCGCGCCGCGACATCCGCGGCGCAAAGCTGCAATGTTGCTGATCTAACGGTAATGCCAAGCCCTCGACCGTTAGTACGGCTCTGCTGCACGGCTTACACCGCTTCCACATGCCGCCTATCAACCAGCTAATCTCGCTGGGGTCTTACCTGGTTAACCCAGTGGGAGGCCTAGTCTTGAGGTGGGCTTCGCACTTAGATGCTTTCAGCGCTTATCCCGAACGGACATAGCTACCGAGCGATGCCGCTGGCGCGACAACTCGTACACTAGAGGTCCGCCCATCCGGCTCCTCTCGTACTACGGACAGATCCCCTCAAGCCTCCTACGCCCGCAGCGGATAGAGACCGAACTGTCTCACGACGTTCTGAACCCAGCTCGCGTGCCACTTTAATGGGCGAACAGCCCAACCCTTGGGACCGTCTTCAGCCCCAGGATGTGACGAGCCGACATCGAGGTGCCGAACCGCGCCGTCTATGTGAACTATTGGGCGCGACTAGCCTGTTATCCCCGGGGTAGCTTATATCCGCTGATCACGGCCCTTCCACTCGGAACCGTAAGGTCGCTAAGCCCGGCTTTCGCCTCTGCTCGACGTGTAAGTCTCGCAGTCAAGCTCCCTTATGCCTTTGCACTCTGCGGCTGATTACCATCCAGCCTGAGGGAACCTTTGGGCGCCTCCGTTACTTTTTGGGAGGCGACCGCCCCAGTCAAACTGCCCACCAGAGACTGTTCCCGCGCCGGATAACGGTCGCGAGTTAGGATCGCAACTACACAAGGGTGGTATCCCAAGGGTGACTCCACCGAAGCTAGCGCCCCGGATTCACCGTCTCCCACCTATCCTTCACATGCGCAGACGCAATTCAATCCCAAGCTGCAGTAAAGCTCCACGGGGTCTTTTTGTCCTGCTGCGGGTCGCCCGCATCTTCACGGGCAATGCAATTTCGCCGGGTGGCCTGCCGAGACAGTGCTCAAGTCGTTACGCCATTCGTGCGGGTCGGAACTTACCCGACAAGGAATTTCGCTACCTTAGGACCGTTAGAGTTACGGCCGCCGTTCACCGGGGCTTCGGTTTCGAGCTTGCACCCGTCCCCTTAACCTTCCGGCACTGGGCAGGCGTCAGCCCCTATACATCACCTTACGGTTTCGCAGGGACCTGTGTTTTTGGTAAACAGTCGCTTGAGCCTGTGCACTGCGGCCCCCTCAAGCTCCGGCGCGCGTGGCGCCATCACTTTACTGGGGCACCCCTTCTCCCGAAGTTACGGGGCTAATTTGCCGAGTTCCTTAGCAGACCGTGGCCCGATCCCCTGCCGGCTTTCACCGGCGCCCACCAGTGTCGGTTTGCGGTACGGACACCAATCCAGCTCGCTACGGGGCTTTTCCTGCCGGGTCGGCTCAACCGAGTTGCCCGCGGTTGCCCTTGGGCTTCCCATCGTTCCTCGCGCTTGGCGCCGTGGATTTACCTGCGGCACCGCGCTACAAACTTAGACGCACATAGCCATAAGTGCGCTCGGCCTACCGTCCCGGGTCCCCCCTTCGCTAGTTAACGCTGAAAAGGTGGCACGGGAATATAAACCCGTTGTCCTTCGCCTACGCCTCACGGCCTCGGCTTAGGCCCGGCTAACCCTGAGCGGAATAACCTTGCTCAGGAATCCTTGGGCTTACGGGGTGCGGGATTCTCACCCGCATCGACGCTACTCATACCGGCATTCGCACTTCTCCGGGCTCCAGCCGTGCTCACGCTCGACCTTCGCTGCCCGCAGAACGCTCCCCTACCGCCGACGGCAAATGCCGTCGGCCCGCGGCTTCGGTGTCTTGCTTAAGCCCCGTTACATTTTCGGCGCGGGACCCCTAAACCAGTGAGCAGTTACGCACTCTTTAAATGATGGCTGCTTCTAAGCCAACATCCTGGCTGTCTGAGCGACTCCACATCCTTTCCCACTTAGCAAGAACTTTGGGACCTTAGCCGGCGATCTGGGCTGTTTCCCTTTTGACCATGAAGATTAGCCCCCACAGTCTGACTGCCGGGCGCATGTCGTGGCATTCGGAGTTTGATAGAAATTGGTACCGGTTAAGGCCCTCATTCAGTCAGTGCTCTACCTCCACGACACCTCACCCGACGCTAGCCCTAAAGCTATTTCGGGGAGAACCAGCTATCTCCAGGTCCGTTTGGCATTTCACCTCTACCCCCAGCTCATCCCCCAGATTTGCAGCTCTGGTGGGTTCGAGCCTTCACGGAATGTTACTTCCGCTTCACTCTGGCCAGGGGTAGCTCACCTGGTTTCGGGTCTACTCCGCGCGACTGGACGCCCTATTCAGACTCGGTTTCCCTACGGCTCCAGACCTGAGGCCCTTAACCTTGCCGCGCAGCGTAACTCGCCGGTTCATACTCCAAAAGGCACGCCATCACGCATTCCGTGCTCATGAAGCACTTTGCCATGGCTTGCTGCCCAAGCGACGATCCGAAGACCGCCACAAGGGCCTCGCCCCACCGCATCGTGCCTCACACGGCATAGCGCTCTGACTGTCTGTAAGCGTTCGGTTTCAGGTTCTATTTCACTCCCCTCCCGGGGTACTTTTCACCTTTCCCTCACGGTACTTGTGCACTATCGGTCGCCAAGAGTATTCAGCCTTGGAAAGTGGTCTTTCCGGGTTCCCACAGGGTTTCCCGTGTCCCGTGGTACTCAGGAACATCGGCCGCAGATCGCGACGTTTTCGCCTACCGGGCTCTCACCGTCTCTGGCGCGGCGTTCCAGCCGCTTCCGCTAACGTGCGATTTTGTAACTGCGTTGCGTTCCCACAAACGCGTGCCGAGTCCTACAACCCCGCATGTGCAACGGCGTGGGCCTATCACACACATGCGGTTTGGGCTGTTCCCCGTTCGCTCGCCACTACTAAGGGAATCTCTATTGATTTCTCTTCCTCGGGGTACTTAGATGTTTCAGTTCCCCCGGTTGCCTCGACGCACCTACTTCGGCCCGAAGGCCTTCAGTGCGCCGTGACGGGGCATTGCCCCCGCCGGATTTCTCCATTCGGGAATCCACGGATCGAAGCCCGCTCGCGGCTCCCCGTGGCTTATCGCAGCCTGCTGCGCCCTTCGTCGGCTCTTGGCGCCAGGGCATCCACCGAACGCCCGTATTAACTTAGCGCCGTTAGATCAGCAAAATTGCAGCTTTACGTTGCTCTTCAGTTGTGAAGGTCCGAGCGGCCGCACGCCACCGTCGTAGTAAGAGGTACATACGTGCGTGGCGGCGGACGCCAACTGCTCAATATACTCCTGCGGCCCGCTCGCGGTCAACGGCTGACGGTGCCGCCTGCGCCGCGCGCGTCCAGCGCTCTCGAGGTTCCGAGCGGATGCGCCTAGCCGGCCAACCGCTGCCGAACGGCCTCCAAACCGGCCGCCACGCCCTGGTCGAGCGCCACGCGCAGGACCCGCCGGCCCTGCTGAGTCAGCGCCTGCGCGTCACCCGCGGCCTGCGCGCGAATCAGGGCGCCAAAGCTGTAGTCGGTCTCCGGAACAGGCAGATCCACCGCGCCCTCGTCGGCGATCTGGAGGAACAGGCCGGTGTTCGGACCGCCCTTGTGGAGCTGTCCAGTCGAGTGCAGGAAGCGCGGGCCATATCCCACCGTCGTGGCGACGCGGCGCCGGTCCCGCACCGAGTGGCGGATGCCATCAAGCAGGTCCGAGACCTCGGCGCGCGGCGCGAGGTACGCCTGAATGCCGACGAAGTCACCGGCCGACGCCTGCGCCATCCAGTCGTCGAGCGCGGCCGCCAGCGCCGGCTCGTCCGATGCGCGCACCGGCGCCTCGGTCGGTTCACCCGCCTCGATGCTTCCGGACATGGCCAGGCGGGCAAGTTCCTTGGCCAGTTCCACGTCGGGCTGGTCGAACGGGTGGACGCCGATCACGGCGCTCGCTGCCGCCACCGCCAGCTCCGCGCGATACATCTCGCGACCGATATCGGTCACATCATCGAGTTGGATTCTGGCCACCGGGTGACCGGCGAGCTCCAGCGCGGCGATCCGGTCCGCCTGGGCTC
The DNA here is from genome assembly GCA_965247475.1 of Chloroflexota bacterium. GTDB lineage: Bacteria > Chloroflexota > UBA11872 > UBA11872 > UBA11872. The sequence goes on from OZ252016.1 coordinate 881,138, forward strand.
GATCGGCTTCCGCATCCGCCTGCAGGTGCAGATGGACGAAGAATCGATCGGACCCATAGACATCCGGCGGACCGGCTCGCTCGCCGGCAATGGGCACGATGCCGCGACCGTCCTTGCCGGTGCTCTCGGCGATGAGCTGCTCGTACCAGATGGGCAACGCCTCGAGGGATGGCGACACGAGGAAGGTGACCTTGTCGCGGCCCTCGAGCGCCAGTTCGCCCATCGCCGCGCCGAGCGCCAGCGCCGAGTTGCTCGGTACCGGCACATTCTCGGCGGCGGCCGCCGCCATCAGCAGTCCGGAGTCGAGCAGACCCCGGATGTCGGCGCCGATCGATGCGCCTGGTGCCAAGCAAAACGCCGTCAGCGCCGAGTACCGGCCGCCGACGTCCGGCGTCGCCGTGAACACGCGCCGGAACCGGCGCTCCTCGGCCAGCGTGACGAGCGGCGTGCCCGGATCGGTGATGGCGGCGAAATGGCCGGCGGGCTCGCTGCCGGACTCGAGCAGCACGTTCCAGAAGTACCGAAAGAACGAGAGCGTCTCCTGCGTGGTCCCCGACTTGCTCGACACGAAGAACAGCGTGGCGGCGGGATCGATCTCGCCGGTCACCTCGCGGACGGCTTCGGGATGCGTGCTGTCAAGGACGAACAACTCGGGGTATCCCGGTGCGTTCCCCAGCGTCCGTTGCACGACCTCCGGTGCAAGGCTGGATCCACCCATGCCAAGGACGACGATCTGCCGGAACCCCGCGGCGCGCACCTCCTCGGCGAACGAAGTCAGATCATCGATCGAGTCCAGCATGCTCTCGGGCAGCGTGAGCCACCCCAGACGATTGACGATCTCGGGGCGCTCGTCGGGAAACCACAGGGTCGGATCTTTGGCCCACAGCCGGCGGCCGAAGCCTTCGTCCTCCCAAGCGGCCAGCCGAGCTTCAACCGCGCCCGCGTACTCGCCGAGCGAAAGGCTCTGGCCCAGCGCCGTGTGCGGCTGGTGTGCGGCGGTCATCGGTCCCATGATTGGACGCTCCTTGAGTTCGGGTTAACGATATACGGTTGCAAGGGCTAGCTGTACTTCCCATGAGCCTGGGTGACACGCGTGAGCCCCTGCGGCGTCATTCCGGCGAAAGCCTGCCCCGTACTCGATACGGGGACCGAATCCAGGTTCTGCTCGTCGGCGCACGAACCGAGCGGTCCCAATACCCCCAAGATGGCGACATGCCGGCATGCCGCGCCCTGATATCAATGTTGCCCACTACCCACGAGGCGGGTCATGATATGCCCGCGAAAAACACCTCCACCCAAGTGCTGACAATCAGCGATCCGTCTATCACGCTAGCCTCAACGATCTCGATGCGGAGGGGTCCGGGCGCGGTCGTGCCCGTGATGGCGATCGACTCCGCAAACGTGCCCGGCCCGTCGAACGGGCCTTCCAAGAGCATCGCTCCCTCGCCGACGACTGTTCCGGCCTGGTTGTAGATGCGGTAACTCAGATTCTTTTCGAAAGGCATGACACTGATGCGCCCGCGTAGCTCCACGGTAGCGCCGACCGTCGCTCCGCTCAGCGGCGCTTCCAGGACAAGCTCGGGGGTGGGTTGGCGCTGGCGCATTCCCTCGGGCAGCGGAGCGGCCTGCAGGATCACTTGCACTGCGGTGCGAGCCAGCGCCGAACCGTCGCCCCGGTCTACGTCGACAATCTCGATGCGCCCCGGTCCACCCGCGCCCGCGATGAACTGCACTGGCGCGGCGAACGTTCCCGGTTGACCTTCCCCTCCCGCAACGGCGAGCCTGCCCATGCCGATCACTCCGCCGCGAGCGTCATAGACCAGGTAGGCGAGGCCGTCGGCGGACGGGTACGTGCTCGTTGTGCCCTGAACCTCGACCCCGCTCGCAACGGTCTCGCCCGGCAGCGGTGACTCGATGACCAGCGCCTGACGCGGCACGAGCTGGTCCCCGCGCAGCGCGAACGCGCGGGTGATGTTCAGCGTCGGGCAGCACAGCCCGTCGCTGCGACGGTGCGCGAGCATCTCCATGACGATCTCGCCGCTTGAAATGGTCATGCTCTCCACCGGCACCCGGTCGCCCAGGTACACGCGCGCCGCCTGCACGGGTGCGCCGTCCCGGTCGAGGACGGCGATCAAATACCTGAATGTGCCGCTGCCGCCCCCCGACGTAAAGACGACAACCGCAGCATCGGCGACCCCGTCATCGTCGAGATCGCCGAAGGCGACCGCGTCGTCGACAAGGCCCGCGTAGTCCCGTTCTGTCGCACCCTCTCCGTAGGCGATTGACCCCTCGCCGTCAACAAGTTGAATTGGGGTCTCCTCGTCGCCGAGGAGCGGCAGGCGATATTCGGCGTTCCGCAGTTGTTCCAGCGTCAGCCGCTGCGTCACCATGCTTTGGGGCGTTGGAGCTTCCCAAGGAAAGCGCTCGGAGTTCAGCCGCTGCTGCAACCCCTCCGGGCCGTTGATCCAGGTGTGCTGACCGTCCGTAAACGCGGTCCAGTTGTCGGCTTTGCGCCAGATAAGCAGGCCGTTGGTCGTGTGTTGCACCGTCGTTCCATTTACTGGATCGTGACGCTCGTCCTCCAGACAGTCGCCAACGATGTCCGGGATGAGGTCGTGCATGGTCTTGAACCCCAATTGAAAAACGCAATCCTGGGCAAGCACAGGCTGAGAGCCGAACACGAGTCCGACAATGACAATCAACAGCGCGAGCCTAGTCTTCATCGTGAAGCCCCTCCCGCTCATACACAAGCTATCCACTTTTTCAGACAGCATGGTCTCTCAACTAAGGCCAAATCACAATTTCGAGTAGTGGGTTCCTCTTGATCAGCGCCCCCTCCGTCATTCCGGCGCACAGCCTGATCCGTACCCGATACAGGGCGGGAATCCAGGCGGGATCCTGGCCGCGGGGCCTCTGCGTCGAAGGAACCATAGGACTGGACCCCCCCGGCGTCCGCCGGGGTGACGGGGCGGGACCTGCGTGCGGGGGCGCCCTGAGATTCCTCCGCTCCGCGTCGGAATGGCGTTCAACATGTGGCGGAGATCTATCAACAAGGGTGGTGGGAGGCACAGCTAGCTCGATGCCTCGGCGGTCTCACGTGCAAAGGCGGCCGCGCCGATCGCTCCCGCCTCGCCGCCAAGCTCCGCCTTCACGATCCGGAGACCCGTCGCCGCGGCCGGCAGCACCAGGTCTCGCACCGCGCGGTCGACGCCTCCGACCAATTCCGGCATGCCCTCCACGACGCCTCCGCCCAGGATGAGCACGTTCGGATTGAGCGCGTTGATCATCCCGACGGCGCCCGCGATCATGAATTGCTCGGTGCTCCCCACGATCTCGCGAGCAAGCGCGTCGCCGTTCCGAGCCGCCTCGGAAACCGTCGCGGCCGAGATTGCCGCGAGCGAGCCTGCCAGCCTCACGAGCGTGACGCCGCGCTCGGGATTCGCCAGCGCCAGTTCCCGCGCTCGCTCGGCGATCGCCCAGCCCCCGACGTAGGCTTCCAGACATCCCCAGTTCGGGCAATGGCATTTGCGTCCGCCGGCCACGATCGTCGCGTGTCCGAGCTCGCCCGCCGCGTTGCCGTGCCCGGCGAGCATGCGTCCACCGCTGACGATGCCGCCGCCGATGCCGGTTCCGATGAAGAGCGTGATCAGATCATCGACGCCCCGGCCGGCCCCGTGCCGCCACTCGCCCCAGGCCGCGGCCCGCACATCGTTCGCCACCGCCACTCGCATGCCAACGGCGTCGGCGAGTTCCCGGCCCAGCGCGACGTTCCGCCAGCCGAGATTCGGCCCGAGGTTGACGTTCCCGTCTTCGTCCACCTGTCCCGCGACGCCGACTCCAAGCGATGCCACGGGCTCGGCCCGGCCGACCAGCGTGCTCGCGACCGCGGCCGCCACATCGGCGATAACCTCGCGGGCGGTGCGCGTTCCGGCTTCGGTGGGCCGCAGGTCCGACGCGACGATGCGGCCGTGCTCATCGACCAGGGCGGTGAGGATCTTGGTGCCGCCGAGATCGGCGCCAACCGTCAGGGCCATCCGGGAACCGGTCCTCCGGCGATCCGCACGCGGGTCCGCAGCTTTCGACAGGATACGCGCGACGCGCCGGGCAATCGCCCGCCTGTGCCGTGCGACCGCTGCTAGACTCGCGCCGCCTGCCAGCGATCGGGCCATGCGTGCGGGCTCGACGGCGGAGGACAACGTTGAAACGCCTCCCGCTCGGGCCGCTCTATTTCGAATACAGCCGCGAGGTCGAGCCGCGCCTGCGAATCGAACCCGGCGAGACCGTGCTGGTCGAGACAGAGGACGCGTTCTGCGGGCATATCCAGGCCGATGGCGACCGGCGGGATCGCGCCCGCATGCCGCACGGGAATCCGCAAACGGGGCCGATCTGGATCGAGGGCGCGGCGCCGGGCGATGCGCTCAGGATCACGGTCGACGAGATTCGTCCGCGCACCGGGCAATGCGCCACGCACGTGTTCAACGCGCGGCGTCTCGCGGAGATGCTCGGGAGCGCGATCCCGTATACCAGTCACGTCTGCCCGATCCGCGATGGAGTAATTCACTGGAGCGATGAGATCTCGATCCCATATGCGCCGATGCTCGGATGCATCGGAACCGCGCCGGCCATGGGCGCGCCGACCACCTTCCCGGCGGGAGCTCACGGCGGCAACCTGGACATCGTCGAGATATGCCCCGGCAACAGCGTGTACCTGCCGGTCTTCGTTCCCGGCGCGCTGCTCTATCTGGGCGACGCGCACGCCGCGATGGGCCACGGAGAGCTCTCCGGGACGGCGCTCGAGATGCCCTCGGACACCGTTATCACGGTCGATCTGGAGCCCAGGAAGCGAATCCTGGGACCGCGTATCGAGTCGCCCGCCGAGATCATGGCCGTCGCGACGGGGACGCCCGTCGAGCAGTCCATCGCGGAGGCGTACGCGCTGCTGATCCGGTGGATGGAGGCCGACTACGGGTGGGAGCGCTGGCGGGCCTTTGACCTGCTCACGCAGGTCGGGCGGCTCTCGATCGGCTACTACCTGAACGGGACAGTGGCGGCGAAGATCGGCAAGCGCTACCTCACCTAGCCGTCACTCGAATACGTCTTTGCCGACCCGGTGCTTCTCGATGTAGTCCCAGTCGAGCGTCACGCCCAGGCCCGGGCCCTGCGGGACCGGAACGCACCCCTCCGCGTCGATGGCGTCGAGCCCGTCGTTGAAGTCATCGGCGAATATCGGCGGTCCGTAGCCTGCCGGCAGCTTCGGATGGATGAGCCCCAGCTCGTAGTAGTTCGTGTTCGTGATCGCCGACATCACGTGCCGATCGGCCGGAGCGTAGGCACAGTGGATCTCGGCGTCGAGGCCGAATCCCTGGGCGGCGTGCGCGATCTTGAGCGCCCCGGTGATGCCGCCGTCCAGCGAAATATCGACCCGTACGTAGTCGGTGGCGTCCGCGACGATCATGTCGACGTGCGGCTCCAGCCCCCGCAGTCGTTCACCCATCAGGATGGGCGTGGAGATCATCTGCCGCAGCTTACGGTGCAGCTGGATCGACGAGCCTGAGTAGGCGAACGGGTCCTCCAGCCACATATATCCCGCCTCGTCGCACGCGCGACCCACCTTGAGGCCGGCGGCAAACGTCGCGGTTCGGCTGCCGGAATCGAGCAGCAGGTCCATCGCCGAGCCCGCGCGCTTCCGCGTCTCCAGCACCAGGGCGCTCACCTCATCGGGCTCGGCGCCGCGCCACGCATGGATCTTGAACCCGCGGTACCCCATCTCGCGGGACTGAACCGCGAAGTCTCCGTAGGCCTCGGGGCTGTTGAGACCGCCCGGGTGGCGGTCGCCGCCCAGCGTGCTCGCGTAGGCGGGCAGCGGACGACCACTCCCGCCCAAGAGTTCGTAGACCGGGGCGCCGTAGTGCTTGCCGGCCAGGTCCCACAGGGCCACGTCGATCGGACCCAGGCCAGTGGCGTCGAGGTGCCCGAACGCCTGGCGCCCATCTCGCCATATCGACTCGCGCTCGAGCGCGTTGCGTCCGATCAGCCGGGGCGCGATCTCGGCGATCTGGGCGTAGACCGACGCGCGCGAGTTCGACTGTCGATAGCCGACGAATTCGCCCGTGCCTCCGGCATCGGTCTCGACCGTCAGGACGACCGCGTCGCGGCTGCTCCGTCCCGCGGGATCGTAGGCTGCGCCGACGCCGTCGGCGGCGCGGCCGAGGCCTGGCACCTCGTACCGGAGTCGATGGCTGGTGATGCGGGTGATGAGGGGGGCGCTGCCCACGGCTCCATGTCTCCCGTCGAACGATGCCCCCGGCGGGGCCGGGTCAGTGTATCGCCGGGCTGCGCCCGCTCCGCGGCGCGCGAGGCCTCGCGCCGCCGGCGCGCAGCCATGGGGGCGGATCGGCGGACTTGCTAGGCGTGAGTTCCCCGCGGACCGGTGGCACGTTTGACCGGCCGCCACCCGTCGCCGGGTGGTTCCTTGACGTTGAACGTGTACTCGAGCCGCTTCGCCGGGTCGCCCGCGCGCTCGCCCGGGTCGCGGTCGATGAGTTCCAGCACGATGGCTGTTTCGCCCCGCGCGTTTCCACGGAATTCGAGCACCTTCGCCGCGGTCGCCGGATTCCCCACCAACCCGTCGGTCTCGAACGCCAATTCACCGTCAACCGCGTACCACTCCAGAATCAACGTGTCGGGCTTCTCGGCGAAACGCCAGCGCAGCGGCGATGCGTCGTCGCCGCTCAACTCAATCTCCAGACCCTTCCGGTCCGGCGCACCGATGTCGTAGATGTACATCTCGGTCTCGATGACCTTCCCGGAGTCCGCCTCGGTGAGTACGTCGTAGGTCAGCTGATCGTGGCCAGTGACCGCCGATCGCTGCGACGGGTCCGCTCGGGCCTCCACACCGCCGCCCTCTCCGCAGGCTGACAGCAGCACGAGTGCGGTCAGCGCGCCCGCGGCCAGCACGCCTGTCCGCCTCGTTGTCCGTCTGCCGGCCAATGGATCCCTCCCGCCCCGCTCAGACCGCTGTGTCCGCGCCGCGACCGATTCGGCCTACCAGCAGCAGCCGAACTTGGTGCCGATGCCGCCGCGCGGCGTTTCTACCTGGAACGTGTACTCCAGGCGCCTGGCCGGCTCGGCATCGATCGCCTCGGTATCCACCAGCTCGAAGCTGAACGTGGTCTCGCCCCGCCTCAAACCGCGGAACTCGAGGACCTTGGCCGCTACGGCCGGGTTGCCGATCAGGCCGTCCGTCTCGAACGCGAGCTCGCCGTTGACCTTGGCCCACTCGACCAGAAAATTGTCCGGCTTCTCTGCGAATCGCCAGCGCAAACTGGACGAGTCGTCGCCGCTCAGATGGATCTCCGGACCGCGCTTGTCCGGCAGTCCGATGTCCCATTCATACATCTCGATGATGACGGTCCCTCGCCCCGCGTCGGACTCGCTGATCACGAGGTACTCGGATTCGCTGGCACCGGTCGCAACCGACCGTCCCTCTGGTGCGGCGGCGCCGCCCGTGACTCCGGTTCCGCCCTCTCCGCAGGCGGTGAGCGTGAGCACCGCGACTGCCAGCAGGGCGCCTGTGAGCGCGTGTCGAAGGCCGCGAGCCCAATCTGTGGTCATGGCCCATCCCTTCGCTGCCCACCGGCTGGCGGCGGGGACCGGGGGCAATCATCCCGTCCACATGTTACCGCGTACGCCTGGCGGCGGCTGCGGCGAGTGACGTTCCGGTCGCAGTTCGCTCTCTCGGCTGTTTCGCCCGGCTGTTCGCTCCAGGTGGGAAAAGCCTCGAGGCCCGGGCCTTTGGGGGCCCGGGCCTCGAGGTCTCGAATCGACGAACTAGCTACTAGTTGTAGTAGTTGGCCTTGGTGACCGGCTTCGGCCAGTCGGCCTTGTCCATGACCGCGTTGGCGTCGCTCTGGGTGTTCTCAATCGCCTCCGCCGAACCCATCTCGCCGTTCAGCAGGAGGTCATTGATGTACTTCCAGTAGCCGGCGTCCCGCCAGGCCTGCCACTCGGAGTGGTAGCCCTGGGAGTGGTTGGCGGCCAGGTTCAGCGACGCTCCCCAGTTCTCCATACCCTGAGGCGGCGCCGCCAGCGTGCCTGGCGCATCGTAGGCGCCGCGGTGCGTCGGGAAGTTGCCGCGGTCGATCCCGATGCGCTCCGACACCGGCTCGCTGGCCGCGAAGAACAGCCAGCGCGCGGCCTCTTCGGTGATGCCCGAGCGGTCGGCCGAGTTCATCACGTAGTGCGACTGGTCCTCGTGCAGGGTGGCCGCTTCCCCGGTGCCCGGGTGCTTGGGCGGGAGGCCCAGCGACCACTCGAAGCGGCGACCGATCTGCGCCACCGCGCCGGCCGGCCCGTAGTACATGCTGCCGTGGTGAATGGCGGCCTTGCCCGCGACGAACGGGTTGCCGAACTCACCGCGGACTTCCGACGCGACCGACGGCGAGACGTTGACGCCGTCGACGTTGGTCAGCTGGTCCAGCCATTCGAACGTCTGCACGAAGCCGTCGTGGTCGAACAGGCTGGTCGAGAAGTCGGCGTCGTACCAGAACGGGGCGCCCGCGCTGAAGGCCGTGCCGGCCCAGCTGGTGACCCAGTCGGGACTCTCCATCATGCCGTAGATGCCGGCGCTGGAGTCGGTGAGCTGCTTGAGCATCTCGTTGGCGTCGTCCCAGTCCCAATTCGCGCCCGGGAAGTCGACGCCGGAGGCGCCGAGCAGGTCGAGGTTGAACGACCAGCCGGGAGCGTGGATCTGATACGGGAACCCGAGCTGCTGGTCGCCCCAGTAGTAGAGCGAGCCCTCGTACGGTTGGTGGGCCGGATGCCCTTCGGGGACCACGACGTAGTCGTCCATGTCGATCCCGTCTTTGGCCACAACCTCGGAGATGTCGCTGAACCCGCCGTCGCGAACCAGGATCTGGAAGATCCGGCCGTCGATCAGCGCCGTGACCGGGCCCGTGCCCGCGGCGATGTCGATGGCCATGGTGGTCAGGTCCTGCGCCGGCTCCACCTTGATGGTGACGTTCTCCTGCGCGTCACGGAAGGACGCCAGCGCCCAGGCCATGGCCTTGCCGCGCGGCCCGGCCGCGTGGTCGGTGGAGAACGTGACCTCGACCGGCCCCATCTGCTCCGTCATGGCGGGGGCGGCCTCGGCCGGCACCTCGACCATGACTTCCTTGGTCACGATCTTCTCGACCACGACTTCCTGGGTCACGATCTTCTCGACGATTTGCGTCTCGCCGCAGGCGGCGAGAATCGCCGCGCCGGATGCACCCAAGACACCGACGCTGGCCGCCCGTAGAACGTGGCGGCGTGTGAGCTGAGCCATAGAATCCTCCTCGTCCCTGGGCCAAGTCTCCTGGCCCGTGGACGACCCTTGCCTGTGCGCAGTTGCACAGGGACGACAGGACCGAATTCTTCGGTCGCGGACGGTAGGTTGTATCGTCGCGGCTATCGTGCGTCAAGCATGTCGACACGATTCTGGCCCGACCGCGATGGACGCTCAGGCGCTGCGCCTCAGGGGTGCGGCCCGACCCCGGCGGCCCAGTCAGAGGGTCCGATCGGCCTCCAGGCGATCGGCGCGGCGCTGGCGGCTCGTTGCCGGTCGTCTACGAATCGCCGCTACTGGTTGAGGGTCACTCCGACGCGGGGCGGAGGCTCTTTCCCCGCGCACCCTGAGCCCTTCGGCTGGTTCAGGGCAGGCGCTGTCCCCGGTGCACCCGGGGCTTGTCGACGGGGGCACGGGAATGGTGTGGATCGAAGCCAGGCGTTCACCGCAGCGTGGACCGACGCGGGACCCTGGCCGCAGCCTTCCAGGTCGCCGCGCGTCAGCCAGCCTCGTGGGAGGTGCGGCTAGTCGACGCTCCGGCGGTCGCGCGCGCGGCGCGGCGTTGCGCGTAGGAACGCATAGCCAATCACGCCGGCGATCGCGGACGCCACCAGGATTCCGAGTTTTGCGTTCGTCAGCAATGCCGCCTGCTCACCGAAGGCCAGCGCGGCGATGAACAGCGACATCGTGAACCCGATCCCGCCCAGCATTCCGGCGCCCACGATCTGGCGCCAGCGCACCCCGCTCGGCAGTCCGGCGATGCCGGCCTTGACGGCAAGCCACGCGGCCAGCGAGATCCCGATCGGCTTGCCGAGAACCAGGCCCAGGATGATCCCCACGGAGACCGCGGAGATCAGACTGGCCTCGCCCTCCCCGGTGAGCGAGACGCCCGCATTTGCCAGCGCGAAGATTGGCACGATCACATACACAACGCGAGGTTGGAGGGCGTGCTCCATCTTTTGCAGAGGAGACGTCATGTCCTGGTAGGTGCCCTCGAGCGCCTGCAGGCTGGCTTGCTGGCGGCTCAAGGCCTCTTCGCCCGAACCCGACTCGCCGGACCGCACGAAGTCGTCCAGCAAACGGCGGGCGCGCTCCACGTACCCTTGCGCGTCCGTGCCCGCCCGCGCCGGGATCGTAAGGGCCAGCAGGACACCCGCAATGGTTGCGTGCACGCCCGATTCCAGGGTTGCGAGCCAGAGGCCGAGCCCAAGAACGACATAGACCGAAATGCGTTGCACCCCGAGCCGGTTCATCGCGAGCAAGGCGATGAAGAACCCCAGCATCACGACCAGCGCCTGCACATCGATCGACGCCGTGTAGAAGGTCGCGATCACCAGCACCGCGCCGATGTCGTCAACGATGGCGAGCGCGACCAGGAAGACCTTCAGGCCGGGCGGCACGCGTCGACCGATGACCGCCATCACGCCGATCACAAAGGCAATGTCGGTTGCCATCGGGACGCCCCAGCCCCGAATCCCTTCGCTACCGAGGTTCAGCGCCACGTAGAGGGCGGCGGGCACGACCATGCCTCCGACCGCGCCGAAGATCGGCAGCATGGCCTGGCGCCGCTGCGAGAGCGCGCCTGACAGGAACTCGCGCTTGATCTCCAGCCCCACGAGCAGGAAGAAGACGGCCATGAGCGCGTCGTTGATCCACTCGATGAGCTCCATCTCGAGCACGTAGTCGGCGACCCCGAGCTCGATCGAGGTGCCGTGGAACAGCTGCTGATATGAGTCGCGCCACGGAGAGTTGGCCCATACGAGGCCCGCGACGGCGAACGCCAGAAGCACGACTCCGCCGGAGGTCTCGGCGCGAATGAACGCCTGCAGCGGCGTCAGGAGCCGCTCGACGCGGCGCGAGCGAACCTGCTGACGGCCTTTGATCACAGCCTCCACAACGTCGACGGGCGCGTGGCAAGTATTGCGCACGTCGCTCGCCGCGATCGGGTCGCCCACGGATGGCGTGCGGTGGGCGGCCAGTGGTCGAGCGTCGCGGCCACGACCGCCGGCCCGACTGCGTGAACCGGCCATGCGGCGCGCGCGAGGCCGTGCGGCAGATACCGACGCGTGCGTTCAGCCGGCCGCCCGGACGCGGCCCTTGGGAGGCAAACCAGCGATCAGGAAGGCGTGTCCTCCATCAAGTTCGCCCGGCGCGCGATGTCCCAGTACGCGTGATCGGCATGGTGCACGAGGGTGTTCTCAAGACTCCGCTCGATCAGTTCGCCCTCGCCGGAATGACCGCCGGCGGTGTGCGCGACGGCCTCGGGCAGACCAACCGTCAGGCAGATGTGCACGCCGTACACCGAATGGCGAATCGACGGATGTCCAACCTTGCCAACGTCGCCGCTCCATCGGGCTTGATTGGCCGGTCCGAACTCCCACGGCTTCCCGACGTCGTGACAGAGGGCGCACGCCCACAGCAGATCGCGATCGATCCCAACGTCGCCGTGCACAGCCTCGAATCCGTCCGCCAGCGTTTGGGCCATGCGCGCCACGCCGCGCAGATGGACCGTTTGGGTGCCGTCCTTCAATCTGGGCGTGTCGGGGTTTCCGGAGGCGCGTATCTGCTCGATGCTGTCGAACTCGCTCTCGGCCAGGGCGAACGCCCAGGCCTCCACCACCTGCTCGCGTAGAGCTTCGTTCTGGATCTCGGCGAGCTCGCGCTCGAAGCTGCGTCGCACGCTGGCTCGACAGGTTTCGCGATCGTCCATGTGGGCACCTTTCGTCACATCGGGATATCGGGCGTCACGGCCCGGCCGGTTCCCCTGCGTAGGCCATTCAACGAGCGATTGTGCCTCGCGGCTCGCCCGCGGCGACCCTTCAGGTTTACGCGCACAGCCGACGACGCCGTCGAAGCCCTACGAGCCGCCATCGCCTACGATATCTCGCGCCGGGAAGACCGCCCGGTGGCGCTCACCGAGGTGCCATAAGGACAGCCAAAGTCGCGAAAGCTAATTCGACCGCCCAGCGGGGCTCGTCGCAAACCCCAACTCCGCCAACACTGACTTCCGCAGCTTGCACACCATCGTGTACGCCGGGTCGTACATGTTACCCAGGTCGTACTCCACGGCCCGCCCCAGCAGCATGTGAGCCTCGCGCGTCGTCAGGCCATAGTCGGTTTCCAGCCAGCGCACCATCTCGGTTGTGGCGTGCTGCACGGCCTGGTCCAGCGGACGCACGTTGCCGCAGGTCATCAGGAACGTGTTGTCCTCGACCCGCGGCCAGTGGATGGTCTGCCCCTTCACCAGGTCCAGGCTGAAACGCACGTCCATCGAGATTTCCACGCCGGTGCCGTCCATCTCGCCGTCGCCCTGCAGCGCGTGCCCGTCGCCCAGGAAGAACAGAGCACCATCCGTAAACACTGGAAATGAGACGGTGACGCCCGGCGTGATCCGGTTGTAATCCATGTTGCCCCCGTGCGCTCCAGAGGTCATGGTGCTGATCGCTTCACCAATGCCCGGCGCCACTCCCACCGTTCCCAGCATCGGTCGCAATGGCAACGGCTGCCCCGTCAGCCGATTCTGCGGCTCAACCAGCGTTACCGTTCCCACCTCCACGTCCACGTCCCAAGTCGCCAGGTCAGCCTCGTCGTCAAAGTTCGCCTCGTATTCAAAGTCCACCACGTTTGGAGCCAACTGCGCCGTCGTCCAGCCCATCCGCCGGTTCGGCACGACTTCGTGCAAGTGCAGAACCAGCGCGTCGCCCGGTTCCGCGCCGTTCACATAGAACGGACCCGTCTGCGGATTGGGCCACCCCGCCCGCTCCACGTTGTCATGATCGAACCCACGGGCGTCAACCGCGGTTGTCGCAATCGAGTCTCCGGGCTCCACATGCAGAGCCGGCGGATGACTCCCCATCGTGTTGTAGTACTTCGTGGGCGAAGAGTCGTGGTGTGCCATGGATAGCCCTTACATAAGTGGCGGGAGGCAATTGCCCCGTAGTTTGGAGCATTGGACGGCGTGGCGACCAGTCGCACCAGGCGCCGCATCCCGCCAGGACCTCCGGCGGCTGCTTAGCGCTGCGACGCTGGCCCGGGGATATTCCTGCTGACTAAGGCGAAACGCGAAGGCTGTTCCATGGCGCTTGGTCGGCCACGTCCACCAGCTCGTACCCGATGTCGCCCACGCAGGGACCCAGCATCGCGATCACCTTGGCTGGCTCGTCGCCGTCGTTGAACGTGGCGTGGACGCAGTCGGCGGGAATAAATGCGGCGTCGCCCGGACTCAGCATGCGCCGCTCCTGGCCCACCCATTGCTCCACCGTGCCCTTCACGCAGACGATCGATTCTTCCTGGTCGGGATGCTTGTGAAAGTCGTGACCGCTGCCCGGCAGCAACTCCACGTCGATCACGGTCAGGTACTCGCTTCCGGTAACCGGCGGATTGCTGAGCCAACCCAGCGGTCCCCAGTCCAGTTGATCGCGCGGGGTTTCTGATTGAATGAGGAATCGCTTCATGGTCTGCCTCCACGGATCAGAACGGGTCAGCGTCTCGCGCGAACAGGGAGTCGAGCTTCGTCACGCCGCATCTCTGACTCTGGCGCCCGAAACGGATTCGGCGATTTGCGATAACACAGCGCGAGGATCGTCCGACAGCTACGACCACGAGGAAGGCTCGGCACATGCGAGCGGTCATCTGTAGTCCACGAGCGCTTTGACGCCAAGTGGCCCTTCGCGGCCGACTACTGGCACGAGTCCTGGCGCCGCCAGGGCGACTGCGAGCTGTATCGCACCGAAGAGTCCGAAGCCCGCGCCCTGCAACTCGACTCCGCCTCCGTCCAGCGCCTGGCGCTGCTGGGCTTTCCGGCCACCGCCGAGGACCTCGATCGCTTCATCGCGCTCGAGGAGTGCTTCTACCCGCGAGACGGCCTTGAACACCTTGAACAATGGTCAAGCGATCCGGCGACTAACGGCATCGAGGCGGCCATAGCCCGCGGCGACCCTTCAGGTTTGCGCGCACAGCCAGCCGCCTGGCTCGGGTCTAGCGAAGCACTCTGGAGGTGCCCATGACCTCCACGACGACTCGCGGTGGATCGCCCGTCACCCGTACATGCGCGGCGCCGGCAATCTGACCGCTCAAACTCTCGGTGACATGCAGGTTGACCTGGCCTTCCCCAGCCACTCCGATCTCGGCCGCGCGGGCGATCAGTCCGGCCAAGCGCACGTCGATCAACCCACCGGCGGTGAGCCGCAAACGACCCACCTCTCCAGCGGCCTCGACGCGGCTTGCTCCGGTGATAACGGCGGTCAGGCCCTCGACGCGCACCTGCGGCAGCCGCAGCACTCCCCGGCCATCCACGACCACGTTGAGCTGCTTCACCTCGATCAAGCCGTTGACGCGCGCGTCAACAGCGCCGCTGAGTTCCAGCCCGTCGAGCGATGGCAGGGAAACGCGCGCGCTCAGCGTGACGGGTGCGCGAATGACCGCCTCATCAATGTGGATGCGCAGGCGGCCGGCGGTCACGCCGGTCGTGACGAGCGCCAGGATGCGCTCGTCCGCCTCGAGCGTCACCGCGTGCGGCTTGCCTACCGTGACCCGCAGCGTCCAGGGTCCCGCGAGCTCGACCGACGAGAATCCGCGCAGATCCAGCGACCGCTCCGTTACGCGTTCCGCGCGGGGCGGCGTCGGTGATCCCCAGGCGCCTACGCGCGCGCCTCTCGGCGCTCGGTCCAGGTCCACGCGGGCATCAGGGCGAAGGCCGTCGCTGGGGCTCGCCCCACCGGCCGGACCGCGCGCCCCCTCGCCGCAGGCGCCGAGCGCGGCCAGCGCGATGAGAGCCACGGACGCCGCCAGGGCTCGGGCGCGCCGCGGCCGGGGATCGGCGGCGCGCGAACTGGACTCGGGCATGGGCACGTCCATAGGTCTGGGTGCCCGTGCGCGGTGGAGATGAGGGGACTCGAACCCCTAACCCCTGCCTTGCAAAGGCAGTGCTCTACCAATTGAGCCACATCCCCGAGCGGCATTCTATGCGCAGGGGCTTGGTCCGAATCGCTCTGATAGCATGCGAGTGCGGCCCGGGGCTCTTAGCTCAGTCGGTTAGAGCGCGCCTCTGATAAGGGCGAGGTCCGTGGTTCGAATCCACGAGGGCCCACCAACTGCGCGAACCCACGAACCTTCCAGCGTGGGTTCGTCGCGGCGCAGGTCTTTCGCAGGGCGCTTCGGCGCCCGCGCGGCGGGGTGTCCGGGGTGTCCACGGAAGCGGGGCAACTCCGTCGAGCCCGGCTAGACTACAGCGGTTGGCGACCCGGCGAGGGTTCCTTTGGCCAAAGGAACCAGCGCGACATGGACCGCTCCATGACTGCCCGCCCCCGCCCCATCCGATTCCGTGAACTCGCTCCCTGGCTCGTCCGTCTCGCGGCCACCCTGCTCGCCCTCGGCGCGTTCGCCGCCCCCGTCCTCGCCGACTCGCACCCCGCGGAAGAAGCGACGCCCACCCCCCAAGTGGATAGCCAACCCGTGCTCTCCGCCATCGTGCAGCGGCAAGCGTTCACCCAACCCGACGAGGACCTCGCCCACAACATCCCAGACTTGCTCGTGACGGATTGAGGACGAGGGAGTCTCCTGCGACTTCCTCACCCACTACGAAGCCACCGGCGGGCTCACCCGTTGGGGCTTGGCCACCTCCGAAGTCCTCGAAGAGTGGCCCGGCGCGCTCACTCAGTACTACCAACGCGGGGTGCTGGACTGCCAGCCGCGTGAGGGCGGTTGGCGGGTGGAGCGGCGGCTCGTTTGGGACTACGTAGGCGGTGGACTGGGCGACTCGACCGACCTGGGCGCGGAGCCGGACCTGCTGAGCGAGCAGCCCGGCCTGGAACTGGGTCCCTGGGGTCACCGCGTGTCCAACCTCGCCGTCGACGGCACCCCCACCGGGTTCCTCGACTTCTTCGACGCGCTCGGCGGTCTCCAAGCCTTCGGCCATCCCAAGAGCGAGGCCCGCCTCGACGAAGATCCAGGCGCCATGCTCAACATCGACGGCGCCGATCCCAGTGTCATCCGACAGTACTTCCAGGCCGCGGTGCTCGAACATCACCCCGGCGCGCCCGAGCCGGTGGCGCTGCGCTTCCTTGGCGACGGCCTCCGCGACATCCTCTACCCCTACGGCAGTCACCAGGTGTTCCAGAGCTTCCAATCCGTCCAGCCGCTGTGCTATGGCCAGACCTACGTCCCCGAGGGCACCTCGGTCCGCGCCGCCCTGGTCACGCTCTACGAGGCTACTGACGGCGCCAACTGGAATAAGAACACCAACTGGCTCAGCGACGCGCCCCTCGGCGAGTGGTACGGCGTGACGACCGACGACGACGGTCGCGTCGTCGAACTGATCCTCTCGCAAAACCAGTTGAGTGCCGAGATGCCCGCCGTCTTGGGTCGTCTCACGGACCTGGAATGGCTGTCCCTGTGGGGCAATCAGCTGCAGGGGGAGATCCCGCCCACGATCGGCAGCCTCGACAACGTGCATACGCTGTCCCTCTGGGCCAATCAACTGCGCGGGTCCATCCCCGCCGAGTTGGGCGACATGGCCAGCCTGGAATGGGTGGCCCTCGGCATCAACGAGTTGACCGGTGAGATCCCGCCCGAGTTGGGCAACCTCACCACTCTGACCCACATGGACTTCACCTTGAACCAGCTGAGCGGCGAGATCCCCGCCGAGCTGGGCAATCTCACCAACTTGGTCTGGCTGGGCTTCTGGGCCAATCAGTTGAGCGGCGCGATCCCGCCCGAGCTGGGCAGCCTTACCAACCTGACCCGACTGGACCTTGACCACAACCGCCTGAGCGGCGCGATCCCGCCCGAGCTGGGCAACCTCGTCAACCTGCGCATGCTGTACCTCAGGGAGAACTACTTGAGCGGTGCGATCCCGGCCGAGCTGGGCACCCTCACCAGCCTGACCGTGTTGGGGCTGGACGAGAACCTGTTGACCGGGGAGATTCCGGCCGAATTGGGGAACCTTGCCAACCTGCGCACGCTGCTTCTCGCAGGGAACCAGTTGACCGGGTGCATCCCCGACGGGTTGCAGGCGGTGCCGGACAGCGACTTGCCCGAGCTTGACGTGCCGCTCTGCGGCGCCGAGGGTCCGACGCAGGGTTGAGCCGGCGGCTGAAGATATCCGCGACGGCCGCCAGCAGCAGCCAGCCCTCGTGGGCGGGCATCTCGGTGCGGTCCGCGGTCCGGAGCTGACGGGGAGCCGATCCGCCTAGCGGCGCCGCTCGATCGCGCTCCGGCGGTCGGCGTCCGCCGCGCGGCTTAGAATTGAGCGTGACCGTGCCCGCCGCGTCGATTCCTGCCGGCCCGCCAGCCCCGTTGAACCTCTCTGACCTGAACGCGGAGCAACGCGCGGCGGTCGAGCACACGCATGGACCGTTGCTCGTGTTCGCCGGCGCGGGGTCCGGCAAGACGCGCGTGATCACATATCGGATCGCGCACCTCATAGCGCAGGGCATCGCGCCCTGGAACATCCTGGCGGTCACCTTCACCAATAAGGCCGCGAACGAGATGCGAGCGCGCGTCGTCGAGCTCGTGGGACAGGCCGCGGGCGGGATCAACATCGGGACCTTCCACGGCGAGGCGCTCCGCATCCTGCGCCGCGACATCACACGGCTTGGGTGGGAGGGGTCATTCTCGATCTACGACGCGGACGACCAGCTGCGAGCGATCAAGCAGTCGATGGCCGATCTCGACATCCCGCTCAATACCGTCTCACCGGTCGCGCTGCGAAACGAGATCTCGCGCGCCAAGGATGAGCTCGCCACGCCCTTCGAGTACGCCGAGCGCGCCGAAGGCTTCTTCCAGGACATGACCGCCAAGATCTACCACCGCTACCAGCGGCTGCTCCGGGACGCCCGGGCCGTGGACTTTGGCGACATGATCGCCATGACTGTGCGGATCTTCCGCGAGGTCCCGGAGGCCCGTGCGTTCTACCAGGACCGCCTGCGGTACCTGCTCGTGGACGAGTACCAGGACACCAACCGCGCGCAGTACTACTTCATCCGCGAGCTGGCCGCCGAGCACCGCAATGTGTGCGTGGTCGGCGACGACGACCAGAGCATCTACTCGTGGCGGGGCGCGGATATCCGCAACATCCTGGATTTCGAGAGCCAGTTCCCCGACGCGACCGTGGTCAGGCTCGAGCGCAACTACCGGTCCACCAAGCGCATCCTGGCCGCCTCGAATGCGGTCGTCTCGAAGCTCTCGACGCGCGCCTCGAAGACGCTCTGGACCGAGCGCGAGGACGGAGACCCGATTCGGATCATCGAGGCTTTCGATGAGGACGACGAGGCGCGGCAGGTCATCGACGTCATGCGCGAGCTCACGGCTGCGGGCCTGCCCAGGCGTGAGATCGCGATCATGTACCGCACCAACGCACAGTCGCGGGCCTTCGAGGAGCAATTCGTTCGCCTGGGCGTTCCCTATCAGCTGGTTGGGGCGACCGAGTTCTATGGACGCAAGGAAGTTCGCGACGTCCTGGCCTACCTGCGCGCCATCGCCAATCCGCGCGATCTGCTCAGCTTCGAGCGCGCCGCCGGCGTGCCGCGTCGCGGCGTCGGCGCCGGAACGCTTCGAAAGCTGCGCGAGTGGGCCGAGCGGACCGGCCTTTCGCCCGGGGAGGGCGCGCGATGGATGGCCCGCGAGGCGGGCGCGGTGGACGCGCCGTTTGCGGCGCGTCAGCAGCGGGCGCTCACCGATCTCGGGCGGCTGTTTCTGAAACTTGACGCGCTGGCCGACGAGCTGCCGGTCGGCCCCCTGATCACCGCGCTGATTCAGGAGTCCGGTTACGGTGAGGTTCTCGACAACGATCCCGAGCGTCCCGAAGAGCGCTGGGAGAACGTGGTCGAGCTCGCCGCCGCCGCGTCCAAATACGACGACGCCGGGCCGCGCGAGAGCCTCATCCGCTATCTCCACGAGGCCGCCCTGGTCTCCGAGGTGGACAACCTCGCGGCCGACGCGGACGCGGCCACGTTGCTCACGCTCCACGCGGCCAAGGGCCTGGAGTTCGGCGCGGTGTTCGTGACCGGGGCGGAGGAAGAGCTGTTTCCGCACGCGCGTTCATACGACGACCCGGCCATGATGGAAGAGGAGCGGCGCCTGGCGTATGTGGGACTTACTCGAGCCAAGGACCACGTCTATCTTTCGTACACGCGCCATCGCAGCGGATGGGGCGCTCCGGTCCGCTTTCCGTCGCGATTCCTGCAGGACCTCCCGCCCGAGCTGATCGAGTACAAGCGGCGGCTGAAGCCGCGGCCGGGCATCCCGTCGATCAGCCTGATCGGCCCCGAGCCTGCGTCGGAACCGAAGGCGCGGGTCCCGGAGCAGCGAACCTATCGGGATGGGCAGCGCGTGCGTCACCCGGTCTTCGGCGAGGGACTGATCGTGTCCGGCGAGATCACCAAATTCGATGAAGAGGTCATGGTCATGTTCGAGTCGGCCGGACTCAAGCGGCTGGCGGTCAGCTTCGCGAAGCTCGAGGCCCTGAACTGACCAAGCCGCTCGAGCGCTGGTCGTTCCAATTCGACTTCGACGGGACCGTGTCGCCCACCGACATGGGCAAGGCCATCCTGGACGCCTTCGCCGCTCCGGAATGGCGCGCGATCGACGATCGATGGGTCCGCCGCGAGATCCCGACGAGCGTCCGGGCGCGCGCGCAGTTCGCGCTGGTCGACGCCGATCGATGCGACCTCGACGACTTTGTCCGGGCGCATCGCATCGACGCGGCGTTCCCGGAGCTCGCGGCCGAGCTTCGGGCGCGGGGGGCCGAGGTGCGGGTCGTGAGCGACGGGTTCGACTACTACGTGCGGCCGATGCTCGTGGCCGCCGGCGCGCAAGACGTTCCGTTCGTGGCCAACCGCATGGCGTTCCGCGACGGCGCGATCGAGTTGGAGTTCCCGCACGAGGCGGAGGGGTGCGGCCACTGCGGCGTCTGCAAGGGCGCCCAGGTGCGATCGGCGCAAGCGGCCGGGCGGCGGGTGGCGTTCGTCGGCGACGGGGTGTCGGATCGTCACGCCGCCGACCAGGCGCAGGTGGTGTTCGCCCGCCACCTGCTCGCGGAGTATTGCGAGGCCCGCGGCATTCCCTACCATTCGTTCGCTTCGATCGCCGACGTCCACGCCTGGGTGATCGCCCACCTGCCGGAGCTCGCCGATCAGGCGGTCGCACACGAATGACGTTCCAAAAGCTCGCCAAATATCTTGAGGAAATCGAGAAGACCTCGGCCCGCAACGCGATGATCGAGATTCTTGCCAGGCTGTATGGCGAGGTCTCGGCGGACGAAGCGCGGCGGATCACCTATCTGCTCCAGGGTCGCCTGGCGCCCAAGTTCATCGACCTGGAGATCGGCGTGGCCGACCGCATGCTGCTCGAAGCGATTGCGCAGGCGTTCGGTCGGGACCGCGCCGACGTTGACGCGCTGTTCCAGGAAACAGGCGACCTCGGCTCGACCGCCGAGCGGCTCACCGAGCGCACGACCTCCTGCCGTTCGGTCGGCGATGTGTTCGATCGCCTGCTTGCCGTGGCCAGGGCCGAGGGCGAGGGGTCGCAGGACCGCAAGATCCAGGGACTGGCCGCGCTGCTGACGGCGCTCGACCGCCGCTCGAATCGGTTCCTGCCGCGGATTCCGATCGGCCGCTTGCGGCTCGGCGTCGGCGATCCCACGGTGATGGACGCGCTGTCCTTCGCGAAGGTCGGCGACAAGTCCGACCGCGCCGTCATCGAGCGCATGTACAACTTGACGAGCGACCTGGGTCTGGTGGCCGAGACCTACGTCAAGGGCGGGGCGGAGGCCGCCGCCCAGGCCCGCGTCCGCGTCGGATTCCCCGTTCGCATGGCGCAGGCCGAGCGGCTGTCCAGCGGCGCGGAGATCGTCGAGAAGATCGGGCGGGCCGCGATCGAGCCCAAGTTCGACGGCTTCCGCGTCCAGATCCATCGCGACGGCGACGCTATCAGCATCTACAGCCGGAATCTCGAGAACATGACCGGGATGTTCCCCGACATTGCCGAGGCGGTGCGCTCGCAGATTCGCTCTGAGCGCGCGATCTTCGAGGGCGAGGCGATGGGCATCGATACCGACAGCGGCGAGTTCCTGCCGTTCCAGCTCACCATGTCGCGCAAGCGCAAACACGGGATTGAAGAGGCGGCGAAGGAACTGCCGCTCACGGTCCAGGCGTTCGACGCGCTCTACGACGGCGAGGACCTGACCGAGCTTCCGTTCAGCGAGCGGCGCGAGCGGCTCCGGCGGCTAGTGAAGCCGGGCGATGGCATTCACGTCTCGGAGCTGATCGAGACCGATGATCCGCAGACGGTCGAGACGTTCTTCGGCGACAAGGTCGAGGCCGGGCTCGAGGGCGTCGTCGCCAAACGGCTCGATGGGCCATATCAAGCCGGCAAGCGCAACTTCAACTGGATCAAGTACAAGCGCAGCTACTCGGCCGCGCTCAACGACACACTCGACTGCGTGCTCATCGGCTATTGGCGCGGCCAGGGCAAGCGCACGGCCTGGGGCATCGGCGCGCTGTTGAGCGCCGTCTGGGAGCCGGGCTCGGAGACATTCAAGTCGATCGCGCGGATCGGGACGGGCTACTCGGACGAGGAGTGGGTGCGGATCCGCGGGCTGCTGGACGGTGTGGCGGTGGCCGACAAGCCCGCAAACGTGGATTCCGACGTCGTGCCGGACGTGTGGGCGGAGCCGAAGTACGTAGTCGAAGTCCTCGCCGATGAGCTGACGCAGAGCCCAATGCACACCGCCGGCCGCACCGACGCCGAGCTCGGCCTGGCGCTTCGGTTTCCGCGCGTGATCGGCTTCGTCCGCGAGGACAAGGGACCGACCGACGCCACGACGGTCGCTGAGGTCAGCGACATGTTCCGGCGTCAGGCGGGCAGAGAAGCGAAGGCCTAGCGTCGCTTCTTCCCGAGCTGCAGTGACGGTTGGATCTCCGACCGTATCCGGACCCCCAGAAGGATGCCGGGGCGCCTCCCTATAATCCGGAGCCGTGCCGCCTGGAGCTTGTCCCGCCCTGATCGATCGCGCGCAGGTCGAACACATCGCGTATCTGGCTCGGCTCTCGCTGACCGAGGACGAGAAGGCCGAGCTGGAGACTCAGCTCAGCCAGATTCTCGAAGCCTTCGAGGCGCTGAGCGGGCTCGACGTCGACGACATCGCCCCTACGGCTCAGGTGATCCCGCTCAGCGATGTCGAGCGACCGGACGCCGTAACCGAGGCCCTCACCGTCGAGCAGGTGCTGCGCAATGCGCCGCGGGTGGAGGACGATCAAATCCGGGTACCGCCGGTGCTGGACGAGAGCTAGCGCGTGGCCGGCGAGCTTTACCGGCTGACCATTCACGCGGCCGCCGAGGGGCTCGCCAGCGGCGACTTCTCCTCCGTCGAGCTGACCCGTGCCGTTCTGGACCGGATTGAGGAGAAGGACGCGCAGGTCGGCGCATACCTAGAGGTCACATCCGACCTCGCGCTCGAGCAAGCGGAGAGCGCCGACCGCCGCCGCGCGGATGGCGGCGGGTCGCCGCTCCTCGGCATCCCGCTCGCGATCAAGGACGTGCTTTGCACCGAGGGCGTGCCAACCACCTGCGCATCCCGGATCCTCGAAGGGTTCGTACCCCCCTTCGACGCCACGGCGGTGCGGCGGCTGAAAGAGGCCGGCGCGGTGATGGTGGGGAAAGCGAACATGGACGAGTTCGCGATGGGCTCGTCGAACGAGAACTCGGCGTACAAGCCGGTGCGAAACCCCTGGGATTTCGCAAAGGTTCCGGGCGGTTCGAGCGGCGGGTCGGCCGCCGCCGTCGCGGCCGACGAGTGCCTGGGTGCGCTCGGCAC
Source organism: Chloroflexota bacterium (assembly GCA_965247475.1). Lineage (GTDB taxonomy): Bacteria > Chloroflexota > UBA11872 > UBA11872 > UBA11872. The sequence goes on from OZ252016.1 coordinate 904,276, forward strand.
CGACACCGGCGGCTCGGTTCGCCAGCCGGCCGCGCTCTGCGGCTGTGTGGGGCTGAAGCCTACCTATGGGCGCGTTTCGCGCTATGGGTTGGTGGCCTTCGCGTCCTCGCTCGACCAGATCGGGACGCTCACCAAGGACGTGACCGACGCGGCCATCTTGCTGTCCGCCATCGCCGGACACGATGCGCTCGATTCAACCTCGGTCGATCGAGCGGTGGACGACTATGCGGTCGGCCTGAACGGCCAGGCGTCCGGCGGCCCGCTCCGGGTGGGGATTCCGGCCGAGTATTTTGGTCCGGGGCTCGATGCCGGGGTCGCCGAGGCGGTTCGCACGGCGCTGGACGCGATCGCCGCGACCGGCGCCGCGCTGGCCGACGTCTCGCTCCCGCACACCGACTACGCGTTGCCGACGTACTACGTGATCGCGCCGTCGGAGGCCAGCGCGAACCTGGCACGCTACAACGGCGTCAAGTACGGCCTGTCCGACCCGGACGCCACCGACGTCAACGACATGATGTCGGACGTTCGGGGCCGCGGGTTTGGACCGGAGGTCAAGCGGCGGATCATGCTCGGCACGTTCGCGCTCTCGTCCGGGTACCACGATGCGTACTACCTGCGTGCGCAGAAGGTGCGCACGCTCATCAGGCGGGACTTTGACCGGGCGTTCGAAGAGGTGGATGTGATCGCGGCGCCGACGTCGCCGACGGTCGCGTTCGAGCTCGGGGCGAGAGTCGACGACCCGCTGGCGATGTACAGCTCCGACGTGATGACGCTGCCGGCGTCGCTCGCGGGGCTCCCGTGCATTAGCGTGCCGTGCGGGTTTGTAGACGGGATGCCCGTCGGGCTGCAGCTGATCGCGCCGCCGTTTGCCGAGAACCGGTTGCTCCAGACCGCGTTTGCCTTCGAGCACGTGCGCGACGACTCGCATGTGCCCCAGAAAGCGGTCGACCGTTGACGGCGACCGACGTCCGCACCGACTACCGGGTCGTGATTGGGCTGGAGACGCACGTGCAGCTCCGCACCCGAAGCAAGATGTTCTGCGGGTCCAGCGCCGACTACGCCAGCGCGCCGCCCAACACGCACGTCTGTCCCGTCTGCCTGGGCATGCCCGGCGTGCTGCCGGTCATCAACCGCCAGGCCGTCGACTTCACGATCATGACCGGGCTTGCGCTCAACTGCGAGATCCCGGACTACGCCAAATTCGATCGCAAGAACTACGCCTATCCCGATCTCATGAAGTGGTATCAGATCTCGCAGTACGACCTGCCGCTGTGCGTGGACGGGTCGATCGAGATCGCGGTCGGCGGCGCGGCCAAGCGGATCGGCATCACCCGTGTCCACCTCGAGGAGGACACCGCCAAGCTCACCCACGTGACCGGCGCGGACGGGATTCCGGCGAGCTTGATCGACGTCAACCGGTCGGGCGTGCCGCTGATGGAGGTCGTGAGCGAGCCGGATTTCGACTCGCCCGAGCAGGCCGCCGCCTACGGCCTGGAGCTTCGGACGATCCTCCGATGGCTTGGCGTGTCGACCGCTAACATGCAGGATGGCGCCCTCCGGATCGACGCGAACGTCTCCGTGTGGCCGGCCGGTGAGGACGTGGGAGACACCAAAGTCGAAGTCAAAAACATGAACTCGTTCCGGTCATTGCAGCGGGCGATGGCGTTCGAGATCGACCGCCAGATTGCGCTGCGCGAACGAGGCGAGCCGCTCGTTCAAGAAACGCGCGGATGGGACGAATCGAGCGAGGAGACCGTTCCGCAGCGAACCAAGGAATACGCGCACGACTATCGGTACTTCGCCGAGCCCGATCTGCCCCCGCTGCACATCACGCGTGAGCGCGTCGAGCGGCTGCGCGCGCGCATGCCCCGGCTGCCTGACGCGGTTCGATCCGAGCTGCTGGACGTCCATGACGCCGCACCGGCCGACGTGGACGAGTTGATTCAGGACAAGCCGCTGACCGAGTACGCGCTCGCGCTGGCGGCCGGCGCTCCGAACGGCCGCGCGGCGATTACCTGGATCGTGCACGACCTCCGCCGAGTGTTGAACGAACGCGAGATCGGGTCGGATGCGATACCCGTGACGGTCGCCCAGATGGCCGAGCTGCTGACCCTGCGGGATTCGGGTGACCTGAGCAGCACGATGGCGGCGGAAGTATTGGAGGATATGTTCGCGACCGGCCGGTCGGCCGGTGAGATCGTCGCCGCGCGCGGACGCCAGATCAGCGATTCGGACGAACTGCTGGAAATCGCCCGGCGCGTCATCGCGGCGAACCCGGCCGCGGCGGACGACTACCGTGCCGGCAAGGATCGCGCCGTGCAGTTTCTGATGGGGCAGGTGATGCGGGAGACCAAGGGCAAGGCGAATCCGGCGCTCGTCACCGAGCTGCTGCGCCGGGAGCTGGACGCGTGACCGGCTCGAACCCGGCGGCGCCCCACGCCCCCATGGGGGCGTATGAATCGGCGCTCGAACAGTTCGACCGCGCGGCCGATCGGCTTGGCCTCGATGCCGGGATCCGCGAGATGCTCCGTCGGCCGCGACGAGAGCTCGTGGTGAACTTCCCAGTGGAGATGGACGACGGCTCGATCCGAGTCTTCACGGGGTATCGGGTTCATCACAATCTCACCCGCGGACCAACCAAGGGCGGCATCCGCTACCACCCGAGCGCCGATCTGGACGAGGTCCGGGCCCTGGCCATGCTGATGACCTGGAAGTGCGCCGTGATGGGGCTCCCCTACGGCGGAGCGAAGGGCGGCGTGCAGGTGGACCCGCGCGCCTTGAGCCTTCGCGAGCTAGAGAACCTCACGCGACGCTACGCCACCGAGATCAGCCCGATGATCGGTCCCGAAGGCGACATCCCGGCGCCCGACGTGGGGACGAACGCCCAGATCATGGCGTGGATCATGGACACCATCTCGATGCACACCGGTCACTCCGTGCCCGCGGTCGTCACGGGCAAGCCGGTCGCCATCGGAGGATCGGAAGGCCGGGCGCTGGCGACATCTCGGGGAATGCTGGCGGTCGCCCTCGAGGCATTGGGGCGCACCGGCGGATCGCCCGAGGGACTGACCCTCGCCGTCCAGGGCGCGGGGAACGTCGGGATGGGCGCCGCCAGCCTGTTCACCGAGGCGGGCTTCAAGCTCGTGGCGATTTCCGATAGCCGCGGCGGCACGCTGAATCGCGGCGGTCTCGATCCAGATGCCCTGGAGTTGCATCGCGCCGAACGCGCGCCGCTGTCGGAGTTCCGCGACGGGGACGCGATCACCAACGCGGAGCTGCTCGAGCTCGACGTCGACGTGCTGGCCCCGTCCGCGATCGACGGGCAGATCACCGGCGCGAATGCCGCCCGCGTGACGGCGCCGCTGATCGTGGAGGGCGCCAATGGGCCGACGACGCCGGACGCGGATGCCGTCTTGAACGACCGCGGGACGGTGATCCTGCCCGATGTGCTCGCGAATGCAGGCGGCGTCACGGTCTCGTACTTCGAATGGGTGCAGGATCTTCAGCAGTTCTTCTGGTCCGAAGAGGAGATCAACCAGCGTCTGGAACGGCACATGCGCGAGGCGTTCGACGCCGTGTGGTCACGGGCGAGTCGTGAAGCCGTGAGCCTTCGGGTCGCCGCCAATATGGTGGCTATCGAACGCGTCGCCCAGGCCACCCAGCTGCGCGGCATATACCCGTAGCCGCGTCTCTCACCGGACCTCGCAACGTGGCCCGACTTTCAGGTCGGGATCTCCCAGCTTCATCCGCGCCCCGCGGCGGCCAGCCGCTCGCGTACGACCTGCCACGAGAACGCTGAGTCGTCCTCGAACGTCGCGCCGACGTCGGAGAACGGCTCGCGTCCCTCATCGGCGGGGTTGTAGAGCTGTGTCGGGCTGTTGTGCAAGATCGCCGGCGTCTGGCTGACGACCAGGAAGCCGTGATGCACTCGACGCGGGATCAGCACGCAATGCTGCTCGTCGTCCGGCATTGCCTCGCCGAGCGTCAAGAGATCGAGCGCACCTCGGGTTGGTGAGCCGGCCCGGCCGTCCCACAAGGCGAGAACGATCGTTCCGGCGGCGACGGAGAAACGGTCCTCTTGGTGGGAATGCACGTGCCACACGTCCTCGTCACGTGCCGCGCCCTGCGGAGTGATCGAGAAATACGTCTGGGCGAACGGACGGCGACGGTCGTCATATATGTCGGTCCAGTCCGTTCGCAGGATCTCGACCAGGCTTCCCGATTCGTCCCGATTGACCCGCAGCGGCCGCGCAACCACGTCGTGGATACGGACCTTGAACTCGAGCTTCAACGAACTCTCTGCGCGTGGGGGGAATCGGACGTCGACAAGTGTAGATACCCAAGCAACGCGGCGTTCCGGCCCTGGGCGTAACCGCGACAACACATTCGTAAGTCGCGTGGTAGAATACTTGCCCATATCTAGGCCCAGATCGGGCCGGGCGGGATTGCAATGAAGCAGGTCCGCACCGACCGTCCATCATGGGAAACGCGGCAGGATATCCGTCGTGCCGCCCTGCGGTTGGCTAGCGCAATTCAGGCCAAGGTGCCGGATGCGCGCCTGGTGATCGATACCGACACGGTGGACGGCGAGGACGCATTCGTATGGGTGCAGCTGCCTCGCGGCACTCGTTCTGAGAACGTGGGGGTGGCGGTCGAGCGCCTGAGCCGCCGCATCGGGTTGACGACGGGCTTTTGGATCGTCCCGCGTATCGTCAGCGCCGAGTTCGAATCCGGGCCGGTGGTTCGGCTGCGGCCCAGGCTCTTCAATTCGCCGCGCCCGTTGATCCTCTAGCCCGCGCTTCGGGGGCTCCACGCACGCGCGCCAGGTCGCCCCGCGCTCGGTGATAGTCCGCCGGCGTGTTGAGGTTTCTGAACGACGCGAGCTCGGGGTCGATCGCGCGCAGCTCACGCTCGTGGACCCACACGACGGCGCGGGCCTCGAACAGCCCCGCGATTTTCAATCGGCCCGCCTCGATCAGCGTCTTGGCGGGCCCGAGAACCGACCGGCTGTAGACGGCGTGCAACGGCTCGGGTCGGCCTGAGACGATCGGAACGACCGCATCCGCGCTGCCGAGACGGTCGACCAGGTGACCCACCAGACCGAGGTCCAGGAACGGCATGTCGGCGCCCGCCACGAAGCTCGGTCCGCGGCCGGCCGCCAGGACGCCGCTGTAGATGCCGCCGAGGCTGCCCGCGCCCGGGAAGACATCGCGCACGATGCGAGCTCCACGCACCACCGGATCGTCGTTCGCGACGATGATCACGTCCGGCGAAACCTCGCCCAGCCGCGCTGCGATCGCCTGCAGCAGGACCCGTTCGCGGCCGTCGCTGTCCGTGTCCCACGGCAGCAGCCGCTTGTCGCGCCCCATTCGCCGGCTGGCGCCGCCCGCCAGCAGGACTACGGAGAAAGTGGCGTGAGGAGCGGCGCCTGGGCTTGTGTCGGGCGGACCGTTGACAGTCACGTGTGGCCTGCCTAGGCTCGAATCGACGCACGATACATTCTCGAGCACCCAAGGATAGAGACGCGCATGCCCACGACTGAAGCCGTCACTGACAGTGAATTCCAGAGCATGGTCCTCGAATCCGAGCTGCCGGCCATTGTGGACTTCTGGGCCGAGTGGTGCGGCCCGTGCAAGATGGTGTCGCCGCTGATCGACGAGTTGTCCGACGAATACGCGGGCAAGGTGGCGTTCTTCAAGGTCGATGTCGATGAGAACCCGAACGCGCCGATGCAATACGGCGTGCGCGGGATTCCCACGCTGATCGTGTTCAAGTCCGGGCAGGAGGTTGACCGCGTGGTCGGATTCCGGCCCAAGGGCGATCTACAGCGCACGCTGGATCGGGCGCTGGCGGCGTAGCGGCGGCGTCTTCCGCCCTGCCCGCCGTGAGCCTCGCGCTCGGCGAGCGCGAGTTCGAGCCGATCAGCACGGATAGTTCCGTCTCCGCCTGGAAGACGCTCATCCGCTCCTGGCGCAATCGTTCCCGACCGTCTCGAAACGCGTCCGTTGCCGCCACGGACTCTTGATTCGATTCGAGTTCCGTCATCTCATTCCATTCGTTGTCGAGCTGTCGTCGCCGCAGCCGGACCGCGACCCGCTGCAGCGCGCTCGCCAGCGATTGATCGTCGAGCGCCTCGCGATCGAGAAGGCGGCTTCTCAGTTTCGCCAGGCGCGCGAGCGGCGCCTCATCGAGCTCTTCGCCAATTCGCGTCCAATCCAGCGTTCCCGCGGTTCGAACCGATTCGACCGCGAGAGCCAAGATGTGGCGAAGGCTGTGGTCCGAGACCCATGTCGGGTCAATTCGCGCCACCAGGTCCCAATGCGTCTCCGACGCCTGTAGCACGTACTCGAGCAGACCTTCCTCCACCCGATCGCCGGCCTGCGACGGCGCCTCGCGGGCCGGCGCCCGCCGCGATCGACGGGGTCGACGGCTGCGCGCGACCTGGAGCACCTCATCCGGCGCAACACCGGAAAGCTCCGAGAGCCGGCCGAGGTAGTGCGATCGAACCACGGGGTTCTGAAGCTCCGCCACGATCGGGCCGAGTTCTTGCACCGCCCGGTTCTTTCCGGCGAGCGTCGTAAGGTCGTGCTCACGCATCGCCCACCGGAAGTAGTAGTCGGCCAGTGGGGTAGGGGCCGCGAGCATCGACCGCCACCGATCCGGCTCGGCCCGAATCACGGCATCCGGGTCTTCGCCCTCGCCAAGCTCCACGATCACGATGTCGGTCGCCAGACGGCCCTCGTGCCGGATCAAGCCCCGAAAATCGAGTGACGACTCGGTCTGATAGTCGGCGGACTCGCGCAGGATGTCGGCGCCTCGACGTGTGGCGGCGGCGCCGGCCGCATCCGCATCCAGCGCCAGCACGATCCGACGCGCGCCCGAAGTCGTCAGCGTTCGTGCCTGCTCGGCTGTGAGCGCCGTCCCCATCGACGCCACGGTGTTGGCAAATCCATGCTCGTGCGCCGCGATGGCGTCCATGTAGCCTTCCACGGTGACCGCCGAGCCTTCCTGCCGGATCGCCTCGCGCGCCATGTGGAAGGCGTACAGGTGGTCGCCCTTTCTGAACACGTCGCTGTCGGGCGTGTTCAGATACTTGGGCTCGGCGTCGCCCAGCGCCCGAGCGCCGAACCCGACGATCGCGCCGCGCCGGTCCCAGATCGGGAACACGATCCGATTGAAGAAGTAGTCACGCGGGCCTCGTTCGCCGTCGCGGGCCAGCCCGACGTCGCGGATCAGCTCGAACTCGTACCCCATCTCGCGGAGCCGGCTCACGACCGGGGAACCGCGCGCCGGCGCGTAGCCAAGGCCGAACGTCTGGATCGTGTCGGCGCCCAGGCCGCGGTCGGCGAGGTATTCGCGGGCCTTGGAGGCCTCCACCGAGTTGAGCAGCAGTTCGTGCATGAACCGGCCCGCCTCCTTCAGTACGGCCAGCTTGCGCTTGCGCTGCTTCGATGCCTCGGGGTCGGCGCTGCGGCTGCGCAACTCCACGCCGGTGTCGCGGGCAAGCTCGCGGAGCGCGTCCGGAAACTCGGAGCGATCGCGGCGCATCACATAGCTGAAGACGTCGCCGCCCTCGCCGCAGCCAAAGCACTTGAACGTCCCGCGGTCCGTGAACACGAAGAACGACGGGGTCTTCTCGGTGTGGAAGGGACAGAGCCCCTTCAGGTGCCGGCCGGACTTGCGGAGGCGGATATCGCGGCCGATGAAATCGGCGATATCCAGCTTGGACTTGATTTCCTCAACCGGAGTCGCCATGCGGTCATGATGCCATGGCGGCACTCCGTCGCTGCGAGCCTGTCCACGGCGTGGATCTAGCGGTCCGGCGCCTCCGACTCGAGCCGCGCCTGCGCGGCCGCCAGACGGGCCACGGGCACGCGATACGGCGAGGCGCTCACGTAATCGAGCCCGATCTGCTCGCAGAACTCGATCGATGAAGGATCGCCGCCGTGTTCCCCGCAGATGCCGATCTCGATGTCATTGCGTCGTGCGCGGCCCTGGTCGGTCGCGAGTCGCATCAGCGACCCGACGCCTTCCCGGTCGAGCGCCTGAAACGGGTTCTCGGGGAGCAGCTTGTTCTCGACGTAGCGGAGCAGGAACTTGCCCTCGGCGTCGTCACGGCTGATCCCGTAGGTCGTCTGCGTCAGATCGTTCGTCCCGAAACTGAAGAACTCGGCGACCTCGGCAAGCTCACCCGCCGTCAGACACGCGCGCGGCACTTCCATCATGGTCCCGAACTTGAACTCGATCCGCTCGCCGGCCTCGGCCTCGACGGCGGCGGCGGTCGCCCGCAGCCGGCCCTCGACCTCGCGCAGCTCGTTGATATGGCTGATCAGGGGAATCATGATCTCCGGCACGGCGCGAACACCCGCCCGCTTGAGCTCGATCGCCGCCTCGACGATGGCGCGGACCTGCATCTCGTAGACCTCGGGATAGACGATTCCCAGCCGGACGCCGCGGAGGCCGAGCATCGGATTTGCTTCCTGGAGCTCTTGCTTGCGGCGGACTTTCCGCCGGGCGCGTTCGAGCTCGGCGGCGCCCGCCCCGGCCGCCTCCAGCTCCGCCAACTCCTCCTCCACGCCGTGGAGGAACTCGTGCAGCGGCGGGTCGAGCAGGCGAATGATCACCGGCAAGTCACGCATCGCCTCGAGGATTCCACGAAAGTCGGAGCGCTGGATCGGCTGCAGGCGCTTGAGCGCCGCGCGCCGGTCCGCCGACGTCTCCGCCAGGATCATGTCCTGGACGATCGGGAGCCGGTCGCCCTCGCGGAACATGTGCTCGGTGCGCGCCAGGCCAATGCCCTGCGCGCCGAACGAGCGAGCCAGCTCGGCCTCCTCCGGCGTGTCCGCGTTTGCCCACACGCCGAGTCTGCGGATCTCATCGGCCCAGCTCAGCAGCTCTTCGAGCTCGGGCGTGACGCTGCCCGGGATCAGCGCAACTCGGCCGCTCATGACACGGCCGGACGTGCCGTCCACCGTGACGACGTCGCCGGCCGCGATCGTGGTCCCGTTCACGCGGAACCGTTCCGCGTCGAGGTCGATCTTGATCGCCTCGCAGCCGACGACGGCCGGCAGCCCGAGCTGCCTGGCCACGATCGCCGCATGACTCGTGGCGCCGCCGCGCGCGGTCAGAATCGCCGCCGCGGCGACCATCCCGTGAAAGTCATCGGGCGAGGTCTCGGGGCGGACGAGCACCACGTCCTCGCCCGCCTCCCTCAGCTCGGCGGCCCTGTCCGCGTTGAACACCACCTTGCCGGCGGCCGCTCCCGGCGACGCGTTGAGTCCGGTGGCGATCGGGTCCAAATCGGCGGCCGGGTCGATGCGCGGATGCAGCAGCGCGTCCACCTGCTGGGGCTCCACCCGTCGGACGGCCGTGTGACGGTCGATGATCCCCTCGTGCACCAGCTCCACCGCGATCCGCACCGCCGCCGCCGGGCTTCGCTTGCCGGCCCGTGTCTGCAGCATGAAGAGCGTCCCGTTCTCAATGGTGAACTCGAGGTCTTGCATCTCCCGGTAGTGCTGTTCGAGGGTGGTGGCGAAGTTCTCGAACTGTCGGTACACGTCGGGCATGGCCTGTTCGAGCGTGTCGATGGGTGAGGGGGTGCGCACCCCGGCCACCACGTCCTCGCCCTGCGCGTTGAGCAGGTATTCGCCGAACAAGCGGCGCGCGCCGGTGTTCGGGTCGCGGGTAAAGGCAACGCCCGTGCCGGAACCCTCGCCCATGTTTCCAAAGACCATGGTCTGCACGTTGCACGCCGTTCCCCAGTCGTGCGGCAGCTTGTGGAACTCGCGGTAGTCCACGGCGCGCTTGCCGTGCCACGAGTCGAACACCGCCCGGATCGCGCCCGCGAGTTGCTCGCGCGGGTCCTCCGGAGCCTGGCGCCCGGTCGAGTCATACACCAGGGTCTTGAAGTCATCGACGACGGCCCGCCAGTCGTCTGGCGTGAGCTCCGGGTCGTCGCGTTTCCCCAGCGCCTGCTTGCGGCGCTCGATGATCCCTTCGAACTCGCGGCTGTCGATACCGAGCACGATCGAACCGTACCCCTGCACGAACCGGCGGTAGGCATCCCACCCGAAGCGCTCGTCGTCGGCGCGGCGGATCAGACCGTCGAGCGTCGCGGAGTTCAAGCCCAGGTTGAGCACCGTGTCCATCATTCCGGGCATGGAGACCCGCGCGCCTGAGCGCACCGACACGAGCAGCGGGGCCGTCGGGTCGCCGAACATCGTCCCGGTCGCTCGCTCGATCGACCCGAGCGCTTCATCGACCTGATCCAGCAGCCCGTCGGGAAGCTGTCGGCCGTTGTCGAGGTAGGCCAGGCTGGCGGCCGTGGTGATCGTGAATCCAGGCGGAACCGGCATGCCGGCGCGCGTCATCTCCGCGTTGCCGGCGCCCTTGCCGCCCAGCAGATCCCGCATCGATTCGTCGCCCTCGGAGAACAGGTAGACCCACTTGGTGGAGGCGGGCGCGGACTGGGACACGGCGGTGTGACTCCCGGGCATCGTCACGGGCCGACGGAGTGCGGCGGGCGGCGATTCAGGTGTTCGCTCGAATGTAACATCGGCCCCAATCTCACCGGCCCCGCGTGCCGCCAACCACCTGAGACACCGCGCCTTGCGGACGAACCGAGCGCCTCGACGGGTTCTTGCCGTGTCGCTCGGCCACTTCTCCGTCGACTTCACCGCGCAGATCCCGACCATGCTGTACCCGCTGCTGGCGGCGAGCCTGGGGATGACCCTCGGCATGATCGGCCTGGCGGCGATGACCATCCAAATGGCGGGCGCGCTGGCGCAGCCAACCTTCGGCTACCTGGGCGATCGGATCGGGCGCCGCGTGCTCGCGGCGGCCAGCGTGCTCTGGATGGCGGCGTGGATCGCCGCGGCGGCGTCCGCCCCGTCCTACGGGTTGCTGCTCGCGACCCTCGCGCTGGCCGGCATTGGCATCGGCGCGTTCCACCCGCAGGGGGCCGCGGTCGCGAGCGAGTCCGCCAGCCGGCGGAAGGGCATGAGCATATCGACGTTCTTCCTCGGCGGGCACCTGGGATTCGCCCTCGGCCCCGTGGTCATTGGCCTGATCCTCGCGGCCGGCGGCGTGCGCTGGACGCCCGCGCTCGTCCTGCCGGCCGTCGGGATGGCTGTCGTCATGTTGGCGTGGCTGCGCGACGGTGCGTCGCGCAGCTCTGTCGCCAGACCCGCTCGCGGCGAACGCCTCGATGGTTTCGTGCTCGCGTTGGGGGCGGCGCTGGTGCTGGCCGTCGTGCGCGGCTGGAGCTACATCACGATGAACACCTTCATCCCGATATTCGTCGCGCCCGACAAGCCCGATCCAACCCTTGCCGGCGTGGTCCTCGGCTTGTTCCTCGCCGGCCACGCGGGCGGCGCGTTCGCGGGCGGCGTTGCGGCGGACCGGTTCGGCATCCGACTGATCGTGGTCCTCTCGGCGGTCGCCTCGCTTCCCGCGATCGCCGGGTTCGCGTTCACCGGAGAGGCGCTCGGGCACGCGTCGCTCGCGCTCGTCTCGGGGTTCGCCGTTGGTCTGGGATCGACCCCAGCGGTCCTCCTGATGCAACGGCTCATCCCGTCACGCATGGGGACTGCCACCGGGGTCACGCTGGGAGTGACGTTCGGCGCTGGCGCGATCGGGAGCCTGGTCACCGGCGTGATTGGCGACGCCGCCGGCCTGACGGCCGGGTTGCTCCTGACGGCGGCGACGCAGGCGTTGGTCTTCGCCGTCGCCCGCTGGATCCCGCGCGACGCCTCCGCCCCGCGGCTGGGCCGGGCCGCCTAGGCGAGCGCCGTCTCGAGCAGCCGCCGGATCGCCTCCGCATCAGGCATCGAGGGCTGAGCGCCAGGCTTGGTTGTGGCGAGAGCGCCGGCCGCATTGGCCCAATCGATGGCGGACTCCACGGAACGACCGGCGGCGAGCGCCGCCGCGAGCGCCCCGCTGAACGCGTCGCCCGCTCCGGTCGTGTCCACGACATCCACCAGGTGGGTCGAGCGAACGTGCAGACGCCCGTCGACGGCGGCCACCACACCCGCGGGCCCGAGCGTGACCGCGCATCCGCGCGCCGCCCGTCGGGCAAGCGCGGCGGCGGCGTCGCCGGCCGTATCGGCCGTGACGCGTTCGCCGAGCAGCGCGCCGGCCTCGATCTCGTTGACGACCAGCAGATCGACGACCTCGTACGGGACCGCCGCGTCCGACGGCGCCGGGGCCGCGTTCAAGATCCGCCAGGCGCTCGATCCGGCCGCGCCCAGGGCCGCTCGAATCGAGTCGAGTGGCGTTTCGAGCTGCCCGAGCACCACGTCCGGCGCGAGCGATTGGACCGCCTCCCGCGCCTCGTCAGGTTCGACACGGCCGTTCGCGCCGGGTGCGAGCGCGATGGCGTTTGCCCCCGAGGTATCCACGGCGATCAGCGCGACGCCGGTGGGCGTGGCCGTCACCTGCCGAACGTATGAGGTCCCGACTCCGGCGGCGGTGAGGGTTGACGTGAGCGCCTGACCGGCGTCGTCGGCGCCGACCGCGCCGATCATGTCCACGCGCGCGCCCGCGCGCGCCGCCGCGACGGCCTGATTCGCGCCCTTCCCGCCGGCGTGCCGCGCGAGCGTTCCATCGCTCACCGTTTCGCCGGGGCGCGGGAGGTGTGGAACGCGCACCACGATGTCCTGATTGATGCTGCCGATCACGGCGACGCGGCTCATGCCGGCTCTTGCCGGCGGAGCTCGCGCACGGCCTCCCGCACTGCCAGGACGGCAAACTCGGGCAGAACGCGCATCCGGCGCCAGCGCCACGGCTCGCGCGCCAGCCGAAAGGCCCATTCCATTCCGAGCGCCCGCAGCGGCGCGGGCGCTCGCGGAATCCGGCCGCTCACGAAGTCCAGCGTGCCGCCGACCCCGATCGCCACCGCCGGCGAGCGTCCAACGATGTTGCGCTGGATCCAACGCTCCTGCGCCGGAGCGCCGTAGGCCACGAACACGAGGTGGGGCTCATGGGCATCGAGGACCGCGCGCGCTTCGGCGTCGTGCTCGGGGCCGGGTCCACCGACGTGAATCTCCGGCGGCCGCAGCCCGGGCAGCGCGGCGGTGAGTTGGCGGCCGGCCTCCTGCGCGATATCCGGGCCTCCGCCGACGAGCAGCGTGGTCCAGCCGCGGTCGCGCGCGAGCGCCGCCAGGTCCCATATCAAGTCCACGCCGGTCACGCGTTCCGGGACGTCGACCCGCTGAAGCCGTCCGGCGAGAACCGCGCCCATCCCATCCGGGACGTTCAGCTTGCTGCGCTCGAGAATCTCGCGGAACGACCGATCGCCCCGCGCGCGCATGATCAGCTCGGGATTGATGGTGACGATGTGCCCGCCGACACCGACGGCGATCCAGGCGTCGATCCACGCGACCGCCTGCGGACGGTCCACGGCGTGAATCGGCGTCCCGAGAACCCGATACGAAACGGCGCGCAGCGCATCCGCCTCGTCGGCGACGCGCGGATTCATGTCGGCGCTGCGGCGGCGGCGCCTAGCAGACGGGTCGCCGCATCCACGACCCGCGCCGGTGCGAGCCAGCGCATGCACAGCACATCGCCGTACGAACAGCGCGCCGGACCGCGAAAGTCGTAGCACGGTCCACATGGAATATCGACACGCACGGCCCGCGAGCGCGGGTCGCCCGGGCCGTGCACGTCGATGTCGGTGGGACCGTGCAGCGCGAGCACCTTGGCGCCCAACGCGCGGGCCAGGTGCGCCGGTCCGCTGTCCGTCGAGATCACGAGATCCGCCGTCCGCAGGACGCCGATCAGCTCGTCCAGCCTCGTCTGGCCCACGAGATCGATGACGCCGGGCACGGCCGCCGACGCGCGTCGGCCGAACGGACGATCCTCGTCGGTTCCGACGATCGCGATCGCGCCGTCGGTTCGGGCGCGCAGCTGGTCGAGCGCTTCGAGCCAGTGACTCTCAGGCCAGCGCTTCGCGGCACCGTGCGACGCGCCGGCATGCGCGACGATCAACGGCCGCGCCGCGCCGCGGATCGCCGTGGGCGACGGCAGGCCGTCGGTTCGGTCGACCGGTTGCCAGACGGGGTCGGCGTCGGCGACGAGGCGCGTTGCCAGCACCGCCTCATGCGCGCCTCCGTTGACTCGGCGGCCGGTCAAGCTGCGGTCGAAGCTGAGGGGCGGCGCCTCGGACCGGTAGCCGACCCGCCGGCGCGCCCCGCTGAGAGCGACCAGCACGCCGGCGATGGGGCCGTACACGCTCACCGCCAGGTCGAATCGGCGGTGACGAATGCGACGCAGCGCGCGCAGCGCCTCGACCCACGCCGCGAGGTTGAACGCGCGCGGCCAGTGCGTCAGCGAGGCGGGATCGAACGCGATCACTTCGTCGACGGCGGAGCATCGGGCCACGATTGGACACCATCGCGGCGGCGCGGCGAACGCGACGTGCGCGTGCGGCCAGCGGCGGCGCGCGGCGGCGGCCGTCGAGAGACCGTTCACGACATCTCCCATGAGATCGAGCCGCACGATGAGCACCGATGCCGGCGTCCAATCGGGTCCCACGCCGCCGCCGAGCTTTCGGCGCAGCGCCATCACCGCGAGGATCGGCGTCAACCCCACCCACGCGAGACGGCCGAGCGCGGTGCGAACTCGGTGCCTCACGGGCGCCGGCCGTCCCAGCCGCGCGGGCGCCAGCGCCAGCAGGCGCCGAATTCCGCCTTCGCCCGCCCGGTCGAGAAACTCGAGCGTCGCGCGGCCTCCGGCGCGATGAAGTCGAGACGGTCGATCCCGCGTTGGAGCCGGTCGAGTCGCTCGCCAAAGTCGCGACAGGCCGTGCGATGGGACTCGGTGATCGCGCGAAGCCGGTGCGCGAATTCGCTCGGGTCACCGCGCGCGAGCGATCGGCGCGCGACGGCCACGTGCTCTCGATGTGCCGCGAGACGCGCGCGCACGACGGCGATCCCGGCTTCCACCTCGCCCGCCAGCTGAACCCATTCCGGCGCGACGCCCGCGTTCTTCAAGATCGTGAAGGCCATCCGGAGCTCGCCCGGCACGAATCTCGCGTCGGCATCGCTCTCGAGCGGGCGTCCGCTCCCCGCCAGCCGGTCGAAGGCGCCATCGGCGCGCCCGCGCTCGATCTCCTCCTCCACCCTCCGGCGCACCAGCTCGGGCAATCTGCTCATCCCGCGCCGTCCAGCACCAAGGTCAAAGTGCCTGGCTTCATACTGACGGTCCGGGTCGGCTCCGCTCGGCGCCCAGATGCGATATGTCGTTCCACGCGGTCAGGATCGGTGTGCCGTCCACCAGATCGAAGCTCGAAATCGATGTGTTGTCGACCAAGAATCTCCACATGTGGGTGGCCGGGTCGAGTCCGAGCAGCGCGCACGCGACCAGCCGTATCGGGCCGCCGTGGCTCACGATCAGCGTGTCCTCGGACGAACTTGACATAATATCATCAAGCGCTTCGACCACGCGTTGATGCACGTCGCTCCACGCCTCACCCTCCGGCGGCTTGGCGTGGAACGCGTCGCCGTCGGCGCCGAACAGTTCCGGATATTGGGCCGACGCTTCGGCCCACGGCATGCCTTGGATGACGCCAAAGTGCCGCTCCCGCCACAGCGGGCGCTGTTGGAATTGGATCGACGGGTCAAAGCCTCGCTCCGCCGTGAGCCGTGCACGCGCCAAGTCGCTGACGAGGAAGTGATCCGCATCGAACGCAGGCGTGCGCCGGCCCAGCAGGTCCGCCTGGCGCTCGCCCTTCGGGCTGAGCCCCACGTGCAAGCTGCCGGCCGCCCGGTCGGATGCGTTGGTCTCGGACTCGGCGTGGCGGATGAGCGTGATACGCACGTCAGTGCACCAACGCGACGGCGGGATCGGTGTCACACGGTATACCGGCGGCGGCGCGAACGTCGGCGGCGATCGAGAGGCTCCCCGTCGCGAGCACCGCCTGTCCCGGCTCGCACGCGGCGCGGGCCATTGCCAGGGCCTCGAACGCATCTCGGGCGATCCGTGCCGGGCCTACCTCCGGATAGCGTCGGAGCAGTCGCTCCGGCGCCCAGCCGCGCGGATGGTCGGGTGCCAGCACGATCAGGTCGGTTGCGAACGCGCGAAGCTCGCCGATCATCTCCGGCACCAGCTTGTCACGATAGGCGCCGAAGATGACCGGCCCGCGACGCCGGCCGAGCAGTTCGCGCATGGAGGCCACGATCTGCGCGACCGCCAAGGGCGTATGCGCGCCGTCAACCACAACCATCGGATCTGGCTCGACGAGCTCCAGGCGGCCGGGCCAGCGTGCGGCGGCGAATCCGGTCCGCACGGCGTCGCGCGGAATAGCGATCCCGGCTCCCGCCAGCGACCGAACGACCTGCCAGGCCACGCCGGCGTTCGAGAGCTGGTGTCGCCCGATCAGGCCGATGGTGAACGGCTCGTGCGTGTGCGGGGCGGACGCGGTCATCATCGGCCGCCCGAAGCGCCATATCGGTTCGCCGCGGATCGCGAGCTCATCCGCCAGGACCAGCGGGGCGCCCGCCGCTTCCACGCAGCTCGCCACGACATCGAGGACCTCTCTGTCCTGCCGCGCGACCACCATGGGCACGCCGCGTTTCGCGATCGCCGCCTTCTCGCGCGCAATCGACTCCAGCGAGTCGCCCAGCAAGCGCGTGTGCTCGAGCGTGATCCGGGTCACCGCGGTGACGTGCGGCGTGATCGCATTGGTCGCATCCAGCCGGCCGCCGAGCCCTACTTCGATGACGGCCAGATCGACCTTGCGTTCGGCGAACCATAGAAGCGCCATGACGGTCGCGATCTCGAACGTCGTGAGGCTTCCAAGCCCCGACCGCTCGGCCTGGTGCGCCTCGACGGCGGGACGCACGCGCGCCGCGAGCTCGGCGAAGTCATCCGGACTGATGATCTCGCCGTCGATGCGCAGCCGCTCGCGAAATGTGTGGAGATGCGGCTGCGTATAGAGCCCGGTTCGCAGCCCGGCGGCCTCGGCGGCCGTCGCGACCAGCACGCACACGCTTCCCTTTCCCTTGCTGCCGGCGACGTGGACGTAGGGCGTCCCCGCCTCGTGCGGATCTCCGAGCGCCCGCAGGAGTCCGCGGACTCTGGCGATCCCGTGCTCGAACGGCGCATGGGTCCGAACGCCGGCGCCCCGCTCGAGATCGGCGAACCGGTACAGCCACTCGAGGGCCTGCGGATATGCCCAGCTCATGTCGTCATCGCGGGCCGGGCCACTGCTCGGGCGTCGTCTCCAACCGCCGCACGCCGGGCCGCCCGAGCCGCGCGTCGATATCTTGCAGCGGCGCGGACTCGCCCGGGATCACTGTCTCGGGCGCGATGTCGGTGAGCGGAGCGACCACGAATGGTCGATCCGCGAAGCGCGGATGTGGAATCGTGATTCGATCGGTCATGAGCGTTTCATGACCATACGCAACGATATCGATGTCGAGCGGCCTCGGCCCCATCGGCACGCCGGGTCGGCGGCCCGCGGCGAACTCCAGGCTCTTGATCCACAGGAACAGCCGCAGCGCGTCCAGCCGCGTCGTCACGCGCACCGCGGCGTTGAGGAACGCATCCTGATCCGTCAGGCCGGCCGGATCCGATTCGTACAAGGCGGACACGCCGACGACCTCGCCGACGCGGCCGAGCCCATCGATCGCACACCGCAGGTGCTTGCGCCGGTCGCCGAGGTTGGACCCGAGAGCGAGCAGAGTGTCGGCGCGGCCCGATCTCACCATGCCGCCTGCGCCTACAACCCGGATTGTGACCGCGAGTCGACGATTCTAGAATGGCCACTCGGTTGGACCCGGCCGCGGCGCGCATCCTGCGCGACTCTTGGAGGATAGCTGCCCCCCGTGAGCACTTTGCTCGTTGCCGGTGGCGCCGGATTCATCGGGTCGCACCTCTCCGATCGACTGCTCGCCGACGGCCATCGCGTCATCGCCGTCGATAACTTCGTGACCGGTTCGCCGGCGAATGTCGCACACCTCGGTGAGCACCCGGATTTCAGTCTCATCGAGCACGATGTGACCGAGCCCCTGCGTATCGAAAAGCCGTTGGACGGCGTTTTTCACCTGGCCAGCCCGGCGAGCCCAAAGGACTTCGAGACCCTGCCCGAAGAGATCATGTGGACCAACGTTCTGGGCACCCGCAATCTGAGCGACCTGGCGCGGGCGCACGACGCCCGGCTGCTCTTCGCATCCACGTCGGAGGTCTACGGCGATCCGGGGCAGCACCCACAGCCGGAGACGTATTTCGGGAACGTCAATTCACTCGGCCCGCGCGCCCCGTACGACGAAGGCAAGCGATTTGGCGAGACGCTGGTGATGTCGCGTCGCCGCACGCACGGCATCGACGCGCGAATCGTGCGTCTGTTCAACACGTACGGGCCGCGCATGCGGCCGGGCGACGGGCGGATGTCCGTGCACTTCATCCAGCAGGCGCTCAACGGCGAGCCGTTGACGGTGTGGGGCGACGGCCGCAACACCCGGAGCCTCTGCTACGTGACTGACCTCGTGGCGGGGCTCGATCGCGCGATGTTCGGCGCCGGCACCGACGGCGAAGTCTTCAATCTCGGCGCCGCGGAGGAGCACAGCGTGCAGTACTTCGCGCAGACGATCGTCGAGCTCGCGCAGTCGGATTCGGAGATCACCTATCTCGAGAGCCGCCCCGATGATCCGGCCAGGCGGCGGCCGGACGTCTCCAAGGCGATGCGCGTGCTCGGATGGGAGCCGGTCGTCTCGTTGCGCGATGGGCTTCTGAGAACCATCGCCTGGCATCGCGAGCAGCGCGCGGTTGTTGAGTCGCGCTAGCGCAATCAGACCCGTCCTCGGCGGGGCGCCGGGGTCGCTGCTCTATCTGGCGCTGTTGACCGTCACCGGACCGGCGCTCCTCATCGTGGGGATCGCGGTCGGCAGCGATTCCGTGCTCCGCGGTATTCCGTTGGCGCTCGGCCTGGTCGGCGCGCTCGGCGCGTGGTGGCTCATCGCCGGCTCGCGTGGCCCGCGGGTGACGCGGATTGCCCGTGCGGGCGCATACGCGGCCGGGTTCGCGGCGCTGGTGGGCGTGGCCATCCAGGTGCCGCGGCCGGTTGGGCTTGCCGCCATCCCGCTGCTCATCCTGGTTGCGATCGGGCTCGCGGCGGCCCGGGCGTATTCGCAAGGCGCCGGGCTCGGGATAGTCCCCGGCGTCGCCATCGGACGAGCGCGGCGAGTCTTGGGACCGTGGCGCGCGGCGACAGCGGTATCGGCGGGCGCGATCATCGCGTTGATCGCCGTGCTCCCGGCCGTGGCCGCTGTCGCGATCGGCGCCGCGGCGGTGGCGTTCGCATTGGCGGTGGCGGCCGGCAGGCGCGCGGCCAAGCCGACGGCTCGATCCGTCACCATCGTCAGCGCGGCCATTGCGTTGCTGCTCGTGCCGTTCCGAGGAGTGACGGATGTAGCGATCGGAGACGCCGCGCTGGGTCTCAGCGACGTCGCGATCGGCGTTGCGTTCGTGGCCTGGCTGATGAAGGAGGGACGGAGCGCGAACGCGCGGCTGCCCGGACTCGCGGTGGGCGCGGCGCTGTTCACGGCGTGGCTGGGCGTCACCAGCGCCTGGGCTATCGAGATCGGCCCGGTCGTGAAGGAGATGACGAAGTGGGCCGAGATAGTCGTGGCCATTGCGCTGCTGGCCGACGTGCTCCGCGATCGGACTTGGCGCCAGCGGGTGGCGCTGGCCGTCGTCGCGGCCGTCGTCGCGCAGGCACTGATCGGACTCGCCCAAACAGTCAGCGGGCTCGACCCCGGGACATTCGCGGTCGACGGTGTGGTGCGCGCGTTCGGAACCTTCGACCAGCCCAATCCGTTTGGCGGGTACCTGGGGCTCCATCTCCCCGCGCTGCTCGCGGCCGCGATCTATGTGGATCGGCGGCGGCGGTGGTGGGTGGTGCTCGCCTGGCTGGTCGTGTTCGCCGCGATCATCGTCAGCCGTTCGCGCGGCGCATGGCTTGGCGTGGGCCTGAGCAGCCTGGTGGTCGTGCTCGCCGCGGCGCCGCGCATGCGGCGAACGGCCGTCACGATCGCCGGATTGGTGGTGGCTACGATGCTCACGTTCGCCGGGCTCTTCATTGCCGGCGGCCTGGGGACGCCGATCGATCCCGAGCTGCGCAGCACCATGGAGGGCCGCCTGCGGATCGAGGACACGGTCCAGCGTCGCGCCTTCGACGACTACCCGATCGCCGACCGGATAGCTCAGTGGCTGACCGGCTGGCGAATGTTCAACAGCCGCCCGCTCACCGGTGTCGGGGCCGGCAACTTTGACGAGGCGTATGAGCGTTTTCGGCTGTCGCCCTTCCCCTATCCGGTCGGCCATGCGCACAACGTCTACATCAACTTCGCGGCTGAGACCGGTCTCGCCGGGCTCGTGGGGATCGTGTCGCTCATGCTCTGGGCGCTCGCGCGCGGCGTGCGGGCGATCCGTCGGTCGCGCGGCACGCCCAATGAGTGGCTGGCCGTCGGCGCGCTTGGCGGGATCGTCGCGTTCGCGACGCACAATCTCGTCGACAGCCTGCTCGTCAGCGGGATGGGCCTCGTCTTCGCGGCGTTCATCGCGCTGACGTATGCGCTCGAGGGGCGGCAGAGGCCGCAGCGATTCCGGGCCGAGTCGCCAGTGACGTGAAGACACCCGACGTCGACGACCCGATAGCTCCTCAGATCGCCGAAGAGATCACCCACGGCGGGCTGATCCGGCGCGTCCTCAGCGTCCGGACGCTCCTCAGCTTCGCCATCGCGGCCGGCATCCTCGTCGCGGTGTGGATCATCGCGGACCTGAGAGTCGAGGACATCCTCGAGACGCTCCGCCGCGCCAACCCCTGGCTGATCGTGGGCGCGTACGGCGTGTTCGCCCTCGCGTTTCCCATCCGCACCTGGCGCTGGCGCATTCTGCTCGACAACGCGGCGCACCGAGAGGATCCATACCCGGCCTATCGGAACTGGGCGCTGTTCCAGATCCTCTTCATCTCGTGGTTCGTCAACGGCCTGCTGCCGCTCAAGCTCGGTGACGTGTATCGCGCGTACATGGCGCGCGCGAACTTCGCGACCTCGCTTACGCGCACGCTCGGGACGATCTTCACCGAGCGCGTGTTCGACGTCGGCACGCTCATCGGACTGGTGCTCATCAGCGCTGCTTTCGTCGTGCGCTCGCCGCGGGTGGGCGACGAGGTCGGCCGAATCATCGCCATCGCCGCAATTGCGCTCGGAGCTCTGGCCGTGGCCCTGGCGCTGATGCTGATCTTCGGGCGCCCGGTCTTTCGACTGTTCCCGCCGCGGGCGCAGGGGATCTACGACCGGTTTCACAGCGGCGCGTTCGACAGCTTCACCTGGGGCAGCGGACCGCTGCTGCTCGTGCTGAGCCTGGGCATCTGGTCGCTCGAGCTCCTCCGCCTTGCGCTGGTCACGCGCGGCCTCGGGATCGATCTCGGCGTGGCCGAGATCGTGTTCATCGGCACGGCCGCTTCGCTGCTGCTGGCGGTGCCCACGCCCGGCGGGCTCGGCGCCGTGGAGGGCGGGCTGCTGGGATTGCTGCGCCTGGTCGGGATCGGGAGCGGATCGGCCGGCGCGGCCGCGATCGTCGACCGGGCGATCTCGTACTGGAGCGTCATGCTCTGCGGCGCGATCGTATTCACGGTCACGCGCCTCAAGCGGCGGTAGACCCGTATGCGCGTGGGCATCGACTTCACCTCCGCGGCCACCCAGCGGGCTGGGATCGGCCGCGTGACGCGCGATCTCACCAGGGCGCTGATCGATGTGCCCGAGCGCCCGGAGCTGAGGCTGCTCTACACGCACCGCGGGCCGATTCGCTGGGTCGATGCGCTGACGACCTACGACCGCGTTCGGGTTCGCCGGCTGCCCGCGTCGCCGCGAGTCGCGCTTGCCGCGTGGCACAAGCTGCGGCTGCCCCTGCCGGTCGAGGTCTTCATCGGCCCCGTGCATGTGTTCCATGGGCCTGACTTCACATTGCCGCCGCGAATCGCGGCGCCCGGTGTCGTGACCATTCACGATCTGTCGTTCGTGACCAGGCCGCAGGACGCGCACCCGGCGCAGCGACGCTTCCTGGAAGAGGCCGTGCCTCGATCGATCGATCGGGCACGCCTCGTGGTCGCCGTGTCCGAGACCACCAGGCGCGATCTGATGCAGCGATTGGGCGTGCGTCCGCATCGAATTCGCGTCGTGCCCAATGCGGTTGCCGCGGACTTCGCGCCCATTGCCGATTCCGGCGAGCTGGCGGCCGTCCGCCGCAAGCTCGAGCTGCCGGAGGAGTTCGTGATCAGCGTCGGCACCATCCACCCGCGCAAGAACCTCGGGGGGCTCGCGGCCGCCCTGGACATCGTCGCGCGGCGAACTGGCCAGCGGGTGCCGGCGATTCACGTTGGAGGCGAGGGTTGGTTGGTGGACAGGGTGTACGACCAGGTTCACGCGGCCGGCGACGGCGCCGTTCGCTTCGTCGGACACGTAGACGAGGCCACGCTGCGGGCGCTCTACACGCTCGCGCGCGCGTTGGTGTACCCGAGCTTTGCCGAAGGCTTCGGCCTGCCGATCCTCGAGGCGTTCGCGTGCGAGTGCCCGGTCGTCACGTCGGATCGAAGCGGAATGCACGAAGTCGCCGGCGGCGCGGCGATTCTGATCGATCCTGAGGATCCCGAGTCGATCGCGAGCGGCATAGTCGAGGTGCTTGACAGCGACGAGCGTCGCGGGGAGCTTCGCCGGCTTGGGCGCGAACGGCGCGGCGCGTATTCGTGGCGGCGTTCGGCGCGTGCGTTGCTGGCCGCCTACCGGGAGGCCAGCCGTGGCGAGCCCCGACCGACCACCGGTGACTGAGTAGACTAGAGGTTGTGGTGGAGGCGTTGCTGACGGCTGATCCTCAGGATTACGTGCTGCTGGGCCTTGGCGCGTATGGCCTGGGCAGCGTGCCGATCGCGCTCCTGGTAACCGCGATCCTGCGCCGCTCCGACCTGCGGTCGGTCGGGTCCGGCAATCTGGGTGTCTACAACACCTTGTTCAACGTCGGGAAGCTCCCCGGCGTGCTCACACTGATTGGGAATGCTGCGGTTGCGGTCACAGTGGTCACGATCGCCCGCGTTCTGTTCCCCGGTGACGAAATCGCATTGCTGACGGCGATCACGGCCGTGACGGCCGGGAACATGTGGCAGGTGTTCACGCGCTTCCGTGGCAGTCGCGGCACCACCACGCTCTCGTGGGCCTTGCTGGTCAGCCAGCCGTTGATCCTGCTGTGCCTGTTCGGCACCTGGATCTTGATAGTTCTGGTGGCTCGTAGGACCACCACAGCCACCTGGACGCTCCACCTGCTGACGCCCGTGCTGTTCGGTCTCCTGACCTGGTCGTGGGTCTACGTGGTGGCCGGAGCGCTATTGGGCGCGCTGCTCGAACTCAAGCGGATCTCGAGCCCGGACGATACCGTCGCCCTCGGCTTGTTCCGAAGGTTTGGGATCAACGCCGACACGTAGACAGGTTCGTGCAGCGCCGTGCGGGTAGAGATCAACGCCTACTTTCGAGCGCATCCGGACACCGGCTCGGGCCAATACCTCATCCATCTGGCCGACGCGCTCCGTCGAGGTTTTCCTGACGTCCATCTCAGCGAGCACGCGCCCGGCCACTCGAGCTCGCGTCGTCTCGGCAAAGTGGCATGGGAGCAGGTGCAGTGGCCGCGGCGAGCTCGCCGGGCGGATGTCCGGCATGTGCCCTACCTCGCGCCCCCGATCGTCGATCCGCGCAGCGTGGTGACGGCCCATGACGTCATTCCATTCGTCCTGGACGCATACGGCGCCGGCGCGGGTCAGCGCCTCTACCGTCTGCTGGTGCGGCTCGGAATCCGTCGCTCCGAGCGCGTGATCGCCGATTCGGCGTGGACCGGACGCGACCTGGAGCGGCGGCTCGATGTCCCGGCCGATCGGATCCGCGTAGTCCCGCTTGGCGTTGATTCCAGGTTCGGCCCCGGCGAGTCGGGCGATTCTCGTGGATCCGATGTCGAGGGCCTCCCGAGCCGGTTCGCGCTGTATCTCGGATCGCTCGACCGTCGCAAGAACCTCGGCGTGCTGCTCCGCGCATGGCCGCGCGTATGGGCCGAGTGCGGGGTTCCACTGGTCGTCTACGGCCGGTCGCCGCGGCCCGGCAGCCGGGTCTTCGTGGACTGGTTCCGCGGTCAGGACATCGACTCGGCGCCGTGGCTCGAGGTGCGCGGACCGCTGGACGAGCGCCGGAAGCCGGCGGTCTTTCGCGCGGCCTCGCTGTTCGTGTTCCCCTCCCGCTATGAAGGGTTTGGGCTCGAGCCGCTCGAGGCGATGGCCAGCGGCGTGCCCGTCGTCGCGGCCGACGCCACGTCGCTCCCCGAGGTCGTGGGCGAGGCCGGGATGCTGGTTCCACCGGACAGCGACGATGGCTGGGCCGACGCGGCGATACGCGTCTTGCAGGATCGCGGCCACGCCGAGCGTCTGCGTGCCGCCGGGCTCGAGCGAGCCCGCACATTCACATGGGAGCGGACGGCCGCGGCGACCTACGAGATCTACACTGAGGTCGCGCGGTGAAGGTGGTGCTGGCCTCCAAGGCGCTCACGGTGGCGGCCTATCACGACAAGCTCGTCGAAATCGCCAGACTTCCCGACGTGGATCTGCATGCGGTGATTCCGGATCGCTGGGTCGAGAACGAGGTTCCCCACCGCGCCGAGCCGGTCGAGCCGGTCGGGTACAGCTCCGAGGTCACGCCGCTGCGGATGAACGGCCGCTACCACCTCTACAGCTTCCGCGGGCTGGACGGGGTCGCGCGCGCCCGACGGCCGGACCTGCTGCACATCGACGAGGAGCCGTACAACCTGGCGACCGTCCTGGCGTGCCGCGCGGGACGGCGCGTGGGCGCGCCGTGCGTGTTCTTTGCGTGGCAGAACCTGCGGCGCAGCTATCCACCGCCGTTCCGCTGGTTCGAGCGGTATGTGTTCGCTCGCGCGGCGGGGATCGCCGGCACCGAATCGGCGGCGCGGGTCTTGCGCGACAAAGGATTTCGCGGTCGGCTGCGGGTCATCCCGCAGTTCGGTGTGGACCCGCAAACGTTCGCGCCCGCGGATCGGGCGTCTGCGGGCCAGGGATTCCGAGTCGGCTACGCCGGCCGGCTGATTCCCGAGAAGGGCGTGGATGTGCTGATCGACGCCGCGGCTCGCTTGGGCCGTGAGGTCGAAGTCCGAATCGCGGGCGGCGGCCCGGCCGAACCCGGCCTGCGCCGGCGGGCCGCCGGCGGCTCGGTCATGTTCCTCGGTTCGGTGCCAAGCCGCGCAATGCCGGAGTTCTATCGGTCGCTTGACGTGCTCGTGCAGCCCACGGTTGGACGCCGCGGGTGGACCGAGCAGTTTGGGCGCTCGGCGGTCGAGGCCATGTCATGCGGCGTCGCCACGGTGGTCTCCGACTCGGGCGAGCTGCCGGCAGTGGTCGGCGATGGCGGCGAGGTCGTCCCAGCCGGCGATGCGGCCGCGCTTGCCGCCGCACTGCGACGGCTTCGCGACTCCCAGGACGCGCGCCGGCGGCTCGGCGAGGCCGGCCGTGCGCGGGTACTGGAATGTTTCACGCAGGCACGCATCGCGCGCGAGACCGTCGACTTCTATCGGGAGATCCTGCGGCAACGCGACGCCTGAGCGAGCGCCGCTACTCGGTGTAGACGTCCCCCTCCACCGGATCGGCGCGTATCCCCTGCTGCTCGGCCCAGTGCACGGCCGCGTCGATCTCGGACCGATCCCCTTCCAGCATCAGCTGCACCCAGCCGATGCCGGCGTCGACGTCGGCGCGCCGGATATCGAACTTCAGGTGGAACCGCCGCGACAACTCGTACACGAACGGTGACTGAATCTTGTCGGATGAGTAGGTGAACTGCAGTCGTACCCGTGCCTCGGCGTCGCGTCCGGGCCCCAGCGGCGTCGTGCGCTCCACCGGGTCGTCGATGTCTACCGGCTCACCGCGCTCGGCCGATTCGCGGATCGCCTCGAAGACAGCCA
Source organism: Chloroflexota bacterium (assembly GCA_965247475.1). Taxonomy (GTDB): domain Bacteria; phylum Chloroflexota; class UBA11872; order UBA11872; family UBA11872. Next base: position 930,277 of record OZ252016.1, read on the forward strand.
GGGCGCGAACCGCGTCCTGGCCCGCGGCCCCGGGCGCTCGCGCCGTGCGTATGGCGCCGACGAACTCGCGCAACTCGGCCTGGTAGATCGAACTCGAGGCGACATCCGTGAGCTGAAGCGTGGTCGGCGCGTCGAACTCGTGACTCGCGGCCGACTCGACGGTCATCGTTCCGGTAGGCCAGTCGGATCGGACCCGGCCCGCGTCGCCGATGACCTCGATGCAGTTGAACGCCGGACCTTGCGCCGGCGCGAACGTCAACGTCGCCGACACACCGTCCGCAAAGGTGACGATGGCGACTGTCAGATCGTTCGCCGCGTTCTGGCGCGCAAGCGCCTCGACGACCCGACCGCCGTGCAACCACAGGACTTGGTCAATGGTCTCGACGGCCGCCGCGGTCGGCGCGCCGCCCACGGCCGCATCTTCGCGTCCATCCCCGCGCGATCCGCCCACCGAGGCGAGCATCGCTCGCCGATCGCCGATCACTCCGCGCGACAGGAGCGATCGGGCGCGAGTCCGGACATCGGCGAATCGGAGGGCGAACCCGGGCATCAGCAGGGCGTCTCGTGCCTGCGCCGCCGCCGTCATGCGCTGTGCGTCCTCGCGATCGAGCGCAAACGGTCTCTCGACCAGTGTGGGCAGACCGGCCTCCAGGCACGCCAGCGCGGTTGACGCCAGCGCGTCCGGCGGCGTGGCAACGACGGCCGCGTCCGCGACATCCGCCGCGACCAGCGTTCGCACATCCGCGAAGATCTCAGCCGCGCCGTGCGCGACCGCCCGTACGGCTTGCGGGTCGGGGTCGGAGAAGGCCGCGAGGTCCACGCCGTCCAGCGATTGAAGGGCCGGCACGAGGGTTTCGACGGCGTGCCTGCCCGCGCCGATCAGACCGACGCGCAGCGGATCGGTCATGGGCTCACTTTTTCAGGTGCGGCCCGGCCGCATTCATTGTAGGCGACGACCTCAGAGGTCCCGTCGCTGGAAGACGCGCACCGCGATCGCAAGCATGAGGACCACGTGCACGCCCGCGACTAGCAGCATCCAGCCCGATGGTCCATTGAGCGAGCCGAACGGACCCGCGTCAATGCTCAGGGCGCTGCTTCCCGGCGGTGCGAACTGAGCGCTGGCCATGTCCCACAGGGCGCGCGTTGGCATGAAGAAGCTCGTCCCCACGCCGATATCGAACATCACGACGCTGTCGAGAAAGACGCCGATCTGCTCGATCACACCACCGACGAGCGCCGCCGCATACAGCGTGAAGACCGTCACGCCGTTCACCAGCGTGCCGAACCGAGCGCTGCCCGCAGTGGTGATCCCTATGAGCACGATGGCGCCGAACAACATCAGAAACGGCGCAATCCACGCGCGTTCGGCCAGCTGGCCGGTGATCAACCGCACCGCGCCCAGCATCGCGGCGGACGACACGGCCACGAAGCCGGCGATCATCAGCGTCTGACCGGCGAATTTTCCGAGCACGATCTCCCATCGGCGGGCCGGGCGCGCCACCACGGCGTGCAGGGTGCCCTGAGCGACCTCGCCTGAGATCGAGCCGACCGCCAGGAAGATCGCCAGGAGCGACACGACGAAGTTCAAGCTCCACATGCCGCCCGAAAGCAGCACGCCGACAATCGCGCGTTGCTCCAGGGCGCCCATGTCGGGATCCGCCTGGAGCTCGCGGAACCCGAACCATACGCCCACCGTGTAGAGGGCCACGAACCCGAGGGTCACGATCGCCGCCGCCAGCACGATGCGCCGTCGCAGCGCCTCTCGCAGGGTGACTTCGGCGATCAGCAAGGCCTTCATTCGCCGCTGCCCTCCGCGAGGCGCACGAACAGGTCCTCCAGCGTGTCGGCCCGCATCCGCACGTCGTACACGGGCACGTTCGAAGCGACCAGCCGGCGTACCAGCGCGGCCACCGCCTCCTCATCGGCCACGCGCAGGACGAAGCGTCCATCGACCGACTGCGCCGGCCCAACCTCGTCCTCGAGCGATTCGAGCGCCGCCTCGGCCCCGTCGCCGAGCCGCAGCTCGACCTCCAGCGTCTCGAGCAGCTCGGCGAGGTTGCCGCTCGCCACCACCTCGCCGCGCGCGATGATCGCGACGCGGTCGCACACACGCTCGACCTCGGAGAGCAAGTGCGAGTTCAAGAACACGGTCGTGCCGGTCGACTTGAGGCGTCGAATGAGGTCGCGAACATCGCGCCTGCCGATGGGGTCCAGCGCCGACGTCGGCTCGTCCAGTATCACCAGACGCGGGTCGCCAACCAGCGCCTGCGCGATGCCGATGCGTTGCTGCATCCCCTTCGAGTAGCTTGATATCCGGTCGTCGCCGCGCCGGCTCAGACCAACCGTCTCGAGCATTTGTCCCACGCGTTGCCGTCGCCCGTCCCTGGGCACCCCGGCGAGTCGGGCGTGGAACTCGAGCAGCTCGCGACCGCGCATCCACTCGTGAAAGCGAAACGTCTCGGGCAGGAACCCGGTGCGCCGGCGGGCCTCGAGCGTCCCGGCCGCGTGCCCGAATACCTCGATCGATCCCGCGGTGGGTCGCACGAGCCCGAGGACCATATTGACCAGCGTGCTCTTGCCCGCGCCGTTTGGTCCGAGAAACCCGAAGACCTCGCCCGCTCCCACGTCGAGGCTCACGCCCCGCACCGCGTGCGTCGCCCCGAAGGACTTGTGGACGTTCGTCAGGTGGATCGCCGGGGCGTCCATGGCTCAGGCGGGTCTCGCGGTGGCGGCAACGCGCAACAACGCGTCAGGGTCGAGCGGCCCGATCAGCACCATCATGGCCTGATCGGAGGTCCAAGTCGCGATCGATTGTCCGTCTGGCAGTGCGAAGACCTGCGGCGCCCCGCTCTCGGCGTCGGCCGGCGCCGGCAGACCGAGCGTCTGACGCAGGATGGGGATGTCGCGGACGGAGGTTCCGCGAGCGATGACGGGCGGCAAGAGCTCGCGCAGGATGGCTTCGGCGACAAGCTCGAGGTCGAGCTCCGGAGGCCCGGTCACGCGGGGCGCCCGGAGCTGATGCAACTCCAGCGGCGTACTCGTTCCGGCGGACGGTGGCCATACGGTGCTGGCGAGCGCCGCGCCGGACACGTCCAGCACCGCACGCTCGAGCGCCCGCGGCAGCGGAATCCGTACTTCCGACGACGTGAGAAACGCCTGGAGCTCCTCGATGTCGATCTCGATTGACCACACGCCGCCGCTGGTCACGGTTTGCTCGGGCGATTGCTCGTAACCGGCGGGGGCCGCGATCGTGGTCGGCACGATCCCCGCCTGCTCCAGGTCCTCGTCGGACGGGTTAGCGACCGTCTTGGTCGGCTGTACTTCGGTGACCGTGAACGCGTCGGGGGATAGCGTGACCGGCCCGTCCGCCGCCGCCCGCTCCGGCTCGCCCCGAGGCCCGGTCGCGTCCTCGGACGTCAACTCGAGCGGCGACGTGCGCAGACCGTTCAGGAAGACGTGCAACGCCTCGCGCGCCGGTTCGGCCAGCACCAGCACGACGACCAGGGCCGCCAGAACAGCGGCCCATGCCCAGAGCAGACGGCGCCGGCCGAGCGCCGCCATCACGCCGGGGCAGCCCGACTGGACGTGTTGCGCGTGTCCGTGAGGCCGGGTCTGCCCACAGCCGCGAGCATTCCAATCACGATCGGCACTACGCGAATGCCCCGGAGTGAGAGCGCAATCGCCGATCGATCGAACGCTCAGCTGAACGGTCGTGCACGGATATCAATGGGGACCGCGGCGATCGCCGGTCCGGCGGCAAGTGTCGCAGACGGCCAGACGGCGGCGCCGTTCGCAAGCCATCCGGCTGGGATGGGCCCAACGAGCGGGATGGCCAAGGGCTCGCACTCACGGGTTAGACCTTGAGATAAGTGGCGAAGGCCGCGAACGCTCAGACCGGCGCTAGCGCTGTAGTCAGCGTGTTCGCCATCGCATCGGATACCGGAACACCCAGCCGCGCGACCTCGCGATACGCGGCCTGGTGGTCGTACGGCACACGGCGAATCGTTGCCGACCAGAGGCCGGCCGAGTCGTCGAGCACCGCGTAGGTAGCCAGGCCGGGCTGGCCATCGTGGCTGCGGCCAACCGAGCCGCAGTTCACCACCAACGCATCGCTGACGTGGCGAACGAAGGCCATGTGGGTATGGCCGCAGGCTATGACCGCGGCATCGGGCTCGCCGAGCTTCCGCGAGATGGCGCCGTCGCCGTCGTTGCGAAACAAGCCGACCTCGTCGTTTCCGGGCACGCCATGGACCACGAGGATTGCGCCCGCGCCGGAATCGAGCCGGACGGATGTCCCCATCTCGCCAAGCGCGCCGGTCAGCGCCGCGCCGAGGGCGTCCCGAGTCCAGCCAACGATTCGCTCGAGATAGCGTGCGAACGACGCCTCATCCGGCCCCAGGGACTCGAGCTTTCCTTCGAGGTCGTTGATGTATCGATCGGTGTTGCCCTGGACGGCCGGCCAGCCGAGGTCCCGGACCCGCTCCCAGCACTCGCGCGGGTGCGCGCCAAAGAGCGCCGCGTCGCCCCCGAACACGACGGTGTCTGGCGCCACCCGATCGATATCACGAAGAACCGCCTCGAAGGCATAGAGATTCCCGTGAATATCGGTCACGACGGCCGCGCGCATGGCGTCAAGCGTGCCGCACCCGCGGCCGCGCGGCCACCTCTCGATTCAGCCCTTCGATACACTCGCCGGATGTTGCCGCGTGACGACGCTCCAGCGCCCGCGATGCGGCTCGTGCGTCAGCGCTTCGCCAGCGCCGAGATCCCTGAGTTCCGGCAGGCGCTGGCCGAGCGCGTGCGAGCGCGGCTGGCCGAGCTTGCGCCCGCTCGGGGCTCGACGGTCGCGATCGGTGTGGGGTCGCGCGGGATTTCGCCGATCGTCGGCGTTCTGGAGACCCTGATCGCAGAGCTGCGCGGCGTGGGCGCGAGCCCGTTCATCGTGCCCGCGATGGGAAGCCACGGCGGCGGCACGGCGGAAGGTCAGGCCGGTGTGCTGGCGGACTACGGGATCGACGAGCGCACGCTGGGCGTGCCGGTGCGCGCGACCATGGATACGGTGGAAGTCGGGCGCACGGCGTCGGGCGCGGTCGTTCACCTTGACGCCGCCGCCGCCGCGGCGGACGGCATCGTCGTGATCGGCCGCGTGAAGCCGCACACGTCGTTCCGCGGCCCGGTCGAGAGCGGCCTGTCCAAGATGCTCGTCATCGGGTTTGGCAATCGCGCCGGGGCCGAATCGATCCATGCGCACCCGCTGGCCGAGATCATTCCCGCGGCCGCCGACGTGGCGGCGGCGCGGGCGAACATATGGTTCGGCGTGGCCCTGGTCGAGAACGCGTTCGACCGGCCCTACCTGCTCGAGATCGTGGAAGGCGGGCGATTCGTCGAGACAGATCGACGCCTCCTCGAGGTCGCGAACGGCGTGTTGCCGCGGATACCGCTTGACCGGCTCGACCTCCTGATCGTCGATCGAATCGGAAAGAACATCTCCGGCACCGGCATGGACCCGAACGTGATCGGCATGTGGCGCCGGCTGCCGGAGCTTCCGCGCGCCCCGGACTATGGGTGGATCGCCGCGCTCGGTCTCACCGAGGCAAGCCACGGGAACGGCGCCGGCGTCGGGATGGCGGACATGGTGAGCCGGAAGCTCGTGGACGCCAACGACCCGGCCGCCACGGCCGCGAATATCTTGACCAGCATGGGGCTCCGTTTGGGGAACATTCCGCTGACGCTCCCGACCGATCGGGAGGCGTATGAGACGGGCCTGTGGCTGGCGCGCCGGACGGCCGGTCCGGCGCCGAGGGTGGGCCGCATCGCCAATACGCTCGAGCTCGAGACCTTCTGGCTGAGCGAGTCGACTCTGCTGGACCTTCCGGATTCGTGTCAGGTCGTCGAGCCAGCCGCCGACTTCGGGTTCGCGGCGGACGGATCCATCATCGAGCGGGAAGCGTTCGACGCCTGTAGCTGAGACAAGCGCCGTCGCGGCGCCTCAATACCCCTACCGGCCTGGTCCGCAAATCCCCGAAACCGCCTGAGGGTCATTCCGAGCGGAGCGAGGAATCTCGCGGCCGCCCCGTCAGACCGGCGACCAGACGGGGAGCATGTCGTGCCCTTGGTTGTCGGTGACTTGCGTGAGGCCGCTCCCGTCGACATTCATGTGAAACAGCTCCCAGTCGCCGCCGACGAACCGGGCGAACGTGATCCGGCTGCCATCCGGCGACCAAATCGGCGTCCAGTCCGGCACCGGGCTGGTGGTGAGGCGGGTTTCGGCGCTCCCGTCGGCGCCGATCGTGAAGATCTCGTAGCTGCCGTCCACGAACCGCGCGAAGACGATGCGCGATCCATCCGGCGACCAAGCCGGCTGCGTGCCCTCGGCGAGCGGGGTCTGCACGTGATCCGGCGAGTCGAACCCGGCCACGTGAGCCACCGTGACCTGCGTGCCGAAGCGATACGTGAGCTGCGTCCCGTCTAGCGAGTACACCGGATAGCAGTACTTGCCGAGCCGATCCGAGAAGCGCGTGACCTCGCCGCCCGCGGGGCTCACCGCATGGAGGCCGCCGGACCCGGTCCGCATGCTGATGAAGAGGATCGTCTCGCCATCCGGCGACCAGGCCGGCTCCCAATCGGTGGATTGATGCACGGTGAGCTGGCGCAGGTCGGTGCCGTCCGCGTTGATCACGAACACGTCGAAGTTGCCGAAGCGAAAGCTCGCGAACGCGATCTTGGTGCCGTCGGGCGACCAGACCGCCCGTCCGTTCACCGCTGCCCCAACGGTCAATCTGCGGGTGTCCGTTCCATCCTGCGCCATCGTGTAGAGGTCCCACGGGCCATCGCGGTTGCTGAGGAAGGCGATGCGGCCCGCGGACGGGTTCGGCGCGGCGATCGGCGCCGTGGCGGCCTCGGGGATGAGGCCGGCCTGCTTGAAATGATCGCCGCCGTTGGCAATGACGACGCCCCCTGGATCCGAGAAGTCGGTGTCGATCATCCACTGCTGGAACACGGCCCGCTGCGCGCGCAGGACGCGCAAGCCGCCGCGATCGTCGTAGGCGACCGGCAGGCCGTACAGGTCGATCCAGTTGGCGCGCTCGAACCAGCGGGCCTTGATGTCGAGATTCAGCTCGAGCAGCTCGAGGTGCCGCGCGATCGTGGCGTCGAACGGCTCGTCCGGCGGCCTCGGGAAGTCCCAGGGGACGGGGACGCTCTTGGCGCTGTCGAGCCACGCGTCGTGCCCGGCCGCGCTCAAATCGTCATAGATGTTGAGGTAGCGAACGCCGCGCCCGTCGAGCCACTGGAGGATGCCCTTCTGAAAGGCCTGAAGCGTGAACGGGCCGTCCGTCCACCGGGTGGACACCGGGTATCCCAATTGGGCGACACCGCCCGCCGCATAAAACGTCGTCCAGAACGGGATGCCGTCGTCGTTCGAGACGATGTATCCGGACCCATCGCCCGAGCCCGTCTGGCTATAAAACCACCCGTTCGGCGCGGCGAAATCGGGCGGCTGGGCCGCGGCGGTTCCGGAGGCGCCGGCGACGGCCGCCACGGCCGCCACGACAAATGCGAGAGCGCGGAGTCGCCAGGTGTCTCGGCGCAACGTCACGGTCCGCACGCGCGCATCGTCGCACTGTCCAGACGCCGGATTCAACGCCACGCCGGTCGAGGCGCCCTACCGGCGCTCTGGCGTCCGCATGTCGATTCCGATCCGCGCAAGGTCCAGGGCGACATCCAGCAAGGCGTCAACGCTCGGCTCCAGGCGCCGCCCGATTTCGGCCGCGGCCGCCTCGCCTAAGTCCCCGTCGGACGGGGCGGCGAGCGATCGCGCGTAGCAGCCGCCGAACACGCAGGCCACCGGCCAGAACCGGCACCGGCCTACGGGCTCGAATCCCATCGCGCGAAGCGCGTGGCTCTCGCGGAACTGCCGCGACATGCTGGTCAGTCCGGGCGCCGGCTGCACGTGCAGCCACCATGACCCATCGGGATCGCGGGTGACGGCGAACGCCAGGCGTCCGGAGGTTCGCCGATGGACCTCGACCGCCTCGACCGAATGTCCGGGCCCACCATAGAGGCTGTCGACCACCCTCACCCCCTGTCCTTGCTAGACCGGATTGGCATCCGCCGAATGCTTTGCCAGCATTGTGATACAGCCGTGTTGGCGTAGTTTCTCAACTTCGTTCGAGGAGGGCGGGACCGATGGCCGAATACGCGAACCCTAACGCTCTGGTGAGCACCGATTGGGTGGCCGAGAACGGAGGAAACTCAGGTGTCTGCCTGGTCGAGGTCGATGTGGACACCACTGCCTACGAGGCCGGTCACCTAGCCGGGGCGGTTGGGTGGAACTGGCAGACGCAGACCTCCGACCAAATCAGGCGTGACATCGCCTCCAGGGAGCAGTGGGAGGAGCTTCTCGGCGCCTCCGGGATCGCCAACGACACCAAGGTGGTCCTCTACGGCGACAACAACAACTGGTTCGCCGCCTTTGCCTACTGGATATTCAAGATCTACGGACACGCGGATGTCGCTCTCATGAATGGCGGTCGACTGAAGTGGGAGCAGGAAGGACGGCCGTTCACCACCGATGCGCCCGACATTGAGCCCGCATCGTATTCGGCGCCCGAGGCGGACTGGGGGCTGCGCGCCCGCCAGGCCGATGTCGAGAGCGGCCTTGGGGATGCGAACAGGGTGCTGATCGACGTACGGTCGCCGGCCGAATACGCCGGCGAGATCATGGCGCCGCCCGGATTGCCCGAGACCGCGCAGCGCATGGGACGGATTCCCGGCGCTCAGAACGTGCCATGGGCGACGGCCGTCAACGAGGAGAACGGCACGTTCAGGTCCGCGGACGAGCTGCATGAGATCTACGGTGGCAAGGGCGCGACTGCCGACCGCGACGTCGTCGCGTACTGCCGGATCGGTGAGCGCTCGTCGCACACGTGGTTCGCGCTGCACGAGCTCATGGGGTTGCCGAACGTGACGAACTACGACGGCTCGTGGACCGAGTGGGGCTCCATGATCGGGACGCCGATCGAGCGGTAGCGGCTGGCCTCGGCGGCTATCAGCCGTCGAGGCTCACGGCCCCCACATCGATCGCGCCGCCCACGGGGTCGACGCGGAACGCCGAGACCTCCGGCTTGAGCAGGTATGCGGCGGCGCGGTAGCCGATCGGGATCGCCGGCACGCCGGCCTCGAGCGCGGCGTCGGCCGCCGCATAGGCGTTCATGCGCTCCGCCGGGTCGCGGCTGTGCGCGCCGATTTCGAGCTGCGCATCGAACTCCGAGTCGATCCAGTGCGCCCGCAGGTAGTCGCGCTCGGATCGCCAGAGATCGTCATACCAGTTGACCGGGTCGGCGTACTCCGACGTCCAGCCTCCGCGATACATGTCGAAGTCGCCGGGGTCGTCGGTAAAGGACAGGAAGTCGCGCCAGTCGCGCTCGTCAGGGAGCAGCGTGATCCCGAGGGCGTCGCGCCAGCGGGCGCTCAGCTCGCCGGCGAGCCGCTGCCACGTGGGGGTGCGGTGATACGTAAACCGGACCGCCGGGAAGTCCTGCCCACCCGGGAATCCCGCGCCAGCGAGCAGCGCGCGCGCTGCTTCGATGTCCGGCTCCATCGTCGCGGGCTCTCGGCCCAGCACGCTCGGCGGCGTGATCGTTCCGGCCGGCAGCGTCGGCTCGTCAAACACGGCGGTGACGAGCCCCGGCCGGTCGAGCACGAGCGACAGCGCCCGGCGCACCGCCGCGCGGTCGAACGGTGGCTTTGCCGTGTTCAGGACGACGAACCAGCTCCCGGATCGCTCGAACAAGCGCAGCCGCTCCCGTATCGCCGGCTCCGAAGAGGCGGCCGCGAAGTCACGGCCGCGGACCTCGGCCGCGTGCGCCAGCCCGCCGCGAAACGCGCCGATCCGTGATGCGTCGTCGGGTGGAAACCGAGCTACGATACTGGCGAACCTCGCCGGCCCGCCCCAATGGTGTTCGTTCCGAAACAGCGTCGTTCCCCCTGACGGGTCCCATTGCGCGAGCCGATAGGCGCCGTTCCCCCGAATGCTCGCCGGCCTCGTCCAGGCCAGCCCGGTCTCCTCGATCTCGGCCCGCGGCAGCGGATAGAACGTCGGCGTTGCGAGCCGGGCCAGGAATCCCGGCGTGGGCCGCACCAGACGCACATGCAATGTCTGCGGGTCGGGCGTGGTCACCTGAACGGATTCCTCATCGTTGTCGATGCCGAATGCAAAGCCCTCGGCGCCCCGAATGGGGAACATCAAATAGTTGAACGCGCCGCCCAGCTTCGGGCTGAGATTGCGGCGCCACGCCCAGGCAAAATCGTCGGCCGTCACGGCGTCGCCGTTCGTCCAGCGCGCGTTCTCGCGAAGCTTGAAGGTGTAGGCGCGGCCGGCGTCGGTGATCTGCCACGACTCCGCGACGCCCGGCGTCGGCGCTCCATCCGGCGCGATGGTCACCAGCGGCTCAAACAGCGCCTGGACGATCGTGAACTCGTTGGGCAGCGAGGCCAGGGCCGGATCGATCGTCGCGGGCTCATCCAGCAGCAGCTCGAGACGCTCGGATCCGCCCCCCGCGGGACCCTCGGTGCCGTCGTCCCCGCAGGCGGCCAGCGCGGGCCACACGGCCGCCACGCCCATTCCGGCAAGCAGTCGACGTCGGCCAACCCGCACTACGGAAGGCTCGTCGAGATTTCGGTCAGCCACTCGCGCACCATCGGCCTTCCCTTGTATCCGCTGACCCACGGCTGCACGAGGTCATGATCCACGCTGAAGAAGAGGGGCACGACCGCGGCGCGCTCCACGATGCGGGCCTCCACCTTTGCATAGTTGGCCAGTCGCTCGACCTCGTTGGTGGATCGCCGAGCCCGGTTCAGCCATAGATCGACCAGCCAGTCGTTCAGGCGCCAGTAGTTGTCCGGTCGATCCGAGCGAAACAGCACGTCCAGGAAATCGAACGCATCCGGAACGTCGGCCGCCCACCCGAGCATGAAGCACTGGAGCCTGTGAGCCGGCGCGTCGAGCGCCGTGATGAAAGCATCGAAATCGAGTTGCTGCACCGAGACTCGCACGCCGAGCTCCGTCAGCCACGGCGACACAATCGCGCGGACGAGCGGCCCTGCGACCAGGCCGCTGCCGGGCATGGTCATGATGATCTCGGGGAGCGCTTCCGCCGATCCGTATCGCGACCGCGTGAGCTCATAGCGAGCGGCGGCTGGATCGAATCCGAGCCCTGCGTAGTCGGCGCGGTGGCCGGCGAGCCCCGGCGGCACAACCCCGCGGGCCTCGGCGTGATGCCCACGCAGCGTCACGCGGCTGATGCGTGCACGGTCGATCGCCATCGCGAAGGCGCGCCGCACGGCCGCGTCATCGAATGGCGGCAGCGCCGTGTTAAATCCGAGGAACTGCAGCGACAGCGTGGGAGTGCGCACCAGCTCGCCGGCGCGCGGCTCCCGCGGATCCGAGAACCGCTCGACACTCGCCCCGCCGATCCGGGCAATGTCGAGCTCGTCCTGCTCGTACCGCAGCAGCTCCTCGCCGCCGACGAGTTGAAGGAACTCGACGCGCGCGGGACCGTTGGTCGAGGGCATGTACTCGTCCGACCGCTCGAGCACGATTCGTTGCTGCGGTCTCCATTCGGCCAGCCGGTAGGGTCCGGATCCGTTCGGCCGCTGGAACCATCGGGGCCCGCGTGCGACATCCCGATGGTCCACGACCAACGCGGGGCCGTTGGCGAGCTTGGCGGGAAAGAACGGCAGAGGTTCCGTGAGGGTGACCTCGATTCGCGACGAGCCAAGTGTTCGCACCCCCGCGAGATCGCGCGTACGGCCGGCCTGTACGTCTTCGGCGCCCTCGATGTCGCCGAGAAACACCGGAGCCGCGAGCGATCGGGTCGCCGGATCGAGTGCCCGCTCCCACGACCGCTTCACATCAATGGCCGACAGCGGTGTGGAGTCGTGGAACTTGAGACCGGGCCGGAGCTGAAACCGGAACCGGCGTCCCCCGGCGTCGACGGTCCAATCACGCGCCAGCGCGCCTTCGGGCTCGAGCGTCGGCCCGATCCGGGTAAGGCCGGCGAAGATCTCGACCGCGTAGCCGGTCGCGGTCGTGTCACGTACCAGCGCCGGATCGAGTGTGGACGGCTCGTCGCCCGCAAGGCGGACGGCCCCGCTGCCAGCCGCCGCAAGCGGCGTGGCGGCGGCTGGCCACGGGACGGTGCCGGCGAGAGCGGTGGCTGCCCCCAGCCGGACGAAGCTGCGCCGGGTCAGCCGGACCGGGCGCAACCGTTCATCTGCTCATCTCGTCGGACTCGTGCTGGCTGAGGGTTTCTTCCGCGCGCATCAGCACGGAGCGCTCGTTGGCGTGGTGCAGCATCCGGTTGGCGTGCTCGACGCTCACCCACCGGGCTTCGACGTGTTCCGCCGGATCGGGTCGAATGTTCCCGCCTGCGGCCTTCAGCAAGTACTGATGCACAACCTTGGGGACGAAACCTGTCCAGAGGTCGGGTCGCACCTCATAGCGAATCTCGCCGAGGTTCTGCTCCACCTCGCCGACGATGCCGGTCTCCTCCTTGACCTCGCGAATGGCCGCGTCTTCGGGCTTCTCCCCGGGCTCCACGGCGCCCTTGGGCAGAACCCACGCCCCTCGCTGAGTCTGAACCACCGCGATCTGCACGCCGCGGTCACGCACGCGGTACACGACGCCCCCCGCGGACTCGAGAAACGGCTCTTCTTCGGAGCCAGTCGCCTTGAGATCGGCTGTCTTGCTATTGCTGGCCACAGATGCTCCCATCGCGGGCCCCGACCCTATCGAAACCCCAAATGTGCCCTGCTGGGCGTTGACGCAACTTGGTCCTGATACTTGCTGTTCAACCCCGGCGACCCGTACGGCCGCTCGGCCGAGGTGGTCAACTGTAGAACTGACAACTGTCCGATTCCCATGCCCGGCCAAAGCAAAATGGGCAACGTGGCGTTGTTCGCGAGCTCGAGCGTGAGGTTGCCGCGAAACCCTGGGTCCACGTAGCCGGCCGTGCTGTGCACCATCAAGCCCAACCGCCCAAGCGAGCTCTTGCCCTCGATTCGCCCCACCAGGTCATCCGGCATCTCGACCGCTTCGAGAGTGCCGCCAAGCGCGAATTCGCCCGGATGCAAGACGAACGGTTCACCATCCGCGACCTCGACGGTCTCCGTCAGGGCGATCTGCTCCTTGCGCGGGTCGATGTGCGTGTCGGAGTGGTTGCGAAACACCCGAAAGACCGACCCAAGGCGCAGGTCGATGCTGGAGGGTTGAACCGCCGACTCCCTGAAGGGGTCGATCTTGAGGCGACCGGACGCGGTCGCTTCTCGAAGGCTTTGGTCGCTAAGAACCACCCGGCATCCTTCCTCCAACGGCACCATGCTACCGTACGCCGCCGTCTGGCCCACGCTGCGTGAGCGCATGATCGTCGCAATCGATCAGGGCACCTCCGGCACGACCGCCATTGTGGTGAACGCGGAGGCCGAGATCGTCGCGCGCGGATACGCCCCGCTTGCCGAGCGGTTCCCCCGCCCGGGCTGGGTCGAGCAGGATGCCGGTGAGATCTGGTCGAGCGTCGAGACGGCGGTGCGAGCGGCGCTCGCGGCGGCGGGCGAGTCTGCGATCGCCGCCGTCGGAATCACCAACCAGCGCGAGACGATCGTGGCGTGGGATGCGGCGACCGGACGCCCGCTTGCGCCCGCGATCGGATGGCAGTGCCGCCGGACCGCGCGGGCCTGCGATCGGCTCCGAGAGAGCGGGGCCGAGCCGGACCTCCGGCGTCGCACCGGGCTGCTGCTGGACCCCTACTTCTCCGCGACCAAGATGGCGTGGCTGCTCCAGGACTCGGCCGATGTGGCCGACGCTCGGAACCGCGGCACGCTCCGCCTGGGCACCGTGGATTCGTGGCTGATCTGGAACCTTGCCGGCGGCGCACACATCACCGATGCATCGAACGCCTCGCGGACGCTGCTCCTTGACATAAACAACGGCTCATGGTCTGACGAGCTGGTTGGGATCTTCGGTGTGCCTCGCGCGGCGCTGGCGGATGTGGTCCCGTCCTCCGGCACGGTGGCGACCACTGGCCCGGACGCACCGACCGGCGCCGGTCTGCCCATCGCGGGGGTCGCCGGCGACCAGCACGCCGCACTGTTCGGCCACTTGGCCACCGAGACCGGGGACACCAAGGTCACCTACGGCACCGGGTGCTTCTTGCTCCAACAGGCCGGGTCGCGGCGGCCGATCGACATCGACGGATTGCTCACCACCATTGCTTGGCGGATTGACGATCGGCTCGCCTACGCGCTCGAGGGCAGCGTGTTCGTCGGCGGCGCGCTGGTGCAATGGCTTCGCGACGGGCTGCGGCTGATCGCGAGCGCCGACGAGACCGAGCGTCTCGGGCGAACGGTTCCAGACACTCGCGGCGCGGTCATCGTGCCCGCGTTCGTCGGGCTCGGAGCGCCGCACTGGGACCCACGCGCCCGCGGCGCGATCCTGGGCCTCACGCATGGCGTCGGGCAGGCGCACCTCTGCCGCGCGGCCCTCGAGGCGATCGCGCACCAGGTCGCCGACGTGGTTGAGATCATGCCCGCGAGCGATCGTCCGTTGCTTGTCGACGGCGGCGCCGCGGCCAATCTATTGCTTCTCGAGCTGCAGGCATCGATCCTCGGGTGTGCCATTCACCGACCCGCTCAGCTCGAGACCACCGCCCTGGGCGCGGCCTACCTCGCGGGCCTGGGTGTCGGCGAGTGGTCGTCGCCGGAGCAGTTGCGGGCGATCCGTCCCGCGGGCGCCGCGATCGAACCGCCGGCCGACGTCTCGGTAACCTCGCGCGGCGTCTGGCGGGAGGCTGTGCGGCGGGCGTCCGACTGGGCCGGCCCCGAGGGATAGCGTGTTGAAGCTAGACGCGGATGGCCACGCCGGGCCCGTCGAATCGGGCGTCCCGCGCCTGTTTCCTCTGAGTGGTCGCGAACGGTGACCGCTCCGCCGGACGAACCGCTCTGGGCGCCGTCCCCGCACGACGCCGCCATCGCATCCCTGACGGCGTTCTGGCGGCTCGCCGAGGAGCGAACCGGTCAGACGTTCCCCGACTACGCCGCGCTGCACCGCTGGTCGATCGAGGAGAGCGGCTCGTTCTGGATGCTGCTGGCCGAGTTCGCCGATGTGGAGTTTGACCAGCCGCCCCACGAGGCCAAGGGTCCCGACCGCATGCCGGGGACCGAGTGGTTTCCCGGCGCCCGGCTCAACGTTGCCCGGAACATGCTCCGACGACGGGACGATCACGTCGCGCTGATCGCCCGCACCGAGTCGGGTCACACCGAGCGGCTGACGTACGCCGATCTGTATGCGTGCGTCGCGCGCGCCGCGCGGGCGCTGCGAGCGGCGGGCGTCGGCCCGGGCGACCGGGTGGCGGGTTTCCTCGTCAACGGACCCGAGGCGGTGGTCGCATTCCTTGCCGCCGCGATGATCGGCGCGACCTGGAGCTCGTGCTCGCCAGACTTTGGTCCGCGGGCGGCGCTCGATCGGCTGGGGCAGATCGGCCCGAAGGTCCTGATCGCGAGCGACCGCTACGAATACGGCGGGAAGCCGTTCGACGTCCGACGTTCTGTTCGGAAGCTGGCCGCCTCGATCGAGACCCTGGAACGTGTCGTGGTGGCGCCGTACGAGGGTCGATTCACGCAGGAGCTCGATGACGGCTGGCAGCCGTGGCAGGAGTTCATCGCCGCCGGTTCGGAGGGCGAGGCGCCGTTCGTATCTCTGCCGTTCGACCACCCGCTCTACATCCTGTTCTCGTCCGGGACGACCGGCGAGCCTAAGTGCATGGTCCACGGCGCGGGCGGGACGCTGCTCCAACACCGGAAGGAGCATCTGCTGCACTCCGATCTTGGTGAGGAGGACGTGCTCGTCTACTTCACCACCTGCGGCTGGATGATGTGGAACTGGCTGGTCTCGGCGCTGGCGGGCGGGAGTACGCTGGTGCTGTACGAGGGAAGCCCGGCCTATCCGAGCTTCGCCGCGCCCTGGCGCATGGTGGAGGATCTGGGCATCACTGCCTTTGGAACCAGCGCGGCGTTTATCGAGGCCAGCATGCGCGAGGGCGGATCCCCCCGGCGCTCGGCTGATCTGTCGAGCCTGCGGTCCGTGCTGTCGACCGGCTCGCCGCTCTCGCCGAGTGGATTTCGATGGGTGTCCGAGCACGTAGGCAGGCGGGTGCGGCTCTCCTCGATCTCCGGCGGCACCGATATCGTGTCCTGCTTCACGCTTGGCAATCCGCTGCTGCCCGTGCACGCCGGAGAGATCCAGTGCCTGGGCCTCGGCATGGACGTCGTCGCGTTGGACGACCACGGCGCCGCGGTGGTGGGCGCGAAAGGCGAGCTCGTGTGCCGCCGACCGTTCCCATCCATGCCGGTGAGGTTTTGGAACGACCCCGACGGACGCAAGTATCACGCTGCCTACTTCGCCGAGTTCGAGGGCATGTGGCGGCACGGTGACTTTATCGAGATCACCGAGCGCGGCGGCATCGTCATCTACGGGCGCAGCGACGCCACGCTGAACCCCGGCGGCGTGCGCATTGGCACCGCCGAGATCTACCGGCCGTTGCAGGCGTTGCCGTGGATCGTCGAGGCGCTGGCGGCGGGGTACGGCGTGGGCGCGTTGCAACAGATCGTGCTGTTCGTCGTGCCGCGCGTCGGCGAGGATCTCACCGACGAGCGCGAGCGGGAGATTCGGACGATCTTGCGGCGGGACGCCTCGCCGCGTCACGTGCCGAAGTGGATATTCGCGGTGGCCGATATACCCAAGACCCGAAACGGCAAGGTCGCCGAGCTGGCGGTGCGCAGGGTCTTGCATGGCGAACAGATCCCGAATCGCGACGCGCTGGCCAACCCGGAGTGTCTTGCCGAGTTCGAGCCTGCCCGCGACGCGCTGACGGCCGCGCCGGCATGACGAATGCGCCCAACCTGAGAACCGACGCGTGAGGGCTTTGATCACGGGCGGCGGCGGGAGCATCGGATCTCGCCTGGTCGCCGCGCTCGACGCCCGCGGCGATCAGGTCGCGGTCCTGGACGTCAGCGCGGAACCGGAGGTGCGATCCGACGCGTTCGACCGCGCCGAGGTTCACGTGGGCGAGATTCAGGACCCGCGTTTCGTCAACGATGTCGTGGCCGGCTATCGCCCCGATGCGATCTTCCATCTGGCGGCGATTCTCTCGGGACGCGCCGAGGAACAGCCCGATCTCGCCTGGCGGGTCAATGTGGACGGCACGCGCAACGTGCTCGAGGCCGCGCGGCGCAACGGCGTCGAGCGGGTGATGTTCACCAGCACGATCGCCACCTTCGGGTCCGGCGTCACCGATCCGGCGACCGATGACACGCCGCAGTGGCCGGCCGGGCTCTACGGCGTCAGCAAGGTCGCGTGCGAGCGGTTGGGCGCGTACTACCACCAGCGCTTCGGACTTGACTTCCGCGGCGTACGCCTGTCGGCGATGGTCGCGCCGACCGCACCGCGCGGCGGCGCCGCGAGCGCGTTCGTGTGCGAGATGTACGTTGAGGCCGTACGGCGGGGCATGTACACGGCGTACGTGTATCCGACCACCGTGGTGCCCGTGATCTGGGTGGAGGATGTCGTGCGGGCGCTGATGCAGCTCAACGACGCGCCTGGCGATCGCCTTCGCCGGCGCGTCTACACGATCGTGGGCGCCGCGCCGTCGGTCACGGACATGGCGGCGGCGATCTCGCGCCGTCTTCCGAACGTGGAGATCGAGTTCAAGCCCGACCCGGTACGCGCGGACATCGTGGACAGCTGGCCGTCGGCGATCGACGATTCGGACGCGAGCGCCGACTGGGGCTGGGAGCCGAGATTTGATCTCGAGTCGATGACCGACGCGAACCTCGCGGAGCTTCGCGCCGGGTTCACCGCGCGAGGGTCCTGAGCGCCTGCGATGCAGATCGCCGCGTGCCTCTGGTCGCTGCCGGTCCCGCCGGCCGACGCGGCGGAGTTTGCCGCGAGCGCGGGATTCGACTCGATCGACGTTGATCCTGGATTCGCCTCGATCGGCGACCGTCGCGAGCAGTTCGGTGTCAGCTCGATTGCCGCCGCTCATGGCCTGCGTGACGGTCTCGCCCTCGATTCCGATGCCGACGATGCGCGGCAGCGCGCGGTCGAGCACGTGCAGCTGGCGCTCGGCGAAGCGCACGCGCTGGGGGCGAATTTTGCGTATGTGAGTCCGCCGGCCACGCTGGACGCCCCGGCGCGCGATCGCTATCGCGAGTCGTTGCGTGCCATCGCCGACGAGGCGCAGATCCGCGGAATCAGGCTCGGCATCGAGCATTTTCCCGGAATGGGTCTCCCGACGGTCGCCGCGACCATGGAGTTCATCGAGGAGTCGGGCCACGCGAACCTGTATCTGTGCCTCGACATCGGGCATACCCAGATCGTCGGTGAGGACTTCGCCGAATCAGTCGCGCGGGCCGGCGATCGCTTGGGATACGTGCATTTCGACGACAACGACACGACCGGAGACCAGCACCTGGCGCTGCTCGCGGGCATTCAGGATGAAGCGGCTCTGGCGTCCGCCGTTCAGGTCCTGCGCTGGCACGGATATCCGGGTCCGCTCGCGATCGAAACGAATCCTCGGCTTGACGATCCCCAGGCAGCGATGTCGTCGAGTTTGCGCACACTCCGACGGGTGCTCGAGCAGGCATAGCGCCGGCGGACGAGATCCCACCGGGCGCCGGTGCGCTGCGTTAGGCTCGTGAGCGGCGGGCGATCGCCCGAGGAGTCTGTGATGTCCGGAGACTGGAAAGCGATTCGAGCGCAGCTCGGTGACCTCCGGGATCGCGTGCGCGACGAAGTCTCGGGCGACCGTGCGGACGAGATCCGGCAGCGGATCGATGCCGTGCGCGACCGAGTCGGGAGCGCGCTCGAGGGCGACGATGCGCAGCGGATTCGGCGTGAGGCGCGGCAGGTGCGCGATCAAGCACGTGCGGCTCTTGACGATGCACTGGCGGACGAGCGCACCAAGGCGGCGCTCGGCAAGGTCGAGGCACTGGTGCAGGACGTCGGCGAGCGAGTTCACAAGGCGATCGACCGTGCCGGCGAAACCCGCCGTGACAGCGACGCGCCCGGCAAATCAGATCGACCTCGCTAGATTGTTCGGCTGATCTCGATCGGCCGCGCGGCTGGTTGCAGTGGGCGTGTCCCGAGTCCATCGAAGGGCCCGGCCCTCACGGTGCGACCTCGCGGCTGGCCCGCCGCCGAACTTGTCCTGAGGGCCGCGCGCTCGGACACTGCGGAGCGACGGCTGCGTCCGCACCCGTGGGAAGCGGGTCCAGAGGAGCGACAGCGTGCGGATAGTGGTGGGCGCCGATCACCGCGGATTCGCGGTCAAGCGTGAGGTCATCGAGATGGTCGAGGGATGCGGCCACGAGGTGATCGACGTCGGAACAGATTCGGCGGACTCGGTGGACTATCCGGATATCGCCGCCGCAGTTGGCGCAGAGGTTGTGCAGGGTCGGGCCGACCGCGGAATCGTCGTGTGCGGGAGCGGTGTCGGCGCCGCCATAGCCGCCAACAAGATCGACGGCGTCCGTGCCGCCATGTGCCACGACACCTACTCCGCGCACCAGGGCGTCGAGCATGACGACATGAATGTGCTCTCTCTCGGTTCAGGGGTCGTGGGGCTATCGTTGATCCACGACATCGTGCATGCATTTCTCGCAGCGGAGTTCTCGTCCGATGTCGAGCGCTATGCGCGTCGGCTTCGCAAGGTCCAGGCGCTGGAGCGCCGCGGCGACGACAGCCCGTAGCGATCGGCCTGCGGGGGCGTCAACGGCGGTTGCTACGATACCCGTGTTCGGGCGCGACCCGGTTCCGTGGTTGTGACGCGGTCGCGGGCCACGATGGCAAGCCATCGCCGCCAGGCGCACGTTCGGAGGTAGGCCATGCCGGCGAATCCGCTGCAACAGCTTCGGGGCCAGGGCCAGAGTGTGTGGCTTGACTACCTCAGCCGAGACCTGATTGCCTCGGGCGAGCTCGCTCGCCGCGTCGACCGCGATGCCATCGGCGGGGTCACATCCAACCCCACGATCTTCCACAGCGCCATCTCGGGCAGCGCCACCTACGACCGGGAGATTCAGCAGCTCGGCGGCGCCGGCTACGCGCCCGCCGCGATCTTCGAAGCGCTTGCGGTGGAGGACATCCGCGCCGCGTGCGATGTCCTCCGGTCGCTCTACGACGGGTCCGACGGGGCGGATGGATTTGTCAGCCTCGAGGTCTCGCCGCACCTGGCCAACGATACCGACGAGACCGTCGCCGAGGCCCGTCGGTTGCGGGCGGATGTGGATCGGCCCAACGTGATGATCAAGGTGCCGGGCACGCCCGAGGGCCTTCCGGCGGTCGAACAGCTCCTCGGCGAGGGCGTCAACATCAACATCACGTTGATATTCGCGCAGGCGGTCTACCGGGCCGTGGCGGAGACCTACATCGGCGCGCTCGAAGCGCGCGCGGCGCGCGGCGAGTCGCTCAGCGACGTGGCCTCGGTTGCGAGCACGTTCGTCAGCCGGATCGACACTGAGGTGGACGCGCGAATCGAGTCGCTCATCGAGAAGGACCCTGACAACGCCTCCCAGCTCCGATTGCTGCTCGGCAAGGCCGCGATCGCGAACTCCAAGGCCGTCTACCGGATCTTCCAGGAGATCTTCACGGGCGACCGCTTCGCGCGGCTTGCGGCGCGGGGCGCTCGCGTGCAGCGCCCGCTCTGGGCCAGCACGAGCACGAAGAACCCCGAGTACCCGCTCACGCTCTATGTGGACGAGCTGATCGGGCCGGAGACGGTGAACACGATGCCCGAGTCCACCATGGACGACTTCCGCGCGCATGGCGAGGTTCAAGAGACCGTGACGTCGGACCTCGAGTACTGGGAAGAGATCCTGGGTCGCATCGGGGCGGCTGGGATCGATCTCGACGCGGTGATGCAGCAGCTCGAGCTCGAGGGCGTCCAGAAGTTCAAGGACTCGTACGACGAGCTCATGGCGGACCTCACCGCGAAGACCGAGCGGCTCGCGACCTGAGGCCAGCGCCCGCGAGCTCGATGGCGCGTTCCGCGATGACGCAGGCGGCCGAAATCGAGGACAAGCAGTGAACATCGTGGGGTCCGAAGTCGCGGCTGAGTTCGAGGGCGTCAACCCGCTTCGCGAGGGTCTGACCGCGCAGTCGCCGCCCGAGCCGCACACCGTCGTCATCTTCGGCGGGTCGGGCGACCTGGCGGCCCGCAAGCTGGTCCCGGCCTTCTATAACCTGCAACGCAACTCCCTGCTTCCGTCGCGTTTCGCGGCCGTCGGCCTGGGCCGTCGGGATATCGCGGGCGTGTACCGGGAGCGTCTGCGCGAGGCGGCCGTCAGGCACTCGCGCACCGGCCCGCCGGATCCCGAGCTGTGGGAGGCGTTTGCCGCGGGCATCTCATACTTGAGCGGCGACTTCTCGGTGCCGGCCGCGTATCAGGATCTGACCCGCCACCTCGAGAAGATCGAAGCCGAACGCGGGATTCCCGGCAACCGCGTCTTCTACCTTGCGACGCAGCCAAGCCTCTTCCCCGACATCATCCGTCGACTCGGAGAGTCCGGTCTGGCCCACGGGCCCGGCACCACGCGCATCGTGATCGAGAAGCCGTTCGGCGGCGACCTGGAGTCGGCGCGCGAGCTCAACGCGGTCGCCAACAACGCGTTCGACGAATCCCAGATCTACCGGATCGACCACTACCTCGGGAAGGAAACCGTCCAGAACGTGCTGGTCTTCCGGTTCGCCAACACGATCTTCGAGCCGATCTGGAACCGGCGCTATATCGACCACGTCCAGTTCACGGTGGCCGAGTCGGTCGGCGTCGAGGATCGCGGCACCTACTACGAGGAGGCCGGGGCGCTTCGCGACATGGTCCAGAACCACATGCTGCAGATGCTCGCCGTTGTCGCCATGGAGCCTCCGGTGGACTTTGTCGCGGACTCGGTCCGCGACGAGAAGGTCAAGGTCTTGCGCGCCTTGCGGCGAATGTCGCCCGAGGAGGTCCGCCAAAATGTCGTGCGCGCGTCGTACGGCACGGGATTCGTCAGCGGCCAGGAGGTCCCGGGCTATCGCGCGGAGCCCGGCGTCGCAGCGGACTCCGCGACCGACACGTACGTCGCCGCGCGATTCCTGGTCGACAGCTGGCGCTGGGAAGGCGTGCCGTTCTTTCTCCGCACCGGCAAGCGGCTGCCGAAGCGCGCGACCGAGATCGCGTTGCAGTTCAAGCCCGTTCCCCACCTGCTGTTCGATCGCTCGAACCGGGCGGGAATCCCGCCGAATGCGCTGGTGATGCACATCCAGCCGGACGAGGGCATCGCGGTCACCTTCGAGGCCAAGCGCCCCGGCCCGGCCGTCCAGGTGCAGCCGGTGCGCATGGACTTCGGGTACGGCGAGGGCTTCGCGGAGGAATCGCCCGACGCGTATGAGCGCCTGCTGCTCGATGTGATGCTCGGGGATCAGACGCTGTTCACGCGGCGTGACGAAACGGAGGCCGCCTGGGCGGCCGTGATGCCCGTGCTGGACGCGTGGGAGTCGGGCGCGGTGCCGGAGTTCCACTCGTACGAGGCCGGCTCGTGGGGTCCCGAAGCGGCCGACAATCTCATTGAAGCGAGCGGGTTTCGATGGCGCCGGATCTGATCGCGGCGCACCCCGAGGCGGCGCTCAACTCCGTCGTCACGACCGTGGCCGATGCCACGCACGCACTCCACCAGGTCGAGCTGGGCGTTGCGGCACGGTGCGCCGACCAGGGACGTCCGGTCGCGGCCCAGATGCTGCTGGCCACGGTGGTCGTCCGCTATCCGGACGCGGTCACATGGGACCAGGTACACGAGCAACTCGCCAACGTGATCGCCAGCTATCCCGCCCGTGTGATCGCGTTCGTGCGTGACCCGGTGGCGGCGCGTGCGCCGTGGCCTGTGCAGGTCGGGCTGGTCACACGCCCGGCCGACGACGGCTTCGCGGATGTCCGCGGACAGCTCATGGTCGTCGCGATCGACGGGCGCGCGTACGACGAGGCGGCTTCGCTCGCGGCCGGTTGGTCGGTCGGTGATGTCCCGCTGGTCGTGTGGTGGAACGGACCGGCGCCGCTCGACGACCATCTCTTCGAGCACCTGCTGGATCTCGCGGATCGAATCGTGCTCGACTCCAGCGGCATGGCGGACTGCGACCTGGACTACCTGGCGCTCGAGGGTCTTCTGCGGCGCGGGGAGCACGCCCGCACGTCGGACCTGTTGTGGCACCGCTTGCACCCGTGGTGCCTGGCGCTCGCGCAGGTGTTCGACCAGCCCGCAGAGCGCCGGATGCTGGACCGCATCGAGGCCTGCACGGTCATGGCCGGCAACGATCGCGGCGGGCGCGCGGCGGCGTTGCTGCTGGTGGGCTGGCTGGCCTCGCGGCTCAACTGGGAGCTGCGATCCCGCGTCGGGGCCAACCGCTGGTCGGCCTGGAACGGGAAGCGGACCCTTGACATTCGGATCGATATCGACCCCGGAGACCAGTCACTGTCCGACCTTTCGATGACGGGCGCCGGTGTGATCTGCGAAGTCGGCGTGGTGAGTGCGGACTATCTCGTCGCGTCGGCGCACGCGGGCGGCGAGCCTACCTATCGGACGATTCGGCGGCCCGACGCCGGTCTGTCCCGACTTCTGCTCGACGACCTGATGATCGCTGGATCCGACGCGCCGATCTTTCGAGCCGCCGCGAACCGCGCCTACCGGCTGGCGTCCGCCGAGCTCTGAGCGCGGCC
Organism: Chloroflexota bacterium; assembly: GCA_965247475.1. Taxonomy (GTDB): domain Bacteria; phylum Chloroflexota; class UBA11872; order UBA11872; family UBA11872. The sequence goes on from OZ252016.1 coordinate 954,075, forward strand.
GGACGGCGCCGCCGCACTCCGCAGCCTCTCAGGTGGCGCTTGTGCGTTCGTATGTTGTTCGGTAGTATGCAGCCGTCGGCAGGGGTCGTGCGACGAAGGTTGCTGTGCGTCCCCAGGTCCGACCGCTTGAATGCAAGTCGGCGCTCAACCGCGTTCGAGGCATGCCGTTCAAGTGGGGCCTCAACCCGTATCGCGGTTGCAGCCATGCGTGCTGGTATTGCTATGCGCGCGAGACCCACACCTACCTCGATCTAAACGGCGGCCGAGACTTCGAGCGCCTGATCTTCGCCAAAGTCAATGTGGCCGACCGTCTTCGGCAGGAACTCGCGGCGCCGCGATGGAAGCGAGACCTCGTCGCCGTGGGCGCGGCCACCGATCCCTACCAGCCCGCCGAGGGACGGCTGCGGCTCACCCAGCGCTGCCTGCGCGAGTTCATTCGCGCCCGCACCCCGGTGAGCCTGATCACGAAGTCGACGCTCGTGACTCGCGATCGCGAGCTGTTTCTGCAGCTGGCCAGGGTCGCCGGTGCAACGATCACGATGTCGGTGCCGATTCTCGATCCGCACCTCTCGCGCCGGATCGAGCCGGGTACTCCGGCCCCGCGCGAGCGGCTGGCCGTCGTCCGGGACTTCGCCGACCACGGCCTCAACGTCGGCGTGAACCTCGCGCCGATTCTTCCCGGACTGACCGACTCACGGCCGGACATCGAACGGCTCGTCCGCGCGGCGCACGACCACGGCGCCCGGTTCATCGGCGCGGTGGCGCTTCACCTGAAGCCCGAGCCCAAACGATGGTTCATGCGGCAGATTCGTGAGTACTTCCCGCATCTCGCCACGATGTACGAGGACCTGTACCCGGCCGGTCAGACGTACGTGAGCAGCGACGTGACGGCGGCGATGCACGCGTGCGTGGACGCGGCGCGTGCACGACACGCGCCCGATCGATCGATGCCAGCGCCGGTGGGACCCCCGCCCGCCCCGGCCCAGCTGGATCTCGGAATGTGAGCGCATCCGCTCAGGCGCGCTTGACCCCCATATACAGCCCCCGGCCGATGAGCCCGACCGGATCGTGCTCGACCTCGAATCCGGCGGCCGTGTGCGGCGCGCGGCTACGCGGTCGCGAGGCGGATCATGCGCGTGAGCGTGCCTCCCGCCAGCGCGTCCAGCCGGACGTGCGTGGCGGACATCCGCCGGGCCAACTCGGCCAGCGGGCTGGCGCGATCGCGGCGGCGGTCGGCGTCGATCACCAGCGACGGGACCGCGTCGCTGGCGAGCGCGGTGGCACTGCGGTGCGCGTCGGCCAGCGGGTCGGACCCGGGCGCCAGCCCGACGTTCGCGACGCCGTCGGTGAGCAGGATCATGATCGGCCGCACTTCGGGATCGCGCGCGCGCTCGCGCCTGACGACCTGCCGCGCGAGCTCGAGACCGTGCGCCAGCGGCGTGCGCCCGCCGGTCGCCAGCTCGCGCATGCGCCCGTGCGCCAGATCCAGACTGGACGTGGGCGGCACGGTCTCGACCGCCTGCGTCTTGCGAAACGTGACCACGCCCACGCGATCGCGGCGCTTGTAGGCGTCTGACAGCAGCGAGAACACTGCCGACTTCGTGAGCGCCATGCGTCGCTGGGCCGCCATGCTCCCTGAGCCGTCCACGACGAAGAGCATCAGGTTGCCAAGCTTGCGCGTCCGCCGATTCACGCGGTAGTCCGCCGCCTGGATGTCGGGTCGGCCGTCCGCGCACCCGCGAGTCGCGGCCGCCCTGATCGTGTCCAGCAGCGCCAAGTCGGGCGCGTCGCCCTCCTCCATCGGTCTGCTCCGGACGGACCGGCCGCGTTTCCCCTTGACTTCGGTGGTCGTTCGACGACCCGTCGGCCGCCGTTCGGCGCGCGCGCGGGTTGGCGCCGCCACGACCGGTGTGTCGACCGGGCCGGAGGACTCGAAGTGCCGGTCCGCCTCCTTGCCGCTGACCTCGCCGGCGTCGCCGCCGTCATCGGGGATCGCGCCGTCTGCGTCCCAAGCCTCCGGGTCGGCGCCGTCCTGCGCGTCGCTTGCCGCCGAGACCCGGCGTGGCGCGTAGGACTTGATCGCTTGGTCCAGCTCGTCGCCGTCCAGGCCGGGAGGCGTAAACGGGTCGCGGCGCCGCCGGTGCGGCAAGGCCAGTTCCGCGGCCCGTCGAACGTCGCCCTCTGTCACCGAGTGGCGGCCTTCCCACGCGGCCAGCGTGGCGGCGGCCTTGTGCATCACGATGTCGGCCCGGTGGCCGTCGACCTGCATCGCAATGGCGATGTGCGTGATCAGCCCGATCAGCACGTCATCCACGCTCACCTGCGGCAGCAGGCTGCGCGCGCCCACGATCCGGTCGCGCACCTCGGCCGCGGCGTCCGCCCACGCCGCTCCGAACGCGCGGGTATCCGCTTCGTAGTCCACGCGCCGGCGGATGATCTGCGCGCGCGCCTCCGGATCGCGATCGCCCTCGATTTCCGCCGCGAGACCGAACCTGTCGAGCAACTGCGGGCGCAGGTCCCCTTCCTCGGGATTCATGGTCCCAACCAGGATGAACTCCGCCGGATGCTGGTGCGTCACGCCGTCGCGCTCGATCCGATTCGTTCCGGATGCGGCGCTGTCGAGCAGCGTGTCGACCAGGTGATCGTCGAGCAGGTTGACCTCGTCCACATAGAGGATTCCGCGATGCGCATCGGCCAGCAGGCCGGGCTCGAACTCGCGGCGGCCGTCCTGCAGAGCAACTTCGAGGTTCAGCGTTCCGACGACCCGGTCCTCGGTGGCCGACACGGGCAGGTTGGCGACGTGTACGCGGCGCAGAGCCGTGCCCTGCGTCGTGCCGTTGCGCCGCGCGGATCGGCACTCGCCGCACAGGTTCTCGGACGCGGGATCGCAGCCGAACCGGCACGTCGCGACCGTGATCTCGGGCAGCAGCGCGGCCAGACCGCGAACCGCCGTCGACTTGGCGGTTCCGCGCTCGCCGCGAATCAACACGCCGCCAATGGCCGGGTTGATGGCGTTGAGCACCAGCGCGAGCTTCATCCGCTCCTGCCCCACGATGGCGGCGAACGGATAGACCGGCTCGTCCACGGTCACATCGGCTCTCTCGCTCATACGAGTATCGTCGGCGATGGCCGAGCGATGTTCAATTGCCGCCGTCGGGCGAGTCGGGCATCGCATCCCTGTTGACGACATTGCGGGGCGCGCCGGCAAGCCATGCCCGCACGTTCGCCGCCACGTCGGCGAGCAGCGCGTCGTTTGCCTCGGGCGTCGCGACGCCGACGTGGGGCGTCAGGGTGAGATTCGGCACGTCGCGGAACGGGTGCCCGTCGGCGAGCGGCTCCGGGTCGAACACATCGAGTCCGGCCGCCGCGACCCTGCCGGTCTGCAGCGCCGCGATCAGCGCCTCGTCGTCGATCAGCGCGCCGCGGGCCGTATTGATCAGCACGACGCCGGGCCGCATCCGCGCGAACGCCTGCGCGTTCCACATGTGGCGCGTTCGCGGCGTGCTGCGCAGGTGCAGGCTGATGATGTCGCTGCGGGCATAGAGCTCGTCGAGATCGCACAGCTCGGCGCCGCAGTCCCGTGCGCGCGCCGGATCGTGGCGCATGCTCCAGGCCACCACTCGCATGTCGAGCGCGCGAGCCAGCTTCGCGAACTCGCTGCCGACGGCGCCCAGGCCGATGACGCCCACGGTCTTGCCGCACAACTCGAACCCGCGCTGGTGGCGCCACTCGCCCGCGCGCATGCCCCGGTCGTGTTGGGGAACCGAACGCGCGGCGGCGAACAGCAGCGCCAGCGCGTGCTCGGCCACCGAGCGCCGTGTCACCCCCGGCGTGTTCGTGACCGCGACGCTGGCCGCGCTCGCCGCCTCGAGATCGGTGTTGTCGGTGCCGGTGCCGACCACCGCGATGTGGCGGAGCGACGGGACGCGATCCAAGACGGCGGCGGTGAACCTTGTGTACGCGCGCACGTTCACGGCGACCACCGCTTCATCGAGCCGGTCGACGAGGATGTCCGGGTCGTCCGCCCCCGGCTCGTCGATCAACGTCACGTTCCCGAGGTCTTCGAGCGCCGCGAGTCCGGCGTGCCCGGGCGTGTACATCGGGGGCGCATTGTCGGGAATGACGATCCGGATCGGCTCCGTCATCGTTCGGCGCTCAGGGCTTGCGTGCAAGGGGACGGCGGGTTGCCCATGTCACGCGCGCGAGCCGCCTCTTGCCGATTGATTCCGGGCCCCGCCGCCGGATGCGGACGGCTCCGAGGGTCGCCACCGGCGCCGTAGACCCCATGCGATCCGGCCCGCCGTGGTCAGCATCGCCAGCACGCCGATGATCTGCGACTGCTGAAGTCCCAGAAAGTGGCCGGGCTGATCCAGCCGCAGGAACTGCAGGCCAAATCGCAAGGCCGCGTAGGACCCGAGCACTGTCCAGAACAGGTGGCCGCGGCCCATCACGCGCCTCGCCAGGATCAGCAGCACGCCGAAGATCACCAGATCGCCGAGCAGCTCGTACGTCGTGGCGGGATGCACCGGGTGCCCCTGTCCCAGCGTGGCGGCGTGCGTGTAGTACACCGCCCAGGGAAGATCGGTCGCCGTCGCCAGGTGCTCACCGTTGATCAGGTCGCCGACGCGGCCGATGGCCATGCCCAGGATCAGCCCCGGCGAACCGATGTCGATCGCGGTTGGAACCGACAACCGCATCCACCAGGCCGCCAGGCTGACCGCGATGGCGCCGCCGATCGGCGCGCCCCAGACGGTGATGCCGCCGTCGTTGAGCGCGAACACTCGACCGATGTTCCCGCTGAAATGATCGAGGTTGTCGATGACGTACAGGAACCGCGCCATGACCACGCCGCCCGCGATCGCCCACAGCGCGAGCGTCGTGACCCGCTCGTCGTCGATCGTTGTGAGGCGACCCAGCCGTCGCGCCACGTACACGCCGGCGATGAGCCCGATCACGGCCCACAGCGAGTGCCAGGTGAAACGGAATCCACCAAGCTCGAACAGATTGGGATCCCAGGGAATCTGGATCGCGAGCATCTAGGCAGTCCAGCGGTGCGGCCGCGTCGATGGTACCTGGCGCCGGGTGCTAGCCGGCCCCCGCGCCGGTTGCGATCTCGGTCAGCGACCTCGAGGCTGCCGCGGCGTGCTCCGCAGCCGGCCGCCCACGCGCCACGACCTCACGAATTGCGGGGAACAGCACGTCCTGCACCGCGAGCGAACTCGGAACGTCGATGGCCGGTCTCCGCCAGCCTTCGCTCGCATCGAGCAGCTGAGCGCGGGTAACGCCCATGCGATCGGCGGCCGTATCCAGCGCCGGCGTCCAGCCCGGGACGCCCGGATGTCCCTGCGCGTCGAGACCCTCGGTGGCAAGGAAACGCACCAGCTCGCCGGCCGCGTCCGGCTCGTCCGAGCTCGCGACGACGGCCGCGAAGTCGGCGTTGACCGGCGCGCGGCGCGGTAGGCCAGCCCAACTCGGCAGCGGGACGGTTCCCCAGGCATGTTCGCCGCCGACCGACTCCCGACGCAGCGCATCGAGCACCCAGCCGGACCGAAGGGTCATTGCGATGCGGCCGGCTGCGAGCGCCTGGTGGCCGTTCATGAGACCGTCCCAGGCCTCGGCCGGCGGGGATACCCGCTCGACGTGGATCAGATCCGCGTACCACTGCCAGGGACCCACGAATGCCGGATCGTCCAGCGTCGAGCGCGAGCGATCGTCCGACCACACGCGCCCGATCGCCGACCCGGCCACGGTCTCGAGCTCCGGAAGATCCGCCACGACTCCCCATCCGTGGACGCCCGCCGCGGGATCGGTCAGCTTTCGCGCGGACTCGCGAACCTCGTTGTACGTGGCCCCCGGCGTCTCGATCCCGGCGCGCTCGAGCGCCGACAAGTTGACATAAAGATATGTGGGGAATCCGGTGAGCGGCAGGCCGAACTGCCGGTCGCCGATCCGGCCGAGCGCCGCCAGCGGCGCGACGAAGTCGTCAGCGCCGATCGGCGCGTGCGGCATGGGTGTCAACGCGTGGAGGGTCGTCAGCTCGGCGAGCGCGCCGCCCGGCAGCCCGGCCAGCGCGTCTGGCAGATCGCCGCCGACCGCGCGCAGCGAGACGGACTGCAGCGCTTCTCGTCCGCCCGCGAGCGGCTCCGCGCGCACGGTCACGTCTGGACGGAGCGCGCCGAATCGATCCAACGCGTCCTCCCAGCGGTCCGCGGACGTGCCGGCCGCTGTCAGTCCGGCCGCCAAGCTGATGGGTGGAGCTTGGGTAACCGCGGGCGGCTCGGCCGTCGCCGTCGGCGCGGGAGGCGGTGGCGCGCTGACGGGTGCGGTGACCGTGGGCGCGGGCGTAACGACGACGGGACGCTCCCGAACGATCGTGGGCTCGACCGTCACGCGCCGGGTGACCACGCGCTCGCGAACGATTGTGCGCTCCACCGGCACCTCCCGGATGACGACGCGCTCCTGAACGATCGTGCGCTCGACCGGCACATCCCGGATGATCACACGCTCCACCACGAGGATCTGGCCGCAGGCGGCGGCCAGTGCTGGCACGCCAAGCGAAACGAGCCCGGCCAGCAACCGGCGGCGTGACAGGCGCATCCGGCGCGCCGGGTCTACGGCGCGAGACGGCACTGGCTCATCCGCGCCGGGAACGCTCATGCTGGGACGGCGGCGATCGGGTTGTGTCTGCTCGCTCACACATGATCGCAGGGCGACGTGCGACCATACTGGTACAAGATCACTCTGGGTCGACTTGGGCGCTCGGGCGCGGGGTGGAGGGCATGTACGACGTCGCGATCATGGGCTCGGGACCGGCGGGGTTGACGGCCGCGCTCTACAGCGCGCGCGCCAATCTCTCGACGGTCGTCATCACCGGCGACGACTTCGGCGGTCAGATCGCAACCACCAACGATGTCGAGAACTACCCGGGCTTCGAAGCGATCACGGGTCCTGACCTCTCGATGCGCATGCGCCAGCAGGCGGAGAAGTTCGGCGCGGAGTTCGAGATCGAGCTCATCACGGATATCGAGGTTGACGGGCCGCCGTTCAAGTTGATCGGACGGTCAGGCGAATACCAGGCGCTGTCGGTGATCCTCGCCAACGGCGCCAGCCCCAAGACCCTGGGTATTCCGGGCGAGCAGGAGCTGTGGGGGCGCGGCGTGTCCTTTTGCGCAACCTGCGACGGCGCGTTCTTTCGAGACGTGCCGATCGCGGTCGTCGGCGGTGGCGACAGCGCGATCCAGGAGGCGCTGTTCCTCACGCGGTTCGGCTCCAAAGTGATCGTCATCCACCGGCGCGATGAGCTCCGGGCCGGCGCGACCCTGCGCGATCGCGCGTTCGCGAACGACAAGATCGAGTTCCTGTGGGACACCGTCGTCACGGAGATCAAGGGCGAGGCCGAGGTCGAGGCGCTCCGCGTGCGGAACGTGAAGAGCGGCGACGAAAGCGACATCAGCATCGGCGGGGTCTTCGTGTACGTCGGCCACTATCCGAACACCGAGCTGCTGAAGGGCAAGGTGGCGCTCGACGAGGACGGCTATGTGGTCTCGGATCGCCGGATGCACACGAGCGTGCCCGGCGTCTTCGTGGCCGGCGAAGCCCAGGACCATTACTTCCGTCAGGCGGTCACTGCGGCTGGCGAGGGGTGCCAAGCGGCGCTCGAGGCCGAGAAGTACGTGGCGCTGCTCGAGTCGATGCAGCCGGCCCGCGAGCCGGCAGAGGCCGCCGCGAGCACCTAGAACCCCTGCCCCGCGTTGCCCGCGGCGATGCCGGACTGCGCTCTGTCGTTCGCGCCGTCAGGGTCCTTTGAGCGGAAACTCGTTGCCGTCGAGGTCCACGAAGGTCGCGTAGGTGCCCCAGGCCATCTTCTTCGGCGGCTCTGTGAATTCGACCCCGCGGTCGCTCATCGCGGCGTGCGTCGCGGCCAGATCGTCGCACTCGAAGACGATCGAGGGCTTCAGCTCCCGCCAGTTCGTCATCAGCGATCTCGGATAGATCACCACGCGCGATTCGGCGCCCGGCGGCGCGACTTCCAGCCACGTGCCGGCCGTGCCCATCGCCTCCTCGCGTCGCACCTCGAATCCGGCGCGATCGCGCCAGAAGGCGAGCGCCGCCTCCTGGTCGTCGACGTAGACGGCAACTGTTGCGATTCGCCGGATTATCTCGGCCTCCGATTCACGCCGGCTGCGCCGGGCTGAGGAAGGGCCGTCGGCCGGCCCTGAGCGCGTTGATGAGCCGCGCATCCCGCTGACCGCCAACCGCGGCTCATTCAAACCGACCTGGGTCCATCGGCGCCAGCATCGGGTCGCGCGCGCCGTCGACGATGAGTTCCGCGACCAGCTTGGCGGTGATCGGCGCGAGGGCGATGCCCTTGGTGAAGTGGCCCGTCGCAACGAAGCATCCGGATACGGCCGTCGTGCCGATCGCGGGCAGTCCGTCCGGCAGGAGCGGCCGGAACCCGATCCACGTCTCTACGAGATCGCTGCCGGCGATCTCCGGAACGGCGGCGGCCGCGGCGTTACGCAGCTGGTCAACCGCCTCCGGTTCGACGCTCGGGTCGAACCCCACATCGGTCTTGGTCGCGCCGATCAGCGTGCGCCCGTCAGGGCGCGGGACCAACGGCCCAAAGCCCAATGTCACCGGTCGAGCCAGCCCGGAGAACGCGACCGCGCACATCTGCCCCTTCAGCGGCCGAACTGGCAGCTGAAATCCGGGTGCGATCGGCGCGCTCCAGGCGCCCGCGGCGAGCAGCACCGCGTCGGCCGGGAAGCGCTCGCCCCGGGACGCGACGCCGTGCACCTGGCCGCCGGTCACCGTCACCTCGGTGACTTCCACGCCGGTGCGAACGCGGACGCCGGACTCCTCGGCCGCCGCCCGCAGCGCTGCGAGCAGCCGGCGCGCGTCTATGTCCGCGTCATCGGGGAAGAACGCACCGCCGCTCAACTCCGCCGTCACCGCGGGCTCGAGGTCGCGAACGTGGGCCGGTTCGATCCACTCGGCTCTGAGGCCCCGGTTCCGCTGCCAGCGCACGAGCTCGCGCAACCGTTCGGCCTCACCGACAGCCGGCGCCACGGCGAGGCGGCCGTTCGTGCGCCAGCCCGTGTCGTGCGGCCCGAGCTCCTCGACAAATCCTGGGTAGAGCGCGCGCGACGCGAGCAGCAGCTCGAACAGCGCATCCGGACCGTCAACCGTGTGCTGCGGCGCGACCAGCCCGGCGGCGGCCCAGGAGGCGCCGCGGGCTTCGTGATCGCGCTCGAGCAGCAGCACGTCGAGGCCGCGTTGGGCCGCGGCGCGCGCGCAGGCGAGTCCGATGACGCCGCCGCCAACGACGATCAGATCGTGGGGCGCTTCCGACCTAGACCTCACCGATCATCCCCGCGCGCGTGGGCGGCCGCCTCAGCGGGCATCGACCTCAAGCCTCGCTCATGGCGTCGTCGGGATGCTCCCCTCGGATCTGCTGTAGCGCCTCTCTCGCCGGTTCGGCCAGCGAGCGCGGGCAGTTGTCGCGAATCCACCGCAGGCGTTGCACCGCCCGCTCTTCTCCGAACTGCCACATGATCGTAGCGGCCAAGGGCAGCCCTATCGGATACCAGTCAGGTTCAATATGCGAGATCGTCTCTTCCAGAGTGTTCAGCATCTCCAGCAGATGCAAACGAATGGCTTCTGTATCAGGGGATGGTCTCCACGCCTCGCGGTCGTTCGTCCATCCGTCGCCCGCATACACCAGGATCGGCCCGATTGGCACCGGGTCACGGTCGGGACGTCGATGCGGGTGGTTGGCGCAGTAGGTCCAAAAAGGCCTCCCGATCGCTACTCCCCTGATCTCACAGTAGGGCTCCTTGTCAGCGGATCCGGATCCATGCCCTCTCCGCCCCTCGTTCTTCCGGTTGAACCAGCAGGTCCCGCAGCAATCCGTCCCACCGTTCGGCAACGTGTCCTCCATTCGGCCCGAGAGTGCATAGCTGGCGGGCCTTCTTCCCCGGACGTAGCGACGGGTGCGTATGCGAAGTTACCGCTCCGTCGAGGGGGCGGGACACGGTGCGCATGACTCCGGGCGATGCCGCACGACTACATTCGCGAGTGACGCTGAACGACCGGGCACACGGGCAAGACCTCGGGTGCCGGATGCGAACGGGGCCCCGGCATTGGCGGATGTGTCGCGCCTGCTCCCGAAGAGGACAACCTAGACGCCCCCGCGCGGTCCTCCGAGCCCGAATCCGTCGCCGCCGACGCCCGGCGAGCCCACGATCTCGAACTGGTATTCGAGTCGCTTGGCCGGTTCTCCGGTGCGCGCCGCCGGGTCGCGCTCGACGAGCTCGAACACGGCGCGGGTCTCGCCTCGATTCGCGCCGCGAAACTCCACGATCTTCGCGGCTGTGGCGGGGTTCCCAAGCAGCCCGTCGGTCTCGAGCGGCGGCTCGCCGTCCACGGCGAAGAACTCGATATTGAACGTGTCCGGTTGCTCGGCCATGCGCCAGCGGAGACTCGAGGCGTCATCTCCGCTCAGGTGGATCTCCATGCCCTTGCGGTCTGGAAGCCCGATGTCATAGATGTGGACTTCGAGTTCGATCGGTTCGCCCGAGTTCGCGTCGGCTTCCGTGAGCACCGGCGTCTCGCCGATGGCATAGCCGGTGACCGCCGATCGCTCGACAGCCGCCTCCTCGTCGGCGGCCTGCGTCGTTTGCGGCGACTCGCCGCACGCCGCGAGAATCCCGATCGCGAGCGCCGCGGCCACAACCCGCAGAGCGAGCGCACGTCGCTTCATCAGGCACTCCGGCCAGATCCCCGGCGTTCGAACCGGGAATATCCGCTCAGTCTACTTCCGGCGCACACTGCGAGCGTCGCCGTGCGGTGGAAGCGCCATTCCGTCGGGGCGCGGGCGCCCGATGTGGTTGGAACGCGCATCCGGCGCCCGCCCTTCGTTCAGCGCGGCCGTCTACACTCACCCGTGGCGGGCGAAACGCCCCGGGTCGGATGCCGGAAGGCTGATCGATGAGACGTTCGATTTGGCTTCGTGTGGGAGTGGGCGGCGCCGCTGTCGTGGCGGTGATCGTCATTGTCATCGCCGCGCTGGTCTGGTTCGGGGGCGGTTCCGGCGAGGCGAGCGAGCCGATCAGCGCTCCCGCCCTCACGGTGGCGCCGGCCGCCGCCGCCGAAGGGTCGACGACCGACCGTCCGGAAGAACCGGCCGAGTCGTCCGCCAGCGAGTCCACGCTCTTTCGGATCGTGCCCGACGAGTCCGAGGTTCGATTCGAGATCGGCGAAGTGCTTCGCGGCGCGCCGACGACCGCCATCGGCGCCACGCGCGAGGTGGCCGGCGACATCATCGTGAACTTCACGAATCCCGCCGCCACGGAGATGGGAGCGATTCGGATCAACGTGCGGACATTGCGAACAGATGAGGAACGGCGTGATCGTGCGATCCGCTCATTCATCCTTCAGTCGTCGCGCGACCAATTCGAGTTTGCCGAGTTCCGGCCGACGGGTCTCGTCGGCCTGCCGTCGCGTGTGGCCCCCGGCGACGCGTTCGAGTTTCAGATCGAGGGTGAGCTGACCCTGCGCGACATCACGGCGCCGGTCGTCTTTGACGCGCGCGCCGAACTCGTTTCGGACACGCGCCTCACGGCGTCCGCAACCACAACCGTGCAGCGAGGAGTATTCGAGCTGACGATCCCGAGCGTGCCGTTCGTCGCTTCGGTTGAGGAGGATGTGGTGCTCGGGATCGACCTGGTGGCGGTCGCCGTGAACGAGTGATCGGCGGCCCGGACGCCTTGCCGGGAGTCAGAAGCTGCCGTTCACCGTCCAGCCGCCATCGACGATCATGCAATGGCCGTTCATGAAGCGTGCGTCGTTGGACGCCAGGAACAGAATCGCGTCGCCAATGTCGTCCGGCATCGCGAGGCGGCCCTGCGGAACGCGTGCCAGCATGCGGTCGAGCGGCAGCCCGTCCGGCTTCTCCAACAGCTCCTCGACCGGCGGCGTCTTCGTGTAGCCGGGTGCGATCGAATTGACGCGCACGTTGTGTTCGGCAAGCTCGATGCCCATGCACTTTGTCAGCATGACCACCGCCGCTTTTCCCGTGCAGTACACGCCGTAGTCCGAGACCGCGCGGAACGCGTACATGGAGGCGATGTTGATGATCGAACCGCCGCCGTGCTCGATCATGTGGCGGGCCGCGGCCTGCGCGCCAAAGAAGATCGCCTCGACGTTCAGCGCCATCGCCTGGCGCCAGGCGGCGGGTGTGAGGTCCATCATGGTCGAGGGTGGGGCGCCGCCTACGCTGCCGACCCACACGCTCAGCGGACCGAGCTTGCTCGACGCCGCGGCGACGAAATCGGGCAGCTGCTCGACCTGGGTCCCGTCGATCTCGAACGCATGGGCGGTCGCTCCCTGGTCCCGTAAGGCCGCGGCGGCCCGCTCGGCGCCCTCGATATTGATGTCGCCCAGCGCGACGCTTGCACCCTCGCGAACGAATGCGTGTGCCGTAGCAAGGCCGATGCCGGATGCGCCGCCCATGATCGCCGCCGCCTGGTCCTGGAGCCGCATTGGAGCCCTCCTTGCCGCCGGCCCCACGCGCCTGGCCGCCGCTGGGAGATCGAACCGGCCGCGCGAAGCACCATACCAGCGGACAATCGAGTGACGGCCGGCGCGGCGGCAAACGTACGGCGGGAGGCCCGCACGTGAACGCATCTGCGGGCTTCCCGGTGCTGGATGGCAAGGTCGCGCTCGTGTCCGGATCGTCCCGTGGCCTTGGTCGAGTAATCGCCCGGCGGCTCGCGTCCGCCGGGGCCGATGTCGCCATCCACTATCGGCAATCGCGTGAACTGGCCGAGTCGCTGGCGACCGAGCTCGAATCCGGCGGCACACGCACGGTCGTGGTTCGGGCGGACGTGCGCCGTGCGGATCAGCTCCCCGGCCTCGTGGGGAAGGTGCGGGATTCGCTCGGCCCATCGACGTGCTCGTGCACAACGCGCGCGAGTACGACGACCGGCCGTTGCTCGGGTTGACGGACGAGCGCTGGCGCGAGGTGATCGATGCGAGCATCACGGCGCTGCTCGTGCTCGTGCGGGAAGTCGCGCCCGACATGCGGCGGCGCGGGTGGGGTCGCATCATTTCGATCGCCGCCAACAGCGCGCATGTCCGGGATCCGTCCGCGCACGGCGTGTCGAAGGCCGCGCTCGTCCATCTGTCCCAATCGCTGGCCATCGAGCTGGCGCCGGATATCGCCGTCAACACGGTGTCTCCGGGCGTGATTGACAGCCACGAGCTGGACGACGCCGCGCGGGCAAAGGTGATCGCGCGCACGCCGCGACGGCGGCTGGTGACCCGCGAAGAGGTCGCCGATGTAGTGGCGGCTATGTGCGGCCCGGCGTACGAGGCGCTGACCGGACAGGACATCCGGCTCGATGGCGGCGATGCCATTCCGCGCTTCGTTCGGTAGTTACGCCCGGTCCGTCACCCCGGCGTACGCTGGGGTCCAGGGGGCTAGGCGGTTGACACCGACTCCGGCGGCTAGCTACTCCGCTGAACCCATCGCTCCCGCGTCTTCGGGTCGCAGTGCCCAGAGTTCCCGCGCCCAGACAAAGACGGCCAGCCCAACAATGAGCGTGAGGCCGCCGCCGAGGAGCACCGCGACCGGAGTGCCGAGCAGCTGCGCCACGGCCGACAGCGGCAGCAAGCCGAGCGGCGAGAGCCCGAACGTCATCATCCGCAGCGACGTCACCCGCCCGCGAAGCTCATCCGGCACCAGGAGCTGCACGGTCATCTGGTTCGTAGCCATGTACACCGCCTGGGAGAACCCGACGAGCGCGAGCACCGAGCCGGCCGCCACCACCGAGCGGGTGAAGCTGAGCGCGATCAACAGCAGGCCGTTGGTGAGGATCGCGCTGAACAACACCTTGCCTTTGTGCGGGAACCTGGAAAAGGTCACGACGAGCATCGAGCCGATGAGCGCACCGACGCCCATAGATCCGAGCAGCACGCCCAAGGTCTCCGGCCCCGCGCTCAGATCCTGCTTGACGAACGCCGGCAAGAGCAGGGCGATCGGCATGCCGAACAAGGACGGGCCGAGCGCGAGCAACATCAGCGCCAGCATTGGCCGGGTGCGCAAGACGTACCCAAATCCCTCGCGCAGATCGACGAGCGTTGACCGATGCGCTCGCCGGCGCGTGGGCGGCGGGCGGATTCGCCAGACATTGACCACGCTCCAAACGTAGCCGGCCACCTGGGCGAAGTACGTGCCCGCGATGCCGATCACCCCAATCAGGACTCCTGCCACGGACGGCCCGATCACCCGCGCCGCGTTCACGGTGGTGCTGTTCAGAGCGACGGCATTGCTGAGGTCACGTCGTGGGACAAGATTTGCCACCAGCGCGTGGCGGGCCGGCATGTTGACCGCGAAGCTGGTGCCCAAAATCAGGGACGCCGCCACCAGATGCAGGATGTGGATTCGATCGATCAGGACCAGGATCGCGATGGCGAGGGCGGCGGACCCCATGATGGTCTGCGCGGCGAGCAGGATCTTGCGCCGATCGAGCCGGTCGGCCATCACCCCGCCGAGCGGCGAGAGCAGCAGCATCGGGATCGAGCGGAAGAAGCCCAGCAGGCCCAAGGCGAAGGGCGAATCGGTGAGCTGCAGGATCAGCCAGCCCTGCGCGACGGATTGCATCCAGAACGCGATCTGACTGCCGAGGTTCCCCCGCCACAGCCGCGCGTATTCCACGTGCGCGAGCGCCGGCGCCATGTGGTTCCACACCCGCTGCCGCCGGGTAATGCGCTCCGCTGACGGCTCGGCCGCGTGCTCGGATGAAGAGTCGCCGGCCCGGGCGTCCTTCGACATCAGCCGCGCCGACGTGGCAGGCGTCGGACGGGCAGTGGGCGCCGGTGGAGTCTCAGGTGACCGCGATCGTTGGCGGCATGTCGCGAATCATCGCATCGCCGATCTCTTTGAGCTGGAGAACGATGTCAGGCTGCCTGGATTGTGACGGCGCCGGTTCAGTCGGGCGAGCCCCGTGGGGCCGATCGGCCTGACGCGGCAAAGGCCGCGTGGAAGACAGACTCGCCCGAACCAGCCCTAGCCGCAGGTAGAGCTGCCAAACCGAGTATGCATTGCAATCACTGGCTGGTTCACAACTGGAGCCAGGTCGACCATGTCTCGACTCGCGCCACCCTTCACGAAAGGTCTATGTGGCGTGACGGAGGACGTCTTCTGTGGGCAATGGAGAGCGTCGACCCGCAGGAGCTGCTTCGCAAAAGCGTGCGGCGGACGCAGACCTGGACTTCCGGCGCGATGCGGTAGCGGTGCTCGTCGGGGCGCTGATGGACGCCGAGAGGTACGCATAGATCGGAGCTGTTATACTCGTGGATGGAGGTAGTACCATGGCCAATGTGGTAGGACTGAAGGGCCAAGTCGTGATCGCGAAAGAGATCCGCGACAGGCTTGGGATCGGCCCAGGTTGGGTCGCAATTCAACGCGCGGTGGATGACCACGTGGAGATGGTCTTCCTACCTCCCGAGCACCGCGAGTCGCTGAAGGGCAGCCTCGCCCCCCATATCAAAGCCAGCCTATCTCCCGAGGAGTGGAGGTGGGCGCGGGAGCGCGGCTGGCACGATGCCGCAACCCGGGAACGCGAGGCGCCAAGACCCCGGTGAGCGATCTGCTCGATAGCTCGATGCTCGTGCGCTATCTCACCGGAGACCCGCCCGGCCTCGCGGATGTGAGCGCGCAGGTGATTGACGGTGACCGTGCGCTCCTGGTCACCGATGTCGTGATCGTCGAGACGGCGTACATCCTGCACTCCGCATACGAGGTGCCGAGAGCAGCCGTCGTCGACGGTCTCATTGCGCTGCTCCGCAAGGCGAACATCGACACCTTCCGGCTCGACAAGGATCTCGTGCTCCAGGCGCTGCTGTTCTGCCGTCCATCGGACCGGGTCTCGTTCGCCGATGCGCTCGTCTGGGCGGCTGCGCGGTCGCAGGCAGGCGCGGCCGTCTACTCCTTCGATGCGCGGTTCCCTGACGAGGGCCTCACGGTCCTGCGATCGGCTCGCAGCGATTCGTCGTAGCCCGTTCGCATCTGCATCGGTCCGCCAAATCCGGTGGCCGCATGCGCATAGCCGGGGTCAATGTGAGGTCGCTCCGGAATCCGGAGGGTGACAGGGCCGTTCGGGTTGGTGGGCAGCGGAGACGTCGACCAGAGCCTGAAGCGCTGACCGTTGCCCAGGCCGAGACGGATACGGGCCTTAACGGACCTGGCTACGGGGCCTGCAGGATCACGTTCTCCGCGTTGACCGACCACGTCTCGTGGTAGACGTGCGGCCGTGGGCGCTGTTGTCGCAGCGGTTCCGGCGGCTGGTTCCTTTCGTCCCACAGCTCCAGGCGGTCACGGCCCCGCACCTCGTGGAACCAGACCTTCTCATCCTCGGCCGGCTCGATTTCGCGCCGCAGGATGAACTCCGCGTAGTCGAAGCTGCTGAACGCGACCTCCGCCAGGAACACGCGATCAACGCCATGCCCGTCCCAAGTTGCCAGGTCGGGCAGGATCACGGGACCGCAGCAGATCTGGAACTTGTCCGCGTCCGGATGGAGGTTTATCAGACGGATCGGGAACTCGATCCGGACATCGAGGCCGGTCCGGTCGTCACGGAACGACGTCTGACCGTTGATGATCGCGCCCGCCTGCGCGGCGGCGTTGACGGCTCGGCCATCGAGTATCCGACCGGCGTTGGCCAGCGTGCCCGGACGGAACTCCAAGTCTGAGAATCGCTCGTTCCAGGGCGTGCGGCCGCCCGGCTCCGAGACGTCGGATGGGAAACGGGCAATGGGCACGCTATGGTCGCGGCTGAAGACTTCGCACCATTCACCGCTGGGCAGCATGAAGAACTGGTCGGTCGCAATCGTCAACTCGGTGCGGCACCGATGGATCAGGAAGTGCCTGACCCGGACGTCGTTGGACGGGTCGACCACGTCCATCGTCGCCTCTACCTGCATCCGAACGCGGTAGATGTCGCCTAGCTGACCCACGAAGCCCCCGTGCCATTTGTAGTAGGGGTGCCTCTGGCGATGAGATCTCGTCCAGGTGAGGAATGAACGGGTGAAGTCGAGCATGGATGAGGCCCCCGGCTATTCGCGCGGTCCGAATATCGGGATGGTGCCGCGTGTCCGCCGGCGCCGCCACTTGTTGTCAAACTGCGGACGGGCATGCGGTGCATGGCGCGCGCGGCGCCGGCGCCGGACACGGTGATAGAGCCGCGAGAGCGCGCCAGGGGGCGGGCCTACGCTATGTTCGACCGATGCTAGAGATCTACGTCTGCTGGTCGTAGTTGAACTGCCAATTGACGCCAAACTTGTCGGTGCAGGAGCCGAAGTATGCTCCCCAAAACATGTCGCCAAGAGGCATCGTTACGGCACCGCCATCTGAAATCTTGGCGAAGAGTTCATCGGTCTCCTCTCTGCTGTGCGAAGCGTAGGAGATCGAGAAACTGTTGCCCATGTTCGCGGCAGGACCGAACGTGGATGGCGTGTCACTGCCCATCAGCACGCTCGATCCGATGGAATACGAAACATGCATGATCTTGTCGCGCTCGTCGTCAGGGATCTGCATGTCGGGAGGTCCGTCTCCGAAGGTCTGCAAGACATCGAACTCGCCCCCGAATACCGACCGGTAAAACTCGAACACCTCGCGGCAGTTTCCGTTGAAAGTAAGATAGATGCTTAGTGTCATCCGTGACTCCTCGTCTCGCTCGTGACCTGAAACCGTAGCGCCTCGTGTGAGTAGATCGTTTCGCGCCCCTATGCTGAATGTAAACGCTGCGATAGCGCTCCTGGATCACGCCGCTGTCCTGGACGCATCCGGTGGCATGAGCGCCGCCCATGCCGCGCCTATCCCTACCTGCACCGAAGAATCGCCGAAGCTGCCGGACGGCCCTTGGAGACCCCAGTGCCCGCGGCGGCGCATTCCCTAGAAACGCCTGGGAAGTATAGGCGAGCCCCCGGTATCCGTCGTTGGCAGGTCGCAGCTCGGACGTATGCGGCGGAGCATGTCCTTCAGATTGTGAGGCGTCGAACGACGCCCTACAGCTCGAGCTGGCAGCGCGAAACACGGCCATCCCGCCGCGCCGCGGCGTAGGCCAACCGCGTCCGCGTGAGCTAGCTCTGGGACGGCCTTACGGGCGTCTTGGCCGTTCCGGCGGAGGCTGCACCCGGGCTTCACGACCGGCGGGGTTAGCCGGCAGGCTCCGCACGATAGCTGACCAACACCTCGACGCTGGTGAGCGCGAGCGGGCAGTCAACGTGGGGGTTCCGGGCGATCACGCTGACGCTTAGCCGGTTCCAGCCCTGCTGCAACAGGGGCGGCGAAACGTCGAATTCCAGCCAGGCGTCGTTGTAGAGCAGACGCGTCCGGGCCAGGGACGGGTCGAGCGCGTTGCCGTTCAGGTCGAACCGAAGCTCGTCGAGCACGGTGAGATGCTCGACGAGCAGGCGCAGCGTGGCCGTATTGAGAGCCCCGTCGCTCGCGGCCGAGACCAGATCATCGGCGATATCGATCGAGACTTCCGCCTCGTCGCCGGGCCGCTCGAGCGTTGCCGGAAGAGGTCCTTCGGCCCACTCTCGGTGATCCACCAGGTAGTGCTTGTCCTTGCGAGCGATCAGGTCCGGGTCGGCGATCTCCTTCCAGGGCTGGCGGTCGTGGTGCAGGTCGCGGGCGAATGCGATCAGGTGGTTGTTGAACAGGTAGATGCCGTCCGCGCCGGCCCGCCAGTGGGCCGCGGCCGTGGCTCGGCACATCTCCGTGGAGTAGTAGTCGCGCTCGTTCCATAGCAGCCGGGCCGAGGGCGGCCGGGGCTGCATGAACAGCCCGAGGTTCTGCGCGATGACCTGCGTACCGGTGCCCCGCGCCGCTTCCACGTACTCCTCGACGGGCAGACGGTGCTTGTTCCCCAATGTGTGGCCGACGATCAGGATGTCGAGCAGGCCCTCGGCCAGCCACGCTCGAACATCTATTCCGACGGACAGGGCTTGATCCAGCGAGCCCGGGATCCGCACGGAGAATTGGACCGGTCGGCCGGTCTGCCGGCGCTTGCCGTCAACCGCGGCCCTGACCGCTCGCATCAAGTCGGTCAACAGCGGCGAGCCCGCATGCTCTTGGCCCTCGGGGAACAGCGTCGGATACCGGCAGAAGTCCCAGTCGAGGCCATCCAGGTCGTAGTTGGCGATTGCCTCCCCGGCCAGGGCCAGCTTGTAGTCCCGAACCTCAGGGACGGCGAAGTTGTAGGACGTGCGGGCCCGAGCTTCACGCCCGTCGAGGCGGGGATCCTCGGCGCGCCGGTCACCCACTCGCCCGAGAATCCAGTCGCGGTGCGCGCGCTTCAGGGGCGACATCAGCGGGTCGTCCAGGCCGCCCTCGAGCCTGGCGTCGTGAGCGTCGTTCACGCGCATCGACAGGAACACCTCGAGCCCGGCCCGATGCCCGTGCTCGATCACCACGGCGGCGGGATCGGCCCCCGCGTCGCTCATTTGCCTGGTGCTTTCGTAGATGCGCCAGTTCGAGGCCGTCGAGAATTGCGTCGCGCCCTGTCCCCACCGTGGACCCACGGCGGTGTCGTGGGAGTACTGGTCGGATAGGCGATGCGAAGGCGTACCGAGGTAGGGGTCGGTGCCAAGCTGCCAGTAGAAGGTGTCGATCTGCGTGTCTCTGAGGGGGCCGATCGCCAGGCGCGCAAGCCCCTCTGCTCCGATCGGCGCTTCCACCGTCGGCCCGACTAGCGTTCCTCCGTCGTTGCAGAGGATCAGCCGGTGTGCCTTACCGCTCGCCATGCGCTCCCGCTCCTTTCCGCCGGCCTGCGCGAGACCCGACGGCCGGGCGCCACTTCACCAACGGCCAGTTCGACCTCATGGCGGTCGGCCAGTTGCTTCCGGAGCACGACACTGGCGGCCTCGCTCGCCGGCTGAGCGAAGTTCGGCTCCACACCGGATGTCCCGACTCCGCGAAGCAACCAGAGTCGCACGGCGCCCGCATGAGGCGGCCCGCACGCTGGACGGATGGCGGATGCACCGTGATCCATGAGCCGCTCCGACTCCCCCGACTTCCCCGAGCCGGCTGCTGGAAGAGAAGGGTATCGATGTCCGGGTGAGCATCGACCTGGCGGCGGGTCGAGTTGCTGCGAGGCATTGGAGACGGCTCGACGTTGGACGGGTCATCACGCCCGAGGGGTCTGCGGGATGAGGGAACGAATGGCGCCTTGCATGCGTAGTATTCACGAACGGAGTAACGCGTCCCAGAGCGCATGATGCGTACGCAACTCGCGACGCGTGTTCGGCGCCGCGGCCGACTGCGGGCGGTGGGCGCATTGGTCGCGTTCCTGGCTCTTGCGCTGGCGGTGGCTATGCACCCCGCGGTCCAGGCACAGGGCCCGACACCAAGCCCCGCGCTGCTCCCAACGGTGGCCGCCCAGGCTCCGACACCCGACCAGCGGTTCGCGATCGTCAGCAGCGGCGATTTCCATACCTGTGCGCTGCGCGCCAACGGCGAAGCCGTGTGCTGGGGCGCCGGTCCTCCCGAAGCGGAGAGTGAGTACGGCCCGGTTGACTTCGGCCAGGCCTTGCCGCCGGACGGCGAGCGGTTCGTGGCCATCAGCAGCGGCGGCTTCCACACCTGCGGCCTGCGCGACGACGGGACCGCCGCGTGCTGGGGGGCAGGCCTCGACGACCAAACCCAGGATCTGGGCCAGGTGGGATTCGGCCAGACATCGCCGCCGGACGATGAGGTCTTCGCGGCCATCAGCAGCGGAGGTGGGCACACCTGCGCACTCCGCCACGACGGCACGGTTGCGTGCTGGGGGAACGACGAGTCCGGCCAGGCCTCGCCGCCAGACGGTGAGCGGTTCACGGCCATCAGCAGCGGCGCCAACCACACCTGCGGACTTCGCGCGGATGGATCCGCCGTCTGCTGGGGACCCGAGCCACACCCTGGGCCCTTTGGAGGCTGGGAAGCCCCGCCGGAGGGCCACTTTGCGTCGATTGACGGCGCGTACGGATATACGTGCGGCTTGCCGGTGGAGGGCCCGCCGATCTGTTGGGGAAGCTATTCGGAGATCCCCAATCCCGCGCGCTACCCGCCATCACGCCAGTGGTTCACGGCCATCAGCGGCGGCGGCGGTCATGCCTGCGGCCTCCAGAGCGATGGAACCGCGGTGTGCTGGGGGAAATTGGACGACGATCCGCCGGACGGGGAGCGATTCGCCGCGATCAGCAGCGGCGTCGGGCACACCTGCGGACTTCGCTCCCACGACGGCACGGTCGCCTGCTGGGGCGACGACGCCTACGGTCAATCGTCGCCGCCCCCCGGCGCGCGATTCCTAGGTTCTGAGCCCAACCCCTACGAACCGGGGGTGCCGCTTGCTTCTCTCAGCAGCGGCGCTCGTCATATCTGCGGCGTCACCAGCGAAGGCTTTGCCTGGTGCGTCGGCCACGACGAATTCGGTCAATCATCGCCCCCGCCCGGTGTGAAGTTCGCATCCATCAGCAGCGGCTGGTCGCAGACCTGCGGTATCCGTCTGGATGGCGTGGCCGTTTGTTGGGGCGACGACGATCAAGAGGAAGCGTCGCCGCCCGAAGGCGAGAGGTTCACGTCGATCAGCAGTGGCGCGGGCCGCACCTGCGCGCTGCGCGAGGACGGGACGCCGGTCTGCTGGGGCGGCGACAGCGCCGAACAGACGGCGGCGGTGGAAGGCGAGCAGTTCACCTCCATCAGCACCGGCTGGTCCCACACGTGCGCCCTTCGGGCGGACGGTTCAGCCGTCTGCTGGGGCTCTGACTGGGATGGCCGGGCTTCCCCGCCGGAGGGTCAGACGTTCACGGCCATCAGCAGCAGCTGGCAGCACACCTGCGCGCTGCGCGAGGACGGGGCCGCGGTCTGCTGGGGCCGCGATGAGGGCGGCCAGGCCTCGCCGCCCGAACACGAGCGCTTTGTCGACATCAGCACGAACCTGTACCACACCTGCGCGCTGCGGGCGGACGGCACGCCCGTGTGCTGGGGCGCCGCCGATCCCGGGAATGACCGCGGCCAGGCTTCTCCGCTCCCCGGCGAACGGTTCGTGTCCGTGAGCAACGGTGTTGAGTTCACCTGCGGCCTGCGCGCGGACGGCGCCTACGGGTGCTGGCGCTTCAACCCCGCTGTTCGGGGACCTGATTACGACGCGATCAACCGTGATGTGTTTGAGACGTCATTCGTGGGTGGCGGTGAGCTTCAAATGTGCGGGCGTCTCCGGGATGGATCGTATGGATGCCAGACCGTTCCCGGCGGGAGCTCGTTCCCCGAATCCGTGAGCAGCCAGGGATTCAGGGCGGTGAGCGACCGTGCGTTGACCGCCATCAGCAGCGGTAACCGGCACACCTGCGCGATCGATCCGGACGGCGCCCTGTTGTGCTGGGGCCTCGACGACTACGGCCAGGCCTCACCATCCGTGGACGGGACCTTCATTGCGGTCAGCAGCGGGGAACGGCACGCCTGCGCGCTGCGCGAGGACGGCAGGGCCTTGTGCTGGGGCGACGCGTCGGATGGTCGAACGGCGCCGCCGCCAGACGAGCGGTTCGTCGCGGTCAGCAGCGGCTGGGCCCACACCTGCGCGCTGCGCGAGGACGGCACGCCCGTCTGTTGGGGCAGGGACCACGCCGGCCAGGCGTCGCCGCCGGCGGACGAGCGGTTCAGCGCCGTTAGCAGCGGACCCACGCACACGTGCGCCCTGCGCCAGGACGGTTCGGCGGCGTGCTGGGGCCGGGATTACGACGGTCAGGCGTCGGTGCCGGAAGGCGCGCGTTTTGCCGCCATCAGCAGTGGCTGGACCCACACCTGCGCCCTGTACGAGGACGGCAGCCCGTTTTGCTGGGGCAATCCGAAGAATCCGGCGTCGACACCACCGTTCGTCGACCGCTTTGTCTCGATCAGCAGTGGCGAGGATCACGCGTGTGGGATTCGCGCCGACGGCACGCCCGTATGTTGGGGCGATCGGCACGCGGTCGCTCCGCCGGGCGAGCGCTTCGACGCCATCAGCATTGGTGTGGTGCACACCTGCGCACTGCGCCAGGACGGCCGGCCCGTCTGCTGGGGAATTGGCTACGACACCCGCACCGAATCGGCCAGACGCTCGCAGTACGGGACCGTCAGCACGCAGAGCTTCGTTGCCATCAGCAGCGGTTATCGACACGTCTGCGTGCTGCGAGCGGACGGGACGGCCGTCTGCTGGGGTTCGAACCTCGAGGGCACTAGCTCGGCCCCGCATGGCGAGACCTTCGCCGCCCTCAGCAGCGGCGCCTATCACACCTGCGGGCTGCGAGACGACGGCGCGCCTATCTGTTGGGGTGCCGACCGCAATGGTCGGGCGACGCCGCCAACGGGTGAACAGTTCACCCTCCTCAGCAGCGGCGCGGGCCACACCTGTGGGCTGCGGGCGGACGGGACCGCGGTCTGCTGGGGCTACGACGACAGCGGTCAGGCGTCGCCGCCGGAGGGCGTGCAGTTCACGGCACTGAGCAGTGGAAAGCAACACACGTGTGGTTTGCGCACAGACGGCGTCGCCGTCTGCTGGGGGGACAACGAGCAGGGCCAGGCATCACCGACTCAGGCCGAGCGATTCGCCGCGCTCAGCAGCGGCGACTTCCACACCTGCGCGCTGCGCGCGGACGGGACACCCGTTTGCTGGGGCGTGGTTGGCCGCGATTGGACCTCGCCGCCGCACGGCATGACGTTCACGTCGCTCAGCAGCGGCTCGAATCACACCTGCGGACTGCGCACGGATGGGACGCCGATTTGCTGGGGCTCGGAGGCCTTCAGTTCGGGCGGCTTCGGCGGGCAAGCGTCGCCGCCCCACGGCGAAACGTTGGTCGCGCTCAGCAGCGGCAGCGACTACACCTGTGGCCTCCGCGCAGACGGAACGCCGGTCTGCTGGGGCTCGTGGTTCAAGACGGGCGGATCGCGCTACGCACCCGTTGGCGGCGGGCCGTTCGCCGCGGTCAGCAGTGGCGAATCTCACACCTGTGCGTTGACCGCGGGCGGTGCGCCGTTCTGTTGGGGCGACGACGCGCACGGCCAGGCTTCGCCGCCCGCAACTGAACGGTTCGCCGCCGTCAGCAGCGGCGAACAGCACACCTGCGCGCTGCGCGAAGACGGCACCGTGGCCTGTTGGGGGTCCAATCGCAATGGCCGGTCCTCGCCGCCGGCCGACGAGCACTTCGAGTCACTGACCAGCGGCGCGGGCCATAGCTGCGCGTTGCGGGCGGATGGGTCCGCGGTTTGCTGGGGACGCGACTATGAAGGCCAGGCGTCGCCACCGCCGGACGGCCGGTTCACGGCGCTGAGCAGCGGCGGCACTCACACCTGCGGGTTACGCGACGACGGCTCAACCGTCTGCTGGGGGTCGGAGGACCGAGCCACCAGCTTCGGCAGACTCTGGCTACCCGAGGACGAACGCTTCGTTTCCATCAGCGCCGGATCGGACCTTACCTGTGCGCTGCGTGAGGACGGCACGAGCTGGTGCAGCAGCGGGTTCCGTCTGCCGATCTCGGTACTCGCGACAGCGAGCGGTTCGTTTCCATCAGCAGCGGCAGTGAGCACCTCTGCGGCGTCCGGGAGGACGGGTCGGTTGGCTGCTGGGGCGAGCACGACGCCGACGGCCGTTCGTCCCCGCCAGTCGACGAGCGATTCGTGTCGGTCAGCAGCGGCGGGCAGCACACCTGTGGGCTGCGCGAGGATGGCGCCATCCTGTGCTGGGGCGCGAACGACCGTGGCCAGGCGTCGCTGGAGCGTCCGGCCAGAACCTCGTTGTTGGGCGAGCGGTTCACAGCCATAGCCGGCGCTGGTGAGTACGCCTGTGCACTTCGCCAGGATGGGACGCCCCTGTGCTGGGTGGCGCCCGAAGCCGATTACGGTTGGTTCCGCACTCTTCCAGTGCCCCCGGACGAGCAATTGACGTCCATCAGTGGTGGGTCAGGGTATTTCTGCGGGCTTCGTCAGGACGGGACGGCCGTGTGCTGGGGTGAGGACTGGAGTGGCCGGGCTTTGCCGCCCGAAGGCGAGGTTTTCGCGGCCATTAGCAGCAGCTGGGGGCACACCTGCGCCTTGCGTCGCGACGGATCGCCGGTCTGCTGGGGCAGCAACACGGACGGGTCGGGCCAGCACGTCGGCCGGGCGTCGCCGCCGGCGAGTGAGCATTTCACGGCCATCAGCAGCGGTGGCTTGCACACCTGCGCCCTGCGCCAGGACGGAACGGCTGTCTGCTGGGGCAGCAACGAGGACTCGTACGGCAACCATCTTGGCCAGGCGTCGCCGCCAGCCGCTGAGCGGTTCACGGCCCTAAGCAGCGGGGCGTACCACACGTGCGCGCTGCGCGTGGATGGGACGGCCGCTTGCTGGGGAGAGAACTTGCACGGGCAGTCGTCGCCGCCAGAGCGCGAGTCGTTCACCGCCATCACCAGTGGCGACAGCTACACCTGCGGCATCCGTGCCGATGGCTCCGCCGTCTGCTGGGGTGAGGCCTGGAGTGGTCAGGCATCGCCACCGGTGGATGAGCGGTTCGCCTCCATTAGCAGCAGCGGTCGCAGTACCTGCGGCTTGCGCCGGGACGGCACCGTCGTCTGCTGGGGCCGAAACTACCCTCGGCTGTTCCCATCCTCCCGGCCCTATACGCCGCCAGCACCGCCGCTGCCCAGCCCGCCGCCGACATTTGTGGCCGTCAGCTGCGGCGGCTACCACACCTGCGCGCTCAGCGTGGACGGCGTGGCGATCTGCTGGGGAGGTCGGACGGGGTATCGGCCGGTGTGGCCGCCGGAAGACGAGCGGTTTGTGTCGCTCAGCAGCGGGTCTCTTCATACGTGCGGACTCCGCGAGGACGGTACAGCCGTGTGCTGGGGCCTTGGCGCCGCCGTCAGGACCTCGCCGCCCTCGGGTGAGTCGTTCATAGCCGTCAGCAGCGGTAGCTTCCACACCTGCGCCCTGCGCGACGATGGGACCGCCGTCTGCTGGGGCGAGAATGACGAGGGCCAGACCTCCCCGCCCGCCGGCGAGCGCTTCACCGCGCTCAGCAGCGGTGTCCGTCACACCTGCGCCCTGCGCGACGACGGCACGGCGATCTGCTGGGGGCAGAATGACGAAGGCCAAGCTTCGGCGCCCGCGGAGGAGCGGTTTACCGCGATAAGCAGCGGCGCCGATCACACGTGCGGACTGCGAATGGATGGGACCGTCCATTGTTGGGGCGACAAGTCGTCGGCCGAGGCGACACCGCCAGTCGGCGAGACCTTCGTGGCCATTAGCAGCGATTCGTACCGCACCTGCGGGCTCCGTGACGACGGCACGGTCGTCTGCTGGGGATTCGACCGGACCGGGGAAGCCACGGCGCCCGACGACGTGCGGGTGACGTCGATCAGCACCGGTCACTCGCACACCTGTGGACTGCGCGCGGATGGAACCGTCGCTTGCTGGGGATCCGATGACGACGGTCAGGTGTGGCCGCAGCGATGAGGCCGGCAAGCTGGCCCGAAGGCGGCCCTCAACTCCGCCGATTAGCCGCTCGAACGGTGGCCTGTCTGTTCTTGTCATTGTCAGGGGCCACGGAGATCCGGTTCGTTCGGCGACTTCAGTGGGCCGGCGCTCGGCGTAGGCCGTCCATCGGGCGGCCAACGCCTGCCGGCCCCAGGCGATGGGCCCTGACCTCGCCGGCAACGGCGCTGAGGCTTGTCGTCCTGGCCGCGGCGCTCGTGACGCTGGGCGCGAGCCTCAGCGCGCGGCCGGCGCATGCCTTGAGCCGGTGGCCGCCCTGCGAGGGCGGCGGGCCCCGCGGCGTACATGCCATGAATGCCCAGAACTCGGTGCACTGGAGGCCGGGAGGCTCGGACGTGTTCTTCATCCACGACGACCAGTTTTACCAAGCGGCCGGGAACGGGACGAGGGTGCAACGCACCTTTGAGGCACCCGACGAGGCATTCATCGAGTCGGCGAGGTACCGCAAGGTCTACATGACACACGCCGATGTCTCCCCCGACGGCACGCGAGTGGCGTATGCCGTCTGCTGGGACTCTTGGCTGTCCGGTGAAGATCCCGGAATGAGCCCGCCAACCCAAGAGTCCCGCACGGTGGACGTCCCGATCGGAGTGGAGTTCTTCGAGATCGCCGTGTGGAGTGAGCTCACCAACAGCGTGGAGCACCTCGCGGTTGGCAGCGTGCCGGTGTGGTCGCCCGACGGCACGCGCATTGCATTTGTGTCCAATCACAACTACGCCGACACGGCCGGCGGCGGCCAGACAGGCAGCCGTGACGAACCGGGGCTCTACACCATGGCCGCGGATGGCTCCGACATCCGCGGCCTGGCGCCCGCGGACAGTCCGATTCACAGCTTTCCGCCCCGGTGGTCGCCTGACGGACGCCGCCTGGCATTTGTGCGCGGCGCAGGTACGCCGGGCCAGGCGGTCTACACCGTGGGCGCGGACGGCTCGGACCTCAATCGGATCACGCCCACAGCCAGTCTTCCCTCGTGGTCGCCGGGCGGCGAGCGATTGGCGCTGGCGCTGCCCGACGGCGAGAACGTGGCGCTGTACACCATCGCGGCGGACGGCTCGGATGCACGCCGGCTGACGAGTGTCGAGGGCTGGCAGAGGCAGGGTTGGAACGACGGGCGCTATGAGCCGGATCCGACGGTTGCCTGGATCGAGACCGTGGCGTGGTCGCCGGACGGATCGAAGATCCTCTACACCTGCCTGCGGGCCGTCTGCGTGGTCGACCTGGATGGGAAACCCGTGGGCATGTCGCCCGCAGACTCGGGGGACGCACACGGACCGGCCTGGTCACCCGATGGGTCGCGGATCGCGGTCGGCGTGGCCGCCGATTTCGACAACTTCTACTGGCGCACGCCTGAGGTCCTCTACACCATGGCGTCCGACGGCACGGACGTACGGGTCCTTGTGCGCCTGGGCGTGGGTCTGGTGGCCGAGAACGCCGGCGATGAGGACCTTGCGACACGGCGCGCGGCCTGCGCCGCGGGGTATGTCGTCGCCCAGCCCGATAAGAACCTAGGCCTGGTGCGCGACTGCCAGACGCTGATGGATCTGCGGGGCGCGCTGTTCGGTAGCGTGACTACGAACTGGAGTGCCGGGACCCCGATCGACGAGTGGGTTGGCCTGACCATCGAGGGCTCGCCGTCACGGGTAACGGGCCTGAAAGTCGGCGGTGGTGCATACGGCAATCCCATCACCGCGGGAATCATCCCGCCCGAGCTCGGGAATCTGGCCAGGCTGCGGACGCTGGACCTGTCCGGCAATCAATTGTCGGGGAATATCCCATCGGCGCTTGGTCAGCTTGCCGAACTGCAGACCCTGGACCTCACTCGCAATCAGCTCTCGGGACGGATCCCGCCGCAACTCGGTGACCTCGGCACGCTGCAGAGCTTGAGCCTGGCCGATAGCCGACTCTACGGTGGAATCCCACCGGAACTGGGCCGGCTTGCCGGCCTCCAACTCTTGAATCTCGCCGGAAACGACCTCACGGGCGGCATCCCGGCGGAGTTGGGCAACCTGTCCAGCCTGCAGCGGCTCTATCTGGGGGGTAATGAATTCGCTGCGAGCATTCCAGGCGAACTGGGCCAGCTTGTCGAACTGCAGGTGCTGCACCTCGCCGAAAGTGGGTTAGGGGGCAGCATTCCGCCCGAAATCGGCGAGCTGGCTGAACTGGAGATTCTGGATCTCTCCGAGAACGATCTGACGGGTGACATTCCAACTGAACTCGGCGGGCTGAGAAACCTGACCGAATTGCAACTCGCCGACAACCAGCTGACGGGCGCTATCCCTTGGGAACTGGGCTGGCTCACGAAGCTCGAGGAGTTGAACCTGTGGGAGAACCGGCTCACAGGACGGGTCCCCGTGGCCTTGGGCGGCATCTACAGCTTCAAGGGGCTGCGGCTCTGGGGGAATCAGCTGGAGGAATGCCTGCCCTTCCATCTGACCAGCCGCGAGCGCTTGCACATCGACGTTAAGGAATGGCCCACGTGCGAGGCGGGTGTGTACGCCTTCAATGTCCGCGACGACGCGGCGCGCGGCGCCAGCGTGGGCACGGCATTCGTCCCCGGCCGGCGGGCGGGCACGGCCAACTATGTGATCACAGCTGGAAACGAGGACGGCGCGTTTGCCATCGACCCCGCCAGCGGCCGCATTACCGTGATGGGCGCGCTGGACGCCGCCACGGCCGCGGCCTACGCGCTTACGGTGGAGGCGGGCGACGGGACCGGCGATCCGGCGACCGTAGCCATCCAGGTCCTGCCGACGCCGTCACCGGCGACCTGCGCCAGCGGAATCGCCGTACCCAATCCGCAGGACAATCCCGGGCTGGTGAACGACTGCCGCATTCTGTTGCAGGTGCAAGAGGTTGTGGTGGGGCCGAGGTGGCTGAATTGGAGCGCCGAAGCCCCGATGGAGCAGTGGGAGGCGATCGAGATTGGCGGCATGCCGCGCCGTGTCCTCGCGCTGGAGATTCGAGGGCCCCACGGCGGCGGACGCATCCCTCCGGAGTTTGGCGGTCTGACGGCCTTGCAGCGGCTGGTGATCGCCGACAACCGTTCGTGGGGTCCTGTCCCGGCGGAACTCGGCCGCTTGAGCGAGTTGCGCGAGCTTGACCTGTCGTACAACCACTTGTCGGAGGCGATTCCGCCGGAGCTTGGGCAACTCGCGAACCTGACGAAGCTCAGCTTGGCAGTCAATCGGCTGACCGGCGCGATCCCGGCGGAACTCGGGCAATTGACCAGCGTGGAGGAGCTGTGGCTTCGAAACAACCGCTTGATCGGCCCGATCCCGGCGGAACTCGGGCAATTGACGAGCCTGCGAGAGCTACAGCTCGACTCCAACTATTTGACGCAGTGCCTGCCGGCCGTTTTGGCCGTCCGCGCACGCGAGGGCGTCACGTTACCGGACTGGCCGACGTGTCAGGCGGACGTCTAGCCTTCAGGGTCCGCAGCGGCTCGTCGCAATGGCCCGCCGCCAGGAGGCGCGTCACGTTGTCGATCAGGTCGTCGTCCGAGCGGAGCGTCGCGGACTCGCGAGCCATGCCCCGCGCTCCTTGCAATCTGGAACGAACACACAGGCTTGGCTCCGATTTCTTGACTTGCCAATACAACTAGGCGGCCTCGACTAGTACGCGTCGCATGTGGCCGGTGCCGGCCCGTAGGATCGGTCGCGCCGACGCCGGGCGAACTCGCTTGGCTGTCTGGCGGAGAGTGCAAGCCTCTACAGCGCCACCGCGGCCGCGCGGCATGTTGGCAAGCTGGTCTTCAGCGGCAGGAAAAATCCTGCTCTCAAACCTGGTACCCCCGGTAGGACTCGAACCTACAACCAACGGATTAAGAGTCCGCTGCTCTGCCAATTGAGCTACGGAGGCGCGGCGGCGGGACCAGTCTACCGGCGGCCGGATCGCGGTCTCAACGCGGGTGGCGGCGGAGTGCTGCCGTCGGGCGGTCAGGGATCGGCTGTCGACGGTCCGGCCGGCGGCCGATGCGTGCTGCTCGCGCCAGACGGCGCATCCTCAGGCGCGCGTTGCCGCCGTCTACCGGTTTGCCCTATGCCGCACCCCGAGCCGAACTGGGATCGCATCGTCACGACCTGCCGCTTCGAGGAGCCCGACCGGGTGCCGCTGATGGACATCGTGACGCCCGGGCTGCAGAAGAAGCTGACCGGGACCTCGGGCGGGACGGGCTACGGCCTGGGGGCGACGCGTGGGGGCAGCTTTGGCAGCCTCGACGAGACCCGGTCGCCGCTGGAAGAGATGATTCAGAACGAGATCGATTTCCGCATCGCGCACCACTACGACTTCATCTGGGCGGCGCCGGACGTGGACTTTCACGGTGGGCATGTGGACGACTCGCTGGTCACGGCGGATGTGTACTCGGGCGAGTCGCGGCAGTGGGCCAACCTGCACTCGGGGCTGATCACGTCGTGGGCGGACTTCGAGCAGCACCCGTGGCCCAAGCCGGAGGACGTCAACTACGCGATGCTGGATGCGGCCGAAGGCCTGGTGCCGGACGGGATGAAGGTGATCGGCGCGCGCGGGCACATCTTCACCGAAGTCTGGGAACTGATGGGGATGGAGGCGTTCGCGTTTGGCCTGTACGACGCGCCCGAGCTGATCGAAGCGCTGTTCGACAAGGTGGCGGTGCTGGTCTTGAACATTCTGGAGACGCTGCTGGACTACGACTCGGTGGGCGCGATCCGCTTCAACGACGATCTGGGGTTCAAGACGGGGCTGCTGATGCCGCCCTGGGTGTACCGGAAGTGGCTGTTCCCGCGCATGCGCGAGGCGGTGGAGATGTGTCACCAGCGCGACAAGCTGTTCCTGTACCACTGCGACGGCAACGTGTCGGAGGTGTGGGACGACCTGATGGAGCTGGACATCGACATCATGCACCCGATCGATCCGAGCTCGCTGGACATCCGCGAGGTGCGGCGGATCACGAATGGCCGGCTGGCGCTGTGCGGGAACATCAGCCAGGCGTTCCCGCTGGCGTTCGGCAGCCCGGCGGACGTGCGGCTGGAGGCGTTGCGGCTGCTGCGCGACATCGGGCCCGGGGGCGGGTATCTGCTGGGGTCGGGGCACTCGTGCCAGGACTACCTGACGGCCGAGAACTACCTGTCGATGGTCAACACGGCGATCGAATACGGGCGCTATCCGATCGACATCCCGGACGCGGTGATCGTGGAAGCCGAAGCCGAGGCGGAGCGGTCGACGAAGCACTTCGATCTGACCTACGACAACATGCCGCAACAGCCGCAGCTGGCGCGCTTCTACGATCGGATGATCACCTAGGGCTCCGTCCCCTGAGCCTGGGGTGCCCGCGGCGAGTCGCTGCGGCGCCATGCCGGCGGACGCCGGCATCCAGGGAGTCTCGCCAAGCGCCCCCTCCATCGGCCCCGTACCTCGCGCCGCGCGCGGCCTGGGCTGCCCGGTCCCCTGGACCTCCTAAATTCACAAACGAAGTGCAACACCTCACGACGGTGCTGCCATGGGGCTCCGATATGCCCAGCTCACCATTGACGAGCGGGGGGCGATTGCCCACCTAGAGGCCGCACCGCACCAGCCCTGTAGCCATTTTCACGGTCCGAATGGGCGCGGTGCGGCAAGCTTGCTGGTACCTGATAACCGCAGTCTTAGCGCGCGACAGCCGTAGTGTCACGCGGCTGGTGCGCCTGTTCGCTTACGGCGGATCGCCTCACCTCGTCAGGAGAAGGAGACATCGATGCGGTGGCCCTTGTCAGCTCGAATCACTAGCGTCCTCGCCCTCTTCACGGTCGCGCTGGCCATCGGCGGCGCCGGTCTCGGGCTTGCGCTGGCCAACATGGGTGAAGCGGCTGAGACCGCAGCGGTCGAGACCAAAGCGGCCAAGGCCGGATCGATCGAAAGAGACGTCGGCAAACACGCCGACGCGCGCGGAGATCGTTCCGACAAGGAGTCACGCGCACGTGGCGTTCATGAGGATCGAGAGCGGATTTCGATCGGCGCCATGATTCCGGGGCCCGGCCGGGCCATCATCCGCGCCGACGAGATTCTGGGCTCGGGACCGTTCGGGACTACTGAGATTCGAGGGACCATCATCGAGGTCGCGGATGATTCCGTCTTGATCGAGACCGCCGATGGCGAGCGCCGGCGCGTTCACCGAATCGGCGAGCTCGCGGACGAGTTCGAGGCGAACCGCGAAGCCGGCGACGAGGTCACCGTCATCGCCAGGACGCGTCCCGACGGCCGCCTCACAACGGTCACGCCCGTCGAGTGGGCGCCGATTCGACGCGGCGAAGTCGGCTCGTCCGTCTCGATAGTCATAGCCATCGGCGAAGCGACCGAGGTGAACGCGGCTTCGATCCGGATCGCGACGATACGCGGGAACGACGTGGAGGTGCGGGCAACGCCTGAACAGCTCAACGGCCTGGCGCCCGGCGACGAGGTCATCGTGATCGCCAGTCGCGAGGACGACACGCTGACGGCGCGATCGGTCATGCGATTCGGAGGAGCATTCGCACGCGATTTCGTCCCCAGGATGCGCGCGTCTGTGCCGACCCAGGCGCTGGCCGCCTTCTAGCGACTCGCCGCCCACGGCGATATGCTCCCAGCCGGGACTGGGAATCGCCTGGAGTGAACGGTGCGAGCGGTACTGAGCGCGGCGGCGCTGCATCCGGTGTATGCGTCGCTCGGCCTGGGCCCGCTGTATGCGGCATTCATCGCGGCGCGCGGGCTGCTGGAACCCTCCGGGCCCTGGTTGTCGGAGACGGAGCGCTGGCTCGAGTGGCTGGTGCTGATCGTGCTGGCGGATGCGCTCGGCTGGACACTCACCAACCTGTCGGTCGCCTATGAGGACTTCTGGCGCTTGCCCGGGTGGGCGCATGCGATCCGCCGGCTCGGGAGCGCCGATGCGCCTGCCGGCCGCGTGCGGGCGCTCGCCGACGAATCGCGCGCCGCGCTCGGCGAAACGCTGACGCTCCGGCGCCTGGCGTCGCACGGCCTGGACCGTGCACGCCTCTCCCGGCCGTACCGTTCGTACGCCTATGCCCGTGGCGCGTGGCTTGCCGCGGCGCTGGCGGTGCTGATGGTGGCCATCGAACTGGTCCGAGAAGCGATTGCCGGCGCCGGAGGGCTCGGCGACACCGCCATCGCCTTGGGCGCGGCCGCGGCCACCGCCGTGGTCGCCGCAGTCGCCTCGGTGGCGCTCGGTCGCGCGCTGGCGGGCCGCGTGGCGCGAGATCTGCGCGAGCTCGCGGACGGCGCCGCTCGGTAGGCGGCCTTCCGGCGTCAGGCGATCGTCGGCAGGTCCACGAAGCGGGCCTCGGACGACCGCTCCCGATTGATCAGGTCGGCGAGCGCTCGCACGCCGAACACCTCGGTGGCGTAGTGGCCGGCCGCGATGAAATGGATGCCGAGCTCGCGACTCAGCATCTCGGCGGGCTCGGACATGTCACCGGTGACCAAGGCGTCGCAGCCGAGCGCCGCCGCCTCTCGTAGGAACCCGGCTCCGCCGCCGCTGCACACGGCGACGCGCGCGACAACCGCGGGACCGTTCATGAACGCGGCGTTGGGCGGCCCGATCTCCGTCGCTATTCGGGCAAGCAGTTCGTCGGCGCCGAGGTCCTCGGATGCGCGGCCAATGCGGCCGATCGCGCGTCCTCGCGATAAGGCGAACGCGGTGGGATCCGCCTCCAGCCCCAGCCCTCGAACGATCAGCGCGTTGTTGCCGAGCTCGGGATGCGCATCCAGCGCCAGATGGTAGGCGGCCAGATTGATGTCGTGCTCGAACAGCGGCTTGAGCCGATCCCGCAGCAGGGGATCGATCACGCGCGAGTCCCCGTCCCACAGTAGGCCGTGATGCACCACGACCAGCTGCGCGCGGGCATCGGCGGCAAGCTCGAACAGCTCGCGGCTCGCGCTCACAGCCGTGATCGTCAGGTCGACCCGGTCGGCGCCATGGACCTGCAGCCCCATGGGGCCGTAGTCGTCGAAGTCCCGCGCTGCCAGCGTCCGGTCGAGAAACTTGATCAGATCGTCGCGCGACTCCGCCATTACGCGTCGATAGCCTGTGCTCCACTGGCGGCGCGCACGCGCTCGATGATCTCCGCATCACCCGAGGCGGAGGTGGCGATCTCGGTGAATTCCTCGGGCGAGATACCGAGTTCGCCCAAGACCCGTTGATCGATGGGACACGGGTATATGTACTCGCCGATCGTTCCGTCGGCCTCGGCGCGCGCCTTGTCGATCATGCGCGCCAGCCAGGGGATGCCGCCGATTACGAGCGATCGCGCCCGCGGCTTGAATGCTTCGGCCATGTCTGGCTCCAGGTGCGGTGGTCGAGCAAGTGTAGGCAATCGCCGCGTCGCGCATGACCCGCGAGTTGCCCGCCGGTGCTATTCGTCCGTCAGCTCGATCTCGGTTCGCAGGATGTGCGCGAACGTGATTCCCAGCGCCGACCCGAGGTCACGCGGCGTGACGATGGTGGGCTCGGCGAGGCTCAGCCGCGCCATGAGGCCGGCGCCGTTCGTCCACTGGAGGTCCAGGACGCCCGGGCGGATGTCGCGGATGGATGCAGGTCGGCCGTCGCGCGCCGGGCGCTCCACGTCGACGCGATCCGAAGCCAGCAGCCGATCGATCGAATCGGGAACGCCCGCGGCGCCCGAATCGACCTGGAGCCGATACGCGGCCCACACCGGCCGGAGCCTGCGGCGCGCGGCGCTCGACACGTCGCCCACCGGCATGCCGTCGGTGGCCGCTGCCCGGAGACGTGCCGCGACATCGTCGACAGGCAGAGACTCGCGCAGCGAGACGATCACGCATTCGCGCGCACCCTCCGCGCCTACCTGCAGCGGCGGTCCGAACGTCAGGCGAGGCTTCGGACGGTACCCGCGGCTATAGGCCAGCGGCAGGCGGGCGCGGCGCGTGAGCCGCTCCCAGGTGCGGCGAACATCGTGGTGCGATAGGTAGCGCGCCGCCCCGGATTTCCCGAATCGAACCAGATAGTGGTAGTCGGCCGCGAGGTCGGCGTGCGTCATGTTCGAACATCGGGATCGGCGCGGCGCGCGGCGGCGTCCAATTCAACATGTAGCATGGGCCAGCATCTGGATACATTGCGAGCGACGTGACCGGTCCGGTTCTTCTTCTCAATCAGAACTACGAGCCGCTGAACGTGTGCATCACGCGGCGCGCGGTCGTGCTGCTCGCCAAGGGCAAGGCCGAGATCCTCGAGCGGCACGCGCACTCCATTCAGACCTGCCGCCAGTATTTTCCGCGGCCGGCGGTCATCCGGATGCTGTACCAAGTCCAGCGACCGCGGCCGGTGGCGAAGCTGTGTCGCCGCGAGATCTTCATCCGCGATGCCTACACCTGCCAGTACTGCAGCGCGCGGACGGACGATCTCACCGTCGACCATGTGATTCCGCGGCGGCTTGGCGGCACGCGGTGCTGGGAGAATCTCGTCACCGCATGTCGCCACTGCAATCTCCGCAAGGGGAGCCGAACCCCTCGCGGCGCCGACATGCGTCTCGCGCGCATGCCGGAGCGGCCGCGTATGTCGATGCACCACCGCATCCTCCAGCTCGCCACCGGGCGGCTGCATCCGACCTGGGAGCCCTATCTGTCGGGCGTTGAGCGCATCGTCTCGCGGCGTCGGGCGCCGGCGCTGCGCTCCGCATAGACGCCGCGCGCCGATCTGACGACCGCTACGGAACGCCCTCCAGCGCGCCCTTGGCGCGCATGTTGTCCCAGTGCCCGCGAAACGTCGCGTTCCACTCGGCGGTAGCGGGATGCAGCAGCATCTCCTCGAGCGTGTGCGGGAAGATCACGACTCCGTCGCAGCCGCCTCGTATGGCCACGTCCGCCGCGATGGCGCCGCGAATGATCCCGCCGAGAACGTACGGCGTGTTCTGGCGCTCGCGCAGGACCCGCACCATGTCGCGCACGATCGTCATCGCGTCCGCGCCTGAGTCGATCATCGGACCGACGAACGGCGCGATGTAATCGG
Organism: Chloroflexota bacterium; assembly: GCA_965247475.1. Taxonomy (GTDB): domain Bacteria; phylum Chloroflexota; class UBA11872; order UBA11872; family UBA11872. The sequence goes on from OZ252016.1 coordinate 990,593, forward strand.
CGCCGGCCTTCGTGGCGGCGACCGCCTGACTGGCCGAGAACAGGGTGGTGACCATTGATTCGCGGCCGTCCGCCTTCATGCGCGAAACGGCGCGCAGGCCCTTCATCGTGCACGGGATCTTCATCACCACTCGGTCCGACATCGCCTGAAACGGCGCGGAGGCCGCGATGATGTCGTCGGTCGTGTCGCCGTCCACCTCCACCACCACCGGCCCGCGGTTCAGCAACCCCAGATAGCGCTCGATAAGCCCCAGCATCGGGCCGTATTTGTCCACCATATCGTCGAGGATGATGGTGTTCGTCACGATCCCGAAGACGTCGAAATCGAGATAGTCCTCGATCACCTCCGGATCGCCCTGCAGCCAGATATCGACCGGATTGACGTGCACGTTTGCCATAGCGTCTCCCGCGCTGCCGGCCCACGCGGCCATCATATCGGGCGGCGCGGATGCTGGTTCTCGATCCCCCCGCACGGAGCGCATATGCGCGATCCGCCGGCTATGCAACCTCGAGGGCTTCGAGCGCGCGCTCGTATACGCCGAGATCGGCCTGGCTGAAGAGAACGAAACGAACCTCGTCGAATCCGTGCGCGGGCGCCGTGTCTCGAACCGTGCGCAGTGCGATCTTGGCGGCCGGCCCGATCGGGAATCCGTAGATGCCGGTGCTGATGGACGGGAACGCCACCGTCTGCGCGCCGTGTTCGGCAGCGACTTCCAGGCTGACGCGATACGCGGACGCCAGCAGCTCGGCCTCCCCTCGATCGCCTCCGCCCCAGCGTGGTCCCACGGCGTGAATCACGTGCTGGGCCGGCAGGTCGCCCGCGCCGGTCCGGACCGCCTGTCCGGTCGGGCAGCCGTCGATTGATCGACACTCGGCCATGATCGACGATCCGCCGGCCCGGTGAATGGCGCCGTCGACTCCGCCGCCGCCGGCCAGCCGGCTGTTGGCCGCGTTCACGATCGCGTCCACCCGCTGTTCCGTGATGTCGCCCCGGACCAGCGTGATTCGGGTCGCGCCCACGGTCATTTCCATATGACTCGCTCTCGCGGCCGTCTAACCGAGCGGCCAGAGTTGTTCAGCAACCTCATCGAGCGTGCGCGTTCCGCCGGACGCAATCCACTCGAGAATCTCTCGAGCCTCGGTCCAGAGGTGGATGAGCGTGTACACCATGAGTCGGCGGTGCAGATCATCGATTCCGTACGCCCTCGTGAGCTCCGGCCTGATAAGGAGTCTTAGAAGCTCCGGGTCACCGCGAGCGATGTCGAGCCCAGGGCCGACGATGTCGTAGACGCGCTCGCCATGCATCGCGTCGCCGAAGTCAAGAATGCCGGAGATTCGCCAGCCGGAGGTCTGCCGCTCCACGAACACATGCTCGGCGCCCAGATCGCCGTGGAGAAGCGACGCAGTGCCGGCCGGGTCCGGAATTGTCCCTGCCGAATCAAGGAACTCGATCACTCGATCCGCGATCTGGAACCCGACGGCGCGGCGCATGTGGCCGCCGTTGTCCCAAGCGGTTCGGCGTCGCGCGACGAACGTGTGCCAGGTCTCGGGCATCCGCTCGACGCTTGCGTCGTGCAGCGCGTGCAAGATGTCGCCGAGTTGCGCGACCAGGCGCACCAGCTCGCGGCGCGTCAGCTCGGGTCGAACGTCAGTGAGCGGCTTCCCCGGCAGGCGGGTGGTGATCACATACGGCCAACCACCATCCACGCCGTGGGCCAGCAGCTTCGTGGTAGCTACATCTGGGTTGCCCGCGAGGATCTCCGCTGATTCGACTTCCGCGGCGTAGTCGTCAAACCCCTCGAACCACTCGGTCGGAACGAACAGCTTGATGAAGAACTCGTCGCCGACCGCAAATGTCGCGTGGGTCCCGGGGACCGTCGGGCGCACCCGCCCCGCATCGAGCTCGTGACGCAATAGCGCGCGCTCAATCGTGGGCGTCCAAAACCCTACGTCGCCCATGACGCGAGGCCATTCGCCGCGCCGAGGGACAGGCGGACTTCGATTCGTCGTGGTGCGCCTTGCTGGTGTACTTCTCATGAGCCTAGTTGACACGCTGCGACCCCACCCGTGCCGTGGGCTGCTGCCGCCCGGTGGCCCGCAGCGTGCGACGATTTCGGACTTCGATCCGTCCCAGCTCCAATAGGCGGGCCACCCGGCTACGTTCATTCGTCCCATCTGGGACATCCCGATCTGAACGTCAGGCCACTTTGCCAGTGCCCCCGGACACCGGCTGGACTAGCACTTACGCCGACAGCGGCACGCAGGGCGCTTCCACGCTGGCCACGGCCACCAAGGGTCGGGCGCTGTTCGAGGAAGCCGTAGGCAATCTGGTGGAGTTCGCGGAGGAGTTCGCCGCGCGTGAGTTCAAAGCGCGCGTGGACCACCACGCGACGGCGCCCACGATTCCCCCGCCGGGATAGCCGGCGGTCGTGGGACTTTGCCTGCCCCGGGGCCTTCGATAGGACCACGCGGAGCTTCGCTACAATGTGAGCGCCATGGCTGATCCAAGTCTAGAGCCGGGCGGCGAAGCACCGGCGGCGGTGGTCTTCGACCTCTTCAACACGCTCACGGCGCCAGTGGACGACTCGGAGTTCCGGTCGTCGCTCATGGAGATGGCTCTTGCCGTCGGCGCGGACTCCGACGCCTTCACGCAAGGCTGGTTTGATTTGTGGCGGGAGCGATTTTCGGGCGTCTTTCCGACGGTCGAAGCGTCCGTGCGGGGCGTGTGCGATGCCATCGGACTCCGTGTCTCCGAGACGGCCATCAGCGGGGCGGTCCGGCTTTGCAGCGAGTTCTCGCGGCGCACCCTGCGGCCGCGGCCGGAGGCACTCCCCACGCTGGCCCGGCTCCGGTCGCTCGGCCTCGGGACCGCGCTGATCAGCGACTGCTCGCCAGACGTGCCGGTCCTCTGGCCTACGACGCCTTTCGCGCAGGCGATTGACCATCCCCTCTTTTCCTGCGTGGAAGGGCTCACCAAGCCCGATCCTTCCATCTACTTGCGCGCCTGCCAGCGTCTCGGGGTGGACCCGGAGGACTGCGTGTACGTGGGCGACGGCGGCAACCACGAGCTCAGCGGCGCCAAGCGGGTCGGAATGCGGGCCATCCTCATCAAGCTGCCCAAAGAGACCTCCGCTTGGCACAGGTCGGAATCAGACACGTGGCGGGGCGAAGCGATTCAGGCCCTCAGCGAGCTTCCGCCTCTTATCACCGGCGTCGGGGGACCGCCGCCGTCGATTGACTGAAAGCACCGGCCGCAAGCACGCCCTATTCGTTCCCCGCTCAGCTCCCGGCGCGGCGCACGTGAAGAACCAGCCGGCTGGGATGTGCGGCGTCGTGGTACACGGCCTGATCGGCCACGACGAGCCGGCGCGAGTGCCCGAGCGGTTCGCCGGTGTTCGGGTTGGCGTCGAACCGCGGGTAGTTGGACGACGAGATATCCACCCGAATGCGGTGCCCGGCGGCGAATCGGTTGGCGGTGGGGTACAGCACGATCCGGAACTCGTAGACCTCGCCGGGATCGAGCAATTCCTCGCGGTCGAAGCCGCCGCGGAACCGCGCACGGATGATGCTGTCGGCGATATTGAGCTCGTAGCCGCCGGGCGCCGATCCGGGAACACCCCGCTCGTGCGGGTAGACGTCGAGCAGCTTCGCGGTGAAGTCCGTATCCACGGCGCTGCTGGACGCGAACAGGACGACCTCGACCGGCCCCGCGATCACGACGTCTGACGCGAGCGCCTCCGTCTCGAACGTCAGCACGTCGTGGCGGGATGCGATGGCGAGGGAATCGTGATGTCCGAAGAACCGCGACGGCTGCCCGCGTTGATCGAAACCGCCCGACGGCAGGATGTCTTCCGCCGCGCTGATCGAGCCGCCGACGGTCGGGACCGGATGTCGAGGGTCGTACGTATAGGTTGATGGCTCGATGGCATCGACCGACGGATCGGGCCGGAGCGAACCGTCCGAGTGCAGGTGATACGCGATCTCGGCCGTCTCGGGCGGCGGCCACACGTCGGACGTGTGCCACTCGCCGCCATGCCAGAGCGTGAGCTCCGGATCCTGGGGGCGGCGTCCCCGACGGCCGCCCATGAGGAAGTAGCGGACGGGCGGCTCCTCCGCCAGTCCCGTGTCGAGCCCCTTGAGGTGCTGATCGAAGAATCGCAGCCGCATGTCGTCATAGAGGGGTAGCGGCGAATCGATGCCGAACTCGGCGTCGCCCGACGTGCTTTCCTCGGTCGTGCCCTCGCCGTGCCGCCAGGGTCCGAGCAGCAAGCGCATCGGGCTCTGCTTGCGTTTGCCCAGGCCGTTGAAGTTTGCGATCGCGCCGCGCGGGTACGTGTCGTACCACCCGCTCTGGAACAGCACCGGCACATCGGCGTGATCGTCCCAATACCGGTCGATCGTGTAGCCCCGCTGCATCCAGTAGTCGTCGTAGGCGCCGTGCGTGAGCACATCCCACGCCCACCGCTCGTAGCTGGGGAGCAAACGGAGAGCCGTCCGTCCCGGCCGGAACCGCAACGGCGGGCGAAAGATCTCCGGAACACGCGCGTACTCCTGGTCGAGCACGCGCTTGAGGTCGGGATCGGCGAGCGCCTCACGGCTGCTCGACGCCATCCAGTACGCGTAGCGGATGAAGCGCTGCTCCAGCGCGCCGCCCTGGCGCAGGGAGGAGACGTGGTAGTTGCTGGTGCCCTGGCCGATCACTTGCGCCGCCAGATGCGGCGGGTCGAGCGTTGCCAGCGAGCTCTGGTCGGAGCCCGCGTAGCTGGCGCCCATCGTTCCGACGACTCCGTTGCACCACGGCTGCGCGGCGGTCCACTCGACCACGTCAAACCCGTCCGGCGCCTCCTTCGCGAATGGATACCAGTCGCCGTCCGAACGACCGCGGCCGCGGACGTCGTTGATGACGACGGCATATCCACGGCGCGCGTACCAATGGCCGCGGCGCGCGTACCGCGTGCCGTCTTTCAGGTATGGCGTGCGTTCGACGATGGCGGGGACGGCGTCGCCGATTTCCTCGCCCCCGGCGGCCGGCAGGTAGACGTCCGCCGCCAGCTCGACGCCGTCGCGCAGCGCGATGCGAACGTCCGGCCGGACGTTCGAGTCGAACTCGAAATGCGAGCCTTGCCGTCCGGGCATCGGAGATGCGCCACCTATCGCGACCAGCGTCTCGGGTGGATTGTGACCGACCGGCGTCGATCTGTCCGATGCTGGCGCGCTGTTTGCGGCCGGGCGCCGGACCGATCCTCGACGCGGGGGTGCCTGTGCTACAAGTGTGGCCGTCAACGCGCCCGGACCAGAGCGCAGCCCAAATCACCACGCAGCTTGCCGTTGTTCGAGCGGTCGACGCGACCGAGGGGTCAAGTCCAGGCGTGCTCGGTCGTCGCATCATGGGCGGCGCCGACGGCGCCGATGGCGCGGGCGCGCTCCTGATCGGCGAGCTCGTGGTTTCTCCGGGGGCCGTGGTTCGGCGCCATCGCCACCGCGTCGAGGAAGTCTTCTTCCTGATCTCCGGCGACGGCACGCTGGAGACGGACGATGAGAGCGTCCGGCTCGGTCCGGGCGACGCAGTGACCGTTCCTGCAAACACCTTCTATCTGTTCACGAACGACGGCGACGAGGATGTACGAACCGTCTATGCGCTTCCGTCGGTCAAGCCCGGGACGCAGTTCGGCTAACGGGCCAACCGGTCGCGTGCCCGCGTTCGACGCCGCGTTCTTCGATTCCGGCGGCACGCTCTATCAGGAGGACCCCGCGACTTCCCGCGCCGCGGGCGAACCCACGATCGCGGATGCGCGGGCGACCGGACCCGGCCGCGCCGCCAGTGCCCTCATGTCGGCCGGCATCGAGGTCGGCGTGGAACGCCTCGCGTCAGCCATCGACTCCGTGGAGGCGGACGCGCGGCGCCGCGCGGGCGCCGCGTTCTCGCACATCACACTCGTGACCGCCGGGCTGGCAGAGCTGGGCATTGCCCCGCCGCGCGAGATCGTGGTGTTCGCGGCCGACGCGTTTGCGGGGCCGCGCTACCCATCGTGGGTCTATCCCGGCACGCACGCAATGCTGGATCGGATGGTCGGCGCGGGTATCGATCTGGGGATCATCGCCAACACCGATTGGCCCGGGTTCAGCATGGACCGCGCCTACGAAGGTCTCGGATTGCTCCGGTACTTCCGAACCCGCGTGTACTCGTGCGACGCGGGTGTGAAGAAGCCCGACCGGCGGATCTTCGAGATTGCCGCCGAACGCGCGCGCCTCACCGATCAGCGCGTGCTGTTCGTCGGCAACGATCAGACGACCGACGGCGTCGGCGCGCGGAGCTTCGGGTGGAGCGTCGCGCTGCGACGCGGACCCGAGGCCGAGGGATTCGCGGCCGACTTCCTCTTCGACGGCTGGGACGAGTTGCTGGGGTTTGTCGGCGTCAGCTGACGACCTCTCGCGGACCGCGCACGCGCGCCTCAGTCCCAGCGCCGCGGCCCCAGCTGCCGACTGCTCAGATACGGCGTGCAGCCCGGCCGCGACTTGAACTCGCTGAAGTAGTCGGGAATCGCGCCGCCCGCATCGTCAACCGCGCGACCGAGCAATCGCTTGACCTCGCCCGGATTCTCGTCGGCGAGGTTCCGCTCCAGCAGCGGGTCCTCGTCCACCCGATACAGCAACGGTTCCTCACCCCAGATGGTCGCGTTGCACCACCAGTCGGCATCGATCACGGTCATCAGCGGACCCCAGGCGACGGTCACATAGTCGCGCGGCGATGCGTCGTTGGCGGCCACCACCGGCCAGACATTGGACCCTTCCGTATCCGCTTCCGCGCCCGCGGCGGCCAGCATCGTGGCGGCCAGATCGGTGTTCGTCACGAAGTCGTCGTAGGTCTGTCCGGCCCGTGGCGTGTCGGGGTGCCGGATCATCACCGCCAGATCGGCGACCGAATGCGTCATCGGGTGGCCTTGCTTGCTGACCAACCCCTTGTCGCCCGGCCCGATGCCGAGATTGTGCCCGTGGTCCGACGTCACGATCACGAGCGTGTCGTCCAGGCGCCCGTAGTGGCCCAGCGCCTCCATGAAGTGCCCGAACCAGAAGTCGGTCAGCGTGACCTCGCCCGCATAGTTCGCCTGGCAGCGCTTGAGCTCGCGATCGGTGAAGACCCCCTCGTGCGGCGCGTAGAGCGATTGGATGATGTCGGCGACATCGTCGTCGGGGTCATACAGGCGCCGGTAGTACGGCGGCGGCTCCCACGGCTCATGCGGGTCGAACGAGTCCACGACCAGGAAGAACTGCTCGGCGTCCTGGTTGTCGTGCAGCCAGCGTGAGGCCTCGCGGAAGAGGCGAGCGGGGTAGAAGTCCTCTTCGCCGCGCCTGAACAGGTTGTTCGTGAGGTACTGACGGTAGAACCCCGAGCGCCTCTCGTCCGGCCGGCTGGCCGGCACGTGGCCGTCGATCGTCCCGGCGGGAAGCTCGGGTCCGGAGCGGAACCTGTCCATCTCCTGCCCGCGAATCCACTGCCACTCGTCGAAGCCGCGGTGGAAGTTCTTGGACGGCTTGAACTGGTGGTAGCAGTCAGTGAACAGCGCCGTCCGGTAGCCCTGGGTGCGGAGCAGCTCCGCGACGGTGTCCTGATCCTCGGGAATCGGCCCCCACCCGGGGGACCCGGGGAAGTCGCCCTTGTGGTCGATGTGGCCTTTGAACGGGAAGGTCCGCTGGCCGGTATGGATCGCGCGTCGAAACGGGAGCGTCGGCAATGACTCGGGATAGGCGCGCGTAAGCCGGATCGATTCGCTCGCGAACGCGTCGAGGTGCGGTGTTCGAATCCAGTCGTTGCCGTACGCCCCGATGTGGTCCTTACGCAGCGTGTCGAAGATCACGAGGACGATGTTCATGCAGCTGTTGTCCTGCCGGTGGTCGGCGAGCATCGTCCACCGCGGGCACGTTATCGGTCAATCGCGTTACGGGTGGGGCGGCGCCGGTCGGACGGTCGTTGGGATTCGAGCGGTAACCTACGAGAGAGCAGCCGTTCCCGTACGGGCGGGCGCCGCATATGACGATCGACAAACTGATGGGCCAGACGGTCGCCTTGGCCGCTTCGGGCGGTCTGGACAGCTGCACCATCACGCGCTGGCTGACCGAGGAGAGCGCGGTGCGGGTGGTCGCCATGACCGCCGATCTCGCGCAGCCCGACGAGGCCGACATCTCCGCGATCAAGACGCGGATGCAACTGGCCGGCGCCGAGGAGGCGATCATCGTCGACGCGCGCGAAGCACTGGCGCGTGCTGGGCTGGAGGTGATCCAGGCGCAGGCGCGCTACGAGGGCGGCTACTGGAATACGACCGGCATCGCGCGCCACGTAACCGTGGCGGCGTTGCTCCCGGAGGTCCGGCGCCGGAACATCGAGATCTTCGCGCACGGCGCGACCGGCCGCGGGAACGACCAGGTCAGGTTTCAACTCGCGACCAACATGCTGGCGCCGGACATCCAGGTGTATGCGCCCTGGCGCGATTCGGTCTTTCTCGAGGAGTTTCCGGGCCGCAGGGAGATGATCGCGTTCTGTGAGCGCGAGGACATCCCGATCCGCGCGACGCTCGAGAAGCCGTACTCGACCGACGCCAACCTGCTGGGGCTCACGCATGAGGCCGGCAAGCTGGAAGACCTGGATACGCCGGCCCACTTCGTCGACCCGGAGATGGGCGCGTATCCGGCGGACGCCCCGGACGACCCGGAACGCGTCAGGGTTCGCTTCGAGGCCGGAGTCCCAGTAGCGATCGACGGCGAGCCGGTCGGTCCGGTCGAGGCGTTCGAGCGCGCGAACCAAACGGCGGGCCGACACGGTGTCGGCATCGGGCTGCACGTCGTCGAGAACCGCTTCGTCGGCATCAAGTCGCGGGGCGTGTACGAGGCGCCTGGCATGGAGCTGCTCGGCACGTGCTACGAGTACGTGCTCCAACTCGTTCTCGACCGGCGCGCCCGCCCGGTGTTCGACTCGCTCTCGGCGCAACTCGGACGCCAGATCTACGAGGGCTACTGGTTCGATCAAGCCAGCACGGCGATCCGCGCGGGCATCGCCGAGTTCGCCAGGCTCGTCAGCGGCGAGGTCGCCGTCGATCTGCTGAAGGGCAATATTGCGTTTGTGTCGGCGAGCGATGTGCCGCACTCGCTCTACTCCGACGCGTCCAGCATGGAGGGCGTCGGCGAGTTCGATCACCGCGATTCGGAGGGCTTTCTGGGCGTGCTCGGCGTGAGTGCGCGGGCGCTGCACTCCGGCCGGCAGGTTCGCGGCGAATGAGCGGGCGCCGCGCGCGGCGCACCCCGTCGTGGACGACGACAAACGCTCAACCTGCTGGTGAGCTAACCTTCCGGCGGCTCGCCCGTCATGCAGGATTTGGCATGCCCGACACGATGCTGACGACGCCGATCGATCGGGTGCACTCATGAGACGACCCGCGTTCGCCTTTGACGATCGAGCCACCACAGTTCTGGTCGCGGCATCGACCGTGCTGGGGCTGGAGGCGATTCGCGTCTTCGCTACGCAAACCGTATGGGTCCTCGGCGAGACCTCGAACCGGCTCGTTCTGGCCTGGTCGCGCTCGGCGGATTTTTCGCGTGGCCGCTGGCCCGATGGCTGGGCGAGCGGTCGATGCGGCTGCGCGCCCTGCTGCTGTTGGCGGGCGCGGCGGTGGTTGGGCAGATCTCCGCCGCACCGTGGGTCGACTTCGGCGCCGGGCTGGCCGGAACGATGGCGTTTGGATGGGTGCTCGCGCTGTCCGTGTCCCGGCTGGGGCACGTGGCGGCGGCCGCGGTTGCGTTCGGGCTGGCGGCTGACCTGGCGATTCGAGCCGTGCTGGTCACGGTCGACGCGCCGTTCGCGCACGAGCCCGCCGCGTCCGGGATCGTGGCGGGGCTGGTTGCGATCGTCCTAGTGCTGGCCTGGTTCGAAGTTCGGGCGGCGCCGCGTGAGGCGCGCGGATTGTGGGGCCTTTTTGCGGTCGGCCCCGTGCTGCTGATCTTCTTGGCGCTCAGCGGCAACTTCGGGCAGGTGGCGGAGCGGGCCGGGACCGACTTTCGGGCCGCGGCGCTCGCTATCGGAGCGGGAGCGGCCGTCGGCGCGTTGATGGCGGCTAGCGGGCGACAGCTCGCGCTCATGCGCCCACGATTCCTGCCCGCGGTTGGAGGTACCGCGCTGACCGTGCTCGGATACGCGCTCTTCGCCGTCGGCGGCATTGCCGCGCTGGTGGGCGCGGGACTGCTGGCGGCGGGTCTTCCATTGCTGTTGATGGCGGCCTGGCGTCTCATTGGCGCCGACCGCGGGACGGCGCGACCGGTCGTGGCGGCGACGCTCGGTCTGCTGGCCGTCGCCGTGCTGCTGTTCGCCTACTACTCGTTCTACTCGCCCGACTGGCCGTTGCCGGCCGCTCTTGGCCTGGCGGTGCTCGCCGCGTTCGCGGCGTCCGCGCGGCGGGGGAGCAGGGATCAGGCCGAGGAGTCCCGATCCTGGTCACCGGTCGCCGCCGCGATCGCGGCGGCGGTGGTATTCGTGCCCTCCGGGGCCGCGGCGGTGGTAATCGCGCCCGCGACGCCCGACCCGAGCGCCGCGGCCCAAACGGCAGTCGTCATGACCTACAACATCCGGCAAGGATTCGGACTCGAGGGACGATTCGACCTCGAGGCGGTCGCGGAGACGATCGAGCGGGAAGGCGCGGACGTGGTCGGGCTCCAGGAGGTCGGCCGCGGTTGGATCATCTCCGGCGCCGCCGACCAGCTCACCTGGCTGTCCCGCCGACTCGACATGCCCTACGTCTTCGGCTCGAACATCGGCGACACCTGGGGGAACGCGCTCCTGACGCGCTTGCCCATGAGCGCCGAGAACCGGCAATTCGACAACCCCGGCCGCGTGCCGCGCGGCGTGCTGGCCGCCAACGTCCAGCTCGGCGCCGGCAGTTTGACTGTCCTGAACACACACTTCGATCACGAGGAGGATGGCGGTCCGACCCGGCGCGAGCAGGCCGCGGACGTGCTCGACGAGTGGGCACAGCGCCCGGCGACCGTGCTGCTCGGCGACTTCAACGCGGGGCCTGGCGCCGCCGAGGTGCAGACGCTGCTCGCCGCGGGATTCCACAACGCCGATGACTCCGGCCGGCCGACTTTTGCGTCCGATGAACCGATGGAGACGATCGACTACGTGCTCGCGACGCCGGACCTCGCGGTTCTCGATGCACGCCGGCCGGACTCGACGGCATCCGACCATCTGCCGGTGATCGTCGAATACGGACTCCCGTGACCCCGGTGTCCGGCGAGCCGCGGCGGTGCCAGTACGCCGGGTCCTGAGATACGGCTAAGGGCCGCGACCCGCGACGATGCGGAGGCGGCCGGTGTTCTGGTGGCGGCTTCGGCCGGGGAGCTTGCTGGACCGATCTTTGGCCTCGACGACGTTGACCGGGCCATTGGCTATTTCGCCCGCCTGTTTGCGACGCGCGGGAGCGACTGGAGCTTCGACATCACCACCGCCGCCGAGCAGGACGGGCGCGTGGTCGGCATGGTGTCCCATCGCTCGGCTCGGGAGGAGCTCCGCCGCGACTTGATGAGCGGCGTCGCCGTGATGAGGGTGTATGGGCTGCTCGGGTCGGCCAGGCTCGGTTGGCGAATGCGGCACCTGGTATCGCCGCGCCGACCGGCCGGTCGCGGCGAGCACTACATCACCTTTCTCGCGGTGGACGCGGGCCATCGGAATCGCGGCATTGGCTCGATGCTCCTGGATTCGGCGCACGCCGCGGCCGGAGCGGCCGGCGCCTCGCGGGTCGGCCTGGAAGTGCTGATCGAGAACCATGCCGGCCGCCGCCTGTACGAACGGCACGGCTACGAGGAAATCGCGCGGAAGCGGAGCGAGGGTCTCAGACGACTGACCGGTGTCAGCGGCCTGATCTACATGGCGCGGCCGGTGGAGGGATCGGCGGCCGGCTAGCGTGCGGCGGACTGCTTCGGGAATCCGTGCAGGCTCTGGTGATACGGATGGTCGAACAGCGTGGTCGACTTGTACCACTCGAGCCGGCCGTCACCGGCGATCCGTCGAACCCGGTTCCGCAGCGCCTCTTGCTCGTTCTCAGGCATTGGGGTGAAGGACCGCGCGATGCTCACGTCCTGCTCGACCTGCTGGATGGAGGTCTGGCCGCACGACAGCACACTGATCGGCTGCGAGAGCGCGTAACGTCGCAGCTCCTCGGCCGTCAACCCGCCCTCGGTTATGAACTGGCCGCCGCCGCCCACCGACTTCATCCCGATGCAGGCGATCCCGCGCCGGTTCAGTTCGGGGAGCACCTCACGCTCGAAGCTCCGGTAGAGGCTGTCGAACACGCCGATCGGCATCTGGCACGCGTCCCACTCGAAATCCATCGCCAGCATGCGCTTGTGAATGTGCGGGCTCTTGTGGCCGGTGAAGCCGATGTACCGGACCTTGCCTTGCGCGCGCGCCTTCAACACAGCCTCGATAGCGCCGCCCGGTTCGAAGATCCACTCCGGATCGTTGTCGTAGTTCACCTCGTGGAGCTGCCAGAGGTCCAGGTAGTCGGTCCCCAGCCGCCTGAGACTGTCTTCCAGTTGCTCCAGTGCGCCGGCGGCGTCGCGTCGGCACACCTTGCTCATCAAGAAGACCTCGTCCCGCCGCCCGTCGATCGCGCGGCCCACGATGGTCTCGCTGTACCCGTGCCCGGTCTCCACATTGCCGCCGTAGCACCACGCGGTGTCGACAAACGTAATGCCGGCGTCCAGCGCGGCGCGCACGATGCGCAGCGACTCAGCGTCTCCGAGGCCCTCCGTCGCGGCGTGCCCGCCGCCAAGCCCAACGATTGAGATCTCGTCGTCGTGCCGACCGAACGTGCGCGTGGGGAGCAGATGGGAGGTCGATCCGGTCATGCTGTCAGTCCTTGGCGGGGCGGCACATCCCGAATCTACCGGATTCCGTCGAACGTGTATTCCCACAGCCGGTACGTGCCGCCCTTGGCGAGCACCGCGTCCGCGTAGTTCTCCGCGTCGTCCCGCGGACGATACCCGAGATCCATCGCGGCATTCGTGAGGTCCCAGTGGGCGCGCGCATTGTTCGAGACCCCGTAGTAGATGCCGTGCCGAATCCCCGGCGTCTCGATCGAGCGGCGTACGAGCTGGACTAGATCACCGGCACTCAACCACGACGAGAGGATGCGCGCGCCCATATCGAACGTGGATGGATCGGCGCGATACCGGTAGCTGCCGATTCGCAGGGAGATCACCTCGAGGCCATAGCGGTCCGAATACAGACGTCCGAGCGCCTCGCCCCAGACCTTGGCGGCGCCGTAGATGCTGTCCGGGCGCACGACCGATTCGGCGTCGCAGCGCTCGCCCGCCAGCTCGTACCACCCGGTCGCGTGATTCGAGCTGGCGAAGATCACCCGTCGCACGCCGGCGCGGCGCGCCGCCTCGTACGTGTTGAACACGTGCGCCATGTTCGGCGTGAGATACGCGTCGAAGTCGTCGTCGTCGTGGTTTGACTTGGCGTGCATGTGAACGACCACATCCTGTCCCGCGAAGGCCTCCGCGATCGTGTCGATGTCGTCGAAGCCCAGCACGCGGAATCGCGGGTCGTCGGACGGTTGCCGGGACGTGCCGGTGAGCTCGAAGACATCGCCGAGGTCCTCCATGAGCGTGCGGCCGATCTGACCGGTCGCGCCCGTGATCAGGACCTTCAGGCGTTCGCCGGTCGGCTCGCGGCGGTCGGGGGCTGGCTGCACGTCGCTTGTCGCATAGGGGTTGCGGGCGGCCGCTTCGCTGGCGGCCGGGACCTCCGCCGCGTAGTCCTCGGCGTTGTCCAGCGGCGCGTAACCCAGATCGACGGCGGCATTCGTCAGGTCCCAGTACGCGCGTGAGTTGTTAGAGATCCCGTAGTAGACGCCCCACGTGACCGCGGGCGCTTCGATGGATCGTCGGACGAGCTGGACCATGTCTCGATCGCTGATCCAGGTCGAGAGGATCCGCTTGCCCGGACCCCAATCGGGTGGGCGCTTGCGGTACAGGTAACTGCCGATGCGGAGGCACACGACTTGCAGTCCGAATCGATCCGCGTAGTACCGCCCGAACGCCTCGCCCCACGCCTTGGTGGCGCCGTAGATGCTGTCGGGGCGGAACACCGAGGCCGCGTCCGACCGCGCACCCGAGGTTTCATGCCACCCGGTCGCATGGTTGGAGCTGGCGAACACGACCCGGGGGACGCCGGCCAGCCGGGCCGCCTCGTAGACATTGCGGACCGACACGATGTTCGGCTGCAGGTAGTCGTTCAGGTCGCAGCTGACGCCGGTCGAGAACCCGTGCATGAGCACGACCGCGTCGTGGCCGCGAAACGCGCTGGTCACGGTCTCGACATCGTCCAGCTCCAGCTGCGCCATCCGCGGGTCGTCGGTGGGCCGCCGCGAGGTGCCCGTGAGCTCGTAGACGTCGGCGAGATCCTCCATCAACGTGCGGCCGATCTTGCCGGTCGCTCCGGTGATGAGGACCTTCCGCTTGGCCATTCGCGGGCTAGCCCTTCGCTGGACGATGACGCGAACACACGCGCCGCCGAAGCATACCGACGGGTCTGAGCGGACACGAATGTACGAACATCCGCCGCGAGCGTGCGTTCACGGCAGGCGCCGGCCCGCGAGGGCGGTTCGGGAACCGCCGTTACCGTCGATCGCCGAAACTGTTCGAGAGTCATTCCGAGCGGAGCGAGGAATCTCATGGTCACCGGACCGGCGAAGGCGCGTCCTGCATACATCGAAGGGCCTGTACGGAGTCACGCCATTCCCGTGCACCCTGAGCGTGTCGAAGGTGGGGCACGGGCCACCGGACAGCAGCCCAAGGCAAGACTGGCCAGCCTGCGACGGCGGTTCGCGAACCGCCCAACCTCTGAGCGCCGCAACTGGATGCCGGGTGCGCCGCGTAGCCGCGGATGTGGCGCGTCTATTCCGGAATGGGAGGGGCGCTAGAGCTCCAGGCGCGGTCGGTACTGCAGCGCCTCGGCTAGGCTCTCGGGGGAGATGATCTCGTCGCCGGCAAGGTCCGCGATCGTGCGTCCAAGCTTGAGAATCCGGTGATGACCCCGGCCGCTGAGCTCCATGCGATCATGCGCGCTCCGCAGCAGTGATTCCGCCGTGTCTTCGAGCTCACACAACTCCGGGACGAGCCGCGCGGGAATCTCGGCGTTCACATGCAGGTCATGGGCCGCGAGCCGCTCGCGCTGTCGATCGCGTGCCGCGGCGACCCGCGCCCGCACGTGGGCGGACGTATCGGCGTCGGGCTTGGCGGCCATCTTCTGGTATGGGATCCGCGGCACTTCCACGTGCACGTCGATCCGATCCAGCAGCGGACCTGAGATGCGCTGACGGTAGCGGCGTGCCGCCTCGGCCGAGAACGTGCCGCTATCCGAGCCCTGCTCCGCGAATCCCGACGGGGATGGATTCATCGCCGCGATCAGCATCAGCCGGGCCGGCATGTTCACGGAGTAGGCTGCGCGAGTGATCGTGATGTCACCGTCCTCGAGCGGCTGACGCAGCGCCTCCAGCGACTGGCGGCCAAACTCGGGAAACTCATCGAGAAACAGCACGCCGCGATGCGCCAGCGTGATCTCACCTGGGCGCGGCGAGCTCCCGCCGCCCACCAACCCGACATGCGTGACGGTGTGATGAGGCGCGCGAAACGGACGTGCGGCCATCAGCGGGCGGTTGTTGGGAAGCAGGCCGGCGACGCTGTACACGCGCGTGACCTCGATAGCCTCGTCGAGATGCATCGGCGGCAGGATCGATGGCACTGCGCGGGCCAGCAGAGTCTTGCCGGAGCCCGGCGGCCCGATCATCAGCACGTTGTGGGCGCCCGCGGCCGCGACCTCGAGCGCGCGCTTCACGTGCTCCTGCCCGCGGACGTGGGCGAAGTCCACCGGGTACGCGTCGACGTCGATTTCGATCTCAGTGGGCGGCGCCGGCTCGATCTCCACCATGCCGGCGTAGTGCGCGAGCAGCTGCTGCAGCGAGTCGACCGGGCGAATCTCGATGTCCCGGACGATCGCGGCCTCCGGGGCGTCAACCGCGGGCACGAACGCCTTCGTGACCCCCGCGTCGCGTGCCATCGCGATCATCGGCAGGATGCCCTGTGTGTGCCGAACGCCGCCGTCCAGCGACAGCTCGCCAAGGAATACCGCTTTGGAATCGGGGAAGGGCTCGATCTGGCCGGACGCGGCCAGAATCCCGACCGCCATCGCGAGATCGTGAACCGGCCCTTCCTTGCGCACGTCGGCGGGCGCGAGGTTCACCGTCAGCCGCCGGTTCGGAAACTGGGCGCCGCTGTTCCTGATCGCCGCCTTGGTTCGATCGCGGGATTCCTGAACCGCGGTATCGGGCAGCCCCACGATCACATGATTGGGGAGCCCCTGGGAGATATCGACCTCAACGTCCACCAGCGCGCCGTCAAGGCCGATTACCACGCAGCTCCGCGCCTTCGCGAGCATGGCTGGATTCTACCGGCGGGCTACTGCGGCAAACGGATATGCGCGCGCGCCGCGTCGTCTAGCACGGCCCGGTGCATTGGTGTGGCTGCCCGGTCTGGCCGGTCGTGTGCACGCTGAACGTGAAGGCGAGTCGCTTGACAGGCTCTCCCGACCGCGCGGCCGGATCGCGCTCCACCAGCTCGACGATGACGTCGGTCTCCCCCCGGCCCGACCCGCGAAACTCGAGCACTTTCGCCGCGATGGTGGGATCGCCGATCAGATCGCCCGTCTCGAAGGCCAGCTGCCCGTCCACCGCGTACCAGTCGAGGAAGAGGGCGTCGGGCTTCTGGGCGAACCGCCACCGGAACTCGGATGCGTCGTCGCCCTCCAGATGGATCTCCGTGCCTTTCTTGTCCGGGAGTCCGATCTCATACTGGAAGTAGTCGACATCGATCACGCGTCCGGCGTCGGCCTCGGTGAGCACATCGTGTTGCGCGGCCACGGCGCCGGAATGCGTGGAGCGTGCCTCGCCGCCGTCGGCCCCCTCGCCGCAGGCAATGAACACCGGAATCGTGAGCAGGGCCAGCGTGGCGATCACGCGGCGGATGTGGACGACGGGCCGGTTTTCTAGTGCGGTCACTGTCGTAACCCGGTGAGTGCTGACCGCTGAAGCTTAATGCACACGCCGGTCATCGGTGGCCCGGCGTGCCCCAACCGTGGAATCGATTGTGTTCGGCCGGGGAGCACGCCGACGCACGGCGTCCCGATGCGCCGATGCCTAGGGATTCTGTTGCGGCGTTTCGGGCGGAGGCACCAGCGGGATCTGATCGGCGACGGGCACAACCTCGGCCTGCTGATGTGTTTCGACGGTGGCGCGAATCACGCGTACTCCAACTATCGAGGCGGCTGTCAAGGCCGCGACGAAGAACAGCCCGAGTGCGCCGAAACCGCGCACGTCCAGCAGCGCACCCAGCAGCGGCGGCATCGCGAGATTCACACCGTCGGTCATGAATTGGACGATCCCCATGAACCGGCCGATGTCCGCCGGCGGCGATCTATCCGCGGCCAGCAGCGGGATCAGCGGCGCGGTGAACCCGACGGTCGAGGCCGCCAGGCCGAGCACGATGTAGAACCCGAGTTGGACCGGGAACACCATCAGCACGCAGGCGGCGGCGCTGATCAATGTGCCGGCCAGCAACGCCGGCGTGCGGCCCGCGCGGTCGATCAGCGTTCCGGAGGCGAACATAACCACCAGCCCCGCGGCCGCGAACAAGCTCAGCCAGAGACCGGCGCCCGCGGGATCGAGCTGGAGACCCTCGGTGCCGTAGAGCGGCAGCACGATCCGGTGGAGCGAGCTCATCGTGCCCCAGGTGAGGGCGCTGACGGCGACGACCGCGAGCACGTTGCGCAGGGATACCAAGGCTGGCAGGCGCAGGCGCACTCGGCCGCTGGAGGGGCGGGCCGGCGGCGCCGCGCTGGCGATGGTCCACGCGATGCCCGCGGCGACGACGCTGAGTGCGGCCGCCAGCACGAATATGCTGCGCCATCCCAGCGCATTCGCGAGCACGCCGGCGGCGAGCGGGGCCAGCAGCATCCCCAGCCCCCAGCCGGCCATGGTGCGCCCCACCGCACGGCCGCGCTCACGCGGAGAGCTGCTGCGAACGATGTACGCCATCCCGGCCATGAACACGAAAGCGGTCCCGGCGCCGGTGATGACTCCCGACAGCACCAGCAACTCGAATACGGGGGCGACCGCGGATACGAGCGATCCGAGGCCCACGAGCAGGCTGCCTGCACTGATGAGCACTCGCGGGCGATAGCGGTCGGCGAGATAGCCGACGGGAATCGTAGTCAATCCACGACCGAGCGCCTGCATGCCCGCGATCAGTCCCAGCGAAGCGAAGCTGACGTCGAACTCGGCGCGGATCGTGCTCAGCACCGGCGCGATAGCGCTCAGCCCGAACGCCATCATGGCGAACGTCGTGAACGCCGCGGCGAATGGGTAGTGGACGAGGCTGGCCGCCGCGCGGCTCACATGCGAACGCAAGTTCGGCCTCGTCTGCAGTGGAGTGCCCCATCGTAGCGGCTCACCGGCGGTCCTCCCGCGACGCGGCTACTTGGGAAGCGCGCGCGGCTCCGGCCGGCGAATCCGCGCGCTATAGAACGATGGCGCGTACGAGGTTGTCGGCAGCGGCCTGGTGTAGGGGACGGCCGCGGCGGTTACGGCCGCCGGGTCGATGGTCCGCGGGAGCGGTCCGCCGAGCAGATCCTCGATCCGTGATCGCAGAGTGCCGACGATGTCGGGGTGCTGGTCGTGCACGTTCAGCAACTCGTCCGGATCGGCGCCGAGGTCGCAAAACTCGGGCGCCGCATCCTCGTGATCCCACCCGGTCACATAGTTCCATTCACGGTCCCTGACCGAGACTCGCTGCCAGCAGGCGGTCGTGACGAAGTCGCGGCCGGGCGTTCGCGGATCGGTCACCAGCGGCCAGACGCTTCGGCCGTCGATCGACTCCGTGAGCTCCGGATACCCGGCGAAGTCAAGAATCGTGGCCGCGAGGTCGCAGCTCTGCACGAACGCGTCGACGTCGCGGTCGGCGAACCGCGGGTCCGGATGCCGGATCATCAGATTGAGCCGCGTCGTGAACGGATGCAGCTCCGTGTCGCGCTTGCTAAATCCGGTGGGATCGTTCAGCTCGGTGCCGTGGTCCGAGAAGAAAACCACCACCGTGGAGTCCCGCAGGTTCTGGCGGTCGATCTCCTCCAGGCGTCTGCCGACGTACTTGTCGGTGAACGTCACCTCGCCCAGATAGCACGCGGCGTAGCAGTCCGGCCAGCTCCGGCGAGAAACCCTCGCCGGATGCACGAGCGCGGAGTGTCAGGTATGGACGACCACTGCGGCGCGCTGGCGCCAGACGGTCACGACGACGAGCAATGTGACACCGAACAACAGGGTGCCGAACCCCGCGCCGGCACCGGCGCCGAAGGTCTCGATCACCAGGACGATGAACACGACGTACAGCGCCAGCGTGCCCAGCACCAGCGCCAGCCAGCGCCGCTGAAACGCCGCCAGCAGGATCACGGCAGCCGGCCAACCGCCCGGCGCAAACGCAAACGCGCAGGACGCCCCGAATCCCATGAACCAGCTCGGTCCCCTCCCAGATTCGCACGGCGAAATGGTCCGGCAGCCGCCGCGCGAGGGGTGCGAAGGTGAAGAAGCTGAGCGACAACACGACCAGCCCCATTGCTCGGCCAGGGTCGTCGTCGATTCCGCCCAGCGCGGTCACGGCAGCCGTCGAGAACAGCCTGCCCGCCGTCGGCAGCCAGACCCACTCCCGCTGCCAGACCGAGACCCCTGTCGCGACGGCTGCGCCGGCGACAAGGATGAAATAGAACCAGAACTGACCCTGCAGCATGGCTGCAAGCACCAGCGCCGTGCCCAGCACCGTGGTGGCGACAAATGCCGTCCACACAGCGGTAGAAGCGGCGACCCAACCGCGCCGTGTCGCGAACTGCGTCGCCTGCTCGACCACCGTCGCCGCCAACACCATCAGCCCGAGAGGGGATCCCAGACCGAGATCTCCGGTACCCCTGCGCGAAGAAACGGGATTGCGAGGTCTACTTGCTCGGGGCGACTGGTCGCCAGCGCCGCAGGCAGCGCGACCTATGCAGCCACGGCCAGCGCCCCAGCCACTCGCGAACGAAGCCACCAGCAGAGGGCTCCGCCGAGCGACATCAACGCCCCGCAGATCAGGATCCAGCGCACGTGGGGACTGATCGCCGAGCCAATCTCGTGCAACACGACATCCAAGCAGAGGACCAGCGATACCGCCGCGATGCCCGCCAGCACATCGGATACCGCCGCCGGTAGGAGCCGGCGCGTTGCCCAGGCCGCCGCAAGGGCGACGGCGCTGCTCAACAGGGCGAGTCGCTCCGCGAGGTCCGAATACAAACCGAACCCCAGCACCGCGACCAGCACCCCGCCCACGAACGCGATCGCGTCCGCCGCGCGCCCGGCTCCGGCGTCGGCGGGCGGCGCGGGATCAGCTTCAAGCGAAGTCACACGTCAGCTCCTGCACGCCCCAGAGCAATCCGGTGCGGGTCCAGCGACCCGGTGTTTCCTCCATCGGTTCCGTCGTCGTGGAACGCCTCAGGCCTCCATGCCGCGCAATACGAGCGCACCCAGTGCCTAGCGGCTTGACCGCACTGCACGCGGCGTTGGTGCCGCACGTCTTCCGCGCATACGACATTCGCGGACTCGCTCCGGCGATGTTTGACGAATCCGTCGGCCAGCGGCTTGCGTTCGCTTTCGTCCAATGGCTCAGACAAACGGGGCGCAGCCACCGCCGTAGTCGCAAATCTTACTGGCATCACCTCGCCCGGGCTCTACGCAGCCACACTCGACGGCCTGCGCGCCGCAGGTCTCAACGTCCACGCCGCCGGGGTCGAGCTTGTCGAGAGGCTGCGCACCGGTCTTCCAGGATTGTCACATCGAGCGCACTTTCAGTTCGCCGTACAGTGCGTCATGGCCGGAAATGGTGGGCCTATTTTGACGGTAGACAGTACCGTCTTCGAGATGTGGTTGGGGGCTCTGTGACCCATGGCGCCGTGACCCTTACGGAGAGTTCGAGCCTCTTCGGTGGAGGTGAGGGTGCTGACCCAGCAGTACAGGCTGACTTACAACCGCGTCAGGCCTCACAGCTCCCTGGTCTACATGCCGCCGGTGCCCGACGCCGTCCTGCCCGCAGACCTTGTTCCAATGCTTGTCGGTGTAACATAACAGTTATCGGGGGCTGGTCAACCTCTCGCTATTGATGACTTGTCCTACGGTCTCCCAGTTGCTGGGTATATCAGGAATAGGCCACTCCTGATGCGGTCTCCAATGTTCCCACCCATCACAGAAGGGCGAATCTCTACGCTCAATTGCCTCGATCATACGGTCCGATTCTGCGCGTATTAGGACATTCACTTCATCACCCAACAACCCTCTTTGATGGAGCTCTGAGAACTCGTCTTCATCCTTCAACACCCACGAAAAGTCGGGGCTTACAAGTATGTCCAGGATGTAGTCCTGCCCTAGAATCCCATGATCCGTAAATTGTATGGGAGACTGAAGATTCACATACAAGAACTGGAGTTCCCAGTCTGCTGACCAGAATAGGCGCACCGAATGCCATGAATCCGGTGGTGTCAGCGTCAAAACGTGATAAGTACGCGAGACCCGCTCTTCGAATGGTTGCAGATCACCCATCA
This sequence comes from Chloroflexota bacterium, assembly GCA_965247475.1. Classification (GTDB taxonomy): domain Bacteria; phylum Chloroflexota; class UBA11872; order UBA11872; family UBA11872. The sequence goes on from OZ252016.1 coordinate 1,012,310, forward strand.
TGATCGTCACTCGTTCTTCAACCGATAGAGTGTAGCGGTTCTCATACGAGGAACGAAATGCAGACGCGGTACGGTACGGTGCTCCTCGATGCGTATACAATGCGAGTAGGTCCCGCCGGTCCTCCACGACAGTTACAGGACGGGCAAGGAGAAGGGATCCCCACCATAGTTCTTGCTGAAGGATCTGCTCACCCGGCTGCCACCGCCTTGAGTTAGTTCCTGAATTGTTCATCGTTACATCACCCGACCTCTGGAGAATGTATTTGACCTGTACGCGATAGTTGTGCCACCTGTTATGTTACACGACGGCGCATACAGTACAGAGAACAACCTACACCTTCCCAGACGACTTCCCGCAGCGGCTGAAGCGGTTCCAGGAGGAGTCGGGCCTGTCGTGGTCGGAGATCGCCCGCTGTCTTGGGACCTGTCGCCACGCCGTATGACGATGGAGTGAAGGCAGCCGTATACCCGGGAGAGATGCCGAGGAGATGGCTCTACAAAGCCCAGTTCTGTCTGCCGTCAAGTCTGGTGGACCGGGTGGGACTCGAACCCACGATCTTCGGACTACGGATCCCGCTGCTTTGCCGGCTGAGCCACCGACCCGGCGCCAGTTTAGTGGTCGACCGCCGGCCCGCCGGGCGGCGTGCCTGCACCTTGCCGGTTGCGGGCGCCTTCTATACCTTCATGACGATGAGCTCAGCTGACGGCACCTGCGGGGGCGCCGGGCGACGGGTAACGCTTCAAAGTGGTCAATACACAGTCGGTTGGTCGCGGCCGTCGGCGCCGGCTTTGGCCCGCTCCCGGCGTCGCCACTCTGTGGCTGCGCTTCGGAGCGTTAGCGGCCTTGCTGGCGCTTGCGGCCGCGCTCAGCGCGTCCTGCTCCCTCCCCTGGACTGTCATAGCGGGTGAACGCGGCGGTGCCGAGCTTCCGGGCGCTGTGAAGTCCACCCCCTCGACCGTGCCGGTCGTGCTCGAGCCCTCCGCACCCCCGCGACCCGCGCCCGGAGCGGCCGGACAGAACCCCACCTCCGACGAGGCGGCCGCAAGCCCTACTGGCTCGACCGCACCCGCAGAGCCGGTACCGAGAGTCGATTTCCCCGCCACTACGGCCTCTCCACCGGCCGGTGCGACTGCGCCGGTGGCGCCCGACTCGCCCCCGGGCGCCCCGCAGCCGCCGGCCGACGCGCCGGCCGCCGCCGAGCTTCCCAGTGAGCACGATTCGGCGCGCGACCAGGCCGTTGTGGAGTCAGTGCTCGCCCGCTCGGTCGAAGACCGCGCCATCCGCGTCGTGGAGTTGGGCCGCGGGCCGCTCTGGATCGCGCTCATCGGCGGCATCCACCAGGGCGACGAGTCGAACACCACCGACCTCGTCAACCTGCTGCTCGATCACTTCAGTCAGAACCTCGACGAGATCTCCGATGGGGTTGGTCTGGCGTTCATTCCCGACCTCAATCCCGACGGCGCCGCCGCGGGCACTCGCACCAACGCCAAGGGCGTTGACCTGAACCGTAACTGGGACGTCGGCTGGCAGGCTGACACCTTTGCGCTCTCCGGCCCGATCAAGGGCGGCGGCGGTGCGCGGCCGTTCTCCGAGCCCGAGAGCCGCGCGCTGGCGCGCTATCTGGCTGCGAGGCCGTTCGCGGCGGCGATCTTCTACCACAGCAAGGGCGGTGTAGTCGTACCCGGTGTGGCCGACGCGGCTGACCACGGCTCGGACAAGCTTGCGCAGACTCTCGCTCAGGCCGCCGGGTACATCTACCTGGCCGAGTGGACCGCCTATCCGGTTAGCGGTCAGGCCGCCGACTATCTCGCCGGGCTGGGCATCCATGCGGTGGACGTGGAGCTGAGCACGCACACCGACCCTGAGCTCGCGCGCAACTTGCGCGGGCTGCGCGCCGCTGTCGAGTGGGTGCTCGCCAGCGCGCCGGCGGAGCCGGTCTGAGTCCCATTCGATGCGAGCGCGGCCGCGTGCGCGTTCCCGGCGGCGCCGGTCGCGGAGTCCAAGTTGACGAGGCCGCCCCGCGCCGATTGCGCTGCCGCCCGACCGGTCCCAAGCCCCTGCCGCGCCCATATACAGCATCCGCTGGGCTGATGGCCGCCTGGCCCAGTACACGTCCGTGCGCGCCTACGAGCGCGATTGCCTGCGCGGAAACTACCCGCTGTTCCAGCCCGGCGTGGGTCTCACGCAGGCCGTCAATGCGGCGGGACCATCAGACTGGTCGGATTACCTGACCCTGGAAAATCCCGACACCTAGACCACGAACCCGTAGGCCCCCTTTGTCGGCTTGCGTAGACCAAAGGGCAACAAAAAAGACTGAGACGCTATAGTTCCTGTCTGCCGTGTATCCCCACGACGAGAGCGATGGCGATAAGCGTTTGAACAACGCTGCACTCCGAGGTTGACGATAGCGCACCTAAACGAACACATTCGTTACGAGCCGGACGAGCGGTGCTCACCCCTGGTGTCGCTTGGAGTCGCTCTTCAGGGCGTCATGCTCACCCTGACGACCACAGTGTTGATGGTGAGCATCACCTTCCTGGCGGCCGACGAGGGCGAGCGCTACCTGTCGTGGGGAGTCTTCGCGGCTCTGATAATCAGTGGAGCTTCGACTGCCCTGCAGGCGGGTCGTGTCGGACGGCTGGGTGCCGGGCACGTGCTCATGACAGGCGCCGGACCCCATTTCATAGCGGTCTCTGTCCTAGCGCTGACGGTGGGCGGGCTGTCCATGCTGGCGAGCCTCATCGTCATCTCGTCACTATTTCAGTTCGCCCTGGCCGCGTGGCTCCCGATGCTGCGGCGGTTCATCACGCCGGTCGTCTCTGGCACGGTGCTCATGCTGATAGCAGTCACGGTCATGACGGTCGCCGTCGACAGGCTGAAGGAGGTGCCCGAGGGAGCACCGCTGGCCGCTGGTCCGTCCGTCGCTGCGGCGACGTTGGCAGTAGCCGCAGCGCTGGCGTTGTGCGCTTCGGGGGCGTGGCGGCTATGGGCGCCGCTCATCGGAATCGCTTCGGGTTGCGCGGTCGCCGCCTTATTCGGACTGTACGACGTTCAACAAGTGATCGAAGCGCCCTGGTTCAACATGCCGGATATCGCGTCATGGCCGGGGCTGGACCTGACACCGGGTGCGGGGTTCTGGTCGCTCCTGCCGGCGTTTGTGATTGTGAGTCTCGTAGTCGCCATCAAGACCAGCAGTGACGGCGTTATTATTCAACAGGTCTCGCGGCGCAGGCCGCAGACGACCGATTTTCGCCTGGTTCAGGGCGCGGTCAACACCAATGGATTGGGCACGCTGCTGTCCGGATTTGCAGGAACGCCGCCCCCTGTAATCTATTCGGCATCCACCGTTTCGCTCATCAACCTCACCGGGGTCGCGGCACGTAGCGTTGGGTATGCCATGGGGGGCATCTTACTGGCGCTGGCGTTCTTGCCCAAGGTCACGGCCATCCTGCTCACGATTCCCAGTCCCGTCATCGGGGTCTACCTGTTGATGATAATGGGCCTTCTATTTGTGGCGGGTATGAGGACGGTCGTCCAGGACGGCCTCGATCATCGAAAGGCCCTGGTTGTGGGAGTGGCGCTATCGATCGGGGTGGGTCTGGAGGGTCAGAACATCCTCGCAGATCTGCTGGGTCGGACGTGGGGCGCGTCACTCGGCAACGGTATGACGCTGGGTATTTTGGCTGCGATTCTGATGACCTCGTTCATCGAGCTGACCAGCCCTCGACGCAGACGCCTCGAGGTGGAGTTGGGCGTCTCCGCTATGCCCAGGATCGACGCATTCCTCAGCGAGCTTGCGTCCAGGATCGGTTGGAACGACGCTTCGACGGGGCGGCTGCGCGCAGCCGGTGAGGAGACGCTGTCGAGTCTGCTACAGTCAGGTGGTGGCGACGGGGCCGATAGCGTGCCGCGCTTGATAATAGTTGCGCGTCCGGACGGCGGGACAGTGGAGTTGGAGTTCTTGGCGGTCTTCGACGAGGAGAACCTTGAAGACCGGCTGGCGTATCTAAGCGAACAGGCCGAGGTCCCGGAGGAACACGAGATATCCTTCCGCCTATTACGACACTATGCTTCTTCCGTGCGCCACCGAAAATATCACGGCATAGACATCGTTGCGGTGCACGTGGAGGGATCACGTTAGGCCGCTTCTGTGGCTGGCCCTATGCCCTATAATCAGGAAGCAATCATACCGCGCGACATACGAAGGAGAAGGTCAACATGGCAGGATACGTACTGATAGATAGCGAAGTGACGGACGAGGCCGTCTTCGCTGAGTTTCGTGGGCGGGTTGCAACGACCGTTGAGGCTCACGGCGGCAGGTATCTGGTGCGCGGCGGCGCCACTGAGGTCATAGAGGGCGAATGGATGCCTCACCGTATCGTAGTGGTGGAGTTCGACAATGTTGAGCAGGCCAGGGCGTGTCTGAATTCCCCCGAATACATCGAAATCAAAGAGATTCGCACCAGGTCCGCCAACGCCGACGTGATAATCGTCGAGGGCGTGTAATATAACCTCTGCCTCACAACAGCGTCGTCTCCAGCGCGCCGGCGGAGCCGGTCTGAGTCCCATCTCGATGCGAGCGCGGCCGCGTGCGCGTTCCCGGCGGCGCCGGTCGCGGAGTCGAAGTTGAAGAGGCCGCCCCGCGCCGAGTGCGCCGCCGCCCGACCGGTCCAAGGCCCCTGCCGCGCACCAGATACAGCATCCGCTGGGCCGACGGCCGCCTAGCCCAGTACACGTCCGTGCGCGCCTACGAGCGGGATTGCCTGCGCGGAAACTACCCGCTGTTCCAGCCCGGCGTGGGTCTCACGCAGGAGGAAGGTGAGGGCGGCGCGCTCTGGCCGCGATTGGCCGGCTGCCGTCAGCCGAATCAGCGCCCGCGGCGCGGCTACTTGGGGATCGCCCGCGGGTCGGGCCAGCGCATCCGCGCGCGGTAGAACGATGGCGCGTAGGACGTTGCGTGCAGCGGTTTCGCGTAGGGGCCGGCGGTCGCGCTTACGGTGCCCTGATCCATCGTCTGCGGCAGCGGTCCGCCGAGCAGATTCTCGATCCGTGACCGCAGGGTGCCGACGACGTCGGGATGCTGGTCGTGCACGTTCCACAGCTCGTCTGGATCCGCGGCGAGATCGTAGAGCTCGGGCGCCGGGTCCTCGCGATCCCATGCCGTGACGTAGCTCCAGCCGCGATCCCGGACCGCGATGCGGGACATCCAGGCGGTGGTGGCGAAGTCCCGGCCGCGTGCCTCTCGATCGGCCGCCAGCGGCCAGACGCTTCGACCGTCGATCGACTCCGTCAGTTCCAGATAGCCCGCGAAGTCCAGAATCGTGGCCGCGAGGTCGTAGTTCTGCACGAACGCGTCGACGTCGCGGTCGGCGAATTGCGAATCCGGATGCCGGATCATGAGATTGAGCCGCGTGTTGAAGGGATGCAGCTCGGTCTCGCGCTTGCCGAATCCGGTGTGATCGTTCAGCTCGGTGTCGTGATCCGAGAAGAAGATGACCACCGTGGAGTCCCGCAGGTTCTGGCGATCGATCTCGTCCAGGAGCCTGCCGACGTACTTGTCGGTGAACGTCACCTCGCCCAGATAGCACGCGGTGTAGTAGTCCGCGAGCTCCGGGGAGACGCCCTCGCTGGATGCGCCGCGCATGTCGGAGTGCAGCGTGGGGTCGAGAATGTGGTCGAGCTGCTGGTACTTCGGCCCCTCCCAGGTGTCGTTGTACGGCGTGATGTACGAGACCGGCGGGTCGAAGACCTCGTGCGTCTCGAAGCAGTCGACCCAGAGAAAGAACGGTGCGTTGGCGGCGTTCTCGCGCACCCAGCGGGAGGCGGCGTCGAACACGCGGGGCGCGAACCAGTCGTCTTCGGACGCCCGATCCCGGATGTTGTGGAGGTACTGCAGCACCTGGCCTTCCTTGTAGAGGTCGGCCGCCGAGTCCTCCGGCGCGCGCGGCACGTAGTCGCCGAAGTAGCCCTTGAAGACCTCGGCGATCGAGTCCCAGGCGCCGATCTTCCAGCTGTCGCTGGTCTGCCCGCGAATGTGCTCGAACGTCGTGAAGCCGCGGGTGTGGTTCATGTTGGGCTTGAACATGTGCGGCGTGTCGCCGATCAAGCCGGTGGCGTAGCCCCGTTCGACCAGGCGCTCGGCCACCGTCAATTGCTCGTCGGGGATCTCGTGCCACCCGTAGAACCCATTCCGAAACGGAAACCCGCGCATGCCAGTGAAACAGCCGTTCCGCACCTGCACCGTCGGACCCGGCTCGGTGAAGCACTCGGTGAATCGAACCGACTCGGCGGCCAGCTGGTCGAGCGCCGGAGTCGCCACGTGGCTGAGCTTCTTTCCCGGCCCGACGATATCGGCGCGAAACGTATCGAGGCAGATGACGACGACGTTCAGCGGGTCCATGCGCCTGCCTGCCTTCCAGTCGAGACGTGTCGCGGTCGACACCGAGATTATGGGCCGCGCGGCCGGGGTGACTCTAGCGGAAGCGCCACGGGACGGCGAGGGCGCATATCAGCCGGTCGCCGTTGCCTGAATCAGCGCGCGCATATAGCCGGCGGACCAGGCCTTCACCACGTCCTGCGTCGGCGTGTCGCCGGTGAGACCTGGATAGTGGTCGGGCGTCACATACCCGTCGTAGCCGACCTCGTGCAAGGTCCGCATCAGCGCCCGCGCATCGAACGCGCCCTCGTGCGGCAAGACCTCCTGGAACGCTGAGACGTCGCCGCGGACGTTTCGGAAGTGGATGTAGAAGAGCTTCCCGGCGGCCGCGAATCGGCGCAGCCCCGCGTCCAGATCGGCGCCAGCCTCCTGCATGGTTCCCAGGCAGTACGCGAGGCCCGCGCGGGGGTCGTCGTGCCGCTCCAACATCGCCGCCAGGCCCTCGTTGCTCGATAGCTCTTGCTCGACGCCCAGGTACTCGGGCAGCGGCGGGTCCTCGGGGTGGAACGCGATCCGCACGCCTGCCTCGTTCGCGACGGGCAGCATTGCGTCCATGAAGCGATCGAGGCGGCGCCGGACCTCCGCGGCCGGCGCCAGGATCATGCGAGCCGGCCCGCCGTCGACGCCCCAGGTGATTCGATCCTGGGTCCGAATACGCGCGGCATCGAAGGTGCGGAGCGTGGCGCCGGCGGTTCCGACCGGATCGTGCGCGTATCCCGGCCATTCCGGCTGCTCCTCGACCGCGTGCGCGACCGAGAACCCGTTCGTGACCATCTCGATACCGACATCGCCGACGATTCGGAGCGTTTCGGCCAGGTTGCGCAGCTCGCGGTCGCCCTGCTCGGGGCGTCCCTGGAGGACGCCCCGAATGAGCGGTCTGATCTGCTCGATGGCGTGGAGCTGGAGGCCCAGGTCGTCGAACCGGCGCGCCAGCCGGCGCAGGCCGTCGGCGTTAGGCCGGCCGTTCGTCGCCAGGCCCGGCACGCCGGCGACCGGGACGCTTCCACCATCGACGCCCATCTGTGCGGCGCGCTGAAGCTGGTCGGGCGAGGGATCGTTGAAGACCAGGCCGAGCTTCACCATCGGTGGCGCGATGGTCCCACACCCGATGCGCTGGCCGGCCGAGCGAAGGTGTCGCCGGGCAGCGCGCTACTCGACCGTGAAGGGCCTCCGCAGGGCCGCCGGGACATCGATCACCGATGGCCGGTCGAGCTCAAGCGCGTGGCGCAGCGTGTCGCTCAGCGTCTCGGGCGTCGCGCGCAGACCCACGGCGCCGAACGCCTCCGCATACTTCACAAAATCGGGATTCACCAGGTTGACCTCGTACTCCTGCCCGTAGTCGCGGAGCAAGTCTTCCTTGATCGCGCCGTAGGCGTTGTCGTTGATGATCACGACCGGCACGTTTAGCCCCAACTGCACCGCCGTCGCCAGTTCCTGGCCGGTGAACAGGAATCCGCCATCACCCGTGACCGCGATCGCCGGCTGGTCGGGCGCCGCCAGCTTGGCGCCCAGTGCTACCGGGTAGCCGTACCCGAGCGTCCCGAATCCAAGTCCGTACAGCCACGTGCGCGGCTCGTAGATCGGGAAGAGCTGCCGCGCCCAGTAGCCGAGCAGGTGCGGATCGCAGCCCACGATCGTGTCGCGCGGGATCGCCTCCCGAATCGCCTGCATCAACTGCCACTCCAGCGGCCCGCGCTCCGCCAGCTCGGCGCGCACCGTCGCCCGCGCGGTTCGCGCATCATCGGTCCACCGCTCGTGCGCCAGACCCTTCGTGTCGATGGCGTCGAGGATGGCCCGCAGCGCCGACCGAGCGTCCGCGTGGATGCCGAGGCTGGCGGGGTAGTTCTTGCCCGGCTGGTCGGGATCGATGTCGATGTGAATCAGATTGTCCGGGATCGGGATCGACCAGCCCTTCGTGGTCTGATAGCAGAAATGCGTGCCGACGGCGAGCACCGCGTCCGATCGCTCCAACAGCGCATTCACCGGTCCGTGACCGGCCAGGTTGCCGATCGCCAATGGATGGTCGTCGGCAATTGAGCCGCGCCCGTTCGAGCTGGTGATCACGGGTGCGTCGAGTCGCTCGGCCAGCTCCTGCAACTCGGTCCACGCTTCGCCCGCGATCACGCCCCCGCCGGCCCAGATGAGCGGTCGTTCGGCGGTGACCAGGCGCTCGGCGGCGCGCTCGAGATCGCGCGCGTCTCCGGCGGGCCGCTCGAACGATTCGCCGGCGAGGATCTCCACCTCGGCTTCCGCTTTGTAGACATCGTGCGGGATCTCGATCACGGCGGGGCGAGGTCGATTGACGTGGATCTGGCGCAGGGCTTCGTGGATCACGCCGGGAATCTCCGCCGGTGACGTGACCTGCCGCGCCCACTGGCTCAGCCGGCTGAGGAGCCCCAATTGATCCTTGCTCTCGTGGATGATCCCGCGATCCTGGTACAGGTACTGCGAGAGGTCCTCGGCGGTGATGTACAGCAGCGGCGTCGAGTCGCCGTGCGCCTCGCCGAGCGGCGTGGCGAAGTTTGTCGTGCCCGGGCCGGCGGTCCCGAGAACGGTGGCCGGCTTTCCGCTCGCCCGCGCCAGGCCGATCGCCATGAACCCGAGGCCCTGCTCGTGTCGCCCGAGCACGTGCCGGATCTTCTGCTGCGCCATGAGCCGGCCGTACAGGTGCTGGGTGTGATGGCCGGGAATGCCGAAGACGGTGTCGACGCCTTCGGCGATGAGGCTCTGGACGATCGCTTCCGAGCCGGTCATGACGGGCATGGGTCACGGGCCTCCGTGGTTCGGTCAGCGCCGATGGTAGCCGAGGTCGACTACCGCCGATCCCCGGACATCCTACCGATCGCCCGGCGCGCGAACCGCCACAGCTGCGTCACCTCAGGCACGCGCAGTAGCGCGAGCGAGAGCCCGTAGACCAGAGCCACCGCGGCGACTCCCGCGATCAAGGTCGCCCAGCCCGCCTCGGCGCCGGGCTCGAGGCCGCGGATCGCCAGTTCGCGGACGGCCACCGCCGCCGCCGCCGACACGCCGCCGGCGATCGCGAGCTTTACGAGGAACGGCCGCGCGCCGGCGGGTCCGAACCCTCGCATGCGCCGCCAGAGCAACACCCCGAGCACGAGGCCGTGGAAGCTGTTCTGCACGGTGTTCGCCGTCACCAACCCAAAGACCCCCGCCGGCTGGACCAGCGAGAGCGCCACCGCGAGATACACCAGGCCCCCGACAACGCCGATCAGCGCCGGCGTGACCGTGTTCTTCATGGCGTAGAAGGCCGCGATGAACAGCTGGTCGAGCGCGGTGAACGGCAACTGCACCGAGTAGATCAACAGCGCCGTGCTCACCGGAACGGTGGCGTCCGGACCGAACGCGCCGTGTTCGAACAGGGCGCGAATCACGGGTTCATTGAGGGTGGTCAACACCACCGTGGACGGCACGATCAGCAACAGCGCGGCCTTTGCGGCCAGGACCAGCGTGCGCTTGTACGCCTCCGCCTCGGGCAGCAGCGCCTGCGACGCGGGCGCGGCACGGGCGAGCGCGGGGAGAAAGGCCAGTGCTATCGCCGACGCGATGAGGCCGAGCGGAAACTGCTGCAGGCGGGTCGCGAAGCGCATGATCGCCAGGCTGCCCTCACCGGTTCGGGACGCCAGATTGGTGTCCGCGACCACCAGGATCTGCGCGAACACCAGCCCGGCCGCCACCGGTGCATACAGTCGCAGGGCGCGGGAGAAGTCCTCGTTGTCGCGCCAGCGCGGGACGGAAAGCCAGGCGCGATCGCGTATCAGGCCGGGGACCTGGATCGCGAGGTGCGCGCCCGCCCCAGCCAGGTAGCCGAGCGCGACGCCCGGCGGCCCAATGATTGGCGTCAACGCCAGCGCGAAGACGATCAGCGTGGCGTTCAGCGACGCGGTACTGAACGCGGGGAACGCGAATCGATCGCGCGCGTAGAGGCGCGCCATGGTCACGGCGGAGACCCCGAGGAAGAGCACGCCCGGCACCGTGATCCTCGTAAGCAGCACCGCCAGATCGCGCGTCTCGGGCGACAGCCCGGCGGCGGCCAGATCGATGATCGGCTCCGCCAATAGGACGAGCAGGCCCACCGCGGCCACCAGCGCCACGGCGGCCGACACGAGAATGGTGGAGAACGCCCGCCGCAGCCGCGGTTCGTCGCTCGTGAGGTCGCTGAAGATCGGGATCAGCGCGCCGGCCACGGCGCCGCCGATCATCAGCTCATGCAGCATCTGCGGGATGCGAGTGGCCACTTCCAGTGCGTCGGTCTCGGCGCCGACGCCCAGCAGCGCGGCGATGACCGGCTCTCGAACGAGCCCAAGCCCGCGACTCAGGACGTTTCCGGCGGCGATCAGCAGCGCGGCGAGCGCGATCCGACGCGCCTGCGGCTCGATCACGTGCGCCGTTGGACTCTCGAAATCAGGTCCCTCGATGACCGGCCGGGGACGAGCGGCACGAAGCGAACCTGGATCCCCAATCGATCGACCGTTGCCTGTTCGGGAAGGTCCCGCCCGCCGACCGACGCGTCGTAGTCGGCGCCCTTGACATAAACATCGGGGCGGACCCGCTCGATGAGCGCATCGGCCGTGGCCTCGTGCATTGCCGTGACCGCGTCGACCCACCGGATCGCGGCCAGCAGTTCCAATCGGTCCTCCAGCGGGAGGAGCGGGCGGCCGTTCCCCTTCAGCGAGCGGACCGAGCGGTCGTCGTTGACCCCGACCACGAGCGCATCGCCGAATGTGCTCGCGCTCCGCAAGAACGCCACGTGGCCGCCGTGCAACAGGTCGAAGCAGCCGTTGGTCAGCACGAGCCGCCGTCCGTCGGCGCGTGCCCGCTCGCAGTACGCCGCGAGCTCCGCCCGATCGACCGCCGGGGCCTCAGCCGGACGCGACATGGACCTCGGCCAGAATGTCGTCGGCGCTGGCGACGGCGGCGCCCATGCGGCGCACCACGACGCGGGCGGCGAGATCCGCGAGCAGCGCCGCCTCCAGCGGTGCGGCGCCGGCGATCAGCGCGGCCGTCATCGCTGCGGCGACCGTATCCCCCGCGCCGGTTGGGTCGGCGACGTGCGTCACTTGGGCCGGGATGTGCACGGCCGGGTCGGCGGCCGTGGCGAGCACCATCCCGGCCTCACCCAGCGTCACGAGCACGGTGTCGATCTCGAGCAATTCGCGCAGCTCGGCCGCGCCCGCACGCATCTCGTCCGGTTCGCCGAATTCGCGCCCCAGCTCACGCTCGGCCTCCGGCTGGTTGGGCGTCGCAAGCGCGACGCCCCGAAAGCGCGACAGCTCCCCGTGCGCGTCGACCGTGACCGGGACGGCGTGCGTCGCGGCGAGCGGCAGCACGGTGTCCACGATGGCGCGACTGACCAAGCCGTTCTCGTAGTCGGAGATCACCAGCGCGCTCGCCGCCGGAATCGCCGCTTCGAGGTAGAGCAGCAACTGCTCCTCGACCTCGGGACGAAGCTCGCTGCGATCCACGCTATCGACGCGCGCGACCATGCGCTGCGGCCGCTGGCGATCGCCGCCCGCCCAGACTCTGAGCTTGACGGACGTGTTGCGGCTCGCATCGTGCATGACCCCGGCGGTGTGGATTCCCTGCGACTCGAGCTGCTCGCGCAGCGCATCCGCCATCGAGTCGGCGCCGACCACGCCGGCGACCAGGACCTCACTGCCGAGCGCTCGCAGATTCGCCGCCACGCTGGTTGCGCCGCCGGGTCCCAGCAGACGCGCGTCTTGCTCGATGACCGGGATTGGCGCTTCCCGAGCGACGCCCCTGGCGCGGCCGATGACGTGCTCATCCACCATCATGTCGCCGAGCACGATGACGCGGGCGCCGGCCGCGCCGGCCAGGATCTCCCGCGCGCGCGCGGCCGACAGTGCGGCGGGCGCCGCGGCGCCGGAGACCTCCTCTGTTCTCGCCATCACGCCATCCTCGCCCACGCGGCTCGGTCTACTATGAAGCGTGACGCCGCGCCGCAGCGTGATGATTGTCTCGCAGGCGGGGTCGGGGCGTGACCAACCTGCTCGCGCGTGCACCGCTGGTGGTGAGCGGGAGGCTGCGGTCCACGCCGGCTCGCGGAACGCCGGTCCGACCGGCGCTTGTTTCCAAGTTGGCAGCTACCCATCGGCCGGGCGCAGCGTACCAGAGCGCCTGAGGGTCGCTGCTATCATGAGCGGACATCCGAATCGGCGGGCGCCAATCGCGCGCGGGTAGACCCTATTGTGAACAAGAGCAGGCGCGTCGCGTGGCGCAAGCACCGCAAGGCCGCCAAGAAGCACCGTCGCCGGCGCGCCGCCGAGCGGCAAGAAGCCGATACGAAGGAACGCCGGCGCGGCAGGTCCAGCTCCAAGAGCTAGCGGCTGGCTCAATGGCGCGCCGAACCGTTCGCCTCCCCCATCGTTGAACGAGCGCGCGTTGCCGGCCCACGCGCAGGCGCGGCTCGAGAACGGCGCCCATTCGGCGGTCACTCCCATGGGCCACGCCCGATCGGTCGCGATCGTGGTGGCCTCGCGGATCGGGTCCGGCTACGAGTCCGCCGCCGAGCAGGGCGCGTCCCACTTCGTCGAGCACATGCTGTTCAAGGGCACGGTCGCACGGCCCTCCTACACGGAGATTGGCGCCGCGATCGAGTCGCTTGGCGGGCAGATCAACGCCTCCACCGAGCCGGAGATGACGACGCTATGGGCCAAGGTGGGCGCAAGCCACTGGCGGGCCGCGCTCGACGTCCTCGCCGACATGGCCGCGAACGCGACCTTCCAGCCCGACGAGATCGACAAGGAACGACGGGTGATCCTCGACGAGCTCGCGCTCATCGAGGACGCGCCCGAGGAGGCGGTGCGCCGGTCGATCCGCGGGCGTCTGTGGCCGCGTCACGGCGTCGGCCGTGAGGTCGCCGGACCGCCCGAGAACATCAGGGCCGTGTCCGCCGACCAGCTCAAGGCGCACGCGCGACGGATGTTCGTGGGCGCCAACCTGGTCGTGAGCGTGGCCGGCGATGTGGACGCGAGCGAGGCGCAGGCGGGCATCGCCGAGGCGTTCGGCGGCCTCCCGGAGGGGCGGCCCGCCGCCTGGCCTCCGTTCGTGCCCAACGGCCCGCCGCGGCCTCGATCGAGCGTGGCCGAGCGTGAAGCCGAGCAGGCCTATTTCTCGGTCGCGGGGCGGGCGCCGAAGCGGGCGGACCCCGACCGCTTCGGGATGGACGTGCTCTGCGCGGCGCTTGGCGAGGGGATGGGCTCGCGCCTGTTCGGCGAGCTGAGGGAGACCCGGGGCATTGTCTACGAGGTGTTCTCCTCGCTCGTGGTGACCCGCGACTCCGGCGCGATGGTGGTGGAAGGATCGACCGATCCGGACACGCTCGATGAGGCGATGGCGGCAGTGCTGGTGGAGATTGGCCGGATGGCGGCGGCCGGCATCGGTGAGTCCGAGCTGACACGCGCCCGCGAGTTCATCAAAGGCGATATCGAGCTTTCGATGGAAGACCCTCACACCGTCGCGACCTGGTACGCACGCGAGCACCTGCTCGAGTCGGAGCGACTGTCGCCGGAGGAAGTCGTTGCCAAATACGATCAAGTCTCCGGGTCGGACGTGGCGCGTGTGGCTAGACGGGTGCTGAGCGACGACTGGGCCATCGCCGCCGCCGCCGGTCCGCTCGACGAAGATCATCCGCTGCCGGTCACGCTCGCTGGGAATCCGGAGGCGTAGCCCATGGTCCCGAGCGAAATCGTTCGCCGCGGACGCGAATCCTTCGATCGCGGCGATTCCGGCACGGCGCGGTCGCTGGCGGAACATGTCCTCGGAGTCATCCGCAAGCACGCGGGCGCGCGTCTGCTGCGCGCGCTGATCGCGGAGTCGGAGGGTCGCCTCGATGAGGCCCTCGACGACCTCAGTCTCGTTGTGTCGGCCGAGCCCGCGAATCCCGAAGCGCGCGTCGTGCAAGGCCGGATCTTCAAGGTCAAGGGCGACGACGCTCGCGCGCGCGCGTTCGCGCGCCAGACGGTGGAGCTGATTCCAAGGTCGCCCGCTGTCCTGGAGTCGGCGCTGGACATCGTCGGCGTGGATGCCGATGCGCTTGCGTCATCGCCGGCGGTCCTCGGCCGCGTGCATCTGTCCAGCGGCTGGCCGTCGCTGGCAGAGCGGCACGCCCGGCTCGGGCTCGAGGATGGAGCGGATCGCGTCGACGTGCGCTTGACGCTGGCCGAGGCCTTGTGGCGACAGGGCCGGCTGGCCGAATGCGACGAGCAGTGCGAAGTCGTCTTCGATCAGGCCAGCGACTGCGTGCGGGCGGCCATCATGCGGGCGCACGTGCTGTCGGAGCAGGGGCGAACGGCACAGGGCCAGGATCTGCTGGAGCTCGCGGGTGAGATCGATCCCGAGTACCTGGAGGCGCGGGAGCTGCTTGCGACTCTCGAGTTCCACCGTTTGGTGCTGCCGGAGCCGGCGGAAATCATGGTGCCCGAGGCTCTTTCGGCTACGGGAGACCACGCCGCTCCGGCGTCCGCGCCCGCTCCCCAGCCCCCAGATGCTTCGACAGGCGACGCGGTCCGCGAACCCGCCGGCGCCGCGGCTGAAACAGCGCGCCCCCTTGACGAGCCGGATGACCCCACCGCCGGAGAGCCGATGGCCCCCGGTGAGTCCCCAGCCGACTCGTCGGTACCAACGGCGCCGGCCGTGAGCCCGGTCGAGCAAACACCCTTGCCGATCGAGGGCGAGCGCACAACGCCCGGTCCCGATGCTCGAGCCGGCGCCGACACCGTCGCCACCGGCGCTCCCGAATCTGATGTCGGCGATGACGATGGCCCCGACGCCGCGGCGCCAACCGCACACGAGGTCGAGGAGCAGCCCGACCAGACACAGCCGGCCGCGGAGCCCCTGTCCCCCGCGCGGGCGGAGCTGACACAGATCGATTGGGTGCGCGAGCTGCTGAATCGGGGCGGCTGGACAGAGGCGGAACGCACGCTTCACGAGTTGGTCGAAGAGGCGAGCCACCCGATCGCCGAGATCGACTCGGTGCTGGAGGAAGCGACGCGTCTGGCGCCGATCGCGGGCGTCGCGTGGAAGCTCCTCGGCGACTTCCGAATGCGAACCAGCCGTCCACAGGCCGCGGCGGAGGCGTATCTCAAGGCGGCCAAGCAAGCGAGCAACGGTGAGTGAAGCGGCCGAGCTGCACGCGCGTATCTCCGCGCTTCCACGCGTCGAGGGAGCGGTGGTTTGGCGGCTCGGCGATGTGCCGGTCGGTCGGCTCGATCGGATGGCAAACGCCGCCGCTCCGGGGCTGCTGGCGGCGGGGATCGGAAGCATCGAGCAGGTCATCGAGTTGGCCGGACTTGGCCAAATCGAGGAGCTGTGGTTTCTTACAGACAACGTGCAATGCCTCGCGGTCCGCTTCGCCGAATGGCAGGCAATCGTGGTGACCGCCACCGCCGCGGACATCGAGGCTCTCCGGGACCAGATCACCGATCTACTCGACAAGCGTGCTTGAGCCCACGACCGTGACATCGCGCACCACCCACAGACGGACCTGCTGCCCATGAGTGCCGAGATGGAACGATCGCTCGTCCTGCTGAAGCCGGACGCGCTCCAGCGCGGTGTCGCCATGGAGATTCTCGCCCGGTTCGAGCGGCGTGGTCTTCGGACGGTGGCGCTCAAGCTGGTTCAGATCAGCCACGAGCTGGCTGCGCGCCACTACGCGGTGCACCAAGGCAAGTTCTTCTACGACGACCTCGTCCGCCATATCACGGCCGGTCCGGTCATCGCGACGGTGCTCGAAGGCCCCGAGTGCATCGGCGTTGTACGGTCGATGGTGGGCGCCACGCGTCCGCATGAGGCTGAACCGGGCACCATTCGAGGCGACCTGGCGCTGACCCCGCTGCGAAACCTGGTCCACGCGTCCGACTCCGCCGAGACGGCCGCCGCCGAGATCGATCTGCACTTCGATGCCGGGGAGTTGCTCGACTATGAGCGGCCGCTCGACGAATGGATATATGAAACGTAGGCGGGAAGGACGGCGGAACGGGGCGCCGGCCCGCACGTGAAGATTCACGAGTTCGACGCCCGCCGAGTATTCGCTGATCACGGTCTTCCGGTCCCGCCGAGTCGCATCGCTCGGGATCCCGACGCTGCCGGCGACGCCGCACGCGGGTTCGGCGGCCCCGTCGTCGTCAAGGCCCAGGTCCTCGTTGGGGGGCGCGGCAAGGCTGGCGGAGTGAAGCTCGCGGCGAACGCCGACCAGGCGCGAGCGGCGGCCGAGTCGATCCTGGGAATGGACATCCACGGGGAGACGGTGCGCAAGGTCCTCGTGGCGCCCGCGATCGATATCGAACGAGAGTTCTACCTAGGCGCCGTTCTCGATCGGGCGCGTGATTGCGTGGCTGTGATGGCCAGCGCCGAGGGCGGCGTCGAGATCGAGCAGATTGCCGAGGCAAGCCCCGAGGCGATTCACTCGGTGCACGTCGATGGCGCGGACGGGCTGGCCGGCTGGCAGGCGCGCCAGCTCGGGTTCGTGCTTGGACTGGCGCCGGAGCAAGTCCGGCCGTTCGTCGCGATCGCGCAGGGACTCATGCGCGCCTTCTTCGCGGTTGATGCGTCGCTCGCGGAAGTGAATCCGCTCGTGCTCGACGGCGCGGGGGCCTTTCACGCGATCGATGCCAAGATCAACATCGACGACAGCGCGATGTTCCGCCATCCCGAACTCGAGGACCTGCGCGACCCTTCGCAGGAAAGCGCGGCCGAGGCGCAGGCGCGCATGGCCGACATCAGCCACATCCAGCTGCGTGGGGCGATCGGCTGCATGGTCAACGGCGCGGGCCTTGCCATGGCGACGATGGACGTGATCAAGCACTACGGCGGCGAACCCGCCAACTTTCTCGACGTCGGCGGCGGTGCGGGGCCGAATCGGGTCGCTACCGCGTTCCGGCTCATCCTCGA
Source organism: Chloroflexota bacterium (assembly GCA_965247475.1). GTDB lineage: Bacteria > Chloroflexota > UBA11872 > UBA11872 > UBA11872. Next base: position 1,029,676 of record OZ252016.1, read on the forward strand.
TGACCCAAACGTGCGGGCGGTCTTTGTGAACATCTTTGCCGGCATCACGCGCGCCGACGACGTTGCCCGCGGGATCCTGGAGGCCCGGCCCGCGATGTCGCGTGACGTCCCGCTGGTCGTGCGGCTGGTCGGCACGAACGAAGACGAGGGCATTCGACTCCTGGCCGACGCCGGGATTCAGGCCGTCCGATCGATGGATGAAGCCGCGCAGTTCGCGGTCAAGGCCTCGGCGTGAGCATCTTGCTCGATGGCTCCGCGCGAGTCGTCGTGCAGGGCATGACCGGCCGCCAGGGCGCGTTCCACGCACGACGGATGGTCGCGGCCGGGACATCCGTCGTCGCGGGCGTCACGCCGGGCCGTGCCGGGACCATGGTCGAGGGGCTTGAGTCGATCCCGGTCTACAACACCGTGCGGGACGCCGTGCGGGCGCACCCGGCCAACACCGCCTGCATCTTTGTGCCGGCCGCCTCCGCTCCGGATGCGATTCTCGAGGACATCGCGGCCGGCTTCGAGCTGATCGTCTGCATCACCGAAGGTATCCCGGCCCTGGATATGGTCCGGCTGATGCCGCGGCTGCGCGCGTCGCAGGCGCGCCTGATCGGGCCGAATTCCCCGGGCGTCGTCACGCCGGGCGCGAACGCGAAGGTCGGGATCATGCCCTGGGAGATCCATTCACCCGGTCCAGTCGGGGTGGTCAGCCGCAGCGGTACGCTCACGTATGAGGTGGTGCAGCACCTCACGGATCTGGGGGCAGGGCAATCGACCGCGGTTGGCATTGGCGGCGACCCGATCATCGGCACACGATTCGTCGAGGTGTTGGAGATGTTCGAGGCGGACCCCGCGACTCGCGGGATCGTGCTGCTCGGTGAGATCGGCGGCGACGACGAGGAGCACGCCGCCGCCTTCATCGAACGCGCCGTCACGAAGCCGGTCTCCGCGTTCATCGCCGGACGCACGGCGCCGCCGGAACGTCGCATGGGGCACGCAGGCGCGATCGTCTCCGGATCGTCCGGGACCGCCGCCGCCAAGCGTGACGCGCTGCGCGCGGCGGGCGTTCTCATTGGCGACACACCGCGCGAGGCGGCGGAGTTGCTCGCGGGGCGGCTCGGCTAGGTGGGCATCCCGGCAAGTCCGATAATGGAAGAAGACGTGCCGTCCCGCGGCGCCATCGGACACTTGACTCGGCGACGACCTCCACGACCACTGGCAAGACCATGCCTGGGACATTGATGCGCAACAACGAACTCTCACTATTGATCGGCGGACCGGCCGGGAGCGGCATCAACGTTGGAGCGGAGATCTTCGCCAAGGCCTGTGTGCGCGCGGGTCTCGAGGTCTTCTCCAACGTCGAGTACCACTCGAACATCCACGGCCGGCAGATCTTCTATCGAGTACGCGTCGGCGATGAGCCGGTCGACTCACACGTCGAGCACGTGGACCTGCTGCTGGCGCTCGACTCCGAGACGCTGTTTGGCAACTACGACGAAACGGACTACCAGCGAAACATCGGACATCTTCACCGGCTGGCGCCCGGCGCCGCCGTGATCGTGGACACGCGCGCGGGCATCTCCCCGGACGCGATCGGCCGTGATGACGTCGCGCTGCTCTCGCTTCCGTTCGACGAGATCGTCAAATCGGCTGTCGAGTCGGGGGGCGCGACGTATCAGGCCCGTCGCCATTCGGTCATGCGCAACATGGTTCCCATAGGCGCGGCATGCGCACTGCTCGAATTCGAAACCAATCAGGTCGTGAACGTCGTGGCCGAACGGCTGCCGGCCCACCGACAGGACCTGGTGGAGCTCAACCGCCTGGTGCTGCGGAAGGCCTGGGAGTCCGCGCGACAGCGGCTCGGGACGGCCTCGTTCGATGTGGCGCTGTGGCCGCGCGAGCAGGCCCGATCCAAGCTGCTCATGCGCGGAGTGGAGGCCGTGGCGATCGGAAAGGTCAGTGCCGGGTGCGGCCTGCAGACGTACTACCCGATCGCACCCGCGTCAGATGAGAGCGTCTATCTCGAGACCATCCAGAGCGACTACCCCATCGTCGTCGTCCAAGCCGAGGACGAGATCGCCTCGATGAACATGGCCGTCGGCGCGGCGCACACCGGCGTTCGCGCGTCTACCTCGACCGCGGGCCCGGGCTTCTCGCTCATGGCGGAAGGCGTTGGGTTCGCCTCCATGACCGAGGCGCCAGGTCCGGTCGTGGTGTTGTACCAGCGCGGCGGTCCGAGCACCGGCCTGCCGACGCGGAACTCACAGCAGGATCTGCGATTCGCCGTGCAGCCCGCACACGGCGAGTTTCCGCACATCGTCGTCGCGCCCGGTGGACTGCAAGAGGCGGCCAGGTACACCGTGCTGGCCTTCAACTGGGGCGATCGATATCAGGTCCCGGTGGTCGTGCTGCTCGACAAGGTGACCGCGAATTCGTGGTTCACGGTGGACGACCTCGACCTGGCGAACCTGCCGGTCGATGTGGGCGAGATCTGGTCGCCCGACGCGAACGGCGACGAGCCCTACCGGCGCCACAGGCTCACCGACACCGGCATCAGTCCGCGCGCGATCTTCGGAACCCCCGAGGGGACGTTCGTGACCACCACCGACGAGCACACCGAGCGCGGGCGGATCGACGAAGACACGACCAATCGCATGCGCCAGATGGAAAAGCGGATGGGCAAGCTGGAGCTCATCGCGGAGGAGATTCCCGACGAGGATCAGCTGACGTTGCACGGTCCCGACGATGCCGAGATCACGATCGTGGCGTGGGGGTCGACGGTTGGTCCGATCTCTGATGCGCGGCGCGTGCTCGCGCGCGAGCATGGGGTGACGGCCAACCACCTGCAGATCCGGCTGATGTGCCCGTTCCCGGCGGAGTTGGTGCGGACGCAGCTCGAGCGCGCGAACCAGTTGATGCTGCTGGAGGACAATTACACGGGTCAACTCGGCGGGCTGGTCGCCGAGCACACCGGGATCGAATTGAAGCGGCGGGTGCTCAAGTACGACGGACGGCCTTTCTCACAGGACGAGGTGGTCGAGGCCGCGCTCGCGCATCTCAGGACCGAGGTCGAACGGCTCGTGGTCTCGCACCCATGAGCTGGCTGCGCGTAGGCGAGGGGTGACAATAGCGCCATGGCCATAGCCGAACAGATGACCTCGAAGAGCTTCGCCGTCCAAGACGCGCATCCCGACTGGTGCGGCGGCTGCGGCGACTTCGGCATCCTCAGCGCCGTCAAGCAGGCGCTGGCCGAGCTTGGACGAGCGCCTCATGAGGTCGCGGTGGTCTCGGGGATCGGGTGCTCCGGCAAGCTCCCGCACTACCTGCACACCTACGGCATCCATAGCCTGCACGGCCGCGCGCTCAACGTTGCCACCGGCGTGAGGCTCGCGAACACCGACCTGCTGGTGATTGCCGCCGGCGGCGACGGCGATGGCTACGGCATCGGCGCGGGCTACTTTGTGAACTCGGGCCGGCGGAATCTTGACATAACGTATCTCGTCCACAACAACGGCGTCTACGGGCTGACCAAGGGCCAGGCGTCGCCAACCATGCGTCGGGGCGACCAGGCCAAGAGCATGCCTGAGCCCGCGATTCAGGAGAGTGTGAACCCGATCGGGCTGGCCATCTCGGCCGGATACACGTTCGTGGCGCGCGGCTACGCGATGGCCCAGAAGGACCTGGTCGATCTCATCATGCGCGCCGTCGCGCACCGGGGAACGGCGCTCGTGGACATTCTGCAGCCGTGCCCGGTCTACAACGATCTGATGACCGTCGACTTCTTCAGGGCCGCGGACCTCGAAGGCTCGCGGTCCCGTATCTATCGGCTCGCCGACGAGGGCTACGACGGTGTGGTGCACGATGCTGGCGATCTCGACGAGCGGATCGCGAAGCAGCAACAGGCGCTGGGCAAGTCCTATGAGTGGGGCGACCGGATTCCCACCGGCGTCCTCTATCAGATCGACGTGCCGACCTATGAGGACGAGGTCGCGCGCCGTCGGCCCCAACTGGCTGATTCGCCGCTGACCTCCGCCGCCAAGCCCGGCCAGGACGTCCGTCCGCTGATCGAACGCTTCCGCTAGCGGTTCTTCGACCGACGCCGGCGGGCGCCAACCGACGCGCGGGTGGTGCGAGCTGACGGCTTTGGAGGCCGATCATTCGTGGTCGATCGCGCCGTCCGTCCGAGAGACGCTTGGCGGCCTCATGGTAGTGCCGTAGGCGGATTCTCCATCGGTATGCTGGCGGGAGCCCTCCCGATCATTCCGAATCACACGGCTGCCGACCAAGCTCCGGGGCTCCGACGCCCGCTGGACACGCCCGCGGCACCGCGTGCGGCGACCGTTATGTGAAACTGAACCGGAGGCGGCGCGCGCCGATGCCCCCGTAGCTCAGTGGACAGAGCAGCGGCCTTCTAAGCCGTTGGTCGCAGGTTCGAGTCCTGCCGGGGGCGCCGCCGACCAGGCGTCACGGGTGCCCCGAACCTGTCAATAGGGCGTTTGCCGGGGCGCGGGTCGTCGAGTCGCCATCCTGGAGCCATACCGCCCGTTCCTTCGGAGGGTGCGGATGCGCCACACACCGGCCACGACGATCCCGGCGCTGGCCAAACACGAGTTCGGGTCCGAATAGCGTAGAAGTCGCAAGCCATTGCTCCCCCTAGGGGGAGACCTTTGCATAACCCCGGTGGCTCGCCACAATCGGCCCGGAGGGCAGCGCTGAGGGAAGGGTAGCCATGCACCGCACCGTGAGTGGGGGGTCGTTCGTGGAGGCGCTACTGCCGGAGCGGCTGGGGCGGAACGCGAAGCTGGAGCGGCTGGACGCGGTGGTTGACTGGACGCCGTTGGCGGAGGTGGTCGCGGGCATCCACGCCGCGCCCGCCGGCCGTCCCAGCTACCCGCCGCTGGTGATGGTGAACGTGCTAGTGCTGCAGCAGTGGTACGGGGCCTCCGACGAGGCGATGGAGGAAGCCCGGTGGGACCGGGTCTCGTTCAAGCGGTTCGTGGGGCTGGGGCTGGAGGACGACGCGCCGGACCACTCGACGATCAGCCGCTTTCGGACGGCCGTGACGGAGCGCGGGCTGGCCGGGCGGCTGTTGCAGGCGGTGAACCGCCAGTGGGAGGCGCGCCGGTTGCTGGTGAAGCAGGGCACGCTGATCGACGCGACGCTCGTAGCGGCGCAGGCGCGGCGGCCGTCGATGCGGGAGCGGCCGGGGGCCCGGAGCGCGACCGACCCGGAGGCTGGATGGACGCGCACAGGAGGCCGAGCGCACTTTGGCTACAAGGCGCACCTCGGGGTGGATGCGGGGTCCGGGCTGATCCGAGCGGCGGTGCTGACGCCCGCCAACGTGAACGAGACGGAGGTGGCGGACGGGTTGGTGAGCGGCGATGAGGCGGCGGTCTATGCCGACAAGGCCTACGAGTCGAAGGCCCGCCGGCAGCGGCTGCGGGCGCAGGGCATCAACGACCGGATCATGCACCGCTCGCACAAGCACCAGGCGCAACTGCCGTACTGGCAGCGGCGCCGGAACGCGCTGATCGCCCGCGCGCGGGCACCGGTGGAGCGGGTGTTTGGGACGCTGAAGCGATCCTACGGCTATCGGCGCGTGCGCTACCTGGGGCTGGAGCGCAACGCCACGGAGTTCTTCTTCAAATGCCTGGCCTACAACCTGCGCCGGGCGGACCGGTTGCTGGCCGCCGCGCCCGCGTGTCCCTAGGAGGCCTGCGCCCTCGGCCGGGCAATGACCGGCGCGCGGCGGGGCCGGGGGCGGCTGAGCAGCCAGAACCACCCGTCCGGTCGCTTCCCCGGTGGACGGCCCCCCTCAAGGCCGGCTAGGGCGCATTACGCAAAGGTCTCCTAGGGGGCAACGGCCCGCAGATCGGCCTAAGCGCGGTTACAGATTTGGCGCGGCTCAGCGTCGACGCGTGTCCCGTCGGTTCTTTTGAGTTCTACGGAATACGCACAGCGCTCCACCAGACGGACGGTGCAAAATTGAAGTGTGATAGCCACCTCAGGACCCACAGACCCGCTCCGTCAACCAGCACCGGCCCGCAGGCCTCCGGGCTAGGACATCACCAAATCGTCAAATGCAGTACCGCCTCCTCCTCGGGCTACTACTCCTACTGACAACTCTCCTCTTCGCCGCGTGCGGTGAAGGCACCGCGACCGAGTTGAGTTCAGATCACCGTGCGGTGGCTGACGCGAACGCGAAGCCGTGCAGTACTCCGCCGCGACCGGCATCCAGATCAAAGAAGGCCGATCTCATCCTCACCGAAGCCGACGCCGGCAAGACCATCCAGACCCCGACGTTCCAGGCTGACCTCGGCAACCCGGACAAGAAGGGCGTCATGCTGACGCTGGAGGGCGACGACGCCGCCCTGCCGATCCGGCCCTAGGGTCGGGCGATGCCGCGCGACCACGCTCGCGAGTCACACGAGATCACACCCGCCGTGAGAGGGGCTCGCCGGCCAAGCCCGGAGACCCTGCGGGGATTCTGATCAGTCCCCCCGATGAGGAGACGTTTGCATAACCCGGTCAGGCTGAGGATGTCCGGGGAGAACCCTGCGCGGTTCCAGGTTGGGTGGGGCCTAGATTCCCTAGATTCACAAACGAAGTGCAACACCTCATGAAGGTCCTGCGATGGGACGCCGATACGCGCACCTCACCAGTGACGAGCGCTGTGAGATTGCCCGCCTACGCGCCCAGGGCCGCTCGATCCGGCAAATTGCTGCAAGTCTGGATCGCGCGCCATCGAGCATTGCGCGGGAGCTGACGCGCAACCGGTCACGCACCCAGGGCTACCAGCCCCGCTATGCCGACCAGCAGGCCCACGCCCGCCGCTGGCGCGGCGCCCGCCTCGACCGGGATCCGGCGCTGCGCGACCGCGTCCTCGCCCGCCTCGCCCAGGGCTGGTCCCCCGAGCAGGTCGCCGGCCGGTTGGCCCGCGAGGCCGGCCGCTCGGTCATTGCCCACGAAACCATCGACCGGTTCATCTATGCCCAGCTCGCCCGCACGAAGGACTACACGTGGCGCTACTACCTGCCCCGCGCCAAGTCCAAACGCGGCTGGCGCGGGCGCAAAGGCGGTAGCCCCGCCTCCTTTATCGCCCACCGCCGCCCCCTGGCCGACCGACCCGTCGCCGCCGCGGACCGCCAGACCCCCGGCCACTGGGAGGCCGACCTGATGCTCGTCCGCACCTATGGCCAGGCGGTCCTCACCGTGCACGAGCGTCACTCCCGGCTCCTCGTCGCCGTCCGCCCGCCCGGCAAAGCCGCCGCCCCCATCGCGACCGCCCTGACCCAGCTCCTGGCGCCCTTGCCGCCCCCCTGGCGCCAACCCGTCACCTTCGACAACGGCACCGAGTTCGCCCGCCATCACCGCCTCCATGCGCTCGGCCTCGCCACCTTCTTCTGCGACCCCCACGCCCCCTGGCAGCAAGGCGGGATCGAGACCGCCATCGGCCGCCTGCGCCGGACGTTGCCCCGCAAGACCGACCTCGTCGGCCTGCCGGACGACCGCTTTCGGCAGGTGGTCCAGGCCTACAACAACACCCCCCGCAAGTGCCTCGGCTACCAGACCCCCGCCGAGGTCTTCTGGACACACGTGTTGCACTTGAAATGTGAATCCACCTTCCGGCGTTCGCGGGAATGACGAGGGGTTACGCAAGGGTCTCCGGCGAGGGGGAGTCGGCTCGTCGGGAGCCCAACCCCGACGAGCCGGTGGGCGAACAGAGCGCTCTTCGTCTCGGGACAGGCTCGATCAAGCAGCAGCCCCGCGCCGCGTCTGACGGATACGCTCAGGCCACGGCCGTCATGAGCCGTGCACGATGTTCTCCTTCCACCTGCCGTACCGCTCGAACGTCACCTCAGAGGCGTGCTCGAGCCGCTTGGCCGGATCGCCACTCGACCAGCTCGAGGATCAGGTCCGTTTGGTCCATCACGTTGCCGCGGAACTCCAGGACCTTTGCCGCCGCCACCGGGGCCGCCGCTCGCCCGCGCGCTCGGCGGCCTGAGGGAATGCTTTGACGGCTGATTGCGTAGTCTCTGGGCAAGGAGCGCTGCGCCCGGAGGCCCGCGCGTGCGAGCGCGACGATTGACTCAGGATCAAGGGCGCCGACGGCTGTGGACCATCGGGCTGGCGGCGGCATTGCTGGCGATGATGCTTGGCCTCGCCGTGCGGTTTGTGGCCGAAGTGGAGGCCTTTGCGCCGCCGCCCGCGCCACTGCCAACCGCCGCCGCCCCAAGCTCGACGCCACCAGCCGACGCGTTCGCGCCAACGGCGGACACAACGACTCCGGCACCCGGCGAGCGGTTCATCGCCGTGAGCAGCGGCAACTTTCACACCTGTGCGCTGCGCGCCGACGGTGAACCTGTGTGCTGGGGCGCCAAGCCGGTAGATCCTGACGCTGGCTTGCGGCTGGTTGACTTCGGTCAGACCTCGCCGCCCGCCAGCGAGCGGTTCGTGGCCATCAGCAGCGGTGGGTTCCACACCTGCGGCCTGCGCCAGAACGGAACCGTCGTGTGTTAGGGCGCTGAGGTAGGTGACGAGACCAGGGGATACGGCCAAGTCGGGCACGGCTAAACATCCCCCCGGAAGGTGAGGTCTTTGTAGCTATCAGCAGCGGAGGCGGGCACACCTGCGGACTCCGCGAGGATGGCACGGCTGTCTGCTGGGGCGACGACAGCTCAGGCCAGGCAACGCCGCCCGAGGGTGAACGCTTCGCGTCCATCAGCAGCGGCTCGTACCACACCTGCGGGCTGCGTGAAGATGGATCCGGTGCCTGCTGGGGGCCCGAGTACAACTCGGGGGCGTGGGAAGTGCCGCCCGAAAACCCGTTGGTCGTTCTGGACAGCGCCGACGGCTATACGTGCGGCCTGCGGCAAGACGGCTCCCCGATCTGCTGGGGGGGCGAGCGGTCGGACGAGGTCTACGCCAACCAGTACCCGCGCAGCTCCGAGCGTTTCATAGCCATCAGTGGGCGTGACAGTCGCGGACGCGGCGGCTGCGGCCTTTGGACCAACGGCACCGCGGTGTGCTGGGGCGGTGTCGATCCGCCCCCGCAGCGGCAGCAGTTCACCGCGATCAGCAGCGGTCTGGAACACACCTGCGGTCTCCGCCGCGATGACGGCGGGCTCGTGTGCTGGGGCGGCGACGAGTTTGGCCAATCGTCGCCGGCCGGGATGCGGTTCGTTGCCCTCAGTAGCGGCGAGCGGCATGTCTGTGCCCTTCGGGCGAACGGCGCGCCCATCTGCTGGGGTGACCCGGCGCAAGGTCGCACCGCGCCGCCTGCAGGCGAGACGTTCGCGGCCATCAGCAGCGGCTGGGCCCACACCTGCGCCCTGAGGTCTGACGGGGCGCCGGTTTGCTGGGGTCGGAACGACTACGGCCAGGCGCAGCCGCCGGACGGCGAGCAGCTAAGCGCCCTCAGCAGCGGGCCTACCCACAGCTGCGGCTTGCGCTCGGACGGCACGCCCCTCTGCTGGGGCCGGAATGACGACGGCCAGGCGTCATCGCCCGCCGGCGCACAATTCACGTCGATCAGCAGCGGCGGAAGCCACACCTGCGCCCTGCACGCCGATGGCAGTCCGTTCTGCTGGGGCGACGAGGACGACGCGGTCACTCGCGCGCCCAATGTCGACCAGTACAGCTCGATTGTCAGTGGCAGCGGGTATGCCTGCGGACTGCGGTCGGACGGCACGCTGGTTTGCTGGGGTAGAGGCTCCTTGGGAGCTCCGCAGGGCGAAACGCTCTCGGTCGTAAGCCTCGGGTCGGGCCACAGCTGCGGCCTGCGTCGGGACGGCCGACCCGTCTGTTGGGGCGATGGGTACGACACGCCGGTGGTCACGGCCCGCCGATCCACCTACCAGATCATCAGCGAGCAGAGCGTTCGCGCCGTGAGCGGCGGCTATGGGCGCACCTGCGCCCTGCGCCATGACGGCCGCCCCGTGTGCTGGTCGCTCAGGAGCGCCTATCCAAATCTGAGCGGCGAGCTGTCGGTGCCGTATGGCGAGCACTTCACCACGCTCAGCAGCGGTGGCGGTCACACGTGCGCCTTGCGCGACGACGGTACGGCCGTGTGCTGGGGTTCCGACGATGAAGACAAGTCGTCGCCGCCTGAGGGCGAGCGCTTCACGGCGGTGAGCACCGGCTTCTCGTTCACGTGCGGCCTGCGTGAGGATGGCGCCGCTGTCTGCTGGGGGAGCGATGAACGCGGAGGGGCGTCGCCCCCGGAAGGTGGGCGGTTCGTCGCCATCAGCAGCGGCCTGGGTCTGAGGCATGGGCACACCTGCGCGCTGCAAGAGGACGGGTCCGCCGTCTGCTGGGGTTCAAATGACGAGGGCCAGGCCTCGCCACCGGCCGACGAACGCTTCATGGCCATCAGCAGCGGCGCGCAACATACGTGCGCCCTGCGCCTGGACGGGACCGCCGTCTGTTGGGGCTACGACTGGGACCGCTAGGCATCGCCCCCGCCCGGACAGACGTTCACTGCCATTGCCAGTGGCCGCGCCCACACGTGCGCCATTCGCGCCGACGACGGAACGGCCGTCTGCTGGGGATCGAACCGCGACTTCATCTACGACTATCTGGGCCAGGCCAGGCCGCCCTATGGCGAAACCTTTTCCGCCATCAGCACCGGCCAGGACCAGACGTGTGGCGTGCGCTCCGCCGATTCGACGCCGGTGTGCTGGGGGGAAGGACCCGGGCACCGATCCGGGTATCCCAAGCTCAAGCCCTTTGCCGAGGTCGGCGGTGAGACGTTCAAGTCCATCAGCAGCGGCGACGGCCATGTCTGCGCCCTGCGCAACGACGGAACCGCCGTCTGTTGGGGCGACAACGAGACCGGTGAGGCCAATCCGCCGCCGGAGACGTTCAGCGCGATCAGCAGCGGGGCCAACCACACCTGTGCCCTGCGGGCGTCGGATGGGGCGGCGATCTGCTGGGGCAGCAATCGCACCCCCGATGGCAAGTTCGCCGGCTATCGCGATCAGGCGCTGCCGCCCTCTGGCGAGTCCTTCGTCGCCATCAGCAGCGGTTTCGTTCACACGTGCGCCCTCAAGTCTGACGGCGAGGCCGTCTGTTGGGGCGGGTCAAACAGCGGCGAAGCGGACCCGCCGGAAGGCGAAAGATTCACGGCCATCCGAAGCGGGCACTGGAACACCTGCGCGCTGCGTGAGGACGGCTCGCCGGTGTGCTGGGGGTCGGGTTACCCCCACCGTGTGTCACCGCCGGAGAATGAGCGCTTCGTCGCGATTGGCGGCAGTCAATCGCAACGCGTGTGCCCTGCGCGACGACGGGTCGCCGGTGTGCTGGGGCATCAACTACCAACCATCGGGTGGGGTGTGGTATGGCCAGGCGCATCCGGCGGAGGGCGAGCAGTTCACGGCGATCAGCGCCGGCCCACACTTCACCTGCGCGTTACGGCAGGACGGCTCGCCCCACTGCTGGGGCGAGGGCTACGAGACCCCCGAGCCGGCGCGCACAACCTATGAGGACATCACCGACGAGTCCTTCGTTTCCGTCAGCACCGGCTGGGACTACTCCTGTGCCCTTCGTGCCGACGGCACGACTGTTTGCTGGGGAAATCCCGAGACCGAGACCGAACCGGAGTCGTCGGGGAGGCGGGGCGACTTTGCTCGCGAATGGCCCCCGGAGGGTGAGCGCTTCACGGCCATCAGCACCGGCACGTCGAACACCTGCGGCCTTCGAGCTGACGGCACGGCAATCTGTTGGGGCGAGAATACGAACGGAGCGGCATTCCCGCCAAGAGACGAGCGGTTTGTAGCCATCAGTTGCGGCGACGCCGACACGTGCGGCCTTCGTAGCGATGGGACCTTCGAGTGCTGGGGCAGCGTCACCGGGATTCCCGGCCGAAACATCAAGCCAGCGCTGCAGCCGGGCGAGCAGTTCAAGGCGATCAGCTTCGGCGCCTTTCACGTCTGCGCGCTTCGCCAGGACGGGACGCCTCTCTGCTGGGGGCTCGATGACTATGCGAGACATCGCCGCCCGCCTGCTGGGGGGACAACGAGTACGGCCAGGCGTCGCCGCCCCAAGGTGATCGCTTCGCCAGCATCAGCAGTGGCGGTAATCACACCTGCGCTCTGCGGGCCGATGGCGCCGCCGTGTGCTGGGGCGCCGCGCTGGGCGACAAGTACACCTCCTACGGCTACACCACCGTTGTTGGCTTCGGCCAGTCGTCTCCGCCCGAGGGCGAGCGATTCGCTTCGATCAGCAGCGGCGCCGCTCACACCTGCGGGCTCCGCGAGGACGGGTCTCCGGTTTGCTGGGGCAAGGGGTTCCCGACCTCAACCTGACCGCGGCCGGCGCACCAGCGGTTCCAGCGGCAGACCATTGGCGCGGCCTGGGTCCGTGGAGTCACCGTCGGCATCGACCCCTGGGCAACGCGGGTGCGCGCCGATCTCGCGGGCGCCGGACCGTCTTCCGAGCGAGCTAACGGGGCGAGTATGATCTGTTGCCGTTCGACCAAGCCGTTCCGCTGCGCCGGGACGGCGCCGATTGCCCGTGTTGGAAGCGTCCCGTCAGGCGCTCGCCCGCGGCCTCGATCCGGGGCCGGGTCCCGCGCCGGGCGCAGTGCGACACGACAAGGAGCGAGGCCGGTGCTGAGATTTGCCGAAGAGATCATGCTGCTGCTGCTCGACGACGACGGCGGGGAGTTCGTGCGCGTCCCCGAGTGGTCGCTGTAGTGTGCCCTCGCGGGCGCGGTGCTGATGGACCTGGCGTTGGAGAACCGCATCGACACCGACCTGGAACAGCTCATCCTGGTCGATTCCACCCCCGTCGGGGACGACCTGCTCGACCCGACCCTCGCCCGCATCGCGTAGGCAACCGAGCGGCACGACACCCGCTACTGGATCCAACACACGGCCCAGCACGCCAACCGTATTCGCGAGCGAGTGCTCGAGCGTCTCGTCGACCGCGGCATTCTCCAGCGTCGGGACGAGCGCCTTCTGTGGGTGTTCCAGTCGCGGCGCTACCCGGTGGTGGACGGCAAGGCCGACCGGGAAGTGAAGCTGCGGATCATGGCGGTGCTGTTCAGCGACGAGATTCCCGACCCGCGTGACATCGTCATCGTCTGCCTCGCCGAAGCCTGCGGCCTGTTCAGAGAGTTGCTGTCCCGGCGGGAGCTGGAGCACGCGACCGCGCGCATCGAACAGGTGCGCAAGCTCGACTTGATCGGTCAGGCCGTCTCGCAGGCCGTTTGGGACATCGAAGTGTCCCTGGCCATCGCCATGCAGCCGCCCATGTAGCACCCGCACCCGGCGGCGGACGCACGGCTCAGCCCGTGCTCGCCGCTCCCGAGCCGGCGGAGCAAACGAGCGCGGCGGCCACGTCGGCCTCGTCGCTGGTCTCGGCCGGGGAGCGTGGGAATCGGCGAGAGGCTGCGATCGCGGTGGGTGTGACGGACAGCTGCCGCGGCTGGCATGCTGACCGAGACAGCAATTCCGGCCTCGCGACAGCGACGCGCTGCCGCGCCGCCGGGGTCTCGAAGGGAACATGACAATGGCACAGCGTTTCACCCCGCCCACGCTTCCGACGCCGGCCGCGGCCTACAGCCAGGCCGTTCGCAGCGGCTCGATCGTCGCGACCGCCGGACAGATCGCGTTCGACGTCGACGGCAAGGTGGTCGGCGAGGGCGATATCGGCGCACAAACGCGCCAGACCCTTGCGAACGTGCGCGGCGCTTTGGAGGCGGCCGGCGCCTCGCTGGACGACGTGATCAAGACGACCGTCTTCCTCGCCGACATGTCCGACTACCGGGGCATGAACGAGGTCTACAACGAGGTCTTCGGCGACTCGGCGCCCGCGCGCTCCACGGTGCAGGCGGCGCTGGTGCGGCCCGCGCTGCTGGTGGAGATCGAGGCGCTCGCGGTCGTCGGCGACGACTGAGGCGGCGACCGCCGCGGGGACCGGCCCCTGGGTGGTCATTCCGGCGGACGCCGGAATCCAGGAGGTCGCGACGTGACCCCCGTATTTGCCCAGTACCCCGCGCTGAGCACAGCGTCGGACCGGGCGCGATTGACGATCCCCAGCTGCATGCAGCCGGGCCGCCCAGTCCGGGCCCCCTGGACCCCGGTGGCTGGCCGTCAGGCGCGGTCGAGCCCGTCCCGGATCTCGTCCGGCAGCGACGTCAGCGTTCCGTGGTGCTCGACGACGAAGGCGCCGGCATCGCAGGCGACTTGCAGCGCCGTTTCGAGATTCACGTTGCGGGCGAGCGCGGCGGCCATCACCGCGCTGAACGCGTCGCCCGCGCCCACGACGTCCACGACCGTCACGTGCCTGGCCCGCGACCGCGCCGCGCCCTCGTGCGTGAACAGCTCGGCGCCCGCCTGACCGAGGGAGACGACCACAGCGCCGAGGTCGAATCGCTCGAGCAGGTCCGAGGGGCTCGCGACCCGCGCGATGCGTGAGAGCTCGTGCCACTCCTCCTCGTTCATCTTGACCGCGGTCGCGCGCTTCAGGCTGTCCAGCACCAGGGCGTCGGTGTAGAAGGGTGGGCGCAGGTTGACGTCGACAAACCGGTGCCGAAAGGGCGCGTCCAGAATCGCGCCAAGCGTTGCCCGGTTGAACTCCGACCGTTGCGCGAACGTGCCGAAGTAGATGAGCTCGCCGTCGAGCGCCGACCGGGCGGGCACCTCGATCGAGTCCAACGCGGCGTGCTCGCTGATCTCGAATCGAGGCTCGCCGTCCACCAACAGCACTTCCGCGACGCCCGTGGGCTCGGGTCGGCGTGCGATCCAGGTTGTGTCGATGCCGGCCGCCCGCAGGTCGCGAATTGCTCGGTCGCCGCCGCCGTCGCGGCCGACGGCGGAGATCAGCCCGACGGAAACGCCAAGCTGAACGAGGTACCAGCCGACATTCATCGGGGCGCCGCCGATGAGATCCACATCGCCGCGGCGATCCACAACGATCTCGCCGAAGCAGAGCGCACGCGGCGCCCGGTCCCGCATGGGGCGCATCCTAGGTCAGGTGCGCCGCAGCGGCGCCTGTCCGGTCGAACCGCCGAGCCGGCAACCCGCGGGGCCGACGCGCCGGGCCTCGGACCCGCGCCGGCGGCGCGGATCCTGGCGCGCTATTGGAACTTGAGCGCTCCCCACTCCTCCGAGGATTGCACGGCGCTTTCCGGATTGGACCTGCTGCGCGCGATGTGTCCCTGGGTCTCCCGCATCGTCGCCTGGGTGGTGTCCTGGTACCGCCAGTCGACGCTCCAGCGCACCGTCCGCGAATGATTCGGCAGGCCCTGGTGGAACATCAGGTTCGAGAACATCACGACGTCACCGGGGTCGAGCTCAATGTCAACCGCGGCCGGGAGCAGCGGCTTGAGCACTTCCGGCACGATGCTCAGCATGCTAGACGTGACCCGATCGTGCTCAACCACCCCCAGCTTGTGTGAGCCGGGAACCATCTGCATGCACCCGTTCTCGACCGTCGCGGGCACGAGCGGCGTCCAGAGGTTCATCATCCGCAGAACGCCGAGCCCCTCCTCCTGGCCCTGCGCGTGATCGCGCTCGGTGTACCCGGCATCCTGGTGCCACAGCACCACTTGCTCCGTTACGTCGGGCATCTTCGGCCGGACCGTGTAGTTCGGGTAGAGGCGGAGCTCGCCTCCGAGCCGCATCTCGGCCACGTCGAGCAAGCGCTCGTGGAATAGCAGCGCGAACATCTGGGGGAGGTGGAGCTCCGCCCGATAGCCGCTAAAGCACTTCTTGCGTTCGCCGCCGTCCAATTTCAAGATCCGCGTCTCGAACGGCTCACCCGCAAGCACATCGTCGACCTCGCCGAAGGCGAACAGCTGGTGGGCAGCCCGATCCACCAGCTCGGTGCACGCTTCGCGCGCGCCTTCGACGACGTCTTCGTCAAGCACGCCTCGCCAGATCGTGAATCCAATCTCGTCGAGCTCTTCCGCGACGTTCGGCGGGACTTCAGCCGCGCCTGTGCTGGATGTGTCGGACATAGCCCCCGAACTCCATGTCGTGCGGGCGCCGATCAGGGCGCGCCGATGCATGTTGGCACGCAGGTTACTCCAAGGTCGGGGTCCGTGGCGCGCCGACCCCGAACGTCAATCGGAGCGAGCCGGCCGCACGATCCGAAGAGGGAGCGTGACGATCACATGCCCCGCGTAGCCCGATCGGCGTAGCGCGCGTTGGGTTGCTCCAGAATCGCCCGCTGGCGCTCCGTCAGCCCATCGAAGTCGTCGGCCGACGGGTATCGAGTGCCCCACGCGACCGGGTGCGGGCTGTACTTGTAGAACACCGTGCGGCGCTCGTGCTCGCCCGCCCAGGGGAGCGGCCCGTGGGTGAGCGCCTCGGTGAAGACGATCGCCGTTCCCGCCGGTCCGGTGACCCTGACGACCGCGGCGTGCGGGTCGGTCAGGTCTTTCCACTCGTCGGGAAACGGGAGATTGGCCTTGTGGCTCCCGGGTACGCAGGCGAATCCACCGTCGCCCGGGTTCACGTCGCGCAGGTTGATCGCGACGACGGTCAGCCCGTTGCCGAACACTCCGTTCGCGAACCGGTAGTAGCTCGTCGGATCGAACGGCGTCCCGCCGCCGTGCAGCCAGGCGCCGATCGGGCTGAGGCCCGAGCGGATGATGTCGATGTAGGTGTGATCGAGACGAAACTCGGGGTCGACGATCTCCTCGAGGTGCGCCGTATAGGCGGGGTGGTCAATGAGATCGAGGTACGGCTGTCCCCAATCCAAGACGTTCAAGAATCGATGCGTTGCGGCGTCCGGCTCGACTTCATCGGCGACGCGCCTATCGAGAATCTCGTTGAGTGCCCCGACCTCGTCGGCGTCGAGCGCATCGGGAATCGTGATGAAGCCTTGCAGATCGAAGAGGAACCGCTCGTTGTCGTTCATGCGCGCTCTCCCCGGCGGCTCCGCGGTCGGTGGCGGCCGCCCGGCGCCCCGGTCAGTCCCAGTACGACGCGCACTCGCTGCGCAGCCATTGCAGACTCGCAGTCAACCAGTGCTCGGTATCGTAGTCGGGCAGCGGGACGACTTCCACATAGTGGTGAAGGCCGCCCGGATCGGGCGCCCGCGCCCGCAGCACGTCCAGGATCGCCTTCACCGGCACGGTCCCGAGGCCGATCGGCGTGTGATAGAAGGCGCCCGTCGCGATCTCGGTGATCGGCTGGATGCGCATGTCCCGAATGTGCGTCGCGACGGTGTATTCGGCCACGTGGCGAACCGCGTCGAGCGGCTCCTCGTTGGCGGCGATCGAGTCGGCGAAATCGAACAGGTGCCGCACGGTCGGCGAGCCCACGCCCTGGAGCACGCGGGCCAGCTCCTCGCAGCGGTAGTCCATGTGGTTCTCGGTCGTGATGGTCAGGCCGGCCGTCTCGGCGATTGGAACCAGTGTGTTCAGGTTGCGGATCATCCGGTCGATCTGCACGTCGATGGTCGGGTCCCTGGTGTAGTGATTCGGCCGCCCCGGCGCCCCGTGGACGATGCTGAGGATTCGAGCCCCGGCGGCGGCCGCCAGCTCGATGGCGCGCGCAACGACGTCGAACTGAGTCTCGCCGGTCCAGCCCGACAGCACCGGCGTGGCGCGCTCGACGCGGAACTCTGGCACCCGCCGGCCGCTCCATGAGGGGTCGTAGCGTCCGTCGCCCCACTCCTCGTCGCTTGCGGCAAGGTTGGCGGACACCGATGCGAGATAGGTCAGGTCGTGCTCGGCCACTCGCGCCCGGAACTCGTGGGCGCGGGCCTGGTCGGCAAACCAGCCGCAGTCCATCGCCAGCGACGAGAGGCCGTGGGCGACGACCCGATCGACCATCCAATCGATGGGCAGGCCGCCCGGCGGGGGCGGGTCCACCGTCCGAAAGTAGATCGGCGCCTGCATCTCGCCAGCGAACGACGGCGTGTCCGAGCGCATCCACGGGAAGGCCACCCAGCGGTAGGTCTCGTGGGAAAGCCCCAGCTTCACGGTGAGAGCTCGGGGTCGAAGTACTGGCCATGCTCCTCGAGCAGCCAGCGCTTGCTCTCGAGCACCCACGCCTCCGGATCGTGCTGTGGCGGCGGTGAGATCTCGATGTTGGCGAGCAAGTTGTCGGGGTCGGGCGCTTCGGCCTGCATCAGCGCGAGGATCTCGCCGATGGGAGAGTCGCCTTGTCCAACCGGGGCGTAGTGGAAGTGGGGCTCCCACGTCTCTCGCAACGGTTGCGCGCGGAACTCCTTCAAATGCAGCGCCACCGTGTTCCGGGCGGCCCGGCGCGCGCTGGCCAGCGGATCCTCGACGATCGGGAACGGGTTGGACGTATCGACCATGATGCGCAGCCAGGGCGAGTCAACCGCTTCGATAACCTCGACGACTTCCGACAGGCGGTAGTCCATGTGGTTCTCGAAGGCCATGATCACGCCGTGCTTCTCGGCGGCCGGCGTGAGGGTGGCCAGGTGCCTGGCCGCGCGCTGCAGCTGAATCTCCACCGGCGGATCCGTCGAGAAGTGGTTGTGCAGGCTCGGCAGCCGGTGCGTCATCGTCCCGATCGTGACGCCGGCCCACTCGTTGAGCTGGAGCTGCCGCACGGCCGCGTCGTATTCGTGGTCGTCCCATTCCTCGTCGGTCGCGGCCATGTTGACGGTCAGCCCGCCGTTGAGGATCAGGCCGCGGTCTTCGATCCGGCGACGGATCGCCTCCGCGCCCGCCCGGTCGTCCGCGGACTCAGCCGGCTGCGAGTAGAGGCACTGCAGTCCTAGCTCGGCCGTCTTGTCGATCATCGAAGGCAGCCGGTCGTCGTCGTCGGACGGGGTGAACGACTGCAAATACGCCAGCGGCCCGCCTTGCGAGATATACGGAATCCGGTCGCGCCGACGTGAGGCCTGGTTGGCCCAGCGGTAGCACGCGATCGACATGCCGAGCTTCACGTGACGTTCTCAGGTCCGGGCGTGGGGGAATCCCGCGATCTAGCCCACTTCCGCGCGGATCAGCCGCACGCGTGGATCGATGTATGTATACAAAATGTCGACGATAAGATTCGCAACTGCGTAGAGCACCGCGGCCATCAGCACCAGCGCCTGCACGACCGGATAGTCGCGGTTGCTGATGGAGTCGATCAGCTGGAAGCCCAGCCCTTGCCGGAGGAACACGACCTCGACCACGACCGACCCCGCGAGCAGGCCGCCGAACTCCAGGCCGATGATCGTGATCACGGGAATCAGCGCGTTGCGCAGTGCGTGGATCCAGACCACCGACCGCTCGCGCAGCCCCTTGGCGCGCGCGGTGCGCACATAGTCCCGCGACAGCACGTCCAGCATCGACGACCGCGTGAGGCGGGCCAAAATGGCCGCCGCGCCGGTGCCGAGCGTGATCGCCGGCAGGATGAGCTCCTTGCCGTGACCGTTCGAGATCGCGGGCAGCCAGCCCAACACGATCGCGAAGATCCACACCAAAATCAGGCCGAGCCAGAAGTTCGGGATGGACACTCCCAGAACCGCGAATACCTGGGCGCCGTAGTCCACCCACGTGTGCCGCCGTACGGCCGAGATGATCCCGGCGCCGATGCCGATGAGCATCGCGACGGCCATGCCGGCCATGGTGAGCTGGATGGTCGCGGGCCAGTGCTCCGCGATGATCTCGGTCACGTCTCTGCGGGTGCGGATCGACTGACCCAGATCCCCCTGCAAGATGTCGGCGACGTACAAAGCGAACTGATGCGGAATGGACTTGTCGAGGTTATAGGTGGCGCGCAGCTGCTCGAGGAGAGCGAGCGTCACGCCCGCCGTTGCGGTGGAACCGGTGGACTGAGTGGCGTCCGAACCGAAGTAGTAGAGCGCGATCGGATCGCCGGGAATCAGGCGCAGGAGGATGAACACCACCAGCACCACGCCGAACAACACAGGAATGGTGTACAGCAGTCGTTTGGCGATATACGCACCCATACCCGCGCCTGATCCTCCGGTTGTCCTTCGATTACCTCCTTAGGTCAGCTCGTTTAGTCGTCGTCCTTGCTGTACAGGTCGGCGAAGTATGGAACAGATCGGTTGCCGATGAAGAAGCGCCCGCCGATCAACTGCGGGTTCGTCAGCCAGCCCAGCACTTCCTGGACCAAGGGGATGGCGACCGCGTCGTTCATCAGCATCAGTTCGGCTTCCTGCCACAGACGCTCGCGCTCTGCCCCGTCGAAGCTCCCCCGCGCGCCGTCGAGCAGTTCGTCGATCTTGGCGCCCGGCGTCGCCACGCCGGGGTTCCCGTCGTACATGTACCGCGACCACGCGCGACCCGGAAGGCCGGGGAACGAGGTGTGGTAGCGATCGTAGAGCGCATCGCCGTCCGGTCCACCGACGCCGAGCCAGCCGAGGTGGAAGATGCCCTCGACATAGCCATCGGCGGCCGACGCGAACTCAATGTTGGGGATCTGCACCTCGATGCCCAGGTTGGCCTCGACATCCAGCTTGAACAGCTCCGAGATCGGGTTCGGCGTGTTCGGGAAGATCACCGACAGGCGTCGCCCGTCATCGGCGACGCGGAAACCGTCGCCGTCCCGTTCGGCGTAACCGCCATCGTCCAGAATCTTGTTGGCAGTAGCCGTGTTCCATCCGTACAGCTTGGAAGCCTCGGGGTTGCGCCCGACCGTCCCCGGCACCAGCAAGTTGCTGATGTTGAGCGGGGCGATACCGCCGTTGGCGCGGACGGACACCGTGCGCCGGTCGAGCCCCCAGATCATCGCCCGGCGGACGTTGACATCCGTGAACGGCCAGAGCTGCGTGTTCATGGGGTGGTACTGCCCGGTGCCAAGGCCGGACAAGCCGATCACGTGGTACTGGGGCTGCGACGCCACCCGCAACACGTCCGGAAACGTGAACTGCAGCAAGATGTCGATCTCGCCCGCCTCGAACGCCTGCGCGCGCGCCGCGTTGTCCGACGACAGCATCTTGATCTTGCAGGTGTCCGGGTAGGCCGGTCCTTTATTCATGACGAACGACGGGCCCCAGGTGTAGTCGTCGAACCGCTCGAACGAAACGTCGACGTTGTCTTCCCAGTCCACGTACTTGAACGGGCCGGTCCCCACCGGGTTCCGCTCGAAGTCGTCGCCCAGTTCCTGCAGGGCGGTCGGCGAGGCCATAACCGGGTGCTGTCCGGCCAGGAACTTCGGGAACAGCGCCTGCGGCCCCTTGGTGAAGAACCGGACCGAGAAGTCGTCAACCTTTTCCACACGCTCGATCGACGAGACATCACGGATCACGTGGCCGCGGATCGCGCTCTCGTCCAAGAAGCGCTCGAAGTTGAACACAACCGCGTCGGCGTTGAACGGCGTGCCGTCGTGAAACTTCACGTCGTTGCGGAGCGGAACCAGCCAGGAGAGACGGTCGTCCGCGGGCTCGGGAAGATCCGACGCCAGCAGCGGATGGACACGGGTCTCGGTGTTGAACGTGTAGAGCGGCTCGAACATCGGCGACGCCGGCTCGGCGGTTCGCCCGGTCCACCTCGCCGGGTCGAAGCCCGTCGGGTTGGTGAACGTCATGTAGCTGATCTCGCCGCCGGGCGAGGGATTCCACGGCTCGAGGCCGATGGGCACGCTCTCGGACCAGCCGTGCACGTCCACGCCGGGCGCGCGCTCGACGGCCGCCTCGACGATCCTCTCGACGACCCTCTCTTGGACGACGATCTTCTCGACCTCGACGATCTTCTCGACCTCGACGATCTTCTCGACCTCGACCTCGACCGGAACCTCGACCTCGACCGGGACCTCAACCTCGACTCGCCTAATGGTCTCGACCTCGACCGGGACCTCCCTGATCCGCTCGACCGTGATCGGGACCTCCCTGACGGTCTCGACCTCGACCGGGACCTCCTGCACGACGATGCGGTCGACCGGGACTTCCTTGACGGTCTCGACCTGGACCGGGACCTCCCTGGTCACGACCTGGGTCTCTCCGCAGGCGGCCAGCGCGGCCGCGCCAACCCCACCCGCGATAGCTACCAGGCCTCCTCGAACCAACTGACGCCGTGTCAGCGCTCGCCTATTCGCCATCGCCGAACCTCCCTCGATGGTCAAGACCGATCCGTCACAGCGACGGCCCGGTCGGGCAACTCCAACCCTTTGAAGTCGTGCTGCGGTGAAGCGCGACATCCTACCTCGCCCACGTGCTGGCCTGCGGGTCAAGCGCCTCCCGCAGACCGTCGCCGAGAATGTTGATCGACAGAACCGTGATCACGATCGCTATTCCGTTAGAGGCCGACAGCCACCAGGCGGTCCGCATGTAGCTGCGGTTCATCGCGAGCTCGAGTCCCCATTCCGGCGTTGGCGCCGAAGCGCCGAGCCCAAGGAAACTCAGACCGGCCGCGGAGATGATCGCGCCGCCAAGCCCGAGGGTGGCCATGATCAGGATCGGGCTGACGATGTTCGGCAGGATGTGCCGGAGCATGATGCGCGCATCACGCATGCCGATGGCCCTCGCCGCGCGGACGTAGACGAGCTCGCGCGCGGCGAGCGTGGTCCCACGCACGACCCGGGCATAGAACGGGATGCCGGCGATGCCGAGCGCGATCATGGCGTTGTTGAGACCGGGTCCCAACGACGCCACGATGGCAATCGCCAGCAACAGGCCGGGAAACGCCAGCATCACGTCGAGAAGCCGACTGATCAGCATGTCCGCCCAGCCGCCGAAGTAGCCGGCGGCGAGGCCGATCAGCGTGCCGGCGACGGCGGCGATCGTCACCGCGGTGAAGCCGATGCGCAGCGAGATGCGTCCGCCGCGCACGATGCGGCTCATGACATCGCGGCCAATGTCATCGGTGCCGAGCAGGTGCCCATCCGTCAGCGGGGGCAGCAGCGCGTTCGGGACGTCAAAGGCGCCGAGGGACTCGATCGCGATGACGTCGGCGAAGATCGCGCTCAGCGCGATCAGCAGGAGGACGACGCCCCCGCCCAACGCCCCCTTGTTCCGTTTGAGGCGCGCCCAGGCAAGGCGCCACTCGCTGCGCGCCGGGGCGATGCCAAGCGCGCTGTCCCCCTGGACAATTCCCGGCGTAGGGGGTGCAGTGCCCGCCAAATCTCTTCCCTCGTCGACCTAGGGCTCGCCGGCCGCACCACGACCGTCGGCCGGTGATTGTGAATCCTGCCGGGCCGGCCGCGTCATCTGCGCAACGCTCGCAGGCGCCCGGAGCGAAAATAAACCGTGCGCCGTTGCGACGCCATGGAAACTATCGACGGGGCATATACGTGTCAACTGAGGCTAATCGATCCCTTGCGCGAGCGACCGGCGACACCGAGGCCCGCGCGGCTCGTTACAGTGCACGCAGCTGTTCGAGCGATCGGTTGAGCGAACCGTGGACTACGACGCCATCGTCGTCGGGTGCGGCCACAACGGTCTCGTCGCGGCCCACTATCTCGCGGCCGCCGGACTCCGGGTTCTCGGGCTCGAGCGCAACGCGCAGGTCGGTGGGGCCGCCACCACCGACGAGCTGATCCCCGGCTATCACTTCTCGACCTGCGCGCACAGCTTCGTGCTGTTTCACACCAAGGTGCTCGACGACCTTCGGCTGCTCGACTACGGGCTAGAGGTCATGCGGCGAGATCCAGGCGGCTTCCAGCCGTTTCGATCCGGTCGGCATCTGCTGTTCTGGGACGACGAGGAACGCACGCGCGACTCGATCGCTCAGATATCACCGCATGACGCGCAGGCGCATCAGGCGTATTCGGACGTTTGGGATAGGGCCGCCGACCTGTTTGAGCCGTACCTGCTGACCGACCCTCCAACGCTCCCCGAGTTTCTTCAGCGATATGAAGGTACGCCGGACGAAGAGCTGGCCTACCGGCTGGTGACCGGCACGCGCCGCCAGATGCTGGAGGAGTTCTTCGAGTCCGAGGAGATCAAGTCGGCGCTCGGCACCACGTTCGACGGCGGCAGCACCGACAGCCCCGGATCGTTGCTCTACTTCGCGTTCCATCTGTCGCTCAGCAGAAAGCTGTCGGACCGGGGTCTGATGGGATTTCCCCGCGGCGGGATGGGCGCGGTCACGCAGGCGATCCGGCGGTCCGCCGAGGCCGCAGGCGCGGAGATCCGGACCTCGACTCCGGTCGCCTCGATCATCGTCAGCAACGACCGCACGGCCGGCGTGCGGCTGGACGATGGCGCCGAGATCACGGCGCCGATCGTCGTATCGAACGCGGACCCGCGGCGAACGCTGCTGGAACTGGTCGGGGAGCAATCGCTCACACCGGAATTCTCGACGGACGTCCGGCGCCTGCATGCGAACGCCGGGTACATGAAGCTCCATTGCGCGACGAACGGTCTTCCGGACTGGACGGCGTTGCCGGGCGCCGACCTCCAGCCCCATCACGGCGCGGGGGCGCGTCTCTGCACCTCGCTCGACACGATCGATGAGGCGTGGGCGCACGCGCGCCGGGGCGAGTTCCCGGCCGAACACGTCCTGGGAATCGTGACGCCCTCCGTCTTCTATCCGACGCTCGCGCCGCCGGGCCATCACACGCTGTCCATCTGGGTGGAGTACGCGCCGATTCGCCCGCGCGAAGGGTCGTGGGACGATGTGCGCGAATGGGTGTCGCAGGCGCTGGTCAATCAGGTCGCGGAGTATGCGCCGAACTTTCCGGACATCATCGACGACATGTATCTGCACACGCCGACGGATATCGAGGTGAAGGCCGGCATGACCAACGGAAGCATGCACCACATCGACATGACGATCGATCAGATGCTGGCTCGGCGCCCGCTGCCCGGCTGGTCGAAGTACCGCACTCCGATCGATGGTCTGTATCTATGCGGTTCCGGCAGCCATCCGGGCGGCGGGGTATCTGGTGTGCCCGGACACAATGCGGCACAGGCCGTGCTGAAGGACCGCGCGTAGCGGGCGCGAAGCGGCCCGACCGAGACCGCGCATAAGGAGCGATGCTGCGATGACGAGCGGCGGGAAGTCGAACGCGGCGCTGATCGAGCGCGCGGGAAATGTGCTCACCGGCGGCGCGCTCGGCCGGTTCAAGCTGCCCGACGAGGTCGACCTGGTGCTGGCCGCGGGCGCCGGCAGCCACGTAACCGACGTGTCGGGGAACGAGTACATCGACTATCTGCTCGGCTCCGGTCCGCTGCTGCTCGGTCACGCCCATCCGGCGGTCGAGGAGGCGGTTCGCGCCCAGCTGCCGCTGGGAACCTCCTACTTCTTCCTCAACGAGCCGGCGATCGAGCTCGCTGAGGTCCTAATCGAGCATGTCCCGTGCGGGCAGCAGGTCCGCTACACGAGCACCGGCACGGAGGCGACCTACTTCGCGCTCCGCTGCGCCCGCGTGCATGCCGGGCGGTCGAAGATCATGAAGTTCGAGGGCGCCTGGCACGGCATGCACGACTACGCGCTGTGGGGCACCGTTCCGTCGGAGGCGAGCGATTACCCGGATTCGCTGCCCGACTCCGCCGGCATCCCCGAGGCCGTGGGGGACGAGATTCTCGTCGCGCCGTTCAACGACGCCGAGACCGCCGTGGCGTTGATCGATGAGTACGCCGACGAGCTCGGCGGCGTGATCGTCGAGCCGCTGCAGCGTGTGCTCACGCCCGTGCCCGGGTTTCTCGAGGCGGTGCGCGAGGCCTGCACGCGCCACGGCATCGTGCTGATCTTCGACGAGATCGTGACCGGGTTCCGCATCGCCTGGGGCGGCGCGCAGGAGCGCTATGGCGTGGTGCCGGACGTGGCGACGTTCGGCAAGGCCATCGCGGGCGGGTTCCCGCTGGCCGCGATCGTTGGGAAGGACGAGGTGATGGAGGCGTTCGACGGCGGCCCGCGACCGAACACCGAGATCGCGTGGTCGAGCGGAACGTTCAGCGGCAACCCGATCGCGGCGACCGCGGGCGTCGCGGGGCTCGAGGTGCTGTCAGGGCCCGGCGTCTACGAACGCCTGCACGCAATCGGCTCTCGCTTACGAACCGGGATCGAGGAGGCAGGCCGTCGGCACGGCGTTCCGGCGCGGGCGCTGGGCGAGGATGCGGTGTTCGGCGTCCGGTTCATCGAAGACGAGAGCGTCACCTCGTGGATGGACCTCCAGGCGCATGACACCGCGCTCGGTCACCGCTGGGCGATCGAGTGCATCAAACGCGGGATGCTCGTGAATCCGAACGAGAAGATCTACGTGTCGATCGCGCACACGGATAGCGACATCGATCGCACGCTGCAGATCTGCGACGAGGCGTTCGCGGCGGCCACCGCCTGAGTCGGCCTCTTCCCGACGAGACGCGGCACATCCGCCGCCGCGGCGAGTCCCTGCTCCGGCGGACGCCGGAATCCAGGAACCCCCGACCACCCACGCCGCGGGCAGCGTGCGACCGGACACAGTTGTAGGGCCCGGACGGCGCGCAGGCTGGGATTGGCCGGTACCCCGTCGCGGCGATCCCAGGCAGGGGCGGTTCGCGAACCGCCCTCACGGGCCAGCTATCCGCTAGCCGGCGCCGCGTGCAGCACGCGCCTGCGCCGACGCCCTGGATGGCAAAACGTCGATCGACTACGATCTCGCATCGCGCGCTCGCGCAACATCATCGGAGGCCCACATTGGCTCTTGGCCCGGGTGGTCCGTTGACGCGGACGGACTGCCGTTCGATGATTCTCGAGACCGATATCGCCGATCATGCCGGCATCGCATGGCGGCTCGAGCCGGCGGCGCCGGACCCACACAACCCCCTGATCGAGCCCGCCTATCCATGGGACTCGGGCGCCTTCTTCGCCCACGGAACCGTGCTCCGCGATCCGATCGACGGGATCTGGAAGGCGTGGACGATCTCAACCCCCATCGAGCTCGGGGACTTCGAGAGCGGTCGGCGTCTGACCTATGCGACCTCGGACGATGGTGTGAACTGGGAGCGTCCGCTGCTGGACCTCAACCCGCAGCCCGGATACCCGAGAAGCAACATCCTGCTCGATTTCAATTCGGGCGGGACCAGCATGTACGCCTCCGTGATTGTTCACCCCGAGGCGGAGGGCGACCGGCGCTACGAGATGTTCTTGATGCGGTTCCCCGGCCGCCCGGAGGGCGCGGCCAAGCAGGTTGGCGATCTGCCGCTCCAGCCGGGGAGCGAGAAGCACGCGTACGGCGTGTACCGCTACTGGTCCGAGGACGGGGTCCACTGGACCGCGACCGAGGGCCCGATCATCGTCACCGCACTGCCCGGCGACCGCATGATCATCCCGTACGACCTTCCGGAGAACGCCGCCGACAACGCGCAGGTGTATCGGATGCCCGACGGCACCTACATGCTCTACAACAAGATCGGCGAGCCGACCCATCCGGGCGGATATGTGCCGTTCGACATATTCACGCAGGGCCGGCGCGTTCTCGCCCGGCGCACCAGTCCGGACGGCTCGGTTTGGAGCGATTCCGAGACGATCATCCAGCCGGATTGGCGCGACTCGCAGGATCTCCAGTTCATGGAGCTGAGCCCCGGTCGCGTGACGGACGGGTACGTCGGCGTGCTCACGTGCTACCACAACCTCGCGCAGACGATCGATCTGCAGCTGGCCGGAAGCGCCAACGGCCGCACCTGGAGCCGTCCGTCACGGCAACCGGCGCTGCCGGTGGGACCTCTCGGCGACTACGGCGGCGGCATGCTCTGGCCGACCCGCAAGCTGGTCGAGGACGGCGGGCGGATGTACGTCTACTACGCCGCGACTGAGGGATTGCACGGCGACCCGTTCGCAACGCATAACACGATTTACCCGTTCCACGCCGGGCTTTGCCGCGCCAGCTGGGAGGTCGATCGGTACTGGGCCGCGGTGTCCGCCGCGGGCGGAACCCACCAGGCCTCGTTGACCTCGTTCCTGCTGCCGGCCGGTGGCAAGCGCCTCAGCGTCAACGCGGCTACCTCAACCGTCGGCCCCGGCGAACTCGCGGCCGAGCTGCTGGATTCGGAAGGAAAGGCGATCCAGGGCTTCGCCCGGGCGGACTATCAGGCTTGGAGCGGCGACGACAAAGCACGGACGCTGCGATGGTCGGGCGGCGACGCGTGCCCGGTCGACCACGCCGCGGTTCGCTTCTACATCAAGCGCGCTCGGCTGTACGGCTTCGGCTGGGTTTGAGGCGCGGATGACGTCGACAGCATCGCCGCCGCGTCCCGGACGGTCCCGATAAGAACTGGTTCGGGCTTGGCCCGCGCGTGCTCCAGCAGCGCCGGCAACGCCCGGTTGTCGGGATCGTGCAGGTAGTGCGTATACGGGTGCCAGACCGGCACCCAGAGCAAGCGGTGGTCGTACGCATAATCGAGCGCCGCCAGGTTGTAGACGATCCAGTCGTCGAGCGAGCCGGTCGCCGTCCAGGGACACACCCAGCCGTCCGGAATGGGCTGGTGCCCTGACTCGAGCCGCCATGCGAGCAAGGCCGCGTCGTCGACATTGCGGAAGAAGTCGAAGTACATCCGGTCCATGAAGCCTTGGATCGGGATCTCGATCAGCCCGGTCGGATAGGCATAGGGCTGGAGTCGTCCCGGAGCGGCCGCGTCGTAGTCCAGGCTGTACTTGCCCATCGTGACGTCGAAATGGCAGCTCACCCAGCGAAATCCGTTGTCGAGCACGACTTGTTGATTCGCCTCGAGCCGGTCGAGCCCGCCGGGCTCGCCGCCGGGCCCGCGCAAGACGGTTGACGTAACCCCGAGCCGCTCGCGCTGCCTGCGATTCGTCAGCGAGAGCTCCTCGCCGAGCGCCGCGGTGTCGGGCGCGCTCAGGCGAACGTGGTTGTAGGTGTGGTTGTCGATGATGTGCCCGCGGCGAAGAATCTCCTCGAGGTACACGACGTCGTCCATCTCGAGCCCGTTGCCGACGTGGAAGAACTGCAGTTGCACGTCGAACGCCTCGGCCGTGTCGCACAGCGCGAGCGTGTAGTCCTGCAGGGGCGGCATGATCCGACCGTGGTTGATGCCCACGGGCGAATAGCCCGCGCACATCTCGAGGTCGTAGCTCAGCGCGACGGCGCAGCGTGCGTCGTCGGGCAGATCGACCCGGACCATCGTGCGGTTGCTTCGTGGAGCGAACGGCGCCCGATGCGGCGCCGCCGGAACGCGGCGCGCGAGCCTATCAGAATGAATGGCGGCCGCCGCGCGGACCGGTCGGCCAGTACGATGGGGCGCTCTTGCGAGGAGGGACGACCGATGCCCGAGATGTATCGCTACGAGGAGTTGACCTGGCCGGAGATCAACGACGCGGTTGACCGCGGTCTGATTCCGCTGCTGCCGGTCGGCACCATCGAGCAACACGGACCGCACCTGCCGATCAAGATCGACCGCTGGACTGCCACGTCGATCTGCGATGAGGCCGCCCGCCGAGCTCCGCAGCGCCTGATCGTGATGCCGCCGGTCTCCTACGGGTACACATCACACGTGATGGACTTCCCGGGCACGATCACGATTCATCACGAGACGTTCATCCGGTACGTGGTCGACATCTGCAAGAGCCTCGCCTACCACGGGTTCAAGAAGATCATGATCGTCAACGGGCACGGCTCGAACTCGGTGCCGCTGGAGCTCGCGTCGCGTCGAACGATGCTCGAGACGGATGCCTGGGTCGCCATGTCGAACTGGTGGCTCATGACCGAGGCCAACTCCGAGTTCAGGGAGCGCTGGCGCGAATCGGCGTTTCCCGGCGGCGCCGCCCACGCGGGCGAGGCCGAGACCTCCATTGCTCTGCACCTCGACGCGGACGCCGTCCGCTTGGACCTCGCGGTCGACCAGGTCACCGATACCACCGCCCAGGAGTCCAAGTATCACTGGGTGGATCTATGGGGGGCGGGTCCGATTCGGATGGACGGATGGACCAGCACCTACACCGAGGACGGTACGCAAGGGACGGCGACGCTTGGCACCGCGGAGAAGGGTCGGCTCCTGTTCGAGGAGGCGGTGAACAACATCATCGAGTACGCGGAGGAGTTCGCCGCGCGCGAGTTCAAGCCGCGTGTCGATCATCACCGCGTCAAGCCGACAACCCCGCCGCCCGGCTGAGCGGGGCCGCACCCCGCGGCCGCGGCCCCGGGGTGCGCGAACCGCGGACCTGCGGCGAGGCCGGGATTCATCGTATCCTGCCGATCCGGGTTGCCCGACGGCGATCCTGTGACCATCAAGGGAGTTCGGTGGGCGTTCGCATTGGCATCGATACGGGCGGCACGTTTACCGATCTTGTCGCCATGGATGAGAACAGCGGCGAGATCTCAGTCGTCAAGCGGCCGTCGACGCCGGCCGAGCCCAGCGGCGCGATCTTTGACGCGCTCGGCCACGCCGATGTCGCCGCCGAGCACATCTCGTACTTCGTGCTCGGAACCACCGTCGGCGTTAACAGCCTGCTTCAGCGCAAGGGCGCGCGCGTGCTGTACGTCACGACGGCGGGGTTCGAGGATGTGCCGTTTCTTCAGCGCGTCGATCGGAAATTTCACTACGACCTGAATTGGGAACGCCCGCTGCCGCTCGTCCACCGCCACGACTGCGTGGGGGTCGCCGAGCGCGTGGACTACCGCGGGGAGGTGGTCCACGCGCTGTCCGACGAGGGGCTGGCCGCGCTCGGCGATCGTATTCGCGAGATCGTGAGCGGGCGCGACGGCGAAGACCTGGCGATCGCGGTCAACTTCCTGTTCTCGTACGTACGGCCCGACCACGAGCGCATGGTGCACGACTACCTGGCGCGCGAGTTCAGCGATGTGCCCGTCTCTGTCTCACACCTCGTCGCGCCGATCTGGCGTGAGTATGACCGCGCGAGCACCACGATCGCGGACGCGTATATCCGTCCGCAGATAAGCGGGTTCATTCAGTCGTTGAGCCGCGGCCTCAAAGAGCTTGGATTCACGCGCGAGTGGGCGGTCATGAAGTCGAACGGCGGCCAGATGGTGTCGGCCGCCGCGATCGATCGACCGGTCCAGACCGTCCTTTCGGGGTTGCCCGGCGGGATCATCGCCGGCAAGTACTACGGCGACGGCGTCGGCGAGGACAACATCATCAGCTTCGACATGGGCGGCACCAGCACCGACGTGGGCGTCGTGTCGGAGGGCCACATTGGCTACACCACGGCGTGGGAGATCGAGTTCGGGTTGCCCGTGGCGGCGCCTCTGATCGAGATGACCACGATGGGCGCCGGGGGCGGATCGATCGCCTGGATCAATAAGGGTGGAATGCTGCAGGTCGGCCCTCAGAGCGCTGGCGCGGTGCCGGGTCCCGCGTGCTACGGGCAGGGCGGCGCCGAGCCGACGGTCACCGATGCCAACGTCGTGCTGGGCCGGCTGAATCCAGACAACTTCCTCGGCGGCGAGATCGTGCTCGACGCCGACCGGGCGCGAGCGGTGGTTGCAGAGCTCGGCGCCAAGCTCGGCCTCGATGCCGAGGCAACGGCGCGCGCGATCATCGACATCGCGGTCGAGAACATCGCCGAGGCGATGCGGCTGCTCACCGTCCGTCGCGGGCTCGACCCGCGGCGGTTCAGCATCGTCGCGTTCGGCGGGGCCGGCCCGCTGCACGCCTCGGCCATCGCCAAGGCGATCGGCGCGCCGCGCGTGCTCGTGCCGCCGCACCCCGGGCTCTGCTCGGCCTTCGGCGCCCTGCTCGCCGACATGCGCGTGGACAAGACGTGGACCCACATCTTGCGGTCGAACGATCTCGACGCAGCGGCGATCAACCGCCGGCTCGACGCTCTCGTGGACGAGGCCGTGACCGAGCTTCGGAACGAGGGATTCGCGGACGAGCCGCGTGTGTCGCGCTCGGTCAACATGCGATACCTCGGTCAGAATTTCGAGGAAGAGATCCCGTTTCCGGCGGGCGCCGTGAGCGACGCGTCCCTCAGCGCGCTGCTTGCCTCATTCGAGGATCACTACGAGCGCTCGTATGGCTATCGAATCCCGGACGAGATCATCGAGCTGGTGCAGTTCAATGTCACCGTGATCGGTGACGCGGCCAAGCCGGCGATGCCGGAGATAGCGGGCAGGCAGGCGGCCGCGCCGACCGCGACGCGCCGGGTCATCCTCGGCCCGTCGGGTCCCATTGACTGCCCCATCTACGATCGCGCCGACCTGTCGCCCTCGGCCGAGATTGAAGGCCCCGCTATCATTGAAGAGTTGGACTCAACGACGCTCGTGCAGGCCGACCAGCGCCTGACCGTGAGCCCGCACGGCGTCGCCATCCTCGATTGGGCGTAGTGCGAATGTGGGACGGGTGCGACTTGATTCCTGAGGTGCGCGGTGACCACTGAGACCGTCGACCGCTCGGTCGATCTTGTCACCCTGAACGTCATCTACAACCGGCTGGTCGGCATCTGCCGCGAGATGGGCACGACGATGATGAGGACGGCCTACTCGCCGATCTTCAGCGAGAGCCGGGATTTCTCGTGTGTGCTCTTCGACCGTGACGGGCAGATGCTGGCGCAGACGGAGTTCTGCCCGGCGCAGGTCGGCGCGATTCGCTTCGTCGTGAAGTGGCTGATCGCCGAAGTCGGGGAAGACAGCATCAAGCCCGGCGACATCATTCTGCACAACGACCCGTATCGCGGCGGCGTGCACATGCCGGAGCACGTCGTCATCAAGCCGGTCTTCTACGACGGCGAGCTGTTCGGCTACGTGGCCAACATCGCGCATCTCGTCGAGATCGGCGGAATGGCGGTCGGCGGGTTCGCCGCCACGGCCACCGAGATCTATCAGGAAGGCCTGCGGCTGCCGCCCGTCTGGATGATGCGCGAGGGGGAGTACAACAAGGACGTGTGGCGGATCATCATGTCCAACCATCGGGCGCCCCGGTACTCGTGGGGCGACCTCCACGCCATGATGGCCTCGCTCCACGTGGCCGAAGCACGTTGCCACGAGTTGCTGGACACGTTCGGGCTCCAGCAGGTGCGCGAGGTCAGCGCCCAGTTGCTCGGACACGCCGAGCGCTGGATGCGGAACGAGCTGCGGTCGATCCCCGATGGCGAGTACGCCTTCGAAGACCACATGGAGGATGCGCGCGACCCGCCGCTGCGTGACTCGATCCGATTGAATCTCATCGTCTCGGACGGCAGCCTGATCGCCGACTTCAGCGACAGCGATCCCCAAGCGCGCCACGTCCTGAATTGCACGTATGGGGTGACGGCCTCCGGCACCTACAACGCCCTGTTTCACTTCGCCGACAACAACATCCCGCACAACGACGGCGCCTACCGGCCGATCACCGTCATCGCCAAGCCGGGGACGCTGGTCAACGTGGTGCATCCGGGTCCGTGCGTGGGCGGCAACACTGAGACGCATCCCCGGGTCTGGGGAATTGTGATGGGCGCGCTGTCGAAGGCCGTCCCGGATCGCGTGTCGGCGGACACGGGCGGGACCTCATGTAACTTCCTATTTGGCGGGACCCACCCCGACACGGGGCACTTCTACGTGCACTACCACTTCGACGGCGTCGGATGGGGCGGCCGCGCGGTGGCCGACGGCAACAGCAACCAGGTCATCCCGAACGGGAATTGCCCCGCGACGCCGGTTGAGGTGTTCGAGACGCGCTATCCGTTTCTGGAGCGCTCGTATCGGCTGCGGCCGGACTCCGGCGGGCCGGGGGAGCATCGCGGCGGCCTCGGCTCCGAGCGGATCCTCGAGGCGCGCGCGCCGGAGATCACCGTGTCGGCGCTCTATGATCGGATGATCTCGAAGCCGTGGGGGCTATTCGGAGGAGGGAGCGGCGAGACCTCGCGGCTGCTGTTCAAGAAGGCGGGCACGAGCAAGTTCCTGACGTTTGGTGAGGCGTTTGGGACGCCGAGCAATTCACGCATCGCCAACATCGTGCTCAGCACCGGCGATCAAGTTATGCTCGCGAGCCCCGGCGGTGGAGGCTATGGAGATCCGAAGTCCCGCAAGCTGGACGATGTGCTCGCGGACGTGGAGGAGGGATTCATATCAGTGGCTGCCGCGCGCGACGTGTATGGGGTAGCCATCGGTGTGTCCAACGGCAAGCATCACATCGACTCGGCCGCGACGGACGAGCTTCGAGCATCGCGGCATGCCGGTGCGGCCGGAGCCGAGGATTCCGAGGGCGGCGGCCCGGCGGCGAGCCGATTGGCGCCGGTGGCGGTCGGCGGGAACGTGGCCGAGCGCCGTGGGCACTGGGAGCAACTCAAGGGCGACTGGTGGCAGACGAGCGTTACGAACTGCCGGATGTGCGGCCAGGTGATTCCGCGCGACATGTGGGTGGCCGACGACGGCCTTACCTTCTGCTCCGTCGACTGCGACCATCTGTACCGAACGTACTGGCTGCCCAGGAACGCATCTACGACTTCTACGGGGGTTGACGAATGAGCAATGGCGCCACGTTGCTCGAGGTCCGGGACCTCGAGGTTCAGTTCAAGACGGACGAAGGAATCGTCCGAGCCGTCAACGGCGTCTCATACGATCTCGATCAGGGACGGACGCTGGGGATCGTTGGGGAGTCGGGCTGCGGCAAGAGCGTCAGCGCGCTCTCGCTGCTGCGCCTGGTTCCGCAGCCGGTGGGGCGCATCGTCAATGGCGAGGTCCAGTTTCGAGGCCGCGATCTCTTGCAAGTGAGCACGGCCGAGATGCGGCAGATCCGCGGCGAGCAGATCGCGATGATCTTCCAGGACCCCATGAGCTCGCTGAACCCCGTGTTGACCATCGGCCGGCAGATCGACGAGGCGCAGCAACTCCACCTCGGCTCGAGCAAGGGGGAGGCCCGGAGGCACACCGTCGAGCTGCTCGATCACGTGGGCATTCCCTCACCCGAGGATCGCGTCAACGACTACCCCCACCAGTTCTCGGGCGGCATGCAGCAGCGCGCGATGATCGCGATGGCAATCTCGTGTGAGCCCAAGCTGCTGATTGCCGACGAACCGACAACGGCGCTGGACGTGACGATTCAGGCGCAGGTCATCGAACTGCTGGGCCGGTTGCGCGAAGAGCTGGGGATGGCCGTGATTCTGATCACTCACGATCTCGCGCTGGTGGCCGGCTTCTGCGAGGAGATCATCGTGATGTACGCGGGCTACATCGTCGAGCGCGCGTCGGCCAGCGAGCTGTTCAACTCACCGAAGCACCCCTACACCGTCAGCCTGCTCGAGTCCATCCCGAGCATGACGACGGAGCGCGGAACGAAACTGACGGCGATCCCAGGCGCGCCGCCCGACATGGTGCACCTGCCGACCGGATGCCCGTTTGCGCCACGATGTACGTATGTGCAGGATAAGTGCCGCGAGGAGCTTCCGCCGCTCGACCCGCTCTCATACGGGCATACGCTCCGATGCTGGGTCGATGTCGATTCAGGAAAACTGCGATGAGCGACGCGCAAGTCTCGACCGCCAAGCTGGGCATGGCGCCTCCGGCGTCCGACAACGGTGATGGTCAGGTTCTTCTCGATGTCCGGGATCTGACCAAGTACTTCCCCATCACGCGCGGCGCAATCATCCGCCGGCGCGTCGGCGCGGTGCGCGCGGTGGACGGAGTGACGTTCCAGATTCGCGAGGGCGAGACGCTCGGGCTGGTCGGGGAGTCCGGCGGCGGCAAGACGACCGTCGGCAACACGGTCATGCAGCTCGAGCCGCCCACGTCCGGGGAAGTCTTCTTTGAAGGACGCGACCTGGTGCCGATGACCGGCGCCGAGCAGCGGCAAGCGCGACGCCATATGCAGATGATCTTCCAGGACCCGTACGGCTCGCTGAACCCTCGGATGACGATCGGCAAGATCATCGAGGAGCCGCTGGTCGTCCATCGGCTGTTTCCCGCGAAGGGCGAGCGGCGGCGGCGGGTCGAAGAGCTGCTCGACCTGGTCGGCCTCAACGCGGCGCTCGCGAGCCGCTACCCGCACGAATTTTCCGGCGGTCAGCGCCAGCGGATCGCGTTTGCGCGCGCGCTCGCCGTTGAGCCGTCGTTCATTGTGTGCGACGAGCCGGTCTCGGCGCTCGATGTATCGATCCAGGCGCAGATCATCAATCTGCTCATGGACCTCCAGGCCCGGCTGGGGGTGGCGTATCTGTTCATCTCGCACGACTTCAAGGTCGTTCGCCAGATCAGCCATCGCGTGGCCGTGATGTACCTGGGAAAGATCGTCGAGATCGCACCCAGCGACGAGCTCTACACGCGGCCCCTGCACCCGTATACCCGATCGCTGCTGTCGGCGGTGCCGATCCCGGACCCCGAGGCCGAGGCCAAGCGCCAGCGGATCATCTTGACCGGAGACGTGCCGAGCCCGGCGAATCCGCCGTCGGGGTGCCACTTCCACCCCCGCTGCCCGTGGGCGGCTGCCAATTGCGCGACGGACGTGCCCGAGATGGTCGAAGCCAGCCCCGGCCACTTCGTCTCCTGCCACTACTGGTCGGACATCGAGGCGGCCGGCGGCACAGTCCCCTCCGATGACAGAAGGCTCAACGCCCCGAGCGCGGCGCGGTAGCCGTACTCATCCGTTGATCGGTTTCGGAATCTCGAGAGCGGCAGTGGACTCGTGACGGATGCGGTGAGCGGCCCACCGGGGCTTGGCGATTGGACCCGTCTCACGGCACGCGAGGGTGGCACCGTCACGGCCCTCGCCGCCGCGGCAGGTCACGAGGGTCACGTCCTGGCGACCACGCTCTCGGGAGTCTTTCGGTCATCGGACGGCGGCCTGACGTGGGAGACGTCCAGCCACGGGCTCAGAAGCCCCTACGTCGAGTCGGTGGCCCTCTCGCCCACCTACGCGGACGACGGACGCGCGGTCGTGGGGACGTTCGGCGCCGGGCTGCACTCCACGAGCGACGGGGGAGAGACCTGGATTCGCCGTGAGTTCTGGAGTCTGCGGCCCGCGGTTCCCGCGGCTGCGTACTCGCCGGATTTTGCATCCGACTCCACCATCATGGCGGCCACCCACGCCAACGGTGTCTACATCTCTACCAGCGGCGAGCAGAGTTGGAACGGCTACGACGACGGCATCGAGAACGTGCCGTTGCAGGCGCTGGCCATCTCACCCAGATTCGGCGCGGACCGCTTGGTGCTCGCAGGCGCCGCCGCCGGCGGCGTCTTCCGCTCGACGGACGGCGGCCGCTCGTGGGAAGCAACAAACGGGATTGGCGACGACGGCGTGCAGGCCCTTGTGTTCTCGCCCGAGTTCGGCGATGACTCGACGGCGTTTGCGGCGACTGAGCAGTCGGGTGTCTTTCGATCGACCGACGGAGGCAGGTCCTGGACCCAAGCGGCGTTCGCCGGCTCGGTGGACGCCGTGAACGCGCTCGCCATCTCGCCGCGATATGGCGCCGACGGAACGGTCTTTGCGTCCGGCGGCCCAACCGGTCTGCGTCGATCGCGCGATCGCGGAGACAGTTGGGAAGAGCTCGCCGTCGCGTCCGACCCGACGGATGTTCTTGCGCTTGCGGTGGCAAGCGCGGACGGACAGATCGCGCTCGCCGGAACGCTGGGATCGGGCGTCTTCCGCTCCGACGACGCGGGCGATACGTGGAGGCCCAGCAATGAAGGGCTCTCCAGCCGCCCAGTGCTGGCCTTGGCGCTCTCGCCCGAGCTCGACGCCGATCGCACGCTGGTGGCGGCTACCGCGGAGGAAGGCGTCCTGCTATCTGAGGACGGCGGTCTGCAGTGGACCGCCAGCGCCGAGGGCTTGCCCTCTCCCACCGTCGACGCGATTGCGATCTCACCCGCGTTCGCCGCCGACCGGCTGCTCATGGCCGTATCGGCCAATCAAGCCCTGCAAAGCGACGATGGAGGTCGCACCTGGGCAGGTGTCGCCGGGGTTCCCGACCGGTTCGTGGCGACGGCCGTGGCGTTCTCGCCGGCGTTCGCGACGGATCGGACGATCGCGATCGGCGGCGAGCGGGGCGCGCTCCTCCTGACCGACGACGCGGGCCAGAGCTGGGCGCCGGTGGACGAGCAGTTCCTGGGCGAAGCCGTCAGGACGATCGCGTTCTCACCGCAATTCGCGGATGACGGCACGATCCTGGCCGGAATGCTTGGAGGCACGAGCGTGGCGGTGTACCGGTCCACCGATCGGGGCGCGACGTGGTCCCGCTACATCCAGCAGGACGAGGCGTACGAGTGGGTCGCCATTTCCATCCCGCCCTCGACCGACCCCGATGATGACTTCTTTTTCGCGGCGACCGGAAGCGTGATCATGCGGCCGGGCACGACGCTTATGCACAACTGGATGGCGGTGCAGGCGCTCGACAAGGAGACGGCAATCGTAGGCGTGGCCGCCTCAGCGAACTTCGCCAATGACGACACCGTGTTCGCCGCGACCAGCAAAGGGCTCATCGCCTCGGCCGATCGCGGACACAATTGGGTCGAGATCGGCGAGGAAATCGGGCGGCAGGCCTTCCAAACGATCGCCATTGCGGGCGGCGCCGACGGTCCCCAGACGGTCGTTGCCGTCACGATGGGCGGTCAAGTCTGGTCGGCTACCTTCGAGTCAGCGTGACCGCCGCCCACGTCCCTAGCCGAAGCCGAACGTCTCGAGTTCCAGTCCGGGATAGTAGTGGCTGAGTATCTCTTCGTACGTCCGGCCTGAACGGGCCATTCCCTGCGCGCCCCACTGGCTCATTCCAACGCCGTGACCAAAGCCGCGGCCGTTGAACACGACACGCGCCGGCGTCCGAAATCGCACGACGCGCACCGCCCCATTGGTGAGGCGAATCTCCGGCGGCGCCGCGTCAAAGGCGACGCTCCGGCGTGCGGATTCCACGCGGAAGCCATCGGCCCGGAGCTCGAGTTGGCGTCGAGCGGTCGGATTGATCAGCTCCAGCGCATCCGGGTCCACCATCGAAACCGTCACGAATGCGCTCGGCAGACCGAACGCCGTGCGGATCTGGTCGCCCACCAGCTCCATCTTCCCGCGTTCCCCCAGCACCTCCAGCCGGGTTGGACGACCGGCGGCGGATGACTCGGTGACGCGAAAACTTGTGACGGCGCCCAGGCCGGCGCCCTGGAGCGCGGTGTAGCCGGCCAGCTCGTCCAACGCCACCTCACGCGCCCAGCGATAGCCGGCCGCGCCCCATCCGACCGTCAACGCCTCTCTGTCGAGCGGGGAAGGCACCTCGACGAGATACGGGACCTCGGTGCCCC
Source organism: Chloroflexota bacterium (assembly GCA_965247475.1). Taxonomy (GTDB): domain Bacteria; phylum Chloroflexota; class UBA11872; order UBA11872; family UBA11872. The sequence goes on from OZ252016.1 coordinate 1,068,642, forward strand.
ACACGGACTTCGCGCTGGCCGTGAAGTCGCCCGCGTTGGCGGAGTAGAGCGCCTCGATCAACTCGCCGTCGTAGAGCGCTACCACCCCTGTCGTGGCGTCCACGGCGAGGCGTGCTCGGTCGTGCTCGGTTCCCGCGCCGCCATATGCCTGGCAGTTTTGGTTGTCGCAGATGTCGTAGGCAGCGTCGGCGTCAAGTCGCCGGAGCGCGTAGTTGCGGGCGGCGACGGCCTGCGCCTTGAGCGCCTCCAGCTCCCACACGGCCGGCATCTCGGCCCCGACGACCGACGCGAGATAGTCGTCGAAGCCCACTTCGTTGATGAGGCTGAGGCCGCCGTCGCCGACGGTCAGTTGAAACCCCCCGCGATACGGCCGGCCATCGACGAACGAGACGTCGTCCGGCGCCTGGGGCGTGATGTGAACCTGGAGGGTCGAGGCCGCGGCGGCCCACGGGCCGACCCTGGCGCCGCGCTCCAGCGCTACGACCCGAGGCGCGGCGCCCAGCGCCGAGCGCAGGCGGCGCCGGTGCCGCACGGCTGCCGTCGGATCGGAATACGGGCCTACCAGCACCAGATCGCCGTTTGCCTCGCTGAGCGGGCCAACCACGCCCAGCGACCGTGCGTCGGCTGGAACGGAAGCCTTGGGAACCGCGAGGTACCGCAGGCTGTCGCCGACGACCACCGTCGTGGACCCGTCGGCCCGGAGCGATAGCTGCCCGGGAACATCGACCGCCGCGCCTTCCGCGGGACGGACTGCAACGGTCTCGCGCCCCAGCGTGAGCGCTACCCGAATCGTCGACGGGACGGCGTGCGGGTGGGCGCCGGCCGGTGCGGGCGGCGCGATCGCGAGCAGCGCCGCCGCGGCCGCAACCACCGCGAGCAGACGACGCGCTCGGTGCGTGCCCGGGTGGCCTGCTGTCTGGCAGTGCGTCGCGGTCGTGGCCGTCAGACCGACGCTGAAGCGCGCCGCACCGCGGGCGCTCGTGCCCTCAGGTGCGCGCGCCGCCGCGGAGTGCTAGCCGTCTGACTCTTTGCGGCTGGGCGCGGCCGCGTCGGCCCCGGCGCTTGCGTCCGAGCTGGCGACCGTCGTCGGGCTCTCGACCGCGGCGTCCGCGGTCTTCTCTTCCGCCTCTTCCGCCTCTTCGCCTTCAGCGTCATCGGCATCCTCGCCGTCGACGCCGGTACGGGCCTCGCGCCGGAATTCACGCACGCTCGTCCCGAGCGCGCGTCCAACACCGGCGATACGCCCCGCCCCGAACAAGGCGATGACGATCAAGAGAATGATCAGGAGCTCGAGTGGTCCAAGGGTCTGAAACATGTCCGCGCTCTCCTCCGGTCGGACCGCATCTGCAGGATCCGCTGCCGTGAACCCTGTCCTGCGGCTTCATCCGACGCCACATGCGATCGGACGGTCGTCCGCGACGAATGTTCACGCGCGTGCGCCGGTCCTTCCGGCGACTTGCCCCGACACGATACGCGATTTTGGCGCGCGGAGGGGCAAATGGCCGCAAAATACCTCGGCCAGTGGCGCGGGCGGCGGGCGCGATCATCCCTTCGCGACGAGCGCCCGAAACCCGTAGTCGAGCAGCGTGGCCGCGTCCTCGGAACGATTGTCGCTGCCCATGACCACCGCCAACACCCGCATGCCGTCGCGCTGCGCCGCCACCACCATGTTGCCCCCGGCGTCGGCCGTGCGACCGGTCTTGACGCCGAGCGCCCCGTCGTACGACCAGAGCAGCCCATTCAGATTGGAGAACGTGTACCCACGGTTGGCGAGCCCCGGAGTGATGACATGCGCCTGCGAGGCGACGATTCGCGCGAGCAACGGGAACCGCTCGATCGCGTGCGTCGCCAGCACGGCGAGATCGAACGCGGTCGAGGTCTGCGCGGCGTCGTCGTAGCCGACCGGATTCGTGAACCTCGTATTCTCCAGGCCAAGCCTGCGTGCCAAGTCGTTCATCTGCGCGACGGTGTACTCGTCGCCGCCAATCCCGTCCGCCACGGTCACCGCCGCGTCGTTTGCCGACGGCAGCAGCATCGCGAACAGGAGGTCCTGCAAGGTCAGCACTTCGCCCGGCCCCAGGCCGACGCGATTCGAGGGCTGACCGACGGCCTCCTCCGGTACCTGGATTCGAGTGTCGGGCGGGGCCTGTTCGAGCGCCACGATTGCCGTGGCGAGCTTCACCAGGCTCGCCGGCGCATGCGAATCGTGTAGGCCTTGGCCGAAGATGATGGTGCGCCCGGCCAGGTCCACCAGGACGGCCGACTTGGCGTTGATCGGCGGCAGCTCGGCAAGCTGCGTGAACGGGCTCTCGACGAACGCCGCCGGCGCCGTGGCGGTCTCGGCGAGGAAGTTCGGCTGGCCGGTCACCGGTGCCGTGTCCAGCAGATTCACGACCCGACCGTCATCGGGCGGGGGCGGCTTCACCGCTCCCAGCACCCGCGCGATCATGAGCGCACCCACGATCACCACCAGCACGATCAGGCCGGTCCTGACCAGCGCCGCCGCCTGCCGTCGCGCTCGCCGCACGGAGAGCAGCGGCGTGTTCGCGTGCAAGCGCTGGTGATACAAGGGCGCCGGGCCCGTCGCGGTGGACTTACTCGTGAAGTCGTCGCTCAGCGCCGTCTGTCTCCATGGGTCGGAGGGGCGGCGCCAGCGTCCCGCGTCACGCCGACGGCGAGCCCCGGCGCGCATGGTCATATCTGGTGGGCCTCCACGTAGTCGAGGCTCCGGCGATAGTCCGACTCCGAGATCCACTGCTCGGCCATGTAGTAGTTGACCATGGTGCGCAGCGACAGAATCGAGATCAGGTGCAGGCCGAAGTGCTCGAGGCGACGGGCCGCACCCTGGTCGCGATCGACCAGCACGATCACGTCTCGAACCTCCAGCCCCTGGCGCCGCAGCGCCTCGGCGGCCTGTATGACGGAGCCGCCGGTCGTGATCAGATCGTCGACCAGCAGCACGTGCTGGTCGGGCAGAAAGCGCCCCTCGATGAGCGTCTCCTCCGGCACCGGTCCCGGCCGGATATAGATCAGCGGCAGGTCGGCCGCCAGCGAGTACGCGGTGGCCAGGTGGAGCCCGCCCAACGGCACGCCCGCCACGAGCTCGAACGGATCGGCCTGGTGGTGGCGCCGCGCGACCGCCAGCTCGGCATGCTGCCGGATCAGAGAGGCCGCGGCCCGGAGGGCGGCGGGAATCGCGATCAGGCGCCTTGGGTTTACATAAATCGGAGAGTCGACGGTAGACCGACCCAGGGTGAAGTTGCCGAATTCCACCCCGCCCAGCTCGTAGATCTGGCGGGCGAGCCAAAGGGTGCTGACTTCGTCGGCGTCGGTCACGATCGCCTCACGAGTAGGTGACGACGAGACACACTCGCCGACGCCCCCCCGGGCGAGTGCTGGAATTATTGTCAAGTCGGCAGGAGGGGTCAAGTGCTTGCCGACCGGTCGCGGCGGCTTCAGACGACCGGCGCCCAGTGGGCGGCATCACAAGCCATGGATGCGCGGGATTTGCTCCAGCGCGCCAAGGGCGGCAGGCGTGGCGATGGTGCGACAATCGGCGACTGTCTCCGTCCTGCCGGTGCGCTGCCTCGGAGCGCCCGCGTTCACCCGTGATCCAGACCTGAGTCGGCCGTGTCCGTTCTCTGGCGACTGCTCGGCTACCTCCGTCACCAGAAGCGCCTCGTGCTTCTGGTGCTCGTTCTGCTCGTCATCGGGTCGTTCATGCGCACCGTGCCGCCAACGCTCACGAAGTTCGCGATCGACGACGGGATTCTGGGCAACGACCTAGAGATCTTGGTCGCGATGGTGGCCGCGTTTGCGGCGGCGGTCGTGCTGACGAACCTGTTGATGGCCGGCCGGCTGTTTGGGGCGCGCTGGAGCTCACAGCAGGCGATTCACGACATCCGGAACGATCTCTACATGCACCTCGGCTCGAAGTCGATGAGCTTCTTCGATCGGCATTTGACCGGTGATCTGATGTCCCGCGTCACCAACGACGTCAACCTGATTCAGATGTTCTTCAACATGGCCGGAACGGTGGTGCTGTCGGCGGTGGCGCTGCTCGCGTTCAATCTGGCGTTCATGTTCGTACTGGACTGGACGATGACGCTGGCGCTGCTGGGCCTGTTTCCGCCGCTCGCCATGCTGCAGCGCTGGGCGCGAACCATCGTCCCGCTGTTCCGTGCGTCCAACCAGCAGCTCGGAGTCATGAACAGCAAGATTCGAGAGACCGTCGCCGGCGTCAAGGTCATTCAAGCGTTTGGCCGTGAGGAGTACCACGACGAGCTGTTCGACCGCGAGAACTGGAAGCTGCGCACGATTCGGTTCCGCCTGCTCGCGCGGATCGCCGCCTACTTCCAGGGCGTGGAGCTCCTCGCCGGCCTGGCGACCGTCTTGATCCTGGGCCTGGGCTCGTGGAGGGTCATGCAAGGCGAGTTCACGCTCGGCGGCCTGGTGGCGTTCCAGTCCTATCTGCTCCTGATCCTCACGCCGATGCGCTTCCTGGGGTTCTCGGTCCAGATGGGCCAGCAGGCCATGACGTCGGGCGAGCGGGTGTTCCAGATCATCGACACTCCGCTCGAGGTGACCGAGCCGCCCGATGCCATCGACCTCCCGCCCGGGGACGGGGCGATTGAATTTGATCGCGTCTCGTTTCAGTACGGCGGCGAGCGGCCGATCGTCCGCGAGGTGTCGCTGGACGTTCCCGCTGGAACCACGCTCGCGCTTGTTGGCGCCAGCGGATCCGGCAAGAGCAGCCTCGTCAACCTCCTGCCGCGGTTCTATGACCCGACGGGCGGACGCATCCGGGTGGACGGCGTGGACCTGCGCGACCTGACGCTTCGATCGCTCCGTTCGGAGATCGGCATGGTGATGCAGGAGACGTTTCTCTTCAACATGTCGATTGGCGACAACATCCGGTTCGGGCGTCCTGGGGCGTCGCTCGCGGAGGTCGAGGAAGCGGCGCGCACGGCCGAGGCGCACGAGTTCATTCGGGACCTGCCTGAGGGCTACGGCACGATCGTTGGGGATCGCGGCGTGCGTCTGTCAGGCGGCCAGCGTCAGCGCGTGGCGATCGCGCGAGCGCTCCTGGTCCAACCCAGGATCCTGATCCTCGATGAGGCGACATCGAGCGTCGATACCCAGACGGAGCGCCGCATCCGCGACGCGCTGGCGGCGCTGATGTCCAATCGCACCAGCATCGTGATCGCCCATCGGCTGTCGACCGTCGAGCGCGCACATCAAATCGCCGTCATCGACGGCGGGGCGGTCACCGCACACGGAACGCATATCGAGTTGCTTGCCACCAGCGAGAGCTACCGGCGCGTCCACGACCTCCAACCGAAATGGGCATGACGCGCCGCGGCGCCGGCCGAGGCCGTGAGGCGGTGACCTAGATGGGCATGCGGATGGGGTACGTCGACACGTCGAACCTCGGGCGTGAAGCAGTGGCCGGAACGGCGCGGCGCTTCGCCGGCTATCTGCGCCCGCACGCGCGCATGCTCGCGCTCGCGTTCGTGGCGCTCCTCGCCGGCGCGCTGCTGAATTTGGTACCGCCGCTGGCCATGAAGATCGTGGTCGACGACTTCCTCGCGAGCCGCGACTTCGACGGCGTTCTGCGGATCGTCATGGTGCTGGTTGGCGTGTATCTCGCGAGGTCGCTCTTCAACTATGTGAATTTCTATCTCTTTGCGCGCACCAGTCAGACGACCCTGTATGAGATCGCGCGCGACATGTTCACGCGCCTCGTGCGCCAGTCGATGCGCTACTTCGAGACGCAGCGAACGGGCGACACGGTGTCGCGGCTGACGTCCGATGTCCAGGCCGTCCAGCAAGCCCTGCAGGGGCAGGTCATCACCGCCGGCCTGGGGATGCTCACCATGGTCGTCTATCTGGCGGTGATGATCACCCTGGACTGGCGCCTCACGTTGATCATCCTCTCGGTCGTGCCGGCCATGGTGCTTGCGAGCGTGGTGTCGGCCCGCATGCTTCGAAGGCGCTATCGGGTCGTGCAGGAGACGATCGCGAACATCAACACCGCGATCGAGGAGAACGTGAGCGGCGTCCGCGTCAGCCGCGCGTTCGCCCGCGAGGAGGAGGATGCCGAGCGATTTCGCGGCGAGAACCGCGCCAACCTCCAGGCCAATCTCAGCACCACGATGGTCGAGTCGGTCACGACGCCCATGATCGAGGGGCTGAGCGGTCTGAGCGTGGCCGCGATCCTGCTCTTCGGCGGATGGCAGATCACGATGGGCGAGATGACCCCGGGCACGTTGATTGCGTTCCTGGCCTTCCTGCAGATATTCCACCAGCCGCTCACCGAGATCGTTCGGATCAACTACGTAGTGCAATCCGGGCTCGCCGCCGCGGATCGGATCTTCCAGTTCATGGACGAGCCGACGGACATTGTGGACGCCCCGGACGTGAAGTCGCTGCTCCGGTCGGAGGGCCGGGTCGAGTACCAGGGCGTCTCGTTCAGCTACGACGGCGTCACGCCGGTGCTCACGGACATCAACCTGGCGGCCGAGCCCGGCCAGATGGTCGCGCTCGTCGGGCACACCGGCTCGGGCAAGACGACCCTGATGAGCCTGCTCGCGCGCTTCTACGATCCGACCTCCGGCCGCGTGATCGTGGACGGACGCGACGTTCGCGGCATTCCCCTGGACGACCTGAGGAATCGAATGGCGTATGTGCCACAGGAGACATTCCTGTTCTCGGGCACGATCGAAGAGAACATCCGATTCGGGAACTCGGCCGCGAGCGCATCCGCGGTCGACGAGGCGGCGCGTGTGGCGCGCGCCGACGACTTCACCCGCGAGCTGCCTGATGGCTACGCCACCCTGGTTGGGGAAGGCGGCATTCGGATCTCGCGCGGCGAGCAGCAGCGCATCGCGCTTGCGCGCGCCGTGCTCGACGATCCGCGCATCCTGGTGCTGGACGAAGCCACATCGGATGTCGACGCGGAGTCCGAGTGGGAGATTCAACGGGCGATGGAGCAGGTCATGCGCGGGCGAACCACGTTTGTGATCGCGCACCGGCTCTCGACGGTCCGCCGTGCCGACATCATTCTGGTGATGCAAGACGGTCGGATCGTTCAGCGCGGCACGCACGACCAGCTCATCACGAGCGCGGGCCACTATCGAGACCTTCACGGCGCGCAGTTCGAGGCGCCGCTGGACGAATCGAGCGGTCCCGGCGGAACCGAGGGGTCCTAGGCCGCGGCAGCGCGGTCCGAACGCGGCGGTAGGATGACCGACCAGAACCCGCGTGCGCGGCGAGCCCGTCCGCACACACCGTCCGCGATCGAGACTCGAGCTTGAGCGACACGAAAACGCGCAGCGTGCTGGACGACATGCGGGGCCCGTACGACCCGGGCCGGGTGGAGTCGCACTGGTACGAGCTCTGGGAGTCGCGCGGGTACTTTCAGCCGGCCGACGATGATGGTCGAGAGCCATTCGTCATCGTGATCCCGCCGCCGAACGTCACCGGCGCGCTGCACAACGGGCACGTGATGTTCGTCGCGTATCAGGACCTGATGATCCGCTGGCAGCGGATGCGCGGGCGCGCCGCCCTCTGGGTCCCCGGCACCGACCACGCCGCGATTGCCACGCAGAATGTGCTGGAACGCGTCCTTCGCTCCGAGGGCACATCGCGCGAGGCGATCGGACGCGACGCCTTCGAGGCGCGGTTCTGGGCTTGGAAGGATGAGATCGGCGCCGGCATCAACGATCAGCTTCGGCGGCTCGGCGCCTCGCTCGATTGGTCGCGCGAGCACTTCACGATGGACGAGCAGCTCTCGCGCGCCGTGCGCGACGCGTTCGTCCGCCTGTACGAGCGAGGGCTGATCTACCGCGCCGAGTATCTGGTCAACTGGTGCACGCACGATCAATCGGCGATCAGCGATCTAGAGGTCGAGCACCAAGACGTCAACGGATCGCTGTGGCACATCCGATACCCGCTGACCGGGGGCGGCCACCTGACGGTGGCCACCACGCGACCCGAGACCATGCTCGGTGACACTGCGATCGCGGTGCATCCGGACGACGAGCGGTACACGGCCCTCGCCGGCACGTCAGCGCTCGTTCCCGGGATCGGGCGCGAGATCCCGATCATCAGCGACGAATTCGTGGACCCGGAGTTCGGCACCGGCGCCGTAAAGGTCACGCCCGGTCACGACCCCAACGACTGGGCTATGGGACGCCGTCACGACCTCGACGTCGTCAACATCATGAACGGCGACGGGACGCTCAACGCGAATGCCGGGGCCTGGGCCGGCTTGGACCGGTTCGCGGCGCGCGAGGCCTACCTCGAGCACCTCCAGAGCGAGGGCCTGCTGGAGCGCACGGAGCCGCACACGCACCCGGTCGGCCATTGCTCGCGCGACGGCACGGTCATCGAGCCGCTGGTGTCCGAGCAGTGGTTCGTCAACATGCGGTCAATGGCCGATGCGGCCGCGCAGGCCGTGAGGGACGGGCGCATTCGGTTTCACCCGCCTCGGTTCGCCAGCGAGTTTCTCCGTTGGATGGATGAGATCGAGCCGTGGTGCATCTCACGCCAGCTCTGGCTGGGGCACCGGCTGCCGGTTTGGTACTGCCAGGCCTGCGACGAAGTGATCGTCGCGGGCGAAGACCCCTCGAGCTGCCCTGCCTGTGAGGGAGACGATCTCGAACAGGACCCGGACGTGCTGGATACCTGGTTCAGCTCGGGGCTATGGCCGTTCTCGACCCTCGGATGGCCCGACCAGACCGACGACATGCGCCGGTTCTACCCGACCGATGTGCTGGAGACCGGCTACGACATCATCTTCTTCTGGGTGGCCCGGATGGTGATGTTGGGCCTGGAGCTGGCGGGCGACGTCCCTTTCCGTCATGTGTACCTGCATGGTCTCGTCCGGCACATGGACGGGAGCAAGGTCCAAAAGTCGAACTACCAGCCCGGCGACAACCCGGCCGAGACGCTCGATCGGTACGGCGTGGACGCCATGCGATACACGTTCGTGAGCTCGAGCACGCCCGGAAACGACGTACGCCTCAACCTGCAGCGCGTCGAGAGCGCGGCGCATTTCGCGAACAAGCTCTGGAACGGCGCCAAGTTCGTTATTGGCGCGATGGAGCGCGCGCCGGAATGTGACCCGGCGCCGGCCGGAACGCTCGACCGTTGGATCACCGGCCGGTTCGATCAGGTGAACGCCAGAGTCGTGCGCCTGGTCGATGGGTTCCAGTTCGGGGAGGCCGGGCGAACGCTCCAGGACTTCCTGTGGAGCGAGTTCTTTGACTGGTACGTCGAAGCGGCCAAGATCCGCCTCCACGGGGACGACGCGGCGCAGGCGGCTCGCGTCGCGCACACACTCGCGAGCGTGCTGGACGGATCGATCCGGCTCCTGCATCCGTTCATGCCGTTCATAACGGAGGAGATCTGGCGCCACTACCGGGCCGCCGGCGGCGCGGTCCACGACCCCGAGCACTTGATCATCACCCCGTTGCCGAACCCGTCGCCAGAAGTCGACCCGGCGTCGATCGAGACCGTCCGAGGCTTGATCGAGATCGTGCAGGGGATTCGCAACGCACGACATGAGTCCAAGGTCGAGCCGGGACGCAAGATAGAGGCGCGTATCCGTGGTGCGGGCGACCTGTCATATCTGGAGGCGGAGCGCGACTTCATCGAGCGCCTGGCGCGGGTTGACCCGCTGCACATCGGCGCCGACGGCGAAGTGCCTGATGAGCCGACGGTAAGCGTGCGGGCGGGCGGCGTTGAGATCGACCTGCCGCTGGCCGGCATGGTCGACCTCAACGCGGAGCGAGACCGGCTGAGCGGCGAGCTGAGCGACGCACGGGACGAGCTGACGCGCGCCGAGACGCTGCTCCAGAACCGCAACTTCGTCGATCGCGCGCCGCCCCAGGTCGTGCAGAAAGAGCGCGACAAGGTGACGAGCGCGGCCGCCGCGATCGACCAGATCGAGGAGCGCTTGGCGAGGCTAGAAGGGTAGGTCGGCCTCCGCGCCGGCGTGGTCGCCGCCGGGCGGCTCTTCGCCGCGGACGTACAGCATTCGTCTGGTCCTCTGACCGCGAAAGGTCGTCGCTCGAGTTCCGCGTCCGCGCACCTCGGCAACGTCGTCCAGAGCCGGACGTACCTGCGACGAGAGCTGGTCGATGTAGTGCAAGGCAATCGCCTCCGGGAACATCGGCTCCACCACGGCCGCGAATTCCCGCGTGCCCTGATGGCTCAGGATCATGTGGCGGAGGAGCATGGCCGTCTCGTCGTCACACGCCGTTCGCCGCAGCGCGTCGTCGAGAATCCGCACGCCGTGGACCATGTGGCCCTCCAGGTTTCCGGCCGGCGTGTACGCGATGTCGGCGGCGATATCCAGCTCGATCAGCTTGCCAAGGTCGTGCAGGATCACGCCGGCCGTGAGCAGGTCTCGATCGAGCGTCGGGAACACGTCGGCGACGGCGGCCGCGAGCCCGAGCATCTCGCCGGTGTGCTCGGCCAGACCGCCGAGCCACGCATGATGACGGGCCTTCGCCGCGGGCCACTCGCTCAGCCGGTCCGCGACCGGTTCCGCGGCCATCACGGCTTCGAGCACCGACTTGATTTGCTCGTTCCCCAGGCCTTCAATCGCCGTATCGATCGCGCCCCGCAACGACTCGGGCGGCGCGGATGAGCGCGGCAGGAGCGCGGCGGCGTCCAGTTGCTCGTCCGCGATTCGCATGGCGGATATTTTCAGATTCGTGCGGCCCTGCCATTCATCGCCGTGCCCCTTGATCTCGTACGTGCGTCCGGGCGTGACCTCGCGGGCAGTCGTTTCGGAGACGCCGAAGTAGATCGCGTCGATCGTGCCGCCCTCGGCGTCGCGGAGGTTCAGCCGCAGGAACGGGTCCCCGTTCCTGGTCGTGCGAGTCTCGGCGGTGGCGACGATGAAGCGCCCGGCGACGGACGCTCCGGGACTGACGTCGGCAACTCGCACTCGATCGACACCTCGGCTTGGGGTGACGCGGCGACATCGTAACCGGCCGCCGTGGTGTCGGTCGTCGACGCCGAGGGCGCTCGGAATCGATCCGTGCGCGGTCTCGAGATGCGCGCATCCGTCGCGCGCCGCTTGACTAGCGGCGGCGGCGCCACCAGGCGCGGAACCGGTCGGCGACGGACGGACGCGGCGGTGGGGGCAGCTCAATCACTTGGCCCCGCCACATCACCGGTCCCTGCCGCCCTGCCACGGACGCGCCGCCGCCTCGACGACCGATGATTCCGCGCGCGAGCGCCACCGCGAACACGATGGCCCCAGCGATTGCGAGCACCGAGGCGAGCTGGCGGAGGAGCACCGACAGCAACAGCGCCAGCACGACCAATACGGCGGCAGTGACGAGCATGTCAGCGGTGGATGAGAATCGGCGGCGCACCCATTCGCCGATGGCGTCGATCCCGCCGCTGAAGCGGCGCACCGGCGATCCCTGGTGGGCCCGCGGCGTCTTGGTCAGGTCGCGCCGGCCTGTCCAATCGCGATCGGAGCGCTCAAGGATCTCGCGAACCTCGTCTTGCCAGCGCTTGGGCATGGACTCCGAGCCCGCACATGGTCGACGAAACAGGTCAATTCGAGTATACAACCGGCCCTTTTTGCGGCTGTTGGGGCGCCGCCGTCTCACGAAGCTCGGGAGGCCGATGCGCGATAGCGCGGCCGCCGACCGAACCTCCCTAGCGATCGCCGAAGATGCGAAACCGGCCGGATCGACTAGGCGCCTCGGCCGCCGCGGTCCCCAGCTCCACGTTGAGGACGTGTCGGTAGACGGCGCCGCTGGGCACCAGGTCGCTCTCCATGAGCGAGATCGCCGACACGGTGAAGCGCCCCAGCTCGACGAGATCGAACGCCTCGACACGCCGCGCGATCGCGATCCGGGCCGACGGCGTTGCCTGGCGGTTGATTCGGGCCAGCGTTACGTGTGGGCTGAACGGCCGTTCGGCCACACGAATGTGGAGCTGGCGCATCTCGCGCGCGATCGATGATTGCAGGTTCTGGGCGGCCTCCAGGTCACCGGTCACGCCCACCCAAGCGACTCGGGGCTCGCCTCGACGCGGGAACGTGCCGCCTCCGCCGAAACCTATGTCGAATGGGTAATGACCAACCGCCGCGGCCTCCATCCCCGATTGCACGCTGTCGACGGTATGCGGCGGCACCTCGCCAAGAAACGCCAGCGTGAGATGCAGGTTGTCGGCCGGCGCCACACGCAGCTCGCGTGCATGGTGTCCAAGATCGCTCGCCTGGTCGGCGAGCGCCTGCCGGAAATGCGGCGGGATCGAGATGGTGATGAATGCTCGCATGACGGTCCGAGTATAATCAGGCCGTGAACCTGGGAGCGCGGCTGACAGGCACGTGGGGATCGGCCGCGATTCGGCCCGGTCCGCGCTAGCGGCTCCATGGTCGGGCCGACGGAATCCGCACTCGATCAGTCGGCCGCGCCCGGCCGCGAGACCGCGCCTACCGATCGCCATCTCGACGAGCTGAGCCGCCGCGTGCGGCGCGAGATTCTCGAGCGCACCGGCGGCAGCGCGGGCGCCTCGCTTGGGGCTGTCGAGCTAGCCGTGGCCATTCAGGCCGTTGTGCCTGACCCCGGCGCGAACGTGTTCTGGGATCACGCCGACCATGCGTTGCCGCACGCGATTCTCAGTCAGGGCACGGCGGCCGCGGGACCCGCCGGGGAGGTCGCGGGTCGGGCGCTCTCGGACGCCGTCGGCGCCGGCGTCGTGCGGACGCTGCGCGGCGATCCCACACCGGTTGTCGCGGTGATCGACGGCGTCGGGCTCAGCACCGGACTCGCGTTCGAAGCCATCAATCACGCCGGGCATCTGCGGATTCCGCTGGTGCTCGTTCTGATCGACGGGCAAACAGCCCGTGGACGCGGCGTTGGCGGGATCGCGCGACACCTGACGCGCATCCGCGGACATCCGCGCTACGCGGAGGCCAAGTCGACCATCGAGCAGGCCCTGGCACGCATGCCGGCCGGCGAGCAGGCCGTCGAGGTCGCGCGCCGCCTTAAGAACTCGGTGCGCGAACTCCTCCTCCCGACTGAGATGTGGGAGGAGCTGCTGGGATTCATGTACCTGGGGCCGGTGGACGGACACACGATATCGGCGCTCCGCGAGATCCTCGGGCTGGCCCTCGGGCTCCGCCGCCCGGTGGTCGTGCACGTGGCCACCGAGCGAGGGCTGGGCCTCGGCCCCGGCGCGACGACGATATCCGAGCCGAGCGGCCAAGATGGCGGCGCATGGCTCCGTGCCGCCGTCACCGCGGCGCGCGACGTGGTCGCCGGCGATGAGCACGCGGCGGTCGTCTCGACGACGGTGGCCGGGCGATCGGCGCTCGCGCCGATCGCGGACATCGCACCCGAACGATTCTTCGACGTGACCGCGGGCGAGTCCCACGCCGTCGCGTTCGCGGCCAGTCTGGCCGCTGGCGGCATGCGGCCGCTTGTGTTCGTGGACGCGGCCCGCATGGTTGCGGCATTGATCGCCATTGCCGACCGGTGCGCGCATTCGTCGATGCCGGTGACATTGATCGCGCATCACGGTGGGCACACCGAGGCACCAGCGGCCGCCGATCTGCGCATCGCCGTGGCTATCGACGGGCTCGATGTTCGCGTGCCCGCCATCGAGACCGATGTCGCCGAGCTGCTGGGCGCGGCGCCGGACACCGGCCGCTGGACGCTGGTGCGACTGCCCGCAACCCGCGGACGGGCCGGACTCACCCTTCCTCCGCGAGCCTCCGACGGGCACCGATTCCAGGGCCGGCCGACTTCCGACCGCGCCATCGTCGCACTGGGCCCGGCCGCGGGCGCCGCATTCGACGCGGCGCGCGAAACCGGGGCCACGGCGATCGGGCTCACCAGTCCGAGCCTGGAACCACTCCTCGCGCAGATAGGCTCCATCAAGCGCTGGCTGCTGGTTCTCGACGCCGAGTGCGGGCCGCTGCTCGCGAGCGCGTGGCCCGGACGGCTTCACGACTCGACCACGTCGGTCGCCGTGGAGTCGACCGCGTCCCACGACGAGCAGGTGCGTCGCATCGCCGCGGCGGCGCGATCGATGGCATAGCCCCCGGCGCCGGCCCGTCCAGCCCAAATCCAATCCCATGGTCATCGACGCTCACACGCACGTGGTACCGCCGGAGGTGATACGCGATCGCGCCGCGTATCTGGAGGCCGACCTGTGGTTCCGTCGGCTGTACCTCAACGAGCGGCGGCGGCTGGCGACGGCGAGCGATCTGCGCGCGAGCATGCGGCGCGCCGGCGTTTCCGCCAGCGTCACCTTCGGATTCGCCTGGCGCGATCCGAGCCTGTGCGTGATGAACAACGACTACGTGCTGGAGGAGGCCGCGCGACGCCCGGGTGAGCTGCTCCCGTTCTGCGTGGTCGTCCCGAGCGATCTCGAATTCAGCATCGTCGAGATGGAGCGCTGCCGCCGCCGCGGCGCCTTGGGCGTCGGCGAGCTGTTCCCGGAGGGCCAGCAGTGGGATCTGCGCGACACCGGGGCCGTGCGCACGTTCCTCGACGCAGTGGCCGACATGGGCTTGATTCTCAACCTCCACGTCAGCGAGCCGGCCGGCCATGTGTACCCCGGGAAGGACTCCACGACGCCAGAGATCATCTGGCCGATCGTGGAGATGGCCGCCGGCGAGATTCCGATCGTGCTCTCGCACTGGGGGGGCGGCATCGGGTTCTACGAGCTCATGCCGGAGGTGAACGAGCTCACGCACCGCCTCTATTACGACTCGGCCGCCAGTCACCTGCTGTATCGACCCGAGGTTTTTGGGCTGATGGCCGAGCTGGCGCCCGGGCGGATTCTGTTCGGCAGCGACTACCCGCTGATCACGCAGTCACGCGCGCTCAGCCGCACGCGGGCGGCCGGTCTGAGCGACTCGAATCTGCAGGCGTTGCTGGTCGAGAACGCGCGGCGATTGGGAGTGTGCGCCCGGCCAGACCAGACGCTGCGCCAGGGCCCGTCGCGTACGCGCGCGGGCGGCGAATCCCGCTAGCCGGCGCGCGCCGCCTCGCGGTCGATCTCGGCGATCAAGCGATCGATGTGGCTCGAATCGTACCCCTGCGAGCGCGCATCCTCGGCAAGCTGGCGGGACTGGGCCAGGCCCGACGTGTGCCCGTCGGCGCCCGGCTCTTCGCGGACCGCGACCTGGAGCGCGTCACGAGCCTCCAGGAAGAGGCTCCGGCCGGCTTCCTCGGGCGTCTCCTCCGCACCACCGACCCCGAGCAGGCGCTTCGTGAGCGCGACGGCGGAGGCCGCATCGGCCGCGTACCCATCGGCGCCGATCTCGTCGGCGTAGCGCTGCGTCACGGGTGCTCCACCGATGATGCAGCTGACCTTCTCGCGCAGGCCGGCGGCCTCGACCGCCTCGATCGTGTTGCGCATGTTGGTCATGGTGGTGGTGAGCAGGGCCGACATTCCGACAACGTTCGAGCCTTCGTCCGTGGCTCTCTGAACGTACTCGTCCGGGTGTGTGTCGATCCCCGTGTCGTGGACATCGAACCCGGCCCCTTCGAGCATCATGGCCACCAGGTTCTTGCCGATGTCGTGAAGGTCGCCGCGCACCGTACCGATCACGACGGTTCCGACCGGTTCCACGCCGGACTCCGCCAGCAGCGGTCGGAGGATCGCCATCCCGCCCTTCATGGCGCGGGCCGAGATCAGCACCTCCGGGACGTAGTACTGGTTCGTTCGGAAGAGCTCGCCGACGACGTCCATACCCGGAATCATCCCGTCGTTGATGATCGCGCCGGGATCGACGTCCGCCTCCAGTGACGCGTTGACGAGTTCGATGACCTTGGGTGCGTCGCCCTTGATGATCGAATCCCCAAGCTCTTTGAATGTTTCCTCGACGTTCAGGTCGCCCATTACCCCTCTCCGCTCAGTGGGGCCGTGCTCGCCGACAGGGGGCGAGACATGCACGATCCGGCCGCGCCCCAATCCCGAGACCGAGTCGCATGCTTGAGCGGCACCGTAGGTTAGCAGGGCGCCGGACCGCTCCGCAGCGCCGCGAACGATCGCGGCCCGCATATGCGAGCCGTGCGCGCACGGCGATGGCATTCTGTCGAACCAGCGCCGTTCCAGCGGGGGCCGCGCGCGTGTGCCTGACACAGGAGCCTTCCCAACTGCTCCGAGTCTTGATCGCCAGCACGAACCCCGGCAAGGTTGCCGAGTACCGGGCGCTCTTCGACGGCGCCGCGGTCGGCGTCTGCTCCGCCGCCGACGTGGGCGCCCTTCCCCCCGTGAACGAATCTGGTGCGACCTACGCCGAGAACGCGCGCGCCAAGGCTTGCGCATGGGCCGCGGCGTGGGGCGGCTGGGCGCTGGCCGACGACTCGGGCCTGGAAGTCGCCGCGCTGGCGGGACGGCCCGGGATTCATTCGAGTCGAGTCGCGGGACCGAGTGCGGCCGATATCGATCGCAATGCCTGGCTGCTGGCCGAGCTGGGGCGGGCGCCGGATGCGGACCGCACGGCAGTGTTCCGGTGCGCGATCGCAATTGCCGGACCTGACGGGCGGGTCGAATTCGAAGTCGAGGCCGCGTGTCGCGGCCAGATCATCGATCGGCCCCGCGGCGCCGCCGGATTTGGCTACGACCCCCACTTCCTGCTCGCCGGCATCGGCCGCACCATGGCCGAGCTCGATCCGGCCGCGAAGAACGCCCTCAGCCACCGGGGCATTGGCGCGCGCGCGGCCTGCCGATATCTGGAGCGCGTCGGTCGATCGGTGCGCATCCGCACCTAGGGGGCCAGCCGGAGACGCGCCCCTTCCGACCCGCCATGGGCGCCCACAAGGAGCGCCCCTACCGCCAGGTGGCCCGCCCCTCGCGGGGCGGTCGTGACACGCGGGAAGCCCGAGGCGATCTGATACGCTCGGCGCCCTGACCACACCCCGACCCAAACTCCAGTGATGCTGCCCGGCCGCGTCGCCCTGGTGACCGGCGCCGCCTCAGGGCTCGGGCGCGCGATCGCCATCCGGCTGGCCGCCGAAGGCGCGCGTGTTGGGCTCGCCGATATCAACCATGCCGGCGCGCAAGCGACCGCGCAGGCGATCGAGGCATCCAACGGCGAGGCGCTCGCGCTCCGGACCGACGTCACGAGCTGGGACGATGTCCAGGCCGCCGTGCGGGCGGTGCTCGAGCGGTGGGGCCAGCTCGACGTCATGGTCAACAACGCGGGGGTGAACGTGAAGGAACCCCTGCTCGAAATGACGGAGTCCGGCTTCGATCAGACGCTGGACGTGAACCTCACCGGCGTCTTCTACGGCCTGCGAGCCGCGGTGGTTCCGATGAAGGCGGCTCGTTCGGGCTGCATCATCAACATGTCCTCGATGCGGGAGGAGAGCGCACGGGAAGGGTCGCTCGCGTACGGCGCCTCGAAGGGCGGTGTGCGCATGCTGACACGAGCGGCGGCGGTCGAGCTGGGAGCTCACCGGATTCGCGTCTGCGCGCTGGGCCCCGGGTTCACCCAGACCCCGCTGCTGGCTGCGCTCTATCAGGACCCGGAGGCGCGCCAGCACCTGCTCTCGCGCATCCCGTTGGGCCGGTTCGGCAACGCCGAGGAGATGGCCGCCGCCGCCGCGTTTCTGGCCTCGGATGACGCCAGCTACGTGACCGGTACGACGTTGATAGCGGACGGCGGAGAGCTCACGCACTGATGGCGCGAGTCGCGATCGTCACGGGCGCCGCACATGGAATCGGGCGCGCCTGCGCCAGACGCCTCGGCCGCGACGGGTACCACGTGGTCGCGACCGATGTAGACCGGCCGGCGCTGGACGCCATGGCGCGGGACCTCGCGGCCGGCGGCCACTCGGTCGAGCCGCACGAGCTCGACGTCGCCGACGTGCCGGCGGACCGCGCCCTGGTCGAGGCGACGGTGGCTCGTCACGGGCGGATCGACGCGCTGGTCAACAACGCGGGCTACACGGAGCGTGTCTATCTCGACGAGCTGACGCCCGAGCGCTGGCAGCGAATGCTGGGCGTGCTCGTGCGAGGCCCCACGTTCCTGGCGCAGGCCGTGACACGGCACATGGTGGAACGTGGAGAAGGCGGCGCCATCGTGAATGTGACCTCGATCAGAGCCGAGACCGCCGAACCCGGGCAGGTCCACTACTGCGCGGCCAAGGGGGCGCTCCGAACCCTCACCCGCGTGATGGCGCTTGAGCTCGGTCCCGCGGGCATTCGTGTCAACTGCGTGGGGCCCGGGCTCACCCGGACGCGCATGACGGAGGACGTTCGCAGCGACCCGCAAGCGCTCACGCGGCGCAAGGCGCGCGTCCCGCTGACACGCTACGCCGAGCCGGAGGAGATCGCCGGATGCGTGGCGTTTCTGCTGTCGGACCAGGCCTCGTTCATCACCGGCGCTACCCTCTACGTGGATGGAGGATTCCTGGCCGGGTCGCCCTGGAACGCGGGCTGACTCAGACCTGAGCGCCGCCCATCGCACCGGTGAGATACTCAAAATATGACCGCTCCGCGCCCCAGGCCCTTCCGCCCTTCGCGTTTTCGGGGCCAGAACTTTCTGGTTGACCGCACGGTCCTGCGACGGATCGTCCACGCCGCCCGGCTGCCGCCGTGCGCGAGCGTGATCGAGATCGGCGCGGGCACCGGCCGTCTGACCGGCGTGCTGATCGAGCAGGGATACCGCGTGACCGCGGTGGAGGTCGAGCCCGTGCTGTCCGACCGGCTGACGGTAAAATTCGGCGACCGCGACGACGTGACGGTGCTCAACGCCGATGCGCGCACGCTCGCGCTCGGCACGCTCGTGGATGGTCCCCACCATGTGGTCGCGAACTTGCCGTACAGCGTCGGGACACGGCTCGTCGTCGACTGGCTCGAGTCGGACGATCCGCCGATCAGCCTGACGGTGCTGTTGCAGCGAGAAGTCGCGCGGCGAATGGTGGCCGCGCCCGGTCGGATGGCGTTGCTCTCGGTGATCGTGCAGTCGCATGCGGAGGCGGAGGTTCTCTTCGATGTCGCCCCACGCGCATTCCGGCCACCGCCGAAAGTCGACTCGACGCTCATACGCATCCTGCCCCGGAACCTGAGCGCCGCCGCGCGCGGGCGGGCGTCGCGCCGCATCGGACTTGCTCGCCATGGGTTCGCGCAGGCGCGCAAGAAGCTGCGCAACTCCCTGGCCGCCGGCCTGGGGATCGACGAGCTCACCGCCGGCGATTTGCTGGACGCGGCCGGCGTTGATCCGGCCAGGCGGCCGGCCACCCTCACCCTGGCCGAATGGGACGCGTTGGCCGACGCGTTTGACCTGGAGGCGTCCCATGCGATCGCGTCGCGCCGGTAGCGGCGTCCCGGGAACCGCGCAGCCTCACGCCGCCGCGCCCGAGCGTCGGAGCACGGACCTACGATGAGCCGTTGGGGGGCCCGGTGGCGCCGGTGGGCTGCGCGGGGCGGCCGCGGCAGGCCGGAACGATTGGTGGTCGGGCTGGGCAACCCGGGAAAACGCTATCGCCGAACTAGACATAACGTCGGATTCGACGCGGCCGATGAGATCGCGAAGGCGGGCGGTGGATGGCGGTCGGCCGCCTATCGAGCCGAGGAGTGGCTCGACGAACTCGAAGGACGGACGCTGGCCGTCATCAAGCCGCAGACGTTCGTGAATGCATCCGGCGAGGCGGTTGCCGCGTCACTCCGACGGTTCGAGGTTGGTCCAGATCGGCTCATCGTCATCCACGACGACATCGACCTCGCGTCCGGGCGCCTGCGGATTCGATCCGGCGGCTCGTCGGGCGGACACTTGGGCGTGCGCTCGGTAAGCGAAGCCGTCGGCACTGACGCCTTTGCCCGGATCAGAATCGGCGTCGGCCGCCCGCCCGCCGGAGTCGACCCGGCGGACTATGTGCTTGACTCATTTCCGAGTCACGAGCGGCAACGCATTGACGCCGCCATCGAGCGCGCGGCCGCGGCCGTACATGCGCTGCTCCACGACGATATCGATGCAGTGATGCAGGAGTTCAACAGTCGCGATGCACCTGGCCGGCATCCTTCGCGCGCTTGACGCCGACCCGTCGGTGAGCGCGGCCGTCGCGGCCGCCGCCCACGGTCCGCACCCCGTGACCGTCGAGGTCCGCGACGCCCTCAAGTCGGCCTTGGTCCAGCTGATCGCGGGTCGAACGAGCCGCCCCGTCATCCTGATCACCACGGACGACGCGAAGGCGCGCGAGCTGGCGCACGACCTGCGGGCGTGGGCCCGTGTACGCCGCGCGCTCCACTTTCCGGACCCCGACCAGCCCGCCTACTCCATGCTCGCCATCGGGCACGACGTGCTCGCCCAGCGCGTGGCCGTGCTGGCGGAGCTCATGAAGGCCTCGGCCACACCAACCGATGGCGCCCCGGTGATCGTCGCGTCGCTGCCGGCGCTGATGCGGCGGCTCCTCCCGGTGGCCGACTTCCAGACGCATTTCCTCTCGCTGACGCCGGGCGCTCGCGCCGATCTCGACACCGTGACCCGGCGGCTGGTGGCGCTCGGGTACGAACCGACGCCGCTGGTCGAGCGGCCCGGCGAGTTCGCGCACCGCGGCGGCCTGGTGGACATCTTCACGCCCGACGCGCCGTACCCGATCCGGGTGGACTTCTTCGGCGATGAGATCGAGTCCGTACGGTCGTTCGACCCGGATTCGCAGCGCACCATCGGGCCGGCCGGCGAGGTCACGTTGACGCCGGCGACCGAGGTGCCGATCTGGGCCGGCGAGCGCCTCGCGGGGCGTCTGGAGACGCTCGACCTGGCGGCGCTCAGGCCCGAGGAGCGGCAGACGTGGCGGCGTCATCTGGAGCAGCTCCAGGGAAACGCGTACTTCGAGGACGCGGCCTTCTACACGATGAGTCTGATGCCCGACGCCGCGATGCTAATGGACTTCTGTCCCGCGGCGCTGCTGGTTGTGGACGAACCGGATCAGATGCCCTGGGTCGCCCGCGAGACCGAGCGAACGGCGGAGGAGAACCGGGCGCGGCTCACGGCCGCGGGCGAACTGCCCGCGGGCTTTGGATCGCCGCTGTTTTCGTCGGGCGACGTCCTCCGGCGGCTCGACGACGCGCCGGTCCGTCTGACCTACGTCCCGGGCCTCGCCGGCGCGGCCAGCGGTCCACGGGCGGTCGCGGAGGGCTTCAGCGCCGTGCCTTCCTACGCCGGGCGGCTGCGGCGCCTCAGCGACGATCTCGAACGACTCCGGCAGGACGACCACCGCGTGGTGGTTGTCAGCTACCAGGGACGGCGGCTGCAGCAGCTGCTGCATGACCAGGGATTGGCCGTCACGGCCGCCGATTCGATCGACCAACCGCCGTCGGCGCGGTCGATCACGGTCGTTGGCGGGACGCTGGCCGAGGGGTGGCGCTTCGAGCCGGGGCGGCTGCTCCTGCTGACCGACGCGGAGGTGTTCGGTCGGGTGCGCCCACGGCGCGGACGCGGGCGCGCCAGGACCGCGGATCGCACCTTCCTGGCGGATCTCGAGAAGGCCGATCACGTCGTCCACGTGGACCACGGGATCGCACGGTTCGACGGCATCGTGCAGCTCGCCGAGACCGGCGGCGACCGCGAGTTTCTCCTGCTCCAGTACGCGGGCGACGATCGCCTGTACGTCCCGATCGACCAGATCGGCCGCGTGCAGAAGTACGTCGGGATGTCCGAGCAGGCGCCGAAGCTGAGCCGGCTCGGCACCGCCGAGTGGCAGCGAGCCAAGCAGCGTGCGCGCAAGTCGGCCGAGGAGATCGCGGCCGGCCTGCTGGACATCTACGCGGCCCGCGAAATCGCCCGCGGGACGGCGTTCGGCCCCGACTCAACCTGGCAACAGGGGTTCGAAGACGGATTCCCATATATCGAGACCCCGGACCAGCTGCAGGCCATCACCGACGCCAAGGCCGACATGGAGCGCGCGCGCCCGATGGATCGACTCGTGGCCGGCGACGTGGGCTACGGCAAGACCGAGGTCGCGCTGCGAGCGGCCTTCAAGGCGGCCACCGATGGCAAGCAGGTCGCGATCCTGGCGCCGACCACCATCCTGGCCCAGCAGCACCTCGACACCTTCACGTCGCGCATGACCGAGTTTCCCGTGCGGGTCGAGCTGCTCAGCCGTTTTCGAACCAAGCGCGAGCAGACACAGGTACTGGAGGCGCTGGCGTCCGGTGACGTTGATGTCGTCATCGGCACTCACCGGCTGCTGCAGAGCGACGTGGCCTTCGCGCGTCTCGGTCTAGTTGTCGTGGACGAGGAGCAGCGATTCGGCGTCGCGCACAAGGAGCGGCTCAAGACACTGCGGAAGGACGTGGATGTGCTCACCCTGACCGCCACGCCAATCCCCCGGACCCTGCACATGGCGCTGGCGGGAATGCGCGACATCAGCGTGATCGAGTCGCCGCCCGAGCAACGACTGGCGGTGAAGACGTATGTGACGACGTATGACGACGCCATCGTCCGCGACGCCATCGTCCGCGAGCTCGCGCGCGGCGGCCAGGCCTTTTTCTTGCACAACCGGATTCAGACGATTCACGGCTGGGAGCAGCGCCTGCGCGACCTCCTGCCGGACGTGCGCCTAGGCGTTGCGCACGGACGGATGCCGGCCCCGGAATTGGAAGACGTGATGTACCGATTCGCCCGCGGCGACATTCAGGTGCTGGTCACCACCGCCATCATCGAGAACGGACTCGACCTGCCGAACGTGAACACGATCATCGTCAACGATGCGTGGCGGTTCGGCCTGGCGCAGCTGTATCAGCTGCGGGGCCGCGTCGGTCGGGCCGCGGAACAGGCCTACGCGTACCTGCTGTACCGGCCCAATCACATGCTTACCGAGGCGGCTCAAGAGCGGTTGCGCACGATCCTGGAGGCCTCGGAGCTGGGCGCCGGCTTTCGTATCGCCATGCGCGATCTCGAGATTCGCGGCGCCGGCAACCTGCTCGGCGCTGAGCAGCACGGCCACGTCACGACGGTCGGCTTCGACCTGTACACGCGCATGCTCGCCCAGGAAGTCGACAAGCTGCGAGGCATGCCGGCGCCAGAGGAGGAGACCGCCCCGGTGGTGGACCTGCCACTGGACGCGTACCTGCCGGACGGCTATATGGGGACGTACGCGACAAAGGTTCGCGAATACCAGCGGCTTGCCCGCCTGCGGACGATCGATGAGGTGGAGGAGGCAATCGCCGATATTCGCGACCGGTTTGGTGAGTTCCCGGAGTCTGTGGAGAATCTCGCGTACATGTTGCGCGTGAGAGAGCGTGCGCGGGCCCTGGGAATCACGTCGGTCACCACCTACGGGCGGGAGCTGATCGTCAGGCTTGCCGCCGGCCGGGACGTGAGCCCGACCGTTTTGACGTCGACTGTCGGCCGCCGTATGCGTCGCGGCCGGAACGGGCTGCTGTGGCCGGAATTCGAGGACGATGCTGAATGGCAAGACAAGCTGCTGGCGCTGCTGGATGGCCTCGTCCGCTGGGAAGTTCCGGCGGCGGTCGCACCTTGACGCGGCGACGGCGCCGCGGCCCCGATCCGATCGCGCCCCGCGGTCCCGGCGAGGCCCGCTGACACATGGCGGCACGTAAACCGGTTCGCAAGAAGCTGGTGATCGTCGAGTCGCGCGCCAAGGCCGAGACGCTTCAGAAGTTCTTGGGACGCTCATACAAAGTCATGGCTTCGGTCGGGCACGTGCGCGATCTGCCGCGCAGCGGACTGGGCGTTGATATCGAGCACGACTTCGCCCCCAAGTACGTGGTGCCGCGCGACAAGTCCAAGGTAGTCACGCGGCTTCGCAAAGCCGCCGCCGACGCGGGCGAGGTGCTGCTCGCCACCGACCCGGATCGTGAAGGTGAGGCGATCGCCTGGCACCTCAGAACCGCCGCGAAGCTCGAAGCGAAGCCGGTTCAGCGGGTCTCGTTCCACGAGATCACCAAGGACGCCGTGCGCGAGGCCGTCGGCAGCCCGCGCGAGATCGATCAGGACCTGGTCGAGGCGCAGCAGGCCCGGCGCATTCTCGACCGGCTGGTCGGCTATCAGATCAGCCCCCTGCTGAATCGGCGGGTCCAGCGCGGCACCAGCGCCGGGCGCGTGCAGTCGGTGGCCCTGCGCCTGGTCGTGGAGCGCGACCGCGAGATCGACGCGTTCGAGCCGCGGGAGTTCTGGACGATCGAGGGTCGATTTGCGCGCGAGGGCACCACGTCGCCGCAGGCGGTCGCGCGGCTCACCGGCGCGGAGGGCGATCTGGAGATCGGCTCCGAGCCCGAGTCGGACGCGCTGCTCCGCGCCATCGAGGGCGCACGCTACCGGGTCGAGAGCCGCCGCGACCAGGCGCAAAAGCGCCAGCCGGCCGCGCCGTTCACCACCAGCACCCTGCAACAAGCGGCCTCGTCGCGGCTCGGTATGGCGCCGCGGCGCGCCATGGCCATCGCGCAGCAGCTCTACGAAGGCGTCAACACTGAGTCGGGGCGTCAGGGCCTCATCACATATATGCGCACCGACTCGACCACGGTGTCGGCGCAGGCGCAACGCGAAGCGCGGAGCTGGATCGGCGACAATTTCACCCGCCGGCACGTGCCCGGGCGCCCGCCCACCTACCGCAGCCGGGTCAAGAACGCGCAGGAGGCGCACGAGGCGGTCCGGCCGACCGAGGTCGGCCGCACGCCGGACGCCGTCGCGAACTTCTTAGACAGGGATCAGCGGCGGCTCTACGAGCTGATCTGGCGTCGGTTTGTCGCCAGCCAGATGGCGCCCGCCGAGCTGCTGCGCCGCACCGCGGTCTTTCAGCCGTCGCGCGACGGCGCCGACCTCGAGTATCGATTCCGCGCGGCCGTCACTGAGACCACCTTCCCCGGGTTCTTGGCCGTCGCCCGGCCTGACGCCAAGCCGGACCAGGAACAGACGGAGGCGATCGCGCTGATCGGATCCCTGGATGAGGGCGATCCGGTCGATCTGCTCGACCTGCTGCCCGAGCAGCACTTCACCGAACCACCGCCCCGCTATACGGAGGCGACGCTGGTGCGCAAGCTCGAAGAGGAGGGGATCGGGCGCCCTAGCACCTATGCGCCGACGGTCGCCACCCTGTTCGACCGCGACTACGTGACGTCGACCCGTCGGCGGCTTGAATCAACCACCCTCGGAGCGCGCATCTCGGATCTGTTGGTGAAGCACTTCCCGGACATCGTGGACTACGGTTTCACCGCGCAGATGGAGGAGAACCTCGACTCGATCTCGCGTGGTGAGCTGGGCTGGGTCCCCGTGCTGCGCGACTTCTACGACGGATTCGCGAAAACGCTGGCGGCGGCCGAGACGGCCATGCGAGACGAGCGGCCGCCGGACGAACCGGTGGGTCGCGATTGTCCCGAGAGCGGCCACGCGCTCGTCTACAAGCACGGGCGGTACGGACGGTTCATCGGCTGCACCGGATTCCCGGATTGCCGGTACACCGAGCGGATTGTGGTCTCGACCGGCCTGACCTGCCCGAAGTGTGAGCAGGGCGAGATCGTGGAGCGGCGCACGCGGCGCGGCAGGACGTTCTGGGGCTGCAGCCGCTACCCGGAATGCGACCACGCCACCTGGAAGAACCCGACGGCCGGGCGGGCGCGCGGACCGGGTGACGATGGAGATCCGGCGGCCGTCCCTCAGGCCAAGACGAGCTAGGTCGACGCCTCGGCGGCTCGGCGGCTCCAACGACTGCGATACCATCGGGGACGGTCCTTACGTTATCGGGGGCCGAATTCACACGCCGCTGGACTCGGGCGGGCCTGCCGTTCACACGGTGCCGTTCGGGGATGAACGCGGCGGAGGCAAGCAAGGCACCACAAGGGGGCGAGCGTCATGCCCGCAGCGACCATGCGGGAACTTCTCGATGCGGGCGTCCATTTCGGGCACCGCACGGCGCGCTGGAATCCAAAGATGCGGCCGTACATCTTTGGTACGGGCAATGGCATCCACGTCGTCGACCTCAAGCACACCGTCGACGCGCTCCACGCCGCGACGGCGGAGTTGCGCGCGCTCGCGGCGAATCGCGGCGACGTCATCTTCGTCGGCACCAAGCGGCAGGCGCAGGAGGTGGTGCGGGAGGAGGCGCGACGCTCCGCCCAGCACTATATCGATCATCGCTGGCTTGGCGGCACGCTCACAAACTTCGACACGCTGCGGCTGCGCCTTCAACGCTTGCGCGAGTTGCAGGCGCGTCAGCGAGCGGGCGATTTCGAGCGGCTCGCCAAGAAGGACGCGCAGGCGCTCGTGGTCGAGCTGAACCGGCTGCTGAAGCGCATGGGCGGCATCCGCAACCTGACGCGCCTGCCTGACGCGCTGTTCATAATCGATCCCAAGCGCGAGCGCAACGCCGTCGCGGAGGCTCGACGGCTGGGCATTCGAGTGGTGGCGCTGACCGATACGAACTGCGATCCGGACGACGTGGATCTGGTCATTCCGGGAAACGACGACGCCATCCGATCGATCCTGGCCGTCACCAAACACATCGCCGACGCGCTGCTGGCGGGGCGCGAGGAATACGAGAAGCTCGAGGCCGAACGCGTGCGGCGGGTCACCCAGGAGGCGGAGGCGGCGATGGCCGCGGCCGCGAAGGCGGCTGCAAAGGCGGCCAGGAGCGACCGGCCGCAACCCGACATCGAGGCCGCCATGCTGAGCGCCGCGGCCGAGGCGGCCGCGGCCGGCCCCTCCAGAGACCCGGCCGCAGCCTCGGTGGCCGCTGCGGTGGCGGCGGCGGCCAAGCCGAAGCTGGCCGAGCCCACCGTTCGCCGCGTGCGGCGCAAGCCCGCTGCCAAGTCGAGCCCCGCGGGGGCGGCTCGTCCAAAAGCCGCGCGCGTGCCGAAGGCCAAGGCGGCCGCGGCTAAACCCAAGACTGGGAAACCGGCCGATGGCTAAGGCGGCGATCGAGGACATTCGAAAGCTGCGCCAGGAGTCCGGCGCCGGCGTGATGGACATCAAGCGGGCGCTCGAGGACGCGGGCGGCGATCCTGTCAAGGCGCGTGAGGTGCTCAAGGCACGCGGGCTGGAGATATCGGCCACGAAGGCCGGGCGGACCACGAGCGAAGGTGTGATCGAGGCCTACGCCCACCCCGGACGACCGCTGGGCGCGCTGCTCGAGCTTGGCTGCGAGACGGACTTCGTCGCGCGAACCGAGGAGTTTCGGACGCTGGCGCGCGATCTGGTGATGCACGTCGCGGCGATGGCGCCGGAGCGCATTTCCGAGCAAGACCAGGCGGACGACGAAGCTCCAGCGCTGCTCACACAGCCATGGTTCAGGGACACGTCGATGACCGTGGAGCAAGTTATCCAGGACGTTATCGGCCGGCTCGGCGAGAACATCGAGGTCAAGCGATTCTGCCGGTTTGAGATCTAGCCTCGCCCGGCCGGCGCCGGGCGCTAGAGGAGGGGTGGTGGCGGACCTCAAGTACGGTCGCGTGCTGCTCAAGCTCGGCGGCGAGTCGCTCGCCGGTGCGCGGCGATTTGGCATCGATCCGGATCGCGTCAAGTCGCTGGCCCAGCGGATCGTCGAAGCGCACACGCTCGGCGTGGAGCTGGCGATCGTGATTGGCGGTGGGAACTTCTGGCGCGGCGGTCAGATCGCGGGCATGACCCGGGCCACCGCCGACTACATCGGGATGCTCGGCACCGTGATGAACGCGCTCGCGCTGCAGGAGGCGGTCGAGGGCCTCGGCGTTCCCACGCGGGTTCAGACCGCCATCGAGATGCGCGAGATCGCGGAGCCGTATATCCGGCGAAAAGCCGTCGCGCACCTGGAGGCGGGCCGGATCGTGATGTTCGCCGCCGGGACCGGCAATCCCTTCTTCACCACGGATACCGCCGGCGCGTTGCGCGCGATGGAGATCGGCGCCGCCGCCTTCCTGAAGGCGACCAACGTGGACGGCGCGTACACTGATGACCCGGAGACGAATCCGGACGCCAAGCGCATCGACCGACTGACCTATCTCGAAGCGCTGAATCGCGGACTCCGGATCATGGACGCCACGGCGTTTAGTCTCTGCATGGATCACAACCTGCCGATCATCGTGTTTCGATTGGAAGATGAGGGCAGTCTGGTGAAGATTCTCGGGGGCGCGCATGTCGGAACGCTCATCACCGCTTGATGCCGCGTGATTGACGATCTGCTGGCCGACGCCGACCGCCGCATGGGCCAGGCGGTGGCGCATCTACGGCATGAGCTCGTCGGTCTGCGCACCGGTCACGCGTCGCCGGCGTTCGTGGAGAACCTCTCGGTCGACTACTACGGCCAGCCCACGGCACTGAAACAGCTGGCGGGGATCTCGGCGCCCGAGGTGCGCCTGCTCGTGATCCAGCCGTGGGACCGGGCGTCCCTCCCGGACATCGAGCGCGCGATCATCAGGTCCGATCTGGGAATCACGCCCTCGAACGACGGGAACGTGATTCACCTGCCGATCCCACCGCTGAGCGAGGACCGTCGACGGGACCTCGTGAGAATCGTGCGCCAGCGGGTCGAGGACTCACGGGTCGCGGTGCGGAACGTTCGACGCGATGTTCATGACCGTCTGCGCGCCCTCCTCAAGGAGAAGGCAACCTCGGAAGACGCCGAGAAGCGCGGCGAGCAGCGGCTGCAGACGCTGACGGACGACCACATCGCGACGATCGATCAGCTCGGCGAAGCGAAGGAAGCCGAGGTGATGGAGATTTGATCGGCGGCGCTTCGCCGGACTCCGGGCAAGCGGCCGGCTACCCGCGCCACGTCGCGATCGTGATGGACGGCAACGGCCGCTGGGCCGTCACCCGTGGTTTGCGCCGGATCGCGGGCCACCAGGAGGGGGCGCTGCGCGTATTCGCCATCGCCGAGGAGTGCATTCGCCGGCACATCCCAACGCTGACCGTGTTTGCCTTCTCGACCGAGAACTGGGACCGGCCGCTGGATGAGGTGGACGCGCTGATGGCGCTTATCCCCGAGCGCCTGGAGGCCGAGCGCGACACGATTCTCAAGAACCGTGTCCGCATCGCGGTGTTGGGCGAGATCGATACGCTGCCGCTGTTGGACCGCGTGGCGGTGCAGAAGATCGTGAAGCAGACGGCCGGCCACGATGCGCTCACGGTGAACATCGCGTTCAACTATGGAGGACGGGCCGAGATCCTGCGCGCCGTCCGCGGCCTCATGCGGGACGGCGTCGATCCCTCCGACGTCACCGAGGATGTGTTCGGCCGCTACCTGTACACCGGCCACGGCCCCGATCCCGACCTGGTCATACGCACGGCCGGCGAGCAGCGCCTGAGCAATTTCCTGATCTGGCAAGCGGCCTACGCGGAGTACTACTTCACGCCGACGCTGTGGCCTGATTTCACCGAGCACGAGTTTCAGAAGGCGCTGGAGGCGTTCCGTCAACGCGATCGGAAGTTCGGGCGCGTGCCGGCGGCGGCGGCGACGCCGGCTTGAAGTAGGGCGCTCTGCTCCGGCGAGTTCTCAGCGGCGTGGTTCTCATCCCCGCGATCGTGGCGCTCGCATGGTGGCATGAGATCGCGCTGACCGTCGTGGTCGCCGGCGCGGCCGCGCTCGGCGCTCGCGAGCTCGCCCGCATGCACCCCGGCGGCGGCCGGCCGGCGTGGGGTGCGGCCGCCGCCCTCGCAGGCCTCCTGGCGGTGCGCTGGATGGTGGACCCGCCCAACCGCATGTGGGTGGACCTCGCGATCGCGTCCGTCGCCGCGCTGACGTTGCTGGTTGGCCTGGCCCGGACGCCCAGATCGGGCCGGTTCGAGCGCTGGAGCCTCGCGATCGGCACCGCCCTCTATGTAGGCGGACTGGCCGGGTTCGCCGTGCTGTTGCGGCGGCTCCCGGAGGATGGGCTTACCTGGCTGCTGCTGGCGTTCGCGGTCACCTGGGCGTACGACACCGGCGCGTACGCGGTCGGTCGTGGAATTGGCCGTCGACCCTTCTTCACACGCCTCTCGCCGCGCAAGACGTGGGAGGGTGCGCTTGGCGGGACGGCGGCCGCGATTGGCGCGACCGCGGCGTTCGTGCCGTTTCTGCCGCTCGAATGGTGGCAGCTCGCCCCCTTTGGGATCGCGTGGGCCATCGCGGCGCAGGCCGGCGACCTGACCGAATCGATGCTCAAACGCGAGGCGAATCGCGAGGATTCCGGCGCGTTGATCCCGGGGCACGGTGGTATGTTGGATCGCATCGACAGCCTTCTGTTTGTGGCCCCCGCCGTCTTCGTCGTCGCCCGCGTCGCCGGGTAGCGCGCAGCGGGAATCCCCATGCCCAGCGAGCGCAAGCGCATCGTCGTATTGGGATCCACGGGTTCCATCGGGACCCAAACCCTGGATGTGGTGCGCGCGCACCCCGATCGATTCGAGGTCCTCGGTCTGGCCTGCGGTACCAACCGCGGCCTTCTGATCGAACAGATTCGCGAGTTCGGCGTGCCGCTGGCGTGCATCGCGGCCGGTGACGGCCCGCCCGACGACTGGCCCTCGGGCTGCCGGCGCCTGTCGCATCCAAAGGGGCTGGTGGAGCTGGCCGCTCACCCGGATGCCGATACGGTGGTGGTGGCCACGGTCGGCGTGGCGGGGTTCCGTCCCACCGAGGCGGCGCTGCGCGCCGGCACGGCGGTGGCGCTGGCCAGCAAGGAGCTGCTGGTCGCGGCCGGGCCGGTGTTCCGGTCGCTGGCCGACGAGCACGGCGTGGATATCCTCCCGATCGACAGCGAGCACAGCGCCCTGTGGCAGTGCCTGCGGGGAGAAGAGCTCGAGTCGGTCCGCAAGTTCATACTGACCGCCTCCGGCGGCCCGTTTCGCGACTCGGCGCCCGAGCAGATTCGGCGGGCGACGGCGGAAGAGGCGCTCCGGCACCCCAACTGGTCGATGGGCCGCAAGATCACCACCGATTCGGCCAGCCTCATGAACAAGGGGCTGGAAGTCATCGAGGCGCACTGGCTCTTTGGGCTGGCCTACGACCAGCTCGAGGTGATCATTCACCGGGAATCGATCGTGCACTCGATGGTGGAGTTTCACGACGGATCGGTGAAGGCTCAGCTCGGGACGCCCGACATGCGGCTGCCGATTCAGTACGCGCTGGGGTATCCGGAGCGGCTGAGCGGCGCGCACTCGAGTCTCGAGTTCACGGCGCTGGGCGACCTGCACTTTGAACCGCCCGACCTCGATCGCTTCCCGCTGCTGCGGACGGCCATGGAGGCCGGGCGGCAGGGGGGCACCGCGCCGGCCGCGCTCTGCGGCGCGGACGACGCGGCCGTGGAGCTGTTCCTGGCCGGCGCGCTGGATTTTGGCGGCATGACGGATGCCGTCGAGGCCGTGATGCACGATCTAACGCCCGAGCCGCTGACTTCGCCGGACCATGCGCTCGATGCCTTCGCGTGGGGCGAGGCCCGAGCCCGTGAGCTGGCGATCCACGTGTGAATCCCGTCGAGGCGCTACTGCA
This sequence comes from Chloroflexota bacterium, assembly GCA_965247475.1. Taxonomy (GTDB): domain Bacteria; phylum Chloroflexota; class UBA11872; order UBA11872; family UBA11872. The sequence continues at coordinate 1,100,033 of OZ252016.1, forward strand.
CAGCGAAGCGGGCCTGCTCGTGGTGCTGCCGATCGCGCTCGCGCTGCTGACGCTGATCATCTTCGTCCACGAGGCTGGACACTATTACTTCCTGCAGCGCTTCGGCATACACGTGCGCGTCTTCGCGATCGGCCTGCCGCCGCGACTGTGGTCGCGCTTTCGGGGCGGCGAGCGGCTGCCGGTCCAGCCGCTGGGCAATCCAGGACGTCGCCGCGTGGATGGTCCGCTGCGCCTGATGTCGCGGGACCCCGATCCGGCCTCGCAGCGCGGTGCCATCAGCGTGATCGAGGGCGGGCACTCGTTGCTCCGCCTCGATCTCGAACAGGCTGCCGCCAATGGGGCCGCCGGCGCCGTGGTGATATCCGATGACGTCGAGGCGGTGTCCGCGGCCTCCCAGGCCGTTCGCGGCCTGCCGGTCGTCGCCATCGGGTCGGGCGCCGGACGGTCGGTCCTGCAACGGCTCGAGCGGGCGCAGACCACGGCCGAGATTCAGGTTCACGACGCCGACGATTCGCCGGCTCGCCCGCGGACCGCGACGCTGCGGCTGGACGGCACGCGCTTCGCGATCAACGCGCTTCCGCTCGGCGGCTATGTGCTCCTGACCGGCGAGACCGACGACTTCGACGCTCCCGGCAGCTTCGCGCGACGCCCGCCATGGCAGCGCGCGGTCGTGCTGCTTGCCGGACCGCTGATGAACTTCGTGCTCGCGCCCTTCCTGTTCTTGGCCGCCTCCCTGATCGCGGACGTCGCGGGCGCGGAGATCAGGGCTGTGGTGCCGGGATCGCCGGCGGCCGAGGCCGGGCTTTCGGTCGGAGATCGTATCGCGCGGATCGGCGGCCACGAGATTCGCAGCCAGCGGGACGTTTCGGACGCGATTGGCGCGCTGGCCGGCCGATCGATCGAGCTCGAGGTGGTGCGCGGCGGCGAGCCGCTGATCGTGCGCGCGGTCCCGCGAACCAACCCGCCGGAGGGCGAGGGGCCGCTCGGAATCCAGATCGGCGCGGTGATCGAGCCCGCGCCGATCCAGGTCGCGATTCCGCGCGCGCTCGAGCGCACCGGTCAGGCGATCGTCCTGCTGCCCATGGCGATCGGCAACGCGATCGCCGGGACGCAGGACATCCAGCTGTCCGGGCCGGTTGGCATCGTTGACGCCGTCGGCCAGGCCGCGCGCCAGGGGCCCGAGGTGGTCTTCTTCCTGGCGGCGTTGCTGACGGCCCAGATCGGGCTGATCAACCTGGTGCCGTGGCCCGGTCTCGACGGCGGCCGGCTGGTGTTCGTGGCAATCGAGGGGCTCACGGGTCGCCGGCTCTCGCCCCGCCGCGAGGCCGCGGCGAACTTCGTAGGCGTGATGCTGCTGCTGTCGCTCGCCGTGGTGCTGACGGTCAGCGACATCCAGCGCCTGTTCAGCTTCTGACCCGATGCCGGCACGCCCGCGCGCCCACGAGGTGATTGGTATCCGTGGGTGACGGAAGTTACGCTCGGGTGGGAGCGCCCGCCATCTGGTGGGCGCCGGTCGCGAAGGGCGGTTCGGCGTGATCCGCAGGCGCGGTTCGTTTCAGATCAAAGTCCGCGATGTCCCGATCGGGGGCGGCGCGCCAATCGCGGTGCAGTCGATGACGATCACCGACACCCGCGACGTGGACGCCACGGTGGCGCAGATCCAAGAACTGGTCGAGGCCGGCTGTGACATCGTGCGCCTCGCGGTGCCCGACAAGTACGCCGCCGCCGCGCTCCCCGATATTCGCGCGCGCACCGACGCGCCGCTGGTCGCGGACATCCATTTCGACTACCGCCTGGCACTGACGGCCGCCGAGGCCGGCATGGACTGCCTGCGAATCAACCCGGGCAACATCGGCGGCCGCGAGAACGTCGAGAAGGTCGTCGCCGCCTGCAAGGAGCGGGACATCCCGATCCGCATCGGCGTCAACGCCGGATCGATCCAGGAGGCGTGGTCCAAGAAGGTGGACCGGCGGCCGGAGGGCGAGGAGCTGTCGCTGGCGATGGTCGAGGACGCGCGCGAGCACGTGCAGATCCTCGAGGACATGAACTTCGAACAGATCAAGATCTCGCTGAAGTCCTTCGATGTGGACGTCACCATTCGCGCCTACAAGGAGCTCGCCCAGCACGTCATGTACCCGTTCCACATCGGGATCACCGAGGCCGGACCGCCGCGCACGGGGATCATCCGGTCGGCGGTCGGTTTGGGAGCGCTGCTCTACGACGGCTACGGCGACACCATGCGCGTGTCGCTCACGACCGACCCGGTCGAAGAGGTGTTCGTCGCCAACGAGATCCTCAAGGTGCTCGAGCTCAAGACGGTCGGCCCCACACTGGTCTCGTGCCCTTCCTGCGGGCGCTGCGAGATCGATCTCTTCGGTCTCACCGATGAGGTCGAGGCGCTGATGGGCAGCGTGACGGAGCCGATCAAAGTCGCCGTCATGGGCTGTGTGGTCAACGGACCCGGCGAGGCCAAGGACGCGGATATCGGGATCGCGGGCGGCAGGGGCCGCGGCGTGATCTTTCGGAACGGCGAGGTGCTCCGCACCGTCGACGAGTCGGACATGTTGCCGGTGTTCACCGAGGAGATCCGCGCGGTCGAGGCCCAGTTCGCCGCCGCAAACGCTCAGGACGCCGACTAGCCGGACCGCCCGCGGGTCAATTCAGACGTTCCCTGCGAGCCCAGGGCGTACTCGAGCGCCCCCCATGCCCGCTCAACTTAAACGGACACGTCGAGAGGGCGCGGCGCACTCAATATCGGGGAGCTCCGCGGCCTCCATGACGGCGAGTTGGACGTTGTCCCGCTCGCTCGAGCCCACCGCTGCCGAGAGCGCATGTGCGACACCGCACGACCACGCCATTCAGCGGCCGGCCGCATCCTAAGCAAGCGGCTTGCTCGCTGCCATCCCCGCTTTGCCGCGGCAGAACGGTCTCAGTACGTTCGGAACCAGCAAACGGCGTTGACTTCCATCTACGCCGGTGCCAATATTGCCGCGGCAAACTATGCAACCCACGCGGATACCCGAAGAGAGGTCAGGATGCTTGCCAAGTTGAACCGCACGGCAGCCGTTGCGGGTCTCGGCGCGCTGGTACTGCTCGTAGCAGTGGCGGCGTGCGGGGAAACGCAGACCATCGAGGTGGAGGTGCCCGGACCGGAGCGGGTCGTCGAGGTGGAGGTGCCCGGACCGGAGCGGGTCGTCGAGGTAGAGGTGCCCGGACCGGAGCGGGTCGTCGAGGTAGAGGTTGAAGTCCCGGCGCCCGCCATGATGGAAGAGAAGCCGGAGCTTACGTTGCCGCTCGATTTGGTGCGCTACGGCGTCCCCGGCGAGATCACACATCTCGACCCGATCCTCCCGTCCGAGACATCGATCGGCATGACCATCAAGCTGATCAGCGGGCAGTTGGTCCGTTTTGACAAGGGCGGCGTTCCGCAGTTGGACCTGGCCGAGTCCGTGGACATCTCGGAGGACGGCCTCACCTACACCTTCCGCCTGCGGGACGGCCTGCAGTACTCGGATGGGACCCCGCTCACCGCCGAGGACGTGATCTACACGTGGGAGCGGATCAAGGACGCCCCACCGATCGCCAAGGGCCCCATTAGCACCGTGGTCGGTTGGGATGCACCAGATGACCGCACCGCGGTGTGGACGTTGAGCGCGCCTTCGCACGGTCTCCTCGGCTGGTTCGCCCGGTATAGCTTCGCGATCCACCCCAAGGACCGAGTGGAAGCCGATGCGGACGCCTACTTCCGCAATCCCGTGAGCGCCGGCCCCTACGTCATAACTGACGGGGAGCCGGGAGACCCGGTGCTGGTCCTCCAAGAGAATCCCGATTACCCCCTCGGCCCAATGTCAGTCAAGACACTGGAAATGCACTGGGTGCCCGACGCAACATCGCGGGCGCTGCTGCTGGCCAGCGGTGAGCTCGACCAGGTCTACGAGGTTGCGCCGCCGGCCAAGGACGCCTTCCCGCCGGAGGTCGAGACGTACGTCGCTCCGCATGGCGGCGTGTTCCACCTGAGCATCAACATGACGCTCCCGGAAACCCACTGCCTGTCCGACCGCAACGTTCGCGAGGCGATCTCGCTGGCATGGGACCGCGGAGAGATTAACGAACGGGCGCTGTTCGGGGTTTCTCCCCCGGTCAAGGGCTACTACTACACCGGCGCGCCTAAGGCTCAGGACGGCACGGACATCGACGTGGGCATCCTGCCGGACGGCGGGAAGCAGAACCTGGCGGCCGCCAAGGCGCTGATGGCCGAGACGCCGTGGGCGGACGGTGGTTGCTCCTTCGCGGTCACCACCTACGCTCCGCGGACGCACTACACCGACGCCATCATCGTGTTCGCCGAGCAGCTCAAAGAGCTCAACATGGACGTGACGCCCGACCCTCAGGACATCGGCGCGGCGCTCGATTTCATGGCGAACTCCCCCGACTACGAGGCCGGATTCGCGGTCACGGGTAACAACGCCGGGACTCCCGAGCAGTACCTCGTGCATCAGTACTATCACGGGTTCTGGGCGCAGCGGGCTCGCTTGGACGACCCCGTGCTAAACGCAATGTTTGAAGAGATGCAGACGGAGCCCAGCCAGGCCAAGCGCGACCAGCTCATGAAGGACATCCAGTACCGGGGATACGAGATCCAGTCGATCATCCCCTGCTGCGAGCGGTCAGGCATGGGCGCCACCCGGCTCGGCCAGTTCGGCTCGCCCACCACGGGCGGGATCATCTCGCACGTCAAGGGAGCGTCCTCGATCGTGCTGGCGCCAATGTCCGACTTCCAGTAGACGGCTCTAGCCCGTCAGACGGCGAAGGGTACGCCGCGCACGTACCGGTGACGTCTGACGGGCCAAGCGCCGAACAGCGGCCGGGCGAAAGCCGGTCCGTTGCGGTGAGCCTTCGAACAGCGGGCGCCTGGGACGTCTGATCCGCGCCGTGCGGCACTCGGCCTTCGTCGGGAAGTGCTTCAGATCGGCGGGGTCGGCCGGTTCCGCCGCACGACCGCGATGCTTGTGGTCACGACATCCGGATCCGGCGTGACGCGCCCTCGTCGTCCGCCGCCCGATGTCGGCAAACGCGCGCGGCGCCCGGATAGACGCGGTCGTTGGCGCGTAGACGGTCAGCCTGTCTCGACTCCGAACGTTCGTCGCTTCCATGGATGGGGTGAATGGACCGCCGCACAATCCTCGATGGGCGGTACCGGTGAGACGCGATGGCCGTAGGGTCTGAAGTGCGGAGCAGCGCCGGTGCGCTCGCCCGCTTTGGGGAACGGGCCTTGCGCCTGGCGGGACATCCCGTGTTGCGGCGCCTCGTTCAGGCGATCTTCGTCGCCCTGCTCGTCATGGTTGTCGCGTTCATGCTGCTCCGCCTGATCCCCGGCGACCCGGCCACGATCCTCCTCGGCGAGACGGCCTCGTTGGAGGACACGATCGAGTACCGCAAGCTGCTGGGGCTCGATGGTTCGCTGATCGAGCAGTTCGGTCGGTACGCCTCCGGCCTGGCCCGAGGCGACGCCGGCATCTCGATTCGCTCCAGGGAGCCGGTGCTCTCCATCGTGGGCAGGCGCCTGCCCGTCTCGCTGTGGCTGGCGTCCGTGACAATCGTCATGACCGTCGCAATGGCGCTGCCGCTCGGCGTCGTGGCGGCGGCGCACCATCGCACGTGGTTCGGGCATGCCTTTCGGATCGCAACCTCCGTCATAGTCTCGACGCCCGTGTTCTTTTCGGGACTGGTGCTCATCCTGCTGTTCGCTGTTCAGTTCGATCTCGGGCCCATCGCCGGCTACGAACCGGAGTTTCCGGGGAATCTCTACTACCTGTGGCTGCCGGCCCTCACGATGTGCGGGGTTCTGGTGCCCGTGCTCGCCCGCATCCTGCAGTCGTCGATCATCGAAACCACGGACGAGGAATTCGTGGAGGCCGCGATCGTACGAGGGGTGCAGGGATGGCGGTTCTCCTGGCGCTATCTGCTGCGGCCGTCACTGGCCCCAACCGTTGGAGCGCTGGGCTATTTTGCGGCCACCGTCGTCAGCTACGCGGTCATCATCGAGATCATCTTCAACGTGCCGGGCGTCGGCCTGGCGCTGGTTGACGCGGTTCGGGCCCGCGACTATCCGGTGGTTCAGGGGATTGTCTTGCTGAGCGGCCTGCTGGTGGTCGCGTTGACCTTCATCGCCGACGTGGCCAACGGCTGGATCGACCCGAGGGCGAAGTTGAGATGACGGCAAGCGTGAGGTTTTGGCAGCGGCTCAGCACCGGAGGACGTACCGGTCTGGTCATCCTGGCCCTGATACTGGCGCTCAGCGTTCTCGTGCCGTTGTTGAGCCCGTACAACCCATACGAGTTCGTCGACGACCGCTTGAAGGCGCCCAGCGTTGCGTATCCGTTTGGCACTGACCAGCTCGGCCGCGACGTGCTCGTCCGGGTGTTCGAGGCGGCGCGACTCGACGTCGCCTTGTCGCTGCTGGGCGTCAGCGTTCCGCTCGTGATCGGCACATTCATCGGCGCCCTGGCCGGCACCACTCGCAACTGGCTCACCGAGACGGTATGGGACGGGATCGTCAACACGCTGACGGCTTTTCCAGAAATCGTCCTGGTGCTGGCAATCGTGACGATGGTGGGCACCGGCGTCCAGGGCCTGTTGATCGCCATCTGGGTATCACGCTGGGCGCAATATGCCCGTATCGCTCGCGCCAAGTCATTCACGCTTCGCGAATCGGAATTCGTGCTCGCGGCGGATGTGCTGGGCTACTCGAGGTTCCGCATCTTGAGTCGGCATATCATGCCGAACGTTTTCACCGAGGCCATCGCGTATGCGCTCAGTGATTTCATATTCATCATCGTGATCATCGGGGGCCTGTCCTTTCTCGGGCTTGGCGTTCGCGCACCCACGCCGGAGTGGGGCGCGATGCTGGCCGAGGGGCGGCTCTACCTTCAAACCCAACCGTGGCTCGTGCTGTTCCCCGGGTTCTTTCTATCGCTGACGTCGATCAGCGTCGCACTGCTGGCTCAAGGGCTCGAGCGGATGAGCAAGGGAGACGTACGGTAGACGTGGAAGCCGGACGCGGACTTCTCGAGGCGACCGACGCGGGCTCAGAGACGCCCGGCGCGCGGCCGCTGCTTCACGTCGAAGATCTCCGGGTGGGGTTTCGCACCGGCGGCAGGCGCCTGCTGCCGGTCATAGACGCCGCCAACCTGCGCCTCGACCAGAACCAGGCAGTTGGCATCGTCGGGGAGTCCGGGTCCGGCAAGACCATGCTCTGCCGCGCCCTTGTCGGCACGCTGGCGCGTCACGGCGCCGAGATCATCTCCGGATCGGTCCTGTTCGACGGCCTGGAGCTGGTCGGCGCCCCGGAGCGGACCTGGCGGCGCATTCGCGGCCGTGAGATTGGCTATGTGCCGCAGAGCTCGCTCGCCGGACTCAATCCTGTGCTGACCGTCGAGGCCCAGCTGCTCGAGTCCATCTCCGCCGTCAAGTCAATTGGCGGGCGAGCGGCGACCCAGGACCCGGTCGAGTTGCTCGAGTGGGTGCGCATTCCCAGGGCACGACAGGTCCTCAAGGCGCGGTCGCACCAGCTCTCGGGCGGCATGCGCCAGCGGGTGATGATCGCCTCCGCGATCGTGACCAGACCGAAGCTCCTGATTGCCGACGAACCGACGACCGCCCTCGACGTGACCATCCAGCGTGAGATCCTGACCCTGATCACCGACCTGCGTCAGGAGCTGGGCACGGCCTTGATTCTGGTCTCACATGACCTGGCGGTGGTCGAAGAGGTCTGCGACAGCCTGATGGTGATGTACGCGGGCGCCTCCGTCGAGGCAGGCCCGGTTGGCGCGCTGGCCAGCGCGGCCCGGCATCCGTACACCCGGGCCCTCCAGGTCTCTCGGGTTGATCTGGCCGTTCCCGGGGAGGACCTGGAAGCGATCCACGGCGACGCGGCGTCGGTCGGTTCCTGGCCTGACGGATGTCGCTTTTGGCCCCGGTGCTCGTTGGCCGACGATGAATGCCAGCGCAATCCGCACCCGCGGCTCGTTCCCGTCGCGAAGCAGATGTCGGCCTGCATCCACGCGGACCGGATCGAGGCGCTCTCGTGACCGCGGCGCTGCTGGAAGCGAAGAGCATCACGGCGAGGTTCGGTCGCGGGCCGGAGGCGCTCGACGCCGTGCGCGAGGCCAGTATCTACGTCAATCCGGGCGAGGCGGTGGGCATCGTCGGCGAGAGCGGCAGCGGCAAGACGACGCTGGCCCGTGTGCTGGTTGGCTTGAAGCGGCCGGCCGTCGGCGAAGTCTGGCTGCAGGGAAGGCGCATCTTCGACGCCGAAACCAATCGCCGCATGCCAAGGAGCGACCGCTGGAAGGTCCAGATGATCTTTCAGGACCCGTACTCGTCGCTCAACCCACGAATGCGGGCCTGGCGGGCGGTAGCCGAAGCGGTACAGGTCTGGCAGGGCTTGTCGCGGCGGGAGGCCAAGACGGAGGCCTTTCGCTTGCTGAACTCGATGGGTGTCAGCGACGATCAGGCCCAGGCATTCCCGGCTTTCCTGTCGGGCGGGCAGCGTCAGCGAGTGAGCGTGGCCCGGGCGTTGGCGCCGCGGCCTGAGGTGCTCATCGCGGACGAGCCCACCTCGTCTATCGACCAGTCGGCACAGGCTCAGCTGCTGAATCTGTTGCGACGGCTTCAGATTGAGCGCGGGCTGGCCACGATCTTCATCTCGCACAACCTTGGCCTAGTGAGGTATTTGACCTCTCGCGCCTACGTCATGCGCAAGGGCGACATTGTGGAGCAGGGAGACACCGCGACCGTCTTCGAATCGCCCACCCACCCGTATACCCGCCTGCTCATCGACTCCATTCCAGGACGGCAAGCACGGCCGCCGCTTACGTCCTCCCCACAACCGGGCTAGCGGGACGACTCGCCGATTACTCGCGACATTCGCCAGACCGCGAAGATCGGGGTGCGCGGGTCCGAAGCGCCGCCCGCACGCGCGCGGATGCACGATGCTATGCTGCCTCTAGTTCGGTTTTTGTACGCAACCATCGGCGGCGTCACAGTCGCTTGAGGAAACGCTCCACGACGACCGCGACGGAACGCACGCAGACACCGCTGCGGCGGCAGTTTCTTGACATAAAGCGGCATCATCCCGACGCCATCCTGCTGTTCCGTCTGGGCGACTTCTACGAGATGTTCGGCGACGATGCCGAAGCAGCCGCCGAGATCCTGCACATCGTCCTGACCTCGCGTGAGTTCGGGCGCGGCAATCGCGTTCCGATGTGCGGGGTGCCTCACCACTCGGCGCACACGTACATCACCAAGCTGATCGAGGCGGGCCGGCGCGTCGCCGTCTGCGACCAGGTGGGCGAGGCCGGCAATGGGCTGGTGGAGCGCAAGGTCACCCGCGTCATCACGCCCGGCACGGTCGTTGATGAGGCGATGTTGCAACCGGAGGCCAACAACTATCTCTGCGCCGTCGTCGCCGACGGCGATCGGCTTGGATTTGCGTACGCGGACGTCACGACCGGCGAGTTCGCGGCTACCGAGTTGGCGGCCGACCAGCTGCTGCGCGAGCTGACGCGGGTGGCGCCGCGCGAGACGCTAGTGTTCGCCGCCGATGCGGCAGCGATCGACGTCCCGGGGGCCACGGCGCCGGCCGCCTGGATGGCCGAGGCCGGCGCCGCGACCGAGGCGTTGACACGCACGCTCGGGGTCTCGGACCTGGAGGGGCTGGGGCTCGGCGGGCGCCCGCTGGCCGCCCGCGCGGCCGGGGCGGTGCTGGCGTATCTCGAAGACACCGACGCGGCCGCGCTGCACGTGCTGACCGGCGTGCACGTCTACAGCGCGGCCGGCTTCATGGAGCTCGACGCCTTCACGCGCGGCAACCTCGAGCTCGAATCCGCCGGCCGCGACGGTCGCGTCGAGGGCTCGTTGCTGTGGGTGCTGGACCAGACCAAGACGCCGATGGGCGCGCGCCTGCTGCGGCGGCGGCTGGGCCGGCCGTCGCTGGACGCGGACGAGATCGACCGCCGCTTGGATCGCGTGCAGGCGCTGGTCGATCAGCCCGATCGGCGGGCGGAGCTGCGGTCACAGCTCGCTCGGCTCGGGGACCTGGAGCGTCTCGGCAACCGCCTGGCGCGGCGGTCGGCGCGGGTCGTCGACCTTCGCCACCTGTCGGCCGCGCTGCGGGCGGTCGCGGAGCTGCGCGCGGCGCTGGAGTCCGGTCCCGAGCCGCTCGAATCGCTGCGCGCCGCCATCGACCCCTGCGACGCCGCGGTCGAGCTGGTCGGGCGGGCGATCGCCGACTCCGGCGACCGAGCGATCCGCGCCGGCTACAGCGATGAGCTGGATCGGATCGCCGGAAGCGCGGCCGAGGCGAAAGGGTGGATCGCGGACCTCGAGCGGAGCGAGCGCGAGCGCACCGGCCTGAAAGCCCTGAAGGTCGGCTTCAACCGCGTGTTCGGCTACTACCTCGAGGTCGGGCGCGCGCACGCGGAATCGGTTCCGCCGGACTACCAGCGGCGGCAGACGCTCGCGAATACCGAGCGCTACATCACCCCCGAGCTCAAGGAGTACGAGTCGCTGGTGCTCAATTCGGAGGAGCGGATCGCGGAGTTGGAACGCGCGCTGTTCGGCGAGGTGCTCGAGCGCCTTCAAGAGTGGGTCCCGCGCGTCCTGGCAACGGCGTCGGCACTCGCCGAGCTCGACCTGGCGGCCGCGCTGGCCGATGTCGCGGTTCGGAACCGCTATGTGCGTCCGGAGGTGGCCGACGACGACACGCTCGAGATCGCGGGCGGCCGGCACCCGGTGGTGGAGGCGACCCAGACCGAGCCCTTCGTCCCCAACGACGCCCGCTTGAATCCCGCGGACGACCAGATCATGGTGCTGACCGGGCCGAACATGGCGGGGAAGTCGACCTACCTGCGCCAGGTGGCGTTGATCGCGCTGCTGGCCCAGATCGGCAGCTTCGTCCCGGCCGAGCGCGCCCGCATCGGACTCGTGGATCGCATCTTCACCCGCGTGGGCGCGCGCGACGATCTCTCCGCCGGCGCGAGCACCTTCATGGTCGAGATGCTGGAGCTGGCCGCCATCCTGTCGCAGGCGACGCCCCGGAGCTTGCTGGTGCTGGACGAGATCGGGCGTGGCACCAGCACCTATGACGGCATCTCGGTGGCGCAAGCGGTGATCGAGCACTTGCACAACCATCCGCGTCTGCGGGCCAAGACCATCTTCGCCACCCACTATCACGAGCTCACCGCGGTGGCCGGCGTGCTGCCGCGCGTGCACAACTTCAACGTCGCCGTGGCCGAGCAGGAGGGCCGGGTTGTGTTCCTGCGGCGGATTGTCGCCGGCCCGGCGGACCGGAGCTACGGCGTCCACGTGGCCGAGCTCGCCGGCCTTCCATCCACCGTCATCCGCCGCGCGCATGACCTGCTGGTCGAGCTGGAGCGTCAGGCGGCGCGCAAGGGAACCCTCCCGCACGAGGCGCAACTCAGCCTCTTTCCCCCCGACGAGCATCCGGCGGCTGCGCGGCTGCGGGGACTGGACCTCGATCAGCTCAGCCCGCTGGAGGCGCTCAACACGCTGTACGAGCTCCAGAACATCTCCAAGCCGTGAGCATCAGGCGTCTGCCGCCCGAGATCGCCGACAAGATCGCGGCCGGCGAGGTCATCGAGCGGCCGGCCTCGGTCGTGAAGGAGCTGGTCGAGAACGCGCTGGACGCGGGCGCCACCCGCGTGGTGGTCGAGGCCGGGCGCGGCGGCAAGGACCTGATCAGGGTCACGGACGACGGTCACGGGATCCCAGCCGATGAGGTCGAGATCGCGGTGGAGCGCCACAGCACCAGCAAGCTCACCAGCGTGGACGACCTGTCGCGCGTGCGCACGCTCGGATTCCGCGGCGAGGCGCTCGCCAGCATCGCGGCCGTCGCGGATCTGACGCTCGCCTCGGTAACCGAGGCGGGCGCCCCCGGTCGCCGCGTGCGGGCCGGTCCCCGCGGAGTGCAACAGGCCGAGCCGTTCGGCGGCCCGGTTGGCACGCAGGCCACCGTCCGGGGACTCTTTCATGCGCTGCCGGCCAGACTCGAGTTCTTGAAGGCCGATCGGACCGAGCTGGCGCACGTGATCAACGTGGTCACGCACGCCGCAATCGGCTACCCGCAGGTCGCGTTCCGTCTGCTCGACGGCGACCAGGAGCGATTGCGCACGAGCGGCGAGGGCGACCTCCGCACGACCCTGCTGGCGCTGTACGGCAAGGAGCTGGTGGACGGGCTGATCGAGCTTCCGCCCGGTCAGACGCTCGGCATTGACGGGTTCGTGTCGCAGCCGCACCTGCACCGACCGGCGCGCAGCTACATCTCGCTCTTCGTCAACCGGCGCTGGGTCGGCGATCGGCTGCTGTCGGGCGCGATCAGCGACGCCTATCGCAGCCTGCTGCCCGCCCGCCGATTCCCGGTGGTGGTGCTGCGGCTGACGCTGCCGCCGGCGGAGGTCGATGTCAACGTGCATCCGACCAAGGCCGAGGTCCGCTTTCGACGGGCAGGCCAGGTCTTCGGGCGCGTGTCGGCCACCGTGCGTCGGGCGCTGATGGCCTCCGGTGAGGTCGCGCAGCCGACGCTCCAGCATCCGGTCGTCGATCAGTTCTTCTTTCCCACCGGCGTGGGAGCGGCCGGGTACGCGTCGGCGCCTGCAGCTGCCCGCGCGCTCGGGGCCGACGGCTCATCGCGCCTCGAGGGACCGCCCGACGACGGCAACGGCGCGGTCGACATTCAGTCGCCGGTCATGCGACCGCTCGGCCAGATCGACCGCACCTACATCATCGCGGCCGGTCCGCGCGGCCTGTACCTGATCGACCAGCACGCCGCGCACGAGCGGGTGCTCTACGAGCAGTTTGTCGGCGCGGGCAACGGCGCGGCCCAGCCGTTGCTGGATCCGGCGGCAGTCGAGCTCACGCCCGCTGAATCGGAGTGGGTGAGCGAGAACCTCGATCGATTGCGCGCGCATGGCCTGGAGGTCGAGCCGTTCGGACCGAGCACCTGGCTGGTGCGGGCGGTGCCGGCGACCGGGCGCGCGCTCGCCGGCGGCGACTACCTGCGCGGCGTCGTCGGCGAACTGCGGCGGCCCGAGGTGCAGCGACTCGAGGCGACCGAGCAGGTGCGCTGGTCGATGGCCTGCCGGGGCGCCGTCAAGTCTGGAGACACGCTAGTGCTGGAGGAGATGCACACGCTGATCGACCGCTTGCAGCAGTGCGACCTCGGCGTCGCGTGCCCGCACGGACGACCGACCGTGATCCTGCTCAGCCGCGAGATGCTCGACCGGGAGTTCGGGCGGGCCTGACCACCAGCGCCGCAGTTCGCCCACGTAGGGGCAACCCTTGTGGTTGCCCCCTCCGACCCGCCATGGGCGCCCACAAGGGGCGCCCCTACCAGTCTGGTCGTTCCGGCGAATGGTGGGCGTGAAGGGTGGGCCACCGAGCCTATCGCCCGAGACCCAAACGTACCCGCTAAGCGAGCCCGGTGATTCGGCCCTCGCCGTCGATGTCCATCTCTTCGGCGAACGGGCGCCGGGGCAGGCCGGGCATGGTGAGGATGCTGCCGGTGATCGGAACCACGAATCCCGCGCCTGCCGAGACCCTGAGATCGCGCACGGTGATGCGGAATCCGCGGGGACGGCCGAGCAGCGACGGGTCGTCGGACAGGGAGTATTGCGTCTTGGCCATGCACACGGGCAGGCCGCGCGCGACGCCCCTGTCCAGCCGCGCCGCCTTGCGACGGGCGCCGTCGGCGTAGTCAACACCGTCCGCCCCGTAGATCTCGCGGGCGATGACGTCGATCTTCTCGGTCAGCGGCAGATCGGCGTCGTAGAGCGGGGCAAACGCGCCGCCGTCCTCAGCCAGCTCGACCACGCGCGCGGCCAGGTCGCGGCCGCCTTCGGCGCCGTCGGCGTGGACGGCCGATATCGAGGCAGGGGCGCCGAGCGACTCGGCCGCCCGCACCACCGCGGCCAGCTCGGCCTCGGAATCGGTGGGGAATCGATTTACCGCGACTATCACCGGCACGCCGAACTTGCGCAGGTTCTCGAGGTGGGCCTGCAGGTTTGGAAGGCCGCGCTCGAGCGCGGCGAGGTTCTCGGCGCCGAGTTCGCGCTTGGACAATCCACCGTGCATCTTGAGCGCGCGCACCGTCGCGACCAGCACCGCGGCGTCCGGCGCCAGCCCGCCGGCCCGGCACTTGATGTCGAAGAACTTCTCGGCGCCCAGATCGGCGCCGAACCCGGCCTCGGTCACCACGTAGTCGGCCAGCTTCAGGCCGAGGCGGGTCGCGATCAGAGAGTTGCACCCGTGCGCGATGTTTCCGAACGGGCCGCCGTGCACCAGGGCCGGACCCTGGTCCAGGTTCTGAACCAGATTCGGAAGAACCGCGTCCCGCATCAAGATCGCCATGGCCCCGGCGGCGTTCAGATCGCCGGCGCGGACGAACTTCCCGCGTCCCAGATCGGCCACCAGCACCGCGGCCAGGCGCTCCTTCAAGTCGGACAGATCGCGCGCCAGGCACAGGATCGCCATGATCTCGGAGGCTGGCGTGATGTCGAATCCGGTCTCCCGGGGCACCCCGCGCGACCGGCCGCCGAGACCGACCACCAGCTGATAGAGCGCGCGGTCGTTCATATCGATCACACGCCGCCACAAGACCCGCCGCGCGTCGATCCCCAGCGCGTTCCCCTGATGCAGATGGTTGTCGAGCATGGCGGCGAGCAGATTGTGGGCGGCCGTGACCGCGGCGAAGTCGCCGGTGAAGTGCAGATTGATGTCCTCCATCGGCACCACCTGCGCGTAGCCGCCCCCGGCCGCGCCGCCCTTGACACCGAACACCGGTCCCAGCGACGGCTCCCGGATCGCCGTGATGGCCCTGAGCCCGAGCTTCTGCAGCGCCTGGCCCAGGCCGACCGTGGTGGTGGTCTTGCCCTCGCCGGCGGGCGTCGGGCTGATGGCGGTGACGAGGATCAGCTTGCCGTCGGGGGCGCTCGCCCGGGAATCCATCGCGGAGGCGCGAATCTTGGCCTTGTGCCGCCCGTACGGCTCCAGCTCATCGGGGCGAAGGCCGACCTTGGCCGCCACCTCCTCGATCGGCGCCAGCTCGGTTTCCTGGGCGATCTGGATATCGGGCTTCATCGTGGGCGCGGTCATCGATCCGGCCGGCCATCCGAGCGCGTCTGCTCGACCAGCTGCACGAGGTTGTCCAGCAACGTATAGGTGGTCAGCGGACCGACGCCGCCGGGGACCGGCGTGATCGCAGCGACGTGCGGCGCCACCGCCTCGAAATCAACGTCACCGTACACGGATTCGCCCTCGTAGTTCGTGCCGGCGTCGATGACGACCGCATTGCTCTTAACATAACGTTGATCGATGAAATGCTTGCGGCCAATCGCGACGATCAGCACGTCCGCCCGGCGAGCGACGGACGGCAGGTCGCGGGTGCGCGAGTGGCAGATCGTCACCGTGGCATTGCGCCGCAGCGCGAGCATCGCGGCGGGCTTCCCAACCACGTTGCTGCGGCCGATCACGACCACCGCCCGGCCTTCCAGTTCGATCTGGTAGTGCGCCAGCAGCGCGTCCACGGCCGCGGCGGTCGCGGGCGCGGCGCCGGAGATCCCCGCGAACAGATGCCCGAGGCCGGCCGGCGTGGCGCGGTCGATGTCCTTGGTCGCGGGTATGGCCTCGGCGATCGCGCGCACATCCACGCCGCCGGGCAGCGGCAGCTGAAGCAGAATGCCGTGTACGCGGTCATCCGCGGCGAGCGCACGAACCCGTTCGACGATCGGCGCCGTGCCGGAGTCGCCGGGCAGCGCGTGCTCGTCGGCCGCGATCCCGGTGCGCTCGCAGGCGCGGCGTATCTGACGCGCGTAGCCGACCGACGCGCCGTCGTCGCCCGCCCGCACGATCGCGAGCGTCAGCGGAGCGCCGGGCGCTTGCAACGACGCCACTTGATCACGCACCCGCGCGCGCAGGGCGCGCGCGGGCTCGCGCCCGGTCAAGAGCCGCGGATCGCTCACCTGGGGGCGCCGTCCAGCACGCGATCGACGGCGGCGTCGGCGGTCGCCAGACGCTCGCGCAGGTCGTCCACACGCCCAGCGAAACCGCGGCGCATGTCGGCGTCGAGGACCAGCGGCAGGTTGGCCGCCACGTTCATCTCGGAGATGCGGATCGCGGATCGGGCCAGCGTAGCGGCGGCGCCGGCGTCGCTGATGACGTTTCGATTCCCCTTGGCCACCGCCTCGGTCGCCAGCGCGATCACTTCCGCCGCGAGGTCGCCGACGCGCAGCGGGACGCGGCTGGCGGACTCCGCGGCGATGGAGAGCCGCTCCGCGCGAACCTGTTTCTGCTCGTCGGTCTCGCGCGCCAGCCCAAAGGCCTGGCTGACCGCGCGATAGGCGTCGGCATCGGCCTGGATGAGCCCCAGCGCCTCAGCCCGAATCTCGTCCGCCCGCGATGTGATCCGCTGCATGTCGTCCTCGACATCCCGGTACCGACGGCGCCCGACGGTCAGGCGGGCCGTCATCGCCACCAGCGCCGCACCCAACGCCAGCGCCAGCGCGGCCGCGCCGCCCCCGCCGGGAGTGGGTCGGTCGGACGCAAGCGCCTCGAGCAGGCCCTCGACCGTCACCTCGGGCCCGAGCGCGGCGGCCTCCCCCATATCACGCCGCCAGATCGTCGGCCGGGATCGGCGGTGCCAGTTCGGGCGCCGGGGTCGGACGCGGGACCGTCAGGCCGGAGTCCTCGACGATCCTCGGTACCACGCGCTCCCAATCGATCGCCATGATGTGGACACCGTGCACACCCTCGATCTCGCGAACCTGGGCGATGATCTCCTGGCAGATGCGAATCCCCTCGGCGCGCGGCTTCTTGGCCGCCTGCATGCGCTCCACCACCCAGTCCGGAACCTCCATGCCGGCGATCTTGAACTTCATGAACTCGGCCATGCGCGCCGATTTGAGCGGACCCACCCCCGCAATGATGTGCACGCGTTCGTGGATTCCGTCGTCGCGCACCGCGGCCATCCACTCCGCGAACCGCTCGACGTTGAAGATCATCTGCGTCAGCGCGAACTCCTGCCCGGCCGCGGCCTTCTTCAACATGCGCAGCGGACGCCAGCCGTAGGGCGGCGCGAACGGATTTGCCGCGCCGCCGACGAAACAGCCGAAGTCGCCCTTGATCGGGTCGCCCGCCGCGGTCAGCCCTTCGTCGCGGAGCTGCCGCAGCATGCGCACGAGCTGCACGCCCTGAAGATCGAACACCGGCTTGGCCATCGGATGGTCGCCGAGGACCAGCGAATCCCCGCTGATCGCCATGAAGTTGCGGATGCCGAACGCCAGCGCCGCGATCACGTCGGACTGAATCGCCAGCCGATTCCGGTCGCGGCACGAAAGCTGCATGATCGGCTCCACGCCGCCCCTGCGACACAGCACGGCCGCGCCCCAGTGCGACATCTTGAGCACCGCTCCTTGGTTATCCGTGCAGCTGGCGGCGTCCACGAATCCGCGGAGCAGCTTGGCCTTCTTCAGGACGTCGGCGCCGGACGGCCCCCGCGGCGGCCCTAGCTCGCACGTGACCGCGAAGTGCCCGGCCTCGAGCACGGCCTGGAGGTTGCTGTAGGGCGGGCCGGTTGCGGGCTCGACCTGGGCGTCGTCGCTCGACATTGGGTGACAATCACAGAGCGCGGCCCGCCTGGGCCGACGGATGGCAGTCAATGGTAACGCCCGCCTGTCCCGACGAATTTGAGCGCGACGGCGAAGCTCCGCTGGTTGTGATCACCGGTCCGACCGCGGCAGGCAAGACGGCCTGCGCGCTCGCGCTTGCCCGACACGCGCCGATCGAGGTGATCTCGGCCGACTCGCGCCAGGTGTACCGGGGCATGGACATCGGCACCGCCAAGCCGTCCGAGGCCGACCGCGCCAAGCTCCCGCACCACCTCATCGACGTCGTCCCGCCGGACCAGACCTACAGCGCATTCAAGTTCGTGACCGACGCGCGGCGCGCGATCGCCGACGTGCGACGGCGCGGTCGTATCCCGGTGGTGGTCGGCGGGACCGGCTTCTACATCCAGGCGCTGCTCGAGGGTTCGACGCTCGGCGGCGTGCCGCCCGATCCGGACTTGCGCGGCGAGCTGCGCGCGCTCTTCGAGCGCGGCGGCGCCGCGGCCCTCGTCGAACGCCTGCGGCAGGCCGCGCCCGAGCGAATGGGCAAACTTGACATAAACAATCCACGGCGGCTGATGCGGGCGATCGAGCTTGCGGAGTCGAGTGCCGACGGCGATTCGCGGCCGGAGTCCCCGCCGCTCGCCGCGCGCGTGCTCGGCCTCCGGATCGCCTCCGGCGACCTGGGGGGGCGGATCGAGGCCCGCGTCGACCGCATGTACGCCGCCGGACTCCTCGACGAGACCAGGAGGCTGCTGGCGAGCGGTTACGACCGCGGGCTCCCGGCGATGTCGGGTCTGGGCTACGCCGAAGCCATCGCGCATCTCGACGGCGACCTGACGCTGGAGGCGGCGCGCGACCGGACGGCCGCCCGAACGCGTCAGTATGCGCGCCGACAGCGGACCTGGTTCAGGCACCGGGGTTCCGTACACTGGTTTCCGCCGGAGGCGATCGTGGGCGTGGCGCTCGACGCGCTGCCGCCGCACGCACTCCGGCAGGACGTGTGACATGACCATTGCCTTCACGAAAATGCACGGCGCGGGCAACGATTTCGTGCTGCTCGACGGCCGCGAGCGCCTGCCCTCCGGCATCGCCCCGATGGCGCGCGCCATTGCGGATCGCCATTTCGGCGTCGGCTGCGACCAGGTCCTGGTCGTGCGAGACGGGTCGGACCATCGATTCGCGATGGAGACTTGGAACGCCGACGGATCGCAGGCCGAGATGTGCGGCAACGGCATTCGCTGCTTCGCCAAATGGCTCTACGACAGCGGCGACCTGGCGTCCGGGCGTGAGGTGATCGAGACGCTGGGAGGGCCGCGCTGGGTCGAGGTCGTGGGCTATCAGGACGGGGACTTCCGGGTGCGGACCGGCATGGGTGTGCCCTCGTTCGACCCGCCGTCGATTCCGATGCGACCGGGCAACCGGCGGCCCAACCACACCAGGCTCGCCCCGAACGGCATGACGCTGGATGTGGTCGGCGTGTCGATGGGCAACCCGCATGCGGTCGCGTTCGTGGACGATGTCGACGCCTTCCCGCTGGCGGCCATCGGCCCGCTGGTGGAGCGCGACGACGCCTTTCCCGAGCGCGTCAACTTCGAGATCGTGGAGGTCCAGCAGCCGTCGAGGCTCAAGGTCCGCGTATGGGAGCGAGGCGCGGGTCTGACGCTGGCCTGTGGCTCCGGCGCGTCGGCATCCACGGTGGTCGCGGTCGCCGAGGGCAAAGTGGCGCCCGGCGGCGTCTCGCTCGACATGCCCGGCGGTCAGCTGATGGCCGAGTGGAGCGGCGAGGGTCAGGAGACCGTCCTGGAAGGTCCCGCCTCGACGGTCTTCGTTGGCGAATGGGCCGACCGATAGCGCCGGATCGCATCGGCTAGGGACCTACAGCGCATGCCCGCAAACCATCGGATCAAGTTCGCCGAACGCATCAGCAACCTTCCGCCATATCTATTCGCGCAGCTCGACAAGCTGCGCGATCAACGGCGCGCGGCGGGCGTCGACGTCATCAGTCTGGGTATCGGCGATCCGGATCTGCCAACCCCGGACGCGGTCGTGGAGGCGCTCGCGGCCGCGGCGCGCGATCCGGCGAACCATCGGTATCCCGAGTACTACGGGCTCGACGAGCTGCGGGCCGCGATCACCGACTGGTACCGGCGCCGCTTTGACGTGTCGCTCGACCCGGCGGCGGAGGTGGTCCCGCTGATCGGGTCCAAGGAGGGGATCGCGCACCTGCCGCTGGCGCTGGTGGATCCGGGCGATCTGGTGCTGGCCACTGATCCGGGCTATCCGGTCTACGCAATCGGCGCCACGCTCGCGGGCGGTCGAATCCACGAAATCCCGCTGACCCCCGAGGCCGGCTGGCTGCCCGATCTCGAATCGATCCCGGCGGACGCGCTCGCGTCGGCGCAGCTGCTGTGGCTGTCGTATCCGAGCAACCCGACCGCGGCCGTGGCGCCGTTCGAGTTCTTCGAGTCGGCAGTCGCGTTCGCGCGCCGTCACGGTCTGGTCATCGCGCAGGACGCCGCGTACTCCGAGGTGACCTTCGATGGCTACCGCAGCCGCAGCATCCTCGAAGTCCCGGGCGCCGTGGACGTGACTGTGGAGTTCCACTCGCTGTCGAAGACCTACAACATGACGGGATGGCGAATCGGCTGGATGGCCGGTAACGCGGCGGTGGTGGAGGCGCTCGGCCGGGTCAAGACCAACGTGGACTCCGGCATATTCCAGGCGGTGCAGTACGCCGGCATCGCCGCCCTCGAGGTGCCTCAGGCGTGGATCGACCAGCGAAACCTGCGGCTGCAGTCGCGGCGCGACCGGGTCCTCGAAGCGCTCACCGCGGCCGGGCTCGAGCCGGAGCGGCCACTCGCCAGCCTGTACGTGTGGTCGCCGGTACCGGCGGGCACGAGCTCGATCGAGTTCGCCACGCGTCTCATCGACGATGCGGGGGTGATCGTCACGCCGGGCGTTGGATTCGGGCCGGCGGGCGAAGGCTACTTCCGAATCTCACTGACCACGCCCGACGACCGTCTCGAGGAGGCTCTCGGTCGCATCGCGACGCTCAGCTTCTGAACCCCACATTGGCGTGGTGGACACGTCCGTCGACGGGCGGCTGCTGACCGAACGGGTCGAGCGCGCCTATCTGACCGGCGTTGCGGGTCTCCACGAGCTCGGCGACTGGCCGCCCGACCTCTCGCTGCACGAGCTGGCGCGTCTGGTGGAGAGCGCCGGCGGCGAGGTGGGCGGACGCACGGTGGTGAGGATTCGGCGCCCCAGACCGTCCACATTGCTCGGCGCCGGACAGCTCGCGAGCGTGATCGATCTGGCGAAGGCGGACGGCGCTGACGTGTTGGTCTTCGACGCCGACCTGCTCCCCCGGCAGCAGCGAAACATCGAGACGGCCTGGGGCGGCAAGGTTCTCGATCGGACCGCGCTGATTCTCGATATCTTCGCGGCTCGCGCCCAGAGCGTTGAGGGGCGGCTGCAGGTCGAGCGCGCGCAGCTCGAATACCTGCTGCCCCGGCTGTCGGAGCTGTGGGTGGAGTTCTCGCGGCAGCGCGGCGGGATCGGCCCTTTCCGGGGACCCGGCGAGGCGCAGATCGAGACGGACCGGCGTCTATACCGCGACCGCATCGCGGGACTCGACGAGCAGCTCGACGGGCTCCGGGCGCGCCGGTCGGACCATCGCCGCCGCCGCCGCCAGGCCGGGCTCATGGTGGCCGCGCTGGTGGGGTACACCAACGCCGGGAAGAGCACCCTGCTCAACGCGCTCACCGGCGCCGACGCGCAGACCCGGGACCAGCTGTTCGCGACCCTGGACCCCACGACCCGCAGGCTCGACCTGCCGGACGGCGACGCGATTCTGCTGACCGACACCGTCGGGTTCATTCAGCGCCTGCCGATCCGGCTGATCGAGGCGTTCCGGGCGACGCTGGAGGAGGCGCTCGAGGCCGACGTACTGGTGCACGTGGT
Organism: Chloroflexota bacterium; assembly: GCA_965247475.1. GTDB lineage: Bacteria > Chloroflexota > UBA11872 > UBA11872 > UBA11872. The sequence goes on from OZ252016.1 coordinate 1,121,677, forward strand.
GGATCTCGCCTCTCCCGACTACCGCCGGCAGGCCGAGGTGGTGGAAGCGACTCTCAACGACATCGGCGCGTCCCCACGTCCCGTGATCACGGTCCTGAACAAGACCGACGTGGCGCCGCCGCCGGACCTCGCTGATTTTCCGAACGCGGTCGCAACGGCCGCCCTAACTGGATCCGGGCTCGACGAGCTGCGCGACCGCCTGGCCGATGCGGTGCGGGTGGGTCGGGTGGCGGTGGAGGTGCAGATTCCATACAGCGACGGCGATCTGGTGGATCTGTTTCACAGTCGGGGTCACGTCGAGGCGGAGGCGCACGAGCCGACCGGCACGCGGATCAGCGGCAGCCTCCCGCGCGACCTGCTGAGACGCTTTCGGCCGTACCTGGTCGATGCCGGCGCCTAAGCGCCCGGCTGGTTGGGATCAGCGGCGGTTGGCGGCGATGGCCGCGCCGGTGACCACGACAATCCACAGGACCAGCGCCAGCAGTACCCATGCGCCGTTGCCCACCAGGTTTGTCCAAGCCACCAGCACACCGACCCCGAGCACGATGGCCAGCACCGCTCCAAGCGCGATCAGCAGCGGGCGCGCGGCGCCCGCGTGCAGCCAGTCGCGCAGTCGCGGCCGGGGCTGGCTGCACGCGCGGCACACCTGCCAGCCGGGCGCGTTCCGCGTGGCGCACGCGCGGCAGCGCCAGCCGCGCCCAACCGCGACCGCTTCCACGGCGGAACGGGGGGCGGGCGCGACCCGGGACTGGGGCGAGGGGAAGCCGGTTCGATCCTCGCTCCGACGCCGCGCGGTGGAGGGCTCCATGGTCATCAGTGATCCTCAGGCGCCGGAGCGGCTCCGCCGGACGCTCGCCGCCGCCTCTTCGACGGGCACGCTGTAGCGGTCGAACGCTTCGCGCAACTTCTCGGTCTCGTAGTGCGCATAGATCCGTTTGGTGGTGTCGGGCGACGCGTGGCCCAGGATGTCCTGAACCTCGGAGAGATTCGCGCCGCGGTTGAGCAGCGTGGTGGCCTTGAGATGGCGGAAGTCGTGCGTGGTGGCGGGCACGCCTACGAGCCCGGCGTAGCGCTTCACGATCTTCCAGACGGATTGCGGCGATAGCCGCAGGCGCTCGCCGGCGCGGCCAGGATCGCGGGGCGATCCACGGTGCCGGATGAACAGCGGCGCATACGTGTCGGCGCGCGCCGCCAGATACTCACGAACGACCCGCCGGGCGTCATCGTCGAAGAAGATCACACGCTCGCGCCGCCCCTTGCCCGTGATCAGGGCCTGCCGGGCGCGGCCGTCGTCCACGTCGGCCCGGTCGAGCCGGGCCGCCTCGCTCCGCCGTATGCCGGTGCAGTACAGCACGTGCAGCAGCGCACGGTCGCGGAGCAGCCGGAGCTGTGCCGCCCGGTCGGTTTCCGCGCCGATCGCCGCCGGGACCTCGTTCTTGACATAATCAACAATCAAGGCCAGCGCGCCATCCACCCGCGGGGTGCGGTAGATCGGCTTGGCCTTCACGGCGTTCAGGCGCTCCGTGGCCCGTTCCAGCGACCCGCCGGGCAGCTGACCGCTGCGGACGCAGTGCCGGACGAATGCGCGCGCGCCCGCCAGATAGGTGTTGATCGTTGCTTCACGATCTCGACCAAGCTCATCGACCAGCGCCAGGTAGAACTGCTCGAGGTCCTCCGGCGCCATGCGGTCGAGCGAGAGCGCGTCCGGGTCGCCGACGGCCCCGCGAAACCACGCCAGGAACCGGCGCAGGCCGGTGGCGTACGTCGTGCGCGTGCGGTCCGACTTTGCGCGCAGCGAGACGAGAAAGTCGTCCGCGGCAATGGCAATTGTTGACGGCATGGGACCTTGTGTTTACATAGGGAATCCACCGTTGTCAATGGATTGTCACCGCTGGCAATCGGCAGCGGCTCGGAACGAGGACTCGTCGCGCCGCCGAGCCGTGTGGCGCGACGACGCGAATCGCGGCGGCGCCGCGGTCTGAGCGGTTCGAGTGCGCGCGGCCGCGGGCCCGAGCCGGACCGGGCACGAGATGGCTGGTCTCGGGCGAGCGGCGCCCACGGGCGGCTCCACACCGGACGGTGGCCCGTGCACGCTAGCGTGTAGTAGAGCTAATGGTTATTAGTGCTACTACATCTCTCGATCGAGACCGCCCTGAACGGAACGCGGTGCGCGGCAGCGCCCGACGAGCCGCGGTGCTGGCCGTACCCTCCCATGAGCCTGGGTGGCACGCCTGCCAGCTCAGCCTTGCAGGGTGGGCCGATGCCGCACTTCGCCTATCCCATCCCAGAGGGGCGCGCCACCGGTCGATCCGGGCCACCCGGCGGCGAATCCCTGAGTCGTCATTCCGGCGGACGCCGGAATCCAGAGGGAGAGTGGCGTCGACCGGTCAGGCCCTGGACCCCCTGGTGTTCGCCGGGGTGACGGGGAGGGGTCGAGGTCATGGGCCAGCGCCTTCGGACGGGGCGAGCGATGAGATTCCTCCGCTCCGCGTCGGAATGACACTTCAGCTAGGCCGTTGCACGGACGGCCAGCGGGAACCTTCCCGTGAGAATCGTTATGTAAATCAGTGCACGCAGCACTCGCACGGCCCGCGCACCGATGCCATCGCGAGCGCCTACACTTGCGGCCGTGGACTTCTCGGAATTCGGGTGCGGCGGCGGGTCGCTGGATCGGCGGACCTTTATGGCCGGGCTTGCGGGCACGGGCATCGCCGCGGCCGGCTTGCCCGCAATCGCGGCGATGCCGTCACCGCGGCCGTTGCCGATCTTCGGCCTTCCCTTTGCCGGACCCCCGTCGATGCGCTCGTGGTTCGTGACCCAGTGGTACGGCAACACGACGTTCGCGTACCGCATGCGGCGCGAGTTCTACCAGTCCGGGCAAGGCCTGCACTTTGGCGTGGATATTGCGGCCCCATGTCGGACGCCGGTGCTGGCCATCGGCTACGGCGTGGTCCGCGAGGTCGACGGCGTGCGCCGAGCCTGGCCGCATCACGTGGTGATCGATCATCCCAACGGGGTGTCGTCCGTGTACGGCCATTTGATCGAACGCTCGGACCTGCAACCCGGTGATCTGATTCGGCGCGGCGATGTCGTCGGGGTGAGCGGCGACTCGGCGACGCTTCGGTGCAATGGCTCGCCGCATCTGCATCTCGAGATCAGGTATGCGGACATGACGGCGGCGACCAACCCGATCCTCTGGATAGACGCGGATTGGCCGTCGCTCACATTGGGCATCTCGGAGCCCGCCTTCCAGGTCGATCTGGATGAGCCTGGCCGCTGGCAGTCGATCTATGCCCAGCCGGATGTGAGCTTCTGGGGCCCGGCCCTGAACGAATACGCGCGCACGTGGCCGACCATCTGAGCCAGCCATCCGTCAGCGACACGATCATCCGGGTTGGGCCGGTGTCGACCGGCTGGCTGTGGTCGCTCGATGGCACGGAGCTCTGGTACTACCACAAGCCCGATGCGGGGCCGGCCGGCACCTGGGCGGTAGACGCGACGACCGGGCGTGCACGCCACGTTGACGGTCGCTGGGGGGACTTCTCGCCGTCGCGTCGCTACATTCTTATCGCCGACCACGCGCTGGGGCGCACGACCGTCCACGACCGCCAGGCCGACACCTCGTGGGTCCTCTGGCCGACCGGCGGGCGTCTGGTGCCGAGTCCCGACGAGACCGAGGTGGCGTTTGGCAATCGCTGGCAGGGAATCGATCCGCCGTGGATGCGGCCCGCGGACCTGTACCGAATGGACATCGAGGGATCGGAACGGGTCCGGCTTGGCACGACCATCGGATCCCCGCTCGGCTGGCGCTCCAACGGCCGCCTGCTGGTCGTCGGACGCGACACCCTCGACGACCCGGCGGTCTTGCGCGAGTTCGACCGGGACGGCGCCACGACCGCCGAATGGGTGCTGGGCCAGCGGTTGCGCGGGCTCCAACTCTCACCGACCGGCCGGTATCTGGCCTACGCGGACGTGCTGGGCCCGGAAGGTCCGGGCGGCCAGTTCATCCTGAATGTCGACACCGGACATCGAGCGCCGCTCTACGGACCGGCGAGCTTGCGCTGGCTCCCCGATGAGTCGGGGGCGCTGGTGATTCCGGGCCGGCGGCTGCGGGGCTCTCCGTTTCGCGTCTGGCGCCTGCGGGCCCCGGAGCTGACGATCGACCAACCGCTCACGGACCCCGACGTCCAGCGCATCGACATGGAGTGGTTCGATTGGCGGATCAGTCCGGCGGGCGGCGCATTCGCCTATCGGTCGGCGCACAAGCTGGACCTGCGGGTGGTGCGCTGGCCCGTGGAGGAGCGGCCGGGAGCGGTCCAAGGCTAAGCGCGGGTCGGCGGTCTCCAGCGAACGTCGGGGCGGCGGTTCGCCGTCACTTCGTCGAGCCTCCGAACCGGTGCGGTGAGCGGTGCGTCCCGGACGGCCTGGGGCCTCGACTCTGCTTCGCGGGCGATCGCGACCATGGCGTCGACCAGCGCGTCCAGCGACTGCTTGGACTCGGTCTCGGTCGGCTCAATCATGAGCGCTTCGTCGACGATCAGCGGGAAGTACACCGTGGGCGGATGGACGCCGAAGTCGATCAGGCGCTTGGCGATGTCCACCGTGTGCGCGCCCTGGCGCGCCTGGCGAGCGCCGCTGAACACGACTTCGTGCATGCAGGCCCGGTCGTAGGGCAGGTCGTAGTGCGGCGCCAACCGGACCCGCAGGTAGTTGGCGGCGAGCACCGCGTCCCCGCTCGCCTCGCAAAGGCCCGCCGCGCCGAGGCTGCGGATGTACGTATGCGCGCGCACCAGGTTGCCAAAGTTCCCGAGGTGGGAGTGCACCCGGCCGGTGCTCTGCTCACCCGCGGGCGCCAGTCGCAGCGTGCCCGAGTCGTCCTCCTGGATGCGCGGTCCGGGCAGATAGGGGACGAGATGCGCGTGCACGGCCAGCGCTCCGGCGCCCGGACCTCCGCCGCCGTGCGGCGTGCTGAAGGTCTTGTGCAGGTTCATGTGCATCACGTCGATTCCGAGATCGCCGGGCCGGACCCGACCCAGCAGCGCGTTCAGATTCGCGCCGTCGCAGTAGACCTGCCCGCCGGCGGCGTGCACGCGGCTCGTCACTTCCAGGATCCGGCGCTCGAACAGGCCCAGCGTGCTGGGCAGCGTGAGCATCAGCGCGGCGACCGAATCGTCGAGCTTCGCGTCGAGCTCGTCGATGTCAATGCCGCCGTCGGCCGCGGTCGTCAGCGGCACGACTGCCAGCCCGGTCATCGCGGCGGTGGCCGGGTTCGTGCCGTGCGCCGAGTCGGGGACGAGGACCTTGGAACGGGTCTGGTCGCCGCGGTCGGCCAGGAAGGCGCGGATGCACAGCATGCCGCTCATCTCACCCTGCGACCCGGCCGCGGGCTGTGTGCTGACCGCGGGAAACCCCGTGATCTCGCCGAGCAGGGCCTCCAGCTCGCGAATCAGCGCGAGCGCCCCCTGGACCGACAGCGCCGGCTGGTACGGATGGACTGCGGTGAACCCGGGCAGCCGTGCGACCGCCTCGTTGATCTTGGGGTTGTACTTCATCGTGCAGGACCCGAGCGGGTACATCGCCGTGTCCACGCTGTGGTTGCGCTGCGACAGGCGCACGAAGTGGCGCATGACATCCACCTCCGACACCTCCGGGAGATCGAGATCGCGGCGCAGCTCGGATTCGGGAAGCGCGGTCGCGGCGTCCACCGGATCGAACTGCGGCAATGGCGGCCGCACACCCGTGCGGCCGGGGACCGAGAGATCGAAGATCAGCGGCTCGCTAGTCACGCAGCTCCTCACGCCAGGCGGTCGCCAGCGTCTCCACGTCGCTGGCCGTCGTGAGGTCCGTGGCGCACACGAGCACGGCGTCGCTCAATTCCGACGACAGCGGCGCCAGCCCGAATCCGGCAAGGGCGCCGCGGTCCAGGAGCCGCGCGATGGTCTGCTGGGCGGGACGCGGCGAACGGACGACGAATTCGTGAAAGAACGGTGACCGCGTGGCAACGGACACGCCGGCCTCGCTCAGCGCCTCGGCGCACCGATGCGCCGCGCTGAGGCTCTGCCGGGCCAGCGCCTTCACGCCAGACGCGCCGAGCGCGCTCAGCCCGATCGCCGCGCCGAGCGCCACCAGCGCTTGGTTGGTGGTGATGTTCGAGGTGGCACGCTCGCGCCGGATGTGCTGCTCGCGGGTCTGCAGCGTGAGCACGAACCCCTGGTGGCCATCCAGATCGGTCGTCCGCCCGGAGATGCGCCCGGGCATGCGCCGGACGAACTCCTGTCGCGCCGCGAACATCCCCGCCCCGGGACCTCCGAACGCGGGCGGCCCGACCAGCGAGCGAAGCTCGCCCACCACGACATCCGCTTCCAGTTCTCCGGGCGGCGTGAGCACTCCCAGCGTGACCGGGTCGGTGACGACGTACACCAGCTTTGCGCCGTGGCGGCGGGCCGCCTCGATCACCGGTGATGGGTCGACGACGCAACCGAGGAAGTCGGGGCGCTGAAGCACCACGCAGCTGGTCGCATCGTCGATGGCCGCCGCCAGCGGCGCCAGATCGGGGATCAAGCCACGGGAGTCGTCGCGCCACGCCCGCACGGTGACGATGTCAACGTCGAGCGCCCGCGAATACGTGGCGGCAACCTCCCGGTACGCGGGATGCACCGTGTCGGCAACGACGACGCGGCGGCGGCGGGTGATCGCCCGGCACATGAGAACCGCCTCGGCGAGCGCCGACGCGCCGTCGTAGAGCGACGCGTTCGCCACATCCATCGCCGCGAGGCTGCAGATGAGTGTCTGGAACTCGTACATCGCCTGGAGCGTCCCCTGTGACATCTCCGCCTGATAGGGCGTGTAGGGCGTGTACCACTCCGAGCGCAGCAGCTGCTGATCGACCAGCGCGGGCACGAAGTGCCGGTAGAAGCCGGCCCCCAGGAAGCTCGGAAGGTCGTCGAGCGTGCGATTTGCCGCCGCGTACCCGGAGAAGTGCCGCAGCGCGTCCATCTCCGGAAGCGCGGGCGGCAGGTTCAGCTCGGGATCGCGGAACTCGGATGGGATATCGACAAACAGATCGTCGATGCTCTCAACACCGATCGCCCGCAACATCTCGTTGCGGTCCGCGTCGGTGTTAGGCGCGTAGCTCATCTACGAGCCGCGTGTAGGCCGCCGCGTCCAGCAACTCGTCGACGTGCGAGATGTCGCTCGCGCTCAGCTTGATCATCCATCCCGCGCCATACGGATCGGCGTTCACCGACTCGGGCTGGGTCTGAAGGGCGTCATTCACGGCCGTTACGCTCCCGGCGACCGGGCTGAACAGCGCCGAGACCGCCTTGATGGACTCCACCGTGCCGAACTCGTCCATACGGTCCAGAACATCGCCAACCTGCGGGAGCTCGACGTACACCACGTCGCCAAGCTCCTCCTGGGCGTAGTCGGTGACGCCGATCGTGATCTGATCGCCGTCAACTCTGGCCCACTCGTGCTCACGCGTGTACCGAAGCTCGTCCGGAACCATGCGCCCTCTGGCGATCTCGCCAGCCAATCAAGAGCGACGCCTAGAATAGCCCAGCACATTCCGGACGCCGTGGGCAGCGCGTGGCTGATCGCACATCCGTCTCGATCGTCTTCATGGGGACCGGTCGCCGTCGCGATCTGTCCGCGGCGGCACTGGACGCCGTGCGCGCCGCCGACGTGCGCGCGGCCTGGGCAAATCCGCCGGCCGATCTGCTGGACGGCGATCTGACGCGCTTGCCCGCGGCGCCCGACGTGGATGCTTGGGAATCACGTCTCGAGGGCCTGACCGGGCGCCTGGTCTACCTGGCGCCGGGCTATGGCCCGGATGACGATCCAGCCGTCCCGGCCCTCGAAGCGGCGTCCAGGCGACTCGATCTCAGCGCGGAGCGCATCGGCGAATGCGGACCCGAGCTGGACGGAGCGGCGGTGGTGGGGCCGGCTTCGCGGTCGTGGCGACCGGACCCCGCGCGCACGACCCTCGTGCGCGGCATCGTCGATGTCGGCGCGCTCGACGACTGGGCCGGACGTCTCGAGGCCGCGTACGGAACTCCCGCGAGCCTGCGGCTGCGCGCGTGGTCCGACGCCGCGTGGGGGCCGCTTGACCAACCTACGGCCGAGCGCTCGTATCCAGTCATGCTGCGCGCCGAACCCATTCCGGACACGGAGACCCGCTCGACCGACTACCTGCTCGACCTGATGGAGAGGCTGCTCGGCCCCGAGGGCTGCCCATGGGACCGTGAGCAGACGCATCGGTCGCTCCGCCGCTACCTGGTCGAAGAGACGCACGAAGTGCTCACGGCGATCGAATCAGAGGACGCCGACGCTCTCGCCGACGAGCTCGGGGACCTGCTGCTGCAAATCGCGTTTCATGCGGAGATCGCGCGGCGGGGCGGCGATTTCGGCTGGCCCGATGTGGTCGCCGCGATCTCGGAGAAGCTGGTCCGGCGCCACCCGCATGTGTTCGGGGACCTGCACGCGCGAGACGCGCGGGACGTGAAGGCGATCTGGGACTCGATCAAGCTCCAGGAGCGGGACGGATCTGACGATCCGCTCGACTCGATTCCAGCCACGTTGCCGCCGCTGATGTACGCGCGCGAGCTCGCCGGGCACGCCGACCGGCTCGGTATCGACCTGGGAACGGCGGACGGACCGGCGACCGCGCTGTCCGCGGCCCTGGACGACCTGGGTGACCGTCTGGACGCCGGCGCCGTCGGCGATGCGATCCTCGAGATCGCCAGCTGCGCCGCGGCGATCGGCGTCGATCCGGAGATGGCTGTGCGGGACGCGACCGCGCGGTTGCGTGCCCGGATCGAGGCGGCGTCGCACCCGCGCTGAGTCGATCGGTTCCGGTTGGAATATTATGTAAAGTTACGGTGCAACCCTGATCGCGCCACCGCGGGGTCGTAGGAGCCGGTCGTCTGTGACAATCTCCCTTCATGGCGGATTCCAACGACACCATTACAGCGGTCCCGGGAGTCGCCGTCGGCAGCTGGACGGACTCGGCGGCCGGGACGGGCTGCACGGTCGTCGTGTTCACGCCGTCGGCGGTGGCGGGCGTCGACGTGCGCGGGTCGTCGCCGGGTACGCGCGAGACTGACGTGCTCGCACCGCTCGGCGCCGTGGCCCGAATCGACGCGATCCTGCTCACGGGCGGCAGCGCCTTCGGACTGGGCGCCGCGGACGGCGTGGTGCGCTGGCTCGAAGCGCGGGGCCGCGGGCACCCCACGCCGGCCGGGCCCGTGCCGATCGTTCCGGCGGCCGTGATTTTTGATCTCATGATCGGCGACGCCGCGGTGCGGCCGAGCGCCGACGCGGGTTACGCGGCCGTGTCGGCGGCGTCGGCGGAACCCGTCTCGCTGGGCAACGTTGGCGCGGGCGCTGGCGCGGTCGTCGGCGACAAACGAGCTGGAACCAAGGGAGGCCTCGGGTCGGCTATCCGGCGTCGCGGCGCCCTGGTTGTCGGCGCGCTGGCCGTGGTGAACTCGGTCGGAAACGTGTATGACCCCGCCACCGGTCGATCGCTGGCGGGCTCGCGCGACGAGGACGGGCGCATCATTGAGTTCGCCGACCGCGTCGCGCCTGGCCTGAACACCACGCTCGGGGTCGTCGCCACCAACGCGCCGCTGACCAAGGTCGAGGCCACCAAGGTCGCGCAGATGGCGCACGACGGGCTGGCGCGCGTCATCCGGCCCGCGCACGGGGTCCACGACGGCGATACGATCTTCGCCGCCTCCGTGGGCGACGCCGACGTCGACGCCGACGTGACCGCGGTTGGTCATCTCGGCGCGGAGGCGATGGCCGGGGCGATCGTCAGCGCCGTGCGCGCGGCGACATCGGCGCATGGGGTACCGGCGGCGGTGGACCTGCAGGCGGACAGCGCGTGACGCCGCCGCGCATCGTCGCCTTCGTCACGGACTTTGGAACGGACGATCCCTACGCCGGCCAAATGGAGGCGGTGGTCGCGGCGGCCGCGCCGCATGTCCGCGTCGTTCACATCACCCACGGGATCCCGCCGCACAATGTCCAGGTCGGCGCCGTCGTCGTGGCCGCGAGCGCCCGGCTGCTCCCGGCCGGGGCGGTCCTGGTCGCTGTCGTGGACCCGGGCGTCGGGACCGAGCGCCGCGGCCTCATCGTTCGAGCCGGCGAGCGCTGGCTCGTGGGGCCGGACAACGGATTGCTGCTGGGGGGCGAACCGCCCGCCGGCGTGTGGCAGCTAGACCGCCCGGATGCGTGGCGGCGCGACCCCTCGCCGACGTTCCACGGCCGCGACGTGTTCGCGCCGGTTGCCGCGCGCCTGGCCCTGTACGACCGCCCCGACGCGCTCGGTTCGCCGATCGACGACCCGCTCCCGGCGCCAACCCGCCCGGCCGGCGAGGACGCCTCAGGCACAAGCGGCGCCGTGATCTATGTCGATCGCTTCGGGAACCTCATCACGAACGTCCCGGAACGACTCGCGCCGGTGGGAACCGCCTCACGCATCTCGATCGCGGGTCGCCAGATCGACGGCATACAGCGGACGTACGGCGACGGTCAGGCGCCGGTCGCGCTGGTCGGCAGCTGGGGCCTGCTGGAGATCGCGGTTCCCGGCGCGTCCGCGGCCGCGGCGCTGGAAGCCGGCGCGGGAACAGCGGTCACCGTCGAGCGGCGCTGAGCGCCAGCACGAGCGGTCGAGACGGCGCCCGTTGCGGAACTCATCGCCGCCGATGAGGCAATCGGGGACACTGGGCCGACTCCCCGCCGCTCCTAGGTTGAGCTCCGTGTCGAACAACATCGCCGGGCACGTCCGCGCCCTTCGGGCCGTGCCCCTATGCCGCGAGAGCGCCGGCTCCGAATGCTGCTGAGGCTTTCCCAAACAGGCGACGTCCAGCTGCTGTTGATCGTGGTCATTGCCTTCGTCGTCGCCATCACGATCCATGAGGCCAGCCACGCGCTGGCGGCCACCTGGCTCGGCGACGATCTACCCAGACTTCAGGGCAGGCTCACGCTCAATCCGCTCCGCCACCTCGATCCGCTGGGCACGGTCATGATCGCGATCGCCGCCTTTGGCTGGGGCCGTCCGGTGTTGGTGAACGCCTATCGGCTCAGGTACGGCGTCAATCGGGGGATGGCGCTGGTTGCCGCGGCCGGCCCGGCGTCGAACGTCGCGCTCGCAATCATGCTCACGCCGCTCGCGCGGCAACTCATCGAGTCCGCGACCGGGGAAACGGACTTCCTAATCCGCGCGGTCCTTCTCATCATTCAGCTCAACGTGCTTCTGGCGCTGTTCAACCTTCTGCCAATCCCGCCGCTGGATGGGTTCAACGTGCTGGTTGGAGTCGTGCCGCAGGAGACGGCGGAACAGCTGAACGAGCTGCGTCGGTTCGGCCCAATCTCGCTGCTGATCGTGTTTCTGGTGATCGCGGTCGTGCCGGGCGCAAGCGTGATCGTCACCGGCCCCGCCGGCTGGGTCGTGGGGCGCCTTCTGGGAATCTAGCTCTGGCGCTCAGGCCGGTCACCCGTGCCTTGGGTTGCTGCCCGGTGGTCCGTGCCCCTTCGACAGGCTCGGGGTGCACGGGGAGATAGGGCCTGCCCTTCGATGGACTCAGGATGGGCTTTCGCCGGTCCGGTGACCATGAGATTCCTCGCTCCGCTCGGAATGACCGTCAACCGCGTGCGGCGATTTGTAGACGCGGGGGTGGGAACCACGGCTACAGGTTGCGCGCGTGGTCCTTCCAGTACGGCTCGCGGAGCTCGCGCTTCAGCACCTTGCCGTAGGCGTTCTTCGGGAGGGTCCGCAGGAACTCGACCGACTGCGGCTTCTTGTAGCTGGCCAGATTGTCGCGGCAGAACCCGATGATGGCGTCCGCGGAAACGTCAACGCCGTCACGCCGCACCACCAGCGCCTTGACCGCCTCGCCCCATTCCTCGTCGGGCACGCCGATCACCGCCACCTCGGCGACGCCGGGGTGCCGCGCGATCACCTCTTCGACCTCCCGCGGGTAGATGTTCGCCCCTCCGCTGATGACCAAGTCCTTGATGCGGTCCGTGATGTAGAGGTACCCGTCGTCGTCCAGGTGGCCCAGGTCGCCGGTATGCAGCCATCCGCCGCGCAGCGTCTGCGCCGTGGCTTGGGGGTTGTCCCAGTAACCCTGCATCACGAGGTCCCCACGGACCGCCACCTCGCCGGTCTCGCCGCTCCCGAGCACCCGTCCATCGTCGCCGACAATCCGGACGTCAACGCCGGTGACCGCGCGGCCCGCCGACGCGAGACGCTTGAGGCGAGTCGCATCGGCGCCGACCCTGTGCTCCTCCTTCGGAAGGACCGTGATCGTCATTGGCGCTTCGCCCTGGCCAAACAGCTGGACCAGGATCGCGCCGAACGCGTCCACCGCCTGGAGAATGTGCTCCGCGTACATCGGGCCGCCCGCGTAGACGATCGTGTGCAGGCTCGACAGATCGAAGCGCGGGCGATCCGGGCTCGCGACCAACGTGTTGAGCATCGTGGGCGCCAGGAACATCGTCGTGGCCCGGTGGCGTTCGATCGAGGCGAAGATCGCCGCGGGATCGAACGAGCCGGTGTCGGGAAACGCGCTCGCCGCGCCGCGCGCGATGTGATGGAACAGCATCAGCCCCGAGCCGTGCGTGATCGGCGCGGCGTGCAGCAGGACGTCCGCCGATGAGGCTGGATTCACATCCATCAGGAAGTTGAACGCCATGTTCATCAGGCTTCGGTGGGACAGCATGGCGCCCTTGGGACGCCCGGTGGTCCCCGACGTGTAGAAGACCCAGGCGAGGTCCTCGCGGTCGACCGGCGCGTCCGGGGCGTCGGACGACCCCGATCCGACGATCTCTTCGTATGACAGGTCGGCGCGCGGATCGTCGCCCAGGCAAATGAAGTGCCGAACACTGCCAACCGACTCGCGGACCCGGTCCGCGACATCGCGGAACTCCTCGGCATAGATCAGCGCCGAGGCACGCGAATCGTCCAGCACATATGCGTGCTCATCGGGGTGCAGCCGGACGTTCATCGGCACCACGGCCATCCGCGCCTTCATGGGCGCCAGGATCGTCTCGAGGCCCTGGTAGCAATTGGGAAGCAGCATGCCGACGCGGTCGCCAGCGGCGCCGCCGAGGTCGACCAGCGCGCCGGCAAGGCGGTTGGTTCGCTGCTCGGCCGTTCGGTACGAGATCGAAACGTCGTCCTGGACCCAGACCGGGCGATCCGGAAAGCGCTCCGCGCCGCGGGTCAGGAACTGCCCGATGTTCACGGCGGGCCGGGGCGCTGACTCAGTCGCAGCCTCACTACCGCAAGTGCGGCAGCATGGCGAGCGGCGACGTGACCATGATCCCGGCATCGACGGGAAGCGTGACGCCGGTGATCCAGCGCGCTTCGTCGCTGGCGAGGAAGACCGCCGCCCAGCCAATGTCCCAAGCCGTCCCCTCGGTTCCGAGCGGCGCCGCGCGACGACGCAAGTCGCGGGTTTCCTCAGTTAGGTACCCGGCCACCATCGGCGTATAGATGAAGCCCGGCGCGATCGCGTTGACCCGGATGTTGTCACGCCCGTGCTCCGACGCCATCGCGAGCGTGAGCGCGTTCACCCCGCCCTTTGAGGCCGAATAGGCAATCGGCTCGACGTCATACCCGGCACGCATGCTCATGAACGACGAGAGATTGATGATCGCGCCCCCGCCCCCTTCGATCATGCGAGGGATTGCATGCTTGCTCATGAGCATCATGCTCTTGAGGTTCGTATCGAGGACGCGGTCCCAGCCCTCCTCCTCCAGCGTCACGACGTTCCCGGGCACGATGATCCCGACGTTGTTGACCACGATGTCCAGGCGTCCGTAGCGATCCATGGCCGCGTCCACCAGGCGCCGGCAGTCGTCCGAACGCGTGACGTCCACCTGTTCCACGAACGCCTCGCCGCCCTCGTCACGGATCGTGGTCAAGGTCTCGTCCGCATGCGCGGATACGCGGTCTGCCAGCGCGACACGGCAGCCCTCGCGGGCAAACAGCACCGAGATCGCCTTGCCGGTGCCGACTCCCGGACCGCTCGACCCCGCGCCCGTCACGATCGCGACCTTGTCGGCGAGCCTGAGCCGTTGTTCGTGCATCCATGCGTCCCGATCGCGTGCCAGCCGCCCCAAGCTACGCCGCCGCGGTTCGCCGCGCCAGCCGTGCGGGCGAGCGGAGAGTCGTGACCCGGCATGGCGGCGCCGTCGGTCGTCTGAGACAATTCCGCCGCACGCGACGGGCCGCGTGCGGCGCCGTTCTCGCCGATCCGCGCGCGCCCAGGGAGCTGGATACAGGACGCCATGGCCGAGACCTACCGTGTTGACGCGCACATCGACGTCGACGTGCCCATGCGGGACGGCGTGACGCTCTCGGCCGACATCTACCGACCCCGGGCGTCCGGCCCCTTTCCAACCGTCCTCATCCGGACGCCCTACGGCAATGGCGAGGAGCCGGTGGTGCGCAATGCCCGGGCGCTCGCGAACAACGGCTACGTGTGTGTCCTTCAGGACGTGCGCGGTCGGTATGACTCGGGCGGCGACTACTACCCGTTCACGAACGAGCCCGAGGATGGATTCGATACGCAGGAGTGGATCGGCCGCCAAGACTGGTCCAACGGAAAGATCGGCATGTCGGGCGCGTCGTACCCGGCGCTTGCCCAGTGGTACAGCGCGCCGCTCGGGAGCGACTACCTCACGTGCATGGTCCCGCGGGTCATTGCGGCCGACATGTACGACGCGTTCCGGCCCGGCGGCGCCTTTCTCCTGAACACCCTGATCACGTGGGGGCTTCGTACCGCCGGCCACACGGCGCAGAGCATCGACAACGACGAGCTGGTGGATGTGTTCCACACGCTGCCGCTGATCGACATGGACCGGCTGGCCGGTCGCCGGCTCGCCGCCTGGCGCGACTGGATGGGGCACGTGACCTACGACTCGTACTGGCACGACCAGAATGTCGACGGGCGATGGGATGAGATCGCGGCGCCCGCATTCCTCATGTCGGGCTGGTACGACCTCTACTCGAAACAGGTGTTCACCGATTTCAACTCCATGCGGCGGCACGCTCGCACCTCCGACGCACGCAAGAGCAAGGTGATCGTGGGGCCGTGGCCGCACCACTTGAGCATCTCGACGCGTACCGGCGAGGTGGACTTCGGCGCGGCGTCGATGGTCAATCTGAACGCGATGGAAACACGCTGGTTCGACTACTGGCTGAAGGGCATCGACAACGGCATCGTCGACGAGCCGCCGGTGCGCATCTTCGTGATGGGGACCAACCAGTGGCGTGACGAGCACGAATGGCCGCTGGAGCGCACCGATTGGCAGCGCTGGCATCTTCACTCGGACGGGTCGGCCAACACGCTTCTGGGCGGAGGCGCGCTGGCGCCCGATCCGCCCGGCGATGAGCCGTCCGATCACTTCGTCTACGACCCGCGCGCGCCGGTCCAGACGATCGGCGGGCCCAACTGCTGCTCACCGCACTTGGTCCCCTGGGGGCCGTACGATCAGCGTCCGGCCGAGGCTCGGCACGACGTGCTCTGCTACTCGTCCGCGCCGCTCGCGGCCGATCTCGAGGTGACCGGACCGATCAGAGTCGTGCTCTACGCCGCCAGCGACGCGCCGGACACGGACTGGACGGCCAAGCTGGTGGACGTATCGCCAACCGGCTATGCGATGAACCTGTGCGACAGCATCGTGCGCGCGCGGTTTCGGGAGAGCCGTACGGATCCGACCCTGCTCGAGCCCGGCAGGGTGTATGAGTACGAGATCAATCTCACGACCACCGCCAATGTGTTTCGCGCCGCGCATCGGCTGCGCCTCGAGATCTCGTCTTCGAACTTCCCGCGCTTCGATCGCAACCTGAACACCGGCGGGCCGCTGACGACCGAGACCGAGATGCGGCCCGCGCGGCAGACCGTGCTGCATGATCGCGCGCACCCGTCGCACATCGTTCTCCCGGTGATCCCAGCCGGTTAGCCCGATCCCCCGCTGATGTGACGGGTGTCCCGCGTGCCTGTGGCAAACTGATCCGACGACCCAACGTGCGATCCGCGCAGCGATTGGCTATTGGGGATCACGTATCGCGTTCGCCAGGCGGTGGCGACGTTCGACCCTCGCATCCCCCACGACCGAAGACGCGCCGCGCTCCAGCTGCTCAACGATTCGGAGCGCGCATTGTTTGATCGACTTGCGCCGGTCGACGCACGGCACAGCCTCGGCGTCTACGAGGCCGCCCGCGCCGCCGCGCCGGACAGCCCAACGCTCTGGCGCGCCGCGCTGCTGCACGATGTCGGCAAGGGGCGGCCATCGTTGATCGAGCGGGCCGCGGTCACGCTGCTCGCGTCGTATACGCCCTGGCTGCTGATTCGGTGGCGCCGCCAGCCGCCAACCACCCGCCGCGGCCGCCTGGCGCGCCTCGTGTCACATACCGAGGCCAGCGCGCGCTATGCGGAGCTCGCGGGCTCCGATCCAGATGTCGTCGCCGCGCTCCGCGGCTACGGCAACCGGGAGCACGCGCACGGCCAAGCTCTGGCGGATCTGGACGCCTCTCAGTGAGCGTCTCGTGGCGTCCCGTGGGGCAGCAGACCTCGCTGGCCGGCTTCGACGTCGCGCTCGACGAGTTCGAGGGGCCGCTCGATCTTCTGCTGCACTTGATCGACCAGCAGGGCCTGGACCTGTCTGGCGTCTCGGTCATGGCCGTGACGGACCAGTTCATCGCCTACGCGCGAGAGTTGGGAGAGCGGTTTGCCGATGCCGCGTCTGAATTCCTGCTCATCGGCACGCAGCTTGCCCTGCTCAAGTCCCGCGCAATGCTGCCGCGGCCCGAGCCCGATCCGGAGGACGAGCTCACTGCCGACGAGCTCGCCGCTCGGCTTCGCCTCTACGCGGCGTTCAAGGCGGTTGCGGCGGAGTTCGACGATTGGCAGCGATCGGGCCGTCGGTCGCTTATTCGCGTGGCCGCGCCGGTGATCGCACAGCCGCCGGTCGAGCCTGGGGCCGGGGATCTGGAAGGTCTCGTCGCCGCCGTGGAGGCGCTGCTCGCGGAGCATCGGCCCGGCGATCTCGGGGTAGACGCGCCGACGCTTCGCTATCGCGTCGCGGACAAGATACGAGAGGTCACGGCGGTCGTGCGCAGTCACGGCAGCGTCGAGTTCGGTCGGCTGGCCGCCCAGTGCGCCGATCGGGCGGAGCTGATCGTCACGTTCGTGGCGATCCTGCATCTGGTCTTCCAGCGCGAGATCACCGTGGAGCAGCGGCGGCGATTCGGCCCTATCACGCTGCGCGGAACGCGCGCCCGTGACTGACGGCGACGGTGCCGCGGCCGCGGATCGGAGCATCGACCCCGAGGACCTGAGCGGCGATCTCGGACTGGCGCGGACGATCGAGGCGCTGCTGTTCGTGGCGGACCGGGCCTTGACGGTCCCCGAGTTGAGCGAGATCACCGAGGCGCCCGGCCGCGATGTGGCCGTGGCGCTCGACCGCCTGCAACGGGACTATGGCGGCCGCGGCATCGTGCTGCTCGAGCACCGCGACAGCTATCGGTTCGTGTCGGCGCCCGAGGCGACCGTGTTCTGTCGGCGGCTGCTGGGGCTCGATGCCCGGTCCCGCCTATCGCACGCCGCCCTCGAGACGCTGGGTGTGGTGGCGTACCGACAGCCGGTCACGCGCGCCCAGATCGACGAAATCCGCGGCGTGGACTCCGACAGCTCCATCGCCACGCTGCTCGGACGCGGCCTCATTCATGAAACGGGGCGTCTGCGGGCGCCGGGAAGGCCCGCCCAGTTCGGCACGACGGACTTGTTCCTCGCCTACTTCGGAATCCCGTCGCTGGCATCGCTCCCGGAGGTCGAGTTTCCGCCGCCCGAGCCGGCCGACCACAGCGTCGATCCCGGGTAAGCGGCGCGCCCGCGAGCGCCGCGCCTAGCGCTTGGTGAACTGCTTGGCTTTGCGGGCGCGAACGAGACCGGGCTTCTTGCGCTCCTTGACTCGCGGGTCGCGCGTGAGCATGCCGGCCTTCTTCAGCAGCGGCCGGTGGTCCGAATCGACTTCGCACAGCGCCCGGGCCAGCCCTAGGCGGATCGCGCCGGCCTGACCGCGGTGCCCGCCGCCCTCGACGTGGATCGAGAGCCCCACATCGAGGTTTTCCAGCACGCGCAGCGGCTCCAGCGCATGGAACCGGTCATCCGGGACCGGGAGAAATTCCTCCAGTGGACGGCCATTCACGACGAACACTCCCGTGCCCGGGTATACGCGCACCTGTGCGATCGAGCTCTTGCGGCGTCCCAGCCCGTAGAAGTAGCGGCCCTCGAACATCATGTGTCAATCCCCGTTTGCGCCGGCGTCTGACCGCCGTGTGGATGATCCGGCCCGGCATACACGCGCAACCGCTTGGCGCAGGCGCGACCGAGCGTGGTCTTCGGCAACATGCCGCGGACGGCGCGGCGAAGGACTTCCTCCGGCCGCTTCGCCAGCATTTCGTCCAGCCGCGTCTCCTTGAGGCCCCCCGGATATCCCGAGTGACGGTAATACCGCTTCTGCTCGAGCTTTCGACCGGTCACGCGCACCTTCTCGGCGTTGACGACGATCACACCGTCGCCGCAATCGAGATTCGGCGCGAACGTGGGCTTGTCCTTGCCCCGCAGCTTGCTCGCGATCTCCGTCGCCAGACGGCCCAGCACGCGATTCTCGGCATCTACAACGACCCATCGCCTGGTGTCGGTACGGGCTTCACGTCCCGTTGGGCTCACGAGGCGCTCGCCTCGACTGGGTGCGACGATCCGCGCACGGCATGAGCGCCTTCGTACGCAACGTTGATGAGGGTCAAACCGTGGGCAGGCGCGGCCGGTCCAGCCTGTGACCGCGCGCCGCCGCGCAGCAGCGCGCGCACATCGGATGCCGTCAGCTCACCCTTGCCGACGCGCACCAGCGTGCCCACCATCCGCCGCACCATGCGATGCAAGAACGCATTGCCTTCGACTCGAACAAACACCGAATCGCCCTCGCGCCAGACGGCCACGTTCATGATCTCGCGCACGGTGCCGAGCACGGCCCGAATCGTGAACGCCAGGAAATCGTGCGAGCCGACGAACTCGTCGGCCGCCGCCTGCATCGCGGCGACATCCAGGCTGCCGGCCACAAACCAGCCGCGCTCCCGGTCCAGGACGGGGCGGCCCGGTCGCTGGATGATTCGATACTGATACGTTCGGGTGACCGCCGATCGACGCGCGTGGAAGTCGTCGAAGACAGTGTTCAGCTCGCGCACGGCGACATCCGGGGCCAGGTGCGCGTTAACCGCGCGCATGAGCGTCCGGTCATCGAGCGCCGTGTCGATCCGAAAGCTGATGACCTGGCCGGATGCGTGCACACCGGCGTCGGTGCGACCGGCGGCGACGATCGGGACGTGCGACCCGATGACCGCCGCGAGGGCGCGCTCGATCTCCGCCTGAACCGTTCGAGCGCTCGGCTGGGTCTGAAAACCGGCGAAGTCGGCACCGTCATACTCCATCGTGGCGCGGATGGTTCGCATGAGCCTAGACCAGCTCGATCCGGACCAGGGTTGCCCCGTCGCCGAGCCGGTGGCCGAGTCGGTATTGGCGCGTGTAACCGCCGGCGCGATCCGCGTACTCCTCGGCGTACTCCCCGAAGAGCCGCTCGATCACTGTGTCGTCGGGCACCTTTGCGATGGCCTGACGACGGGCATGCAGATCGCCGCGCTTGCCCAGCGTGATCAGGCGATCGACGCGCCCGCGGATTTCCTTGGCACGGGCCTCCGTGGTCTGGATACGCCGGTGCAGCAAGAGCGAGCGCACCAGATTGCGCAGCAACCCTCGCCGCTGTGCCGGCGACCGGCCCAGGTGACGACCCTTGCGCCGGTGCCGCATTAGGGGTCCACGACCTCGCTCGGCATCTCGCCCGCAAGCGAGAGCCCCCGTGACACGAGCGCATCCCGGATCTCCTCGACGAGCCGCACGCCCATGCCCCGGAGACCGAACAGATCTTCCTCGCTCATCTGCGCCAACTCTTGGACGGTATCGACGCCGTGACGTTTCAGGCAGTTCATGGCCCGATTGGAGAGCTTGAGGTCCTCGAGCGGCTCTCCATGCGCCTCGGCGTCGGCCAGAGCCGACTCGGGCTCCGGCAGCGACGCGTCGCCCTCGAGTCCCGCGACAAGCCCGAACGCGTCGACGAGCTGCTGCGCGGCCGCCCGCAGTGCGCCCTCCGGCCCCATTGTCCCGTCGGTCCAAATCTTGATGACCAGTCGATCGAACTCGGTCTCCCGCCCCACCGTCGCGTGCTCCACGTGATACTCGACCTTGGTTACCGGGCTGAAGACCATGTCGAGCGGAATCACGCCGATGGGCAGGCCTGAACGTTCCTCGGCCCCCACATAGCCCGAGCCCTTCTCGACCGTGAGCTCGGTGCGGAGGGTTCCCTCGCGCGTCAGCGTCGCCAAGTGATGTTCCGGGTTTACGATCTCGACACCGCTGGGCAGCTCGATGTCCGCCGCGGTGATCTCGGTCGGCCCCGATTTCTCCAGGAACGCGACCGATGGCTCGGTGTTCGCCGAACGCACCCGTATCCGTTTGACGTTCAGGAGGAAGTCGACAATGTCCTCGCGCATGAATTCGAGGGTGCTGAACTCGTGGAGCACGCCGTCGAACCGCGCCGTCACGATCGCGGCGCCCGGGAGCGAGGAGAGCAGGATGCGCCGCATCGGCGTGCCCAGCGTATGCCCGAAGCCGCGTCGTAGCGGCTCGATTTGAAAATGTCCATAGTTCTCTGCGACGTCGACCGTGTGCACCGTTGCCGGAGCCTCCGACGTTGTCTGCGCGATTTCCAACGATCCAAGAAACACCATTACCACCTCATGTGATGCGAGCGAGCGGGAGATTTCACCTCGGCAGCGCTGCGTCTAGCGCGAGTAGAACTCGACGATGAGCTGCTCATTGATGGTCGCGTCGATCTCCTCCCGCTCCGGAACCTTCTCGACCTTTCCAGAGAATTCCTCGGGCACGACCGTGAGCCATGCCGGACGGCCCATGGCCTCCGCACGATCGCTCGCGTTCCTGATGCAATCCAGGTCGCGACTCTTCGGTCGCACCGAGACTTGGTCTCCAGGCCGGAGCACGGCCGACGCGATGTCGTGCTTGCGGGCGTTCAGCTCGAAATGCCCGTGTGTGATGAGCTGGCGCGCCTGCGCCCGGCTGAGCGCGAAGCCCATGCGAAACACGATGCTGTCCATGCGCAGCTCGAGGCTCTGAAGCAAACGCTCGCCGCGGGCGCCTGCACCGCGCATGGCGTCTCGAAAGTGGCGCAAGAACTGGCGCTCGAGCACGCCGTACGTACGGCGCGCCTTCTGCTTCTCACGCAAGTGGGTGGCGTATTCGGTGGGCCGACGCCGCGAGAGGGAAGGCATGCCCGGTCCGCGGTCGCCCCGGCGCTCGATTGCGCACTTGGGCGTATGGCAGCGATCGCCCTTCAGGAACAGCTTTTCGCCCTCGCGCCGGCAGAGGCGGCAGACGGGACCCGTATATCGACCCATAGTGCTTCTTTCGTCCTTCGAGCCGCTGCTACACGCGCCGACGCTTCGGCGCGCGCGGTCCATTGTGCGGGATTGGCGTCGTGTCGGAGATACCGGTCACCGCCAGGCCCGACCCCTGCAGGGAACGGATGGCGGCGTCGCGGCCCGATCCGGGACCGCGAACGTACACCTCAACTTCCTGCATGCCGGCGTCCATCGCACGCCGGGCGGCCAGATCGGCGGCCTGCTGCGCCGCGAACGGCGTGCCCTTGCGCGAGCCGCGCACGCCCGCGGCTCCACCGCTGGCGGTGGCCACCGTGTGTCCCTGGAGGTCCGTGATCGTGATGATCGTGTTGTTGAAGCTGGCGCGGATATGGGCCGCGCCCCTGGGGACGGGAACCCGGTCGCGCCGCCGGCGCGTGCTGCGTTCAGCCATGGCTTAGCCTCGCTTAATGATCCGCTTGCGGATCCCCACGGTGCGTCGATGGCCCTTGCGCGCGCGCGCGTTGGTGCGGGTGCGCTGACCGCGCACCGGCATGCCGGTGCGGTGCCGCAGCCCCCGGTAGCTTCCGATCTCACGCAGTCGCGCGATGTTCGTCTGAACCTGCCGCCGGAGCTCGCCCTCGACGCGATACCGGCGATCGATTTGCTCCCGAATACGCCCGACATCCGTGTCGGCGAGGTCCACGACCCGCGTGGACGGGTCCACCCCGGCATCGGCCAGGATCTTCCGGCTGGTGGCGCGCCCGATCCCATGGATGTACATGAGCGCGATCTCGACCGCCTTGTCGCGTGGGATGTCAACGCCTGCGATCCGTGCCATGGGTCAGTCGCTCCTCAGCCCTGCCGCTGCTTGTGTTTCGGATTGGAGCAGATCACCACGACTCTGCCGCGGCGCCTGATGACACGGCAGCGATCGCAACGGGGCTTCACCGACGCTGAGACCTTCATGTTCCACCTATGGGATCCGCTCCGAGCGCAGGCGCCAGGTGATCCGTCCACGCGAGAGGTCGTAGGGCGACAGCTCGAGCTTGACCCGGTCGCCGACCCCGACGCGGATAAACCGCTGCCGCATCCGGCCGGAGAGGTGCGCGACGATTGCCTCCGGTTCGTCGTCGTTTCGACCCGTTGCGATCCTCAGCGGTTTGCCGTCGGGTCCAATTGGCCGAACCATGAACATCGTGTTCGGCAGCTTGTCGACGACTTCGCCTTCGATCTCGATAACGTCTGATTTTGGCGTACGCTCCTGTTCTATCGCTCCACGCCCACGTGACGAACGGTGTGCCATCCCTAGGCGCCTACGGTGCGGTCAAGATCGCCGCACCGTCTGCGGTGACCGCCACCGTGTGCTCGAAATGGGCCGACAGCTCGCCGTCTCTCGTGCGCGCCGTCCAGCCATCGTCATCGAACTTCACATCCGGTACTTTCATGTTCACCATCGGCTCAATGGCCAGCGTCATCCCTGGGATGAGCTTCGAGCCGGTTCCAAGCGTCCCGAAATTGGGAATCTGCGGTGCTTCGTGCATCGACCGTCCGATACCGTGACCTACAAACCTCCGTACGACTGAGAACCCAGCGGCCTCGGCTGCCCGCTGGACCGCCGCCCCCACGTCACCGAGATGACCACCCGCGCGCGTAGCCGCGATCGCGGCCGTCAGCGACCGCTGCGTGACATCGATCAGCCGGGCGGCTTCGTCCGAGACCTCTCCGACGGGGAGTGTAACCGCAGCATCGGAATGCCAACCATTCAGGATGATGCCGCAGTCCACACTAATGATATCCCCTTCGAGCAGTGGCTTTCCATTCGGTATTCCGTGAACGATGACATCGTTGATCGAGGCGCAGATGCTGGCCGGAAACGCGGCGCCGTCCGGTTGCCCGGACGGGACGCCGAGAAACGAGGGGATCCCGCCGTGATCTCGGATATAAGACTCGGCGAGGGCATCCAGCGCCTGCGTCGCGACGCCGGGCTCGACGACCGATCGCAACTCCGCCAAGGTCTGGGCAAGCAAACGTCCGGCGGCCCGCATGGCCTCGATTTCCTCGGACGACTTGGTGACAATTCCCGAGCCCCGCATCAGCGCGCCTCCGCCACGAGCCGCTCAACCCCGTTCGCGACCACCTCGATCTCCGCCTCGCCGTCCACCCGGCGTAGGACGCCTCGGGCGTGGTAGTAGTCCACCAGCGGCTCGGTGAGCTCGTGGTAGAGCTCGAGACGATACTTGGCGGTCTCGGGGCCGTCATCCGACCGGCCCCGACAGGAAAGCCGGCGCAGCGCTTCCTCGTCGGAGATCTCGAGCAGAAAGACGCCGGCGAGCCTGGTGCCCAGCTGCTCGAGCACCGAGTCCAGCGCCTCAGCCTGACGGCGGGTCCGCGGGAAGCCGTCCAAGCACAGGTCCTGGCCGCGCCGGTTGTCCAGGTATTCCTCGACGAGCTGCATCACGACTCCGTCGGGCACCAGCTCGCCGGACTCGAGATAGGCTTCGGCCCGCAGTCCCGCCGACGTGCCGCAGCTGACCGCCGCGCGGAACATCTCGCCAGTCGAGACGTGCTGGATGCCCGCGCGCTCGGCGAGCAGCGCCCCCTGAGTTCCCTTTCCAGAACCCGGCGGGCCGAGCAGCACCACGATAATCCGATCATCGCCCACCGCTCCTACCGGATGAACCCTTCGTAGTTGCGCATCAACAGTTGAGCCTCGAGCTGGCGCATGGTGTCGAGCACCACACCGACCACGATCAAGAGCCCGGTGCTGCTCAGCGCCACGGCCTGCACGTTGGTCACGAGCTGCGCCAGGAACGGGAGAATCGCAACAAAGCCAAGGAACAGGGCGCCCGCGAGCGTGATCCGATTCACGACCCTCGTCAGGTACGCGTTGGTTGGGCGCCCCGGTCGGATCCCCGGGATGAACCCCCCGTTCTTCTGGAGGTTCTCCGCAAGATTCTGCTGGTGGAAGATCACCAGCGTGTAGAAGTACGTGAACGCGATCACCAGCAGGAATGTGAAGGCCCAATAGATGAAATTCTGCGGGCTGAAGGCCTCGGCGATGACGCGGGCCAGATTGCCCAGCCAGGTCGGACCGCTGCCTTCGAAGTAGCTGGCGACGGTGGCCGGAAGCAGCATCAGCGAGAACGCGAAGATCAACGGGATCATGCCGGCCGAGTTCACGCGCAGCGGGATGTGCGTGCTCTGGCCGCCGTACATCCGGGTCCCGCGTATCCGCTTGGCGTACTGCACGGGGATCCGGCGCTGCGCCTCCTGGACGAAGACGATCGCGGCGATCATGAAAACGCCGATCACCACCACAGCCAGGAATCCGGCGAGGTTCTCGCCACCGAACAGCGCCTGGCCAACCGCGCGTGGCGCCCCGGCCACGATTCCGGCAAAGATGATGATCGAGACGCCGTTGCCAACGCCGTTCTCCGTGATCAACTCGCCGAGCCACAGCAAGAACATCGTGCCGGCTGTCATGACCACGAGCATCACGAAGATGTCGAACGCGCCCAACGAGGGCGACACGAATCCCTGGTCGGCCTGGCGAAGGATCTGGAGCTGTCCAAACCCCTGCAGCATCGCGAACGGGATCGTTGCCAGCCGCGTCCACTGCGCGATCCGACGGCGACCCGCCTCGCCCTCGCGCTGCATCTCTTGCAGGCGCGGAATCATCGGAATCAACACCTGGAACGCGATCGAGGCGGTCACGTACGGGTACACGCCCAGCGCGACAACCGAGAAGTTCTCGAGAGCGCCGCCCGAGAGGAGGTTCAGAAAGCCCAGGAGCTGATTGCCGGCGAAGAACTCTCGCAGTTGGGACGTCTCGATGCCCGGCAGCGGGATGTGGGCAACGAGTCGAAAGAGGATCAGCAACCCGACGGTGAACAGAATCTTGCGGCGCACGTCCGGCAGTCGAAACGCCGTGACCGCCGTCTGGATCACTCAGCAAGCTCCTCGACCGCTCCTCCGGCGCCTTCGATCTTCTTCTGTGCCGCGGCCGAGAACTTGGGGGCGCGAACCGTCAGCGCCCGGTCGAGCTCGCCGCCGGCCAGGATCTTGAACAGGCCCGGACGTATCAGGCCTCGCTCGATCAGCTCCTTCGGCCCTACCAACGTCCCCGCATCGAACACGTTCAAGCGACCGACGTTGACCGGTTGGAAATCCGTGCGAAAACGCGCATTGGTGAACCCGCGACGAGAGGGGAACTGCATGATCAGGCGCGTTTGCCCGCCTTCGAACCCGGGGATTGGACCCGGGCCGGCCCGCGCGCCCTGGCCAAGCGTGCCGCGCCCGGCGGTCCGGCCGCGCCCGGACCCTTCACCACGGGCCACGCGCTTGCGCTTCTGCTTACGCTTTCCGCCCGCCGCGATCTCGTGGGGCTTCATCGCTCAGTCCTGTGATTGCCTGTCGACCGTCACAGGGTCGATCGCGAGCAGATGCCGCACAGCAGCCACCATGCCGCGCACCGCTTCGTTATCGGGCCGGCGGGAGGTGGCGCCGATCTGGTTCAGCCCAAGCGCGCGCAGTGTGGCTCGTTGCCGCTGGGTCGAGCCAATCGCGCTGCGAACTTGCCGCAGCCGCAGCTCAGCCACCGGTCGTCACCGGAGCGCCTCGCATTCGACGCGCCACGGCTTCCTCGGCTACCTCGAGGCTCTCGAGTCCCTGCTGCGTGGCACGCGCGACGTTGATTGCGTTCGTGGAGCCAATGATCTTCGTCAAGATATTTCGAATCCCGGCGAGCTCGACCACCGCTCGAACGGCGCCGCCCGCGATCACCCCGGTTCCGGGTCCGGCGGGCCGGAGTATCACTTTGGAGGCGCCGAAGGCCGCCTCCACGTAGTGCGGGATCGATCCATCCTCCGTGATGGGAACATCGATGAGCGATCGCCGAGCACGCTCTTGACCCTTCCGAATCGCGTCCGCGACCTCGCGTGCGCGCCCCATGGCGACACCGACGCGACCCGCGCGGTCACCGACGACGACAATCGCATTGAACCCGAAGCGCCGCCCGCCCCGCACGACCTTCGATACCCGCGTGATTCGCACCACCCGATCCTCGAGGCGCATCTGGTCGGCGTCCGCGCTGGCGGACGGGAACGGCCCCCGGCGAGCACGATTCGAAGCCATCATCAAAAGTCCAATCCACCCTCGCGGGCGCCGTCGGCGACCGCCTTGACGCGGCCGTGAAACTTGAACCCGCCGCGGTCGAAGACGACGTGCTTTATGTCTAGTTGTCGCGCTCGCGCCGCTATGCGACGGCCGACTTCCAGGCTGCGGTTCGCCTTATGTCCGTCTGGAATATCCGGCTCCAGGGTGGAGGCGGCCGCGAGCGTTTGGCCGCGTGAGTCGTCGATCACTTGGGCCTGGGTGTGCTTCAAGCTGCGAAACACCGCCAGGCGCGGCCGATCGGTGGTTCCGACGAGTCGCTGCCGAAGCCTGCGGTGCCGCCTCTCCCGCGCCGCTGCTCGCGTCATCGGTGCCATATCAGCCTACGCCCGGCCCACGCCGACGGCCGACGTGATCGCCGCCTTGCCGGGCTTGCGCCGCACCTGCTCGCCCTCGTAGCGCACGCCCTTGCCCTTGTAGGCGTCCGGTGGGCGGATCTTGCGAATCCGAGCGGCAACCTCGCCGACGAGCTGCTTGTCGGTGCCGCGAACGACGATGTGCGTCGTGTCCGGCACTTCGAATTCGATTCCGTCCGGGGCCGCAACGCGCGTGGGGTGCGAAAACCCCAGCTGCAGATCGAGGGTGGCGCCCTGCAGGTTGGCGCGGAATCCAGTCCCCTGAATCTCCAAGCGCCGCTCGTAGCCCTCCGACACGCCAACCACCATGTTGTTGAGCAACTGACGGGTCAGCCCGTGGAAGGCTCGATTCTGTCGTTCGTCGTCCGGCCGGGACACGATCAGCGAGCCGTCACGCTGCTCGATCCGCATCGCCGCCGGCATTCGCTGTTCGAGGGCGCCTTTCGGCCCGGTGACGGTCACGGCGTTGCCGCCGGCCAGCGTGACCTGCACACCATCCGGAATCCGAACCGGCCGGAGCCCTATGCGCGACATCGCATCACCAGACGAAACAGAGAACTTCGCCGCCGATGCGCCGCTTGACCGCAGCCTGCCCGGTCATCACGCCTTCCGACGTGGAGAGCAGCGCGACGCCGATGCCGCCCATCACGCGCGGGATCTCTTGGGCACGGCTATGAATGCGCAGGCCGGGTCGGCTCACGCGCTTGGCACCGCGGAGCGCCGGCCGCTGGTCCGCCAAGTAGCGAAGCTCGATGTCGAGCCAGCGCTTGACACCATCCTCCTGGATCCGCACCGCCTGCACGAACCCCTCGTCACGCAGAACCTCGGCGATCCGCGCCTTGAAGTTGGAGTGGGGGACGCGCACGCGCGGATGCCGCGCCGTGATGGCGTTGCGAATCCGGGTGAGCATGTCGGCAATGGGGTCCGTCATCGGTTGCTCTACCAGCTCGCTTTTGTAATGCCGGGAATCTCGCCCCGCGCCGCACGCTCGCGAAAGCAGATCCGGCACATGCCAAATCGCCGGATGTAGGCGCGCGGACGCCCGCACAGGGTACAGCGGTTCTTGTACCGGACCTTGTATTTCAGCTTCCGCCGGCGCAGCGGCTTCTCGTCGAAGTTCGGATTGAGGAACTCGCGTTGTTCCCGCTTCCACTTCTGAATCTTCGACTGTCCTGCCATAGCTTCGGTCCTACGCCGCCGCGCGCTGGAACGGCATCCCCATCAGTTCGAGGAGCCGTCGGCCTTCGGTGTCGCTGTTCGCGGACGTGACAAACGTGACTTCGAATCCCCGGATCTGATCGATTTGATCGTAGTCAATCTCGGGAAAGATGAGTTGCTCGGGGAGCCCGAGCGTGTAGTTGCCGCGCCCGTCGAACGATCGGGTAGGGACTCCGCGGAAGTCCCGCAGCCGCGGGATTGCCAGATTGACGAGCCGGTCGAAGAACTCGTACATCCGGCGGCCGCGCAACGTGGTCTTGACACCCACGCGCTGCCCGGCGCGTAGCCGGAACGCGGCGACACTCCGGTGCGCGCGCGTCACGATGGGCCGCTGCCCCGTGATGGTGCTGATGTCGCGCACGGTGTGGTCCACGATCGCATCAGAGCTGATGGCCTCGCCAATGCCGACGTTGACGACGATCTTCTGGAGCCGGGGCGCCTGGTGCGCGTTCCGATAGCCCAGCTCTTGGATCAGCTGGGGCCGGACCGTCTCGCGATACGCGTCAAGCAGGCGCGCCATCAGGCATCCACCGATTCGTTGCACTTCTTGCAGTGCCGGGTCTTGTGACCGTCGCTCGCGATTCGGTACCCGACGCGCGTGCGTTCGGCGCAATGCGGACACACGAGCATCAGGTTTGAGGCGTCGAGCGGGGCGTTGAACTCAATGATACCTGCCGGCTGTCCAACGGCGCGCGGGCGCGTATGCCGCTTCCGAACGTTGATGCCCTCGACCACAACGTTCCCGGACGACGGCACAACGCGCTCGATCGTGCCGCGCTGGCCGCGGTCCCTCCCGGCGACGACTTCGACCGTATCGCCCTTGCGAATCCGGAATCTGCGGGTCTTTGCCATCCGCCTAGATCACCTCGGGTGCGAGTGACACGATGCGCGTGAATTGCTTGTCGCGAAGCTCACGGGCGACCGGTCCGAAGATTCGGGTGCCGCGGGGCGCGGAGCCTTCGAGCACGACGGCGGCGTTGTCGTCGAACTTGATATGCGAGCCGTCGGGCCTGCGGTACTCCTTGGCGACGCGCACGACGACCGCGTGGACCACCGAGCCCTTGGGCACGGCGCTGTTGGGCACGGCCTGCTTGACGCTCGCCACGACCACGTCGCCGACCGACGCGTACCTGCGCGAGGAACCGCCCAGCACGCGAATGCACATGATCTCGCGGGCACCGCTATTGTCCGCTACCCGGAGTCTCGTCTGCTTCTGAATCAAGCTCCATGCCTTCCTGGGCGGCCGTAGCCACCGCTGCTTCCTCCTCGACCGTGAGCGCGGCCCGCTGCGCAACCGTCACGAGCCGCCACCGCTTGCGGCGGCTCAGTGGCCGCGACTCTTCGATCTCCACGAGGTCGCCAATCTCGCACGTGTTGTCGACGTCGTGGGCGACGAGCCGCCGCCGCACGCGCACCGGCTTTCGGTAGATCCGGTGGCGCCGAAATAGCTCGACTTCGACGACGATCGTCTTGTCCATCTTGTTGCTGACGACGCGCCCAGATCGCCGCCCGCGCCCAATTGCCGCCATTGCCGCTAGCCCCCCGCCCCGGGCTCAGTCGCCGGCGCCAGCTCGCGCTCGCGCACCACGGTCAGAATCTGAGCGATCTCACGCCGCACCTGACGCAGGCGCGACGTGTCCGAGAGCTGCAGGGTTGCGTGCTGCATTCGCAGGCGGAACAACTCTTCTCTGGTCTCGTCCAGCCGCCGCGAGATCTCATCGGCCCCGAGGGCTCGAAGCTCACCCATGTCAGCCAACAACAACCTCCGCATCGCGCGTCACGATCCGGGTCCGCACGGAGAACTTGTGCGAGGCCAACCGCATGGCCTCCTGAGCCGTTTCGTGATCCACGCCGGCCATCTCGAGCATCATGCGCCCCGGGCGCACAACCGCCACCCAGCGCTCGACGTTGCCCTTGCCGCTGCCCATGCGCGTCTCGGCCGGCTTTCCAGTGACGGGCTTGTCCGGAAAGATGCGGATCCACACCTGGCCGCCCCGGCTCACGTGGTGAGAGATGGCGCGGCGCGCCGCCTCGATCTCGCGGCTGTCGACCCACCCGGCGGTCCGGGCCTGAAGCCCAATGTCACCCACGGTGAGGCGATTGCCGCGCTGGGCCGTGCCGCGCCGGCGCCCGCGATGCGCCTTGCGAAACTTCGTGCGCTTGGGCATCAACATCGTCGATCAGCGCCGTTGCGGCGCCCGGCGCCGGCCGCTCGAGGCGGGTGCGACGGTCTCGCCGAGCAGCTCGACGTCGTCGGTCAGCGCCGATCCGCGATGCACCCACGCCTTCACGCCGATTCGGCCATAGGTCGTGCGCGCCTCGGTGAACCCAAAGTCGACGTCGGCGTCGAGGGTCTGGAGAGGCACCGTGCCGAGCAACTCGAACTCGGTGCGCGCCATCTCGCGTCCGCCCAGGCGCCCGCTGACCATCACTTTCACGCCCTGGGCGCCCGCCCGCATGCTGCGCTCGGCCGTCATTTTCATGGCACGCCGAAACGAGACGCGGCGCTCGAGCTGCTCGGCAACGTTGCGAGCAACCAGAAACGCGTCGAGCTCGGCCTGCCCGATCTCCTGCACGTCCACGAGTGTTCGCTTGCCGGTATGGCGTTCGATGCGCCGCTGGATTCCCTCGCGATTCGAGCCGCCCCGTCCGATCACGATCCCCGGCCGGGCCGTATGAATCACCACGCGGACCTGGCTGACCGTGCGCTCGATGTCAATCCGCGAGACGCCCGCGCCGAGCCCCCGGCGTCGCCCGCCCGGTCGTTGTTCGCGACGCGCCGGGTTCTCGAGAAAGCGGCGCACGAGATCCCGAATCTCCAAGTCCTCGGCGAGCAATTCCGTGTAGTCCCGATCCGCATACCACGTACTGACCCATTGCTTCGTGTAACCCAGGCGATATCCGATGGGATGAACCTTGCGTCCCATATCCCGTCAGCTCCCGTCGTCCACGACCACGGTGATGTGACTCGACCGCTTGCGATACGGACCGATGCGTCCGCGGGCCTTCGCGCGAAAGCGACGCAGCGACGGCCCCTGATCGATCCGAACATCGCGAACCGTCAGCTCCTCGCGATCGAGCCCGTAGTTGTTCTCGGCGTTGGAGGCCGCCGACTTGACGACCTTTGCGATGGAGGAAGCGCCGCGATTACGCAGAAAGGCCAGCGCCGCCATCGCCTCCACGGCCGTGAGGCCCTTGAT
The DNA here is from genome assembly GCA_965247475.1 of Chloroflexota bacterium. Classification (GTDB taxonomy): domain Bacteria; phylum Chloroflexota; class UBA11872; order UBA11872; family UBA11872. Next base: position 1,153,131 of record OZ252016.1, read on the forward strand.
GGACCGAGCGACCAGCCGCGCCTTTTGCGGCGCGATGCGCACGTACTTGGCCGTCGCCGATACTTCCATGGCTCCCTACGGTCCTTGCGGCGAGGTGCTGCGCCCCGACGAATGGGAGCGGAAGGTTCGCGTCGGCGCGAACTCGCCGAGCCGGTGCCCCACCATGTTCTCAGTGATGTACACCGGCACGTGGCGGCGTCCGTCATGAACGGCGATCGTCAGCCCGACCATGTCTGGATGGATCACGCTGGCGCGACTCCAGGTTCGGATGACTTGCTGTTGACGGCTTCGGCCAGCCTCGGCCACGCGCTTCGCCAGCTTCGGATGGAGGTACCAGCCCTTCTTCGTGCTGCGTGACATAGCCGCTACTTGTGCCGCCGTCGAACGATGAACTTGTCGCTGGGCCGCCGGCCGACCCGGGTTCGGAACCCGAGCGCCGGCTTGCCCCACGGTGTCTTGGGACCGTCGAGCCCGATGGGCGCCTTGCCTTCGCCGCCGCCGTGCGGGTGATCCCGCGGCGTCATGGCGGAGCCACGGACCTTCGGACGCCGTCGTCGCCAGCGGTTGCGTCCGGCTTTTCCGGTCGACTGGTTGCTGTGATCCGCGTTCCCGACGCGCCCGACGGTCGCCATGCAGGCCACCGAGACCTGGCGCATCTCGCCGGAGGGCATGCGGAGCGTGGCCAGTCCTCGATCCTTGGCCATCAACCGGCAGCCGACGCCGGCGGATCGAACGATCTGCGCGCCACCGCCCGGCTGCAGCTCAACCGCGTGCACTTCGGTGCCCGCAGGCATGTTTATGAGCGGCATAGCGTTCCCCGGCCGCGGCTCGGATTCGGGTCCCGAGATGAGGTCCTGCCCGACGTGCACCCCCAAGGGAGCGAGGATGTAGCGTTTCTCGCCGTCGCGATAGTGGAGCAGTGCAATGTTCGCCGTGCGGTTCGGGTCGTACTCGATGCTGGCGACGCTGGCCGGCACGCCGAACTTGTCGCGCCGCCAGTCGATCACCCGGTACAGACGCTTGGCGCCGCCGCCCCGCCGGCGAACGGTGATCTTTCCCTGGTTGTTTCGCCCGGCGTTCGCCTTGAGCGGCTGGATCGCCGGCTTGTGCGGCTTGTCGCTCGTCAATTCCTCGCGATCGACGGAGATGTAGCCCCGCCGTCCTGGCGAAGTCGGGTTGTAGTTTCGCAGCCCCATAACGTCTAGGTCCCTGGGTATATGTCGATGCTATGACCCTCGCGGAGGGTCACCACCGCTTTCTTCCAGTCCGAGCGGTATCCGCGGAACCGGCCGAACCGGCGCGGCTTGCCCCGCACGTTCATGATATTGACGCGCGCGACTTCGACGTGAAACATCGCCTCGACCGCGCGAAGAACATCGTGCTTGCCGGCCGATGGCCGGACCTCAAAGGCGTACTTGCGGTCCTCCCCCATCACCGTAGATTTCTCGGTCACGATGGGCCGGACCAGTATCGCGGCGGCGTCAGCGGCCACGCTTTGCCCCCTTCAGCGCGGTGAGGGCAGCTTCGCTGAGTACGACATGGTCCGACGACGCGATGTCGTAGAAGCCGATCGCGCCCGCCGGAGCGACCTTGACGTCGACGAGGTTCGCCGAGGAACGGCGCAGGTCTTCGGGCGGCTCCACGTCGACCAGCAGCACGCGGCCGACAAGGCCGCTGGCCGCCAGCCAGGCGGCACGGTCTTTGGTCCTGGCAGCCTCCCCCCAGGTCTTCGCCAGGTGGACACGCTGATCGCGGGCCTTCGCCGCCAGGACGGTCGCCAGCGCGTGCCGACGCTCGCGCCGATTGATCCGCCGGTGAACGTCGCGCGACCTCGGCCCGAACGCAATGCCGCCGCCTCGCCGCTGGCTCGCACGCGCATCGCCCGCGCGTGCACGGCCGGTTCCCTTCTGCCGGTACAACTTGGCCGTGCTGCCGACCACATCGCCCCGCGACTTCGTGCTCTGCGTTCCCTGCCGGCGCGCCTGCGCCTGCAACCGCAGCGCGCGGTGAAGCAGCTCGGGGCTTTCCGACGGGGTCCCAAACTCCGTCTCGGAAACGACCTCGACTACCGCGGCCTTGCGCGATCGCGCGGCCATCAGCCGTCGACCTCCCGCGCCGTGGGACGGACTTCCACGACCTGGCCGCGCGGGCCGGGCACCGCGCCTCCGACGACGAGCAGGTTCCGCTCCACGTCGACTTCGAGAATGCGCGCGTTCTGTACGGTTACCCGTTTGCCGCCGAGCCGGCCGGCCATCCGAAGGCCCTTGAAGACGCGGCTGGGGGATGTTCCAGCGCCGATCGACCCCGGCGCGCGCAGACGATCTGACTGCCCGTGCGTGCGTGGACCGCCTCGAAAACCATGGCGCTTGACGACCCCGGCAAACCCCTTGCCCTTTGATACGCCCGAGACATTGACGATGTCGCCGGCGGAGAAGGACTCCACGGTCACTTGGTCACCCACCGCCAGCTCGGCCTCGCCGTCGGTCCGGAACTCGCGCAGGACGCGGTAGGGCGCCAGGTCGCCCAGGTGCCCGCGCTGGCCGCCCGTGAGCCGGCGCGGATTGCCGGGATCGAATCCGAGCTGCACCGCCGTGTAGCCGTCGCGCTCCGCGCTCCTGACCTGCGTGACATGACACGGTCCGGCCTCGACAACGGTGGCGCCGTGCGCGCGTCCCTGGTCGTCGAAGACCTGCGTCATCCCGGCTTTCCTGCCCACGATTCCAAGCGCCACGGCTACGACTTCAATTCGATGTCTACGCCGGCGGCCAGCTGAAGCCGCAGCAGTTCGTCCATCGTCTGCTGTGTCGGGTCGATGACATCGATCAGGCGCTTGTGCGTGCGCATTTCGAACTGTTCGCGTGAGTCTTTGTCGATGAATGGCGAGCGGATGACCGTCCAGCGTTCCGTGTCGGTCGGGAGCGGGATGGGTCCCTTGACTTCGGCGCCGGTTCGGCCCGCCGCCTCGATGATTCGCCGCGCGGCTTGATCGAGCACCCGGTGGTCGTACGCCTTGAGCCGAATCCGAATGCGCTGACGCGGCGTCTGCCGCCGGGATCGGGAGGACTTGGAGTGCCTCGCCGCCGAACCTCGAGGTGCGTTGACTGACGCGCGCCCCTGTGCCATGAGCGTTAGGTAACGATCTCGGTGACCACGCCGGCGCCGACTGTGACCCCACCTTCACGGATCGCGAAGTGCACGCCGTCCTCGAGAGCGATCGGCGCCTGCAGCGACACGGACATTTCGATGTTGTCACCGGGCACGACCATCTCGGTCCCGCCGGGCAGACGCACCTCGCCCGTCACGTCGGTGGTGCGGATGTAGAACTGCGGTCGGTAGCCCGTGAAGAAGGGCGTGTGGCGGCCGCCCTCATCCTTGGTCAGCACGTACACCTGCGCCTTGAATTCGGTGTGCGGAGTGATCGAGCCGGGCGCCGCGAGCACCATCCCACGCTCGATGTCGTCGCGCTCGACGCCGCGCAGCAGCGTGCCGAGGTTGTCGCCGGCGACGCCCTCGTCGAGCGTCTTGCGAAACATCTCGACTCCCGTGACCACACGGGTTTCAATCTCGTCGCGCATCCCGACGATGTCCACTTCGGAACCTGACTTGATGATGCCGCGCTCGACGCGACCCGTCACGACCGTGCCGCGTCCCTTGATCCCGAACACATCCTCGATTGGCATCAAGAACGGCTGATCGGTCGGACGCTGGGGCTCGGGGATGTACGAATCGATATAGTCGGCGAGCTCCAGAATCGACGCGTATTCCGGCGCATCGATATCGTCGCTCTCGGATTCGAGGGCCTGCAGTGCGCTGCCGCGGATGATTGGCACATCGTCGCCCGGGAACTCGTACTTGTTGAGCAGGTCGCGCAACTCGAGCTCCACCAGCTCGATCAGTTCCTCGTCGTCGACCAGATCCACCTTGTTGAGATACACCAGCATGGCCGGGACCTCGACTTGGCGGGCCAGCAGCACGTGCTCGAACGTCTGCGGCATCGGGCCGTCGGGTGCGCTGACGACCAGAACGGCGCCGTCCATTTGCGCGGCCCCCGTGATCATGTTCTTGATGTAGTCGCGGTGGCCGGGCGCGTCGATATGCGCGTAGTGGCGGTTCTCTGTCTCGTACTCCACGTGCGCGATCGAGATCGTGATGCCCCGCTCTTTTTCCTCGGGCGCTTTGTCGATTTGCTCGAACGCCGTGAATTCAGCAAACCCCTTGAGTGCGAGCACCTTCGTCATGGCGGCGGTCAGCGTGGTCTTGCCGTGATCCACGTGTCCGATCGTGCCGACGTTTACGTGCGGCTTGTCCCGCTCGAACTTCTCTCGTGCCATTCGTGTCGCCCCCAAGCACCGCCGCAGTCGACGGGCGCTTCTCGACCTATGCCTCTGACCGGACCGCGCTCGCCGCGCCAGATCCGCGCGACACGGCGTAGCGCGAAAACTCTATCGAGAATGTCCCGCGACCCTGGGTCACGGAACGCAAATCACTAGCGTACCCGAACATGGTCGCCAGCGGTACCTCTGCCTCGATGACGTGCGACCCGCTGCGCATCTCGGCCCCCTTGATGGTGGCCCGCTTCGCGGACAATCCCCCCAGGACATCGCCGACGTGCCGTTCAGGTACCACGACCTGAACGTGCATGATTGGCTCCATCACGTCGGTGCCGGACCGCTTGAGCGCATCGGCGACCGCCATGGCGCCGGCAATCTCGAACGCCATCTCCGACGAGTCGACGTCGTGGAACGAGCCGTCGACCGCCGTGACGCGGATGTCGGTAACCGGATATCCCGCGCGCCCGCTGAGCAGCGCCCGCCGCATGCCCTTCTCCACGGACGGCAGGAACTGGCGTGGGATCGCACCCCCCGTGATGCGCAGGCCTACCTCCACGCCGCCGCCCGGCTCTAGCGGGGTCATCTCGATGCGAACGTCACCATATTGGCCGCGGCCACCCGTCTGCCGGACGAATCGACCGTGGCCGGACGCCTCGGCGCGCGGCCGCTCGCGGTAGGACACCTGCGGGCAGCCAACGCTGGCCCCGACCCGGTATTCGCGCAGTAGACGATCCACGATGACCTCGAGATGGAGCTCACCCATTCCGGCGATCAGCGTTTGTCCGGTCTCGTCGTCCAGGGTCACGCGGAAGGTCGGGTCTTCGTCGCCGAGCTTTTGCAGCGCCTCGAGGATTCGATCTTGATCGGCCCGGCTCTTCGGTTCGATGGCGATCGTGACCACCGGGTCCGGAAAGGCGATGGACTCGAGCAGGATCGGGTACCTCGGGTCCGTGAGCGTATCGCCGGTGGATGTGCCTCGAAGGCCGACGGCCGCCAGGATGTCGCCCACACCGATCGTCCCCACGATCTCCTCGCGCTTGTCGGCGTGCATCCGCAGGACCCGGTTGATCCGTTCGCGCTTCCCGCTCATTACGTTCAGGAGCGTGGCGCCCGGCTGGGCCGATCCGGAATAGACCCGGAAATACGCGAGCTTCCCGGCATGCGGATCCGCCACGATCTTGAACGCGAGCGCGGCGAACGGCTCGTCGTCCAGCGGTCGCCGCTGCTCGTCCTCGCCCGACTTCGGATTCACGCCGGTAACAGGCGGCTTGTCGACCGGCGACGGCAAGTAGTCGACGACCGCGTCCAGCAGCGGCTCAATGCCGCGATTTCGCAGCGCGGTCCCCATGAGGACGGGTACGCCCAGAGACGCCACCGTGATCTCGCGGAGCGCGCGGCGCAGATCCTCGGGGCCAATGCTCAGGCCTTCGACGTACTTGGTGGCAATCGCGTCGTTGACTTCGGCGACCGACTCGATCAGTTGCTCGCGGCGGACCGCGGCTTCCTCGGCGACATCGTCCGGAATCGGTCCGACGGTCGGCTCGATTGAATCCGCGGCTTCCCAGATAAACGCGCGCATCTCGATGAGGTCCACCACGCCCCGGAACGCGTGCTCGGCCCCGATCGCGTGTTGCAGTGGAATCGGGTTCGCACCCAGGCGGTCGCGGATCGACTGAACGGCGTTGTCGAAGTCGGAGCCGACTCGGTCCATCTTGTTAATGAACGCGATCCGCGGAACTTGATACTTGTCGGCCTGCCGCCACACGGTCTCGGATTGCGGTTCCACGCCCTGGACCGCATCGAACACCACCACACCGCCGTCGAGCACCCGCAGCGATCGCTCGACTTCCGCGGTGAAATCGACATGCCCGGGCGTATCGATGATGTTGATGCGGTGCTCGCGCCACAAGCTCGAGGTGGCGGCCGCCACGATGGTGATGCCGCGTTCGCGCTCCTGGGCCATCCAATCCATCTGCGTCGTGCCGGCGTCGATCTCGCCGATGCGATGGATCCGGCCGGTGTAGAACAGGATGCGCTCGGTGGTGGTGGTCTTGCCGGCATCGATGTGGGCGATGATGCCGATATTGCGCGTCCGTCTGACGTCCGGGTCCTGCATCGGGAACTCGTGCGGCGTTAGTAGGCGTAGATCGCGAACGCGCGGTTGGCGTCGGCCATGCGGTGCATGTCTTCCCGCCGACGGGCGGCGCCGCCCTGTCCGGTGCTGGCCTCGACCAGCTCACTCGCCAGCCGTTCCCGCATCGACCTGCCGGGACGGCGGCGGGCCGACTCAATGATCCAGCGCACCGCCAGGGAGTAGCGGCGGTCGCCGCGAATCTCCACCGGCACCTGATAGGTCGCGCCGCCGACGCGCCGCGGCTTGACCTCGGCCTGCGGCATCACGTTGCGAACGGCCGCCTCGAAGGTGTCGATCGCCGGACCGCCGGTGCGCTCCTCGACCAAGTCGAATGCGCCGTAGACGATCGCCTGCGCGGTGGACTTCTTGCCGCTGTGCATGACCTTGTTGATGAACCGCTGAACGGTTCGATTGCCGAATCGAGGGTCCGGCGCGACCACTCGGCGGTCCGGGCGCTTACGTCGCGGCATGCCTCAGCGCCCGTTCGTCAGCCGGCGGAGGGGTGGGTTGCTGCGTGGCATGGTCGTATCGCCTGGTGCGTGCAATTGCAGCCGGGCCGTGACGGCTCCCGCTAGCCCCCGCGCCTGGTGCCGTACTTGGAGCGCCCGCGCTTGCGCCCCTCGACTCCGGTCGAGTCGAGCGGGCCGCGTACCACGTGATAGCGCACGCCCGGAAGGTCCTTGACCCGGCCGCCGCGGATGAGGACCACCGAGTGCTCTTGGAGCCGGTGCCCCTCGCCCGGGATGTACGCCGTTACCTCCATACCGTTCGAGAGACGCACCCGGCAGACCTTCCGCAACGCGGAGTTGGGCTTTCGGGGGGTGACGGTCCGGACCAGCGTGCATACGCCGCGCTTCTGCGGCGACCCGCCCGTGCGGACCATACGACGCTTCAAGCCGTTGTACGCGAAGTGCAAAGCAAGCGCCTGCACCTTTTTTCGCGACTTGCGGCGGCCTTTTCGGACCAGTTGATTAATGGTGGGCATGGCTCGAGCTTACCGGTTGAGCAAGGATTTCGGTGCCTGCGCGAGTACGCGCGTGGCAGAAACAAAACCTATCACCGGCCCGATCCACCGTCAACGCCGACCGCTCATGCGTCCGCGCCCGCCTCACTGTCGCTGTCCACGCTCATCTCATCCACCACTTGCGGATCGCGCGTCCCCAAGAAGCCTGTGAAGGCGTCCTTCGTCGCCGGCGGCGCAAGCACCGGTTTGAGGCCTTGGGTCACGGGGACCTCGGCCGCGCTTTCCTCGGACCCGTTATCCGCCGCCGTACCGTCGCCATCGCCAGTGGCGCCCGTGATCTCCGGCACATCGCCGTCCGCTCCGGCCGGCAGCTCGTCGACCTTCTCGGGCTCGCCCAGCGCGAGACCCCCGGACCGCTTCCAGCCGGTTCCCGCGGGTATCAACTTCCCGATGATGACGTTCTCCTTGAGCCCGTGCAGGTGATCCACCTTGCCGTCCACCACGGCCTCGGTCAGCACCCGGGTCGTGTCCTGGAAGGATGCAGCCGCAAGGAAGCTCTCGTTGTTGAGCGAGGCCTTGGTGACTCCGAGCAAGACCCAGTGATACGTTGCGGGTCGCTTGCCGGCGTCTATGGCCTCGGCGTTGGTCTGCTCAAAGGTCCAGTAGTCGACCAGCGTCCCCGGTAGGAGCTCGGTGTCGCCCACCGAGTCCACGACCACGCGCCGCAGCATCTGTCGAACGATCACCTCGATGTGCTTGTCGTTGACCGCCACGCCGACGATTCGATAGACGCTCTGAACCTCGTCCACGATGTATCGCTCGAGCGCGGCGCGACCGCGCAGCCGCAGGATGTCCTGCGGATTCAGCGATCCGTCGGTGAGCTGCAGCCCCTTCTCGACGAACTGACCGTTCTGAATCCGAAGCTCGGCCGCGAGCGAGGCGCGATACTCGACCGCTTCCTCCGTCTCCGAGCGCAGCGTGATCTTGGTCTGCGTGATTTCGACCGTTCCGTCGGCCTCGGCCATGACTCCCTGATCCGAGACCTTGGCGAGCGCGCGCTTGCTGATCCGGTTCGACTTGCTCTTGGACTTCCGCTCGAGCACCTCCTCGGCGGCGGCCTTCGGCAACGCGAGCGTGTCGTCCTTGGAAACCGCCTGGCCGTCCTCGACGATCGCGACCATCCCCTCCTTCAGCTCATACTCGCGCTCGCGCACGTGCGCGGCGATGACGCGGATGTGGTACTGGCCGCCCTCTTCGAAGATCTCGGCGGTGCCGCCCAGGTCGCTCATCACCGCCACGCCCTTCGGCACGCGCGCCTCGAAGAGCTCCTCGACCCGCGGCAGGCCCTGCACGATGTCGGCGCCGGCCGCGATCCCGCCGAGGTGGAAGGTCCGCATGGTGAGCTGTGTGGCGGGCTCGCCCATCGATTGAGCGGCGATGATGCCCACCGCGGCGCCCTCCGCCACCTTGGCGTGGCGCGCCAGGTCCATTCCGTAGCACGCCTGGCACACGCCGCGGTCGTTCCGACAGCGGGCGACAGACCGAACGTGCACGGACTCGATGTCGACCTCGTCGATCCGATCGGCGAGTTCGCGGACGATCAGCGCCCTGTCCGGGAGGATGATCTCGCCCGTCTCGGGATGAACGACCGGCGACGCCACGATCCGTCCAAATGCGCGCCTGCCGACCGACTCGGTCACCTCATCCGCCGCGGCCTTGCGGATCCAGATGCCCTCGGAGGCGCCGCAGTCCTCGCCAACCACAATGACGTCCTGCGCCACATCGACCAGGCGCCGCGTCAAATACCCGCTGTCGGCGGTTCGGAGCGCGGTGTCGGCTAGCCCCTTGCGCGCGCCGTGCGTGGAGATGAAGTACTCCAGCACGCTCAACCCCTCGCGGAAGTTGGCGCGTACCGGCATCTCGATGATCCGGCCGCTCGGGTCGGACATCAGGCCGCGCATCCCGGCGATCTGGCGCAGCTGGTCAAAGTTCCCTTTCGCGGCGCCGGAGTTCCCCATCATGTAGACGGGTCCAAGCGGGTTGAGCGCGTCTGACACGGATTCGGAGACCGTGCTCATCGCGTCGGTCCACGCCTTCACGGTGAGCGCGTAGCGCTCGTCATCGGTGATCAGCCCCTGCGCGAAGTTGTCCTCGATCGACTCGACCGCGGCGTTGGTGTCCTTGAGGACGGCGCGCTTGATCGGCGGAATCACGAGGTCCTGAATCCCCATCGTCACGCCCGACTGCGTGGCCCAGTGCATGCCGAGGTCCTTCATGTGATCCGCGACCTCCGCCGTGACCTCGATACCGGCGGCATAGAAGACTCCCGCAACCACCCGGCGCAGCCCGCCCTTGTCGAGCCGTTCATTGACGAACCTGAGCTCTCGCGGCAGCGCCGTGTTGAAGATGATTCGCCCGACGCTCGTCTCGAGATACGGGTTCTCGAGCTCCGTGTCCTCGTCGATCGGGAAGTCCTTCGACGACATGCGGACCTTGATCTTGGCCTGAAGGCCGATCGCTTCGTGTTCAAAGGCAAGGATCGCGTCGTCGAAGTCCGCGAACGCCTTGCCTTCGCCCCTGCCGCCCTCCCGCATCTCGGTGAGGTAGTAGCAGCCCAGCACCATGTCCTTGGTCGGGCTGATGATCGGCGAGCCGTCGGCCGGTGACAGGATGTTGCGCGTGCTCTTCATGAGCTGCCGCGCCTCGTCCTGTGCCGCCCGACTGAGCGGCACGTGCACGGCCATCTGGTCGCCGTCGAAGTCGGCGTTGAAGGCGGTGCAGACGAGTGGGTGAATCTGAATCGCGCTCCCCCTGACGAGCACGATGTCGAACGCCTGGATCCCAAGGCGGTGCAGCGTCGGCGCGCGGTTGAGCAGCACCGGATGTTCCCGCGTGACTTCTTCCAGCGTGTCCCACACCACCGGCTCGGGGTGCTCCACCATGCGCTTCGCGCTCTTGATGTTGCTGGCGTGGAGATAGTCGACCAGCTTGCGCATCACGAACGGCTTGAACAGCTCGAGCGCCATCTTGGTCGGCAGCCCGCACTGGTTCAGCTTGAGGTGGGGGCCGACCACGATCACCGACCGTCCGGAATAGTCCACTCGCTTGCCGAGCAGGTTCTGCCGGAACCGGCCCTGCTTGCCTCGCAGCATGTCGCTCAGCGACTTGTACGGGTGGTTGGAGGTGCCGGTCACGGCGCGGCCGCGCCGCCCGTTGTCGATCAGCGCGTCCACCGCTTCCTGCAGCATCCGTTTCTCGTTGCGGACGATGATCTCCGGCGCTCCGAGCTCGACCAGCCGCTTGAGCCGGTTGTTGCGGTTGATCACGCGTCGATAGAGGTCGTTGAGATCGCTGGTCGCGAAACGGCCGCCATCGAGCTGCACCATCGGCCTGAGCTCGGGCGGCAGCACCGGCAGCACCGACTGGACCATCCACTCGGGTCGGTTGCCCGAGCGCCGGAACGCCTCGACGACCTTAAGCCGCTTCGCCGCCTTCTTCTGGCGCTGGATCGACGGCGCTTCAATCTCGGATCTCAGCTCTTCGGCAAGCTCATCGAGATTGACGTTGTCGATGAGCTCGAGGATGGCTTCGCCGCCAATACCGGCTTCGAACACGTCGCTGCATGTGTGGCTCAGCTGCTGGTAGCGGGGCTCCGAGAGCAGCTGATGCAGCTCCAAGGTGGTCAGGTCCTCGGCCCGCTGCTTGAAATACTCCTCGGCGTCCGCGACCAGCTGCGTCCGTTCTTCCTGGATGGAGGCGGTTATCTGATCCGCTTCCTTGCGCTGGGTTCCCTTGGCCGCCTCGAATCGATCTGAGGCGGTCTGCTTCTCGGCTTCGGTACGGTCGTGCAGCTCCTTCACGGCCACTTCGGCGGCCGCATCGGCGCCGTCCGCAACGTCGCCGCCGACTGTGGTCCCGGCCTCGACCAGCGGCTTCGAGAGCCAACTCAGCCCGATGTCGTCGTCCGACGTCTCTCCGTCCAGGCTGGCCACGAGCCCGCGAACGTCTTGCGCTTCGGCTTGGAACCCCTCGATGGCGGTCTCCGCCTCGGCGTCGAGCCGCTCGTGCTCGCCGGAGAGCTGAGCATCGAGCTGCTCGATCTGCTCCTCGGCCTGCTCGGCGACGACGGCGACGCGCTCATGGATGTCGGCATCGATCTCGGCAAGCCGGACGGCTTTGTCCTCATCGATCCGGCCGAGCGCGGCCTCGCGAGCCTCTTCATCCAGGTCGGTGACGATGAACGAGGCGAAGTAGACGATCTTCTCGAGGTCGCGCGGGCTGATATCGAGGATCTGCCCGATCCGGCTTGGCGTGCCCTTCAGAAACCAGATGTGCGTGACCGGCGCGGCCAGCTCGATGTGACCCATGCGCTCGCGGCGCACGCGCGAGCGGGTGACCTCGACGCCGCACTTGTCGCAGATGATCCCGCGATAGCGGATCTTCTTGTACTTGCCGCAGGCGCACTCCCAGTCCTTGGTGGGACCGAAGATCCGCTCGCAGAACAATCCATCGCGTTCCGGCTTGAGCGTCCGGTAGTTGATGGTCTCCGGCTTCATCACCTCGCCGTATGACCATGAACGGATCTGATCCGGCGATGCCAGGTGGATCCGAATGGCGCTAAATCGATTGACTTCAAGCATGCTCGGATGCCCTCCTAGAGCCGGTACTCACGACCCTGGATGTTGATGCCGTCGAGGTCGGGAAGCAGGTCGTGGGCATGCTCGGCGACCAGCGGCACCTCTTCGTCCGCCTCGTCGAGAATGTCCACGGCTACGCCCAGCGCCTGCAGTTCCTTCACGAGGACACGGAACGACTCAGGGATTCCGGGTTCGAGAATGGTCTCGCCCTTGACGATCGCCTCGTAGGTCTTGACGCGGCCGAGAACGTCGTCCGACTTGACCGTGAGCATCTCTTGCAGGGTGTGTGCCGCGCCGTAGGCCTCGAGCGCCCACACTTCCATCTCGCCGAAGCGCTGGCCGCCCATCTGAGCCTTGCCTCCCAGCGGCTGCTGCGTAATCAGCGAGTAGGGGCCCGTGGAGCGAGCGTGGATCTTGTCATCCACCATGTGGCCCAGCTTCATCATGTAGATGATGCCGACCACGACCTCCTGGTCGAACCGCTCCCCGCTGCGCCCGTCGTACAGCGTGGTCTTGCCCTCCAAGGGCAGCCCGGCCTCTTTCAGGGCGTCCTGGATGTCTTGCTCGGTCGCGCTGTCGAACACCGGGGTGATCGCGCGGAATCCGAGCGTCTGGGCGGCCCATCCGAGATGGGTCTCGAGCGTCTGCCCGACATTCATCCGGGACGCGACGCCCAGCGGGTTCAGCACGATGTCCACCGGCGTGCCGTCGGCCAGGTGCGGCATGTCCTCGTCGGGAAGGATCATCGAGATCACACCCTTGTTGCCGTGGCGCCCGGCCATCTTGTCGCCCACCATCAGCTTGCGCTTGGACGCGACGCTCACGCGGACCATTTCCTGGACGCCGGCCTGCAGATCGGCGCCCTCCGCGGCCGAGAATCGGCGGACATCGATCACGCGACCGTACTCGCCCGCGGGCAGGTGCTTGGAGGTGTCCTTCACCTCGCGCGCATCGCGGCCGAAGATCGCGCGAAGCAACCGGTCCTCGCCGCTCAGCTCCGTCTCGCCCTTGGGCGTGATCTTGCCAACCAGAACATCGTCAGGACTCACCTCCGCGCCGACATACACGACGCCGGTGTCGTCCAGATTGCGCAGCGCTCCCTCCGTCTGATTCGGAATGTCGCGCGTAATCTCCTCCGCGCCCAGCTTGGTCTCGCGCGCTTCGACCTCGTATTTCTCGATGTGGATGGACGTGAAGACCTCGTCTCTGACCAGGCGCTCACTGACCACGATCGCGTCCTCGTAGTTGCCGCCCTCCCAGAACATGAATGCCACGAGGATGTTCTGGCCCAGCGCCAGCATCCCGAGGTCGGTTGCCATGCTCTCCGCGATCACCTCGCCTTCCGTCACCGTGTCTCCGATGGCAACGGTGGGTCGCTGGCTGATGCACGTGGCGGTGTTCGAGCGCTCGAACTTGCGCAGCCGATAAACCTTCTTGCCCGCCTTGCCCCGATCGATCTCGATCAGTTTGGCGGTGACGTCCGTAACGGTGCCGGTCACGTCCGCGAGCAACATGTGACCCGAATCGCGGGCCGCGCGCTGCTCGATCCCGGTGGCCACCAGCGGCGCCGCGGGCGTCACGAGCGGTACCGCCTGACGCTGCATGTTGGCGCCCATCAGGGCGCGGTTGGCGTCATCGTGTTCCAGGAACGGGATCATCGCCGCCGGCACGCTCACGATCTGCTGCGGCGACGCGTCTACGAACACGACCTCCTGCACCGGCACTTCGTGAATCAGCGGTCCGCGCCGCACCGACACGCGAGGCTCGGCGAACTCGTTGGAGGCGGTCAGCCTCGCATTCGCCTGCGCGACGGTGTGCTTCTCTTCCTCGTCCGCGGTCATGTAGACGAGCTCATCCGTCACCCAGGGCCGGATCTTCACCGTCAGGTCGGCGGCGTTCTCGACCTCGCCGAGCGCCTTGGCGGCCCGTGGCGAGATCTTCACGCCCGACCTTACGATCGGCGACTTGCGGCCCTCGGGCTTTACCTGCCTGGCCGCGGTCCGACCGATCAGCGCATCCGTCTCCTCGAGCCCGATCTCATGTCGAACCCGCCGATACGGCGTCTCGATGAATCCGTACAGGTTCACCCGCGCGTATGTGGCGAGCGTGTTGATCAGGCCGATATTGGGTCCCTCGGGGGTCTCGATCGGGCAGACTCGACCGTAGTGGCTGTGGTGCACGTCGCGCACGTCGAAGCCGGCCCGCTCACGCGACAGGCCGCCAGGCCCCATCGCGCTCAGCCGTCGCTTGTGGCCGAGCTCGGACAGCGGATTGGCCTGATCCATGAATTGCGAGAGCTGGCTGCCGCCAAAGAACTCCTTGATGGCGGCGGTCACCGGTCGGGTGTTGATGAGCCCGGACGGCGTGGCCTCCGACGCGTCCTGAATGCTCATGCGCTCCTTGATGACGCGTTCCATCCGGAGCAGCCCAACCCGAAACTGGTCGGCCAGCAGCTCGCCGACGCCGCGTACGCGCCGATTGCCGAGGTGGTCGATGTGGTCGGGCACACCCTGCTCGACATTCAGTCGAACGATCTCGCCCACGATGTCAACCAGGTCCTCGGGTCTGAGCGTGCGGGTGACATCGCCGGCCTCGCGCCGGAGCCGCTTGTCGAGCTTGTAGCGGCCGACCGGCCCCAGGTCATAGCGACGGATGCTGAAGAACGTCTGGTCGATGAGCGACTTGGCGTTGTCCACGGTCGCGGGGTCGCCCGGTCGGAGCCGGTGGTACAGCTCGATGAGGCCGTCCTCATGGCTGTAAGCCGTGTCGCGCCGCGAACTCTCGTCACCGATCGTGCTCCGGATGTAGTGCCGGTCCGGATCGGTATCGACATGGGCAAACTGCTTTAGCAGCGCCTCGTCGTTGCCCAACTCCTCAGCGATGGCGCGCACGAAGGTGGTGACGGGTAGCTTACGCTTGCGGTCGATCTTGACGCTGATGATCGACTGGTTGTTGGTTTCGAACTCCAGCCACGCACCGCGCTTGGGGATGAGCTTGGCCCCGAATCGGCGGCGGCCGGTCGCGGGATCCTCATCCGCGGAGAAGTAGACGCCCGGCGACCGCACGAGCTGGCTGACCACGACCCGCTCGGCGCCGTTGTAGATGAACGTGCCCTGTTGCGTCATGAGCGGGAAGTCGCCCATGTACACGACCATCTCCTTGATCTCGCTGGTCTGCTTGTTGTGCAGTCGCGCGACCACGCGCAGCGGTGCCTGAAAGGTCCGATCCTGGATCCGGGACTCCTCTTCGCTGTACTTGGGCTTGTCGAACGGATCGTCCGGAACTTCGAAGTGGAGCTCGAGGTTCTTGCCGGTGAAGTCCTGAATCGGCGAGATCTCGCCGAAGAGCTCGCGCAGGAACTGGTTCTTGAACCGATCGAACGACTCGAGCTGCACGTCCACGAGATTCGGCAGATCGATGACGCTCGTGGTCTTGCCGTAGTCGCGAACCGTGCTTCCATTCGACGCGCCGTTGTTTGCCATCTATCGCGTGCTCCTTGTCAGACTGCGTGGGAGGTCGGGAATACGGTGGTCAGAGGCCGGAATCCGACAGATCTCGTGCCGGACGCTGTCGCCTCGGAGGAAGAACGGGAGTAAACCCCAGCCGTGCCAATCGCGGACGTGGTATGGACAGAGTGAGGTCAGAGAATTTCAGCGAGCGGCACAGTGCCCCAATTTTGCTCGGATACGCCACAATGCGCCCAGCCCGGCGTGCTCCCGGCTGGGCGAGTCTTGCTGTCGATGCGCTGTACGCGCGCGGTCACGAACTGCTCCGCACGTTGCCCCAACGGTAGCACGACGCGGGCCGCCGACCAACCGGCGGTAGTGGCGTCCTTCGATCGAGAAGAGTCTGGAGCTATCTCCCCACGACGTAGCTGGTCGGGTCCGAGACGGTCGTGTAGTCGTCCCAACTCGGATAGTGGCACCAGAGTTGGCGGTTCGCCCGAGTGGGTATCCGTCGGCGACTGACATCACTCGACCACGCAGCAAGCTCGGGTTTGGGATGCGCAGCGAACCTGTTGGCGACCATCTCAAGTGCTGGTCGAGGGTCCGTGTCAGCTGAGAACACCACCCCTACGTCGTGCTCACCGTCGATCGCCCCGAGAACGAAGTCGATCGCCAGCTTGACATCGACGCCCTTCTCTTGAGGTAGCGCGGCAGGGAAGTTCGCGGGGTACCGCAGCGGGTGCACCAACACACGGACGCCGGCGGCTCGCCAGGCGCCAATCTGGCGCATGTGGGCTCCGTAGGCCTTCGGTTGCTTCGTGGAATCTGGCTGCCCCGTGTAGACACGCACCTGATGGAGCACGCGCTCCTCGTCTGGAGGGCCGCGCTCGCAGACGAGCTGCCCAACAGCACGGGGATCGAATTGCCCATCGACCGACCGCGACGAGGGGTCGAAGAATGCGTCTCGTGCGCCTCTTTAGACGTTGTGATGGTCGATGAACAGGGCGACACGAAGGGCCATCGACTAACCTCAGAGCGCAAGCGCGCAAATAATCCCCGCCAGTTCACCGCCCGAAGGCAGTGGACGGCGGGGAGCATTAGCCGCACGCTCGCACAGACCTCGGAGCCTGGTCAAGGGTCGCCGGGTCGAGTCACCCGAGGCTGCCGCGCAGTTGACGGCCGCCCAACACATGCAGGTGCACGTGGTTCACCGACTGTGTTCCGTGACGCCCGTGGTTCACCGCGATGCGGTACCCCTTGGCGACCAGGCCGCGGTCGCGCGCGACACGCGCGGCAACTGTCAAGAGGCGCCCGGCAAGCTCCTCGTAGTCGCCGAGGTCGGCGACCGACGCCAGGTGGATTCGCGGCACGACCAGGATGTGGACGGGTGCCTGCGGGCTCACATCGTTGAACGCTACAACCTCGTCGTCGGCGTGCACGAGCTCCGCTGGAACCTCGGCGCGAGCGATCTTGCAGAAGATGCACGAGGGATCGTGGTCCGCGCCGCTCACGAGGCGTGCACCGCGCTTTCCGATCGAATCGATGGCTCGACGACAGTCGCGGTGAGTGTCAAGTTCGTCCACCCATCGGCCTCGCGCGCTTCGGACCCATCGAACCCGGCGCGAAGCGCCGCGCCGACAACTTCGGGCGCGCGCCCTTCGAGAATGCCGCCGAGGATCACCCGCGCGCCCACCCGCACCGAGCGGCGATACAGGTCCATCTGCTCGAGATGGACGTCGGCGACGATGTTGGCGACGAGCAGGTCGGCGACCGGCGCGGTCTCGGGGTCCAAGCGGCCGTGCACCACTTCCACGCGCTCGGCGACCCCGTTCGCCATGACGTTCGCTCGCGACGCTCGAACCGAGTCGATGTCGGTGTCGTAGGCGCGCACGCGCGCCGCGCCTTCGTACGCCGCAACGATCGCAAGCAGCCCGGAGCCGGTGCCTACGTCGACGACAACGTCTCCTGGCGTCACGCCCTCTTCGACGGTCGCGACCGACATTCGCGTCGTGGGGTGACGCCCGGTCCCAAAGGCCATTGCCGGGTCCATGCGGATCACTCGGCGATCGGTGTCCGGCGGTTCGATCCAACTGGGGGCGATCATGTGGCGACGGCCGATCTCGAGCGGCTGGTAGAAACGTCGCCAGCGGGTCAAGTAGTCCGCGGACTCGATCCAGCGCGCCTGCGGCGCGCGCAGCCCGGGCGAGCCCGTCGCGCCAAGGTGCCAGAGGGCTTGCTCCAGCTCGCATCGGGTAGCGGCGCAACCGGGTCCATCGGGCACGTACGCGCGCAGGACCGCCCGGCCGCCGTCGTGATTGCCGGCGGAGGGTCCAGTCTCCACGGCCAGCGCGCTTCCGACCCATCGCGAGACCGTGGCCGACACATCGTCCATCTCATCGGCGCCCGCCTGGACGCTGAGCTCCAACCAGCGGTCGCTCATCGAAACGCGGCACGCAGGCGCTCGGCGAAGCTCTCGGCATCCTCGGAACCGCCTTCCGGAAGCGATTCGCGGAGTTGCTCCAGCAGGCCGCGCTGCTCGCGAGACACCTTTGACGGGATCTGGACCTGCACCGTCAGCCGATGGTTGCCGCGCCCGGCCCCCCCGTATCGCGGTACGCCCAACCCCTTGAGCATCAGGACGGCGCCCGGCTGTGTGCCGGCGGGGATCTTGATGGTCGATGGCCCATCCACCGTCTCCACGTCGACGGTGGCGCCCAGCGTCGCCTCGGCCATGTTGATTCGCAACCCGCTGACGATGTCGTCCTGGTCGCGCAGCAGCCGCGGATGCGGCGTGACTCCGACGGCCACGTACAGATCGCCAGGGGGGCCGCCGCGAGGCCCGTGATCGCCCTCTCCGGTGAGACGCAGATCGGTTCCGGGCTGAAGGCCAGCCGGCACATTGATCGTGCGCTCGAGGCGCTTGCGCTCCAGGCCGGCGCCGTGGCAGGTGCGGCACGGGTCCGTGATCTCTTGTCCACCCCCGCCGCAGCGGCCGCAGGTGCTGACGTTGACGAACTGGCCGAACACTGAACGCTGCGCGCGTCGAACCTGACCGCTTCCGCCGCACAACCGGCAGGTGGAGGCCTTCGATCCCGGCTCCGACCCACCGCCCCCGCAGGTCCCGCATGGCTCGAGCCGGTCGTACACCAGTGCCTTCTCGACGCCGAAGACGGACTCGAGGAAGCCGAGGTTCAGCGTTGCGCGGAGATCGGCGCCCCCCTCAGGCCCGCGCGAACCGCGCGGGCGCCCGCCGCCGAAGAACGCGTCGAAGATGTCGCCGAAGCCGCTGAAGTCCTGACCGCCCGCCGCGAACGGGGACGCGGGACCTTCGCTCCCGAACCGGTCATACAGCTTCCGCTTCTCGGGATCGCGGAGGACTTCATACGCCTTGTTGATCTCCTTGAAACGGTCCTCGGCGCCGGCGGTCTTCGCAACGTCCGGATGGTACTTCCGCGCCAGCGACCGAAAGGCCCTACGGATGTCCGCGTCGGACGCGTCGCGTCCCACACCCAGAGTCTCGTAATAGTCGGCCTGCGCGCTCACGTGCTCATCCGCCGTCGGCTGCCGGGCACCGGCCGCTACACGTCCGTGGTCGCGGGCTGGTCGCTGTCATCGCCGCCGGCATCCGCGTCCACTTGGACCTCGTCCGGTTCCTCTAGGGGCCGCGGGCCTGTCCTCACCAGGGCCGGCCGGAGCACCCGGTCGCGCATCCGATATCCACGCTGAAGCTCTTCGACGACGACCATCGGGCCGTCGCCGTCGTCCGACGCGACAACCTCGTGAATCGAGAGATCGAGCGGGTCGCCCGGCTTGCATTCGATGCGTGCCACGCCATGGCTTTCGAGGACCCCGGCGAGCTGCGCGCTCGTCAGCACGATTCCATCGATCCAGGCGAGCGAGCGCAGCGAGGCCGGGAGCGCCGCGAACGCCCGATCGAACGCGTCCAGCACCCGAAGAAGATCGACCGCGAATGCGCGGTTCGCGAACTCCACGAGCTCGCGGCGCTCGGCTTCGCTCCGCCGCCGGTAGTTTGCAAAGTCTGCGTGCGCGCGGGTGAGCCGATCGCCGGTCTTGGCATGCCTTTGCTCGAGCGCTCGAAGCTCCGCCGTCAGCCCCGCGACGTCGGCTTCGGGGTCGACGGCATCCACGGCGGCATCGCCGTCGACACCTGGCTTCGACACGGCACGCTTGTCGGTGATCTTGATCGCCGGCCGCTCGGCCGCGGCGTTCGCGTTCCGCTCCGTCGACGAATCGTTGTCGTTCGAGTCAGTGTCTTTCTCGCGCATCAATCGGTTGGCCTTGCTGGACCCGGTGGCCTAGCGCATCTGGTCAATCATACGGGCGCGTCAGGCGGCCCGAGGAGTCAGGCCGCGGCGGAAGCGACGAGACCGTTGAGCGCCGACGACACTGTATCGACCGAGGCGATCGCGCGGCGATAGGGAAGCCGTCGAGGCCCCAGGACGGCCACGAACCCTAAGCCGCTCTGGGCGTCACCGAAAGTGCCCAGCACGACGCTGAGGTCCCGTACGCCGTGCATCCGGGATTCACCGCCGATCACGACGCGAACACCGCGGCCGGTCTCCACGAGCCCGTGGAGGTCCTGCACGAGCACGCCGGTCTCGATGCCTCCTACCAGCGAGCGAGCGCGATCGATGTCGCCGAACTCGGGCTGACGAAGAAGCTCGGCAATGCCGGTGAACTGGGGGGCAGCCAGCGACCGGGTCTCCGCGGCGCGGGTCATCTCGCGAATCGTTCGCACGACGGTGCGGACGATCGGATCGCTCCGCCCCGAAGCCGCCAGCTGCGCCGGCGCCTTGCCGCGGACAGCCTTGGCGATCTCGGGTCGAGCGGCCTCCAGCCGCGCATTCGTGATCGGCGCCTCGATATCCACCAGTCGACTGGCCACCCGACCCCTGTCGAGCACCAGCACAACGTGAAGCCGGTGCCCCCCGATCGGCTCGATCCGGACGTCCCGCACGCGAACACTGCGGCGAAGCGGTGCGGCCGCGATCGAGGCGGACCGAACGAGGCGCGTGAGCACGGTCGTGGCCAGCGCCAGCCATTCGGACGCCTGACCCTCGATCTGGTGGAACTGGTGGTGAATCGTCCTTCGCTCCGCCGCCGTCAGCCGGGCGGGTCCCATCAGCTCGTCGACGAACCGCCGGTAGCCACGCGTGGACGGAATGCGGCCGGCCGACGCATGCGGCTGCACGATCAGGCCGTCGCTCTCGAGCGCCGCCATGTCGTTGCGGATGGTGGCGCTGCTGACAGGGAGATCGGCGAGTCGGGCCACGGACCCAGAGGCGACCGGCCGGGCGGAGCGCTGGTGCTCCTCGACGATTGCCTTGAGCACGGCCAGCCGGCGCTCGATGGCGCCCATCCGCCCGCCGCGATTCCGCGCCGCGCCGATCTGTCCGGCGCGCCGTCGTCGAGGGTCCGGCATTAGCAGTCGCCGTGGAAGATTGCTAACACGATGCGAACATACCAGATGCGCAAATCGGCCAACAACGGCGAGTCGCTCTAGCCCGGGGGCGGCGCCTCCCGCACCTCTCCCGGCGTCACGGCGAAGTCCAACGACGCGCCCACGGAGGTGCCGATCAGTACCTCCACGCGCCACGGACCGGTCGGCGCGGAGGCCGGGAGCACGAACCAGAACCCGAACGACGCGAGACTGATCACCGGCTTTGGATCCGTCTGAAACGTCCCCTGCACGCTGTCGCCCGCGAGCCACCGAATTCCCAGCCGCGTGCCCGCCGCGACGTTGGCGAACGTCACGGCCACGTTCACGCGCTCGCCGGGGTGGAACTCGAGCGCCGGACCGATGGGCTTCTGCTCCGAATCCAGTCCCAGCGCCAGGGTCACGTCGCGGATCTCGGCGGACTCGTTCGGGGCGATCTCGATCGTCGGTGTCGGCGTGGGCGTGTACGTTGACGTGGGTGTTTCGGTCGGTTCGGCCGCGGGCTCGGGAGCGCGCGGTGTTGCGCCCGTCGCCCCAATCCGCCAAATCAGCCCTCGGGCCTCGAGCAAGAATCCAGTGCCGTCCGATGCGATCACGAGATCGTTCGCCGTAAACAGCGGAACCTCGAGCGCCGGGTCCCCGGGCTGACCCTGACCGATCGGATTTCCCGCGACGATCTCGGCGTTTCCGGTGGGGTCGATGCGGGTTACAACGCCTGCCCCGCTCTCGACGACGTAGATGCCGCCATCGCGATCGGCGGCCATCCCGATCGGCGCCTCGAACGTCATTGCGGACCCGGCGCCGGCCGTTCCCGCGCTTGGGTCCTCGGGCAATGATCCGATCGTCCCGTCCGGGCGCACGCGGCGCACGACTCCGTCATGGAGCTGTGAGATATACACGTCGCCGTCGGCGCCAATGCTCACGCGTTGCGAGAATCCGACCTGCGCGTCAACGGCTCTTCCCCCGTCGCCGGCGGCGCCGGGGTTCCCGTCGCCGGCGAACGTCGAGATGGTTCCGCGCGGCGAGATCACGCGCACCCTGTGGGCGGGCGCATCCGCAATGTAGATCGAGCCGCGCCCGTCGAGGGCCAGGCTGCTGGGCTCCGTGAGCTGGGCGTCCTGGGCCGGCCCGCCATCGCCGCCGGACCCGGGCTGTGAACCGCCCGCGAGCGTGGCGATCGTTCCGCCGCGGTCAATGCGCCGGAGTCGGAAATTTCCGGCGTCCGCGACAAGAATACCGCCGGCCGAGTCCACCACCACGTCGGACGGCCGGTTGATCTGCGCCGCTACCGCCGGACCTCCGTCCCCGGCAAAGCCGGGCTCGCCGGTTCCCGCGATCGACCGCACGGCGCCATCGAATTCGATTCGACGAATGCGGTGATTGCCAGTGTCCGCGATGAGCAGGCGGCCCTGGCCATCGATCGCGAGCCCCCGCGGCGATCCGAACAGTGCGTCGAGGCGCGGCGAGCCCTCACCGTCGAATCCAGGCTCACCTCGCCCCGCGAACACGTCGGCAATCGGACCCGCCGGAATCGGCGGCGGGAGCGCGCCCGCGGCCGCGGGCGGAACATACGCCACCAGCGCCTGTACCGGCGGCTCCACTGGCGCCGCGGAGGCCGGGGCCGGCTTCAGCGCACGCAGCCGGCGGGCGCCTTGCTCCACGACGATCAGCCGGCCGCCGGGGAGCGGGGCGAGGTCGAGCGGCAGGACCAAGCGGGTCTCGGTTGCCGGTCCGCCGGATTCGTCACTGCCGCTGTTCGAGCCGGCCACCGTCTCGATCGTTCCGTCGGGCGCGATTCGGCGGACTCGCCGGTTGTTCCAGTCGCCGACGAACACGGCGTTGTCGCTGTCGGCCATCACCGCCTGCGGGCCGTTGAGCTCCGCCTCGGTGGCCGGACCGCCGTCGCCGCGGCCGCCGGGCACACCAGTTCCGGCCAAGGTGTCGATCGTGCCGTCCTGCGCGATGCGTCGGACCCGATTGCCGCCAAGCTCGGCGATCAGAACCGCCCCGAGCCCGTCGACGTCCACATCCACCGGTTGATTGAGCTGTGCGATCAAGGCGTTGCCGCCATCCCCGGCGCCGCCGATGACGCCGGTCCCGGCCACGGTCGAGACGATTCCCTGCGTGTCGATTCGACGGATCCTGTGGGTCGCTCGCTCGGCTATGAAGAGGTTGCCGTCACCGTCGATCGCCATCCCAGCGTTGCCCGCGGTTCGCGCGCGAGCCGCGGGGCCGCCATCGCCCTCCGCGCCGGCCCGACCGTCGCCCAGCACCGTCGAGATCCGGCCGTTGGCGCCCACCCGCCGGATTCGATCGAGCTCCGCGATGAACACCGCGCCCGCCCCGTCCACGGTGATTCGGGAGGGATCCGTCAGCGCGGCCTGGGCGGCGGGACCTCCGTCGCCCGAATAGCCGCGCACCCCCGTGCCGGCGAACGTCTCGATGATTCCATTCGGGCGAATCCGGCGTACTTTGCTGGCGCTGGCATCCGAGACATAGATCTCGCCGGATGGTCCGACCCCAACGCCGGTGATGCTGCGGAACTCCGCCACGGACGCCTGCGCGCCGTCACCGCTGTCGCCAAGCGCACCGGTGCCGGCAATGTTGATGACGATCGCCGGCAACGACACGGGGGTCGCCAGCGGGACGGGTTTGGGGGGTACGTATGGCTCGGGGGGACCGGCGGCCGTGCCGGGCGCTCCCGCGGGTGGCGCCGTGTCCGGCGCCCCGATGTCGCACGCGCCGGCCACGATGCCCACGCCCGCGAGCGCGAGCAGCCGGCGCCGGCTCAACCCCGTCAGACTGCGATCGCGGCTGCTAGTGCGCATGGCCTCGAATCACCGTGACGAATGTCCGTAGCAGGATTCGGAGGTCCAAGACCAGCGACCAGTTCTCCACGTAGTACACGTCGAGCCGGGTGCGGTCCTCAATCGACGAGTCGCCTCGGAGCCCGTTGACCTGCGCCCAGCCGGTCATGCCCGAGCGCTCGCGATGGCGGACCATGTAGCGGGAGAACGCGCGCTCGAACTGCGCGACGTACGCGGGTCGCTCCGGGCGCGGTCCGACCAGACTCATGTCGCCCTTGAGCACGTTGATCAGCTGCGGGAGCTCATCGACCGAGTAGCGCCGGAGCAGCCGTCCGATCGCCGTGATGCGCGGGTCCCGATCGACCGTCCAAGTGCGCCCGTAGCGCTCCGCGTCGGCGAGCATCGTGCGGAATTTCACGATCGCGAATCGACGCCCGTCACGGCCGACACGCTGTTGCACATAGAACGCCGGTCCCGACGACGTGGCCTTGATTGTGAGCGCGCAGAGAAGCATCGGCGCCGAGAGCACGATGAGCCCCACGCCGGCCACGAGCAAGTCGAGCGCGCGCTTGCTGAGTCGGCTCAGGCCGCGCAAGCGCACCTCGTTGACCGCAATCAGCGGCAGACCTCGCACGCCGCCCTCGGTCACCGGCGAGACCATCAGCTGGAACAGGTCGGGCAGCAGCCATACGTCCGCGTAGCTGGCCTCCGCGCGCTCGAGGATCTCCAGCAGCGCCTCGTGCGAGAGCGATGGAATCGCCACGACCACCTTGTCGACGTCGTGCTCGGCGATGACCGCGGCGAGCGACGCCACGCGGCCCAGCACCGGGCACGGGCGCTCGCCGGGCACCGCGGACTCGGCGAAATCGTCGATGAATCCAATGACGTCATAGCGGCGGCCCGGATCGGCCCGCATGCGCGCGACGACTTCCCCGCCCTCGTCGCCCGCGCCGATGATGACGACGCGCTCGACACCGAAGCCGCGGCGGCTCAACATCTGCCGCAGCACGATCAGCGCGCTGCGGCCCGCGAACATCGCCAGGGCCGCGATCGCCCACATGTAGACGAGAAGCAATCGCACGAACTCGAGCCGATCGGGAAACGCGAAGAAGGTGCCGGCCACGGCGACCAGCGCTCCAAGCGTGACGACGCCCATGATTCGGACGAGCCGGTCCACCGGGCCGGCCGTGCGATGCCGGGTGTAGACGCCCAGCGCGAGCCCGCCGAGCATCGACGCCAGAATGAAGGTCAGGTTGATCGGCAAGAAGAACAGGAAGCCGTTCGGGGGGAGGTCCGGGCCCCAGCCAAGCTTGAACCGGACGTAGAACGCCGCCGCCACCGTCAGCGCCAGGACCCCGACATCGACAATCGCGGCAGCCGCAGCGACCAGACTCGGCCAGTTTCGCCGCATCCAGATCATGTTGACCCTTCGTCGCTCATCGCCGCGCCACGAGCCGAGCCGCCGCTCGCCGCGCGACCGCTCCGGCGCCCAGCAGCGCAATTGTGCCGCCAACCGTCGCGCGAAGCACCAGCGGATCCGCCGACCGGTGCTTTCGGTAGTACCGCCACATCGTGCGATAGAACTCCAGCCGCGTTCGCACCTCGCGCTGGCGCGTCGATTCCCGCTTCCAGTGCCTGACTTCAACGTCTGGAAAATATAGCGTGCGCCATCCGGCGTGGCGGACGCGAAGTGCGAGATCCAGGTCCTCGGCGTACATGAAGAACTGTGGATCGAACCCGCCCGTGACTCGGAGCGCCTCGCGGCGCACGAGCATGCAGGCGCCCGAAACGGCGTCCACGAACGCCTCGGCGCGCTCGGATCGATCGGTCAGGTTGTATGGATCGGCCACTCGTGCCATCACGCGATTGGGAACGCGGAGCAAGCGCCCGGCTGCCGCGAGGGGTGTCGGGAAGTTGCGCCTGCCCGACGGATCCACCGTTCCATCCGCGAGTACAAGCCGAGGACCAATGATCCCGATCGACTCATCCTGCTCGATTCGCCGGACCATCGCCGCGATGCCGCCGGGCGGAAGCTCGGTATCCGGGTTCAACAGCAGGACATGGCGGCCGGCCGCGCATCGAAGCGCCAGGTTGTTCGCCCGCGCAAACCCGAGGGACGGCGCGCCGCGCACGGCGCGAACATCGCCGCGATCGGCGATCGCATCCCAGGTTCCGTCGCACGATCCGTTGTCCACGACCCAAACGTCGGCATCCAGTCCATCCAGCGATGGCCGAACGCTCTCCAGGCAGCGCAGCAGCAGATCGCGAACGTTGAACGAGACGATCACGACCGACACGTCGGTCGCGCAGGCAGATGTCATTTCCGTGTTCGATCAGTCATGCGGGCGCACGCCCCGACCGGGTACCCCGCCATTTTGGCCACGTCGCCGACCACGCGCAGGGCGGGAACCAGCGCCGCGGCGAGCAGCGGGCTCGCGCGCGGCACATCCCCCAGAAGGGACTCCAGGCGGCCATAGGGACGCAGTGAGCGAATGGCCAGCAGCGCGCCGAGGAACGGCGCCCCCCAGCGGCCCAGCCCGCTCGCCAGCAATCCGGCGGCCAGGTAGCCGCCGTACCGGAGCGCGTGGCGCCGACCCAGCATTCGCGCCCGGCCGTCCCCCGTCGCGTAGTTGAAGTACTGTCGAAAGAACGCCCCCGTCGTCGCGCGCGGTCGGATGCCGACGTCGGCGCCCGGAGCATGAGCGAACCACCCGCCGAGGGCCCAGACACGTCGATCGAGCCAGAGGTCCTCGCCGAAGTCGAGCCACTCGGGATAGCCGCCGGCACGTTCGAGCCACTCCCGGCGAAACAGCACGGACCCGCTGCTGGGCGGGTATCGCGTGATGTCGATCTCGTGCGCCAGGGGCAGCGCGACCGCCCCCAGCGCGGCTTCGAACGATGTGGTCGGCGCGGCCAAGATGCAGCCGAACGACCCCGCCGCGCGCGGGTTCGCGGTCACCGCGTCGGCCAGCGCCGCCAGCCATCCCCGCGGGTGTGAGATCCCGGCGTCCGTGACCGCGATCAGATTCGCGGACGTACTCGCGATCGCCGCATTTCGGCCCTGCGCGATGTTGGTCCCCGGCGCGTCGATGACGGTCGCGTTGGAGATGGCGCGCAGCGCCTCGCGGAGCAGATCGCCGGTTCCATCGCGCGATCCGCCGTCGGCGACCACGATCTCGTTTGGAGCGACGGTTTGCTCGAGCAAGCTCGCGACCAGGGAGCGCGCGTCTGCCGCTTCATCCCGGACCGTCACGCAGACCGCGATCGTCACGTCGCGGCCTCCGCGGAACGACCAGCCTCCAGCTCGGCGTAGGCCCGCAGGATCTGCTCGCCGACAATCGGGAGGGCGTGCGCCTCCTTGACGTACGCGAACCCGGCCTCGCCCAGCTTCTCTCGACCGGCCGCATCCTCGATGAGCCGGACGATCGCGTCCGCGAAGTCATCGGCGGCGCCGGCGGCCACGAGCCCGACGCGCCCGTGGTCGTCGAGGCCGGCGAGCCCGGCGCCGTGCGCTACCACCGGCCGGCCGGCGCTGTACGCGTGCAGCACCTTATAGGGCGCGCCCGCGCCGACCTGCGCCGGAGAGACCGCGATCCAAGCGGCAGCGTGCTCCGCGGCGCTGTCGTCGACCACGCCGCCGATGTCTGATGCGACCGGCGCGATCGGGCGCAGCGCGGGTGACTCCGGCCCAACCACCCGCAGCACCGCCTCGGGCACTCGCCGTACCACCCTGGGCCACACGGCCCCGAACATCCATCCGGCGCTCGCCGCATTGGGGCGGTAGGCGAAATTCGACGCGAACAGAACGCGCGGCCGGCGGGCGAGCCGGCGAACGCCGGGTCGACGCGCGGGAACCTCGACCGGATGAGGAACGGTCACGACCGTATCTCCACCGAGCCGCCGCAACGTCTCGGCGTCCCGATCGGTGGAGGCAATGGTCAGGTCCGAGTTGCCCACTGCCCAGCGCTCGACTGACCGAAGCAGCGCCGCCTGTCGCCGCGCGTACCAGGCACGCGGCCCGGTGGACGCCGCGGCGAGGTCGCGTTGCAGCTCCCATTCGACGTTGTGGGCGTCATAGACGACGAGAGGACCGCGCGTCATCCCCGCGAACGTCGCGCGGACATCGTGAACGATAGTCGCGAGCTGCAATCCTTCAAGATGAACCGCGTCGTACCCGCCCGGCAGCAACTGTCGCTGAATCGCCGCGCGAAACCGAGCCGCGTCGTGTCTGAACACCAGGTCGGGCGCGCGGCCGGGAATCGCGTTGATCGCGCGGCCGAGTGACGACCGCGATCGCCCAGCCACGGCCGCGAACCGCCGGGCGCCCGCGAGCTCCGTGGGGACCGACTGGTCCAGCCGCCGAAGAGTCACGACGTCCACGTCGTGGCGTTCGCCGAGCGCCGCGAGCAAGTGCCCGTTTCTGACCGCCGCGCCATGCGTCGCCGGCACCGGCGGCTCGGGCGTGACAAGCAGGATCTTCACGCCGCCTCCCGATAGACCTCGGCGGTCGCGGCCGCCGTGCGCGACCAGCTCAGCTCGGCGGCGCGCTCGAGGCCTAGATCGATCAGTCGCTGCCGCTCACGGTCGTCTGACGCGACCGCATCCACGCCCGCCGCGATCGAGTCCGGGTCGAATGGATCGACCAGGCGCGCCGCGCCGGCGGTCACCTCCGGCAGCGCGCCGGCGTCGGACACGACGCACGGCACCCCCAGCGCCATGGCGTCAGCCGCCGGAAGCCCGAACCCCTCCTCGAGCGAGGGCATCAGCACCAGCCGCGCATGCCGGAGCACCGTGCTCATCCGCTCGTCGGTGAGGCGTCCGGCGATCCGGACTCGACCATTCCGGTCGAGGTCGCGAATCTGTCGAACGATATCGAGACCGCGGTAGCCGAGCGCTCCCACGATCAGGAGATCGTGATCGGCCGCCGTGCGTGTCCGTACGAACGCCGCGGCCGCGCGCACGAGGTTCTTGCGGGGTTGAATAGTTGCCACGATCAGGCAGTACGGTCGATCGCGCGGACGCGCGTCATTGTCTCGCGCCAACTGGGCGAGCGCCGGAGTCGGCGCCAGATGAACCACCGTCACCGGTGACTCGGGCGCCAGCCGGCGCTCCAAGATGCCCTGCCGCACGTACTCGGAGTCGGCGATGACGTGGCCCGCGCGGACCAGCGACTGGATGGCGGTGCCGTAGTACGCGCGGCTGCCCGGATCGTATGTGTCCGGAAGATTGAGGAACGAAAGATCGTGGACCGTGACCACGCCGCCGGCACGGGCGCCCGGTGGTATTCCATGGTCGGGAAAATGTGCGACGTCATAGCGTCGGAGCTGCGCCGGAAGCACCAGACGCTCGAGCGCATGGCGGCTCGGGGCCAGCACGCGCCGAACCGGCAGCGCCGCCCGCGTGCTGGCGCGGTCGCGTGGATCGACCAGCAGCGTGACGTCTGGGCCCGGTGACGCCGGCAGCCGGGCGAGCGCGCGCTGAAGCTCCCAGATATACCGTCCGATCCCGGCCCGATCGCGGTACAGCATCCGTCCGTCGAGCGCGACCTGCATCTCACGCCGTCGAGACGCGCGGGCGGGAGCACCCGACGGCGACCGCGACGAGCAAGGCGATGAGCGCAACCAAGTGGGGGAAGCTGACGATGTGCTGGTCCACCGCGCCCGCGGTCAACACTGCGGCCAGCGCCGCGCCCGACGTCCGCGACATCATGTCGACTCGAGCACGTCGGACCGCGGCGGCCAGCGACCCGCCGAGGACGGCCAGCCATGCCGCGGCCGCGATGACGCCCGCGCGCTCCGCCACCCAGAGGAAGGCGTTCGATACGCCCACGAACACGTCCGGGTGCGGCGAATTGCCGTATCCAACCCCGAACCACGGATATCGCGTCACCACGCGACCCGCCTCACGGATCTCATCGATCCGCAGCGCCGCCGAGACATCCCGGCCCAGCAGCCCGCTGCGCAGATGGTCCAGCGGACCCAGCTGAATCGGCAGCACGAGCCCAATCACTCCCAAGACCGCGAGCCCGAGCGCGGTGCGCGGACGCGCGACGCCGATCCACACGAGCGTGCCCACGCCAGCGGCGATCCAACCGCCGCGCGACAGCGACACGTACAAGGCGGCGCCGATAGCCGCGAGCGCCAGAAGGCCGGCCAGGCGCGGACGCGCCCGGGGAAACGTCCATGCGAGCACGAACGGAAGCGACGCGGCAAGCGTCACGCCAAGCACGTTTGGATCCACCAGCAGACCGGTCGCACGGGCCGTCGTTCCGTCGGGCAGGAACCGCTGGATGGACTCAGCCGGGTATCCCGCGGTGCTGAGGTGCTCGAGAAAGCTCGCGCCGGCGTCGCCCGAATAGTGCAGCATGATCGCAACCGCGCTCTGAAGCGTGGCGGCGGCCGCGACGAGCGGAGGGCCGTGGCGGCGCACGGCGTCGGGATTCATCATCGCCAGCGCCGCTAACGAGAGCGAGACGGCAAGCATCAGCTTCAGGGCGTACTGCACCGCCTCGAAGTCGCCGTGGCTCGCCCAGGCGATCGCCGTCGCCGCGGCCATCGCCGCCAAAAGGACGGCGATGGCGGCTGCCAGCCAGCGGGGCGCGCGCGCCCGCCCGCCTCGCCACGCGGCGTATACCGTTCCGAGCAGCGACGCCGCCACGACGACGTCCAGCACCGGCGGCTGCGCGCCGATCCGAACGGGCACGATCAGGAACGGTGCGACGAGCGCCAGGCCCGCCACGATGGCGAGGCCGACGCCGGGGCGCGCGATCGCCGCCACCACGGCGCCAAGCGCGAGCCCGCCGGCGATCGCCGACGGCGCCGGAGCCGCGGCGGCCAGCCACCCCGCCATCGCCGCCGCGGCGACCATCGCGGCACCGGCCAGCGTGCGGATGGCCGCTCGATTCATCTCCACTGGGTGGACAGCGCCCCAGCTGTCAGCATGACAAGCCGGACCAGGATGTCCGGACGATCAGTCTCCCGCGTCCTCGTCCACGGCCCGTGCCGCCGCCTCCCGCGCCTTCCAGGCGTCATACGCGGCCCGATCCACCAGTTCGCCATTCTCGACCGACGCGTCGCCGGTGAAGGCTCGATTCCGATCGAATACGAGATATGCGGAGATGATCCGGAAGTCCTTCTGGCCGATGACGTCCCGGTGCGCCGTGTAGTGCGACACCCCGTCGCCCTCGCCCTCGTACTCCTCGACCAGGTCGTGGTGAGGGTCGATGCGAACATCGATGATCTCGTCGGCGTAGCCGCTCTTGACGTAGATGTGCAGGCCTGCGTCGGCCGATTGCGATCCGCCGGCGCCAAAGAGTCGGTCGAGGAATCCCATGGCCCCCACCTTCGCGGTCTTAGTCGAGCAACGACCAGAGGTATTGATCCGATACGCGGCGAACGCGCTCGCGGCGTTTCCGCCACGCTTGCCACAGCCTCGGAAGGGCGGCGAGTTGACCGCGCATCGTTGCCCGCGCGGCCTCGCCGCGCAGATGCACCAGCGCGTCAACGGCCAGTCTAAGTTGCGCCATGTTGATCTGCCACCAATGGCGGCGCCACACGAATCCGGGCAAATTCGCGGCGGCGACCAGGATCCGATTGCGGCCGACGAGAAAGCTCTCGAAGGACCCGCCGGCGGTCGCGCCCACCCGATGACGCACGCGCGCCTCGGGCACGTAGCGGCAGCGGAATCCGGCGAGCTGCGCGCGCCAGTCGAGGTCAACGTCTTCGCAGTACATCACGAGGTCCTCGTCGAACCCACCCACCGCGTCGAACAGCTCGCGTCGGTACGCCGCCGCGGCGGCCGAGGCGCCAAAGACCTCGCCGCTGCTTGGATACGCCGTTGCCGGCCCCCAAGCGCCGCGGTTTCCCGGAAGTCCGGACGTCGTGTACGTATCGCCCGCGGCGTGGAGCAAGTCCGGTCGGTCGTAGAGCACAATCCGGGACGCGAGGGATCCGGCCTCCGGATGGGCGTCGAAGGCGCGGTCGAGCGCCTCCAGCCAGCCGGGATCGGGCACCGCGTCGTTGTTGAGGAGCGCGATTCGGTCGCCGCGGGCGAATTCCAGGCCGCGGTTCATGGCGAACGCGAGCCGTTGGCACCGCGGGATCACGATCACTCGAACCGACGGCCGGCGCCGGCCGAGCCACGCAAGCGTGTCGTCGGTGGAGCCGTCGTCGACGACGATCGTCTCGAAGCCGGCAAGCGTCTGCCGGCTGAGCCCCTCCAGCGCCTCGGCCAGCAGGCGCCGGCCATTGTGCGTTGGCACGATCACGCTCCATCGAGGCGCCGGGACCGGGCTGGCCGCCACGCTACCGATCGAGCTCGTGGACAAACTCCTCGAGCGCGTCGCCCCACGGGCGCATCGTCACCCCCACACTGCGCGCCGTCTCGTTCGCCAGCTCCGAATTGCTCGGAATCGTCGCGGCGCGCTTGAATTCGTCGGCGGTGACCTCCTCCAGGCTGACCGCGTGATCCCGGAGCGCGCGCAGGACGGCGGCCGCCCACCCGTACCAGCTCGTCGCGCCTTCGTTGACGAGGTGGTGAACCCCGTACGCGCCGGTCTCGGCCAGCCGCAAGATCGCCGCGGCCAGATCCTTCGCGTACGTCGGGTTGGCGACCTGATCCCCCACGTACCGCAGTTCGCCGCCATCCCTGGCCGCAGCAAGGAGCGTGGTGACAAAGTTCTTGCGCCACCGGCTGTACAGCCAGCTCGTGCGAACGATGTACAGCCGCTCGAGCACTTGCCGGCTGGCCCGCTCGCCAAAGAGCTTGGTCAGGCCGTACGCGCTCAGCGGGGCGGGCGAGTCGTACTCGAAGTAGGGTCCGAGCTTGCGGCCGTCGAAGACATAGTTCGTGCTCACGTAGACCATTTCCGCGCCCACGGCCGCGGCCGCGCGCGCCACGTTCCAGGCCCCCACCACGTTGGTTCGATACGCGCCGGCCCGCTGCCGCTCGCAGTGGTCCACGCCGGTCATGGCGGCCGTGTGAATGATCAGCTCGGGGCGGTTCGTCTGGACGAACCGCTCCACCGTGTCCGGATTGGTGACGTCGAGCTGCGCATGCGCGGGCGCCGACACCGCGTCCGAACCCAGTTGATGGACGAGCTCGATGCCCAGCTGGCCGCCGCCGCCGGTGATCAGCGTCGCGCGAGACAACCTAGTCGCGCGCCGATTCGGCGTCCTGGCCGGGGCCATCGATCGCAAGGCCGGCGGCAATGCCGGCCACGGCCGTTCCCACCAGCGCCAACCCCACGTACTGCGGCCCCGTGAGATCGCGGCCCAGCGTGGCCACCAGAATGAGCACCACGAACGCCACCGTCAGCCCCACCCAGGCGGCGACCCTCGGATGCGTGCGTAACACCGTTGGCATGCGTGACCGGCTCGAAAAAAAGGACGCCGGATGAGACCCTTGCCGGTACCGCGATATCATAGCAGGCGGCCCTTTTCGGGGCCTATGTAGCTACAAACCAGGCAGGCCATCCCGTGCGCACAACTCCGGCCAGTCGGCGCCACCAGGTGTTTATCTGGACGATCGGGTGCCAGATGAACAAGGCCGACAGCGAGCGAATCGAACGCGAGCTCGCGGGGGCCGGCCATCGGCCCGCGGCGAGCATCGCCGAAGCGTCCGCGGTCATCCTCAACGGCTGCGCGGTGCGCGACAACTCCGATCAGAAAGTCTGGGGAATGCTCGGTCTGCTCAAAGGGCTGAAGCGCGAGAAACCACACCTCGTGGTCGGACTGACCGGCTGCACGGTTCATGCCGACAGGGAAGAGCTCGATCCGCATCTCGAACCGGTCGATGTTCTGTTCGACTCACTCAACACCGCGCCCATGCTGGCCGCGCTTGCGGGCGCCGCGGCGCCCGCGGTGCCGGCCTACGAGGACGTCGAGGCCGTGCCGCATCCGGGCGCCGGTGCGATTTCACGTTATGTCAACGTGATCTATGGCTGCGACAAGCGCTGTACCTACTGCATCGTGCCGTTCCGACGCGGGGCGCAGCGCAGCCGTCCGGTCGCCGAGGTTCTGGACGATGTGCGGCGGTTTCGCGACGAGGGGGCGCGCGAGGTGACGCTGCTCGGCCAGATCGTCAACGCGTACGGGTTCGACCTGGACGGGACCTCGCTTGCCGATTTGCTCCACGAGGTCGACAAGGTCGAGGGCATCGATCGGATTCGGTTCACGACCGCGCACTCGCAATTCATGAACGCGGAGCTCGCGGCGGCGATGCGGGATGTTCCGGCGGTTTGCGAGGAGATCAACTTGCCGGTCCAGTCGGGCGACGATTGGGTCCTCAAGCGAATGGCGCGCGGCTACGGCTCGAGCGCCTACCGCGACAGGGTGGCGATGGTCCGGGAGACAGTCCCGGGCATCGCGATCTCCACCGATGTGATCGTCGGGTTCTGTGGCGAGACAGCCGCCCACTTCGAGAATTCGCTCCAGCTGATCGAGGACCTCAGGTTCGACCAGGTGCACGTGGCGGCCTTCAGTTCCAGGGCGGGCACCGTGGCGGCCGGATGGGTCGACGATGTGCCGCGCGAGGAGAAGCTCCGCCGCCTGCATCGAATCGAGGACGCGCAGACACGGATCTCAGCGGCGATCAACCGGAAATGCGTGGGCGCTCCCGCGGAGACCCTCCTCGAGGAGTTGCGCCCGAGCAAGGATGTCGGCGGGCGTCCCAAGTGGCGCGGTCGGACCCGGACCAACAAGCTCGTGTTCTGCGAAGACGCCCCGGGCCTCGAGCGCGGCGCCACGGTGGATGTGGCGATCACATCCGCCACGCCGTGGTCGCTGCGCGGCAACGCCGGTACGGCGGCCGCTCCGTAGCCCCCATGAGCGCCGCGGCGAATGACCGCCGCTGGTCGCGCCGGCGCGTTCTGGGTACCGGCGTCTTCCTGGCCGCGGCGGCCGGAGCGGCGTGCGGCGAGGAGAGCGCGACGCCCTTCGCGGGGCTGCGGCGCCCCTACTGGGAGCCCGCGCTGACCGTCGCCACGCGATCGGTGGAGGTTATCCGGGCCATCGAATCGAGTATCCGCGCGGTTGCCGACGACACACTGTCGCTCGAGCGATTCGTGACGGCCGTGCAGTCGCAGACGCCCGAGATCAGGACGCTTTCGGAGCTGCTGATCCCGCTCGAGCCCCCCGTCGACGCGCGATCCGCGCACGAGCGCCTGGCCTCCGCCGTTGACGCGCTGGTCGAGATCATTCCGACCCTTCGGTCGTACGAGCAGACCGGCCGCCGCGAGCTGCTCGTGCACGTCGCTACGCTCCGGCGGACGGCTCGAGCCGAGCTGGCGGCGTTTGCCGAAGAGATCGGGCCCGGGCGCGCCCGCAGCGGTCTGCGCGACATGCTGCTGGCCCTCGGCGAATTCGAGTTGCGCGTGCATCGCGTCCCCAAGCTGGCCGTGCTGGTTGGCCAGTTCGACGACGAGGCGGCGGCGCGGGCCGCATTGGGCGGTCTCGTCGAGAGCATTCAGATCTCGCCCGTCTATCGGCGCTGGGTGGAAGTGGGTCGATTTGCCGACGCCAATGCCGCCGACGAGGCGGCCGCGCTCTGGCGGAGCCGCGGCCTCGAGACGCGGACCGAGGCGGTCGATGACCTGTCGCTCGAGGTTGACGTGCTGCGACCGCACGTCGCGCGATCCTGGACCGAGGCCGCCTGGCTCCAGCGCCTCGAGTTCGAGCCGACCGCGTTGGCTAGCTCACAGGACGGCGAGCGAATCGTCGCGGTGTCGCGCGCCGGAGACATGGCGGTTCTCGATCACAGCGGCGGCAGGTTGTGGGAGCGCGACCTGCGAATGGCGCTCGCGGGCGCTTCCATTCACCCCACGGGCTCGATCATCGCGGCCCATGGCTTCGACCTGATGCTGATGGACGGTGACGGCGTGCCGATCTGGCCCGCGCCGGTGCGCCCGGACAACCAACTGCTCGAGCAGGTGCTGTTCGATGAGTCCGGGCTTCGCTCGGTGGTCCGAAGCACCAACGCCAGCGGCCTGGGCCATGTCTTCGCGTTCGACCGCAACGGGCAGCTCTGGGGTCCGACCAAGGAGTACATCGCGGCCTCGTCGGTCGACATGCATTCGGAGTCCCGGACGGTTGCCGTCGGATCGTCGCGGCTGGGCGAGAACCAGGTGGTGCTCATTCGTCCGGATGGGAACCTGCACCAGCGGTTCGGCGTGGGCGCGCAGATCCTGCAGGTGCTGTTCACGCGCGCCGGCGACCGCACGCTCGCGGTAACCGCCGAGGGCGTTCGGGCGTTCGACAGCGACAGCGGCGATCCAGTCGCGGGAATCGGCTTCCCGGCGAAGATCGCCGCCCGGATCGCGGGTACCGACACGCTGGTGCTGAGCGGCGATCCCGGCACCGGCGCCTTCGGAATCGACGGTAACGAGATCTGGTTCAATCCGGGCCTGCGCGCGCGCCGCCTGCTGCCGACCAGGGACTACGTGGTCGCGTGGACCGGCGACTCCACGGCCACCGTGATTCGCTCGGATGGATCGCTGCTGGGCGCGGTCGAGACCTTGTCGCCGATCCGCGCAGTCGCGGTAGCCGCGGACCTGAACATGGCGTTCGCGGTGACGTCGGAGCGAACCCTGGTCGCCTGGCGGCTTCCGCCCGCAAACGCGGCGGTCGCCGGCTAGCCGCCCGCGCGCGGCCGGTGCTCACCCGCCGTCGTCGTAGGCCCAGTATCCGTCGACGACGGGAAACTCCGACGTTGCGTCGATGCGGTGTGCCTCGGCCACGAGCGCGCCGTCGGGGGCGCGGTGCGCCAGGATCCAGATCGGCAGGAGATTCACCTCGTCGAGATCGCCGCCGTCCGGCGCGAGCGCCGCGTGGTGATACGCCTGGAATACGGGCAACGTGATCTTCTCCAGGTCGTCCACCGCGGCGTCCATCGCCTCGAGGATGTGGCCGCAGTAGAAAGCGTCGTCCTCGGTCCTCATCATCCGCCCGTATCCACGACAGATCGCGGGGCGCGCCGGGTAGACCCGGCAGCGCCCATCCACGAGCAGCGGGCACGGCGTCGTCAGATTGGCCAGCGCGCGGTTGATCGTATCCAGGTACGCCCGCGACGAGCCCGCGTGCGCGCGGAGCTCGAGCCAGGTTGGAAGCGAGGTCGAGGCGTCACGGAGGAGCCGCTCGGCCCGACGGACGATCTCGCGCTGCTCCGGTCGCGTCAGCCGCTCGTGCATCCACCCGAGCATTACCTGCCATTCGCCGAAGCCCGCCAGCACTTGATGCGCGCAGCACTCCGAGCAGTGTTCCCGGCAGCGCATGAAGGGGCTGCGCCGTTCGACCTCCTCCGTGAGCGTGTCGAGGATGTCGAAGACCTCGTGGGCCGAGCCCGCGCGGCCCACCGTCTCGAAGGCGACGTCGTACGGATCAGCTGCGGCCATCGCCGTCGTCGGCTACCTCCGAGGCGCTCTGCGTGATCGGCCGCAGGAAGCTCGCGAACTCCATCGGGAAGATGAACTTCGTGGACGGACTCTCGCCGACCGACTTCAGGGCCTCGAGGTACTGCAGCGTCATGGTCTTGGCGTCCACGCCCTGAGCGATCTGGAATATTCGATCGAGCGCCTCGCTGAAGCCGACCGCGCGCAGCACCGCCGCCTGCTGGTCGCCCTCGGCGGCGAGGATCTCCGCCTGCCGGCCGCCCTCCGCGTTGAGGATGGCGGCCTGCTTCTCGCCCTCGGCCACGGTGATGGCGGCCGCCTTGGTGCCGTCGGCCTCCAGGATCACGGCTCGGCGTACTCGCTCCGCCGACATCTGGCGCGTCATGGCCTCCTGGATCTCCCTGGGCGGCTCGATCTCACGGATCTCGACGTTGGTCACCTTGATGCCCCAGCGAGCCGTCTCGGAGTCGAGCTTCTCGCGAATGGACTCGTTGATCCGCTCCCGTTGCGACAGCACTTCATCCAGGCTGATGTCGCCTACCACCGCCCGCAGCGTGGTCGTGGCGAGCCCTACCACGGCCAGCCGGTACTCCTCCACCTCGAGCACGGCCCTCTGCGCCTCATTGATGTCGACCCGCATGTAGACCAGGAAGTCGATATCGATGGAAGCGTTGTCCCTGGTGATATTGGTCTGCTTGGGGATGTCGAGCACCTCGGTGCGGGTGTCGATTTTTGCGACCTGGTGGACGATGGGCACGGCGAGCACGACCCCCGGACCTAGCATCCCCTGGAAACGACCGAACCTGAAGCGAGCGAGGCGCTCGTAGTCTCGAACGAAGTTGATGATCGCCATGTTCCCCTCCGCTGGTGTGGCCGCGCTGTGAAGCGGCCTGAATCCTAGGCCTCCGAACGACTCGTCTCGGTGTGTGCGATCCGTGCGCTTAGGGTAACCCCATCGAGCTCGGTGATGACAACCGTGCTGCCAACGTCCGCGCTCTGTCCCTCCGGCAGGCCGGCGCGCCAGAACTCGCCGGCCACGTGGACCTCGCCGATCGGATCGAGCCGCTTCGTGACGGTCGCCTCCCGGCCGACGAGCGACGACTTCTCGGTCGGGCCCAAATAGGGCGCGGGCCGCCCGAACCTCATCAGGTAGAGCAATAGCGCCACCAGCGCCGCGGCCAGCCCGCCGACCACGGCGACCAGGATCCGGCTGACCTCCACGATCGGTCGGACGATATCCGGCGAGTCCACAGTGATGGGCTGAAAGAGCAGCAGCGCTCCGAGGACGAGCGCAATGACCCCGCCCACGGCCAGAATCCCGCTCGAGGTGATCTGCGTTTCAAGCACGAACAGGAATGCCGCGAAGGCCAGCAGCGCAATGCCGACCGGCTCGATTGGCAGCGTGCCGAACGCGACCAGCGCCAGCAGCAGCATGATGACGCCGGCCACGCCGGGCAGGATCAACCCGGGATTGAACAGCTCGATCGTCAAGGCGGTAAGCGCGAGGCTGAACAGGATGAACGCAATGTTGGGGTCCGCCAGCGCGTGGACGATTCCATCGATCGGGGTCATCTCGAACGGCACTTGCGCGGCCTCGGAGGTGCGGAGCGGGCGCGCGCCGGTGTCCAGTTCCACGGAGCGGCCGTCGATCCGGGCCAGGAGCTCATCGAGGTTGTCCGCCACCAGATCCACCACGCCCAGCTCGAGCGCGGTGTTGGCGGGAACCGAGACCGCATCCCGCACCGCGTCCTCCGCCCATTCGGCGTTGCGGCCTCTGAGCGCGGCCAGGCTCTGGATGAAGGCAACGGCGTCGTTGGTGGCCTTGGTCAGCAGGGTCTCCGAGTTCGCATCGTCGCCGCCCGAGGCGAGCGCTACGGGCGACGCCGCGCCGATATTCGTGCCGGGCGCCATGGCGCTCACGTGCGCGGCGTACGCGATGAACACGCCCGCGGAGGCCGCCCGCGCGCCCGGCGGCGCCACGTACACGGCGACCGGCACGGGGCTGGCCAGAATGGACTGGACGATCTCGCGCATCGACGTGTCCAGGCCGCCCGGTGTGTCGAGCTGAATCACGAGCGCCTCGAACCCGCCGGCGTCGGCGTGGTCGATGGCGCGCCGCACATGGCGGGAGATCACGCTGTTGATCACACCCTCGACCTCGGTCACGACCACCTCGCGACCGCCGGTCTGCGCCTGAACCGACGTCAGCGTGAGGCCGCTAAGAAAGGCCGCGATGCCTACCAGCCGAATCCAGCGTGTCACCGGCGGCTCCGAGCATCCGGGTGCGCCCGCAAGTCTACCCCCGGCCCCCAGAAGGGCTTTGGTATATTCGCGGGCGGCGCCGGCCATTGGGTCGGCCGATTTCGTGTCGCCCCCTCCGCGACTAACCCCTGCCTGTGGAGCACATGCCTGGAAGCGCCCGGACGCCAAACGCGAATCGGCGAGAAGAGATCCTCGATCTGCTCGCCACCGCTTTCGACCACGCGCCGCGGGCGTACTTCGAGTCGGAGTTGGACGGCGACCCGCAGGCCGACCCCTCCCAGCATCTCGTGGTGGACGAGGATGGATCGCTGGTGGCGCACCTGCGCGTGGTCGAGCGGACCATGCGCTGCGGCCGGGCGGAGATCCCTTTCGGTGGGATTGCGGGGGTGGCAACCCATCCCGACCACCGCGACCGGGGTCACGCTGGCGCGCTTCTGGATCGCGCCATCGATCACATGGCCGCGCGCGGCCTTCCGCTATCGCTGCTGTTCACGCTGACGCACGATGTGTATGCGAGTCGCGGGTGGATCGCCGTGGAGGCCGACCGCGTCACCGCATCGCGGCCCGAGGCCGCCATCGCGGCGGCCGGTGGATACGTCGTTCGACCGTTCGAGCCCGGCCATCTGGCAGGAGTGATGAGCACCTACCAGGATGTATCGTCCGGCCTGGTGGGTCCGATCGTGCGCGCGGCCGAGTACTGGGCCGGCCTGCAGCAATGGCTCCCGCTCAAGCCACCCGCCGGTGAGCTCTTCTTCGACGTCGTGCTGCATCTAGGCCAAGTGGTCGCGTATGCGATCAGCAAGATCACGGCAGACAGCCTGGTGATTCTGGACGCGGGCGTCGAGTACGAGGCGCTGGGGCGGCCGTTGCTCGGGACCTGGCAAAGTCGCATGCGCGAGCACGACGTCACGAAGATCACCGGGCGCCTGCACCACCGGCACGCATTCTTTGATCTGCTCGCCCGGGAGGCCGGCGCGACCGTCGAGCCTCAGCCGTATCTGATGATCCGGCTCAATTCGCTGCGCCAGGTGCTCGACGCGATCATGCCCGAGCTCAGTCGACGGCGGGTGCGCGCCGCGCCCCTGCCCGGGCCCTCATTCGCGTTCGACGTGGGCGGCGAGCGGGTCCGCATCGAGACGCCGATGGGCAAGGTCCGGATCGGCGACCCGCGCGGCGACGAGCCTGTGCTCGCGCTGGATCGGTCCGAGTTTGTTCATCTGTTGCTCGGGTCGGATCGCGGCCACGAGGCGCTCGCGAGCAAGGACGTCCCCGCGCAAGTGCGGGTGTACGCCGAGCGGCTGTTCCCGAATACGGGCTATCAGTACTGGATGGCCGACAAGTTCTAGGCCGTCGGCCCGTAGACGCGAAACGTCTCGCGATCGTAGCCCGGCCACGCCGACTCGTATGGACTCGGCGCCAGCAACGCATGGCGGCCTTCCAACACTGGCACCGCGATCGCCGGCACCATTCCGACGAACAGCTGGGGGCGACGCCTGAGATCGTCGAGGTCGAAGACCCCGACGGCGTCGGCCTCGCTCGAGGTCGGCTTCGGCTCGCCGCCCGTGTGGTCCATCAGGAACACCACGTACGTGTTGAGCTCGTCGGCGTGCACGCGGCGCCGCACCGCAACGATTCCGCGCGCCGCCGCGTCGATGCCAGTCTCCTCTCGCACCTCGCGGGCGAGCGCCGCCTCCAACGACTCGCCGGGCTCGACTTTCCCGCCCGGAAACATGAACTTGCCGCGATGCCGGCTGTAGGTGAGCCGCACCAGCAACACACCGGCGCCGAACCGCACCACGCCTCCAACGCCGATGACGGTTCGATGGTCCGCCAGGCCGGGCACGATGGCGCTACGGCGCCTCGCACATGCCGGTGATCAGCCGCGCCACTTCGCTCACCGCCACCTCGAAATAGCGCCGTCCGAGCTGCGCCGATGCGCGCGAGGCGTCGTCGCTGACCCCGGAATTCGGCGGGCCATAGATCTGCTGGGCCGACCAATTGGCCACATTTGCGATCCGCGATCCGCGGACGACCGCCGCGCCGGGGTCCGGCCGGCGGTCGAGCCTGACAAGCTCCTCGTGGAGATACAGCATGACCGAGGTCTCGAAATCGCCGGCGTGACCTGGAATAAGGAACGCTCCGTCGGTCGGAACCGCCTCGAGCGCCGCCCGCGCGATATCCCAATAGGACCCGGCGACGACGTGCATGTCCTGGTTGTCGAGGACGAAGTCCCGGGCCGCCTGCTGGATCAGAAGCTCGTTCCCACCATGTCCGTTGAGGACCAGTACCTGCCGGAACCCCATCCGTCGCAGGCTGTCGAGCAGCTCCAACACCACCGTCAAGTACGTGGTGCTGCGAAGCGTCAGCACGCCCGGCCAGGGCCAGTGATGATCCGAGCTGCCGAAATGCTGGCACGGGCAGACGACGACGTTAAGATCGTCCCGCACCGCTTCGGCCGCGCCGTTGGCGACGGCCACGCAGTTGATCGTGTCGAGACCGACCGGGCAGTGCGGGCCGTGCTGCTCGATCGCGGCGGTCGGCAGCACGGCGATGCCGTCGGGCACGATTTCGCCGATCTCGTCGCGAGTCATCCGTTCAAACGCGATACGAGCCATAACGTCCGTGTCCCAGCGTCGATCGGCCGCATCCTGCGGGACCAGACCCGCGGGTGCAAGCCGGCGGCCCCAACGCGACGGGTCTTGCCCGCACCGGCCGGTGGGGGAAACAATATGAGACTCGGCGGGCGCTCCGTCCTCACACTCTCGGGGAGGCTGTGAGGACCGGGCCTCCGCCGGGTTGCGTTCGACCCGGCCGCGGCTAGCTGGAGCGCGCCTGCGCGACCTCCGCGCCGTCGGACTCGGCCGGCGCCTGCTCGTCGAGCTCCACCTGCCGCGCATCGAATGTGAATTCGTCGTCCTCGACGTCCACGTCGATCACGCAGCCGGCCTGGCAGCGCTGATTCAGCAGCATCTGCGCGATCCGGTTCTCGATCTCGCGCTTGATCGTGCGGACGAGCGGCCGCGCGCCGTACGCGGGATTCCATCCCAGCGCGAGGACGCGGTCCTTGGCGGCCGTGGACAGCTCGACCGCGATGCCTTGCTCGCCGAGGCGCTCGCGCAGCTGCGACGCCATCAGATCCACGACCTCGCGCAGCTGCGACTGCGTGAGCGAGTGGAAGATGATGATCTCGTCGACGCGGTTCAGGAACTCCGGCCGGAACTGCTTGCGCAGTTCGCTGGTCAGGCGCTGGCGCATCTGACGGTAGTCGCTGTCCTCGCGCTTCGCCTCGTCGGCCCCCTCGTCCGGCGTCCGGAACCCCAGCGCGTTCTCGCGACGGATGTGCTGCGCGCCGACGTTCGACGTCATGATGATGATCGTGTTGCTGAAGTCCACGGTCCGCCCGTGGCCGTCGGTCAGGCGTCCGTCATCCAGCACCTGCAGGAGCAGCCCGAAGACCTCGGGATGGGCCTTCTCGATCTCGTCGAACAGCACGACTTGATAGGACCGCCGGCGGACTTGCTCGGTGAGCTGTGAGGCGTCGTCGTACCCGACGTATCCGGGCGGCGCGCCGATCAGCCGGCTGACGGTGTGGCGCTCGCCGAACTCGGACATGTCAACCCGTACCATCGCGCCCTCGTCGTCGAACATGAACTCGGCCAGCGCCCGCGCCAGCTCCGTTTTTCCGACGCCGGTCGGCCCGAGGAAGATGAACGAGCCGATCGGCCGGCGCGGATCGCCGATGCCCGATCGAGATCGCCGGATCGCATCCGCAACGGCGCGAACGGCCTCGTCCTGGTTGATGATGCGCTTGTGAATCTCGTCCTCCATGCGGAGCAGGCGCTGTGCCTCCGCCTCGAACATGCGGCGTACGGGCACGCCGGTGATGCTCGAGA
Organism: Chloroflexota bacterium; assembly: GCA_965247475.1. Classification (GTDB taxonomy): domain Bacteria; phylum Chloroflexota; class UBA11872; order UBA11872; family UBA11872. The sequence continues at coordinate 1,196,447 of OZ252016.1, forward strand.
CCACGTCGGCGACATCGTCACCGGACACTTCGTCGTCGAGCCGCTCCTCCGCCAGCCATTGCTTGCGCGCGCTGTCGAAGGTTGCCTCCAGCTGGAGCACATCGGCCTTGACGTTGGCGGCCGTCTCGTAGTCGCGTTGCTGCCAGGCCGCTTCCTCGGCCTGCCGGCCCCGCTCGATCTCCCGTTCGAGCTCGCGCAGCTCCGACGGCATGTCGAAGATGCTCACGCGGATCTTGGCGGCCGCCTCGTCCATCAGGTCGATGGCCTTGTCGGGCAGCCAGCGCTCGGTCAGATACCGCTGCGACAGCTTGACGGCCGCGTCGATCGCCTCGTCGCTGATGCGCAGACCGTGATGCGCCTCATACCTGGGACGCAGCCCCTGCAGCACGGCGATGGTGTCCTCGACTGACGGCTCGTCCACGAACACGGGCTGGAATCGGCGCGCCAGCGCCTTGTCCTTCTCGATGTGCCGGCGGAACTCGTCGAGCGTGGTGGCGCCGATCGCCTGAAGCTCCCCGCGCGCAAGCGCGGGCTTGAGCATAGTGGAGGCGTCGATCGCGCCTTCGGCGCCGCCGGCCCCCACCGCCTGGTGGAGCTCGTCGAAGAACAAGATGATCTGGCCGTCCAAGGCTCGGACTTCGTTGATCACGGCCTTGAGCCGCTCCTCGAACTCGCCGCGGAACTTCGATCCCGCCAGCATGGCGCCCATGTCGATCGCCAGCAGGCGACGGTTGCGAAGAATCTCGGGCACATTGTTCGCCACGATGCGCTGCGCGAGGCCCTCGGCGATCGCGGTCTTGCCGACGCCGGGTTCCCCGATCAGCGCCGGGTTGTTCTTGGTCCGGCGCGCGAGCACCTGCATGACGCGCTTGATCACGTCCTCCCGACCGATGACCGGATCGAGCTTGCCCGCCTCCGCGAACTCGGTCAGATCGACGCTGTATTTCTCGAGCACCTCGTAGCGGCTCTCGGCCGTCGGGCTCGAGGATCGTTGGGCGCCTCTGACCTCGCGCAGTGCGCGGTAGATCCCCTCCGTGTCCACACCGGCGGCGCGCAACAGCTGCCCCGCCTCGGCGTCCCGCGCGTCGACGATTGCCAGCAGCACGTGCTCGTTCCCGACGTATTCGTCGCTGAGCTTGTCCGCGTGCTCGCGGGCGGTTTGCATGATCGAGACCGTTTGCGGCGTCACGTACATCTGCCCCTGCGCTACGCCGCCCGGCCCTGAGTCGGATGTCACGCGAGGCTTGGCGCCCAGCTTGCGCTTCACGTCCTCACGGACCGTGTCCGGCGACACGCGGAGCCGCTGGAGGATCCGCACGCCGACGCCGTCGTTTGGCTCCAGCAACGCCAGCAGGAGGTGCTCGGCGTCCAGCTGATTGTGATTCCGCTCCAGCATGACCGCCTGGGCGCGCTGGATAGTCTCCTGGGCCTTCTCGGTGAATTTCTCGAAATTCATCATGATCGCGTGGCCATTCCTTCCTGGTGGCTGGTCCTATTGCGTTGCCCGACGCAGCGCGTTCCGCAACCGGGCGATCTCGCGGCCATAGCGGTCGCGCAGCGCGCGGATGGTTCGCTCGTACTCGCTGTGCTGCCGTTCGTAGCGGTCGCGCATGTTCAAGATCACTTCCACGCCCGCGAGATTCACCCCCAGCTCCTGGGTGAGCCGCTGAATGAGCTGAACGCGCTCGACATCTGCTTGCGAAAACAGCCGCACGTTGCCGCGCGAGCGCTGAGGCCGCACCAGCCCGATGCGCTCGTAGTGGCGCAGCGTCTGCGGATGCACGTGCGCCATCTCCGCCACGACCCCAATGAAGAGCGCCGGGCGGCCGCGCATTTCGGTGTCCGCGGTGCGCGGGTCTCGGCGTGCGCCAGCCATGTCCCTCCCTGTCCTACGTGGTCACGGGGTGCTCGCCACGCAGCTTCGCGAGCTCGCGAAACAGCTCCCGCTCTCGGTCCGACAGGTCATGCGGGAGCCGGACCTTGACGCGTACCCGCATGTCGCCTTTGTCATCCCGCCCAAACTTGGTCAGGCCCTGCCCGCGCAATCGCAGCACAGTGCCGTCGCGCGTCTCGGGCGGAACCCGGACGCCCAGCGATCCTCCGGAGATCGTCGGGACCGAGACGCGAGTGCCGAGCATCGCCTCAGCCAGTCCGATCTCGACGTCGGCGCAGAGATCGTCGCCGCGGCGCTCGAATCGTCCGTCCGAGACGCTATTGACCCGCAGCAGCAGGTCGCCGCGCGAGCCGTCCGGCCGGATCGCGCCCTCGTTGGCGACGCGAAGCCGCTGCCCGTCGCGAACGGCCTTGGGAATCGAGACGTTGAGACGGCGGGTGCGAGTCTCGCCGTTGTGCCCCGGGATCCGAAGCGTGATCGCGCGCGTGCCGCCTTCGGCCACATCGTGGAGCGACACGTCGATCGTCTCCTCCACGTCGGCTTTGATCGGCGCCGCGGCACCGCGAGCGGCGCCTCCGCCCCCGAACAGCGCCTCGAAGAAGTCGCTGAAGCCGGCGCCGCCGAAGATGTCCGACATGCCGCCGAACCCGCCGGGCACGCGCCCCGCGCCGGCCGATCGCCGAAACGCCTCGTCGAACGAGCCGGTGCGACGCCAGTTCGAGCCAAAGGCGTCGTAGCGCTTGCGCTTCTCCGGGTCGCTGAGCGCCTCGTGCGCCTCGTTGATCTCCTTGAACCGGGCCTCCGCGGTGGCGTCCCCCAGATTGACGTCCGGGTGGTACTTGCGGGCGAGCCGGCGATAGGCGCGCTTGATCTCGTCGTCAGACGCGCTTCGGTCGACGCCGAGCGTCTTGTAGTAGTCCTTGAAGTCCATCAGCTCGTCTCGTGGGACGGATCGACGGTCACGCGCACGCCGGCGGCCCGCAGCACCTCGTCGCCCCAGCGATATCCGCGCCGCAGCTCCGCGTCGATCGTCCCCGCGGGACGATCGGCGCGCGGCACGGTCTGGACCGCCTCGTGCCAGGCCGGATCGAACGCTCCTTCGACGTCGATTTCACGCAGGCCGAAGCCGCGGAGTGAGTCTTGGATCCGGGTCAGCGTCAGCCGCACGCCCTCGAGCAACGATGGATCGGTCGTCCGCCCATCCGCCGCCGCGATCGCGCGCTCGAGATCGTCCACGGCGCTGACCACGGCCAGCAGAATCTCGCGTCTGCCCGCACGGACGAGCTCCTCAGTGGTCCGCTCGAGTCGCCGGCGATAGTTCTCCAGGTCCGCACGCTGGCGGAGGAGCTGCTCCTTGAGCGACTCGATCTCGGCCCGCAGCGCTTCGAGCTCGCTGGCCGGTCCGTCCTGATCCGTGTGGGCGTTCATCATCACGCGCATTCGATCCTTGCTGGGCTACCTGTCGTCGTCCGCCGCGGTGAACTCCGCGTCCACGACGTCCTCGTCGGCCTCGGCGCCCGCCGCCGCTCCATCCGTGGAGGCACCGTCGGCGCCGGCGCTCGACGCGGCCCCGGCCGCGTGCAGCTGCTCGCCCAGCGTCCGAGCCGCGCGTTCCAGAACCGCGACCGCACTGCGAATCGCGTCGAGGTCCTCGCCCTCGAGCGTCGCGCGGACGCTGGCGATCGCCTGCTCGGCGGCCTCCTTGTCCTCGACCCTGAGCTGCTCGCCGCTGTCCTTGATGAGTCGATCGGTTTGATAGGCCAGACTGTCCGCGTTGTTGCGCAGCTCGGCCTCGGCCAGTCGCTGGCGGTCGGACTCGGCATGGCGATCGGCGTCCCGGACCAGCGATTCCACCTCCTCGGACGACAGGTTGGTGCTGGCCGTGATCGTGATTCGCTGCTCCTTGCCGGTCGCCAGGTCCTTGGCGGAGACGTTGACGATGCCGTTCGCGTCGATGTCGAACGTCACCTCGATCTGCGGCACGCCGCGCGGCGCGGGGGGAATGCCCTCCAGCCGGAACCGGCCCAGCGTCATGTTGTCGCGGGCCATCGGCCGCTCGCCCTGCGGCACGTGAATGTCCACCGCCGACTGGGAATCCTCGGCCGTCGAGAAGATCTCTGACTTGCTGGTCGGGATCGTCGAGTTTCGCTCGATCAGCGTCGTCATCACGCCGCCGAGGGTCTCGACGCCCAGCGACAGCGGCGTAACGTCGAGCAACACCACGTCCTCGACTTCGCCGGCCAGCACTCCGCCCTGAATCGCCGCGCCCACGGCGACGACCTCGTCCGCGTTGACGCCCTGGTTGGGGTCTTTGCCGGTGAGCGTCTTGACCAAGTCGTGAATCGCCGGCATTCGCGTCGAGCCGCCGACGAGCACGACGTCGTCGATTCCGCTGGCCTGAATCCCGGCGTCCCGCAGCGCCTGCTCGAACGGCGGCACGCAGCGCTTGGTCAGATCTGACGTCAGCTCCTCGAACCTGGCCCGCGTGAGCGACACGTCGAGATGCTTCGGCCCATGCTGATCCGCCGTGATGAACGGCAGGCTGATCTGCGTCTCGGGCACGGACGACAGTTCCTGCTTCGCCTTCTCGCTGGCCTCGACCAGCCGCTGCAGCGACTGCGGGTCTTTGCGCAGGTCGATGCCTTCGTTCCGCTCAAACTCATCCGCCACGAAATCGACGATTCGGTGGTCGTAGTCGTCGCCGCCAAGGTGCGTGTCGCCGCTGGTGGCCTTGACCTCGAACACGCCGTCGCCGACCTCGAGGATCGTGACATCGAAGGTCCCGCCGCCGAGATCCCATACGAGCACCGTCTCGGCGCCCTTGGTGTTAAGCCCGTACGCGAGCGACGCCGCCGTCGGCTCGTTGATGATGCGCCGAACGTTGAGCCCCGCGATCTGACCGGCGTTGCGAGTGGCCTGCCGCTGCGAGTCGTTGAAATAGGCCGGGACCGTGATGACGGCGTCGGTGACGTCATCGCCCAGATAGCGCTCGGCGTCGCTCTTGAGCTTCTGCAGAACCATCGCCGAGATCTCTTCGGGCGTGACCTCGCGGCCGGTCTCGGGAATCTTGACGAGCGCCTCGCCCGCCTTGCCCTCGGTCACGTCGAAGGTGACGATCCGCCGCTCCTCGGTGACCTCGTCGAACCGCCGACCGACGAACCGCTTCGACGAGAAGATGGTGTTCTTGGGGTTCATCACGGCCTGTCGCCGGGCGAGCTGCCCGACGAGCCGCTGGCCCCCTTTGGCGAACGCCACGACCGACGGCGTGAGCCGACCGCCCTCGCTGTTCGCGATCACGGTCGGCTTGCCCGCTTCCATCACGGCCACTACCGAGTTGGTGGTGCCGAGGTCGATGCCGATGATCTTCTTCGCCATGCTCAATGCCTCCTAAGCCGTCAAAGCGGCGGGACGCGCCGAAGACGGCCCCGCGCCCTGTGCGTTCGTCAGCAGCGCTATCTGCAGCACCGCATCCATTTCCGACACCCATTTGAATCGCATTTGGCGTCGTACCTTGTCTGGGATGTCGCCGAGATCGGCGCGGTTCTCGACCGGCGCGACCACGGTGCGCAGGCCGGCGCGGTGCGCGGCTAGAACTTTCTCCTTGAGCCCGCCGATCGGCAGCACGCGGCCGCGCAGCGTGACTTCGCCGGTCATCGCGACGCTCCGTCGCACCGGCCGTCCCGAGGCGGCCGAGATGATCGCGGTGCCGATGGTGATGCCGGCCGAGGGCCCATCCTTGGGCACGCCGCCCGCCGGCACATGGATGTGCAGATCGTGCCGTTCGAACTCCGCCGGGTCCACGCCAAAATCGGGCGCGCGGGAGCGGACGTACGAGAACGCCGCCTCGGCGGATTCGGTCATCACATCGCCGAGCTGCCCGGTGATGCGGAGTTTGCCGCCCCCCGAGATCCAGGCGGCCTCCACGTCCAGAACCTCGCCGCCAAAGGGCGTCACGGCGAGGCCGGTGGCTACGCCGACCAGCGGGCTGCGATCCTCGTCCTCGGGCCTGAATCGCGGCGGTCCCAGCAGCGTGCGGACCAGCTTCGGCGATACGCGCCGCGCGGGCCGCGCCCCGCCGACGACCCGGCGCGCGATCTTGCGACATGTCGCCGCAAGCGCCCGCTCGAGGTTGCGCACCCCCGCCTCGCGCGTGTAGTGCCGGATCACCTCGCGAATCGCACGATCGCTGAACTGCGTCTCGGCCGCCCGCAGGCCGTGCTGCTTGAGTTGCCGCGGCAACAGGAATCCAGCGGCGATCGCGACCTTCTCGTCCTCCGTGTAGCCGGTCATCTCGATGACTTCCATTCGATCCCGAAGCACCGGCGGGATCGCCGACGCATCGTTCGCGGTCGTGATGAACAGCACCCGCGAGAGGTCGAACCGAACCTCGAGATAGTGATCGGAGAAGCTGTGGTTGTGCTCGGGATCCAGGACCTCGAGGAGCGCGGACGATGGATCGCCGCGAAAATCACGCCCGATCTTGTCGATCTCGTCGAGCAGCATGACCGGATTGCGCGAGCCGGCCCGGCGCATGGCCTGCAGGATCCGCCCCGGCAGCGCGCCCACGTAGGTGCGGCGGTGCCCGCGAATCTCGGCTTCGTCGCGAACGCCGCCCAGCGAGATGCGCACGAATTCGCGGCCAAGCGCGCGCGCCACGGAGCGCCCCAGACTGGTCTTCCCCACCCCCGGCGGGCCGACCAGACACAGGATCGGCGTTCGGTACGCGGATGCCAGGCTCCGCACCGCGAGGAACTCCGCGATTCGCTCTTTTACCCGCGGCAGGCCGTAGTGGTCTTGATCCAGCACGCGGCGCGCCCGCCGCAGGCTGTTGTTGTCGTCGGTCTCGTGCACCCACGGCAGCTCCAGCAGCCAGTCCAGGTAGCCCCGGATCACGCCGGTCTCGGGAGACGTCGGCGGGGTGCCCTCGAGGCGGTTGACCTCACGCAGCGCCCTCGCCCGGACATCGTCCGGAAGGCCAAGGCTCTCAACCCGCGTGCGCAGCTCCTCCGTATCGTCGATCTGCGGGTTCGAGATTCCGAGCTCGCGCTGAATGGCCTTCATCTGCTCGCGCAGGTAGAAGTCGCGCTGCGCCTTCTCGATGCCGTCCTGGATCTCGCCCTGGATCTTGCTCTTGATGTCGAGCAACTCGGCCTGCCGCGTCAGGAACCGCACGACTTTTCGCAGGCGTTCGACCGTGTCGAAGGTCTCGAGCACTTCCTGCCGCTCGCGCATCGACATGTCGGACGAGAAGCAGATGTAGTCGCACAGCCAGCTGGGGTCGGTGACGCGACGGGACATCGCGACGACGTCAGGCGGGAACGCGCTGGTCTCCTCCGCCACCGCCTCGACCTGCCCGATCGCCACCCGCCGGAGCGCCTCGAGCTCGAGCGTCGCCCCGGCCGGAATCTCCACCGGAATGACATCGGCCGCGAGGTAGCCCTCGGTCTCCTGGATGTCGGACAGCTGGGCGCGATGCTGGCCTTCCAGCAGGACCTGTACGCTCCCGTCTGGCATGCGCAGTTTGCGGATAATCCGTGCGACCGTTCCCACCGAGAAGAGGTCGCCGCCCCGCACGCGCTTCCGAGCGCGCCGCTGGGCCACGAGCACGACTTGGTCGCCCATAGCCTCACCCGCCGACACGGCCGCCAGGGACGCATCGCGACTGGCCTGCAGCGGCATGGCCATCTCCGGGAATGCGACCCAGTCGAGCAGCGGCACGACCGGCATCCGGGTGGATTGCGGCCTGACCGTGGCGACCGCGCGAGGAGCGGCCCGCTCGGGCATCGAATGCGCCGGGGCGTCGCTCGGGTGGGGCTTCGGGTTAGGGTCCATGATGTATGATCAGTCTAAAGGTTGAGTCCCTTAGTATCAAGTATGCTAAGTCGCATTCTCTCCGACATGGTACTCCGATTCGGCATTCTCGTTTGATCGCCGCCGACCGCGCTCGCCGTAAGAACCGACCGCCGCAGCCGTCGGCGCCCAGCCCGGGGGTCAGCCGCCGTCGCGCGCTGGCGGCTGGTCTGGTGTTTGGCGCCGCGGCGGCGTGCGGCGACCCGTCGCCCAAGGCGAGTCCGGCGCAAACGCCAACCGCGGCGCCGCGCGAGCCCGTCGAGGGTGAGGGAGACGCACAAGCGCTCAGCCTGATTGGCTGGCCCTTCCGCCCCGATTTGCTCCGCGAGCGCCTGTCCGAGTTCGAACGAATTCGGCCCGGAGTGCGCGTCCGCCACGACCAGGCGCTGCGGAACTATCCGGCGCGCGCCGCGGCGGCGCTGTCCGGCGACCCGCCCGTGGACGTGGCGCAGGTCCGCGCGGGCCTTACCGGCTCGTGGCTCGCCGACGGCGCGCTGCGGCCGCTCGGCGCCGAGCGCGAATGGAGCGCCACCGTGGATGCCATGTGGCCGCACGCGCGGGCGGCCACCGTTCGTGACGGAAGCGTCATCGGCCTGCCGTTCTACTCCGGCGTCATGGTGCTGGCCTACAACCGGCGCCTGCTCGATCGCGTGGGCGCTCCGGTGCCGAGCACGCTCGAGGAGCTGACCGCGGTGAGCCTGGCGGCGGTGGATCAACGCGCGGTCGAGTTCCCGATCTCGCTGAATCTCGCGCCCAAGGCGTTCGCGAATCTGCCCTGGTGGGGACTCGTGTATGCCGCCGGTGGATCCATGCGGCGACCCGACGGGCCGGATCCGGCCGCGATCGCGACCCTCGAATGGCTGCGCAACGCGATCGCGGTTGACCGGATCGTCGATCCCGCGTTCATGGAAACCACCTACGAGGCGCTGGTGCTGCAGAAGCATCTGTTTGCGATCGTGGGCGCCTACGCGCTGAAGCACCTCAATACGGCGGCGCCCGGAACGTTCGGCGCCGCCCCGATACCCGGGGTTGACACCCCGGCTGGCACGGTGGCCTGGACGCCCGCGTACGCCACCAACGTGCGGTCGCTCCGCCCGGAACTAGCCGTGGATCTGGTGCGGTTTCTGGGCGGGCGCGACGACTCGGGCGACTTCGCCAGCGCGTCGTTCTGGCTCCGCTCCGAAGGCCTGCTGCCGGCCTACCCGGAGGTTCTGCGCCGGCAGGACGAGCGAGGCGGCATGGCGGCCTGGATCGATCCCGACCTCTTGGATCAGATTCTGGCCAGCGCCCGGCCGCTGGAGGGCGCCTGGGACCCGTGGTTCCTGACCTGGGAGCACCAGATGCAGGCGCTCGTGCACCAGGCCGTGTTCGGCCAGCGCGAGGCCGAAGACGCCCTGCGGGCGGCGCACCAGGCCGCGGTCGATCTCAGCGCGGCGCGGTAAGGGCGCCGGCCCGGCTCGCGACCGCCGCGGCCGGGCACCGGTCGCAGCGCTTGTCGCGGCACCAGCGCTGGTAGAGGCGCAACATGCCCTGTTGCGCGGCGGCAGCGCCGAGTCCGCGACGCTCGACCGCCAGGACCTCGGCCATATACCGCGTGTGCTGGTTCCAGCCGCCGGCGCCCAGACCGACCAGGATGTCGGTGCTCGCTCGAGCAAGCTCCCCGTGGCCGCGGCGCCGCCCGACGGCGGCCGCGAACGGGAGCACCCCGTTGACCAGCAGCTCGAGCCCGCGCGCGCGCCCGATCAAGGTCGGCGCCGGCCGCGCCGCGGCCCGACCGAAGTCGTAGTGCCGGGCCCAGAAGTCGTCCGCCGCGACCGTCACTCGAAAGCGCCGCACGAGCTCTTCGAGCTTGCCCGTATCGGCCGCGCGCAGCACGGCGGCAACGACACTCTCGCTAAGCGTCCGGCCTTCGCCGTGGACGGCCATGAACAGGCGTGCGGCGGCGGCGACCCGGCGCGTGGGCCAGTTCAGCGGGCGGACGGAGCGGCGGCTCCAGGCGTCGAACCGCAGGCAGGCGCCTCGCCCGAGCTCACGCCAGTGAGCCTCCAGATCGCCAACATATCGTGCGCGCGGCGCCTCGCCGCGCTGGCTGGGCAAGAGCCCGGCCGCACCGAGCAGCACCGCTTCGAGCCGCGGCGCCCGCCCCACGTCGGGACCGCCCGCGACCTGCTCGAGCAGCGATACCGGCGCGCATGCCGCGAGCTCGGTGAACGGTTGGGTGTTGGCCCGGAATCCGAGGCCGCGCATCAGCGCGCGGTAGAGCGCCTGGTCCTCACCGAGCGCCGTGATGTCGCCCTCCAGCGCATCGGAGCGTTCGGCGTGCCGCAGCAGGCCCTGGCGCACGACCGTCGCGCGTACGCCGGGGTCGAGCGCTGCGTGGGACGCCGCGGCCCCCCGACAGGGAAAGACCGCCGGCACGGCGCCGGTCGGGCTTCCATCCGGCGCCGGAAGGTCGGCGAACCACCTGCTCGCGTCCAGGCTCGGAGGCAGCGCTCTCCGGAGGCGGCCGGCCCGGTTCCAAACCACGTGCAGCTGCACGGCGTCGAACGCGGCGTCGCGGTGGTGGCCGTGCGCGAACCACGACGCCTCGTCAAGGTGCATCTCGATCGCAATCCGACGCGCAGGCCCGTCATCGAGGCTGACGATGGCGTCCAGCAGATCGGGGCCGGGCAGCCGGACGAGCCGCCCAGGGTAGATGACCTCGACCTTGCGTCCGAGCGAGTCGTGCATGGGGCCGACGCGCGATGCGTACGCCTGCCACATCGACACGAGCTCGCGTTCGCTTGCAGGTGCGGCCATCAGGATCGACCGAACGGCGTCGGCTCACACGACGAGACAGGTTCAGGCTACCGATTGTGAACGCCCACGCGAAACATTCGGGAGCTCTAAAGCTCCCGCCGCCGCCCAGGCCCATCTGGTTGCGGGGCCTGGGTGACGGGCCGGCGGCAGCCATTTGCAAACAACGGTGGTGGAAACCACGCCGGGCCCATTGACGCGCGAGATGCGGTATCCGAGACTGCGTCAACCATGAAGTCTCGGTCGACTTGGTCACTCGAAGCGGCGGGCGCGCGCGTGATGTATTTCGCGTTTAGCGGGCCGGCGCCCGCGGTGTGGTTCGACATGTAAGGAACCGTGACCGCGACGCCGGCAGCAGAGGCCCCGTCCTCTGCTCTTTTTCTTTTCAGGGGCCGCGCCCGCCGGACGGCCCATTGCCATCCAGGAAGGAGATGTAGACGCCATGATCATCGTGATGTCCGACGGCGCCTCGAAGGAGCAGGTCGAGGCGCTGGAGGAGCGCGTGAAGGCCGAGGGTCTCGACACGCGCGTGCTGTACGGGGTCGAGAAGACCGTCATTGCCGTGATCGGCCGCCGTCCGCCCCACCTGCTCGATCAGGTCGAACGGATGCCGGGCGTCGAGTCGGCGATGCCCATCGGCTCGCCGTACAAGCTGGCGGCGCATCGAGAGGGCCAGCCGGGGACCGTCCTACGGCTGGGCGATCTCCGGATTGGGGACGGCTCCGTCACTGTGATCGCGGGTCCGTGCACGGTCGAGAGTCGCGAGCAATTGCTCGCGACCGCCGAGCACGTCGCGGGCGAAGGCGCCCACCTGCTGCGCGGCGGCGCGTTCAAGCCCAGGAGCTCGCCGTACAGCTTCCAGGGACTCGGCGAGGAAGGTCTGCGGTTCCTGGACGAAGCGCGCGTGGTCACCGGCCTGCCGGTCGTGACCGAGGTGCTGGACGTGCGCCAGGTGGATATGGTCGCGGGCTACGCGGACGTGCTGCAGATCGGCACGCGCAACGCACAGAACTTCCCTTTGTTGCGGGAGGTGGGCGACACGGGCAAGCCGGTCCTGCTCAAGCGCGGAATGGGCAACACGATCGACGAGTGGATCATGTCCGCCGAGTACATCATGGCCGCGGGCAACGCCCAAGTCATGCTCTGTGAGCGTGGGATTCGGACCTTCGAGACCGCCTCCCGATTCACGCTCGATCTGAACGCCGTGCCGTTGCTGCGCACCATGACCGACCTGCCGGTCATCGTCGATCCCTCGCAGGGCACCGGGCGCTGGCACATGGTCGAATCGATGACGCTGGCGGCGGTCGCCGCCGGGGCCGACGGCGTGATCATCGAGGTCCACCCGACGCCCGACGTCGCGCTCATCGACGGCGCGCAGAGCCTGAGCTTCGAGAACTTCACGGCACTCATGGACAAGCTCGTGCCGATGTCCGAGGCGCTCGGCCGCCGGGTGCGCCGCCCGGCGGCGGTGGGCTAGGTCGTGGCGCACGCCGCGCTCGCGAGCACGCGCGTGGTCGAGCCCGCGCGGCGTCTACGCGGAGACCTGCGCGTGCCCGGCGACAAGTCGATCACGCATCGGGCGCTCCTGCTCGGCGCGATCGCCGACGGCGCCTCGCGGTTCGCCGGCCCCGGCATTGGCGCGGACACGCGCGCGTCCGCCGCGCTCATCCGGGCGCTCGGCGTGCGGCACGAGCTCTCGGCCGCCGAGCTGGTGGTGCACGGGCGTGGAGTCGAGGCTCTCGACGGGCCGGCCGATCCGCTGGACTGCGGCAATAGCGGCACGACCATGCGGCTGGGCGCGGGTCTGCTGGCGGGGCGCCCATTCCACTCCGTGCTGACCGGGGACGCCTCCTTGAGGAAGCGCCCGATGGACCGCGTGGTGGCGCCGCTGCGCGCGATGGACGCCGACATCCGCGCGCGGGCGGGCGATACCCGTCCGCCGATCGAGATCGGACCCTCGTCGCTGCGCGGCGCCGCATTCGAGCTCCCGGTGGCGAGCGCGCAAGTCAAATCCGCGCTGATGCTGGCGGGACTCCAGGCGCGCGGCGCGACCACGATTCGGCAGCCGGCCTGCTCGCGCGATCACACCGAGCGGATGCTCGCGGGCATGGGCGCGGCGATCGAGTCCCGCGGCCTCGATCTGACCGTTCATCCAGCGAACGGCCTCGACCCGCTCGATATGATGATTCCGGGCGACTTCTCATCCGCCGCCTTCTGGATCACCGCGGCGGTTCTGCATCCCGACGCGGAGATCGTGATCCGGAACGTCGGTCTCAACCCAACCCGCACCGGCCTGCTGGACGCGCTGGCCGCGATGGGCGCCCGAATCGAGATCGAGATCACCGCGAGCGAGCCGGAGCCAATCGGCGACATCACGGCGCGATCATCCTCGCTCTCCGGCACGGAGGTCGGCGGAGATCTGATCCCCCGATTGATCGACGAGGTGCCGCTGGTGGCGCTGCTCGGCTCGCGCGCGGCGGGCGCCACCCACGTCACCGACGCGCAGGAGCTCGCCCTCAAGGAATCCGACCGGATCGCATCGACCGCGTCGGGCCTCGGCGCGCTCGGCGCCGAGGTGGAATCGACGCCCGATGGGTTCTGGATCGCCGGACCCGACGGTACGGATGGCGGCGCCGCCGACGCGGCCGGCGACCACCGCATCGCGATGTTGCTCGCCGTGGCGGGCCTGACCGGCGCGGCGCCAGTCTCGGTTCACGGCGCGCAAGCCGCGGACGTTTCGTATCCCTCGTTCTGGGACGATCTCGAGGCGATTTCCGAGTGAGCGCGCTCCGCTATGCAATCATCGGCTGGCCGCTTGGACACACGCTGTCGCCCACGATCCATCAGGCGGCGCTCGACGCGCTCGAACTGGACGCGACCTACGAGGCGGTCCCGACGCCTCCGGGCGACCTTGGGAAGCGCATCCGGGAGCTTCGCGACGGGGTGTGGGATGGGCTCAACGTCACGATCCCACACAAGACTGAGACGGCGCGGATGGCCGGCCGCCTCACGCCGACCGCCGACCGCCTGGGCGCGGTCAATACGCTGCACTGCGAGTCCGGACTGCTGGTCGGCGACAACACCGACGCCGACGGGTTCTTGAGCGCGCTGCGGGTGCACGGCGGCTTCGAACCGCGTGACACCGCGGCGGTCGTCCTGGGCGCGGGCGGCGCGGCGCGGGCGGCCGCCTTCTCGCTCGCGGGCGCGGGCGCCGCGCGGATCGCCGTGGCGAACAGAACCGTCGAACGCGCCCGCGACCTGGCCGCTCGAATCCTCGACGCGACCGGGGTCGCAACGCGATGCCACGGGTTGGGCGCGGACGAGTTGGGCGCGTCACTGGACTGCGCCGACTTGCTGGTCAACACCACCAGCGTCGGAATGGACGGGGGGCCGGCGCCGAAAGAGTCGCCGGTTCCAGCCAGCCTGTTGCGGCCGGAGCTCTTTGTGTACGACATCGTGTACCGACCGGCGCGGACGAGCCTCCTGGCCGACGCACAGGAGGCCGGCTGCCGAACGCTCGGTGGGATCGAAATGCTGGTCTTCCAGGGCGCCGCCAGCCTGCGCCGGTGGACCGGGCGAGCGGCGCCGATCGACGTGATGCTGCACGCTGGGCGCGCCGCGCTGGACCCAACGCATGCGGTCGGAAGCGACGCCTGAACATGGGACATCTACGATTCCTGACAGCCGGCGAGTCCCACGGCCCCGGCCTGACCGTCATCATCGAGGGGCTGCCGTTCGGCATGCCGCTCATGGCCGCGGACATCACGCCGCAGCTCGCCCGCCGTCAGGGCGGGTACGGACGCGGCGGTCGCATGCAGATCGAAACTGACGCGGCGGTGATCCGCAGCGGGGTGCGCCACGGGCGCACGCTCGGCAGCCCGATCGCGCTGCTCATCGAGAACCGTGACTGGGCCAACTGGCGCGACAAGATGGCGGTGGAGCCGATCGACGCCGAGATCCCCCCGGTCACCAAGCCGCGGCCCGGCCATGCCGATCTGGCCGGCATGGTCAAGTACGGCACCGACGACCTGCGAAATGTGCTCGAGCGCTCGAGCGCGCGCGAGACCACTTCGCGCGTGGCGGCCGGCGCGGTGGCGCGGACTCTGCTGCGGGCGCTCGGAATCGAGATCCGCAGCCGCAGCGCCCGCATCGGCACGGTCGACGACACCCCCGACCTGGATCCGCAGCGCCCCGACGAATGGCCCTGGGAGGACATCGAGGCGTCGGCCGTGCGCGCGGCATCTCCCGAGGTCGCCGAGCGGATGGTGGCGGAGATCGACGCCGCCGGTGCCGCGGGGTCGACGGTCGGCGGCATCTTCGAGGTGATCGTGTGGGGGCTGCCGATCGGTCTCGGGAGCCACGTGCACTGGGATCGCAAGCTCGATGGGCGGCTGGCCCAGGCGATCACCAGCATCAACGCCGTGAAGGGCGTCGAGATCGGCTCGGCGTTCGAGAACACGACGCGCCAAGGCCACCAGGTCCATGACGAGATCGATCGCTCCCAGCGGCAGGGCTGGACCCGCCTGAGCAATCGCGCCGGCGGCACCGAGGGCGGCATGACCAATGGGCAGCCGCTGGTGGTGCGAGGTGCGCTCAAGCCGATATCCACCATGCGCCGGCCGCTGCAAACCGTGGACGTCAAGACCAAGGAGCGTACGGCGGCTCACTTCGAGCGCTCGGATATTTGCGTCGTTCCCGCGGCGGGCGTGATTGGCGAGGCGATGGTGGCGCTGGTGCTTGCCGACGCCGTGCTGGAGAAGTTCGGCGGCGACAACTTCGACGGCCTGAAGGCCGCGGTGAAGGCCTATCGGTCCGAGTACCTCGACGAGCCGGCGGGCGCGTGAATCATCCCGTCGCGTTCGATCGCGTATTCCTCGTCGGGATCAGCGGCGCCGGCAAATCGTCGGTCGGGGCGGCGCTGGCGCGACGGCTCGGATGGCAGGTCATCGACACCGACGCGGAAATCGCGCGCCGCGCGGAGCTGCCGATTCACCGGATCTTCGAAGAGTGCGGCGAGCCCGCGTTCCGGGCTCTGGAGCGCGAGGTCGTGCGTGCGGCGTGCTCGAGTCCGCGCCGGGTCGTTGCCCTGGGGGGCGGCGCGTTCTCGGCCGCGGTCACGCGGGCGAAGCTGCTCGACGCGGGGCTGGTGGTGTGGCTCCGGGTCGACGCGACCGCGGCCGCCGCGCGGCTCGCGCCGTCACTCGGGCGCGAGCCCCGCCCGTTGCTTGGCGGCGACCTCCCGGCCCGCCTGCGCGAGCTGGCCGAGGCGCGCCGCGCGGACTTCGAGCAGGCGCACGTGCACATCGACACGGACGGGCGCACTCTCGACGAGGTGGCGTCGCGCGTCCTTCGCACGCTGTCGCCGGTACCCGCGGGCTGAACGCCGATGGGAGCGCTGGACGGCGTGCTGGTACGGCGGGGCGCCTTGCGCGAGCTGGCGCGGATCCTGGGCGAGGCCTCGCTCCCGGGCCGGGTGTTCCTGATCGCCGACGCGGAGGTGATGGCGGTCCACGGCGAGACCGCGGCGCGCTCGCTCGCGTCCGGCGGGATCGGCGTCGAGTCGACCACCTTCCCCTCGGGGGAGGCGAGCAAGTCGCTCGAGCGGGCGGCCGAGCTCTACTCGTGGCTGGCCGATCGTCACGCCGAACGGCGGGATACGGTGGTCGCCCTGGGCGGCGGGGTGACCGGAGACCTGGTCGGTTTCGTGGCGGCCACCTATCTGCGCGGAGTGCCGCTCGTGCAGATTCCGACCACGCTGCTCTCGCAGATCGACAGCAGCATCGGCGGCAAGACGGCGGTCGACCTGCCCGCCGGCAAGAACCTGGTGGGCGCGTTCTACCCGGCGCGCCTCTCGATCATCGACCCCGAGGCGCTGCGAACGCTGCCGCGCGCGCAGCTCGTGGCCGACTACGCCGAGGTGATCAAGACGGGGGTGATCTTCGACGCCGAGCTCTTCGCCGAGCTAGAGCAAGGGGCGCACCGCCTGGAGGATCTCGACTTCCTGACCTCGGTGATCGCGACCTGCATCGAATTGAAGGGGAAGGTGGTGGACGACGACCCGTACGAACGCGGCGCGCGCGCGACGCTGAATTACGGACACACGATCGCGCACGCGATCGAGCATGCCTGCGGCTACGGCCGCTACCGACACGGGGAGGCCGTCGCGATCGGCATGACCGGCGCCGCCCGTCTGGCCGTCGCGACGGATCGCCTCGATCCCGCGGCGGCGGCCCGCCAAGGCGATCTGCTCACGCGCGTGGGCCTGCCGCTGACCTTCGAGGGCGCCGAGCCGGACCGAGTGCTCGACGCCATGCGGCGCGACAAGAAGGTGGCCGGCGGTCGGATCAAGTGGGTGCTGCCGGATCGAATCGGCGCGGCCTCCTACGGCATCGATGTGGACCCGGACCTCGTGCGCGACACCGTCCGCGGACTCCGTCGCGCCTGATCGAATGCGGTCGCGCGCGCACGGCCTGCCGCCGACGCACACTTGCCCCATGTTGGGCCGGCCCTAGAATCCCTGCATGGCCTTGCTGATTCGCGACCTTTGGTTCGGCGCCTGACATGGAGGCGCTCGGAACCGCGCTGACCGTTCTGCTGGCCCTGGTGGCGGCGTTCGTCGCGGCGATCTGGATCGCGGCCACCATCTGGGCCTACCACGACATCCGGGCACGCACGCAGGACATCTACGTGCAGCTCTTCGCCGCGTTGATGGTGTTGCTGTTCGGGCCGCTCGGCGCCGTCTTGTATCTGATCCTGCGTCCGCGCGAGACGCTCGACGAGGCCTACCTGCGCGCGCTCCAGGAGGAGTCGTTGCTGCGTGACTCCGACAGCGTCTCCATCCCACCCGGCGGGCTGGTCGAGAGCAACGGACGAAGTCCCACAATCGGGCGCAATTGCTTCATCGCGCCCGGGGCGCAACTGATCGGCGATGTGCGCCTCGGGGACGACGTGAGCGTCTGGTACAACACCGTCATTCGCGCCGACATCGCGTCCGTCATCATCGGCCCCGGGACCAATATTCAGGATGGGTGCGTGCTGCACGTGGACCCCGGCCGACCGTTGCGGATCGGCGCCGACGTCACGCTCGGGCACATGGCGATGGTGCACGCCTGCACGATCGAGGACGAGTGCCTGATCGGCATTCAATCGACCGTGCTGAGCGCCGCGCGCATCAGGCGGCATTCGATCGTGGGGGCCGCCGCGCTGGTGCCCGAGGGCCGCGAGTATCCCGCGCGCGTGCTCGTGGTGGGCGTGCCGGCGAAGCCGATGCGCGAGGTCACGAACGAGGAGATCAAGAGCCTGATCGTCGAACGGGCCCGCGAGTATCGCCAGCTGGCCGCCGGCGCGATCCGCGATCGGGCGGGCGGCGCGGTCGCGGCGCCGCCGGCCGAGCGGCGGCTCGATCGCGACCGCTAGCGGAATCGGCTCAATGGGCGGCCGCCAGAGCGATGACGGGAGCGCCGGCTACCACGTTCGCATTCGTGACATGGCCAAGGAGCGGCGGCCGCGCGAGCGCCTGGAACGAGAGGGCCCGGCCGCGCTGAGCGAGGCCGAGCTGCTGGCGATCTTGCTACGCACCGGTTCGCATCGGGGCAGCGCGATCGAACTGGCGCAGTCGTTGCTGGCCCGATTCGAGACGCTCCGCGCGCTCGCCGATGCGAACGTCGACGAACTGTGCGAGCCGCTCGGCATGGGGCGCGCCAAGGCCACGCAGATCAAAGCGGCGCTCGACCTGGCGCGCCGGCTGCAGCTCGAGGGCATCGACGCTCGACCCCAGATCCGCAGCCCCGAGGACGCGGCCCGCATCCTCGCGCCTCGCATCGCGGCGCTCTCGCACGAGACGCTTCAGGTCCTGCTGCTGGACGCGCGGCACCGCGTCGTCGACGTCACCCAGGTTGCCCAGGGCTCGGTGAACACGGTGGGGACGCGGGTCGGCGATCTGTTTCGCGAGGCGGTGCGGCGCAGCTGCACGGCCGTCGTGCTCGGTCACAACCACCCGTCAGGCGACCCGACGCCGTCCGACCAGGACGCCGAGCTCACCCGGAGCGCCGCAAAGGCCGGTGAGATCCTCGGCGTGGAGGTGCTCGACCATCTGGTGGTCGCGCCGGGTCCGGGCAACTACGTCAGCCTGCGCGAAGCCGGCATCGAGTGGTGAGGGTCAGAGGCGCCAGCGGCCACTTCCAGCGGTCGCCGGCCGGCTACCAGACGGTCGCTAGCCTAGGCGAGGCCAAGAGCGCCTCATCTCGGGTCACCACCGGCGCGTCAAGGGCCATCGACTCGGCGGCGATGAGCCGGGCGTGCATCTCGGGAATCTCCGGGAACCGGTCAAGCAACTCGAGCTGCGCTCTGCCCAGGTCCGACAGCTCGATACCGCCCACGGCGTCGAGCGCACTCAGCAGGTCGGAGGGTGCGAAGGGTTGCCCGAGCTTTACCGCGAGGAAGTAGAACTCGGCCACGGCGATCGCCGGGACGACGATGGTCGCGTTGCCCGTCTCGGCCAAGCGGAAGACCGCGGAGGCGGCAGGCGTAAGCCGCTCCGGCGACCGGAGATACCACCACAGGGCGTGGGTGTCGACCACGAACCGAGCCGGACTACCGAGCACGGCGGCGCCGAGCCCCGGCAGGCGACGGGTCCCGCGGCGCCCATGCTGCCTTGATGTCCAGGAAGTCCTCGTAGCTTGCGTCCGGGAGGTAGGCCAGGGCGCCTCGAAGCGTCTCGAGCGACGGCCTTCCCTCGGGAGGGCGACGGACGAGCGTTAGCCGGCCGCATGGCTTCCCGCGGCGGGTGATGATCACGTCTTCGCCGTCATCGAGGTCCCTGAGGATCTCGCTGACCCTGGCCTTGAACTCTCGTATGCCAAGTGTAGTCATGCACGGTGCCTTCACATGGTCATGCATATGGCAGTTAGTGACTACATTTTACTATCTGGTCGGCGAACGACAGGCTAGGGCAATCACGCAGGGGCTTTCAACCGGCCGTTGCAGCCCTCGCCGGTTCCGTGCCTCTTCGACGAGCGCCCATGGCGGGTCTGAGCGGGCGACCACGACGGTTGCCCCCACGACGGCGCGAACGCGCGATTCGCGAATCGGATGTGGCCGCGATTCGCCGGCAGCTCGAGGCTCCGGCGCGCGAGCGATAGCCCCAGCCCCGAGACTGCGGTGTACGCTTCGGCACGCCCGCGAGCTCGAGAGCCAACCGTGACAAACCGCGCCCAGCAGTCGATGGACGCCGATCTCTCCGGCGGTGCGTTCCCGCTCGGGGCTGCGCGGGATCAGCGCGGCGTTCTGGTGCTCGGCGGGTTGGCCGTGGACGAGCTTGCCAGCGAGTTCGGCACGCCGCTCTACATCTATGACGAAGCGACCATCCGCGCCCAGTGCCGCGGCTACGCCGGCGCGCTGGCGCACGCCTATCCCAACTCGCTGGCGCTCTACGCGGCCAAGGCCTACACCGACCCGGAGTTCGTTCGGGTCGTGGCCGACGAGGGCCTGGGCCTGGACGCGGTGTCGTCGGGCGAGGTGCGTGTGGCGCAGGCCGCCGGAATGCCCATGGACCGGATCGTCCTGCACGGCAACAACAAGCTCCCGACCGAGATCGATCTCGCACTGGAGGCCGGCGTCGGGCGAATCGTGGCCGACAGCCGCGACGAGCTCTCCCGCATCGAGCAAAGCGCGGCCGACCGGGGTGTGACCGCGGCCGTGATGCTGCGGCTCACGCCTGGAATCGAAGCGCATACGCACGACTACATCCGCACCGGCGCGCTGGACAGCAAGTTCGGCATCGCGATCGAGACCGGCGCGGCCGAAGCGGCCGTGGCCCAGGCCATGGCCTCGCCGCACGTCGATCTGGTCGGGCTGCACGCGCACATCGGCTCGCAGATCTTCGATGTCGAGCCCTTCGAGGACACTGTCGATCTGGTGCTGGACTTCGCCGATCAAATGACCGCCAAGCACGGCCTGGACCTGCGCGACTTCAGCCCCGGCGGGGGCTACGGCGTGCGCTACACGGCCGCCGACGATCCGCCCGCGCTGGCGGACATCATCGAATCGATCACGCGGCCGCTGCGCCGCCGCCGCTACTCGGCGCCGCCGCGCCTGCTGATCGAGCCCGGCCGGTCGATCGCGGCGCGCGCCGGAGTGGCGCTCTATCGAGTCGGGACGATCAAGCGGATCACGGGCGTGCGCACCTACGTCTCGGTTGACGGCGGCATGGCCGACAACATCCGGCCGGCCCTGTACGGCGCGAAGTACGACGCCGTGATCGCGGGGCGGATCGCGGACGGGCCCGGCCGCACGGTGACGATCGCGGGCCGGTACTGCGAGTCGGGCGACGTGCTGATCCGGGACATCGACTTGCCGGAGGCGCGCCTGGGCGACTTGATCGCCGTCCCGGCGTCGGGCGCGTACAACCTCAGCATGGCCAGCAACTACAACATGGTCGGCCGCCCGGCCGTGGTGATGGTGCGCGACGGGCACGCGCGCCTGACGCGCCGGCGCGAGTCGGACGCCGATCTGCTGCGGGTCTTTCCGACCGCCTGACCGCCGCCCGGACTACACGATCAGCAGCTGCGACGAGTCAAAGCGGTCCCGGCGAATCGCGTGCGGTTCGCCGGTCCGCACCACCAGCTCGCCGTCCCGCAATCGCATTGGGAATAGGTCCATCGCCCGCTCGGCGGGGCCGACGACTCGCTCGCCCCGGAGGGTGAAGCGCGAGAAGTGGCACTTGCACTCGAACGCGCCGCGCCGCGGCGGCGGGATCGGGCAGTCCATGTGCGGACAGCGCTCGTAGAGCGCCAGAAACCCGGCCTCGAGCCGCACCACGTAGAACCGCCCATCCGGCCAGTAGCGAACCTCCCCCACCCGGTAATCGTTCGGCCGCCCGGCGCGAACCTCGCCGCCGAAGCCGCCGGACGCCGGCAGCGGATTCGTCAGCCGCCAGCCGACAATCCCACCCACGGCCGCGATGAGAAGCGCCGCCGGCACGGCGAAGGCGCGCCGAAGCAATCCGCGCCGCGGCACCGCACCGGGCATTTCTGGCTTCAGGTCCACCGGGCTCCAGCCGCGCGCGAATCGCCGCGAGCGGCGCGGGCTACACGCTGTACGCCGTCCATGTTCCCAAGCACCCGTGGCCCCGGCGAACGTGCAGCACGCGGTCCCGCGGCTGGGCGATGTACCCCGAAACCGAGTGCATGTGGTTAGCCCCGTGCCGGCAGATCGCGGCGGGGTCGCCCTGATGGTCCGCCAGAAAGGCCTTCATCGCATCCACGTCGATCGATCCCCAGGCATCGCGCACCAAGCCGTTCATGCGCGCCGCCCGATCGAAGCTGTCGGGAAGCAAGGGGTCGTCGCGGACGGCCAGCTCGGACGTCGCGCAGTGGTTGGCGTGAATGCGCTGATCCGCGGCCCGGTCCTCGAATTCCACCACCGCGCCGGGCGCGATCTCGATGTCGGCGATGGCGCCGTCACCGTCCGCGATCACCATGTTCGCCGCCGAGCAGGCCGGGTGCGTGCGAAACAGGCGCACGACGCCATCGACATCTGACTGCTCCAGCGCCACGCGCTTGAGCGGATAGTGCGGAACGCCCGGTCCGGTGGGCATGCCGTACAAGGCGTTGGCGAAGTGCGCGACGCCGCGGTCGTTCAGGCCGGAGTACCCCAGCTGCCCGGCGAACGTGAACATGAGCGCGGCGGGCCGTCCGTCATTCGGCCGGACCCGGAGCAGGATCGCGACGTCCGCATACTCGGGCTCGAGGTCCTGGTTCTGACCGATCAGCGTGCGGCCGTCGCTGGTCGCGGATCCCCGAACCGCAAAGGCCGTGCATCCGCCGTCCCGAACATTGGCGGCCTCGGCACGCGCCTGGCACAGCACCGCCTCCTCGAAGGAGATGCAGGCGCCGTCGGCCAGGCCCCGGATCTCATCGATCAGACCCGCGCTCGCCGCCTGGATCGCCGGGAGAAAGCGCATGGCATTCGCCGTGAGGGCCTCGCGCCCGAGGCCGCTGAGCTTCTCGATCCATAGCAAATACCGGTGCACCAGCGCGCCGGCCTGCTCGCCGTGCTGCCGACCCAACGCGTACGAATCGCCCCGAACCTCGATCAGCGGGAACGCGTGAGCGGTCATCGGCTGCGTTGCGTCACCGAGACCGCCGCGTCACACACATTCCCCCGACGTTGAGCGTCGGGGGGCGCAGCCTACCCGTCGAGGGGCGCGCGGCCTACGTGCGCCGCACGCCCCTCGAACGCTTCAGATCAGCTCAGTCGTAGTAGTTGGACTGCGTGACCGGCTTTGGCTCCCAGTTGAACTTGGCCATCACGTCGTCGCCGCCTTGCTGGCTCTTGCTGATCGCTTCATCCACGCCCATTTCGCCGTTGAGCATCTGGGCGTTGATGTAGTTCCAGTAGCTGGCGTCACGCCATTCCAGCCAGTTCGCCTGCTGGCCGAGCGTGTGGTTGCGCGGCTGCTCCATCGTCCACTTCCACCACTCCATGCCCGCGGGGGGCGCCGCCAGCGTGGCCGCCTCGTCCAGGGTGTCCCTCCACGGCGGCATGTTGCCGCGGTCGATGCCCACGCGGTCGGACACTTCCTTACCGCACGCGAAGATCATCCAGACCGCGGCCGCCTCGATCGTGCCAGCCCGTTCCGCCGCGTTGGTGGCGTAGTGGGCCTGGTCGTCGTGCAGCCGCCCGATGCCGTCCGGGTGATCCGGATGTGCAGGCGCGGGCCCCAGCGACCACGTGAACCGACGGCCAACTTGCGCCACGGAGCCCGACGGCCCGTAGTACATGCTGCCGTTGTGGATGGCCGCCTTTCCGGCCACGAACGGGTTGCCGAACTCACCGCGCACTTCCGCCCCGAGCGCCGGCGCGACGTTGACCTTCATCTCGTGCGTGAGATCCCACAGCCACTGCATGGTTTCGACGAAGGCCGGGTGGTCGTAATTCGAGCGGTCGAACGCTTCCGAGTACCACCAGGGCCAGCCCGCGCTGTAGGCGGTTCCGCCCCAGCTCATCACCCAGTCCGGGCTCTCCTGCATGCCCCAAACACCCGCGTCTTCGTCGGTCAACTGCTGGGCCATTTCCTCAAGGTCTCGCCACGTGTAGCTCGCGCCGGTCTCGCTCGGGAACGCCACGCCCGCCGCCTCCAGCATATCCAGGTTGTACGACCATCCGGGCGCGTGCGTCTGGTAGGGCATGCCGTAGAGCCTGTCGCCCCAGTACAGAATCGAGCCTTCATACGGGTGATGACCGGGATGGCCCTCCGGGATCAGCCAGTAGTTGTCCATGTCAACGCCTTCCTTGGCGGTGACCTCCGAGATGTCCGCGTAGCCGCCGTCACGAACCAGCGCCTGGTACGCGCGGCCGGCCATCAGGGCGACCTGCGGACCGCTCCCCGCGGCCAACTCGATCGTCATACGGGTAATGTCGGTCGCCGGCAGGACATTGACTTGGATGTCAGGACGCACATCCCGGAATCGGCGCAGCGCCCACTGCATCGCCTTCCCGCGCGGCCCAGCCGCGTGGTCGGTCGAGAATGTGATTCTGTCGCCAGCCGGCTGCGGTGGAGCCGCGGGGGCTGCCGGCACCTCGACCATGACCTCCTTGGTGACGATTTTCTCAACCACCACTTCCTGGGTCACGATCTTTTCGACCACCTGGGTCTCGCCGCAGGCCGCCAGCACGGCGGCGCCCGCGACACCAGCCGCGCCCACGCTCGCGCTGGTCAGAAATGTGCGGCGCGTCAGAACCTGCATGCCCAAACCTCCCGGAGGATTCGGTTGCACGAGTGCAACCCGTGCCGAGGCTTCCCCGCGGCACTTTACCAGCGGTACTTTACCAAGAATTACGTGAGCAGGGCGAGGGACGCGCGTCTCCCAGTGCCGCCTTGTGCTGGAACTTGAACCTGTTAAATCGGAGGCGCTCGGAACGCTACGAGGCCCCGGAGCCGACCCCGGCCGCGTGAAGCGCGTCCGCGTGCGCCGCCCACTCCGCAGCGTCGTCCAACGGCTCCAGCGCGTACCCCGGGGCGGCTCTTGCGAGCGCAAGCGCGATCAGATGGTCGGCCAGGTGCGGGTTCTTCGGCAGCACCGAGCCGTGCAGGTAGGTGCCGACCGACGACCCCGCCACCGCGCCCTCGGTTCCATCCTGCGCGTTGTTGCCGTGGCCGCGCACCACGGCGGCGAGCGGCGCGGCGCCGGCGCCGAGGTAGGTTCGTCCGCCGTGGTTCTCGAACCCCACCAGGTAGCGGCCGTTCCAGCGACAGACGATATTGCCAATGCAGCGCGCAACGTCAGGCCCGGGGTGCACCGTCGTCGCATCGAACACGCCGAGCCCGGGCATGACCGAGCCATCGGCGCCCCGGTATTCGCGGGCCATGAGCTGGTAGCCGCCGCAGACCGCGAGCATCGCCGAGCCGTCTCCCAGATCGCGCAGGAGGGCGTCAGCATTATGTCGAGTAATGCCCTCGCTCGCGAGCTCCTGCTGCCGGTCCTGGCCGCCGCCGATCAGATACAGGTCATAGCTGCCGCGAACTAGATCGCCCGAGTTGATCCGATCGACGCGCAGGTCGATGCCACGCCATTCGCAGCGGCGTCGGATGCAGGTGACGTTGCCGCGATCGGCGTACATGTTCATGAGATCCGGGTAGAGGTACGCCAGGCGCAGCGTCGGGCCGTCCATCATTCGGGGCCGCCGGACCAGAACGGCGACGTCCAACCGCGCCGCGCGCATTCGGCCCGCAGGTCCAGCATGGCGGTGTAGGTGGCCAGCGCCACCAGGCGTCCGTCCGACGCCGAGAGCGCCGCGTCCAGCGGCGCCGCGATTCCGGGAGCGATCGTGGTTGTGCCGGTGCCGCCGACGCCCGCGTACTTCAAGCGCAGCGCCAGGTCGCCGGCCCGGCGCCCGCCAAGTGTGAGCCGCCGAGGCCGGAGCCGCTCGAAATCGACGTCCCAGATCCAGGACACGTCCTGTCCATCCGCAACCCCGTCGTTCAGGAGGATCAGCGTGTCCAGCGGCCCGGGCTCGCCCGCCAGCATCTCGAGCGTCTGGTTCGCGCCGGCCGGGTTCTTGATGAGCAGCAGCTGCAGCGACGTGTCGCCGGCCGCGATGGTCTCCCCGCGGCCGAACGCGGGGTCGGCGGCCTGGATGGCCGCGAGCGACCGCTCGGGCGGCACGTCAAGGGCGTGGGCGGCCGCGACGGCTGCCGCGACGTTGTACGCGTTGTAGAGGCCGGGCAGCGATATGCGCGCCGCGCCGGTCCACCCGTCGGCGGATACCGCGACATCCGAGCCGTGCAGGCCGCGCGAGCGCACATCAGTCACGCGGACGTCTGGCTCGGGACGCTCCAGATCGCCGGCCGGGCAGCGGTAGTCGCCGAGGTGGGCGTAGGTGACTCGCGAATACTCCAGCCGCGCATCACAGCGCGGACAGCGTCGCACGTCGGCCCACTCCTCCGGGGCGTCGCGGCTCGGTCCGCCGTCAAGCCCGAAGTACAGGACCGGGCCCGGATGCGCCCGGGCGACGGTCACGACCAGCGGGTCGTCCGCGTTTGCGATCAGCTGCGTCTTCCCGGCGCCGTGCGCGAGCGCGGCGCGCCACGAGGCCGCGATGCGATCCACCTCGCCGTAGCGGTCGAGCTGGTCGCGGAAGAGATTGAGCAGCACCAGCACGTCCGGCGTCACACGCGGCGCAAGCGACGCATAGGCCCACTCGTCGATCTCGAACACCCCTGTCGCGTCGGCCGCGCCAACGATCCGCCCATCCAGGCGCGCGCGGGCGACCAGCGCCGAGGCCAACCCGCGCTCGAGATTCGAGCCGGTTGGATTGCCGAGCACCGCGCGCCGGTCCGACCGCAGCGCCGCCGCAACCAGCGCGGTCGTTGTGGTCTTGCCGTTCGTCCCGGTGATGAACGCAACGCGTCCGAGGTCACCGAGCGCGCGCGTGACATAGGCGGGGTCGATCGCCACGCTCACCAGGCCGCTGACGGCCGTGCCGCCGCCGCGGCCGGTCAGACGCGACAGTGCGCCGGCGAGCTTCCCGGCAAGCGTCGCCAGCGCCGCTCGCAACCGCATCAGACTCCGCGATAGGTGCGCACAGCTCGATTCTCCGGCGTCCTGGGTGCTCGCGCTACCCTCGCGCCCATGGATGAAGCCAACCCGTCCGGCGTCGAACAGCTGCGCGAGGTCATCCACGCGGCCACCCCCGAGGCGCCGCTGCGGATCGTCGGCGGTCGGAGTCTGGCCGACCGCATGTCACCCCCGACCGGCCATGCACGGATTGCCTCCAGCGCCGCGCTGGACGCAGTCGCGATCGACGCGCCGAACCTGATCGCGCGCGTGCAAGCCGGCGTGAGCCTGGCGGCATTGGTCGGCACGCTGCGCGGCGCCGGCCTGGTGTGGCCGGTTGAACGGCTCGAGCCGGGGGGAACCCTCGGCGGGCTGGTCGCGTCCGGCCGTGGATCGGCGTTGACCACGCGCGACGCGCCCGCACGGCGCTGGATACTCGGCGCGGAGGTGATCGCCGGCGACGGCGAGCTGCTCCGGGTCGGCGGCGCCACGGTCAAGAACTCGGTGGGCTACGACCTGACCCACGCGATGTGGGGGTCGCTCGGACGGCTGGGGGCGATCGTCGAGCTCACGCTGCGCCTGCGGTACCCGGACGAGGCCGATCGGGCGTTCGCGGGGAACTCGGCGTCGTCGGCCATCGACGATGTGCGTTCGGCGGCGCTCGAGGTCAGGTGCGAGGGTGTGCCCGCCACGATCTCGGAGTCCGAATTCGGGGGCTTGGCCGGCGACCGTCCGTTCGTTCGCAGCCGCGACGGCAGCCGAGCGCTGATCGGCTGCGCCGATCGAGTGGACGCGTCGGCGGCGATCGGGCGGCTCGCCGCGCGCTCCATCCGAGCCGGCATCGACCGGCCGCCGGAGCCCCCCGATCCGAACGCCCAGACGGGGACCGCGTGGCGGGCGCTGCGGTCCGCGCTCGATCCGAACCAGGTGCTGATCTAGCCTCAATGCCTATAATCGAGGCCTCGGGGCGTAGCGCAGCCTGGTAGCGCGCATCGTTCGGGACGATGAGGTCGGAGGTTCAAATCCTCTCGCCCCGACCTCTGCAAGCTCGCGGCGGCGCTGCCGCGAACCGCGGCAGGCGTTCGCGGCGCGGCCTGACCACCACGATTCGCTCACCGCGAACTCGCATTTGACTAAAGACGCGATGGGCCGGGTCACGCCGCCGTGCATCCGTGACGCCCGGATGCGTCCATAGGCGGTGACAGTCGGACAGGAGCTCCGCGGCACGGTCGCGCATTCAGGACCTGCTGAGCCGGGCCGGGTTCACGAGCACGCGCGTTCACGATGAAGTGGAAGCGCTGTCCACCAGAAGGTCTCGGTGGGCGTCGGCGGGAACGAGACTGTCTGCTCGAGGGCGCTAACAGCGTGAGTTCTCAATGTGCGCGGCCGCTATCGGCTATCACTCGTGGCGCGGCGGGTCTTTGAGCCCGCTGCCGCTGGCTGGGATGAGCGCGGTGTCGCAGTGGCAAGGTTGCCTGGGCGCTACGCTATCCAGCCTTTCGTGACCGCAGCTGAGCACGCCTAAGGCGGAGGTGACGAACGGATGGTCTCGAGCAGTGCAACGACGGTTGACCAATATCTGGCCGAGTTGCCTGACGATCGGCGGGCGGATGTGGCGCGCGTCCGCGAGGTGATCCTGGCCAACTTGCCCGACGGGTTCCAGGAAACGATGCAGTACGGCATGATCGGCTACGCGATTCCGCTGACGCGGTTTCCCAACACCTATAACGGACAGGCGCTGGGCTGCGTGGCGCTGGCGGCTCAGAAGCGCCACATCTCCGTCTATCTGCACGGTCTCTACGCCAGTCAGGCCATGACGGACTGGTTTGTTGCGGCGTATGCGGAGTCGGGAAAGAAGCTGAACATGGGCAAGTCCTGCGTGCGCTTCCGGCGCGCGGACGACGCAGCGCTGGACGTGATCGGCGAGGCTGTAGCGCGGGTGACGCCCGAGCAGCTCATGGCGGCGCATGAGGCCGTGCACGGCCCCGGCAGGGGAAGTGGCGCGCGAGGCGCTCGCGGCAAGGGTAGGCCGGGCAAATCCGCGCCCAGAAAGGCCCGCTGAGCCACGGCTCTCGGCCCCGGCCTGCACGTCAGGCGGGGAGGGACCGGCACTCCCTGATGGCAGCTAGGCTGTCCTCTTCCCGAGATGTAGCGACGGGTGAGGCTCATTTCGGCGGACGTGTCGGCCGCCTTTTGGTAGATCCCAAAACCTGGGCCACGGTGCGGCCTTGGATTAGGCGCCCGGTGTGCGCGCGGTCGTGGTTGTCGTACTGGAGATAGCGCTCCAGATCGGTGCGCAGGGCCGTGAGGCGGGGTGCCAAGGTGCACACATCCGCCCAGCGTGGCTGGACCACCACGATGCGGTGGTCCGCGGCCGACTGGGTGAAAGCCCAGCCCCTGGACGACGCGCGCCTTGCGTTCGCCGCCGGCGAGCTGTCGGCCATGCTGCAGGTAATCGCGCGTGAGCGCATGCGTGATGCTCCGCGGGCTCTCCGCAGAGCCTCGCAACGACGCCTGGGGCGGTGGATGACCGCGTAGTTGCAGGCCCGGCGGCCCGGCCGATCTCCGTGCTACCAGCGGCCCACGCGCCGGCATTCGGTGCAGAGGCCAACCGAGGTGGCTCACGCGGAGAGCCGATGCGAGATCCCCGCGTTGCGGGCCGCGATCAGGCGCCGATGAACCGCTCGATGAGCGCACCCACGTCCTTCGGCCGCTCGTCGTTCAGCATGTGGGCCGCGCCGGCGACCGTCACCCGCTCCGCCCCCGGAATCAGCTCCGCGAACATCTGCGCGTAGCGCGGATCGATCACCCCGTCATCCTCGCCCCAGACGATCAAGGTCGGCATCCGCAGCCGGTAGAGCCGCCTGCTCAGCCCGCGATCGGGAATCGGCCACAGGTACCTGACCGCCGCCGACATCGTCTTCGCCCGCTCGACCAGCTGCCCGATCACCGCCTGCCCCTCGGCGGTCTCCGGGTCCACCTCGGTCGCCACCTCTTGCGGCGTCCGGGCTATCGCCATCGCCCCGGGCGCCTTGGAGTCCGAGTAGAACGCCGCCGCAATGTCCTGCGGCAACGCCGGAAAGAAGTCGAGCGTGGGCATCGCGTCGTTCCACAGGCCAAAGGGCGCCAGCAGTACGACGTGGCTGAATCGCTGGGGGGCCACGGCCGCCAGCTCCGCCGCGAACATCCCGCCGAGTGAGTGGCCTACCAGCACCATTCGATCGAGGCCCAAGTCGTCGATCAACTCCAGGTAGTAGATCGCCAGGTCGTGGATATCGGTAAGCTGCTCGCCGCCGGTCGAGTCTCCGTATCCGGGCAGGAGCGGCGCCACCACCCGGCGCCGGCGCGCAAGCTCGCCCATCAGCGGGTCCGGTTCGATGCGGATGGCCCCGTGCAGGTACAGCACCGGGTCGCCCTGGCCGCTCTCCAGAATCTGGACGGCGCAAGCGCCGCCGCTGAGACTGACCGTCCTCGTCGCGCGGCTCACTCCGCGGCCGCGGTCGCCGGCGACGTCTCTCGGACGATTGCGTTCTGCGGCCACCAGTGGTCCTCGTACTCCGACCAGAGATGCCGCAGCTTGGGCAGCACTCTCTGCGTCGTCAGCTCTATGTTCTCCTTGGCGAGCTCGTGCGGAGTCGAGCCGAACTGATTCAGGATCATGAGGTGACCCACGCGCAGCTCTTTGATCACGTATTCCAGCTGCTCCGTCACCTGCGAAGGCGTGCCGGCCACGACGTTCCCCGCCTCACGCAAATCATCGAAGCTCTTTGCCGTGTCGCTCGGCCGCCCAAACCGGGAGATCGTCTGCGCCAGCAGCCCTGCCTTGATCGTCTCGATGCTGCGGTAGCCCGGGGCGTCCTGAAATCCCTCGTAGGTGTGCAGCATCCTGTTGTAGAAGTACTCCGCATGCGCCGCCCACTTGTCTTGC
This sequence comes from Chloroflexota bacterium, assembly GCA_965247475.1. Classification (GTDB taxonomy): domain Bacteria; phylum Chloroflexota; class UBA11872; order UBA11872; family UBA11872. The sequence goes on from OZ252016.1 coordinate 1,226,973, forward strand.
AGCTGTTGCTCGCTCTCGGCAACGCAGACGAGCTGGAGAAATCCCGCGTGATAGGGATTCTCGACGCCCGCCTTGTTGGCCACCTTCCAGAACCCGTCCATCACTCGCTTGCCACGCTTGAATCCCGAGTACGAGAGATAGGCGTAGAGGTGGCCTTTCTCCAGACACCTATCCCATGTCTCGATCGATCCCGCTCCGGGAACCCACACCGGCGGGCGCGGTTTCTGCAGGGGACGCGGCCAGATGTTCACATAGCGAAGCTGCGTGTATTTGCCATTGAAGCTGAAGATATCTTGCTCTTCCCACGCCCTTAGGATCAGGTCCTCGGCCTCGGCATATTTCTCTCGCAGCATCACCGGGTTGACGCCGTATCCGAAGGTCGTATCCATGCAAGTCCCGGTTGGGAATCCGGCCACCAGCCGGCCGCCGCTGATGCAATCCAGCATCGCGAACTCTTCCGCCACCCTGATCGGCGGGTTGTACAGGGCTATCGAGTCGCCCATCACGATGATCGCCACGTCCCGCGTCTCACGCGCCAACACCGCCGCCATCAAGTTGGGCGACGGCATGATCCCGTAGGCGTTCTGGTGGTGCTCGTTCACGCAGATGCCGTCGTAGCCCATCTCGGCGGCGAACCTGAGCTCATCCAGCGTCTGGTTGTAGAGCCGCTGCGCGGTGCGCGGGTCAAAGAGGTGCGATGGCACATCGACCCATACGCTCCGGTACTTCTCGCGGAAGTCCGCGGGAAGCTCCCGGTACGGACACAGGTGGAACATCTCGAGCTTCACCGGGCTGCCCCATCCCGATTGCCCGCACGATTGGCAAGCACGTTACCGGCCCCGCCCATTCGGATCAAAACCCGGCCCGCTGAGTCAATCGCGTCGGCCCGTCCGGATGCCTCCGCCGCCGTAGCCTCCGCCGTCTCAGCCAGGCGGCGCGTGCAGCGCGGGACCGGGCGCCTTTGACGATCCCGGGCCCCCTAGACCCCGGCGGCCGCCGGGGTGATGGTGCGGGGCCGCGGCTACCGGCCGCGCGGTCACACACCTCCTGCCGCGGGTCAAGCCAACGCCAGTCAGGCACAATGCGGGTCCCGTGGCCCGGTTCGGTAGATAGGCGTCCCGACATGGCCTCACACCTCCACCCGGCGCCTCCCGCGGCGGTCCCCGGCAGAATCGCGGTGCGTGCCGGGAAGCTCTTTGACGGCACCGGCCCGGCGCTCATCGACGACGCGGTGGTGATCGTGTCGGGCGGTCGGATCGAGGCCGCCGGATCCGCGACCAGCGTACCCATCGATCCCGATGACGCCATGATCGATCTGCGGCCGTGCACCGTGCTTCCGGGTTTGATCGATGCGCACGTTCATCTGATGGGCCAGAACCCGGCGCACGCGCACCCGGGACCGATCGAATACCGCGCCATCCGGTCGGCGGCACAGGCCAAGGCTCTGCTCGAGGCCGGGTTCACGACCGTGCGGGACCTCGGGTCGCAGACATCGGTCGCGCTCAAGCGGGCGATCGACGAGGGCTCGGTGCCGGGATCACGCATGGTGGCGGCCGGCTACGCGATCGCGCGGACCGGCGGCCCGTGGTTTGGCATGGAGCCCTCGTGGCGGTGGGTGCGGCCCGCCGACGGGGTCGATGCGTGCCGGCGCGCCGTCCATCGGTCGATTCGGGAGGGGTCGAGCGTCATCAAGATCGGAACGTCCACGGGGCGCAACGATGCGGCCTGGGGCGAGATCCCGACCTACAGCGTCGCCGAGGTTCAGGCGATCGTGGAGGAAGCGCACTCATGGGGTCTGCGCGTTGCCGCGCACGCGATGGGAACGCCCGGCGTCCGGACCGCGGTGCTCGGCGGCGTCGACACGGTGGAGCATGCGTACAACATCGACGACGACACGCTGGCGCTCATCGTCGAGCGCGGCACCTATGTGGTGCCCACGCTCCGAGCGCGCGCCTTCGAAACGAGCGGCGACGGTCGGCGAATGTACGCCGCGCAGGTGCGCTCGCTCCGCAAGGCGTACGCGGCGGGCGCCCGGCTGGCGCTTGGGACCGACACGACGGGAGGCGCCGGCATGCCGCACGGCCATGAGAACGCGGTTGAGTTCAGGCTCATGGCCGAGACCATGGAGCCCGTCGACGCCTTGCTCTCCGGCACGCGGGTGGCGGCGCAGGCCCTTGGCCTGGACGCCGAGGTGGGCACGGTGCGTCCGGGCGCGTGCGCCGACCTGGTGGCCGTCCGAGACAATCCGCTGCGTGACCTCGACACGCTGCAACGCGTCGAGTTCGTGATGCAGAGCGGGCGCGTCGTGGTCGCCCCATAGCGTCACGGAATCCGCGCGGCCTGCCTGGACGCTCTTCGGCGGCCGGTCGCTGCCTTCAACGCGCGCGGATGTGCGCCGGGTCGTGGGGCAAACGAGCGGCCGCGATCGGTCGCTAGACGACGCCCTGCCGGCGCCAGGCGTCCAGGTCCTCGCGCCGGCGCCCCAGCTCGCCGACGAAGATCTCCTCGTTGTGCGCGCCCAGCTCCGCCCCGAGATGGCGAATCGTTCCGGGCGTGCGCGATAGCCGCGGCACCACGTTCTGGATCTTGACCGGCCCCAGACGCTCGTGCTCGACGTCGGTGATCGTCTCGCGGGCTCGATACTGCGGGTCCTCGAAGATCTCGGCGATCGAGTACACCGGCGCGATCGCCGCCTCGTGCTCCGCGAACCGATCGAGCACCTCGTCGGCGGTTCGCGCCCCGATCCAGTCGCCGATGGCCTGGTCCAACTCGTCCTGATGGTCGAGCCGGCCCGCATGATCCTTGAACCAGGGCTCGTCGACGAGATCGGCTCGTCCGACCAGGCGCATGACTCGCTCGGCGATCGACTGCGAGCTGGCGGACAGCCCCAGCCAGGTCCCGTCGCGCGCTTGGTACGCGTTCCGCGGCGCGGTGAATGGAGCTCGGTTTCCGGTGCGCCGCTGCGCGATTCCCAACTGGTCGTAGACGGTGGCCTGGGGGCCGAGGATCGAGAACAGCGGCTCGTAGATGCTCAGGTCGATGTACTGGCCCTCGCCGGAGCCGCCGGCGTCGCGGTGGTACAGCGCGAACATCGCGGCGGCGGCGCCATGGAGCGCGGCCACGCTGTCGGCCAGCGCGAACGGCGGGAGCGTGGGCGGACCGTCCGGCTGCCCGTTGATGTGCGCGAAGCCGCTCATGGCTTCGGCCAGGGTCCCGAACCCCGGACGGCTCCGCATCGGACCGGTCTGCCCGAATCCGGTCGTTCGGACCATCACCAGCCGCGGGTTGATCGCGTGCAGATCGTCATATCCAAGTCCCCAGCGCTCGAGCGTCCCGGGTCGAAAGTTCTCGACCAGCAGGTCCGCATCGCGGGCGAGCTGCCTGAGCAACTCCTGACCCGCCGGCTTGCTCAGGTCGAGCGTGACGCAGCGCTTGTTTCGGTTCACGACCAACCACCACAGCGAGACGCCGTCCTTCGACCAGCCGAGCGTGCGCAGCGCGTCGCCGCGTGGGTGCTCGACCTTGATGACGTCGGCGCCGAAGTCGGCCAGAAAGGTCGCGATCAGCGGGCCGGCGAAGAGCGTGGAGACGTCGATCACCCTCAGGCCCGCGAGCGGCGAGGGCGCGCCGGCCGCGCCATCCGTTGCGGACGTGCCCGCGCTCAAGCTCCGGCCCCCCGCGTCACGTCGCGGCGACGGGTCCCTCCCGACTCAGCCGACGCGGTCGCGGCGGTCAACTAGCGCAGCGCGTGCGGTTCGGTCGGCGTGTAGCCGGACGGTTCCAGTACGACGATCGTCGGCTCGGCGTCCGCGCCGGCGTCAAGCGGGAAAGCCACGGTGCTGCGTCGGGCCAGCACCACCGGATCGCGCGAGCGGCGCTTGAGCAGCGTCTCCACCTTGGTCATCGAGCGGAGCTGGCCGACCACGGGCGCCAGGCCGTAGTGCATGGGGACGACCCAGCGAGGCTTCAGAAACTCGATCATCGGATCGAGCTCCTCGTGATCGAGCACCAGGCCCTCACCGGCCAGCGCGAGCAGCAGGTCGGCGCGGCCCTGGAACGGCGCCAGGTCGTCGTCCGGCAGCCCATAACCGACATCGCCCATGTGCATGATCCAAATGCCGCCGACCTTGAATGCGTACAGCGCGTTTTCCTTCATGCCCTCGGGATGATCGGGAATCTCGGTGGCGCCGACCGCGACCACGGGCTCGCCATTCAGTTCCGCTGAGCTGCGGCCTTCGGCCACGTCCAGGGCATTGATGACCCGCGGCTCGCCTTCGATCAGGTCGATGTTGGAGTGGGCCGTATCAGTGAGCGAGCTGGCGATCACGATCTCCGCGGTCAATCGGTGCGCCAGCTCGTCGGGATCGGTCAGGCCGAGCACCTCTGGCGTGTACGGGTCGGTCGCGATGACCGGTCCCCCGTCCTCCCAGATCCGGAAGCACGCCAGCCCGACCCATTCCACGTGAACGGCCACGGTCAATCCTCCTCGGAGGTCATGGCGAAGTCACCGGCGCGCTTGATGCCGGCAATCTCCCACCACTTCGGCCCTACGGGTCGCTCGAGCATTATCGGCTTGAGAAACGCAACCGCCTTCTCGACACCCTCGAGCGGATCGAAGTACTCCGACTCACTCTCGATCGAGACGACGTGGTCATAGCCGATCAGCCGAAGCGTCGCGACGAACTCGCGCCAGAATTCCTCGGCGTGCCCCCAGCCCGGGATCGTATAGGTCCAGGACCGGCTGGCCGGATCCTCGACGGAGGTGGTGTCGAACATTCCCCGCACCCGGGCGTGATGCGCGTGAATCAGTGTGTCCTTGGCGTGGATGTGCTGAACCAGCGGTCCCAAGACGCGCAGCGCCTCGATTGGATCGATGCCCTGGTACCACATGTGCGAGGTGTCGAAGTTGCACGCGGCCACCGGGCCGAGCTCGTCGCGGAGGCGCTTGAGGGTGATCGGGTTGTGCACCATGTCGCCGCCGTGCATCTCGAAGCACAGCGTCACCCCATTGTCGGCCGCGATCTTCGAGTGCTCGCGCCAGTAGGGGAGCAACCGCTGCTCCCATTGCCACTCGACGGTGTCGCGCAGGTACGCCCACTCGGCAAAGGCCACCCAATTCGGCGCCGTGTCGCCCTCGGCGCCCTCGGGCAAACCGGACAGGAGCGTCATGCGGGTGAGCCCGGCCATCCCCATGAACTCGCACGCTTGACGGAACTGCCGCGAATATTCGGCCGCCGCCCGCTTATCCGGCGTGAGCGGAGCGCCGTGCCCGATCATGGCGCTGATCTCGAGATCGTTTCGCTCGAACGCCTCGAGCCAGCGCCGAATCTCGCCCTTGTCCTTGACGAGTTTCTCGCGGTCGCAGTACTCGGGCTGGCTGCCGAGCCCACACACGCCAACCTCGAGCGCGCGCAGGCCGATATCGTGCGCGAACTTCAGCCCATCCTCGAACTCGAACTCCATGAGGTTGTGGGCAATCACGCCAAGCTTCGTGTCTGTGCCTCCTCATCGGGCGCACGGCGCCTCATTACGACTGCTCGAGGGTCTCGCGCAACGACGCCAGCGCACCGGCGAGCGCCCGTCGCTTGAGCGCCAAATCGACGCCCACGAACATGAGCCGCACGCCCATCTCCGCAAATTGGCGGGCTTGCGCGGCGTCGGTTGCGCTCATCGAGGCGATCTTCCCGGACTCGACCGTCGCGCGCAGCACGCGCTCGATCTTGGGCGTGAGCTGGGCCTGCGCGTCGGCCGCCTCGAGCCCGAGGCTCGTGGACCAATCGAGCACTCCCACCGTGACGATATCGACCCCATCGACCCGCAGGATCGCGTCGAGCTCCTCGAATCCCTGATCGCTCTCGATCATGACCATCAGGTGCGTCGCCGCGTTGATCGCCTGCTGCGCCTCGATGAGGCTCCCGCCGGCCGCGTGTTCCATGCCCGCCGCCGTGGTGGAGACGCCGCGCTCGCCCAGCGGCGGGTACTTGCCGAGCCGCACGAGCTCGGCCGCCTCATCCGCGCTCCGCACATCCGGCAGATTGATGATCTGAATGCCGGCGTCGAGCAGCCGCTGCACGTGGGTGCGCGTGAGCTCCGGAATCCGGACCAATGGCACCATCCCAAGCTGCGCCGCGGTTCGTCCAAGCCGCATCACTTCGTGCTCGGACGGCGCCCCGTGCTCCATGTCCAGGAACACGACGTGATAGCCGGTCTGCGCCATGAGCTCCATGTCGGCGCCGGTGGCATCCCGGCAGATGAGCCCGTAAAGGACTGGGTTCGCCGCCAGAAGCTCGGTCAGCCGGTCGTTCACGCGCTCCAGCTCCTCATCGCCGCCCTATCGCTTTCCCGCCGCCCGCCAAGGCGCGCCGGGCGGTCCGCGCCATGTCGCGACCGGCCCATGTATGAAGTCCGGGAAGATAACAGGTTCGGCGGTCCTGGCGTCAATGCGTCCCCGGCCGAGTGCGGGTTCGCCCGACTCCGCCGCCGCGTACCATGCGCACGCCACCCGGTCTGACACGGTCTTTTCCCATGCCAAGCTTCCCAGTCGAGGGTCTCACCGAGGCATCGCGACGCGTCCTCCTGGCCGCCGGAGCGCCGGACGATATCGCCGACCAGCTTGCTCGCTGGCTTGCCAACTCGAACCTCGCCGGCCATCCGTCGCACGGATTCCAGCGGATCCCCGAGTACGTGGGGCGGATCTTTGACGGCGTCATCAAACCCGCGGAGCGCCCGGAGATCGTGTCGGAGACCGATACCACCGTCCTCCTCAACGGCAACCTGGGCTTCGGTCACTTCGCGGCCGAGCTGCTCATCCGCGAGGTGGCGGCCAAGGCCAAGCAGTCGCGGGTCGCCGTTGGCGGCATGACCAACGTGACCCACATCGGCCGCCTCGGCGAGTGGGGCGAGCTGGGGGCCGAGCTCGGCGTGATCTCGTTCCTGTTCATGGGATGGGAGGTGGGGGCCGGCTCGATCGCGGCCCCGTTCGGCGGCGCGGAGCGGCGGCTCAGCACGAACCCGCTGGTGTTTGGCGCGCCCGCGGCGGACGGCGACCGGATGCTCATTGACATCGCGACAACCGCGTCGGCCGAGGGCAAGGTGCGGGTGTACCGCGACAAGGGCCAGCCGGTGCCGGACGACTGGCTGCTGGACGCGGACGGACGGCCCACCAACGACCCCGCAACGCTCTACGAGGGCGGGATGATGCTGCCCTTCGGCGGTCACAAGGGGTACGCCATCGGTGCGATGGTCTCCGTGCTCGGCGCGAACCTGGTGGGCTCGGCCGTGTCCGAAGATGAGGGCGCCGGCGGGCTCGCGCTGGCCATCGATCCAGCGGCGTTCGGCGATCCGGACGCCGTGCGCCGCGGGATTCGCACCAGCCTCGAACGCTTGCGCCACACGCGCCCGGCCGAGGGCTTCACCGAGGTGCAGGTGCCGGGCGACTTCGAGCGCGCATCGCGCCGAGCCGCCGTCGGGAAGCCGCTCGACATCCCCGATTCGACGTGGGACCTCTACCTCGCGAGCGCCGAGCGCGTGGGTCTGTCGGCCGCCGAGGTAGACGCCATCGCCCGCGGGCCGGCCGCTACGCGGTAACCGGCTCGCGCGCGCCCGTGTACTTGGCCGGAATAGCGTTGACCAGATCGATCAGGTGTTGCCGGTGCGGCTCCGGCATTCGCAGCAGCGGCATGCTCACGTGCTCCTCGCAGAGCCCGAGCGCTGCCATCACCACCTTGCCCGAGGGCGCGCCGTATCCGTCGATGGCGATCGCAATCGGCATCACGGCCTTCTGAAGCTCCAGCGCCGTTTCAAGGTCGCCGGCCTGCAGCGCCCCGTACATATCCGCGAAGAGCCTGGGCATGAACGCGGATTCGGGCGAGCAGGAGCCGGCCGCGCCGACCTGATAGGAGGCAGCGAACATCTTGCCCTCGGCCAGCAGCACGTCGAAGTCCGCGCCCTGTTCCTCGGCGCTCCAGATCATCGATTGCGCCACTCGCAGGTCCATCGTCGAGGCCTTGATGCCGCGCACCTTCGGGTGCGTCGCAAGGCGTCGAATCACCTCCGGAACCACCCCCGCCTTGACGTTCGGGTACTTGGCGTCGTGGAAGTAGATGACGACCGGGAGCTTCGATGCCTCGACCACGGTCTCGTAGTGGGCCACCAGCTCGGCGTCCTTCATCTTGTAGTAGTAGGGCTCGGTGATGTGCACGCCGTCGGCGCCGGCGTCGGCCGCCCGGTCGATGTTCTCGATGGTCGCGCGCGTGCTCACGTCGCCGCATCCGGTGACGAACGGGACGCGGCCGTCGGACACCTCACGCGTGATCTCGATCACACGTCGGTGGACCTCCGGCGCGAGATTGGGACCCTCGCCTCGAGTGCCCAGCATGAACAAGCCGTCCACGCCGCCGCCGATCACGTACTCCAAGATCCGCCGCATGCCCGCTTCGTCCACCTGCTCGTCCGCCGTCAGCGCCGTCGGGACGATCGGCCATACGCCGCGATACGCAAAGTCAGCCATAGGGTTCCCGGTCTTTCGGAATGTGCGCGCTGCCTTGGGCGGCGCGCCGCACGCGTCTCTGAAGTACGGGCGACTATATCACCGAGGCAGAATCGTACGCCGATGGGCCGATCCCGGAACCCGGGACGATGGTCGATTTCACGGTCTCGAGATTCATGGCGCGGGCGATTGCGTCGGCAACGCCCTGCTCCGTGAGCGGGAACGTGCGCTGCATCATCGACCAGTCGTAGCCGGCCTGGACGGCGTGCAGGTCGCGCATCGCCTGGCCCACCTCAGCGGGCGTGAAGGCCCAACTCCCCAGGATCTGGACCTCCTTGACGCACATCCGATGCCAGTTGCTCTCGTAGCTGCCGGCGTCGGTGAACTGCCCCATCTCCACGAAGGTGCCGCCGTCGCGGAGCATCTCGATGCCCTCCGGTCCCGCGCTCGGATTGCCGGTCGCGTCCACGACGAGATCGGCGCCGTGGCCGCCCACCGCTTCGCGCACCGCGCGAATCCGATCATCCGGCGACCGGAGCTCGTCGATCGAGACGGTCGCGTCCGCGCCAAAGGCACGGCAGATCGCCAACCGCGGCTGCTCCGGTGCGCCGACGACCACCACAGTGGCCGCGCGGCGCGCCCGCGCGGCCACCACCGCGAGCAGACCGATCGGGCCCGAGCCCTGGATCACGACGGAATCGCCGGGCTGGAAACCCTCGTCCCCCAATGACTGCGCTCGGTTGAATGCGCGGGTGACGGAGGCAAAGGGCTCGACGAGCGTGCCCACCATCAGCGGCATGTCGTCGGGCAGGCGGTACAGCTTGGTCGCGGGAAATGCCTCCAGATCAAGGAATACGGCGTCGGCCCAGCCGCCCCACAGGTGCGGAGGCCGCTCGTACGGGATCTTGCGGCCGTAGTAGGTCGGGTTGAGGCATCGGTTTGCGCGGGACGGGTAGTTGACGCAGTAGTCACACGTCCCGCACGCCATGAGCGGCGGGATCATCACGCGGTCGCCCTTGCCGATCGGCTGGCCGAGATAGTCGGTGGCGAGCTCCGGCCCAACCTCCTCCAGCACGCCCGCGAGCTCATGGCCGAGCGTGAGCGGCCACGGGAGCCGGTCGGGCCAGTGGCCGCGCAGAATGTGGAGGTCGGTCCCGCACACACCGCACGCCGCGATCCGTATCAAGGCGCCCTTCGGCGGGACGACGGGTCGGGGCACGGTGCGCAGCACGGGCGGGCTGCCGGGTCCGTCGAATGTGACGACCCGAATCTCGCTGGCGAGATTCTCGGATTCAGGCATGGCGCGGCTTGTCGGCACGGAACGCCGCGTGCGGCGCCGGTCGGGCAACGCCGGCGGCGGCCCGGCAGTGCGCCTGAAGTCTACGCGAGTCGGCGAGGCGCCGGATCGGCCGCGGGTGCGGCGCTATGGCGCAAGCGACGCGGTCGAAAAGACGACGTGGAACGGCACGCAGTAGATCACCACACTGGCGTACTCGGTGATGACCGTCTGTCTCGGCAGATCGATCTGGTAATTCTGATTGCCCTTGTTGCCCTTCAGCGGGCCGAGGTCGAGGTATTTGCCCAGCTCATCGCTGCGGGCCGGCGCCAGGTGTGACGAAAGCAGGACGCTGAGCGCCGGGCCGTTGGTAACGGCAAAGTCCTCCAACCGCAGCGTGAGCATCCCATCGCCGGTCTGGTAGATCGTCGCCGTCCCCTCCCCCAGGTGGAACGAGTCGGCGTCCACGAATGCGCCTTTGAGTACGGCCACCGGCCCCGCGGGCGGGGGCGGCGCTTCCGGTGCCGCGGCGGTCGGTGTCGGCGCCGGCGTCGCGGCAGTCGGTGTCGGCTCGGGCGGTGCGGCCGTCGGTGTCGCCGCGGATGCCGCGACGGTCGGCTGGGGCGCCGGCGTCGCGGTCGGTGCCGCGGTGGTTGGTGTCGGAGCAGGGGCGGCGGCCGTTGGTGTCGGCTCCGGCGCCGCGGCTGTCGGCATCGGCTCGTCCATCGTGTCACCCGGGAGCATGGCGGCGGCCGTCATGACCTTTTCCGCAACCTCGGCGCGATCTTCCACCGACAACGCCTGGATCGTCCCGTCACTCGGCATGGCCGCCTCGAACGCGGCCTCGAGGGCCTCGACTTCCGCCGGGGGCATATCGTCCATTTCCGCCTGCGTTGGCACGTCAAACGGAAAGGCTTCGTCGACGACGGTGTCAACGAACAGCGGCGAGATGAGCCACCAAGCGATCGCGGCGGCTCCTGCCGCGAGCACAAGGCCAGTTGCCGCGATTACGCGCCGTCGGGTTGTTGCAAGCATGCCGATCCTCCGCCACCTGCTACGGCCGCCGCGCGTGTTTGGATTCTCCGGGGGCGGGCCTAGTTGATTTCGATCCAGGTCTCGGCGAACGCGAGAATACCGCTCTTCATCGGGCGGCCCCAGTTCTCCTCGTCGTACATCCGCCCCGGCACCCGACGGCCATCGACGTGGAGCGCGACTTCGTCCGTCTGCACGACCGACGCGAAGACCTCGACGTTTCGATCCGGCGACCGCTGGCCGACGATCTCGACATAGAACGGGTCGGACCCGTCGCTGCGCCAGCGGATGGACACATCGACACCGCCGCCGCTGATTCTCTCGGTCCACGCGACGGGAAGCTCCGACTGCGACTCGAAGCTCGCGCCTTCCACGACTGCCAGGTCGTCCATCGCGGGCAGGGCCTTGTACCGATCCATGGTCATGAGATAGGAGGCGGTCAACCAATCCGCCAGCGGCCGGTTATCGGTAAAGCACGCGTTTGGCGCACCCGGCTGGGCAAGCCGCGGGAGGATGAACGCCGCGTGTCCCGACCCATGCTCCGAGACCTCAACGCGGAAGTAGTTGATGAGGGCCGTGTCGGGACCGTCGGGGTCGGCCCGCAGGCGCGCCACGTGGTTGTCTCCCGACATGATGATCCGGCCCGGATTCACGACAGGGCGAGACATCGTCCTCTCCCCGCTGGGATATTCGCCGCGCATGGTATTGGAATCGCGTCGAGCGCGGGTCGGGGCGCGGTAACCTTGAGGCCGTCCCGGCAGTTCACGTCGGCGGGGCGCCGATCGCGAGGTCAACCGGATGCGCACGCAAAACGTGGCTCGACGCTTTGTCTCACTCGTAGCCGCCGGGGTGCTGATGCTCGGTCTCGCCGCCGCCGCGGCGGGCTGCGGCGACGACTCCGCGGGATCCGCCGGATCCGTGGGAACGGACACCGTCAATTTCGAGGTCACGGCGCCCACCGGTCCGGACTCCATCGAATCGCTGCGGGCACGCGCGCAGTACTACCTCACCGAAGCCGATGCCGGACGCCTGATCGAGACCATCGTCTTCCGTGTGGACCTGCTCGATCGGGAAAAGGTCGGCGTGCTGATCGAACTCGAGGGCGACGACGCCTCAACGCTGCGGTGGCGCTTCGCCGAGAAGCCACCGGCCCATCTGGTCGAGTGGTTCGGCGTCGACGGCGTCCCCGCATTCGAGACGGACGGCCTGATCGGCGATCCCACGACCGCGACCAAGGTGCTCGAGATTCGGGCTGTCGCGGTCGCGAGGGTGCCGATCGTGTTCGAGCTGGTCGAGCGCGACCCGGCGCTGCGCACCGGGCCGTCGGCGAAGCAGCTCACCTTCGATTTTCAGTTTCTTCAGAACACCTCAGTGCGCTCGGGCGTATAGCCGCCCGCGTCTCCCGGCCCACGCCCCGCCACGCCGGCACCGGTCCGGCACCCCGGCGCACGCCGGGGCCCAGGGGCCTGGGCAGCAGACACCGCACTCGTTCTGGATTCCGGCGTCCGCCGGAATGACCACTCAAGGACTCGCCAGGCGGCCCACATCACGCAGTGGCCCGACCCTCGGGGTGGGGCACACGGAGTTTGGCGTCGTCCCGCGCTGAAGAGGGTGGGCCACCAGGCGGCGGGACCGGGGAAGACCCCTGGGCGCTAGAACTTCCCGCCGCTCTTCGACTGGATGACGCGCCCTTCGCCCTTCACCACCTCAAAGTTGAACGTCAGCTGCTTGGCGGGCGGGTCGGTCCGGCGCGCCGCGTCCTGCTGGACGAGCTCGAATACGGCAGCTACGGCCCCCACGGCGACCGGGCGAAGCTCGAGCACCTTGGTCGCGGTCGTGGGGTCGCCAATCAGTCCGTCGGTCTCGAACGCGGGGACGCCGTCGACGCCGAACCACTCGATCAGATGGGCGGGCGGCTGTTCGGCGAATCGCCACCGCAGCGGTGAGGCGTCGTCGCCGGCGAGCTCGAGCAAGAGCCCGACCTTGTCCATCACGTTCAAGTCGTGAACGAACACCGGTGTTTCGATCACGCCGCTCGCATCCGCCTCGGTCAGGTACGCCATGGCCCGGCCGCGCATGGACTCGATCGTCTCCGACACGGTTGTTGCGGCGACGGGCGCCTCCGCCACACTCACCGCCGTCGGCGAACTCTCACCGCAGGCGACCAGCGCGATCGCGATCGATCCGATCAGCATCAGGCGCTTGCCGGCCGCGAGCTTGCGCATCGGGGCTCTCCTCGGCAACGCAGCCGGACCCCGAGGCTAGAACGTGAGTTCCGGCCTCGGGGTCCGCGCCGCGGATTACGACATCAGTCGTACGACTCGAATCTCGTGGCCGGCGCTTCGGACTCCGCCACTACCGTCGCCATGCTCGCCTGCATGTTCTCCACGGTCTCCTGCACGGTGGTCTTGCCGTTGAACAGCTCCGCCTCGACGTGGGTGTTGAGCACCGTGCCCCGGAACGTCAGGTAGTCACGGAAGTACCCCCGCGTCCGGTTGTCGGGCTTCTCGATGGCCGCCTTCCACCACTTCATGCCTTCCGGCGGTCCGGCAAGCGTAGCGGGCTTGTCGATGCTGCCCTTCCACGGCGGCATGTTGCCGCGGTCGATGCCAACACGGTCCGACACCTCTTCACCGGCGGTGAAGATCAGCCACTTGACCGATTGCTCGAGCACCCCCTGGGATTCGGCGGTTGCGAACGCGTTGTGGTTCTGGTCGTCGTGCCCGTGCGCGATCCCCATCGTCCCCGGGTGGGCCGGCGTGGGAATGAGCGTCCAGTTGAACCGCGTTCCGATGGATCCATGGAAGCCCGCCGGAATGTAGAAGCTGCTGCCATGGTGGGTGGCGGCGTTGCCGGCGACAAACGGATCGCCGAACTCGCCGGCGACGTCCTTCGCGAGCTCCTGCTGGATCGAGCTGCCATCGACGTTGATGATCTGGTTCAACCACTCGATGGTCTCAACCCACGCGGGGTGGTCGAACATCCCCGCCGTGAAGTCCTCATTGATCCAGAACGGCCAGCCCGCGCTGTGGGCGGTGCCGCCGTAGCTCTTGAGCGATGCGGACTGCTCGTAGTTCCCGAACTTGCCGGCGTCGGCATCGGTGAGCTGCTTGAACGCCTCGGTCGCGTCGTCCCACGTCCAGCCCGCGCCCTCCGCGTCGGGGACAGCGACGCCCGCCGCGTTGAAGCTATCGATGTTGGCCATCCAGCCGGGGGCGTGGATCTGGTAGGGCATGCCGTACTGCCGGTGGCCCCAATGGTAGAGCGCACCCTCGTACGGCAGGTTGTTCTCACCGGGAATGACCCAGTAGTTGCTCATGTCAACGCCTTCTTTGACGATGACGTCCTGGACCTCCGCGAAGGCCCCCTCACGCGCGAACGGCTGGAAGATCGCTCCCCAACCGAGCGCCGTGTGCGGCGCGCGCCCGGCGGCGATCTGAATTGCCACCTGGTCGATCACGTCCGCGACCGGCTCGACGATCATCAAGATCTCCGGGCTGAGCTCCTTGAACCGGCTGAGCGCCCACTGCATGGCCTTGCCGCGAGGCCCGGCGGTGTGATCGGTCGCGAAGCGTACGCCCGTCACCTCGACTTGGACGGGTACCTCCTTGACGACCTCAACCTCCTTGATGACCTCGACCTCCTTCACAACCTCCACTTCCACTTCCACCGGCACGTCGCGCGTGACGACCCGGTCGACCACCCGCTCGACCTCGCGAGTCACGATCTTCTCGACCTCGCGGGTCACGATCCTCTCGACCTCGACCGGCACTTCCTTCTCGACGATCCTCTCGACCTCGACCTGCTGGGTGACCACCCTCTCGACGACCTGCGCCTCACCGCATGCGGCGAGCACGACTGCCCCCGCGGCGGTCAAGCCTCCGGCCATTCCGGCCCGGAGTACTTGTCGCCGTGTGATTCTGCGATGCCCTGCTGGTCTCGCCATTACGCCCTCCCCCGCCTGGGTTCGAATGCCGAATCGGAACCTCCAAGCTAGCCCCGGCACTGTGCCACGTGCCACGAAACAGGTAAAGCGAGGCAAGCGGATAGATCACCCGGCGCGGGCGTACGGGCCTCCGGCGGTCCTCCGCCGTTCAATCGGCGAAGTATTCTGAGATTCCGCGCGCCCCGGCTCCCGAGCGCAGACCGCCCCAAGAAGGCGCGGTGAACGTGGCCGATCTCACGCGACTACTGCTGGGGGCGCTCGCGCTATCGATCACCGCGCTTGCGTCGGCCTGCGGCGGGGACGTGGACGCTCAGCGAACACCGGGTCCGAACGACTCGGTCACCGGCATTGGCCTTGTGCTGACGACGGCCGACACGGCGCGGACCATTGAGGTCCCGATATTCGATTGGGACCTCAATCGTCCCGACGAGAAGGGTCTGCTCCTACGGCTGACGGGTGAGGAGGCCTCCTCGCTTCGCTGGCGTTTCGCGGAGAAGCCAAGTACGTCCGTGCTCCAGTGGCACTCGGTCGATGACCGGCTCGCCTTCGAGACGGACGGCCTGATCGGCGACCCGGCGACGGCCGCAAAGACCCTGGAGTTTCGCGGGAGCGGCGTGGGCGAAGCGACGATTGCGGTGGAGCTGGTCGAGCGCAATCCGGCCGATCGCGCCGAGCCGCCGGCCGAGCGGCTGACCTACCACATCCGCGTCGTGCCCAGATGCGTTCCGTCGACCGGATCGGCCCTCTGCTAAGCGCCCGGCCGACCGGCTCGTCCTCGAGTCACTCCGTCCACCTGGGACATCCCAACCTGAAGATCGGGCCGCCTGGCGGGCCGGTGTTCCAACGTCATGAGGACTTCGAGCTGACGCTCACGCCGGTATCGTCGCCGGGCTCGCCGGGAGTTGTGCGGTGACCGGCCCCGCCCGCGGCGGCGCGGACTGGGTCCGGCGGGCGCGGTTGTTTCATCACAGCTTCGAAACGCCCGGCAGTTTCGAGCCCACTAACGTCGAGCGGTTCGTGAGCGCCGTGGCACGGGCCCACGGCAACGTCATTCGATTCCCGGCGCTCCACCACCACGGATACACGCTGTATCAGAGCTCGATCGCCCCGAAGATGGCAGGCCTCGGCGACATCGACGTTCTGCAGCAGCTCATCGAGGCGGGGGCGCGGAACGGCATCCGGGTGGTTCCGGACATCGAACTGGGGTTCGCGGCCGGGCCGTACCATCGGCGACCTGAGTGGGCGAGCGAGGACCCGCACGGCAACGCGCGGACCCGCATGGGGCTGGCGTGGCTGTGTCTCAACAAGCCCTACGGCGACGTCGGCCTGAGACTGGTCGAGGAGATCGTCTCGAACTACGAGATCGACGGCGTGTATCTGGGCATGCCCCGCTTCCCCGTCTGCTACTGCCAGCACTGCCGCGCGAGATTCCTCGCGGATCGGGGGCGTGAGCTGCCGGAGGAGGAGAACTGGGAGGGAGCGGCCTGGAGAGGATTCACGCACTGGCGGTACGAGGTCGCGCAGGCGTATTTCGAGCGCGCGGTGGACCTCGTCAACTCACGCAAGCCCCGCCTGGCGATCCTTGCGAACGGCGGCGACCTGCGGCAACAGACCATGCGCAGAATCGCCCGAGACGGTATCCGAATGGCCAAGCGCGTCGACGGAATGGCGATCGACCGGGTGGGCACGCGGCTTCCCTACACCGAGTTGGGGTGGGACGCCAAGCTCGCCATCGGGTTCGGCGCGCGCCCGCTGGGGCTCGTCTTTCCGGCGTTTTCCCATCGCGATCTGCGTCACGCGGTCGGCAGCAGCCTCGATCTGCGGCTCAAGCTGGTCTCGGCGATCGCGAACGGCGCGCGCCCGATCATCTTTCGCGCCGAGACGCTGATCGATGACCCGGAGCGCGCAGCCATCGTCAAAGAGCTCTGTGGCTTTCTGGAGCGCGAGGATCACCACTTTGAAGGCGCCGAGCCCCTGCCCTACGCCGCCGTTCTGTTTTCCCGCCAGAGCGCCGACCTGTACGGCGGCGCGGATCCTGAGCGCCGCTGGGAGCGCTGCGTTGAGGGCTGGCTCAAGGCGCTGACGCGGTCCCGGATTCCCTTCAGGCTCATCGTCGATCAGGACCTGGCGCCGGAACGACTCGCGCGTTTCTCGGCGCTGTGCCTGCCAAATGCGGCTTGCCTTAGCGACAGCCAAATCCAGGCCGTGAGCGGATTCGTCCAACGAGGCGGCGGCCTTGTGGCAACCGGCGCCACCTCCCTCTACGACGAGGCGGGTCGACCGCGCCCGGCGTTCGGCCTGCAGCGGGTGCTGCAGACGAGGGTTCGAGCCACGGGCGACCGCTCCGAGGTGGAGGGTCTCGGCTACCTGGGCGCGGCGGCGGATCACCCGCTGACGGACGGCGGCCTGTCCGGCGGATCGCGGCTGCCGTTCCGGCGGTACGTACCGGTTCGGGCCGACGGAGCACGGGTGCTGGCACGGCGCATCGAGCTGCTCGCGCGGCCGCTGGGACACGACGTGATCGGACGCGAAACCGAGGATCCGACCGTGCTCGCCGGGGCCTTCGGTGACGGGCGCGTCGTCTATTTCCCGGCGTTCGTGGACGAGATGTACCGCGAGGCAGGCTACCCGGGATTGCGCCGGCTGATCGCCAGGGCGGTGGAGTGGACGGCCAGCGACCCGCTGCCAATCGAACTCGACGCGCCGCGCAGCGTGGAGGTGAACGTATTCACGAGCCGGCGGGGGACAATCGTGCACATCGCCAACTTCACGGTCGATTCGCAGGACCCGCGGGACTTCCCCGAGAGCGCGGTGTGCCTGAGAAACGTGCCAGTGAGGCTGCGCCTCACAGACGATCGGAGGGTCGCGGCCATGACGATGCTGCAGACGGGCCGGCGGCTCGAGCCGCAGGTCCAGGGCGACTATGTGTCGTTCACGGTGCCCGAGGTGCGCGACTACGCGGCGATCGCCATCGAATTCGCCTGAGACCTCACGCTCGAACCCGGGCGCGGATCGCGGCGCCTAGGCCAGCCCGCCGGTTCGAACCGGCGCCGGGAAGTCCTCGAACGGGTCGAGCGCGATCTCCAGCCAGACCGTTTTGATCTGGTCCGGGATGTGCGCGGGAAGCTCTTCGAGAAAGACACCGCCGTTGCGGAGATCGGCGCAGTCCACGACATAGAGACGCGCGTCTTCCTCGGCGGCGCCGGACAAATGCTGAACGACCTTCGTCCCATCCTCGAGCGCCGTCCGTATCGCCTCGCGCCGATCCACCCGGCTGGCCGCCACGGCCAGCGCGTCGCCGGTGTAGATCGCCGGTCGCGTGAGCCCGAGGCGGTTGTCCTTGCGAAACGTCAGGGTGACCTCGCCGGCCATCTCACCGGCGATCCCGAAGATCTCGCCCTCGCCCATGCGGGCGTGGAGATCGCCGAGGACCACCAGGCCGCCCTCGCGCTGCGCGGTGAGGTACAGGACGTTGCCCGCCCGGATGAGAGTTATGTCAAGATTCCCGCCGTGGTCGCCCGGGTTCGGGGCATCGGGGTCGACCGGCGTCACATGGATCTCGCCGATCATCGTGCGCAGTGGAATCCAGCCCACGCCGGGAAAGTGGCACTCGTCGCCGCGCACCTCGATGAAGGACTGCCGGATCGTGTCGTAGACGCCGTTCGCGGGGACGATTACCCGGCTGCGGGCGTGACCTTCCGGCCGCACCTCGTGGATCTCAATGGCGATCGTGTCGCCAGGCTCGACGCCGCGAACGTGGATCGGTCCCGTCTGCTCGCGACGGTACCCACCCTCGTCGAGGTCTGCGCGAGACCTGATGATGGGCCGCCAGCTGTTGACCGTTTCGACGACGATCGTCTCTCCGTCGTCGATCTCGATCGCCGGCGCGTAGACGCTGTAGCGGTTGTCCCGAGGTACGAGGTGTTCGCGCGAGAGTCGTCGCATGTGCGTGCTCCAGAAGCGGTTGTGAATCGTCGGGCGGCGGATCGGTCGGCGGGCGCGCGAGAGCGTATGCACGCCCCCGCGGTAGGGCAATCGCGGCCTAGAACCCCCGCTCCAGGTCGCATGTGAACGGCAGTGCGTCGCCCGCAATAAACCGGCGCAGGATGGTGCGGAAGATCGTCCCCTGACTCTCGCGGCGCTCGGGGCTGGCGCCCGATGCATGGGGCGAGATGATGACGTTGTCCAGATCCCAGAGCGGACTCTCCACCGGCAGGGGCTCGACGGCGGTCGCGTCGAAGGCGGCACCTTGCAATTCGCCGGACCGTAGACGGGCCGCGACCGCGTCCTCGTCGATGATCGAGCCGCGGGAGATCACGGCGACAAACGCGCCCTGTTTGAGCAGCCCGACGCGGCGCGCATCCACCAGCCCGCGGGTCGCATCGGTCAGCGGCGCGGTGATCACGAACCAGTCGGACATGGCGAGCAGCTCGTCCAGCCGATCAACGTCCCAGGTCTCGATCACACTGACCGGAACCTCGACCGGGAACGGATCGATGGCGTAGCTCCGCATCCCGAAGCCGAGCGCGCGACGCGCGACGGCGCGGCCGATGCCGCCCAGGCCCAGCAAGCCGAGCACCTTGCCGTTCAGCTCGACGATGCGGTGGTTGTAGCTTCCACCGCCCCAGTTGTGCGCCCGTTGATCCTCCATCATCTCCGGCAGCCGGTGGGCCATGGACAGCATGACCGCAAGCACGTGATCGGCCATGGCGTTGACGTGCGACCCCGGCGCATGGGTCAGGACGACCCCGGAGTCCCGTACCTCCGGCGACTTCAAGATCATGTCGATGCCCATGCCCGGCTGGTGCAGCCACCTCAGCCGTCGGGCGGTCACGAAAGCCTCCCGGCCCATCCAGCCAATGGCGGCGTCGGCATCGACGATCTCGCGGAGCTGTTCCTCGGGAGTCTCGGCCAGCACAAACGTGGCGGTGGGGAACTCCTCGGTGAGCTCGGCGACCGACCCGCCGCCGGACATCTCCCCCGCAAGCAGAATCTTCACGCGTTCATCCTTCCCCGCTGGTCGATGGGTTCGGCGCGCTCGCATGCCTCGGAAACTACGACGTGCCCGGTTTCACTCGGCTATTCCGCGAATGCGCTGCGGAGAAACGCGAGCCCGTCGCGGGCCTGATCGTCGGGCTCTCTGCCCCACGGATGCCAAATCCGAACGACTTCGGCAAGCGGCGCGGAGAAGTTCATCATCTCAATGACGGCGAACCGGTTGAAGGCCACCGCACGGAGGGCGGCGCCGATCACGCCCCAATCGATGGTTCCGGTGCCCGGCTCGGCGCGCTGGTTGTCGGCGCAGTGCATGTGAAACAGGCGGTCGCCGACGAGACGAATCGCGTCGCCCGGCCGCGGCTCGTCGATGTTCATGTGGAACGTGTCCAGGTGGAGCCCGAACGCGGGATGATCCACCTGGTTCACAAAATCAACGCCCTCGGCGACGGTCGAGAGGATGTTCGTCTCATACCGATTCAAGACCTCTGCCCCGAGACGCAACCCGGCGTCGGCAGCGTGTTCGGCGGCAGCGCGAGCCGCGTCCGAAGCGCGCGCGAAACCGTCACGGCGCTCCTGCTCGGACAGCCGGGTCGAACCGCTGAAACCGCCCGCTACGAACGAGAAGTTGCCTGCGCCGATCTCAGCCGCCACGTCGATCGATCGCTTCAGGTGGTCCAGCCAGTGGGCCCTTTCGGCGGGGTCTTCGTCGAACAACCCCGGTCCCGGTCCGCACATGGTGGCGGTCGAGAACAGCATCCCCTCGGACTGGAATGCGGACCGCACCGCCGGCGGATCGATCTCCGAGTCGGGCTCCATCGGAAACTCGAAGACTTCCGCTCCCAGTGCCTTCGCGCGAGCGATAAGCGAGAGATGCTCCCGGGTTCGGAAGGGCGTATCCCAGATGGCTATGTGCACGCCGAATTTCATTGTGCCGCTCCGTCCAGGCGGTGACTCGGCACGCGGCCGCGTGGCTACGGCGCTCGGTCAAGGCTGCTAGCCAGGCATGCAGTGAGGGCATGAGGGCTCGGACCCACCGTGCGTCGGCGCTCGATAGCGAATGTCGAAAGTGTACTCCAGGCGCCTGGCCGGGGCTTCTACCCGGCTGGACGGATCCTGCTCGACCAGCTCGAAGATGGCCGTTGCCGTCGCGACGACGTTCCCACGCAGCTCAACCACCTTGGCGGCGGTGGTCGGATCGCCCAGAAGTCCATCGGTCTCGAACGGCGGCCGGCCGTCCACCGCATGCCACTCCATCACAAACGGGTCGGGCTTCTTCGCGAACCTCCATCGCAACGTCGAACCGTCGTCGCCGGACAGATGAATCTCGATCCCCTTCTTGTCGAGCCGGCCGATGTCAGGGATGAACTGCGTCACCTGAAGGACCTGGCCGGCGTCCGCCTCGGTCAGCGTGACCTCGCCTTCGGTGGCGGACCGGCCGGTGGCGGCCGACCGCGCATCGGCCCCGGACCCCCCGCCGACGCTCGGCTCGCCGCAGGCGACCGAAGCCGTAAGGACGACCAGCGAGAGCACAGCGACGCAGAATCGCATTGGTCAGCGCCAAGGCTCTTGACGGCTCCGCAACCTAGCTCGGCACTCGCCGCCGATTCAACTATCCATCGTCTGAGAGTTCGCGGGCGTCCCGGCGGCTGAACGGCGCCGCAGCGTCTCAGGCGTCGACCGCCGCCATCATCCGGCGCCACAGATCGTCGTCGAGATCGTGCTCGCTGAACCAATTCGCGCCGGGTCCCAGCGGCCCGCCGGACGCGGCGCCCTCGACCGCCGCGCGCGCCTCGTCGTAGGTCGTCCCGATCTCCACCGGCTTGTAGCGCGTCCGGCACGCGTCGAGCATCTGCTTGGCCTCGTCGAATCCCCATTCGCAGACGAAACAGGTGAGCAGGGTCCCCAGCGCCACCGCCTCGGCGTGAATGAGCTCGCGGCCGTGGATGCGCTCGAACGCGGCCCCAAAGGGGTGGTCGATGCTGTGATAGACATCCTTGCCAAAGGTCGGGAGGCGGTAGCGGTCGCGCTGAGCCTCGGCCACCATGCGGATGGCCTCGTCGCCCGCGCGTCCGTCCGCACCCGTATCCGCGGCGAACCGCCGCACTTGATCGCGTACCCAGTCGGCGACGCCGTCCGCCACCGCCTGGTCCCACGGCTCACCGGGTCGACCCAGGCCGTCCCACCAGCGCCAGGCCGCCAGGAGGGCCATGTTGCCAATCGTCTCGCCCATGCCGGCCGCGTTGAGGTGGGGCGGCGCTTGGCGAACGACGTCGTAGTCGACCAGCACGTAGTCGGGCGTGAGGTCCGGTGTCGCAGGCTCCCAGCTACCGTCTCCGTTCCGGATAACGTAGCCCGCTTGAAAGATCGCGCCGGTGGAAACGATCGTCGGGATCAGCACGAGCGGCTTCGACAGCTCGTGGGCGACGTACTTTCCAACATCGAGCGCGTTACCGCCGCCCACCGCAACGATGCGATCGATCGGCGGCAACCGATCGGTCACGTCGTGCAGGTATGTGTCGGCCATTCCCTGATGGAACTCGACCACCGCGGCGTTCGACAGCTGCGGTTCAGCAACCGCCCAGGCGCTGGGCGTCGTTATAGCGGCGTACGCGCCGAAGTCCGGTTCGTGCTGGGCAAGCAGCTCGCGCCCGTATCGCGCGTCCCAGGTCAGCGCCGGATGATCCACTGTCCTAGGCTCTCGCGACGGCGACCGCTGCGCCGACAGGGTACTGCTCCAGCAGCCCGAGCCGAGCGACCTGCGCGTCGAGTTCCCGGACGGCGGTATCGTCGATCGAAGGCGCCGGATCGCGGACGGTCGCCGAATCAATCAAGCCGCGCCGGACCAGGATGTGCTTGCGGACGGACCAGCTGGTGCGCGGGTCGCCCTCCGACACGGTGAACGGCAGATAGCGGTCCCACAGATCGTTCGCGCCCCGTACGTCGCCGGCCGCGAACATGCCGAGGACCTCCACGACGACCTCGGGGAACACGTAGCCGCTCATCATTCCGTTCGACCCCCTTTCGAGCTCCTGGACGAAGGAGGTTCCCGCGGCCGAGAAGAGGCGTGTGGAGTCGCTCGCCACGGCGCGGACGGCCGTGAGCTTGTCGGTGACCGGCTTGCCCTCCACCTTGACCCCCGCGACGCCCTCGATGTCTTGCGTTATTCGCGCGATCACTTCCGCATCCATGGCGACGCCGCTGGTGTTGGGTTCGTCCTGAAGAATCAGCGGAACCGGGACGTTGCGGGTGATGTCGTCGCAGTGACGCAGAATTGCGTCCGCGCTGGGCGGCGTGCCGTACGAAGGGAACGCGACGATGGCGGCAGCGCCCAAATCCGCCCACTGCCGCCCCAACTCGATGACGCCTCGCGTGGCCGGATCGTACGCCGCCGCGATGACGGGCAGCCGTCCGTCGAGCTCCCGCACGACCCGGTCGACGATGCGCGCCTTCTCGCCGCGCGAGAGGAAGTTCCCCTCGGAGGCGATGGCGAGCAGGAGGATGCCGTCGGCGCCGACCTCGATCCGGTGCTCGAGCAGCCGAACCAACGCCGCTTCGTCGATCTCGCCGTCCGGTGCAAAGGGCGTTTGGAGGATGCTGAAGAACCCGCCGAGCGGAACCGGCAGCTCGCCGCCGGTGGATTCCGACATAGACACGGACGTTTTCCTCGCCAGGCAGCCGCCGGCCGCGCGACGGGTGAGTGTGCCCGATCCCACACTCGCGCGCACCCACACGCGACGGAGCGGGGCTACCCGTGGCTAAGTTGTGGATCCCACCACCGTTGTCTACAAATCGTCGCCCCGTCACCTCGGGCCCACTCCGTCACCCCGGCGCACGCCGGGGGGTGAATTCACAGTCCAGGGGATTGGACGGTCGACGCCGCACTCATTCTGGATTCCGGATTCGCCCGGTGACCACGTGAATGCATCAGACTGCACATAGACATAGATAGCCAATCGCCGTGACGGACAGGATGATGCGCGTTCGAATCGCAGTCGAAGGCCGGCTGGGCTCGCCGGTGGCTCTGGCCCTCCAACGCCTCCGGCAAGCCCTCGAGGACCGCGGCTGCGCGGTCGTCGACGACGCTGCCGCCGTCACCGTCCGGGTCGGGACGACGGCGACGGCGGAACCGGGCCGCACGTTGCACGCGGCGGGCGCGCCGCTGCGCGACGCCCCGGAGTCCCTGGCCCTTGCCTTCACCGACGACACGCTCGCGATCGGCGGCGCGGACGACCGAGGGTTGGCCTACGCCCTGCGCGAGGCGGCCCGCCGGATCGAGCTGGCGCCGGCGCCGCTTGAATGGGCGGCCGTGTTTCCGCCGACGAGCGAGTCGCCGTTCCTGCGCAAGCGCAGCGTCTGCATCTTCCTCCACAACGAGGCGATCGAGTCGTCGTGGTACTTCGCGCCGGCCTTCTGGGAGGCGTACTTCGACAAGCTGTCGCTGAACCGGTTCAACGCCTTCAGCCTGACGTTCGGACACCAGACGGCCTATTTGGTGCCGCCCTACGCGTTCCTGGTGCCGATGCCGGAGTTCCCCGAGGTCACGGTGCCCGGTCTGACCGAGGAGCAGCGCCGGCGCAACCTGGCGGCGCTGCGGACGATCGCCAGCACCGCCGCCGCTCGCGGCATCGACTTCACGTTCGGCGTCTGGCAGCAACATGCGTCGGAGCACGGGGACTCGCTGGTGGAGGGCCTGACGCCGGACAACCTGGCGGCCTACTGCGCGCTGGGCGTGACGAAGGTGCTCGAGGCCTGCCCCGAGATCGTGGGCGTGCAGCTGCGGGTCAACTCCGAGTCGGGCGTCGAGCTGGACGACGGGCCGGAGTTCTTCCGCGCGATCTACGCCGGGATCGCGGCGGCCGGCCGTGAGATCGAGATCGACCTGCGAGCAAAGGCCATCGCGGACGACACCTGGGAGGGCGCGCTGGAGACCGGGCTGCCGACCACCGTCTCCACCAAGTTTTGGTGCGAGCACCAGGGCATGCCCTACCACGCCGGGCTGCTCCAAGACTCCGACCGCATGGTGCGCCGGCACTCGTACGGCGATCTGCTGAAGTTCCCGCGCGACCACGACTTCCTGTTTCGGCTCTGGAACATGGGAGCCAACAAGTTCACGTTGTGGGGCGACCCGGCATGGGTCCGGCGGTTCGCGCGGAGCTGTGCCACCGGCGGCGCCAAGGGATTTGAGATCTGCGCGCCGCTGTCCAACAAGGGCTTCCGGAACGTGGGCGGCGCATGGCCGCTCTTCCAACCCGAGGAGCTGCGGTGGTACGACCACGAGGACGAGCGGTACTGGTTCTGGTACCTGCTGTTCGGGCGGCTGGGTTATGACCCCTCCTGCGGCGACGACGTGTGGACGCGCGAATTCGCGCACCGATTCGGCGCGGATGCGGCGCGGCACACGCTGGACGCGGTGGTGGAGAGCTCGCACTACCTGCCGTTCATCACCGCCGCGCATCTGCCGTCGGCCAGCGTGTTCGGCTGGTGGCCGGAGCGCGACACCGGCGGGCTGCTCGATTTCTACATCGACATCGAGCCGAGCGATCTGGCGGGGTTCTACGGCGTCGGCGAGTACGTGCGGGACTACCTGGCCGGCTCGCTCCGGGCCAAGCTGACGCCCGAGCAGATCGCCGACCGGCTGGACACGCACGCGGCGGCGGCGACGGCAGCCCTGGAGCGGGCCGAGGGATCGGTACCGGAGCGGGCGCGCGCCGAGTTCCGGGGCATCGACGCCGACGTGCGCCTGTGCTCGGGCCTGGCGCGCTATCACGCGCGCAAGCTGCGCGCGGCGCTCGACCTGGCGTTCTTCTACGCCACCGGCGATGCGGAGCGGCTGCAACGGGCGCGAACCCAAATGGCCAGCGCTCGCGACCGGTGGCGGGCCGTGGCGACGCACGCGGACGGGCTCTACGACGACGAGATGATCTTCGGTCCGGTCGAGGACGAATCCGGCACCTGGAAGCGGCTGACGCCGTACGTGGATCACGACCTGGCGCGGCTGGATGAGGTCCAGGAGCTGTTCGATCGCCATGGGCTCTTCACGCGCGGCTTCGACTTCGGAGCGGAAGCGGTCCACCAAGGCCCGTGGCCGCCGCGATTCGTGCGCGGCGCCTGGGTCGAGCGGCGGTTCGACGCGGTGTCGCCCGCCGCCGAGTACTCGCCGGCAGCGGATCAGGGCTGGCACAAGACGCGGTCGATCCTGGCCGCGAGCCCGCCGAAGCCGTCGAAGGCCGCCATCTTGGGGCGCGACCGGGAGGCGCCGGAGCTGCCGAGCAACTTGCTGCTGGCGGACTTCCACTACCGCGGCCGCAATGCGCACTACCCTGAGAACACCTTCATCGCGGACGTTCCGAACGGGACGTACGACGTCACGGTCGTGATGGGCGACGCGCGACCCGACGGCGAGGACCGCGGACCAATGTGGGTGACGTTCCAGGGGCGGTACCAGACCGACCGGTTCACGGCGCCGGGCGGTCGGACCATCGAGCGCACCCAGCGCGTTCACATCGGCAACGGCCGCCTGGAGCTGGAGGTCAACTCGCATCCGGCCTCAGACTGGACGATCAACGCGGTCGTCGTGCGTGAAGCCGCTCCCCAAATCGGGCACGTGCCAATCCGGAGCGCATCGCCCGGTCCGCTGCGCGTGGCGGCAACCGTGACCGCGCCGGACGGAGTGGTCGACGTGAGCCTCAACTGGCGGGCGGGCGACGGCGAATACCGGCGTGTACCCATGCGGGGCAAGGGCGCCATCCGCGGCGCCGACATCGCGCTGCCCGACGCGCGGGACGCCGAGTACTTCATCGAAGCGACCGATGCGACCGGCGCGACCCGAACCTGGCCGGCGGCGGGCGCGGATGCACCGCAGCGGGTAGCGGTCGGCAAGTCCGCCGGCCGGCCCGTGGTGGACGTGGAGCGCGCGACCGGCGCGACCCCCGGCCGGAACCTGACGGTGACCGCCCGCGTGGACGCGGCCGAGGAGCTCGATCGCGTGACGCTGTACTACCGGGACCTGAACCAGCGGGAGCTGTACACGCCGGTCCGCATGGAACGCACCAACGGCGCCTGGACCGCCACGATCCCCGGCGCCGACATCGTGCCGACCTGGGATGTGATGTACTACGCAGAGGCCATGGACCGGTTGGGCAACGGCGCCATCGGACCGGATCCGGACACGGAGACCCCCTATGTGGTCGTGCCCGTCGAGCGTGCGTAGGCCGGTCGGGCCGCTGTCGGCAAACGCGCGCGGCCAGGCGTCCGCTCGCGGCGCCGACGTGAACCGGAAGCCGCAAAGCTCCGCGTCGCGCACCCGCGCGTGGAGGCAAGGCGGTCGATCCGACCGACCATCGCCCCCGCGCGCCTGGCCCGACTGGCGGGCAGCAGGCATCGGCTCTCCAGCGCGCCCCCCCATTGCCGCGAACATTGGAGACCGCCGCGCTCGGAGCGATTCTTCGATGGACTTCAGGCCGCGGGGCGACCGGCCATGACGCCGCCGCACGAACCGCTGCA
This sequence comes from Chloroflexota bacterium, assembly GCA_965247475.1. Taxonomy (GTDB): domain Bacteria; phylum Chloroflexota; class UBA11872; order UBA11872; family UBA11872. Next base: position 1,254,216 of record OZ252016.1, read on the forward strand.
CGGACGCAGCTTTCCCTCGACCCTGGAGGCGCAGCGCAGCGCGCTCGCCGAGGACCCGGATCTGCTGCGGTTCGCGGCTTCCCGCGAGCGGCTGGCCGCGGACCCGTACCGCCCGCTCTATCACTTCTCGCCGCCCGAGAACAACATGAACGACGCCAACGGCCTCTGCCAGTGGAGACCTTTGCAAAACGCCCTCTCCCTCGGGAGAAGGTTGGGGTGAGGGCGTCTTCCAGCTTCGGGGGAAGCTCTGGATACCGGCTTTCGCCGGTATGACGAAAGTTACGCAAAGGTCTCCAGTGGCAGGGCCGCTACCACCTCTTCTACCAGTTCAGGTCAACGGGTCAGGACCGCGTGCACTGGGGGCACACGGTCAGCGACGACTTGGTGCGCTGGACCGATCTTCCTCCCGCCATCTATCCGACCATCGAGGAGTACTGCTACAGCGGTCAGACGCTGGTCGAGCCGGACCGGGTCATCGCCATGTACCACGGCACCGAGTCGGGCAACGCCATTGCTACCGCCTCCGACCCGCTGTTGCTGAACTGGGCGAAGCATCCTCGGAACCCGGTGATCCCGATCGTGCCGATCGATGCCGACGGCGCGCCCTACCGCGTGTTCGATCCGTGCATCTGGAAGGAGGAGGACGGCTACTACGCGCTCTCCGGCACCTACAAAGACGGTGAGAACGAGGTGGACTGCAAGGCCGTTAGCCACCTGTTCCGGTCCACCGACCTCGTGACCTGGGAGCACCTCGGTCCGCTGATCGAAGGCGGCTTCCACAGCGAGCCCGGTGAGGACGCCGCGGTGCCCAACTTCTTGCTGATCGGCGGCGGCAAGCACCTCTTGCTCTTTCTTCAGCCACAAGCGGGCGGGCCAGTACTACCTTGGAACCTACGACCGCGCCCGGCGCCGGCTGATCCCCGACCGGCACGGCCGCATGAACTACGGCCCGGCCTGGGTGGGGAGCCTGCATGCGCCGTCCGCCACCATCGACGACCAGGAACGCCTGCTCGGCATCTTCAATATCAAGGAAGGCCGCACGCCGCAGGGGTGGAACGACGTCATGAGCCTGCCGCGTCACTACTGGCTGGGGGCAGACGGAACGTTGCGGATGGGTCCGGTCGCCGAGGTGGAGAGCCTGCGCGGCGATGCCGTGCACGTGGGGCGGACACCGATCCCGTCGAACGGCGAGGTGCCGCTGGATACCGTGCGCGGAAAAGCGCTGGAGGTCGAGGCGCTCTTAGAGCCGGGATCGGCCCGGGAGGTCGGGTTGATCGTCTTGCGGGCGCCGGACGGGTCGGAGCAGACGCGGATCTCGCTGTTCCGGCGCCACTCGGCCGGCTCGGGACCGCACCAATTGCAGATCGACGTGTCGGCCGCCTCGCTGCGGGAGGATGTCTACGCGCGCGTGCCGGAGATCGGCCCGCTGGACCTGGCGCCGGACGAGCCGCTCCGCCTGCGGGTGTTCGTGGACCGCAGCGTGATCGAGGTCTTTGCGGGCGACCGCCAATGCTTGACGTTGCGCGCCTACCCGCAGCGTGCGGACAGCAACGGCGTGGCGGTCTTTGCCCGCGGCGGGAGCGCCCGGCTGGAATCCCTCGACGCCTGGCAGATGCAGTCCGTCTGGCCTGAGCTGAAGCACCTGGAAGGGCACTGAGCGGCCCGGATTCTCAGGCCGCCGCCGGATCGGCGATCTAACGGCTCACGGCGTCTGGCCGTACTTCCCATGAGCCCAGGTGACGCGCGGTGACTCCCTGCGTCGTCATTCGTATGTTGTCGAGGCCTCGCACAAGGGTCAGGTTGTGAGGCAGGCGGTTCGCTGGGGTGACGGGTCGGGCCTGTCGAACCGCGCACCCTGAGCTTGTTGAAAGGGCATGAGAACGGTGTGGCTGATGGCAGGCGCTTCGACCGCCTCAGCGCAGACTTTCGCCGGTCCGCAGGCCATGAGATTCCTCGTCGCGCCGCGCGCTCCTCGGAATGACAGCCGCCGGAATGACAGCTGAGCGGTTCCGGCGATTGGTCAACACGGGCGGTGGGAACGGCATCTAGCCAACCGTCACCAGCGCCTCCGCATGCGGTCCCTGGGTGACGCCGTCGATGCGGATCTCGGCCAGCAGCGGCCGGCGAACGTCTGGCCCGCTCGGCGCGGTCGCGGTGAGGCGCAGCTCGCCGCGGGCGCCGGCGGCTAGATCGATCGCCTCGAAGTCATCCGGTGCGCTCCACCCCTCCGGCGCCAGCAGCCGCGCATCGAAGCGCGCGTCGCGTTCGAGGTTGTTGCGCAGGAGCAGACGGTATTCGACGTTCTCGCCCGGCCGCACATCGCTCAGGTACGGCAGCAGCCGCGCCCACCAGAGATCGATGGAGTGGTCGGCGGGCTCATCCACCAGGGCTCGCATCGCGCGCTCTTTGCGAGCGATGAAATCGCGGTACTCGCGCGATCTCGTCGGGTCCCAGGGGATGAGCTGGTTGTGACCTGGGCAGATCAGGTCCGGCGCAACGGTCTCCATCACGTCGGCGCACTGGCGGTGCATCGCGAGCTGGAAGCTATTTCGGTGGACGGTGGTTTCGTAGATCTGCGCGGTCAGCCCGCCGGTGAGACCGGGCGCCTCCTCGAGAAAGATGTTGTCACCGGTGAACGCGACCTTTTGCCCATCCACGACGGTCGCGAAGACGGAGTGGAATTCCGTCTGCCCGGGCGCGTGGTAGATCTCGAACTCGTACTCCTCCCACGCGAAGCGTTCGCCGTGACTGAACCTGCGGGCGAACTCGATGGGAGTGCGCAGCGCGCACGGCGTGCTCGCCCAGCTGGCCGGATCTTCGAGGACTTGCGCAACCTCCTCCAGCGCCCACGCCTCGGTGCCTTCGTGCCGCTGCAAGTACGGGATCCCGGCCGTGTGGTCGTCGTGAATGTGGGTGGTCAGCACGACATCGAGCTGCGTGACGCCGTAGGTCTCGCGCAGCTCGTCGAGGTGGTGGACGACAAACCGCATCGTGTCGCCGTCTTCGCGATCCTGGGCGACCGCCATATGCGTGACGAACGCGTGCCCGTAGTCGATCAGGCAGGCTTTCCCGCTCTCCGACAGCAGCACGTAGAAGTTCGAGCAGGTCTGCGGGCCGCCCCACAACAGGTGCTGTGACGTCTGTATGAACTTCGGGTCGGGCAGGAACTCGAGGCCCGAGCCTCCGCTGCCGCCGAACAGCCGGATGCCGCCGCCGAGCCGCGCCAGGTCCATCAGCCGCGCTTCCAGGCGCTCGCAGTCGCCGACCGGATCCTCGATCACGTGGCCGTGCGACGGCAGGACGAGGTCGGGAGCGAGGGCGCGGAGCGCCTGCGCCGATTGCAGCGTGAACACGATGCCGATGTGATCGCCGTACCCGTACTCCATCGCGTGCAGCTGGTATAGCCGCCCGCCCTTTTGCATCAGGTCTCCGGTGAACGCAACACGGCGCCCATCGATCTCGGCGATGAGCATGCTCATGCCGTGCGTGTGACCCTTGGCCGGCACGACCTGGAACTCGATGCCGCGCCACGCGAAGCTCTCGTAGTCGAGCAACTCGGCGTCCACGGGCACGTTGCGGTCGAGCGAGAAGAACGTGTTGCGGTCGTTGTAGTTGTCGTAGATCCGCTTGTGCTGCCAGAAGAGCTCGACCTGGTCGAAGAGGTGGCGCTCGTGCTCGGGGACGGCGACCTTTGCCCCCGCCGCGCGCAGGCGGTGGGTGCCCCAGCACTGGTCGCGATGATGGTGCGTGTGCAGCACCCACTCGACGCTCGACACGCCGATCTCGTCGAGGTGGTCGAGGACGTCGCCCGAGCCGGCGTCAATCAGCAGGCCGGCGTCACCGTCCTTCACGCAGTAGACGTTGCAGGTGTCGTTCCAAACGAACAGGCGGTCGGAGATACGCGTCCAGGCCATCGGCATCCCCCAGCGTTATGAAGCGGTCAGCATCGCCCGTCGGCAGATTAGGTCGCCGGGCCGATTTCGTCAGCGGCGCCCGGGGTCAGAAGCTCGGCGCCTTGTAACCGTAGTCCGCGCGGAGCATCGACTCGTCGCGCCAGCGCTCGCTCGTCTGCTCGATCCGCTTGGTGCGAATCGCCAGACCCGAGCAGTTCTGGGCCAGGGTCTGGAACAACGTGTGCGCCACGATCCGGTGGCCGAGATCGTTGGCGTGCACACCGTCGTCGTGAACCATCCACGCAGCACCGCCGTAGGCGTGCAGCGCGTCGGAGAACAGGCAGCCGGTCGCCTCTGCCACCTGCTCGGTCACAAGGCTGTACGTCTCGAAGACATTCAGATCACCCTGACCGAAATGGTCGTATGACCCGAAGTCGGTCATGAAATAGGGGCCGGGCAGCACGATCAGCGGGTCGCACCCGCGCCGGATCGCGGAGATCAGCGCAACCATCTCGTCGCGGAACATCTCGACCGGAGTTCCGCCGCGAGCGTCGTTGAGCCCGTACGAGATGATCAGCAGATCCGGGTCGTGGTCAATGACGTGCTTCTGAATCCGCTCGTTGGCCGCCGGCTTGCCTGAATAGCCGTACGAGGGCACGCGGGTTGAGATGACGTTGGCGCCGATGCCGCTGTTCACCAATTGCACGGGCTCGTCCTGGAAGTCGCTGATCAGCGCCGCCAGAACGGGCGGCCAGCATCGGTCCGGTGTCGAGCTCCAGCCGCCGGCCGTGGTGCTCTCGCCGAGCGTGACGAGCACCTTGAACGGCTCGGCGTGCCAGTCGGTCGGCCCCGCGGACTCCGTGTCAATCGTCACGACGTATCCCTCACCACTCGGCAACGTGGATGGAAGTCTCCCACATGCCGGGCGCTCCGCCGACGGCCGGGGACCAACACCGTCGCGATCCGGGCGCCCGCGCCTCATCCCGTATGGTGTCGGCCTACTCAATGGAACGCTGGTCGCGTGGAGGCGTCGGGCATGGTCACGAACAGGGTCCGGGAACTGCTGGAGCGCGGCGAGGTGGCGCTCGGGGTCGAGTGCGCGTTCGGTGAGCCGCTGATCGCGGAGCTGCTGGCCACCCAGGGGTTCGACTGGGTGATGCTCGACGGCCAGCACGGCACCTGGCAGCGGCAGAGCTTCGCCCACGGGTTCATGGGCGTTCGCGCGGGCGGCGCCGCACCGTTCGCGCGCGTCCCGCAGAACGAGTACTTCGCGATCGGCCACGTGCTGGACGAGGGCGCGCTGGGAATCGTGGTCCCGATGGTCGAGACCGCCGCCGAGGCGGCGCGGGCGAGCCAGGCAAGCCGATTTCCACCGCGGGGCCGGCGGTCGCAGGGGCGCGGCGGGGCTCTGGCCTACGGGCCGGACTATCAGGCTCGGATCAATGACGAGCTGGTGGTGGCGGTTCAGATCGAGACGGCGACGGGCCTCGAGAACGCCGACGAGATCATGGCGACCGATGGCATCGACGCGTGCTGGGTGGGTCCGGGCGATCTGGCGGTCTCGATCGGTCACGCAATCGGCACGCCCGAGCACGAGGCGGCCGTGCTGGAGATCTTCGCCGCGTGCAAGCGACACGGCAAGGCGGCGGGCATCTATACCGGGCGGGCCGAGGACACCCGCAAATGGATCGAGGCGGGCGGGACGCTCATGTTGCTCGGCGCGGAACGCGAGCACGTGCTGGCGGGCACGGCGGCCGACGCCGAGGCCTTTGGGCGGAAGCCGCGCTGGCCAAGCTGATCGGACGGCGCCGCGGGGGGCTGGTCGGGATGCTCCGGTGACGCGATCCGCCGGCCTGGGCTTCGGGGAGCTGCGACAGAGTCTTCAGAACCTGGGGCTCGGCCGGGCGCCGATCGTTGTGGCCCACGTATCCCTGCGGTCGTTCGGCCGAGTTGACGGCGGGGCGCGGACGGTGATTGCGGCGCTGCGGTCGTTGGTTCCGACGGTCGTCGTGCCCACCTTTACGTACGAGACCATGTTGCCGGCGCCGCCGCACGCCGTCGTGACGAACAATGCGGCGCGGGAGGCGGCGAGCTGGGATGACTTCCAACACGCGCTGGGCGCGGGTGGAGGACGACCAGCCTGGCTGGATGGCTGTGAGCTGCAGCGGCGATTCGGACGGATTCGCCGCGATCGAACCGAACATCCGACCGTGGCAGCGGGACGCCATGGTCGGATCGGCGCACTGCCGCGCGGTGCCCGCGCGGATCGTGATTCAGGTGGCGCGCGACCTCATCCGGCGGAATCCCGCGGCATTGCTCCGATCGAATCGTGAGCCGGGCAGCCGGTTGGAAGCCGCGCTGCTCCAGTACCTGTCGTCCCGGTAGGCGCCGAAAGACCATCCGGACTCGCGCCGATCGGGCCGATTGGTTCGCCTGACCGACCGGTGGGAAATCCGCCGGGCGTGTCCGCTACCGTAGGCGCGAATCCAGGATCGTCCTCACCGGAAGCGCCGTGATCGCCAACAGAGTTCGCGAGCTGCTGCGCCGTAACGAGCTCGCGCTCGGGATCGAGTGCGGAGTCGGCGACCCGCTGCTGGCCGAGCTCATGGCGGCGCAGGGCTTCGACTGGGTGTTGCTCGACGGTCAGCACGGAACCTGGCAGCGGCAGTCGTTCGCACTCGGCTTCATGGGCGTTCGGGCCGGCGGGGCGACGCCGTTTGCCCGCGTCGCTCAGAACGAGTACTTCGCGATCGGTCACCTGCTCGACGAGGGCGCGCTCGGGATCGTGGTGCCGCTGGTCGAGAACGCGGAGGAGGCGGAGCGCGTACGCGACGCCAGCCGCCTGCCGCCGCGAGGCGCACGATCAGTCGGATATGGGGGCGCGACCGCCTACGGACCCGACTACCTGGATTCGATCGACGATGAGCTGGTCGTGGCGATCCAGATCGAGTCGGCGCGCGGGGTCGAGAACGCCGACGAGATCATGGCGACCGAAGGCATCGACGCGTGCTGGGTCGGCCCCGGTGATCTGTCCAGGTCGATCGCCCATGCGGTCGGTTCGGCGGGGCACGACGAGGCGGTGCATCACGTGTTCGCGGCCTGTCTCCGCCACGGCAAGGCCGCGGGAATCTCGGCGGTGTCGCGAGCGCACGCGCGCAAGTGGATCGAGGCGGGCGGCACCCTCATGCTGCTCGGCGGGGACCGCCATCACGCGCTGCAGGGCTCGGCTGCCGATGCGCAGGCGTTCGGGCGCACACCCCGCTGGCCGAGCTAGCAAGCCCTGGCGCTCGCCCCCACCACAGCGCGGCTGCTGGTCCGCGCGGCGGCTGACGCCACGCCGAGCTAGCGATGGCACTGATGGCCTTTGCGATCGCCGCGACCGTGTCGTTGGCGGCGGCCCTATGGCTGCTGCTCGCGCGCGGCGGGTTCTGGCGAACCGATCGGCGACTCGAGCCCGCGACCTCCGCGGACCCGTCCACCGGGGAATGGCCGCGCGTGGCCGCGGTGATTCCCGCCCGCGACGAGGAAGGCACCCTGCCGGCGACGCTCCCCTCGGTGCTGGCGCAGGACTATCCGGGACCGTTCCACGTGTTCGTGGTGGACGACCGCAGCAGCGACGGCACGGCCGCCGCCGCGCGTCGGGCGGCGCGCGCGGCCGGCTTCAAGGATCGGCTCACCGTGCTCCGCACGCCGCCGCTCCCACGCGGCTGGGCCGGAAAGGTGTGGGCGCTGCACCACGGGACGCGGGCCGCCCGGTCCGTCCACCCCGAGTTCCTCCTGCTCACCGACGCCGACATCTCGCACGACGCGGCGGTCGTTCGGGCGCTCACCCGGAAAGCGATCCGGGAGGACCTCGACCTGGCGTCCGTGATGGCGACGCTCAACATCCAGTCCTTCTGGGAGCGGCTGCTGATTCCGGCGTTCGCGTACTTCTTCGCGATGCTCTATCCGCCGCGATGGGTCGCCGCGCGTGATCGAGGCAATGCGGCGGCCGCGGGCGGGTGCGTGCTCGTGCGCGCGGAGGCGCTGGATCGCGCCGGCGGCCTGGCCGCAATCCAGGGCGCGATCATCGACGACTGCGCGCTGGCCGCGCGCGTGAAGGCCGACGGCCGGGAAGGCGGCGGGCGTCTATGGCTCGGCCTGAGTCGGACGGTGACGAGCGTTCGGCCGTATCCGGGACTCCGATCGATCTGGAATCTCGTCGCGCGGACCGCGTTCACGCAGCTGCGTACGTCGCCCCTGCTGCTGATCGGCACGGTGGTGGGGCTGGTGCTGCTGTTTGCGCTGCCGCCCGCCGCGACCGTGGTCGGCGCGGTCGCGGTGGGAATGGGTGAGCGGGCACTCGGCGGGTGGGTGCTGGCCGCGGGCGCGGCCGCCTGGACCCTGCTGGCGATCACGTACGCGCCGACGCTGCGGTGGTACGGGCTCCGCGCCGTCCGCGGGTACGGCCTGCCGGTGGCCGCGGTGCTGTACACCGGCATGACCATCGACTCGACCGTGCGCCACTGGCGCGGGCGCGGCGCCGAATGGAAGGGGCGGACGTACTAGCCCGTCCTCTTCCAGAGCGGACGCGACCGTCCCACCTCGAAGCGGCGGGCCATCCGGCAATCCGAGGTAGGGGCGGTTCGTGAACCGCCCTTGCAGGCGGCCGTCCCCCCACCGCGGCAGCCTGCGCCTGACGGCTTGACTGCCGCGACTCCCCCCGACGGAGGGAGTGATTGGGACTGCCGCGATCTGCCATCCCAACCTGAAGGTCGGGCCACCTGACGGATTGCCCGCCGCCAGGGAGTTATAGAGAGGATTTGACAGACTTAAGGCGTATTGCCGTCGGCACGCACTGACGCTAGCGCCCATTGTGGATATGTTTGATAGCATTCCGCCGTCGCCAGCATTCAACCGGACGAGCCCAGGTGATTGCGTGAACCCGAACGCCGCTATCCCGCTGCTCACGACCATCGTGGGCGTGCTCTTCGTCATTCTGATGGGGGATCAGCTCGTCACGCGATGGCGCGCCCGCACAAGTTGGTCTGGACGATCGGCATGCTGATGTTCGCGGTGGCGATGTTCGCGCAGGTGTGGGGGATTGCCCTCGGGTGGAACGATGGGGTCTACAAGCTCTGGTACGAGACGGGGGCGATCGCGGCGGCGCCCTGGTGGGGCGCCGGGTCCGTGTATTTCGCCGCGCAGGGACGTCGATGGGGTCATCTGTTCATGGCGCTGGTGGTGATCCTGACGACGATCGGGGCCGTGGTTCTGATCGTGACGCCGGTGGTCCCGGGATTCGTGTACCCGGGGCCCGAGGTCATCATCACCGGCGATGGGATCGCCCGGGCCGCGCGGACCACCGCGGCGGTGGCGAACATCCTCGGGACGATCGCGGTTGTGGGCGTGGCGCTGTGGAGCGCCATCGTGTTCGCGCTCCGACGAGCCGAGCCCGGTCGGGCAATCTCCATGCTGCTGATCGTCACGGGCACGGGGATCATTGCCGCGGGCGGCAGCCTGAGCCGGTTCGATGTGACGGCGCCGTTCTACTTGACGCAGCTGTTCGGGCTCTCGATCGTCTTCATCGGCTTCGTGGTCAACGCACAGGTCTTCAACCGCATCCGCATCCCACTCCTTGGCGCCGCCTGGGTGCGACGCGAGACCCGGGACGCGGCGCGCTAGCCGATGCGCCGAGGGCATTCGGCCGCGGGCCGCACGAGCGAATGGCCGCGTCCTCTCCGGGTCCTGGCCGCCATCCGCTGATGGCCACGCGCCGCCGCAGCCGAGCTCGCCCCGAGGCAGACGATCGGTGGCTGTCGGTCGGCCAGGCAGCGCGGCTGCTCGGCGTCGGGCCGGCGACGGTGCGTCGATGGGGCGACGCGGGACGGCTGCGCGTATTCGTGACGCCCGGCGGACATCGGCGATTCCTCGCGTCAGAGCTGACCGGCATCGTCAGTCGTGCCGCGGGCCTGCCGGAACGGTTCAGCGCAGACGAGCTCGACGCGATCTGGAGCGCGCGTGGATCGCGCGCGGCGCGCGACGCCCGGTCGTTGGGTTGGTTCCAGGCGTTCAGCGACGACGAGCGCCAGCACGCGCGAGACCAGGGGCAGGCGCTCGTGCGCCTGGCAGCCGACTACGTCGCGAATCCCGATCGGCGCGAACCGTTGATCGCCGACATCCAGACTCAGGCGGCCGAGTATGGGGAACAGGCCGCCCGCATCGGCGTCTCCCTGCGGAACCTGATGGAGGCGTTCGCACACTTCCGGAGACCGCTGTTCGCCGCCGTCGAGAGTGACCAGGGCGCCGGATGGCAATCCGCACGCGACTCCGCCAGGCAGGACTCCAGCGCCGGGCTGGACCTGGCGGAGTTTCTGGATCGGTTCACCATCCACATGGTCGAGGCATATGTGGACGCCGTGTTGCACCCGCTGATCGCCCATCACGCACACGGTCGTCAAGCGGACGGAACCGGCCTCAGGCCCACAGACCGGCCTTCCGGTACCAAGCGACCGCGTCACTGATCGTCTCGTCGAGCGGGCGCGCCGTGAACCCGAGCTCGTCGCGAGCCCTGGCGTTGTCGTAGTAGGCGAAACCGCACCCAACGGTGACATCGTCGGGGGTCAGCGGGGGGCGGCGGCCGGTCGCACGCCCGAGTGGATCGAGGATCGCGGCCACCGCGCGGAGCATTGAGCTCGGATAGCGCAGGCGCGGCGGCGGGGCGCCCGCCGCGCGCGCCACGGCAATTCCAAGCTCGCGATAGGTCAGGTTGCGGCCGGTCAGGAGATAGCGCTGGCCAACCTGTCCGCGCTCGGCGGCCGCGATCATCCCCGCGGCCACATCGCGCGGATCGACGATGTTGTTGCCGCCCGGGGCGAAGCCGCGCAGCGGTCCGGATATCAGCGAGCGCAGCATCCGCAGCACGTGGCGTCCGTGATCCCACGGACCAACCACGGTCCCCGGATTCACGATCACGGCCGGCAGGCCCTTTTCGCTCGCCGCGCGGACCAGCGCCTCGCCCTCGTGCTTGGTCTGTGCGTACATCAGCCCGAGATCGGCGCCGTTGAACGAGGTTCGCTCGTTCATCACCTCGTGAGGCTCGGCGGCCACGCCGACCGCCAGGAGCGAGCTGACGTGTACGAACCTGGCGGAGTTACGCGCTCGAGCCCACGCGAGCATGTTCGCGACGCCGCCCACGTTCACCGCTCGCTGCCGGCGCTCGTCGCCCCGCCAGAATGACTGGTCAGCGGCGAGATGAAAGACCCAATCGAAGCGCTCCTCGGGCAGCGTCTCGCGGTCGAGCACATCGCCCGTGACCAGCGCTACGTCCAGCGCTCCGATCGCGGCTCGAGCCCACGGGTCTCGCGGCAGCACGAGCACCCGCACGTCGTGGCCGGCCACCAGGAGCGCGCGAACCAGCGCGGAACCGATCTGACCGGTCCCGCCGGTCACGAAGCAGCGCATGCGTATCAGCGCTCGGCGGGCGTGTCCGTCACCTCGAACGAGAGCTCGCCGAGCCCCGGGACTTCAAAACCGACACGGATCGCCACCGGGGCGTCGCTCAGCTCGTGCCCGCGCGCGCGCAGCACCGAGGTGCGGTTCATCGCCAGGCTGAACGGATGCTCGGGCGACACGTCGGCGAAGCCATGCGCCTCGCCGTCGACCTCGAACGAGCAATCATTTATGTCAAGCTCACACCCATCGACGCTCAACGGCAGGAGTCGCTGCGCATAGCCGCTGCCGAGGGTGTTCTGGAGCTCGAACTCGAACCCATCCGCCGTGCGACGCAGGCTTCCGCGAACGTAGATGCGGCGCAGCAGGAACTCGGGAACTCGCAGCGGCATCAGCCGGCGCTCGCCTTCCGCATCATCAAGAACAGCTCGATTTCCGATTGGATCACGTCGTGGGGCAGGCGCTCCGCGCCCGGACGCATCGATGCGAAATACCAGATCGTGGCCAGTCGCTCGACCAGCCGGGTCGCTTCCAGCGCCTCCGCCGGGTCGCATCCTACGGTCACGCTTCCGTGGCTCGCCAGCAGCACCGCGTTGCGGACGCCGAGGGCGTCCGCGGCGTTCGCGGCCAGATCGGGTGAGCTGGCGGTCGCGTACGCGCTGACTTCCACGCCGCCGCCGAGATAGAAGATCTGCTCGTCGACGATTGCGGGGATCGCCTCCCGCCGCACCGCCAGCACGCTCGCGAAGGTCGGATGCGCGTGAAGCACCGCGTGCACGTCCGGACGTCTCCGGTAGATCTCGCCGTGCAGCAGTGATTCGCTTGACGGCAGCCCGTCGCCCTCGATCGGATCGCCGTCGAACGTGACCGTTACGACCGCGTGGGACTCGAGCGTCGCGTAGTCCGTGCGACTGGGCGTGATGTGCATGGCGTCCGGTTGCGAGGCCCGCGCACTCACATTGCCGGCGGTCCCCACGACCAGGCCTTCGCGGTGCATCGCTTTCGCCGCCGCGACGATTGCGGCACGCGGATCCTCCGGCGTCACAAGACCTCCTGAACGAAGGCGTCCAGTCGCTTGCGCAACTCGAGCCAGCGACCGTAGTGGTCGGCGTACGTCCGCGAGGACCGAGGGTCGGGGTCCCACGTACGAGGCGCCATGGACATCCGAGCGGCGGCCTCGGAATGATCCGCATCACCCGCCGCCGCCGCCGCGCACATGGCAGCGCCGGCAGCCGCGGCCGATTCGCCGGCGAACGAGGCGACGGGCGCACCCAACACGTTGGCGAGGATCTGCCCGGACGCGGGCGCCGACATGTAGCCGCCGGTCAGGCGCACCGACCCGTCCGCCGGCGAGGCCGCCTCCAGGCGATCGCGATTACCCTTGAGCGCGAACCCGAGGTCCTCGAGCACCGCGGTCGCCAGCATGTCCAGATCCGGCGGCGCCTCGAGAAACGGGACAGGTGTGATCACGCCGGCGGCCGCCAGGTTCGGGTTCGCGATATCCATCACCCGCAGGCCGCTGGGCGCGAACACGCCCTGCTCGGCGGCGCTGCGCGTTCCGCTCGCGTAGTTGGTGAGCTGGCCATCGGCGCTGAGACCGCCGATCCACTGGTACCCGGTAGACGCGTCGCCGGCGGTGCTTTCCAACAATCCACCGCCCCCGATTCGAATCGACCGCCAGACCTCGGACGTGCGCGGCGCCGCATCTGTCGGACGCACCACCGTCGCGCTCCAACCGGTCGTCGCGCAATCCGCGTCGATCAGATCACCTCGGCGGGTTCCGAGCTCGGCCGCGTGCGTGTCGGGCTGGCCGACGGCCACGGGAAGACCCGGCGGCAGGCCAAGCTCGTCGGCGAGCTTCTTCTCTATCACACCGGCGGCGGCGGCCGGGCTGACGTCGGGCATCAACCCGGCCGCCCATGCGGGCACGTGCTCCGACGACCAGGTCTCGCCGCCGATCGCCCAGGCCCCGGTCTCGGCCGCGGACGGCGCGCTCAGCACGGCTTCGCCGGCGAGCCGGTGAACCAGCCACGCCTCGAGCGGCAGGAGTCGCGCGGCCCGGTCGCGGACCTCGGGCGCGGCCGCATCGATCCAGGCAAGCTTCCCGGTCCAGAACAGCATCGCGGGGCGGTGGCCGGTGGCGTGCATCACGGCCTCGCCGGACTGCGCGTCGATCATCGCGCCGGTCAGCGCCGCGCGCAGATCGTTGTTCCCCGAGGCGAACGCCACTTCGCCCGCCGCGTCTTGGACGATCAGTGAATGGCGCTGCGTCGCCAGGCCCAATCCCCGGATTTCCGCGCCGGTCACGCCCGCCGCGGCCTCCGCGACGGCGGCCGCGGCGCCGGCCCAGATACCGTCGAGATCGAGATCGAGATCCATATGGCCGAGCGACATCGCGGCGCGTTCGAGCGGCCTGACCGCCCGCGCCAGCGCGGCGCCCCGCCCATCGACGGCGAGGGCGCGGACGCCGGACGAACCGACATCCACACCGATGTATGCGCGCTCAACCACGATGGTTCCAGACCTCGGGATTCGCCAGCCGGTGCGGCCGCTCACCCGCAAGAAACCGCAGGTAGTCGTCGACGATCATGTGCGAGTGGCGTTCCACGGTGCGATCCGTTGCGCCGCCGATGTGCGGGAGCAAGAGCGCGTTGGGCGCCGACAGGAGCGGGTGGTCCGGGCGGATGGGATGCGTGTCGAACACGTCAAAGGCCGCCCCCGCAAGCCGCCCGTCGGTGAGCGCTCGAGCCACGGCCGCTTCGTTCACGACGCCCTCGCCGGTCGTGACGATGAGATAGGCGCCGGTCGGCATGCGCGCGATCTCCGCGGCGTCGATCAGACCGCGGGTGGTTTCGAGCGACGGGCAGTGCACGGCGACCACGGACGCGCGGGCGATCAGATCGTCCAGCTCCACCGGCTCGCACCCGAGATCGCGAATGTGCGCGTCTCCGAGCGCCGGGTCGGTACCCAGGATCGGACAGCCGAAGCCTCGCAAGCGCGCCACCGTCTCCCGACCGATCGAGCCGAGACCGATGACGCCCACGACCTGGTCGCCCAGCTCCCCTCCACGGAATGTCGTGTACGCGTCGACCGGATCGTCCCAGCGGCCCTCAGCCACGTAGGCGGCGGCGGCGGGGATGCGCCGCAGCAGCGCCAGCATCAAGCCAATCGTGATCTCCGCCACGGCCGGCGCGTTTCGGCCCGGCGTGTGGATCACTGGCACCCCGGACTCGGTCGCGGCCTCGAGCTCGACGTGGCCGAAGTCACCCCGGCACACGCCGACGAATCGCAGACCCGGCGCGGCCTCAAACGTCTCCCGGAGAACAAAGTCCGCCTCCACGAACAGCGCCGTGTGCCCGACGGCGACCAGTTCGCCGGCCAGCTCGGACGGATCGGCGAGCTCGCGCGTCACCGTCCAGGGCCGCATCGTCAGCTCGGCGTGCGCCTCCAAGCGACCCACGGCGGAATCCGCCAAGGCGACCAGGCTCAACACCTTCGGCCGTGCCGCCGTCATCCGGGATGCCGCCGTTCGCGATCAGTCATGCACGACTGGAAGTTCCGAAGCTCTTGCGTTGCGTGCCCATCTCTTTCGGGGCACCATTGACGGGACTCTTCGCGACACGGTGATCGCCGGGAGACGGGTGCATGGGTCAGGTGCTGGATCGGATTCATGCGCCGCGTGATCTGCGGCCGCTGTCCGACGCCGAGCTCGAGACGCTGGCCGCCGAGATCCGCGACGTCATCATCGCCACCGTGCAGGCCAACGGCGGCCATCTCGCGACCAATCTCGGCGTGGTCGAGCTTACCCTCGCCCTCCACCGCGTCCTCGACTCCCCTCACGATAAGCTCATCTGGGACACCAGCAATCAAACCTACCCCCACAAGCTCGTCACCGGCCGCGCCGCCCGCTTCGCGTCGCTGCGTCGTCCCGGCGGCCTCTCCGGGTTTGCCGATCGCGACGAGAGCCCGCATGACATTATCGGCGCCGGCCACGCCGGCACCGGCGTCTCGGCCGGCGTCGGCGTGGCCCTCGCCGCCCGTCAGCAGGGCGCCGACTGCACCGTCGTCACAGTCATAGGCGACGGCTCCTTCACCTCCGGCGTCGTCTTCGAGGCCCTGAACCAAGCCGGCGACCTGGCTCTCCCCTTCATCCTCATCCTCAACGATAACGGCCTCTCCATCTCCCCCAACGTCGGCGCCCTCGGCCGCACTCTCGGCCAGGAGCGCCTGCACCCTGCCGTCACTCCGTCGGCGCCCAAGCCCCCGCTCCGTCCGGCCAGCGATCCCGCCAGCTTCTTCGCCGCCTTCGGCTTCGAGTACATCGGCCCGCTGGACGGCCACGATCGCCCCGCGCTCGAATCCGCCCTGCGCGACGCGCGCGCGCGCCGCCGCCCGGTCGTCCTCCACGCCTTCACGCAAAAGGGCCGCGGCATGCCCGCCGCGGAGGCCGACCCCGTGACCCTCCACCAGCCCGGCACGGCCCAGGCCGTCCAAGGCGCCCGCGCGCCGAGCTACAGCCAGGTCATGGCCGACACCATCGCCGAGCTCGCCCAAGCCGACCCCCGGATCGTCGCCATCTCCGCCGCCATGCTCGAAGGCACCGCCCTCACCCGCCTGCAAGAGGCCATGCCCGGCCGTGTCTTCGACGTCGGCATCGCCGAGAGCCACGCCATCGCCCTGGCCGCCGGCCTGGCCGCACAGGGCCTCCGCCCGGTCGTCTGCATCTACTCGACCTTCCTCCAGCGCGCCTTCGACCAAATCGTTCACGACCTGGCCATTCAGCGCCTGCCCGTCGTGATCGGCGTCGATCGCGCCGGTCTCGTCGGCGATGACGGCCGCACCCACCACGGCGTCCTGGACCTGGCCTACCTGCGCGCGATCCCCAACCTGGTGGTTGCGGCCCCCAAGGACGAAGACGAACTCCGCCACCTGCTCGCCACCGCCCTGGCCGCCGAACAGCCCGTGGCCCTGCGCTACTCGCGCGGCGCCGGCCTCGGCGTTCCCTGCGAGGGTCCGCCTCGCGTTCTCCCGCTCGGCCGCGGCGAGTTGCTGCGCCCGGGCACCGACCTCGCCTTCCTCGCCGTCGGCTGGGGTGTCGCCCCCGCCCTCGCCGCCGCCGAAGAGCTCGCCGCCCACTATGGTCTGGACGCGGCCGTGGCCAACGCCCGCTTCGTCAAACCCCTTGACCTCGACCTTCTCCACGAACTCACGTCCCACACCCGCCGCGTGATAACCGTGGAGGACCACAACGCCGCCGGGGGCTTCGGCTCCGCGGTCCTCGAAGCCCTCGCCGATCACGGCCCCGCCGACGTCGAGGTGACCCGCCTGGCCCTGCCCGACACCTTCCATCCCCAGGGCCCCCCCGACGACCTCCGCGCCGCGCACGGCCTCTCCGTCGACGGGCTCGTCGCCGCCGCCCGCAAGATCGCCGCCGCCACCCTCGACGTCCGCCTCGACGCTGGCCGCCTGACGCTCAAGGTCTAGCGACCCGCGGCGGGGGCGTAGCCCCAGCGGGCCTCGGCCTCCTCGGCCTCCTCGATGGCGGCGCGCAGGCGCTGAGCCGCTGCCAGCGCGTCATCGGGCGGCGCGGTGCCTACGAGCACATGGACTTCGGCTACGTCGTTGCCAAGCTCGCGCACTCGTCCGACCCAGGGCGCCAAGTCTTCATCCGTGTACTCGTAGGGCATCGCCTCGACCGGCGCCATCACCGTGCGCGGCCAGCGGTCGGCGTTGCGGCCGTGCAGCCGCACGACCGCCAAGTCCTCGACCGTGGCGGACATGATGGGCGGAACCCACTCGGGATGCTGCTCCGGGAAATCCGCGACGACCAGACCAATCTCGAGCTCGATCAGGTGCTCGAGCATCCGATCGCGCTCACTCGGGATTTGCCACGTCGGGTGACGGAACTCGGCCGCGACCGGCAACCCGTCCAGCCGCTCACGGACACGGGTGAGATACGCACGGCCGGCTTCGCCCGCCTCAAACCACGGGGGAAACTGGAGGATCACGCACCCGAGCAGCTGCGCGTCGACCAGCGGCTGGATGGAGGCCTTGAAGTCGTCGAACAGCACATCGGGCGGCTCGACGGCGACTTCTCTCCAGCTCTTGCGCGTGACCGGGCCGCTGTCGCCGGGTCGTCGCTGGTACAGCGTCAACCCACCGAACGCGACGACGTCGAACTTGAACCCGGCCGGCGCGTGCGCGGCCCATTCGGCGATTCGCTCGGGCTTCGGGATGCCGGCGAAGGTGTTGTCCGTCTCCACCACGGTCGCCGCCTGCGCATAGAGGCCGAGCATCTCCCTGGGCTTCGTGCGGGGCGGATAGAAATCCGCCAATCGCTGCCACGCACGAATTCCAAACCGTCGCTCGCTCACGGAGACTCCCGCCGCACGTCGTCGGGGCGGTCGGCCGCCGACCGCATGCGCTCGAGCTCGCGCAGGTACTCGCGATCTCGCCAGCGCTCGACCCGCGCGAAACCGATCCCGTAGACCAGGCCCGCGTGCGCGGCCAGCGCCGGCAGCCAGAACACCAGCGGCCAGAAGAACCACAGCGCCCCCTCGGTCGTGATCAGGTTCACGGCGAGCAGCAAGACGCCCAGCAAGACAAATATCGCGGCGTGCGCAATGAACCCGAGCCGCGCGCGCACGCGCGCGCCTGCGCGGCGAAAGGCGATCTCGCGGTCGGCCGGGGACGGATCGGGCATTCGACGCCGCTGGCGCTGATCGAGGCGCGCGGGATTCTAACCCTGTTGATCGATCGGCAGCTGTCCCCACTCGGGGTCCGCTCGCGCCGATCCGGTCTGCGCCGAGTCGGCTTCGCGGATCAACGCGTCGACCGCGGGGAGGCGCGGCCCGGAAATCGGCTCCCCAAGGATGTCTTGCAGCATCTTGGCGTTGGCGAACGCCTGCCCGAGATAGTGATTGTTGGCGATCACGAACGAGGCCAGCGCGCCTTGGTTGATCGCGGCGATGCGTCCCGACCACTCCTCGAGTTCGGCGCGCGAGTACAGATAGTTGTAGCGCTGTGACTTCTGCCGTTCGAGCGCGGCGTCCAACCGCCGCTCCTCGGCGCGCCGACCCGCGGCGCTGTTGGCGCGCTCGGCGATCTCGGCGCGGAGCCGCTCGGCACGGGCACGCGGCACGGCCGGCCACCAATCGCGGGCGTTCCGGCCATGGAACCGCACGTAGCCGATCGGCGATGTTCGGATGGCCGCGGCGGGGATGTTACCGCCAACCGAGGGCTCATCGACACCGACGATCCCGAGACGGTGCGACGACAGGCGTTCGATCACCTCGGGCAACCGACCGTCTTCAATCCAGCTGCGGTGACGAAACTCCACGACGGTCGGCGCGTCGTCGAGCCGGTCGACGAGCGACGACAGATACGCGAACGCGTCCGTGTCCGGCCGGAACCTGGGAGGGAACTGCGCGAGCACGCAGCCGAGCTTCCCGGCGGCCCTCAATGGCGCGATGGATGCCGCGAATGCCTTGAACGTCGCGGCGTCGCCCGGAGCGTCGCCATGCGTGAGGTCTCGAAACAGCTTGACGGCGAACAGGAAATCGTCAGGCGTTCGCGCCGCCCAGCCCGCCACGACACGCGCGTTCGGAACGCGGTAGAAGGTCGAGTTCACCTCCACCGCGTTGAAATGTTGCGCATAGAAGGTGAGCTGGTCGAAATGGCGGGGCGGGGAGCTCGGATACACCGGGCCCTTCCAGTCCGCGTAGCTCCATCCAGCGGTGCCGATCCGCAGCGCACCGACCGACACGAGATCGGCTACAACGCCCGCAACGCCGCGCGCAACGCCGGCTCGTCGCGCGGCAGGACGGTGCGGAGGTCGAGCCACACCGCGTCACCCTCGATCCGGCCGACCACCGGCTGTTCCGCCGCTCGCAGCCTGGCGGCCACCGCCTCCGCCGATCCGGCCGCCGCGCACGTGCGCAGCGCGCAGCTCGGCAACGTTTGACCGGGAAGCGATCCGCCGCCGACCGCGGCGACCGACTCGACGGCCTCAACCTTGGAGATTCCTCGCCCGATCCGCCGGGCACGCTCGCGGAGCTCGGCCGGCTCGGCCGCGATCATCCGCCAGACCGGGATGGCCTCGGCCGCCTCGCCGCGCAGGTAGTGGCCAAACGTGGCTCGCAGGCCCGCGATCGTCAGCTTGTCGGCCCGCATCGCGCGAGCGAGCGGCCGAGCGGCGATCGGCACGACGTGTCCGCGCTCCCCGGCGATCACGCCGGCCTGGGGACCGCCGATCAGCTTGTCGCCGGAGAACGTCACGAGGTGCGCCCCGGCCGCCAGCGACTCCTGCACCTGCGGCTCGTGGGCAAGCCCGTAGGTCGCCGTGTCGAGCAGCGATCCCGAGCCGAGGTCATCGATCAAGATCAGCCCGTGCTCGCGCGCCAGCGCGGCCAGCCCCGCGAGCGGCGGCGACTCGGTGAAT
Source organism: Chloroflexota bacterium (assembly GCA_965247475.1). Lineage (GTDB taxonomy): Bacteria > Chloroflexota > UBA11872 > UBA11872 > UBA11872. Next base: position 1,273,980 of record OZ252016.1, read on the forward strand.
CCGATCTGCTCGAAGTTGCTGCGATGGACGCGCAGGATCGCGGCCGTTCGATCCGATATCGCGGAGGCATAGTCGTCAATCCGCGTCCGGTTCGTGGTGCCGACGTCGCGGAGCTCGGCGCCGCCGGCCCGGAGAATCTCGGGGATTCGGAATCCACCGCCGATCTCGACCGCCTCACCCCGGCTGACCAGGACCTCACGTCCGGCGGCGTGCGCCTCGAGCGCCAGGAACAGGGCGGCGGCGTTGTTGTTGAACACCAGGGCGCTCTCCGCTCCGGTGGCCTCCCGGACCACATCGTCGATGTGGTCGGTTCGCGCTCCGCGGGCGCCGGTCGCTAGATCGAACTCCAGATCCGCGTACCCGGACGCGGCGGCCGCGATAGCGTCGAGCGCCCGATCGCTCAGCGGCGCGCGCCCGAGATTCGTGTGGATGATGACGCCGGTGGCATTGATCACGGGACGCGGCCCCGGCCTCAGCAACAGGTCCGCGCGAAGCGCCGCCGCGCGCGCCATTGCCGTGATATCCGGGACCGGGTGGCCTTGCCGAACGCGCTTACGAACGTCGTCAACCTCGGCGCGCGCGGCCTTCATCATGAGTCGTTCCGGCGTGTCGGGCGCCGCCGCGACCGCGGCGTGCGCCACCCGATCGACGGACGGGATCTTCCGCAGGGCATCGGCGGCCATCGCTAGGCGCCGAACTTCGCCAGCCGTTCGCCGTGCGCGAGCATCAAGCTCATGATCGATCGCGCCGGCAGCGTTCCCAGCGCGCCTTGCGCGCAGGGCCGCTCGCCAAACTCGGTCACGGCGTCCGCCACGACATGATCGCCCCACAGGAGCAGCGGCACGGGGTGCCACGAATGGACCCCCAACGCGGCGGGCGTCGAGTGATCGCCGGTGACGACGAGCACGTTTGGCGCCAGGTCGCGCACGCGCGGGAGGAGCTCGTCCACCACCTCGAGATAGGCGAGCTTGCCCGCGAAGTCCCTGTCCTCGCCAAGCGCGTCGGTTTTCTTGACGTGAAAGAAGAAATAGTCGAAATCGCCCCATTCGCGCTCGAGCGCGTCGAATTGCCCCTCCAGCGTATCGCCGGTGTCGGCCGCGCTCATGCCCGCGGCCGCGGCGAGCCCCTTGTACATGGGGTATGACGCGAAGCACCTGGCACGCAAGCCGTACCGGTCACCAAGGCTTGGCAACGCCGGACGCGCCGCGTAGCCGCGCATGAGGACGAAGTTCGCCAGCGTCTCGCCGCCAATGCGGTCGCGCACCTCCCGCAGCAGCTCGACGAGCAGACGACTCGTGCGCCCGGCCCGCGGGGACAGCGGCTCGGGATCGACAGGCGGCACGCCGGTGGCCTGGGGATCGGTCTCGCGGACGCCGGGATCGAGATCATCGCCGCTGAGAATCAGGACGGCCCGGTGCTCGGACTCGGTCAGAAACCTCACGCCGACGCCCTCGAGCTCGATGGTGTTGAGTTGCTCGACGAGCCGACGATTCAGGTCGGTGGAGATACGACCGGCGCGCCGGTCGGCCACGTTTCCAGACGAGTCGAGCGTGGCGAAGTTGAGCCGGACGGCGATGTCTCCGGTCTCGAGCTCGACGCCCAGTCCAAGCGCCGAGAGCGCGCCGCGCCCAATCTGGTTCTCGATCGGATCGTAGCCAAACAGCGCCAGGTGCCCCGGTCCGCTGCCGGGGGAGATTCCGGGACCCACCGGCTCGCTCAGACCGGTGACCCCTTCGGCGGCGAAGCGGTCGAGCCAGGGCGTCCTGGCCGCCTCGAGCTCGGTCGGCCCGCCGGGTGCGATCGGCGCCCCGCCAAGGCCATCGATGACAAACAGGAGCAGCTTGGAGGCGGCCGGCCGTGCCAGGGCCTGGAGGAATACAGGCGATATCAGGACGCCGAGCCCCGGACTGATAGGGAGCAAGAGCTTATCATCGGCCGAATCCGACCCACCGGCGCCGACGACGGCCGCGCTTCGCGGTCGCCCGGCCGCCCACTGGAGATCGCCGTGACCGCCGTTCGTGCGCCGCGCGCCGAGGGCGCCGCCCCCGACGTGACCGCTCTGATAGGAAATACGCCGCTCGTTCGTCTCGGCCGCATCGCGGAGGGGACGTCGGCGGAGATCGTCGCCAAGTGCGAGTTCATGAATCCCGGTGGCAGCGTCAAGGACCGGATCGGCCTGTCGATGATCGATGACGCCGAGCGCGACGGCCGGATCGAGCCGGGTCGAACGACCATCATCGAACCGACGAGCGGCAACACCGGCGTCGCGCTTGCCATGGTGGGCGCCGCGCGCGGCTACCGCGTCATCCTGACTATGCCCGAGACGATGACCGTCGAGCGGCGAAATCTCCTGAAGGCCTTCGGGGCGGAGCTGATTCTCACCCCCGGCGCGCAAGGCATGACCGGGGCGATCCGGAAGGCGGAGGAGATCCTAGCGAAGACCCCGGGCGCTTGGATCCCTCAGCAATTCGAGAATCCCAGCAATCCGAGCGTCCACGAGCGCACGACCGCGGAGGAGATCTGGCGCGACACGGGCGGCCAGATCGATGTGATGGTCGCGGCGGTCGGGACCGGCGGAACGATCACCGGAACGGCGCGCGCGTTGAAGTCCCGAAAGCCGGACCTCACGTTCATCGCCGTCGAGCCCCGGCGAAACCCGGTCATCACGGAGGGCCGGGCCGGACCGCACCGGATCGACGGCATCGGGGCGGATTTTGTGCCCGACGTGTTCGACCGTGAGCTCATTGACGAGGTGCTGCTGGTGGCCGACGAAGACGCGGAAGCCGTCACGCGCCGCCTCGCCTTCGAGGAAGGGCTGCTCGTGGGGGTCTCGGCGGGCGCCAACGTGTGGGCCGCGCTGGAGTTCGCCCGCCGGCCGGCGGGCGACGGCGCGCTCATCGTCACGGTGCTGTGCGACACGGGCGAGCGCTACCTCACACATCCCGTGTTCGCCGGCCTCGACCTCTGATGCGCCCGGGCCGGGCCAACCCGATGGACCGGTGCTAGCCTCGGACGACCGGTCCCACCGACTCTCGTACACCCAGATGCCGCGAGTTCTCGTCGCCATGAGCGGAGGCGTCGACAGCGCCGTCGCGGCCCTGCGGCTCGTCGAGCGCGGCCACGATGTGGTCGGCGTGACGTTCAACCAATGGCCGAAGTCGATGATGGCGGGCGCCGGCGGCGGCAACGGTTGCTGCACGCCGCGGACGATCGACGACGCGCGGCACGTGTGCCGATTGCTCGGGATTCCGCACTACGTCGTGGACTATCGGCGAGAGTTCGAGGCGGCCGTGGTCGGCCCGTGGGTGCGCGGGTACCTTCGAGGACAGACGCCGAACCCGTGCGTGGCGTGCAACCGCACCGTGCGGTTCGGGACCTTCCTGGGCAAGGCCGACGAGCTGGGCGCCGAGTTCATCGCGACCGGCCACTACGCACGGATCCGGCGCGATTCCGCCGCCGGCCGGTACCGGCTCCTGCGGAGCCGCGATCCGGCGAAGGACCAGACGTACGTGCTCCACGTCCTGAGCCAGCGCCAGTTGGCGCGCACGCTGTTTCCGCTCGGTGAGTTGACGAAGAAGCGGGTGCGCAAGATCGCCGAGGGCGCCCGGCTGCCGGTGGCGCGGAAGCCCGACAGCCAAGAGATCTGCTTTGTCCCGGACGATGATTATGTCAAGTTTGTGCGCGGCCACGGTTCAACCGGCCCGGGAGCGATCGTGGACACGGCCGGCGACCAGCTCGGATCGCACTCGGGGCTGGAGCAGTTCACCGTCGGTCAACGGCGCGGCCTCAGCCTCGGGGGCGCGGGCGGCCCTCGCTACGTGGTCAGTCTCGATCCGATCCGGAACACGGTCGTCGTGGGCAGCCGGCGTGAGGCGGGCGCTCGCCGCGTCGAACTCGATCGGGTCGCGTGGATTGGGCAGACCGGCCCGACGGACGGCACGGCGGTCGACGTCATGACCAGGTACCGCATGACGCCGGAGCCGGCGCGTGTGAGATCGCTCGGGCAGGGCCGCGCGGGGCTCGAGTTCGACCAGCCGACCTGGGCGCCGGCGCCGGGCCAGTCGGCCGTGATGTATCGGGGCGACGAGGTGCTCGGCGGCGGAACGATCACCACCGCCCACCCATCATGAGCGCGCGAGACACGGCCGCGGACCCGACCTATTGTCCGCGCTGCTTTCAGGTCGTCGTGCAGACGACGCCGTTCTGCCCGCATTGCGGCCAGTTCATCCACGCCAACATCGGGGGCGATTCGTCGAAGTGGGACACGCGTCCTCCGGCGGTCCCTTCGGCCGCGGCGGCGGAGCCGATCCAGCAGTTCGTCCTGCCCGAGGATCAGTTCCTGAGCGGCAAGATCGAAGATCGGGACCGCGAGCAGCGCCAACAGGTCACGGACAAGGAGCCAGACGGCGACACGGCGGCTACCCCAGAAACCGATAGCGAATCAACTTGAGCAGCGCCTGCGGACCGTCGATCCACCACTGCAGCTTCTTCGCCTCGCGCGCCTCATAGCCAATCGGCAACTGCACGATCCGCTCGCCCATTCGCAGGAAGCGCGCCGTGAGCTCGACTTCGATGTCGAAAGCGTCGGACTCGAGCTCGACGCCCGCGAGAACCTCGCGCCGCCACATCTTGTAGCACGTCTCCATATCCCGGATGGCGACGCCGAACATGAGGTTGGTCAGGAACGTCAATAGTCGGTTGCCGGCCCGGTAGAGGGCCGTCTGCGATCCAAGATCGCGGTAGCCGTAGACCACGCGCGCCTCACCGCTGGCGATCGGTGCGATGAGCCGAACGAACTCCTGCGGGTCGTACTCGAGATCGCCGTCCTGAATCACCACCACATCGCCCGAAGCGGCGGCCAGCCCCGAGCGCACCGCCGCGCCCTTGCCCCGATTCACCGGGTGGCGGATCACGGTGACGCTGGCCACGCCCGCGCCATCGATCTCCGCGACCGTGTCGTCGGTGGAGCTGTCATCGACGACGATGACCTGCTTGTCGAGCTTGACAGCGGCCACTCGCCGCAGCACCGCGGCGATGGTGGGCGCCTCATTGAACGCGGGGACGATGATGCTCAGCTTCACCGAAGACGCCGCCACAGCCGAAGGATGTCGGCAAACGAGCTCAGGATGACTCGCACGCTGTTGCCGGACTGCACGCCCGCGGTTCGCGGGTAGTGGTGAACGCCCACTTCGGCAAACGTGAATCCGGCTCTGGTCGCCTTGGCGATCAGCTCGGCCGAGATCGACGCGCCACGGCCCGATATGAGCTCGAGGTCCGCGACGACCTCGCGCCGGAAGAGCTTGAAGCCGCAGTCCACGTCCCGCACGCGCACGCCGAGCGCGACCCTGACGAACAGCTGCCACAGCCACGCGTTCAGGCGCCGATGGACGGAGTCCGCCCGACGCAGGCGGTAGCCGAGCACGAAGCCGTGGTCGTTCAACGGACCGAGCAGCCGCGGCAGGTCGGCCAGCGAGAACTGCCCGTCTCCATCCGTGAAGCAGACGAGGTCGAGCCGAGCACTGGCGAAGCCCGTTCGCAGCGCGCGCCCGTACCCGAGATTCGTCGGATGCGAGACCACCCGCACTCTCGGGTCTTCGTCCACGAGCGCTAGCGCCCGATCGCGCGTTCCGTCCGTGGACCCGTCATCGACGACGATGATCTCGTACTGCCGCGCGACGGCGGCCAGGTGCGCATGCGCGTCCCGGACCACGCGCTCGACGTTCTCGACCTCGTTGTGGGATGGGAAGAAGACGGAGATGCGAAGCCCAGGATCGGGTCGCGCGGCGGACGTCATCACGCTTCCATGTCGCAGCAGGTGGGACATGACCCGGAGGTCGGGCCCATCCGTCCGCGCAGCCCACTGTTCGGTCGGGGAGGCCGCCGAACCGTACCATAGCGGTCGACTGCGGCCCGCCCTCGGTCAGCCAACCGAGAGGTCCACGGCGTTCGACTGTGAGCATGCACGACCATCCACCGCGGTTGATGATCCCAGGCCCGATCGATCTGGCCGACGATGTGCTCGAGGCGCTGCGCTCGCCGGTGATTCCCCATTACGGCGACGCGTGGGTTCACCGATACAGCGCGGTCCGCCAGAACCTGCTGGCGATCGGCGAGAGCGCGGGTGATGCGTTCGTGCTGGTCGGCTCCGGCACGGTCGCCAGCGACGCCGCCATCGGCTCGTCAGTCGCCACGGGCGATTCGGTGATCGTCGTCGACAACGGCTTCTTCTCCGCCCGGCAGCAAGGGATCGCCGAGGGCTATGGGGCCACGGTGCACGCGCTCGCTACCGAACGCGGCCGGCCCGTGACACCCGATGAGCTGCGCGCCTGCATGCGCGAGCATCCAGACGCGCGCGTCGTCGTGCTGTCCCATTGTGAGACGGCGACCGGCGTCGTGAACGATCTCGAACAACTCGCCGGCGTCGTGGCCGAACAGAACGGACTCCTCATCATCGACGCGGTGTCGTCGTTCGGAGCGGTTCGCACGGCGGTGGACGCATGGGGCGTGGGTATCTGCTGCACCGCATCGCAGAAGGCGCTGGAGGCGCCTCCCGGGCTGGCGCCCGTGATCGTGAACCCTGCCACGTGGGAGTTTCTGGACAGCCAGGCGCCGCTCCATCACGGCATGTACTCCGACCTGCGCACGTGGCGCGACTACGCCGCTAAGTGGGCCGATTTCCATCCTCACCCGGCGACAATGGCTGTGAACATCATGTATGCGCTGCAGGTGAGCACCGACGGCCTGCTGGCGGAGGGACTTGCAGCTCGCTACGCACGCTTCGAGCGTGTGGGCCGGCACGTGCGGGAACGGCTGCGCTCGTTGGGCTATCACCCGCTGGCGGACGAGGCCTGGGCCTCCCCGACCATCACGGCGGCCCGACCTCCGGAGGGGTTGGACGCGGACGCCGTGGTGGCCGCGGTGCTGGAGCGCGCCAACACGCGCATCGGCGGCGGCGTGGGCGATCTCCAGGGACAAGTGTTCCGGCTCGGGCACATGGGCCTCGCGGCGACCGATGCGTACCTGGACCCCGTGTTCGACGTCCTGGCGGAGCTGGTGCAAACGCCGATGGCAAGCCCATGCCATTGACACCCCACAAATCGCGCCCGTAAGCTCGGCGTGAAGGTGTTGACCGGGACGAGTAGTCGTCAGTCGTCGCGCCAGAGAGCCGGGCCCCGTGCTGAAAGCCCGGTCGCGACCCAGGCGTCGAATGGACCCGCGAGCCGCGGACCGAACGGCTCTGCCACGTAGGCTCCGCCGGAAGCCCACCGTTATCGAAGGGCACGGTATCGAGCAAGCGCTCCGTACCGGTGAGAGGTGCAATTTGCACCTGAACCAGGGTGGCACCGCGAAGGCCGCGAGCCTCTCGCCCCTCGGGCGAGAGGTTCTTTGCTTTCAGGGGCGATTCCGGAGGAGGGGGCAATGCGAACAGAGACGACGACCGCGCGCGAGGACGCCGTGGACGTTCGCGACTGGGCGCTCGACCAGCTCGCTTCCGGCGTCGCGGTCCCCATCTTTCACGAGTTGCCCGCCGACCTCGACACGCCGGTATCGGCCTACCTGAAGCTCCGCGACGGCTCTCCCTCGTTCCTGCTCGAGAGCGTCGAGGGCGGCGAACACCTCGGCCGCTACTCGTTCGTGGGCGCGTCGCCGCGGGCGGTCGTGGAGTTCCGCGACGGCGCGGGAACCATCGCCCGGTCGGACGGCTCGACCGAGCCAGTCGCCGTGGACGATCCACTCACGCTCATTGCCGCGGTCTTGGACGAGCGTCCGGTGCACCCGAACCCCGAGCTGCCCCGCTTTCAGGGTGGCGCGGTTGGATTCCTCGGGTACGACGCGGCGGCCCGTTTCGAGCGGCTCCCCGTCCCCGCGCACGACCCGCTGGGGGCGCCCGACGGGATGTGGATGTACTGCGAGGACCTAGTCGTCTTCGACCACGTGAACCAGGTCATGCGCATCGTCAGTCTGGCGCTGCCGGATGACGACCCGGTCGGCGCGCTGCGTGCGGCGGAGAACCGTGTGGCGAGGCTCACGGCCCGCATCGAACGGCCAGTGCCGGCGGCCCGGCCGATTCTAAACGGGCGAGCCGAGTCGCCGATTCATGCGAGTGCGACGCGCGCCGAATTTGAGCGTGCCGTGGAGCGCGCCAAGGAGTACATCGCGGCCGGCGACATCATTCAGGTGGTTCCATCGGTGCGGCTGAGCCGTGAGCTCGCGGCCGACGCCTTCGATGTCTACCGAGCCCTGCGACGAATCAACCCGTCGCCGTACATGTTCCATCTGGACTTTGGATCGCTCCAGCTGGCGGGCGCGTCGCCGGAGATGCTGGTGCAATCGGTCGGCGGCACGATCCGCACGCGCCCGATCGCGGGCACGCTGCCGCGCGGCAGCGACGAAGCCGCCGACGAACGGCTGGCCCGAGAGCTGCTCGCCGATCCGAAGGAACGAGCCGAGCACGTGATGCTCGTAGACCTGGGCCGCAACGACATTGGACGCGTGGCGAACGACGGCTCGGTGCAGGTGGATGTGCTGATGGAGGTCGAGCGGTTCTCGCACGTCATGCACATCGTGAGCGACGTGAGCGGCGAACTGCGACCCGACCTGCGCGGCGTCGATGCGCTGCGCGCGTGCTTCCCGGCGGGGACGCTCACCGGGGCGCCAAAGATCCGGGCAATGGAGATCATCGCCGAGCTCGAAGGCATGCGACGCGGGCCGTATGGCGGCGCGGTGGGCTACGTGACGTACTCCGGGGATCTGGATACGGCGATCACCATCCGCTCGATGGTCGTGCGCGACGGCAAGGCGCACATCCAGGCGGGCGCCGGCATCGTTGCGGACTCGGTGCCCGCACGTGAGTACGACGAGTGTCTCAACAAGGCGCGGGCCGTGATTCGCGCGATCGAGATGGCCGAGGGGCGCTGAGATGCTGCTCGTGATCGATAACTACGACTCATTCACCTACAACCTGGTTCAGTACCTCAGCGTCCTCACCGATAACATTGAGGTTCACCGGAACGATGCCATCAGCGTGGATCAGGCGGCCGGCATGACGCCCGACGCGATCGTCGTCTCGCCGGGGCCGTGCACGCCCGCGGAGGCGGGGATCTCGGTGGATCTGATCCGGCGACTGGGGCCAACGATCCCAACGCTGGGCGTCTGCCTGGGACACCAGGCGGTTGGAGCGGCGTTTGGCGGGGAGATCGTCCGCGCGCCGGAGCTGATGCACGGCAAGACGTCGCCAATCCGACACGACGGCGCCGGTCTCTACGCGGATCTGCCTAACCCGTTCGAGGCGACCCGCTATCACTCCCTGATGGTGGAACCGAAGTCCCTCCCGAGCGAGTTGGAAGTCACGGCGACCAGCCCGGACGGTCTTATCATGGGTATGAATCACCGCGAGCACCCCATCTACGGCGTTCAGTTTCACCCGGAGTCGATCCTGACCTCGGCTGGGCCGGACCTCCTTCGTAACTTCCTGCGACTCGCCAGCGTGCCGGTGTCGCGATGATCGTCGACGCGATCCGGAGGGTCGTCCACGGCGACGCGCTGACGCGCGAGCAGGCCGGCCGCGTGATGGATCAGATCCTCACGGCGCAAGTGAGTCCCGCGCAGTTCGGTGCGTTCGTCACCGCGCTGAGCCTCAAAGGCGAGACCGCGGACGAGATCGCCGGCCTCAGCGAAGTGATGCGCCGCAATGCGACGCCGGTGGACCTCGGCGGCCTCGACGTAGTGGACACCTGCGGGACCGGAGGCGACGCCTCGGGGTGGTTCAACGTATCGACGACCGCCGCCTTCGTGGCGGCCGGGGCCGGCGCGAAGGTCGCCAAGCACGGCAACCGAGGCATCAGCAGCTCATCCGGAAGCGCGGACGTGCTCGAGGCGCTTGGGATCCCTCTGGACATCGGGCCTGAGCTGGTCGCACAGAGCGTTCGCGAGGCCGGGGTGGGGTTCATGTTCGCGCAGGCGTTCCATCCCGCCATGAAGTTCGCGGCGCCACTGCGCCGGGAGATCGGGATTCGCACGGTCTTCAACATTCTCGGCCCGCTGACCAACCCGGCTGGCGCAAAGCGTCAGCTGTTGGGCGTCGCGGACTTCGCGCTTGCCCCCACGATCGCCGAGGCGTTGGGCAAGACCGGCTCGGAGCGGGTGGTGGTCGTCAACGGCGCCGGCGGGGTTGATGAGATCACGCTCGCCGGCGCAACCCGCGTGGCTGATTTCTCGAACGGGGCCACCACGACCTACGAGATCGACCCCGAGACGTTCGGACTCCCGCAGGCGGACCCGTCGGAATTCGCGGGTGGATCGCCGGACCAAAACGCGGCCATAACACGATCGATTCTGGATGGGTCCGACACGGGGAGCCGCCGCGATCTGGTCGTCGCGAACGCGGCGGGCGCGCTCCTGGCCGCCGGCCTTGCCGCCGGCTGGAAGGAAGGCGTCCGAAAGGCCACCGAGTCCCTCGACAGCGGCGCTGCCCGCGCCAGCCTGGAGCGGATGGTTGAGGTCACTAATCGAACCAGCAGCGAGTAGGCGGTCGATCCTCGACGAGATCGTCGAGCGCGCCCGCGCGGATGTCGCGACGCGCCAGAACGAAGTTCCGCTCGAGGCCCTGCGCGAGCGCGCCGGCCGCGACGTGGAGCGGCGCTCGCTATGGCATGCGCTCGATCTGGATGGGGTCGGCGTGATCGCCGAGATCAAGCGCGCCTCGCCGACAGGTGGAACGCTGGCCACCAACGTGGACCCGGCCGAGTGGGCCGCTCTCTACGAGGCCAACGGAGCGGTGGCGATCTCGGTCCTGACCAACGAGCCCTACTTTCGGGGCACGCTCGATGATCTGGAGGCGGCGCGCGCGGCCTGCGGCGTTCCGGTTCTCCGGAAGGAGTTCATTGTTTCGGACTACCAGATCCATGAGGCGGCCGCGGCCGGCGCCGACGCCGTGCTGCTGATCGTTGGCCTGACGCCGGAGCAGGATCTGGCGGCGGATCTTGCCTTGGTGCAAGAGCTTGGAATGGAGGCGCTGGTCGAGGTTCACGTCGAAGAAGAGATCCAACAAGCGTTGTTCGTCGGCGCGCACATCATCGGCATCAACAATCGCAACCTTCGATCGTTCAAGACGGACCTGGCTGTGACCGAGCGGCTCTCGTTGCTGATCCCGGACGACATCACGGTGGTCAGCGAGAGTGGCGTCAGAACCCCCGCCGACGTTCACCGCTTGGCCCGCGCCGGGGTGAGCGGCGTGCTGGTTGGCGAGTCGATCATGAGCGCCGACGACCCGGGCAGTCAGCTGCGCGAGATCTCGGAAGCAGGCTATTAGACCGTGAGGGTCAAGATCTGCGGCCTGCTCCAGCCCGCCGACGCCGAGGTGGCGGCCGACGCGGGCGCCGACATGCTCGGCGTGATATTCGCTCCCGCTCGGCGGCGGCGCACGGTCCCCGAGGCAAAGGCAATCTTCGCCGCCGCCGGACCCGTCGAGCGCGTCGGCGTCTTCGTCGATGCGCCGCTCGCCGAGGTCGAGAGCGTCCGCCGCGACTGCGGCCTCGACTGGATCCAGCTGGCCGGGCGTGAGAGCCCCGCGTACTGTGCGACCCTCGACGGCCGCGCCATCAAGGTGCTGCGGCTCCCTTCAGACACCGATCGATTCGCGGCCTACGATCTATCGTTGTTCCATCTGGATGCGGACGACGCGGCGCGCGCCGGAGGGACCGGCGCGGTTTGGGACTACAGCCTCGCGCAGCCGGTCGCCGCTCGCTATCAGGTGATGCTGGCGGGCGGGCTCACTCCCGCGAACGTAGCGGGCGCGATCGCCGCCGCGCGTCCGTTCGGCGTGGACGTGAGCAGCGGCGTGGAGACCGACGGCGTGAAGGACCCCGAGAAGATCGTCGCGTTCGTGCGAGCCGCCTTCGCGACGCGGCGGGAGCCGGCCTGATGCCGCGCGGGATCGTTCGACTCATCGGCGGCGGTCTCGTGGCCGTATTGGCGGCCGCCGGCTGCACGCAAGGTCTCTCGATCGAGGAGGGCGAGCGCGCGCCGCGCAGCGTCTCCACCATCGATTTCCTGTTCGCCGAGGGTCAGCGCGAGTTCGCGATCCCCACCGCGGCGCCCGCGCCGCTCGCCGGCTCGGCCGGCGCCGCGACCGGCCCCATGCCAGCCGCCGCGGACGCTCAGGCGGAACAACCATCCCCGTCGCCCACCGCGACCAGCCCGGCGCCCGCACCCACGGCGGCGACCCCCGGCGACGCGTCCGAGCCGACGCCCGCGCCGACGCCGGCAATCGACACCTCGGCTATCGCGGCGAACCGGGTCGCGTCTTCGATCGCCGTGCCGCATGCGGTGGTGGACTCGGATCTCCAGATCGTGTTCCTCTCGCCCGATCCCGCCGACGAGACGGTGCTCCCGAGCGAGATGCTCTCGGCGGCCAACCTGGAAAGCTATCTGTTGTCGGTGGCGAGCCGGCAGCCTGAATCGGCGGCGCTCACGGAGCGCTCGCGACCGGTCCAGCTCACGCAGCGGGTCTTCGTTCACGAGGATGCGGCGTCCGCCGAGTCGTTCTATGCCTTTCTTTCCGATGAGGTCGTACCCCGGTTGGCCTTCTTTACCGTCAGCCAGTTTCGAGAGTTCTATCCCGACCTGACCTCGTCGCTCGGGTCTTTTGACGGCGCCGAGGTCGGCGAAGAGACGTTGCTCGCGCTGCTGGAAATAGACCCGCAGATCGCCGAGGGCGAGCAGATCGACGGCCCGGGGGTCCCGGCCCTGTACTACCTGAGCGTGCGCGAGGGTCGAGTCACCGCGCTGATGGAGGTGGCCTTCATCGCTCCGCAAGATCCGCGTGCGATCGCGGAAATCGGGGCGCTGATGATCGAGCGCATCCCGCAGGAACTCCGGCCGGCGGCCGTACCGTGACCCAGGCGCCTCCGCGCGAGCTTCCCGATGCTCGTGGCTTCTTCGGCCCGTTCGGCGGCCGTTACGTCCCGGAGACGTTGGTTCCGGCGCTCGACGAGCTCGAGCAATCATTTGAGCGCCTGCGGGACGACCCCGGCTTCAACCGCGACCTCAACCGGCTGCTCGATACGTTCGCGGGACGGCCGACGCCGACGTATCACGCGGCTCGTCTCTCGGCCGAGCTCGGCGGCGCGCAGATCTATCTCAAACGCGAGGACCTGGCGCACACGGGCGCCCACAAGATCAACAACGCGCTCGGCCAGGGCTTGCTGGCCAAGCACAGCGGGAAGCGCCGCGTGATCGCCGAGACGGGCGCCGGCCAGCACGGCGTGGCCACGGCCACCGTCTGCGCGATGCTCGGCCTCGAATGCGTCGTGTACATGGGCGAGGAAGACACCCGCCGGCAGGCGCTGAACGTATTCCGCATGCGCACGCTCGGGGCTACGGTGGTGCCCGTCACGTCCGGCAGCCGGACGCTGAAAGACGCCATCAACGAGGCGTTGCGCGACTGGGTGACGAACGTCGAATCGACCTTCTACCTGTTCGGATCCACGACCGGGCCGCATCCGTACCCGCTGATCGTGCGTGAGTTTCAGAGAGTCATCGGCATTGAGGCCCGCGAGCAGATGCTCGAGCTGACGGGAGGCCTGCCGAGTCTGGTGGTTGCCTGCGTGAACGGCGGGAGCAACGCGATCGGCATCTTCTACGCGTTCATCGGCGACGAAGACGTCGCGCTGACCGGCGTTGAGCCGGGCGGGACCGGATTGCAACCCGGCGGGCACGCGGCCGCGCTGGAGCACGGGTCCCTGGGCATTCTGCACGGCGCGCGAAGCTATCTGCTTCAGACGACGGACGGTCAAGTGATCGAGACCCACAGCATCGCGCCCGGCCTGGACTACCCGGGAGTCGGACCCGAGCACGCGTACCTGCGCGAGATTGGCCGCGCGACCTATGTGACGGTGGACGACCGCGCCGCGCTCGAGGCGCTGCAGTTGCTCACCAAGACCGAGGGAATCATTCCGGCCCTGGAGAGCGCGCACGCCGTCAAGCACGCGATCGATCGCGCCCCGACCATGGCGGCGGATCGGAACATCCTGGTGAACGTCTCCGGCAGAGGCGACAAGGACATGGAGGCGGTGGCGGAGGCCCTGGGCGGGGGGCCGTGAGCCGCATCGCCGAGACGTTCGAGCGCGCGGCGGGTCAGGACCGACTGGCCGTGGCGCCGTTCGTGACGGTTGGATACCCGGGGCTGGACCAGTCGATCGCGCTGGCCCGCGCGTACGCCGATGTGGGCGCCGACATGCTGGAGCTCGGCGTACCGTTCAGCGATCCGATCGCCGACGGCCCGACGATCCAGCGCGCGTCGCAGCGCGCGCTCGAGAACGGCGTGACGGTCGCGCACTGCCTCGAAGCCGTCGCCGAGATCCGCCGCTCGACCAGCGCGGCGCTGCTGCTCATGGGCTACGCCAATCCCTTCCTGCAGTATGGATTCGAACGGCTGAGCAACGACCTGCTGTCGGCCGGCGGCGATGGCTTGATCGTGCCGGATCTCCTCCCCGAGCTCGCCGGCGACATCCGGGCGCCCGCACAGGCGCGCGGGCTCGACCTTGTGTATCTGGTGGCGCCGACCACGACCAGCGCGCGGATGTCGAGCGTGCTGACCGAAGCATCCGGGTTCGTGTACTGCGTGAGCGTGACCGGAGTCACGGGCAGTCGCGACCGGATGCGCGAGGGCCTTGCGGACTACCTGCATCGGGTAGGCGCGGCCACGCAGCTTCCCCGCGCCGTTGGCTTCGGAATCTCCCGACCCGAGCACGTGCGATCGCTGCACGGGATCGCCGAGGGAGCGATTGTCGCCAGCGCGCTGATCGACACGATGGCCGCCGCCGCCCCCGGGCACGCGGTCGCGGCGGCGGCCGCCCACCTCGAAACGCTTGTCGAGGCCTCGCATTGCGCGTGATCGCCCGGCTGGCCAGCGCGCTGGCGCTGCTCTGGTTCACAATCGTGGCGCGCACAGCCTGGCGGCTGAGCCGACCACGACGCCACTGGCGTCCGACCGACTGGGCGCCATCGCCGCTGCCGCTGCGAGCCACTGACTTCGGCACGAGTGACGGGATCCGCCTGCGCGGCTGGATCGCGGCGCGCGAGCAGGCACCGGCGACGGCGGTGTGCGTGCACGGCTGGGGCACGAATCACACCGAGATGGACGGGCCCGCACACGAGCTGTACCAGCGCGGCTTTTCCGTGCTGCTGTTTGATTTCCGCGCCAGCGGCGAGTCCGGTGGGACGTTCAACACCGGCGGCGTGCTCGAGACTCGCGACCTGCACGCCGCGATCGACCTCGCCGCGTCGGACCCCGAACTCGGCGGCAAGCCGGTTGTGGTCCTGGCCAACTCGATGGGCGCGTCGGTGTCGCTGGTCGTGGTGGCCGAACGCGACGACGTGAAGGCCGTGTTCAGCGACGCGGCGTTCGCATCCACCGCCAGCGCGATCGCTTCAGGCTTCCGGAGCTTCACCGGCCTGCCGACGATGCCCTTCCAGCGCTCCGTCGTTTCGCTGGCGCGGCTGCTGAGTCGGGTCGGCAACCACGATCTCTCGGCTATCGAAGCGATCTCGGGAATCGCGCCGTGCGCGGTGCTGATCGCGCAGGGCGGCCGGGATGACCTCGTGTCGCCGGGTGACGCGCATGCGCTCTACGCGCGCGCCGCGGCGCCGAAGGACCTCTGGATCGTGCCCGAGGCCGGGCACGTGGTGGGGGCGCATGTCGACCGGGCAACCTACATCGATCGCGTGGCGGAGTTCTTTCAGCGGGCTGTCGATAAGGAGCCCGCCGGCGTCTTGGGTCCTGGCTAGTCGATCGAATCGGCCCGTCCACCGCGGCTGTCTCCCAAGCCGTCGGCACTTCGTTGGCGCGAATGCGGTGCGGCCGCTCCGATACACTCGCGCCGGAGGGGTGCCCGAGCGGCTCAAGGGGCCCGTCTCGAAAACGGGTAGGCGTGTGAACGCCACGTGGGTTCGAATCCCACCCCCTCCGCCTCCGACAGTCCGCGCCCCATTCCCATGCACACCGACCCTTTCGATCTGCTGATCCGGACCGGGCGAATCGTCTCACCGGCCGAGGGACTGGATAGTCCGGGCTGGGTGGCCATTCGCGGCGATCGCATCGCAAAGGTCACGGTCGGAGATCGCGCCGCCGCGATCCCGAACGCTCGACGGACACTGGAGTTCGCGGATGGACTGCTCCTTCCCGGGCTCGTGGACATGCACGCGCACCCAGCTCTCGAAGGGTCGCGGTTCGGGATCGATCCTGACCTCCACATGCTCCCGCGAGGGACGACGACTGTGCTCTCGCAAGGCGACGCCGGAGCCGGCAACTGGCCGACGTACCGCGAGCACACGATCGAGCGCGCGCGGTCACGGGTGCGGCTTGCCATCAACCTGGCCGCGCAGGGCGAATCGTGGCCCGACCGCGGCTCGCTGTCCGACTTGGGCGCCGCGGATGTCCATGCGTGCGTGGCTGCAGTCGAATCGGGCAGCGACCTGATCTGGGGCATCGCGGTCAACGTCGGTCCCGGCGGCAGCGGCGACACCGACCCACGCGAGCTGCTGCGACGCGCTCTGCTGGCCGCCGAACGGACGGGGCGACCGCTGCTCTATGGCCCGCGGCGGCGGCCAGATTGGAGCTGGGACCAGCAGCTCGAGTTGCTGCGAGCGGGCGACATGGTGACGTATTGCTTCAGCGGCATTGGCGAGACGATCCTCGACGACGGCCGGGTGCGGTCGTCAGTTCGGGGAGCGCAGGCGCGCGGCGTGCTGTTCGATCTGGGGCATGGCGCGGCGTCGTTCGATTTTCGCGTTGCCGAGACTGCGATCGGCGCTGGGTTCCTGCCGGATTCCATCTCGACGGACACCTACCGGCAACATGTGGGTGTCAGTCCCCCGCACGATCTCCCGCTCACGGCGTCCAAGCTGGTCGCCGCTGGCATGGTCGAGGCGGACGTATGGCCGCGTGTGACGTCGCGTCCCGCGGCCTACCTCGGTCTGGCCGACGAAATCGGACGTCTCGCGCCCGGCGCCTGTGCGGATTTGGTAGTGCTCGAGTGGCGTCCACCCCCGGCGTGGCTCGAGGACACTGCCGGCAACTGGCGCCCGGGTGGTTGGTGGGCGCCGGTGGCAACCGTGCGTGCGGGCGGGCTCGTGCCGCCGTCACCCGCGCGCGAATAGCTCGCCTGGTGCGGCGAATGGCCGCGACCGATCCGGCTTGGCGGACTGATACGCTCGCCGACGGAGAGGTCGCCTAGTGGCTTATGGCGCACGCCTGGAAAGCGTGTACGGGGCAACCCGTCGTGGGTTCGAATCCCACCCTCTCCGCCGAAGCCGCGGCGCGCTAGGACCACTCCATCGGCATCGATTGGATGTTGTGAAACGTGTTGCTCTCGGCCCACTCGATCTCGCCCGCACCGAGGCGGATATCTGGTAGCCGTCGCAGGATCGTGGCAAACGCGATCTCGGCCTCGCGCCGGGCCAGCGGCGCGCCAATGCAATAGTGCACGCCGGAGCCGAACGCGAGCTGGTCGGGTTGCTCGCGCCTGACGTCGAACCGGTCCGGCTCCGGAAACCACTCGGGATCCCGGCAGGCGGCGCCGAAGATCAGCGAGACGGTCTGGCCCTTCCGGATCTGCTGGCCGCGGATCTCCGTGTCTTGCGTGGCCAGCCGCCACCCGCGCTGGAACGGGGTGTCGTAGCGCAGCAACTCGTCGATCGCGGCCGGAATCTGACCGGGATCATCCTTCAGCAGCTGCAGCTGGTCCGGGTGACGCTGGAGCGCGAGCATCCCGTTGCCGATCAGGCCGGTGGTCGTTTCATGTCCGGCCGTGAGCACGGTCACGCAGGTCGAGAGCAGCTCGGTCTCATTCAGGACGCGATCGTGCTCTTCGGCCATCACCAGACCGGTCAAGAGATCCTCTTGCGGCTCGCGGCGCCGCTCGGCGGCCAGCTCGCGTAGCCAGGCCTTCGTCTCGCGGATGGCCCGCGCGCCTCGCTCGATCAGATCGACATCCGGTCGACCGGACGTGTGGATTCCGACGATCTCGTCCGACCACTGCTTGAACTGGTTCCGATCGTCCGGCGGAACCCCGAGCATCTCGGCGATCACGATCGCCGGCAGCGGGTACGCGAAGTCCCGGATCAGGTCCATGCGGCCGGCGTCTTGCACGGCGTCCAGCAGGCCATCCACGATCGCCTGCACCCGCGGGCGCATCCCGTCGACGATGCGCGGCGTGAACGCCTTGTTCACCAGGGCCCGCACGCGCGTGTGCTCGGGAGGGTCGGTGTTGGGCATGCCAACCGAGAAGTTCTCGTAGATGGGTTGCGCCATCTCGCGCATCGGAGCCGGCAGTTGATCCAGGAAGCGATGGATCCGTTCCGTGTTCGTGAACCGCCGGAAGTCGCGAAGCGTTGCTCGCACGTCGTCGTAGCGTGTGAGCATCCAGTACCCCATGGCCTCGCTCCAGAACACCGGCGCTCGGGACCGGAGCTCGTGATAGACGGGGTACGGATCGGCCATGAACCCCGGCACCAGCTGCCACCGGTCAAGCGCCTCGAGCGTGTCCGTGCTCATGGGAATTAGGAAAGCCTACCCGAGGACGGGACATGCCCCGGCCACGGCATCGCAAATGCGCACTCCGATCGACAGCGCCTGCAACCCAGCTGCCTGGTCAACGCACCGCGCACAGTCCCGCTCAGGCCCGCCTGACCCTTACGTCGACGTCCAGTCGGGATTCTCCGCCCCCGACAAAGACGCCGCGGACCGGGGCCACGTCCTGATAGTCGCGACCAACCGCCACCCGCACGTGCCGCTCGCCGACAACGCACCGGTTGGTGGGATCTAGGCCGATCCAGCCAAGCTCGGGCAGACGACATTCCAACCCAGGCGTGGGTGGCCGTTTGCGGCGTCACCTGGACGTCTTGGCCGTCCATGTACAGGTAGCCCGAGACGTATCGCGCCGGGACGCCCCAGGACCGGGCTATGGCGATCATCACGTGGGCATAGTCCTGGCACACCCCCTGTCTGGATTCCAGGATGTGCTCTATGGCAGAGATCACCGATGTGCTGCCCGGAAGGTACTGGAAGCTACCGTGGAGGGTGTCTGAAAGCCGCAGCAACGTCTACAGCGGATCGTCTCCCGGCTCGATGCCCGACTCAGCCACGAACGCCGTGAGGGCGGGGGACGGTCGAGCGAAGACGCTGGGGTGCGTGAAGTCCCAATAGGTGAATGATTCCCGCCATGAGCGAATCTCCTCCCACGCGGCTGCGCCCAGGGAATCGGGCACCGCGTCGGCTCGCCGCAGTTCCACCGTCGAGCGGGAAGTGATCTCCAGCGCTTCGTGCTGCTGGTGGATGCTCAAGACCTGCTTCGTGTTGCCGAAAGCGTCAGTCTCGCTGTTGAGTGCGCCTTGCGGGTCCGTCGCCACCTCGAAGCTCAGCAGCCGTTGCTCCTCGTCGTCGCAGGGCGACGCGGGAAAACGCTCCCGGTACCATGCGAGTCTCCCGACCGTGGAGTACAAAGGGCCGTAGATCCACGTGCCGCGGTTCGAAGTTACCGTCGACAAGGCAGGGCGCCCGGGAGAGGGCCTGAACCGGCTGCGAGACGAAGCTGGCCCGATCGGCGCGCAACTCGAACGCGTACTCCTCCAGCTCCTTCAGCGTCGCGTCGGGGCCTATCAGCATTCCGTAGCCTCCGGATTCGCCCACCCGCTTCACCACCAGGTTCACGAGATTGTCCAGCGTGTACTCAAGATCCTTGGGTCGGCGGCAGAGGTACGTCTCCACATTGGCCAGGATCGCCTCCTCCCCTAGGTAGTAGCGAAATCATATCGGGCACGTAGGCGTATACGCTCTTGTCGTCCGCAACGCCTGTGCCCGGCACGTTCACGAGGGTCACGTTCCCCAGCCTGTAAGCGTGCATAAGCCCGGGTACGCCCAGCAGGGAGTCTGGACGGAAGACCAGCGCGTCGAGGAAGTCGTCGTCCACGCGACGATAGATCACGTCCACACGGCGCAGTCCCATGGTCGTGCGCATATAGACGAAACCGTCGTTCACCAGCAGGTCCTGCCCCTCCACCAGCTCCGCACCAAGCTCTCTGGCCAGAAACATGTGCTGATAAAAGGCGGAGTTGTAAACCCCAGGCGTCAGCAGTGCGATGCATGGCTCCGACCGTCCGCTCGGCGCAAGTTCGAGCAGCCTCGCCAGTAGTAGGCGTCCGTAGTGCTCCACATCCTGCACGCGCGAGCTCCTGTACAGACGCCGCAGGCTGGCCTTCACCGCCTTCCGGTTTGCGATCATGTAGGATACGCTGGACGGAACACGCAGGTTGTCTTCAAGCACACGAAAACCGTCGTTGGTCCGGATCAGATCAATGCCGCCGATGGCAATCCAGTTTCCGTAGGGTGCGGAAAAGCCTCGCATCTCCATGCGATACTGCGGTCAGCCGCGTACGACATCTACCTGAATCACCCCATCTCCGATAATACGGGCGTTCCCATAAACATCTTTCAGAAAGAGGTTTAGCGCCTTGATTCGCTGGGTTAGCCCCATCTCCAAATATCGCCACTCAGTCTCCGAAAGCACCCGCGGCAGGCACAATCTACGGGTATAATTCGTTCCTCGGCCTCCTCGTCCCCATAGACCGTGAAGGAGATGCCCTCGGTGGATAAGGACCGGCTTACCCGTTCCTGGATACTGTCCAGCTCATCAGCCGAGAGCCGACACAGGCCTTCGTGAAGCCGTCGGCAATGGTCCCTGGGCGTGTCGGTCGGCCGAAACATCTCGTCATATATGGACGGGTCGAGATTGTAAGTTTCGAAATTAATAGCAGCTAAGATACCATGCAAGATCACCTACTCAACATGAAGTAGATTCGGTGTCGAATCCTCACGCTAGACAGTGGCCCATGTGCTACGCCGGTCCATGACTGGTCCGGTTGACGGCGGTGCGC
This sequence comes from Chloroflexota bacterium, assembly GCA_965247475.1. Classification (GTDB taxonomy): domain Bacteria; phylum Chloroflexota; class UBA11872; order UBA11872; family UBA11872. The sequence goes on from OZ252016.1 coordinate 1,294,914, forward strand.
CGCCACCGACGATCGACGCTGATCCAAGCGCCGAGGCCAACTGATGACCGTGTCGCTCATCAAGGAGGCCTGACATATGGAGATCAGAACTGATCGGGACGAGGGCGTATTGGTCGCAAGGATCGATGGCCGTGTTGACAGTGTCAATGCCCGCGAATTCCAAGACGCTTTCCATGCCGTGATTGACGAGTGCGATCGCGCCGTGGTACTCGATCTGGGACGACTGACGCATATCAGCAGCGCGGGTCTTCGTGTCATTCTGCTGGTTGCCACGGCGCTAAGAGAGCAGAACGGGAAGCTGACCGTCTGTTCGCTCTCGGGCGCCGTGCGCGAGGTGTTCAAGATCAGCGGGTTCGATAAGATCATCCCGATTCACGGTACCGAGTCCGAGGCCATCGCTGCACTAACAGGCTGATGGGTCCGATAGTTCGTACGAATCGAGAAGCAGGGCTGGAGTATCTTGGCAGCCATTCACGAATCACCGTAGGGTTTGTGACCTGCTCCGGAGGCGATCGTGCCCGCCTCGGCATTGCCTACGGCCTCGTGAGCGACAGCCGCTGAGGTGGGCGCGATCATCGCGGCGCCGACGTAGGCTCCCGAATAGGGCCTCGGTTCGGATCGACCACGCGATCGCCACCTAGAAAGGCAAGGCGCATGCGACTGGGACTGTCACGGGCCTCGTATCGCTGGTTCGTCCCCCCGGACCGTCGATATGACTTTCACGAGTATGGACTGGGCCCGCAGTATGGATTCCGCGGCATGGCGTATCCGTATGGCACGACCGCGGAACCGCCGGGCGACGATCTGCTCGGCTGGTACATCGACCGCTGCCATGAATGGGGCCTGGACTCGCTGAATGTGCACCTGCTCGAGGACGGCGATGCCACCGCCCAGGGGAAACGACTGGCCGACGCCGGCATCGAGTGGATCGGTGGTCTGGACGGCGCGTGGGCGCTTGACGCCGATGAGTGGCCGGCAATGCGCGACCAGGTGCTGCAACGGCTGGAGGAGTTCGGCGACGGCGGCGTGAGGATCGTGTCGCTGGTCAACTCCGACCCGCCGGGACCGCCCGGCCAGCCCGTGCCCAACGGCGGCCTCCGCTTCGGCCACTTCAGCCGCGAGGTGCCCATGCCGGAGCAGATCGACCGGATGGTCCGCAATCTCCCCGACATCGTCCGGCCCGCAGAGACGTACGGCATCGCGCTCTGCTTCGAGAACCACATGGACTACCGGATCAGCGAGATCGTCCAGGTGGTCGAAGCGGTCGATTCACCGTCGCTCAGGATCAACTACGACTTCGTGAACTCGTACTCGGTCATCGAGGACCAGGTGGATGCGGCGCACCTGGCCGCGCCGTACACGGTGATGACGCACCTGAAGGACATGCGGGTGCAGTCCATCACCACCACCGGCGAGCCGCAGTTCTTCAACGCGCCGGTCGGCTATGGCAGCGTGGAGATCGCGGAGATCCTCGGCATCCTGCAGCGCGGCGCGCCCGATCCCGACAACATCGCGCACTGCATCGAGACCCCGACCCTGCCCCAGTACGATCCGCAGTTGTGGATGAAGCTCACCATCGACTGGCTGACCGAGAACGCGAGCGAATACTTCCCGTCGCTGGCGGCCGGAGCGACCGCGTGACCCGAGGTCGTACCCTCGCGGACTGACCGCGGCGTTCACTCGGGAGCGCGTACGGGTTCGGCGGACAGTAGGTCCGACCCAGCATCGCGAGGCCGTTGCGCGGCGCTTCTATGCCCGCTTCACACGATCGGAGTGCGGGCGGCGACGCTCAGGTCTGGTTGGCGCGGATGTACTCCAGTATGGACCTCACGTACTCGACGTTGCGCTCCATCGCCCACTGGAAGTCCCAGGCCTCGAAGTTGCCCTCGAACGTTAGCCAGCCGTCGTAGCCGGCGTCCACGAGCGCGGACAGGCAGTAGCGCCAATCCACGCTGCCTTGCGCAAGCAGGGTGCCGCGGAGAAAGATCGATCGATTCAGGTCGGGAATGAAGAGCCGCGTGGGACTCTTCATGTGCACGTAGTTCGCGAGCGGCGCCAGCTTGACGATCGCTTCCTCCATTGGATCGTGCGGCGTCGCGTACACCCACACCAGGTTCCCCATGTCAGGGTTCGCGCCCACGTTCGGCCGGTCGATCATGTCGAGCATCCGGATCATGGATTCGGCCGTGTCGGTGTAGGTCTGGTGCTGGAGCTCGAGCGTGAGGCTGACCCCGTGTTTCGCCGCCTCGTCCGCCACCTGCGTCAGACCGGAAGCCATCAGCTCGTATTCCTCGTCGGACGCCAGCCGGCTGCCGCCAACCGACACCTGTCCGCCGACAACCCAATCCTCCGGGAGCGCGCCCAGTCCGGCGGAGCGCCCGGCCATGCCCATGTTGAGAATCGATGAGCCGAGCATGCTGGCCACCTCAACCGCGCGCATGGCCAGATCGAGGCGCTCGGAGCGATTCTCCCGGTAGGTGAAGTTGTAGCCGCCGGGCTTGAGGGCGGCGGTGCCAAGACCGTATTCCGCAAGCTGGTCGCGAAGCTCCTTGATCTCGTCGTCCGGCACTTGATCGTGCTTGACGTGGGTGTACGAGACCTCCGTGCCCTCGAATCCGGCCGCTTGGGCCCATGCGAAGAGTCGCGGCCGGAGCTCCTGCGGGAGCATCGTGCTGAGGCCGTGGTAGGGGTACATGCGGCGCGGCCAGCGGAAGGCAAGTTTCATAGGTCGAGGCCCAGGCTACGGCGTGGCAGCGGGAGTATACCGGTCGGATTCCCCAAGCCCGCGGTCCCGATCCACGTTCTTCGTGTGCTGGTAGACCGTGGGCGGCGCGAGCCGAGGGTCGGATCTCCGACGGGCCGGAGCGCCCGATCCGGATGCGCGGGGCGGCGATCCGTTGACCGAGGCCTGGCCGTCGGGCGGGCGGGGGAGGCAGCTCAGGCCCAGATGTGGGATCACTCGGCCCCGGGCCGCCCCCCCGAACGGAAATTCGTTTTGGCGGCGTCTTAGCGTTGCCTAACATTGCGCATTAGCCAATACTAACGGGGCTGTCGCCAGGGGTCCCGGAAAGACGATGCATGGTTTCTCCCAGCCGACGACGCTTTCTGACGGCCCTCGCCGCCGCGACGACTGTCGCGGCGCTCAGCGCCTGCGGTTCGTCCACTGACGAGGCCGACACTTCGGTGGGCGCATCGACCGAGGATGGATCATCGACCGAAGCGGCGGCGGCCGAGTCGGTCACGCTCTATGTGGGTCGGAGCGAATCGCTCGTCGGGCCGCTCATCGAGCAGTTCCAAGCGGAGCACGGCACCGAGGTCCGGGTCAAGTACGCGAGCACCCCGGAGCTGGCCGCGACGCTTCTGGAGGAAGGCTCGAACTCGCCCGCGGATGCGTTCTACGCACAGGACCCGGGTGGCTTGGGCGCCGTCCAGGAAATGCTCGCGGAGCTCCCGACCTCGATCGTCGAGCAGGTGCCCGACTGGGCACGATCCCCCAGCAACCGCTGGGTGGGCGTGTCGGGCCGTGCCCGAACCGTCGTGTACAACACCGACGTCCTGAGCGAGAGCGACCTCCCGGATGATCTATTGGCGTTCACCGACGCTGAATGGAAGGGTCGGATCGGATGGGCGCCAACGAACGCCTCGTTCCAGACGATGGTCACTGCCATGCGGGCGCGCTGGGGCGACGACAAGACCCGAGCGTGGCTCGAGGGCATCCAGGCCAACGACGCGGTCGTGTATCCCAAGAACACGCCAATAGTCGCGGCCGTCGGGGCGGGCGAGGTCTCGGTTGGATTCGTGAACCACTACTATCTGCACCGGTTCCTGGCGGAGGAAGGCGAGGGGTTCGCGGCCCGCAACTACCATCCGCGGGCCGGAGGCCCGGGGTCGCTGGTGTTGGTGTCGGGCATCGGAATCCTCTCGACCGCCCAGAACCCGGTACCCGCGCAGACCTTCGCCAACTTCCTCTTGTCCCCGAACAGTCAGCGCCACTTCGCCAGCGAGACGTTCGAGTATCCGCTCACCGAGGGCATACCATCGTCGAGCGGCGTCGTGCCGATCGATGACATCAACCACCCGGCGATCTCATTGGCCGACCTCGCCGATCTCAAGGGCACTCAGGATCTGCTCCGGGACGTAGGCGTGCTTCCATAGCGATGACAGCGGTCTCGCCAACGCTGGCCGCGGGCCGTCTGGCCCGCCGCGCTCCCGGTCGGGCCGCATCCCCGGCCTTGGTGACCACCGCGGTGGCCGTGGCGGGCGTGCTGGTGATCCCGCTGGCGTATTTGGTGATTCGCACGCTCGGAGCGGGCGGAGACGCCTGGGAGCTGCTCGCGCGGCCACGGACCATCGCCATCGTCGGGCGCACGCTGCTGCTCGTGGCGTCCGTGACGGCGGCGGCGATCATCATCGCGGTCCCGCTTGCGTGGTTGACGACGAGAACCGATCTGCCGGGCCGGCGCACCTGGGCCGTGATAACCGTGTTGCCGCTGGTGCTGCCGAGCTATGTGGCGGCCTTCACGTACACGGTGGCGCTCGGACCGCGCGGGGTGCTGCAGCAGCTGTTGGAGGCTCCCTTTGGCGTCGAGCGGTTGCCCTCGATCTTCGGATTCCCTGGCGCATTCCTGACGCTCACGCTGCTTACATACCCGTACATTCTGTTGCCGGCACAGGCCGGGCTTCGAAGGCTCGACCCCGCGTACGGGGAGGTCGGGCGAACGCTTGGGCTCAGCTCGTGGGGCGCGTTCAGGCGAGTGACGCTCCCCATGCTCCGGCCCGCAGTGGCGGCAGGGGCGCTGCTGGTCGCGCTTTACACCCTCAGCGACTTCGGAGCGGTGTCGCTGCTCCGCTACGAGACATTCACCTTCGCAATCCTGGTGCAGTTCGAGTCGGCGTTCGACCGAACGCTCGCCGCCACGTTCTCGCTGGCGCTCATCGTGCTTGCTGTCCTGATCCTGACCGGCGAGGCCGCAACGCGCGGGCGCGCCCGCTACCACCAGACGAGCACCGGCTCTTCCGGTCGAGCGTCGCCCGTCCGGCTTGGCCGTTGGAAGTGGCCGGCGCTTGGGGCGGTGGGGCTGCTGGCGTGCGTCGCGCTCGCGATTCCGCTGGCCGTGCTTGCTTTCTGGTTCGCGCGCGGGCTCGCGACCGGTCAGGTGCTGCCCGAGCTGTGGGAACCGCTGCGCAATTCCCTCTTCGTCTCGGCGCTGGCCGCGGTCGTCGCGGCGCTCGCGGCCTTGCCGGTCGCCACGCTCGTCACTCGCCACCCGGGACGGGTGGCGTGGCTGGTGGAACGCGCCGCCTACATAGGGTTCGCACTGCCCGGCATCGCCGTGGCGATGGCGCTCGTGTCCTTCGGCGTGAACGTGGCTCGGCCGCTGTATCAGACCACCGGACTCCTGATCGTGGGCTATTTGATTCTGTTCTTTCCCGCCACGCTGGGACCGATACGGTCGGCGCTGTTGCAGGTCAGCCCACGGATCGAGGAAGCGGCGCGGACGCTGGGCCGATCCCCGCTTCGAGTGACCAGCGATGTCACCGTCCCGCTGGCCCTGCCCGGGTTCCTGGCGGGTGCCGCGCTTGTCTTCCTGTTGACGATGAAGGAGCTCCCGGCCACGTTGATCCTCGGTCCGATCGGATTCAAGACGCTGGCGACCGTGACCTGGTCGGCGGCATCGGAGGCGTTCTTTGCCCAGGCTGCCGCGGCCGCGCTGGTTACCGTCGCGGTGAGCTCGGCCCCGCTCGCCTTGCTGCTTCTGCGCTGGCGCCGGGAGACGCCCATCGACACCGGCGGCGCTCTGCGTGAGTGACCGGCAAGCATCGGGCCGTATTCAGGCGGCGAACCGATCCGCCCGGCACATCAAGATGTCGCCGACCATCTCTCGGCTGGGCTGTAGCCGAACCACGTGCGCGCGGCCCGAATACAAGGCCGGGATGATGCGGCAGCGAGCGGCAATCAGCGCCCTCCTTCGGCAAGATAGTGGGTCAGACGGCTCATACCTGAGGAACGGTCGATGTTTATTGGGGTCCACTCGCTCATTTTCACGACGGATGCAGAGGCCGCCCGCGCCTTCTTTCGCGACGTGCTGGAGTTGCCCTGGGTCAACGCCGGGGACGGCTGGTTGGTGTTCGCCCTGCCGCCGACGGAGATCGGCCTGCATCCCGAAGACGGCGACCGACGTCATGAGCTGCACCTGCTGTGCGATGACCTTCAGGCCACGGTGACGCGGCTGGAAGCCAAGGGCGTGAAACTGGCGGAACCGATCCACGAGGAGGTGTGGGGAATCGCGACGAAGATCGAGGTCCCCGGCGGCGCCTGGATCGGGTTGTACGAGCCGAAACACCCACTCGCCACCGATCTGCCGGCGGCGGGGATGTCGGAGATTGCCCCTGACGGGTGATGAGCTGTGGAAGCCGCCCCCGCAAGCCGGGGCAGGCATCCAGGCGTGGTCAGGCGACGAACCGATCCGCCCAGAGCATGAGGTCGTCGCCGACCTTCTCCCAGCCGGGCTCGAGCGGAAGCATGTGCCCGCGGCCCGAATACAGGGTCGGGATCACGCGGTAGCGAGCCGCCAACCTGCGCGCGACCCAGAGAGCGATCGCGCGGTCCTCGGTGCCGGCGGCCACCATGACCGGACTCCTGATGCGGCTCGCGGGCACGCGCGGCGGCCAAAGGGCCAACTCACGGGCGACCCGTCTTGGCTCGGGCACATGGTGCGCCAGATGCGCCTCCGCCTCCGCGTCCGTGAGATGCGAGAAACATGTCTCGCGCACGTACGGGAAGTCCATGCGCAGCGGACCGGGCCGAATGGGCCGGCCGAGGAACCTAGGGATGGCCTCGAGCGTCCGAAGGCCGGGCTGCAGCGTGGGAATCCCCCATGGCGCGGTGCTGCCGAGAAGGACTAGGCCCGCGACGGACGAGCGGGCCGCCACTTGCTGAGCCACCAGGCCGCCCAGGCTGAACCCGACCAGAATCGGCGCGCCGATGTCGCGCGCCGCGGCCTCCACATCGCTGCTGTAGTCCCCGATCCCCAGACCCTCGAGCTGCGCGTGATCCGCCCCGGGCTGATGATGCCGCTGCCACACCGCATAGGTGGTGTAGCCGTGACTCGCCAAGTACGGGCCGAGCCGACGCCACACGTGGGCGCCCGACCAGAGCCCATGAATCATGAGAAACGTGTGCGGCGCTTGCAGATCGGTGGCCGCCCAGCGCAAAGCTTGAAGCGGCCCGGCGGTCACCACTTCCTCGGTGGGCGTGGGCTGGAAGATGTCGCCCATCACAAGTCCAGCTCTGAAACCGGCCGCGCCTCGCCCATGAGACTAGGCCCCGGACGCCACCGTTGCCCGCGCCGCCTCCGCCGCGTCCGCCAGCACGTCGGCCGCCTCCTCAATATCCCCGTCCGAGATCTGATGATGCGTAGCCAGCCGAATGATGGCACCGAACCGCGGCATGCCTATTTCGACGCCGCGGCGGCGCGCGTACTCGGCGAACGACACCGCATCGATCCGGCTCGTGTCGATCCTGAGGAAGACGAGATTCGTACGCACCGGGTGCTCGAGCGTGACCCCATCTATATCCTCCATGATCGCGCCGAGCGTCCGCGCGCGGCGATGATCCCCGGCCAGGCGTGCCGGACCGTGCCGGAGCGCCTCGAGACCGGCCGCGGCCATGACGCCGGCCTGCCGCATGCCCCCACCCACCATCTGGCGCACGCGACGAGCTCGCGCGATCAGCTCCGCAGAGCCGACGATGAGTGAGCCGAACGGCGCGCCGAGGCCCTTTGTCAGGCAAATCTGAACGGTGTCGGCGCCGGCGGCCAGCTCCCGCACGGGCACATCGAGCGCGACTGCCGCGTTGAATATGCGGGCGCCGTCAATGTGGAGCTTGAAACCGTGCTCGGCCGCGAGATCGGCGAGCCCCCGCATCACCTCGGGTCCCCAAGGGACTCCGCCGCGCCGGTTCTGGGTGTTCTCGGCCCACAGGATCGCCGGCTTGAGGTAATGCATATCGGCGGGCGTAAGCGCCGCGCGCGCGAGCTCCGCCGTCATCACGCCGTCGGTCTCGACCGCCGTGATGGTGCAGCCGCCCAGCGCCGCGTAGCCGCCGGCCTCGAACAGCATCACGTGAGCCATCGAATCGGCCACGATCGAGTCGCCGCGCTGGGAGATCGAGAGCAGGCTGACCAGGTTGCCCATGGTGCCGCTCGCCACGAACAGGCCGTCTTCCTTCCCGAGCATGTCCGCGCCCGTCCGCTCCAGCTCCACCACGGTCGGGTCGGTCCGCGATTGGTCGTCGCCGACCTCGGCCCGCGCCATGGCCTCGAGCATCTCGGGCGTGGGTACGGTGACGGTGTCGCTGCGAAGATTGATGCGGGGCGCTATCACTGGGATGGGTCCTGCGGGCCGACCTCCGATTGTATTCCGCGCCGACGGGCGCCCGCGGGCGCGTGTTCGGTAATTGACCGGTCATGGTCGCGCGCTACCATCGCGATGAGGCCGCGCTAGGTGGGGAGCTAGCGGTGCCCTGCATCCGCAATCCGCTATAGCGGGCCGAATTCCTGCCTGAGGGTTTCCAGCGGCGTGGCTGCCGTCGGTTATCGACAATGACAGCCGGGCCTCGTGCGACGAAGGACTCCGAACCCCGCCAGGTCCGAGAGGAAGCAACGGTAAGGGGACCCCTTCGGGCGCCGCGAGCCAACCTGGCTCGAGGCGATACCGTCGCGTAAGTCGCCGTGCGGGAACTCGACGGCCGGTGCGCGGCCTCACAGATTGCCATGGCCAAGTGAGTGAGGCGCAGACTGAACGCTGATCCGAAGCCGCCTGGGTTTCAGGCGCTCTACAACAAGTACCGGCCCCGGCAGTTCGCCGAGTTCGTCGCGCAACCGCATGTGGTGCGCACGCTTCAGAACGCCCTGCGCCACAACCGGGTCAGCCATGCCTACCTGTTTTCGGGCGAGCGGGGCACCGGCAAGACCACCGCCGCACGGTTGCTGGCGAAAGCCGTCAACTGTCTCGAGGGCGTCCAGGCCGAGCCGTGCGATCGATGCGCGCACTGCCAATCGATCGCGCAGGGCACGTTTCTCGACCTGATCGAGCTGGACGCCGCGTCGCATACCGGCGTGGACGACATTCGCGAGCTGCGCGACGCGGCCCGCTACTCGCCGGGCGAGGGTCGGCACAAGGTCTACATCATCGACGAGATCCATCAGCTTTCAGCCGCCGCCAAGGACGCCCTGCTCAAGACGCTCGAGGAGCCTCCCCCGCAGACATTGTTCGTCCTCGCGACGACCGAGCCCCACAGGGTTCCGGCGACGATCCGTTCGCGCTGTCAGCACCTGACGTTCCGGCGGCTCGCGATCGCCGATCTGACCACCCGACTGGCCGAGATCGCCGAACGCGAAGGCGCCAGCGCGACCGACGCCGCGCTCAACATGCTCGCGCGGAACGCGAGCGGGAGCCTGCGGGACGCGATCAGCCTGCTCGATCAGGCGCTCGCGTTCGCCGACGGCCCCGTCACGGTCGAGCAGGTCAACAACATGCTCGGGCTCACGGGCCGGGACGCGGTGGTGGCGCTGCTCGGCGATCTCGCGTCCGGGAATACCGCGGAAGGGCTGACGCGGATCGAAGAGGCCATCCAGCAAGGCAACAGCGCGGGCACGCTGCAACAGCAGATCGTTGACGTCCTGCGCGAGCTCTTGCTCGTCAAGACCGCCTCGACACCACGCGGCATCGACCATCTGACCGAAGACGAATCGCGGGAGCTGGCCGCGCTGGCGGGCCGCGTCGATCTGCGGCAGGCCGTGCGTGCGCTCGAAGCCTTCGCCGAGCCGGAGGCGTCGATGCGCGGCGGCACCGACGCGTCGCTGGGGCTCGAGCTGGCGTTCGCTCGGGCGACCCTGCAGATGCACGACTCCACGAGCCCAAGCGAGCCGGCGCCGACGACCACGCCGGCGGCGCCCGCCCGGGAGGAGCGGCCGTCGTATGCGGGCGCGGAATCCCAGCCTCGCAAGGCTCGACGCGAGCCGGCCGATCTGCCGCCGGCGGAAATCGCGGCGCGGGCCGCCGCCGAGGGTCAGCTCAACGCAGAAGTGATCCGGACGCGCTCGTCCGACTGGATCGAGCGGATACGAAGCGAATCCCGGAGCGTGGTGCCGTATGCGGAACAGGCCGAGGTTCTCGGCTTCGCTGAAGGCGTCGTGACGCTCGGCTATCGGAGCGAGTTCTTGATCGAGCGGATGGAGCGCGTCGACGCACGACAGATGGTTCAGCGCGCGCTATCACAGGTTTTCGACGCGCCGATCGAGGTTCGCAATCAGCTGCAGCGCGGCGTCGAGCAACCGCGCCGATCCGCGCCCGGCAGCCGGACATCCGACGATCCGGTGGTGCGCGTCGCAATGCGCGAATATGGGGCGGAGCCAGTGGATCGCGACAAGGCGACGGGAGCGTAGCGCGTGTCAATGAAAATGGTTCGCCAGATGCAGCAGCAGATGGAGAAGATGCAGGAGGAGCTGCGGCAAGCAACCCTCGAAGCGACCGCGGGAGGCGGCGCCGTGACCGTGGTCGTGACCGGTGACCAGCGAATCGAATCGATCGTGATCGACCCGGCCGCGGTCGATCCAGAGGAGGCCGACCTGCTGGCTGACATGATCACCGCGGCGGTCAACGAGGCGCTCGAGAAGTCGCAGGCGCTCGCGAGCGCAAAGCTCGGCGCGCTCACCGGCGGCCTCAAGATCCCAGGGCTCACCTGAGGCTTGGCCGACCCGCTGCCGGCGCCAATCGCGAGACTGATCGAGGAGTTCGCGCGCCTACCGACGATCGGACCAAAGACAGCCCAGCGGCTGGCGTTCTTCCTGCTGCGCGCGCAACCATCGCAGGTGGCCACGCTCGGGTCGGCGGTGAACGGGCTGCGCCACGGCATCACCACCTGTAGGCGTTGCTTCAACTACGCCGACCACGACCCGTGCCTGATCTGTTCGGACACGAGCCGGGCGACGAGCCTGCTCTGCGTCGTCGAGGATCCGCTCGATCTCCTGGCGGTCGAACGATCGGGCGGGTACCGCGGCCTCTATCACGTGCTGCACGGGGCCATCTCGCCGCTCGACGGCATCGGCCCGGACGACATCAAGATCCGCGAGCTGGTCCGACGCGTCGAAGCCGACGGGACCGGCGAAGTAATCGTGGCGACCAACGCCAGCATCGAAGGTGACGCAACCGCGATGGAGATTCGCCAGCGGCTGACGGGCACGGGCGTTCGAATCACCCGGCTCGCGCGCGGGCTCGCGACCGGCGGCGATATCGAGTACGTAGACGCGGCGACGATCGCCCAGGCATTGGAGGGCCGCCGGGAGCTCTAGGCAGGGCCGACCGCCGTTGTTCGAGAGTCGCCGCGACCGGCGCAGGCAGTACTTCGGGGATCTGTAAGACAATGCCCTTGGCGGCTGCGGCCAGCGAGGACGCCAGGAACAAGAGGGCCTCCTTTTGAGTAAGGCAAGAGTGTTCCGGGTAGCCGCTTGGGCATCTGTATTCGCGCTGGCTGTTCTGGGTTTGGTGGTTTTCTTTCCGCAGCCTGCGACGCCCACGCCCACGCCGACATCAACACCCCCGCCCGCGCCTACATCAACACCCCCGCCCGCGCCTACATCAACACCCCCGCCCGCGCCTACATCGACACCCCCGGCCGCGCCTACATCGACCTCCCAGCCCACGCCGACATCAACACCCCCGCCCGCGCCGACATCAACGCCCCAGCCGACACCGACATCGACGCCCCCTCCAACGCAGGCGCCATCCGCTGCTCCGTCCGCGCTGTCCGTCGCCGAGCTGGTGCAGCGCGCGCAAGACGCCGTTCGATACATACGGACCGCGGACGGCAGCGCCGGCAGCGCTTTTGTGATGACCCCGGACGGGTACGTCATCACGAACAGCCACGTGCTGGACGGCGCGCGGGGAGCGTATGTCGGAACGCACGACGGGTCGGAGGAATACGCGCCGGTCGTGGCGAACGACCCCGACCTGGACCTCGCGCTGCTCAAGCTGCCGGGTGACGGCCCTCACTCGTTCGTGGACTTTGGCAGCTCGGCGGCTATCGAGTTGGGCACCGACCTGGTCATCCTGGGCTATCCGCTCGAAGGGGAAGCACTCACCGTCACGCGTGGCGTCCTGTCGGCCCGCTATGTTGGCTGGCTCCAGACCGACGCCACGGCTAACCCAGGCAACAGCGGCGGACCGGCGTTCAACGTACAGGGGAAGGTGATTGGTGTCGTCACCATGAAGCTGGGCGGCGGCGTTGTGGAGCGGGTAGAGAATGCGAACTTTCTGATCGACGGGGATTCAGTGCATCAAACCGTTGACGCTTGGATCGCGAGCCACCGTGTGGGGGGCGAGGCGAAGGCACAACTTCCTGCCCCCGACGGCATCGGTTTGCCTGCCGTCAGCGCCGGTGGGAACCATACCTGCGAGGTGCGGACTGATGGGACGGTCGCCTGCTGGGGACTCAACGAGGACGGCCAGGCCGACCCGCCGACGGGAACGTTTCAGTCCGTCAGCGCCGGTTTCTGGCACACCTGCGGGGTGCGGACTGACGGAATAGTCGCTTGCTGGGGACTCAACGAGGACGGCCAGGCCGACCCGCCACCGGGTGCATTCCGGTCCGTCAGCGCCGGTGGGGACCACACCTGCGGGCTGCGGACCGACGAGACGGTCGCCTGCTGGGGAGCGAATGCTGACGGTCAGGCTGAGCCGCCGGTGGACGCCTTCCGAGCCATCAGCGCCGGTCTCGCCCACACCTGCGGGGTGCGGACGGACGGGACAGTCACGTGTTGGGGATCGAACGGTTGGGGCGAGGCCGAGCCGCCACCGGCTGCGTTCCAGTCTGTGAGCGCCGGTTGGGGCTACACCTGCGGGGTGCGGACCGACGGGACGGTCACGTGTTGGGGATCGAACGATTGGGGCGAGGCCGAGCCGCCACCGGCTGCGTTCCAGTCTGTGAGCGCCGGTTCGTTCCATACCTGTGGGGTGCGGATTGACGGTTCTATCATCTGCTGGGGAGACAACGAGGACGGCCAGGCCGACCCGCCGCCTGGCACGTTCAAGTCCGTCAGCGCCGGTCCCGTGCACACCTGCGGGGTGCGGACCGACGGGACCGTCGCCTGCTGGGGAGCGAATGCTGACGGTCAGGCTGAGCCGCCGGTGGACGCCTTCCGAGCCATCAGCGCCGGTTTCTGGCACACCTGCGGGGTGCGGACCGACGGGACAGTCACGTGTTGGGGATCGAACGATTGGGGCGAGGCCGAGCCGCCACCGGCTGCGTTCCAGTCTGTGAGCGCCGGTTGGGGCTACACCTGCGGGGTGCGCACGGACGGGACAGTCACGTGTTGGGGATCGAACGATTGGGGCGAGGCCGAGCCGCCACCGGCTGCGTTCCAGTCTGTGAGCGCTGGTTCGTTCCATACCTGTGGGGTGCGGATTGACGGTTCTATCATCTGCTGGGGAGACAACGAGGACGGCCAGGCCGACCCGCCACCGGGTGCATTCCGGTCCGTCAGCGCCGGTGGGGACCACACCTGCGGGCTGCGGACCGACGAGACGGTCGCCTGCTGGGGAGCGAATGCTGACGGTCAGGCTGAGCCGCCGGTGGACGCCTTCCGAGCCATCAGCGCCGGTTTCTGGCACACCTGCGGGGTGCGGACGGACGGGACAGTCGCCTGCTGGGGACTCAACGAGGACGGCCAGGCCGAGCCGTCGGCGGGAACCTTCCAGTCCGTTAGCGCCGGTCTCGCCCACACCTGCGGGGTGCGAGCTGACGGGACCGTCGCCTGCTGGGGACTCAACGAGGACGGCCAGGCCGAGCCGTCGGCGGGAACCTTCCAGTCCGTTAGTGCCGGTCTCGCCCACACCTGCGGGGTGCGAGCTGACGGGACAATCGCCTGCTGGGGAGGGCCAGAGATCAAGCCACGAAGGTGACGCTACGCAGTCGGCGTGATCAGGCTGGTGGATTTGAGGCTTACCGCTGCCTGGGGCACCGGGTGGATGCAAGGGTCACTTCGCGAGCCCCTGGATTCCGGCGTCCGCCGGAATGACAATCAGGTATTCGCCGCGTGTCAATCAGGCTCGCGGCGGGAACACCGAGGCGGGGCTGACCAACAGCGGAGGGTGCATATGAGCGGCAATGGGGCAAGGCTCACCTGGCTGGGGCACGCGTGCTTTCACTTCGCCAGCGCCGCCGGCGTCAACGTTCTGATCGACCCCTTCCAGGCCGGCATGGGCTACCCCGCGCCCGACCTGCCGGCCATCGATCTCGCGCTCGTCAGCCACGATCATTCCGATCACAGCAACGTCGGCCTTGCCCCCGGACGACCGAAGGTCGTGTGGGGCGCGACGGGCAGCGCGTGGCACCCCGCCACGGTCCGGCTGCGCGACGTCAGCGTGACCGTGATCGGCGGCGCGTATCACGACGACTCGCGGGGCGCGGAGCGGGGTCGGACGGCGCTGCTGTCGATCGCGTCCGGCGGCGTGCGAGTCCTCCACCTTGGCGATCTCGGGCACCGACTCGACGTCAATCTGCTCGCGCAGTCCGCGGATCACGACGTGCTGTGCATTCCGATCGGCGGCCACTTCACGATCGACGGCGCCACCGCCCGCGATGTCGCGGCGTCGGTGCGCGCGGCGATCGTCGTGCCCATGCACTACCGCACGGAGCGCATGTCCGAGCGCGACTGGCCGATCGCCACGCTGGAAGCGAGCGGCTTTCTGGACGGTCCAACGGCAATCGACCGGCGTGACTCGTGCACCATTCCGCTCGATCCGGGCGCGCTGCCGGATCGGCCAACGATCGTCGTGCCGCGGGCGCCGTGATCAGGCTACGGCGCCGCGTCCCGCGCGCCGCCGCACGCCACCGATAGGTCCTCCCGGATCGGGTCGAACTCCGCCTCCTGAACCGATCCGACCGTTGTGGGCCGCACCTCGACGGCAAAGCCTCCGTCCGCTTCGCCTAGGCAGCGGAGCACCACTTCCCACTCCAGGGTCACTCCGGCCTTGACGCGTTCGGGCACCCATTCCAGTTGCTTGGCCGATGGCGCAAGCCCGCTGATCTCACGCCCGTCGATGTCGACGATCCGCGCGCGTGTCGTCGGACCCCGGCTGCGCTCCGCGCCCACCGCCGGATCCACCTGGGCGGAAACCAGCGCCAGAACATCGGCGGTCCCGATGTTCGTCAGCGCGATGGACACCCGCAAGCGGCCCGGTCCGATGCGATCCCGCTGCACGTCCAGCCGTAAATCCGGCTCGCCGACTTGGTCCAATTCGGCATCTGAGGGCTCACCCGCGCACCCGACCATCACGAGTGCGATGACAGCCAGCAGCGCGAGCCGCGGGCCGAGCCACGCGACCGCCCCGTGCGGGTCGTGACGGAGGGCAACCGCTCCGGCCGTGGGGGAGCTTCTCACTGCGGTCATGATAAGCGCGCCGAGAACTACCCACGGCCGGTTCACGGACCCGGTTCGATTGCGCACCGGCTGAAGCCTCGAGTTGCGTGGGCCCGCGCACGTCGGGCGCCCACCGGGCACGGCCCGCAGCGGCTCGCGTCTTGATCCGCGGGCGACGAGCGCTCGATGGCGGCCGTCGCAATTGCAGCCGAATAGTCGGGCGAACGCCCGCGAACCCGAGCGGTTGGCGGCGCAAGCGTCCTACCATCGAACGTGAGAGGAGCCGCGCCGAGCGGGCGGAAGCGCCTGGCGGCGCGACACGCCTATGTAGGGGCGCCAGTGGCGGCGGCAACGGAACACAATCAACCGACTGTCACCCTGCAGCGGCCGGCCGTGATCGTGCTGCTCGGCGTGCTGCTCGTGGCGGCTCTGGTCACAACCTCACCCATCGCCTTCTGGCTGCTGTACGCGCTGGCGATCGTCGTCGCGCTGTCGTACGTCTGGACCCGCCATACCTCGCGAAGCGTGTCGCTGCGACGCCGGCTGCGGAACAAGTGGGCGACGGTCGGCGATCAGATCGAGGAAGAGTTCGAGCTGGTCAATCGCAGCCGGCTGCCAATTCTGGTCGTCGAGATCGACGACCACTCCGAGCTGCCCGGCTACACGGCGTCGATCGCCGAAGGGCTCGGGAGCCGCCAGACCAAGCACTGGCGGTCGCGCGGCACGGCCGAGCGGCGCGGCTTGTTTCGTCTTGGCCCGGCCGACCTCACGCTGAGCGACCCGTTCGGGATCTTCTCGTCCGTGCGCCGGGCGCGCGGGGCCACCGAGATCGTGGTCTACCCGCCGATATCGGCGATGGCTGACGTTCAGATCCCCGCCGGCGCAATGGTCGGAACCTCGCGGTCGTCGATTCGAACCGAGCAGGTCACGTCGGACGCGGGCGGGATTCGAGACTTCCGGCCGGGCGATCCGCTCAAGCGGATCCACTGGCTGTCATCGGCGCGCCGCGAGCATCTGCTGGTGAAGGAGTTCGATCTCGAGCCGACGGCCAACCTCTGGATCACGCTCGATCTGGACGCCGCCGTGCAGGCGGGATCCGGCAACGAATCGACCGAGGAGTACGGGGTGAAGATCGTGTCATCGCTGGCATACCAGTTCGTGCGTGACAATAAATCCGTCGGATTCATCGCTCTGGGCCGCGATGAGCGCTATCTGATCGAACCCCGCCTCGGCCTGAAGCAGCTGTGGCGGATTCTCGAGTCGCTCGCGCTGATACGCGCCCGCGCCCGCACCGACTTCGCCGACGCCATCCGTGCGTCGCTGCCTGTGCTCGGACGGGGCGCGAGCCTAGTGGCGATCACTCCGTCCGCCGACGTCGAATGGCTGCGGGCGCTGTCGCAGGCCGGTCAGCGATCCATCTATCCGCTGGCGATCGCGCTTGACGCCTCGACATTCGGCAAGGCGCCGTCGAATCGGGGCCTGGAAGCCGAGGCGGCCGCCGCCGGGGTGGGGTTCATGTCGCTGTCTCAGGGGATGGCGTTCGCAACCATCCAGCCCGACGGCCAGACGCGCGCCGACTTCGAGCGCACGCGCATACGCCCAGCCTTCATGAATTCGACGTAAGGGTGCGGCGATGACAGTCGCGGCGCGTGCCACCCGGCGGTCAGGGTTCGGCGCCGTGCTGCCGGCCAGGTCATGGCTGCCGACGGGCCTCCTACTGGCCGTCACCATCGCGCCGCTCGTCAGCGTCCACCTGGCCGGGTGGGCGCCTGGAACCGAGGTCACGTTCTCCGTCGGCGCGCTTGGAATCCTGACCGCCCTCTGGCTGTCACGCACGCGATTGAGCAGTCGCTGGATCATCGCGATCGGCGCGTTTCTCGATCTGGCCGTCGCCTACATCGTCGCGTCGGAGGCATTTCCGGGACCGGTCGACGGCATAGGCAACTTCGCCGAGCTCTTTGGGGGCACCGTCGAATGGGTCCAGCTCCGCCAGGCCGGGGAGTTCGCGGGCGAGCAACCGCTGGGCGCGGCCGTCAATGAGACGTGGCAGCTGTTCGTGGATCTGTACTTCCGGCTGGAGTCGTGGTTTGCCTCGGCGCTGGCGCTGGAAGTGAGTCGCGACAACGTCATCTTTCTCTTCTGGATGACGCTGGCCTCCTGGGCCATGGGGTTCGTCGCCTCGTGGGCCACGTTTCGCATCCGGAGCGTGGTGCTGGCGGCGCTGCCCGGGACCCTGGCAATCGGGATCAACATCACGTACATCGGCGCGGATCTGATTCCGTTCGCGCTCTTCCTGTTCGGCGCGCTGGGGCTCGCGGTGTACCTGCGGTGGGCCGTGCTCGAACGGAAGTGGGATGCCTCGAGCACCGACTACTCACGCGATCTGGGGAGCGGGGTGCTCACGGCCAGCGTGGCCGTGATATCCCTCGTGGTCCTGATCTCGATAGCCCTGCCGCGGGCGGCAAGCAACCCGCTGGCGGAGGTGTTCTGGACGTATCTCGGGGACAGCTGGGGCAGCGTCGAGGCTGGGGTTCAGCGGCTGTTCGGCGGCGTGTCCAATCCGTCGGGAGCCGGGTTCACCGGACGCGAGACGCTCGCGCTCTCGGGGTCGCAGCCCTTGGGCCGACAGGGCACGCTGTTCATCCAGTCAACGTCGGCGGGGTACTGGCGGGGGCAGACGTTCGATATCTACACGGGCCAAGGATGGCGGAGCTCGTACCGGCAGCTCGCCGAGCGTGAGCCGAACGCGCTGGTCAATCCCGAACTCGAGCTGCGGTCGCGCATTGTGGCGCGCACGAACGTCGAGATTCTCAATTCGAACAGCTCGGTGCTCTACGCCCCGGGCGATCCCCTGCGGCTGAACCGCCGCTACCTGGTGCAGGTTGACGATGCGGATGCCGAAATCCAGGACTTCGCCTCGATCCGCGCTACGCGGCGGGTCGGTCAGCGCCTGCAGTACTCGGTCGATTCGTCGGTCTCGGGAGCGACTGACGACCAGCTTCGCACCGCGCCGTCCGACTATCCGCCGTGGATCGGCCGCTACCTCGAGCTGCCCGAATTGCCCGATCGCGTCCATGCGCTCGGCGCGCGGATGCGCGAGGTCGGCGAGACCCCGTTCGACCGCGCGCTGGCAATCGAGTTCTTCCTCCGGCGGCTGCCATTCGATGCGAACGCGCCGAACGTGCCGCCCGAGCAGGACTCGGTGGATTTCCTTCTGTTTGAGATACGACGCGGACACTCAGCGCTCGTCGCGTCGGCAATGGCGGTGCTGCTCCGGGACATAGGGATTCCGTCGCGGCTCGTGACGGGCTACTCATTCGGCACATTCGACGAACGGTCGGAACGGTTCATCGTGACCGCGGAGGACGCTCACAGCTGGGTCGAGGCGTATTTCCCCACCTACGGATGGATCGTGTTCGAGCCGTCGGGATTCAGCGCGCCGGTGGCCCGCGGCGAGGGCGACGGTGAGGGCGCCGAGGGTCCCGGCCAGTTGGGCACAGGCGCCGTGGACTTCACGCTTGAAGAGATTCAGGAGATTCTGGGCGGCCTCGTCGAGGACCAGTTTCAGGACTTCAGCCCGCTGCAGCCGGAACGGCCGAATCCGATCGGTGAGTTCTTCGCCCGCATCTCGGGCGCGCTGATGGCGATTGCAGCGCTCATCGGTGTCATCGTGCTCTTGGCACTCGGCGGGATCGCGTACGGGCTCCTTCGGGACCGCCTGCGCAACCCGACCGACGCCGTGCGGCACTCCTATCGTCGGATGGTGCGGTACGCGAAACTCGCCGGTTACAATGCCGGTCACGCCCAAACCCCATGGGAGTTTGGGCGTGACCTGAGCGCCGAGCTGTTCTCGGCGGGCGAGCTCACCGATCAGCGTGCGGCGACTTCCTCGGCACTCCGTGTCGATGGCGCGCCGCCACCTGAAACGGTGGCGGCGGCATACGTGCGGGCGATGTACAGCCATCACGCGATCACTCACAGGGAGCGCGCAACCGTTGATAGGGCGTGGAAACACGTGCGGCGGCGGCTGGTTCGACGCATGGTCCGCATGCCGACGCGCCGCTCACGGGCCAGGGCCGTCTAGCGCATGACTTTGCCCGAGGTTCGCGACATCGCAGTGGTGGTCCTGGCCGCCGTGGGGCTGGTTTCCACGCTGGTGGTCGTTATCACGGCACTCCTGGTGTGGCGGCTGATCGCCGCCGTCCGAGCCGACGTGGCGCCGATCATCGGCGCGGCGCGCGACACCGTCGAAACAGTCCAATCAGCCGTCGGCACGGTGGGCGAGATGGTGGCGCAGAGCAGCCGCTCCACGCCTCGGGCCATCGGCGCGCTTCGACAGGTCTTTAGTTTCATCCGCCGGCTCTTCGGGTAGTTGGAAACCACCTTGATCTGGATTCTCATCGGAGGCGCGATCGGCTTCTTTGTCGGCGGGGCGATCGGAACGTTCGTGGCCGCGCACGGCGGCGCCGAGGGACTGGCAAGCCTGCCAGAGCGGCTGAGCGCGGGACGCGCCGCCGCGCTGAAGGCCGCCCAGCAGGCGGAGCGGACGACGGTGAAGCGATTCCGAGGCTCGCGCGGGCGACGCCGGCGCCGTGGACGCCGCCGGTAGTGGAGGCGGCGCGCGATATCGCGCTGATCGTGCTGGTCGTGCAGGGCCTGGTGGTCGGCCTGGCAATCTTCGCGCTCGGGATCGTGGGTTCGATCGCGGTTGTCGAAGCGACCGTGAACGTGCGGCGGGCGCTGCGCCGCGGGGCGGGCACGGTCGAACGGCTGAACGACCGCGTGCAAGACATCGCCGAGGACCGTGTACTGCCGACCCTCGTCGGGATCGAGCGCGCGCGGGCGGCGATCACCGCGTTCTTCGACCGCGTTCGGGACCAGGAGGCGTCGGCGGAGCGCCCGTCTGACCACTGACGGCGGCGCTCAGGCGCTGCGCCCGCTGATTTCTGCCGACCGGATCGAGGCGCGCGTCGGCGAGTTGGCGGCGGAGATCAGCGCCGAGTATCGCGACGACGCGCCGGCCCTCGTGACCGTCCTGCGCGGGGCGTGGATGTTCGCCGCCGACCTGTCCCGGCGGCTTGCGATCGAGCACACCGTCGATTTCTTGAGCGTCAGCAGCTACGCCGGCGGCGAGTCGACGGGTCTCGTTCGCGTCGCCAAGGACGTGGACGATGAGATCAACGATCGGCACGTGCTGCTGGTCGAAGACATCGTCGATACGGGCCGCACGCTCACGACGATCCTGGAGCTGCTACAGGCCCGCCGACCGGCCTCGCTGCGCGTGGCGGCCCTGCTGGACAAATCCGGTCGCCGCGTCGCCCCGGTGACGGTTGACTTCGTGGGATTCGATATCCCGAACGTATTCGTGGTTGGCTACGGCCTCGACTTGGATGGACACTATCGGGGCCTTCCGTACATCGCGGCCGTCGACGGCCGCGAGCAGTGGTGATAGCCGCGCACGCGCCGACGTTGGGAGACCTCATGCCATGCCGCTAGTCAGCCTCGCCGGGGGCGCGATCAATCTTTCGTCGACCGGCACCGGCCGAACCCAGGTCGTGTTCGTGCACGGTCTGGGTCCGGGATCGATCGCATGGAAATCCGTCATCGACGAGCTCCCCGAGACTCTCCGGGCGTTTGCCATTGATCTGCCCGGGTTCGGTCGGAGCGAACGCCTTGGATTCAACGGTGACATCGATTCGGCGGCAACCGTGCTCCATCGGACGCTGCACGCATTCGGGCGAACCGAGCCGGTCACTATCGTCGGGCATGACTACGGCGCACTGGTCTCAATGAGCTTCTCCGCCCGCTTCCCCTCGCACGTGGGACGACTGGCGCTGGTGAGCTCGGGCGCCTTCGTGCGCGACGTGCGCGGGCTGGGCGCGCGCCGGGATGAGATCGCGCTTCGCGGGTGGGGTCCCGAGCAGGCCGACGCCTGGCTTCGATCCGGATTGGCAATGAGTCCGGGCGAGGAGGAGTACGCGCTGCTCCGAGACGCCGCCGCGGAAGTGGACGCGGAGATCGTGGCCGGGTGCATGACCAACATGATCACGGCCCAGTACCTGGCCGAGGTGCAGCGCGTATCGAAGCCAATCCTGCTCGTTCGCGGAGAAGCCGATCCGCTGGTCACACGCGACGATGTCGAAGTCGTCGCCGCCCGCGCGGCCAACGGCCGGGTCGAGACCATGACCGGCGTCGGGCACTGGCCGCACATCGAGGCGGCGCCCGGCTTTTGCGCCGCGTTGACGGGGTTCATCGAAGGCTAGTTGTGATTCCCACCGCCCTTGTTCACGAATCCCCGAGA
This sequence comes from Chloroflexota bacterium, assembly GCA_965247475.1. Lineage (GTDB taxonomy): Bacteria > Chloroflexota > UBA11872 > UBA11872 > UBA11872. The sequence goes on from OZ252016.1 coordinate 1,316,637, forward strand.
GTGCTTGCGGGTGATTTCGACGCGGAGCCGAGGGCCCGTCCCGAGTCCATCGGAAGCCTGTGAGGGCGGTTCGCGAACCGCCCCTCCCTTGGATCGCCACGACCGGGTGGCCGTTGGGGTCTTGACGCACGCGGTCGATACGCTCCCATTGGCGGCGTGATCGACATGCCGCGCTGGGCGCTCATCGCCGACGATCTGACCGGAGCGCTGGACACCGCGCTGCAGTTCCGCAAGGCCGGGCTCGGCACGCGCGTCGCCACGCGCGCGGGGGCATGGCCGCCCGACGACGACTGCGTCGCGACCACGACGGAGAGCCGTCGCCTCGAACCCACCGACGCGGCAGAACGCACCGGCCGCGCCGTCCGCGCGCTCCGGCTCACCGAGCCGTCCCGGATCTACAAGAAAACGGACTCGTTGCTTCGGGGCAATATCGGACCCGAGCTCGCATCGCTACTCGACGCCACCGGCACCGCGACGATCGTGTACGCACCGGCCTTCCCGACCGGCGGCCGCACCACGATCAACGGCCGGCAGTTGTTGTGGGGAACGCCGGTCCATCAGTCGAGTCCGGGCCGCGACGCCGTCACGCCCGTCACCGAATCGCATATACCGACGCTGATCGAGTCGACCTCCGGACTGTCGGCAAAATCGGTGCCGCTCGCGATCACTCGAGGCGGCGAAGGGGCGCTCGCCAAGGCACTGATCGCGGCGCGCGACGCGGGGATCCGGGTGGCGGTCCCGGACATCGAGACAGACGAGGATCTGGCGACTGTGGCGGCGGCGCTAGACCTGGCTGAGAACCGGCGCACGTGCGCCGGTTCCGCCGGTCTGGCGGAGCACCTGGGCCGCCGCGGGCGACCGCCGGACCTCACGGGGATCGGTCTCGATCGAGCCACGCACGTCGCAGCGATGGTCGGCACGCCGGCCGAGCACACGCGGCGGCAACTCGCCTATCTAGAGTCAACCTGCTCCGTCGAACGAATCCCGATCACTCCTGTCCGGGATGAGCGGGCCGCGGTCATGGATCGGGCTCGGCGGGCGTGGCGATCGGGCCGGAACGTCGTCTTCGACGCGGTGATCGACAAGCCCGATCCGACCACCGGCGACGAGGAGGCGCAACGGGAGGCGATCGCGGGGACCGCGCGGGCCTTGCTCCGCGAGGTGCCCGATCTGGGACTGGTTGTGACCGGCGGCGAGACGGCTATGGCGGTCTTCGAGGGACTTGAATCGGAGACCGTATTGCTGACCGGAGAGGTCGAATGGGGCGTTGCGGCTGGAGTCGCGGCGCTGCCACACGGGCGAGGCATGCCGATCGTGACCAAAGGGGGGACGATGGGCGGCGAGAGCGCCCTGGCGACCGCGCTCGAGTGCCTCGGGCCGCGGGTCGCGACGCCCATGTAGCGGGGCCGGGGAAGTGGGTCCCTTTGATCCAGGTGGTCAACGGTCGAACCGCACGCGCCCCTCGCGCCAGCCTCACCGCCTGACCCGTTGGTGAGGCCTCGACAACATACAAATGACGGAGAGCCGCCGGTCGCGACGCCCACCTAGCGGACCCAGCGCCAGCGCCAGATACACTGGCGCCCAGTACCACCCACGCCGCGTACGCGGCCAGATCACCCAAATGCTCCAACCCGGACCCGCGCGGCCGCTGCTCGCCGTCACGATGGGCGATCCCACCGGCATCGGGCCCGAGATTCTGGTCAAGTCGCTCAGCAAATCGAGCCTCCACCAGATCGCACGGCCCCTCGCCGTCGGGAGCGTGTCCGCGATCCGACGGATCGCGGACCTGATCGGCGCCGATGTCAGCATCGAGCGAGCCACTCCCGAGACCGCCGCGTTCGAGTCCGGCAGGCTCGACCTTCACGATCCGTGGGGCGAGGACCTGAGCGACCTTCCATTCAAAGAGATCACGCGCGAGGGCGGCCGCGCCGCCGCCGAAGCGGTGATCGAGGCGGCCCGGCTGGCGATGGACGGGCGAGTGGATGCCATCGTCACCGGCCCCATGCACAAGGAAGCGATCAACCGGGCGGGGTACCACTACGCCGGTCACACCGAGCTGCTGGCCGACATCACCAAGGCACCGGGCGCGCGCATGTTGCTGGTGGCGCCCAATCTGCGGGTGATCCACAACAGCACGCACGTCTCGCTGCGCCACGCGATCGAGCGTGTGACGACCGAGAACGTGCTGTATTGCATCCGGCTGCTCAACGACTCGCTCAAACAGATGGGCTTCGCGGCGCCGCGCATTGCCGTCAACGGGCTCAACCCGCACGCCGGCGAGGATCGGCTCTTCGGCAACGAAGACGCGGATGAGATCGTGCCCGCCATCGAGGCCGCGAGAGCCGACGGCATCGACGCCCGTGGACCCGAGCCGGCGGACACGGTCTACAACAAAGCCGTCGGAGGTCGCTTTGACGGGATCGTGGCGATGTACCACGACCAGGGCCATGTGGCGGTGAAGCTGGCCGGGTTCTTCGACGGTGTGAACGTGTCGCTGGGCCTCCCCATCATTCGCACCAGCGTCGACCACGGCACCGCGTTCGGGCGCGCCGGCGAAGGACGCGCGCGCGAGGACAGTCTGGACGCGGCGATCCGGCTAGCCGCTACGATGGCGACGCGGGCCGCGCACGAGGCGCCCGTTGCAACCGCCCTGGATTAGGCAAGGTCGTATGTCAGGATTTCAAATCGCGCAGCTGATCCTCGCGGTGCTGGTGATCGGCACCGTGCTCTTGCAGGCGCGAAACACGAGCCTTGGATCGCCGCTAGGCGGCAGCGACAGCTCGTTCTTCCACGCCCGCCGCGGCGTTGACCGGCTCTTGTTCAACTTCACGCTGGTGATCGCGTTCCTATTCTTCCTGATCTCGATCTTCGCCGTTCGGTTCCAGTAGGTCCGGCGCGACGAGCGAATCGTCGCATGCCGGGCTGAACGGGCAGCGCGCGCACACCCATTCGTCGCGCGTGCGCCCCGGCAGCTTCCAGAACGCGGGGAACGCCTCCGTTCGAATCCCCAGCACGACCGCCCGGCTTCGATCGACCAGCTGCTGGATCTGTTCGGCGCCGTACGTCGCCCGAAGCTGCTGGTGCGTGGGAGGATCGGTCGTCACGAGCACGTCCACCCGCACGTCCGGCACGAAGTAGGCGGACGGCAGCCGCCCCGGTTGCAACCGAGATCCCGCACGGAATGCGGCGTAGCCCATCGCGTAGCAGATGAGCTGAAGATCGTCCGCCAGGTAGTTGACCGCATAGGGTCGATACGACGTCTTGTGATCGATCACGACGCCGTTCTGATCGATCAGATCGACCGTCCCGACCACCGGCAGGTCCAGACCCGGAACCTCGAACCGAAAGCGGTGTTCGACGAGATGCGGCGTCACACCGGGCGCGATGGTCTGGAGGTAGAAGTCCAGAAGCATGAGACCGTCGTCGTGCGCCTGCTCCCAGGCCGCAGCGTCGTCGCCTTCGAGCACCTCGGTGGGCAAGTCCTCTTCCCAGGCGGCTTCGAAGACCTCGGTAGCTGCCTCCAGCGAGAGGTCCCTTCGCGTCCGCTTCTTCTCGGTGAAGTTCGCCTCCAGCGTCCGGTGAATCGCGTTGCCGAGCAGCGAGCGAGGGGTGAACCGGGTTGGAAGCCGATCGAGATAGCGATAGCGGTACTGGAGCGGACAGGTGTCGTACGCACGCAGCCGGGTCGGCGAGAGGAATCGAAGCGGCGGGGGCATCGATACGGTCGCGTTCGGAGATTGACGCTCGAGCAATCGACTCAGTCTAGCGGCGGCGGTCGACGGCGCAGGTGCCTGTGACACACTCGCCTGCGACATCCGCAGGGCAGATGGCGTGAGCTCCTCCGCGGCGAACAGTCCACGATCTCACCCACGGGTCCCGTGACATCCCACCCGGTTCCCGAGGCCTCGGTCGTCGTGGTGACATGGAACGGTCGGGATCTCCTGGAGCAGTCGCTGCCGGCGATCATCGGGCAGCGCGATGTGCACCACGAAGTCATCGTCGTTGACAACGGATCGGGCGACGGAACCGCCGAATGGATCGCGCGGGCGCATCCCAGCGTGCGACTCCACCGATTGCCGTCCAATCTCGGCTTTGCCGCCGCCAACAACCTCGCGTTCGAACTGGCCCGCGCGCCGCTGATCGCAACCATCAACAACGACGCCGTCCCAGACCCCGATTGGCTGGCGTGCTTGCTTTCGGCCGCCCGCGAGCACCCGGAGGCCGGCATGTGGGCGAGCCGCATGGTGTTTGCCCACGACCCTGAAACCATCAACGCCGCCGGGATCTCGACCGACGCGCTGGGAATCGCGTGGGATCGGTACTCAGGACGCCGCGTCGGCGGTGACCGCGAGGGGGAGGTGTTCGGTGCGTCCGCCGGGGCGGCGCTCTACCGGCGCGAGCTCCTGGACGCGACCGAAGGGTTCGACCCCAGCTTCTTCGCATACCTCGAGGACGTCGATCTGGCCTGGCGGGCGCGCTGGCTCGGCTGGATGGCCTGGTACGTGCCGGAAGCCAGGGTCGTGCACGCGCACTCGGCGACCGGCATTGAGGAGTCGCCCACCAAGACCTACTACCTGGGGCGGAACAAGTTCCTGACGATCTTCAAGAACTATCCCGCCGGCGCGCTGCTCAGGTACCTGCCGCTGCTGCTGGCGTACGACCTTGCCTCGGTGCCGATCACCATCGTGCGCCAGCGGAATCTGGCCGCGCTGCGCGGCCGGTTGGCGGCGCTGGCCGCGCTGCCGCGGCTTCGGCGCGCGCGCCGCCAGGTGATGGCCGGACGCCGCGTGGAGTGGCGCGATATCAAGTCGCACCTGGACCCGGTCGCGCCGCCGTGGACCGTGTGGCGCCGATACCGCCGCCTGCGGCGAACGCTGGCGCTGCGGCCATCGCCGGATTAGCCCAAACGCCCCTCTGCTAGACTCGCCGACCCGGGGTGTGGCGCAGTCTGGTAGCGCACCTGAATGGGGTTCAGGAGGTCGCGAGTTCGAATCTCGCCGCCCCGACCGGCCGTTGGACTGCCCTCTTCCCGAGCAGACGCGACACCTCCCCGCTGCCAGGCACCGGCTCGCAGCACGCAGCCTGGGCCGGCTGGCCGGCGAGGCCGGTCGGCGGGGGCCGTTCGAACCGAGACTGAGGCGCGCGCGGCGAACTTGCACACCTGGACGCTCTGTCGAGCCCGTGACGTATTGCCACCGCTCGTACGACCTGTGACGCCTATGCGCCCCTGGCGGCGGCCTCGAATTCCACGTCGTCCGCAAGGTCGCCGAACTCCGCCAGGACGCGTGCTCGCCGCCAGACCGACCGCGATGGATCACGGTTCGCCGCCGCGCGCAGGAGGCCCATGACCTCGCGGCGATCGTGGGTGGTCGCCCATACGGATGCGGCCAGCCAGATGTATGCGTGAAGGGGCGCGCGGTCGGGTCTCGCTCGAATCGACTCTCGGAACAAGGGGGCCGCGCGCACATACTGCTGCGCGGAATAGAGGCTCGCGGCAGCGTTGTGACAGAGCATTCCGTATTGCTGCGGGCCATGGCCGGCGTCCGGGTACGCGGTTTGAAACACTGCCAGGCGCGCCGTCACCCGGTCAGCCACGGCATCGAACTCCGGGCCGCGACCACCCCGCGAGAGCGCGCCCATGCGCGCGAATTCCGCTTCCAGGCGCACGCCCTCAACCTGTTCCCATGCCGGATAGCGATCGGCCAGCGCGCTGATCCGGTCAGCGGCGACCAGCGCGTCGTCGATCCGTGCGTCTTGCTCAAGCACCCGCGCTTCAGTGCGGCTGAGCTGAAACCACCACCAGCGGGTCCGCTCGCTGACGGGAACGGCGGTGCGCAATCCACGCACGATGGCCAGCCACGCCTCCAGCTGCCCGCTCGCCCACCACGCCAGAGCTTGCGACCCGTCGTGCATCACCCATAGCAAGCGGTGGGGTTCAAGTCGTTCCGCCGCCCAGGCATAGAAGCCGCGCTGTGATGCCACCGCGTCGCCGAAGCGACAGAGCACCGCGAGCGCGTCGGTTCGCTCCCAGCGCGCCCACGCCTCCTCCTCGGTATCCAGATCTCGCGCCAAGTACTCGGTGAGCAGATCGACCCTCGCAGCCGTCTTGCCAAGTCGGTCGAAGAGCTGAGCCGCAGCCCGAACGTTCTTGGGTGCAAGGCGCTGTTCCGCGGTCAACTGTTGGAACGCGGCCATTCCGTCCGTGAGCAGCGAGTGATCAGCCGACGAGATGTCGACCGCCGCCTGCCGCTCGTATGCGCCGATGCAATGCCGAAGCTCCGAGGGCATCTGCCATCCTCGGTATTCCGCACCCCGCTCGACCACGATACCGACGGGCCGTGCCTGCAACCGTGAGCGAAGCTGCGGAGACCGCGTAGTCGACGGTCTTACAATGAATCGGCGGTCGGGGTGCAGTTGACGTTGCCCGCGCTCCCGGCACGCCCGCGCCGGCGCCCACGGCGGCGCTTCACCGATGAGCACGGAAACGAGGTCCGGTTCACGGACGAGCGGCTCCGGCACATGCTGCGAAGGCACCCGGAAATGGCCTTTCAACTGCATCGGCTCGCCGAGACCCTCGCCAGGCCGAACGCGGTGCGGGTCTCCAAACCTGATCCGGCCGTCCAACTCTGCTACCGGAGCTACCCCGATCTGAGGGGCAGGAATCGCTACCTCTGCCTAGTGGTAAGAAAGCGGAGCAGCCATTCCTTCATCCTCACAGGCTACCTGGACCGGAGAATCAAAGGAGATTGAGCATGACGAGCAGAAAGGTGTCCGTTTGGTACGACCACGAAGGAGACATGCTCGAGGTGCTATGGGCGTTCAGAGAGGGGTACTTCACCCCCACCGATGACGAGCGCATCCTCAAGCGGTTGGACGACGACGGCGAAGTCATTGGGTTTCTGATTCACGAGATGAGCACCGTCAAGCAGCCGACCCCCCTGGAGTTCGAGCTGGCTTCCGAGACGCCCGCCGATGATGTCATCAACGTCACCGCAAGGCAGGCCGCCGATGAACTGGGTATCTCGGATCGCAGACTGCGCCAGCTGGCTCGCGATGGGCGGTTGCGGCGTGGGCCGAGGCGCAGGGCGTGTCAGCGACGTCGGTGCGCGGCATGCGCGAGATCATCGACGTATTCGCCGCCGACCCCGACGCTCCAAACCTTGACCTGGCCATGCGCGCGCAGCGGCGCCGCATCGTGCGCGAGTTCCGCGATGCGGGCCGGCGCAACTAGGACATCGGGTCGAAGAAGGTCAGGTCCTGGCCGAAGTTGTCCATGGCCTCGACCGCGTCGCCGCGCAGGCGAACCCGAATGTCACGCGTGCGGTGCCGCAGGACGATTTCGTTGATCGGCAGATCGAGCGCGAAGGTGATGCGCCGGCCGACGGGCGGCTGGGCCAGCACGAGGTAGCGTCCGCCGCGCGGTCGCGACACGGTCGCGCCGCGCACCGCCACGCTGTCCAGGTTCGCCCAAGCCGGCACGCGCACGAAGAGCGGTCCGGGCCGCTTGAGAGTGACGCCGAGCTCGCCGTCGGGGTAGGGCGACTCGACTTCGATGGCCTCGGTGCGGTGGTCGAACAGCAGGTTGACCCAGTGACCCGCCGCGTCGTGCCGGGTCGCGTCGCGATAGGCCTCGCAGAGCGACGCCACCGCGCCGCCGACGATGTCCATGTTGAACGAGATGCGAGACGCCTCAACCGGCCGGTGCCCATAGGGCGCGGGGAAACCAAAGGCCCCCCAATGGCGCTCGGCCACATCGCGGCGACCGTCGCCGCCCGTTGGGTCGGACGGCGCCTGTATCCATGACACGTCGCGCAGCTGGCTGGGAAGCAGATGCCCGCGCAGGATGCGCTCGGCGTCGTCGTAAGCCTCGGGGTAGCCCCAGCGGCCCAGGATGAGCGCGGTTTCCAGGATGTCGCCGGTATTGTTGACCTCGCCGAAGTCGGGCTGCGCGTCCGGCAGGCTGCTCTCGATGACCCACCCCAGCTCGTCGCGAATCTCCCACAGTCCGCGGGAGTAGAAGGTCCTGACGCGCTCCATCAGCGGCGCGTCGCCCAGCAGGTCGGCCAGCTGCGCCAGCGAGGACATGACGCAGGTGGTGGAGTGCGTGTGCGGGCCGAAGCGCGCCGTGTCGTAGCTGCCGTCGGCGGTGAAGTGGTCCGCCACGGCCTTGTCCTTGAGCCGGATGGCCAGGTCGAGCGCCGGACCGTATCCGGTCGCGCGGTAGTACTTGACCAGCGGACCGATGGCGCGCCCCAGTCCTCGGATGAATGTGGTTTCGACTTTGACGTCGATGCCGTGGGCGCGGGCGGCTTTCTCGCGATCCCAGCCACGGTCGGGGTCCCAGAGACGGTTGATCGCCTCAATGCTGGCCTCGGTGACCTCGCGGGCACGCGCCGAGTCGCGGAAGCGCGCCAGCGCATAGAGCGCGTGGAAGCCTTCGCGCGCGTTGTGCGTGAGGAAGTTCACCAGCGCACCGTCGGTCCGCTCGCGATTGAGCGGCAGCGGCATTGGTCCGCTGTAGGAAAAGAATGCGGCCCGCGAGTGCTTCTCAACCGCCGACTCGTCGATGGCGAAGCCCAGGGACTCGGCCGTCAGCAGGGCGTTGAGATGCCGCCCGGGAATGTGGGCCTCGGAGAACACCGAGCTGAAGGCCAGGTGCGGGTCGGGCCACACCTCGGAGCCAAAAAACGGGAGTTCGTCGTCGTCCGCGTTGAAGACGCTGGCCATCGTGCGCGCGCCCGCCTCGATGGCGGCAGCGATATCGGTGGTGTTGACGTTGCGCAGCTTCATGGGAGACTCGCCGACCGTCCGCTCAACCGGGCAGAGTATAGGCGCGCCCCTCATGTCCAGCGACGCTCACGCCACGACCGACGAGCATCGTCAGGCACTGGCGCGTCCGCCGGCCAAGCTCCGAACGCACAGCGTCACGCTCCGCGGACCGCGGCTGCTTCTCCGCCCGCTGACCGAGGACGACTGGGCGTCGCTGCTGGCGTGGAACAACGACCCCGAGCTGCTCCAGTGGACCGAGGGCGACGACGTGCAGGCACGCACGCTGGAAGACGTCCAGCGCATTTACCGTTCGATTTCCGTCAACGCGTACTGCTTTCTCATGGAACTCGATGGCGAGCCCGTCGGCGAATGCTGGCTGCAGCGCATGAACCTGCAACGGCTCGCGGCTCGCCATCCCGGCCAAGACGTGCGGCGCGTCGACATCGCCATCGGCGTGCCGGCGCTGTGGGGTCAGGGACTAGGCCGTGAGACGGTGGGGCTGCTGCTGGACCTTGGCTTCCGCCGCGATGGCGTGGACATCATCTATGCGTGCGTCGACGCTGAGAATCCGCGCAGCCGGCGGATGTTCGAATCGCTCGGGTTCACGGTCGACTCGCGCACCGACCACGCCGCCGGGTCGGGGGCCGACGCCGAGCACGACCTGCCACTCACGAGGGCGGGGTACGAGGATGCTCGGCTCAGAGATTGACCAGCACAAGCCCTACAAGCGCTGCGGCGATCCCCAGCAAAGTGACGGGTCCGTGACGTTCGCGCCAGACGATCCATCCGGCCAGCGTGATGAGCAACACGGTGCCCGCGCTGTGCACCGGGAAGGCCACGGCGCCCGGCACTTCACGCAGCGCGGCCAGGAACAGCCAGAGCTGGATAACGTTGCACAGGCCCAGGCCGACGCCCATGACGATCGGCAGCGGGATCCACGACCGCGCACCGACCCATCCCGCGCGCACCTGACCATCCCGACGAACCGGCGGCGCCGGACCATCGCGCCACCGCCATATGGCGAGCGTCAGAGCCGCCGTGACCGTCGCGCCGGCGAAGGTCGCGAAGACGAACGCCCCGCGATCAGCCGCCGGCGTGACCTCGTTGATGACCCTCCACAGGACAAGCGTGCCCGCGGTGAATCCCAGCAGACCCGCAACCACCGCCCAATACAGCCCCACCTTCGCCGCCGGCAGCAGCGGCATCCGCCGATAAGCGATTAGGGGCGCCGCGACCACCAGCAGCGCAATGCCGCTGAGCGTCACCGCTTCGGCTGGCTCTCCGAAGACGACCAGCGACACCATGATCGGCGCCAGCAACGACAGCGAGCCGAGCGCAAACGTGATCCCCACGCCTCGCTGCTGGAGCATGAAGTACTGCAAGACGATGAGGACCGCGAAGCCAACGCCGTTGAGCAACCCAACCCAGTAGACCAGCGGCGAGGCCTCCCAGCCGCCCTGAGCAACCACCCACGCCAGCGCCACCAGCGTGGCCAACAGGTAGTTGGTCCCGGTGACGTGAAAGTAATGGACACGCTGCCGCTGGGCGGCGCGCTGAATGAGCCCGAATGCCACCGAAGGGGCGAACGCGGGTGTCGCCTGGATTCCAGCCCCGGATCGCGTCCGGGGCAGGCTCTGCGCCTGCTTGCGCGAGCTCGCGTGCAGGTCCAGCCGGGGCGAGCTCAGTCCGGGTCTTGCGGTGGTTCGCCTGGTAGATCGACTAGGTTCGGCGGCGCGGCTTTGGCGATCTCGGCCCACATTCGGTTGGGGATTTCCGCTGTAGCCGCGCGCGCCGCGGTCGCCACTTCGTCGCTCGATTCGGCGCCGAGCACGGTCAGCTGCACGGCGGGATTCCGCGTGGAGAACCGCACCGCCGCGGTCGGCAGGTCGACGCCGTAGCCGGCCGCGATCGCCGCGATCGTTCGCACGCGTTCTATTGCCTCCGGCCGCCCCTGCTCAAAGTCCAGGGCCGCGAACGGCCCGCTGGTGTGCGTGCCGCCGGGATCGAACGGCCGCGCCAGCATGCCCGCCGAGAAAGGCGCGGCGTTTGTAACCGCCACGCCGAGCTCGTGAGCCCGGCCGATCAGGCCGCCGGCCGGTTGGTCGAGCAGGGTGTAGCGGTTGTGTGTGAGGACCGCGTCAAACTCGCCGGTTTCCACGTATTGCCGCAGCACGTCGACCGTCCCGCCGGATACCCCGATGCAGCCCACCACACCGCTGGCCCGGAGGTCTTGCAGCGCGACCAGGCTCCCGTTCATCACAGTGTCGAACTTGGTGATCTCCACATCGTGGATGTAGACCAGATCGAGCCGGTCGCGTCCCAGCAGGCGAAGGCTCTCGTCGACGCAGGCGCGCGTCTGCGCCTCCGAATAGTCGAACGGATCCGGCCGGTACCCGACTTTTGTGGCGACCACCAGGTCCGGGGGCGCCTCGTCCTCGAGGTCGCGGAGCGCGATCCCGATGCGACGCTCGGCCTCGCCATACACCGGCGCCGTATCGATCACGTTCGCGCCGACCTCGAACAGGGCGCGCACGATCGCGGTCGCGTCGGCGTCGGTGCGAACGCGCTCGGCCAGGCCCAACGAGACAGTGCCAAGCCCGATCGGCGAAACCATCAGATCGGTGCGTCCGAATCGCCGTCGCGGCATCGGTTCCACAGACTGCCCCTCACTCGGTGCACGGCTCGATGCAGAGACTAGCGGGCCGGGCGAGCGGTTTCGAACGGCGGCCCCTCGTTTGCGCGCGCGGTGAGCCGGGCAGACTATGAGCGCCTATCCGATGCCCGCGCCTCGGGCGACGCCACCCGCGAGGAAGACGCCTCCCCATGAAGATCACAGACGTCAAGCACTTCGAGCCGACCGTCGGCCATCGCGGCCGGTTCATGGTCAAGGTCGAGACCGATGCCGGCATCCATGGGCTGGGCGAAGCCGGCACCGCCAGTCGCGAGTTGGCGCTGGGGGGCACGATCGAACACTTTCGCGAGTTTCTGATCGGGCACGACCCGCGCCGTATCGAGGACATCAATCAGATCCTGTATCGGGGCCAGTACTTCGAGGGCGGCACGATCCTCACGGCCGCGGCGTCGGCCATCGACATCGCCCTGTGGGACATCCTGGGCAAACATCTGAACGTGCCGGTGTGGCAGCTGCTCGGCGGCGCGACCCGTGAGCGCGTTCGGTGCTTTGTCGATGCCGTGGCCGGCGAGGGCGACACGCTGGCCGAGCAGACCGAGCACCTGATGAATCAGGGCTGGTCGACCGTGCGGTTCGCCCCGGAGATGTCCGATCCCGACTTCCGGCCGCAGGCCGACGGCCTCTTCGAACCGTGGGAATCGCTACAGTGGATGGCCGACCAGCTGCACGAAGTCCGGGCGCGAGTCGGCCCATCGCTGCGCCTCGCGGTCGACTTCCACCACCGGCTCAGCGTCGCCGAGGCGGCGGAGTTCGCGCGCCAGGTCGAAGACATCGGCCTGATGTTTCTGGAGGAACCGATCCGCGCCGAGAGCCCGGACGCCTACGCCGCGCTGCGCGCCATGACACCGATCCCGTTCGCGATCGGCGAGGAGTTCTCGGGCATCTATGTCTTCGCGCCGTTCATCGAGCGGGGGCTGGCCAACTACGTGCGGCTCGACGTCTGCAACGTCGGCGGCTTCACCGCTGCCCGCAAGGTGGCCGCCATGGCCGAGGCGCACTACATCGACGTGATGCCGCACAACCCGCTGGGACCGGTCTCGACCGCCGCGGCCGTGCACTTCTGCGTGGCCACCCCGAACTTCGCGCTACTCGAGTACAACTGGCACGTGCGGCAGCGGCCCAAGGATCTGTTCCCGGCAAGCCTGGCGCTCGAGGGCGACTCTTTCCCGCTGCCCGAGGCGCCCGGCCTTGGCGTCGAGGTCAACGAAGACGCGCTCGACGACTACCCGTTCGCGCTCTTTGAGACGCCACACTGGCGTCGACGCGACGGCGCCTACACGAACTGGTAGCCGCGCATCGATCGAATGCAAGTTATGTCAAGCGGAGTACTTTCGCCGCTCGAGATAGTCCTCGTCGATGTCGATGCCGAGACCCGGCCGGTCGCTCACCGTCAGAAAGTCGCGCTCGAATCCCAGCGGCTCCCGCAGCGGCGCGTTGTAGGCGGGAATCCAGTTCATGGCGTGCTCCAGCCGATAGAAGTTCGGCGTGGTCAGCGCCACGTGCGAGCCCGCCGCGATCTGGATGGGCCCCGCGGCGTTGTGCGGGCTCAGGGGCACGTAGTGAGCCTCGGCCAGGGCGCCGATCCGTCGCAGCTCGCTGATGCCGCCAGTCCAGCACACGTCGGGCATGATGAAGTCGGCGAGACGCTGCTCGAGGATCGGCGCGAAGTCAAACCGCGTGAACAGCCGCTCGCCCACGCAGATCGGCACGGCCGTGTTCTCGCGCACCTGCCGCAGCGCGTCGTGACTCTCGGGCGGCACCGGCTCCTCGAGCCAGGCAATGTCCAGCTCGGCCAGGCGGTCGGCGACGCGAATGGCGCTCGGCACGTCGTATTGGCCGTGGGCGTCGATCAGGATGTGGATGTTTGGCCCCACGGCCTCGCGAATGGCCGCCACGCGCGCGATCCCGAGCGACTCGTGCTCGGGGGTGATCTCGCCGCTCACGTACGCGTAGAACGCTTCCGCCATTTCGAAGAAGGGATCAAGCTTGAGCGCTTGGTGGCCCCTGGCGACGGTTTGCAGCGCCGCGTCGGCGAACGCCTGTGGCTCGTGGGCGTCGTCCGGCCACCACGCGTTGGCGTAGACCGGAACGTTCTCCCGCACCTTGCCGCCGAGCAGGTCGTAGATCGGTCGCCCCAGGTCCTTGCCCTTGATGTCCCACAGCGCGATGTCGATGGCGCTGAGCACCTGTGTGGGCAGCCCCCTCGAACCCATGTAGGTATAGCGGCGGTAGATGTCGTGCCAGATGGCCTCGATCTCCGACGGGTCGCGGCCGATCAGCATGTCGCGAATCTGCCGCAGCCCGTAGTCGGCGATCAGCGCGGACCCGCCGGCCCAGGTTGACCCCTCGCCCCAGCCGGAAATGCCCGCATCCGTGTCCACGCGCACGAACAGGATGGGACCGAAGCGCCGATCGGCCTCTTCGGCCGCGTAGAGAAACGTGCGTATATCGGTGATCTTCACAGCCCGGCGCTCCTGGTGTGCTGCAACCCGCGCCGGCGATTGTGGACGACGGGGACACCAGTGTCACTTGACGGCCCGGCAGACGTTCGCACGGACTGATGGCTTGGATACAACGAATGGCTCGGCGCGGCCAGGTATGGACGCGACGGTCGTCGCGAGCGGCCCTCGGCTGCTCAACTGGCGGGGCTCAGCATCTGTGCGTCGCCGGTCAATCTGCCATCGCTGTGCAGTTGGTCGACGGCCTCGCCGATCCGGCTCGCGATGTACTTACCGGTCCGCTGGAAGCCAAACCGGCGGGCCGTCTCCGCAATCAGATCGTTGCGTCCCGCTCCATACAGTAGTTTGACGCACGCCAGGACTCCAGCCTCCAGTTCGGCCAGCGGGATGTGCTCGATTCTTCTCCTCGACTCCTCGTCCCAGGGCGTCCGCGGGCGGACCGAGCCCGACTGTCTGACCAAGACCAGGAATCGCTCTTCGAACAACGTGTTGCCGACAGATTCCGGCACCCATGCCAAATCGTTCCTCGACACCGCGTCACGCATCGCGTTGTGAAGCCGGTCACGCGTGCGCCCCCGCACTCTTCCGCCGCCGAACCGCCGCCTGATTCGCTCGATTACGACGTTCGTGTGCACAGGTCCTTCCACGCGCACGACCTCTGTGACCAGCTCGCACAACTCTTCGAGGCTTTCGCCGCCTACGCTTCGCGCCCTAAGACGAATGCGCGAGAGGTCGGCGGTCTCGTAGCGGTCAAACGGACCGTCCACGGCATGGTCGGGAACGGTCTTCGACTGACGCTGCTGAGTGACGGTTGGACCAGCACCATCTGCCAGCGAGTCGAACTCAGCCCCGGTGTCAACCGCCTCAGTTGGCTCGCGCCCGCCCACCTCGGGCTGGTCATCGGCCGGTTCGGCATTCGTTTTCTGAAGAGCTCGCTCGATCGCCTCCAATTCGCGTTCCGGGTTCTGAATCCACGACCTCGACCAGACCCGGTGAATCTTCCAGCCCAACCCTTCCAGAATCGACTGGCGCAGCCAATCCCGATCGCGGGCTGCCGGGGCGCTGTGATAGGTCGCGCCATCGCACTCGATGCCCAGCGCGTGGCCCTGACCGTTGTCCGCTCGGATCGCCAGATCGATGCGATACCCGCTCACGCCAACCTGGACATCGACCTGATGGCCGCGCTCGACCAGCGCCCGCCGCACGGCTTCCTCGAACGAGTTTTCGGTCTCAGCCTGCGCGTTGACGGTTACATTCTGTTCGATCGCCGTGTCGGGACTCCGCGCGAACTCGAGATAGCGCTTGAGGAGCCGCGCGCCCCTGCTCTCTGACGAAATATCCTCGGGTTTCAGTGAATGCACGACCGTCATGGATTTCCTAGCTCGACTGACGGCCACGTTCAGCCGGCGCTCGCCGCCTTCATTATTGATCGGCCCAAACCTGTTGTAGACCTGGCCGGACTCGGTAGACGGCCCGTACCCGACCGACAGCACGATGTGATCACGCTCGTCCCCCTGGACGTTCTCCAGGTTCTTTACAAAGCACTGCTCCTCACGCTCCGGCGCGAAGTGTTGGTCGAATTCAGGTTGGTTTAGCCGGACCTCGTCGATAAGTCGTTCGACCAGGTCGGCCTGCGCCCTTGAGAGCGTGACCACGCCAACGCTTTCCGCAGGCCGCGTGCGCATCAGATTGAAGATCAGCTGGACAACCTTCTCTGCTTCCATTCGGTTAGTCCGAGAGCCCCCGGCGTCATACCGACCGTCTGGGAGATAGACGCCCGCGACGCCAACGGCGGCAGTTCTTCCAGGACTGGGAAATGTCAGCAGCCGGTCTTCATAGAAGTAGTGGTTTGAGTATCGGATCAGGCTTTCGTGCCGGCTGCGGTAGTGAACACCCAAGTAGTGCTCAGTGACGCCGCTTCCTGCCATCCCGACCAGAACGTCCAGGATGCTCTCGCGTCCCTCGAACCAGTCGGTGTCATCGTCGCTGTTCTCGTCTTCACCCTCGTGCTCATATCGATGCTGAAACAGAGTCGTAGGCGGCAACTGCTTGCGATCCCCAACGACAATCGCCTGTTCAGCCCGGGAAATCGCGGGAACCGCGTCCTCGGGCAGCACCTGGGAAGCCTCGTCGAAGATAACGGTGTCGAAGCGAATGTTCGCGCTGACGGCGTTCGTGCGCGCCAGGTACTGGCTGACTGCCAGCGGACTCATCAAGAAGCATGGCTTCAGCGCCTGGATCACTTGTGGGGCCCTAACGAGCAGTTGACGCACCGACATCTGTCGGCGGCGCTTGCTAAGTTCGCCATTAAGGACGCCGAGCTGCCCTGCGTCAGTCACACTTGTCTGGTTGCCGGGGTATTCGGTAAACAGTGCCTGGCGGACCTGCTCGCGCATGACCCTGAAGTAGTCCGTGTCCAGGCGCCGAAACTCGTGTCGCCGCTCTTCGTGATTCCGCGCACTAAAGTCGCGGAGGCGCACATCCTGCGGGCAGATCGCATCGAGCCAGGTGGAGAACAGGCGTTTCCTGACAATCCCGGGTACCTGGCGTGAGTCGTCAGTGACGCTGCGAATGCGCTGAACTGTACCCGGGCCGAGGCTCTGGTCCAGGTCGTTGCACGCCTGCTTGAACTCGATCCAGCTCGCTGCGTTGTCGGCGTCCTTGCGGATGAACTGCAGCCATTCGGCCAGGGCGTCAAACGACGCCGACGACCATGCGCCCCAGGCAGAAGCCACAGCGTCAAAGCGCACATCCAGCATTTGGAGATCAGGTGGGTACGACGATCGCAGCGACTCGATCTCAGTGGCCAACACGCCCGGATCAAACGGAAGCTTGGGCGCGCACACTACCTCGCGCAGGCGCTCGCCCGGTCTTCCAGTGACCAGATCGAGCAAGTCGCTGCACCACGCCAGCGCTACCAGAACGTCGTCCCATTCGGAGTCGCGACCCTTGAAGAACACGCCGAAGTCCCTCTGGAGAGCAACCCGCTTATCATCCTCGCGTCGCTCGATGGTCTGGAGCAGCGCCGCGGCGTCGATCAGATGGCAGAAGCCCCACCAGTCGTCAGGCGGCTCCACCAGGCGCCGGGCGACCGCTTGTGAGTGTTCCACCAGCGTTTCTAGCGGCCTTTGTGCCTGTCCGACAGCGGTCATGACGGCTGCGGGACTTGCTTGATCCAGGTCCAGGCGATCGGACTGGAGAGCGTGCAAGGCAGTTTTCAGGGCCTGGATTGCGGTCGTTGCACGATCCGACGCACTGCGCAGCGTTTGGCGAGTCTCTTGGCTGGTCAGAAGGGTCTGCAGTCTGGCCGGGTTCCCAGGCCAGTCACGCAACAAACGCGCTGTGACGTCTAGCTGGCGCTCGACCCGAGGCCAGTCGGTTTCCCGCTCGCTAGCGTAGCGACCAAGCATCGGCTCGACACCAGCGTAGGCCGAGGTCCAGTCTCGGCGCATCTCGCGGATATCCATAGCCCGCTGAACCACATCCAGCCCCCCAGCAGGGCTGAGCTTGCCCGGCACCCTGGCATACCCGCGCAGCAGCCGCCGGTCGCTTCGGTAGGCTCCTTGTAGCAACCGTCGCATCCCGCTCTGGTGATCGGTGCGGTAGCGAACCAGCATGCCGTCGTCAATGGCGTCGACAAGCTCCCGGTCGTAATAGGCAAAGAAATCGGTTTCAGCGCCGTCCAGCGCCGCCTGTGCCCGACGCGCAGCGTCCGCCAGCAGCTTTACGTTTGCGAGATGATCGATGTCCATCCAGGCTTCAGGGATAACGTCCAGACTGAGCAACTCGCGGGTCATGTCGAGCCCGCGCAACGCTTCCGGCCACGAGCTAGCCGGAACCTCGAACTCAAGCTGCCGAGAGAGTTTGCCGAGCGCCTCAACAAGCGCCGTCGCCGTGGCAGAGACTTGCGCGACCATCTTGAGCAGCGCGTCGGGCTTCGGGACGAGCCGCGGGGCCCAGTCTGGCCCCAGCGCCGCTTGCAGCGCGTCGATGTCCGACTGCCGTGGACGCGCCGTGCGTGACAGCCGCTGGTAGTCGGCATCGGGGATGTTTCCGCCAAACGCCTGTTCCATGCGGGCCGCGAGCCTCCGCGCCTCGGCTTGCTGCTCGCGCTGCTCCCGGGCGACTCGGCGAAACTCGGGAAGCGCGCGGCGTTCCAGCCAGTGCGGTCGCACCACTGGCCTTTTGCATAGATGTAAAGCGAGCGTATGTAGGCGGCCCGCCGTCCCTAGGTCCGCTGGCGGCAGGACGCCCAAGCGGTTGGACTGCTCGTCAAGTCCTTGCATGGTGCGCCGGACGATTCCCAGGGCTTCATCCGCGTCGCGCCTGACCTGCTCCGCGATGCTGATCGAGCTGGCGCTCAACTTCAACGCGGCCCACTTGGTCGTGGGCAGGTCTCGAAACCCCTCGGGCTGCCGCGCGATGCTCGTGGCCAGCGAGGTGATTGCTGTCAGCCTGGCCTCGTCAAGGCTGGCGGCGTCTGGCACGGGAAACTCTATCGTGGGCAAATCACGCAGGTGCGCGTATTCGCCGTGCACTTGGTAGATGCTCCGCTCCAGAGGATGCCTAGTCTCATGCAGACTGCGGACCACGTCGTTCAGCTTGGCCCGACTGGCCTCGAGCTCTTTCTGTTTGAGTCCGCCGTCGTGGCGCACGCGTCCGTCCTCGATAGACTTCCGCAGCTGCCCATAGACTGACGACTTCGTCGCTCGCTCGCTGTGCATGTCCAGGCAAAATACGCCCAGTTCTTCCTGTTCGAGGCGTTCCTTGACCACATCCAGCGCCACGCTCTTCTCGCTGACGAACAGCACGCGCTTTCCCTGCCTCATGAGGTTGGCAATGATATTGACGATGGTCTGGCTCTTGCCGGTTCCAGGCGGCCCGTGGATGACGAGGTGGTTCCCGGAACCGGCAGCCGCAACTGCGCGCAGCTGACTGTGATCGGCTGGCAGCACCGCGGCTGTCTGGCGAATCTCGGGGATATCGTCGAGCCGTCCACCAGCCAAATCTGACTTCGGCCGAAGAGCGGCGCCGTCCGTGACACCACCCCACACTTCCGGCATCGTCTCCCCAGCCAGTCGGCGGATCAGCGGGTGGCTGACGCCCGCATCCCGCATTCCTTGAAGGTCTTCCCACATGGCCAGCTTCGTGTACTGAAACGTCGCGAGAATGACCTCTTGCGTGACGCCCCAGCCAGTCCGACCTGTAACAACCCGACGGGAGACGTCAGCCAGATACTCCGAGTACAAGTCGTGCTCGAATTCGGGGAGTTCGACGCCAAGTTCATCCAGCTTGTGACGCAAGGTAGCGTTGGCCGAGGTGTCGTCGTCTTCCCGGTGCAGAACGAACGGGTCACGCGGCGACGACCGCTTTAGGTCACAGGGAAGCAGCAGCAGAGGCGAGGTCGCTCGCTCACTGTCTTCATCAAGCCACTTTAGGAAACCGACGGCCAGAAAGAGGACATTAATGCCCTGTTCTTCCAGCCATTCGCGTTCCTTCCTAAAGAACCGCAGGAGTGTCCGCTGCAGTGCCTGCGGATCGACATCCGTCTCCAGATCACCAGGTACAACCTCGATGTCGTCGCCGGCCTCATCGAAACCGCCGAACGGCCGCTGCGGCGTGTAATCGAAGGACAGGCCGCTCCGCGCCTGCTGTAGGGCCTCGTCAATCTCGTCAGGGCCGAAATTGACGATGGGAACGCAGCGTATGATGGTTCGACAGCGTGACTGGGTATCTGCCTGCTTGAGGTTCTTCCTAAAATAGAGCAGGTTGTTGCGGCGGTTGAGCTGCAGCAACTGACGCTGCCAGCCCGCAACGGCCACGTTGACGCTGTTCGATCCCGGTGCCGCGCCCGGCGTTTGTTCCGCAGGAGCCTGACCATCGAGCAACGGTTCGTCCATCGGCGTACTCTGACTCTGCCGGAGACCGCGTGGGAGGGGGCTATCTTATTACGGCCAGGCACCCAGCGTTAGGCGTACGGCGGCAGCGTCGCGAGGTCGAGCTCGATGCCGAAGCCGGGGGCGTCCGAGGGGCGCAGGCGGCCGTTGACGGGGTGGGCCGCGCCGGGCACTGAGACGGCGTCCGCGAGGTCGGTGTCGGGCCCGGAGGCCACGAAGTATTCGCCCCACGGAATGCCTGGCATGGCGTAGCAGGCGTGCTGGCCGTAGGGCTCGTTGACGCCGCCGTGCGGGATGACCGCCAGCCCGGCCGCGTCGGCGATGGCGCAGATGCGCACCAGGGCCGTGATGCCGCCCACCCACATGACGTCCGGTTGCAGGACGTCCACCAGGCGGCGGCTGGCGGCGTGCTGGAACGGCACCGGGGTATACCAGTGCTCGCCGGTGGCGAGCGTTTGCCAGGGCACGCGGCGGCGCAACTCGGCGTGGCTGTCCATGTCTTCCGAGGGCAGCGCTTCTTCGATCCACTTGAGCTTGAACGGCCGCAGCTCCTCGATCAGGCGCACGGCGTACTCGACGTCCAGGGACATCCAGCAATCCAGCATCAACTCGATGTCGGGGCCGACGAGGTCGCGCACGGCGGCCATGTCGTTCACGTTGCGGCGCAGGCCCTCCAGGCCGTCGGGCGGGCCATAGCGGCAGGGGTGCTTGGTGGCCGTGAACCCAAGCTCCATGTGCCATTCGTGCTGCGGCCCGGTGGCGTAGCAGACGATCTCGTCGCGCGAGGGGCCGCCAAGCAGCTCATACACCGGTCGATCCAGCACCTTGCCCTTCAAGTCCCAGAGCGCGAGATCGATGGCGCTCACCGCATACGACGCCAACCCCGTGGCGCCGAAGGGCGAGCACAGCCGCAGCATCATGTCGTAGAGGCGCTCGGTGGCCAGCGCCGGCTCGCCGATGATGCGGGGGGCGAGGTAGTCGTCCACCAAGGCGACCATCGATCGGCCGATCGTGCCAATGCCAAGGCCCTGGGTGCCGTCCTCGGCAGTTACGACGACGCCCACGCCGGGCCACGACGGCATCCAGTTCGATCGAACCTCTGCGTAACGCGGATAGCGAGCCATCGGTGAACCGACCCGGGCTTCGGCGGTCCACGACGCACGGCGTCTGCTCGTGGCGCGCCGTTCGCCGAAGTCGAGCGCAACCGTTTGGACGTTGGCGATCTTCACCGCGGTGCGGCTATGGGTAGCTGATGGTGTCGCCAGGCTTGAGCTCGAGCACCGTCGTGCGCGGGGTGAGGTCGGCGATGCGGTGCCGCAGGTCGTCGATATCCGCCGCCTGATTCGGGAAGGTGTCGTAGTGGCACGGGATCACCGCGCGCGGCCGCGTGAGGGCGGCGGCCATGGCGGCCTCCTTGACGCCCATCGTGTACTTCCCGCCGACCGGCATGATCACGAGGTCCGGTGCGTAGAGCTGGCTGATCAGGGCCATGTCGCCGAACACGCCGGTGTCGGCGGTGTCGTAGATCACCGGGCCGCCGTCGAACGTCATCACGTATCCGCAGACGCTGCCGTCCGGTTCGGCGTAAGCGGTGCCCTGCTTGTACGCGACGCCGTGCATGGCAGTCGAATGGTCGGCGCGGACCATCGTGTAGGTAACGCCGCCGAGGGTGGCGGATCCGCCGATATTGAGCGGGCACGAATCGGTGTCGAACCCGATTCCGTGCGTATCGGCGTATCCCGCGACCTCGGGACTCCCGATCAGCGTGGCGCCGGTCTTCTTGACCAATTCGATGGCATCGCCCAGGTGGTCGACGTGGCCGTGGGTTACGCAGACGACATCGGCCTCCGAAATGTCGCCGAGCGACACGGCGCAGACCGGATTGTCGTCCAGCCACGGGTCGAAGTAGATGACCTGTCCGTCCGGCGCTGTGAACCGGAACGAGGCGTGGCCCAGGAATTGGATCTCCACCGAGTTCATGTTTTGGCCTCCCCGCCCTCGAGCGCGTCTTGCGACCTGATCGGCATCACCGTCTAGCTGTCTGAGATCGAGTAGCTGAGCGTCTGCAGTCGGATCCGATCGTCCGTGATATAGAAGGAGTCGGCGCCCTGCGCCGTCCGACCGTCGGGGTTCCGCCCGCTCCACTCGAACAGCACCAGGGGTCCGTCGACCGTCACGGATTCCTGTGCGAGATCGAAGCCCGCAAGCTGGTCGCCCAGCTCATCGAACACGCCCCGAATCTCGGCGTGACCGCGCGCAACGGCGTTCGGGCGCATGAACGCCGCGTCGTCCGCGTAGTCCGCGAGGACGCGGTCCATATCGCCGGCGCAGATCGAGGCCCAGTGATCGTCGTAGACCTGGCGTGCGTCTCGCATCGGCGGGTATCTCCTTGGCGTTCTGCCGTCAATGATTGCCGGCGCCGCCGGGCAGAAGCGGGAATCGAGTCGGTGCGGGGCCTTATCATAGCGGCGCTCTAGATCGGCGGCGCCCCACCGGGCGGCCGCGCGAATCCGAATCCGACATGACGCCGCACGCACCATTCGTAGACGCCCCGAGCGATCTCCAGATCGACGATCCGATTCAGCTCGAGGTCGTTCGGAACTTTCTGGTCAGCGTCTGTGAGGAGATGGGCGTGGCGATGATGCGCACCTCCTACTCGACGATGTTCAACGAGGCGCGCGACTTCTCCTGCGTCGTCTTCGACGCGCGCGGCGAGATGATCGCCCAGGGCGATTTCTGTCCCGCCCACATCGGCGCGATCGTGCACACCGTGGAGTGGGCCATCAAGGAAGTTGGCCACGAGCACATGCGGCCCGGCGACGTGATCCTGCACAACGATCCGTACCGGGGCGGCTGCCACCTGCCGGAGTTCATGACGCTCAAGCCCTGCTTCCACGACGGCGCGGTGGTGGCGTATACGGCCAACATCGCGCACATGACCGACATCGGCGGGATGGTGCCGGCCGCGTTCGGCGACACGCGCAACATCTTTCAGGAAGGTCTGCGGCTGCCGCCGATCAAGATCTTCCGTGACGATCGGCCGGTCGAGGACATCTTCGCCATCATCACCTCCAACGTGCGCACCCCCAAGGTGTCACGGGGCGACCTGATGGCGATGGTCGGCTCCACGTTCCTGGCCGACCGTCGAATCGTCGAGTTGGTGGAGAAATTGGGCATCGAGAGATTCGACGCGCTGGCGGCCCAGATCAAGGACGTTTCCGAATCCTTGATGCGAAAGGCGATCCAGCGCCTTCCCGATGGCGAGTATTCGGCCGAGGGATTCCTGGAAGACGACGGCGTGATCCCAGACCGTCCGTGGAAGATCCGGGCGACGCTGGTCGTTCGCGGCGACGAGCTGATCGTCGACTATGCGGGATCGGACCCGCAGGCCGCCGGCGCGATCAACCAGTCGTTCGGCACCACGGCGTCGGCGACGTACGCGGGCGTCTTTCACATGATCGACGACCCGATCCCCTGGAACCACGGGGCGTACCGGCCGATCAGCATCGTGGCGCCGCCCGGCACGATCGTGAACGTGAACTACCCGGGATCGTGCGTCGGCGGGAACTCCGACACCTACCCCACCACCGTGGACATTCTGCTGTCGGCGTTCGCGCAGGCGAGCGATCGCAGCTCGGCCGCGGATGGCGGCACCTGCGGGTTGCTCGGTCTCTACGGAACGAATCAGGACACCGGCCAGCCGTTCGTCATCCTCCACCACGAAGGCATGGGCTGGGGCGGGCGCGTCGACGCCGACGGCAACGATGCGCAGATCGTCAAGAACGGGAATTGTCTCAACGCGCCCTGCGAGGTGTGGGAGACCCGGTATCCGGTGGTCCTCGAGGAATACGCGCTGGTGGGCGGCGGGGCCGGAGCGGGCAAGCACCGCGGCGGCCACGGCGTTCAGCGCATCTGGCGATGTGTGCGGCCGATCATCGTGAGCGCCCACTTGAACCGGACCGAGACGAGCGCATGGGGGCTGCGCGGCGGGATGGCCGGGGGCCACACGGCGCTGCTCTTCCGCCGTGCCGGCGACAGTCGCTGGCGCACGGCGCGGGAGCTCTTCGACACGATCTCCAACGGCAAGTTCTCAAACGTCAAGCTCGAACCGGGCGACCGGATCCTGCTCCGAACACCGGGGGGCGGCGGCTATGGTGACCCGCTCGAGCGCGACCCCGAGCTGGTCCGCGAGGATGTCGTCGACGGGCTGTTGGGGCTGGAGGAGGCCGACCGCGACTACGGGGTGACACTCGATGCAAGCACGATGACCGTCAATATCGCCGCCACGCGGGCGGGAAGAGCGCGCAGGCGGAAGGAGTCTTCCTGATGGCCGGGGCAGCACTCGCGGACGCACTCCGCGATCGATTCATGGCGCTCCACACCGCGCTGATCTGCGACAGCATGGACCGTCTCGGCATCCCGTTAGAGGTGATGTCACACGACGTCCGGCCGATGTACGACGGCGCGGTGGTCGCCGGGCGCGCCGTCCCGATCCTGCAGACGGCCGTGTATCGTCCGCCGGCGGAGCCGTACAAGCGCCTGTTCGAGGCGTTTCGCGCGCTGCAGCGCAACGACGTGCTGGTCATCACCACGACCGGCGAGCGGACGGCCGGCGTGTGGGGCGGGCTGCTGAGCACATCGGCGCAGGCGCGCGGCGCCGTGGGCTGCGTGATCGACGGCCTCACGCGCGACGTCGCGGAAATCCAGACGATCGGGTTTCCGGTCTTCGCCTCGGGTCAGACGCCCATCGACTCGGAGGGACGCTCGGAAGCCATGGAGTGGGGCGTGGCCATCGAATGCGGCGGGGCGCGCGTGAACCCGGGCGATGTCGTCGTGGGCGACGACATGGGCGTGGTGGTCGTGCCGGGCGCGGCGGTGGAGGATGTGCTCGCCAAGGCGGAGGAGAAGGGTCTTGGTGAGACGAATGTGCGAGAGATCCTCGCCACCGGCGAGGATGTGGGCGAGGTCTTCCACAAGTATGGGATTCTCTAGCACCGCCCGGAATCCCGAGGCGGGCGCCAGCGGAAACGGTCGACTCTGAACATGGCTGCAAGCATCGCGGTTGACATGGGCGGGACGTTCACGGATCTGATCGCCATGGACGGCGCCGGCGAGATCCGCGTCGCCAAGTCGCTCACCACGCCCCGCGAGCCGACCGTCGGCATCTTCGACTCGATCGCGAAGGCCGAGCTCGAGCCGGCGGACATCTCGTACTTCGTGCACGGCACGACCGTGGGCACGAACATGCTGATCGAGCGGCGCGGACCGCGCATCGGCCTCATCACGACCAAGGGCTTCCGCGACGTGCTCCGCATCCAGCGAATCGTCCGGCCCGAGTCGTTCGACCTGCACTGGGTAAAGCCGCGTCACTTAGTAGAGCGCGCGCTGAGCCTGGAGGTCGAGGAGCGCATCGGCGCCCACGGCGAGACCGTCACAGAGCTGAATGAGGACGACGTGCGCGCGGCGGTGGCGAAGCTGAAGAGCGCGGATGTGCGCGGCGTGGCCGTCAGCTACCTGTTCTCGTTCCTGAATCCGGACCATGAGCAGCGTACGCGCGAGATCGTCCAGGAGCTCTTCCCGGAGGTCTACGTCTCCATCAGCTCGGACGTATTCCCGCAGTGGCGCGAGTTCGAGCGCACGAGCACCACCGTGATCGACGCCTATCTCAAGCCCAACATTGACGAATACCTCACATCGCTTGAGCGGCGGATCGAGGACGACGGCGCCCGCGGCCTACTGATCATGCGCAGCAACGGCGGTGTCATGAGCACGACCAGCGCGAAGAACCAGCCGGTCACCATGATCCAGAGTGGACCGGCCGGCGGCGTGATCGGCAGCCTCCACCTCGGCGGGCTCCTCGAGGTGGATCCGCTGATGACGGCCGACATCGGAGGCACGAGCTTCGATGCTTGCCTGGTCGCCGATCACCGACCCGCCACGACCACCACGCGGGACCTCGAGTTCGGAATCCCGGTTGCGACGCCGATGCTGGACATCCGATCGATCGGCGCCGGCGGCGGGAGCATGGCGTGGATCGACCCGGCTGGAATCCTGAAGGTCGGGCCTCAGAGCGCGGGCGCGGATCCGGGTCCCGCCTGCTACGGGCGCGGGGGCGAGACGGCAACATCCACCGACGCGAACGTCGTGCTCGGCCGCCTGGACCCGATGTTCAAGCTCGGCGGCGACGTCGAGCTGCGCCCTGAGCTCGCGCGGACCGCGATCGAGGCGCTCGGGTCACAGCTCGGGTTCGATGCCGAGCGCGCGGCCGCCGGGATTCTCGAGATCATGAACAGCAACATGGCCGAGACGATGCGATTGCTCACGATCGACCGGGGTCTCGACCCGCGCGAGTTCGTCCTGGTGGCCTTCGGCGGCGCGGGGCCGCTGCACGGCGCGTATCTGGCACAGCATCTCGGGATGACACGGGTGGTGGTCCCGATCTTCCCCGGCGCGTTCAGCGCGCTCGGCGCGCTGATGGCCGACACCCGGTTCGACTACATGAAGACCCGCATCACCTACTCCCAGAACATCGACCTATCGGTCGTGCAAGCCGACTTTGCCGACCTGGAGCAGCGGGCGGCCGACGACTTCGCGCGCGAAGGGTTCGAGGCCGCGCCGGTGATCCAGCGCAGCATCGACATGCGCTATTACGGACAGAATTGGGAGCTCGAAGTGCCGATCCCCGGCGGCCCGATCTCCGGCGACACCATCGAGTCGGCGCGGACCGCGTTCGATGCCGAGCACGATCGACAGTTCGGATGGAGCTTCCCGGAGTCGGCGTTCGAGCTGGTCAACTTCCGGGTCGTCGCCGTCGCGGTGCGGCGCACAGTCGAGATGCCCGAAGTTGCCACCGGCGCGCTGCCTGAGCCCGTCAAGCGGGCACCGGTGTACTTCTCCGAGGTCGACGGCCACGCCGACACGGCGTTCTACCGCAGGGATGATCTACGTGCCGGGAACGAGTTCGCAGGCCCCGCGATCATCGTCGAGGACGATGCGACCGCACTGGTTCCGCCTGGCTGGTCGGCGCGCGTGGAGCCGCACGGCAGCATCGTGATGGAGGTTGCGTGACATGGCCGTAAGCACCGCCCCGGCCCAGGCGCTCGTCGGTCTCGACATCGACGATCCGGTTCAGCTCGAAGTGGTTCGCAACTCCCTGGTGAGCATTTGCGAGGAGATGGGCGTGGCGATGATGCGCACCTCCTACTCCACGATGTTTAACGAGGCGCGCGACTTCTCTTGCGTCGTCTTCGACGCGCGCGGCGAGATGATCGCCCAGGGCGATTTCTGCCCGGCCCACATCGGGGCGATCGTGCATACCGTCGAGTGGGCCATCAAGGAAGTCGGCCCCGAGCACATGCAGCCCGGCGACGTGATCCTGCACAACGATCCGTACCGCGGCGGCTGCCACCTACCGGAGTTCATGACGCTCAAGCCCTGCTTCCACGACGGTGCGGTGGTGGCGTACGCGGCCAACATCGCGCACATGACCGAGATCGGGGGCATGGTGCCGGCCGCGTTCGGCGACACGCGCAACATCTTTCAGGAAGGCCTGCGGCTGCCGCCGATCAAGATCTTTCGTGACAACCGGCCGGTCGAGGACATCTTCGCCATCATCACCTCCAACGTGCGCACCCCCAAGGTGTCACGGGGCGACCTGATGGCGATGGTCGGCTCCACGTTCCTGGCCGAGCGCCGCGTCGTGGAGTTGGTCGAGAAGGTTGGCGTCGACCGATTCACCGAGCTCGCCGGCCAGATCAAGGACGTCTCGGAAGTGATGATGCGCGCGGCGATCTCGAAGCTGCCCGACGGCGAGTACGCGGCGGAGGGCATCGTCGAGGACGACGGCGTAATCGCCGACAACCCGTACAAGTTCGTGGCGCGGATCGTCGTGCGCGGCGACGAGATCATCGTGGACTACACCGGCTCGGACGCGCAGGCGGCGGGTGCGATCAATCAGTCCTTCGGGACCACTGCGTCCGCGACCTACGCGACGATCTTCCACATGATCGACGACCCGATTCCCTGGAACCACGGCGCGTACCGTCCGATCGGCATCGTCGCGCCGCCCGGGACGGTGACCAATGTGAACTACCCGGGCTCGTGCGTCGGCGGAAACTCGGATACCTACCCGAACACGATGGACATGCTGTTCGCGGCGTTCTCGCAGATCAGCGAGCGCAGCCAGGCATGCGACGGCGGCACCAGCGGTCTGCTGGGTCTGTACGGCACCTCCATCGACACCGGCGAGCCGTTCGTGCTGCTGCACATCGAGGGCATGGGCTGCGGCGGCCGGGCCGACGCCGACGGCAACGACGCGATGGTCACAAAGAACGGGAACTGCCTGAACTCGCCGTGCGAGGTGCTGGAGACGCGCTATCCGGTTCGGATCGAGGCGTACCGGCTGGCGACCGAGAGCCCAGGCCCCGGCGCCCACCGCGGGGGCCACGGCGTCGAGCGAATCTGGCGCTGTCTCGCGCCGATCACGATCAGCGCGCACGTCAACCGCACGTGGTTCAAGCCCTGGGGTCTGCGGGGCGGCGAACCGGCCGGGAACTCAGGGTTGCTGTTCCAGCGGTCGGGCACGGATACCTGGCTCACGGCGAAGGAGCTGTTCGAGAAGATCTCGGCCGGGAAGTTCTCGAACGTGGTGCTCGACCAAGACGATCTGATCCTCCTGCGGACTCCCGGCGGCGGCGGCTACGGCGACCCGCTCATGCGCGATCAGGACGCGGTTCTGCGCGACGTGCTGGACGAACTCATCCCGGCCGCGACCGCGGTCGAGCGATACGGCGTCGTGATTGCAGACGATGGCTTGACGGTTGACGCTGAAGCCACCGATCGAGCACGTGCGGGGGGGCCTCGTGCCACAGCGTGAAGTCGATGAGATGCCGAGGTGCGAGAGCTGCGGCATCCTGATCCCGGTTCAGGAGATGCTGAAGGAGCACGAGGGCCACGACGTGATCGTGTGCAGTGAGAAGTGCTTCCGTATCTATAGGACCTACGTGTACCCGCGCTACGGCCATCGGTCCGAGCGTGAGGGGGCCGGCGGCGACGGCGGCGACGGCGGCGCCGGATGACCGATAGCAAGTTCCTGGTGGTGATCGCCGACTGGGACTTCGATATGCCTCCAGACATCGAGAAGGCCGCCCTGGAGCCGATCGGCGCCAGGGTTGTGCTGGAGCAGTGCAAGACCGAGGACGACGTGATCGCCAAGTGCGCCGGCGCCGACGGGATGCTCAGGCAGTACGCGCCGATCAGCGCCAGGGTGCTGGATCACCTGCCCAAGCTGCGCGTCATCTCCCGGTACGGAACGGGCATGGACCTCGTCGATATCCCCGCCGCGGCCGAGCGCGGCGTGGTGGCCTGCAACGTGACCAACTACGCGCTCTCGGAAGTCTCGGACCAGGCCATGGCGCTGCTGCTGGCATGCGCGCGACAGATCGTGACGCTTAACGACTCGGTTCGAGCCGGCGTGTGGGACGCAACCGGCGTGGGCGGCGCGATCGAGCGCGTGGATGGACAAGTCTTGGGCCTGGTGGGTCTCGGTCCAATTGGCCAATCGGTGGTTCCCCGTGCGCGCGCCTTCGGGCTGGAGGTGATCGCGCACTCGCCACGGGCGCCGGACGAGGTCTTCGAGCGGCTGAATGTCACGCGCGTTCCGTTTGACCAGCTGCTCGCGCGCTCGGACTTCGTGTCGATACACACGCCGCTGCGTGCCGAGACCCATCACTTGATCAGCGCCCGAGAGCTGGCGCTGATGAAGCCGACGGCGTTCCTGATCAACACCGCGCGCGGCCCGATCGTGGACGAGGCTGCGCTCGTGACGGCGCTGAAGGACGGACAGATCGCCGGGGCCGGACTCGACGTGGTCGAGCATGAGCCGCTCGCGCCGGACGCGCCGCTGCGGTCCGCTCCCAACGTGATCGTGACCCCGCACGCGGGCTTCTACTCCAAGACTTCGATTGAGACCCTGCGCCGCGAGACGGTCGCCGAGGTCGTGCGGGTCCTCACCGGCCAACCGCCGCGTTCACCCGTAACGCCGGACTCACCGAGCGCCTAGACCAGATCGCCCCGGTCCACGTCCACCCAGCGGCGTCCAACGGCGCTGTCGATGACTGCTTGCTGCACGAGCATCCCGACGTACCCCTCGCGAAACGTCGGGAACGGCGGCGTCGGCCGATCCGACGGATCGCGGCCTATCTGCGCGTAGATGTCGCGGAACAGCAAGCGGAACGAGTCCAGGAAGCCCTGGCGATACGAGCCGGGACTGTCGGCATAAGCCAGCGCGCCGGGGCTGAACACCCGCGGGTCCGGCCAGAGCACTTCATTCGGCCGGTCCCGATGGCCGATCCAGAGCTCGCTTGCGGTCTCGGAGTCCCAGGTCACCCCGCTGTTTTCGGCGTCAATCTCAAACCGGACGCGATAGGGGTGGCCGGCCGAGACCGAGGACAGGGCAAGCGCGCCGCGCGCGCCGGACTCGAAACGGACCAGCATGTGAGCCACGTCCTCACCCTCGACGTGGATCGCCGGCTGGCCGTCGGGCGTGCGCACCGGGTGGATGGTGGCAAAGTCGGCGCTGGCAGATTCGACGCGACTGCCCACCACGAGACTGACGAGATCGAGCAGATGGCTTCCCGTCGTCGCCGTCACGATCGACTCGCCGCCCACGGCCGGGTCGAGCCGCCAGCCGCCATCGGTGCTCGCCCACAGCCCGTCATCCACGACCGACGCGCGGATCGCGAAGATCCGGCCCAAGTCGCCGGCGCGCTGTCGCGCGGCGACCTCCTGGACGAGCGGATAGAAGCGATTGTTGAAGCAGACCGCGTGCACCCGATCCGAGCCGCGCGTCCGCGCGTGCAGATCGGCCGCCTCGGCCGTCGTGTTGGTGAGCGGCTTCTCGCAGATCACATGTTTGCCGGCCTCGAGCGCGGCAACCGCCATGCCGTGATGGAGAACGTTCGGCGTGGCGATATGGACGGCGTCCGCGCGGGTATTCGCGAGCGCGGTCTCGAGGTTCGGGTCCCAACGCGCGACGCCGAGCTCGGCGGCCGCCTCCCGGCCGCGGGCCGGCGAGGATGCGATCAGGCTGGCAACTTCGACGTTGTTCAGGCGCAGCGCGTCGACATGCACCCGGCCGATAACGCCGGCGCCGACCACGATCGCACGAAGCTTGCGGCTCACCAGGGCACGTTGCTGCGGGTTCCGTCGCGACGCACACAGTACCCGAGTCGCGCGGACTCATGGTCGGCGGCTCGGGCGTTGTCGGACGCGGAGCTTGGTCTATAATCCGCGAGCTTTGGGGACTGACGCCGGGTTGCCGGCTCTCACGGTCGCGCACGAGAGCGCAACCGGCGTGGCATCGGCGATATAGAGGCCACGTATAGTGGCCCATCGCGAACGAGTACCGAGCCGCACGACGCGGCACCCGCTGGAAGGGTGTTAGACGGGCCTGTGACAACGACCGGACCGGTGAGCGTGGACACGGCCGTCCAAGAGGGCATCGCCCCGCGAACCACCGGCGAGTGGAGGCTTGCGTGGCGACGGTTTCGCCGCAACAAGGCGGCGCTCGCCGGCGGGGTGGTGATGATCTTCATGGCGACCGTCGCGATCTTCGCCGACCAGCTGGCGCCCTTCACCTTGCGCGACTACGACCCGCTTTATCCCCATGCGCCCCCGCTGACGGAGGGGTACTTGCTGGGCACGGATCTGTTGGGGCGTGATGTGCTGTCACGGGTCATCCACGCCGCGCGCATCTCATTGCGCATCGGGTTCTTCGCCGTGACGATCGCGGCGGGCGGCGGCACGCTGATCGGGCTTACCGCGGGGTTCCTCGGCGGACACGTGGACTGGTCAATCAGCCGGGTCCTGGACGTCATGCTGGCCTTCCCGGGCATCCTGCTCGCGATCGTGATCGTGTCCACGCTGGGTCCGGGGCTGAACAACGCGATGATCGCCCTCGGGATCGCGGGCATTCCGTTCTATGCGCGGGTGGTGCGGGGATCGACGCTGGCCGCACGGGAGCTCGTGTATGTACGCGCGGCCCGGGCCATCGGCATGGGTCAGATCCGGATCATGCTGCGCCACATCCTGCCGAATGTGGTCAGCCCGATCATCATCATGGCCACGCTGGGCCTGGCGTCCACCATCATCGCCGCCGCCGGGCTGAGCTTCCTGGGACTCGGCGCTGTGCCGCCGACGCCCGAATGGGGACTGGAGCTCTCGGAGTCGCGACGATACTTGCGCATTGCCCCGTGGCACGGTATCTCGAATGGCATCGCCATCTTCGTGACCGTCATGGCGATCAACTTGCTTGGGGATGGGCTGCGCGAGGCGCTCGATCCCCAAGCGTCGGCATGGGCGCGGTGAGAAAGTCGTGAGAATAGGCGCCGTCGAGTCTGTCCCGGCGCCGCTCGGTGCGGTATCGTATCGCCGCTAGCATCCGTCCGAGGGATGGATGTCCCCAATATGGGGCAGGGAGGTTTGGGCAATGTCTGAGCGTAGAGCGCTGACCCGACGTCAGCTGGTCCGAGGCGGCCTCATAGCCGTCGCCGGCGGTGTGGGTGCCGCGGCGCTTGCCGCCTGCGGTGAGACCCAGGTCGTCACCAAGGAAGTTCCGGTCGAAATCGAAACCATCCGGGAAGTTCCGGTCGAGAAGCAAGTCCAGGTCGACCGGGTCGTCGAGGTCGAGAAGATCGTCGAGGTCGAGAAGATCGTCGAGGTCGAGAAGGTCATCACCCAGGAAGTCCAGCGAACGGTCGAGGTCGAGAAGGTCGTCGAGGTACCGGTCGAGAGGGTCGTCCAGGTCGAGAAGATCGTCGAGGTCGAGAAGATCGTCGAGGTCGAGGCGGCGAGGGCGCCCGAAGGTATCTTCAACATCGGTCCGGTCACGGCGGTTCGGTTCGGCAACTATCGCAACATCACGCCGTGGAACCCGCGGTACGGCGGCAAGATCACCTACGGGTCGCCCGCCACGATCAACAACCTCGACCCGATGGCCTGGCCTGACACCTGGTCGCTGGGCGCCGGCGGCATGCCGCTGTACGACTTCCTGATTGCCCACGGCCCGGGCGGCGAAATGCAGCCGTACCTGGCCAACAGCTGGGAGGTGTCGGACGACAACCTGACCTATACGTTCAGGCTGCGCAACGACGTCAAGTTCCACGACGGCACGCCCTTCAACGCCGAGGCGGCAAAGTTCAACTTCGAGCTCTGGATGGATCCGGGCAACCAGCGTGGGTCGAGCGCCAACATCGGTGAGCAGCTCGCGCGCGTCGAGGCTCCGGATGAGTTCACGCTCGTGCTGACGCTCAAAGAAGTCAATGTGTTCTTCGCCGACGAGATCGCCACCGTGGGAGTTGTATTCGGATCGCCGGCCGGCTACGCGCTGTACGGCGATGACTTCACGCGAAACCCGGTGGGAACCGGTCCGTACAAGATGGGCGAGTGGAAGGAGAACGTGTCCCTCGCGCTGGTGCGGAACGACGACTACCAGTGGGGTCCGCCCTGGGCGAACAACCGGGGGCCGGGATTCGCGGATGAGTACGAAGCGTTCGAGATGCCCGAAGTGGCATCGAAGGTCGCGGCATACGCATCCAACGACCTGAGCTTCATGAATCACTACAGCCTGGTCGACATGCAGCCGTTCTTCGCGGACCCGGCGCATCAAATCTTCTTGGCTTTGGCGCCGGGTCAGCCGTGGTACCTGCAGTCGAACAGCATCAACTTCCCGACCGACGACGTCGCCGTTCGACGGGCGCTGATCCATGCCACCGACCGTGCGACGGTCACCCGTAGCGTCACGCTCGGATTCGGCGCGCTTGCCGCAAGCCTCTTGGTGCCGGGAACCGTCGGCTACAACCCCGAGCTGGAGAACATGTACCCGTTCGACATCGCCAAGGCCAACCAGTTGCTGGACGAGGCCGGCTATGCGCGCGGGGACGACGGTTTCCGCTACAGCTCCGACGGCCGGCTGCTCGAGGTGTCCTTCCCGGACACGCCGAACCCATTCTCGCAGCCATACAAGCTGAACATCGAGAACGCCATCGGCATCTCGGTGGCCACGCCGAACATGGAGTGGGGCACGGCGGTCGAGCAGTACCTGCAGGGCCAGCACCACCACAAGTGGCAGGGCGGCGTAGGACTGGAGGGCGCTACCAGCCTCCACTCGGTGTACCACTCGAGCAACTTCGGTGTGCCCGGAAACCGGTCATTCACGTTTTACAAGAGCGACGAGATCGACCGGCTGCTCGACGAAGTTCGCGTCGAGCCAGACCGGGACATTCGCTGGCAGAAGACCGATCGCGTGCACCAGATTGTCATGGAGGCGGCGCTGGGCATTCCGCTGGTGGAGTGGGGCACGATATTCCCGTCGAACACCAATAAGGTCGGCGGGCGCCAGCTCCACCATACGGGCGTGTTTCCGTTGATGTACGACATGTACTCCACGGAGGAAGACGCATAGAGCTGATCGCTGTTTAGTCCCAAGTAGAGGCGAGGTCAGGCGCAGGTATGGGCAAATACCTTGTGTGGCGCTTCCTAGCAGCCATACCGGTGCTGTTCGGAGTCCTGCTGGTGGTATTTGTCCTCCTGCGCCTGGTACCCGGAGACCCAGTCGAGATCATCTTCGAGTCGGGCGGTCGGTCTTCGGTTGCCGTTGCTGGACGCGGCGCGTCAATGGAGCAGGTGGAAGCGCTGCGCGCGTCGTACAACCTCGACAAGCCGATGCCGGTCCAGTTCTTCATCTACATGAAGGACATGCTCACCGGCAACTTTGGCCGCTCGTTCCAAACCAATCAGCAGATCGGCGAGCTGGTCAAGGAGCTGTTTCCGCACACCCTGCAGCTGACCTTTGCCGGCATGGGCGTGGCGCTGCTCATCGGACTTCTGGCAGGCATGCTCTCCGCGATCCGACACCACACCTGGGTGGACTACCTGGGCCAGTTCGTGGCGGTGTTCGGGGTTTCAGTCCCGGACTTCTTCTTTGGCCTGCTGATGATATTCCTATTCAGCATGACGCTCGACTGGCTACCCTCGATCGGGCAGGATCACCCGCTGTCGCTGCTGATGCCCGCCGTGACGTTGGGCGTGAGCGGGGCGGCGATCATTGCCCGGCTTACCCGGTCGTCGATGCTGGATGTCCTGAGCCGCGACTATATTCGAACGGCCCGCGCCAAGGGAGTCCGGGAGCGCGGCGTGGTCTGGGGACACGCGCTCAAGAACGCGCTCATCCCGGTCATTACGATCGTGGGGCTGCAGTTCGGCGGTCTCTTGACCGGCGCCATCGTGATCGAGGTCGTCTTCACCCGCCAGGGGCTCGGCTACGAGCTGGTCGAGGCGGTCCAGCGGCGCAACTATCCAGTAATTCAGGCGCTCGTCATGTTCGCGTCGATCGTCTATGTGTTCGTGAACATCCTCGTTGACGTGCTGTACACGTACATCGATCCGCGGGTGCGGCTGACGACGTGATCGCGACGTAGAAAGGGCCATTGCATGCGACTGGGATTGTCACAGGCCTCGTATCGCTGGGTCGCCTACCCGAGTCTTCGATACGACTTTCAGGAGTACGGATTCCGTGGCATGCCGTACCCGTATGGCACGACCGCGGAACCGCCGGGCGATGATCTGCTCGGCTGGTACATCGACCGCTGCCATGAATGGGGCCTGGACTCGCTGTACGGGCAGGT
The DNA here is from genome assembly GCA_965247475.1 of Chloroflexota bacterium. Classification (GTDB taxonomy): domain Bacteria; phylum Chloroflexota; class UBA11872; order UBA11872; family UBA11872. The sequence continues at coordinate 1,352,137 of OZ252016.1, forward strand.
AAGCGCGGAGAGCGACGCGGCCACGCAGGGGAAGCGACTGGCCGACGCCGGCATCGAATGGATCGGCAATGTGAACGGCGCCTGGGCGCTTGGCGCCGATGAGTGGCCGGCAATGCGCGACCAGGCGCTGCAACGGCTCGAGGGGCACAGCGCCGGCGGCGTCAAGGTCGCGTCGCTGGTCAACTCCGACCCGCCGGGACCGCCCGGTCAGCCAATGCCCAACGGCGGCCTGCGCTTCGGCCACTTCAGCCGCGAAGTGCCCATGCCGGAGCAGATCGACCGGATGGTCCGCAATCTCCCCGACATCGTCCGGCAGGCCGAGACGTACGGCATCGTGCTCTGCTTCGAGAACCACATGGACTACCGCATCAGCGAGATCGTCCAGGTGGTCGAAGCGGTCGATTCACCGTCGCTCAAGGTCAACTACGACTTCGCGAACTCGTATTCGGTGGCCGAGGACCAGGTGGATGCGGCGCATCTGGCCGCGCCGTACACGGTCATGACGCACCTGAAGGACATGCGGGTGCAGTCCATAACCACCACCGGCGAGCCGCAGTTCTTCCACGCGCCGGTCGGCTACGGCAGCGTGGAGATCGCGGAGATCCTCGGCATCCTGCAGCGCGGCGCGCCCGATCCCGACAACATCTCCCACTGCATCGAGACGTGCTGCCTGCCGCAGTACGATCCGCAGCTGTGGATGAAGCTCACGATCGACTGGCTCACCGAGAACGCGGTCGAATACTTCCCGTCGCTGGCGGCCGGAGCGACCGCATGACCCGAGGTCGCACCCTCGCGGACTGACCGCGGCGCTCATTCGAGAGCGCGCGGCGGTCGGCGGCCAGTGGGTCCCACCAGAGCGATCCGATGAACGCTCGGGACCGGTTCAAGATTGTCATCACGGGGTCCTTTCTCCCTCACAAGGACCGCGAGCGAGAGCTGCTGGCCGACATCGCGGACGTCGTGGTCGAGGATGCGATGTCGCGCGATGCGCTGCTCGACTTGGCTCGCGACGCCGACGCGATCATGACCGACATCATGCCAATCGATGCCGGCGTGATGGCGCACGCTCCCAAGCTGCGGGCGATCGTGGTCTACGGCGCGGGCACGGATCGGGTAGACACGGCGGCCGCCGCCGAGCGCGGCGTGGCGGTCTCGAACTCGCCCGACGGCCTCACCACCGATGTCGCCGAACACGCAATCGCGTTGCTGCTGGCGCTCTCACGCCAGGTGGCCTTCGCAAACCACGAAGTCCGGGTCCATCGACGCTGGGACACGTACAGCACGGCCTACGCGCCGATCCGCCTGCGTGGGAAGACGCTCGGTCTGATCGGATTCGGTCGCATCGGCCGCGAGGCGGGACGAATCGCGACCGGGATTGGAATGAACGTCGACGCCTTCGACCCCTACCTCGACTCGGGCGCGCGGGCTCCGGGCGGCGTCCGGATCGTCGAGCGGCTCGACGAGGTTCTCGCCGGCGTCGATGCGGTCAGCTTGCACGTCCCGCTCACGGACGACACTCGCGGGATGATGGGGCGCGCCGAGCTCGAACAGCTCACGCCGGGCGCGCTGTTCGTCAACGTGTCACGCGGGCCGCTGGTCGATCAGGTCGCGCTGCGGGAGGCGCTGCAGTCCGGCCGCGTCGGAGGGGCGGCCTTGGACGTCTTCGACCCGGAGCCGCCCGACTTGGACGATCCGCTGCTGCGCGAGCCGAACGTGATTGTCACGCCGCACATCGCGTGGAGGTCCGAGCAGTCTGAACTGCAACTCGAGCTCGACGCGGTCGCCGAGATGCGGCGGCTGCTGCTCGGCGAACGTCCCAAGCACCCCATAGTGTCGTAGCGGCCGGGTCTCTTCGCGCCGGCCGCGCCCAGCGGTGCGATCTGGTACGGTCGAGGGCCCGGCGTCGTTGCACCACGGGTGCGGCCGCTCGACCACTGGCTGACGAATGCAGATCACGTCGATACGCCCCTACGTCGCGTCGGACGGGACGCGCAACGCCGTCTACGTGGTCATCGAGACGGACTCGGACCACATCGGGCTGGGTCAGGCGTACAGCGCGGGCCCAGAGCTTGCGGTGGCGGAGACTGTCAAGTACCTGGCCGAGTGGATCGTCGGACAGGACGCCACCCGCCGAGAGCGCATCTGGGCCGAGTGCTTCCGCGGCCTACGATTCCCGGCCGGCGCCGTGGGGTGGGCCGCGATCAGCGGGATCGACCTGGCGCTGTGGGACCTGGCCGGGAAGGCCGCCGATATGCCCGTCTACGAGCTGCTCGGCGGCGCCTATCGGGATCGCGTGTGGGCCTACTACGACGTCGAAACCCGCGACCTTGAGCAGATGGCCGAGGAGGCGCGCGCGGCGCAGGGGGAGCGTGGATTCACCGCCTTCAAGCTGTTTCCGTACGCGCACGAGGACGACATCCTGCCGTGGAACTCGATCTGCCGCGTGGTGGCCGCGCGGGTCGAAGCGGTGCGGGACGCGGTCGGCGATGACGCGGAGATCGGGGTGGACTTTCACGCCAAGATCGAGGAGCCCGCGCGGGCGGCCGAGCTGGCCACCTGGGTCGATCCGTACCGGCCAATGTTCATCGAGGAGCCGATCCGTCCCGGCAGCCACACGGTGATGGCGGAGGCGCGCGCCGCGATGAGCATTCCCGTCGCCACCGGCGAGAGCCTGTACGGCAAGCACGAGTTCCAGGCGCTGATCGAGGCGCGAGGCGTGGACATGCTGCAACCCGATGTGCTGCTCTGCGGCGGCCTGACGGAGATCCGAAAGATCGCGGCGATCGGCGAGGCGAACATGCTGTCAGTCGTGCCGCACAACCCGTTCGGGGCGCTGTGCACGCTCGTCACGACTCACTTCGGCGCGGCCACGCCCAACTTCCTGCTCATGGAGACGCCGCAGCTCGGCCTCGGAGGGACGGGCGGCCAGCAGGCCGAGACCGCCGCCGTGGTGGACACGTTCGTTCGTGGCGCGCCGCGGTTCGAGGACGGGCACTTCGCGCTGCCGGAAGGCCCGGGATGGGGCGCGACGCTCGATCTCGATGCCGTTGAACGGCACCCGTATTCGCCCTGGCGCCGTCCCGTCCCCGACAAGGCGGACGGTGGATTCGGGTTCTACTAGAAAGGATCGAGCATGGCCTTTGAGCCCCGCTACTCCATCGCGCTGTATCACCACCTCGAGGAGCAGGACCGGCCGACGAACGCTCAGATCGACGATGCGTTCGCGCGGATCGATCAGATTCCCGACGTATCCGGCATCGAAGTCTTCAGCGGATCCGGCGTGACGGTCGACAACGCCGCCCACGTGAAGCGGCGGCTGGACGAGCGCGGGCTCTCAGCCTCGATGGTGCATCACGGCGAGCCGTACATCCGAGACACGCTCCCGGCCGCCGCATTTGCGTCCGGGGACGCCGGGACGCGCCGCCAGGCGATCGACATGTGCCTAACGGCCGTGGATGTCGCCGGGGCGCTCGATGCGTTGGGCATCTATGTGTTCACGCCGATGGACGGCGGCGACTATCCGTTTCAGCAGGATTTTCGAGCCTCGCGGCACGCCACCGAAGACGCGCTCCGCCAGATCTGTGAGGCCGCCGGCGATCTGAAAGTCGCGCTCGAGTTCCGACCCTACCTGCCGCGCGGATGGGCGGTGGTCGGGTCCATGAGCAAGGCACTGGAGATCGCCGGGGAGCTCGGTCTGCCGAACCTCGGCATCCAGCTGGAGGTCAGCCACGCCCTCATGAGCCTCGAGAACGTGGCGCAAGCGGCGTGGGAGGCGGCGCGCCGCGGGCGCCTCTACCACACGCATCTGAACGACACCCAGCTGCCTCAGGATCTGTCCACGATCTTCGCCAGCCACCACCTGTGGGAAAGCCTCGAGCTGCTCTACTGGCTGCGCGAGGCCGACTACCCGTACTACCTTGGGCTCGATGTCGTGTGGACGCGGGAGGAATCGATCGGCAGCGCCAAGCAGTTCCTCGAGAACATCCAGTTCCTCTTCCGCGTGCTCGATGCGATCGACGACTCCGCCCTGCGACAAGCGATGGGTGATGGCGATATCCTCGTGTCCCAGTCGCTGATATGGCGCGCGCTGCGTGAGACGTCCTAGGTTCGCTATGGGACCCGAAGCGCCGGAGCAACCGCGATGAAGCTCGGAATGTCGCAGGCCTGTTACCGCTGGATCGCCTATCCGAGCCTTCGCCGCGACGATCTCGAGTACCGCAGATCCGGACGCCCACTGCCGTATCTCTCGACCGTGCGCCCGCCGCGCGAGGGCGAGAGCGAGGTCGCGTGGCTGCTCGAAAAGATATCGGAGCTCGGGCTCGATGCGCTCTACGTGCATGCGCGACTGCTCGTCGACAAAGCCGGCGCCGAGGCGTTCAAGGCAGAGATGGCCGATCGATCGGTCGAGCACATCGGCGGCATCGGATTCAACGTGGCGTCGGACGAGTCCGAGTGGGAGTCAGGCGGGTTCGAGAACGCGGCGGAGGAGATCCAGATCCTGGGCTGGTCGGGCGCGCGAATCGCGGCGGCCGTTCACAACGAACCGACGCGTCACAACCACTTCTCGCAGGACCCTCCGGTGGATGTCCAGATCGAGCGCGCGATCGCCAATTTCCGAAGCCTCATGCCGGTCTGTGAGAAGCATGGGGTCGTGCTGGCGTTCGAGAACCACCTGGACTACCGGATCAGCGAGATCGTCCAAGTCGTGGAAGCCGTCGACTCGCCCTGGCTGCGGATCAACTTCGATACCGCCAATCCGATCTCCGTGATCGAGGACCCCATGGACGCAGCGCGCATGGCGGCGAAATACACCGTGACGTCGCACCTCAAGGACATGCGCGTGCAGCCGGCCACGGGCACCGGCGAGCCGCGCGTCTACTGGGCGCCGCTCGGCCGCGGCGACGTGCCGATCGACGAGATTCTCGGGCTCTTCCATGCGGAGGCGCAGGACCCGTCGAACTTCGCCGCCTGCATTGAGGTGGCGCCGCCGCCCGATCACGATCCGGATGTGTGGGTGCGCGCCAGCATCGATTGGGTTCGGGAAACGTGCGGGCAGTACTTCAGCTGAGGGTGGCTATCTCGTGAAACTTGGACTCTCGCAGGCCAGCTACCGGTGGATGTGCTATCCGCACCTGCGGTACGACACGCCGGAGTTTCGGTACTCCGAGCGGCGGCTCCCCTACTTCAACTCGGTGGACCCGCCCGAGGATCTGTACAACTTCGTCCCCTGGCTGGTGGAGCGTGTGGCCGCGCACGATCTGCGGTCGCTGTACCTGCTGGCGGGGTGGCTGAAGGATGACGACGGCGCTCGTGCGTTCGGGACGGAGATGCGGAACCGCGGGCTGAAGTACCTTGCGGCGGTCTCGGTGAATCTCGCCGCGACCGAGGACGAATGGGGCGACGGTCGGTACGACCGAGCGGCCCGCGCGAACAATGACCTCAGGTACCGCATATCCATCGCAAACTCGGGTTGGACTGGGGGCACGCAGTTCGAGCGCGCGGCCCGGTCCATCGAGCTCGCCGCGCTCGCGGGCGCCAAGATCATCGTGGTGGTGCATCAAGAGGCGACGCTGCACAACCATTTCACCAAGGATCCGCCGATCGGCGAGCAGCTCGATCGAATCGTCCGGAACATGCGGACGCTGGTGCCGGTGGCCGAGGAGCACGGCGTGGTGATGGCGCACGAAGCCCACATGGACTACCGCGTGTCCGAGCTGATCGACGTGCTCGAGGCCCTGGGATCGCCGTGGCTGCGCCACAACTTCGACTTCGCGAACTCGATCTCCGTCATCGAAGATCCGCTCGACGCGGCGCGGCGCGCGGCCAAATACACCGTGATGACGCACATCAAGGACATGCGGATCGAGCCGAATCCCACCATCGGCGAGCCGATCTTCTATCACACGCCAATCGGGTTGGGAGACGTGCCTGTGCGCGAGATCCTCGGTGTCCTCCAGGCCGAGGCGCCGGACCCCGACGGCCTGCAGAATTGCCTGGAGATACCCACAATGCCCGAGTACGACGCGGAGGCATGGGTGGTCGAGAGCCTGCGCTGGCTGCGATCGGAGTGCGCCGAGTTCTGGACATGAGGGCGTCGGCGACGCCCGCCAGGCCGAGCGAAGGCGCCTCCGAAGCCGACGCGCACTTTGGGAACGCGGCGCAAGTGCTGGTGGGCGGCGCGTCCGGCTCGGCGCGCATCAACGCGGCGCTCGGCCGGCCGATGCTGGCGGCGAGCGGCGACGGCGCCTGGTTCTCGGCACCGGACGGCCGCCGCTATCTCGACCTGTGGTGCGCGTACGGCGCCACGGTGCTCGGCCACAATCACCCGGCGGTTCGGCGGGCAATCGAGACCGCGCTGGACACGGGCGTGATCCACGGCCCCGAGACACCGCACCAGGCGCGGCTGGCCGCGCGCCTGGTGGACCTGGTTCCCAGCGCGGAACTGGTGCGCTTTGCGAACTCGGGCACCGAGGCGACGTTGGCGGCGATCCGGCTTGCCCGAACGCACACGGGCCGAACCAAGATCCTCAAGTTCGAGGGGCACTTTCACGGCATCCACGACCACGTGCTGTTCAGCGCCCACCCGGGGCCGCGAGAGCCCGCGCCGGGCCGGCTGCTCGAGCCCGAGATCGACTCCGGCGGCGTCCCCGCGGCGCTCGCGGGCGCCACGCTGGTGGCCCCCTGGAACGACCTCGCCGCGGTCGAGCGCGCGTTTGCCGAGCACGGCGACGACCTGGCCGCCGTGATCATGGAGCCGATCAACTACAACTCAGGCTCGATGCTCGCCGACCGGGAGTATCTGCGCGCGGTGCGCGAGATCACGCGCGATCGCGGGACCGTGCTGATCTTCGACGAGGTCCTGTCGGGATTCCGCACCGGGCTCGACTGCGCTCAGGGCTTCTATGGCGTGACGCCGGACGTGACGCTGCTCGGCAAGGCGATTGCCAACGGCGTCCCGATCGCGGTGATCGCGGGGCGCCGGGAGGTGATGGAGCGCTTCAGCCCGCTGGGGTCGGCGGCCCATAGCGGCACCTATTCGGGTCACATCTTCGGCGTCCTCGCCGCGCTGGCAACGCTGGACGTGCTGGCCGCGCCCGGCTGGTTCGACGGTCCCGACGGCGTGTTCGCGATTGGCGAGCGGCTGTGGGGTGGGATGCGCGAGATATTCGCCCGCCACGGCGTTGCATGCCGGGTGCAGGGTATCGGCACCCGGTTTGGACTGATGTTCGGGAGCGATCCCGATCGGCCAATCAGCGACTATCAGGAAGTCGCGCGGCACGACTCGTCGATGCTGACGCGATTCGTGCGCGCGTGCTTCGAGCGTGAGGTCTACTTTCACGCCTACGACGTAGTAGTGGGGCACCACGGATTCGGCTCCGCGCACGGATGGAGCGAGGTGGAGACGGCGCTCGACCGCATGGACGCGGCGACCGCGACGCTGGTCTAGCGGCTCACTCCTCGCGGGGCTGGCGGTCGGGCGGGTGCTGCTCGGGGTCTTCGCCGCCGATCGGCGCCTCCGCCTCGTACACCAGCGTGTAGACCGCGGTCATCCCACCCCAAATCGATCCACCCATGTTCACCTTCATGTCCACGATGTCCGCGCCCGCTTCGCGCAGCTCGGCCAGCACGTCCTTCAGGTCGGGATTCCTCCGACGCCGGCCGGGCAGCCGGACGCCGCTCACGGGTATCTCGCATGTCCTGGTGAACCTCGGCACGGCGGGCGTCCTCTCGCGGGGTGGCCAGCAAACTAGTCGGGAATCGGCGCCGCGATTCTACGCCGGTCGGGGTTGGGCAGTCGTGTCTTCGCTCGCGAGGCGTGCGATGCACGGCCGTGTACCCTTTGGGCCTACGGCCGGTCGTGGGGGGATACGGGATGGTGCTGGACAGCCGCAAGTGGGACGCTCGCTACGGGTGGAATGTGCTGGCGGAGCACGCGTCGGAGTTTGAGGACTACATCGCGATCACCACGCCGAGCGCATGGGCGGCCGTGGAGGATCGGCTGCCGAACCCTCCGAAGCACGTGGAGTTCCAGCAGGGCATGGGCGAGCGGTACCTGGAGCCGATGGTCCGCGAACTCCCGGATGCCAGCCAGGTCATCGCGTTCGGGGGCGGCAACGCGCTCGACGTCGGCAAGTATGTCGCGTGGCAGCACCAAAAGCCGTTCATCATGGTTCCGACGATCGTCTCCACCGGCGCCATCTTCCAGGCCCCCGTCGCGATTCGGCGCTCCGATCGGTTGGAATTCGTCTTCGACACCGTCGCGCCGGAGTATCTGCTGCTCGACTTCGGCGTGATTCGGCGGGCGCCCGCGCATCTCAACTGCGGCGGCATGGGGGAGTGCATCTGCCAGCTGGGCGCGGTCGGCGCGTGGCGCTGGTGGGACGCCCAGGGGCTTGGAGGGCCTGCGTTCGATCCAGCGGCGGCCGCGCAGACAGAGGCGTGGGTGCGCGAGCGAACCACGGCCTTCAGCGAAGACCTCGACGATGCCGGTCAGCCGGGCGAGGTTGGCATCACGATTGCGTCGGAGATCAACCGGCAGCGATACGACCTGCCGACCCACGGCGATGTGCCTGGCCGCAGCGTGGACCATCCCTTCATCATCGCGTTCGAATGGGTCAACGGGCGCGAGGTCATTCACTCACAGGGTGTCGGCCTTGGCGCGCTGGTCAACGCGTACATCTACGAGTCGGACTTCGATGTCATGAAGGGCTACCTGGAGGCCTGCCGCGTGCGCTATCGGCCCGCCGACATCGGATGCACGCGTGACGAGGTGCGCGAGACGCTGGATCGGATCAACGAGCCGGTGGGCGCGGACTCTCCCGAGAACTGGTTCCACAAGCGAACGATGGACGACGCGATGTTCGAGCGCATGATGGCGGCGATCGAGGCCTAGCACCCGACGCGCGCCGCCCGTGCCGGGCGGCGCGCGCGGTCAGTCGCGGACCCAGGTCGACTTCGGATCCACGTCCCCCCGCAGCAGGATGGCCTTGCGCGCCTGCGCCACACGCACGCGCCGGTCGATCTCCTGGAGGTCCCAGTCGCGCAGCGCGGCCTGGCTGAGCTCCGCGATCACATCCGCGTACGCCGGATCGCCCGCCAGGTCCTCGAACTCGCCGGGGTCCGACTCGAGGTCGTAGAGCTCGAACGCCTCATCCAAGTACGCGTTGAGCTTGTAGCGACCGCGACGAATCATGCGGCCGGGGATGTCGTTCCCGTGGGCCGTGAACTCGGCGATCGCCTGGCCGTCGCTCTCGGTGTCCGAACCGTCCAGCACGCCGGCCAGGCTGGTGCCGTCGAGATCGTCGGCGTCGTCGCCGGCAATGTCGAGCACTGTCCGCACCAGATCGATAATCGATGTGACCTGACCGATGCGGCGGCCGGGCGCCACCCGGCCCGGCCAGGAAACGATGATGGGCACGCGGGTCGAATCGTCGAAGAAGCAGGACTTGTTCCACATGCCGTGCTCGCCGGCCATCTCGCCGTGGTCGGACAGGTAGACGGTGAACGTGTTGTCGGTCAGCCCGTTCTCGTCGAGCGCCTCCACGACGCGACCGACGTTCGCGTCGCAGAAGTCCACCATGCCGTAGTAGGCGGCGCGCGCCCTGGCGACATCGTCGTCGGGAACGCCCTCGAGCAGACCCATGAACCGCCGCAGCCGCTGGTTGAACGGATGCAGTCGGTCCAGGTGACCCGCAGGTATCTCGGGCAGGTCGGCGTGCTCGGGGAAGTACCGGCTGAAGTACGGCTCCCGAACGGTGAACGGCAGGTGCGGCATCAGATATCCGACGGCCAGCGCCCAGGGCCGCTCGTGGCGCTCCGGCTCCGACAGATACTCCGTCGCGGCCACCGTGACCGACTCGTCGTATCGCTGATAGTCGGAGTCGCCGGGACCCGCCGCTTTGATGAAGGGAACGCGCGGCGAGAGCTGGTCGCCGCCGCGCTTGGGGTCCGGCGCCCACGCGATCAGCGGATCCCATCGCCCGACTTGATGATCGCCGACGAGCTTGCGCGCGAACCCGTGGTGCACATCGGGTCCGATGAAGTGCATCCGACCCGCCATGGTGGTCTCGTACCCGAGGGCGTTGAGCCGGTGCGGCCAGGTAGGCTCGCCGGTCGGCAGTTCGGAGGTGTTGTCCCAGACGCCGACGCTGCTCGCGTAGCGTCCGGTCATGAACGAGGCGCGCGACGGCACGCAGAGCGGAAAGTTGCAGTAGGCGTTCTCGAACACCGCCCCGCCGTCGGCGAGCCGCTGCATGGCGGGCGACTGGACGGCCGGGTGGCCGTACGGTGAGCTCATCCGCGGGTTGTGCTCGTCGGACATGATGATGAGGATGTTCGGCTTCGAGTCGGCGGCCATATGCGCATCGGTTCCACTGCTCGTGTCGCGGCGCAACAATACGCGGAACGCGCGCACCTCGCAGGCGCCATGGCGATCCACGCCGAGCGCACGGACGGGCGATGTCTGAACGCGGCACCGGATGATCTGAGATGACGCGACTGCCTATTCCCGATGGGCCCGATGCGCTCACGCCCGAATGGCTCACGGAAGCGCTGCGTCACGCCGGCGTGCTCGGACCCGCGGCGGTCGCATCGTTCGAGGTCGAGCGCGCGACATCCACCAGCGGGCTGCTGAGCCGCCTGAGCCGCATCCGCCTGACCTACGACCGCCGCGACTCCGGCGCGCCGGCGACGCTGATCGTGAAGTTCCACGTTGCGGAAGTGGAGTTGCGAGCGTTCGTGTGCGAGGCCAACCTGACCGAGGAGCGGTTCTACGCGGAGGTTGCGCCGCATTCCGAGCTGCGCACGTCCGAGGCGTACTACAGCGACATCGACACGCGCTCCGGCGAATGCGTGCTGGTGCTGGAGGACCTGGCCCGCCACCGGATCGTCGACGACCTGCACGGATGCCCGCCCGACGACGCCGCGACGGCGGTGCGGCATCTGGCCGCGTTTCACGCTCGGTGGTGGTCGGACCCGCGGCTCGACCGGATGGAATGGCTCAAACCATTCGACCGGTCCTTCAGCGTCGAGATCGTGGGCAAGCCGGCCGCGGACTTCGACGGGCCGCTGCCGGCGTCCATCCAGGATGCGGCGCGGCGGATCAAGCGTGACTACCAGCACCTGTTCGAAGTTCAGTCGCGACCACCACGGACGGTCTCGCTCAACGATGTGAAGGCGCGCCACATGTTCTTCGGCGCCGAGGATCAGGCGGACGACTTCGCAATCGTCGACTTCCAGCTCGCGGTCCAGGGACGCGGGGCGCTCGACCTCTCCCGCTTCTTCGGAAGCAGCCTCGCACCCGACATCCGGCGGGCGAATGAGATGGGCCTGCTCCGCACGTACCACGACGTGCTCACGGCTCACGGTGTTGAGGGGTACTCGTTCGAGGCGCTGTTCACCGACTACCGCTTCGGCCATCTTCAGAACCTCGTCGACCTGATGGCGGTGGAAGCACAGGGGCTACAGGAACGCGGTGGGCCGAGGCTGGTGCGGATTCAGCAGGAGCAGCTGCGGCGCTACACGGCGGCGATCGTGGAGCTCGACTGCGCCGAGCTGCTGCCGCCATGATCGGGCCGCGCGGAGGCGTCCCCCTCGCCCGTCCCGCGGATACAATCGGCACCGCTCTCCTCCGGTCGGCGGCGGCGTCACAGCGATCGCTGGTGCAACGCCGAGCCTCGCACCGGCAACCGAAGCGAACGTGATGCGATGACCTCGACGCGCCAACCCATCAGCCCCTGGGTGAATCCGGTAACTCGTGCCCTGCGCGAGGGCCGGGTGTGCATCGGGGCCTGCAGCATCGGCTTCGCGGCACCGGCGGTCGCGCAGGTCTTCGCGACCGCCGGATTCAGCTGGTACTACGTCGACATGGAGCACGGCCGCCTGGGCTACGAAGCGCTGGAGCACATCAGCAACGCGTCCAAGGTCGCCGGAATCGTCCCGCTCGCCGGCCCGACCAGCATTGACGATCACCTGGTCGCCCGGCCGCTCGACTCGGGCGCGATGGGCGTGATCGTCCCGCACGTGGAGAGCGCCGAGGAGACCGAGAAGATCGTCCAATGGACGCGCTTCCCGCCGATCGGGGCGCGCGGCCTCCTGCCCCGAGGCGTGTTCAACGCGTTCGAGCGGGTCGACACCGTTGAGTGGATCGAGGCCCAGAACCGGGAGGTCCTGGTCGCCGTCAAAGTCGAGAGCGCCACCGGGATCGACAACATCGACGAGATCGCGGCGGTGCCCGGGCTCGACGCCATCTTGATCGGTCCCGGCGACCTATCGCTGAGCATGGGCATTCCCGGCCAGACGGATCATCCGGACGTTCACGACGCGATCTCGAAGATGCTGGGGGCGGTGAAACGCACCGGCATCGCTGGCGGCCCGCACACCGGGCGAAGCGCCAAGGAGATCGCGGGCTGGGTGGAGCAAGGCGCCACGTTCATGTCGGTCACGAGCGACAGCAGCCTGCTGTACGAGATCTCGGCCGCGACGGTGGAGGAGACGCGAGACCTGGTGGGCGATCGCCTACTGTAGAGGCGCCGCGACCCGGGGGCGCGAACGACCGCCGACTGCGCGCCCCGCGCCGGTCGATTCGATGCCACGAACGCGAACGGTCACAATGGGCGCGGTTCACCACAGGCGAGGCGCCAAATGCCAGACGTTCCGCATTGCCGCGACTGGGACGCGCGCTACGGCTGGGATCTGCTGGCCGAGTACGGACCCACCTACGACTCGTATATCGCGGTCACCTCACCGTCCGCCTGGCGAACGGTTGAGGAGTATTTCCCGACGCCGCCCCGCCACCTGGAGTTCGAGCGCGACACTTTCACGAAGCACGTCGAGCCCCTGATCCCGACGCTGCCCGACGCCGAGCTGGTTCTCGCCATCGGCGGAGGCACGGCGCTCGATGTCGGCAAGTACGTCGCGGCCCTGTTGGGCAAGCCGATTGTCTTCATCCCGACCATTGTTTCGACGGGGTCGATATTCCAGCCGAGCTTTTCGATCCGAACGGACAATCCGACCGAATGGGGCGCCGGCAAATATCAGATCGCGCCGGAGTACCTGCTGCTGGACTACGGAGTCATCCGCCAGGCCCCGGCACATCTGAACTGCATGGGGATGGGTGAGTGCATCTGTCAGTACGGGGCGATCGGGTCGTGGCGCTGGTGGGTCGAGCAGGGGCTCGACGGACCGGCGTGGGATCAGGCCGCCGCCGACGCCACCGCCGATTGGGTGCGATCGAACGTCGAGCGATTCAGCGCGGACCTGGATGACGAGGGCCAGCCGAGGGAAGTCGGGATCAAGATCGCGGCCGAGGTGAACCGCGAGCGCTGGGACCTTCCGACCCTCCAGCTCGGGGCCGGCCACAACATCGACCACCCCTTCACGTCGTCGTACTACCGCATCTTCCTGAGGGCGCCCTTGCACGGCATGGGGGTCGCGCTGGGATCGCTGATGAGCGCCTATCTCTACGAGCACGACTTCGACGTGATCAAGCGGATGCTGGACGACTGCCGCGTGCGCTACCGGCCCGCGGACATCGGTGTCACGCACGCGGAGGTTCGCGTCTCACTCGATCGGCTGAACGAGCTCACCCACAAGCCCGGGATGGCCGAGAGCGTGCTCCACCACAAGCAGCTCGACGATGCGCTGTTCGACGAGATGCTGGCGGCCATCGAGGCAGCCTGAGACCGGAGCCGACTCGAAGCCCCGAGCCTCGGCGCTAGCCCAGGCCGCTTTCGGAGGCGCCGCCGGGGACCGCGCGCCGCCGGCTCAGCCGGCAAGCGCTTTCGCGCGCGGCACGACGAACTCGAACATGCGCTCCAGCTCGGTCTTGAGCCACTGCTGGTATTCGGGCCATTGTTCACGATCTGTGATCTGTGCGTCGCGCTTCACGTACACTCTCGGCTTTGTTCCTCGAGGAAGAGGCCCCCATTCGTACTGTTGCTTGGCTTGGCATTCAATCTCGGCTTTTGATTCGACCAGGCTGTCGAAGATCGCTTGAATCTGATCTTTATGGATTTCCAAATCTACGCGTAGGATATTGTCGCTCGAAAAAACAGCAAGAACCCCGTACCTCCAGTCGCCCGCGCTACACCACATGTACGGACTGGCTTCTGGTTGCGGGCATCGAATGCGGCTCTCCGCGTCCATCCGGGCGCGGAATTCTCGCCAGAAGTCGAGCTGTAACTGCGGCGTCGGTGACAGACCGCCTTCCTGTTCATCCCGAATGGTCTTTGCCCAGTCGTTGGGCTGGACAACGACGTTGAACTGGGGCGCGGGACGCGACTGATCGATCCTGAGCAGCTCGATCTCGATTCCGAAGTAGGCGTACTCTCGCGTGCTGCTGGCGTTGAGCAACTCCAGGGCAGCGCGGTGCTCGTCGCGGAACTCCTCCGCGATCCACACTACCGTGCGGGCTTCAAGACCCGCCGTGTAGGTGAGCAGCTTCCCCAGGTGGTCGTGATCGGTCACTCCGTACTGGTTCTCGATCACGACCCACGATTCGGCGTCGGTCCCTCCTTCGATCCGCCGGCAGTAGATGTCCGCGCTGAAGTCTCCGACCGCCCGCTCGGTTTCGTGCGGTTCCAGTGTCAATCCCAGCGTGCGACCGAGAAGCGCCAGGTTCTCGGGCCGCGCCAGCCACGGTGTGAAGTGCGTACTCTCGTGAGTCCAGACCGTTCGAATGTCTACGGGTTCGAGGGTCGATACCTCGGACTGGCTCATGGCTTGTGCTCCCGGGCGTCCGGCGCGTTGCGCTTCATCATAGGGTTGAACTGCGCAAACCCCGCAGCCACGATCGACGTCGGCCGCCGCGGTGGGTACTAAGGTAGTGCGGAACGGCCGTTCAGCCGCCCGGCCCCCGGGAGCCATTTCATCGCTACGCCACCGGCGCGCCGCGGCAACCTGCGCGAGGTTGCCGCCCTCTTTCTCAAGCTCGGCGTATTGGGCTTTGGCGGCCCGGCGGCACACATCGCCATGTTTCGCGACGAGGCCGTCCACCGCCGACGGTGGTTGACCGATCAGCACTTCGCGGACCTCGTCGGCGCCACGAGCCTGATCCCCGGCCCCAACTCCACCGAGATGGCGATTCATCTAGGCCTCGAGCGCGCGGGCTGGCGGGGCCTCGTCGCCGCAGGCGCGCTGTTCATCCTGCCGGCCTTTCTCATCGTGACCGGGCTGGCGTGGGTTTATGTCGAATTCAACGAGGTTCCCGCCTTGCAAGGGGCGTTGTACGGGATAAAGCCGGCGGTCCTCGCCATCGTCATCCACGCGATCGTGGGGCTGGGCCGCACCGCGCTCCGGACGCGCTGGACTCAGGCGCTGGCCGCGGGAGTGCTGGCGCTCAGCCTATTGGGCATCAACGTGCTCATCCTGCTTGCCGCAGGCGGCGTCGCCGGATTGCTGCGCGCCGCGCGTCCGCGCCTCGGGCCGCCCGGCCGGGCATTGCTCGCGTTCCTCCCTGCCGGCGCGGTGCCGGGAGTTGTCCTAGCGACCCCGGCCTTCGGCTTGGGGCAGATGTTTCTGCTCTTCCTCAAAGTCGGCGCCGTGCTCTACGGCAGCGGCTACGTCCTGTTGGCGTTTCTGCAGGGCGATTTTGTGGACGATCTGGGTTGGCTCACCCAGCAGCAGCTGCTCGACGCCGTCGCCGTGGGTCAAATGACGCCCGGCCCGGTCTTTACGACCGCCAGCTTCGTCGGCTACCTCCTAGGCGGCTGGCCGGGCGCGGTACTGGCGACGGTCGGGATTTTCCTGCCGTCATTCGTATTCGTCGCCATGCTGCACTCGCTCCTCGCCCGCGCCCGCGCCGCCCCGCAGGCCCGCGCCTTCCTCGACAGCATCAACGCCGCCGCGCTCGGGCTGATGATCGGCGTAGCGGTCACGCTGGCACGCGCCGCGATTGTGGATGTCCCCACGGCGCTGATCGGCGCCATAGCGCTGGGACTGGTCCTACGCTTCCGCGTCGCGGCCATGTGGCTCGTCCCGGCCGGCGCGGGCGTGGGAGTGCTTCTCAACGCAGTCATCCCCTAGGCGACGCGGCTGCGCTGGTCATGTGTCACGGGAACGTGGGCCGCCGGGACGACTTGGCGCGCGCTTCAGCGCCCTGGCCGCATACGGTCCGCCAAGCCCTCTCGGTCTAGTGGGTCGACGGCCGATCGAGCGCGCGCCGCAGCGCGGCTTCGAGGGTCGGCTGCGCGAAGCTGTATCCGAGCGCGTTCAGCCCGGCGGGCTCGATCCGCTGGTCGGGCAGCAACATCTCGTCCGCGATCTCGCCAACCACAAGCCGCGCGAGCGGTGACGGGACCGGCGCCAGAACGGGCCGCCGCAGCACCCTTCCAAGCGTCTTGGCGAACTCGCGATTCGTGAGCGCCTCGGGCGCCACGAGGTTCAGCGGTCCCGACGCGTCGTCCCGTTGAATCGATTGGACGATGACTCCGATCACATCGTCGATGTCGACCCAGGCCCAGTGCTGCCGGCCGCTCCCGAACCAGCCGCCCAGGCCGAGCTTGAATATGGGTTCGAGCGTCCGCAGCAGGGGAGATCCCGATCCGACGACGGGCCCCATCCGGAGATTGACCACACGGATGCCCGCGTCCCTCGCGGGCGCGGTTGCCTGCTCCCAAGCCTGCGCGACCTCGGCCAGAAACCCGGCGCCGGGCGGGCTGTCCTCACGCAAGACCTCGCCGGGCCGATGGCCGTAGTACCCGACCGCGGACATGGCGATCAGCGCGCGCGGCGGCTGGTCGAGCCCGGCAAGCGCCCGCGCCAGCAACGCGGTTCCCTTGACCCGACTATCGGTGATTCGACGTTTGCGCCCGCGGGTCCATCGCAAGCCGAACAGCGACTCGCCGGCCAGATGCACGACCGCGTCGACGCCCTCGAGAGCGGCGGACTCAATCATGTCCGCCGCCGGGTCCCACAACACCACGTCAGGCTCCGGCGACGCGGGGCCGCGAGCCATTCGAATCACGCGATGACCGCTGGCGGTCAGGACAGGGAGCAGCGCCGATCCCACATAGCCGCTCGCGCCGCTTACCGCGATGCGCATCTCACCTCGCCCCCGAATTGCGCCGGACAACGACATCCGGTCGTGTCAGCAGGCGTCGGCTGCTAGCTTCCGGCGGCCTCCGCGTATATGTGGGCGGGCGGCCGGCGCAAATCCCAGATCAGGCCGAGCCAGCTCAGAACCGTCAGGAAGTAGTGGGTGGGATCGATCTCCCACCAGAAGAACCCGTTGCGCTCGGAGCCCGGATAGCGGTGGTGGTTGTTGTGCCAGCCCTCGCCAAGCGTCAGCAACGTGAGCAACAGACTATTGCGACTCGTATCGGAGGTCGGGAAGCGTCGGCTGCCCCACATGTGCGCGCCCGAGTTGATCAGGTAGGTCGTGTGCCAGAGAGCCACCGTGCTGATCACAAACCCCCACACCACGATCTGCAACCAGGTCGCGCCGGTCTGCGGAAACGCGCGCTCGATCCAGAGTCCGAGGCCGACGACGCCAGCGACGAGCGCCGCGATGCCGAAGCGATAGCCGTGCTCGAACATGCGCAGTTCGGGGAAGCGGGCCAAGTCCTTCACTTCCTCCCACCGAGTGTCGTTGCGATCGACCTTGATCAGCCAGCCGATATGCGCCCACCAGAAGCCGCCTTGCTTCGGCGAATGCACGTCGTCTTCGGCGTCGGAGTGTCGGTGGTGAAACCGGTGATGACCGGCCCACCATATGGGCCCCTTCTGGATCGCGGTCGTGCCCAGGAACGCCATCACCGCCTGAAACCAGCGGGTGGTGCGGAACGTTCGGTGCGAGAAGTACCGGTGGTAAAAGCCTGTGACGAACAGGATCCGCATCCAGTACAAGCCAAGCGCGACGACGATCGCCACCCAGCTCACACCGGTCCAGATGGCGAGAAGCATCGCGAGATGCATCAGCAAGAACGGCAAGTTGCGAGCGTGGAACGACCGCTGTTTCACGAGCGTCGATTCCTCGGGGGTCGCCGGATCACGCGTCGCGATCACGTCCAACTTGCTCACCTTGGCCATTTCGCTCCCTGAGACCGGCAGTGTCACTGCAACCCGCAGTTGCCGCGTACGCGCACGCCACAAGCATGCGAAATGCGCGCGCGGCTGGCAACCGAACCGCTCGATGCCGAGCGCGCGTGGTCACGCCGACCCGCGGCGCCCCCGGCCGGCAACAAGATCTACGCGGGGGCCGCCGCGCTGATAGGAGCGTCCGAGTAGGGCGCCGCCACGCCGACCTTCTCGAACAGAATCTGCACATCCCGGACATGCCCGGCGGCGAAGGCGGCCGAGCACGAGGCCAGGTAGAAGTCCCACATCCGGACGAATACCTCGTCGAATCCCTGGGCGCGAACGTCGTCGATCGCGTTCCAGAAACCGTCGCGCCACGCATCGAGCGTTCGGACGTAGTGAGGGCTGATGTCCTCGAGCCGCCGGATCTCGAGCGAAGCTCCCGCCGCGCGCACGGACGCCTCGATCTCGATCACGGCGGGGAGTACGCCGCCCGGAAATATGTACTTGCTGATCCAGCCCGAGGAACGCAGCCGGTTCCGGGAAGCGTCGTCCGGAATGGCAATCGTTTGCAGCAGCATCGCGCCGCCAGGACGAAGCGCGCGGGCGCAGCCCTCGAAGAACGCGTGCCAATACTCGCGGCCGACAGCCTCGAACATCTCTATCGAGACGAGCTTGTCAAACGGCCCCTCGATGTCCCGGTAATCGCGGTACCGGATGTCGATCCGATCCTGCAGGCCGGCCTCGCGGACACGCCGCCGCGACAGCTCGAACTGCTCGCGGGAGATCGTGATGCCGGTCACACGGCAGCCGGTCGAGCGCGCGGCGTGAATGGCAAAGCCTCCCCACCCCGAGCCGATCTCCAGCACGTGATCGTCGGGTCCGATAGCCAGCTTCTGGATGATCACGTCGTACTTGCGGATCTGGGCCGCGTGGAGGTCCGCCGCGTCGGTCCAATACGCGCACGAGTAGGTGAGGGTCTCGTCCAGGAAGAGACGGAAGAACTCGTTCCCCAGGTCGTAGTGAGCGTGGATGTTGCGCTCACTGCCCCGCTCGGTATTGGCACGGCGCCGGTGCTTGAGGAGGTTCACGACCGACACGGGCAGACTCGCCGCGCTGTCGAAGTTCACGCGCGACGCATTGTGAAGAGCCTCGCGGAGCACGGCCGGGAGATCGTCGGACTCCCATTCACCGTGCATGTACGACTCGCCGACGCCGGTTGAACCCCCAAGCAGCAGACGCCAGAAGAATCGATCGTCGTTCACGCGCATCGTCACCCGGCGAGGCGAATCGATGGGGCCAAACGTTCGGCGGGCGCCGTTCGGAAGCCAAACGTCGAGCGTGCCGGCGTCCCACCCATGCAGCGCGCGGAGCATGATCGCGCGCGCGGCCAGGTGGAGGGGATTCGTCATGGCGCTGTTCGCGTAGCGGCGTGGGCAGCCGACCGTCCGGGGACGATCGAGGCGGCGGCAATTGTGCCAGACGGCGCGCCGCGGCCGGTCAACCGGCGAGCGCGCGTCGCCGTCGGGTGAGGCGGGCGGTCGAGAGCGCGACAGCCGCGCCGCCTAGCCGAGCACGTTTCGGGGATTCTGTGGGGCGCCGTTGACGCGGTACTCGAAGTGCAGGTGCGGACCGGAGGTCCATCCGGTCAAGCCGACATAGCCAATCGTCTGTCCGAGACCCACGAACTGCCCCGGCGCCACGGGGGGCGGCCAGGTGAGGTCGTCGAGGTGGGCATACCACGTCTCTTCGGTGTCGCTGTGCGCAATGACGACCAGCATGCCGTAGGAGGCGCGAGGGTTCCCCGGCACCACAAGCCCGGCAGCCAGGACGACGCCATCGTTGGCCGCGACCACTGGTGTTCCCATCGAGGTCGCGATGTCGACACCCAGGTGCGGGCACTGGCCAAAATTGCAGCCGCCGTACTCGGTCGTGATGAGGCCGAGCAATGGCCAGAGGTAGGGTCCGGCGGCCGATGCGCCCTGCTCCTGGGCGAGCTCGCGGGCGAGCTCGCTGGCCTGCTCCTGCAACTCAATGATCCGGCGCCGCCGCTCCAGCTCGTCGAGCTCGCGCTTGCGGATGTCACGCAAGATGGCGACTCGCTCGGCGATCACCGCCGACTCGTCCTCGAACGCCTTGATGTCCGCCTCGACCTCGGCCTGCTTCTGTTGCACGTTGAAGATGAGGTCGCGCTGCTCCTCGGCGCGCTTGGCGAGCTCGGCCTCGATGGTCGCCGCCTCGGCGCGCAGCGTCTCGCTGCGATCGAGCCGCGCCTTTAGATCGGCCGTGCGCAGCTGTACCTCGCGGCGCTTCGACCGCAGCTGGCCGATGTCGGCCAGGTCCTGCGCCAGCAGTCGCTCGAGACTGGCCACGTTCTCGAGCGCGTCCGCGAACGAATCCGACGACAGAACCGTTTCGAGCGCGCTGGTGCGCCCACTCTTGTACACGGCACGAACTTTCCGCTCGAGCAGCTGAGTTTCGGATGCCAGCGAGGAGTTCAAGGAAGCGATCGCCGCATTGATATCGAAGACCTCGAGCTCCACCGTCTCGAGCTCGCGCCGCACCGTCTGCAGCCGCTCGACGGCCTGGTAGCGCTGGGCTTCGATCGCGCGCAGGCGCTGTTGAAGCGTGCCCTCCCGTGCCTGCGTGGCGGCGAGCAGCACTTCCGAATCGCGCCGCTCTTGGTCGGTTTCCTCGAGCTCGCGCTG
Source organism: Chloroflexota bacterium (assembly GCA_965247475.1). GTDB lineage: Bacteria > Chloroflexota > UBA11872 > UBA11872 > UBA11872. Next base: position 1,372,860 of record OZ252016.1, read on the forward strand.
GGTCGCCGCGATCTCCTCCTCGGTGACCGAGCGCACGGCCAGGGGGGTCGCCACCACCGCTCCGGCGGCGGCGGCCGCGCTCCAGATGAGGCGGCGTCGCGACATGACACCACGCTTGCGGACCGGGCCGGACGGCCATGCCGGACGATTCACAGGCGCACTCCCGGTGGAGGGCGCCGCGAGAGCACCGGACAGGCCGCGGGCCATCCGCGAACCAATGGCGCGAAATACTTTATGTCAAGCAGCGCGCGTACGCCTCATCAGGGGATTCTAGCGGTCATCCGACCCGAGGAACGGGAAGTCCCTGCATGCCGCCAACGGGTGAACCGTGGCATGCGTCACGCGCGCCGATCCCGCGGAGCGCCCGCGGCGGGTGGTTTCGATCGCCGGACCGCGCGGGCATGCGGTCCGGCGCGATGCCCGGCAAGTGTCTTTCGGGCCGGTGACCCGAGCCTTCACGTGACCGCACTCAGTGGTGCCCGGTCAACGGCCGGGCGCGGGATCGCCCGCCGACGGCGGCGGCGGGCGCGGGCGTGGCCGCCGCCGGGGGCCGACTGCGGTAGAGTCCTGGGATTCGAGTTTCGAGGGTCCACCTTCGCCGGCTCGGGCACCGTCGCCGGTGCGCCGAGGGGCGGCTACGTACGGAGGGGTCGGCATGCAGATCGGACCACGGGCCTGGCTGGCGGAATTCGTCGGCACATTCGGGCTCTTGTTCATCGGAAGCATGAGCGCCGCCGTGGCCTTCGAGAACCTCGGCGGCTCAGCCGCTGGCGTCGTTCTCGCCGGGCTGGCCCACGGATTGATCCTGGCCGCCATGGTGTACGCAGTCGGCGGAGTTTCGGGAGCGCACATCAACCCGGCCGTGACGATCGGGCTGGCGGCGATCGGACGGTTCCCGCTCGCTCAGGTGCTGCCGTATATCGTCTTCCAGCTCGGCGGCGGGATCGTAGCCGTCTTCTTCCATTCCTGGATCCGCGCCCGCGGCGCGACCGACTACGGTCTGCCGGCCCCATCCGGCGTGACCGAAGGCCAGGCGTTCCTGCTGGAGGCCGTGCTGACGTTCCTGCTGGTCACGGTCGTCGTCGGCGCGGCGGTCAGCGGCAAGGGCTCGAAGGGCTTTCACGGAATCGCCATCGGCTTCACCCTGGCGGCGGCCTGGTTGGTCGGCGGCTCGCTGACCGGTGCGGCGCTGAACCCGGCGCGATTCTTCGGGCCCGCGGTGGTGGCGCAGAACTTCGACGGTCAGTGGATCTACTGGCTCGGACCGGTGGTCGGAGGGCTGGCCGCCGCGGTGATTGCGGCGATTGTGGCGAACCTGCGGGACGAACCCGAGTAGCCGCGCCGCGCGGCGAGGCCAGAGCCAAGCCGCAGGTGCCATTTGATCGCGTAGGATGGGCGGCCGTCCGCGCGGACTACCGGCATGGCCACGCGTATCTCGGTTTGGACGTATCCGTGGGACATCGCCGACGAGGGCGTCGGCGCCGCGCTCGACTGGCTTCAGGACGCGGGGTTCGATGCGATCGAGCTCTGCCCCAACTATCACGCGATCTCGACCTTCTCGGCGCGAAATCGCAAGCGTTCGCAGTTCTACTCCGAACAAGGCGCGGTCTACTTTCCCGCTCGGGTCGAGCGGTACGGGCGGATCAAGCCAAAGGTCTTTGACGAGCCGGAGGTTCTGAAGGCCTATGGCTCGGCATCCGCCGAGCTCGAATCGCGGGGCATGGAGCTCAACGCCTGGGTCATCGGCATGTTTCAGCCATGGATGGCGCGGCGCTACCCGGACGTGGCGATCGAGAACGCGTTCGGCCACCGGAGCTACGCGCAGACGTGCCCGGCGAGCCCCGACGTTCAGGAGTATCTCGCCGCGCTCGTCGCGGACGCGTGTGACCAATTCAACATCAGCGGGGCCACGCTGGAGAGCGTGGGGCATCCGCCATTCGCGTACGGGTGGGTCCGCGAGCGGATCTTGATCAACATGAGCGCGTGGACGCAGTTCCTGGCGGGGCTCTGCTTTTGCGAGAACTGCACGTCCGCGGCGCGCGCGCACGGCGTGGATGCGCTGGCGGTCCGCGGGTCGATCGCCGAGGAGCTGCGCGAGCGGATCGAGGGCTCCGTCGATGATCCTCCGCGGGAAGACGTCGCCGCGATGGCTGCCGAGCGGTCATCCAGCGACGAGTTGCTCCGCGGGTTCCTCGAGTCGCGGGATCAGACGGCGTCGGCAATCGTCAAGAGCGTCTCGCACCCGCTGCAGAAAGCCCGAATTCGCGTCGGTGTCACGGACGCGAGCTCGGGTTGGAGCTTGCGTGGGTTGCGCCTGCCGGATCTGCTGGCGACGGTCGGCGCAGTGATGATTCCGCCGCCCGACGAGCAGCTCGACGAGGCTCGCGCGCAAGTCGATCTGATCCGCGCGTCGGACCACGACGTGCTCGTGACGGTCAACGAGCAGGGGTATGCGTGGGCCCGCCCCAACGGGCCGGAGCTCGAGGCGCGGGCCGAGCGGCTGGCCGAGCTTGGGGTGGATCGCGTGATGATCTACAACTTCGGCCTGGTGACGCCTCCGACGCTGCGCCGTATCGGCGCGGTCATGCGCGATGCGCTGGTCCCGAAGAGCACCGGCCGCGCATCCGATCCGCCCGCCACGTAGGCCCGGACCGCCCGCCCCGCGCCTACCGTTCCCGTGCCCCTTCGACGAGGTGAGCGAGACCTACGCCTACGACCAGATGCCGGGGACGGTGGCGCCGCAATCGGGGCAGCCACCGTCGGGTGCAAGCCGGTTCGAGAGGACCTGAAATCCGAACCGCTTGATCACGGTGCCGCCGCAACCCGCGCACCGAGTGTCCTCGTTCCGTCCGACCTGTCCCGGAATGTTGCCCGCATAGACGTACTCGAGCCCGGCGTCCTCGCCGATCGCCGCCGCGTGCATGAGTAGATCGGCGCCGGCGTTGTCCGGCTCGGTCATGCGGTAGTCCTTGTGAAAGGCCGTCACGTGCCAGGGAATGCGCGGCGAGACCGACGCGATGAAATCGGCGGCCTGTCGCAGCTCGTCGTCCGAGGAGTTCCATCCGGGGACCAAAAGCGTGACGATCTCCAGCCAGAAGCCCCGCGCGTGGACCATCCGGACGGCCTCCAGCACATGGGCCAGGGTGCCGCCAAGGCGACGGTAGTTGCGATCGTTCATGGTCTTGAGATCGATCTTGTACGCATCCGTGACCGGACGGATGAAGTCGAGCGTCTCGCGGGTCGCATTGCCGTTCGAGACGAAGGCGCATCGCAGCCCCTGGTCCACCGCCAGATCGAACACCTGCCTGGCCCACTCGGCGGTGATCAGCGGCTCGTTGTAGGAACTTGCCACGACGGCCGCGTCGAGCTCATGGGCGGCGCGAACGAGACCGTCCGCCGACCAGAGCTGCGGATGAATTCGCGCGTCGGCATCGCGCAGCGCTTGAGACGTCAGCCAGTTCTGGCAATACGAACAGTGGAAGTCGCAGCCGAGCATCCCGAACGTGAGCGCGCGGCTCCCGGGAAGCACGTGGAAGAACGGCTTCTTCTCGACGGGGTCGCATTGCAGCGCGCCAACATAGCCGGACGGCACGCGCAGCACGCCGCCGGCATTGAAACGCACCTTGCAGACGCCGCGGTACCCGTCCAGGATCAGGCAGCGGTGGCCGCATGCCACGCAGCGCAGGCGGTTGTCGTCACCGGCGGGTTCGCACAGCGTCCCCTCGACCGTGAGTGAGTCCAGCACCTCGGCGAGCGGCTCGGCGCCGGATACGACCGCCATTCGATACACGCTCCAGGAACACAACGACTCCTGTCGAAGTATCGCCCCGAGTCGGCCCACAACCGAGCGCTTCTCGACGCACCGGCCCAAGGTAGGAGCGGTTCGCGCACCGCCCTTGCGGGCCGGCGGCCCGGTAGCCGGCTCGGTACGAGCGCGCGCGCCGGAGACGCATCGCGATCCGACGAAATCTCGGCGTTAGTATGAGTTGAAAGCCCCCTGCACCGCGCCCATGAACCGTCCGGCCGGAATCGAGACCGAGTACGGCCTCAACTGCGAGGGCTTCGCGGCCCCGCCTGACTTCCCATACGAGGCCGCGATGCTGATTCGCTCCGCGCCCGCCGAGGGTGCGTTCCGCGGCTGGGACTACGAGCGCGAGGACCCGTACCGCGATCTGAGGGGATCGCGCGCCGCATCGCTCGCGCGCGACGCGCACGATCTGCGCGGCCCGACGCCCTTGAGCGATCGCATGAGCCGCGACGAGGTGCTCGCGGACACGGTGCTCCAGAACGGGGCGCGCCTCTACAACGATCACAATCATCCCGAGTACTGCACCGACGTCTGCGCAACGCTGCGCGATCTGGTGGCGCAGGACCGGGCGGGCGAGCGCATCCTGGTCGCCGCGGAGCGCCGGCGCAACGCTTCGATGACCGAGGGCCGCATCCGCCTGCTGAAGAACAACACCGACTACCACGGGCGCAGCTATGGCTGCCACGAGAACTACCTCACGTCGCGCGCCGTCGACCTGAAGGCGCTGGTTGGGGCGATGGTTCCGTTTCTCGTGACCCGTCAGGTCTTCGCGGGCGCGGGGCGAGTGGGCGTGGAGGGCGGCGACCGGCTGGCGTTCCAGCTGTCGCAGCGCGCGGACTTCTTTGAAGAGGTCATCGGGATCAACACGACCGCCCGGCGACCGATCTTCAACACCCGGGACGAGCCCCACGCCGATCGGCGCAAGTACCGCCGTCTGCACGTCATCACGGGGGATGCCAACCGCAGCGAGTGGGCCACGGCGATGAAGGTCGGGACGGCCGCGCTCGTCATCGACCTGGCGGAGACTGGCTGGCGGGCGCCCCTCCGCCTGGCCGACCCGCCGCGGGCGATGCGACGCGTGTCGCACGCCGCCGACTTGCGCGCGGTCGTGGAGCTCACCGATGGACGCCGCCTGTCGGCGGTCGATGTGCAGGACGTCTATCGGGAAGCCGCCGAGCGGTGGCGCGGCCGTGATCCGGAGACCAATTGGGTGCTTGATGAGTGGGCGCGGGCGCTCGACGATGCGCGCCACGGGGGTGACGCGCTGTCGGACCGCGTCGATTGGGCAGCCAAGCGCTCGCTCATGCGCGAGTCGGAGCGCAGTCTCGGCCGGGACTGGGACGCCGGTCTTGCGCTCCGCATCGATTTTGCCTACCACGTGCTCGACCCGGATTCGAGTCTGTACGCGGTGCTCGAGGCGGACGGGCGCATGCGGCGGATCGTGTCGGACGCCGACATCGAGGCTGCCGTTACTTGCGCCCCGGCGGGCACCCGCGCCGAGGTGCGATCGCGCCTGCTCCAGAAGTTCCGGTCGGGCATCACGGCGATAGAGTGGGATCACGTCACGTTTCGTCGGAACGGATACGACGTGTCGCTGCGGCTAGACGAGCTGCATGGACCGACGGTCGATTCGCTCGGAGCGCTGGTGGATCAGGCGACGGACCTCGACGATCTGGTGGCGGCTCTGAGCGCCAGGGGAGGGAACTGAGATGGCATCGATGCGAGTGCCCGACGTGCGTCGCGTGGCGGAGACGGAGGCGCCCGTGAAGCCCAGCGAAGCCCCGCCCGATCGTGAGGCGGACCCGGACGAAGATGGGCTGGGCGAGAAGGTCCGGCGCATCATCCGAGAGATTCCGGGCCCCACGCCGCAACCCGGCGGCGAGTAGGCGCGCCCCGACGTGGAGGACGCGCTGTTCGGCACCGAAGTAGAGTTCGCGAGCGCGGGCGAGCTGCCGCCGGCCCAGGCCGCGGCGCTGATCAAGACGGTCGTGTTCCAGGACGGGCGTTTCGGTGTGATCGACCCGGCGCCGCGCGAATGGGATGAGGAGCCTGGAAACGGCGGTTTCCTGTTCAACGGCGCGCGGCTCTACCTCGATTCGGGCCACATCGAGTACGCGTCGGCGGAATGCCGAACGCTGGACGAGATCGTCGAGCAGGAGAACGCGGCCTCGGCCGTGCTGCTCGACACGGTGGAAGCCCAGGAGCTCAATCGACGGGTCTTCTTCATCAAGAACAACACCGACCACCTGGGCAACACGTTCGGCTACCACGAGAACTACGCCATTCGGCGCAGCCCTCGCAGCCGCAATCTGGTGACCGGCCTGATGCCGTTCCTGACGACGCGCCAGCTCTACGCGGGCGCCGGGATGATGCGAGCGCCCGGCCCTACGCGCGCGGGCCTGCCCTACGAGATGTCGCAGCGCGCGTCGTTCGTGACCGTGGACGTCAGTCAGCGGGTGCGGTTCGGTGGACGGCCCATCCTGAACGTGCGTGACGAGCCGCTGGCCGAGGTGACGGGCGTGCGCCGCCTGCATGTGATCGTTGGCGACGCCAACCAGAGCGAGCATGCGACCGCGCTGAAGCTCGGGACCACCGCACTGGTGGCTCAGCTGCTGGAGTCGGGTTTTGATCCCGGCATTTACCTGGAGGATCCGGTCGCAACGATCAAGGACATCTCCCGCCGTCCGTCCGGGCCCTGGGTCGTCGAGCAGGCCGACGGCTCGACGATCGGCGCGATCGACGTCCAGCGCCGCTATCTCGACGCGGCCCGGTCAGCCTTCGCCGGTCGCGACGCCGACACCGATTGGACGCTCGAGGCCTGGGGCGAATGTCTGGACGGGCTGGAGACCGATCCTGAGGTCCTCGACGGAAAGGTGGACTGGATCACCAAGTACCGTCAGCTCCGGAGCTTTGCCGACAGCTCACCGCACGGCTGGGACGACCCTGACCTGATCAAGGTGGACCTGGCCTACCACCACATCGACCCAGTGGTGAGCCTGTTCTCCGAGCTCGTGCGGCGTGGGCGCGCGGCCACCCGCGTGTCGTCCGCGCCGGACCCACTTGCCACGCCCAACGGAACGCGTGCCCGCGCTCGCGGCACGGTCGTGCGTGCGCTGGCCGCGGCGCGCGCCGACCAGCACATCGATTGGAAGAGCATCCGCCAGCACCTGGGCGCGCTGGCGACTTGGGAGAACCAACTGCTGCTGGTCTACCAGTACATTGAAGACTGGCGTGAGCTGGACCTGTACAACGGGTGGGACGTCATTCCCTATCTGATCGACTGGGCCGGCATCGGCGTAAAGGGCGAGATCTTCCAGATGCCGGACCCGTTCGAGACGTACGAGGACGCGGCGTCGGAATTCGCGGCGAGCGTGGAGCGGTATCTCGCCGGGTAGGTGAGCCGCCCAAGAGCCTGGTTGACGCCCGGCGACTCCGCGGGCCGCACGTCCGCTCGCATCGAGGCGCCGGCGCATGGGCCGGCGCCGGGTGTCTGTGCGACGCTTCACCGGACCGCCATCAGGCGTTCGCGCACCCGGAGGACAGGCACCATCGAGCTAGATCGAAATCACATAGAGTCGATCATCCCGCACCGGCCGCCGTTCATATTCGTCGACCGGATTGTCGAGATCGAGTACGGCCAGCGGGCCGTGGGCTATCTCGATGACGTCGGCCAGCATCACGAGCACGTCCTCAGCGGGCACTTCCCGGGATTCCCCGTGCTGCCGGGCGCGATTATCGTCGAGGCGCTCGCCGAGGTCGGCGGCGTGGCGGCGCTTGGCATGCCCGAGAACGCGGGCAAGATCGCGATGCTGACGGGCCTGGACCGCTGGAAATTCCGGCGGCCCGCGCGGCCGGGCGACAGCGTCCGTCTCGAGACCGAGGTGCTGCGCTACCGACGGTCGTTCGGCCGAGCCACGTGCCGCGCGCTGATCGACGGCGAGCTTTGCGCCGAGGGTGAGATCAGCTTCGCGATCGTTGACCGCCCCAGCGAGCTCAAGGGATGAGCGAACCCGGCGCCGATCGGGCGCGCCGGATCGTGAGGCCGGACCTCGCGCGGTCGCTAGAATGGCGCTCAAACCGGAGTCGCGAGGATCGAGGAGGCGGGTGACGCGCATTCTCGTCACAGTGCATGGGCCGGACGCCGGCGTCCGGGTGGCGCCCCGCCGAATCCTGGAGGGCGCTGGTCACGAAGTTCGCTACACCGCCACCGAATACCCCCGCTTGCCTACCGAAGCGCTGGTTGCCCAGCTTCCGCGCGCGGCCGGGGTGCTCGCGGGCGGCGAGACGTACGGAGCCCCGCTGTTCGAGCAGTGCCCGGATCTCCGCGTGATCTCGCGTGCCGGCGTCGGGTGCGACAACATCGACCTGGGGGCGGCGGCGGACCGCGGCATTCCCGTATTGGTCTCGGCGGGCGCGAGCCACATGACGGTGGCGGAGACGACGATCGGCCTCATGCTGTCGCTCGTCCGGCGGCTCGACGTCGGTTTCGTAGGCGTGCCCGCCGGCCGATGGCCACAGCCGCCCACCACCGAGCTGTACGGCAAGACGGTGGGAATCGTGGGGCTCGGGCGAATCGGGCGCGCGGTGGCGCAGCGGCTGGCCGGCTTCGAGGTCACGCTGATCGCCAGCGAAACCGCCCCGGATATGAGCTACATGGCGGCGCACGGCATTGCGCTGGTCGACCTAGACGACCTTTTCAGTCGCTCGGACGTCGTGACGCTCCACGTTCCACTGACGCCCGACACGGCGCGGATGGTGAACGCTAAACGGCTCGCACAGATGAAATCGACGGCGTATCTCGTCAATACGGCGCGCGGCGGCGTGGTGGACGAAGACGATCTCTATGCGGCGCTGTCCACCAACGCGATTGCCGGCGCGGGGCTCGACGCGTGGACGGAGGAGCCGCCGTCGGACACACGCCTGGCGAAGCTCCCGAATGTGCTGTCCACCGCGCACATGGGCGGGAATTCATACGAGGCCTTCGAGCGCATGGGCAGTGTGGCCGCGCAGAACCTCGTGGACGTGCTCAGCGGCTCGTGGGATCGAGCGATGGTCGTCAACGGCGTCTACTCCGAATGACGTCCACGGATCGCCACGCCCGCTCGCACGGCGACGGGATGTCCGCGGTCGTTCCGGTCCGCCGGCGCGCCTTCGCGTTCGACATGGACGGCGTCATCTATCGCGGTCCGGAATTGATCGACGGCGCCGCGGAGACGGTGGCGACCGTTCGAAGCCTGGGCTTGCCGGTGTTCTTCATCACGAACAATTCGCGCGAGACGCCCGTCGAACTGGCCGGCAAACTGCAGGCGCTGGGCATCGACGCGGGACCGGAGGAAGTCGTATCGGCGGTCGTCGCCACCGTGACCTTCCTCGATCAGATGGACCCGCGCCCCGCCGAGGTGCTGGTGATGGGCAGCGACGGCCTGGCGGCGCAAGTCGAGCGGGCAGGATTCAAGCTCGCCTCATGGGACGGCACCGACGCACCGGACGCGGTGGTGGTGGGCCTGGATCTGCGACTGTCGTACGACCGGCTGACGCGCGCGACGCGCGCGATCGGCATGGGCGGCGCGAGCTTCATCGTGGTGAACTCGGATCCGACTTATCCGCTGGCCGGAGGCCCCGCGCCCGGCTCCGGGTCGATCGCGGCGGCGGTGGCGGCCGCGAGCGGCGTGAGGCCCACGACGGTCGGGAAGCCGTCCCCCTACATGTTCCAGGCGGTGCTGGCGCGCGCGCGGGTGTCGGCGGAGGATCTGGTTGTCGTGGGCGACATGCTCGAAGCGGATGTCGCCGGGGCGCGCGCGCTCGGCGCCACCGCGGTGCTGGTTCTCACCGGGTCCACATCCCGTGGCGAGGTCGAGGCCGCGCCGCCGGACAAGCAGCCGGACTACCTGATCGACAATCTGCGGCGGCTGCCGCTCCCAGCGCTGCTGACGCCTTAGGCCGGCTCGGGCACGACGTGGCATCCCGAAACCTGCGCGACTTCCTACAGCTCCTCGACGAGCGCGGCGTCCTTCGGCGCATCGAGGCGGAGGTCGATCCGCATCTCGAGATCACCGAGATCGCCGATCGGGTGATGAAACAAGACGGCCCAGCTCTGCTGTTCGAGAACGTCAAGGGCTCGGAGATCCCCTTCGCCATCAATCTGCTGGGCTCGCGCGAGCGGATGACGTGGGCGCTCGGGATGGACGATTGGTCCGAGCTCGAAGTGCGCATCGAGAAGCTGCTGGCGCTGGCGCTGGGCGGGCCGCCGGAAGGGGTGCGAGGAAAGCTCCAGGCGCTGGGGCAGCTCCTGAGCGTGGCGCGGATCGGGCCGAAGACGGTCGAGGACGGTCCCGTTCAGACGCTGGTGGAGACCAAGGACCCGAGCTTGGCCGAACTACCGATCCCCACCTGCTGGCCGGGTGACGGCGGGCCGTACATCACCATGCCGCTGGTCTTCACGCACGACCCGGCGACCGGCAAGCGAAACATGGGGATGTACCGGCTGCAGAAGTTCGACGACCGAACGCTCGGGATGCACTGGCAGCTGCACAAGGGCGGCGCCGAGCACTGGCGGCGCAGCCGTGAGGGGCGCCAGCGCATGGAAGTCGCCATTGCGATCGGCGCCGACCCGGCGGTGATGTACGCGTCCACCGCGCCCCTGCCGCCAGACGTGGACGAGCTGGTGTTCGCGGGCTTCCTGCTCGGCGAGCCCGTGCAGATGGTGGCGGCCAGGACGGTCGATGTGCGAGTCCCGGCGCTTGCGGAGATCGTGCTCGAGGGCTACCTGGACCCCGCTGAGTCGCGGATGGAAGGCCCGTTCGGCGACCACACTGGGTACTACTCGCTGGCCGAGCCGTATCCGGTATTTCATCTGACGGCGGTGACGCGGCGCGAGGACCCCGTCTACGTCTCGACCATTGTTGGCAAGCCGCCAATGGAGGACGGGTGGATCGGCAAAGCGACCGAGCGGCTGTTCCTGCCGCTGATCCGCCTCTGCATCCCCGAGATCGTGGACCTGAACCTGCCGGTACACGGCGCCTTTCACAATCTCGCGATCGCTTCGATCCGCAAGCGCTATCCGGGGCACGCGCGCAAGGTCATGCACGGCATCTGGGGACTGGGTCAGATGATGTTCACGAAATACGTGATCATCGTGGATGAAGATGTCGATGTGCAGAACTTGCGGGAAGTCCTCTGGCGCGTCGGCGCCAACACCGATCCGGCCCGCGATCTGGAGCTGGCCCGCGGCCCCATGGACGCGCTCGAGTTCGCGACCACGCGGGCGAATTTCGGCGGGAAGCTCGGGATCGACGCGACCCGCAAACTGCCGGACGAGGGGTTCCCGCGAGAGTGGCCGCCGGACATCACGATGGACGAGGACGTGCAACGGCTCGTCGACGGCCGCTGGGATGAGTATGGGATCTAGCACCGGACCGGCACCGCGAGCATGACCGCTTCGGGCGTCGCCCAGCGGCTGCGCGTCTACGCCGAGTCGATCAAGCTCGAGCACACGATCTTCGCGCTGCCGTTCGCGTACTTGGGCGTGGTGCTCGCGGCCGGCGGGTGGCCGGGCTGGGGGGTCTTGATCTGGGTGACCGTGGCAATGGCCGGCGCCCGCACCGGCGCGATGGCCGCCAACCGCCTGATCGACGCCGAGCTCGACGCGCGCAACCCGCGCACCGCCGCTCGCGCGGTCCCGGCCGGATTGATGACGCGGCTCGAGATGGGCGGGTTGGCGCTGACCGGGTTCGCGTTGCTGCACCTGGCCGCCTGGCAGCTCAACCCGCTGGCGCTGGCGCTGGCGCCGGTGGCGATGATTACGTTGACCGGGTATTCGTACACCAAGCGGTTTACCTGGCTCAGTCACTGGGTCCTGGGCCTGGCCGACGGCATGGCGCCGGTGGGCGGCTGGATCGCCGTGCGCGGGGAGTTCGGCGTGGAGGCCGCGGTGCTCTCGCTCGCGGTGATCTTCTGGATCGCCGGTTTCGACGTGCTCTATTCGACGCAGGACATCGAGGTCGATCGCCGCGAGGGCCTGCAGTCGGTGGCCGCGCGCTTCGGGATCCCGGCCGCGCTCTGGATCGCGCGCGGGTCTCACGCGCTCGCGGTTGGATCGCTGATCGCGCTCGGATTCGTGGCGCCGCTCGCGTGGCCGTACTGGGTGGGCATCGGCCTGGTCGCGGCGCTGCTCGCCTTCGAGAACGCGCTGCTGAGCCCCAACGACCTGTCGAAGTTGGACGTGGCCTTCTTCAACATGAACGGCTATGTGGCGGTGACGGTGCTGGTGTTCACCGTCGTGGGGGTCTGGCTTGCCTGACGCATCGCCAGCCGCCCGCCCAGTCGTTCTCGGGGTCTCCGGGGCCAGCGGCGCAGCGCTCGCCGACGCGACGGCGCGAGCGCTGCTGGAGCGACGGATCCCGCTGGAGGTCGTGTGCAGCGACTTTGGCGAGCTCATGTGGCACAAGGAACTGGACGAGCGGTTCAAGGAGGCGACGGCGCGCTGGGCCGCGATCGGTCCGGTCACCGTGCATCGGCCGGACGACGTCGCGGCGCCGATATCGAGCGGCAGCTATCCCGTGCGCGGCATGGCGATCGTGCCCTGCAGCGTGGCGACGCTCGGATCGATCGCAACCGGCAGCGGGCGCAATCTGCTCCATCGCGCGGCGGACGTCACGCTCAAGGAGAAGCGGCCGTGCGTGCTCGTCCCCCGCGAAACGCCCTTATCGCTGATCCACCTGCGCAACATGACCACTCTCGCGGAGGCCGGCGCGGTGATCCTGCCGCCGGTCCCCGCCTTCTACCTCAAGCCCGCCGACATCGAGGAGCTCCTAGAAGCGCTGGCGCAACGCATCCTGCAATCGCTTGGCGTGCTGGACGAGATTGATCCCGCGTACCGCTGGGCGTAGCGCCGGCGAGCCCTTTCGCAGTCATCGGCTGGGCCATCGGGTCCACGCTCCCTGGACCCCGGCGTGCGCCGGGGTGACGGGGTAGCGCCGGGGCGACGGAGCGCGAGGGTCAGTGCGCGATGCCGAGCTGATGCATGCGCTGGTGGATCGCCTCGCGCGCCTCAATGAAGGGCGCCTCCAGGTAGCCCAGGTGGTCGTCCTCGCCGTGGTGGTGCGACGCGTGACCCTCCGGATACTGGGTGCTGCGCTCGCGAATGTATTGGATGCCGCCCTCGATCGTGGTGAGCATGTAGCGCGCGGTCTCGTCGCTCCACATCCACCAGTCGTCGTCGCCGGTCGCCACATACACCGGCGATGTGTGCGCGAACCGGTGGCGGCGGAGATTGTCGTGGTGCCGGGGCCCGTCAAAGTAGTTCGGTCCGCCGCAGCGCGCGGCCAGCCATGAGTGACCGGAGACTTCGACCTCCGCGGTAAGGCGCAGCCGTCGCGCCCCGCGCGCATCGTCGGTCGAGGCGATCACGCGCCCTTCCTGGACGATCTGCAACGTGTGGATCGGCACCGACGACTCGGCCCAGGCCTCCAGCGCAACGGTTCCGCCGTTCCCGGGCAGCCGCACGGTATCGCCGATCTCGTGGCCCTCGACCGTGAAGTGGATGATCGGGCCTCCGGACATGAACGTCCGGCCGGCGGCCAGGTTCTGGCACCAGGTGTCGTAGGTGAACGGCTGGTCGTCCGGAATGCGCACGTAGGCGCGGTACACGCCCACCGGGACATCGGACGACATCTTGTCGGTGCCGCCGACGAGCGGAATCCGATAGCCGCCGTTGAGATACCGGTAGTACTCGCTGTGGTTGATATGCATCTGCTGCATGAACTCGAACGCATCCGCGCGGCCGGTGGCTATCAGGGCAGCCGGCTCGCCGTTGGGGAACGGCGCGTGCGGCATCACCACCGTGCCTCCCTGCGCGTGGCACGCGTCGGCCCAACGCGACAGCGTGATCTCCATCGACCCGCCCGGCTCAGCCTCCGACGGACCGTCCGAGCACCAGGGCATCACCGGCTCTTTGAGCCCGAGCAGCGTCAGGTGGCCGAGAAAGTGCTGCCGGTTCTCCTGGGCCACGTACACGATCGTCCGGCCGTCGTCGGACACGTGCGGGCGCCCGGTGAAGTCTTCGGTGCCGGTGAACAGCTGGCCCCATTGCGATGCCAGCACGTTGGCGACGTTGAGGTCCTCGCCGGAGGCCTCGGTATTGGCGCCGTCCTGTGAGAGGAAGTGAACGTGCGTGTCGCCGCTGTACCAGCCGGCCGCATTCATGTCGGTCCAGCGCGAGAGCTGAAGCTCGAGCTCACGCTGTCCCGGCTTGATCTCGATCACGCGGCGAATCGGCTCGTACTCAAATCCGCGGGCGACGTCCACGACCACGGCGCCGGTCGGCAGCCACCCCTGGCAGGCGCCGTCGATGTACGCGTAGGTGACCTGATCGAGCCGCAGGTCGCCGCCGACATCCGTGTGCCAGGTGTCATGCCCGATGTTGAGATGCGCGTGATGTCCGTGCGGCTGGTAGGGGACGCCCTCAGGGGACCTGAAGTGGATGCGGCAGGGCAGGCGCTTGCCCGACTCCGCGTCGACCACGCGCGTGTGAACCCAGGTGCGCCCACTCTCGGCCATGCGCAGCCGCACACGTGGGGAGGCTTCCACCGTTTGGCCGCCTTCGAGGTCTCCGAATCTCATGCTGCCGAGCGGTTCGTCATCCAGCTTGACGGTGACGCTGGCCGAGGGGGTAGCCGCGATCTCGGCGTACGCCGGGCTGCTGGCCGTGTTCCGTGGCTCGCCCCACCCCTTGGCGTCGGATTCGAGAAAAGCGTCGGGGTCGCTCGAGAGCGGCTGCGCGTGGGTCGCGATGCCGCGGTCTACCTCGACGTCGACTCCGAACGGACGCTCCGCGTCGGCCGGATCGGGCAGTTCAATCACGACCGCCCGACGCGCCGTGGGGCGCAGCGGGTCCTCGTCGACCGTGCCCGCGGTGATCCCGCCGATCGCGAAGTCGCGCGACCCCGGCTCGACGCTGACTGATTTGACCGGAACGTCCGGCCGCGGGTTCCGCCACGTCCACAACCAGAACACGGCCATGTCGCCGGGATTCAGGACGTCGGTCAAGGATCGACCCATCAGCCCGCGCGTCACTTCGCCGCGTGGAAACATGCGGAACTGGGTGTCGGGGATGGCCGCGAACGCGGCGCCCGCGCGGCGCAACTCCTCATCGGAGTGCACCCACCCGATCTCGAAGCGCTCGCGGATCGCGACGCGATCGGGAGCGCCGTCCGCCAGCTCGAAGGCATAGGTGGCGATCGTGTCGCCCGGCGCACCGGCGCGATGAAGGTTGGAGGTCGTGAGCGTGTGAGCGAACGTCAGCGTCTGGACCGAACGACCGATCGGAATCGTGACGCGCCCCGAATGGCCGCCTGCCCCGAACAACGGGAACTTGCCGCTTTCGGCGTCGCCAATCTCGAACGGCAGCCCGTGAATTGTCGCCGCGCCAAGCCGATCGCGGGAGCTGTCATCCAGCACGCTCCAATCCGTGTTGCAGATCTCGACCAGGTCGATGGCCTCGTAGTCGGACATGGCCCCACATCCAGCGGCGATAGCGCGGTGGCGCCATGTTGGGCCGGATCGCGGATAGCGTCAAAGCCGCGAGCGGGGCTGCGATCAGGCGGCCGGCGGGCCCGCCTCCCTAGATGGAGTCGAGGCCCGAGGTGATGGCGCCGGTCGGCACGAAGTCATGGATCCCGCTGTAAATGCGCGACCAGCGGAGCGCGCCTTCGGTGTCGACGATGAAGACCGAGCCGGTGGCCAATCCGTCCCCGTAGAGATTGAAGACGTGGTAGGCCTTGGGCACCTCCTGGGACTGGTCAGACAGCACCGGGAACGGGATTCCGAGCGTCTCGACGGCGTTGGCGGCCTCGCTGAGGTCGTCGGTGCTGATGGCAAGCACCTCGGCGTTGCGATCGGTGATCGCCTGGTAGTTGTTCTGCAGCTCCACGAGCTGGTTGCGGCAGGTCGTTCACCAGAACGCGCGGTAGAACAGCAGGACCACGTTCTTGTTCCCGGCGAACGAGGCGAGCGAGACCTCGGGTCCCTGCGCGCTCGGAAGGCTGAACAACGGCGCCAGGCGAGTCGTCGGCGCCTCGGCGACCGGCGAACCGGCCGGGGCGGGAGTCGGCACCGGAGGCGCGGGGTCCGCACCGTCGGAGGGCGGCGCGGTCACCGCCGGCGCCGGTTCGGCCGCGGGGGTTGGTGTGGACACCGGCGGCACGGGCGATGGCGTGGACGCTGGCGGCGCCGCGGGTGCTGTCGGCACGGCGACCGGTGTGGATGTTGACAGCGCCGCGGGCGACGGAGTGGCGGCCGCGGGCGGTTCGGCCACAGGCGTGGCGGTCGCGACCGCGGCGGCCGGGCTGGGCGAGGCGGGCGCTGGGTCGGCAGTGGGCGCGTCCGGCTGGGGCACGGCGGTCGGTGGTTGCGCCGGAGCGGTGGCCGCCGCCGCGGGCGACGGGGCCTCGGGAATCGGCGGCTGAAGCACTTGTTCGATCTGGGCCACCCGGCGCGCCGCGTCCTGCACGGTGTCCTGCGTTTCGGCCTGCGTGTCGCCACAGGCGGCGAGCGCGACCGCGGCAGCCACGCTGAGAATGACCAATGCGGCCGCACGCTTCGCAGGTTTCATGCGGCCTCTGCGACGGAGCGCGGCCGACAACGATGTGAAGCTCATCGTCACATTCTACGCGTGCGAGACAGACCTGGATTGATAATGGGGTGTCTGGCCGCGGCCGGATGATCGAGCCGCGAACGAGCTGGCGAGGGCCGGTGCATGGTGGAGGCGTTCGCGCCCCGCGAGTTTCCAGCCGAGATCGCGCCAGGCGTGTTCGCGGTGGACCGGCGCTGGGGCGCCTGGAGCTATCTGCTCGTCGGCGATGAGACATTGATCGTGGACACCGGTCCGCCCGGTCGGGCGACGAGCATCGTCCGGTCGATCGAACGGGCGGGCGTGGACCCGAAGTCCGTCGACCGAATCGTCCTGACGCATTTCGACGTCGATCACTCCGGCAGCGCCCTGGCGCTGCAGGCGCTGGTGGATGCACCGGTGGCCATTCACCCGGACGACGCACCCTATCTCGCCGCCCCAGAGGCCTGCGCCGGCATGCGCAAGTTCCTGTACTGGCCCTGGTTCACGTGGGCGCTGCGATGGCGCCCTCCAGTCGCGGACCAGCTGATCCAGGAGGGCGATGTGGTCGGCGGGTGGACGGTGCTGCATACGCCCGGTCACACGCCCGGGAGCATCAGCCTGCTTCGAGACGACGTCGCCGTGGTGGGCGACGCGGTGGTGTGCCACCGGGGCCGTCTGCGCCCGAACGTCCGCCATCTCGCGACGGATTGGCCGCAACAGCTCGCGTCCACGCGTCGGCTCACGGAAACAGGCGCTCGAACGGTGCTGCCGGGGCACTATTCGCCGTGCACGAACCCGGATGGCCTGCGCGCGCTGCGCGCCAGGCTCGACCGGATGGCGCCTGACGCCGCCTAGACGATCTTGTTGAGCGGATATTCGATGATGCCGGCGGCGCCGACCTCGATCAGCCGCGGGATCAACTCGCGGACCGTGCGTTCCTCGACCACAATCTCAACCGAGAGCCACTCGGCGCCGTAGAGGTCGGCCACCGTCGGCGCGGTGATGCTGGGCAGCATCTCGATCACGGCGTCGAGCCGGTCGCGCGGCAGGTTCATCTTCAGACCCACGCGGGCTTCGGCGTGCAGCGCGCCCCGGAGCAGCAGGCCAATCTGATCGATCTTCGCGCGCTTGGCGGGCTGTGCGTACGCCGCTCGATTGGCGATGAGCTGCGGATTCGAGGTCATGATCGTGTCCACGATGCGGAGGCGGTTCGCGCGCAAGGTCGAGCCGGTCTCGGTGAGCTCCACGATGGCATCGACCAGCCCCTCGGCGGCCTTGATCTCTGTAGCGCCCCATGAGAACTCCACATCGACGGCGATCCCACGATCCGCGAAGAAGCGCGCGGTCACATCGACGATCTCGGTGGCGATCGACTTGCCGTCCATGTCCTCGATGCGCTGGATGTCTGATCCCTCGGGGACCGCGAGCACCCACCTGACGGGCCGGAACGTGTCCTTCGCGTAGACGAGATCCGCCACCACATTCACGTCGGCGCCGTTCTCCGCAACCCAGTCGGACCCGGTGACGCCGGCTTCGAGGCCGCCGCTCTCGACATAGCGCGCGATCTCCTGCGCCCGCACGAAATTGCAGCGAATGGTTGGGTCGTCAATCTCCGGCGCGTAGCTTCGCGAGCTCGTCGTGACACGCCAGCCGGCCTTCCGCATCAGCTCGATCGTGGCGTCTTGCAGGCTGCCCTTGGGCAGCCCGAGGTGCAGTTGCTCCATCAGGGTCGGTCGCTCGATTTCGAATGATCGCCACGCTTGGCGACGATCAATCTTATCGGCTGTCCGCGGCCGGGTGCGTGGCCGGGGTCGGGACGCTAGCCGGCCGGGACGAACTTGTGAATGTTCGATCCGTCCTGGACCTCGACGACGTAGAGCGCGCCCTGATCGTCAAGCGCGATACCGTGCGGCAAAGCCGTAAATGGTCGGCTGCCGTCCAGCGTCTCCCACTGCGTGACGACCTGGCCCTCGAAGTCCACGACGGAGATGCGCCGGCCGCCCTCGGCCACGAAAATCACCCCGCGATCCTCGTCGACGCAGAAGTCCATCGGCGATCTGTAGCCCCCCCAGGTCTCCTGGTGCTCGCCGTCACGCGAGAAGAGCTGCAGGCGTTGGTTCTCGCGATCGGCGACCACGACCCGGTCGTCCGGGATGACGCAGACCGAGTGCGGCAGATGGAACTCGCCCGGCCCGCTCCCCTCGGTGCCCCAGGTGAGCTCGCGTGTCCCGTTGTACGCGTAGCGGTGGACGAACGAACCGTCGTATCCATCCGTCACAAAGATGCTGCGATCGCGTGTGATCCATGTGTTGGTGGGCTGATTGAAGACCCCCGACGCCGTGGGCAGCGTCCTGCTCGAAACGTTCTGGAATCCCAGGTGGCGTTGCAGTTTCCCGGAGGTGTCGTACACCCAGACCACCTGCGCAAACCGGTCGGTCAGCCAGAGGTGCTCGTTCTCGTCCATGAACACGCCGTGGGGGTGGTTGAGAAGGTCGTCGCCCCAGTGGTCCACGACGTTGCCTTCGCGATCGAACACCACCATCGGGTGGGTGCCGCGATTGAAGCAGTACACACGGCCTCTGCTGTCGGGCGCCGAGCCGCCGATCCACGCGAGCGTCCAGTCATCGGGAATCTTGGCCCACCCGTCCACGTAGTCGTACTTGAAGTCACCGCTGCCGACGCTCATTCGAGTCTCCTTGAAGCTGGGCGGCTCGCGCGTAGGCTATCAGCCGCCGGAACAGCTGTCGTGCGCCGTGTGACAGAGCGTCTGTCTGCGGGCACGCCGTGGGCTTCCTTCGATGGACTCGCGACAGGCCCTTCGTTGGACTCAGGACGTGCTTTTGCCGATTCGGTGACCATGAGATTCCTCGCTCCGCTCGGAATGACCCTCGAGCAGCTGGCACGGGCGGTTCGCGAACCGCCCCTACAAGCCGACCGGGAAGAGCAGCGCCTAGCGTTCGCGGTGGGCGCCCACCGGCAGCGCGTCCACCGGAGGCTCGACCGCCAGCAGCCCGGCCGACCGCGCGCGCCGGTAGAGCTCAATCAGCGCCTCGGCGCCCTCGTCACCCATATCCAGCGTCAACTCGTTGACGTACATGCGAGTGAACGCCGAGGTGCGGTCCCGGTCCACGCCGCGTGCGAAGGTTTGCGCGTATGCGAGCGCGTCGGTCTCGTGCGCCAGCGCGTAGTCGATCGAGTCGCGAAGCGCGCGCGCCATCGCAGCCTCCCACTCGGCGCCGAGCGCGCGCCGCACGACGTTGATTCCGAGCGGCAGGGGCAGGCGCGTCGCGCGGAACCATTCCTCACCGAGATCCACGAGCTTCACGAGCGCGTGGTCGGCAAAGGTGAGCTGGCCCTCGTGAATCACGATGCCGGCTTCGACCCGCCCGTCCACCACCGCTTGCATGACGGCGTCGAACGGCGTCGGGACGGCCTCGAACGCGGGAAGGAACATGCGCGCGAGGAGAAACGCGGTGGTCTGCTCACCCGGGATCGCGACTTGCGCGCCCGCCAGGGCTTCCGGTTCGAGTGGGGCTCGCGCGACCACGATCGGCCCGTAATCGCGGCCCATCGACGCACCGCAGCCGGTAATCCGATACGTGTCCGCCACATCGGGATACGCGGCGGCCGAGATTTGCGTCATGTCCGCGACACCGTCGCGCGCACGCCGATTGAGCGTCTGAATATCGGCGTGCGTCTCCTGGTAGGTGCATGGCTCCGGGCCGTCGATCACCACGCGTCCCTTGGCGAGCGCGTAGAACATGAACGCGTCGTCCGCGTCGGGGCTGTAGGCGACCGCTATCCGACGCACGGGACCTGGGCTGCCGGGCGTCAGCCGGTGATCGGCTCGAGATCGAGCGCGCCCAGGCGCGCGTACTGCGTGTTGCGCTGTGCCGGTGCGAAGCCGGCCTCGCGGATCATCGTCCGCATCTCGTCCACGGTGGTGCGAACGTAGTGGCCGGCCTCCTGCATCACGTTCTCCTCGAACAGCGTGCCGCCGAAGTCATCCGCGCCGAAGTGCAGCGCCACCTGTCCGGTCTTCTTTCCCTCGCTGAACCACGAGGCGTCGATGTGGTCAACGTTGTCCAAGTAGAGACGCGACGCCGCGATGATCCGCAGATAGTCGTTGGCGGTCGCCCGCGCGCCCTCGAGCTTTCGCCCGAGCGGCGTGCCGCCCGGCGCGAAGCTCCACGGGACGAAGGCGAAGAACCCTCCGGTGTCGTCCTGAAGGTCGCGCACGTGGCGCAAATGCTCGACGCGATCGTCAACCGTGTCCACGTGCC
Source organism: Chloroflexota bacterium (assembly GCA_965247475.1). Taxonomy (GTDB): domain Bacteria; phylum Chloroflexota; class UBA11872; order UBA11872; family UBA11872. The sequence continues at coordinate 1,393,561 of OZ252016.1, forward strand.
CGTACATCATGGTGGCGGTGCCGCGGAATCCGACCTCGTGCGCCGCCCGCTCGATCGCGATCCACTCGTCCGCGTTCATCTTGAGCGGACTGATCGCGTGACGCACGGCGTTCGTCAGCACCTCGGCGCCGCCGCCCGGAAGCGTCCGCTGACCCGCCTCCCACAGCAGCCGGAAGACCTCGTGATAGCCAAGCCCCGACACCTTCGCCATCTCGAAGATCTCGGGTGGCGACCAGAAGTGCGGCGTGATGTCGGGGAACCGCGCGCGCGCCGTGCGCACCATTTCCACGTAGTAGTCCATCGGGAGATCCGGGTTCAGCCCGCCCTGCATGAGAACCGTGGTGCATCCCAGGTCGGCGGCGGCCTGGATCCGGTCCATGATCTCGTCAACCGAGTGCGTGTAGGTGTCGGGCGCGGTGCTGGTGTGCGGCCGGTAGAAGGCGCAGAACGAGCAATAGGCGTCGCACAGATTCGTGTAGTTGAGATTGGTGTCCACCACGTAGGTCACGACCGCCTCCGGGTGCCGACGGAACCGCGCGTCGTTCGCGAGCTGTCCGAGCTCGAGCAGCGGGGCGTCGGAAAGCAGGAACCGGCAGTCGTTGTCATCCAGCCGGTCGCCGGCGAGCAGCTTCGCTTCGATCGGAGCAATCACGCGGCGTTCTCCAGCGCGGTCACGCGCCCGTCGAGCTCGCGAAAGCGCTCGAGGCCGTCCCAGACCGGCGGCGTGAATCGATACTCAAACTTGCGGAGATAGCCGGCCGCCTCAGCCGGCGAAAGGCCGAGCTCGGCATGGCGCTCGCCGAGCGCGCCGAGGTCGTGCCGGTTGCGTTCGAGACTCTCTTCGAGGTAGGCAACGGCCTCCTCGGTCTCGGCCGGGCCGACCTCCCGCCGCGCCATCCAGAACGCGAAGACGAACGGCAAGGCGGTCCACTCGTGCCACGCGGCGGCCAGGTCGACGACGTGCGGGAACTCGAGCCGCTCGCTGCGCGCCTGGAGCGCTCGATCGCCGATGAGCAACATCGCGTCTCCGTCGAGGTCGAGCGACTGGAGGCGGAAGGCGGTCACGTCATAGCGGAGGTGTAGCAAGACCTTGAGCAGTCGCACGGAGGTGGCGGTGTCATCAATCACGCCGATCGGCCGTCCGCCCAGCCGGTCGATGGGAACGCGCGACAGCAGCAGCACCGATCTGGCGTCCGAGCGGGTGGCGATCCCCATCTCGCCGACGGGGCGGAACGCGCGCGGATGGTCGAACTGGGCGACGGCTGGAAGCGGCGCGATATCCACGGCGCCGGCAAGCGCGAGCTCGATCATGCGGCGCGGGACCTCGGCGACCGCGCTCGCTCGAACCTGGTCGTCGCCGAAGAACGGCTCGGTGTTGAGGTACGGAATCCGTCCGAGCCTAGGCGTCACAGACCTGGAGGACATCGTAGGTCGCGTTGCGCTCGACCGGAACCTTCCCAGCCGACCGGATCAGATTCACGATGCGGTTGCGCACCAGGCCGAGCGGGCTGTCGGCCAGCGCCGCGTGCGCGATCCGCTCGCGCCCGATGGTCCCGTCCAGATCGTCCGCACCGAAATTGAGACCGATGGCGGCGGTGTCCTCGCCCGTCATCACCCAGTACGACTTGATGTGCGGGAAGTTGTCGAGCAGCAGCCGGGACGTGGCGATCATTCGCAGGTCGTCGATCGGAGACGCCTGCCGGGGCACCAGATTCGTGGTTCCGACTTGATACTCCAGCGGGATGAAGCACATGAACCCGCCCGAGGCATCCTGCGCCTCGCGCAGCCGGATCAGATGACGGACGCGCTCTTCATAGGTCTCGATGTGGCCATACAGCATCGTGGCGTTGGAGCGAAGCCCCAGCTGGTGCGCGAGCGCGTGAATCTCGATCCACCGGTCGGCGCCGGCCTTGCCGCGGAACAAGAGCTTACGCACGCGCTCGGAGAAGACCTCCGCGCCGCCGCCGGGCATGGATTCAAGCCCGGCCGCGATCAGCCGTTCGAGGATCTCGCGATCGTCGAGCTTCCAGCGTTTGTGGAAGTAGTCGATCTCGGCGGCGGTGAACGCCTTGATCTGAACGCCCGGACGCTCACGCCGGATGGCTCGGAGCAAGTCCTCGTACCACTCGAACGTGATGTCGGGGTGGTGGCCGCCGACGATGTGGACCTCGTGAACGTCGGGATGGATCTGGTCGAGAATCTCGCCGACCGAATGCTCGTACGCATCGGCGTCGGCCTTCTTGGCGGCGAAGTCGCAGAACTTGCACGAGAGCACGCAGATGTTGGTCGGGTTCACGTGGACGTTCAGCGTGTAGTAGACGCGATCGCCGGATGTCCGACGGGACGACCAGTCGGCGATGCGGCCAAGTCCCAGCAGATCCCGAGTCCGCAGGCAGTCGAGGCCGTCGGCGGAATCGAGCCGCTCGCCCGCCCTTACCTTCTCCCAAATGGGGCCCAGGGCCGGGTCGCGAAACCGCAGCGTCGGCGCCGCCGCGACGTCAAGCACCGACCGCCTCTTCGCGTGCGTGGAGCGTCTCGTAGTTGATGCCAATGCTCTGCAGCAGCAGGTGGCGGAGCGTGGGGAATCGCGTGTGCAGCGAGTCGCGGTCCGCGTCGTGCAGCCACTGGACCACGACCTCGTTGAGCGCGCCGAACCAGGCGGTCGCGATCAGGTTCGAATCGCACGGGGGGATGGTGCCCTCCTCCACGGCGGCATCGAGATTGACGCGAATGAGGTCCGCGAATTGCCGGCGCACGAACATCAAGTCCTCGCCAAAGGCGCGCCCCGCTCCGGCGACTTCGATGAACATTATTCGGGCGAGCATGCGGTGCTTGGTGAAGATATCAATGACCGAGAGCAGCGCCGCGTCCAGCCGCGCGACGGCGCTCGGCTCCTCCTCGATCTCTCGCTCGATACGCCCGACCAGCATCGCGGCAAGCTCACGCACGAGCGACCGGAAGATGGCCTCTTTGCTGGGGAAGTGGAAGTAGGCCGCCCCCTTCGACCGCCCGGCCCGCGACACGATGTCGTCAACGGCGGAGGCGTGGTAGCCCTTCTCGCCAAAGACGTTGAGCGCGGCCTCGAGCAGCGCCCGACGGGTGGCGTCACGCTTCTCCGAGCGGCTGCGTCCGGGGAGTCGAAGGACCATGCACCACCCTCAATCCGACCGACTGGTCAGTTTGTATCGCCGGGAGGCGGACGCGTCAAGTCGCGCGCGCCGGCGCCTATACCTTGACCTTGGCGAAGCGCATCCGCAGGGGCTGGAAGTTCTCGGCCGTGAGTCCGACGGTCGCGGGCATGGGGCCGTCACGATCGACCGGCACGGCCCAGACGCCGAATCGGTCGGCGACGGTTACCGCGCGCGAGGTCACCCAGAGCCGCGGAACGTCGTAGTCCGCCGCGATACGCGCCCCCGCGAAGCCATCGGGCGGAGAAAGCCCGGCGGAGAAGACCAGCGCCACGTTGCCGCCCGATACCTGGTGATAGGCCATGTCCCACAGGGAGCCCATGAACTGTTGCTCCACCACCGCGGTGGCCGCGGCCTCGAGATCCTTGACGCTGGCGCCTTTGGCATGCATCTGTGGCACGAGCGCCGAGATTGCCAGCTCGCTGGTCTTCTCGAAGTCGGGCCGAGCGGTCTCGATTCGCTCGCGATATCCCTGCATCGGATCGGCGGGGAGCAGCGTCACGAGCGTGCCCGGGAGCAGGCGCGGGTCGACCGCCAGGACGACCGAGATGCGAAATGCCGGGCCGCCAGCACTGCCCGGAGGCGGCTCGGAACCCGATCCGGCGTCCGGCCCGGTCCCGGCCTGCTTCGCGGGGCTCGACAGCGGTTCGCCGCTCGGTCCAAGAAGCCCGGAAGTGTCTTCGGACACTCTTTTTCTACGTTATGTAACGTCGCACCTGTTGGGCGACTTGCGCATGCTACCGCAGAGACGCGGCCAGGCCCCGCGACTAGCGGCGACAGGGCGGGACCCGCCCACGGTCGAGGGAGACCGTGCTCCGGCGCAATAGCGCGCACGAGGTTGGAGCGCGCCGTATCCTCTGATCGGAGTGCGTAGAATCCGTGACCGTCGTTCCGACTGTCACCCCCAACACAGGACCTGCCGGCGATGCCGCTTGTACCCTCGCGGGTTCTCCTGGACCACGCGGCCGAGAACGACTACGGCGTGGCCGCGTTCAATGTCAACTTCATGGAGCAGGTTCAGGCGATCATGGAGGCGGCGGCGGCCACTGAGTCCCCAACCATCATTCAGGCCAGCCGCGGGGCTCGCGGGTACACCAACGACGCCTACCTCCGCCACCTGATCCTCGCGGCGGTCGAGCTGTTCCCCCATGTCCCAGTCGCGCTGCATCAGGATCACGGCAACAGCGTCGCGACGTGCAGCAGCGCGATCGATAACGGATTCACCAGCGTGATGATGGACGGATCGCTCGAAGAGGACGGCAAGACCCCGGCGGCGTACGAGTACAACGTGGCGGTGACGCGCCGCGTGGTCGAGCTTGCGCACGCTCAGGGCGTGTCGGTGGAAGGAGAGCTGGGCGTCCTGGGCAGTCTCGAGACCGGCATGGCGGACAAGGAAGATGGGCACGGCGCCGAGGGCAGGCTCAGCCGCGAGGCCCTGCTCACCGATCCGCCGCAGGCCGAGGAGTTTGTCGCGCTGACTGGTGTGGATGCGCTCGCGGTGGCGATCGGGACGAGTCACGGGGCCTACAAGTTCAGCAAGCGGCCGGACTCCGCGATTCTCGCGATGGACCGCATCCGCGAGATTCACCGGCGGCTGCCCGATACGCACCTGGTGATGCACGGCAGCTCAACGGTCCCGCAGGAGCTGCAAGACATCATCAACGAGTACGGCGGTGAGATGCGCCAGACGTATGGAGTTCCGGTCGAGGAGATCCAAGAGGGCATCCGCCACGGCGTCCGCAAGATCAACGTTGACACCGACAACCGCATGGCGATCACCGGCGCGATCCGCAAGGTCCTCAGTCAAGACCCCGCCGAGTTCGACCCGCGCGCGTACCTGGGACCGGCGCGCGAGGCCATGCAGCAGGTCTGCGTCGCGCGGATGGAGGCGTTCGGCATGGCCGGCAACGGGCCCAACGTACCGATCGTCGGCGTCGACGAAATGGCCGAACGCTACGCGGTGGGGGCGCGCTGAGCAGCAAGGGTCCGGCGATGCCGCCCGCACGACCGCCGCCCCACACGAGCCCGACCTGATACGGGCGTGACGTGCGAATCCCGCGCGCAACGCTCGAACGCATCAGGACCGAGGCCGCGTCCGCGGCGCGGCGCTGGATTGCCGGCGATCGCGCGACGGCCCTAGCCGAGATCGGCCGGATCGCCGACGACCCTCGGCTGTTCAGCCCCGGCGCCGACCACCTCTCACCCCAGGCGGCCACTCATCTGGGCCATGCCGTCGCCGAGCGACTGACGGCCGACGATCCCGAAGGCGATCACACGCTCGCGCTCGCGGGCTTGCTGGTCGCGGCGGATCACCACGGACTCCGGATGGTCGGGCCGCACGTGCTGACTCCGCGAGCGGCGCGGCAGGCTGAATGGGCCGCCCGAATTGTGGGGCTGGCGCGCGCGTGCCGCGACGGGTTCGCCGTGGCGGCGCTTGTGATCCCACTGACCGGCGCCGCGATGAGGGACGCCGCCGCGCTGGCTGCCGCGATCGCCGACCTCGAACGCGGCCAGCTCGGTGAGGCGGAGCGGGCGTTGGTTCGCACGCTCGAACACACGCTGGCGGCCCGATCGCCCGACACGGCCCGACGGTTCTCGACCGCACTGGCCGCCGCCGGGTGGACCGGCGCCCGCGAACGGGGGACGCCGTGAGGCTCCTTCGACGGGTTCAGGACAGGTGCCGTCTCCCCGTGCACCCTGAGCCCGTCGAAGGGGCACTGGAACGGTGTGTCCCAGGGGCCGGCCCTCGCAGTTCCCGTCACACGAGCCCGGCGACGAAGTCCCCGACTTCGCTGGTCGTCATCCCCATCCGGCCGGCGCTCATCGACTTGATCCGACCGCTCTGAAGCGCCGCCACGACCGCCCGCTCGACCCGATCCGCCGCGTCCTGCTCACCCAGGTCGGCGATGAGCATCTGAATCGCATTGATGGCGGCCAACGGGTTGATGACGTTCTGACCGGCGTACTTGGGCGCCGAGCCGCCGATCGGCTCGAACATGGAGACGCCCGCCGGGTTGATGTTGCCGCCGGCCGCGACGCCCAACCCGCCCTGAATCATGGCGCCGATGTCCGTGATGATGTCGCCGAACAGGTTCTCGGTGACCACGACGTCGAACCACTCGGGATTCTTCACGAACCACATGGACGCAGCGTCCACGTGCGCATATTCGCGCTTGATGTCGGTGAACTCGGCGTCACCGAGCTCATTGAACGCGCGCCACCAGGTGCCGTGGACGTATGTGAGCACGTTGGTCTTGGCGACCAGATGGAGCTGCTTGCGCCGGTTGAGCTGACGCGTGAGCTCGAACGCGTAGCGTAGACAGCGCTCGGCGCCTCGATAGGTCGTGCAGTGGATCTGGGTCGAGACCTCGTGCGGCGTGCCAGCGTACTGGACGCCGCCCATGCCGGTGTAGATCCCCTCGGTGTTCTCCCGCACCACGTAGAAATCGATGTCCTCGGGACCCTTGTCCCTCAGCGGCGTCTCGACGTTGGGGTAGAGCTTGACGGGTCGAAGATTGATGTACTGATCCAGCTCGAAGCGAATGCGCAGCAGGATGCCCCTCTCGAGCGGACCGGGCGGGACGTCCGGATGGCCGATGGCGCCGAGGAATATGACGTCGAACCCGCGCAGATCGTCGACCGCGCCATCGGGCAGCGTCTCGCCGGTTCGCAGGTAGCGCTCACCGCCGAAGTCGAACTCGGTCGTCTCGAACGCGAATCCGGTCGCGTCAGACGCCGCGGCGAGGACCTTGAGCGCCTCGACGGTGACGTCCGGACCCGTTCCGTCGCCGGGGATTACGGCGATCTTGTACACCTCGGCTCGCTCCTCGTTGGGGCGCGCGCTGGCCCGCGCGGCTGCCAGGGTACAGAACGCGAATCGCCGCGGGGCTGCGCAGGGTCAACGCACGACCATCAGGCGGGTTCCGCGCGCTGGTCCCATCCCTCCGGATCGACCGTGACGCGAAGCGCTTGCACGTCGTCGCGTCCGGACAGCTCGGCCACACGCCGGAGAATCTCGGGCACGAGCAACTGAACGCGCTGGGCCGCGGCGTTGGTTCGGCAGACCAGCGTAAACGTCACGCCGGTGGACGGGCCGGGCCGGCACCTGCGGTCGGAACCAGCGCCAATCACATCCTCCAGCGCCGCCTGAATCGCCTCGGTGGAGTCCAGCCGCCGCCGGCCATATCGGAAATCCGAGCGATCGCCCAGCTCCTGCAGCAGATCGCCCAGCGGGCGGGGCCTCGCGTCCCTACGCCTTGGCATGGTCCGACCGTATGGCGCCATCGGCGATCACGAGTCGCGGTGCGTCACGCAGCGAGTCCGAGTCCAGCGTGGAGGGGTCGGCCGTGGTCACGAGCGTCTGAACGTCGGGACGAAGGCGCGAGAGCAGCAGCCGGCGGTGGTCGGGGTCCAGCTCCGCGGTGATGTCGTCCAGCAGCATCACCGGCGCGGTGTTCGCACGCCGCTCAGCCAGCGCGAACTGGCCGAACTTCACCGCGAGCGCGGCGAGTCGAATCTGCCCGCGTGACGCGAACGCCCCGAGCGAATGCGCGTCGAGCTCGATCACCACGTCGTCTCGATGCGGGCCCGCCCCGCTCACGCCGCGCTCGATGTCGCGCGCGCGCCGCTCACGCAGCGCGGCGGTGTAGGCCGGCTCGTTGTCGGCCGTGACTGTTTCCAGATACGACATCGCGATCGCGCCGGACCCTTCCATTCGATCGAATTCGGTGGTCGCGATCGGCCCGAGCTCGGACACGTAGGCGCGCCGGTGCCGGAGGACCTCGAGCGCCGGCGGCGCCATGCGCTCGTCCCAGAAGGCGAGCTCGTCGGCGTGCGCCGCGCCGGCCTGCGCGCGGCGCAGCAGCGCGTTCCGACGCGTGAGCAGCGACTCGTAGCCGGACAGCGCCTCCAGGTAGGACCGATCGACTTGGGCGATGGCCGTGTCGAGCCAGCGCCGCCGGTCGGCCGGAGGACCCACCAGCAAGGTCAGGTCGGACGGCGCGAAGCTCACCGCTTGAAGGCGTCCGGGCAGGTCGATCAGCCGGCGCGCGGCGCCGCCAATGCGAACCCGACGGCGGACCCCGGAGTCCGAGCCCGCCTCGGGCGCGGTGCGCGCAACGACCATTTCGAGATCGAACCGGTCGGCGTCACGCCGCACCGACGCCGCGAGCCTCGCGAAAGGCTCGGACGCGGGCGCATCCACGCGCACCCATGTCGACTCCGCCCCGTGACGCAAGCTGCGCCCGGTGGCGAGGATGTGGAGCGCATCGATCAGGTTGCTCTTGCCCTGGGCATTGCCGCCCAGGACGACCGTCGGTCCGGGTGGAAGCTCCACGCGCGTCCGGCGGTAGTTGCGGAAGTTCCTGAGCTCGAGGTCGAGGACGCGCATGGGTGGGCCGGCTCATTCTTGCACGGCGGCCAGCGTCCGATCGCCGGTCGATCGTCGGCGCTCCGGCGCGTCCGGCAGTTCGGGCCGCTCGTCCACCCATGCCCGGCGAAGGCCGACCAGCTTGCGGCGGCGAGACACCAAATAGCCAAGAAAGGCCACGGTGAGCAGTGTCAGCACACCCCCGACTAGCGCGAGGAGCGCGGCCAGCACAAACGACATCGCCGACCAAAACACCCATGTCAGCACGACGTATACGACTAGCGTCAACGTCAGCGCGGCGAGCGCGCCGGCGAGTTTGCCTTTCCAGGTGCGTGGAATTAGTCTCATGCCTCGTCAAGCTTGGTGATGTGCGCGCGGCCGCCCGGCGGCGCGCGACGATCGCGGTGAGGGGGCCCCAATGCCCGTCCGAATTGTCACCGACAGCACTGGATCACTGCCGGCCAAGGTAGTAGAAGCCCATGGGATTGCGGTGGTCCCGCTCCATGTTCGATTCGGCGCGACGGACTACACAGAAGGCGAAGACCTGAGCGCCGAGGAATTCTACCGGTTGCTCGAAACGTCACCGGATCACCCCGCCACATCCCAGCCCAACCCGGCCGAATTCGGGGCCGTCTATGACCGGGTAGCGAGCGACGGCGATCCGATCGTCTCCATCCACATTTCATCGAAGCTGAGCAAGACGGTGGAGTCGGCCCGTCAGGCGGCGGCGGCGCGGCCGGATCTTCGGATCGAGACGGTGGACTCGGGCTCGGTGAGCATGGCGCTTGGCCTGCAGGTGGTGGAGGCCGCCAAGGCCGCGGCCGGTGGCGCCGGCCCGGAGGAGATCGTCGAGCTCGTGGCGCAGTTGGGGCCGCGGTCGCACTGTGCCTTCGTGGTGCCAACGCTCGAATACTTGCGACGCGGGGGCCGGATCGGCGGTGCGGCGGCGTTTCTCGGGTCCCTGCTGAAGCTCAAGCCGGTGCTGCACGTCGAAGACGGCCAGGTCGAGCCGGTCACGAGAGTCCGGTCATTCTCGAAGGCACATGTTGCGCTGCAGGAGTACGTCCGCGAGCGGGCGCCAAACGGCGTGCAGAGCGCGGCGATCCTGCACACGGCCGCCGAGGATCACCGCCAGCGCATCGAGACCGACCTGCTGGGCGAGTTCCCGCCCGCGGAAGAGCTGTTCCCGGACGTGATCATGGGGCCGGTGATCGGCGCGCACACCGGCGGCGGCGCGTTCGCGATCGCGTTCATCGCGAACCCCTAGACCGGCGACTCGACACCGTCGGCGGCCGCGGCCGAGCGAATGGCCGTGCGCACGTCCGCGTAAGGCCACCACGCCTGGAGCCGCACGCGCCGCAGCTCGAAGAGCCGGTCACGCGTGTGGACGATCCCGTTGACGGTCGTCACGGCGGCCCGGTAGCCCGCCGCGCGCACCAGCTCGGTCGCCGCGTCGTCGAACCGACCGTTCGGGTACGCGAAGTAGTCCACGCCGTCGACGCGATCCTCGAGCACATCGCGCGATTCCACGACCTCAGCGCGCGCGGCCCCAATGTTGCTCGCGATCAGCTCCGGCAGCTGCGCGTGATTGAGTGTGTGCGAAGCGACGGTGAAGCCGCTTGCACGAATCTGCTCGAAGTCACTCTCCGTCATGTGTCCTTGCTCGAATCGGTCGAACCCGGGCAGCACGAAGAACGTGGCCGGCACACGCATCGCAATGAGGACTGGGACCGCGCCGTCGAGCTGGTCCCGCCACCCATCGTCGAACGCAATCACGACCGGGCGCGGTGGGGCGGTCGCCCAGCCCTCGACAGCGGCGACCAGGTGATCGAGTGAGATCGGCTCGAAGCCGTCCGCGATCAGCCCTTCGAGCTGCGCTCGAAACGGCTCCGTTCCTCGCGCTCGGTGGTAGGTCAGAATCGGCGCCACGACCGGCCCGGGGCTGTCCACCTCGGGTCGTGCGACCGGTGACTCGCGCCGGTCGCCGCGCACTCTCTGCTCCTCAGTCAGCGATACGAACAGATCGCCAAGATTGCCGGCAACCGGGCGTGACCACTGCGGCGAGACGGGCATGAGCCGCACGATCTCGCGCTCGTGCCATTGGGTGAGCGAGCCCCGCCACCTGACGGCCGGCGCGACGGGACGCCCGGCGCGCGCCTGTCGATCAGGGTCGTGCCAGGGGTCCGCGAACGCGCCGGAAGGCCCCGACTCCAGCGGCGCAGGATCGCCTCCGCCCACGCCTCGCGCCATCGCGGTCCCGAGATCGGCGACCCTCGGCACGCCTACGGGATGCGGCGACAAACGACCGGGCGCTTCCAGCCGCGCGTGATTGAAGTACTGCAGCAGCGTGTCGCCCGCCATCAGCCCCTGAGAAATGGGGTAGCCCAGCTGTACAGGGCCTCCGAAGGTCTCGAATGCCCGCAGAAAGGACGCCTCTACCGGGATCCCAGTCACGGTCCCCCAGCGGTTCGTACGATCGGGAGAGGGCGGGTCCGACGCCGTCACCGCGCGGCGCCCGGCCGGCATGCGCGCTTCAAGGCGAGACGCCCGGTAAGGGACCGACCCTTAGCGGTCCGGCGGCCATGAGATTCCTCGCTCCGCTCGGAATGACAGGCGGGAACGGCTCGGAATGACGCGTGAGCGGCTTCGGCGATTGGTGGTAGGGGCAGTTCGGCGTCGCGCGGGTACGCCAGCACTCAGAGCGTGCCGGTGGCCTTGCTTTGCGCTACGACCTGCGCGCGATACCCGTCCGCCATATTCGTTGCGTCGGTCACCGACGGGTCCGGCATGAACTCGCCGCGCGCGGCGGTCACGACCGCGTGCAGGTTCGCGTCACTGATCTGCGGCGGCACGGCGCACTCCGGCGCCACGATGTCGACGCCCGCGCCGACGATGTCCTCGACCTCGACCGCCACATCCTCCGGACGGCCGCTGAGCAGCGTGACGAAGTTGCTGACGTTGCCGACGAGCTTGAAGTCGCCGACGGCTTTCTTGGCCGCGTGGGGGTCGTTTTCGGTCGCGAAATGAAACGCCTCGAATCCCGCGTCCTTGATGTACGGCATGCGGTCGAGCGTCTTGCCGCAGCAATGCAGGATGACGGGCGACTTGATCCGCGGGGTGATCTTCTGGTGCACCGGCATCAGGAAGTCGCGATACGTCTCGGCGCGCACCAGATCGCCGGTGGAGTGGTCCGCGAGCGTGATGACGTCGGCCCCGGCCTCGACCTGTGCGTTGGCGAACATCACGGATACATGCCGGAGGCGATCCAGCACGGTGTGCACGAAATCCGGATCGAGGATGACCTGGATGAGGAACTCTTGCGGCCCGAACATGTGGTAGCAGAGCGTCCAGGGCCCCATCACCTTGCCGATGATCGCGGCGTCTGGGTGCCGCTCGCGCAGGATCCGGATCGACTCGATGATGTTGGCGCTGTCGGGCCGCTCGAGGAAATCGTCGGGTATTTGGATGTCGTCAGGCGTTATCCACGGGTTGGGCGGCCTGACCGCGGGTTGCCGCGGACCGGTGATGATCTTGCCGGTGCCCTTGTCGAACTCCCAGGGGTCGCCGCCCAGTCGATTGGCGCCCCGAGTGCGGCGGCGCCCATGATGATGCTGTAGTACGGCATGATCGAGTCGTAGCCGAACTCCGTGTAGCTGAGCTCGGCAAGGGTGGCGATCGGCTCGGCCTGCCGATGCGCTTCGGGCCACTCGATGCCGAGGCGGCGCATCTGCTCGTAGGTGGCGAGCGAGGTCGGTCCGCCGACCGGCTGGATATCGACGGGCTTGCCGAGCAGCGCGTTCAGGAACCGCTCGCGCCCAGTCATCGCCCCATTCGTCCCGCCAGCGCTGCCCACGGAGCAGATCCCTTCTCGTAGTGGCGGCGACCGTCCGCCGTCGCAATTATAAGTCGGGGCCTTCGCCGAATCCGGCTCGCTTTGACACCGAATTCAGGACGCCGCTAGCATCGGCAGAGACCCCGCTCGGTGCGGGGCCCATGCATCCGAGATAATTGACACACGCGCATACGCCGTGACGCAAACATTGGAGGCCAGCCGTGGACGCCCTGATTGCGGCCATCGCCGGAGTGGCGATGCTCGTCGTAGGGCTCGTGGCGGGGTACTTCTATCAAGTCTTGCTATCCAGGGGGCGCGCCCGGGAGCTGAAACGCCAGATCGAGCGCGAGCTGGAGGAAGTTCAAACCCAGCAACGAGCCATGTTGAGCGCCGCGGCCGATTCCGCCCGCGAGGCGAGTCGGACCGCGGACCAAGAGATTCGAGACCGCCGGGCGGCGGTTCGCGATCTGGAGCAGCGGCTCCAGGCCCGCGAGGAGACGCTCGAGCGCGGCGCTGAGAAGCTGGATGACCGCGACCGCGAGTTTCGCGGCCGCGAACAGGCGCTCGATGACCGTCGCCGGTCAATTCAAGAGCGCGAGACGACTGTCGAGCAGGCCCGCCAGGAGCACATCGAGGCGCTCGAGCGCGCCGCAACGCTCACCCGCGATGAGGCTCGACAGGAGCTGCTGAGGGGTGTCGAGGCGGAGGTCACGCAAGCGGCGAGTCAGCTGGTGCGCGAGGCCGAGGCGGAGGCCAAGGAACGCGCGGAAGCGAAAGCGCGCTGGCTCGTAGGGCTCTCGTTGCAGCGCGTCGCCGCGCCGCACACCACCGAGATCACAACGTCGGTCGTAGATCTCAAGAGCGACGACCTCAAGGGCCGGATCATCGGTCGCGAAGGCCGAAACATCCGGGCGCTCGAGGCCGCGACCGGCGTGGACATCATCATCGATGACACCCCGGAGACCGTGGTGCTGTCCGGATTCGACCCGGTGCGGCGCGAGGTGGCGCGGGTAGCGCTCCAGCATCTGGTTCAGGACGGGCGGATCCACCCGGCCCGCATCGAGGAGTCGGTCGCCAAGGCGCAATCCGAGGTCGAGGAAATCATCGCGCGGGAGGGCGAGCGGGCCGCGTTCGACACGAAGATCAGCGGCTTGCCGCCCGACATCCTGCGCTACATGGGGCGCCTGCGGTTTCGCCACAGCTACGGCCAGAACGTCCTGAGCCATTCGGTGGAGGTATCGCTGCTCGCGGCCACGATGACGGCCGAGATGGGCGGCAATGTCGAGGTCGCGCGGACCGCCGGATTCCTGCACGACATCGGCAAGGCGATCGACCACGAGGTCGAAGGTCCGCACGCGCTGATCGGCGGCCAGCTGGTGCGGCGGGCCGGGGTCAGTGAGGAGGTGGCGCACGCCGGCGAGGCCCATCACTTCGAGGTGGAGCTCAAGAGCTTCGAGGCGTTCGCGGTGGCGGCGGCGGACGCGATCTCGGCCTCCCGGCCCGGCGCCCGCCGAGAGACCGTGACCCGCTACTTGCAGCGACTTGAGCGCCTGGAGGAGATCGCCGGGTCGTTCGATGGCGTCAATTCCTGCTACGCGATCCAGGCGGGCCGCGAGCTCCGCGTGCTGATCGCCCCGGAGGCCGTGGACGAGATCAGCGTCCACCGGCTGACGCGCGACATCGCCAAGCGCATCGAGGAGACGATGGAATACCCGGGCCAGGTGAAGATCACCGCGATCCGCGAGACGCGGGTGATCGACTACGCGCGATAGCTGCAGTCCCCGCGAGCCTGGTTGACAGACGGCGAATCCGAAGTCGTCATTGCGGCAATAGGCCGGACCCGTACTCGATACGGGGCCGGAATCCAGAACGAGTGTGGTGTCGATCGCCATTCCCTTCGGACCCCGGCGTTCGCCGGGATTACGGAGCGGGGCCATTCATGCAGCGGCGGCGCGCCCGGCCGCTGGCGGCGCGACCGCGCGACTGATAAACTTTTGTTTATCCAATTCCGGCGCTGATCCAGAGGCTCGAATGTCGGCGGACATCGGGAGGCTTCGCGCCTACACGCGCGCGCTCGCCTCGGGGAGGCGGCTGCGGATGCTCGGCGTAATCGCCGAGCATCGCGAACTCACCGTGGCGGAGCTTTCGCGGCTCGTTGGCATAAGCCAGCCGCTGGTGTCGTGGCATCTACGGCGGCTTCAGAGCATCGGGCTGGTGGAGCGCCGCCGGGTCGGACGCGAGGCACGGTACTCGCTCGATCACAGGCGGATGCTCGCCGAGCACGGCTATCTGACCGAGCACATCGAGCAGGTCACTGGATTTGGCGCGGATGAGCAGACGGCGGAGGCCAAGCCGGGTCACTCACAAGTGTTGGCGACCCAAGCCGGGAGGAAAGCGTGAGTAGCGTACGCGTCGCAATCATCGGGGTCGGGAACTGCTCGTCGTCGCTCGTGCAAGGTGTGACGCACTATCGAAACGCGCCGACGGACGAGTTCATTCCGGGTCTCATGCATCCGATGCTCGGCCCGTACCACGTCGGCGACATCGAGTTCTCCGCGGCGATCGACGTGGACAGGAACAAGGTCGGCAAGGACCTGTCGGAGGCCGTCTTCGACCACAGCAACAACGTGGAGAAGTTCGCGGACGTGCACGCCCTGGGCGTGCCCGTTGCGCGCGGCATGACGCACGACGGCATCGGCGCGTACCTGGCGGATGAGGTGATCAAGGCCGAGGGTTCGACGGAGGACGTAGTCGAGTTGCTTCGCGACACCAAGACCGACGTGGTCATCAACTATCTGCCAGTCGGCAGCGAGGAAGCCACCAAGTGGTACGTCGAGCAGATCTTGCAGGCCGGATGCGCGATGGTGAACTGCATGCCGGTGTTCATCGCGCGCGAGGCCTACTGGCAGGACCGGTTCGAGAAGGCCGGCACGCCGATCGTCGGTGACGACATCAAGTCGCAGGTCGGCGCCACGATCGTGCACCGGGTTCTGACGCGCCTCTTCCGCGAGCGGGGCGTGAAGCTCAAGCGGACCTACCAGCTCAATGTCGGCGGCAACTCCGACTTCAAGAACATGCTGGAGCGGACGCGATTGGAGTCAAAGAAGGAGTCAAAGACCAACGCCGTCACCAGCCAGCTGGACTACGACATCGGCGCGGACAACGTCCATATCGGTCCCAGTGACTACATCCCCTGGCTCAACGACCGGAAGTGGGCCTACCTCCGGATGGAGGGCGAGTCATTCGGCGGCCAGCCACTGAATGTCGAGCTGAAGCTCGAGGTCGAGGATTCGCCGAATTCCGCCGGCGTGGTCATCGACGCGGTCCGCTGCTGCAAGATCGGCCTCGACCGAGGTCTGACCGGTGCCCTCGAGGGTCCGTCGGCCTACCTGATGAAGTCCCCACCGATCCAGTACACGGACGAAGAGGCGCACTCGATGATGGAGGACTTCGTCCGATCGGCCCACGTGACAGCGGGAGCGCCGACCGAGTAGGGCTTCGATGATCGCGCTGATCGAGATATGCACCACGATCGAGCGCTGGATGCCGGTGCCAGTGAAGATCGGACTGGCCCGTCTGCTGGGGCTGGTGGCGTTCTGGCTGTTTCCGCGAATCCGGCGCAACACGATCGCGAACATGTCGGTCATGCTGGGGCTGCCGGCCAGCCATCCCCGCGTCCGCGCGCTCGCGCTGCGGTCGGTTCAGGCCTACGCCGAGCACTTGGCCGACTTCCTGCGGATGTACCGACTCACGGCGGCGGAGCTGCTTCGACAGACGGTTCACATCGAGGGATATGAGAACTTTCGCCGATTCCAGTCGATGGGGCTTGGTGGGGTCTTGATCAGCGCGCACTTCGGCAACTTTGAGTGGTGCGGCGGCCTGGTGTCGTTGGACAGCCCCACCTACGCCGTCGCCGAGACTTTCTCGAGTCGATCGCTGACCGCGCTGCTCGATCACGTGCGGGCGAAGAAGAACATGCAGTCGCTGCAGCTCGGCGGTGCGGCCCGAGGAATCCTGCGCGTGCTTCGTCGCGCCGAGTTCGTGGCGATCGTCGCCGACCGCCCCACGCCGGGCAAGGGCGTGCAGGTCGAGTTCTTCGGCCGGCCAACCTGGGTACCCGAAGGAGCGGCGGCGCTCGCTCGGCGGGCCGGCAGCCCGCTGCTGGTTGGCGGGATGACGCGAAACCACGACCGGACGTTCAACGCCTATGGCATGCCGCCCATCTTCGTTGACCGGGACAAGCCCGCGCCCGAGGCCGTGCGCGAGGCGATGCAGCGCGTGATGTGGGATCTCGAAACGCTGATCCGCAAGGCGCCCGCGCAGTGGTACATGTTCCGCCCGATGTGGCCGGAAGCGGCGGCGGAGCTGGCCGGTCGGGTATGAAGATCCTGCTGGTCTCGCCGTACGACTTCCCGTATCCGGGCGGGGTGACCGAGCACGTCGTCAATCTGGACCGCGAGTTCCGCGAGCGCGGTCACGAGTCGATGATCATGGCGCCGTCATCGTCCGACGACTCCGAGGAGCAGTTCCCGAACTTCCACCGGGTGGGCACGCGAATCGTCCCGCTTCCGGTGAACCAGTCCACGGCCCGGCTGACGCTATCGCCCGCACTGCTGCCGCGGGTGCGCCGGATCTTGAACCGTCATGCGTTCGACGTGATCCATCTGCATGAGGCGCTGTTGCCGGCGCTGCCGCTGACGGTCCTCCGATACTCGCGCACCATCAACGTCGGGACCTTTCATGCCGCTCGAAAGTCCGCCTTCTTCTACCGGACCACCCGGCCGCTGATCCGCCGCCTGCAGCGCAAGCTGCACGGGAAGATCGCCGTCTCGCAATCCGCGCGCGATCTCGTCTTCCGGTCCTATCACGGCGAGTACCGCATCATCCCCAACGGCATCGACGTGGACTTCTACGGCGAGGACATCGCGCCGTTCCCCCACCTGGTCGATGGCATGTTCAACATCCTGTTCCTCGGCCGCCTGGAGAAGCGCAAGGGCCTGGAGCACCTGCTCCGCGCGATGGCGTTGATCCAGCAGCTGCGACCGCTCACACGCCTGATCGTGGTCGGCGGATTCCGCCCAGGCCGCAAGCGGGCGTTTCAGCGTCAGGCCGATGAGCTGGGCCTGCGCAACGTGATATTCGAGGGATTCGTGAGCGAGACGGACAAGCGCCGCTACTTCAAGAGCTCACACGCCTTCTGCTCACCGGCCACCGGAGGCGAGAGTCAGGGCGTAGTGCTGCTCGAGGCGATGGCCGCCGGGGTGGCCGTGGTCGCCTCCGACATTCCCGGATACCGATCGGTCTTGCTCGACGGCGAGGGCGCGCTGCTGATTCCCCCCAAGGACCACGTCGCGCTTGCCCGTAATCTGATGCGGCTGATCGATAACGAGCAGAAGCGCCGGCAAATGACCGCCTTCGGCCTGCAGCGGGCACGGCAATTCGCGTGGGACAAGATCGCGGATCGGGTGCTTGCCTACTACGACGAGCTGGCTAACGAGAGCGAGATCGGCGGGCAGTATTGGACCTTCGCTCCCGCGGCCGGGCGGGCGCGATGATCGGCCCGCGGACACTGGCGCTCTCGCGACAGATCGCGGAGCGCATCGCCGGCCCAATCGCCAGCACTGGCATTGATCCGAACGTGCTCACGATCGCGGGATTCTTGGTCAGCACGGCCACGGCTGTCGTGATCGCTCTCGGCTGGACGCTCGCCGGCGGCGTGCTGGTCTTGGTCGCCGGCGGATTCGACATGCTGGACGGGGCGGTCGCGCGACTGAACGGCAGCCGCTCCCAATTCGGAGCGTTTCTGGATTCAACGCTGGACCGGTGGGCGGAGGGCTTCATCTTCACCGGGCTCATCTGGCACCAGGTTGTGCGAGACGCGCAGATCGAGGTGATTCTGGCGGTGCTCACGCTGATCGGGTCGATGCTTGTCAGCTACACACGCGCGCGCGCCGAGGGCCTTGGGCTCGACGCCAAGGTAGGGCTGCTTCAGCGACCCGAGCGCCTGATCCTCCTGGGGATAGGGCTGCTCGGGCCGACCTGGCTGCTGAGCGGGGTGCTGTGGTTCCTGGCGATCGCCACCGCGCTCACGGCCGGTCAGCGAATGATCCACGTCTACCGCGAGATCGAGCGATCGAAGCGGCCATAGGCCGGCGGCAGCCCTGGCAGATCCCAGCAGCGGCAACGGATGTTCACCCTCGGACTCTCCGCCGGACGACAACGCCGGCCACCGTGCAACGCAGGCCCCGAGCCGCAGTCGGCCATATAGCCGGCAACGGTGTGAAAGTCTTTACGTTTGAAACACATCTATCGCTACCACACCCATTGGGATGCGTTTTTTCGTTCTCTTCAGACGCAAACAACCCCGAGACTATTATGCCCAACTGGATGCACTTCTAGGTCGTCACGGCGGGATCGACCGAGATGAGAGCCGGCGCGCATATCGACTACCGCCTGCGGTATCGCGGCATACCCATGATCTGGCGCAGCGAAATCACAGTTTGGGATCCGCGCATCGGTTTGTCGACATCCAAATCAAGGGACCGTATCGTGAGTGGATCCACGAACACATACTTGTCGGGGGAAACGGTGGGACGATCGCATCGGATCACGTCGAGTACTCAGTGATGGGAGGCACCCTGATCAATACACTCTTCGTATGGCCTGATATCGTACGCACATTTGCCCACAGGCATCGAACTATCAGGAAGGTTTCTGCGGATCATCGAGTTCTAACAGTGCATAGCACTAGTCGTAATACATTTATGTTCCTTGCGCACGAGCGTTCACGGAGATTTGCTCTCGAATAGTGCGGCGCGCTTTCCTGTTCGATGTGATACCGTGACTGACGCGAGCGAGTCTCCCACTTTTTGGGAACGGTATCTCCGGTCGAAGTGAGTGACTGACGGGTGAATAGTCTTGTTATCGAGACCCACGAGCTGACGAAGCGTTACGGTCGCATCTTGGCCGTCGACAGGCTTTCGCTGGAGGTGCCCCGCGGCAGCGTCTTCGGACTGCTTGGCCCCAACGGCTCGGGCAAGACAACCGTGATGGGCATGCTGCTCGGTCTGGTGCAGCCGACCTCGGGCAGTTTCAATCTGCTTGACTCGGGTATGGGCCAGGACGATGTGCTGCATCGCATCGGCGCGATCGTCGAGTCGCCATCGTTCTACCCGTACCTCTCCGGGCGCCGCAACCTCGCCTATTTCCAGAACATTGCGGAACGCGGCTCCCCCCAGGAGCTGGACGATCTGCTCGAGCGGGTAGGCCTCGCGGATCGGGCGGACGACCGCTTCCAAACCTACTCGCTTGGCATGAAACAGCGATTGGGTCTGGCGTACACCCTTCTTGGCAGCCCCGAGCTCTTGCTGCTCGACGAGCCGACCAACGGCATGGACCCGGCGGGCATGGCAGAGGTTCGCGAGCTGATTCGGAGCCTCGGCACCGATGGACGGACCGTGCTGCTGTCGAGCCATCTGCTGCACGAGGTCGAACAGGTGTGCGACAGCGTCGGGATCCTCTCCAAAGGCAAGCTGATTGCCCAGGGCGATGTTGCCAGCCTGCTGCAGCGGCAGGAACAGGTCCGCCTGCGAACATCCGACGATGCGAGGGCCACCGAGATCCTCGCGGACCTGCCGTGGGTCGAGGACATCAGGCCCGAGGACGACGCCCTCGTGGTGACGGCCGCGCATGAGCGGTCCTCGGATCTGACCGCCGCCCTGAGCAGATCCCAAGTCTACGTCGCCGAGATAGCGCCCGTCCAGGCGTCGTTGGAGCAGTACTTCCTCGAAATAACCAGCGAGGACGGCGACCGATCCGAATGATTGCCCACATCCTCCATCTCGCGAGGTGGGAATGGTACAAGCTGCAACGCCGCCGGATGCTATGGGTACTTCTGATCATCGTGATAGTCATTCCTCAGATTGCCTTCTGGGGCGGTTACGCAACGTACCGAAGCGGCGTTATTCTCGATTCCTCCAGCTATGGTTTTTCTTCGCCCAATCCGGACGGAACCAGCGTTGACATCCGCGTGACATGCCGCGATCTCGTGGAAGGCACCCTTCCTCAAGAGATTGAGAATCTCCCCGAGCGAGATCGAGAGAACGCACGTCGACAAATGGAGGAGTTTCGATCCAGCGGCTGCGAATCCTCGATAGAGGCCCACCAGGAGATGCGTGCGGGCCTCGGCGTCCCGGGCAGCATCGTCGGCGGCCTCGTTATCGCACATGGAATCGGTGTCGTTCTCATCATGATCTTGGCCTCGTCAGCGATAGGAGTCGAATACGGCTGGGGCACCCTGCGCACGGCGCTAGTCAGGGGCGTTGGCCGCTGGCAATTCCTCACGGCCAAGGCACTGTTGATCGCGATCCTCGGCGCCGCCGGATTGCTCGTCGTCTCCGTTGCCATCGGCGTCAGCAGCGTGATCGCCACGCTTACCCTGGAGAGCAGCGGAGAGGCAGTGAGCGCGTCCGGAGAGTGGTCGTCCGCCGCAGTAGCGTTCGGTAAGTCGATCTATGGACTGATCCCTTACATCGCTCTGGCTACGCTCTTCGCAGTATTGACCTCGTCGTCTGGCGTCGGCATATCAATTGCCGTTGGATACTATATCGCCGAGGGGATAGTCGTCGCTATTCTGCTCAACTTCGACTGGTTTGAGCGTGTCTCCCATTTCATTCTCGGACCCGCGGTCAACGGCTGGCTGGACGTTCCAACCGCCGCCATCGGACCGGGGGCGCCGGTGATTGGCGAGATGCCCGAACCCCTCCAGTCCGCCCTGGTGATGCTGGGGTACATCGTCATCCTCGGCGGCATCGTCCTCTGGGTCTTCCAGCGCCGGGACGTCGCCGGAGCGAAGGGCGGCTAGCTGGGCGCCAGGGGTCGATCCATGAGTTCCGCCGCACCGCCGGCAAGCCTCCCGCGATGCGCTCGGCCACCGGTAGGCGGAGGCACACGTCAGCCGCTGCGCTTGAGCCGACCGGTTCGCAGCGCGTAGCGCTCGGCGCGGGCGAAGATCCAGAACCCGAGCGGCAGCGAGACGACTGTGATGATCGCGAGCCGCACGAAGTTCCCGGCGAGATCGCCAACGCCGGCGCCATCGATCACCGTTGCCCGCATGCCGTCGAGCACATACGTCGCCGGCGAGATCGCCGACACGGCTTCGAGCCACGGCGGCAGGACGCTGACCGGGTAGTACACGCCCGAGACGAGCAGCAGCAGCGCCTGCACCACGATCGTCATCTGGGTTCCGCGCTCGAGAAACAGGAGCGGAAGCGACGCCGCCATGATCCCGATGCCGAGCAGCGCCACGCTCCCGATCGCCAGCACCGCCAGGGCCGCGAGCCAGTTCGCGCCGCCGATGTCCAGGTCGAAGAAGAGCGCGACGACGCCCAGGACCAGCACCGCGCGGATAAATGCGTAGCTCACCGCGAACGCCGAGCTGCCCAGCAGCATCGTGGCTCGCCGAACCGGCGCCATGAAGGTGCTCTCGATCGAGCCTTCCCAGCGCTCCCAGGAGATCATGAAGGCGACGCTGTCGAACAGCCCGTTCAGATACGCCCAGACCACGCTGCCAATGACCAAGAAGAGGGTCAGCGCGCGGGCGTCGAACGCCTGATCGGCCATGGTCGCGCCTCCGGGCGCGATGTAGACGACCGTCAGGGCGCTGGCGATCGCGTACACCAGGAACACGACCTCCCAGCCCCAGTACCGGCGAACGGCCCGGAAGTTCCGCTCCACGAATGCGAACGAGCCTCCGAGCTCGCGCTGCATGGCCACCATCATTCGACTGTCCTTTCGGCCGTGATAGCCGGCGTGGTCGTGTCATCACGGGTCCCGTGACCCGTGTGCCGGATGAATGCGTCCTCCAGCGTCTCGCCACCGCGCCGCAGCTCCGCCGGGGTCCCTTCAACCAGAACGCGGCCTTCGTCGAGAATCGCCATTCGGTCGCTCAGCCGCTGCGCCTCGTCCATATCGTGCGTCAACAGCAGGACCGTGGCGTCGTGCATCTCGCGCACTTCGCGAATGAAGGCCTGGACGTCGCGTTTCGAGCGCGGGTCCAGGCCGGTGGTCGGCTCGTCGAGAATCAGCAGCGCGGGCGATGTCAGCAGCGCCCGCGCGACGGCGGTCTTCTGCTGCATCCCGCGCGACATCTGATCCATGGGGCGCGTGACGCTGGCCTCGGGGACGCCCAGCCGAGCGAGGATTCGAAACACGTCGGCACGCGCTCGATCGCGGGGAACGCCGTAGAGCCGTGCCGAGAACATCAGGTTCTCGAGCGGGCTGAGCTTCTTCCAGAACGACGCCTCCACCGACACCCGGTTGATGAGACGGCGAACCGCAAGCGTGTCCTCCCGCACGTCGTGCCCGAACACGTCCACCGACCCGGCGTCGGGAATCAGGAGCGTCGCGACGATGCGCGCGAGCGTGGACTTCCCGGAGCCGTTCGAGCCGACGATGCCGTAGATCTCGCCGCGGTCCACGCGGATCGAGATCGACTCGAGCGCGGCCACGGCGGGCGTGGACATCCACGGCGCAATACGTCGGAACACGCCCGCGAAACCCGCGGGATCGAAGCTCTTGCTAAGACTGGAAACGGTGACGGCGTCTGACACAACAGACCTCGTGAGCGATGTGGAGAGCGGTTCCGGCGGAACGCAAAACACCCGCGGCTTTCCGTGGGCGCTTGCCGGGTGCCGCGGGCGTGTGATCGTGGCCTGGACCTACGAGGTCGGGTGGCGTTCTCCCACGCGGGCGGCGCGATGGCTAGCGATTGGAGCGGGTTGTCCGCGCATCGGCCATATCTCCGTCGTTCGCGCTGCCGGCGGTGCGGTCCGCCGCGCCAACGATACATCGCGGTCCGACCGCGTCAATCGAATGAACCCCGCGACCCGGTCGCGGACAAAGCGCCGTCGCGTCAGACGCCGCGCGCCCGCCGGAAACGCCGTTCGGCCTTGAGCGCGTAGGTGTGCATGGAGCTGCCCAGGTGGACCCACATCGGCGCGAGGCTGGTGTGCAGCTCCGCCCGGCGCAGGGAGTCCAGGAAGTCGTCCGGCCCCGACCACGGGTCCATGCGCTGCCAGCTTCGACCGACCTCGGTGGCCAGATGTGAATCCGACCCAACCGACCTCACCAGGCCGTGCTGGTCGGCGAATTCCCCCGCCGCGGCATTGTCCGGCGGCCAAATCGTGCGCCCGTTGAAGGCCTCCAGGATGTCGATGTCGTCGACGATCGATTCGACCGCCGCGCGACCCAGCGCGGAGCGCCGCAGCCGATCGAACGCGTGTGGCACCAGCACCAGACCGCGCTGCTCCTTGATCGCCCTCACCGTTTCGATCGGCGACATGTCGCGCGGGACCGGCTCGGTCAGGAACAAGCCAATAATGTCGCCCGCCGTGCTCTTGACCTCATCGCCGAGAATCACCGGAAACGGCGCCGCCTCGGCCATCTCGAACGCACCGTCCATCGTGTTGTGGTCGGTGACGGCCAGAGCGTCGATGCCGCGCTCGGCCAGGACGCGGATCAGCGTCTGCGGCGAAAGCCGGCAGTCGGGAGAGGCATGCGTATGGGCGTGGAGCTCGACGCGCAGCCGACCATCCGAGGCGTCGTCTCCAGCGGTCGTCACGAGTGCCCGCTAGGCGCCAGCCGCCTTGACCCCGGCCGCGGCGTCCGACTCTCGGCCCGTGCCCATGATGCCGCGGCGCCTGATCTTGCGCTGCAGGGCCAGAATGCCATCGAGCAGCGCCTCGGGACGCGGCGGACAGCCGGCCACATAGATATCCACCGGAACCACCCGGTCCACGCCCTGCAGCGTGCTGTAGCTGCGGAACGGCCCCCCACAGGTGGCGCACGCGCCCATCGCGATCACCCACTTCGGGTCCGGCATCTGGTCGTAGAGGCGCTTGACGATCGGCGCCATCTTGTTCGTGACGGTGCCCGAGACGATCATGACGTCCGATTGTCGGGGCGAGCCACGGAAGATCATGCCGAATCGATCGAGGTCGTAGTGCGGCGCGGAAGCCGCCATCATCTCGATCGCACAGCACGCGAGGCCAAAGCCCATGCCCCAGAGTGAGTTGGTGGTGGCCCAGGTGAACAGCTTGTCGACGGTGGTGGTCATCGCGTCGAGTGCGCCCACCTGATCGCTGACGCGACGCAACGGGATCGTGTCATCGGCGGGGTCCGGGGCCGCCTGCCCCCACGGCTGGCGCCCAAGTGGCAGCTGATCCAAGCCGAAGTCGTGCCGGCGCCCGCCCGGCCGGGCCGCGTCGCTCTCGTCCGCCATGCTGTTTCCCTCGTGCGGCCCTTGCGTGGGGCCGCTCGGCTTCGACAATTGTAGGACGCGCGGGCACAAAGTTGGATGACCGCGCCGACCGTCGGCGGGCGACACCATCAGCGTGGCCGCCCGCCGAACCGCGCATGCACCGCCGACACACACCGTTACGCTGGTAGCGGCGGTCCGCCGAGCATGGATTGGAGAGCGCTATCGCAACCGCGACGACGAGCGTCCGATGCCGGTTCCTTCCGGAAGATCGCGCGATCGAGGTCGATACGGGCACAACCGTCCTCGACGCCGCGCAAGCCAACGGCATTCCGGTCGAGACAGTCTGCGCCGGCAAGGGCACCTGCGGCACGTGCCGCGTGATGATTCGCGAAGCCGACGCGCCAGAGCCGAACGCGCACGACAAGCGGCGTCTCTCCGAGCAGCAGGTTGCCAATGCGTGGCGGCTGGCGTGTCAACACCCGGTCATCGAGGGCGCGGTCTACACCCACCCGGTCGGCATGCGCGCGGTGCGCGTGGTCGAGAGCGCCGGGCTGGGCCGGATTCGGCTGGACCCGGTGGTTCAGAAGATCTTCGTCCGGCCGACGCCGCCCAGCCTCGAGTACCAGCGCGCCGACTGGTCACGGATTCAGGACGAGCTTGCCGCGGTCGCGGGCGACGTCGACCCCACACTCGAAGCCCTGCGCCGACTGGCCGCCATCGGCGAGGACATCGACCGCGGCGTGACGGTCGTCATCGGCGGAAACCACGTGGTGTCGGTCGAGCCCGGAGACACGACCAGCGAGTCCTACGGGTTCGCGTTCGACATCGGCACGACCACGGTCGTGGGCGCGTTGATGGACCTGGCGACCGGGCAAGAGGCCGCGGTCGCGTCCGGGCTCAACGGCCAGCACATCTACGGCGGCGACGTCATCAGCCGGATGAGCGTGACGATGAGAGGCCCGGAATTCGTGGAACGCGTCCACCAGGCCCTGATGGGGACGATCGGCGAGATCATCGCGGAGTGCATCGAGAAGAGCGGCGTGAGCCCCGAGCAGGTCTATGAGCTCGTATTCGTGGGGAACACGGTGATGGAGCACCTGCTGCTCGGCGCCGACCCTTCCCGGATCTCGTACTCGCCGTTCGTTCCGACCACGGTGGACGCGACGACGGTCACGGCGGCGGAGCTCGGGCTGCCGGTGCTCCCGACGGCCTCGGTGTGGGTGGCCCCGAGCGTGGCCAGCTATGTGGGCGGCGACATCGTGGGGATGATGTTGAGCGCGGGCATCGGTCGGCGAAGGCGGAACGTGCTCGCGATCGACATCGGCACCAACGGAGAGGTCGTGCTGCAGCATGGCCGCGACCTCTACGCCACCTCCGCCCCAGCCGGACCAGCCTTCGAGGGCGCCGAGATCAACGACGGCATGCGGGCGGCGCCCGGCGCGATCGAGCGCGTGCGAATAGACGAAACCGGCGTTGAGGTAGATGTGATCGACGACGAACCGCCAGTGGGCATCTGCGGCTCGGGATTGGTGGACGCGGTCGCGGAGATGGTTGCCATCGGGGTGGTCCAGCCGAGCGGACGGCTCCTGAGCAAGGCAGAGGCGGCGGCCGCCCGTCCGGCGCTGGCGGATCGCATTGTGAACGACGACACCGGGGGAACGTTCGTGCTGACCGGCAGCGCGGACGACCTCGAGAACGCCGTGAGCCTGCACGCGCAGGACATCCGGTGCCTGCAGCTCGCCAAGGGCAGCATCCGCTGCGGCGTCAACGTGGTGCTGAGCCAAGCCGGACTGGCGCCCGATGAGCTGGACGAGGTCTTGCTGGCCGGCGCCTTCGGGAGCTACATCGACCCGGCGAAGGCGCTGGCGATCGGCCTGATTCCCGAAACGATCGCGGTCGACAAGGTCCGGGCCGTCGGAAACGCGGCGGGGCACGGAGCGCGCATGTGCCTGCTGTCGCTCACGTCGCGCGTGCGCGCGATCGAATTGCCGGCTCAGGTCGAGTACGTCGAGCTGTCCGCGTATCCGGATTTTCAGTACGTGTTCGCGGACGCGATGGCGTTCCCCCCACCGGTCACGAGCGTGGATTAGCCGGGCGCGGAGACCGTTGGAGCCGGCTCGACCCAGACCGCGCCGTCCTCGAAGAACTCCTTCTTCCAGATAGGGACCGTGGTCTTGAGCGTGTCGATGGCGAAGCGGCAGGCCTCGAAGGCCTCGCCGCGGTGGGGCGCGCCTACGGCGATGAAGACGCTGGCCTCGCCGATCTGAAGCTCGCCGACCCGGTGGACGATCGCGATGTCCGCGTCGCCCCACCGATCCCGGACCTGATCCACGATCTCGTGGAGCTTGGCCAGCGCCATCGACTCGAAGGCCTCGTACTCGAGCTTGACCACGCGCCGGCCGTCGGCGTTGTCGCGGACGATGCCCGCGAAGCTACAGATCCCGCCGTTGTCGGGCCGGTTGACGGCGCGGACGAGCGCCGCCTCGTCGATCGGGTCCGTGGTGATCTCGACGATCATGCGCCCCCCGACACGGGCGGAATGAAGACGAGCTCGTCGCCGTCGGCAAGGGTTTCGTCGCCGGGCACGAACTCCTCGTTGCGGGCGAACGACACGTGATCGGTCAGCCGGTCGAGCGCCGGGTGCTCGCGAACCAGCAAGCGGAAGACGTCGCGCGGCGTCGCGCGCTCGGCGACGTCGACAACGCGAGTCCGCGCCTGGAGCTCGTCGGCGATCGATGCGAAGAAGCGGAGGTGGAGCCGGATCGTTCCGACCGCTTCTACCTCGCCCACCTCGGCGACGACCGCTTCAGGTTCGCCCATACCTCCAGGCTAGCAAGCGGTCGCGGCCGCCGCGGTCGAATCCCAAACCAGGACGCCCGGTCTGGACGTTCACGGTCCCCGCTTCGCCGCGCCTGTGCGACGATGCCCGCCCGAGCTTGGTTCGAGGCGGTGGCGAAGGCGCGCATGTCGCACCACAAGGTCAACGACGGTCATGGATCGGCGTCGACCGAAGAGCACCGGCACGAGGCCGAAGAGATCGGATCGGTGCCGAGCGCCGTTCTGATCATCAGCGACTCTCGCACCGAGAAGACGGATCGCTCCGGGCGGACGGCCCGCCGCCTGCTCGAGGAGGGCGGCCACTCGGTCATTCACGAAGGGCTGGTCCGGAACGAGGCGGACCAGATCCGCGGTCAGATTCGGAGCGCGATCGAGGCGGGCGCGCGCTTCGTGTTCTGCACCGGCGGCACCGGCCTGGGCGCGCGCGACATCACGGTGGACACGGTGACGCCCTTGCTCGACAAGGTTCTGGACGGCTATGGGGAGTGGTTCCGGCGCGCGAGCTGGGATCAGATCGGCGCGGCCTCGATCCTGTCGCGGGCCGTGGCGGGGCGCCTGGGCAACGCGCTGGTGGTCTGCTCGCCGGGATCGACCGCGGCGGTCGAGCTGGCGCTGGGCCAGCTGCTAGTGCCGGAGTTGCGCCACTTCATCCGCGAGGTGTCGCGCTAGGAGGCGGCCCGGACTCGTCGTGGTCTCGCGGTCGCGAGATCGTCGTCTTCCTCTTCGTCCTCGGACCAGTTCAGCGGCTCGGGCGGTATCTGCTCCAGCTCGGCGATCGAATCCACGTGGTCGTAGAACAGCACGCCGTCCAGGTGGTCCACCTCGTGCTGGATCGCCTGCGCGAGCAGACCCTCTGCGTCGAGCCGCGCCTCGTTGCCCGCGATGTCCAGAAACTCCACGGTCGCGGTGGTCGCCCGATCGATCATCGCCCTGAACCCGGGCAGCGACAGACAGCCCTCGACCATGTCCTCCCGGTCGCCGAGCGCGGTGATCTCGGGGTTGATCAGCGTGTAGGGAATGCCGGACTGCGGGTCGTCGTCCTCCGGCGGCAACGCAATCACCACGATCCGCCGCCGCACGCCGAGCTGAGTCGCGGCCAGGCCGAGCCCGGCGTTGGCGTGCATGGTGGCGAACATGTCGCGCACGAAGCGCTCCACGTGCGGTGAGACAGCGTCAACGGGCGCGGCGATCTCGCGCAGCAGCGGGTCCGGAATCTCGAGGACGCGGTGGATCACGGACGCGGAGGCCGTAGGGGTTGCGTGAGTTCGAGTCTAGCAACGGAGTGAAACCGGACTTCGCATCGCGTTGGGGGCCCGCGACGGCGCCTGCGAGAATCCGGCTCGGGTCAAAGAGGGACGACGCAAGTGGCGGAATGGCCAGGGCTTCCAAAGAGGATCCAGACCGAGCGGCTGACGCTGCGGCCGTTCGAGCTCGGGGACGTTGGTGATGTGTTCGCTTACGCCCGAGACCCGATGTTCAGCCGGTTCGTGCGAATGCCGCGGCAGTACACACGGGGCGACGCTGAGGAGCACGTGGCCCGATCGGTCCTTCGCGACTGGGACTCGCGGCCCCGATGGGCGATTGAACTGGACGGGACGGTGATCGGCGGTCTCGACCTCGCAATCGATCTGGGCGATCGGACTGCGGGGCTTGGCTATGGCATCGCGCGCACGCACTGGGGCAAGGGCCTTGCGCCGGAGGCCGCACGAGCCGCAATCGACGCTGCGTTCGAGACCCTTGTCAGTGTCAACCGAATCTGGGCGTTCGCGGACGCCCGAAACCTGGCGTCGGTCCGGGTGATGGAGAAGCTCGGTATGCGGCCGGAGGGGATTCTGCGACAACACGCCGTTTGGCACGGCGAGCCGGTCGATCTGACGTACTACGGCCTCCTGCGCGGCGAGTGGGAGCCGACCAGGCCGTGAATGAAGAACGGCACCAGCTTCCGAAGACGATCGAGACCGAGCGGCTGACGCTGCGGCCGTTCGAGCTCGGGGACATGGACGATGTCTTGGCCTATGCGCAAGACCCGGAATTCAGCCGGTACGTGCCAGTGCCGCATCCGTACTCGCGGCGGGACGCCGAGCAGTACCTGGCGCGCGAGCTGACCCGCGAGTGGGTCTCGGAACCCGGGTGGGCGATCGAATTCGATGGCAACGTAGTAGGCGGCCTTTCGCTCGGCATCGATTTCGACAACCGCCGCGCGACGATGGGGTACGGCATCGCGAGCCGGCACCGGGGCAAGGGACTGGTGCCCGAGGCCGCCGGGGCGGTGATCGATGCGGCATTCCAGGCGTTGCCGGATCTCAATCGAGTATGGGCGTTCGCGGACGCACGCAATGCGGCCTCAACGCGCGTCATGCAGAAGCTGGGGATGCGGTCCGAAGGGATGCTTCGGGCGCACGATGTGCGCGACGGGGAGTTGCTCGACCGCGCCGTCTACGGCCTCCTGCGCGCGGAGTGGGAGGCGGCGCGCTGACGGCCGGCTCGACGGGCCGATGATCGGTGGCGCCGGTCGCGGCTACAGGTTGAGGCCGGCGAAGAACACCCAGTAGTAGATGAGATAGGCGCCGGCGCCGAGCATGAAGAACGAGCTGGACCGGTGCACGTGCGGGATGGCGCCGCGCAGCCAGCGCGCCACGGCGTCCCGGAACAGCGCGGCCCCCACGGTCGCGGCAATGACGACCACGCCCATTCCCAACGCGTAGGCCACGAACTGCCCGAACGAGGCAAAGAATCCCTCGGTCGCCAGCGATCCACCGATGACCACCAGGAAGATCGGCAGCGTGCAGCTCAACGACCCGACGGCGTATCCGAGCCCGAAGACAAAGGCGTTGCCGAGGCTGCGGCGCGGGGTGACCTGAATCCGGGAGGCGGCCAGGATGCCCACGAACCTGTGACTCGCCAGCAGGTAGATCCCGAACCCCACCATCAGCACGCCAAGCGCGAGTCCCAGGAACGGGAACACGCGACCGAGGAAGTTCCCTCCCGCGGCCACGATGGCGCCGACCGCCGCGAAGATCAGCACGAATCCAAGCGTCGCCATCCCACCCACCAGCAGGGCGCGTCCCACACGGATCAGCGGGTGCCGCGTCTCGAATCCCTCCTCCTCGGTCCCAAGCTGGAAGGCGATGTACGAGGGCAGCATGAAGAAGCCGCATGGGTTGACGCTCGCCACCACGCCGGCGGCCACGGCAAATCCGATCGGGAGCGCGTTGGCGACATCGGATACGGCCGCTTCGGTGTTGGCTTGAATCGGGATGAGCAGCGCGATCATCGCCGCCACGATGCTGGCCGGCAGCGCGTAGGTCAGAATCACCGCGCCGCGCGAGCGCTTTGCGCGCGCGGCCGGGCGAGTGGTCGGATCGGCGGTGGTCACTTCAACCGTTCATCTCAGGTGGCACGACTGCTATTCGGCGGACGACGCCGCCTCCAACTCATCGATCAAGTCGAGCAGCGATTGCTCGGTCAGCAGGCCGGTCCACTGGCGAACGATGGTGCCCTTCGGGGATATGAAGAACGTCGAGGGCATTCCGAGCACTCGATATTCGGAGAGTACGCTCCGATCAAACGTGGTGCCGACCGGATAGCTGACGCCCAGCTCCACGAGCAGCTCCTGCCCCTGCTCGCGCGAGCCGAGGCCCGTGAACGGTCCGATGTCGACGCCGACCACCGTCACCCGCGCTGCGAGATCCTCGTGGACCCGCTGGATGTCGGGCATCTCGACCCGGCACGGGGCACAAAGTCCCGCCCAAAAGTTGAGCACGACGGGTCTGCCGAGTGCAAGAACCTCGCTGAACCGCAGCTCGTCGCCGCCCAGGGAGTCCGTGCCGGGGTACGCGCTGAACGTGAAGTCGGGGGCGGCGCGCGAGTCGCCGGCGGGAAGGCTGGCGGTGTCGAGCGATCCGTCCGCGTCACCGGCGGTCGGCGAGCCGCCTTCGACCGCGACCGATGCCTGCTGGCCGCACGCCGCCAGAACGCCCATCGCGCCCACCGCCAGCAGGGCGCCAAGCCCCCGCCGACGCGAGAGTTCCTTCGTGCGCGCTTGCGTCATACGTCCGCAGTCTCCAGAGGTTGCTACGTGCCTTGCGGGGCCGCGGTTCATTTTCCCACGGATTGCCGCGCGGGCGGCCGACCGCTCGAATCGGGAAGCGCCGCTCTGGTTCGGTCCTGGCGTGATAATGGTCTGGGAACCGCGCACTGCCGTGCGCTCGCCCGCCGAGCCTCGGGAGACCCGCGGTCCGGGAGAGCAACCTGCCGGCGACAATGATGTTTGGAGAGCCGTGACCGACGCCTCGAAGCCCGAGCCGATCGCCGACGGTCGGGTGCTCGCCGCGCCCGACGAGGCCGCTCCGGCGGCGCTCACGCGTATGCAGGTGATCGGCGGCTCGCTGGTCGTGGCGGTGCTGGTCGCGTTCATCCTCGTGCTCGCCCTGATGCTGCGCGCACAGGACGGGCAATCGGGTTTCGGGATCATCAGCAGTGGACGCCTGGTGGAGCTGGACCCAAGGCCGGCCCCCGACTTCGTCCTCGAGACGTACGCGGGCGAGCGCCTGCAGCTTTCGAATCTTCGCGGCAACGTCGTGGTGCTCAACTTCTGGGCGTCGTGGTGCCCGCCCTGCCGCGTCGAGGCGCCGGTGCTTGCGCGGGCGGCCACCGATTACGCGGACCAGGGCGTGTCGGTGATCGGGATCGGTGTGTGGGATCAGGCCGACCAGGCCGTGGAATTCCTGGCGGAGTTTGGCGTCGCGTATCCGAATGCCGAGGACACGACCCGCCTGATCCCGGTGGAATACGGAGTGACCGGTCTGCCGGAGACGTTCATCGTCGATCGCCGCGGCGTGCTGCGCGGCCACTGGATCGGCCCGCTGACCGACGAGCAGATCGCCGATCTGATCGAGGCGCACGTGTAGCGCGGCGCTGGCTTAGTTTCGCCCTGGCGCGGGCTCTTCGCCGGCGGGGGTCGGTCGCAGACGAAACGAGACCCCGCCTTCGGTTTCCTCCACCGTCAGGGTGCGGTCGCGCACGAGCCCGGCCACATCCGGCTCGGCGACGATGATCACGCGTCCGTTGAACTCGACCGGCTTGTCGTCTTCCTGAACGTCGTCCATCGCCAGGCGGATCGAGATCTTCCCGTCCTCGTCCTTCCGCGCGTGGAGCCGAATCGATCGGGTTGGCGGTTCGTCGGCGTCATCGAGCGCCGCGCGCAGTGCGACGGCCGCGAGCAGGGTCACGGTCAGCATGGGGGTCGGCGTGTGCAGCCGCGCGGACGCCGCATGTCTACGCGTAGAGATCCGAGACGGACACCGGCGCTCCGTCCGCGGCGGCGGATCGGTAGGCGGCGTCCAGCAGCTCGACGCTGGCGAGCGCGATGGACGCAGGCGAGCCGTTGGGCGCGCGGCCGAGGCATACATCCACGAGGTTCGCCGAGGTGGCGAATCGCGGGTAGGTATCGTCGCCCTCGATGCGCACCGACTCGTCATTGCCGTCGTGTCGAGTGATCGTCAGAACGCCTTCAATCGCGTCCAGGGTCACGTACCCGGCCTCGCAATAGACGCGCACATCGAGCTGGCCGGGATCGTGCGGACGCAAATTGCCGGTGCTTCCGAGCACGCCCACCGCGCCGCCGTCGAATCGGACCGCGAGGCCGTCCACAAGATCCACGGGGACATCGAAGTTCGCCATGAAGGCGCTCACGCGCTCAGGACGGAGCCCCGACACGAAGAACATCAGTCCAGAGGAATGGGTGATCTGCAAGTGCCCCTGCCCCCCGCCGGATGCTCGAGGGTCGGCGTAGATCGCGCCCGGGCCGGTGACGGTCCACTGGAACACGGGTTGATACACGGCGTCGTGGCCGCGGTAGTACTCGATCACCATCGAGCAGAATGTGGACTGCACGAACTGCGGGCGCCCGAGCTCGCCGGAGGTCACGACCTCACGCGCCCGTATCGCGGTCGGCGTGAAGTGCCACGGGTAGCCAACGATGAGCTCGGCGCCGGCCCCGGAGGCCCGGCGAACGAGATCCCGCGCGTCCACGGCCGTGAGCGTCATGGGTTTCTCCAGCAGCACGTGGAGCCCGGCCTCGAGACACTTCGCGGCGACCGCGTGGTGCGCCGCGTGCGGGACCGCGACGATCACGCCGGTGAGGTCTTCGCGGAGCAGGAGCTCATCGAGATCGGCGTAGGCGGCCGGGCCCGGAAAGGCGTCGGTCGCGCGCGCCAGCGCCCGCGCGTTCGTGTCACAGATCGCGACGAGGTCGGCGGCGTCGTTCCTCAACAGCGCGGGGATGTGCGTGTAGGTGGACCACCACCCGGCGCCGACCACCGCGATGCGGGCGCGAGGTTGCGGCACCGACCCGACCTCACGACTCTGCAACTGCGGGCTCCCGATAGTACGCGTCATGCCGATCCCGACGACGCTGACTGAATGCGGTTGACGCGCCTACGGTCGGAGGCACGGGTCGGCGGGGCCGGGCGCAACGGCCTCGAAGACCGAGAAGCCGGTGGGGCCGTGACCGGTCAGCTCGACGTAGCCGCGGCCGACGACCCGCCCCGCGGCCCGCACATCCACGGCGCCTTCCCAGTACACGAGCCCGACGCTGGCGCGGGTGTCGAGCTCCTGGTCCGCCAGGACTGGATCGAGCGTCAGATCAAGGCCGGCGTCCGGCACGCGCACGTGCCAGCCCGAGGGATACGCGGCACCGGTGGCCGGACTCGTCCAGGTCCCCAGCGCCTCGATCTCCAACTCGTCGGCCACGATGTGGCGGGCGCGGCCATCCGGCTCTACGAGCGTCCCGTACTCGAACGCGAGCAGGCCGTCGCTGCCCCGCACCAGCGAGGCGGTGAAGTCACGCCCGTCGTCCAGCTGAACGCTGAACCAGTCCCACCCGGCGTCGCTGACCGAGATGAAGTCGCCCCATTGGTGGTCCATCCAGGCCTCGCCCGTGACGGCCAAGCGCCGCTCGCCGTCACGCAGATTGCCGCTCACGGAGGACCGCGTGAACGAGTAGTAGTAGCTCCATCCGTACGGGCTGAAGTCTAGGACGCCGGATCGGTTGTGCATCACGGCGGGCTTGTCGGGCCGGATCGTCAGATCGATGCCGAAACTGTCGGACTGCCCTTCGAGCTCGAATCCGCCCGGAACGGCGCGCAACGCCCACCCGCCGACGCAGAGATCGAGCCCGTGCGCGCTCCGAGCGCCGCGATCGGTCGAGATGCGCTGGTCATATCGAAACTCCCGCCCATCCACATCCGTCAGCGCCAGGTGCGCGCCGTAGCCGGGGCTGGCGTCGCCGCGCACGGACTGGAAGAACGCAAGCTCGAACCCGTAGCGGCGCGCGTCATCGGTCATCAGGTGGCCGGTGAAGTACCACCACTCGGTCAGGTTGGCGTGCGGCGCATGGTCGGCCGGAAGGCTGATGGGCGGGAGCGACGCGACGTCGAACTCAGGCGCGCGTGCGTCCGCGAGCGGGGCGTACGGAGCGCCGCAGGCGGCCAGGGTCAGCGCCCCGACCAGCACGAGCGCCGGCAGCCGAATGCGCCGCATCACACGTCGCTCCGCCAGTCCGGCAGCGGGAGCCAGCCCGGCATCCACCAGTTCCACGAGCCGAGCAGGCGCATGGTCGCGGGGACCAGCAGCGACCGCACGATCGTGGCGTCCACGAACACCGCGATGGCCGCGCCGAGGCCCACGGCCTTGATCAGAACGATGTCGGCGGTGACGAACGCGAGGCTGACCACGATCACGACCAGGGCCGCGCTCGTGATCACGCGGCCGCTGCGCTCGAGACCGATGGCCACGCTCGTGGCGTTGTCGTGCCCGGCGTCGTGCGCCTCCTTGATCCGCGCGAGCAGAAACACCTCGTAGTCCATGCTCAGCCCGAACAGCAGCGCGAACAGGAGGATCGGCAGCGTGGCCTCGATGAATCCGAGCGGCTGGAAGCCCAGTTGACCCGACAGCCAGCCGTCCTGGAAGACCAGCACCAGCACTCCGAAGCTGGCGAGCAGGCTGAGGGCGTTCATGAGCACGGCTTTCAGCGGCAAGACAAGTGAACGGAACAGGATCACCAGCACGATGTAGGTGATCCCGAGAATGATGCCGACCGCGATCGGGAAGTCGGAGTACAAGCGATCCACGAAATCACCAAGCGAGGCGGCGCCTCCGCCGAGGAGGAGATCGAGGTCATGCCGATCTCGATAGTCGCGGATGGCGCGCACGAGGTCTCGCGCCTCCACCGATGACGAACGCGCCTCCGGCTCGATGATCGTCAGCGAGGTCGATCCGCGCACCAGCGCCGCGGAGATCGTGGCCGCGTAGGCCTCGGAGACGGCCGCGGGGTCGCGGTACAGCAGCTGGTATTGCTCGAGCGTGATGCGTGGATCGATGGCGGCGATGCTCGCAACCCGTCGCACGCGCGGGTCCGCCTCCAACGCGGCGCCGAACGCGTGCTGTTGTTCGATCGCATCGGGCGTGAGAGCGCCGCCGGGAAAGCGCGAGACCGCGACCAGCGGAAGCACGTGGCCTTCGCCGAATTCCGCCACCAAGAGGTCGTACGCCTGGCGTGACGGACTGGCGGCGGTGAGAACCGACGGGTCGGCGGCGCTGACCCGAACGTGCAGAAACGGCACGCCCGCGAGAACGAGGAGGGCGCTGACGCCGAGGAAGACCGGCAGCGGACGCCGCATGACGGCGTAGGCCAGGCGCGACCAGCCGTTGCGCGGCCCGACCCGCCAGCGCCAGATCTGCAAGCGATTCACGTTCGGACCAAGAATCGCGAGGATCGCCGGCACCAGCGTGAGCGCGGCCAGGAGGGCGAGCAGCACGACGACCGAGCCGCCGATGCCGATCGACCTGAGCATCATGAACTCAAAGATGCTCAGCGACGCGAGGCCGGTCAGCACCGCCAACCCCGAGAACACGACCGCGCGGCCCGCGGTGTCCACGGTGCGGACCACCGCGTCCGGCACATCCCGCCCGGCCCTAAGCTCCTCTCGAAACCGGCTGACGAGAAAGAGGGAGTAGTCGGCGCCGAGACCCAGGCCGATCAACGTGACGACATTGAGGGCGAAGATCGAGAAGTCGACGACCTGACCGATGGCCCAGATCGACGCCAGGCCAACGAGGACGGTGGCGCCGCCGGCCGCGACGGGAATCCCAGCCGCGACCACCGATCCAAAGACGAGCAGGAGCGCGATGACCGCGAAGGGGAGCCCGATGATCTCGGCGCGGCGAAGATCGCTCTCGCTGAGCGATTGAATGTCGTTGTAGAAGACCGCGCCGCCGGCGATGTGCACCTCCAGATCCGTCGGCCCGAGGCTCTCGCGGATGAGCGGTACGAGTTGGTGGGCGCGCTCCTCTTCCACGTCCACCATGACGGTTGCGTAGGCGGTTCGGCCGCTCGGCGCGACCTGCGTGGCATTGCTCCAGAACGGCGTGATCTGGCTCACGGCGTCGATGCGCCTCAGCGGTTCGAGGGCGGCGGCGGCGGAGCGCACGAACTCCGGATCGGTGGCAACCAGGCTGTCGCTGCGGAATACGACCTCGACCGGCACTCCGCGGGTGTCGAAATCGGCACGGATGCGGTCGATCGCGAGCTGGGACTCGATCTGGCCCGCGCTGAAGCCGCCGGCGCGCAGCACCGAGCTGACGCGCGGCGCGAACACGAGCGACGCCACAACAGCCGCCGCCCACAACCCGATCACCAGCCAGCGCCAGCGAACAAGGCGCTGTCCGAGCGCTTGGAACATGGGCGGCTAGAGCATCACCGGGGTGGCCGGAGCGCACTCGATGCGCGTCGTCCCAATGGTAGGCGCGCATGGCGAGCCGACCGAGGCGGCCTCGGGTTCGATACGCGGGTCAGGTTGGTACGCCGGCGCGGTCGCGCCCGGCCGCGAGGTGCGGGACGACGCGCGGCACGCGGCCGTCTTGATCGAGCACCACATCCGCGCGCACACGGAACACATCCCAGATCAGCTCCGGCGTCACGACCGAGCGGGCGGGACCGTCGGCGACGATCCGGCCCTGGTGAAGAACGATCAGGCGCGGAAAGAACAGCGCGGCCAGATCGATGTTGTGCAGCGCCGCGAGCACGGTGAGCCCCTGCTCGCGATTGATCGTGCGGACCAGCTCGAGCAGGTCGAGCTGGTGCTCCAGATCGAGATGGGCGGTCGGCTCATCCAACAACAGCACCTGCGGTTCCTGCGCGAGCGCCAGCGCGAAGCTGACGCGCTGGCGCTCGCCGCCGCTCAGCTCGTTGAACTCGCGGGCCTGCAGCGCGGCGGTGTCGGTGTTCGCGAGCGCCCGATCGATTGCCCGGTGATCCGGCTCGCGCAGGGATCCGAGCAGGCCGAGATAGGGGCTGCGTCCGAGCGCGACGATCTCCCGCACGCGATACGCGAACGGCATTTGAAATTCCTGCGGCACGGCCGCGGCGACGCGCGCAATATCCCGCCGTCGCATGGCGGCGACATCTCGACCGAGCAGAGACGCACCGCCGCGCGAGGGACGGAGCTGCCCGTTCACGCAGCCGACCAGCGTGGTCTTGCCGGCGCCGTTCGGCCCGATGATCGCGGCCGTCTCTCCACAGGCGACGGTCAGATCGACGTCGCGCAGGACCTCGCTGCCGTCATAGGCAAAGCCGAGCGCCCGCAGCTCGATGGCGCCGGGCGCGGCCTCAGAACTCATACGAGCCGCGCGCGCGTCGTAGCAGCAGGATGAAGAACGGCGAGCCGACGATCGCGGTGAAGATCCCGACCGGGAGCTCGACCGGCGCCAGCACGGTGCGCGCGATCAGGTCCATCAGGATCAAATAGGCGGCGCCGGCCATTGCGGCGGCCGGCAAGAGCAGCCGGTTGTTCGGTCCGATCACCAGCCGCACGGCGTGCGGGATCATCAGCCCGACGAACGCCACCAGGCCGCTGACGGACACGGCCAGCGCGGTCAGCAGCGAGGCGATCGCGATCACCAGCAGCTTGGTTCGCTCGATGTCGAGCCCGACACGGGCCGCCCCCTTCTCGCCCAGCGCAAGGCTGTTCAGGCGGGCGGTGAAGAGGAAGGCGGCAATGCCAGCGCCGGCGATCGCGGGAACCACCGTGGCCACCGGCGTCCATCCGTTGACGGAGACGCCGCCAAGTATCCAGGCGAACGTCTGCACGGCGCGGAGCCGGAGCTGGTCGCTCAGGAGCACGATCAACGCGTTGAACGCGCCGGCCACCGCTCCCACGGCGAATCCGGCCAGGATCAGACTGCTGATGCTGGTCTGCCCGCGGTGGCGAGAAAGCAGGTAGACGACCCAAACGGTCACGAACGACCCGGCGAAGCCGAGCAGCGGAACGATGCCGAAGCCAAGGAACGTGATCTGCAAGCTCAGCAGCAGCAGCCCGAGCGCGGCGCCGAGCGCGGCGCCGCCGGAGGACCCGATCACGAATGGGTCCGCCAGCGGGTTCCGCAGCAGACCCTGAAACAGCACCCCCGCCATCGCCAGCGCGGCCCCAACGCCCGCGGCCGCGACCACGCGCGGCAACCTGATGCCGAGCAAGATCTGCTCGTCGGTCGTGCGCCACCACGGCTCGAGGTCGGCAAACGGCAGCGCCCGCCAGACGATCGCCGGGAGCGTGAGCGGCGCGATTCCGACGCTACCGACGGCGACGCCGACGAGGCCGGCCGCAAGCAGCACCACGGCCAGCACCCCGAGCACCAGCCCGGCACGGGGACCCCGCCAGCGCGGCAGCGCCGCGGCCATGGCGGAGACCCCGCCCGCGGTCGACTCCGAGGCGACCGTGCGCGCCGTCAGTCGAACAGCTCCGGATGGATCAGGCGGGCGACCGCCTCGAGCGCGTCGGCGATCCGCGGTCCCGGTCGCGAGATCTGATCGCTCAACTCCTGGGTAATCGCGTACATGCGATCGTTGGCGACGGCGTCGATCGCTTCCCAGCCCGTCCGCGCCTTGACCGATTCCGGCGTGACCCCAAACGGCCCGTCGGCCAGGATGATGACCTCGGGATCACGCGCCAAGACGTCCTCGAACCCGACCTGCGGGAACGCGGTGGGCGCGTCGCCGAAGACGTTCTGGCCGCCGGCGATGGTGATGAGATCATCCACGAAGTTGCCGGGGCCGATGGTGAACGGCTTGCGGGGATCGGATGCGTCGAGCTCGTGGAAGACGCGGGTCTTGCGGTCCGCGCCCGCCACGGCGCCGGCAACCGCGTCGATGCGCTCCACCAGCCGATCGGCCACATCGTCCGCCTGCGACGATTGCCCAATGGCGTCACCCAACAATCGGATGGCGTCCGCCACACCGCGTACGTCCGGGCTGTCGGCCACCCAGACGGCAATGCCGGCTGCCTCGAGCTTCTCGATGACATCGGGCGACGTGATCGTGGCGGCGACCACGAGATCCGGCTCCAAGGCCACGGTGCGCTCGATGTCCGGCGTGAGCGATCCCAGCTTCTCGATGTCGGCGACTTGCGGCGGGTAGTTGCTGAAGTCGTCGACGCCGACCACGCGCTCGCCGGCGCCAATGGCGAACAGAATCTCGGTTCCGTTCGGCGCCAGCGACACGATCCGTTCGATCGCGCCGCCGGGAAGGGCGACCTCTCGAGCGGCACTGTCGGTCTGCGTGCGCGGGGCCGGCTCGCCGCACGCGGCGAAGACCAGGGCGGCCACGGCGAGCAGAAGTCCGAAGGCGCACGCGCGCCGACGGATAGAAGAATCGGGTGCGAACAACATTGACTCCTCGTTGGTCCATGCCGCGACCCGCGCCGAAACGCCGGGCGGCGGTGAGAGATGAAGGCGACTGCGCCCGTGAGACGGGCGCTCGACACAACGAGGCTCAGGGAATGGCAACCACTGTCAGCGTCCCTCTCGTGCGAAGGTGACCACCGAGAACGTTCGTGGCGGGTGTTCTGGCTCCCCGGCTGGGCCGGGCTACAGTTGCGCGACAGCGCCGGACTTGGACCGGCTTCCCCCGCTGGCCCGCGCTATTGGGCGAGGGCCCACGAACGAGCGTCTAGGTCGGTAACGAACCCGTCCGCAGCGTAGCAGGTTCCGTCGCGCCGACCGCGGTGCCGGCCAGGAGCCTGCGGGCGCGGCCGTTCCTGACGATGGCCATCACCGCCGCGGTGGGCGTGGCCGGCTGGATGCCGGTGCTGAGCTTCCTCTCGCTTGTCGTGCGCGATCAGCTCGGCGGCAGCCTGAGCGAGGCGAGCTGGCTGCTGGTGACGATTCAGGGCGCGACCGGAACAGTCGGTCTGAGCAGCGCATGGTGGATGCAGCGGACCGGCAGTCGCTGGACCTACGCGGCGGGCACGTTGGGAATGGCGCTGTTCGTGGCCGTGATCGCGGCGGCGCCCAGCGCCGTCTGGTTCCTCGCCGTGGCCCCGGTCGCCGGGCTCGCGCTCGGGTTCCACTGGACCGGCCTGCAGGCCTACGCGTTGGAGGTGGCGCCGCACGGGCGGCGCGGACTGGCCAGCGGGATCATCAGCTTCGTCACGGTGGTGAGTCCTGGTCTGGCCGGGATCCTGCACGGCGCGCTGGCCGAGGCCTTTGGCCTGCAGACCATGGCGACGGCCGCCACTGCCTTCCTCGCGGCGGCGGTCGTGTCCGCCGTCTTCCTGCTGCCGTCCACCGGACGCTCGCGCGCGGGCTCGGCCGCCCCGGTTTCCGTGCCGGCATTGGCGCGCGTGCTACGGGATGGACCGGTCGCCGCGCTGGCCCTGTCGCGAGCCGCGACCACGGTGTCGTTCGCCGCCTTCACGATTCTGGCCGGGCCGCAGCTGATCGCCGCGGGCGGCGATCTGCGCACGGTGGGCCTGATCGCGCTGACGGGGTCGATCGGCGGCGCGCTGGCGCAGATCGGCATCGGCCGGCTCTCGGATGCGATCGGGCGACGCGGCGTGCTCGCGATCGCCCTGGTGATCGGCGCGGCCGCAACCGCGGCCTTCGGATTCTCGGACAACGTCGTGCTCTTGCTGGTGCTGCTGGCGGCGTACTTCCTCGCGTTCTGGGCGTATCAGACGCTCATGCTCGCGATGGCGGGCGACATTGCTCGGACGGGGACGCAGGGGCCGGTGGTCGCGATCCTGACGAGCTCGTTTTCCTGGGGCGTGGCGATCGGCGCGATTGTCACCGCGTTCGTCGCCGAGTCCGCGCCCGAGTCGGCGTTCGTTGTCGGAGCGGCCGCCAAGGCGGTCGCGCTGGCCGCGTTGCCGTGGCTGCACCGAAATCCGGCAGGCGGCGCTACAGATGCATCACGACGAGCTTGAGCTCGGTCATCTCCTCGACCGCGTACTTGGGCCCCTCCTTGCCCATGCCGCTGTCCTTGAGCCCGCCGTACGGCATGAGGTCGGTGCGCCACTGAGTGCCCCAGTTGATGTGGATGCTGCCCGACTCGACCTCGCGCGCAAACCGCATGGCGGTGCCGAGGTCCTGGGTGAATATCGCGGCGCTCAAGCCGTAGTTGGTGTCGTTGGCCAGCGCGATCGCCTGATCCACGTCGCCGACCTTGGACACGCCCATCGCAGGCCCGAACAGCTCGTCGCAGGACACACGCATGTCGGGATTCACGTCCGCCAGCAGCGTGGGCTCGAACATCTGACCGTCGCGCCCGCCGCCGACCAGCACCCGCGCGCCGCCCTTGGTGGCCTCGGAGATCCACTCGCCGACACGAACCGCATCCGCCTCGCGGATCATCGGGCCCATCTCGGTGGACGCGGAGAGCGGGTCGCCGGTTCGGATCGACTCGACCCTGGGCGCCAGGGCATCGAGCAGATCGTTGTAGATCGGCTCGGTGGCGAGCACGCGCTGGGTCGAGATGCACACCTGGCCAGCGTTGGCGAATCCGGTCTGGGGCAGGATCTCAGCCACTTTGTCGAGGTCGGCGTCGGGCATCACGATCACGGGCGCGTTGGACCCGAGCTCCATCGTGACCTTCTTGATGCCGGCCTGCTTGCAGATGCGCTCACCGATGTCGCGGCTGCCGGTGAACGTGACTTTCCGGACGCGCGGATCGGACACGAGCGCGTCGCCGATCTCGGCGCCGGACCCGGTGAGGATCTGAACCGCCTCGGGCGGCGCCCCGGCCTCGAGGACGATCTCGACCAGGCGCACGGCCGACAGCGGCGTATCCGACGCGGGCTTGACCACGACGGCGTTGCCGGCGGCCAGCGCGGGCCCGACTTTGTGCGAGACCAGGTGCAGCGGGAAGTTGAACGGGGTCACGGCCACGACAACACCCACCGGCACGCGGATCGTGAACCCGAACTTGTTGGTGACTCCGGGTCCGCCATCGAGAGGCACGACCTCGCTGCCGAGCCGCTTCGCCTCCTCGCCGGAGAGGTACAGGATCTCGGCGGTGCGTTGCGTCTCGATCTTGGCCTCGCCGAGGATCTTGCCCTCTTCGCGCGTGATCAGTTCGGCGAGCTCGTCCGAACGCTGGGCCACGAGATCACCAGCCCGGTGGAGGATCTCGTACCGCTGGAAGCCGGTAAGCCGCGCCATCTCGCGCGCGCCGCGAACCGCGCTGTCAAGCGCGGCGTCGACGTCGCGCCGGGTCCCGCGTGGAACCGTATCCACAATCGTCCCGTCGAACGGGTTTCGAACTTCGAGCGTCCCGGCGCCGTCTACCCACTGGCCGCCAATGTGCATCTTCATCGCGAACCGAACCCTCCATGCGAGCCACGGGCCTCGGCCGGACCATGGCGCCTCGCCAAAGTGTACGCCGGAGACTTGCGGGGGCTTGACGTCGGCGCGATATTAGCGCCCGACGCGAGGGCGCCGCGTGGTTGATCCTTGCAGCGATTGGGGTTGTGTGAAACATTTCACACGTGCGAGGCGCTCAGGGCCTGAAGGGGCGATGACGCGGCGGGGGATCATGACGGCGCGCCGGGACCAGTGGCGCGCGAACCTCTCCCGCGCGAGGCCCGCCGAATTGGCCGCGCGTCCGGTTCGGGGAGCTGCATCGTGCAAGTAAGGGAGCTGACTGAGGCCGACTGGGTCACGCTCTCCGCGCTTATCGTGCATCTCTGGGTGCTTGCCGCATTTCTCGTGTTCACGGCTTTCTCCTACATCATGGCGCACGGGCTGATCCCATCCCTGACCTATTCGGGCGACATTCCGGAGGCGACATCGCGGCTGATGCGAGCGCCGCTCTACGCGGCCGCCGTGCTCGGCGTTACCGCGATCGTGGTGATCGTGGTGCGCGCCATGATCATCGCGCTGGACATCCTGCCGTCGCTGTTCCCGCGGCTGGCAATCTGACGCATGGGGGTGCTGCGCGCGTTCCTGCCCCGCCTCACGCTGATCCAATGGCTCATCATCGGTTCGTTGTTGTCGGTGGCGGGCGCCGGTGTGCTGGCCGTGGTGGTGGTGCTGGTGGTGCTCGGGTCGCTCGGTGGGACCATCGGGTCCGCGCCCGAGCAGCCGATCGCGTTCGACCACACGATTCATGCGGACAAAGCCGGCATCGCCTGCGAGTTCTGCCACCGCGGCGCGCCCGTCCAGGCGGCGGCGACGGTGCCGACCGTCGAGCAATGCATGTTCTGCCACGGGGTGATCGCGACGGACACACCCGGCGTGCAGCTGCTGCAGGCGCACTGGGAGACCAACCAGCCAATCAACTGGACGCGGGTCCATCGCGTCCCCGATCACGTGAAGTTCATGCACGGGCCGCACATTCGCGCGCTCTCGGCCGATGGCACGCCGATCGACCAGGTCTGCGCCACGTGTCACGGCGACGTGAAAACGATGACGGAAGTCAACCAGGTCCGCTCGCTGAACATGGGGGACTGCCAATCGTGTCACCGCGAGATGGGCGCCTCGCTGGATTGCGCGACATGCCACAACTGATCGGAGTCCGGTCGTGAGCCGCATCGGGCGCCGCCGATTCCTCGCGGGATCGGCGGGGCTGATCGGCGGCGCGGCGGCGGTTGCCTGCGCGGCGCCCGACCGCGAATCGCAGGTCCAGAGCTTCACGCACTCGCCGGAGCAGTCGCTGCCGGGACAGGAGCTTTGGTTCGCCACGGCGTGCGCGCACTCGACCTGCGGAAACAGCGTGGTCGTGCGAACGGTCGACGGAAGGGCCAAGAAAGTCGAGGGCAACCCGGCGTTCCCGGTGAATCAGGGCAAGCTGAGCGCGAGAGGTCAAGCGGGCGTGCAGTCGCTGTACCACCCGGATCGCTTGACGACTCCGCTGCGGCGCACCGGCCTGCGAGGAAGCGGGGACTTCGAGGAAATTGGCTGGGACACCGCGCTCGACCTGCTGGTGGAGCGGCTGAGCGGCGCCTCGGGCTTCCTATCCGTCAGCGGTCCGCTCGCCGGCACAAAGGCCCGTCTGGCCACCGGCTTTGCGACCGCGCTGGAAGGCCGCCACCTGGTATACGAGCCGCTGGAGAGCACCA
The DNA here is from genome assembly GCA_965247475.1 of Chloroflexota bacterium. Classification (GTDB taxonomy): domain Bacteria; phylum Chloroflexota; class UBA11872; order UBA11872; family UBA11872. Next base: position 1,438,436 of record OZ252016.1, read on the forward strand.
CGCTGCGCCGAGCGGTGTCACTCGGCTTCGGAACGGATGTACTCCCGTACTTCGACATCGCCAACGCCCGATCCGTGATCTCGTTCGGAGCCGATTTCCTCGGAACCTGGCAGTCGCCGGTGCACTACAGCGCGGCGTACGGCGAGATGCGGCAGGGCGCAAGCGGCGAGCGCGGACGGCTCATCCAGGTCGAGCCGCGCATGTCGCTCACGGGCGCCAACGCCGATAGCTGGGTTTATGTCAACCCTGGACACGAAGGCGCGATCGCGCTCAGCATCGCGCAAGTGATCCTTGCCGAAGGGCTGACTGCCGATGACTCGTGGTTCGACATTCTGAACTCCGTCGGCGGGCTGGAGGCGCTCAACGCATACGCGCCGGATCGCGTGGCCGAGGCCGCCGGCGTGCCGATCGAGACGATCCTGGCGGTCGCGCGCGAGTTCGCCGCGCATCAGCCCGGCCTGGCCATCGCCGGCGGACCGTCGCTGGCGCAGACCAACGGGCTCGACATCGGCGTCGCGGCGCTGCTGCTCAACTGGATCGTCGGCAGCGTGGGACGAACCGGCGGCGTGCTGCCGAACCCAGCGGCGCCCGCCGCTATCCCGGCGCCGCTCGCGCCGACGCCGTTCAGCGAGTGGGCGAATCTGGCCGAGGACATTCGATCCGGCAATCAACCGGACGCGGCGTTCATCTACGAGGCCGATCCGGCCTACGGAACGCCGGAAGAGATCGGGATCGCCGACGCGCTGGGCCGGATACCATTCGTGGTCGGGATGGGAACGCTCCTGAATGACACGCTCGCTCTGGCGGATCTCGTGCTGCCCGCGACGCACCCGTTCGAGGAGTGGGGCGACTTCACCGCGGACCCCGGTCCGGGGCGCCAGTCCGTGGGCTACCAGCAGCCGGTGGTGACGCCGTGGACCGAGGGCCGGAGCTACGGAGACGTGCTTCTGACCGTCTGGCGCGAGGTCGCGCCGGATTCGGCACCGGGATTCGACACGATGCGAGCGGCAGTCCAGGACACGGCCGAGCGGACGTTCGGCGCGGACGGCGAAGACTTTGGGCGAACCTGGGTCGCCCTGCTGCGCCGCGGGGGCTCCTGGGACCACCCGGCCGATCGCGGCGAGTTCGCGCGCGCTCCCGAATGGCACATCGGGCTGCTGAACACACCCACGTATGCCGGCGACGCCACAAACTATCCACTCCACCTCGTGCCGTTCGAGACAGTTGGATTCGGGTCCGGCGTCGAGGGCGCGAATCCGTGGCTGCAGGCCACGCCCGATCCGCTCACGACGGTGACATGGACGACCTGGGCGGAGCTCAACCCGGTGACGGCGGCCGACTACGGCGTGAAGCGCGGCGACATCATCAGAATCGAGACGCCCGAGGGAAGCATCGACGCCGGGGTGTACGAGTCGCCGGTGGCCCCGCCCGGCGTGATCGGCGTGCCGATCGGGCAGGGGCGCGGGTTCGGCGGTCGATGGGCCGAGTCGCGCGGCGCGAACGTGATGCGCGTACTCAAGGCGCAGGCCGTCGGCGGGACTGGGGCGCTGGCGTGGGCGTCCACGCGCGCGAGCGTGCGGCCGACCGGCGACTTCGAGCGTCTGCCGACGCTCGAGACCGTCGAGAACGCGCGCAACGACGGCGATGAGCCGGTAGTGGAGGTGACGCGTGGCTAGCGTGCATGAGTCATACGCACGGGCCGCGACCAACGCGGCCCCGACGGTGCCGAGCGATCACGACCTGCCGCCGGACACGAGCCGCGAATGGGGCATGGTTGTCGACCTGGACCGCTGCACCGGGTGCCAGGCCTGCGTCGTGGCATGCCAGGCCGAGAACAACATCCCGCTCAACGAGGAGAACCGGGTACGCGAGCGGCGCTCCAAGACGTGGATCCGAATCGAGCGCTACTGGGAAGGCGAGTGGCCGAACGCCAAGGCCCGCTTCATCCCGGTGATGTGCCAGCAGTGCGGCAACGCGCCGTGCGAGCCGGTGTGCCCAGTGTTCGCGACCTACCACAACAACGAGGGCTTGAACGTCCAGGTCTACAACCGCTGCATCGGGACGCGGTTCTGCGCGAACGGCTGCCCGTATTCGGTCCGGTACTTCAACTTCTGGGAGCCCGAGTGGCCGGCGCCGCTGGATCGGCAGCTCAACGAGACCGTGACTGTCCGATCGAAGGGCGTGATCGAGAAGTGCACGTTCTGCGTTCAACGCATCAAGCAGGTGAAGACAGAGGCCAAGCGCGAGGGACGCCAGGTCCAGGACGGCGAAGTGCAGCCGGCCTGCGTCCAGTCTTGTCCGACGACCGCGCTGGTGTTCGGAAACCTCAACGATCCGGACAGCAACGTCGCCCAACTCGCGCAGTCGGATCGTCGCTTCACGCTGTTGGAGTCACAGGGCACCGACCCGAGCGTGATCTATCTCAAGAAAGTCGATCCGCACGCCGAGGCCGGCGGTAACGGGCACGGAGCGGCATCCGAACCGGAGCACTCGCAGTGATCTGGCCGGAATCGGCCGCGCTCGGCCTTTCGATACGACCGCCGTACCGGCCGACGGCGCTGCGGATCAGCGCATCGAACGCACTGGTGGTCGCCGCCATCGTGCTCGGCGCTATCGGCCTGGTGGCATTCGTGATCAAGCTGTTCGCGTGGGGCGACCGCGCGTCATGGGCGTACCCGGCCTCCGTGTTGATGTACATCCTGTCCACGGTCACCGGCGCGCCGCTGGTGGCGTTCGCCACACGCCTGGCGCGTGGGTACTGGACGCTTCCCGCGCGCCGAGCAGTCGAGCTGATGGCGGTGCCATCGCTGATTTCGTTTGCCCTGCTGATCCCGATCCTCGCGACGCTGCCGCCGCTGAAGGGTCGAGCCAATCTCTGGTTCGACTTTCCGGGCGGCGCCCCGTTCCTGACCGATGCGCTGGCCGTCTCGGTCCTGCTTCTGCTGGGGATGGGGTTGTTGTGGGTCTCCGCGATTCCGGACCTGGCGGGTCCGCCGAGCCGCGTACGCGCGATGCCCGGCTGGAGGCGCGCGCTCTACATGAATTGGACCGGCACAGTCCGCCAGTGGCGCGTGCAGCACGCGGCCCTCCGGGTGATGGGCGCGTTCTTCCTGATGCAGTTCGTGTTCGTTCACATGATCCTGAGCACCGACTTGGGCCAGAGCCTGCTGCCCGGATGGCGCTCGGGGATCTTCCCGGCCTATTCGGCGCTCAGCGGGATCCACGGCGCGCTGGCGGTGACGATCATCACGATCTGGCTGCTGCGGCGGCTTTCGCCCGCCGCCGGCCGCTTCATTGGGGATGAGCAGGCCGCCGGGTTCGGGAAACTGCTGCTGGCGCTGACACTGCTCTGGTTCTACTTCTTCTGGTCTGACTTCCTGATCGTCTGGTACGCGCGTCTGCCCGGCGAGGTGGGAGCGATGCAGACGCAGATCGCGGATACCTACCTCGTTCCGTTCCTGATCGCGTTCGGCGGCATGTTCCTGATCCCGTTCGCGACGCTGATCTTCAACCCGATCCGTCGCAACCTCTCGCGCCTGACGGCCATATCGGTTGTCGTGCTCGTCGGCCTGCTGTTCGACCGCATCCGGCTGTATGTGCCGGCGATGTCCTACGACGACCCGTTCCAGCACCGACTGGTGACCCTGCCCGCGCCCGTGTATCCCGACGTGGTCGACGTGCTGTTCATCGTCGGCGTGATCGGAGTGGCCATCGTCTCCTACCTATGGGCGGCCGCCCGGGTCCCGATGCAGTCGGGCTGGGAGATGCGCGAGGGCGCCATGCTGCGGAAAGGGCAGACCTTCATGCGCGGGCACGTGCTCGTGCTGGGCAAGCCGAACTAGATGGATCTCAGCAACGAGGTTGGACGGGCGTAATGCAAGAGCCGGTTGTCGCCGACACCAAGACCGCCAACCGCGAGTTGCTGGACTTCGTGTTCACGTGGCCGCGGTGGTTCTTCGGCGTGTCCGGCGCTCTCGGCACGCTGGTGCTGGTCGGTCTGACGATCTTCATCCTGCTGATGATCTTCGGGTTGCAGCTCTTCGGTTACACGCACCCGGTGTACTGGGGCTTCCCGGTCGTGAACTTCGTGTTCTGGATCGGGGTGAGCCACGCCGGAATCATGGTCTCGGCGATTCTGCGACTCGCGCAGGCCGAGTGGCGACGGCCGGTGACGCGGGCCGCGGAAGTGCTCACGATCTTCTCGCTGTTGACGGCGATGACGTTCCCGATCATTCACAGCGGGCGGCCGTGGCGGACGCTTTACTGGGAGTTCCCCTACGACTGGTTGCGCGGCATGTGGCCCAACCCGCGCTCGCCGCTGGTCTGGGACCCCTCCGCCATCTTCACGTACCTGGGTTCGACGGTCATGTTCGTCTACGTGGCGATGCTGCCGGACCTGGCGCTCGCGCGCGACCGCGCGCCGAACAAGGTGACCCGCGGGCTGTTCGCGGTGCTGGCGATGGGCTTCCGAGGAACGACGCGCCAATGGCGGATTCAGGCGCTGTCCGGAATCCTGCTGTCGGCCCTGATCCTGCCGATCTTCGTGTCGGTGCACTCGATCGTGTCGTGGGACTTCGCGGTCACGCCGATTCCGGGCTGGCACAACACCGTGTTCGCCCCGTACTTCGTGATCGGGGCCGTGCACTCGGGCGTGTCGGCGGTCGTGATGGTGACGATCATCATGCGGTACGCCTTCAAGCTGGAGCGCTTCATCACGCGCGACCACATCGACTCGCTGGCGCGGCTGCTCATCGTCGTCGCCACGACCTGGCTGTTCTTCTTCATGCTCGACTTCATGTTCGGGCTGTACGGCGCCGAATCCGCCGAGGTGGATACCTGGCAGCGACGGCTGGTCGAGCCGCCGTGGGTGGTCCTGTCGATCATATTCATCTTCACGGCGTATCTGATTCCGGTGCCGATGTGGCTGTTCCGACGGGTCCGCCGGAGCTTCTTCCTCATGCTGGTGACAACGGCGCTGGTCAACGTCGGCATGTGGATCGAGCGCTACATGATCGTGGTGCCGGCGCTCGAGCGGAAGTCGGCGCTGACGTTCTCCTACGGCGACTACGCGCCGTCCGGCTTTGAGTTCGGAATCGTGGCCGCGCAGCTCGCGTTGGTGGCGCTCGGCTTCCTGACGTTCTCGAAGCTGCTGCCGATTGCGCCCGCGGCGGACATCAAGGAAGGGCAATTGCTGGCGAACAAGATCAAGATAGGTCGGGCGGATGTCCCGGCAACTGCGCGTGAGTGAGGTCCCATGAGTCAGGACAGTTCAAGCACACGACGTGAATTGCTCGGGCTGTTCGCCGAGCCCGATCAGGCGGCGGACGCCTTTCAGCAGCTTCGGGGCAGCGGGTTCGAAGACACCGACCTCGAAGTGCTCAGCAGCACGCCCTATCCGGAGGGCGCCTTCGGCGAGCGGCATCTGAAGCACCGGCTGTTCGCGTTTCCGTTCGCCGGCGCGGCCGCGGGGCTCGCGATCGCGATTGCCTGGGTGATCGGCGCCCAGCTTTCCATTCCGGTCGTCACCGGCGGAAAGCCGATCGTCGCGGTCCCGGCGATCATCCAGATCGTCTACGAGGGCACGATGCTGGGCGCGGTGCTGTTCACCGTGCTCGGGGTGTTCTTCGAGTCGCGATTGCCCGACGGCGTGGGCGTGTACGACGACCGGATCGCGGAAGGCTACATCGGGGTCTCGGTAATGGCCCGGGAACGACGCGTGGTCGATGCCCAGATAGCGCTGGAATCGGCGGGCGCGACGGACATCGTGACGAAGGAGGGAAGCCTGCTCCAGGGGGCCGGAGGGGCGCGCGAATCGTGACCAGTGGGTCGGTGCGCCCGCGCCTCGCCGCCGTTCTGGCGTTCGGCGTTTTCGCCGGATTGCTGCTGGCCGCGTGTGAGACCGGCCACTACCCGGTCGACCTGTTCCCGGAGATGCACTATCAACAGGCATACCGCGCGGGCGAGCCGCCCTACGAGGAGCGACCGGCCGGGCAGGTGCCGTTCGGCGAGGCGCCGAGCGGCGACATCCCAGCGCCCGGCGCGGAACCGCCGCTGACCGACTTCGTGGCCGTGATTGCGCTGCCAAACCCGGTGGGCTCGAGCGCCGAGGCGGTGTCGGCGGGCAGAGACTTATTCGCGACGAACTGCTCCATGTGCCATGGCGCCGAGGCCGACGGCGTCAGCTTCGTCGCCAGCAGGTTCGAGTTGAGCGGCGAGAAACCGCCGCCGTCGTTGACGCGAGACGAGCTCACTGAGTTGCCAGACGGCTCGCTGTTCTGGACCGTCACGAACGGCGTCAACCGAATGCCGTCCTTCAAGCGCCTGCTCAACGCCGAGGAGCGCTGGACGATCATCAGCTACATCAGATCGCTGTAGCGACGCGCGCCCGCGGCGCGTGCGTCGGGTGGTAGCGTGCGTCCGTGGTCGATACGCCGGTCGTCCTGCTCGGAATCCTGCGCTGGATTCACGTCGTCGCGGCCGCGATGTGGGTTGGCGGCGGGATTCTCTACCTGGCGCTCGGGCGGCTCCGGATAGGCGCCGCCGCGGGCGCGGCGCCGGACAGCAGTCTTGGACGCGCGTTCGGCCGCACCCTGCGCCTGGGTGTGGCGGTATTCATCGTCACGGGCGCGATCATGTCCGCGGCCCGTCTCGCCGAGCCAACGGTCACGGGCGCGTACGTCGGCACGCTGGCGGTCAAGATCGCGCTTGCGCTGGTGATGTTCTGGCTGGCGCTGCCTCGACGCCGAGCGACCGCGGAAACGGCCGGATCCGGTGCTCGGCCTCGATCGTTGGTGCGCGAGCGCGCCGGCTGGATCATCGGGATTGGCCTGGTCGTCTACGCGCTCTCGATTGCGCTGGACGAGTTGATCGAAAGCGCGCTGCGAGGGTTGGGGTAGGGTTGAAACGTCCAGGGCCGCCGCAGCTTGAATCGAATGGGTGAATTGGTCTCCGCGGATGAAGCCGAGCGCGGCGCGGCCGCTGGCCGTCCGAGCGTGGGCCGCCTGGTCAACGGCAAGACCGTATTCCTTGGCGCGGCGCTGGCGGCCGCGCTGGGCTTCTTCATCTGGACGTCAACGCAGGGCGCGGTGGTCTACTTCCACACGGTGGGCGAGCTGCGCGCGATGGGATCGGAGGCGATCGACCGCCTGGTGCGAGTGAACGGTGTGGTGACCGAAGGCTCGATCGACGTGCAGGATGACGGACGCGTGATCGAGTTCTCGATTCACGACGCGACCGGCGACCTGCCGGTGAGCTACCGGGGGACGCCGCCGGATCTCTTTGGATACTCGACCGAAGATCGCTACTCGGACGTCATTGTCGAAGGGCAGCTCGGACCGGACGGCGTGTTCACGGCGCGCAATCTGATCGTGAAGCACGGCCCCGAGTTCGAGGCGCGCGAGATCCCCGCGCAGTGACCAGCGCCACCGCCGTCCGCCGCGCGGCGCCCCGGACGGGCGCGCCCATCGACCCGACGGCGCCGAGCGCGATCGAGGTCGAGCATCTGACCGTCGTTCTCGATCACCGGACGATCCTCCGGGACGTATCGTTCGCCGTCGGCCAGGGCGAGCGAGTGGCAGTGCTCGGCCCAAACGGCTCGGGCAAGACAACGCTGCTGCGGACGCTGGCGACGCTGATCCGGCCCCGCGGCGGGCGGGTGCGAATCGCGCGGCGAGACCCGACCTCGGAGACACGCGATATTCGCGCGTCGATCGGATTCGCCGGCGACCGCCCGCACGTCCACGAGCATCTGACGGGCCGCGAGAACCTGGAGTTCTTCGCCAGGCTGTACGGCGTCTCCGATCCGAAGCCGCGGGCGGCCGAGGCGCTGGAGATCGTGGGCCTCGAGCGGGACGCGGACCGGCGTGTGCGGGAGTACTCGCGCGGCATGACGCAGCGCCTGGCGCTGGCGACGGCCGCGATCCACCGCCCGGCCGTGCTGTTGCTGGACGAACCGGACGCTGGGCTCGATCGGGAGTTCGTCGACCGCCTGCCGGCGGCCGTGACGGCGCTGGCGCCAGCGGCGGCGGTGCTGTTCAGCACCCACGATGCCATGGTGGCGGACCGCCTGGCGGCTCGAGTCGTGCGGCTGGAGCAGGGGCGCTCGGTGGAACCGGCGGCGCGACCGCCGTTCGCGGACGACACGCCTCCGGCGCCGCGCCTCCCCAAGCGCCGCGGCTTCTTCGCCACGGTGGGCGTGCTGGTCGGGAAGGACCTGAGGATCGAGGCGCGGGCCCGCGAACAGTTCCCCACGGTCGTCGCGTTCTCGGTGCTGCTGGCGATCGTCTTCGACATGGCGTTCCTCATACCGGCGGCGGACGGCGGGGCGGCGGTGGCCGCCGGCGTTCTGTGGTCATCGCTGTTGCTCGCCGCGACGCTGGCGGGCACGCGCCTGTTCGCCGTGGAGCAAGATCGCGGAACGCTCATCGGGCTGCGTCTGGCGCCGGTGGACCCGAGCGCGGTCTTCATGGGCAAGTTCACGTTGATGCTGGCGCAGCTAATCGTCGTCGCGATCGTCCAGCTCGGCGTGCTGAGCGTATTGCTCAACCTGCAGCTGTTCGTGCCAGTGGTGCTGGGCGCGGCGGCGCTCGCGGCGGTGGCGATCAGCTCGGTCGCGGCGCTCCAGAGCGCGCTGGTTGCGAGCAGCCGGGCGCGCGAGCTGCTGATGCCGCTGGTGGCCGTGCCGCTGGCGCTGCCGGCGGTGCTGGCGAGCGTCGGCGCGACGCTGGGGGCGCTCGAGGGCTCGCCGAGCCGCGCGGATCTGCCATGGCTGGGGTTGCTGGCGATCATCGCGGCCGTATTCTTGTCGTTGTCGGCCGTGCTCTATCAAGTGATCGCCGAGGGCGAATGAGCCAAACAATGTTGCCCGCCGCGCCCGGCGCCGTCTCCCTGGGACCGCTGCGCGGCTGGCGAAATCTGGCGGCGTACACGGCGCTGCTGGCCATCATGTCCGTCGCGCTCTACATGATCTTCATCTTCGCGCCGCCCGAGCGGGTGCAGGGGGACACGCAGCGACTCCTCTATGGCCATGTGTCGGTCGCGTGGCTGGCGTTTGTAGCGTTCGGCGTGGTCGTGATCGGAAGCGCGATGTATCTGTGGCGGCGCACCGCCGGCTGGGATCACCTCGCGGTGGCGTCGGCGGAGATCGGCGTGGTGTTCACGACGCTGACGCTCGCAAGCGGCGCTATCTGGGCTCGCATCGTCTGGGGCGTATGGTGGGCCTGGGAGCCGCGGCTCACCAGCACCCTGGTGCTGTGGTTCATCTACGTGGGCTACCTGGCCGCGCGCGCCTACATCGACTCCGACTCGCTTCGCCGGCGCGTGGCCGCGGTCATCGGGATCTTTGGTTTCGTCGACGTGCCGATCGTCTGGTTTTCGGTGCAGTGGTGGCGGAGCCTGCATCCGCTGCCGACGATCACGCAGAGCGACGGCGGGTTTCCGCGCGAGATGTTGATCACGCTGCTGGTCGCGGTGCTCGCGTTCACCGTGTTCTATGCGGTCTTGCTCCGGCAGCGATTCTTGCTGGAGCGCGCCGCCGACGAGTCGGTGCGGCTGCGCGAGCTGATTCGCGATCGAAAGGAGCGTTCCGCTTGACGCGCGAGATGTTGTTCCTGTTCATCGGGTATGGGGCGGTGTGGATTGGGCTGTTCGCGTATCTCGTGTACGTGAGCGGACGGATCCGCAGCGTGGGCGACGACATTCAAGACCTTCGCCACCAGCTCGAGCCCGAGGAGCCCCGCGCGCCGGAATCCGGCGACTAGCTCCCGGTCCGCGCGTCCGCGTGGTTCCGTCCAAACGCTCCCAGGTGCGGTGATTCGTGCTTGATCTGGTGGACATCGGGCGGATCGCGATCGGGCTGGCGTTCGGGGTGGCGACGTTCGCGTCGCTGGTGGCCGCCGCATCCATCTGGCGACGGACACCGGAGCTGGCCGAAGCGGCGCGGAACGCATTGGGCGTGGTGGCCGCGGTGGCCACCACGGCCGTCGTCACGATGGCCGCCGGGCTGCTCAGCCGTGATTTCTCCATCGCGTTCGTCGCCGATCACTCGAACACGGACATGCCGCTGGGTCTCACATTGGCGGCGCTGTGGGGCGGCCAGGAAGGGTCGCTGCTCTACTGGACGTGGGGGTTGAGCGTATTCGCGGCGGTGGCGGGCCGCCGGATGCTGAGCGTCGATCGCGGGCTGGGCGCGTGGGGCATCGTGGTGCTCGCCATCATCCTGACGTTCTTCCTCGGGACCCTGGCGTTCGCGACACCGCCGTTCCAGCGGCTGGCGGTCGCGCCGACGGACGGCCGCGGCTTGAATCCTCTGCTGTGGGACAGCGGGATGCAGGTTCATCCGCCGATGCTGCTGGGCGGGTACATGAGCTTCACCGTTCCGTTCGCCATTGCGATGGCCGCGTTGCTCGGCGGCGCGGCGCCCCAGCGCTGGCTGCGCGAGATGCGCAACTGGATGCTGCTGGCTTGGGCCATCCAGGGCATCGGCCTGCTGCTGGGCGCCTGGTGGGCATACCGCGTCCTCGGCTGGGGCGGCTACTGGGGCTGGGACCCGGTGGAGAACGTGGCGCTGCTGCCATGGTTGGTCGCCACGGCATACCTGCACTCGGCCCTGGCACAGGAACGGCGCGGGCAATTGCGCGCCTGGTCGATGGGGCTGGTGCTGGCGGGGTTCGCGCTGGCGCTGTTCGGCACGTTTGTGGTCAGGAGCGGCATTCTCACGTCGGTCCATTCATTCGCGATCTCGGAGGTCGGTCCGATCTTCCTGGTGTTCGTGGGCGCCGTCCTGATCGTGGCGACGCTGGCGTTCCTGTACCGCCTGCCGATGCTGCGGGCGCCGGAGCCCATCACGTCGGTGCTGTCGAAAGAGGCGGGGTTCCTGATCAACAACTTCGTGCTGGTCGCGATCGCCGTCACGACGTTCTGGGGCACGGTCTTCCCGATCATCTCCGAGATCGTGACCGGCGCCCGCGTGACGGTCGGACCGCCGTTCTACGCGCAGGTGAACGTGCCCTTGCTGTTGATTCTGCTGGGTCTCCTGGGAATCTGGCCGCTGATGGCCTGGCGCCGCACGTCGTGGGCCGCGGCCTGGCGCGCCACACGCTGGCCGATCCTGGCGGCGGCGGCGGTGTCGGCGATTCTGGCGATACTTGGAATGCGGCACGGCCTGCCGCTGCTGGCGTTCGCCCTCACCGCGATGGTGATCGCGGGCGTGGCGCTGGAGTACCGCCGCAGCATTCGGGCGGGCGTCCGACCCGCGGGCGAGGCCGCAAGCAGTGGTCCGCGGCTTCGCATCGTCGGCAGTCGCCGGAGGCTCGGCGGCCACCTGGTCCACCTTGGCGTGGCGCTGTTCGCGATCGGAGTGATCGGGTCCTCGGCGTTCAAGCAGGAGACAGCGGTCACGCTCGGCCACGGCGAGACGGCCTCGTTCGCCGGGTATGAGTTCACGTTCCAGGGTCTCGCGACGAGCGGATCGCCGAATCTCACCACGGTGGCGGCAGCCATCGACGTGTCGCGCGACGGCGAATCGCTGGCCCGGTTGACGCCGACGCGACGGGTTCATCGAGGTTGGGAGAGCCAGCCGACCTCTGATGTGGCCGTGCTGACCACGGTGCCGAGCCTCGAGGACATCTACGTGCTGCTGAGCACGTGGGATGCGGACGGGGGCACGGCCACGCTCCGAATGTTGATCAATCCGCTGGTGGTGCTGCTATGGGCCGGGGGCGTCACATACGTGATTGGCGTTATCGCCGTAGCCTGGCCAAGTCGCGTCGCGCGGCGACGTGCAGTCGTGATTCCGACGCCGCTGGGCGGTCCGGCCAGGCCATGAGACGGATCGCCGCGCTCGCCCTCGTGACGGCAATCGTGACGGTCGCGACGGCGCCGGGAGCGATAGCCCAGGCGCCGGACGAGCAGGCCGAAACCGAGCGCATGTGGGCCATTGCCGAAGGCCTGTTCTGTCCCGTTTGCCAGGGCCAATCCGTTCGCGAATCCAACGCCGCGCTGGCACAACAGATGCGCGAGCTGATTCTGGCGCGAATCGAGGCGGGGGACTCCGACGAGGCGATCTACGACTTCTTCGTCGCGCGGTACGGCCCCGAGGTCCTGCGCGATCCGCCGAAGTCGGGGATCTCGCTGGCGACCTGGATCACCCCGATCGCGGTGCTGGCGGTCGGGCTACTGGTAGTCCTCCGAGCGCTCGCGCGGCGCCGGCGGACCGCGCCGACGGCCGATCGTTCGAACTTGGAGACCTACGAACGACTGGTGGATGAGTTGCGTGAGCGAGAGACCGCCGACGGCGACTCCGCATGATTCCCATTCTGCTCGCGATCGCGCTGAGCCTCCTTGCGATCGGCGGTCTCGCATGGTCGGCGCGGCCGCTGGTCGGGCCATCGCGACACGGCGCCGGCGCGGACCTCGATGCCGACGATCTCGAAGTCGAGCGTGCGCTCGATCTGCTGGACGACGTGGAGTCCGAGCGCGCGCGGGGCGTGCTCACGACATCCGAATATGAGTCTTCCCATCGTGAGCTCCGCTATCAGGCGGCCGCGGCGCTCAAGGCCAGGACCGACCGAACCGAACGGCTGGATCGTCTGGTCGAGGAGGTCGTCTCGGACTCCGCGGCGACCCCTGATCCGGGCGCCGCCGCGCCGCCCGCGACTGCCTACGTCTCCGCCGATCGCCGGCTCCGCTGGCTGATCCCGGCCGGATCGCTGATCGTCGGCCTGATCGCGGTGGTGGTGATCGTCACGCTGGGCGCGCGCGGCACACGCGGCGCGCAGACGGTCGTCGGCCGCGTCCAGGCAGCCGGCATCACCGCCGTCGCCGCCGACCGGGACGATCCGGACTTGCTGGCCGCCAGCCACCCGGCCGGCATCCAGGTGAGCGACGACGGAGGCGTGACGTGGCGGGCCGCGGATCTCTCGCCGCCGGTTCGCTCGGTGGCCGCGACCGTGCGAGGACTGCTCGCCGTCGGCGAGGACACGCTCTACCGCAGCGCCGCCGGCGATCGGTGGGAAGCGCTCGCCGGCGGATCGGACATCCGGCTGGCGGCCGAAGCGCGATCGTCGGAGCGGCTGGTGGCGATCACGGCCGATGATCGCGTGGTCGAGAGTCGCGACGGCGGGCGCTCGTGGTCCGCGGTCGCGGAGAACGCGCCGAGCAACGCCACCGGACTCGCCGTGGTCGACCGGGCGAGCCCACAGATTCTCGTGAGCACGCTGGATGAGGGCGTGCTCGCGCTGGGCTCCGATGGCAGGTGGCGCGGCGCGAACGGATTCGTCAACGGGGCGCTTCCAACCGTCACCGCGCGCGCCCTCTGGTACGAGCCGGACAGCGGCGATCGGTTCACATCGGCGACAGGCGCGCGTTTTGAGGGCGCAATCTACGTTGCCACCGACGTCGGAGTGTTCAAGACGGTGGACGGCGCACAGGCATGGACCCGGCTGGGGCTGAGCGCAGACATCGTCGGCATTGCTGGGAGCGCGGCGGACCCCAGGTCGATCTACGCGGTCGCGCGCGACGGCTCGGTCTACCGCTCGCGCGACGCCGGCGTCACATGGACCTAGGCGCACGACTTCGGCTCGCGGCGCTCGCCGTCCTCACGGCGGCCGCCGGCGCGCTCGCAGTGGCGGTCGTCGGAGCGAGCGTGGCGCTCGCGCAGGAGCCAGGCGCCATTCACGGAACGGCGGTCAACGGAACCCAGGGCGGGTCGGCGACGACCGGCGATGCCGTGTGGCTCGACGGATTCCGGGGCGCGGAGCGCCTGGAGGCCCGAATGGTCGAGGTTGGCGCCGACGGAACGTTCGCGTTCACCGGCGTGGATGGCGGACCCGAATACGCGTACGTCGTCACGACCGAGCACCAGGGCGTTCAGTTCTCGAGCGACCTCATCCAGCTCGCGGCCGACGGCAATGCCGAGGCCGTCGTCGAGGTGTTCGACGTCACGACCGATGATCCAGGGATCGATTTTCGCTCGATCACGCGGCTGCTGCGGCGTCAGACGGCGGATGCGGCCTCGGTGGTGGAGATCGTCGAGATCAACGTTCCCGGCGATCGCGCGTTCCGACCTATCCCTAAGCCCGGAACGCTGCCGCCCCTGCGATTCGCGGTCCCGGACGGCGCCTTCGACCTGCAGCCAATCGGCGGCGTGACTGCCGATGAGATTGTCATCGGCGGTCCGGGGTTCGCCGTGTTCGCGGCGCTGCAGCCGGGCGTCGCGACGCTCGCGTACGGCTATCAACTGGCGCTGCCCGGCGGTGAGACTTCCTTCGAATGGTCCGTAAGCCTGCCGGCCGAGACGGTTCGGCTGCTCAGCGATGCGGACGGACTGATCACCACGCCGCAGGGGCTGGCGGAGCGCGCGCCGACGGCGTTCGGTGATCTACAGGTCAGGCAGTGGGGAGCGGAGCGGACGCCGGGGGGCGCCAAGTTCACCATCGAGGTCGCCGACGCCTCGGTGTCCGGCTTCGCGCGCGCCATCCGCTCCACGACCACCGACCGGTGGGCGCTGTACGCGACGGGCGCGGCGGTCGCGCTGGCAGGCGTGTTCGTCGGGTGGCGGCGCGGCTGGCGACGGCGGCAGCCGGCCGACCCGGCGAGGCCCGTGCGGCAGCTGCTCGATGCGATGGCTGCGATCGACGCCGGCGGAACCGCCGGCGTCGGGACGGTCGCGGCCAAGGAGCGCGCGCGGATCAAGCGCGAGTTGATCGCGTTGCTCGGCCGACAGCCAGACGCCGAGCGCCTGTTGCGGCGCATCCACGACAGACGCGGCCCGGAGCGGAGCCAGCGCGCCTGACGCGGCGCTGCGACCGGCAGCTTTGCCGGGCCGCAAGCCCCTCTCTATGATGACGCCCGTGGATCGCCCCGAGCACGATGTCCTCATCATCGGAGGTGGCGGCGCGGGCCTACGCGCGGCCATCGCGATCGCCCAGACCAGCCCCGAGCTGTCGATCGGCCTGGTCTCCAAGGTCTACCCGATGCGCAGCCACACGGTGGCCGCCGAAGGGGGAATGGCCGCAGTCATCAAGCCAGATGACAGTGCCGACGACCACATCTACGACACGATCAGCGGGTCCGACTGGCTCGCCGACCAGGACGCGGTCGAGCTGTTCGTACACGAGGCGCCCCGCGAGCTGATCCAGCTGGAGCACTGGGGCTGCCCGTGGAACCGGGAGCCGAACGGCGAGGTGGCCGTGCGCCCGTTCGGCGGCATGCGAATCCAGCGCACGTGGTTCGCGGCCGACAAGACCGGGTTTCACATCCTCCACGCGCTGTTTCAGACATCGCTGCAGTTCGAGCAGATCACGCGCTACGACGAGTGGTTCGCGACCCGATTGCTGGTGGACGACGGCCGCTGTCAGGGCGTGGCGGCGCTCGAGCTGCGCACCGGCCAGATCCGAGCGCTGCCAGCCAAGGCCGTGATCATGTGCACGGGTGGCGGCGGACGGGTCTTCCCGTTCACCACCAACGGCGCGATCAAGACCGGCGACGGAATGGCGCTGGCCTACCGGGCCGGCGTCCCGCTGGAGGACATGGAGTTCGTCCAGTACCACCCGACCGGTCTGCCGGGGACGGGAATCTTGATCACGGAGGCCTCGCGCGGCGAGGGCGGCATTCTGGTCAACAACAAGGGACACCGGTACCTGGCCGACTACGATCTCGGCTCGCCGCTGCCCGTCACGGACCCGCGGCACCCACAGACACGGACGATGGAGCTGGGTCCGCGCGATCAGCTCTCGCAGGCGTTCGTCAAGGAGCAGCAGAAGGGCAACACCTTCGACGGCCCATACGGCGACTATGTCTTGCTGGACATCCGGCACCTGGGCGAACGGCACATCGACACGAAGTTGCCGTTCGTTCGCGAGCTGGCGAAGCAATACGGAGGCATCGACCCGGTGCGTGAGCCGATCCCGGTGCGCCCGGTGGTGCACTACATGATGGGCGGCATCGACACCGACATCACGGGCGCGACCGAGCTGCCGGGCCTGTATGCGGCGGGCGAATGCGCCTGCGTGAGCATCAACGGCGCCAACCGGCTGGGCTCGAACTCGCTGACCGAGCTGGTTGTCTTTGGCGCGCGCGCGGGCGCGGCCGCCGCGGCGTTCGCCTCGGGGCACGGGATCTCGAACTCGGGCGCGCTGGAAGCACAGGCCGACGAGGAGCGGCAGCGCGTGAGGGAGATCGCCCAGCGTCCGACCGGCGGGGAGCGCGTCTCGGCGATCCGCGCCGGATTGACCGGGGCCATGGAGGACGGATGCGGCATCTACCGGTCGGAGGAGACGCTCAGCGACACCCGCGACCGGCTCGTATCTCTGCGCGAGCGTTTCGGGCGCGTGAGCCTCGACGACCACAGCAACGTGTACAACACGGAACTGATAAGCGCGCTGGAGCTGGATTTCATGCTCGACGTGGCCGATTCGGTGGTCGACTCCGCGCTGGCCCGACGCGAATCGCGCGGGTCGCATCAGCGACTCGACCATCCGGATCGCGACGACGATCAGTTCCTGAAGCACTCGCTCGCCTACCGGACCGACGACCGGCCCCGGATCGCGTACAAGGACGTCGTGATCACTAAATGGCCGCCGGGTCGGCGGGTCTACGGGCAAGAGGCAGATGCGGCCGCTCCACCCGGCGCGGCCGCATCGCAGGAGGCGCCGGCATGAGCGTCCAAACCGGCCGCAGCGTGCGGATGGAGGTCTTCCGCTACCGGCCGGACATGGACCAGCCCACGGTCCAGTCCTACGACGTCCCGTACCACGAGGACTGGGTGGTGCTGGACGCGCTGAACCATGTCAAGGACACGACGGACGGATCGCTGAGCTATCGGTGGTCGTGCCGCATGGGCGTGTGCGGGTCGTGCGGAATGACAGTCAACGGCGCGCCGGTCCTGTCGTGCGCCGCGTTTCTCCGGGACTACCTGCCGGGTCCGATTCGCGTCGAGCCGCTGATCAACTTCCCGGTCGAGCGCGACCTGGTGGTTGATCTGAATCCGTTTCTGGAGAAGCTGCAGCGGGTCAGCCCGTGGATCATTCGCGCCGATCCCGAGGCCGACGATCTGAGCGCCGCATACCGACAGACACCCGACCAGCTCGCGAGATTCCAGCAGTTCAGCATGTGCATCAACTGCATGCTCTGCTACGCCGCGTGTCCGGTGGTCGGTCGAACGGACGAGTTCATCGGCCCCGCTGCGCTCGCGCTGGCGCACCGGTACAACCTGGATTCACGCGACGAGGGTCAGCGCGAGCGACAGCAGGTGATGTTCCAGAACGAGGGCATCTGGGACTGCACGTTCGTGGGCGAGTGCTCGGCGGTTTGCCCCAAGCACGTCGATCCGGCCGGCGCAATCCAGCAGGCGAAGATCCCCGCCGCGATCGACTTCTACAAGTCGCTGCTGATGCCGTGGACCGCGTAGACGCGCCGCGCCCGCTCGAGCGCCGGCTGGGGTGGACCTGGATCGTGGCGAGCCCGCGCTACGCGCTGGTGTTCTTGCGCGAAGTCAGCTCGGTGTTCATTGCGGCGTACGTGGTGCTGCTCGTGCTGCTGCTGCTCAAGGCCGGGAGCCCCGATCCCGCCGAATACCGCGCCTTTCTCGACTTCTTTTGGAACCCGGGCATGGTCGTCTTTCACGTCGTCGCCGCGGCGGCGGCGCTCTGGCATACGTTCACCTGGTTCAATCTGACGCCGAAGGCGATGGACGTTCGGATCCGTGGGTGGAAGCCGCCGACCATTCTGATCGTCGTGGCGCAGCTCGGCGCGTTCGCCGTCATCAGCGGCCTCGTCATCGGCTGGGTCTGGTGGGTCGGCGCGCAGTGAGGGGGCGATCGAGCGAGGCGCTGTGGTGGTCGCTGTTCTCAGCCGGCGGCGTGATCGCCGCGCTGTTCATCCCGGTGATGATCGGAATCACCGGGATCGCCGGAGGTGTCGGGTGGGATGCCGCGGTCACCGCCCTGTCGCACGGCGACGAAGGCATCGGCGATCTGCTGCGTCACGCGGTGGTACGCGCGGCGATCGGTCTGATCATCGGGTTGAGCGCGGTCCACGCCGCGCATCGGATTCGCCACCTCCTGATCGATGTTCACGTGCCGGTGAACCACCGGGCACTCGCCGTGACCAGCTACGCGGGCGCGGCGGCCGTCACCGCGGTTGGGGCCGTGGTCCTCGTCCTCGTCTGAGACGGACGGCGCCGGACGGCGTGGATGCCATCGTTCGGCGGTCGCTGGCCGAAAACCGGTCACGTGGGCGAGAATAGCGTTGAGCCTCTCCCGGCCGACTGACCAAGATCGGAGCATGTTCTTGCGCGCAATCTCATACGCCGTACCCACATCCATTGACGAGGCGGTGGCGCTGCTCGCCGAGCATGGCGCCGACGCACGGATGCTCGCCGGCGGCACCGACTTGATCGTCCAAGTTCGCGAAGACGGCCGCGATGCGAGCGTGTTCGTCGACGCGAAGCAGATCGACGAACTGATGGAGCTGTCCGTCAGCGCGGGGAGCGGTGCGACGCTGGGCGCCGCCGTCCCGTGTTACGAGGTCTACGGGAACGAGGCCTTCGCGGCGCAATACCCGGCCGTCGTGGACGCCGCGCGGATCATCGGGAGCACCGGCATCCAGGGCCGGGCGTCAATCGGCGGCAACGTGTGCAACTCGGGACCGGCCGCGGACTCGATTCCGCCGCTGATCGTCTACTCGGCCACGTGCAACATCGCCGGTCCCAGGGGAATCCGAACCATCGCGATCGAGGACTTCTGCACCGCGCCGGGCCGAAACGTGCTCGCGGACGATGAGCTGCTGGTCTCGCTGACGCTGCCGCCGCAGCCGGACGCATCGGGCGCGCACTACCTGCGGTTCATTCCGCGAAACGAGATGGACATCGCGGTGGTGGGATGCGGGGTGTCGCTCGTGCTCGACGGTGACACGATCAGCGCCGCGCGGCTGGCGCTTGCCGCCGTGGCGCCGACACCGTTGTTCGTCGAATCGGCGGGCGCCGCGCTGGTTGGCCAGCCCGCCACCGAGGAAAGCTTCGAAGCGGCGGCCGAAGCCGCGCGCGAGGCAGCCAAACCTATCGACGACATGCGCGGGACGATCGCGCATCGCAAGCAGCTCTCATACGTACTCGCCAAACGCGCGCTCGCCGGCGCTCTGGCCCGAGCGAAGGGAATGGAAATCGACCATGGCCACTGAGCTACTGACCGGCAAGGTGCACGTCAACGCCACCATCAACGGCGAGCCCACGGACTTCCTGATCGAGCCGCGGGAGAGCCTGCTCGAAGCCCTGCGCGAGCACCTGGGCCTCACCGGGGCGAAGGAAGGCTGCAACAACGGAAACTGCGGGGCCTGCAACGTCATCATGGATGGTCGCCTCGTCAACGCGTGCTGCGTGCTCGGCGTGGAGGCGCACGGCGCCAAGATCGCAACCATTGAGGGGATGGCTACTCCGGCGGGTCTGCATCCACTGCAGCAGCAGTTCCTGGAGCACGCCGCGCTGCAATGCGGCGTCTGCACCCCGGGATTCATCGTGGCGGCCAAGGCGCTGCTCGATGTGAATCCGAATCCGTCAGAATACGACGTCCGCTGGTGGTTGGCAGGGAATCTCTGTCGCTGTACCGGCTACGACAAGATCGTGCGCGCCGTGCTCGACGCGGCCGACGACGTTCGGGGAGGGAGCTAAGCATGGCGATCAAGACTCCGGAGCAGGCGGTCACGGTCAAGCACCATCTCGACACGTACCAAGTGATCGGGACGCGCCCGGTGCGTCACGACGGCGTTGACAAAGTCACGGGGGCGGCGCTGTATGGCGCGGACGTCAATCTCCCGGGCCAGCTCTATGCCCAGGTCGTGCGAAGTCCGCACGCGCATGCGCGCGTCAAGAAAATTGATACCAGCAAGGCCGAAGCGCTCGACGGCGTGCAGGCGGTCGTCACCAGCGCCGACTTCGCGGAGCCCAGCGACAAGGTAACGGGGGGCGGCGAAGAGGCGGGCATCCCACTCAAGTACAAGAGCGCCAACGTGATGGCGCGTGGGAAGACGCTGTACCACGGGCACGCGGTCGCGGGCGTTGCGGCAACCAGCGCCCACATCGCCGTGGAGGCCGCGAAGCTGGTCGAGGTGGAGTACGAGGTGCTCCCGCACGTCATGGACGTACGCGAGGCCATGAAGCCGGATGCTCCGTTGCTGATCGAGGATCTCGTAACCGCGTCTTCGGACGAATCGGCGGCGAAGACGCCAAGCAACGTCGCGGCGCACCTCGAGTACGAGGTGGGTGACATCGACCAGGGATTCGCCGAAGCCGATGTGGTGGTCGAGCGTGAATACACGTGCGAGATGCTTCATCAGGGCTACATCGAGACGCACGCGGCGTCGGCCCAGTGGCACGCCGACGGCAACGTCACGATCTGGTGCAGCACGCAGGGCGCCTTCACGGTCCGTGAGGAGATCGCGGACCTGCTGGACCATCCGATCTCCAAGATCAAGGTGATTCCGACCGAGATCGGCGGTGGATTCGGCGGCAAGACAACCGTCTACCTGGAGCCGGTTGCCGCGCTGCTGTCACGCAAGACCGGTCGTCCCGTCAAAGTGGCGATGGATCGCGAAGAGGTCCTGACCGGCACCGGGCCGACGCCGGGCGGGTACATGCGCGTCAAGATGGGGGCAACCAAGGACGGACGCATCACGGCCGGGCACGCGTACCTCGCGTTTGAGGCCGGCGGGTTTCCGGGGTCGGTGATCGGCGCCGGATGCATGTGCGTCTTCGCCCCGTACGACATGCCAAACGCCCGCGTCGACGGCTTCGATGTGGTCGTGAACAAGCCGAAGACGCACGCCTATCGCGCACCGGGGGCCACCCAGGCCGAGTTTGCCTCTGAGGGCGTCGTGGACGAGATCTGCCGCGAGCTCGGCATGGACCCGATTGACTTCCGGATGAAGAACAGCGCCAAAGAGGGCAGCTGGCGGGTGGGCAGTCCGCCGTATGCGCGCATCGGCCACGAGGAGTGCCTCGACGCGGCGCGCGCCTCCGATCATTGGCAGACGCCGCTCGAGACCGAGTCCGGCAAGCTTCGAGGACGCGGGATCGCCTCCGGGTTCTGGTTCAACGTCGGGTTGACCTCGAGCGCGATTGCCCGGCTCAACCCGGACGGACGGGTCACGCTGCTGGAGGGATCGACGGACATCGGCGGCACCCGAACCTCGGTAGCCATGCAGTTCGCCGAGACCATCGGGATTCCCGTCGAGGAAGTCGTGCCGATCGTGGCCGACACGGATTCGGTCGGCCGGACCGACGTGACCGGCGGGAGTCGGGTCACGTTTGCGACCGGGTACGCCGCGCACGTGGCCGCCAAGGACCTGCAGGCGCAGATGACCGAGGGCCTGGCGGACGTGTGGGACGTCGCGGCCGAGTCGATCGCCTACGCCGACGGCTCGTTCAGCGCGAACGGAAACTCGGTCACCTTCAAGGAAGCCGCGGGGTTGCTGAACGACGAGGCCATTCAAGCCGTCGGACGGGCGACCGTCACGCCGGATCGTGAGGGCGGCGCGTTCGCGGTGCACATCGCGGACGTGGAGGTCGATGCTGACACCGGCAAGGTCGAGGTGTTGCGCTACACGGCCGTGCAGGACGCGGGCATCGCGATCTATCCGCCGTACGTCGAGGGACAGATGCAGGGAGGCGCGGTGCAGGGCATCGGCTGGGCGTTCAACGAGGAATACGTCTACGACGCCGGCGGCCGCCTGCTCAACGCCAGCTTGCTCGACTACCGGATGCCGACCACGCTCGACGTGCCGATGATCGAAACGATCATCGTGGAGGTCCCGAATCCGGGGCACCCGTTCGGCGTGCGCGGGGTCGGCGAGGTGCCGATCGTCCCGCCGCCGGCGGCGCTCGCCCATGCGGTCTACGACGCGGCGGGCCAGCGCCTCTATGACCTGCCAATGTCGCCGCACCGGGTTCAGGGAGCGATCAGCGCGAGCGCCGGCGGAGACGGTTCCGCGTAGATGCGATGGCCACGGTCAACATCCCGACGCCGCTGCGCACGCTCACGAGCGGTGAGCGGCGCGTCGACGTGGACGGATCGACCGTACGGGAGATCGTCGACGGACTGGACGCCAAGTACCCGGGGATGAAGGGCCGGTTGGTCGAGGACGACCGGTTGCGCGCCGGGCTCGCGGTGTTCGTGGACGGCGCCAACAGCGGGCGACGGCTGCGTACCAAGGTCGGCGAGGCGAGCGAGGTGTTCTTCGTCGACGCGATCGGCGGCGGCTCCGACCGTTGATCTCAGGAGTAGACTTGCGCCGACCGGTTGATCGGCATCGATCCGCCACCGCGCCGGGCCTCGCACGGCGCGGTCGTCCCTGATATACGCCCGGAGGTAGGAGACGCACATGTCGCGCACGAACGGTGAGTACTCGGTCGTCGGCACGCGTCCGGTCCGGCACGACGGCGTGGACAAGGTCACCGGCCGCGCGATCTACGGCGTGGACGTGCGCATGCCGGGAATGCTCCACGGCAAGGTGCTCCGAAGTCCGCACGCGCACGCGCGCATCATCTCGATCGACACGGATGGGGCGGCGAAGCTCGACGGGGTGCGGGCCGTGATGACCGCGGCCGATCTCCCGGACCCGGGAGCGGGGCTGCTGGAGGCCAACGAGTCGGGCATGCAGCGTCTGCGCTACAAGAGCGCCAGTCTGATGGCGCGCGACAAGGTTCTGTACGAAGGGCACGCGGTCGCGGCGGTCGCGGCGGTTTCGCCGCACGTCGCCGAGGCGGCGCTCGACCAAATCGTGGTCGAATACGAAGTCTTGCCGCACGTGCTTGACGTGCGCGAGGCCATGCGCGCGGATGCGCCGCTGCTCCACGACGACCTGTTCACCGAGACCGGCGGCGTGCTCGCGGATACGCCCAGCAACGTGGCGACGCATCAGATCCTCGAGGAAGGCGATATCCAGCGCGGGTTCGCGGAGGCGGCGCTCGTGCTGGAGCGCGAGTACTCGGCCGCGACGGTGCATCAGGGCTACATCGAACCGCTCAACGCACTCGCCTACTGGAACCAGGACGGGCGATTGATCGTGGAGGTCAGCTCGCAGGGGCACTTCGGGATTCGAAACGAGCTCAGCAGTCTGCTGCGGTATCCAATCTCGAAGATTCGCGTGATCCCGGCCGAGATCGGCGGCGGTTTCGGCGGCAAGACGACGGTGTACCTGGAGCCGCTGGCGGCGGTGCTCTCCAGGAAGGCGGGACGGCCCGTCAAGTTCAGCATGGATCGCGCGGACATCTTGCGCGCCGGCGGACCGGCGCCCGGCGGCCGGATGCGAGCCAAGATCGGCGTGACGGCCGAAGGGCGCATGACCGCGGCGCAGGTTGAGTTGGCGTTCGAAGCCGGTGGGTACCCGGGTTCGTCGGTCGGCGGCGGCTCGGCCACTGCGATTGGGCCTTACAGCCTCGAGAACTTTCGAATCGATGCCTATGACGTGCTGGTCAACAAGCCCAAAACACACGCGTATCGGGCGCCGGGCGCGCCGCAAGCCGAGTTCGCGGTGGAGAGTCTCGTCGATGAGATCTGCGACGAATTGGGCATGGACCCGTTTGACTTCCGGCTGCTGAACGCTTCCAAGGAAGGCGATCTGCGCTCCGACGGCACACGGTTCCCCAAGGTCGGCAACATCGAGACGATCACTGCGGCCCGCGCGACCGAGCACTGGCAGAGCCCACACCCGTCAAACGGCAGCGGGTCGCGCGGTCGCGGGATTGCGTCGGGCTACTGGATGAACGGCGTGGGCGTGTCGAGCGCCGTCGCTCGACTGAACCCGGACGGAACGGTGACGTTGCTCGAAGGCTCGGTGGATATCGGCGGCACTCGCACCGCCGTCGCGATCCAGCTCGCTGAGACGCTGGGAATCCCGATCGAGGACGTTGACCCGATCGTGCCGGACACGGATTCGATCCCGTACACCTCGACCACCGGGGGGAGCCGGGTAGCCCATACCACCGGGATAGCCGCGGTCGCGGCGGCGACCGATCTCGAGCGACAGATCCTCGACGGTCTCGCCGACTATTGGGACGCGGCGCCGAGCGAGATACGCCGCGAGGACGGGGTCTATCGCCAAGGCGACGATTCGTTGACCTTCCGGGAAGCCGCGGCGGTTCTCGACGAGGAGGACGTCCATCCGACCGGAAAGGCAACCGTGGCGCCCGACAAGTCGGGCAATACATTCGCCGTGCACATCGCGGATGTCGAGGTCGACAAAGAGACCGGCAAGATCACGGTCCTTCGCTACACCGCCGTTCAGGACGTGGGGACGGCCATCTATCCGCCGTACGTCGAGGGCCAGATGGAGGGCGGCGTCGTGCAGGGGATCGGTTGGGCGCTGAACGAGGAGTACGCGTACAGCGACCAAGGCAAGCTGCTCAACGCCAGCCTGCTGGATTACCGAATGCCCACGACCCTCGATGTCCCGATGATCGACACCGAGATCGTCGAGATCCCCCACGCGGACCACCCGTTCGGAGCGCGCGGCGTGGGCGAGATACCGATCGTGCCGCCGCTCGCAACCATGGCGAATGCGATCGCCGATGCGGTGGGCGTGCGGATGCGCGACTTGCCCGCCTCGCCGCGGAAGGTCCAGGCCGCGCTGGCGGCAAAGGCGGTCGACTCGGCCTGACCGCCACCTCCGACCCCCTCACTCCTTCGGCAAGCTCAGGACAGGCGCTGGCCCTTTCCCTACGACGGGGAGAGGGAACCTGGCACGGCGGGGTACGCGGCTAAGCTCATTCGCTCCATCTGGGACATCCCGACCTGAAGGTCGGGCCCACATTGCCGCATAGTGCGCAGCCCTCCAGAGGCAGACGATGAAGTACACGTCTCGGATCGTCATCAACCGTCCCCGGCAGCGGGTCGTCGAGCTCTTCGACGACCCGGAAAACCTGCCGAAATGGATGGCCGGCCTGCGAAGCTTCGAGCACATCAGCAGCGAGCCGGGGCAGCCCGGCGCGAAGTCGCGGCTGGTCTTCGATCAGGGAGACGGGTCACTGGAGATGACCGAGACGGTGACGCGGCGTGATCTTCCGGACGAGTTCGCGGGAACCTTCGAGACCGACGGGGTGTGCAACAGCATTGTGAACAGGTTCGTGGAGGACGGCCCGCAGTCGACCCGCTGGATAAGCGAGAACGAGTTTCGATTCGAGGGCTTCATGCGCTTCGCCGCGTTCTTCATGCAACCGCTGTTTTGGTACCAATCAAAGAAGTTCATGCGCGCATTCAAGCAGTTCGTGGAGTCGTCTCCCGCCGGCGCGGCCGGCACGGAAGCCGCCGAGCGCGGGTAGCGCATCCGCCGGCGCTTCGGGATGGGAAGGAGTCCGAACCTGGATCCAGCCCGCCTCGAAGGCGCCGACCAGGCGGCTACGTTCATTCGCTCCGTCCGGGATATCCCGACCTGAAGGTCGGGCCACCGGATCAGCCGGGGTGGTTCGACGGGGACCGGCCTCGCGGCATTGCGCTTGCCAGCACGAGCGCCGGGGTCAGCGTGACGAGCGTCAGCGCGATCGCCACATCCACGGCCAGCACGGGCCAGCGCCAGTCGGACGCGATCAGGCGCCATAGCGCCTCGAACTTGCTCGGCGTCGGCGCGGCCGCACTGTAGGCCACGAACTCGAGGTCCTGGTCCGGCCACGCCAGTGCGCCGTTGATCCAGAGCCGCCCGCTCGGGTACCGGTTCGTCTGCGTCGCGCCGATCCGCAATTCGGCCTCCGGAGGGATGTCAGCGATGACCCATACGGCCAGCGGCCGGCCTTCGGCCTCGGCGAGCGTCGGGATGTACACGCTCCGCCACATCGGGCTGGTTCCGGCCGGAAACTCGACCCGTCCGCCGGCCAGGAGGAGGCCAGGTGTCCCCGCGGCTACGACGCGGACCGCCGCGCCCCCCGACCGACCGCCTGGGTCACGGTTGGCCAGGCGGAGCCTGAAGACGCCAAGCGGGTCGGCCGGCATGCGGAGCTCTTGGACGAGGGCTTCCCCGTCACGGAGGCTTATCTCGAAGGTGTCGCTGTGCACGGGCGTGCGCGCATCGACGACCGGCGCCCGGAACACGAATGCGACGACCACGCCGCCCAGCACGGCAACCGCGACGATCGAAGCGATCGCCAGCCGGCGCAGATAGCGGACGCTCGGTATGCCGGCCAACGGCTGGGACGCCCCGCCGCGCCGTACGGCGATGGCCGCGCTCAGGCCGATGAGCAAAGCCCCGCTGAACTCCAGGGTCTCTTCGAGCACGACCCCCAGCACGTTGGCTCGACCCTCGAAGACAAACGCATAGCTTGCCTCATGCGCAAGGACGAGCAGCCAGGCGGTGAGGCCGAGAACAAACGGCACACGGACCACCGGGGCGCGCAGCTCCCGGCGGAGCAGGACTCCCATCGCCAGCCCGAACAGCACGATCAGCGGGCTCAGCAGCAGCACCCAGAGGTTCTGTCCCATTGCATCAAGAAGCCCCGCGCCGAACACGGACCGCTCGAGGCCGGCCAGGCCCGTGGCGTGGAAGTCGGATATCTCCTCCCAGGCCAGATACGCCGCGGTCACCGCCAAGGCGGCCCAGCCGCCCACGGCCGTCCAGCCGGCTGCCCGGCGGCGGCTGACGACCACGTTCGCCAGCGCAAGGAGCGCCACGGCCAGCAGGGCACCGGCCGAGACCATGTTGGCAACGGTCCCTTCGAACTCAGGGTTCAGATGACGCGGGATGGCCTCCGGCGGAAGCCGTGCGGGGGACAGCAGGCTGAGGAAGCGCGGGGCCACGACGCCGCCCCACCAGAAGGCCACGCCGCCCGCGAGCAGCAGCCGCCCGACCCGCGGCATAGCGTCCATGCGTCTCAATGCCTCGATCAGCGCAAGACGCCGCCAGGTTCCAGATGGCGTGGTCCGTCTACCCTCCCGGGGATGCGCGGGCGTCCATGTTGCCGCCGCCGTCCAGGCGAGCGGCGCTAGCCGGCCGGCGGACAACCCGCCGAGCAGTAGGCGGCCGCCCCCACCGCTTCACGTGGGCCGCCGGAACTCACTGTAGGTCACGGACGTTGGAATGGCCGGTGGATTCCTACGCAGTCGGGTCGGGGCCGCTGCCGACCCAGATGTTGAGATCCGCATCCAGATCAGGGGTCCCGCGTAGTCGGCTACGCTTGCGCGGTGTCGTTCCTGCGTCGCCTGAACTTCTTCCTCCGCGGACATCGTCGTCAGATGGCGGCGTCGGTGTTCTTTGGACTCGCGTTCGCCGGCAGCGGAATCATCCCGCCGTTGCTGATCCGGCAGATCCTCATCGGGCACGCGGAGGGAACGGCCGTGTCCGTGGCGCTGCCGGCGATCGTCGGCGTGCTGGTGGTCACGTACGTGTTCCGCGGCGCGGCGCGCTATCTGTATGGGCTCTTCTCGCATCTGGTCGCGTATCGCGCCCAGCTCACGATGCTCAGGGAGCTCTACCGGCACATCCAGACGCTGCCGCACAAGTTCTTCTCGGACCGGCGGGTCGGCACGTTGGTCTCGCGTTCGGTGGGCGACGTCGAGGCGATCGAGGACTTCATCGCGCACGGGATCCCCGAGACCACGCTCGCCATCGCGGTACCGACCTCGATGCTCGTGGTGCTGGGGGTGATCAACTGGCAGCTGATGCTCGTCGCGATCATTCCGGTTCCGGTCATTCTGGTGCTCACGCGCTACCTGTTCCCACACGTGCGCAGCCAGTGGCGAGAAGTGCGAGCACGGATGGCCGAGATAACGGCGGTCGTCACCGAGGGCCTGGCCGGGTTCGAGACGGTCAAGGCCTTCGGTCGCGAGCGCGCGCGTCTGGCGGAGGTCACCGACCGCGGCGAGCGCTACCGGCGGCAGATCGAGCGAACGCAGATGATCTCGATGCTCCCCACGGGCGTCACGGAGGTCATTGCCGGCGTCGGTCTGATCCTCATCATCGCGATCGGCGGCGATCTTACGCTGCGCGGAGTCGTGCCGGTCGCCGACCTGTTCGTGTTCGTGGTGTACCTGAGCCTGATCTATCAGCCGATCCTTCAGCTGGCGGCGATCAGCGAGGACATCCACAAGGCGATCGCGAGCACGGATCGCGTGTTCGAGCTGATGGACATCACCAGCGACATTGAGGACCGGCCGGGCGCGCGCCCGCCGGAGCGGCGCGACTGGACCGTACGGTTCGAGGATGTGGACTTCGCCTACGAGCCGCGCATGCCGGTGCTGCACGACGTGTCGTTCGAGATCCCCGAGGGCGCATTGGTCGCGCTGGTCGGGCCAACCGGAGCGGGCAAGACGACCTGCGCGAAGCTCGTGCCGCGCTTCTACGAGGCCACGGCCGGCGCGGTGCGGATCGGAGACGCCGACGTTCGGGAGGTTCCGCTCGTCTGGCTGCGCGACCACGTCTCGATGGTGCTGCAGGATGTGTTCCTGTTCGAGGGCACGATTCGCGACAACATCGCGTTCGGACGGCCCGAGGCCAGCGACGACGACATCCTGGCCGTCGCGCGCGCGGCCAACGTGGACGAGTTCGCGGAGCGATTCGAGGATGGGTACGACTCGCGCATCGGCGAGCGCGGCGTGCGCCTGTCGGGCGGCCAGCAGCAGCGCATCGCGATCGCCCGCGCGCTGCTGAAGGATGCGCCGATCTTGATCCTCGACGAGGCGCTGTCGTCGGTGGACGCGGAGACGGAATCGCTGATTCGCGAGGGGATGGATCGGCTCACGCAGGATCGGAGCACGCTGGTGATCGCGCACCGGCTCTCGACGGTTCGACGCGCGGATCGGATCGTCGTCATCGAGGCCGGACGGATCACGCAGACGGGAACGCATGAGGAGCTGATGGCCCGGGGCGGCTGGTACGCGAACATGGCCGCGTCGCAGGAAGCGCAAGGGCGGTGGCGCCTGCGCGGGGCGCCCGCGGTCGCAGCGCCCTCGATGACCGCCGAATAGCGGGCCGAGGCCGGCCGGCGGAATCCTCGAGTCGTCATTCCGGCGCACGCCGGAATCCAGCGCGGGAGCGGCGTCGGCCGGTCAGGCCCCCGGACCCCGGCGAACGCCCGGGTGACGGGAGGGGATGACGGGACCGAGGCGCGCGGACGGTTCGCGCCTGAGTAGACTCGGGGTGGACGATCTATCCTCAGCGTGGCCCGCGCCTCACGGCCGCTGAGGCGCTCCGAGGAGCCGAGAACCGTTGGCCGTTGCACCGTCCCAGCTCGTGACTGACACGCTCCGGCGACCCCTGCGCGATCTGCGCGTGTCGGTGACGGACCGTTGCAACTTCCGCTGCCCGTACTGCATGCCGGCCGAGATCTTCGGCGAGCGGTACGAGTTCCTCCCCAGAGACGAATTGCTGACGTTCGAGGAGATCGTGAGGCTCACGCGCGTCTTCGTGGGACTTGGCGCGCGCAAGCTCCGACTGACAGGCGGAGAGCCGCTGCTGCGGCGAGGTCTGCCGGACCTGGTCACGATGCTCGCGCGGCTGGATGGAATCGATGACATCGCGCTGACGACCAACGGCTATCTGCTGCCCGGCCTGGCGCCGGTACTGCGAGACGCCGGGCTCGATCGCGTGACGGTGAGCCTCGACAGCCTGGACGACGACGTCTTCCGTCAGATGAACGGGCGCGATTTCCCGGTCGCCTCGGTGCTTGCCGGCATCCAGGCGGCCGAAGACGCTGGCCTGGGTCCGATCAAGATCAACTGCGTCGTGCAGCGCGGCGTGAACGACCACACGCTCGTGGAGCTCGCGCGGCGGTTCAAGGGAACCGGGCACATCGTGCGCTTCATCGAGTACATGGACGTGGGGACGTTGAACCGCTGGAACCTGGCGGACGTGGTGTCGGCCAGCGAGATCGTCGGCATGATCGACGCGGAACTTCCGCTGCGGGCGGTGGATCCGAACTATCGGGGCGAAGTCGCCGTGCGCTACGAATACGCGGACGGCAGCGGCGAGATCGGGGTGATCGCATCGGTGACCCAGCCGTTTTGCGGCGACTGCACGCGCGCTCGGCTGTCGACCGACGGACGCCTGCTGACCTGCCTGTTCGCGAGCGGCGGCACCGACCTGCGAGATCCTATGCGCGCGGGCGCCACCGACGCCGAGCTGCACAATCTGGTCCAAGCGATCTGGACCGGGCGAACAGACCGGTACTCGGAGGAGCGGGCGGGACTGCTGGATGAGGCCGGCCGCCCGCACAGCGATCCCAAGGTGGAGATGTATCAGATCGGCGGATAGACTTTATGTAAAGTCTATCGCCCGGTCTCGCCGGTCAGACTCCCCGCTTCATCTCCTGATAGCGGCCCGTCATGTGCTCGTTCACATCGAGCGTGGCCGTGACCTCGCCAGCCAGCCCGTCGAGCTTGGCGGCCGGTATCACCAGCAGCAGGCGGTCGTCCGGAATCTCGGTAAACGTTCGCATCCCGGCGCACCCGAGTGAGACAACGGCGTCGCCCGCCGCGACGGCGGCCGGAAGCGCCGCGCACGCCGGGCGGCCCAGGACCTGGCCGGTCTGCCCGTCCCACACGCTGACCCCCAGCACCTCTTCCAGAAGCATGGCCTGCCGCGGCGTGGCCCAGACCATCACCAGATCGGGCGGGATCGGGAACGATTCGACCGGTCCATAGACGACGCCGGCGGCCGGGGAATCGAAGTGAGGGATGTTCGGAACCTCCGACTCGTCCAGATACTCGATGGCGCACATGTCGCCGACGAGCGTCATGAGCTCGTCTTGCTTGTTTTCGGAGAGATCGAGGCCCATCACCATGGCGCCGATTGGACAGCCCATGTGCGCGTCTGAGCTCGCAAAAAAGGTGGCGTGCTCGGCGCGCCGCCAGAACGTGCACGCGGACGGCACGGCGTCGGTCCACATGTCGATGCCGGCCGGACGCTCTGGCACCCGTGCCAGTCCGATCGGGGGATAGTCGACCCCGATCCCATTCACGAGCCGGTCGACAAAGGCCGCGTTCGTCATGAGGATTCCTCCGCGCTCACGCGCTCATCAGATGGGTCGGTAACCCGCGCCGGCTCGAGCTACTTGCCGCCGCCGTCACCCTTCCCAGGCTCGTAGTAAGGATTGCTGCCAGCCGCGTGGTCGGTGACGTCAATCACGTGCTGAATCTCCGGCACGAGCTCGCGCACCTGCACCTCGATGCCGTGACTCAGGGTAACCGCCGCCATGCCGCAGCCCTGACAGCCGCCGCTGAGGCGGACGTATGCCGTGGCGTCTTCCACGGCGACCAGCTCGCAAAAGCCGCCGTGGGCCGCGATGGCCGGGTTGATCTGCTGATCGATCAACTGGGTTACGCGCCCCGCCACCTCGCCCGAGAGCTCGGGCGCCGGGCCGCTCGACCGCGCTCCGACGGCGGGGCTGGCGTGCGCCTGAGGGTTCTGGACGAACAAGCCTCCACCGCCCGGGCCGTCGGCCACATCGACCGTCGAACCGCGAATATCCCCAACGCTCGATGCGGGGATGACGATTTGGAGGTCGTCGTGGACACTGACCACCACGTCGTGGGGGCCAGCGTCGTCCGCGTACTTCAAGTACATGTCATACGTGAACGTTCCGCCAGTTGCGCCGGTGATCTCTATCCACATGGCCAGGCGCTCGGGATTCGGCTTGTCGGAACTCCCGCGATACGCGAGCACGAGCTCGCGCGCCCGGTCGGATACGGTGACGAGAGGCCCCACAGTACCGTCGGCTGCCGCCATGCGATGCCTTTCCCGCGGAGCCGCGCGAGGTTCCCGCCGCGCGGCTTTCGGTGCCTCATTCCTACCTATGATAGGTCCGTGGCCCGCGTTCTACTACTGATCCCGAGCAGCACGTATCGCGCGCCGGACTTCATGGCCGCCGCGAAGGCCCTGGGCGCCGATGTCGTGGTGGCGTCGGATCACGAGCAGGTGCTCGCCGGAGACGACGGCGAGCGAGCGCTCGCGGTATATCTGCGGCGGCCCGAGCTCGCCGCCGACGCGATCGTCGAGTTCGCGGGCGAGACTCCGCTGGACGCGATCGTCCCGGTCGATGACAAGGGGGTGGTCGTTGCGGCGATCGCATCCGATCGCCTGGGGCTGGCGTCGAATCCCCCGAGCGCGGCCAGCGCCGCCCGCAACAAGCTCGAGATGCGCCGCGCGCTGCGGTCGGTCGGCGTTCGGCAACCCGAGTTTCGGGTGCTCTATCCGACCTCGGACGCCGCCGAGGCCGCGTCTGAGGTTGGCTGGCCGGTGGTGATCAAGCCTGTCGGCCTGGCGGCCAGTCAGGGCGTGATTCGCGCGGACGATGCCGCGTCCGCGGTCGCGACGGCGGCCAGGGTGAGGGCGATCGTGGCGGACGCCGACGAGGATCCGGAGCAGCCGCTGCTGGTCGAGGAGTTCGTGCCAGGTGTGGAGGTTGCGGTCGAAGCGCTCCTCGACGACGGCCACATGGACGTGCTGGCGGTCTTCGACAAGCCCGATCCGCTCGACGGCCCGTACTTCGAGGAAACCCTCTACGTCACCCCGTCGCGCCTGCCCGCGGCCACGCTCGCCCGGGTCGAGCAGACGGCACGGGCGGCCGCGGCCGGCCTGGGGCTGCGCGAGGGTCCGGTGCACGCGGAGCTGCGAGTCCGGGGCGACGAGCCGTACATCCTGGAGGTCGCGGCACGATCGATCGGGGGCCTGTGCGCGCGCTCGCTGCGATTCGGGCTCGGCGTCTCGCTGGAGGAACTGATTCTGCGCCACGCGCTGCGCCTGCCGATCCACGACACGCGGCTCACGCATCCGGCCTCGGGCGTGATGATGCTGCCGATCCCGCGCGCAGGGGTGCTGCGAGAGGTCCGCGGGCTCGACGCGGCGGGGGCGGCGCCCGGCATCGCGGGCGTCGAGATCACGATCGCAAGCGGTCGGTCAGTTCGCCCCCTGCCGGAGGGCCACCGGTATCTCGGGTTCCTATTCGCGCGGGGCGCGTCCGCCACGGAGGTCGAGCGGGCGCTCCGAAGCGCCGCCGACATCCTGGAGATCGTGATCGAAGAGCCCTAGGGCGTCAGTCGAGGGCTCCCTATCATTGGCCGATGCGCGTTCTCCTGGTCTCGACCTACGAGCTGGGCCACCAACCGCTGCACGTGGCCGCGCCGGCCGCGGCGCTGCGGTCGCACGGCCACGACGTGCGCTGTGAAGACCTGTCGGTCAGCCGGTGGTCGGCCGCGAGCGTGGATTGGGCGGAGGCGATCGGATTCTCCGTGCCCATGCACACCGCGATGCGCATGGGCGTGCAGGCGGCGCGCGCCGCGCGCCGTCGCCGACCGGCGACGCCAATCTGCTTCTACGGACTCTACGCGCCCTTGAGCGAGAACGGCGCGCTCGCGGGACTGGCGGACCACATTCTCGGCGGCGAGTACGAACCGGGCCTAGTGGAATGGGTGGACGGGTTGGCGCCCCACCCGGCGCGAGCGCCGGCGGCGGCCGCCATGCAAGCCGTCGCGCCGCCGCCGGCCCGCGGCCTGCTGCCGCCGCTCGATGCGTACGCACATCTGGCGATGGCCGGCGAACACGTGCCGGTCGGGTACGTGGAGACCAGCCGCGGATGCGTGCACAAATGCCGCCACTGTCCCGTGCCGGTGGAATACGACGGCCGCATCCGCATCGTCGAGCAGGACCGCGTGCTGAGCGATGTCGCGCAGCAGGCGGCGATGGGTGCGCGGCACATCACGTTCGGGGATCCGGACTTTCTCAACGGGGTGCGCCACTCAGTGCGAGTCGTGCGCGCGATGCACCAGCAGTTCCCAGACCTGACATTCGATTGCACGGCCAAGGTCGAGCACATTCTCGAGCACGCGGACATATGGCCCGAGATGGCGTCTTGCGGGTGCCTCTTCGTCGTGTCGGCCTTCGAGAGCGTGAACGACGCGATCCTCGCGCGGCTCGACAAGGGCCACAGCGCGCGCGACGCCAGTCTGGCGGTTGACCTGCTGCGCGGGCACGGGATCGAGACCCGGCCTTCGTGGCTGCCGTTCACCCCCTGGACCGAGATCGGCGACGTAGCGGAGATCGTGCGATTCGTGGTGCGCCACGACCTGGTGGGCAACGTCGATCCGGTCCAGTACACGATCCGGTTGCTCTTGCCCCCAGGATCACTGCTGCTGGACCATCCAGACCTTCAGCCGTACCTCGGCCCGTTTGACGACGAGTCGCTCAGCTATACCTGGCGGTCGGCCGACCCGCGCGTGGACGAGCTCCAGACGGCGCTGGCAGCCGCGGTCGAGCAGGCGGCGAAGCGCGCGGCGCCAATCGCCGAGACACTCCCCGAGATCGCCGCGATCGTGGCGGAGGCGGAGGGCCAACACGACGGCGTGTGGGACGTTTTGCGGGCGATTGAACGAGAGGCGCCAGGTGGGAGGCCGCGCATCACCGAACCGTG
The DNA here is from genome assembly GCA_965247475.1 of Chloroflexota bacterium. Lineage (GTDB taxonomy): Bacteria > Chloroflexota > UBA11872 > UBA11872 > UBA11872. Next base: position 1,472,814 of record OZ252016.1, read on the forward strand.
GTTTTGCTGAGCGGAGCCCACCGGGGACCAGTTTGGTTCCCTCTCGATCGAGGCCTAGGGCCTGCCGACTGCGATGGCGCTCGCGGACCCCACCGTGGAGACAGCTAGCCGGGACGGGCGTGCAGCGAACATCACCGGCAGAGTCACTGTGGGGTTGGATAGACTTGCGGGAGATGTCTGACGCGCGTAACCCTTGCACCGTGCCAGCCCACATCGACTTGACGTGCCGCGCCTTCGGCGCAGGAGGCCGACTTGCCCACCAATAACCTGAATATCCAGTTTGGTGGGGCGGCCGGCACCGGCGCCGATACCCAAGGGAGCGGGTTTGCCCGCGCGCTGTTGCGCGCGGGTCTGCACGTATTCGCGCTGTTCGACTTCGAATCGCGCATCCGCGGCGGCCACATCTTCTATCACGTCCGGGTGAGCGATCAGCCGGTCCACACGCACACCGAGGGCACGCACGTGCTGGTGGCGTTCGACGAGCTCGCGGTTCGCGAGCGGTTGGACGACGTATTGCCGGGCGGCGCCGTGATCTACGAAAGCACCTGGAAGATCGACACGGACCTCATCAAATCGCGCGACGCTATCCCCATCGCCGCTCCGCTCAAGGAGATCGTGGAAGAGGCGGGCGGCAGCGATCGACGGATGATCAACACGGCGGCGGTTGGCGCGTTGTTGGGGGTGACCGGGATGCCGCCGGACGGCATCGAAGCCGCCCTGCGCGACGCGTTCACATCCCGCTACCCGGGTGAGCGCGGCGAGAAGCTGGCGGCCGAGAACGTTGCGGTGCTGGGCGCGGGGATCGAGTTCGTTCGCGAGAACGTCTCGGAGCGGTTCGAGCACCGCATCGAGCTGCCGACGGAAGCGCCCCCGCGAGTGCTCATCAACGGGAACCAGGCCCTCTCCATGGGCGCCATCGCGGCGGGCTGCCGTTACATTTCCGGCTACCCGATGACACCCGCCTCATCGATCCTCGAGTTCATGGCGGAGAAGCAGGACGACTACGGCATCGTGGTCAAGCAGACCGAGGATGAGCTCGCGGCGGCGTTCTCGGCGATTGGCGCGGCGCACGTTGGCGCCCGCGCGATGACCGCGACGTCCGGCGGAGGATTCTGCCTGATGGTCGAGGCGCTGGGTCTGGCGGGGTGTACCGAGACCGGCATCGTGATCGTGGATGCCCAGCGCGCCGGTCCGTCGACGGGGCTGCCCACGCGAACTGAACAGGGAGATCTCGAGTTCGTGATTCACGCGTCGCACGGGGAGTTCCCTCGCTTCGTGCTCGCTCCGGGAGGGGTGGAGGAGTGCTTCGAGGCCGGATGGCGCGCCTTCAACTTGGCCGAGAAGTATCAGACGCCGGTGATCGTGATGACCGATCTGTTCCAGGCCTTTGCGCTGAAGTCGGCGCCGTACGAGGCGTTCGATTTCGAGTCGGTGACCATCGATCGCGGCGAGATGCTGTCGGATGCCGACCTCGACGCGCTCGGGCCCGATGAGCTCTACGTTCGCTTCAAGGAGACATCGTCCGGGGTGTCGCCGCGCGCGCTGCCGGGCCATCCCAAGGGCGTGCACATGGTCACCGGCGACGAGCACACGGAGCGTGGATTCATCACCGAATCGCCCGAGGTGCGGACGCGGCAGATGCGCAAACGGATGCGCAAACTCGGCCCGATGGTCGAGGAGATGCGCCCGCCCCAGCTGCACGGGCCGACCGACGCGGAGATCACGTTCGTCGGTTGGGGGTCAACCAAGGGGGCGATCGCCGAGGCGGTGGACCGGATCAATGCGAACGGCGGATCCGCAAACGCCTACCACTTCGCGGACATCTGGCCGATGCCGACGGAGCCGGTGGCGGAGCTGCTCGGCTCGGCGCGCCGCCTGGTGGGGGTGGAGCAGAACTACGCCGGCCAGCTTGCCCAGATGATCCGCAAGGCAACGGGGATCGAGATGGACGTCATGATCACCAAATTCGATGGCCGCCAGATTTCGCCCGATTTCATCTTCGCGAAGGTGGAAGAAGAGGTGCTCGTCAGTGTCTAGCGTTGAGGCCCCCGAGCTCACGATGAAGGATTTCAACACCGACGAGCGTTCGACCTGGTGCGCCGGTTGCGGCGATTTCGGCATTCTCAACGGCATCAAGCGCGCGCTGGTGGACCTGGGCATCGGGCCGCATCAGGTGCTGTTCACCTCCGGCATTGGGTGCGGCAGCAAGCTGCCGCACTATCTGTGGGCGAACGAGTTCAACTCGGTACACGGGCGCGCGCTCCCGGTCGCGATGGGCGCGAAGCTGGCGAACGCCGATCTGCACGTGATCGCCGTCACGGGCGACGGTGACGGATACGGCATCGGCGCCAACCATCTCATCCATGCGGCGCGGCGGAACGTGAATATGACCCACATCGTGGAGAACAACCACGTGTACGCGCTCACCAAGGGGCAGTATTCGCCGACCAGCGAGCCCGGCTGGGTGACGACTACGTCGCCCGACGGATCGATCGACTATCCGGTCAACCCGCTGGCCCTGGCGATGGCCGCGGGCGCCGGCTATGTGGCGCGGTCGTTCTCCGGCGATCCGAGACACATGGCGGCGATGATCAAGGGCGCGATCAACTATCCGGGGTATGCGCTGGTGGACGTGCTACAGGATTGCGTGATCTATAACCGAGTCAACAGCACCAAGTGGTATCGCGAGCGCGTGTACGACGTGTCCGAGGAGCCAGGCTACGACCCGGCTGACCTTGGCAAGGCCCTCGAGCTCTCACGCTTGAACGGCGACCGAATCCCAATCGGCGTATTCGCCGAGATACCGGGCGCGGTGACGCACGAGTCACAGGTGCCCGCGCTCCGGGAAGGACCTGCCCTGATCAAGCGCGATCTGCATGCGTACGGTCCGGACGAGTACCGGGCGATGCTCGACAAACTGGCCTAAGCGACCCTCTTCCCGAGCAGACGCGGCACCTCCGCCGCTATGCGGCCGATCCTTCCAGGGTGCGAGCGGTTCCGAACCGCGCATCCGTCCCAGCTCGAAGAGGCCGACCACCTGGGATCCCGACCTGAAGGTCGGTCCACCTGGCATGCGCTTGGCGATTCACGCAATCAGCGCGGTCGCGTCGGCGCCGGTCGCCGGGATGGAGGCGGCGCGCGCCTGCTCGCCGGCGTGATACGAGCTCCGAACCAGCGGACCCGCCTCGACATGCACGAACCCAATCTCGCGCCCGATTCGCGCGATCTCGTCGAACTCGTCTGGATGGTAGTAGCGGGCGATCGGCAGGTGCTTTCTCGTCGGCCGCAAGTACTGGCCGACGGTGAGCAGGTCGCAGCCGTGCGCACGAAGATCGCGCATGGTCTCGGTCAGCTCACGGAGGTCTTCTCCGAGGCCGACCATCACGCCGGACTTGGTGGTCATTGACCCATCGATCCGCTTCACGCGGCGAATCAACTCCAAAGAGCGCTCGTATCGAGCCTTGGGGCGCACGCGCGGATACAGGCGCGGCACTGTCTCGGTGTTGTGATTCAGCACGACGGGACGAGCGCGCACGACCTCCGCCAGCGCATCCCAATTGCCCTCGAAGTCCGGGATCAGCACCTCGACCTCGCAGGCGGGCGTGCGGTCGCGAATCGCCCTGATGCAAGCGGCGAAGACGCCCGCGCCGCCGTCAGAGAGATCGTCGCGGTTGACGGACGTGATGACCGCGTAGTCGAGCCCGAGCGTCTCGACGGCCCGCGCGAGCCGGAATGGCTCCAAGATGTCCAGTCCGTCCGGGCGGCCGGACGTCACGGCGCAGAACCCGCACGCGCGCGTGCAGGTGTCGCCGAGGATCATGAAGGTGGCGGTGCCGCTGTTCCAGCACTCGCCGACGTTGGGGCAGCGGGCCTCCTCGCACACGGTGTGGAGGCCGTGGCTGCGCATCAGTCGCTGGAGCTCGAGGCTGCGCCGGCCCGAGGGAAACCGCGCTCGGAGCCAGGCGGGCTTACGTTGCATTCGTTGTTCAGCGGCCATTGCTCGGACGGAGCGGACTCCTCGATTCGCCGAATCGAGTCGCGCCGGTACCTCGCTGTGAGAGTTGGCTGGCAGCGGTTGAAGATACTACGCCGCGTCCACGGAGGTCGGGCATCGCGAACCGATCCGCGCGGTTCCGGTTACCTGGACGCCTCGACCGCGCGCGAGATCGGGCCGGCGACGCCGTTCCGAGGCGCATCGGGGATTTCGTAGTAGCCCAGGAGCACCGACTGAAGGTCGGACTTTGCCCACTGCATCCGATCGGGAGCGAACTGCACGACGCCCGGCAGGACCAAGAGGCGGTGGAGCCTGCGGGAGTAGAACCCGAGCGCCTCGAACGCTGTCGAGATTCGCTGGCGATGCGACTGGGCGCCGAACGGTACGTCCATCTGGAGCAAGCGTGCATGAGCATCGGCGAGCACGTCTTCGAGAGCATGCGCCGCGACCACCCGGCGTTCACGGCTCATGCCGCCGAACGCGAGCCGGAGTGCCATCCAGCTCGCAAGGCGCTCGGCGTCCTCGAACCGTTCGCGAACAGACCGGACCTCGCGGGCGTAGTTCCCGATCAGCGGATCCGTGATATGCACCCGTGCCACGGGGATCGGAACAACCGCGCGTTGCGACCCGGCCTCGCGCCACCGCTCGGAAAAGACGAACTGCCGAGAGCTACGCGAGAACGCGGTCGATGGCCCCAACTCAATGAGATCGGCGTCGATCGACTCGGGCGCGGTCCCGTCGATCGGGTCCGGGGTCACGGCGGGGACGGGCGCGAGCGCCGGCGATGCCGCGCCCGCGACTGACAGGACCGCGGCAAGCGCGGCGGCCACGGCGAAGACGCCCACCGCGATTGGGGCTGGCCGCCAAAAGCGTTGCATGCGCGGCTCGGAGTCGTGGCGTGCCTGTCCGACCATTCTCACCTACCAGGCGCGCCGGCGGAATTCGGGGCGGGGCCCGCCGACGAGCCCAGGGGGATGGTCTACGATGCCGACGCTCAGCGACGAACTGACGGCACCCCAGCGAGCCGCCAATGCCGGTCGATTCAATGGATGCGCCCCGAAGTCATCAATTTCGCGTTCCGCCGATCGTTCATGCCGGCGCAGGCGCGATCGCGCAGCTGCCGGGCGTGCTGCATGAGCTGGGCATCCGACGGGCGACGCTCGTGACGGATCGCGTGATGGGCGACTCGGAATGGGTCGGACGTCTCGCCTCGCTGCTTGGTGAGGCCGATGTCGACATGAGCGTGTTCGACGACATCGACCGTGAGCCGACCACCCGCGAGGTGGAGGCGGCGCTCGAGGCCATCCGTGCCGCGGGCGCGACGGCGGTCGTCGCGTTCGGCGGCGGGAGCGCGCTCGACACCGCGAAATCGGCGGCGGCGCTGGCCCGAAACGACGGGCGGATGCCCGATTTCGAAGGGCTCGATCGATTCGCCCACGACGGGCTTCCGGTGATTGCCATCCCGACGACCGCCGGGACCGGGAGTGAAGCCACCCGCGCGGTGGCGGTCACGGACGCGGATCGAGACGTCAAGATGCTGATCACGAGCTGGCGCCTGGTTCCAGCCGCCGCGATCGTGGATCCGGAGCCCATGTTGACGATGCCGCCCGCGGTCACGGCTTCGACAGGGATCGACGCACTCACACACGCCATTGAGTCGTACGTATCGCGCCGCCGGCAGCCGATCACCGACGCGCTGGCGCTGGATGCCATGCGACGCCTCCCCGCGAACCTCGTGCGGTCGTTCGACGCGCCGGATGATCTGGCGGCGCGCGAGCAGACGGCAATCGCCGCCATGCACGCGGGCATGGCGTTCTCGAACGCATCGGTCGCCCTGGTGCACGGGATGTCCCGGCCGATCGGCGCGCACTTCCACGTGCCGCACGGCCTTTCCAACGCCATGTTGCTGCCCACGGTGATGGGCTTCAGCCTGGAGGGCGATGTCGAGCGATACGCGGATGTGGCCGAGGCGATCGGCGCGGCGCGGCCGCACGATTCGCCGGAGGCCGCCGCGCGGGAAGGCCTGGCGGCGGTGCGAGCGCTCTGCGCGCGGCTCAAGGTGCCCAGTCCGGTCGAGTGGGGCATCGATGCGGCGGACTTCGTTCGGGTCGCGCCACAGATGGCGCGCGACGCCATTGCCAGCGGCAGCCCCGGGAACAACCCGCGCAGCGCTTCGGAAGAGCAGATCGTGCAGCTCTACCGGGAGGTCGTGTCGCCGCGGGCCGTGTGACCCGGATCCGGCCGCCGCGGCTTAGCGCTCACGGCGGCAATGTGAACGGCCCTGCCGGACTGGCCGATCAGGCCTCGAGCATGCGGTCGCCCAGCACGGCGCGGATCGCCGACATCCCCTCCGTCGCGGCCCTGGCCAGCAACCCGCCGTCGTAGCTGAACGACATGAACGTGGCGCCCTTCTCGGCCCACGCGACGGCCTCCTCCGGCGAGCTGACATGCGGGCCTCCGGCGATCCCCACGGCCTTCACCGCGGCCAGCATGCGCTCGATGGCCTCGATGACACGCGGATGCCTCATTTGCTCGGGTATGCCCATGGTCGCGGAGAGATCGCCGGGACCAACGAGGATCGCATCGAGGCCCGGGACGGCCGCGATCGCCTCGATATTCTCGATGCCGAGCGCGCTCTCGACCTTGATCGCGACGAGGACCTCGCGGTTCTGAGCCTCAACCCACGCGGTGCCGTCCGGTGCTTCGAACCCCGTGTGAACGCCCATACCGAGCAGTCCGCGCTCCCCATCGGGCGCGTACTTGGCCCACTTGACGATGTCGGCGGTCTGTTCGGGGGTCGACACGTGCGGGACGATCACGCCCATCGCGCCGGCATCGAGGGGGCGGGCGATCAGGTGGTCGGCGTGGCTGGTGGTGCCGGCGATCGGCACGATGCCGGCCAACTTTGCGGCCGCGGCGATGGCGGCCAGCTCGTGGTAGTCGACCTGGCTGTGCTCCATGTCGACGTAGAAGAAGTTGAACCCGGACCGCGCGAACAGCTGGGCCAGGGGGATACCCGGAAACGAGATGCTGCACGCGCCGATGCACACGCGGCCCTCGCGCAGCGCGCGGGTCACAGGATTGACCCAGGGCGAAATCGGCGTCGGGGGCATGGCAGTGGTCACGATGGGCTCCTTGGTCGGCCGACGCGCCCGAGCCAGAAGCGCGCCGCCGGATGGTCAATCGAACGCTCGGGCAGCGTAGGCTACCGGGAATGCCGCGCCGATGCGTAGCGGGTCGCGCGGCAGGGGCGGCCCCCGCCACCCGGTCGCGGCGATCCGGAGTAGGGGCGGCTCGCGAACCGCCCCCACAGGCCAACCACCCGGCACGGGTCGCTCCATCTGGGACATCCCGACTTGAAGGTCGGGCCACCTTGCCAACCCCGATCTAGTCGGGCCGCGCCGGCGGCGCGAACCCGACCGGCGCCAGGTTGTCGGCGCCGGCCGCATCACGGTCGGAGTCCGGCGCAATGGCGTCCGCGGGCCGAACGCCGTCCACCAGGTCCACCCAGCCTCCCGACTGGGCCGGGACCCGCGGTCCCGGCAGCACAATGCCGGTGAGGTTGAGCGGATCGACGGCGCTCACCCGGACGCGGGTGCCGTCCTTGGGGGTCTTGCGGATACGTCGGAGCGACGCGACGGCCTGGGGCTGCCCGAACTGCTCGCCCGCGAATCCGGCCACGAACCGCCCGCCCCGGACCGTGCCGCGGGCCTCGAGGCGGCGGAGCGCGCGCAGCACCTCGCGCCACGGAAGCGTAAAGCTCTCGCGGCGAACGAGGTCGCGGAATACGACGCCGTAGCGGTTCAAGAGGACCAGGGCGATCCGCTCGGCCAGGTCGTCGATGTCCATCGAGTCGACGGCCGGCGCGGCCACAAGCGACCAGCGGCCGGCGACCCCGACGGCCGGCGCGCCCAGACGTGGACGCGCAAACCCCGCACGACCTCGCCGGGCTCGCTTTCGGCGCCCGCCGGCCACGCCGCGCAGCCCGTGGAACCCGTCGGATGTCACCAGCCCCAGTCCAATCAGCTCGAGCAGACCGCGTTCGACATCGGTCGGGAGCCGGCGCGTCTGAGCCGCGATGTCGTCGAGGAAGAGGGCGCCGCGCGAGCGGAGGAGCGCGAGGATCTCCGCGGCGGCTCCGGCCCGAGGCTCGTCGGCTAGGGCCGCGCCGCCGCCGCGCACGCCGGCCAGCAACGCGGGGACATCGGCACGCAGCGCCAAAGCGACCGGCGTCGCGCGGGTCGCCGCCGCCGGGGATGCGCCGTTCCTATCGGACGCGGGTCGTCGCGGCGTCAGCCGCATCCACGCCACCTCGCCGCCCAGTGAGAGCTCGTCGAGCCACGTGGAGCTGTAGTCGCGGATGCGGCCGGCCAGCAGCTCCGGCTCCCACGCCGACGCCGGGACCTCGAAGCCCTGTAGCTGCTCGACCGCGTGGCGGAGCTGGCCGCGGCCCTCCAGCCGGTTGGAGGGTGCAAGATGTTGCCAGTGCAGCAGGAACCGCATGAAGTCCTGCGCGGACACCGGATCGATCTCGCGTCGAAGCCGATCCAGCGTGTGACGGTGGATCCGCGCCAGCAGGCGCCGGTCGCAAACCTCCTCCGCATCGGCGCCGGGCGTGAACCGGCCGCGCAGGATGTAGCCGCCCGCCTCGAGCTGCGTCAGCCCGTGCTCGACATCGGCGGCCGTGAGTCCGGTCCGCTCCGCCAGGCCGGCGGCGGTGATGGGGCCAAGAACCTCGGTGTGACCGCGGAGCAGCAGCCGGCGAGCTTCCTCGCGATCCGAGACCACGGTCGCGGCGCCGGCCGGCAGCTGCAGCTCGGGCACGGCGTCATCGGGAAACAGCAGCCGGACGACGTCGACGCGCTCCGCCGCGATCCACACGCTGGTTCCGCCGACCGTGAAACAGGCCGCGCGGCCGACCGCCGCCAGTTCCTCGAGCCACGCCCGCCAGGCGGATACGTGTGGCTCGGTGACCGCTATCAGACCGAGCAGCGCGTCGTGAACCTCCTCGGCGTTGCGAGGGTCCGGCCACGCCTCGGCCGCCACACGGGCGATCGCCTCCGCATCGAGCTCGCCGAGCTCACGCGCGTCTTCGGGCAAAGCCCTTCGGAGCATGACCGCGCGCGTCCGGCGCTCTTCGATCGGCGCGTCGTCGAGATAGGTGTAGGGACGGCCGCTCACGATCTCGTGCGCCATCGGCGACGGCTCGGTGGTATCGCGCGCATGCATCGCGATCTCGCCGGCCTCGATGCGCTCGAGCACGCGCTCGAGGCCAGGGACGTCCATCGCCTCTTCGAGGCAATCGGCGAGCGTCTGCCGCATGAGTGCGTGGTCGGGAACCTCCAGCGGGCCGGTGACGTTCTCCTGGCACCCGACCTGCTCGGGAAAGACCGCGGCCATGAGGTCATCGGCCCGCATCCGCTGGAGATACGGCGGGAACCTCTTGCCGCCGAGCATGCGCGGCACGGCGAGCGCGCGCGTCACGTTCCAGCGCCAGCGCGTGGGGAACAGCGGCACGTACAGCACCGCCTGCGTGAGCAACTTGCGCGCGTTGCCGGAGCGGACGTACCCGAACGTCTCCTCGAGCGGGAACGAGTGCTGCGGCCCGAGCGACAGCAGCACGGCGTCGTCGTTCGCGGCCGCCTGAAGCTCGAAGTCGAACCGAACGCAGAATCGCTTCCGCAGCGCGAGCCCCCACGCCCGATTGATGCGCTGACCGAACGGCGCGTGGACCACGAGCTGCATGCCGCCGGATTCGTCAAAGAACCGCTCGAAGATCACGTCACGGTCCGACGGGACCAGGCCCAGGCCGTCCCGGGTGGCGCGCACGTAGTCGATGAGCTGCGCGGCCCCGATCTCGGAGAGCGCGCACTCCTCCCGCAGCCGCCGGCGCAACTCGTCTGGGTCATCCAGGGCGGCCGCGATCTCGCGTCGCAGACGTCCAACTTCCTCGCTGAGCTCAGGGGTGCGACCGGGCGCCTCGCCGAGCCAGAATGGAATTGTGGGCGGCGCGCCCTGCGCGTCCACGACGCGCACGGTGTTCTGACTGACCCGGCGGATGCGCCACGAGGTGCTGCCAAGCAGGAAGATGTCGCCCGCCATGCTCTCCATGGCGAAGTCCTCGTTGACCGAACCGACGACGCTCTCGTCGGGCTCGGCCACGACTGTGTAATCGCCCATCTCGGGAATGGTCCCGCCGTTGACAATCGCGGTGAGCCGGGCGCCGCGCCGACCGCGCAGCACGTGGTTGATGCGATCGCGGTGGATCAGCGGACGCGCGCGGCCCGCGCCCTCGCCGATGCCGGTGGCCAGCATCTCGACGATCTCGTCGTAGTCCTCGCGGGCGAGCCCGGTATACGGCGCGGCCGTGCGGAAGCGGTCAAGAAGAGCGGCCTCGGCCCAGTCTTCGCAGGCGCACTCGGCCACGATCTGTTGCGCCAGCACGTCGAGCGGAGCGGCCGGCATGGTCACCCGGTCGAGCCGGCCGGCCCGCGCGGCGCGCACGAGCGCGGCGGCCTCGGTGAGGTCGTCGCGGGTCAGCGGGAACAGCCGGCCGTGCGGACGCAGGCCCAGGGCGTGGCCCGACCGGCCGACGCGCTGTAGAAACGTGGCGATGCTCCGCGGCGAGCCGATCTGGCAGACCAGATCGATGCCGCCGATGTCGATCCCGAGCTCCAGCGAGGCAGTCGCGACCAGCGCCTTGAGATCACCGGCCTTGAGCCGCTGCTCGACGCGCAGGCGGCGATCCTTCGACAGACTGCCGTGGTGACTCGCGATCGCGTCGGGGCCGAGCCGTTCGGCCAGGTTGTGCGCCACACGCTCGGACAGCGCGCGCGTGTTCACGAAGATAAGCGTGGTGTGGTGCGCGGCGATCAGGCCGGCCAGCCGGTCGTAGATGTCCGCCCACTGCTCGCGCGGCGCCACGGCTTCGAGGTCGCTGGGCGGCACTTCGACGGCGAGCTGTATGTCGCGCTGGTGCCCCAGGTCGACGATGTCGCAGGCGAGCCGCCGGTCGGACGCGGCGGGGTCGGCGCCGGTCAGCAGACGGGCGAAGTCCTCGATGGGGCGTTGCGTCGCCGAGAGGCCGACCCGCTGCGGACGCCGATGCGCGATGTGATCCAGCCGCGCCAGCGACAGTGCCAGATGGCTGCCGCGGCGGTCGCGGGCCAGCGCGTGGATCTCGTCCACGATGACCGTCTTGACGGATCGGAGCGTCTCGCGGCTGCGCTCGGCCGTGAGCATCAAGTACAAGGACTCGGGTGTCGTGATGACGATGTGGGGCGGCCGGCGCACCATCGCCTGCCGGACGCTCGCCGGTGTATCGCCGGTGCGAACCAGCGTGCGGATATCTGGTGGATCCTCGCCGGCCCGGCGCATCAGCTCACGGATTCCCGCCAGCGGCTCGTCCAGGTTGCGCTCGATGTCGTTGCCGAGCGCCTTGAGCGGCGACACGTAGAGGATCGACGTCTCGTCGGCCAGTGCGCCGCGCTCGGCGCGCCGCACCAGCCGATCGACTCCGCTCAGGAAAGCGGCGAGCGTCTTGCCGGATCCCGTCGGCGCCGCCAGCAGCGTGTCACGGCCGGCGACGATCGGCGGCCAGCCGGCCGCCTGCGCGTCAGTGGGCGCGTCGAATCGCGCCTCGAACCAGCCGCGGACGGCGGGATGGAATGATTCGAGCGGCGAGGCGATGCTGGACTGACTCACGGTTGCTGCGGCCGGGATCGGGCGTTGGTTGCGGCCCCGATTATCGCCGACCGCTCGGGCCCCCCGCGATGTGGGCCGGCTGGTGGCGAATTCTTGAGTTGTGATTCCGGCGGACGCCGGAATCCAGGGGGTCGCGAAGTGACCCCTGCATCTCTACCCGGCAACCCACGGTGCCCGCAGCCTGGGTCCCCGCTCCAGGCCCCCCTGGACCCCGGCGTCCGCCGGGGTGACGGAGGGGGGCCGGATGCCGCGCTGGGTGCTAGACGGTGGCGCGGCGGTACTGCCAGGTCGTGAGGCCGAGCAGCAGGGCGGTCATCCCGAGCAGCACCCACATGCCGGGCAGGATCGTCTCCCAGATCCAACCCTCGATGATGATGGCGCGCACGGCCGTGAGCACGTATTCGACCGGGTTGAGGCCGACCGCGACCTGGAACCAACCGGTCAACAGCTCCCGCGGCATGAAGGCCGTGGTCAAAAACGCGAGCGGCATGAAGAGCAGCCAGCTGTTCAGCGTGATCTGGACGCTGCGGGTGCGCAGGGCCAGCAGCAGCCCGATGCAGGACATCGCGACCCCGAACATGGTCGCGGCGACGAGGACCACCAGCGCTCCGGCGATGCCGCCCTGGAACCGAACCCCCACGGCGAGCGCGATGAGCACGATCGCGAGCACCTGCGCGAACGCGCGGGTCCCGCCGATCGAGAGCGTGCCGAGCAGGATCGAGAATCTGTTCACGGGCGACAGCAGCATCTTGTCGAAGTACCCGGACAGCATGTCGGTCAGCAAGACCATCGCCATGTCGGCGCCGCTGAACACCACGGCCATCACGAGGATCATTCCAGTCAGGTAGGCCAGATAGTCCTCGGACGGAAACCCGGGCAAGAGTGTGACGCTGCCCAAGGGTGCGCCGAAGAAGAGAAACATGAGCCCAGACGACGCGATGGCTGTGAGCAGGGTGGCGGGCTGAGCGATCCAGGTCTTGAGGTTGCGACGGTAGATGAAATAGGTCTCGCGCAGAATTGTCATCGCCTACCCCCGGTTGACGCCAAGCCACGGCTTGAAGGCCTGGTTGCTCTCGTCGCCCGATGCGTCCTCGCCGCGAATCTGGCGCCCCGTGTGCTTCAGAAACACGTCGTCCAGCGACGGATGCGCGACCGATACATTGGCGACCGTGATCTGCTTGTCGTACAGCAAGCGCATCAGGTCCGGCGCGGCGGCGCCGCCGTCGGTCACCGTGACCGCGAGGCTGTGATCGCGCGGCGTGACGTCGGTGACATAGGGACGCTGGCGAACGAGCCGCGCGGCGGTCTGGATAGCCGCGCCGCCGTCCGCGCCGGGCTCAAACCCGAGGTGAACAACATCGCCGCCGACCTGAGCCTTGAGCGCCGCGGGCGAGCCGCCCGCGACGATTCGGCCCTGGTCGATGATCGCGATTCGGCCGCAGAGGCGATCCGCCTCTTCCATGATCTGGGTCGTCAAGATCATCGTGACCCCCTGCGCGTTCAGTTTCTCGAGGTGGTCCCAGATCGCGAGGCGACTCTGCGGGTCCAGGCCGGTTGTCGGCTCGTCGAGGAACAGGAGCCGAGGCCCGTGCATCAGCGCGCCGATCAGGTCGATCCGCCGCCGCATGCCGCCGGAGTACGTCCCGACCCGGCGGCCGGCGACGTCGCTGAGGCCGACGACTTCAAGCAACTCGTTCGCCCGATCCCGGGCGTCACGGCGCGACATCCCGTAGAGCAGGCCCTGCAGCTCCAGAAAGTCGCGACCCTTCGAGAGGTCGTCGAGACCCACCTCCTGCATCGCGAATCCGATGCTGGCGCGGACCCGCTGCGGCTCGCGATCCACGTCGTGCCCGGCGACGGTCGCCCGGCCGGATGTCTTTCGCAGCAGGGTTGCGAGGACCTTGATCGTGGTGGTCTTGCCCGCGCCGTTGGGCCCGAGCAAGCCAAAGAGCTCGCCCGGCTCCACGCGAAAGCTGATGCCATCCACGGCGCGCGTGCCGCCGGGATAGACCTTGACGAGGTTCTCGACGGTGACGATGGATTCGCTAGGCACGACATACCCTCTCGACTACGTCGGCGCCCGAGGCCTCGGGCCGGCTCTGCCCGATCGGTTGATCCCCGGACGCGGTCCTCAGACCGGCCACCGCGAGGATGATCTGGTGCGAGTGACGGCCGGCGCGGGGCGCTCGAGCCCCACCCGTGGCAGTGTCATGGCCGTGCGCCGCCTCGCTGATTCCGAGCGGCAGCGCCTCTGTGGAACGAGCCGCGGGTCGTCAGTCCGGAACCCCCACGACCTCCGCGGCCGCCTTCGCGTAGTCGGTTGACGGGTCGCGCTTGACGATCCGCTCGAGGTGCAGCCGGGCGTGGTCGTCGCCGTCGCGCGCACGCTGCAGGGCTTCGTCGAACCCGTGATCGAAGAACGCCGTGTCTCTCGGGACAACCGTGAGGTCCAGGTCCTTCCAGTAGTACTGCAGATCCCGCGTTTCCCACCCCGCGTAGACCTCGTCCCAGCTCAGCGGGCTTTGGGATACGAGGTGCGGGATCAGCATGTGCTCGGCAATGGGATCTGACGCGGCCTGGTAGCGATTGTCGAGCGATACCCGCAGCCGATCCTCGGTGACGTTTGCCAGCGCCCGGTGGACCAGCAGGCTTCCAAAGATCAGCGCGTCGCCGACTTCGTAGTCGTTGCTGTGCCATCGGCCTTCGAACGGGTCCATGTCGACGGTCAGCGAGCCGGCACCGAGCGAGAAGTGGTGATCCATGATCGAATCGACCTTGTGCGACCCCGGAACCACGGCCAGCCCGCCAAGCTCGACCGGGCACTCACCGACCGGCGACCAGCACGTGAGCGTCTCGAAGTTGCCTTGAAAATGGACGAAGTCCTGATGCGCGGGGGTGGTGTGGTCGGTGAACTGGGGGAACCAGATCCGCGCCACCTTGTGCGGGTGCGGCAGCACATCGTCGGGGATCAACTTCGACATCGTGTCGAGCACGGCGGGCCAATGCCCCGCGCGGTGGAACGACTCCAGCTTGTAGACCTCGTGATAGACGTCCGTGTAGCCCAGATCGCCCTCGGTGCATCGCATTGAGGGGTCGGCGATGCCGTCGAACGGGTCGGTTCCATCCTGCAGCCACCCGCCCCGCGCGATCACCTCGAGCATCTCGCGGCGCAGCTCCAGCACCCGGTCGGGATCGAGCAGGCGCTTGAAGAACACGTACCCATCGTCGGCCAGTCGCCGGCGCAGCTCGGCCGCGTCGTCGAGCGCGTCGTTTGACACCAGGAACGGTTGCACGGTCTCAGTCATGCCACGCTCTCATCTCGGATCGCCGTCATCCGCCAATCGGACGGCCTGCCGACGGTAGCAAGCGCAAGTCTAGCGCGCGCTCGGTTCGAGCGGTCGGGTGCCGGTCCCAGGGTCAGCCGTCAGCGCCGTCCCAGTCGAGCACCACGCCCATGGTCTCGCCCGTGCGGTTGTAGAGCAGGTCGAACGCATCCGCCGCCCGCGTGTACGGGAAATGGTGAGTCGTCATCCGTTCGGTGTCGATCTGTCCCGACGACAGCAGGTCCATCGCGCGCCGCGCGGAGTGGGCATCGTTCTGCGACTTGTGGCCGAAGTTGCCATCGACGATCCGCTTCCCGCCGAGATCTGACGAGACGAGCGGGAGCGGCGCCCGTTCGTAGCGGCCGACCAGGATGAGGGTGCCGTTGACCCGCAGCATTTCGAGACTCTGCGCGAATGCCGCGGGACCGGCCGGGCCGCCGACCGCGTAGACGACGATGTCGGCGCCCAAGCCCGCCGTGAGACGACGGACGGCTTGAACGGGATCTTGGTTGCTGGCGTTGACGACGACGTCGGCGCCAAGCGCTTGTGCGAGCTCACAGCGGAGGTCGAGCGCGTCGATTGCGACGAGATGGCCGTTTCCGTTCGCCCGCGCAACCTGCAGCATGAGGCTCCCGACCAATCCCTGCCCGACGATCGCGACGACGTCGTCCCGCGCGATTCCCGCGGTCTCGATCCACGTGACGGACGCTGCGGTGAGGAACCAATAGGGCGCCCGGTCGAACGACACATCGGACGCGAGCGGGTACACGAAGGGCTGGTCGTCGGCGAATTGGGTGCGGGCCGGGCGCACGACGTATTGGGCGTGCGGAGCGCGGGCAACCGCGCGATCACCGACCGCGAAATGGTCGATATCGGCGCCGACCGCGTCCACCACGCCGGCGAACGAATACCCCATGATCGACGGGTCGATGGCCTCCTCGTGGACGTAGCGACGGCCGATCTCCGACCCGCGGCTGATCAGCGTGCAGACCGCGCGCAGGCGGACCTCGTCCGGCCGCGGATCTGGGATCGGCGCCTCCTCGAGGGCGATCCGGTACTTCCCCTCCGGCTTTGCGACTCGAAGCATCTCAACCTCGCCTCCGACTCTCGATTCGAACGATCCGTGGCGCGCCGCGGCTCCGCGCGCGGCCGTCCGGTCGCGGCAGCGCACGCCGCGCCGTTCCGACGCCGGCCGAAACGGCCCCCGTCATCACCCTGCGCACCACCTCGTACCTGCGAGCCACGAGCGTTCCACGAACCCGATCAGAACATTCCCGGACCGAGCGGGAGCTCCCGGGAGAGCTCGGTCCATCGCTCGTTGCCATCCTCGGTGATCAGATATGTGTCCTCCAGCGTGAAGGCGCCGCGCTCGACATCGTTGTAGAGCGTCTCGACGTTGATGACCATGTTCGCCTCGAGCTCTTGCGAGCTGCCGTGAATCAATGCGGGGCTCTCGTGATGCTCCACGCCGATCCCGTGCCCCACATGCTCCATCCTGATGTCGGCGATTTGCTCGCGGGCGGCCTGAATTGCCGTCTCGTATATCTCACCGGCGGTCACGCCGGGACGAAGCAGGGCGGCCGCCCGCTGCTGCGCGTCACGAACGCCGTCGTAGATCCGCGCCTGCTCGGCGTCGGGCGCGCCCCAGACATACGATCGAGCGTTGTCGGCGTAGTACCCCAGCACCTGGGTTCCGAGATCGAACCGCAAGACATCGCCCGTCCCCAGCCCGCGGGCGCCTGGGACTTTGTGCGTGATGACGCTCTCCGGACCGATCCCGAGCACGAAGTTCTTGATTCCCTCGGCGCCTTGCGCGCCCACGCTGGCGCGGAACGCTCGCGCCAGCTCATCCTCGGTGATACCCGCTTTCGCCTGGGCCAGCATGTCCGCGCAGGCCTTTTCCAGGATCGCCGTCGCTGACCGCATGCGCTCGATCTCGCCAGGCGTCTTGACCGCTCGAATACGGCGTATGAGATCGGTGCCGTCGGTGAGCACGCGATCCGGAAACGCCCCGGTCACCACATCGAGGACCCACTTCGGGAGGAACTTCTCCTCCACCGCCAGCACGCGCGCCTCCGGATGCTCGCCGAGCGCGGCGATCAAAGCCGAGCGCCACCCCGCCGTCTCGTCGACTCGCCCGTCGGTGCCGAACTCGGCGTACGCCGTCACGTTCTCGATCCAGCTCACTCGCACAAATGCCGGGAGACTCCAGCGCGGCAGGATCGCGTGCGGTTCGGCTGCCGAATCCGTGAAGAAGAGTCCGATTGCCGGACGGTCAACCATGGAAAACGAGTTGGCCTGCGTAAAGCCGGACAGATAGAGGAAGTTATTGGGCTGCGCCAGCAGAATCGCGTCGACGCCTTCCTCGCTCATCAATCGCAGCGCGCGATCGCGATTAAAGAGCATCTCGCTTGTCATGGTTGATTCAGACGACACGCACAAGCGTCGTTACTTCCACACCTGCTCGCACACTCGGATGAAATTGCCGCCGAGAATCGCCTTGATCTCCGCCTCCGAATACCCACGCCTCCGCAGTTCCTCCGGGATGGCCGGGAAATCGGCGTGCGTCTCGAGGCCCTCGATGTACTCGGTCTCCAGGATGTAGCGGCCGACCAACTCGGGATACATGCGCCTGGTGTTGTTCTCCCATTTGACCTTCGACTGAGGCGTCATGTCGGTGCCGATTGCCACGTGCTCGGTGCCGACGAGCTCTGCCACGTAATCGATGTGGCGGAAGTAGTCCTCAGGATCCAGCTTCTCCTTGTTCTCTCTGTGACAGAAGGCGGCGAACGTGGCGAGCCCGACGATTCCGCCGCTCGCCGCCGCCGCTTTGATCAAATCGTCGCTGATGTTTCGGGGATTGGGCGTCAGCTCGTAGGCGTTCGAGTGCGTGAACGCCACCGGACCGTCGAACGCCTCGATCGCATCCAACGACGTCTTGTCTCCCGCATGGGATAGGTCCAGCAGAATTCCGGCACGGCGCAATTCGCGCACCATTCGAACGCCGATAAACGTCAATCCCTCGTCTCGGGACTCCAGGCAGCCGTTCCCGAGCAGGTTCTTCTCGTTGTAGGTGAGCGTGGCTATTCGAATGCCGAGCCGATGCAGAATCGGAACGAATTTTGTGTTGTCTTGAATGAACTCGAGACCCTGGACACCTAATATCGTGCCCACACGTCCGCTCTCGTAAGATTCATGGAAGTCCGCGACGGACTCGACAAGGAGAACCTTGTCACCCATTTGATCGAAGATGTTGTAGGCGTCAAACAGCTCGTCAAGCAACTCCTCGATCCGTCGCGAGTAAAGGCCGAGGGTTATGTGGATCGCGTTGACGCCGCCCCTGAGGATCAACCCGCCGTAGTCGGTCGGCTGACTCCGAGGCGGAATCAACGAGTTGAGGTTGCCCGCCAGCAGATCGATCACCGGGCCGTCGGTGTGGACGGGCCGGGATGCGGCTGCGTCTTCAGCCATCGAAACGTCGGTCATCGATGTCTCCCCTCTACCGGTCGCGGGATTCGCCAGTGCGCGCACCCGCGCGGAATCAGACGTGCGCCAAGCCGGCGCCGCCGGTCCGAAGCCGATGCGAACACTTCAACGATCGAACAATACCCGGATCGCCGGCCACGGTACCCCGTCGCGATCATAAGGCCAGTCGGTAGAGCAATGGCCGCTCCCGGCTGCCACCGGTTGGTCCGGGGATTCCACGCCTCAGCGATCCGAGGACGCGAGCATGCCGAATCGGTGACGAGCGATCAACCGGGGCGGCCGGCGTGCGGTTGATAGATCGCGCTGAGGCGCCTTCGAGCTCCTCGGGACGGGCCCGTCCACTGGCTGCGGGCAGGCTTTCGCCGGTCCGGTGACCCTGAGATTCCTCGCTGCGCTCGGAATGACGCGGCGGTTCCCTCACCCTGTCGCTGCCACCGCCGGATCAACTCCCGCCGACTAGGACCGGGATCCTGCCTGCCACATGCGGCAGCCCGTGACGCCCAGAACCAGCGGCACCATCACGTCCACCGCCGCCCAGATTATCCAGGCCTGATGGTTGCCATCCAGACTGTCCTCACCCAAGGCCAGCAGCGAGAACCAGTTGTGCAGAAACAGGATCGTGACGCCCGCGGTAAGGAAGAAGACTACGTTGACCTCTAGGTAACGGCGAGTAATCGCTCCGCCCGAGTCGCTCTCGTCTTCCTCCCGCTTCCTGAGGTAATTGGACATCAGCGCCAGCGCCAGACCGATGACCATCAGGATGTTCAGCACGCGCCAGACGCCAATCACTTCGAAGGAATCGGCCAAGAAAGGATTGATGATGAAGTAGACCGCCACCACCGTGCCGATGCCAACCAGGGAAGCCCCGACCAGTTTCATTATTCCGCCCACAACAATCTCCGTTTGCCGATCATTCCCCGGCCCGGCGGCACCCTGGAGCAGGTCTCCAGGATCTCCACGGGCGGTCGGATGCCGACCCCTATCGGCGAATCAGCCGCAGCGTATCAGATGGATATGATCTTAGACCAATTGGAATCAAGCGGAGGAAGCATGCGAATATCCGAACGCGGATAGATCACTATCCCGAATCGTCAGAGCAACCAGTTCGGCATGAATCACGATGCCATGGTTGGGATCACTCCAACGAGCGCGGTCCGTTCGTCTAGAAGCGGACGGCGTCCTGGGCGGCCTGGAAACGTCCGGGACATCCGCCCAGTGGCCCGACCCGTCGGGATCGGAGGGATCGATGCTCGAAATCGGTGCTCGCCCCGCAAGCGTGGGCCGCCAGGCCCCGGCAGCGGCGAGCGTGAGCGGGGCGCGTGCGGCGATCGGAGAGCGCTCGCTCGCGTCTGATTCGGCACGCTCGTCGCGCTATTTGGTACTCTCCCCGGCGCCGGTGCGCCCCCACGATGTGCGATGGCCAGCAGCCAGCCAGTTCTCGAGTGCCGCGATCTCCGCAAGACGTTCGGCGAGCTCACGGCTGTCGATGGGGTCAGCTTCCAGATCGCGCCGGGCGAGACCTACGGGCTGCTGGGACCAAACGGCGCGGGGAAGACGACCACCATCTCGATGGCGGTTGGCCTGGCGCGCCGCGACGGCGGCGACGTCCTGGTGGAGGGCGAGCCTCTCGACCCCGGCAGCGTCGAGCTCAAGGGTCGGATCGGACTCGTGCCGCAGGAAGTGGCGATCTATCCGGACCTGACGGCGCGTGAGAATCTGCGGTTCTTCGGGCGGCTCTACGGAATGCCGCGCGCCGCGCTGAACCGCCGCATCGACGATGTGCTGCAAATCATCGGGTTGGCGGATCGCGCGGACGAGCGCACGGACCAGTTCTCGGGCGGCATGAAGCGGCGCCTCAACATCGGCATCGGCCTGTTGCACACGCCGCGCCTCCTGGTTCTGGACGAGCCGACCGTCGGCGTCGACCCGCAGAGCCGCAATGCCATTCTGGAGAGCGTCGAGCAGCTGAGCGGCGAGGGCATGGCGGTGCTCTACACCACGCACTACATGGAGGAGGCCGACCGGCTCTGCGACCGCATCGGCATCATCGATCAGGGACAGATCAAGGCCGAGGGCACGCGTCGTGAGCTCGTGCAGATCGTGGGCGAGCACGATCGCCTGCGCCTGCGCGCGACCGGTCCGCTGCAGGCGGGCGCCACGGCGATCCGCGGCATGGCCGGCGTGCGCGAGGTGGACGTGGCCGACGGCGCCATCGACGTGTTGATCGAGAGTGCGGGTGACTCGCTGGTTTCGATTCTGTCCGCGCTCGGCGACGCCGGCGTGACGACCTCGCACGTTGACATCGACGAGCCGAACCTCGAGGCGGTGTTCTTGCACCTGACCGGCCGCTCGCTGCGCGACTAGCCGTGCGCGCGGCGCTGGCCATCGCGGCTAAGGATGTCCGGCAGCGCGTACGCGACCGCTCGCTCTACATCTTTGCCTTTGCCGCGCCGCTCGGGCTGGCCGCCATCTTCAGCTTCGTATTCAACCCCATTCGTGAGTTTGACTTCTCGGCGACGTACGCGGTGGTCGATGAGGACGGGGGGCCTATCGCCAGAGGGCTCGTCGACGGCGTGCTCGGGGGATTGGCGGCGGACAGCGACGTCGAGCTGATCGACTTGGCGAGTGAAGCGGAGGCCGCGCGGCTGCTCGAGGGCGACTCCGACGTTGCGGCCGATGCGCCTGATATCGACGCGGCCATCGTGATCCCCAAGGGCTTCTCCGCGCGGGTGCAGGCTGGTCAAGCGTCGGAACTGCGCGTGCTCGGCAACGCGGCGGCCACGACCGCGTCCGCGCTCGCGGTTGCCGTGGTCGAGTCATACGCGCACGAGCTGGAGTACCTCCAGGGGGCGGTGGCCACGCTGGCGGCGCTCGATCCCGCGCGATTGGCCGACGCCGACGCGGTGGTGGCGCGAGCGGCCGCAATGGCCAGGCCGGTCACCGTTCGGGACGTGTCGGCCAGCACCAAACAGCTTGACCAGACAACGTTCTACGCCGCCGGCATCGCGATCTTCTTCCTGTTCTTTACCGCGCAGTTCGGCGTCAACGGTTTGTTGGAGGAGCGGCACGCCGGCACGTTGAGCCGGTTGCTGGCGGCACCGATCCCCAAGTGGTCGATCGTGCTCGGCAAGGCGATCACCGCGTTCGCGCTGGGTCTTGTCAGCATGCTGGTCCTGGTGGTGGCGACAAGCCTCCTGTTCGGCGCGGACTGGGGCAATCCAGGCGGCGTGGCGTTGCTGGTGATCGCGGGCACGGCGTCGGCCATCGGCGTCACGTCGGTCGTCGGAGCGCTGGCGCGCACGGCCGAGCAGGCGGCGGTGTTCACGTCGATCATCGCGGTGGTGCTGGGGATTCTGGGCGGCACGTTCTTCCCCGTGAGCCAGGCCGGGGGCTTTCTCGCCAGCCTGCGATTCATCACGCCGCATGGATGGTTCATGCAGGGTCTCGGCGACCTGGCCGGCGGCTCGGTCGTCGACGTGATTCCGGCGACGGCCGCGATGATCGGGTTCGCCGCGGTGAGCTCGGTCATCGCGCTGGTGCTGCTGCGACGGGGCCTCAATCCATGAAGTCGCTCACGATCGCCGCGATGAACCTGCGCCGCTTCATGCGCGAGCGCGCGAACATCTTCTTCGTGTTCATCTTCCCGATGCTGCTGATCCTCGTGCTCGGGTCGGTGTTCGGGGGCGGCTTCGACACGCGCCTGGGCGTCGTCGCTCTCGGGTCCGGCGAGCTCACCAGCGCGACCGTCGAGAGCCTGGAGGCGCGGGACGAGTTGGTCGTGCAGCGGCGGGACGACCGCGACGCCGTCATACGGGCCGTCGAGCGCGGCGAGCTGGAGGCGGCGTTGATCATCCCGGCCGGCTACGACGACGCCGTACGCACCGGCGGCGCCGTGGAGATCGACTTCGTCGCCCGCCCGGGTCAGCAAGCCTCGAACCTTCGCCGGACCATCGACGCGGTGCTCGCGGATCGGATGGCGCTGCCGCGCGTCGCCGCATTCGTCGCCGCCGAAGGGGCGGGCACGTTCGACGAGGCGCTCGCCCACGCCGAGGCGGCGGCGCAGGCCGGTGGCGTGCAGGTCACGACCACGGTCTCGGGCGAGCCCATCGTGTTCGCTCAGTTCGGGCAGTTCGACCTGGGCGCGCAACAACAGCTCGTCCTGTTCATGTTCCTCACGTCGCTGGCCGGGTCGGCCGCGCTGATTCAGACGCGGCGAATCGGCGTGGCGCGGCGCATGTTCGCCACGCCCACGCCGGTGCGGTCCATCCTGCTCGGTGAGGGTCTAGGGCGATTCGGCGTCGCGCTGGTGCAGGGGGTCTTCATCATGGTGGGGACGCTGCTGATGTTCGGCGTGCGCTGGGGCGACCCGCTGAGCGCGATCGTGATCCTGCTCGTCTTTGGGCTCGTGGGGAGCGGCGCGGCGATGCTGATGGGGGCGCTGTTTCACAACGATCAGCAGGCCGCGCCCGTCGGGGTGTTCCTCGGGCTGGGAACCGCGGCGCTCGGCGGCTGCATGATGCCGCTTCAGGTGATGGAACTCTTCGCGCCCGCCGTGTGGACCGTCGCCCACGTGACGCCGCATGCCTGGGCGTTGGAAGCGTTCGAGGATCTGGTGGTGAACGGCGCGGGCCTCGGCGACGTGCTGCCGTTCATCGGAATCCTGCTCGCCTACGCCGCCGGCTTCTACGCGCTAGCCATCTGGCGCCTGCGAGCGGTTCTCACGCGATAGCGAGCTGCACGGCCGAGGCTTGTCGTCTTTCCGTCACCCCGGCGGACGCCGGGGGGTCCAGTCTTACTCCGTCGCCCCCTCTTGGGGTGTCCAGACCGGGGACGTGGTTGACGAACGTTCAGGCACATCGCTTACACCGCGAACAGGCGCGTTAGCGAATGGTTCTTACCTGGAGGCGGACGCCTTCGTGCCGCTGGATCTGGTTGATGACCTCGAACAGATTGCGGGCCTGCGGGTTGCCGTTGGGACCGAACATGCGCATCAGGCTCTTGGGCGACTTGTCGGTCAGGCGGCCCAACTCGTCGAACCCGATGGCGGCGTTGATGTAGTCGCGCAACAAGGCCTTGCCAACTTCCACCTGGCCCTCAAGCAGCGCGCCAATGCCCTCGTTCAACAGCCCTTCCCGGAACTCCGGGTCGCGCCGGGCGCGGGCCAGCACCGTTTCCCTGAAGTCTCGCGTGAGTGGCATTGCGCTATGTCTCCTCTCGCTTGGGCCGTAGGTAGGACTCCCAAAGCTTCTGGGCGGCCTCGATATCCGCCGACTGGCGCCGCTTGGTGCCTTCGCCAAGCAGGATGATCAGAGCCTCACCATCCCTCCCGAAGTAGATCCGGTAGCCGGCCCGGTTCATTCGCTCCATCTAGGACATCCCCGCCTGAAGCTCGGGCCACCTGGGCAGTCTCGGCTTTAGCGGCTGCGCTCATAGTGGCCCTGCTCAAGTTGCTGCTTGGCTAGTCGAGTCTCCGTCCGAAGTCTGCACCCCGGAAGCGCCTTCCGTAGGTGCGCAAGCCGATTCGTGAACCCCCGACCGGCAGCACTCGCTCTCCTGACTCAACTTCTCGTTACCGATGCTCTCGTGGTGCAAGACTTTAATGCGCGCGTATCTGGCTAGCAGATCTACCAGCGACAGAATGCTTAGAACTGCCCATGCCGCGAAGAATGTCACGATGGCAATTGACACTCGCACTGCGATAATATGCGTGTTGCCATGTGAAAATAAGGCTATTGATAATATGCCGCTAAAGATGCATAGCATCGCCAATGCTGCCGTGAACCAAAAAGGCCAGACTTCCTCCCTTACTCCGTGTCCCTGCCTGTCTAAGAATATTAGTAGATCGTCTCGCATAATCGCGAGTGTAATAGCGATCCCTGCTAGGACGATCCCGAGAAGAGCGCTTGATGCAGCAACTTCTATGCCGATCAAGCGACTATGGAGCCATTCTGACGCGGAGTAGTCGGGAAGTAGCCCTACCACCACAGACACTGATACTGCAATTAGTGTGTCCCAGTGAAACACTGCCTGCCATCGCGAGAGAGTAATTCGTAGCAAGGTTAATCCTACTGCTTTACTGTGTGCAGTATGCCAATCAATTTCCGAAATAACGTATCAGAAGTTTCTTTATCATCGACCTCGATGGTCCGGTTCAAGAGATTCTGTGCAGAGTCGTACGAGAGTATGACATTTCCATCTGAGCCCTGTGCTTGTACCTGTCCATGCTCTTCGGTAGCGTACTCGGCATATGGACCCAAAGGTGACTCGCTAATCTCCAGAGATTCCTCCATCGCTGCCTCGGCTTCTACTGACACCGTTGATGCATTTGAAGTTTCTAGCAGATCCTGGATTTCCCGTGCTCGACCGCTGTAGTCTGGGTTTGGTCGTCGCATGGAAACCTTGAAGTTAAAAACACGCGTGACGCTTGCTAGCCAGTCCGTTAAAGCCTGATGGTCGGACACAAACTCGATTTCAAATCCTAGATTGTATGGGCTTGTTCGAAGGAACTCTCGAAGTGCTCCTAGCACGGACTGAGGCCGTATTTCGGGTGGTCTGACCTCTGCTATTAAGTACTGGCTTTCGTAGTCAAGAACATAGTGTACAAATGTACCCATTTGTAGGGATTCGGTGAGTGATACAAAGTCTAGCTTATTTTCGTCGTATGTTACTGTGTCCGTGTGCCCTGCACGCTCAAACCCTAATTTGCCAACTAATATTTGCCCGCTTGGCATTTCCTCTGGCTTCGAAAGACGCCATACTCTACTATATCGTGTGACGGAGCTTGTAGGTACTAGTACCTTCCTGATGTCTGTGGCAAAATCGTTTGATGCAAATAATGTACTAGGAGTTTCAGCTGAACGTAGGATGCGTAAAATATTGAGGTTACGTTTGGCCATGGGCGGGCATTCTTGAAGATGTTTCGAGGTTATATATGCGTACGAGTTGTTCTGCCATATTCGGCAACAGCCTAGGTAGAACGAAGATCTGTTAGCAGCTTAGCACCGAATGTCTCTCGGCGCACCTGCCGGTGGCACCGATCCACTAGCCACCCTGGATTTCGTGGAGCGGTGGTTTTTCGCCATGAGTATTGTTTCCGTGAGCGCTGTGACCATCCGCGTGGTGAGATTGTGTAGTCCCACGGCTCGTTGCGTCTACAAGTACAGACGAGGCAATTCGCCAACCAGCATATCGATCCCTCGCGCGACGCTTTCTTCGGCGAGGTTCTCGGGGATCTGTCAGCGGGCGGTGACAAAATGGGTGGCTTGCGTGAGCGGGACTTCGGTAGTGACGGTTTCAGCGTAGCGGTCCGCCTAGGCAAGGCCGTCGCGCTGACGCCGTTATCTAGTGACGTCAGCTATGACCTGGTCATGCGAGACGTACCCGGGCACATCGCTGCCTTCGAGCCGCTCGCGAAGAACGGCAATGTCCGCGTCATCGTCAAGCCGCTGAAGCAACTGGGCGTCCGCCACCGATACCAAAGCCACTACACCCTTGCCGTGGCGCGTGAACACGATCCGCTCGTTGCCGTAGGCGACGCGGTTGATGTGTTCGGCAAGCTCCCGCCGAGCATCCGAGACGCGCACCTCGATCATTGACCGTCCTCCCGTACCGCCGCTGCCACGTGTCACCTGGTACCAATATCACTAAATGACACATTAGTACAATATGCTTCCGAGGGACGAGATCTGTTCGTATCCGGCGGCCTGTGTCCCGCATGTGCCCGGTCTACCTAGTACCCCCGTCCCAGATCGAGCGCCTCCAATCACTCCCCCGGTGAAGGGGAGTCGCGGCAGTCAAGCCGTCAGGCGCCGGCTGCCGCGGTGGGGGGAGACGTCAGGGCTTGATAGACGCGCTCCAACACACCGAAACAATTGTCGAACACTTCGTTGTTCCAGACGCGCAGCAGCCTGAACCCCTTGGCCCGCAGAAACGCATCGCGGCGATGGTCATAGCTCATGTGCTCCGCATGCTGGCCGCCGTCCAGCTCGACGAGCAGCTTCTGGGACAGGCAGGCAAAGTCCACGATGTAGGGGCCGATCGGCTGCTGCCGCCGGAACTTGTACCCACCGAGTTGCTTGTTGCGCAGGTAGTGCCAGAGCAGCCCTTCCGCATCTGTTTGGCGTTGCCGCAGGGTTCGTGCTCGATCGAGCGTTTCCGGGGAGTAGGCGCGTTGGATCTCCCCCCACCGGCTCGTCGGGGGACCGGGCCCCCGACGAGCCGACTCCCCCTCATCGGGGGGAGTGATCTCGCGTGACTTGCGAACGTGGTCGCGCGGCATCGTCCTGCCTCGCCGACTCTCCCTCACGGCAGGAGTGATCGTGCGCGGCTCGCGAACGTGCTCGCGCGGCATCGCCCCGCCTCGTCAAGGCTCCCTCACGGCGGAGAGGGAACTTCGCACGTGAACCTGTCGCTCCATCTCGGGAAGAGGACAGCCCACCCCCTGCCGCTGGGACGCGCACTCAGAATGACGGGAGGGCCGCTCGACACACGGGAATGACACTGGAGGTCGGCCGCTACGGGGGCGCGCCGGCGACGGCGCGGAGGGCTTGGTCGAAGGTCTTGAGCTCGCGCACGCCGCGCCGCCGGCAGCTCGCGAGGTGGCAGAGGTCTCGCGCGCCCAGCGCGGGATGCCGTTCGTGGAGTTGCCGAGCCAGCGTGACGTCCTCGGCCTCCAGCGGCCACACATCGACGCGGGACCGGACGATCAGCGACATGGCCGCTTCGAGCGTTCGCAGTCTCCCGACCGGCAGATATGCGTGCGCGAGCTCCTGCAGGACCTCGGCCGACGTACACAGCGGCGTGCGGTTCTGGGTGGACTCGACAAAGAACTCGCGGGCGGGACCCCGAAGGGGATGCGGGCGTCCCACGGCGTACATGAAGACGTTTGTGTCGACGAAGATCACGTGCTGGATGCGCCGCGTCGCCGCGACTCGTCGATGACGTCCAGGTGCCCGCTCCAATCCGGTTCCACCGCCGGCCCGTCCATGGCGTCGCACGCGCGGAAGAACCTCTCGAGGTCCGCCGGCGAATCGAATGGATCGGACCGCTGCTGATCCTCGAGCCGATCGCGGGCGGCGGTCCTCAGCCAGGCGCTCAACGTCATGCCCTCGCGCCGCGCCTGATGGACGAAACGGTCACGATCGTCGTCGGGGATGACTAGCTGGACTCTGGCCACGGCCATGATCCTCACGATCTATACGCATGTGTATTGATGTTACACACTGTTTGCCGGGAGGTCGACGCGGTCCTCCGGTGTCGCGCCGGTGCGTCGGGCCTTGACGTCGCCCCCCACCGCAGCAGCCGGGGCCGGCTGCTGCGACTCCCCCTCACCGGGGGGAGTGATTAGACGGTTGCACGGGGGGAGTGATTAGACGGTTGCACGGGAGGAGTGATTAGACGGTTGCACGGGAGGAGTGATTAGACAGTTGCACGGGAGGAGTGATTGGAGCGTCACGCGCACCCGCGCGTATCTCGACGGCACGGACAAGCGCTTTGACGGGCTCGGGACAAGCTCTCGCCGGTGTCCGGTGGCCGCTCGACGCACGGGAATGCCATTGGAGGTCGGCCGCGGCGGCGTGTGGTGGCAGAGGTCGTGGCTGACGTTGACCTCGTAGCCGACGACGTTTACCTGACCATCGCGGGGATCAATGGGCCGTCCAGCCTCCGTCGACGGTCAGAACGCTGCCGGTGATGAAGGCCGCCTCGTCGCTGGCGAGATAGGCGGCGGCGGCGGCGATGTCGTCGGGCTCGGCCCAGAGGCGTTCGAGCAGGCTCATCTCACGGAGCAAGCGCTCCCAGCCGTCCGGGTTGCGGCGCTTGTCGGCCTGCATGACGGGAGTGTTGACGGCGCCCGGGGCGATGGCGTTGGCGCGAATGCCCACCCGGCCATAGTCGCGCGCGATGGATTTCATCAGCATCACAACGCCGCCCTTCGCCGCGCAGTAGGCCGCGTTCGCGTCAAACGCCACCAGCCCGCCGACGGACGCGGTGGCGATGATGGAGCCGCCGCCTCGCCGCAGCATGCTCGGAATCACATACTTGCAGCTCAAGAACGAGCCGGTCAGCGTGACCCCGATCGAGCGCTGCCAGGCGTCGTCCGGAGTCTCCGCGGCGGCATGGAAATCCTGCAGATGCGCCGCGTTCGCGAACAGTATGTCCACGCCCCCATAGCGATCCACCACCGTTGACACCAGACGCTTCACGTCGTCCGATCGGGCTACGTCGCACTCGACAAAGACCGCCTCGCCGCCCAGGTCTCGAATCTGGGTAATCGTCTGGCTTCCGCCCTGCGTGTCGATATCGGCTACCGCGACTTTCGCCCCATCTCGCGCGAAGCGTAAGGCGCTGGCTCGCCCGATCCCGGATGCTCCGCCGGTTACGATCGCCACTTTGTCTTCAAATCGCATCGTCGCTACCTCTCTCCCTCCACGCATTCGGCGTCATGTTGCGTTCGGACTATTTGCCGATCGACCGGCTGGCTGCGCATTCCGCCGGCGGGTTCATTCGTTCCAGCTCGGATATCCCGACCTGAAGGTCGGGCCACCGTGCCATCTTGTTACGCAGCACGGCTCGGTTCATTCGTGGCACCTGGGATATCCCGGCCTGAAGGTCGGGCCACCTTGCCCAGGTCTCCTGGACCCCATGCGGATGTCCGCTTCAGGCCGGGACCTCATCGTCCGGGAGGTTGGGCGCGAGGAAACACATCATCAGCAGCGGCTCGTCGCCAATCACGCGCAGTGCGTGGCGACGGCGGGGGGAGGCGTAGAGCACCGCGCCCGGCGCCGCCTGCACAACCTGGTCATCGTCGAACAGGAACTCCGCACGCCCCGAGTGGATCACGAATATCTCCTCGGCGCTCGGGTGGTAGTGCGCCGGCTGGTCGGTACCCGGCGGCCAGTGCAACAGCACCACGCGCTGCTGGGGGCTGGCGACGATTCGCTCGCGCCAGCGTCCCGAACCGTTGCGGGCTTTGATGGCCGCGATCGCATCGGCGTCCCAGTTGTTGGCCTCGGCAGGGTTGACGTATGGCATCGGTCGGCGCTCCCGAACGGCAGTCACCGGTACTCGGTCAGATACGGCGCGTGCGCCTCGAGCAGCTCGCGTCCCATCGCGAGACCGGCATCGAGGTCCACGATTGTGCGATCGGCCAGCAACGCGAGCATCGCTGCCTGTTTGTCGCGCCGGACGATCGCGTCCGCCAGCAACTCTATTTGATCCACCCATGGTCGGAGAACCGCGGCGATGGGCTCGGGCATCGAGCCGACCGGATCGCGTTGCAGACCGCTCGCATCGAACCAGGCCGGCACCTCGACGTTGGCAAATGGCTGGAGGTTCGCGATGGCCCCGCGGTTGGCAATGTTCACCGTGTAGCTGGCGCGCCTGCCAGCCGCAAGCGCCACCACCAGCTTGATGGCCTTCTCCTGCGTCGGCTCGAACAGCCGCTCATCGAGGGATTGCGCTCCGGCCGCCATCGCGGCGAACTCGGCCCGCCGGGAGTCGCCGCGACCAAAGTACTCATCCAGGTCAAAGCGAAACAGGCCCTTCTCGAGCCGACCGTTCGCATCCGCCTGGCTGTACCAGGGAAAAAACTCGCTGACGTGGCGATCGCCGGGCGATGGGAAGTGGCCGTAGATGTTCATCAGCTCCCAGCTCACATCCCAGCGGGCCTCGGGCGGAGGGTGAGGCGCGGCTTTGAAGTCGGGGTAGAAATCCTCGCCGTTGCGCGTCAGGTCGAGAATCCACTGCAGATGATTGATGCCGGCCGCGCGGACGCTCAGCTCATCGACGGCCACGTGCATGAATTCGGCGATACGCCGGGTCGTCCCTTCGATGCCGTGACACAGCCCGACAACTTTCAGGTCGGTGGTCTTCTCCAGGGTGCGGCAGATCACGCTCATGGGGTTGGTGTAGTTGAGCAGCCAGGCGTCCGGGCAGCGCGCCTGCACGTCAGCCGCGATGGCCTGGAACAGTGGCACGGTGCGCAAGGCGCGTGACCAGCCGCCGGCCCCCACCGTGTCACCGGTAGGCAGGATCAGGCCGTGCCGCTGGGCGATGTCGAGATCGATCGTCCACAGCCGCCGGTGGTCGATGGCGATCGCGGTGACGACATAATCCGCGCCGTCCAGCAGGTCACGGCGCTCGGTGGACGACTCCAGCCGATAGGGCATGCCGCGCTCGTCGATCATGCGTTGGATCAGGCGAGCCGTGACCCACAGGCCATCCGCGTCGATGTCGCACAGCGCCAGCGTGCTTCCCGCCAAGTCGTCCCGCGCGTCCCAGAGGTCGGCCGCGATGGACGGCGCGAAAACGCGGCTGGCGCCGATGACCACGATCTTTACGGCGGGCATCGAGCCACCCCTCTGCGACGGGGAGTCAGCAACTGGTCCGGCGAGGGCTCACGACCTCAGCGCACCAATCGGCCGCCGTCCACCACCAGCACCGTTCCGGTGATCCAGTTGGACGCTTCGCTGGCCAGAAACACGGCGGCGCCGGTCAGATCGTCGGGCAGCGCCATCTCGGGAATCGCCGAACCGCTCCACCGCACCGGTTGGTACGCGGAAGGCCGCTGGGTGCCGACCATGTCGGTGTAGATGCCGCCGGGCGCGATGCAGTTGGCCGTGATGCCGTGCTCGCCGAGGTCCTCGGCGATGGATTTGGTGAACCCCTCCACGCCGGCCTTGGAGGCGGCGTAGCTGACCTGCGACGGACAGCCGATGTGCCCGCACAACGACGAGATGTTGATGATTCGACCGCCGGCGCCCTGCTCGATCATGCAGGCGGCGGCCGCCTGGGTGCAGAGGAACAGACCGGTGAGGTTGACGGCCAATGTGCGGTTCCAGTCATCCAGGCTGATGTCGAGCAGACGTCCAAAGCGCAAGATGCCGGCGTTGTTGCAGATGACATCCAGCCGCCCGAACTCCTCGACGGTCCGGTCGACCATGGCGCGCACATCGTCGGGACGCGAGACATCCGTTTGCAGGGCCAGCGCGCGGGCGCCAGTTTGCCGGATCTCCCCGGCAACCTGGTCGGCGGCGCGTCCGCCGGCGACGGTCACCCGGCAGCCTTCGCTCGCGTAGGCGAGCGCGATCGCGCGGCCGATCCCGCGCGGCCCGCCGGCGCCGGTAACGATCGCGACTCGGCCGTCAAGCGCGCCCACCGGCCTACTCGGGAAAGTGACAGGCGACGCGCGCGCCATCGAGCGAATCGAGTTGAGGGACCACGGTGCGGCACTTGTCCTGCGCCTTCCAGCAACGTGGATGGAAGGGGCATCCGGGCGGGATGTCCGCCGCGCTGGGCACTTCGCCGGCAAGCTCTATCGGGACGTCCGTCCGTCGCCGGGTGCTGGGCACGGCCGAGAGCAGCGCGACCGTGTACGGGTGCCGCGGATGCTCGAATACGTCCGCGACCGGGCCCGATTCGACGATTTTGCCTAGGTACATGACGGCAACCCGATCGCATAAGTAGCGCACGACCGCCAGATCGTGCGAAACAAAGAGCATGGCGAGATGCCGGCGCTCGCGGATGCGCTCCAGCAGCCGCAGGATTTGCGCCTGGACCGAGACATCGAGCGCCGAGAGCGGCTCGTCGGCGACGAGCACCGCGGGCTCCAGGGCAATGGCGCGAGCCAGAGCCACCCGCTGCTGCTGACCCCCGCTCAGCTGTCCGGGGTAGCGGCCGCCTAGATCGCTCGGCAGCCCGACTTCCTCGAGCACCTGGCCGACGTAGTCGTCCACCATGCCGGGGCCCACCACCCCGCCGGCCTTGACAGGCAGGCTCACGATGTCGCGCACTCGACGTCTTGGGTTCAGTGATCCGGTCGCATCCTGGAACACCATCTGGATCGACCGCCTGGCCTCGCGGTCACCGGTTCTGGAGTGAGCGTGGACATCGCGGCCGCGAAACAGCACGCGGCCTTCGGTTGCCGTCTCGAGTCGAACGATGATGCGGCCCAACGTGGTCTTGCCGCAGCCGCTCTCGCCGACCAACCCCAGGGTCTCTTCGGCGTGGATGTCGAGGCTGACCCCTGCCACGGCGCGCAGTCTGCGCGCCTCCCCGAAGAAGCCCCGCTGCGGGAGGTCGAAAACCTTGACCACGTCTTGAACCTGGAGCAGCGGCTCGGTACCGGCGGCCATCAGTACAAGTGGCAGCGAACGGCGTGCCCCGGCTCCACGTCGCGGGGCTCGGGCTTCTCGATCGGGCAGCGGTCGAAACGCTCGGCGCAGCGGGGCTCGAACTCGCAGCCGCGGGCCTCGACCGTCAGGTCCGGCGGGAACCCCTCCAGCGGAACGAGATCACGGCGCGCGCCCTTGACCTCAGGCACGCAGGCGAGAAGCGCCTGTGTATATGGGTGGAGCGGCCGCGCGAACACATCGTCCGTGGCGCCTATTTCGGCAATCTTGCCCGCGTACATCACCAACGTTTGGTGGCAGTTCTCCACCACGATGCCCATGTTGTGGGTGATGAACAAGACGGCCATCCCGAGCTCGCCACTCAAGCGACGAAGCAGTCTGATTATCTGAGCCTGGATCGTGAAATCCAGTGCGGTTGTCGGTTCGTCCGCGATGAGCAGCTTTGGTGGGTTGGCCAGCGCCATGGCGATCATGGCTCGCTGCGCCATCCCGCCACTGAATTGGTGTGGATACTGGCGCAGGCGGCGCTCGGCCTCGGGGATCCCCACGCGCTGCAGCAGGTCCAGGGCGCGCGCCCGGGCCGCCCGGCGACCCATGCGGTCATGTTCGAGGATCGCTTCCTGGATCTGGAAGCCGATGGTGAGGACGGGGTTGAGCGACCTGAGCGGGTTCTGGAAGATCATGGCGATTTCCTTTCCCCGAATCCGGCGCAGCGTCCCGATGGGCGCACCCACCAGGTCCTGCCCCTCGAATACAACCCGTCCGGACACGATTTCGCCCGGCGGACGGATCAGCCAAGAATCGAAAGCGCGGTAACACTTTTGCCGCATCCCGATTCCCCGACAATGCCAACGACCTCGCCGCGCTGGATCGAGAACGACACGCCGTTGACCGCTCGCACCAGTCCGTTTTTCGTACGGAATTGAGTGCGAAGATTCTCAACGCTCAGCAGCGGTGGACCACTCGGTGCAGCGTTGCCGGGCTGCTCTCCAGGCCCGGTTGCGCTCGGAAGCCGTATCGGACCGCCTCAGCCATTCCTCCACCGACTTCCATCACGCTCTGACGCTGCTCCGATTCTGTCCCTTGCCTTGCACTCGTGGGCGACCGAACCCTCTACATCGGATCGACGCATAGCACGCGAGACGCCGTCCCGCCCAGAATCAAATCAACCTCCGCCTCACTCAGAAACGGGGCGCCGCGAATCGCCCTGATCAGTTCCGCATGCGACTGCTCGCCGATGTACGGCCAGTCAGTGCCCCAGATAATCCGGTTGGCTCCCAGCGCCTCCACCAGACGTTCAATCACTCTCAAGGCTCTCAAGTATGGGTAACTCTCGCCCGGATTGATAAGCAGACCATAGGCGCCCAGCTCACACATCAGGTTCGGATTCGATCGAAAAAGCTCGATCGGCCAGTCCAGCCGATCGTAGTGGATCTCACCTGACATCGGGATTGATCGCTTCACACCACCGCTTCTCTCTACGGCCAGGTACACGGGATCGTTACGGTCGCAAAGTCTCGGCGTGCCGTAATGAGCAATTATGAACGTCACATCCCTGAAGTCACCTGCTACCCGCGCCATCCCCGCCGAATACGCGCGGTAGCTGGAGTAGAGTCCGTACACGCTCGGGGCGAAATCCTCAACATCCGCCAGCCACCAGGATAGATCCACCGTGCATGGCACTTTCCATTTTCGCAACAGCTCAAAGATCGGTCGCCAACGCGGGTCGCCAATCTCAGTGTCCACAAACAACGGCAACAGCTTGAGCCCACTGGCACCTTGCTCCAGGCTCTGCTCAGCACGTTCCACGTAACCGGGCACGCGAGGGTCAATCGAATCCGCGAACCAAAAGAACCTGTCGGGATGCTCCTGCCAAACCTGCACGGCGTACGCGCGGCTCAGATAGTGCTGATATGTCGCAACGAACTCCTCTCTGATCGCCCGCGACCGCATTGCCATGATGTCAATCGGCGTGTAGCTGATCAGAACCGCCTTGTCGATCTGGGCCTCATCCATCTGGCGGATCAGATCGATGCCCGAACTTCCCCAGCGAGTCCCCGGCCAACGGGGAAACATCAGATCCGAGCCGCCAATCAACCGATCGAACACATGCGTGTGAGCGTCAATAATCATTCGACCTGTCTCTCCGTTTGCATTCTTCAGTGACTACACAAGCAGCATCGAACACTCGAGCGGTACCGACTCATATCGCCCCCGAACGCCGGTCCGGGCCGTGATCGCCTTCCCATGACTCGGTCGCTGGCGCCAGGCACGCGTGGAGCGCCGGCAGCATCGATCTCACTTCCGTTCCCCAGCCCTAGCGGCGTCTTCTCCCCAAAGAAACCGCCACGCGGTTCCGCCGAGGATCATATCGGACTCCTCGCTGCTGAGAAACGGCGCCTCGCGAATCGATCTGATGAGCTCCGGATACCCCACGTGGCCCAGATACGGCCAATCGGTCCCGAAAATAAGACGATCGGCGCCAAGCCCTTCGGCCAGAACTTCAACGATGCGGAGAGCGCTCCAATACGGATACTCCTCCTCCGCAGGAATCACGTGTTGATAGGCCGACAGTCCACAGAACAGGTTCGGGTGCGGCGAGATCATGTCGATCGGCCCTTGTAGCAGCCCGTAGTCGATCTCTCCGGCAGCGAGCGATTTGGGCTCAGCTTCACCAAAGCGAATGCTCTTCATCTCATCCGGGCTTAGGATGGGAGTGCCGTAATGCGTGATCTCCATCCGCACTTCAGGATATCTTTCGGCCACGGAATGGACGGTCTCAGCGAATTCCTCAAATGACCGATATTTGCCGACGAGTCTGGGCGCAAACCATGGGAAGTGCAGATACCAATACGATAGATCGATGACGCAGGGAACCTGTCGGTCCGACATCAGCTCGAAGATGGGCTGCCAGCCTGGCTCATCGATGGTCGAGTTCGTGAAGGCGGGAAGCATCTTGAGACCCGTGGCGCCGTTGTCGAGATCCCGTGCCGCCCGTTCCACATAGCCTGGCACACGTGGATCGATGGAGTCTGCAAACAAGTAGAAGCGGTCCCTATGGGCTGCCCAGTCGCGCCAGTAGCAGGCCTTGTTGATGAATGGATCAAAGCTGATCAGGATGTCGTCACGAACTTCCGGGCGGAAGTGCTCCATCACGTCGATGATCGTGGACGTGAGAAGGCAGGCATAGTCGATACCGGCCTGGTCCATTTGCGCGATCAGGTCGTCAACTCCGCCACCCCATCGGGTGCCGCCCCATTTGTGAGCCACCCCGTCGTATCCGGGCTCCTGCCTGTCGATCAGATGAGCGTGTGTGTCGATAACTGGAATCATGGTTTCAACTCGTTTCCGCACCACTCCATTGCCATGGCCGCCACGAATTGGATCACCGGCACCATGCTCGGCAGCTCAATGTACTCGTCTGGCGCATGGGCGCCGCCGCCGCTGCCTGGGCCGAGAATCAGAGCCGGCGTGTACTTGTTGAAGCTGAAGTGCCGAATGTCGCACCAGGCGTTGACGGTTATCCAGCGCACCGGGAATCCGGCGATGTCCTGATGGACGCGGGCAAAAGTCTGGTAGAAGGGGTGATCCTCGCGCAGCAGCCAGACAGGTTCGGTCGCGAGCCCTTCGAACTCGATCTCGGGCGGGTGGTCGCGCAGCCACGGGTCTTGCCGCGCGAACTCGTCGACCGTCTGCCGGATCTCCTCCCGAATCGACTCCAGCGTGTCCGGAGGGTTGAAAGCCATGCAGCAGTCGAGCTCGCATTTCCCCGAGATGTTGGAGTACCACTCGCCGCCGCGGATACGACCGACCCAGAAGTGAAGCTCGTTCTCGATGGCGTCCCAGCCAGCTGGTAGCGGCGCGGCTCGTTTCCGGTCTCGCAGGCCGCGAAGTGCCTCCGCGACCTGCATTGCAAGGGAGATCGCGTCGGTCTCTCGATCCAGCCGCACCGGCGATCCACCGCTGCCAAAGACGCGGATGACGAAATGCACCTGCCCTGAATGGTTCGTGTACGCACGGCCCAACGGGGAACCATCGATCATCCAGGCCGCGTCGGCGGTGTACCCGCGGGCCATGCAGGCCAGCGTTCCGTTGGCGGCGGCCTCTTCGTCCACGGCGCTTTGCAGAATGATGTCGCCGGCGGGTTCGAATCCGGCCTCCCGCAGCGCGCAGACGGCCGCCAGGATGTCAACGATCCCGCCCTTGTCGTCGAGGGCGCCGCGCGCATACATGCGGTCGCCCTCGATCGCCGCCCCCCACGGATCGTGCGTCCAAAGCTCGACTGGATCGACCGGGACGGTGTCGACGTGCGCGTTGAGGATCAGCGAGCGGCCGCCGCCGGTGCCCTTCCATACGCCCACCACGTTGGGACAGTTCTCGTAGCTCCGCTTGGACGGCGCCCAGCCCGGCAGCGACGCCAGCGCCTCCGGATCGCAGTCGAAGGCGTCAACCTCCAGGCCGAGCTCCGAGAACTGCTCGGCGACCCAGGCTTGCGCGGCCGACTCCGAACCCGTCGGGCTCGGAATGGCCAGCAGCTCCCCCAGCAACCCGATGGTCTCTGGGTGCATGGTCTCAACACGTTCGAGAGCCGATTGGCGCACAGCCTCGTGCGATCGGTCGCTCACTGGGCACCGCCCCCTTCTGTCAGCCGGTTCATCCTTGCCCCCAGCCTCCCCACACGGCCGCGATCGCCGATTCGGGGCCTACCCGAACACGTTCCTCGCCCATCGTCCGCTGCAGAGCGTCGCCCAGCACGAAGAACACAAACGAGACCAAGGCCACCAAGACGCTTGGGATCAGAGCCAGATACGGGGCGCGGAAGATGTGGCCGCGCGCATCGGCTATGAGCGTGCCCCAATCCGCATCCGGCGGCTTCACGCCCAAACCGAGGAAGCTCAGCCCGGCGATCGCCACGATCATCCAGCTCATCTGGATCGTCATGAGCGCCACCGCCAAGGGCAACACGTTCGGGAATATCTCGTGCCGAATGATTCGCCAGCCGCCAAGCCCCGACACCTCCGCGGCCTCGACAAACGCGCGCTGCTTGATCGAGAGCACCAGGCTGCGCAGGGTCCTGGCCGTTCCCGGAGGGCCGCCGATCATCAGGGCGATCATGGCATTTCGAATATCCGTCCCAAGCACGGCAACCATAGAGGATCACCAGCAAGAGGAACGGAAAGGCGAGCAGCACGTCGATGATCCGCATGAGCACGTTGTCCACCCAACCCCCGAAGTAGCCGCTGGTCATCCCGATGACAAGGCCAGCGATCATCGCTCCGAACGCCGGTACGAGCCCTGCCATGACCGAGAGCCGGCCGCCCACGATCAGCCGGCTGAGGTAGTCGCGGCCCAGATGGTCGGTTCCAAGCGCGTGCCCGTCCGACCAGAGCGGCAAGTACCGCTCCGACAGAACGACCTCCGTTGGGTCGCCCGGCGCGATCCATGGAGCGACGATTGCGAACACCATTACGGCCGCCGCGATTGCCAAAAGGATCGAAATCCATCTGTTCGCATTCACCCAAGCAGCCGGGACGCCAACCCGACTGGACCCAGCCATACCGACGCGGCTCTCGTCGCCCAGCGTGGAATCCACGGGATCACGCCCGTGCATAGCGAATCCTCGGATCTATGAGGCCGTAGGAAAGGTCAACTACGAGATTCACAATGGTGAAGATCACAAGGATCAGCAGCGTGATGCCTTGCACGATTGGGAAGTCCCTGGCAAGGATGGCATTCACCAGCCCGCGCCCGAGGCCGGGCCACGCAAACATGACCTCGATCAGCACCGATCCGGATAGGAAACCGCCAAACATCAGACCCGTGTTGGTGACAATTGGAACCAGCGCGTTGCGCAGCACGTGGACCAAAAAGACCCGGCGCTCAGACCGGCCCTTGGCGTAGGCCGTACGCGCATAGTCACCCACGAGGGCGTCGGTGATCGCGGCCTTGACAATGCGCCCGAGCACAAGGCCGGGCACCGTGGCCAGCGTCACGGCCGGCAGGACCAGATGTCGCAGCCCGTCGAAAAAGTCGGAACCCTCGACCGCTTGCATACCCAGCACGGGCAGCCAGCCGAGATTGACGCTGAAGATGATCATCAAGATCAGGGCGAGCGAGAAGGACGGAATGCTGATCATCACAACCGCGAAGCCGGATAGCGCGTAGTCCGCCACCCACAAGCGTCGATGCACGAACAGCGCGGCGATGATGCCGATCGCGGTGCCGCCCAGGACTGAGATGACCCACGCCGTTACACCCAGAGTCGCGGTATTCATCGCGCGGGTCCGCATGAACTCCCCGACGGACTGAGGCTGGACGATCGAGTCCCCAAAGTCACCCCGGACGAGCTGCCCGACCCAATACAGATACTGGACGGGTGGCGGCAGCTCGAGGCCGAACTTCTCCGTGTATCTAGCAACAAGCTCAGGATTGGTGATTCCCTGGGTCCCAAGCATGAGCTGGATGGGATCCCAGGGGATCGCTCGCAATGCGCCAAAGGCAAGAATGCTTCCGCCCACGATCACCAGAAGCGAGGCGCCGAACCGTCGAAGCAAGAAACCCGTCATGGGCCGTCAGCGTGTAGGCCGCGATGCGGCGCCGCGGCGACAGCCTCGCGGGCGCTGGACATCGCGACCGAACCGTATCTCACAGCGGCCACATCCCATCCATCCTCGTGCCCTCCCGGGACCCGTGACGGGTCCCGGGAAGCTCGCTTAGGGCGGTGGATTTCCCTGACTAGGACGCGATGGGATACCGATCAAGACAGACCCGCTCGACCTCGTTGACCCGGTACGGTCGGTAGAACAGACCATGCACATCGGCCTTGATCAGCACGGGGAACCGGCTCAGCACGCCCCATTGCATGACCGCCTCGTCCGCGAGGATCTGCTGAATCTCCTGGTAGGCGGCCGCCCGCGTCTCTGGATTCATGTCCTTGCGAGCTTGCTGCAGGAGCGCGTCCACCCGCTCGTCGCAGAACTGTGCAAAGTTCCATCCGGCGCCTGCCTTCTCCGCCGGCGGTCGTTCCTCGCAGAAGTAGGTCGGCTCCAGCAGGAAACTCGGATCCGGCAACTCCGTGTTCCATCCCAGTGGATAGAGCTCCAGCTTGTCGGGGTTCCGGATGCCTTCCACGTCGTCAAACACGACGGCCGGGTCCATGATCCAGAAATCGGTCTCGATCCCGATGTCCTTCAGGTTCTGCTGCATGAAGAGTCGGTTGTCGTCCACGGGCGTGCCCGCCGCGAGCCAGGCGGCGATGGTGAAGCTGGCGCGCTTGCCGTCACTCTCGCGCACGCGCACCCCATCGGAACCCAGCTTCCAGCCAAGGTCATCCAAGATCTGCCTGGATTTCTCCGGGTCGTACTCGTACGTAGGCACGTCCGGATTGAACCCATACCCGTGGGGGTACCACGGCGTCGGAAGATACTGGTTGAACGGCTCCAGCTCCTTCATCCGAGTCTTCCAGTCGTAGGCATGGGACAGCGCCTTGCGGAAATCCCGATTGTCGAACGGATCGATGGCGTTGTTGGACGACAGGTAAAAGTACGTGTTGGTTGCGAACAGCTGCAGCCGGAACCTGGCGTCGTCCCTGAGCTCCAGGATGTCCGGCGTCAACGCAAACGGGAACACATCGAGGTTCCCCGCCCTGAACTCGGCCGCGGCCGCCTGGGCGTCCGGGATGATTCGGTAGATGAGCTTGTCCAGGAACGGCGCGTTGTCCGGGTTCCAGTAGTCCTCATTGCGGACCAGGCTGAGCTGGACGCCCGGCTCGAAGGAATCAAACTTGAATGGCCCAGTTCCCACTGGGTTGAGATCGATATCTTCCCCGAACTGATCAATGGCGGCGGGACTCGTCATGTAGGTGGCCTCGGTGGTCAGCCGCCAGGCGAGAATCGGGTCGGCATCGAGTCCTGAGAACACCCGAACGACATCGTCGCTCAACTTCTCAGCGTGGCTAAGCAAGGCCCAGTTCGTGTAGGTATACACGCCGGTATCGTGAAATGGGTGATCGTCCATGAAGACGCGGTTCAAGTTGAAGACCGCCGCATCCGCGTCGAAGTCGGTTCCGTCGTGGAACTTGATGCCTTTGCGGATCGTCAGGTCGATGAACTTGCCACCCGGCGAGATCTCGAAAGACTCGGCCAGCCAGGAGACAGGCTCGACTTTCTCAAAATCGAATGTGAGCAGCGTCTCGGAAATCATGAAAGCGATGCTCTTGTCCACTTCGACAAGAGCCTGCGATCCCTCGATTCCGCCCACCTGTGGGTCCCGCGTATAGCGCACGATCAAGGTGCCGCCACGGCGAACATCGACGAGGCGCTCGACCTCGCCAGTGACAACCCTCTCGACCTCGACCGGAACCTCGACCTCAACCGGGACCGCTCTGATTCGCTCGACCTCGACCGGGGCCTCCTGCACGACGACGCGGTCGACCGGGACTTCCTTGATGGTCTGGATCTCGACCGGGACCTCCTTGGTCACAACCTGGGCCTCGCCGCACGCGGCCAGAATGGCGGCCAACGTTGCGGACCCGCCCCCCAACCATGGCCACGCGCAACAATCGGCGGCGGCTGAATCCGTCTCCACGCATGCCTTGAGACGTCATATCGATCACCCTCTCGCGGGGCGTGTCCCGCCTCGGAACGACAGCCCGACCACCGCACCCTCTCGGGTAACCCGCCCGGCTGCAATGCGCAGACGTCCTAGCCGATTTAGCCGCTGCCCGGCCTCGCGCGGCATGTCCGACGGAGTACGGGACGACGCGTGGTGAGGGACGTGCCCTTCGACAGGCTCAGGACGTGCTTTCGCAGGTCCGGTGGCCATGAGATTCCTCGGCTTCGCCTCGGAATGACATTGGCGGTAGGCCGCTGCAGCGCGGCTGCTCAGGGTTCGAGAAAACGCTGCGCGTTGAGCCCCAGCACTGCGTCTGTGTCAGTGTCGTTGAGGAACGGCGCCTCGCGAATGGCACGGATCAGATTGGGGTAGGGCTGCACGCCCAAGTAGGGCCAGTCCGTGCCCCAGTGAACGCGCTCGGCGCCCAGCGCGCCTACGAGTATCTCGACGATCTTCAACGCACGCTCATACGGGTACGGATCGTCCTCGCCGATCACATGCTGGTAAGCGCCCAGATCGCAGGCAAGATTGGGGTGCGCGCGCATGAGATCGATGGGCTCATCCAGCCGTTCGTAGTGAAGCGTGCGCGAGGAGTCGTCGACGTCAAGAAGTCTGGGCGTCCCGTAGTGAGCGAGCTGCACTTTGACCGTCGGAAAGTCCGCCACGATCTGTTTGAAGCCCTGAACGTAGCGCGTGTACGAGCCACGCTCCTGGTACGAGCCGAACTTCTGGTAGACGCTGGGCGCGAACCAGGGGGTGTACGCATACCACCACGAGAGATCGACGATGCAGGGCTTGCGGCGCTCTCGCAGCAACTCAAAGATCGGCCGCCAGCGCGGATCGCCCATCTCCGTGTCCACGAACAGCGGCAGCAACTTGAGGCCAGCAGCGCCCCGGTCAAGGTCCTGCGCCGACCGCTCCACGTAGCCGGGCACCCGCGGATCGATTGAATCCGCGAACCAATCAAACCGGTCCGGATGTTGCTGCCACATCCGAACGAAGTAGTCCGTGGTGAGGTAGTGCTGGAACACGGCGAGCG
Source organism: Chloroflexota bacterium (assembly GCA_965247475.1). Taxonomy (GTDB): domain Bacteria; phylum Chloroflexota; class UBA11872; order UBA11872; family UBA11872. The sequence goes on from OZ252016.1 coordinate 1,515,102, forward strand.
TTCGTTCCCGCTCTTCAGGCCGGAAGTGAACGATCACGTCCATGGGCGTGTAGCTGATGAGGAATGCCTTGGCGATGCCGGCCTCATCCATTTGCCGGATCAAATCGGGAGCGCCGCCGCCCCAGCGGGTGCCGGGCCACAACGGAAAGTTCTCGCCGGCGCCGCCTACCGACCGATCGAATATGTGGGTGTGGGCGTCAATGATCATGGACGATCCTACGTCGGCATCCGGCCTCACGGAGCTGACGGAGAACGAGTCGGTCGCTGAAATTGCGGCAGTTCATGCGATTGCCGCTCGAACATCTCGTCGACCATGCGCTCGATCTGGCCGGGCGTCAGGAGCGCGGACGTCAGCGGGTCTAGCAGCACGGCCTGCGCGGCCTTGCGGCGATCCCGGCCGAGCGCCGCCTGGACCGTCAACTCTTGCACGCTAATGTTCGTGCGGTTCAGACCGGCGAGCTGGCTAGGCAATTCGCCAATGTGGCAGGGACGGATTCCAGTCCCGTCAACCAGACACGGAACCTCGACACAGCACCCGTTCGGCAGATTCGTGATCAGGCCCGCGTTCGACACGTTGCCATTCACCCGAATCGATGTGTTGGTTTCCATGGCCTGAATGATCTGAACGCCGTACTCGGCACTGCGCGCGATCTCCAGCGGGTCCGTCACGGATAGCTTCCGCCGGATCGCCTCCTGGGAGGCCTCGCGCTCTGCCGGCCAGAAGCTGGGATAGTTCCACTTCTCCGGGATGTACGCGGCGATCACATCTCCGTTCTTCCGGTAGTAGGGAACGTACTCCGACATGTGATGGCTGAACTCGGTCACGAAGTAGTCGAAGTGCCGGAGAATGTCGAACCGGATGGGATCTTGCGCAACGATTGCCGGGTCGTCGGCAGCCTCGCGCAGCAGCGGGTAGGCGTCCCGGCCGTCGTGCTCGAACTCCAGAAACCACGCCATGTGGTTGATGCCGGCGACCCAGTAGGTCACCTCGTCAGCGGGAATCCCGCAGTACCGGGCCAGCTGCCGTGACGTGTTCTGCACGCTGTGGCATAGGCCTACGTTTCGGATCCCGGTGGCCGCGCTCATGGCCCAGCAGTTCATGGCCATGGGGTTGGCGTAGTTGATGAGCAGCGCGTCCGGGCAGAGTTCCTCCATTTCGGTACACAGATCGATCAGAAACGGAATCGTTCGCAGGCCGCGGAAAACGCCGCCAGGTCCCAAGGTGTCGCCCACCGTCTGGTCGATGCCAAAGCGAGCGGGAACCTCGATGTCGACCTCGAACGGCGCTACGCCGCCGATCATGACCATCACGATCACGTAGTCGGCGCCCGCCAGCGCCTCGCGCCGCGTGGCGGGGACCTCAATGCGCATTCCGGCGCCGACTTGCTCAACGGCCCGCCGCGCGTACGCCTCGGTGTTCGCCAGCCGATCCGGATCGATGTCAACCAGGCTGACCAACGTGGAGTCGGCAAGCTCGGGATGGGTCAACATATCGGTGATGAGGCGCGTCGCGAACACCGTGCTGCCAGCGCCGATCATGGCCACCCTAGGCATATCGGCTCCTCATCACCCCTCACGCCGACGCGCGTATCGCCACCAAGCGCCGCCGCCCGCCACAGCACGCGGCTTGCCGCGTCGATGCACGTTCAGTCGTTCGACAGCCCAGCGAAGCGTGCCGCGTTGGCGCCGAGGATGAGCCGCTTCTCATCGTCCGATGAGGAAGTTGGCGTGACTCGTGATCATCGTGAGGTTTTGCTTGTAGGTGCAACGGCCCTCAGTCCATGGCCAGTCTGTACCCCACATGACGCGTTCGGCGCCGACACCCTTCACGAGCCCCTCGAGCAGGGCGAGGCCATTGGGATAGGGGCATTCCCATTCCGGGCCTTCCAGCCGTGCGTTCGCCCAAGCCATCTCATCGCCAAAGAGAATTGTCACGGCGGCGATGTCGGTGGATAGGTTGTCGTACTTGCCGAGCAGCTGGACGAAGGGCTCCATGAGCGGAAACGGCGGGCGGCTGTTGACCAGCCACTGCTCGCCCCAGTTGAAGCACCCCCAATGGGTCAACAGGAATCGGACCGATGGGAAATCGCGTGCCACTGGCTCGAAGAGGTCGATGAACTCTTGGTAGTCCGAGACGCAGGCCCGCAAGCTCGGATCGTTCCAGTGCTCCCAGGCCATGATGATCGAACAGGTGGGCGCCGCAGCCCCAGCCATAGTTGCCGGCTACCGACTGCTCCGAGATCGCCTGGGTTGCGGCGCGGCGAATGCAGTCAACCAGGGTGCCCGCCGTCTTGAAGCCCCAGAAGACTGGCGACGGCCGCGTGGCGTTGAACACCGATTGGGCGGCGATCAGCGGCCGAACCGGCCGAAAGTGCCCTTCATTCGACGGCCCATGCGGGCTCGTCAGGCTCTTGAACGCGATCCGACAGATCGCGGCGGTGTAGTTCGGGTTCATGTTGTAAGGCCCCGCGCACGGGCCGCTCGAACCGGTGAGATCCACGACCATGTCGGACTCCTCGATGCTCAGGATCACCTTGATGCGGACCGGTTCATCGCGGTTGACCCCGTCGTCGTCCAGAAAGAGCTCCGCCGCATAGCGACCGTCGGGTATCTCCCGGACCTTGGCGCGGGCGTAGGTCTCGCCCTGCACCAGTAGCGCATCGCAGCATATTCGCGGTAGAGCTCGTAGCCGTGGCGGTCGATCACCTCGACGAGGCGCGCCTCGCCCACAATGCAGGCGCCCACCTGCGCTTGCAGGTCGCCGAGCAGCGTGGACATCGACGTGCGGCTGTTGGCCGCCATCAGGCGGACGATCTCCTCGTTGAGGCGGCCTTCGCGGTGCAGGTGAACGGTCGGGATCACCAGGCCTTCCTGGTAGATCTCGGTGGCATCCGTGCTTGCAAAGCCGGCCTTGCCGCCCAGGTCGATCAGATGCACGCGGACCGCGGTGAAGCCGAACAGCTCGCCCCGGTAGTAGGCGGGCTTCACGATGCTGACGTCCTGCGGGTGCTGCGAGCAGCGATACGGATCGTTGACCGGAAAGACATCGCCGGCACGCATGTGCTGGGCGCCGCCCACATCCTCGATCACCGCCCGGACCGCGTTGGGGAGATCGCACAGGAAGTACGGCAGCCCGTCGGCCTGGGCGAGCGTCTCCGCCCGCTCGTTGAAGAACGCGACCGAGAAGTCCAGCGATTCGTAGATGATCGGACTGAACGCCGACCGCATGATCTTGGTCCTCATCTCGCCCGTGACCGAGATCAGCGCGTTGCGAACCAGCTCAATCGTGACCGTGTCAGCCGGCATGTGCGCCCCGATCCATGCTGAGCGCGGGGCCGCTTGGCGGGCTTTGGAGAACGATCAGCCCCGGCATCGGGCTAGGCGGCCTGTGTGGCGATGATCATGAGTCCGTATGGATCGACCGTGAGCCGCGCGCCGGGCGGGACCACGGTGGTGCTGCTTTCCTCCGTGACGATGGCGGGCCCCGCAAACGTGTGGCCGGCGCGCAGATCGGCGCGGTCGTAGAACGACGTGGCGGAAAAGGCGCCCTCGAAGTAGACAGGCGACTGCCTGTACGACGTTGGTCGTGAGCCGGGCCCGGCGGCCTCGATCGGCTCGAGCTCGGGATGGACGGTGGCGCCGCGCGCCGCCAGACGCCGGTTGACGATCTCAACCGGCTCGGGCAAGTCGTAGCCGTAGACACGGCGATGCGCCGCGTCAAACAGATCCTTGACCGCTCCCGGAGCAACGCTGCGCGGCACCGGCAGCGTCAAGGTGTGCTCCTGTCCGCGATAGCGCAGGTCTAGCTGGCGCACGAATTCGTGCGAGCACTCGAGCACGTCTTGCTGCACCAGCACGGCACGACCGTCTGCCTCCAATTCGGCGAACAGCGACTCGAGCTCGTGTGGAGAGCCGCCGTCGGCGGCGAGCACAACTGTTCGAACCAGATCCTGCCGGAAGTCCGCGAACAACATGCCCCACGCGGAGAACGTCCCCGGCGCCGCTGGGATGACGACCTTGGAGACGCCGATCTCCCGTGCGATGCCGACGGCGTGCATTGGCCCCGCGCCGCCAAAGGCGAGCAGGCTGAAGTCACCGGGCGACAGCCCGCGGCCGATCGTGATCTCACGCACGGCGTTGGCCATGTGGTTCGTCACGAGTCGCACGATCCCTTCGGCCGCTTGCTCGAGGCTCATGCCTAGGGGCCGGGCCACCCGCCGCGTCACCGCGTCGGCGGCCAGGTCGGGCCGGATCTGGAGCCCCGGGGCGGCAAACGCATCCGTACCGATGCGCCCGAGCACCAGGTTGGCGTCGGTGACGGTCGGCTCACGTCCGCCGCGTCCGTAGCACGCCGGTCCCGGTCGCGCGCCGGCGCTCTGCGGACCGACCCGCAAGGAGCCGCCGAACTCCACACGCGCCAGCGAGCCGCCGCCGGCGCCGATCGCGTTGACTTGCAGCATGGGCAGCCGGTTGATGTCCGTGTCGCTGGTCAGACCCACTTCGCCGTCGATGACCAGACGCACGTCGCAACTGGTGCCGCCCATGTCGAGGCTGATCATGTTGGCGTCGCCGAGCCGGCGAGCCACCTGCGAGGCGCCAATCGCGCCGCCCGCCGGGCCGGACAGCAACGTCTGTATCGACTGTATCGACCGGGCCTTGGCCAGGTCCGTGTTCATGATGCCGCCGTTGCACTGCATCACATAGAGCGAGCGGCGATACCCCCGCCGGGCCAGTTGGTGCTCGAGATCCTCCAGATAGGCGGTGATCAACGGCTGCAAGTAGGCGTTCATGACGACGGTGCTGGTGCGCTCGTACTCGCGCCATTCCCCGCTGACTTCGTGGGAGGCGGAGATGCTCACCCCGTCCATGCGCTGTTGGAGGATTCGCTTGATCCCCAACTCATGCGCCGGGTTGGCATAGGCGTGCAGGGTGCAAACGGCCACCGAGCGCACCCCACGCTCCGTGAGCGCCCGCGCCGTTGCCTCTACGGCGGTGGCGTCGAGCGCGGCGAGCACCTGGCCGAAGGCATCGACCCGCTCGTCGACCTCGAACACCAGGTCCCGTTGCACGAGCGGTCGGGGCTTCCAGTAGACATAGCTGTACATATCCGGCTTGTCCATGCGGCCGATCGCGTAGACGTCGCGAAAGCCCCTGGTTGTCACCAGCCCGGTCGTGGCGCCCTTGCCCTCGAGAATCGCGTTCAGACCAATGGTGGTGCCGTGGACGAAGAAGTCGACATCGGCGAGCTCGACGCCGGAACTCGCCAGGCACGCCAGCACGCCGTCCGCCAGGGCGTCCGGGCTCGAGGGCGATTTGGCGACCCGCAGCTCCCGTGTCTCATGGTCGAAAACCACGAGATCGGTGAAGGTGCCGCCGATGTCGACGGCCAGGCTTTGGCTCACGTCGGCGCCGCCTCCTCCTCAGATTCGGAGGAGTAGAGGAAGCAGGCGACCGGATGGCCTGGCTTGGCCTCCAGCAGCGCCGGTTCCTCGCGCCGACAACGGTCCATCACGAATGCACAGCGCGTTTGGAAGCGACACCCGGTTGGAATGTTGGCGGGGCTGGGCGGTTCGCCCGGCAGCAGTATGCGTTCCCGTTTGGTGAACGGATCCGGGATCGGGATCGAAGCGATCAGTGCTTGCGTGTACGGGTGCAGGGGGTCGTCGAAGACCTGCGCGGCGGTGGCGATCTCGACAATCGCGCCCAGGTACATCACGGCCACGCGGTCGCAGGTGTGCCGCACGATGGTGAGGTCGTGCGAGATCAACAGGTAGGAAACCCCGGTCTCACTCTGGACCTGCTCGAGCAGATCGACGACCGTCAGCTTCATGGACGAGTCCAGGGCCGAGGTCGGTTCATCCAGAACGATGAAGCCGGGCTCGGTCGCCAGGGCACGCGCGATCGCCACCCGCTGCTGCTGCCCGCCGCTCAGTTGATGCGGATACCGGCCGCGGTGCATCGGTTCGAGCCCCACCTGGCCCAACAGCTCGAGCACGCGCGTCCCCACGGCCGCGTCGCGGGCCAAGGCGTGGATGCGCAGCGGCTCCGCCAAGGTCGCCCGGACGTCACGCATCGGGCTCAGCGATTGGCCGGCGTCCTGGAAGACGATCTGCATGCGACGGCGCAGCTCGCGCAACCGGCGGCCGGTGGCCTGCGTCACGTCCTCGTCGCCGAACATGACCGACCCGGCGGTGGGCTCGAGCAGCCGCTCTCCCCCACGAGCCCGAAGGTCTCGTGCGCGCGCGCCTTGAACGTCACCCCGTCAACCGCACGCACGGGCCAGTGACGCCGTAGCTGCTCGGGCGTCCCGCGGAGCTCGCGGTGACCGCGCGACGGGAAGTACTTGAACAGATTGGCGACGCTAAGGAGCGGCGAATCACGGATGACTGCTTCCTGGCAGAGCACCTGGTGAGTCGGTGCAACGTCAAGGCTTGGGGGTCTCGCGGACCGGCAGACGGGCAGCACCTACGCGCAGCGGTCCGCGAATCGGCAGCCCGGCGGCGGACGCAGCAGGTTGGGAACGGACCCGGGAATGCGCTCGATGTCCGACAGTGGGCTGTTGGACTCGTGACAGGCAGCGGTCAATTTGGCGCGCGACGACCGGATGATTTGGCGCCCAGAGCGGCCTGCGGCGGTCCGGCGCTATTCTGATTCGTGCGCGGGGCTGGCTCGGCTGCCTGCGGATACGGACGCGAGACGATGCGAGCGATCGGCCGACGATTGACGCCGGGGCCGATTGCGATCTCGGCCGTCGCCGTCCTCACCATCTGCCGCAAGGCCGGGGCGGCTGCCGCCCCGACGGACGCGTCTTCCGCCGGGACCCCTCCCGCATAGCTGGCTTCCACGTTGCCGGACCACCGCATCGTTCTCACCTACGATCCTGATGGGACGCTGGCCGACCGCGTCCGCGCCGCGCTGCCGGACCGTTCGCTCGAGATCGTCCGGGCGCTGACGGCGGACGCGGTGCTTGGCGCGGTACCCGGCACGACGATCTTCTCTGGCAACTACCTGGCTCCGGCGGCGCTACGGCGCGCGCGTGCGCTGCGCTGGATTCAGACCGTGGGCGCCGGCGTGGACGTGCTGCTGTCGGCCGAACTCGCGGCCACGGACATCGTCGTCACGAACACCAGCGGCGCGTTCGCCGTCCAGATGGCCGAGCACGCGCTGGCGCTGATGTTCGCGCTGGCGCGTCGACTGCCCCAGGGGGTGCGGTCACAGTCGGCCCGGCGCTATGTGCCCGAACCCCGCGACGAGCTGTTCGAGCTGACCGGCAAGACGCTCGGCATCGTGGGGTTCGGCGACGTTGGACAGGCGCTGGCGCGTCGCGCGCGGGGGATTGGCATGCGTGTGATCGCCGTAAGGCGCCGCCCGCGCGGCTCGCCCACGGCCCACGCGCTGACGCCGGAGCTGTGGCTCGACCCGCTCGCGGGCTCGGAGGGCGGCGATCCGTCGGCGCTCGCCGACGAAGTCCTGGGACCCGACCGGCTGGACGACCTGCTGCGCGACTCCGACATCGTGGCAAACGTGGTCCCGCTGACGCCGGCAACGGCGGGCCTGTTCGGCCGGGAGCAGTTCGCGCGTATGCGGCCGACGGCGTGCTTCATCAACGTGGGGCGCGGTGAGACGGTGGATCAGGACGCGCTGATCGACGCGCTGCGCGACGGCGCGATCGCGGCCGCCGGCTTGGATGTCACCACGCCCGAGCCGCTGCCGCCGGACTCTCCCCTCTGGGCGATGCCGAACGTGATTCTCACAGCCCACTACGCGGGCTGGTCCGACACGATGCTCGAACGCATCTACGCGATCTTCCTGGACAACCTGGGTCGATTCGATCGCGGCGAGCCGCTGCGCAACCAAGTGGACGTGCGCGCCGGGTACTGAGCAATCTGTCATTCCGACGCGGAGCGGAGGGATCGCATGGCCTAGGGACCGGCGCAAGCGCCTTCGCAAGGTCGGCGGCCGTGCGATTCCTTCAATGAAGGTGGCCCGACCTTCAGGTTGGGATGACCCTGGAGGCAGGCCGCGGCGGCCCGGATTCGGGTACCGTGGGGCGCTCTGGCCGAGTCGTGCACGAGGAGCCAAACCATGCCGCTCCGATCGGTGAGCGATATCGAGGTTGTGGTCGGCAGTGCCAACAGCGGCCTCGACCACCCGGAGGGCGTCACCTGGGGTCCCGACGGCCACGCCTACGCGGGCGGCGAGATCGGACAGATCTATCGGATTGACGTCGCGGCCGGCACGTTCGAGGAGATCGCCCGCTCGGAGGGATTCATGGGCGGGGTCGCCTGCGATGCCGCGGCCAACGTCTACGCCTGCGCCGCCGAGGGACACATGGTCGTCCGGGCCAACGCGGACGGCACGCTCGACGTGATCAGTCGCGGGACCGCTGACCTGCCCATGGAAATGCCCAACTATCCGTGCTTCCATCCCTCGGGGGATCTCTACGTCTCCGACTCTGGCGAGTGGGAGGCGGGCACGGGCCGGATCTATCGCATCCGGCCGGACGGCTCGACCGAGCTCTTCAGCCGCGCCGCGAAGCAATTCACGAACGGGATGTGCCTGAGTCCCGACGCCGAATGGCTGTACGTCGTCGAATCCAACATGCCCGGCGTGTCGCGCGTTCGAATTAACGACGACGGCAGCGCGGGGGAACGACAGATCGTCACCGCGCTGCCGGGCGACGTCCCCGACGGGGTGCAGTTCGACGAGGACTGGAATCTCTACATCACGCTCTACGCCCCCGACCGCATCTACCGCATGGAACCGTCGGGGCGCACCGAGATCCTGGTGGAGGACCCGACACACACAATCATGGCCTCGGCCACCAACATCGTGTTCGGGGGCGCGGATCGGCGCGACTTGCTGCTCGCCAACCTGGGCCGCTGGCATATCGGCCGCCTCCGCATGGATACGCCCGGCGCCCCGCTGGCCTATCCGGCCCCGATCGGCGGCTAGGCCGGCGACCGCCTATCCTGAGCCCATCGAAGGACCAGTCCCGATCCCGTCGAGGGACCTGTCCTGAGCCTGTCGAAGGAGCCGCACCGGCGTGGACCTTGAAGACCAGGTCGCGATCGTCACCGGCGGGGCGTCCGGCATCGGCGCCGCCTGCGTGGACGCGCTGGCGGCCGACGGCGCACGTGTGACGGTCGCTGACATTCAGGACGAGGCCGGCCGTGCGAAGGTCGACGAGCACGGCGCCGGGCGCGCGCTGTTTGCCCACACCGATGTCTCGCGCGCGGCCGACGCCGAGCGCTGTGTCGAGGCCACCGTGGAGACGTTCGGGCGGCTGGACATCCTGGTGAACAACGCCGGGACCTTCGTGTACAAGCCGCTGCACGAGTACAGCGAAGCCGAGTGGGACCTGGTGCTGGACGTGAACCTGAAGGGAATGTTCCTGCTCGGCAAGTTCGCGATCCCGCATCTCCGGGCGGCGGGCGGCGGCAGCATCGTCAACATGGCCTCCGTTCACGCCCAGGCCACCACCGCCAACCTGACGTCCTACGCGGCCTCGAAGGCGGGCATCTTGGGTCTCACGCGCGCGATGGCGCTGGACTATGGGCCCGACGGGATTCGCGTGAACGCGATCGTGCCGGGCGCCATCGACACCCCGCTGTCCCGGCGCAACGCCGTCGAGGCGGGCATCGCCGAAGCGGACATCGAGGCGTCCTGGGCGCCGATCCACGCCCTGGGGCACCACGGCCAGCCCGCCGACGTCGCGCACATGGTCGTCTTCCTGTGCACGGACAAGGCGCGATTCATTACCGGCAGCGCATTCGCGGTCGACGGCGGGCTGCTGGCCCGCGCCTAGCTCTCGCCGCCTCCGACCTGGCTCCTCAGCGCCTCGTGCACGAGCTCCGGCACGGCCCAGGACTCACGGCGCGCTCTCGTCGCCCGGATGCGTGCCGCCGGTGGGCTCGGCCAGCGCGCCCAAGAGCTGCCGGCGCACGGGATCGGCGCGCGCGATGAGCTCGGGTGAGCTGGCCATGCGGTCGCCCAATCGCATCCACAGCGGCGCGTAGACGTAGAAGAGACTCTTGCGCCGCACGTTCGACGTGTTGCGCGAGACGGAGTGCCAGAGCGCGTTGTGAAACAGCAGCGCGTCGCCGGCGCGCACCAGCAGCGGCTCGGCGCCCGGCACGTCGGCGTCGATCTCGTCGACCTCCTGGTAGCGACTCGGTGAGGTGACGGTGACTGCATTGGCGTCGCTCCGCGGAAAGTTGCCACGGTGGCTGCCGGGAATGAGCAGAAAGTTGCCCATGTCGGGCGCGTCAAGGTCGGTGAGGAACTAGCCGATCTTGAGGTGCAGCAAGGGCGTCCACCCGTTGGCGCGCGGAAACGGGTAGGGCTTGGGGCCGTCGCAGTGCCAGCGACCGCCCGGATGCGGCGTCGGCGGGCGCACCATGACGTGCGACGCGATCAGGTGGATGGTGGCGCCCATCAGGTCCATCACGATGCCCAAGTGATTGGGGTGATCGATGAGATCGAGGAAGGCGTCGTCCTCCTCGATCACGCCGAGGGCACTGAGGAATTCGTCGGGGGAACGGCCGGCCCGCTGCGAAGCCGCGTCGAGACGGTCGACGGCGTCGATCAGCCGGTTTGATGTCGTCAGTCGACAGCACGCCCGGCAGCACGAGATAACCCTGTGTGTCCCAGTGCTCGCGCTGTTCCGGCGTAAGGCGCGTGAGGGTCCTAACGTCGATCACAGGCGCACCTCCTCGAGAACTACGACTCGGCGTTCGAGGCCCGGCCAAGCCCAGCGTAGCGCGGGAGAGCCAGCGCGAACCAGCGTCAACCATCGCCGGGGGTCGTGGGTCATTCTGACCTTAGGGCGCGGCATGGGTCTCCATCACCAGCGGACGCCGTCGCGGCGCCCTCGGTTCGCCCGTCGGCGGGCCGCGGATGGATTCCCGCTTTCGCGGGAATGACGGACGGTTGCGCCACGGTCTCCCCGTGCGGGCCTGCCGCCTACCAGCGCACGATCTCAGCGTGGCTCACAGGTGGATGCCCGCCTGGGGAGACCGTGCGCAACCTGTGGGCGGGAGACTTGGTGTCGCCGAATCACGCGGCAGGCCCGCGGACGCTGCCCCCGCTCCGATCGCGGCGGGCTGGGGTCCGTGCGTGGCGAGCCGGTCGAACCATGAGCGGCCACACTCGCAGGCGTCCTTCGACACGCGCAGAGCCTGCCCCGTACTCGATACGGGGACGCACGGCAGGGACTGTTCCGCGGCTGCCCTCGGCCATCCTGCCCGTGACCCACCCGGATCGCGCCAAGGTCCCCCCCGCGGCCCGGTCCGCCGGCGGGCCGGGGGCGGGGGTTACGTCGTCCCGCAGTCGGGGTAGTCGCCGCGCGCGGGCTGGTCGGTGGTCGGGTAGGGCGGGCCGATCGCCCCGCCGACGGCGAGCCGCTCGAAGAAGCCGACGTTCACCGCGGTCACGTCGCACCAGCGGAAGCCCAGCGCCTGGAAAGCGGCGATGTCCGGCACGTGGCGCCACTGCTTGAGGGCCGCGTCGTAGCCGAGGATGCGCTCGTCGCCGCCGTCGTAGCGCCAGACCAGTTGGTTCGGCGCCGGGTGCTGGGCGTCCAGCGGGATGGCCGCCAGCACGCAGGACGGCACGGTGTAGCGCGTGATCACCTCCGGCCAGGGGATCTGGTAGATCAGCGGGCTGTCGGGCGGGACCCAGCGGCGCACGACCTGGCCGTCGGCGTCGCGCCGCACGACGAGATAGGTCTGGCCCCGCACGGCGTCGCGGATGATTCCGCCCACGGCCACGTCCTGGCCGTCCGCCGACAGGCGGCCGGGTATCAACTCGAACGAAGCGGCCGGCTGGTCGTGACGCTGGATGAGCAGGCGGCCGCCCTCGGGCGGGATGACGGCCTGGGCGCAGCTGGTAGCGCCGATGACCCGCGGCGCCGGCGGCGGCGGGGGCGGCGGTTTCGGCTTGGGCTTGGGCTTGGGCTTGGACGGCGCGGGCGGCGGCGGGGGGGGCTTGGGCGCGGGGTCGCCCCGGCACCGCCCGCTTCGCGTCACCGTCAGCTTGGGGCTGGCGCGCGGCGTGGTCAGGCTGGCGGGCAGGTCGGCTCGTCCCAACGCCAACTGGGGATTGCCCTGCAGGTACAGCCGCGTTTCCAGGGCCTTGCCCGACGAATCCACGCCCGTCACCCCGCTGCCGATGTTCCCCAGGGCGGCGGGCACCGCGCCGCTGAGGTCGTTGCAGGACAACGCCAGCGTCTGCAGCTGCGCCAGGCTGCCCAACTGGGCGGGAATCGTGCCGGTCACCCCGGTCTTGTCCAGCCACAGGTGCTCCAGGTTCGCGAGGTCGCCCAGTTCGGTGGGGATGGGGCCGCCCAGCATCGGGTTGCGGTGCAGCGACAATTCCTGCAAGGCGCTCAGGTTGCCCAACTGGGTCGGGATGCCGCCGGTCAGGTCGTTGGCCTGCAGCCACAGAACCTGCAAAGGCGACAGGCTGCCCAACTCGACGGGGATCGAGCCGCTCAGCTTGTTGCCCCACAGCGACAATTCCTGCAAGGCGCTCAGGTTGCCCAACTGGGTCGGGATGCCGCCGGTCAGGTCGTTGGCCTGCAGCCACAGAACCTGCAAAGACGACAGGCTGCCCAACTCGACGGGGATCGAGCCGCTCAACTTGCTGCCCCACAGCGACAATTCCTGCAAGGCGCTCAGGTTGCCCAACTGGGTCGGGATGCCGCCGGTCAGGTCGTTGGCCTGCAGCCACAGATACTGCAGAGACGACAGGCTGCCCAACTCGACGGGGATCGAGCCGCTCAGCTTGTTCCACCCCAGCCCCAAGGACGTCAGGTTCGCCAGGTTCCCCAGCTCTGTCGGGATCGAGCCGCGCAACTCGTTCCTCCCGAGGTCCAAGGACGTCAGGCTCGCCAGGTTCCCCAGCTCTGTCGGGATCGAGCCGCTCAACTTGTTGCCCCACAGCGACAATTCCTGCAAGGCGCTCAGGTTGCCCAACTGGGTCGGGATGCCGCCGGTCAGGTCGTTGGCCTGCAGCCACAGATACTGCAGAGACGACAGGCTGCCCAACTCGACGGGGATCGAGCCGCTCAGCTTGTTCCACCCCAGCCCCAAGGACGTCAGGTTCGCCAGGTTCCCCAGCTCTGTCGGGATCGAGCCGCGCAACTCGTTCCTCCCGAGGTCCAAGGACGTCAGGCTCGCCAGGTTCCCCAGCTCTGTCGGGATCGAGCCGCTCAACTTGTTGCCCCACAGCGCCAAGGACGTCAGGTTCGTCAGGTTCCCCAGCTCTTTCGGGATCGTGCCGCTCAGGTCGTTGTTCTGCAGCCACAGAACCTGCAGAGACGACAGGTTCCCCAACTCTTTCGGGATCGTGCCGTTGAGGGCAAGGACATAGAGATTCAGTTGCGTGACGCCGTTCGTCGCGTCGCTGGTGACGCCAGTCCACGAGGCGATGGCAGCGGCCCCGGCCCAGTTGAGCTCATTGGTGGGGTCGAGATCGCCCTTCAGGCCCAGCAGCGTCTCGCAGTCCCGGATCAGGGCGGCGCTGGTTTGTGTGCTGCAATGGCTGGTCGCGGCGGCGCGGTCTGCGCCCAGCGCGGCCAGCAGCGCCAGCCCGAGCAGGGCGGCCGCGGCCCAGCGCCAGTCAGGCCAGGCCCGCTCCCGCCGCGCGGCCATCAGCGCCGCGCGGCCAGGCGTGATGGGTGGGGGGGGGTAGAAGTATTAGTGTGGAAATACTTATGCACCGAATCGCAACCGCCTTCCCTCGCGCGGGAACTCGCATCGCTGCCCGCACCCTACGGGAATGGTACATCGTATCGCGCGTGACCCACGACCCGGCGGGGGCGGTAGGGTCCGGTTCGGCCGTGTGGTTCGACCGGCTCACCATGAACGAGGCCGGGGGGCCGGCGGACGCGGGCATGACGTCCCCCAATCCGCAATCCGCAATCCGCAATCCGCAATCCGCAATCCGCAATCCGCAATCCGCAATCCGCAATCCGCAATCCGCAATCCGCAATCCGCAATCCGCAATCCGCAATCCGCAATCCGCAATCCGCAATCCGCAATCCGCAATCCGCAATCCGCAATCCGCAATCCGCAATCCGCAATCCGCAATCCGCAATCCGCAATCCGCAATCCGCAATCCGCAATCCGCAATCTTCGATCTAGGGTGGACTCCCTAGATTCACAAACGAAGCGCAACACGTCATTAGAGTGTTGCCATGAAACGACGCTATTCACAGCTCACCGTTGAAGACCGCTGTGACGTGGCCCGACGCCGGGGCGCCGGGCGCGTCTTATGCGAGGATTCGCCGCACGTGGAAGGCCCAGATTGGATGGACCCTTTGTCCACGCCGCGCAACTTCTGTGAAATCCTGCCACTGAACAGGGTCGCTTTGCTGGTATGGGTCGTGCTCGATCTCGGGGCGATCGCCGCCGCCATTTGGATGCTGACGTCCGACAGGTGGGGCGGGTTCATCGGGCTTACCTTTGGCGCGTTCGCCCTTACGGCGACGTTGCTGGTCTTCCGGCGCCTGCAGGTTCGCGTCGATGCCGGCGGCGTCGCGGCCCGGTTTGGCCCCTTCGATCCAACCCTCGCGCACGCGGACATCGCCCGCGCGACCCCGATGCGGTATCCGCTGCGCGTGTATCTCGGCTGGGGCATCCGCGGTGGCATCGGCGGCCGACGGTGGGCCTATACCTCGGCGTTCTGCACGGACGGCGTGGAGCTCGAGCGCCGCAACGGCCAGCGCTACTACTTCTCGAGCCGCCGACCGCGAGAGCTGGCCGACGCCGTGGAGGCGTGGGCGGAGGTGGAGCGGGGCTAGCGGGTCCGCGTCGGGAGGACTCTCGACCAGTGCGTGCCGGGATTAGCTCGGCGCCACGCCCCCGGCGACATTCCACGGCCGCATAGGGTCGTTTCGAAGCCCGCGAGCAGTTTGGGGCCGCTGTGCCTCCTCCCGTGCCCCCTAGATTCCTCGCTTTGCTCGACGCTCCCATGTCAAGGCGAAGGGGGTGCGGCCGCTGGCGAGGTCCCGTTTGATGGTGCGGAAGATCGTGCGGGCCAGGTGCCGCTTCAGCGCGCGCAGCGCTTCGCGACGGCTCTTGCCCTCCTGCAGCCGGCGCTCCACATAGCGCTGCGCCGCACTCACCTCGGCCCCCATGGCCCGCACGCTCGCCCGCAGCCGGGTTCATCAGCCGCGTGCGCTCCCGACCAGGTCGTCGCGCTCATCCGTCAGCAGCCGCAACATCAGCGCACCGTCCTCCGGCACGCGCTCGGCGGCGCGCCCGGCTCGTGGATCCAGCTCATCGTCAAGCAGCCAACTGCCGGCAACGGACGCATCGAGAAGGAGCGTGCTCAAACCTCTGCGCTAGCCGTGCAGTATTGCGGTCTCTCCTAACTCACATCGCGTCCAATACACGGCGAACCACACTCCAACAGCACACAGCGCAGATCGTGTGCGGCGGCCAATTCCACCGACAGCAGTTCGGCCATACACAAAGGCGCTCGGCGGGGTAGACTGCACCTTCGGAACTTCAATCATTGTCCCCCTTCAAACGCACCGAGAGCTTCCCCATCGGCGACCAATAGACCGTGAGATTGGGATGGAGTACGGATGACAACAACCATCAACATGCACGTGTCTCTCTGTCCGCGCACGGCCTGGACTCGGTGCCGACCAATCGTGAGACTGTAGGGTGGCAGGTTCGCAGACCCTTGGCAGTCCGCGCTGGACCAGGCAGACCGACCTCTATAACCTTGACGTCTTCCTCTTCTTTAGTTGGTGAGTCAGGGTTTCATACTGGGCGCTACCGTGCCAAAAGGCGTGTCCTCGTAGTAACGTACGCAATCGCTCACGGTTTAGGTTGACACGCGATCGTCGGGCGTCTTAGTTTGCAAACACCGCCGTGACGCAGGCGGAAGGAGCTTGCCATGACCGGGAATACGAGGGTCGTCATCGTTGGCGCCGGGCACAACGGCCTCGTCGCCGCCGGGTACCTCGGGCGGGCCGGTCTGAACGTCCAGGTGCTGGAGCGCAGGGACATCGTTGGCGGCGCGGCGGTGACCGAGGAGTGGTTCCCGGGCTACAAGATCTCCACCTGCTCCTACCTCTGCCACATCCTCCAGCAGAAGGTGATCGACGAGCTGGAGTTGCGCCGGTACGGCTTCCACGTCTACCCCATCGACCCGTCGCGCATCCATCCCTTCCCCAACGGAAAGGTGCTGACGCTCTGGCACGACGACGCGAAGACGGTCGAGGAGGTACGCAAGCTGTCGCCCGAGGATGCCGACGCCTGGCTGGAATGGGCCAACCTGTGGCACCGCGCCGTCCGCATCCTCAGCAGCTACTACCTCCGCCCGCCCCCCTCGCTAGCCGAGCTGACGGAAAGGTTTCGCCGGGAGGGGGAGGAGGAGCTGCTGGGGACGCTGCTGACCGTCCCGCTCAGGGACCTGATCGACCGCTACTTCGTCTCGGACGAGATCAAGGCGGCGGTGAGCACCAGCGCGATGGACATGGGGAACATCAGCGCGCCGGGCAGCGCGTACATCAGCGCGCTCTACAGGTACAGCGCCTTCCGGGAGGACACTGAGAACTTCGGGATCGTCCGTGGCGGCATGGGCGCCTTCACCCAGTCGCTGGCGCGCTCCGCCGAGGCGGCCGGCGTGTCGATCAGGACCGGCGCCGCGGTGCGGCGCATCCTGGTGCAGAGGGGCCGGGCCGCCGGCGTGCAGCTCCACGATGGAGAGGTGATCGAGGCCGACATCATTCTGTCGAACGCGGACCCGAAGCGGACCTTTCTCAAGCTCCTGGACGAGGCCGACCTCGACAGCGAGTTCGTGGACGAGGTCAGGGCGCTGAAAACGCAGTCGGCCTCCGCCAAGTTCCTCTGCGCCCTGCGGGAGTTGCCCGACTTCTCCGGCTACCTGGGCGCCGAGTACACCCCGGAGCACCTGGCGATGATGAACCTCTGCCCCACGGTCGAGCAGTGCGAGCGGAGCTGGAACGACGCCAAGAACGGCCGGGTGCCCACCACACCAATCATCCAGGTCCAGATCCCGACCGTGTACGACACGACGATCGCCCCGGAAGGCCACCACGTCCTGTCGATGTGGGTCTTCTTCGTGCCGCCCCATATCCGGGACGGCTCATGGTCCGAGATGCGCCGGCAGTTCGGGGAGCAGCTGATCGACGAGCTGTCCAGGTACGCCCCGAACTTCAGGGACGCGATTGTCGACTGGACGCTGCTGACGCCGGAGGACATCGAAGAGCGCATCGGCCTGACCGACGGCAACATCAGGCATCTCGACACCATTCCGCAGCAGATGATGTCGCGCCGGCCGCTGCCAGGGTGGTCTGACTATCGGACACCCGTCGAGGGCCTCTACCTGTGCGGCGCCGGCACGCACCCAGGGGGCGAGGTGACGGGCGCGCCCGGGCACAACGCCGCCCACGTCGTGCTGGAGCAGCTGGGCCGCTAACGCGCGCGGCGTCTGACGGCCCGACAAGGACGAGATCGCCGTCGAGCGGTCCCGCAAGGCCGCCGCAGCCGTCCGCCGCGTGCCGCTGAGGCCATGATCGAAGGAGGCCATAGGCTGGGGGGAGGCAACCCTTGCCCGGCGCTACGGAATCAATCCCAAGCGATCCTGGACCCGTGCCCGAGTGGGTATCCCGCAGACCCTGTGCGGGTCCAGGTGCGGCACGCAGCCTCTACCGACAACCAGGCAGCCTGTCGACCTTGGGCTGAAGCCGATGCGCTGCACGCGGCTGAACTTCCTCACCTGTTTCGGCTCACTCGACGATGGGCAGGTCCTCGGCGACGGCGGCATGGGCGAGTCCGGCGTCCAGGGTGGCGAGCGCCACTCGATGTCTTCGCGCCAGCTCCAGGTAGACGGCGTTGTAGATCGATAGGTGATAGGACCGCGCGAGAGCCACCACGGCATCGAGGTCCGGCGCCGCGTCGGTCGTTACGGGCAGCCGTCGCAACGCGCGCAGACGGTCGTTCAGCCCCCGCGCGGTGATGCGGCCTCGACGCTCGGCGCTGACCAGCGCGTTCCGAACCTCGAGATGCCAGAGCTGCGGCACCAGCGCCCCGTCCTCCGGCACGCGCTCGGCGGCGCGCGCGGCTCGCGGATCCAGCTCGTCTTCAAGCAGCCAACTGCCGGCAACGGACGCATCGAGGACGAGCGCGCTCAAACGCGGTGCCCCGCGTGGCGCGCGGCGAGGATCTCGTCCCTGGACATCCCGGTTGGCTTCCAGCGCGAGCGCGCCTGCATGAACCGGTCCATGGCTTCCTGCCGGCGGTCGCACGCCTCGGTTTGAACCGGAATCAGGTGCGCAACCGTCTGGCCGTGGCGGGTGATCGCGATCGTCTCACCGCCTTCGACTTGCCGAAGGAGCTCGGCCAGACGCGCCTTGGCCTCGGTCGCTTGCACTTCACGCATCGCTGACAATCAACTGGTTATTATGACCAGTCATATCCTATAACATCGTCACCGCGTCAGCGCCCATTGATTGGTTGCCGGCCGCTTGGCCAGTCGCGGGCGCCATAGCTTGCCCCGGAACAGAGCGCCACGCGACGCGCCAAGGCGTGAGGCGACTGTGGCGACGCCGTTGCAGGGCGTGGCGTATGCGGGCGGAAGGCCAGATGTCGCCGGCCGCCGCGAGCCAGCGGATTTCGCCCTTCTCAGCCTGTTCGGAGCGGGGGACGGGGCTCGAACCCGCGACATCCAGCTTGGAAGGCTAGCGCTCTGCCAACTGAGCTACCCCCGCGATGTATCGATTATTAGCGCGGCGCCCGCACGCGGCAACCGCGGGCCTCGAGCCGACGGGTGCGGCCGCGCGCACCGGTTGCCAGCCCCGGTGTACCGGGACGCCACCCGATTCCTTTAAGGGTCCCAAGACAAGCCTTTGCCAGTCCGGTGGCCATGAGACCCGTTCGATGGACGCAGCACCGGCCCTCGCTCCGCGTCGGAATGGCCCTCAATCGTCGGCGAACTCGGGTCCCTCCTCCCCAACCAGGACTCAGTCCCGCCAGCCGCCGTCGGTCGCGCGCGACAGGTTTGTTTCAGGTTCACGGGGCCGTCGTGGCACCCGCGCGTGTCGACGCCCGGCACCGACGTGACGGTGGGTAGTGCTATGGTTCGGTGCTCGCAACGCGCCCTGCGGCAGGCGCAGAGCGATGGGCGCTCGAACGGGCACGCACAGGCGTGCGCAGACGGGCGTGGGGAGGTTGCCAGAAGGGAACCGGGAGCTAGGTGCATTGTGAGTTGTCAAGGCTAGCGCCCCGTACGGGGGAGGAGATCGTTGATGCACGAGAAGCAAGGACGAGCACAGATGCTGAGCCGACGCCGTTTGCTCCGTCTGGCGGCGGTAGCCGGCGGAACAACCGCGGCCGGTGTCCTCCTGGCGGCGTGCGGTGAGACGCAGGTCGTCGAGGTCGAGAAGGTGATCACCAGGGAAGTGGTGATCGAGAAGATCGTCAAGGAGCAAGTGCCGGTCGAGGTCGAGAAGATCGTACGGCAAGAGGTCGAGAGGGTCGTGACGGTCCAGGTCGTCAAGGAAGTCCAGGTCCAGCGCGAGATCGTCGACATCGCGTTCTGGGACTTTGAGACGCGACCGCTCGGCGTAGCGGCACAGGATGCGTGGTTCGCCCGTGCCGGCACGGAGGCCGGCGTGAGGATGAACCGCGAGGTGATTCCGTTCCGTGAGACGGAGCCGAAGATCCTCGCGGCCAAGGCCACCAACACCTTGCCGGACATGCTCTGGAGCCAGCCGGACGCCACGTGGAGCTGGGCGGGGCAAGAGATCGTGACGAGCGCCGACTCCGCTCTGGACCGCATAGGTCGCAGCAACTTCGGTCAGAACGACCTGGATGCAACCATGGTGGACGGCGTGGCCTACGGCGTTCCTCAGTTCCTGTGGCCGCACATCCTCTACTACCGAACGGACCTGTACGCAGAGAACAGCCTTCCTGACCCGACCACATGGGACACCATCGTGGCAAACGCGACGGCGCTGAATAATCCGCCGGACATCTATGGCTATTACACGTACTTGGGAGACGCCCATCCCAAGTTGGCGTGGAGCTTGATGCCGGCGCATGACGCATATGTCTTCGACCAAGACGGCAACAACTCCATCAACAGTCCAGGCACGATCGCGGCGCTCAAGCTCGCGAAGGCCTTGGACGACGTCTCGGCCGACGGCGCGCCCAGCCGCGACGAGGGCGCCGGTCGCGGCGAGTTCATTCGCGGGGCGACGGCCCACATGGTGTCGTCGACTTCGTTCTCCGGTACGTTCCTGGCCGACAAGCCCGAGATGCTCGACAGGGTTGCCGCTGTCGCGCAGCCAACCGTGGCCGGGACCGGAGCCGGGTTGGCGGGCATGAACATCCTCAATATCACCACTCAGACGCCATATCCCGATCGTATGGTCGATTTCTTCGCCGCCCTGTTCAACCGCGATAACTACCAGGAGTGGTTCCAGAGCACGGTGGTCGGATGGGCGCCCACGCACAGGGTGGTCCAGGAGAGCGATGACTACTGGGGCCACCCGCGCATCGCTCCCGTCGCCCACATCATCCGGGCCGGAGTTGCCGCGTCTCAGCAGGCGTGGGTTGGCGGATCGAAGTTCGGGTCCCAGGGTTCCGGGCTGTTGGGCATCGTGACCGCTCGGAGCATCGTGAAGGACATGTTCATCAGGGTGATCCAGGGTGAGAGCCCCGAGGAAGCCGTTCAGTGGGCCGAGGAGGAAGTTCAGAAGGTAATCGACGAGAACTCGTAGATTACGTTCCGGATTTGGAGGCGGGCCGTCAGCTCTGGCTGTAGGCCCGCCTCCTGCATAAACGGGTGATGTGAATGATTCGGCGGCGACAATGAAGCCACGGCTTCCTCGCGTCTTCAATCGACGCCTCAGCCTGCGCGATTCCGAGCGGCTCCTTGGCGTCGCGCTGCTCCTGCCAACCGTCTTGCTCATCGGAGCCGTCGTGCTGTACCCGATGATCTCGACGATGTGGCTGGCGTTCTTCGACGAGAATCTGTCGCGACCAAACGTAGAGCCCCAGTTCGTTGGACTGGAGAACTTCGGACGGCTGGTGAGCGACGGGGAATTCTGGAAGGTCGTCCTCAACAGCGCCGTGCTGACGGCCGGCGCCGTGGCCGGCGAAGTGATCATCGGGATGGTCATTGCCCTATCGGTGAATGCAAGTTACCGCGGACGGGGCCTGTTTCGAACGCTCAACATCCTGCCGTGGGTGATCCCATCATTCGTGACCGCCTTCGTTTGGATATGGGTGCTCCATCCGCAATTCGGGCCGTTGAACGCGCTCCTCCTGTGGCTCCGCATCCTGCCCGAGCCGATTGCGTGGCTGTCCGACGGCGTCACGGCAATGATGTCCTTGATTGCCGTCTACGTCTGGAAAGGGCTGCCGTGGACGTTCCTCGTGCTCCTGGCCGGTTTGCAAACGATCCCAGAGCACTGGTACGAGGCCGCCAAGGTCGATGGGGCGTCGGCGTGGCAGATGTTCCGATACATCACGGTGCCGGCGCTGCGCTACATCATCGTCATCGTTCTGGTCCTTCGCACCATCTGGACGTTCAACTCCTTCGACATGGTGTATCTCCTCACGGGCGGAGGTCCGGCCCGGGCGACGTTGACGTTGCCCATGCGGGTCTATACGGCGGGATTCCGTGAATACGACATCGGCATGAGCTCCGCCATTGCCGCGGTGATGGTGCTTCTGGTCGTCATCTTGTCGTTGCTGGTGCTCCGCATCGGCTGGATCGAGGACGAGTAGCCATGGCCGTGCGAATCGCGAAAGCGCTGCGGTCCCGGCACCGTCCGAGGGCACTCCTCGCTCTCGTGCTATCGATCATCAGCATCTTTCCCATCTACTTTATGGTGGTGGGATCGATCAGCCCGGTTGAGACGTTTCTCAATCGCAGGCTCGGGGAAATCCTGCTTCCACGCGCATTTGTCGGCGATCACCTGGCCGTCGTCGCACTGGATCCCCAGTTCCTGAGATTCGCTCTCAACAGCCTGATCGTAGGGACCGCGACCACCGCGATTGCGATTGTCGTCTCCACACTCGGCGCGTATAGCCTCGCGCGGCTGCGCTTTCCCGGCAGCGAGTCGATAGGCCGGTTCATCCTGCTCACCTACACGGTCCCGTCGGTGCTCTTGCTCATTCCACTCTTCAAAATCGTTGTAGCGCTCAATCTTGCGAATAGCCTCACTTCGTTGATCATTACGTATACGACATTCTCTGTGCCATTCTGTCTATGGTTGCTACGCAGCTATTTTCAATCACTGCCGCGTGAGTTGGAGGAGGCGGCAATGGTCGATGGAGCGAGTCGATTGGGCGCTCTGTTCCGGGTGATACTCCCGCTGTCAATCCCCGGAATCGTAGCGACGGCGCTATTCGCCTTCATTCTGTCATGGAATGAGTTTCTGTTTGCGTTGGTCTTCACGACGACAGCGGATGTGAGGACTCTGCCGATTGGAGTCAGCACGACGTTCACCGCGGAGCAGACGGCTACCGACTGGGCCGTGGCGATGTCAGCGTCGACACTCTCGGCGGTTCCGATCTTCATCATCGTGCTGGTCTTGCAGCGGGGTCTCGTCCGGGAATAACGGCAGGCGCGGTCAAGGGATGATGCGGGCGGTCCCGCGAGAAGTCCGCGTGCATAGAAGGGAGAGAGCTTCATCATGATTGTTGACGTCCACACACACTGTCTCCAGCCGGAGCATGTGAGCGAGGCGGCGCGCCGGTCCGCCGAGCGCTCGGGCTATGCGCCCATGCAGCCGCTGGCGTTCGAGACCTACGCCGAGGCCATGCAGGTCGTCGACCGATCGATCGTGTTCGGCGTCCGATCCGAACGGACCGGGGTCCGGAGCCCCAACGACTTCACCGCGGACTGGGTCAAGCACGATCCCGACCGCATGATCGGCTTCGCCGCCATCGACCCTACCCAGGATGATTTCATGGACGAGATCGAGCGGACCACCTCCGATCTCGGCCTGCGCGGGCTCAAGGTCTATCCGACCACCGCCGGCTACGACCCCGCCGACCCCACCGTCTTCCCCATGTACGAGCGCGCCCAGCGCCTGGGCATCCCGATCCTCTCGCACATGGGTACCTCGCCCGACCCGCGCGCGGTGCTCAAGTACAGCCACCCGCTGCGCATCGACGACGTCGCCCAGGCCTTCCCGGACCTCAAGTTCGTGATCGCGCACATGGCCCACCCCTGGCAGCTCGACTGCGCGATCGTGCTGCGCAAGCACCCCAACGTCTACGCCGATGTCTCGGGCGCGGGCTGGGTGCGGCCCTATCAGGCCTGGGAAGCCATGATTCTCATGATCGAGTGGAGCGTCACCGACAAGCTGTTGTTCGGCTCCGACTTCCCGTTCTGGACGCCCCAGGAGGGGATGGAGAAGCTGCGGGGGCTCAATGACCAGGTCAAGGGCACGAACTTGCCCGCGATCCCGGACGACGTGATCGAAAGCATCATCAATCGGAACTCGCTTGAGATTCTTGGACTCGAGTAATCGCGGGCCGTCTGCCGGGCAGGCCGCCCCTATCCGCGGTTGGGTGCCTGAATGATCGACACAGATAGCGTGGGTGCGGGATGAAAGTCACCGATGTCAAGACCTTCCTGGTCGGTGGGTCCTGGGGGAACTGGCTGATCGTCAAGGTCGAGACCGACGAGGGCATCCACGGTGTCGGTGAGGCCACCCTGGAGGGCAAGTCCGCGACGGTCGAGGCCGCCGTGCGGGAGCTACGGCGCTATCTGATCGGAAAAGACCCCTCGGCCATCGAGAAGCACTTTCAAGAGATGTACCGGCGGGCCTTCTACGCCGGCGGCGAGGTCCTGACCAGCGCCATCAGCGGCGTCGAGACGGCGCTGTGGGACATCAAGGGCAAGGCCCTCGGGGTACCGGTGTACGAGCTGCTCGGCGGGCGCACCCGCGACCGGGTCAAGCTGTACGCCAACGCCTGGTACCGCCAGGGTATGAGCCCCGAGGAACTCGCCGACGCGGCCCGCGCCGTGCTGGAGCTGGGCGTCCAGGGCCTGAAGTTCAATCCCTGGGGCGGCCGGCCCGGCATCGACTTCTACCGCCTCGACAACTCCATCCTCAACACCGGCATCGACGCCGTCGGCGCGGTGCGCGAGGCCGTCGGCCCCGACCTCGACCTCTACATCGATTGCAACGGCATCTTCAACACCGTCGGCAACGCCGTTCGGGCGGGCAAGGCGGTCGAGGAGTTCAACATCACCTTCTTCGAGGAACCCGTCCCCCACGAAGACCTCGAGGCCATGGCCTACGTCCGTAGCAAGATCAACATCCCCGTCGCCACCGGCGAGCGCCTCTTCACGATCTTCGCCTTCCAGCAGCTGCTCGCCTGCGGCGGCGCCGACGTGGTCCAGCCCGACATGTCCCACTGCGGCGGCATGCTCGAGGCCCGCAAGATCGCCGCGATCGCGGATTCCCACTACGTCGCCTTCGCGCCACACAACCCCAACGGCGAGGTCTCCTACGCGTCGGCGGTCCAAATGGCGGCCTGCATCCCCAACTTCCTCACCTTGGAGCACTTCCCGCCCGAGCCGTGGCGGTTCGAGGTCTGCGCGAATCCCATGACGGTCCAAGACGGCTGGCTGGAGATCCCCGATCGCCCCGGCCTCGGCGTCGAGTTCAACGAGGACGCCGCGCGTGAGCATCCGTATCAACCGCGCGACCTCTACGACTTGCACCGGCCCAGGGAGCGCGCGGACGTCCATTCATTCTCGAAGAGGAGCGCGCTGCGGTGACGTTGTGGCCGTCCGGCGCGGCCGCCAGCCGGAGCGCCGTCGGCGTCGCGCGCGCTGGAACGGCTTCGCTGCAAGGTCGGACCCGGTGATCGTCGACGTTCACACCCACTGCCTGCAGCCGGAACACATGAGCGAGGCCTCTCACCGAGCCAATGAGCGCTCGGGCTATGCGCCCATGCAGCCGCTGGCGTTCGAGACCTACGCCGAGGCCATGCAGGTCGTCGACCGATCGATCGTGTTCGGCGTCCGATCCGAACGGACCGGGGCCCGGAGCCCGAACGACTTCACCGCGGACTGGGTCAAGCGCGATCCCGACCGGGTGATCGGCTTCGCCGCGATCGATCCCACCCAGGATGATTTCATGGGCGAGATCGAGCGGACCACCTCCGATCTCGGCCTGCGCGGGCTCAAGGTCTATCCGACCACCGCCGGCTACGACCCCGCCGACCCCACCGTCTTCCCCATGTACGAGCGCGCCCAGCGCCTGGGTCTGCCGATCCTCTCGCACATGGGCACCTCGCCTGACCCACGCGCGGTGCTCAAGTACAGCCACCCGCTGCGGATCGACGATGTGGCCCAGGCCTTCCCGGACCTCAAGTTCGTGATCGCGCACATGGCCCACCCCTGGCAGCGCGACTGCGCGATCGTGCTGCGCAAGCACCCCAACGTCTACGCGGACGTCTCGGGCGGCGGCTGGGTGCGGCCCTATCAGGCCTGGGAAGCCCTGATCCTCATGATCGAGTGGAGCGTCACCGACAAGCTGCTGTTCGGCTCTGACTTCCCGCTCTGGACGCCGCAGGAGGGGATGGAGAAGATGCGGCGGCTGAACGAGCAGGTCGACGGCACGAACCTGCCGCGCATCCCAGACGACGTGATCGAGGAGATCATTCACCGCGATTCGCTCGCACTGCTTGGCCTCACGTGAGACAAGCAGGCAGCCCAGGTTTCGACCCCTATCGAAGGAGGCTCGCCTCATGCGAATAACGGACGTAAAGACCTTCCTGGTCGGCGGGTCCTGGCGTAACTGGCTGATCGTCAAGGTCGAGACCGACGAGGGCATCCACGGTGTCGGTGAGGCCACCCTGGAGGGCAAGTCCGCGACGGTCGAGGCCGCCGTGCGGGAGCTACGGCGCTATCTGATCGGAAAAGACCCCTCGGCCATCGAGAAGCACTTCCAAGAGATGTATCGGCGGGCCTTCTACGCCGGCGGTGCGGTGCTGACCAGCGCCATCAGCGGCGTCGAGACGGCCCTGTGGGACATCAAGGGCAAGGCCCTCGGCGTCCCCGTGTACGAGCTGCTCGGCGGGCGCACCCGCGACCGGGTCAAGCTCTACGCCAACGCTTGGTACCGGCAGGGCATGAGCCCCGCCGAATTCGCCGACGCCGCCCGCGCCGTGCTCGAGCTCGGCGTTCAGGGCCTCAAGTTCAATCCCTGGGGCGGCCGGCCCGGCATCGACTTCTACCGCCTCGACAACTCCATCCTCAACGCCGGCATCGACGCCGTCGGCGCGGTCCGCGAAGCCGTCGGCCCCGACCTCGATCTCTACATCGATTGCAACGGCATCTTCAACACCGTCGGCAACGCCGTTCGGGCGGGCAAGGCGGTCGAGGAGTTCAACATCACCTTCTTCGAGGAACCCGTCCCCCACGAGAACCTCGAGGCCATGGCCTACGTCCGTCGCAAGATCGACATCCCGGTCGCCACCGGCGAGCGCCTCTTCACGATCTTCAGCTTCCAGCAGCTGCTCGCTTGCGGCGGCGCCGACGTGGTCCAGCCCGACATGTCCCACTGCGGCGGCATGCTCGAGGCCCGCAAGATCGCCGCGATCGCGGATTCCCACTACGTCGCCTTCGCGCCGCACAACCCCAACGGCGAGGTCTCCTACGCGTCGGCGGTCCAAATGGCGGCCTGCATCCCCAACTTCCTCACCTTGGAGCACTTCCCGCCCGAGCCGTGGCGATTCGAGGTCTGCGCGAATCCCATGACGGTCAAAGACGGCTGGCTGGAGATCCCCGATCGCCCCGGCCTCGGCGTCGAGTTCAACGAGGACGCCGCGCGTGAGCATCCGTACGAACCGATGGACCTCTACAACCTGCATCGACCGGCCATGCGCTTGAAGGTCCCGTCCTTCGCCGGAAGGACTACGCTGCGGTGACGTCGTTGCCGGCCAGCGCTAGCTGTTCAGGCCGTTCAGGGACGGCCTTGCCGCAAAGGTGCACTCCATGATCGTCGACGTTCACACCCACTGCCTACAGCCCGACGACATCACCGAAGCGGCCTGGGCGAAGATGGAAAACGCCGGGTACCCGCCGCTGGAGCCCCTGGAGTTCGACTACTTCCAGGAGCAGATGGAACCGGTGGACAAGGCCATCTGCTTCGGCGTTCGGGCGCGCGGGACGGGCACCGTCAGCCCAAACGAGTACACGTCGGAATGGGTGAACCGGGACCCCGGCAAGCTCATAGGCTTCGCGGCCATCGATCCCACCGAGGACGATCATCTCGAGCAGATCGAACGCGCCGTCACGGACCTTGGCCTGCGCGGCATCAAGTTGCACCCGGTGCTTGGCCGCTACAACCCCGCCGACCCCACGTTCTTCCCGATGTACTCGCTCGCGATCAAGTTGGGGCTCCCGATCCTCACGCACGCCGGAACGCATCCGCATGACCGGGCCACGCTCAAGAACAGCCTGCCGATCCTCTTTGACGAGGTCGCGCAGGCCTTCCCCGATCTCACGCTGGTGATCGCCCACATGGGGCATCCCTGGCAGCGCGACTGCGCGGTCGTGCTGCGCAAGCATCCGAACATGTATGCGGACGTGTCGGGCGCCGGTTGGGTGCGGCCGTGGCAGGCGTGGCGAGGCCTGATTCTGATGCATGAATGGGGCGTCACCGACAAGCTGCTGTTCGGAACCGATTTCCCGTACTGGACGCCGATCGAAGGGATGGAGAAGCTGCGACGGCTCAACGAGCAGGTCGGAGGCACGAACTTCCCGCGCATCCCCGACGACGCGATCGAAGGCATCATCTATCGGGATTCGCTCTCGATTCTCGGCCTCGAATAAGCCACGCGACGGGTTCGCTAGGGCACGGCAACAACCGCCCGGGCGCCGCGGCGGATCCGACCCCGAACCCTCGCCCGGCCTGTCGAGGCCGCGATTGTCAGACCCGGACGCCTTGGATATCCTTGCCGACCACCTCACCCGAGTACACGGCTATCAAGTATGAGGATGGTGGCGGTACCGCTGCGGGAGAGGTTAGACGCCCGGAGTTGGCGGGCGAGGAGGGGGCTTCAATGGACGGTCGAAGAGGCTTAAGTCGTAGGCACATCATCCGAGCCGGCCTGCTCAGCGTGGCGGGCGGTGTAGGCGCGGCCGCGCTGGCCGCGTGCGGTGAGACCAAGGTCGTGACCCAGGAGGTCCCGGTCGAGGTCGAGATCATCAAGGAGGTCCCGGTCGACCGCATCGTCGTGCAGGAGGTCGCGGTCGAGGTCGAGACCATAAGAGAGGTCCCGGTTGAGGTCGAGCGAGTCAGAGAGGTCCCGGTTGAGGTCGAGATCATCAGGCGGGTCGAGGTCGAGGTTCCGGTCGAGGTCGAGGTCCCGGTTGAGGTCGAGAGGGTCGTCGAGGTCGAGAAGGTCGTCGAGGTCGAGAAGGTCGTCACGCGCGAGGTCGAGCGGGTCGTGGTGCGGGAGGTCGAGGTCCATGGCGACCTTGGCACTGTCGAGGTCATCACTCCGTGGGGCGGCGCAGAGCTGGAGGCGTTCGAAGCCATCGTCAAGCCGTGGGAGGAAGCCACCGGCGGCAAGGTGGCGCACGAGCAGTCGCCCGACATGTTCGCCACGATGACCGCCCGTACCGAGGGTGGGCACCCACCGGACGTCGCCGTGCTGTTCGGCATTGGCCACGCCAGCCAACTGGCGCGGGACGGGCACCTGGTCCCACTCGAGACGTTCCTGAACATCGACGAGTTCGGCGAGCAATACTCGCCGGCGTTCATCGACATGAGCTCCGTCGACGGCACGGTCTACGGCGTGCACGTCTACCTCTACATGCGGGGGCTCGTCTGGTACAGCCCCAGCCGGTTCAAGGCCGAGGGACTCGAGGTCCCGACCACGTGGGACGAGATGATCGATCTCTCTGACCGGATCGTGGCTCAAGGCGGGACGCCCTGGGGCATGGGCACCGAGCACGACGTTCACAGTGGCTGGCAGGGCTCCGACTTCATTCAGGAGTACGTGCTGGCCGACCAGGGGCCAGAGGTTTACGACGCCTGGGGAAGGCACGAGATTCCGTGGACCGACCCTCGCATCAAGCGCGAGTGGGAGCGGTGGGGTGAGATCGCGCTCAACCCCGACTACGTCTTCGGCGGCGTGGACACGATCCTGTCGACCCGCTGGTCCGACGCGGCGGTGCTGCCGTTCATGGACCCGCCGCGGGCCTACATGCACCAGATGGGCTCCTTTGTGTTCCCGACCATCGCCGACCGGTTCCCAGAGTTGCGGCCGGGCGAGGACTTCTCAGTGTTCCGTTACCCGACGATCAATCCGGCGTTCGAGGGCGCGAGCAGCGGCGGCTCCGGAGTGATGGTCACGCTCACCGACCGTCCCGAGACGCAATCGTTCATTCGATACATCAGCTCCACGGGCACGCAGCAGCTATGGGCTAGCACGGGCGGGTTCCTCTCGAGCAACCGGCTAATCCAGCTGGATGCCTACTCGAATCCGGTCAATCGCGAGATCGCGAGGATCTTCCAAGAGGCCAAGATCTACCGCCACGGGAACGACAACACGTGGGGTGCTCCGCTTCAGCCGAAGTTCTTCGAGTCCTCCATCAAGTACCTGAGAGACCCGAACAGTCTCGACGACATCCTGGCCGACTTCGACAGCGTCGTCGCGAACCTGTAACGATCGTTCGATTCGCGCGCCGGGCAGCCCGCGGGCCTCGTCCGCGGGCTGCTGAACCGGTGACTGTCGGGGCGGCGGTTGCTTAGAACGAATCGGATCGCGCCGTGGATCTGGGTGTTTCCCGGACTGCTGGCGCTCGCCGTGTTCCTGGTCTACCCCTCCCTCGACACGTTTCGCCGCAGCCTGATGAACTCCAACTCGACGGAGTTCGTCGGCCTCGAGAGCTACGTACGCGTCTTCCTCAAAGAGGAGACGCAGCTGGCGCTGCTGAACAGTCTCTTGTGGATGATCCTGTTTACCAGCGTCACGACGGTGCTCGGCTTGCTCATCGCCGTGATGGCCGAGCGCGTTCGGTATGACGTGATCGTGAAGACGCTGGTGTTCCTGCCGATGGCCATCTCCTTCACGGCGGCCGCCGTGATCTGGAGGTTCATCTACGGCTTTCAGCCGCCGGGATTCCCTCAGTGGGGAGCGGCCAACGCGGCGCTGACGACCCTTGGCTTTGATCCACACCCGTTTCTCATTAGCAAGCATCTCATTCCCTTTTTCGGCATCAACAATATCGCCATCATCGTGGCCGCCGTCTGGATGACCACGGGCTTTGCAATGATGGTCTTCTCCGCGGCCATCCGCAGCTTGCCCCAGGAGTTGCTGGAGGCCGCGCGGGTCGATGGGGCAAGCGAGTGGAAGCTCTTTTGGCACATCATTCGTCCATCGATCATGCCGACCATCTATGTCATTGCAACCGTTCTGGTGATATCCGCGCTCAAGGTCTTCGACTTGGTCTTCGTAATGACGGGCGGATTGTTCGAAACCGACGTCGTGGCTAATCGTATGTACAAGGAAATGTTCGAATACCGAGAGTTCGGGATCGCCTCGGCGCTCTCGGTCGTCCTTCTGCTTCTCTCACTACCCGTGATCGCAATCAATATCCGGCGATTTCGCCGGCAGGAGCGCGATCGGTGATGGCGGGATCAACGGCATCGAGTCCACGCGCCACGCCAACGACGGCTGATCCACCGAGGCGCCGCCGCGATACGCGCTCGGTGCGGCTGATCCGGGCGACATCGAAGGGCCCGCTGCATGTCCTGCTCATCGTCATTGCCTTGCTCTGGACGTTTCCGAGCGTTGGGCTGCTTGTTAGCTCGTTTCGGAAGAAGCTCGACGTTGCAACGTCGGGGTGGTGGACGGCGTTTCAGCTTCCGTTCGAGTTCACGCTCGAGAACTATGCGTTCGTCCTCTTCCGACGAGGCGTTGGCGACAGCTTCGTGAGCAGCATCATGATCACCGTGCCGGCCACATTCCTCACGATCCTGATCGCCGCCTTCACGGCCTTCGCGTTCGCGTGGATGAAGTTCCCGCTGCGCGACACCCTGTTCTTTTTTGTGATAGCCCTGCTCGTCGTTCCGCTTCAAATGACGCTTATCCCGTTGCTCAAGCTACTCGGGTTCCTCAATCTCACTGCCACATACTTGGGTATTTGGTTGGTGCATATGGGGTTTGGCTTGCCGTTTTCCGTCTTTCTCTTGCGAAACTTCTTTGCCGCTCTGCCCAGTGAAATGCTGGAGGCCGCACAGGTAGACGGCGCCTCGAGTCGTGTGGTCTTCTTCAAGATCGTCCTTCCGTTGTCCACTCCCGCCCTGGCCTCGCTCGGGATCTTCATGTTCCTCTGGATCTGGAACGACTTGCTGGTGGCGCTGATCTTCCTTGGCGGAAGTCCCGAGTTGGTGCCGGGCATCCTGCCGCCGATCTCCGCGGACCGAGGTCCGCTCACGCTCACCATCGCCAGTCTCGTATCGTCGCGCGGCGCGGACTGGGAGCTGCTGACGGCGGCGGCGTTCGTCTCGATGGTGCTCCCGCTGGCGGTCTTCTTCGCGCTCCAGCGTTACTTTGTGCGCGGGCTTCTAACCGGGGGGCTCAGGGGCTAGAGCCAGATCGCCGTCGCGACGCGAGCCTCTGATCGAGCGCATGGCTGCCACCCACGAGATTCGGGACGACGGCTTTGCCAACCTGGTCTCGTCCGACGCGACGATCGAGCGCGTGGCGGCCGGATTCAAATTCACGGAAGGCCCCGTCTGGCGCGGCGATCATCTGCTGTTCGTCGACGTGGTCAGCAGCCGGATCGTTCGCTGGCAGGAATTGCTGGAGGGACCGGAGGTTCGGACCTTTCGCGCGCCGAGCAATGCAGCCAACGCGCTCACGCTGGATGCCCGGCACCGACTCGTTATCTGTGAAGCCGGGGCGCGCGCGGTTACACGCATTGAGACGGACGGCCGCACCACGCTGCTTGCCGACCGGTATCACGAGAAGCGCCTCAACAGCCCGAACGATCTCGTGATCCGGTCCGACGGCACGATCTACTTCACCGACCCGACCTACGGTCTCCGGAACGGAACCGAGGGCAAGGAACTGCCCTTCCAGGGGCTCTACCGGATCACGCCCGACGGGGCGCTCGACCTGCTGGCGGATGACTTTGAGATGCCCAACGGACTTGCGCTGTCCCCGAATCAGCGGCGGCTCTACGTGGCTGACACCGACCGTCGCCACATCCGTGTCTTCGCCCTTCGCGCGGATGGCCGCCTGGACGAAGGGCGGGTCTTTGCCGAACTGAACTCAGACGAAGCGGGCTGGACCGATGGGATGAAGGTCGACAGCTGGGAGAACGTCTACTGCACCGGCCCCGGCGGCGTGTGGGTCTACTGCCGTCGGGGTCAATTGCTCGGACGCATCATCCCGCCGGAGCCGCCCGCGAATCTCGGCTGGGGCGATTCCGACTGGAAGACCCTGTTCATCACGGCCTGCACTAGTCTCTACCGGATTCGCGTGAATGTTCCGGGCGTCCCGGTGCCGCTCGACGCGCGTGCCGGTCCGTCACCCTAGGCCGCCCACCTATCATTCCACGCGGAGCGAGGAATCTCGTGGCAGCCGGACCGGCGAGGGCCTGCCCTGAGCCAGTCGAAGGGCTCAGGGTGCACGGTGTGACGTGCCCAGGCTTGTCGCTCTGGCGAACCCCGGGGTCCGGCGGGCTTGGGCGGTCGACACCGCACTTGTTCTGGATTCCGGCGTGCGCCGGAATGACGGAACCCGACGGCCGTCAGCCTGTCGACAACGCGAGCGCAAAAACCGCGGCTAGTCGAACGTGAACATCACGCGGCCGGCCTCACGCGTGTTGGCCAGCTCATACGCACGCTGCGCCTCGGCCAGCGGAAACCGATGCGTGATGAACGGATCGAAGCTGAGACCACGCTGGCTCATGTACGACAGGAGCTCGTCCAGTTCAGGCGGTTCGAAGATCCACGATCCGATGAGCTTGAGTTGCCGATCGATGAGGATCCAGGCATCGACCTCGAACGCCGGCGCGCCCACGCCAACGTAGGCGACCGATCCCAGGGGCGCGGCCTGAAGGACGGCGTTGGCCCTTGACGTTGGGTTGCCAGAGACCTCGATGGCCTTCGGCACTCCGCCGTCCGAGGCCTCGAGCACCGCCTCGACCGCGTCGCCCGTCGTCGGGTCGATCGTGACGTCCACGCCGAGCTGCGTTGCGAGCTCACGCCGCGGCCCGGACGGCTCGGTGCCAATGACACGCGCACCGAGCGATTTGGCCAGCAGCGCCGCCGCCAGGCCCACAGGCCCCAGCCCGTAGATCCCCACGGTGTCGGTGGCGGAGACGTTCTGCTGCCGCAACGCCGACCAGGCGGTGCCGCCAATGCACGCGGCCAGCGCTCCATCCTCGAACGAGATGTTGTCGGGCAGCCGGTGGCAATGGTGCGCGGGCGCCAGCATGTACTCCGCGTCGGAGCCATTCACGGTCAGGCCCATGATCCGGCTGTTGCCGCAGTACTGGGGTCGAAAGTCCTGGCACTCCCGACAGTGACCGCACGCGGCCACGTGGTACACGGCAACGCGATCGCCGACTTCGAGCCCCTTCACGCCCTCGCCGACCGCATCCACGACGCCCGCGGGCTCGTGTCCGGTGACGAGCTTGTTCCGCTCTCCGATTTGCTCGCGCGTGCTTCGAAAGTGGAAGAGATCGCTGCCGCAGACGCCCGCACCCATGATCTTGATGCGAACGTCGCCCAGCGGAGGTTCTGGAATGGGGAACTCATCCACGCTGACGGCGAGGTCGCCGAGCACCCGCACCCCGACCATGGTGGCCACGGTTTGCCTCCCTTGTTCGACCCGGCGGTGAACGTCGACGTTCACGGTACTGTAGCCGGACATCCGTCGGCGCCGCGGGCCGGTCGCGGCCGAATCCCGGTTGCGCGAGAATACCGCTCGCCTCCGGGCCTCGCCGGTTTCGGCAGCCGTTGCGGCCGCACGCGCCGCGATGGGTGGGCGGCGCTGAATCGGTGGTTCCGGTGGCGCGCGGAGCCACGAAACGAGACCGGCGATGGCGGGCAGCGGCAGCGTGACGAGCAGCGGCCCTCGCGGCCGGAGGAGGGAATCCATGCGGGCGGTCAGAGCAAGCAAGACGGACGCCGTCGTGGTGGAGGAGATACTAGAGCCTCGGGCGAGGCCCGGTACCGCCGTCGTCAGAACCCTGGGCGCCGGCATCTGCGGCAGCGATGTCCACACGGTCAGCCGACTTCAACGGGGTCTCGACTCGAACGAGATCTTCATGGGGCACGAGGCGTGCGGTGAAGTCGTGGAGCTGGGCGATAGCGCCGCGCGCGTCAAGGTGGGCGACCGTGTCGCCATCGAGCCGCTCGCTCGCTGTGGTCACTGCCGGAACTGCCGGGCGGGTTCCTACAACATCTGCGAGACCGGCGACTTTGTGTTCGGCGTCTACCCGGACAAGGCCGGCGGCCTGGCCGACTATTTTGAGATTCCGTCCGTTTGCCTGGTGCCGCTGCGCCCGGACCTGAGTGATCGCGAGGGCGCGCTGGTCGAACCGGTGGCCGTCGCCCTGCACGCCTTGAGGCTGAGCCGCCCGGGCTACCGACCCTCGGTCGGGATCGTCGGCGCGGGCACGATCGGATTGTGCGCGGTCGCCGCGGCCAAGGCGGCGGGCGCGTCCGAGATCATCATCATGGCGCGCCACGCGCGGCAGGAGCAGGCCGCGATGGCCCTCGGCGCCACCCGCGTGCTGCGCGTGGACGACACCGCCACCCAAGATGAGATCGCCGATAAGCTCGACGGCACACCGCTCCCGGACGTGGTCATCGAGGCCATCGGCGGAGCGGCGCGATCGGTGAATCTGGCCTTGGAGTTTGTACGGAAAGGCGGATCGGTGTCGGTTGTGGGCGTGCAGTGGGAGCACAACGAGGTCGAGCTCTTTCGTCTGGTGTCGAAGGAAGTCAGGCTGACCGGGTCCGCGGTCTACGCGGCGCCGGACGGCGTTTCTGACTTCGAGGAAGCGATGGCGCTCATGGCCCAGAACCCGGAGGTTGCCGAGACGCTGATCACCCACGACTTTGCGCTGGAGGACGCGCGCGAGGCCTTCGCCACCGCCGCCGATCGAGCGGCAGGCAGCATCAAGGTGGTACTCGCGCCCTAGCCTGTCCCGACCCCGCTCCGGAGTGACCGGCGGGGCGCTCGGCTCCCGGGCCTCGCCCCGTGATATGAGCCGGTGGCGTGGTCGTCATCGTCCACGCGGAGGAGGGCGGCCCGCTCGGTCCTCGACCGCGTGTGTCAGCCCAGTGCCGCGCCGCCGTCGATTTCAAGAACCTGGCCCGTGACCCAGCCGCTCTCGTCCGACGCCAGATATAGCGCGGCGTAGGCGACGTCCAGACTCTGCGCCGGGCGCGCGATCTCGCCCGGCGGGACCCCGATGGGTTCCGCCGGCGGGGGCGTGCCGCCGATCGAGCCCGGACAGAGGGCATTCACTCGGATGTTGCGGTCGCGGTACTGGCGCGCCGTTCGCCGCACGAAGGCGAGCAGGCCGGCCTTCGCGGCCGCGTAGCCCTGGTTCGCGGTTCTGAGCACGTCAGCCGACGCCGCCACATGAACGAGCGCGCCGCCCGCCGGCCTCTGCCGCAGCATCTGCGCGAGGCTCGCGCGGGCGCACAGGTAGTGGCCCCGAAGGTTGAGGTCCAGCAGATAGTCCCAGGCGTCGGGCGGGGTCTCATGGAGCTCCAGATCGCCGTAGTCGTACTCGCCGAGATTGCAGTAGAGCGCATCTACCCGACCGAATTCCCGAACGGCGGTCGCCACCATGGCATCGCAGCCGGCTTCGGTCGTGGCGTCCGCCGCGCACACGACGGCTTGGCCGCCGTCCGCGCGGGCCAGCTCCGCCAGGGCCTGCAGCGGCTCTTCCCTTCGAGCGGTCAGCACGAGCCGCGCACCTTCGCGAGCAAAGAGGCGTGCGACGGCGGTGCCCATCCCGCCGCCAGCCGCCGGCATGAGCACTACCCGATCCTCGAGTCGCATAGCGAGCCCCCTCTCCTGGCGATCGATCTTGTAATCCTACGGCCGGGTACGCGCACGGGTGGCGGGGCGGTTCGCGAACCGCCCGTACAGGCCGGCCGACCTTGCCCTGGGCTGCCGCTCGACGCCCGCGGGGGGCCCGATCGGGCCTTTCTCGTCCCTCGCAAGAACGCCGCGAAGCTCGTGCGGAGGCGGCGCTCGACCGGCATAGCGCCAGATTTCGTCCTTCCCGGCCTTGCTGCAAAACCAAATGCGCGTGACCATGCGCACGCAGCCGCTGCCGCAGCCGGGGATGGTGACGCAGATGCCAACCGCGGATGGAGTCGAA
Source organism: Chloroflexota bacterium (assembly GCA_965247475.1). Classification (GTDB taxonomy): domain Bacteria; phylum Chloroflexota; class UBA11872; order UBA11872; family UBA11872. The sequence goes on from OZ252016.1 coordinate 1,551,489, forward strand.
TACCAGCAGCCCGCCTACGCGGATTTCCCGCCGCAAGAGCACACGGCGCGGTGTGCGCGGGCCCGCGAGCACATGGCGGACCAGAACCTGGACGCGCTGATCATCAGCGGGCGCGAGAACGTCTACTACTTCGCCGGAATCCACGCCTACGCGAGCGAGATTCAGGATGTCTACGTCTTCTGCGTGGTGCCCCAGGACGCCTCCCTGGGCGTTTCCGTGATCGCCAGCACGATCTATTCCCACTTCGCGTCGATGACCTGGGTCCCCGACCTGCGGCTCTGGGACAGCAACCTGTTCGCGGGTGGTTCGGAGACGCATCCGGCCGTGCGTCTCCTCCTAGACGTTCTCGCCGAGAAGAAGCTGCGGCGGGGGCGGCTGGGATTCGAGCTGGGTGACGACATCAACATGGGCGCCGGCCGGGCGCTCACCGACGAGCTGGTCGAAGCGCTGCCCGACGCGGCGATCGTCGATGGCGGGCCGGCCATCTGGGCCACCCGCAAGATCAAGTCCCCGGCCGAGCATGCGTATATGCGCAAGGCCACCGAGATCACCGCGCACGGCATGCGGGCCTCGATGGACGCGTTGAAGCCAGGAATGAGCGAGCGCGAAGTCGCCGCCGTCATGATGGCGGAGTGGTTCCGGCTCGGCGCCACCGACCGCGGCCTGGCGATGGTGTACGCGGGCGATCGGGTGATGTCGTACGACACCTACCCGACCGATCGTCGATTCCAGGCCGGCGATATCGTGCAGTGGGACTCCGGCTGCCAGTACCACGGCTACTTCAGCGATTTCATCCGCATGGCGGTCATCGGGCCGCCGACGCCGCAGCAGCGGCGCAATTTCGACGTCGCCCGCGAGGCTATGGATGCCGGCGTTCAGGCGGTCCGGCCGGGCGCCACCGGCGCCGACGTGGTGCGGGCGGCGCATGACGTATTCGATCGGTCCGGATATGGCGAGTTCACTCAGAAGTGCCGGGAGACGGGGCGTGATTCGGCCGGCCACAACCTTGGCCTCGACGTGCACGAGCCGCCGGCGGTTTCACTGCGCTCCAACGAGCCGCTCGAGCCCGGCCAGGTGATCTGCATCGAGCCGTTCTTGATCGAAGACGGCGTCTATCCGTTCGACCGGGCCCGCGCGTTCTATGTGTTGGAGGCCGTGGTGCTCGTCACCGACACCGGCCATGAGGTCTTCTCGCACGAGGATCTGCTGCCGCACGAGCTCTACGTGGTCGAGTAGCCGGCCGCCGCCGCGCGCGCCGCGAAGGACCCACCAGTCGCTAGGCTGCCCTCTTCCGCAGCAGACGCGACACGTCTGCTGCTGTCAGGGACCGGCTCGCAGCACCCACCGGGCAGACGCGAGCGCTCCGTCCTTCAACCTCGTGTCGGCCGTCACTTCCACCCCCCCCTCACTCCTTCGGCAAGCTCAGGACAGGCTCTGTCCCTTTCCCAATGGAGAGGGGACTTGGCGCGTGCGTCGTTCGCTACATCGCGAGAAGAGGACACGCTAGGTGTTGGCGGCGCCTCCGAGGTCCCCGATGACCGCCTGCGCCGCGTTGTGGCCGGGAGCGCCGGTCACCTCACCCCACGGGTGCATCCCGGCGCCACAGAGGTATAGGCCCTTCAACGGCGCTCGATAGCCGGACAGTTCCGGAAGCGGGCGCGCGGCCAGCATCTGGCTCGGGATGATGTCGACGTGATGGATGTTGCCGGCGGTCATCAGCCGGTCTCGCTCAAAATCCAACGGTGTGAGCAGTCGGTGTCCGATCAGGGATGCCCGGAAGTTCGGCGCATACGCGTCGATGATGTCGATCAGGCGTTGCGCCATCGCTTCGCGGTGCTCGTCCCAGCTGCCCACACGCAGCCGGTACGGCGCGTATTCGATCCAGCAGGAGACCGTGTGCCGACCGGCCGGCGCCAGCGAGTCATCGTCCACGGACGGCGTGAAGAGCTCTATCTGCGGCGCCGTCGGCAGCTTGCCGCGCATGGCTTCGCGCCACGAGCGATCCAGATAGGCCCGGCTGGGACAGATCCGCACGCAGCCGGCCGCCATCTCGACGGTGTCCAGACCTTCGAGCGCCGAGTACCGGGGCAGCTCGGACACGGCTGCGTGGAACTTCAGGCAGCCGTGGTTCGTGCGCAGACGGCGCACGCGCGAGACCAGATCGGAATCCAGCGTGCCCGGTTCCACGAGTCCCAGCAGCGTGCGCTTCGGGTCCGCGTTCGAGACCACCGTGGTGGCGAGCATGCGTTCGCCGTCGTGCAACTCCACGCCTCCGACGCGCCCGCCATCGACGAGGATGCGCCGCACCGGGCTGCGCGGACGAATCTCGACTCCCATGTCCCGGGCGGCCGCGGCCATCAACTCGGCGAGGCGCCCCATCCCGCCACGCGGAAAGCCACTTGGCGGCAGGCCCGCCGGACCCGCGTAGTAGCGCATCGCGACCAGGATCGCGAAGCTGAGGCCCGACGCGGTGTTCCAGTAGGAGCCTGTGTCGAGCGGCGCGCTCAAGGCGACGCAGACCTCGTCGGATTCGAAGAAGAGATCCTGAATCTCCGCCAGCGAGTGCGTGACCAGCGTGGACAAGACATCTTCTGTCCGGGTACCGCGATACGCGTCGAAGACCTCCGACAGGCGCGGCGGCGATTGCATGATGTACGGCCCCAGCACGCGGCCGGCCTCGGCCACGAAATCGAGCCAGCGCGGGTAGCTCGCGGCGTCGCGCTTGGAGAATCGCGCGATCTCGCTCTGCGTCTGCTCGAGGTCGTCGAAGTGGAAGACGAGCCGACGACCGTCCGGGAACAGGTGGGCCGCGTGTCGCTGGCGCGGGACCTCGAGCCCCCTTTCGACCAGACGCATGTCGCGGATGATCTCGGGGCGCAACGCCTGCAGATAGCTGGCGCAGGTTGAGAACCGGAAACCGGGGATCAACTCTTGCGTCAGGCACGCGCCGCCGAGGTGCGGCTGCGCTTCGACGACCAGCGTCTTGTATCCAGCCTGGGCCAAATAGAACGCGGCCGCCAATCCGTTGTGGCCGGCGCCGACCACGATCACGTCCCATGGGCCATGGGGCGAGCTCATGTCATCCAACGCTCCGTCATGCCGCTGCGGCGCCTGATGCTACGCACGCGGCGACGGTGTACCACGCGAGCGTGGATTGACCCGACCGTCGCGCGCTCGGGCGCTCGCCGGCGCTCACCATCGCCCGAGGCCGATTGCAGGCGGCAACCGGCCGAAGTAGGGTCGCCCTCACGCGAGCGGGGGACGACGCGTACAGCCTGAGGTTCCAAACGGAAACGGGACAACCTACCGGAGACGCGGCACGATCCATTGGGCCGTCCGATCAGTCGGTCGGCGTTCGCTCGGCCTCCCGGTCCGATGCCCCGCAACTGCAGGCGCTCTTGATGGCCGCCTTCGCGGATATGGGGTGGCAGCGCCGGCTCGAGACCCGGTTTGGGGTCCCGGGCTTCGCGCGCGCGGTTACGCAGCTGTGGGTGCAGGATGGAGTGGGCGATCACCTTGATGAGTGCCTGGTCGCGGTCGACCACCGGGACCGCGTCGTCGGCGTCTCGTCAACGCACATACTTGTCCCGGGCGCTGTTGGCGACCTGAAGTATTTGGCGGTCGCCGCCGACTGGCGCGGCCGCGGCATCGGCCGCCGACTGGTCAATGCCAGCTTGGATCGATTTCGCGATCTTGGCTTGCCGCTGGCCGTGATCTCGTACGACCACGACAACCTCCCGGCGGCCCGCTTGTACGAGTCCTGCGGCTATTCTCCACTCCGGCGGTTGGTGTTGTACGCCCGGGCGATTCGCGCACGTCCGCTCGTGCCGCCGCCTTCGGCACGGAACTCCGATCTCCAGTTCATCCACGCGCAACGGCCTGACATCGGCGCCCTAGCCCGGACGACGCAGGACCGGCATGGCGAGCTGACCGCGGCGGCGGACCTGAATGGGAAGCACGGATCACGGATCGATGTTCTGCCCGTGCTGCACGCCAGTTTCACGGCGGCCGTGCGCGGGTCCAATGCCTGCCTGCTCGGCAAGCGACAAGGGGCAAGCGTCGGGATGCTCGCGTGGGCGGCGCCCAGCGGCGGACCCGTAGCCGAGATCCAGGTCTTGCTCGCCGACAACTTGGAGGTCGGCGAGCGCCTGGCGTGGGCGGTCGTGCACGAGCTTTGGGTGCGGGGAAAGCGCGCTGCCTACTGCTGGCTTCCGGAGGCCGACTCGCTGGGGCGCGATTCCCTGGCGGCGCAGGGCTTCGAACCCTCGGACGCGGCCGTGTGGCTCAGCCTGGAGCTCGAGTCAGGAGCCGACCTCGATTTGCACGCCTCACCCCAGGCCGATCGGCCCATCCTTCGCCGGTAGTGACACCAGACGAGCGGACGCGCGGCGCATGCCGACGACCGCGCACTCGCCCGCTGTCCCCGTTCCGACCACGATTGACAATTCAAGGTGCGCCAAGTAGCTTGCGGCTCATTCGGTTTCGGCTGGCGAGATGCCGCCTGGGACCGAGAGCTAGTGGACCACAGGGCGTGGCGCCAGCCGGCCGCGGCCAGCGCACGCCCGCACGTCGGAAGCGTCGAGCGAGGGACGGTGAGTCCATGAACAACCATACGCCCGCACCGTTGTTCGACCGCGCGCGTGTGCTGGATCGCATGGAGGCGGCCGGACTCGACGGTCTGCTGGTCACATCTTGGCCGCTGTTCATTTACCTCACCGGCGTCTATCAGCAGATCGAAGCCACGTTCATTCCACAGCAGCACCTGGCCGCCGTGGCGGCCCGGGCGGGCGACGATCTCAAGGTCATCCCGGTGGTTCCGTGGGTGGACTTGCCGTTCGTGCAGGACCACAGCTGGACCTCCAGGGCGTTTGGCTGGGTTCAATTCGGCGCACAGGGCGGAATCGGGGGGCGGGTGGCGGGACTGCCGGCCGACCAGCTCACCGACGACATCCCAAGCGCGATCGTCCTGGCGATCAAGGAACTCGGCCTCGACGCCGCGCGAATAGGCGTCGAGGGCGACAAGGCGGCCGCGTTCCTTCCATCCATCCGAACCGGCGTGCCCAATGCCACCTTCTCCGATGCGGGCAGCGTTCTAGATGACGTTCGCATGGTCAAGACGGACGAAGAGGTTCGCCGCCTGAAACACAGCGCTTCGGTCGTGGACACGATGTACGACGAGCTCCTGAAGGTCATGGGCGAGGGCGTGACGGAATGGGACCTGGCGCAGACCGCCCGGCGGACACTGCTCTCAGACCGCGCCGAACGGATCATGTTCTTCGACGTCGGTATCGGGTCGAATTCCATGATCCCGCACGGCGAGCCGACGGATCGGGCGTTCAGACCCGGCGACATGATCAGATACGACGCCGGGGTCGCGTATCAGGGGTACGCCTCCGACTTTGGCCGAAGCTGGGTACTCGGTACCGCCAACGACGAGCAAAAACGGGGGCACGAGACCTGCCTGCGGACGTTCGAGCAGCTGGCGGACACCCTGGGGCCCGGGGTCCCGGGCTCTGAAATCTACCGAGTGCACGCCGAGGGGCTTGGTCAGTACTTCTCCGATTTCCCGCTCGTGTTCGTCGGGCATGGGGTCGGACTGGAGATCCACGAGGCGCCGTACTTCTCGGCCGACGCCACCACCCCGCTCGAACCGAACATGGTCGTCAACGTCGAGCCCGGAGCTTGGATTCCCGAAAAGGAAGGCATGTTCCTGGAGGGTTCATTCCTGATAACAGAGACCGGCTGCGAGCAGATTTCGAGACTCGACCACACCGATCTGACGCTCTAGGCAGCCGATGCAATTGAGATACTCTAGTTGGCGACGATTTGCCGCAGGTTGCGTAGGGAGGTGGGTGCCAGCCTAGATCCCGTCTCATTGTCGACGGATTGATGTTGTTCAGCTTCCAGGAGGTACGAGATGCAAGAGAACAGAATTCTCACTCGCAGGAACTTGCTGCGACTTGGACTCGTCGGAACGGGCGGGACGGCTTTGGCAGTCCTCGCCGCCTGCGGTGAGACGCAGATCGTCGAGAGGGTGGTCACCAAGGAAGTGGTGGTCGAGAAGATCGTCAAGCAAGAAGTGCCGGTCGAGGTCGAGAGGATCGTGGCCCGCGAGGTCGAGAAGATCGTAACGCGCGAGGTCGAGGTCGAGAAGATCGTGACCAAGATCGTGGAGGTTCCGGCCGCTACCACTGAGGCGCCGAAGCCGCAACCCTCCGGTCCGGTGACGATCTCTTGGTGGGAAAACGAAATGATCCCCGGCTGGCGGGAGCTGACCGCGGAGTTCGTGGCCGAATTCGAAGAGGAAAACCCGAACATCACGGTCGATTGGACGATCACGGACTGGGGTGACTACTACGAGAAGGCCCTGACGGCGGCCGGCGCGGGACAGCTGCCGGACGTCTGGATGACGAACTACAGCCAGAACGCGGAGTTCATCAACCTTGGTCTTGTCCATCCCATCAACGAATTCCTTCAGCCCGCATTTGCCAATCAGTTCTTCCCGGCCATGCTGGAGATGGGCGTCAAGCGCGGCGATAAGCTCTACGGCCTGGTCAACGGTTCGGCCACGCGCGGTTTCTACTACAACACCGAGCTCTTTGAAGCGGCCGGCATTATGGGTCCACCCGAGACGTATGACGAGATGATCGACGGCGCCGTCAAGATCGGTCAGCTCCCCGACAAGTGGGGCTACGTGCTCCAGACCAAGGGCGAGCAGGGTGATCAGGACTTCATCTGGCGGCACTGGAGCAACGGCGGCGACCTGGTCACGGCCGATCGCAAGCCGGCCATCGCCAACGAATCAGGCTATGACGCGATGCAGTTCATGCTCGACATGGTCGACGCTGGCGCCACCCAACCGAACGTGGCGGATACTGACTACCAGCAGAAGATCGACATCTTCATGGCCGGAAACTCCGGCATGATGATTGGCGGGTCGTGGTGGCAGGCTAACCTGGTTACTGGGACTCTCCCCTGGGCGACCGCGCCGATTCCCAAGACCAACTTGGCCTTCAATCAGCTGGTCACGAACGACTATCTGATGTCCGCTGAGTCAAAAAACAAGGAAGCCGCCTGGAAGCTCATGGAGAAGACGGCTGACGACAAGTGGGCCTTGGCGCGCGATCGGAAGATGTATCTGACCGCGTTCAAGCGCACATACGCGCACGACCCGTTCTTCACCACGCCCGGCTGGGGCGCCTTCTTCAAGAATCTGGAGAACACCAGATTCATGCCCGGCGACATTCCGAAGTGGGTCGCCATGCAGGAAGAGATGAGGGCCCAGATTCAGCTCGTCATGCTCGGCGAAAAGAGCGCAACAGAGGGCGTCGATGACGCTTCCTCGCAGTGGGAGAAGCTCCTCGAGGACAGCTAGGCCCATCGTCCCCGGTGCAATCCGAGCTGACCGGCGCTCAACACCGTAGCTAGCCACTGCATGTCCGCAACGGCAATTCGCGAGCAGGCGCCATCCGGTGCCCGGCGCAGGATGTGGCCGCGTGCCGCCACGCCCTGGCTCCTGGTGGCGCCTGCACTGCTGTTCTTCGTCCTATTTGTTGGGTATCCGATCGGCCTCGTCGTCATCATTGCATTCTCCGACGTAAGCTCGATCGGAACCATACTCGGCTTCGGAACCTTCGACAATTTCGATGTTCTCCTCGGCGAACGCTTCCACAATGCCCTCGTCAACAGCCTTGTCTGGACGGTCGTTGCGGTCGTGGTGGGTACTATCATTGCCTTCTTCTACGCCCTCATGCTCAATCAGGCATTCCGCGGACGCGGAGTGTTCCGAACCCTGCTGTTCGTGCCCTGGGCCATCTCCCTGGCCATCAGCTCGATCCTATGGGTCTGGATATACGACGATCAATGGGGCTTCTTCACGTCCTGGCTCAAGACGCTTGGCATTATCGACCAGGATCTGGCCTGGCTCGGAAACGCCACAACGGCTTTTCCGGCCGTCATCGCGGTGGCCATCTGGGCTTCCCTTCCGTTCGTGTCGATGGTCATCCTCGCCGGCCTGCAGGGAATACCACCCGAACTGCATGAAGCCGCGGGCATAGACGGCGCTGGAACCGTCCAGCGTATCCGGTACATCACGCTCCCGTTGATCTCCCCGATCCTGGCGGTTGGGGTAATCCTGAACACCATTGGCATGTTCAATTCGTTCCCCGTCGTGTGGATCATGACCAACGGCGGTCCCGGCTTCAAGACCGAGATCATTCCCACCTTCCTCTATCGGCAGGCATTCAGCACGCTCAACCTCGGTGGAGCGGCCGTCGTGTCGCTCATCACGTTGGTGCTCTTGCTCGGATTCAGTGCGTTCTATGCGCGGCTCGCGTTCCGACAAACTCAATTCTGATGAATCTGATCGACCGACTGCTAAGCCGATCTACGCTGTACGTGATTGTGGGCATCCTTGTCACGCTGGTCCTCATATTTCCAGCTTATGTGATGGTCACGACCGCCCTCAAGCCTGAGGAAGACATCTTTCTATCACCGCCGCCGATCGTTCCGAACCGTGTGAGTCCGGCCAATTTCGCGGAGATGTGGACTGGATCGGACATGCCAAGAAACATCCTCAACAGCGTCATCATCAGCGTAGGAGCCGCCATTCTGGTAACAGCGCTGTCCCTGCCAGCGTCGTACGGGATTTCTCGCTACCGATTTCGGGGTCGTCGGGCACTCCTATTTGGACTCCTCGTGATGCAAGTGTTCGCGCCTATTACGCTGATCATCGGCATATTTCGCGTCATGGTAACACTCGGTCTTGCGAATACGTATTTGTCACTCATCATCATGAACGCGACGTTTGGGCTTCCGTTTGGAATCTGGCTGCTGGTCAGCTATCTGCAATCCGTGCCATATGAGGTCGAAGAGGCCGCCATGGTGGACGGCGCGTCGCGCATCCGACTGCTCTTGCGGGTGACGGCCCCGCTGGCGCTGCCGGGCATAGCCGCCGTGACCGGCTATGGCTTCGTAACGGCGTGGAACGAGTACTTGTTCGCCTTGACCTTTTCGGGGAGCAACGATCTGAAGCCGGTTAGCGTTGGAATCTTCCAGTTCCGTGGCGAGTTCACTACGCAATGGAACTACCTGATGGCCGCGGCCACGGTCGCCACGATCCCACCCGTCGTGGTGTTCTTCTTCATCCAGCGCACGATGGTTCAGGGTCTGACGGCCGGCGCGATTCGATGAGCGACGTTGCGCGCGATCCCGAGGGGCTTCTCGCCCTGTACCGGGACATGGCGCGCATTCGAGCGTTCGAGACGGTCGTCGAGCGTGATTTCCTCGCCGGAAAGATGCCCGGGTTCGCGCACGTGTCCAGCGGCCAGGAGGCGGTGCCGGTTGGCGTGTGCGCGGCGCTGAACGACGCCGACTATGTGACCAGCACCCATCGGGGGCATGGCCATTGCCTGGCCAAGGGCTGCGACCCCAACCGCATGATGGCCGAGCTGTACGGTCGCGCAACCGGACTGTCGAGCGGCAAGGGCGGCTCCATGCACATGGCCGACCTCTCGAAGGGTTTCCTGGGGACCGATGGCATTGTGGGCGCCGGGCTTCCGCTGGCGTGCGGCGCCGCACTGGCGGCCAAGCTGCGGGGCGATGGACGCGTCGCGGCCTGCTTTATCGGCGATGGCGCCACCGACATCGGCACGTTTGCCGAGAGCCTCAACCTGGCGTCGCTGTGGAGCCTGCCGGTCGTGTTCGTGGTCGAGAACAACCTCTACGCCGAGGCGATGCCCCAGGCCGCGCATCAGCGCGTGGAGAACATCGCCGAGCGCGTGCAGGGCTACGGGTTGCCGGGCTTGATCATTGACGGGATGGACGTGGTGGCCGTCGCCAACGCGGCGCGAGCGGCGATCGATGGCGCCCGCCGCGGCGAAGGCCCCACCCTGCTCGAGTGCAAGACCTATCGCTACGGAGGGCACTTCGTCGGCGACCCCGCCGGCTATCGAACGGCCGAGGAAGTGGCCGAATACCGCCGTCGCGATCCCATCGACCGATTGAAGTCCGAGCTCATCGATCGGCGCGGCCACTCGCCCGATGACCTGGACGCCATCACGCAGGCCGCGACACACGAGATGGAACAGGCGGTCGCCTTCGCGACGGCAAGCCCCTTGCCACGCCGCGACGAGGTGGTCACGGATGTCTACGTCTAGCGCGGCCGCGACCGGATCCGCAACGGGGCCGCCTCAACGGACCTATGCGCGCGCCGCCAACGAGGCGATGCGCCTGGCGATGGCGGCCGACCCGACCGTGATCCTGATGGGCGAGGACGTTGGCGCCTACGGCAACGTATTCGGCGTGACGCAGGGCTTGATCGATCGCTTCGGTCCGGAGCGTGTGCTGGACACGCCGATCTCGGAGACGACCTTTGTCGGCGCCGCGGTCGGGGCCGCCATGTGCGGCATGCGTCCGGTGGTTGAGCTGATGTTCATGGACTTCATTGGCTTCGCGCTCAATCCGTTGATCAATCAGGCCGCCAAGGCTCGCTACATGTTCGGCGGCGGCGCCCGCGTGCCTTTGGTCATGCGCACCGCCATGGGGGGAACGCTGGGGGCCGCCGCGCAGCACTCGCAGACGCTCTATTCGATGTGCGCGAACGTTCCCGGCCTCGTCACCGTGGCGCCGGCCACGCCGCACGACCTGAAGGGTCTCCTGCTGGCCGCCATCCAGGACGACAACCCGGTGGTCGTGTGCGAGCACAAGGCGCTCTACAGCCGTCAAGGCCCTGTGCCTGAGGACGCCTACGTTCTCCCGCTGGGCCGGGCCAGCGTCGTTCGCGATGGGTCCGACGTGACCATCGTGGCGGCTTCGCTGATGCTGCATCGGGCGCTCGAGGCCGCCGGGCTGCTCCACGGCGAGGGCGTGAGCGTCGAGGTCATCGACCCCATGACCATCTACCCCTTGGATGCGGAGACGATCGTGCGCTCTGTGAAGAAGACGGGGCGGCTTGTCGTGGTGGACGAGGGGACATCGTTCTGCGGCTTTGGGTCGGAAGTCGTGAGCCAGGTCGCGCGCAATGCGTTCGATGCCCTCGAAGCGCCTCCTACCCTCATCACGCCGCCGCACACGCCCGTGCCGTTCAGCCCGCCGCTGGAAGAGCACTATCTACCCGACGCCGCGGATGTCGCGGATGCGGTGCGAGCAAGTCTGGACACAGCTACCGGATCGAAGATCCCGTAGAGGAGGAGCGGATCATGCCCAAGGTGTTTGCCTTCTATAGCCTCAAGCCCGGCGTCTCGAGGGAGCAGTTCGAGGAGTGGTCGCGAGACGTCGATCAGAAGGTCATGACCCAGCAGCCCGGGGTGACACGGTTCGAGGTCTACCGGGTCGAAGGCGCCATGGCCGGCGCCGCGTCATTCGACTTCGTCGAAGACATCGACGTGGACGACCTGGACGAGTGGCGATCGATGACCGAGCGCGAGGAAGTCCAGCCGCTCATTGCGCCGTTCGAGGAAATGGTCGAGGCCGACCAGATGGTCATGGTCTTCGGCGACAGGGTCTGACATGTCCGGCCCGGACGACGAGCGCGCGTGGGTGAACCGGCTTCGTGACGGTCGCCAGGCCGTCCTCGATGGCCAGGATGAGATCGGCGCGCTGCGGACGACGACGGCCGAGGACGTCCTGCGGGCGCTGAGCCTGGTGAAGCGCGGCGTGATCTACGACCTCGACCCGAGTCGTTTTCCGGGCATGCCCATCTGGCCGGGCCACCCGCCGTTTCAGAACACGACGTATCGCTCGGCGCGCGGCATCCGGGTCACCAACGACGTCGCCGGCCTCGAGCGGGAAGTGAACGCTGTCAATCAAGGCGCGACGACCGAGCTCACGATCTCATCGCAGCACACCGGCGCGCACCTGGACGCGCTCGCGCATCAGACCGTCGGCCCGAACGACCAGTGGTACAACGGCTTCTCCGCGGCCGACTACTTGAGCGACTTCGGGCCGACCAAGGCGGATATCTCGACCACGCCCCCGATCATCACGCGCGGCGTCCTGCTCGACATCCCGCGGGTACGGGGCGTGGAGCGGATGGCCACCGGCGAGGCTGTGACCGTCGATGACATGCGGCGGGCGCTCGACGCCCAGGGCGTCGAGTTGCAACCCGGCGACACGGTGCTGATCCGCACGGGCTTGATGTCCGTGTGGCCGGACATCCCCAAGACGAATGCGACCGACGGCGCCGGGCTAGACCTGGAGGCCGCGCAGTGGTTGGTCGAGACTCACGGCGCCATCGTGCTGGCGTCCGACACGTCGGTTCTGGAGCAGATTCCCTCCGCGGTCGAAGGCGTGCCCCAGCCGGTGCACATCTACCTGCTCATCGAGAATGGCGTCCACATTGGCGAGTACTTCTACCTGGAGAACCTCGCCCGCGACCAAGTCTACGAGTTTGCCTGCATCATCCTGCCGCTCAAACTCCAGGGCGCCACAGCCTCGATGGTTCGACCCATCGCCGTGATCTAGCACCGACCGGGTCGAGTTCGCACCAGGAGGACACGTTCTCCCAGGACGCAATACTCCGTTTCGGGCGCGGGCGACGGCCGTCGGACTCGGAGCGGCCATCCCCCGCAGACGCCGGCGAGCCCGTGGGGACTGTGGACGGTACGACCTTCAAGCTTGCGATTCCGTTGTCGGGACGAGAGCGCTCCTGGGTTCCGCGGAGATGCACCATCGCGGCGGCGGTGTCGTCACGCTCACGGGGCTTCCTTCCGGGCCGTGCGGAATCAGCCGACTTCGGTGTGGGCGCTCCATGAGACGAAGGGTTGGGTGGTTGCAAAGAGGATGATGTCAATCACCTGACCGGGGGGCACGTCAACTGGATTTGTCGGACCTAGCTCGGTCCCGTTTGAAAGATGCACTTCGACCCTCACCTTGCGTAGCGTGGCGCCGGTGGTGTTCTCCACCGTGCCACTGAAGGCTTTGGCAGCCTGGTTGTACGACAGGATCAGCCGAGCGCCAGCCCGAACCTCGTCGAAGGTCTCGCTCAGCGCGAACTGGGTACCCGACTCCTCGCCGCCTTCGCCGGACTCCGAGCCGCTACCGTGCTCGCCCGACTCCTCGCCACGACCGCGCTCGCCGGACTCGGAGGCGCTGCCAGCGCACCCGGCGAAGGCGAGCGACGAGACCAGGCCAACCAACACAAGGAGAACTCCCATGCCCCCCACAACCGAACGCGTCCCACGCCTCGAGCGCCTGGGCCGATCGCAGTGCTGGATGCCCTGCCCGAGAGGCTCGCGCTCGCCCGACGGGAGCGGTTGGACTACGTGTTCTTGCCAAATATCCGCGGACCTCACGCTGTGGCATTCAGAAGTCGACCTCGAGCAAAATGGGGCCAGCTACGGTGTCTTGAACAAGGGGCCGCTTGGCCGCCATGGCGCGTCGCCTTGCCGGGAGGTCCGCCGCACTCGCGACCTGCCGGCGCGCTACGGGGGTCAGTGTCAGTGACCACGGAAGTCTATATCGACATCTCGAAAGCCCCCGCTGATTGCTAACGGGCGCGCCTGCCAGGCGGCGGCATCGTGTGGAATGTGGCGCATGAGGTCGAAATACTGAAATCCATCGCCCGCGTCCAGCACAACACACAGTGTCTTTGCGTCGCGGCCAGCCATGCACGGTGGGGCGAGATTCGGCGGCTGCGGCTAATCCCCGCGTTGTCTCAAGCTCTGCAGCCACTCTTCGAGCAAGCGTCGGGCCGCGTCGCGGCCACCGATGCCGAATGCGATGGCCGCAGCGACAGCGACGGCACCACCGATGAGGCCGAAAGCGACCAGGACCACCTCGTCGGCAATGCCCATCTGCAGCAGCGCCATGGCACCGGCCAGAATCAGAATCGAGCTGCGGGCCACGACTGCGAGCAGCGTAGCGTGGCCTACACCTGTCCCGCTCAAGGCACGCGCGGCAAGGCTAGCCAGGAACAAGCCGAGCGCGAAGATCACGAGCCCAAACAGGAGCTGTGCGCCAAAGACCGTGAAGCGCGAGATCAGAGCAGCGAGCTCTGCGAATCCAAGCAGCCGCGATCCCTCGATCGCGGCAACAAGCATCACGGCCACCACCACGAGCGTCGCGGCGATGCGAGAGGGCGTCCAGGTGACCATCGCCTGATCCGACCCAATCCCCAGCCACACGAGCACACGGTCGAACCCGACCCCGGTCAGCAGGCGCTCGACGAGCCCTGCGACAAGCCGCCCCACCACAAACGCGATGCCCACAACCAGCGCGGCCGCAAAGATGTTGGGCACCGCGCCTAGGATCGCGTCGAGCATGTTGCTGGTCGGCGCCGTGACGGCGTCAAGTTGCAGTGCGTTCAGCGCGCCGATCAGCACTGGGATCAGAATGAGTACATAGAGCAAGAGGCCGAGGAGTTCGGAAAGCGGTTGGGTCCCCACGCCTGCACCGAGGCCGACGCGCTCGCCGAGCCGATCAACGCCCACACTCGCCAGAAAGCTGGCGGAAACGCGCCGGACGATGCGTGCCACCAACCAGCCGAGGACCAGGATCAAGGCGGCAGCCAGGACGTTTGGCAGGAATGTCAGGACGTTGTCGATCATTCCCTGGACCGGGCCGAGCAGGCCTTCGAGGTCCAGGGTGCTGATGACGGCGGGCAGGAAGAGAAGCAGGGTTAGCCAATAGGCAGCATCGCCGACGGTGGCCGAGATCGGTGTAGCGGACTCATCAGTCGCCTCGCCGCGGTCGAGCAACCGCTCTTCAAAGCGGCTGGCCTCGAGCGCACGTCTGACCAACACCCGCGCGATGCTCGCCACGATCCAGGCGATCACGAGGAGTATCGCCGCGCCAAGGAGCTGCGGGGTGAACGCGAATATCTCGTTGAGGAACTGGTTGAGCGGTTCCGTGACGACGCTGATGCCCAGGACTTGGAAGAATCCCACCAGCGTTACGACCATGACGATCCAGAACAGGATTCGCGCGACCCCGCCCTCGATGTCGATAGCGCCGCCCGCACCACCGGTCCAGCGATTGAGGCGCTCTCCCAATCGCAGTCGGCGCAAGCCGCGCCGAACCACGCTGGATAGGATCTTGGCCACAATCCAGCCGCCGAGGAGGACGGCTAGCGCCGCTATGAGGAAGGGCAGGAACCCCCCCATGCTCTCGCCGATGAGTTGGAAAATCTGGGCAAAACTGAATTCGTTGGTCAACGCTCACTCCATCCGCGGTTGCCGCGACGACCGTCAGCGCGTCGCGACTCAACCCCAATACTACTAAATGTGATGGTTCCTAATCGCCATCCCAGACCGTTGCGGCCTCGAGACGGCATCGCGCCTCGGGTACGTGGCGAGAGTCGTCGCCGCGCGCAACCTGGAGGAAGGGTTGAAGCGGCGTCTGCGCATCCGGGCGTCTGAGAATGGCAGGTCCATGGAACAGGAGGCCCGAGACATTCTGAGGGCGGCGCTGGACCACGAATCGTCGCAGGGGATGGACCTCCGCCAGTGCCACTCGCGCCCGATTCGCGCCCCTAGGCGGTGTCGAGCTCGACCTGCCACCCCGTGAGCCGGTGTGCCAGCCGCCCAAATTCGACTGAGGCGCCGGACGTGATCGTGCTCGACACCAACGTCGTCTCGGAACTGATGCGGCCCAGCCCCGTCGGTCACGTCATTGCATGGGTGGCCCGGCAAGCCGCCTCACGCCTGTACCTCTCCACCATCAGCGAAGCTGAGTTGCGTTACGGCGTTGACATCCTCCCGCAGGGTCAACGCCGCGAGCGGCTGCGGGCCGAGATCGAGGGGATGCTGCGGGAGGACTTCGCGGGACGCATCCTGCCCTTCGACAGGGATGCCGCGCAGGCATATGCCACGACTGCCGCCGCGCGCCGGGCCACGGGCCATTCCATCAACCACGCCGACTGCCAGATCGCGGCGATCGCCCGATCCGTGGGCGCAGCAGTCGCCACACGTAACATCGACGACTTTGAAGGCTGTGGCATCGAGGTGATCGATCCCTGGGCCACGGGATAAGGTCACGCGCTTTCCAAGCCTCTCGGTGGGATGTCGGACGGAGTTGCTGATGCGGAACGTTACTATCGGTTCAACTGTAGGTAGCGCCTTCTGGCGTCACTTGGCCAGCCTGGGCTGACGCCAGGGAGCGGTGCACGGTGCATCTCGTCGAGACCAAGCGATGAGAATGGAAGCGGGGCACCGCGCATGACTGGTGTTGCCCCGATTTTGTAGACGGTTTAGGGCTTACGCTCCGGCAGGCTCCTACTGGATGTTGATAGACGTGTACGACGTTGTGATCGTGGGTGCGGGCGTCATGGGCTGCGCCACGGCGTACTGGCTCAGCCGGGCAGGCAAGCGCGTGGCGTTGCTTGACAAGTACAGCCCGGCCCACGTGCGAGCAGCCTCCGCCGACGAATCCCGCATGGTGCGATACCAGTATCGCGGGCAGACGTTGTACACCGAGATGGTTGCCGGCGCCGTGGAGCTCTGGAAGGAATTCGACCGCCGGTCGGGAACCAGCTTCTATCAGGAGCAGGGCACCCTCGGCTTGCAGTCCCAGCCCGACTACCCTCCCCTGATCGACGGCTATGAGGGTCTGCGCGAGCTTGGGTATCAGCCGCAGTGGCTGGACGCGGGCGACCTGCGGCGCCGGTTTCCCCAGTTTGCCAATGTGGATTCCGGCTACATCCTCGAAGGCATGGGCGGCTACGTAGCCGCGGGGCCGGTGACGCGAGCGCTGGCCGAGGCGGCCGCGGAGCTTGGCGCAGAGGTGCGGGCGGGCGCCGAGATCGTGGAGCTGCGGGAGTCAGGTGGGCGCCTCGCGAGCGTCGTCACCAGGGACGGGCGTGCGTTCGAGGCCGAGGTATTCGTCATCGCGGCCGGATCATGGACCGCGGGGCTGCTGCCCGAACTGCCGATCCGCGTGCGGCCCACCGCCGCGCGGCTCCACTATCTAAAGCCCAGGGACCAGGCCGCGTATTCGTTTCCACGTCTGCTGCCCTTCTTCGTGCTGGACACGCATTTCTACGGGTTTCCGGTGCACTGGCGCAGATGTGTGAAGGTGGCGGACACCACGATCGGCGCGCCGTTCGATCCCGACCGCGAGCGCGAGCACGACGACCCAACAGCGCTGGCGAAGCTGCGGCACGTCCTGCGCCGCCACATGCCGGACCTCAGCGAAGCCGAGGTGGTCTACAGCAAGACCTGCACGTACGCGATGACCCCGGACACCGACTTTGTCATCGACTACCTGCCGAATCGAGCCAACGCGATCGTTGCGGCGGGATTCTCAGGACATGGGTTCAAGTTCGGCATCCTGATCGGTCGAATCCTGGCGGACCTGGCCATGCACGGCACCACGCGCTGGGACCTAACCCGCTTTCGGCTGGACCGCCCGGCTGTGCCCATGGACGGGCACTGGTAACCCTCCCACTACGCGCGGGCGGTCACTCGTCGCGCCAGACCTCGCCAAACAGTCGCAGCCAGTTCCCGCCCAGAATCTTGCGCGCCGCGTCTTCGTCATAGCCGCGCCGCAACAGGCCCTCGGCCACGTTCACAAACTCCAGCGGACCGGCAAAGCCGCGCAGGTGGCGGTATGGCTGAGGCACGTCGCCAGACTTGAGGAGCGGCTCGCGGCCGTGCGACGAGCCGATCCAGGCAAACCACTCGCGGGTCCGGCCCATGCAGAAGTCCGTACCGATGGCCACCTGGTCCACGCCGACCATGTCCACCAGGTAGTCAATCGTGTCCAGATAGTCGTCCAGCGTCGAGTCGTAGCCACGGGGGTGGTGAGCGGGAAAAGCATTCGCACCGACTACGCCGCCCCGGCTGGTGAGGGCGCGAATCGCCTCATCGGTTTTGTTGCGTGGATAGTCCGTCTGGGAACGTGCGTTCGCGTGGGTGAATGCCACGGGCTGCTCGGAGTGTTCGATCGTTTCCAGCACCGTGCGATCCCCCACGTGAGAGAGATCGATCAGGATGCCAAGGTGGTTCATCTCGCGAATCGCGGCGAGACCGATGTGACTCAAGCCTTCATCGGTACGCTCCCAGCAGCCGTTTCCGAAGAGGTTCCGCTCGTTGTAGGTGAGTTGGACGATGCGCACTCCCAGCGCGTGGAAGAGGCGGAAGCGCCGCACGTCGTTTCCCACGGGGGCCGCGTTCTGCCAGCCCAGGATGATGCCGGTGCGCCCTTCAGCCTTGGCGGCGTGGATGTCGGCCACCCGATGTACCGGCCGGATGTAGGCGGCGTAGTCCTCAAACCAGCGCAGCCAGGTGGTGAGGTTGTCCAGGGTTTCCTGGAACCCTTCCCAGATCGCCGAGGTGGCGTTGACGGCCGTCACGCCCCCGTCACGCAGATCGCGGAAGATGCGCTCCTTGCCCCAGTTGCTGGTGTCGAGACCGTCGATCACCACGGCCGTGTCGAACAGACGGAGGGCCGCAGCACTCGGCGCCGATGGCTCAGTCGTCATGGCCGTCTCCGTTGGGCAAGGCCCGGCGCCTCACCCTGCGCGGGCGGGCGTAGCCGGGGGTGATCCTAGCCGGAATTCGAATGCAACAGCCAGCGCTACTGGGAAAGGCCCTAGTCGGCGTGCCGCAGCGCCATCCCATGCCGCCCGCAGTGCGGGCCACGTGGCCATGCGATTCCTTCGATGAACTCCGGGCAGACCCCTCGCGCTGCTCGGAACGACGCGGGAGGGAGGCCGTGGCCCGGCTGATCACTCGCGCCGTCGCCGCCTGCCAGCCCCGGATCACAAATCCGTTCGATCGGCAACAAACGGACGCCGACCGTCGGCGGGGCGCTACGATGTGCGCCGCAGGCCCTCGTTCGATAGGGCTCTGGAGCGAGCCCACATCGAACGGAGTGGCCTTCACTGCGTCCACAACGCGAGCAGGAGCTACAGCTACGCCGCTCTCCTCCAGATCATCATGACCGACGGGGTGAACCGCCGAGACCACCGGCGTCTCCCGCTCCCTCTCCACACGGCCGGCTTCGAACCGACGGGCCGTCGCGGGGACTTCGACTGGTCCGCCTCCGTCACGCTCGACCGCCTCGCCAACGCCGGCGGCGGCCGGCGTTGGCCCGACACAGGTCACTGCCGGCGGGAGCGAAGATCGTTGACCCGCGCACCCGGTCCTGATATCAGTCCACTTGCCGTATACCCCTGGGCCAGTTCTTACAGGGCAGGCCATGTGTAAGGTGATGGGCGCGCCTCTTCATCTCTTGGCTAAACCATCGACAGCTATTGCTCTCACACAGAACAGGTAGGTTAGAGCAAGAATGCGTTTCATCACCGCCACCGCCATCAGCAAGCGAACCGTCACTCTGCTGGCAGTGGTCCTGCTTCTGGCCGGAGGAGTCTTCGCCTACAACTCTCTCCAGACAGAGCTCTTCCCTGAGATCGAATTCCCGCTGGTGGCCATCAGCACCTCTTACCCGTCGGTCGACCCGACCGGGGTGGTCCAGTACGTTACTGCGCCCATAGAACAAGCCATTGCGGGTACGGACGGACTGGAATCTCTTCAGTCGACCAGTTTCGAGGGCAATTCTCTGGTGCTGGCGACTTTTAAATTCGGTACCGACATGGCCAACACGGAGAGCACCATTGAATCTTCCGTGGGCAACATCTCCTTCCCCAACGGGGTGGAGAAGCCAACGATAGGCCGATTCAGTCCCGATCTGGCTCCAGTGCTTCGGTTCAGTGTGGTCTCTGACCAGGGGCTCGAGGTAGTGGCCCCGATCGTGCAGACGCAGATCCTTCCCAAACTCGTTGACATCGATGGCGTTCTGCAGGTGCAGGCCACCGGTCAAGTGCAGCGGCAGATACAAGTATCCGTTGACCCGGACCGGCTGGAGGTCAAGGGAGTCTTACTCCCTCAAGTCGCCGCGGCCTTGAGCGAGAACAACGTCATCCTGCCGACTGGCCTACTGTTCAGCGCCGGGCAAGCAATGCCGGTAAAGACTACCCACATCCTCGGTTCCGTCGAAGACATCGAGAACCTGGTGGTTGCATCACCTCCCTCTGGTCCCGTGTTGCTGTCCGACGTGGCCAGCGTCGCCCTGATGGGTGGGACCCCCACCAGCATCTCGCGCACCAACGGCAAAGACGCCATCAACGTGTCCATTGTCAAGGAGGCCGAGGCCAACACGATTGAGGTGACCGAGGCCGTGCGGGGGGCGCTGGCCGAGCTCACCGAGCTTCCCCCCGGAGTCGATATCATCATCGTTTCGGACCAGGGACCGCAGATCCAGGAGCAGATCGATACGCTGCTGCGAGAGGCGGCCTTCGGCTTCCTGTTCGCGGTCACCGTCGTCTTCATCTTCATGTTGACCATCCGGCCGACGGTGATTCGTGGATTGCTGACCACTGTGCGCCCCACTGTTGTGATCGCACTGACCATCCCCCTCAGCGTGCTGACCGGCGTGCTCCTCATGGCGTGGCAGGACATGTCCCTGAACTTCATGACGCTGGGCGGTCTGGCCATTGCCGTGGGCCGGGTAGTGGACGATGCCATCGTCGTGCTGGAGAACGTTTACCGGCACATTCAGGCCGGACGGGAGCGATGGCGGGCGGCGCTGGACGCTACGGTCGAGGTGGGTCCAGCCATCTTCGCCTCGACGTTGACCACCATCGTCGTTTTCATTCCGCTGGGGTTCATCGAGGGCCTGGTGGGGGCTTTCTTCCTACCCTTCGCCATCACGATCAGCTTCGCGCTGGCGGCGTCGCTGGTGGTGGCGCTGACCGCCGTTCCGGTCCTGGGGGCGTACCTGCTGCGGCCGGGCGACCTTCCCGAGGCGGCGGCCGACGACGACATCTCGTTCGTCCATGAGACCTGGATGCAGCGCGCCTACACTCCCGTGCTGCGGTGGTCGTTAGGGCACAAGGCCGCCACGCTCACAGGCGCGATCGTGCTCACCGGCGCCAGCCTGTTCCTGCTGTCCCTTATCCCGGTAACTCTGTTCCCCACCAGCGAGGCCCGCAGCGTGAACATCGAAGTGAGCCTCCCGCCGGGCACCCCACCCAACCGAACGCTGTCCGAGGTAATAGAAATCGAAGACCGAGTCGGCGGCCTGGCAGAGACATACACCTCGACGATCGGCGTGACCGGCCTGGCCTCCGGAGGCGGCCCCGGGGGATCCAACAGGGCCAGGATCCTGGTGACGTTGCGCTCGGATGCGCCCGCGGACGTGGCAACCACGCTGAGGGAGGACTTGCAGAAGCCGGACCGCCTGGTACGGATCACCGAGATCGTTGATGGGCCGCCATCTGGCGGGGTAGATATCAGCGTATCCGGATCGAATTACGACAGCATCAGGGCTGTCTCTCAGGAGCTCATGGCCGCTCTAGGGACCGTGGATGGAGTGGTCAACCTGGAGAGCGACGTAACCCAAGCCCGGGAAGAGGTCGCGATCAATGTCGACCCGGCCGCCGCCGCTCGCATCGGGCTCAACACGCGCCAGGTCGGGTTGCAGCTGAGCCAGTTCCTGGTGGGTCGCGCGGTCACCACAGTCGATATCGACGGCCAGGCCACCGATGTGATCCTGTCCGGCAACCGGGCAGCCTTGAGCAGCATCGACAAGATCCAGGATCTGATGATCGCCGGACCCGGAGGCGCCGCACCGCTGCGTGAGCTGGCTCGAGTGACGACGCAAGAGGGGCCGGTCACCATTACGCGCACCGACGGTCAGCGTTCCGCCAGCATCAGCGGAGAGATCACCGCTGAGGACACCCAGGCCGTGGGACAAGAGATCGATTCCCGGATCGCGGCGCTATCCCTGCCACCGGGGGTAAGCGTTACCAGCGGCGGGATATTCGCTGACATCGCCGAAGGATTCCAGGCGATATTCCTCTCCATGGCCGTGGGCATCGTCCTGATGTACCTGGTGATGGTGGCCAGCCTGGGATCGTTGCGGAATCCGTTCATCATCGTATTGAGCCTTCCCCTGGCCCTGATCGGGGTGCTGGTGGCCCTGGCCGTCACCGGCCACACGCTGGGACTGCCGGCCATGATGGGCACCCTGCTGCTGATCGGCATCGTGGTGACCAACGCCATCGTGCTCATCGCCTTCGTCGAGCAACTGCGGGCCAAGGGAATGTCAGCCGCCGAGGCCCTGATCACCGGCGGCCGCGTTCGGCTGCGCCCGATTCTGATGACGGCGATGACCACCAGCTTCGCGCTGCTGCCGCTGGCAGCCTTCTCCGGCGGTGAGGGCGGCATTATCAGTGCCGAACTGGCCACGGTGGTCATCGGGGGACTGATCAGCTCCACCGGTCTGACGCTGATCGTGGTGCCCGTTATCTACTACCTGTTCCACGTCAGCATTCCCAGTCTGTCGCGGCGAATCCAACGAGCGCCGGTCGCCGCACAGCAGGCGCAATAGAGGAGCGCGAAGAGCCGCTTAGCCCTCGGCTGCGACGAGCGCCACTGCCGATCCGCGAGAGCTCAGCAATCACCGATGAGTGCGCCGGGACCACGGTGACGGACGGGCCCTTCGATGCACTCAGGACGTGCTTTCGACGGTCCGACGGCCGCACCCACCCGACGACCTTCTTATGGTCTATATTTGGTTCGAAAGGAGATGGCCTGTGAAGCTGTCCCGCCAGATCAAGCCGATCAGTTATGTCAAGGCGCACGCCGCCGAGATCGTGCGCACGCTCGGGGAGCGGCGAGAGCCCCTGATCATCACCCAGAACGGCGAAGCCAAGGTGGTCATGCAGGACATCGCCAGCTACGAGCAGATGCAGGAGACGATGTCGCTGCTCAAGATCCTCGCGCTGGGCGGCCGCCAGATCGCGGAGGGCCAGGTGCAACCCGCCGCTGATGTGATTGCGCGGCTACGGGAGCGGCGAATGGATCGCTGATGCCCTTCCTGGTCCAGTTGACCGATGACGCGGCACGCGACTTGGAAGATATCTGCGACTACCTCGCTCAGCACCATGCGCCCGGCAGGGCGGATCATGTGCTGGAGCGGATCGAAGAGGTGTTCAGCAGCCGATCGGAGCATCCCCACCGCGGGAGTCACCCGAAGGAACTGCGAGACATCGGAATTCGGGACCATCGCGAGATCTTCCTCGAGCCCTACCGCATCATCTACCGGGTGCTGGACAACACCGTCCATGTGCTCGTGATCGCTGATGGGCGGCGCGACATGCAGACGTTGCTGCAGCGGCGCTTGCTGCTGGCATAACGTACCGAGAGGCCCCGTCCACGGGAAGCGGCGCGAGCCAGCTCGAAGGTGGGTCGGCGCGGCTATTTGGGTGGCCGGGACGTGGCCTGTCCGTCGGCGGGTTCGAACATGGGTCCGCGCTCGGCATCGACGCCGGTGATGGTGACCGACGCGCCCTGCTCGGCCGGCGCGTCACCCGTCAATCGCCCCATGACCGCGATCCCCTCTTCGAGATCGACGAGCACGACGGTGTACGGCGCCTCATCCTCGTAGCGCGTCGGGGCGATGTGGATGGTGGTCCAGGCCCGGATTCGACCGCGCCCGCTGAGCGACACCGGGTCTCGTTCATCGCTCCCGCATTGCGTGCAGCGTTGCTGCGGCGCCAGGTATGTGAATCCGCAGGTCCGGCACTGGTAGCCGGCGGTGGCGCTCACGCCTGGTCAGGCCCGCGCGAGAATATGGACCGTCGCCAGCGCGCCGGCGCCTCCAACGTTGTGAGCGAGCGCGACCTCCGCCCCGTCGACCTGGTTGGGCGCGGCGCCGCGCAACTGCTGGACGAGCTCATAGATCTGGCCGAGTCCCGAAGCGCCGACCGGGTGGCCTTTCGAGATCAGCCCACCGCTCGGGTTTACGGGGAGGCGTCCGTCCAGCCGCGTCTCGCCGGCCGCGACGGCCGGCCCGCCCGCGCCCTTCTCGAAGAAGCCCAGATCCTCGGTGGCCAGGATCTCCGCGATCGTAAAGCAGTCGTGCACTTCGGCGACATCGATGTCTTCGGGCCCGACATCGGCCATCTCGTAGGCCTCGCCCACGGCCGCGAGCGTGGCCGAGAACGTCGTCAGGTCGTCCATCTGCGTGAGCGCCGTGGGCCCGGAGGCGTGCCCGGACCCGAGAATCCGGACCGGATCGGACGCGAACTCCGCCGCGACGTCGCGCGTGCACACCAGGGCCGCCGCGGCGCCATCGCTGGTCGGCGGGCAGTCGAACAGGCGAATCGGCTCGGCGATGAAGCGCGAGTTGACGACTTCCTCGACACTGGTTGGCTTGCGGAACTGCGCCTTCGGATTGGTGATGCCGTTTCCGTGGTTCTTGACCGACACCTCGGCGATTTGCTCGCGGGTCGTGCCGTATTTCGCCATGTGCTCTTCCATGATCATGGCGAACGTGCCCGGAAATGTGAGGCCGGTTCGCATCTCGAGCGTCTCGTCGCCGGCGGTCGAGAGCGCCGCCGTGACCTCGCCAATCGGTATCTCGCTCATCTTCTCGACGCCGACGGCCAGCACGACGTCGTACATACCGAGCGCGACGGGCAGATACGCGTGGCGAAGCGCCAGCCCGCCCGACGCGCACGCGCCCTCGACTTTGGTTGACGGGACCCCGGTCAGGCCCAGGCGCCCCGCCACGACCGGCGCCAGCGAGCCCTGCGCGGCCAGCCGTTCGCCGATGAAGTTGCCGAGATAGATGGCTTGAACGCGGTCCGCTGGGATACCGCTGTCGTCGAGCGCGCCGCGGGCCGCCGCCACGGCCAGGCTGACAATATCCTCGCCCTCGCGCTTGCCAAACGGCGTGGAGCCGACACCCGCGATGAGGGCCTCGCGCGCGCCGTTAGCGGCCATGACACTTGTTGCCGCGGACGCTATGGCCTCGGCACCCGCCGGGTTCGAAGCGTCGCGATCCCCACCTCATACCCAGGTTGTAGCACCTTCGCCCCGACCGCCCCGGAAGATTTCCCGCTGTGCACCGGACCCCGTCGCGCTTCCCGTATCAGCAGCTTCACACCTCGCGGTCACACCCAATCCGATCGACACTGCTCGGCGCACTCGAGGATCTGCAAGACGCCACGGATCGATCGGGACGGTCTCGGAGCTACGGTCGGTCACCCGACGCGCGTGGTGTCGAAGCGCCTCGGGAAGAACTCGGCGCAATTCGACCCCAGCCACTCGATGCTGAGTCGCATCCAGAGCTGAGGGTCATAGTCGGACAGACACGGCGGCTCCATGCAGTTTGGAATCGAGTCCGGGTCCGGCGCGCCGTGCTGCAAGATCTCGAAAATCTCGCGGATCTCGACGCTGCCATGGCCGACCGGCGCGTGGAAGAACTTGGGCTCGCCGGTGGTCGTGATCGACTGCACGCGCATGTCCCGAAGATGCGTCATGACGGTGTACGGCGCCGCCAGACGGGCGGCCTCGACCTGGTCTTCGACGACGTTGAGGCTGTTCGAGAAGTCGTAGTTGACGCGCAGCCAGGGCGAGTCGACCCCCTCGATCACCGGCACGATCTCGCTCATGCGGTAGTCCATGTGATTCTCCAGCGCCAGCACGACGCCGAAGTCCCCGGCGATGCGGGCGAGCTCGCCGAGATTGCGAATCATGTTGTCGATCTGTTGCCCGATCGGCATCTCACTGCTGAAGTGCCCGAACCGGATGCCGCCGTTGGGCATCGGTTGCCCTTCGGCGCCCGGCGGATCCGCATTGACGACCTCGGAGAGCCTGGCGCCGCCCGCGTGCACGAGCCGGAGCTGCGCGACGGCGGCGTCCCGAATCGCCGGCCACTCATCCGCCGTGACGGCCCAAGCGCCGCTCACGGACCCTACCCAGGCGATTCCATGCTCGGCGAGACGCCTGCCGGTCGCGGCGGCCGCCGGCGCATCGTGGAACCAACTCGACCCCATGTGCAGAGCCTCGAGGCCCCACTCGACGCAGCGATCGATCCACCAATCAACCTCATCCCCGATCGCGGCCGGGCCGACGGTCGTGGACCCATACGGGTACCGCATGCCACGGAATCCGAACTCGGGCATGTCGATGCGCAGTCCCGGATACGAGACCCATCGATACGCCGCTTGCGAGCCGCCGAGAATCACGGTCCGGGCTCCAAGGAGCAGGGCGGCAATTCTACCCAGCGCCGCGGCGCCGCACCGGCGCGGCCCAGCACGAGCCTGGCCTACAATGCCGCCCCCGGCCCTCCGAACGCACAGGCAAACGCATATGGAACGGAAGTACGCATTCGGCCTTGGGATATTCCCGCGCGGCGGCGGCGACGATTGGAAGCAACCCGAGGTCATCTTCGAGGCGGTGGCCGACGCGGGTTACACCGGCGTGGATTTCGACGTCGAACCCGACCGGATCGAAGCTGACTACTTCTACCGTGCCGCCGAGTTGGCAAAGTCCCACGGGCTCGCGATTCCCTCCCTGATCGGAGCTTGGGGCATCTGGCACGCGGGTGAGGAGCGCGACCTCGCGTCGTCGGACCCGGCGATCCGGGGGCACGCCGTGCGGTACGCGCAGCTCAGCATCGATCTCGCCGCCGGGATTGACGTACCCCCGTTGTTCGACTTCGCGGCGGTCACATCGGACCCGACCTACCCGGTCACCAAGGTGGCGCCGGAGATCTTGAGGCAGAACTTCGTCGCGGCGACCCGGGAGATTGCCGCCTATGCGGCTGACAAGGGCGTGCGGGTCGCGGTCGAACCGATAAACCGATTCGAGGGCTACGCCGGGTTTCTCAACTCGATCCCCCAGGCGCTGAGCATCGTGCAGGAGATCGACGACCCCAATCTGGGCGTCGTGGCCGATCTGTTCCACATGAACATCGAGGAGACCTCCATCCCGGAGGCGCTCCGGCTCGCCGGCGGGCAGCTCAGCACGGTCCATCTCACGGAGAGCAACCGCCAGATACTCGGCACCGGCCACATTGACTACGCGCAGGTCGTCCGGGCGCTCGATGCGATCGGCTACGACGGGTGGATGGAAGTGAAGGCGTCGCCGCCGCTGCCCGACTGGAAAACCGTGGCTGTGGAGTCACTCGAATACATGCGGCGGATCGAGCGTACGGCGGTGCTCGAAACGCAGCTGACGCAAGCGGCTACCTATAGCCCCGACGGGTCTGGTTGACGCGCGGCGAGTCCCTTCTGTGTTTGCCTGGGGCTGGGGCTGCTAGGGTCCCCGGCGGACGGCGGGGGGTGACTGAGTCGTCGTTCCAGCGACTCCCCTTTCCGTCATTCCGGCGGACGCCGGAATCCAGGGAGTCGCGACGCGACCCCGGCATCCACGCAGTACCGCGCGCCGCGCCATAGAACCGGACGTGCTTGCCATGGCCCCCGCCGGCCCGTCGCGGCGATCTCAGGTAGGGGCGGTTCGCGAACCGCCCTTAGATGCCGACCACCCGTGGCGTGGGCTGCTCTGCCCGGCGGACCGGGCGCGGTCAGCGGAGAAGCCTCAGGAACTCCTCCCTCGTCAGGCCGGCGTCGCGGATCAGCGCTCGCAATAGACCTCGGCCCAACTCCCTGTGCCTGGGGACGGAGAGCCGTCGACCGGCCGGCCCGATCAGGATCATATGGCTGCCCGCGGTGCGGTCCCAGGCAAATTCGATCTTGGCCACCGCCTTGACGAACTCGTCGCCCGAGATGACAGGAAGGCGAGCCACTACACAGGCACGTCCACGACCTCGAACCTCGATGAGGTTGGAGGCGGAACGCCGTGCTCACGCATGCTCGCCAGGTAGCCGCCGATGGCCTCTCGTATGTTGGCGAGTGCCTCGTCCCTGGTCCGTCCCTGACTGTGGCATCCCGGGAGGGTCGGACAGCTCGCCACCTCCCAGCCGTCCTCATCGGTCTCGAACACGACCAGCAGCTTCAGGACATCAGCGCCATCGCCGGTCGCGTCGACGGCCACCGACACTGATGGAGGGCGTTCCAGAATCTCGAACCCCAGCGCGGAGAGAATCCTGTAGGCGTACTGCGCCGTGAACGCGGGCAACGCCAAGCCAGTGACCAGTTGGAGAACCTGTTTGATGGGGTATTCGCGCCCATGGAGTCTGACGAAGTACTTGTTTCGCCCGTCACCAACGTTGGGCGGAGCATTCCGCGTGGCGTTGATGACCTCCTCCGGCACGATCTCGTACCGCCTGCCGCGGATCTGGAAACTCATCCGGCGAACCTCCAGCTATAGTTCTTCTATTTTCGTTATCGTACCGCGTCGATAGAATGTATCGAGGTTGACGGTCTGGCTGCCACTGCGGGCGCGTGGGGCCGGAGACAGTCAAATGTCCGAGGCCGCACGCAGCCTGCGACACCGAGTCCAGGGCCCTCTGGACCCCCGGCGTCCGCCGGGGTGACGGAGTGGTGCCGGGGTGACGGACGGGCGCCGCCCGTTCGCCGACGGTGCGCTAGCCGAGATCGGCCAGCCTGGGCATGACCTCCTCCGCCAGCAGCGTCATCGACCGGCGCCACTTGTCTTCCGGCCGCCACTCATGGCCGATGGCCAGCAGCACTCCGAATCCGCCGACATCCTCGTAGAGACGCCGGATCTTGGCCGCCGCGTCGTCGGGACTGCCAACGATCCAGATGTTGTCCAGCGCGTATTCGGGGGTCACGGCCGCGTCTGGCATGTCCGGATCGACCTTCATGTTCCCCAGCCTCCCGCTATAGGCGAGCATGCGCATCCAGTACTGGCGGAAATCGCGGCCGAGCGTGCCGTCGAGCGCCTCTTGCCGGGCTTGCTCGGTGGTCTCGGCGATGTAGATGTCGCGCGCGATGCGCCAGGTGGAGCGATCGGGTGTCCGACCGGTCGTGCGCGCCCCCTGACTGACGCTCTCCCAATGGGTGGCGAGAATGCGCGTTGGCACGAGGTTGATGCTGATGGGAATCCAGCCGCGCTCGCCGGCCAGAAGCAGCGTGTCCGACCGCGCCGAGACGCCCGCCACCGCGATGGGCGGATGCGGGAGCTGAAACGGCTTGAGGTGAACCCCTAGCCCGATGTGCTCGACCGGCTCCGGAACGGTGAAGCGCCAGTGCTGGTGGTCGTACAGACCGGGCGCCGGTTGGTCCCACAGCGCCAGTACTTGGTCGATCGCCTCACGGGTCATCGAGCGCTGATCGCCCGAGCTCGGGTCGAAGCCGGCGACCTGGAAGTCGCCCAGGAAGCCGCCCGACCCCACGCCCCAATAGAACCGGCCCTTGGCCATGTGATCGAGCTGGGCGATGCGGTGCGCCAGGACGAACGGATCGTGGTTGGGCATGCAACTGACGCCGGTGCCGAAGATGATCTGCTCGGTTCGCGGCAGCGCGCTGGCGATAAACAGGTCCGGCGCCGGAATATTCTCCCAGCGGGCGGTGAAGTGCTCGCCGATCCACGCTTCGCGGTAGCCCAGGCGATCGACGGTCACCAGCTGCTCGAGGTCGTCGTCGAGCGTCTGGGTCACATCCGACCCCGGCGGATGAAGCGGCATGGTGAAGAACCCAAGCTGCATATGCGTGTCCCGCTGCGACGCCAGTGCCCGCCGCGCCGGCCGGCCCATGCCGCGACCCGGCAGAGTATCCGATACCCGACGCGCCTATGCCGCCCGGCGGCCTGCCGCCTTCGTGGGTGAGCCTCCCTCCCGTTCGTGGTGAGCCTGTCGAACCATGAACGGCCGAAGGCCCTTGCAATAGACCGGTGGCCCGACCTGAAGGCCGGGCCGCCGGTCGGATTGTCACCTGAGCGGTAACAGGTTACAATCGCGCGCATGATCCTTGGTTTCCGTCACAGGGGGCTGCGACGGCTGTACGAGAAGGGGGACCGGCGGCGCATCCCGCCCGAGTATGTCGCGAAGGTCGAGCGCATCCTGGCTCGGCTCGACGTTGCGGCGGAGCCGCGGAATATGGACATACCGGGTTACAGACTGCATTCGTTGAGCGGTGATCTCAAGGGCTTCTGGTCAGTGATCGTATCCGGCAACTGGCGGCTGATCTTCCGTTTTGACGCAGGCAACGTCCGCGACGTAGACCTGATCGACTATCACTAGAGGGGAGGAGATGTCCATGAAGAATCCACCTCATCCGGGTCTATCCGTTCGTCACGATTGCTTGGAGCCACTTGGCCTGAGCGTAACGGAGGCGGCACGAAAGCTGGGAGTGAGCCGCAAGCAGCTATCAGCGATCGTGAACGGTCGTTCGGGAATCTCTCCAGAGATGGCGATCCGCCTCGACAAGGCGTTCGGAGGCGGCGCGACCACCTGGTACCAGATGCAGGCGGCATACGACCTGGCACAGGCGGCCGACAAGTCCGACAGCATCAATGTCGATCGCATTGAGCTTGAGGTTTCAGCAGGTTGACCGCTTTGCACCAGGCGCGGTTGAGCACTCGGCGAAGAAGATACGACAGACCCTCGCTCCATTTGGGAATGACAGGTGAGGGGGCGGTTCGCGAACCGCCCCCCGGGGGCCGTCCGCCATTGCCTCGGGCTGCCGCTGCCCGGTGCCGCATGCCGCGTGTGGCTCGGCCGCCAACATCCGCGATGCCACCCATCACGTCGCCGCGCCCGGCGAATCCGGCTCGGCTCCGGCGCCTCACGGAAGCTGCGTGCGCCTCTCCTAGGCTTCGGGGTTGTATCGATCCAACTCCCACTGGATCGGATTGTTGACGATGTATTCGCGAATATTGGCCAGTTCATCGTCGTCTCGAACAACGTGTTCGTAATAGTTCCGTTGCCAGATCGAGACGCCAGCGGTTCCACGGTGGCGGTTCGAACGCTTTGTCGAAACGGTCTTGAATGCTCCAATCATGCGTCCCAGTGGTTTTCGATGGATCGGTGCAAGGGCGGTTCGCGAACCGCCCCTACCCGGATCGGCGATGACGACAATGCCGTGTAGATGGTTCGGCATCACAACGTATTCGTCCAACGTCACGTAGGGATATCGCACGGCCAGCCATTCCCACGAATCCCTTACCAACCGCCCCGTGTCGTTCAGCTGGATTGCACCGTCTACTACACTGCCAAACAGACACGACCGGTCCCGCACGACGACCGTGACGAAGTACGCCCCAGCCTGAGAGTAGTCGTACCCCTTCAACCGAATTGACCGGCGGCGGTGGAGCCTGGGGTCGTACGTCATAGCCTGTGTGTTGATGGCAACGCCTACATCTCCGTGGAGAGAGTTTGAACGCGCCGATCATACGTCGCAGAGAATTGCAACGGACGGATGTAGGGGCGGTTCGCGAACCGCCCCTCCGTTCTATACCGCCACGAGGGTCTCGGGGTCGCCGGCGTCCGGTGGCCCGACCTTCAGGTTGGGACAGAGCCCCGCGCGTCGCCAGGCACTTGCACGAGCAGATGCACGTGGTCGGGCATGACCATGAACCCGATCGCGCGCGCGTGGGCATCCGGTTGGACTCTCCAGACCGAGTCCACGGCGCGTTCTGCGTGCATTGCGTCGGCGAAGACACGCTCCCGCCGGCGGGTGGCGGCCGTGACAACAACCACCGCGCCGCGCACGTGGCGGCGTTGGAGCGTCTTGCGCGTTTCGGAGGCCCGCACTCACGCGCCCGGCATACGACGCGGACGCCTACCTGCTCGTGCGATCCCGACCTGAAGGTCGGGCCACCATTCCAAGCTCTATAGCGTTCTGCCGATGCTTTCTCGCATCCGTTCGGAACCATTCAAGCATGTCCCAGTTGTCAAGTCTTGTAGATTCATTTCCCATGCTCCTTCGTATTTCTAGAAGGAATCCACCCAATAGTGACATCGCCATCGTTTCTTGACCATTAGGTGAGTATTGATCACTATCGCGTCGTCCATAGAAATGCTGCATGAGGTTATTGAATGCCTTGACCACTGGATCAGATCCTAGTAGCAAAAGCTTAAACGACGCCTTACGATAGTCCAGCGCCATCATCATGGCAGTAGCAGCCTGATTCTTGTTCTTGCCTCTATTTCTCTTATCTGATAGCCAAGCGCTTTCAGACATTAGTAGGATGATGAAAGGTTCAAGCACCTGATTATAGATACTAATTCTATCGTCACGAAGCCTCTCTTCTAGTCTGATCTTTCGCTCGATAGATTGCCGATACTTCCAGCCTACTGCAGTGAGAACCAAGACAAGTATGGGCGTGGCGATAGTTCCAATTACGATCATGTAATCGAGCATGCTACTTCTTTCATTGATGCAGCCCACTGTGTCGCGAAAGTGACGGGTCGTCCAGGCCCGTCGCCGCAAGGATGTTTGCAATGCAATTGGCGCTGTCGTTGAATTGCATAGTTTCGTTACAGATAGGGCTCTGGCCGCTGATTTCAGGACACAGCCCAGGGTATCCCTTGACAAGCGCTGCCTTGCATAGGATAGGTGGGGTCATAACTCCACGACGGTATCAATGTCCCCCGCCGCCAGGGCGTTCATGTAGGCGAGGATGAGGTCGCAGGTGCGGTAGCGGTTGAACTGGGCCTGGTCTTCGCGGCGGACGATGGGGAAGGTGTTGAGGATGTAGCCGGCGTCGTTGCGGTCGAGGCCATAGAGGTGGAATAGAGCGCGTCGAGGCGGGCGCGGAGGTGGCGGCGGTCTTCCTCGTCCCAGATGAAGGGCGAGCCGCCGTAGCCGAGGTCGCGGGCGAAGGGCTCCATGTCGTGGGCGGTGTAGGTGAGCCGCAGCACGTGATCCCGTACCAGGTCGGCGGCGGTGATGTCGCCGAAGCGGCGGTCGTAGGCGTCCGGCGTCAGGACAGGCAACTGCTCGACCACGAACCAATTCAAGTGCTGGCCTTGGACTTTCTGCCGGGCAATGAAGTCAAGCGCGAACGAGTTTAGGCAGGGAGTCCAGAGCCAGGCGTTTTCCTGATAGCTCCGAACGTCGTCAGTGTCCGGCATGAGCAGCGGCAACGTATTGCCAACGCCTGAACGCGGCACA
Organism: Chloroflexota bacterium; assembly: GCA_965247475.1. Classification (GTDB taxonomy): domain Bacteria; phylum Chloroflexota; class UBA11872; order UBA11872; family UBA11872. Next base: position 1,584,259 of record OZ252016.1, read on the forward strand.
AGCGACGCGATCATGGTTCGCACGTTGGTTGGCGCGGTCACGTCCTTGAAGGCCACGGCCCAGCCGAAGCCTTCGGGCCATTCGACGGTGTCCGCGTCAACCCAAAACTGCGGAGCGGGCAGCCAGTTTGGGTCGGCGTGCTCCTCGAGCGTGGCTTCGCGCGGCTGGGCGGGCCGGTTCAGATTCTGCGGGTTGACCACGACGCTAGCGGCGCGGTGATCGAACGCCTGCACCATCTTGCCTTCATACAGAGGGACGTAGGTCTGGTCGCCCCGCCTCCAGCGATTGCCCTGGACCGGGTAGCAGCCCTCGTCCTCGAGCTGGGCGGCGGTGCGGAAGAGGTGCGAGTCGTTGGTCATGTCGAACATGCGCACGTACTTGACCGGCCAGGCGCGGCGTTCCTCACCGCCTGAGCGGTCTACCAGGACCGGGTGCCGCTCGTAGATGCCGCGGGTGATCTCGGCGTCGCGGCGGGTGCGGAAGACCGGCGCGGTGCCGGTGTTGGGGTTCACGCGGGCGAAGTCGTCCGGCGCCAGCGGGAAGCAGCGGTCGGGATCGTCGATGGTCGCCGCGTCGTGCAGGAAGAAGGCGCAGTCGGTCCGATCGAACCGCCGCTTCTCGCCGCCGAACACGAGGGCGCAGAACTTGAAGGACGCGTGGATGTCCTTGAAGAAGATCTTCTTGTTCTCGAAGTCGAACAGGCCGGCAACCCGCCCGCCGGTGGAGACGGTCTTGAAGAAGCGGGCGGCGGTCTTGTCGGCGTAGATGCCGGATGGCGTGAGCAGGCCGACGAAGCCGTCGGGCTTGATCAGGCCCATGGCGCGCTCGACGAACAGCGAATACAGGTTGATGTCGCCGCCGCCCAGCAGGGGGTATTGACCGGACGCGCGAATCAGCCGGCCGAGGGTGTCCGCCCGTTCCTTGGCGGCGTCGTAGTCGGTGACGAGGGTGTTGGGTCGGGTTCCGGCGGCGGGTGGGGGAAAGAAACCCTCACCCCGACCCTCTCCCACTGGAGAGGGAGTTGGACTCTCGGCTTGGGCCTCCAGATTGGAGGGGGACTGGATTCCGGCGTCCGCCGGAATGACGGAGGGGGCGGGAGCAGGAGCATCTGCTTGGTCGCGGAGCTGCTTGATAGCGGCCTTGCGCGCGGCCGCGGTTGGCGCGCGGGCGATCGCGGGGTCGCGGATCGCGAACCACTCGACCTCCTGCAGCTTGATGCGGTCCCAGGGCGGGTTGCCGATCACGGCGTCGAAGCCGCCCTCCGGGGCGTGATTCTGCCACTGATGCCAGACGCCCGGGAACGCGGCCTCCCAATGCACGAAGCCCTCACGGTCGGCGACGAATCGCGCCTGGTCCCAATAGCCCACGAATCGCGACCAGTCGCTGTCCTCTCTGATCGTCGTATCCGCCGGGACGCCAGCGGGACCATGGGCCAGCAGCTGGAAGGCGATGCTCGGCTGGCGGCCCAGCGTCTGGGCCAGCAGCCCGTCCACATCGGCCAGGGCGCGTTTCTTCAGGCCGGCCGTCTGCCAGCGCACGCCGCACAGGAAGTCGAGCACGCCGCGCAGATCCGCCGTCGTCCGCTCGACGCTCTGAAACAACCCAGCCGACTCCTCCACCTCGGCCACGTCGGCGTCGGACAGGTCCTCGATGCGCCGCATGCCGGCGGTGGCGGCCTCCGCCCCGGCGATGGCGCTGCTGGCGCTGAGTCCGCCGAGCCGGTCGAAGTCCTCCCGCGCCTCGAGCACCCGCAGGCCCAGCAGCGAGTCGCCGCAGCGCAAGTGGTGGTCCAGGAACGACAGCGGCGCGCCCACGGTGAAGCTGTGCAGCCACAGCGACACCTTGGCCAGCTCGACGGCCATGGGGTTCTTGTCCACCCCGTAGATGCAGCGCTTGAGCACCATGCGCCGGATGATGGTCTGGTCGGTGAGCTGGGCCTCGTCCAGGGTCCAGCCGGCTTCCTGGGCTCTGCGCAGGATCTCGCCGCGAATCGCCGCCACGCGCGCCACCAGCGGCGACTCGTAGGCGCCGTCGAGCCACTCCGGGACGACGGGTGCGTACTCGACCAGGTCGGCGATGTAGTCGGACAGGAAGTCGACGGCGGTGACGAGGAAGTGGCCGCTGCCCATGGCCGGGTCGAGCACCTTGAGATCGAGCACGGCCTCGGCCGGGTCCAGCCCGCGCAGCTCGGCCTTGCGGTCGGCCCTGGGGCGGCGGTCGCTCTTGAGCTCGTCCGCCTTGTCCTCGAATGCCTTCAGGCGCTCCTCCGCCAGCGGTTTCAGCGTCCGGTCGACGATCAGGTCGACGAGCTCCTGCGGGGTGTAGAAGCTGCCGCTGTCCTTGCGCGCGTAGGGATTGGGGCGAATGACGATCGCGCCGTGGTCGCCGCGGACCGGCGCCCGTTCCAGCAGACGCTCGTAGATGGAGCCGAGCTGCTGGACGGACATGTCGCGGTAGTTGACGAAGCGCCGTCCGCCGCTCGTCTCGCTGTGGCTCAGGTCGTGAACGATCGGCGCCATGGCGGCGTCGGGCAGACGGGCCGATTCCAGCAGCGGCGCGGCGTCCGGCGCGAACAGACCGCCGTTGTAAGGCGGCAGGCCGATCGAGGCGTCGCCTTTGTCGATGAGCTTGCAGAGCGTCATCAAGTGGTCGTAGTAGCTCGCGGCGTGGGTCGAGAAGGCGTCGCCGTCGGCCATCCGGCGCGCGATGTCGTCGCGCACACGCTTGCGCAGGCCGTAGTCGTCGTAGCGGGAGTCGTTGACCGGCAGCAAGCCGCGATCCTCCGCATAGAGCACGAAGAGCAGTCGATAGAGCAGCACCAGCGCCGCCTGCCGGACCTGCGCGAGGTCCGCGCCGCCGAAGTCCGCGAGCGCCTCGACCAGGCTCGGGAAGGCGCGCTCGAACACCACGGTCGATAGGTCTTGCGCGACCTGCTGCTCATAGCGCCGCCCTTCGGCCAGCGCCGCCTCCAGGAAGGTGGTGGCGGCACCCTCTTGCAGCGTGAACGCGTCGCGGTGGAGCAGCAGGTAGAAGGTGCGGAGGGCGTCTTCGGCGCCCGGCTCGAGCATTTCCGCCAGGTCGGCTTCGAAATAGGCGCTCGCGCGGGGGCGCGTGCGGTGGTCGTAGAGGCGCCAGACGCCGCCGTCGGTCAGGATTCCCCAGCGAATCCGTCCGTCCGAGACGCTGTCCGCGGTGGTGAGGTAGCGCAGAATCTGGCCGTGGGGCGTGGAGGTCCGGACCCGGCCGACGCCGTCCCGGGCGTCGAAGCGGAGGCCGAGCCGCTTGCTCTCGCCAACCACGGCGGCGTCGCGGAATCGGTCGTTGCCGCGTCTTCTGGCGGTGGCGCGCGCCTTGGAATCGGCGTCGGCGAACAGCAGCAGATCGGGAATGTCCTCGTTGCGAGCCGTGCCCTGCTGCGGCAGGTAGTCGACCCATCCCAGCAGCTCCAGGACGGGATGGATCAGCTCCTGCTCGGTGGCGGCTTCCGCGGGGTCTTGGAAGCCGCTGAGGGTCTGATAGCGAGCGCGCACGCCGTCCTCGAACGCGGCGAACGCTTCCGGCCGCGCGGCCACGGCGTCCCACTCGGCCGTGGCCTTGATGCCGTCGGTCAGGAAGTACTGGGTGAAGAGCTGGCCGGTCACATTGGCTCCTCAACGATCCATGCGGACATTGGCCTTATCCAGGGCTTCACGGACCGCCCGCGGCGTTCTTGCCAGTCTAGGTTCTTGGTCTGGCGGGAGGGGTAGGGGCCGACCACCCGTGACCCTTCGACAGGCTCAGGGTGCACGGTTCGACAGGGCCTGCCAGAGGGTGGCCGGTGCAGTGTGGGGCACCTACTGGGTGGATGCAGGGGTCATTCTGCGACGCCCTGGATTCCGGCCCCGTATCGAGTACGGGGCAGGCTGTTTGCCGGAATGACGCCGTGGGACGGGCCCTTCGACGGGCTCAGGACGGGCCTTCGCCGGTTCGGGGGCCGTGAGATTCCTCGGCTGCGCCTCGAATGACATGAGGCTGGGAGCGGCGTCGGCCGCCAGGCCGCTGGACCCCGGCCCCGTATCGAGTACGGGGCAAGCTGTCCGCCGAGGTGACGGGACAGCGCCTGCGGGCCGGGGCCGGATTCGGGCCGGCGCCGGCGGGGCGACCCGGATGCGAGCGCTGGGCCTTAGTGCCTCGGGCGATTCCCTGGTATCGTACGCGCTTGTCAGGCTTGTGACGCGACGGGAGGAGCGAGCAGATGGCAAAGATGATTCCGCTCATCGGATCAAGTGAAGCCGGGCCGCTGGGGGCGATTCACCTGCCGAGACTCTGGCTGAAAGTGACATTGTCGGCCAACGACGCGCTGAACGACGAATACGATGAGTGCGGCGCGGGGTTCGATCAGATGGTGCTGGACGGTCTGAGTCTTGATCGCGACGGGGCGTTGGACTATCTCAAGACGAACCAGCCGACTTATCCGCAGTTCGAGCAATGGGTAGTCGATCAAAACGGCGGGAGCATCGACCAGTCAGTGATCGATGCTTCGAACGCGGCGATCAGCGGCTACCACCACGCGGACGACACGGTGGCGGCTATCTCGGACGCGGCCGCAACAAACGCGGACCGTTCGATAAAGGACGCCGTGACGCTGAACGCGCTCGAAGACTGGAACGACCTGCACGCTTCATTGGCCGGGTAGCGCTTGGCAGATCCGGAAGACGGGGTGCGGGCGGCCCGCTGAGGCTCGTCCGTACCTCGAGCTTCCTCGGGGGGACGATCGATGGCGGTCATGGCACAACGGATCGGTTTTGTCGGCGTGGGGCGCATGGGCGCGAACATGGCCCGCCACCTGCACGACGAGGGCTATACGGTATCCGCCGTATACGACGTCCAGCGTGAATCAGCCGACTCGCTCGCCGACGAGTTGGAATGCGAGTCCGCGGAAAGCCTAGCCGCGACTACAGCCGCATCCGACATCATCATTACGGTCGTCACCGACGACGCCTCTATGCACGAGGTCTTCAGCGAGAGCGGTGACAGTCTCTTGACCGGGGCCGAGGGCAAAGTATTTATCAATTGCGCCACAATTACGCCGCAAGTCCACGTGGACGTCGAGGCGCTGGCGGAGGGCGTCGGCGCCAGTAGCCTGGAAGCGTGCATGGCCAGCAGCATCACGCAAGCCAGGGATGGAACTCTGTATTTGATGTGCGCGGGACGGGAGGATGTCTTCCAGCGAGTCGAGCCGCTGCTGGAGAGCCTCAGCGCCTCGCGCCTCTACATCGGCCCCGCCGGAACGGCCGCGCAGGTAAAGGCGCTGGTCAATATGGTGATGAACATCAATACGGCCGGACTTGCCGAGGGCCTGGGCCTGGGGGCCGCGCTGGGCCTCGATTTGGAAATGCTCCAGAGGGTTTTCTCACAGACGGGGGCCAATTCCCGGGTGCTCGAGACCGACGGCGAGGACATGGTCATCCGGGACCACGAAACCTACTTCTCGTCGTCGCACGCCGCGAAGGACTCGGGCATTGCGCTTGGGCTCGCGCAAGACGCCGGCCTCAATTTGCCGCTGGCGCGAGCGACGAAGGCGCAGTACGACGAGATGGTCTCAATCGGGAAGGGCGAGCTGGACAAGTCGGGCGTCGCGGAGCTGACGTTTCCGGGACGCAACTGATCTCGCCGGCGCGCCGCCAAAGCCGGCGCGGGCGGATGCCGCTCTACGACTAGGCGGGAACGCCGGTTCGGCCCCGTATCGAGTATGGGGCCGGGCCTGGATTCCGGCCTGCGCCGGAACGACGAGAATGGGCGGCCGGGGCGCCTATTCCTCAGCGCCGTGGGCGAGCGCCCATTCACGCGCCTGGCGGAGCCCGCGCATGATCTCGTCGTCGGTGACCGGGCGCTCAACGACGTCGTAGGTGGCCTCGCCGAACAGGCCGAGTTCGAACGTGACGACGCGCCCGAACTCACGCGCAACCACGATCGGGCCGGAGAATCCGTGCGCTTGGAGCTGGGCCATAAAGGCCTCGAGCCGCGCGACGCCGGCGCCGAGATCCACGGGGCGATGCTCGCCGGCGGCCGCCACATCCTTGAGCTGCACCGCCTTTATGCGGTTGGGGACCGCATCGAAGATCTCCAGGGGGTCCTGGCCGCCGGCCGCGAACCAGCCCAGATCGGGTCCGGCGCCAATCCGCGGACCGACGGAGCCATTGAGCGATCGGAAGTCCGCGGGGCGCCCGAACGGATACGGCCACTGATTGGCCATCGCCAGATCGATCTCGAACTTCTCGCAGAGCGGCTCCAGCTGCTTGGCCTTGCTGAGGTTTGCGCAGGGGACCACGACGCATCCGGCCTTCACGCGCTTGGCGACCTCGAACATTCGGGGCATGCGCGTCCAGTGCTCCTGCGCGTTGTCGGGCGAGTACGAAACAACGCGCAACCCGTTGCGCGAGAGATCGTGGGCGATGTTGTCGATCAGCGCATTGGTCATCGAGTTGTAGTCGCAATGCGCGGACGTGAGCTGGACGTTCTTGAACCCGGCGGCGGCGATCTTCGCGAACGCGACCTCCGCCTCGTGGTGACGGAACTCGCTGCTCACACAGGCGAGCCTCACGCAGACACCTCGATCGGACCGTCATCGAGCACCATCACGGCCCGCGCGCTCTCGACTGGCTGCGAATCATGGCCGGCGCGACCTCGAACTCATCCCCACCGAGTTTACCGATTGCGCGCCGGGCGGGTGTCCGCGCACGGGGGCGCCATGCGATTCCGTCGATGGAGTCACCGCTCCTATGTCAAGGCGCGGCCCTTGCCGGTCCGGCGGCCATGGGATTCCTCGCTGCGCTCGGAATGACATGTAGGGGTCGGCCGCGGCGGCGATTCGTAGACGCGGGTGGTGGGAACCGGACTTAGAACCACCAGGTGACCGTCGCAGTCGCGATCGCGGCGGTGAGGGCGATGCCGAACAACAGACGGTCGATCCGCCGGAGCCGGTCCACGAGCCACACCCGCCCGCTCAGCATCCAGAGAACGCACACCACGACGCCGGCCAATGCGATCGCGACTGCCACCGTGTGCGGACGCGTGCGTAACGAGGCGCCGGCCACGGACCCGAACGTCGACGATTGCAGGAGCTGCAGCGAGAGCTCGACGTCGTGATAGCTATCGGCGTCACCGATTCGGAGCGGCCCCGCCGCCAACCCCTGCCGGCGCACCGTGGCAAGGAAGAGCGGCGACCGCGCGTCCGGCGCCGGCCGGAAGCTCAGTTCAAGCATCCGGTCCGCGGAGTCCGCGATTGGATCGAACTGAATTGGTATTCCCTGGTACCTGCCTCCGAGAGAAACGACGTCTACCGGACCGCTCCAAACGGCGGCCTCGGAGCTCTCGATGCGCGCTTCGACCTCGAGCGCCTCGGACGTGCCCTCGGGCGCGCCGACCAAGACCGGGAAGAACAGTCCGGCCAGTCGATCCTCGGGCACGCGAATCGCCTGCGTCGTCGGGGTCTCAGACGAGAGCGGTCCCTGCAGGGTGTCGGCAACGAAACCCGGCGTCATTGGCAGCGTGACCGGCAGGACCCACAGGTACGCCACGAGAGCCGCGCCGACGGCGCCGAGCAGGACGCGGATGACCATCCGTCCCTTCACAGCTATCACGTGAGGCGCTCAACGACGTACAGCTGCCGTCCATCCCCGCCGGCCTCGGTCGAGAACATGAGCCGGAGCGTGCCCTGGGCTACCAGGGTCTCGAGAGTCGAGGCTTGCTCGCGGGTCAAGTCCGACGGGCTGACGTACACGACATCGATGCCGAGCCGCTCGATCGCCTCGACGTCGAGCGCCGAGCTGGCCGCTTTGTAGTCCGCCAGGTAGTACTCCGGCTGCGAGTAACGATCGTGTCCCATTGGCACATATTGACCGCCAAAGCCGAGCACATATTTGGAAATAGCATGCGGGAATACGCCCGAATGCAACTCCTCGAAGGATGTGGCTCCGGCGACCACTAGCACTCGTTGCCCCGGCGGCAAGCGCCAAAGCCGCTGTGTAGCCTCGAGCTCGTTCGTGATCGAAGAGTTCTCCAGCCTCGCCAGCTTGCCCGGCCACATCGCCGACCCGGCGACCGCGCTTCCGACGGCGACGAGCACTAGCACGATCGCGCCCGTGCGCAACGCGCCGACACGGCGGGCCGGCCCGGGAACGCGCCAGACGCGCCCAACGATGTGCCCCACAAGGATCCCGCCGATTGGCACGACGGCGGCGAAGAACCGGAAGCCGTCCCATGGGAACGTGTCCACGGTGACTACCTGAGGGAGCGTGATCCCGGCGAGGGCCGTGAGCGTGAGCACTCGCGCCATGCCGTCGCCGCGAAGCGCCAAGAAAGCTCCCACCGCGATCGCGACGCCCAGCCACCAGAACTCGCCCAGAACGGCCGGGTTCCAGAGCGCCGGGTACTTGAGGTCGGCCCCGGATGGGAAGAACGCGCTCGCAGCCGTTGCATCCAGCCATCCGATCCCGGGCAGCCGTCCGAGGTGGGAGGCGTCGACACTCAGCGCGGCAGGCGTTGGGCGGCCCGACAGGATCAGGGTCGCCGGAAGGCTCCCGGCCAGCAGCCCGAGGGGAATCGAGGCAGCGATCGCGCCGAGGAACCGGACACGGTCGCGTCTGAACGTCCGGGAACCAAGCACCGCCGCGAGGCCCGCTCCCACGACGACCACCGCATAGAGCGCCTCGTTTGTCGACAGTGCATACGCGAGCAGCACCGCCGCGATGACCGCCTCGCGGGCGTCAAGCCTCCGGGCACGCTGGCCGAGCGGCGCCAGAATCGCCAAGGCCGCGATGGCCGGCATGTAGCCGGCGACCAGCGTCACGTTCGTCTCGACCTGCTTGATGACGCCGAGGCCGTTGACGACGCTGGCCTCCGCGCCCGTCAATGCCGCCATGTAACGTTCGCCGCGGATAAGCGATCCGCCGACCTGCTGAGCGGCGATGGGGAGGGCGAGCCAGTTGGCGGGGCTCGCCAGGACGAACGCCGCGGCGGTCAGCCTGGCGGGCCAAGGCCCCGCGCCGGCGCGAATCGCCAGTGCGTACACAAGCCAGGTTGCGAGGGTCACCGAAAGGACCACCGCAACCGCGATCGCGGCCGCAATGTGCACGCCGCTGACGATCTGAATGGCGGCCGCGAGCATGTGAAATCCGAGGCGGTAGACGAGCTGAAAATCCGGCTCGAGCGGATGGATTGGCGGGTAGTCGCCGCGCGCCAAGACGCCGGCGATGGCCGAGTGGAAGAAGAGATTCTCTTCCGACGACCCGCCAAACGTGGAGGCGTGCCAGGCCACGTAGGCGCCAATCGCGGCGGACGCGAGCAGCAGCGCCAACGGGCCGTCAAACCGGGGCCGGAGCGTTCGGCCTAGCTCACGACCGTTCCGCGCGACATGGCGGGCGGCGCCCGCCGTCCCAATCGCGGCCAGCGCTCCGAGCGACACGAGCACGGCGATCCGAAACGGCATGACAAGCCCGAGGATCGAGGCGGCGACGATCCACACACTGAGACCGACGGCAAACGCCAGCGGGAACGCAACGCTCCAGGCCCGTTCCGCACGAGAGCTCGCCGCCAGGAGTACCCACCCGCCGGCAACCACGGCCAGGAGGGCGACGGGAAGAACCATGAACGGCTAGCGGGCCGCTAGGTGCGTGTCCGCTTGTGCTTCCGACATAGCGGTCCTCAACGTGAATCGGCCCTCGCGCACGTCGCGCCGATCCCAGCGAGTTGGCTGGCGCGACTGTAGTTGCCTACCAGTCTCAGGCGCTGCTCGACAGTATGAAGAGTTCCGTTGCGATGGGGTGGGCGGCGGAAACGCTGGGGGGCTTGGCCGCACCATTGCCGCGTCCCTTCGACGGGCTCCGGGTGCACGGGTCGACGGCCCTGCCTCGGACGCAGAGGTCCGAACGGTTGGTCGGGGCGGCGAGATTCGAACTCGCGACCTCATCGTCCCAAACGATGCGCGCTGCCAGACTGCGCCACGCCCCGGCGGGTGCGATCCATCGTAAGCGGCGGGCCGCCGGCGATCTACTGAGGCTGCACCGAGGAAGAGCGCGGATCAGCCAAACGGGGCGTCTTTCTCAGACGGCACGCCGGGTACCCGCCCAACGCCCCAGCGCGCGGCCTCCTCTGGATTCTCCTCGAACCACTCGTTGTACGCGCGGGCAAACCTGGCCTTGGCGACATCGATGCCGACCACGAACCGGTTGGGCCAGGCGACGTAGTTGGAGCGGAAGGTGGAGCGGGTCTGGGCGTCCGGAGGGCGGCGGATCACGCGGGTGATCTGAGCCTGCACGCCTTTCTTCGACCACTCGACCTGGTCCTCGAAGTCGGGCTCTTCCGTCTGGTTGACGATGCCCTGGTCCGGCGGCGGATCGGTCCAGTTGATCAGCTTGTGGTCGACGAGCTCGACCGTGCGGCCGTCGTCCACGCCCCAGATCTCGAAGTCGAGCGTGGAGAGGCGCGGATCGATCCGGGTCCGCAGCATCACCGGATGATCGAAGTTGTTTCCAAACTTCAGGTCGACGCCCGGGATGAAGACCGTGGCATCGACCCCGATCGGCACGTCGCCCATCTCGTAGTAGCGCACGCGATAGAGGTGCGGCCAGCGTTCCTCGATCGGGAGCCCCGCGCTCAGCGCCGCGCGAAACAGCGTGGTCGAGAGCTGGCAGATGCCGCCGCCGATCCCTTGCTCGGTCTTGTCCTCGATGATGATGCTGCCCTCCACCCAACCCGCGGCGAGGGTCAAAGGGCCGATGCGCTCGTTGAATGAAAACGTCTCGCCCGGCCGCACAACATGACCGTCGAGCTTGGCGGCGCCCACCGCGATGTTGTGATCGCGGTAGTCGGGCGAGCCGCGGTAGATCGAGGAGCCGGTCGCCAGCAGATCTTTGATCCCGAGCGGATTCGCCGCCAGGTCGTATTCGCGATTGAGAAGGATCAGCGGGATCTCCACGCGGCGATCGTCGGTGCGAGCCGCGCCCTCCAGAATCGCGGTCTCGAGCCCGGGCCGGTCCACGCGCTGCCCGATGTTTCCTGGCTTGAAGGCGGTGACCCGATCGCTTGTTTCGTCGTACTCGAACACCGTCTCGCTGGGATCCGCCGAAAGGGTGGCGTCGATCGATTGGAACAAGTCGTTGAAGCGGGTCAACTCCAGGCCCGTCACGAATGCGTCGTCGGCAACCTCGATGCGAACCGCCTCACGCAGCTCGGACGGCTGGAGGATCCAGCCGCGCGCGCCGCGCATCAGGTGCAGCGGCCCGCTGACCAGCCGGTTGAGCCGTTCGGCAGCCTCCTCGGCGCGCGCCGTTGCAAGCCGCGGCTCGTCGGCCCGGAAGCCGAGCCGGACGACACGCCCGGGTTCGCTGGGGATCGACGGGTCCCCGACCACGCGAACCGCGGACTCGATGTCCACCACGCGGCCGGATTGGCCTGGATGCAACCGGATCGCGCCCGACGGCGAGACATCGACACGGGCGTCGATCGCCGGCTGGTCGAAGGCCGCGGCGACGTTCGAGAGATACGTCCTCAGCCGTTCCGGATCGTAGGTCACGACAGGCGGCGGTACCCCGACGGCGGCCTCATCCGGTCCGGCGATGCGCCTTGCCAATCCGCCCGTCGGACGTCCCAGGTGGGCGGCGCGGAGGGCGCCGATGTAGTCGACCCGGAGACCGATGTCGGCGGCGGTCGGACGCCACAGGCGGCCGTTGAGATCGAAGACAACCGGCGATGCCAGATACGTCGCCCAACGATCGTCGAGCGCCGCTACGGCCTGTTCGGGGGTGAGGCCGGCGACATCCACCCCATCGACGACGGTCCCTTGCGGAAATGTGTTGTCCGCGTTGCTCCAGGTGGTGAGCGCGAACGCCAGTGGCCCGGCCGTTCCGAGCCCGACGACGCCGAGCCCGGCCGCGACGAGCGCGCGTCGCGAGATACCAGCCCGCTCGACCGAACGCTCCGTATCCACTGCCCCGCCTACGAACCGACCGCCCGCAGCTGGCGCCCGATGGTCTCCCGGCGCCACTCACATCGTAGCAACGGGCCTCGGTGACAATGGTTACGGAGCGACGGTTGCGCCCCCGGTTCCGCGGGCGCCGACGGCCGCCGCACTCGCAGTGATCGGGCAGGCGGCCCGCGCTAAGCTCACGCGATGCCTGCTCGAAGAGCACAAGCGAGGCGGCCACGGCCGCGGTTTCAGATCCGTCGATGGCGTGAGTCGCGGGCGGCGCGCCGCGCGCGCGCGGCCGAGCTGATCCGGCGATTGCATGAGGTCTATCCCACCGCGCGCGCCGAGCTAGAGTACCGCGATCCATTCCAGTTTCTGGTGGCCGTGATCCTGTCCGCGCAGACGACGGACGTGAACGTGAATCGAGTGACTCCGCACCTGTTCCGCCGGTTCCCGACTGCCGAGGCCCTGGCCGAGGCGACCCAGAGCGAGGTCGAAGAGATCATCCGTTCGACCGGGTTCTTTCGGAACAAGGCGAAGTCGATCCGAGGAGCGGCGGCGAAGCTCCTCAGCGAATTCGGCGGCGAGGTGCCCCGCAGCATGGTCGAGATGCTCACGCTGCCGGGCGTGGCGCGAAAGACCGCGAACGTCGTGCTCGGCGAGGCGTTCGGGATTACCGAGGGGATCGTCGTGGACACGCATGTCGCGCGGTTGTCACAGCGGTTGGGACTGTCGCCGAACGAGGACCCGGTCAAGATCGAACGCGATCTCATGGCGACGATCGATCGCGGCGAGTGGGTGTTCACCGGACACGCGCTCATCTGGCACGGGCGACGAGTGTGCGATGCGCGCAAGCCGGCCTGCGACGTCTGCGCGCTCAACGACATCTGCCCATCATCGACCGTGCCCGCGCGCCCCGACGAGTCGCCGTTCCGGCGGATCTGACAAAACGTCGGCGCGGACTTCCGTCGTCCGCCGGCGCGGGTCGATGGCCGGTCAGGATCGACCGCTCGTCGGGCCATCGTTCGGGTTCACGTCACCAGGCGCGTAAACTCGGGCTCACTCACGCGAACCGCGCGGAAGGACCGCCATGTTTGACGCCGTGCATCACATCGCCTACGTCGTGCCGGACCTCGACCGAGCGCTCGAGCTGTTCAAGGACCAGCTCGGCATGACGGCCGAGCGACTCTGGGAGTCGGAGCCGGAGGGCAACCGATACGCGGCGATGCGGATCGGGCAGACGGACACGTTTCTCGAGGTGATCAGCCCGATGAGCGAGCACAGCAGGTTCGTCGCGTTTCTCGACGAGCACGGCCCCGGCGTCCACCACGTGGCGTTTCGTGACGAAGCGTTCGACGGAACGCTCGAGGCGCTGGCGGCCGATCACGGCATCACCGGCACCGACCCGATCGTGAGCTCATCCAACTGGCGCATCAGCTTTCTCGACAGCGCCACGACCCAGGGGCTCGAGTTGCAGCTGGTTGATGGGAGGCATGCCGATGGCTAGCGGCACGGTGGCAGTAAATGGAGCAGAGGCGGAGGCCGGCGTCGTGACTCGCGCTCGACTGGCGTCGCGCGGGCCGGCGATCTGGCTCGCGGGCGACCCCGAGGACCTGAAGGTCTGGCTCCCAAGAGGCGGCCACGGCATTGTCACGAACACCGTGGTCCTGAACCAGATGGTCCAGAAGTACGGGCCGCTGACGGACGTGGTTCAGCGCTATCTCGACATCACCGACAAGCCGGTCGTTGTCGAGGTGGACGGGCACACGACCGACGAGCTGCTGGACGTCGCGCACGTGTTCACGGCCATGTCGGACCAGGTCATCATCAAGATCCCGTGCGCGGTTCACGGGTTGGAGGCTTTCACGGCGCTGGCCGCCGAAGGCGTCGAGACCTTCTGCACGACCACCTTCTCGCTCACGCAAGCCGCGGCAGTGGCGCAGGCGGGCGCGACGCACATCCTGCCGTTCTGCGAGCCCGTCAAAGCGGTGGGCGGCGACCCCACCAAGCTCGTCCGCGAGTGCGTGGCAATGTTCGCCGGTTGGGAACAGCGCCCGTACATAACCGCGGCGCTCGTCCGCTCGGTGGATACCGCGTACGCGGCGCTGCGGGACGGCGCGGACGGGATAATCATCTTCTGGGAAGTGTTTCGCGACATGATGCAGCACCCACTGACCGACGAATGGAACGGCACCTTCATGGGTGAGTGGGTCGACATGCACGCGGCGGGCCACTTGGCCGGAATTCCGGTTCGGCTGTAGGGCCGATCGCGGGTCCGACGGCGCGTCCGGGGCGGGCGCGCATGCCGCGCGCGGCTCCGCGTTGGGCTTCACGCGAGCCGATCGGATGACTGCGCCGCTGCGGTCCTCGGAATTCCCCGAGCCGGTCGGCGAGACGCCGCCGGACCTGGCGTATTGGGTGGCGCTGGCGTCGATCCCCGGCATGGGCTCGGCTTCGCTCTGGCGGTTGATCCGCAGGTTCGGCGATCTATCGCTCGCGTGGCGGGCGGGCCGTCAGGCGCTGATCTCGGCCGATCTCGAGACGGCGGTAGCCGACGGCGTCGTTCGATCGCGCATCTCGATCGATCCGGCCGAGCGGATCGAAGCGCTCGAGCGCCTCGGCGCGCGCGCGGTCGCCTGGCACGATCCCGTGTACCCACCGCAGCTCCGCGAGATCCCGGACCCGCCGCCGGTGCTCTACGTGCGGGGCGACATTCAGGTGGCCGAGTTCGCGCGCACGGTCGCGATCGTGGGCACGCGGCGTATGAGCAGCTACGGCCGCCAGGCGGCCGAGCGACTGGCGGAGGGCCTGGTGCAGGCCGGTGTATGCGTGGTCAGCGGCATGGCCGCAGGAATCGACTCGGCGGCGCATCGCGGCGCCCTCGAGGCGGGCGGGCGCACGGTGGCCGTGTGGGGCACCGGTCTCCAGGAGGTGTACCCAGCATCGAACCGGTCGCTGGCACAGCGCATCTACGCGTCGGGCGCGGTGGTGACCGAGTACCCACTGGGCATGCGCGGCATCCCGGAGAACTTTCCGCAGCGCAACCGGATCATCAGCGGGCTGTCACGCGGAACGGTGGTGGTGGAGGCCCCGCGGCAGAGCGGGGCGCTCATCACGGCGCGCTACGCGCTCGAACAGAACCGAGAGATCATGGCGGTGCCGGGCGATGTCTTCGCGGAGACGAGCCGCGGCACCAACGCCCTGCTCTTCCGCGGCGAGGCGCGGGCCGTCACATCGGCGCGGGACGTGCTCGAGACGCTGGCGATCGACGCGCCGACGGTGCAACTGGAACTCGCTCCGGCGGCTCGACCGGTGGGCGACGAGCGCTCGGTGTACGCATGCCTCAGCGCCGAGCCGCGGCACATCGACGAGCTGGCGCGGGCGACCGAGCTCCCCGCGCAGCGCGTCTCGGCGATTCTCTCGATCATGGAGATTCGCGGTCTGGCGCGGCACACGGGCGCCGGACAATATGTGGCGGCGCACCCCCCGATGGGGACCGAGGCGCAGTCCCGCTAGGTTCGCGACCGCAGCGGCGAGGGACGGATCGCTCGAGAGACGCAGGAAAAGCCTTCGCCGGTCCGGCGGCCATGAGATTCCTCGCCTGCGGCTCGACGCTCCTATGTCAAGGCGAGGCGGGTGCGGCCGCTCGCGAGGTCGGCTTGGATGCTGCGGAAGACCTTGCGGGCCAGCAGGCGTTTGAGCGCGCGCACGGCCTCGCGCTTGGTCTTCCCCTGCGCCAGCCGGCCCTGCACGTAGGCGTGGCCCAAGCTGCCCGGCCTGCGCGCCTGCGTGATCGCGATGCGATACAGCGCCGCATTGAGTTGCCGGTTGCCCCGCCGCCTGAGCCGATTCAGCTGCCGTTGGCGGCTGTGGAGAGGGGGAGGAGAGAAGTGAGGAGTGAGAAGTGAGGAGTGAGGAGGCGTGGTTAGCCGAGGTCGGTGCGGATTTCGTCGATGGTGACCGGGCGGTTGGTGGCGAGGCTGCGGGCAATGGCCTCCAGGGCCAGTAGGTTTTCATAGCCGTCGTGCAGAGTGGGTTTGGCCGGTTCGCCGGTGCGGATGGCGGCGGCGAAGGCGGCCAGTTCGTCCACGTAGCCGTAGGCCTTCTCCACCGGGTACTGGCGGGGCGGTTTCCAGGTGTATGCGGGGACTACGTTCGGGAAGAGGCCGACTTTGGGTTCGATGGGCGCCACGCCCCAGCGCTCGGTGTCCTCCGGCTGCTTCAGGTAGGTCAGCCGGTCCAGGTCCACGACGTCCACGCTGGTTCCGGCGCTACCGGTGATGGTGGTGCGCATCTGGAAGTAGGGCGTGGCCGTGTTTAGGTCCAGCACCGCCAGCGTGCCGTTGACGAACTCCAGCATGACGACGATTGGGCCGCCGCCGGGGACGTCGCTGCCTTGAACCTGGTAAGCCGTGACCGTATCTATCTCGCCCAAGATGCTGCGTGACGTATCGACCGGATGCACGGTCTGGTAGTAGAGGAGGCCGCGAACCAGCGGCTGGAGGCCCCAGAACGGTTCGGTTGGGATTTCGCCGCAGTACTTGGTGAAGACGGTGGTCGGCTGGCCGAACTCCGGCGAAGCCGCGATGTGCCGCGCGGTGCGCATGGCGGGCGAGTGGCGCTGGTTGTGGCCAATCTGCCCGATCAGTCCCCTGGCAGCCGCGGCTTCGGCCAGCCGCCGCGCGTCGGAGGGGCAAAGGGCGGGGGGCTTGTCGATGAAGAGGTGGCAGCCGTGTTGCAGGCACTCCAGGCCAACGGCGTTCTGCATGTCCGGCGGCCCGATGAGGATGACGGCTTCGGGCGTCTCGTCGGCCAGCATCCGCCGGCTCTGCGTGTAGACGGCGGAGACGCCAAGGCGTCCGGCGGTGTCGCGGGCGCGGGACTCGTCCAGGTCGCAGACCACTACGACCTCCAACTGGGGCAGGTAGGGCAGGCTGGGATGGATGCAGTGGCTGGCGTGAGAGCCGCAGCCGATCAGGCCGACGCGTACGGGCGTCGGGTCGAGTTCAGCCACGGACTGGTCGGCTTGCATGGGCGGCGGGCGTTGCCCACGGCTGGTTTGACGGTGGGATATCGTAGGCGACGGTGGCCTAGACCGCTGTCGCACGCTCGACCAAGGACGGATTGAGGTGAGACTCGGCGGCCTGTATCCAGTCTTCGAGCAGGATGTCGGGCTGCGCCGCAACCCCGACTACACGTCGGAGACGCCGCCGAACCTGCGCTTCGTGCGGCCGGGATCCGTCGAAGATTTCGACGACATCACGCCCCAGCTCGACCGCTACGGGCTGTCAGCCATCGGCGCGCCCGGCGCCCTCTGGACCTGGAATCCCGACGACTGCGCGGCGTTCGGCGAGCGGGCGCGGGAGCTGGGCATCCTGGTCGGCGAGGCCAACTTCAACGGCAACCTGATGGCGGCCGACCCGGCGCTGGTGGATGAGCGAATTAGGGACATCCGCCGGGCCTTGCAGAACGCGGATGTCATGCAATGCCGCACGCTGCACATCCTTCCCGGGACGAAGGATCCCGACGGCGGCATGCTTACCCCGCATCCCGACATGTTCACCGACACTTACAAGGCCGAACTGCGCGAGGTCGTGCTGCGCATCATGGACGGGCTGGACTTGCGCTACACCCCCGCTTCCTGATCGAGCCCTTCAACCACAGCTTCTTCTATCAGCCGGAGGACATCCGCGAGTTCTTCGACGCCGTCGACCACCCGCGCGTCGGATTCCAGCTCGACGTCGTCAACATGATCGCCATGGACACCTATTTCGATACCACGTCGCTCATCCACCGCACCTTCGACCTGTTGGGCGAGTACGTGTACTCCGCGCACGTCAAGGACCTGCAATGGGACCACGGGCACCTGACGCTGAAGTGGGACGAGGTGCTCATCGGCGAAGGCACGCTGGACCTGGCGACGTACCTGCAACGTTTGAACGAACTGGACCCCGACACGCCCTGCTACTGCGAGCACCTGCCGGACGAGGCGTCGTACGCGCACAACTTTGCGAAGGTGCACGAGGTGGCGGAGCAGAATGGGGTGATGATCAGGCGTCGCCGTAACGGTTAGGGATCGCGGGAACTGAGAGGGTGAGCCGATGATGTACGAACTGCGTGTCTACGACATTCTCCCGGGCCGCATGCCGGCCATGCTGGCGCGGCTGGAACGGGCCTCGGAGGTGTTCCGGCAGCACGGCTTCGACATTGCCGGCGTGTGGACGGAGATCGTGGACGGCAACCCCCGGCTGATCTACATCAACGTCTATGACAGCGTTGAGGACCGCGAGCGCCAGTGGGAGGCCTTTGCCCAGGATCCGGCCTGGGCCGCCATCGAGGCCGAGTCGGAACAGGACGGGCCAATCGTGGCGGGCGTCACGAGCACCTACCTGGACCCGGCGTCGTTCTCGCCGCTGAAGTAGGCAGGGCTCGAGTTGCGCCGGCCACTGGCTAACGGCGCTCAGGCGTCTCGGAAAGGATCATGAAGTCGCGCAAGCTCGGCATCGGCATCATTGGCACCGGCCAAATCGCTCGCCTGGCCCACATTCCGGGCTACCAGGCCGTAGCGGACCAGTGCGAGATCGTCGCGGCGGCGGACGTTTCGGCAGAGGCGCGAGCGGCCGCGCAGCGCGTCTCGGCGATTCTCCCGATCATGGAGATTCGCGGGCTGGCGCGGCATACGGGCGCCGGACAATATGTGGCGGCGCACGCCCCGATGGGGACCGAGGCACAGTCCCGCTAGGTTCGCGACCGCAGCGGCGAGGGACGGATCGCTCGAGAGACGCAGGAAAAGCCTGCGCCGGTCCGGCGGCCATGGGATTCCTCGCTTCGCTTGGAATGACACTTAGGTTTCTTGCGCCGGGCGATCCGACGGCGGGCCGTATCATCGGCGGGCGCGCAATCGATGAGGAGCAACGCGGGTGCGGCAGCGGAACTGGGTAGTGCTGGGCGCTATCGCCGTGTTGTTCGTATTTGCCCTCTACGTGGTTGTCCCGGGCACGCCCGGTCTTCCATTCTCGGTCGGCGGACGCGATCTGACTGACCTGCGGCTGCGGCAGGGTCTGGATCTGCAGGGCGGTCTGCACGTGCGCATGGAGGCCGATCCGGCGCCCGGCCAGGAGATCCGCCAAGGCGACATGGATGCGGTTCGCCAGGTCATTCAAAACCGCGTGAACGCGCTGGGCGTTGCCGAGCCCGTCATCCAGGTAGAGGGCGATCGCCGGCTCATCGTCGAGCTGCCGGGCGTGAAAGACCCGGATGAGGCGATCCGGCTGTTCCGCGAGACTGGCGAGCTGCTGATCGCAAACACTGGGTTCGAGTTCCTCGAGGAAGGCGAGCGGTTCAGGCCGGATCCCGAGGCGATCGTGCTGACGGGGCGGGACTTCGAGGACGCGCGCGTGGGGTTCGACGAGCTCAGCACGCCGCACGTCGAGTTCGACCTGAAGCCCGAGGCGGGCGCCAAGTTCGGGCCATACACCAGCGTCCACGTCCGCGAGGTCCTGACGATCACCCTGGACGACATTGTGGTCAGCTCGGCCTCGATCAACGCACGAATCGACGACCGCGGAGTGATCAGCGGGCAATTCGGACCGGACGAGGCGCGCCGGATCGCCATTCAGCTGCGGTACGGCGCGCTGCCCGTGCCGCTGAAGGTCGTTCAGACGCTGAGCGTGCGGCCCACCCTGGGACAGGAATCGCTGGACACGAGCGTGCGAGCCGGAATCGTCGGCGCCGTGCTGGTGCTTGCGTTCATGGTTGCGTACTACCGGATGCCGGGCGCGGTTGCCGCGGCCGCGCTGGTGATCTACGCGGTGCTCGTATTCGCGATCTTCAAGCTGGTGCCGGTCACGCTCACGCTGGCGGGGGTGGCCGGATTCATCCTCTCGTTGGGCGTGGCGGTTGACGCGAACATTCTGATCTTCGAGCGCACCCGCGAGGAGATACGGGCGGGCCGGACCATCCGGACCGCGATCGAGGCGGGCTTCAACCGCGCGTGGCCGTCGATTCGCGATTCGAACATCTCGACCTTCATCATCTGCGCCGTGCTGTTCGGGTTCGGGAGCGGCGGCGTTCGTGGGTTCGCGCTGACGCTGGCGATCGGCGTGGCCGTCAGCATGTTCTCCGCGATCACGATCAGCCGGAACTTGCTGCGCGTGACCGGGACCGTGCCCGGCGCGACGCGCGCCGGGCTGTTCGGCGCGCGGCCCGCCCGAAAGGAGACCAGCGCGTGACGTTCGAGATCGTCGGCCGCCGCGGTTGGTGGTACCTGGTCTCGGCCATCGTGCTGATCCCCGGCGTGATCGCGCTGCTGACCGGCGGGATCAAGCCCGGAATCGACTTCACCGGCGGGAGCCTGCTGCAGGTGCGCTTCGACGAGCCGCCGGCGCAGGAGACGGTGCGGGACGCGGCCGTGGCGCTGGGGTTCCCCGAGGCCGTGGTTCAGACGTCGATCGAGGGTGACACGCTGATCCGAGCGCGGGACCTCGACATCGAGGAAAAGGACACGCTGCTGGAAGGCCTGGCCGGTCGCGTCGGCGACCTGGAGGAGCTGGGGTTCTCCTCCATCGGTCCGGTCGTCGGCGAGGAGCTCACGCGCGCCGCGATCATCGCGGTGGTCGTGGCGTCGGTGCTGATCCTGCTGTACACGACCTGGGCCTTCCGACACATGGACCACCCGGTGCTCTACGGCGCCGCGGCGGTAGCCGCCCTCGGCCATGACGCCCTGTTGATCGTCGGCGTGTTTGCGGTCTTGGGGCACATCCTGGAGTTGCAAATCGACGCGCTGTTCGTGACGGCCGTGCTGACGGTGATCGGGTTCTCCGTGAACGACACCATCGTCGTATTTGACCGGGTTCGCGAGAACCGGCGCCGGCACCTCTCGATTCCCGAGGCCCGACGGCCGGGCATTGCGGCCACCGTGAACTTCAGCCTCAATCAGAGCTTGACGCGGTCGCTGAACACCTCATTCACGGCGCTGCTGGTGCTGCTGTCACTGATCCTGATCGGCGGTCCGACGATTCGGATCTTCGTGATCGCGCTGGCGGTGGGGTTTGCCGCGGGAACCTACTCGTCGATCTTCAACGCGGCGTGCCTGGTGGTCTCCTGGGAGCTCAACGACGCCGGTCGGCTCTGGCGTCGAATGCGGTCCGGCGGCGCGGGCTCGACGAGCTATGACGCGTCGGCCGCGGGATAGCTTCGGCGCGCTTCAGGCCAGCTCGCCGTCGGCGGCCGGCGAGAGCCGTGCCAGCGGCTGATCGAACTCGACAGGCTGCCCGTCCACGACCAGAAACTGCTCGACGGACCCCGCGGCTGGACTGACGACCTCATGGAACACGCCGAGGACGTCGATGTAGGCGATCGTCTGCCCTTCATCGACCGAATCGCCGTCGGCGGCCACCGGCTCAGTCGAGTCCTGGGGCGCGCGGTGGAACACGCCGACCTGTTCGGCCCGCACGGCGCCCTCGTCGCGCGCGGCCGCGGCGGGATCACCGCCGTCGGCGGCCGGCTCGGACTGCTCCTGCAACAGCTCGCCCGCGCATCGCCGGAGCCGCACCGAGCGTCCGTCTTGCTCGACCGCGATCTCCTCGAGTCCGAGGCCGCGCAACAGCGCCATCAAACGCGGCACGTCCTCGTCGAGCATTCGGTCCCAGTCGCTCGCCATCGTCAACTCACCCTCGTGACGTACGCGCCGGTGCGGGTGTCGATCCGAACCACGTCGCCGGTCTCGACAAACGTCGGCACCTGCACGCGGAGCCCGGTTGCAAGCGCGGCCTGTTTGGTCGCGGCCGAGGCCGTATCGGTGCGGGAGGCGGGCTCCGTCTCCTTCACCGTCAAATCCACCGACACGGGCAGCTCCAGACCGATCGGCCGACCCTCGAACGCCACGATCTCGAGCTCCAGATTGTCCGCCAAATAGTTTGCCGTGTCGCCGACATCGTCGGGTGCGAGCACGTGCTCGTCGTACGACTCCAGATCCATGAAGTGGAATCCAGCGGGGTCCTTGTAGAGGTATTGAACACGGTGCTCATCCAGCCGCACGCGCTCGTAGCGCTGGCCGGCCCGGAACACGCGCTCGGTCGTTGCGCCGGATTCGAGCTGGCGAAGGCGCAGGCGAACTTGGGCGCTGCCGCGACCGATCTTCTGATGCTGGAAGTCGCGAAGCTGGAACAGCTTGCCGTCGATTCTCAGCACGTATCCGCGCCGTAGCTCGCCTGCGTCGATCATCGGTGTGAGGCCCCTCGGCGGTGGGTTTGAATGTTGGACCGGCTACTTCTGGGCTCCGCTGAGGATCTCGACGCCCTGCTCGCGGACCACGACCAAGTCCTCGATTCGGACGCCGCCCCAACCGGGAATGTATATGCCCGGCTCGACGGATGTGACCATGCCTGCCCTGAGCAGGTCGGTCGAGTGGGTCGACAGGCGCGGCCCCTCGTGGATCTCGAGCCCCACGCCGTGGCCAAGACCGTGCCCAAATCGCTCACCGTGGCCGGCGCGAGCGATCACGTCACGAGCGAGCGCGTCCGCCTCAACGCCGGTCATGCCGGCCCGAATGCCATCCAGCGCGGCCTGCTGCGCGGAGAGGACGAGGTCGTACATCTCGTTGAAGCGCCCGGTCGGAGAGCCCACCACAAACGTCCGCGTGATGTCCGAGCAGTAGCCATCCACCTTGACGCCGAGGTCCACGACCACCGACTCGCCCGCGTCGAGCGGATGGTCGGCCGGGCTGTGATGGGCCATCGCCGCGTTGGGTCCGGCCGCGACGATCGTATCGAAGGACGGCTCGGGGGCGCCGAGGCGACGCATCTCGGACTCCAGCAGATCGGCCACCTGGCGCTCGGTCACACCGGGACGTACCGCTTCCGCCGCCAGCGCCATCACGTCGTCGGCGATGCGGACAGCGCGCCGGATCGCATCGAGCTCACCCTCGTCCTTCACGAGCCGCTGCTCCTCGACGGTCCCTTCGAGCGCGATCAGGGACGGCGGCGCGGATAGATGGCCGAGCGCTCCAGCGAGCGCCGCGTGCTGCGCGACGGTGGTGTGATCGGCCTCGAACCCGAGTCGTTCGAACGAGTGCGCGCCGGCCTGTTCGACCAATCCGTCGCGTAGGTTGGACGCTTCCACGATGGAGAATCCGACCGCCTGCCGTGTGGCCTGCTCGGTGTAGCGGAAGTCGGTGACCAGGATGCGTTCGCCGGGAGCGATCAGCAGCAATCCGGACGACCCGGTGAACCCGCTCAGGTAGTGGCGATTGGCCGGGCCGCCTATCAGCAAGGCGTCAATGCCGAGCTGGGCGAAACGGCCCGTCAGCGCGTCGAGTCGAGACCCGGCCATGTCACGGGCTGGATCGTGCTCACTCATCGCTGGTACAGCCGGATGTTTCGATCATGCTCTTCGGAGGTCTCAGAGAACGCGTGGGACAGGTCGCCCGCCGCCACGAAGAAGAGATAGGTCGTGCTCGCCGGATTGACCGCTGCCTGGATTGACGGCAACCCCGGACCGGCGATAGGCCCCGGCGGCAGCCCCTGGTGCAAGTACGTATTGTACGGAGAGGGCACGCGCAGATCGTCGTCGGTGATGTCGGGCTTCCACCAGCGTCCGCCCGGCGTCGTCTGACCGATCGCGTATTGCGCGGTCGGGTCGGCTTGCAGCGGGATGCCGCGTGCGAGGCGGTTGTGAAACACGCCGGAGATGAGCGCCCGCTCTTCATCCAGCGCGGCCTCCCGCTCGATGATCGAGGCGAGCGCGACGGCCTCATGGAGCGTCAGGCCCGAAACCGCGGCCGCGCTACGGAGATCGTCGCCGACGACATCGTCGAATCGTCGCAGCATGCGTCGGATCAAGTCCTCGGCGGTGGTGGCGGCGGTGAGCCGGTAGGTGTCGGGAAACAGATACCCCTCGAGCGATGTGCCCGGCGGGAGACCGCCAAGGAACTCAAACTCACTCTGCCAGGCGCTGGCGTTGGCGAGACGCGCAAAGTCGGCCGGGTCGATGGTGGTCTGGTCGGCCAGGCGGTCGGCCATCTGCTCCAGGCGCCAGCCCTCCGGAAACGTGACGGTCTGCTCGACCACCGTGCCGCGCACCAGCGTGTCGAGGATCTCCTCGAGCAGCATGTCCTCACGCAGCAGATAGCGCCCCTGGCGGAGCTTGCCATGGAGGTCTCGACGATCGACGAGCAGGCGAAACAGGACGTCGCTGCGGATGAGGCCCTCCGCCTGCAGCTCGAGCCCGATGTCGGCCGTCGAGGCGCCGGTTGGAACGGTGAAGACGACCGTGCGCGCGGCGCGGGGCACCGGGGCGTCGGCGAATCGCGAAGCGACCGAGAAGGCGAGATAGAGAACGGCGCCGAGCGAGATCAGGGCTATCACGAACGCCTGCGTAAGCAGTCCTACCGACCTCACGTGACCTCCGGCTCGCGCAAGTAGTCCAACAACAGCAGCTCGGCCGCGCGCGCGTCGATCGTAGCCCGATCGGCCCCGGCCCCGGCGGCAGCGCTGGTGGTGAGGCGCTCGTCGCGGAAGACGATGCGCTCGGCGCGGCCCTCGAACAGGTCGCGCGACCACCGTCGCGTGCGCCTCGCCTGCTCGCCCTCGGTGTCATCGGCGCGAAGCGGGAGACCGATCACGACGGTTGCCCTGGGGTAGGCATCGAGCAGCGCGCCGACGGCCGCGCGATCGTGCTCGAGGTTGCGACGCCGAAGAACGTCTCGCCGGCTGACGAACGACCCGGTGGCATCGGTGACGGCCACCCCGATACGGCGGCTCCCCAGATCGAACGCGGCCACCCGACGCCCGAACGCCGGCGGTGGGCTGGAGGGCTCAGCCCGGCGTGGCGGCGCTCGACGGCGCGATTTGGACATCTATCCGGAAGGGGATGCGCGGAAAGTTCCCGGTGTCCGGAGGGTCGTGGGTCACGGTGAAGCCGGCGATGTTGGACATTCCGGCGAGCGCGGCCTGACCTTCGTCGAGCGAGCGGCCAGCGAGCGCATCGCGTATGTCGTCGGCCTCGACGGTCGCGACCGCCTTCGCCATGGCCTGCACGCGCAACTCCAGGACCCCGAGATCCTCGGCGACGACCTCGGACGCAACAACGCGTATCTCGTTGAACGACGCCGCGTCGGTGCCGAGGCGTGCCTCGAGTTCATGACGCAGCAACTGCTCGAGGTCGGCATTCTCGTACATCGTTCCGCTGGCGCGCAGTGCCAGCTCGAGCGTGAGCAGCGGGGCGCGTTCATCGACAGCCGCGGTGAACTTCTCCGAGATGACCTGCGGATTGCCGGACTCGGGCGACCAGACGACGAGGGTTTGATTCTCGCCGCGGTCGCGGCGCAGCGTCTCAACAGCGGCGCTCTGCAGTCGTTCGTGGAGCACCGCCGCGAGCTCGTCCCGATCGCGCTGGCCCACCAACGCGACCTCGCGCTCGGTACCGCCGGACAGCGGTTGCGGATTGTAGGGCTCGATGACCGCGGCCAGCGGCGGATCCACCGTTGTGATCGAGAGGCCAGGCAGATTGCCCGCGAGACCGGGGCGCTCGGCGGTGACCGCGACGATCGCCTCGCCCGGAACATCACGGCCGCCAACCCTCAGCGTGGGGGGAACAAGCACTTCCGCGTCGGTCAGAAAAGCGGTGTCGTCGCCCGAACGCACGGCGGTTCCACGCGGCACGAGCAGCGCCTCGCGGGTGCGATTGCGCAGCGTGACGAAGCCGGTCCCGAACGACTCGGCCTCGCGGCGGCGACCGGTCGTGGGCTTGGAGAGCGAATCCTCGACGGTGGCCTCGACCACGACCGCCGGGATGACGCCGCGATCGAGGTCAACCGATCCGGCGTCAGGGTCGACCCGCACGACAGTCTCCAGCGGGACGACTTCCGCGGTGGGGGTCGCGACCACCGTTGAGCCGGGCAGCATGAAGTAGGCGACGGCGAGGTAGGCGGCGAGCGCCGCGATGATGATCGCGCCGACTCGCCCCAGGGGGAGACGTTCGATCAGAGGCTTGTCAGCCCATGCGCGCACCGCGTGCGGCGCGACCGCGCGCACGTCCTGGTCGCCAATGCGCTCGAAGATCGGCGGCTCGCGCAGCGGCGTGCGCGCGGGTGAAGCGGGCGGCGCCACGTCCGATCGGACGGCGATGCCGTTCGCTCGCGCCTCGCTGGCCAGCCGTCGATCAGAGGTGACGATCGTCGCTTCGTACCCTTCCTCCCCAAGGAAATAGGCCAGCATCGCCAGGCGCCCGAACGTCCCGAGGGCACGTGCGTCATCCGCGACCACAAGCGCGACGCGAGTCGAACCGGCCATTCGAATCGACCGCAGAACCGATTCGATCGGATCTTGC
Source organism: Chloroflexota bacterium (assembly GCA_965247475.1). GTDB lineage: Bacteria > Chloroflexota > UBA11872 > UBA11872 > UBA11872. Next base: position 1,610,534 of record OZ252016.1, read on the forward strand.
GGATCGACGTGGACCACGGCCTCGTCGCGGACCGCGGCCGCCGGAAGCCCGAGCGACGCCGACGTCACGCGCTCGAGCACGACACGGCTGCCGCGGGTTACCACGCCGCCTCGACCCCGCGCAGGTAGGTGCGCCCGGCATCGAGCGCTCGCGTGATCTTCTCGGCATCGCGTCCGCCCGCCATGGCCAGCTCTGGACGGCCGCCGCCGCCGCCGCCGGTGACCTCCGCCACCGTGCGGGCCAGCTCGCCGGCGTGAACGCCGGACTCGACGGCCCGCGGCGAAGCGGCGGTCACGAATGACGGCTTCCCCTCGATGACGCTGGCAACCACCATGACCCACGGCTCGTCGAGCCGCGCCGTGAGCGCATTGGTGAGTTCGCGGAGCGCATCGCGGTTGGCCACCGAGGCGCTGCCCACGATCACGTGAAGACCGTCGATCCGCTCGCGGCCGGCGAACAGTCGCTCGGCGCCGCGCACCGCCTCCACGCGATCGGCGGCCGCGAGCGTGCGACGGAGCTCGGCGGCCTCCTGCCGCAGCCGGCGGACCCGCTCGGGCGCGTCGGCCGGCGGCACCTCCAGCTCGGACGCGACCGCCATCAGGAGATCCTGGCGGCTTCGAACGTAGGCCAGCGCGCCCGCGCCCGTGACCGCCTCGATCCGGCGCACACCGGCGGCGACGCCCGATTCCGACGTGATCGCGATCAGGCCGATGCGACCGGTGTTCTCACAATGGGTCCCGCCGCACAGCTCGCGGCTGACGCCGCCCATCGAGACCATGCGGACGACCTCGCCGTACTTCTCGCCGAACAAGGCCATCGCGCCCTGCTCGACGGCCTCGCGCACCTCCGTGGCCTGCGTGTCGATCTCAAGGCCCTCGAGGACGCGGGCGTTGACCCAGTCCTCGACCGCCCGGCGCTCCGCCAGGGTCAACGGACCGGTGTGCGTGAAGTCGAACCGCAGCCGGTCGGGAGCGACCAGCGACCCGGCCTGGCGGACGTGCTCGCCCAGAATCTGGCGAAGCGCCGCGTGCAAGAGGTGCGTCGCCGAGTGATTGCGCATGATGTCGAGCCGCCGTGGGCGATCGACCCGCGCCTCGACGATGTCGCCGACGGCCAGCGTGCCTCGAACGACCTCGGCGGCGTGCACGAACGTGCCCTCGGCGGTGCGCAGCGTGTCGTGGACTCGCGCCTCGGAACCGCCCGCGTCAAGCGACCCGGTGTCGCCGACCTGCCCGCCGGCCTCGCCGTAGAAGGGCGTCCGATCGAGCACGACCTGCACCTTCGCGCCGGCGGCGGCCGACTCGACCAGATCGCCATCGACGCTCATGGCGACGACGGTCCCACGGCCCTCGCTCGTGAAGTCGTAGCCCTGGAACACGGTCTCGCCGAAACCGCTCGGCAGGTCGCGCTCGGCGTCGGTGGTCACGGCCGCGCGGCTGCGCTCGCGCTGTTCGCCGAGCGCGGCATCGAATCCGAGCGCATCGAACGCCCGGCCGCGGTCCTCCACGACCTCTTTGGTGATGTCGGGTGGGAAGCCGTAGGTGTCGTAGAGCAGGAACGCCTTGTCGCCCGCGAGCGGTTCGCCCTCGGGCAGATCGGTCAGCATGCCCTCGAGCAGCGTCAGCCCCGAATCCAGTGTGCGCCGGAACCGCGACTCCTCCTCGCCGACCGCGCTGAGGATGAAGTCGTGCCGGCGCTCGAGGTCCGGATAGGCGTCGCACATGGCGTCGATCGTCGCGCGGGTGACCGGAAGCAGCGCGTCATCCTCGACCCCGAGCACACGCGCATGCCGCACGGCCTGGCGAAGGCCGCGGCGCAGCACGTAGCCACGCCCCTCGTTGCCCGGCATGACACCGTCGGCGATGAGAAACACGGACGCCCGGACGTGCTGCGCGACGATCCGGATCGACCGCGCGGTTGGAGCCGACGGCTCGTATTTCACTCCGGCGAGGGACGCGACCGCGTCGACCAGCGGGCGCCACAGGTCGGTGTCGTAAATCGAAGGGACGCCCTGCAGCATCACGGCCCAGCGCTCGAGCCCGGCGCCGGTGTCCACGCCGTTCTTCGCCAGCGGAGTGAGCTCACCATCGGTCGATTTGGCGTACTGGTTGAATACCAGGTTCCAGAACTCGAGATACCGATCCGGCGCCTCGATCGGCCCGACGTCCGGCTCGTCCGGACGCAGGTTGAAATGGAACTCCGTGGTGGGGCCGCAGGGACCGCTATCACCGGTCGGCCCCCAGAAATTGTCCTCGCCCGCGTAGGCGATCCGATCGGTGGGGTGACCGAGGTCGGCCCAGATCCGGAACGACTCGTCGTCGCGCGGAACGCCTTCGCTTCCCCGGTAGACGGTGGCCCATAGCCGGTCGGGCTCGACGCCGAGCCGCTCGATCACCAGTTCGCGGCCAAACTCGATGGCTTCCTGCTTGAAGTAGTCGCCAAAGCTGAAGTTGCCCAGCATCTCGAAGAACGTGAGGTGGCTGAGATCACCCACATCGTCGAAGTCGGTGGTGCGGAATGTCTTCTGGACCGTGGCCGCGCGTGGAAATGGCGCCGGGCGCTCGCTGGTGAAATAGGCCTTGAACTGCTGCATGCCGGCGGTGGTGAGCAGCACGCTCGGATCGCCGACCGGCACCAGCGACGACCCCGGCAGCACGACATGCCCCTTTTCCTCGAAGAAGTCGAGGAACGTCGTGCGAATGTCGGAGGTGTTCATTTGAGTGCGGTCGCTGTCCTTCGCGGCGGGCGCAAATAAGAAAAGGCTGACGGAAGCCACCTCCCGAACAGCCTCTGGCTTCGACTCGCCGGGGCCGTGCCCCCGGGTATGGATTCAGCTACTCGATCGGGCCTCCAAGCTTGGCGGCGCGCTCGCGGCCAGCGTGATCTGTTCCAATCCTAGCCTTGATCGGTGGAGTGGTCGGCGCGTCGCGCGGTCGCCAACGTGACGCCCGCGGCGAGGCCGACGACCAAGCCGAGCGCGAACTTGAGGAGCCGTCCAACCACGCTCGTCTCCTTCAACCAGGCAGGCGGAACCTAGCATGAGGCCATACCAGGGTCAACGGAGTCGAGATCACGCACTAGGCGAGCAGCAAACGCGCGAGGAGCAGGCCGATCATGCTCCCGACCAGCGCGCCCAGCACGGGCAGACCGCCAATCAGGAGATAGTCCGCGCCCAGCGGCGTGGCGGCCAGCGCCCCAGCCGCAAACCCGGCCAGGCCGAACGGCCAGTAGAAGAGCCCGGAGCGATGCCGGTGCCCCGCGATCGAATGGAAAAGAAAGGTCGCGAGGGTGGCGAGCACGAGGCCGAGGTATACGGACGGGGGGATCACGAGCAGGAGGTCCACTACCCATCTCCCCGGGCGTTCGAAGCGCCGGCAAGAGCGGCCAGTCGGCCGGCGTGCCGCGCGATCGCCTCGACCGCACGCTCGATCTCGGCGTCGGTGTTCGCAAGCCCCACGCTACAGCGCAGCGAGCCGCGCACATATCGCTCTGGTAGGCCGAGCGCCTCGATGACGTGCGACGGCTCGACCGATCCCGACGTGCAGGCGGAGCCAGTGGATACGTCGATGCCCTCCAGGTCGAGGTTGATCGTGAGTGACTCGGCATCGACGCCCGGGAAGGCGAAGCTGGCGTGCGACGGGAGCCGGCGCGTCGGATGGCCAGTGAGCCGCGCGTCGGGCACTCGCTGCCGGACGCCGCCAACCAGGGCATCGCGCAGCCGTGCATAGTGGCGAGTGCGCCGGGGACGGGCGTCCTCAGCGCGGCTCAGCGCGACGCTCATACCCACGATCCCGGCGACATTCTCCGTGCCCGCGCGACGGTCAAGCTCCTGCGGGCCCCCGAACGTTCGCGGCGCCAGATCAATGCCGGTGCGTACGTAGAGCGCGCCTATGCCCTGCGGGCCATAGAACTTGTGTGCGGCCAACGCTATCAGGTCGGCCTGCAATCGGTCAACGCTTATGTCAAGCTGTCCGGCCGCTGCGACGGCGTCCGTATGGAACACGGCCCCGGCGTCGCGCGCGATTGCCGCCAGCGGCGCGATGTCCTGAATGGTGCCGATCTCGTTGTTCGCCAGGGCGACGCTGACGAGCACGGTGTCGCCGCGCATGGCGTCACGCAGCGAGTCAGGGGACAGAACGCCCTCGGTATCCACCGCGAGCTCGGTGAGGTCGAAGTCTCGGTCGCGCAGGGCGCGCGCGGCGAACAAGACCGCGTGGTGCTCGGTGGCGGCCACGATCACGTGACGGCCGCGGTCTCGTCGGGCCTCCGCGGCCCCGAGGATCGCGAGATTGTCGGCCTCGGTGCCGCTGCCGGTAAAGACGATCTCGGCCGGCTGGGCGCCAAGGACCGCGGCAAGACGCCCGCGCGCCTCATCCATCGCCGCTCGCGCGCGACGGCCGCTGCCGTGGATGCTGGACGGATTGCCAAACTGCGACCACAGGTACGGACGCATGGCCTCGAACACCGCGGGGTCCAGCGGCGTGGTGGCGGCGTGGTCGAGGTAGATGCGCGGGCTGGTCATCTCGGGGTCGGCGCCGGTCGTGTGCGATCTCGTGAAAACAGGTAGCCAGGCACGTGTAGCCCTATGCTAGATTCCGACGAGCCGCCCAAGCGTGACTACAGTAACCCCAAGAGCCGACGCCAGGTCAGGCGAAGTACGCGTGGCGAGAAACCCCTCAGCACGGTCGTCGCAGGGCGGAGGGCTTCGGCCTATGTCCCGCCGCACGGTCGGACGTGGTGCGGCCCTTGCGCTGGGACTGGCCGCGACGGCGGCGCCGCTGCGGATCGTCGGCGCCGTCGATCCCAGCTCGGGCGCGGCGGTCGACGCACGATTCAGCTCGTTCTATGACCGATTCGGAGGCGAGGCGGTCGTAGGGACGCCCCTGACCGAGGCGTTCCAGCGCAACGGCCGATGGGCGCAGATCTTCGATAACTTCCTGCTCGAGCATTGGCCAGAGCACGAGGGGACGTCATATGGGGTGCAGCCCGCATTCCTTGGGGTAGTGGCGTCTGGCGCCCGGTACTTCACCGAGATCCCGGCGTTTCGCGGATCGGACCAGGTTCACTACATCCCGGAGACGCGCCACTCGCTGCGGTTCGGCTTCCTCGACTTCTGGAAGCAGGCCGGCGGACTGGAATTGCTCGGGCATCCGATCTCGGAGGAAGTGCCGGACGATGGCTTGACGGCGCAATGGTTCCAGCGCGCGAAGCTGTCCTTCGACTCGACGCGGACCGATCCGATCCGGCTGGAACCGATCGGTCGTGAGTACCTCGATTCGCTGACCGACGGCCTTGACGCCGGCTACGCGGTGGCGGCAGGCGAGCCGGTCTCGCCGGGCGAGCCGTCGACGCTCGAGGTGACGCTGACGAACGAGGGGTCGGCGGTGTGGCCGGCGGCAGGTACGACCGCGGTGAGCCTGGGTTTTCGATGGAGCGATCCGTTCGAGCCCGCCGATCGTCCGGCGCCGCCGCTCGTGGCGCTGCCCGGCGAGGTTCACCCGGGTGCGTCGGTCTCTGTCTCAGCCCAAATACCGGCGGTGGGGTCCGCGGGGCAGTTCAGGATTCAGCCCGATCTCAAGCAGGCCGGCGAGTGGTTCACGGCGCAGGCGATTCAGGCGCCGATCGCGGACGTGCCGGCAGTGCTGGCGACGCCGGAGATGCGCGTTGGCATCCTCGACATCAGCGACGACAATCCCGGTGTCGAGCGGGCGACGATCACGTCCACCGGCGGACTCAGTGTGCGCGACGAGGGCGGCGTGCTTCTGGCGGCGCTCAACCAGGGCGACGAGCTCGCGATATTCCGCGACATTCCGCGTGAGCTACAGGTCATCACGCTGCCGGGCGACGAGCGCGTCGAGACGGTGGGGCGGGTGCTGATCACACCGCAAGAGGGCTCGATGCTGCAGCTTGAAGAGACCCATCCGTGGCACACGTATCGGGGCCGGATGGAGTTCGTGTGGCTGCCGCGCTATCAGGCGGCGTGGGTGGTCAACATCCTGCCGATGGAGGACTACCTGGCCGGTATCGCCGAGCAAGGCGACCATATCCCCGATGAGGCGCTGCGGGCCTCGGCGATCGCCTTCCGCAGCTATGCGTATGTCACGCGGGAGGAGCGCCGGGCCAACAACCTCCTGTTCGACGCGGCCGGCTCGACGCACCACACGCCGACCATGTACACGCGCCATCAGGTGTATCACGGCTTCGCGCGGGAGCTTTCGGGAACCCGGCTCCGCGAGGTGGTCGAGGCTACGCGCGGCATGGTGGCCATGTATGACGACGAGCCGATCATGTCTGTGTATTTCTCGCGCGCGGACGGCCGCACGCGCAGCTGGCATGAAGTGTGGGGCGGCGCGTTGAAGCCATGGGCGATCGGTGTTCCCGATCCTTACAGCGAGGGTCAGCAGCTGCTGGGGCACGGCATCGGGCTCCCGCTCCGGAGCGCGAACGCGATGGCCGCCGACGGCGCGAACGCGGAGCAGATCCTGACGTCGTACTACACGGGCATCGATTTCGGATTCGCTTACTAGCGCCGAAGGTCGAACGAAACATATGCGCGGGCGCGATCTCCTGTCACTGGCGGACCTATCGCCGGACGAGGTGCGGCAGGTGCTGGACGGCGCGGCGACGCTGAAGAGCGCCCTCAAGGCTGGCAAGCCGCACGCGATTCTGACCGGACGAAGCCTGGCGATGCTCTTCGAGAAGCCTTCGTTGCGGACGCGGACGACGTTCGCGGCCGGGATGGCGCAGCTCGGCGGGACTTCGATCGATTTGATGGACGAGCACATGCAGATGGGCGTGCGCGAGACAGTGCCCGATATCGCGCGCAACCTCGAACGTTGGGTCGACGTGATCATGGCCCGCGTCTATCAACACGAGACCCTCGCCGAGCTTGCGGCGAACGCTTCGGTGCCGGTGATCAATGGACTGAGCGACCGCTTTCACCCGTGCCAAGTGCTCGGCGACCTGCTGACGGTGCGCGAGCGATTCGGCGAGCTGGCCGGCCGCACGCTGGCGTACGTCGGCGACGGATACAACGTGTGCCACTCGCTGCTGCTGGGCTGCGCGCTGAGCGGCATGCACATCCGCTGTGCCACGCCGCGCCGCTATGCGCCGCACAACGACGTGGTGCGGCTGGCGGAGCGGCTGGCGGATGCCGAGGGCGGCACGGTTGCGATCGGAACGGACCCGTCCGAGGCGGTGAACGGCGCTGAGGTCGTCTACACGGACTCGTGGGTGAGCATGGGCACGGAAGCCGAGGCAGCCACGCGCCACGACCTGTTCGCGCCGTACCAGGTCGACGCCGAGCTGATGGCGCGGGCCGGGGCGGACGCGATCTTCATGCACTGTCTGCCGGCCCACCGCGGCCAGGAGGTCACCGACGAGGTGATGGACGGTGCGCAGTCGGCCGTGTTCGACCAGGCGGAGAACCGCCTGCACGCGCAGAAGGCGCTACTGGTTCTGCTCGTTCGCGGCGGCGCCGCCCTGAGCGAAACCGGCGCACGGTAAACTGGAAGATCGGGTAACGGTCGGCGAAGGCGCTCCGTGGAGCAGCTCGGGTACCTCATGGGCGAGTTCAACCTGGGCGCGGCTGTCCAGATTCTGATCATCGCGTTCGCTTTTCACGCCGTGCTGACGCTCGTGCGCGGCACGCAGGCCGACCTTCTGATTCGAGGCATGCTGGTCCTGATCGTGGCGATGCTCGTGATCGGGCGCGTGCTCCAGTTGGAGCTCGTCAACTGGATTCTGGACAACGCGCTGCTGGCCGTGTTGTTTGCGGCGGTGGTGGTGTTCCAACCGGAACTTCGGCGCTTGCTGGAGCGCGTGGGGCGCACCGGATCGCTGGTGGCCCATCCGTTCGGAATCATGACCACCGAGGAAACACAGCAGATGATCGAAGAGGTGGGAGCGGCCTCCGAGAGGCTCTCGGAGCGGCTGTGGGGCGCGTTGATCGTGCTGCAACGCGAGGGCGGATTGGATGAGTACGCGCGGACCGGCACCCGGCTCGACGCGAGCCTGTCCCAAGCGCTCATGATGACGGTCTTCCACCCGGGATCGGCCCTGCACGACGGAGCGATGATCGTTCGCGGATCCGAGGCGATTGCGGGGCACGTGATGTTGCCGCTGAGCGATGAGCTCGGCCCGCAAGACCATGTGGGCACGCGCCATCGCGCCGGGTTGGGCATCACGGAGCGATCCGACGCGGTGGCGGTGATGGTCTCCGAAGAGACCGGAGGCGTCTCGTTCGCCGCCGATGGCAAGCTGGAGCGGCACCTCACCTCTGACCAGCTGCGGCGGCGGCTGGAACTCGCCTTCCGCGTGCAAACCCGCGGGGCCGGGCTCCAGAGCCTGCCCGCCTGGATCTCGCGCCGGTAGGTGCAAGCACCGAGCCGACAGGCCCGCTGGGCGCTCCGCTTCAACCGCCTGATTACTCAACAGCTGGGCGTCCGGTTCCTGGTCGCGCTGGCGCTCTCGGTGCTGGTGTGGGCCGCGCTGACGCTGGGGCGCAACCCCAACACGCTGGAAGTCTTCAGCGACAATATTCCCGTGGACACGGTGAACCTGGGGCCGAATCTCGTCCTGGCCGCACCGATCAGCCCGGTGCGGGTCAGCACGCAGGGTCCACGCGTGAATCTCGATCGCCTGCGACTAGGCGACTTCGTGGCGCGCGTGGACCTCGCCGGACTGAGCCCGGAGATGCACGAGGTTCCGGTGGACGTTCAGATCTCGGACACCGCGGTCGAACTCGTGCGGGTCACGCCGGAGACAGTGGTCGTCCGGCTCGAGTCGGTCGAGACGCGCACGATCCCAATCGTGGCGAGAGTCGACAGCGCCCCGGCGCCCGGCTTCCGGGCCGAGATTGCCGAGGTTACATCCGAGCCCGTCGAGGTGCAGGTGCGCGGAGCGACCTCGGCTCTGGACCTTGTGGCGTCGATCCAGGCGAGCGTGACGCTCGAGGGCGCAACACAGAGCGTGACCACGCAGTCGGTCCTGGTTCCGGTCGACCGCCAGGGCGATGAGGTCGGCAACGTTCGGATCGACCCGCAGACGGCGCAGATCCGCGTGCCGGTGACACGGATCACGAGCAGGAAGCGCGTCCCGGTCGTGGCGCAGGTCGAGGGATCGGTGGCGGCCGGGTTCTTCGTGCGGCACATCGACGTGGTGCCGACGACCGTGGAGCTGGAGGCGCAGCCCGAGGACCTGGAACGCGTGGACGCCGTCGAGACGATCGCGGTGGACGTGAACGGGGCGCGCAGCGATGTGCAGCGAGACGTGGCCTTCCTGCAGCCGCCGGGCGTGACGATCCTTAGCGATCAGCCGTTCGCGCAGATCGCGGTGGTCATCCAGCCGCTCGAAGACACGACGACCATCCAGGCGGCCGTGGTGGTGACGAATCTGGGTCTCGGGCTTCAGGCGATCGCGGACCCGCCCTCCGTCCAGATCGTAATCGCGGGCGCGGCGGAGGTCCTGAGCGAGCTGGCGGGCGGCGACGTGTTCGCGGAGTTGGACGTGCGCAACCGGGCGCCGGGGCTGCACCAGATACGCCCGATCATCAACATCCCGCCGGGGCTGGATGCGGTGCAGGTAACGCCGCCGGTCCTGCAAGTGCAGATCGCGCCGGCGGAGGCGCCCGGGCCCGCGCCAACCGTCATCATCGGCCCGGCGGGCAACCTGCCCACGCCGACCCCGACGCCGACTCCCGGGCCGACCACGACCCCAACTCCGAGACCGAGGCCGACGCGGACACCGACGCCATCGCCGATCGCCGTGCCTTCACCGGCGCAAGGCTGACATTCGCCGCCCGGTCGCCGGCCGGCGGCGGCGCTTCACATGATCAATCCCGCCCGGTCGCGACGGGCGATGGCGAGCTCGTACAGCCCCGCTAGCGGTTCCGTGAGCCGATCCCAGGACATTTCGTCGGTTGCAAATGCGCGCGCGCGCTCGATCAGTTCCGGGCGCCCGCCGTCGCCGAGCGCCCGCAGCGCCGCGCCGACCACGGCCTCTGGCGCGTCGGACCTCGCCACGTATCCCGTGTCGCCGTCACGGACGTAGGTCGTCGCCTCTCCGACGGGCGTGGCGACGACCGGCACCCCCACCACGGCCAGATCCAGGTATTTGATCGAGCACTTGGATCGATTCGCCAGCGTGTCCTCCATTGGCAGCAACGCCACATCCGCCGCGGCCAGGACGGGGGGCATGCGATCGAGCGACACCCACCCCAGGAACTGAACACGGTCGCCGATGCCCGCCGCCCGGATGCGGACCGCGAGTTCACGCTCCTGCCCGCGTTTGCCGGCGCCGAGGACGACGAAGGTCGCATTCGAGACAGCGGCGGCGATCTCGCGGATGACCGCCGCCCAGCGATCCACCGAGTATTCGAAGAACCGCGTGTAGACGAGGACGACGCGTTCCGCGCCGCGAACTCCAAGCGCCCGGCGGCCGTTCAAGCGGTCCTGATCGGGGTCCCAGGCCGCAAACGTCTCGGGGTCATAGCCGTTCGGGACGCGGAGCACGTCCACCGGCCGAGGCAGCTCACGGGCGCGATTCTCGAGCACCGCGCTGGCGGCGGTGATGGCATCGCAACGCCGCAGACCCGAGCGCTCCTGGCGCTCGAAGACCTCGACCATCCAGCGGGGATAGTCCTCGTAGCGGCTCCAGCCGGCGCGTCCCTCCCAGTCATCGGTGTCCAGCACGATGGCCGGACGGTTCCGGCGACGCCAGAGGAACATCTGCCCAAGCCCGGAGACGGCCTTGGGCTTGAACACGTGCACGATCTGCGGGCGCCACTGGTCGCCGACCTCAACCGCACGTCTGGCCAGCGACCACTGCGTGTGCAGCGCGCCCACCAGCGGGAGGGCGTCGTGCCTCGGTCTAGGAAGGCAGACGACCTGCACGCGCGCGTCCACCCATGACCGGCCATAGCTCTCGGGATCGTCGTAGGGCGGCACGACCACGAGCACTCGGTGGCCGCGACGCGCGAGGGCGCGGGCCATGGGCATGACCCGGCGAGCCGTCGTGCTCTTGGGCCGGAATCCAAACGGCGCGAGGCAGCAGATGTCCATGCGCTACGCGGACCGGCGCCGGCGCCACCACAGCCCGCCGGCCAGGATGCCGACGCCCAGCGTCGCCAGGCTCACGACCCGGCCGACTTCGAACGGGACGGATCGGTACTGGAATTCAACCACGTGCGCACCGGCAGCCGGAATGAGCACGGCTCGCTGCGCCAGATTCGCTTGCCACACGGCCGCATCAGCGCCATCCACGCGCGCGGTCCAGCCTGGATACATCGCATCCGGGACCACGAGCACCGCCGCCCCCTCGGTGTTGAGATCGAGGACCAGCTTCTCCGCGCGGTCCTCGCGCACCGAAACCGAGCCGCCGGCCGATCGCAGGCGGCCGTCAGAGGGTTCCAGCGCGGCGCGGAGGTCGATGACTTCTCCGGGCGACAGATGACCGACCGGGCCAGGCGGACTGGCGACGCCGATCGTCCGCAGCACATCCAGAACCCGCCGACCGATCGCCTGGAGACCGTTCGCTTCGGCCCGGTCCGGTCCCGCGACCAGCCACGCCTCGGCGTCGGGATCGAAGTCGACCGACGAAACCCCGCGGTTCGCCGCGACGGAGTCCGGCGCCACGCGAATCGTCCTCGGGACCCAGGCGCGCGCACGCGGCCGCGCCCGGGCGGTCACGCTCACGTCGCCGACCGCTCGCGCCACGGCCGGAGCGCCGTCTCGCAGCAAGATGGCCGTCGATTCGCCGGACTCGTGCAGAACCGTGAGCGCGTAGAGATCGAACGCGCCGCCAGCCGGACTGATGGTTATCCGCTCGATGTCGCGCGGCTCGGGAAGCCGTGCGGTCGAGAGGAACGCCGGTTCGTCGAGACCCGGTCGTGAGGCGACGAGATGGCCGGGACCGATCGCCAGGCGTTGGGCGTGGGCGGGTGACCGATTGATGGGGACGGAGGTGTCGGCCCCGGCGCCGGCAAGCTCGATGGCGCCGGCGTGCCCGCCAACGCCGGCGGGATCGCCGTTGGCCACGATCATCACGCCGTTCACACCCCGCAGGCCGAGCGATTCGAACTCCAGCGGGCGGTCGACCCACCGACTGAATCGCAGATCTAGATGCGCGCCTTCGAACTCGAGCATCCGCTCGCGGTCCTGGATAACCGTCTGAACGCCAAGCGTATCGAGCACTCGATCGCTGGGGAGCGTCCGCAGCTCGTTGAAGATGATCGTGTCGGGCCGCGCCGCCGATCCCGGAATGAGCGCGTCGCGCAGATCGATGTAGTTGGCGAGCGGCAGGACGCCCCCGTCGTAGCCGTCGGCCGTGCGCAGGCCGTACACCAGGGCGAGGTTCGGGCTGAGGATGTCCCGATTCTTGAGCGCCACCCGGAACTCGCGCCAGGACGGATGGCCGATCTGCTCGCGCCAGCGCGTGGCGAGCACCGCGCGATCGGGCTGATTGATCTCGAATGAGACATCGGTGAGGCTGAGCACGCGCGCCCCGCCGGTGGTCGCGCGAATGCCCGGCAGCACCGCGCCGAGCTCCTGATACGGGACATCGGGAATGGCGACGCGCACGGCGGACGTCCAGCCGGCGGTCACCAGCTCGGCGGCGACGACCACCGGCGCCACCCAGCGCAGACGCCGATCGTCCGCCACAAACGCGAGCGTGAGGACCACGAGGCCGAGCACGCCCGCGAGCAGCCACGCGAGGCCAACGCCCCCCGGGAGATCAGGCTGGGTGAGCGCGAAGCCGAGACCCAGCGCGACCAGCACCCCGAGCGCGCCGAGCCAGCGCGCGAGCGCCGCCCAGACCGACGACCATCCACGCACGGACGCGAGCGCCTCGGCGCCGTAGCCCGCCAGCAGCGCTCCGCCCAGCAGGCTGAGCAGCATCCAGCGCGGCGGGACTCGAAACAGATCGAAGCCGGGGACCACGCGGTACGCCGCGCCGAACAGCGGCGTCGCGGGGCCGGCCGCGAGCAGCACGGCGAGCGCGGCCACGACGGCGAACAGCCAGGCGCGCGGTTCCCGGTAGCGGCTGATCAGGCCGAGCGTCGCCAGCGCGATACCGGCGGTCCCGACGTAGCCGAGAAACTCGGTGCTCGTCGGAACCACCAAGAAGGGCGGCAGCAGCCCGAGCAGCGCCTGGTCCATGGGCAGGGAGAACGAGGCGGCGTCACCGATCGTGAGCGCCTGGGCGCGGATCGACTGGTGCGACAGCTCCAGCGTGGGCAGCAGCTGGGCGGCGCTCAGCAGTACGCCGCCGACCAATGCCGCGACCCAGGCGGCGAGGCCCAGGGCGATCGCCCGCGGCCACGACCAGCGGCCCGGCGTGCGGCGCGTGGCGGCCGTGACCAGGGCGTAGACAAACGCGAACACGAGCGCGATGTAGGCGGCCTGGGGGTGGCCGGCGAGCAGGGTGAGGGCGACGATCACGGGTGTGACCGCCCACCAGACGCGGCGTCCGGCCAGCATCCCGTCGAGGCCGAGCAGCAACCAAGGCAGCCAGGCGGCGGCGCTCACCTGGTTGATGTGCCCGGACTGACCCGCGAAGAACCCACCGAAGGCGAACACGATTGCGGCGGTTGTCGCGGCCGGCCAACCGAGACCCAGCGCGCCGCGCGCCAGCGCCACAACCCCGGCGGCCGCCAGGGCGACGTGCAGAACCAGCGCGATGCCCAAGGCACGGTCGGGCCCTAGCGGAATCAGCAGCCAGTTGAGGACGTACAAGAGCGCGGCCTGCGGATTCGCGAGAAACGGCGCGCCCAGGAACAGGTGCGGGTTCCAGAGCGGGAGCTCTCCCGCGCGGATCGAGGCGAACGTGTGCGACCAGTAGGGGAAGAAGTACGTCTGAACGTCGTAGCCGCCCAGCACAAGGCCCTCGAACACCAGGCGTGAATAGACGGCCAGAATGGCGGCGGCGATGAGGGCGGCGGAGGCGATGGCCGCCCTGTGACACGCGGTCCACCGGCCCAATCGGAAGAGGCCGGCGCGGCGAAGGAGCGAGCGCGCGGGCCGCGCGGTCATCCCGGAGCTGGCGTCTGCGGCGACTAGACTTCTTCGGCCAGAATGATGGCCTCAGCAACCTCTCGCATGGACTTTCGCCGGTCCATGCTCAGCTTCTGGATGCGCCGAAAGGCGTCCGGCTCCGAGAGGCCCAGGTTGGACATGAGCAGGCCCTTGGCGCGCTCGACCTGCTTGCGCGTCTCGAGCTGGTCCTTGAGATCGGCGGCATCTTTCGAGATCTCGAGAAACTCGCCATAGCGGCTGAGGGCCACCTCGATCGCGGACTCCAGGTCCCCGTCGCGCAATGGCTTCAGCACATACGCAATGACGCCCGCCTCGCGCGCGCCGGAAATCAGATCGGGCTCGCCGTGCGCCGTGACCAGCACCACCGGCGCAACCCGCTCGTCGGTGAGCCTTTTAGCCGCTTGGATGCCATCCAGCACCGGCATCTTGATGTCCATGACGACTACGTCCGGGCGGAGCTCGCGGGCCATCTGGACGGCGCTCTCTCCGTCGCCGGCCTCGCCCGCGATCTGGTACCCGCCCGCTTCGAGGCGCTCCTTGAGATCCATCCGGATGATGGTGTCGTCTTCAGCGAGGATCGCACGCAGATTCACGGCGGGTTCTCTTTGGATGCGAACGCGGGCGGCGCGACAGCAGGCACCTCAAAGCGTACCAACCGGACGATTCGCCGGGTCGAATCGAGACCGATTGACCGTGTACCGCCACAACATCTAGTATCCCCACATCTGAGGCACCCCATCGGTGGGGCGGCCACCGCAGCAGCGTCCGGGGCATCGCGACGGTTCTTGCGAAAACGCCCATCCGGCGCGCGTCCAACGGCACACGGAGTCTCCGCTGAATCTCACAGGCGTCCAGGAGAACCTCAATCGAGGACTGAGTCTGGTCAACCGGGCCGTGGCTACTCGCAGCCCACTGCCGGTGCTCCAGAACGTGCTGCTTGCCACCGAGGAGGGCGGCCTCAAGCTCTCCGCGATGAACCAGCAGATTGCGATCTCGGTGTGGATCGGCGCGAGCATCGAGTCCGAAGGCGCCATCACGGTTCCCGCCCGACTGCTGGTCGACTTCGTCAGCCAGCTTCCCGAGGGACCGGTGAAGATGGACCTCGACGGCGACACGGACACGCTGAGCGTGGAGGCCGGCGCCTACAGAGCCAAGATCAAGGGGATCGACGCCGACGAGTTTCCGCCAATACCGGCCGCCAGCGCCGAGCGCGAGGTCGAGATTCCCACCGAGTTGTTCGCCGAGATGATCGATCAGGTCGTGGTGGCGGCGGCCACCGACGACAGCCGGCCGGTGCTCGCGGGCGTATCGCTGACCCTGACACCCGAAGGAATCGAGCTGGCCGCGGCGGACGGGTACCGCCTGGCGGTTCGAAGGGCCGATCTGACGACCGGCGTGGACGAGCCGGTCCAGCTGATCGTTCCCCGCGCCGCGATGGTCGAGCTGCGGCGAATCCTCGGTGACGATCCCGGCACGGTCACGATCGGGCTCACACCGAACGAATCAGAAGTGCTGTTCCGCACATCCGATGTGACGTTCGTGTCGCACCTGATCGACGGGCAGTACCCGAACTACGAGCAGCTGATCCCGAATCAGGTGGACACACGCGTCGTGACCGACACGGAGGAATTCGCGCACGCGACGCGGATTGCGGGTTTGTTCGCGCGCGATGGAGCGAACGTGATCAAGTTGAGCGTCGAGCCAGGTGAGAACGGCGCGGCCAGCCGGGTCGTGCTGACGGCCAGCTCGGCGGAACTGGGCGAGAACAGCGGCGATCTCAAGGCGGTCGTGGCGGGACCGGGCGGCCAGATCGCATTCAACTTTCGGTTTCTCGCGGAGTGCCTGGCGGCCGTCTCGACGGCGCAGGTATCGGTGGGGGTCTCGGGCGCGAAGAGCCCCGGCCTGTTCCGTCCAGTCAAGGACGACACGGACGATCACGAGTACAGCCACGTCATCATGCCGATGCACACGGTGACGTAGGGCGGCGACACGACGATCTGACCGGCGGCGGGCTCGCGAGGATCGGCAGGTCCGCCCCGCAACCGAGAGCGATCACCCGATGACGCGCGACAAGGTGCCAGGCCCTATCCGATGAGAGATAGCTCACCGGCGCGCCCGAGATGGGGAACCGGTCGCGACCCGGTGGCGGCGCGCCGCGGGATGGTATCGACCGGCCACCCGCTGGCGACCGCCGCGGGGATCAAGATCCTGCGCGACGGCGGCAACGCCTTTGACGCGGCGATCGCCGCCGCGGCGGTGATCGCCGTGGTCGAGCCAAGCTCCAATCACCTTGGCGGCGACGTGTTTGCGCTCTGCCGGCCCAGTGGCCAGGAGGTCGTCGAGGCGATCAACGCGAGCGGGCCGGCCGGCGCCAGGGCCGACCTGGCCAGTTTGGACGCGGGGATCCCGCGGCATGGCGTCGGCGCGGCAACCGTTCCCGGCGCCGTCAGCGCTTGGGAGACGATTCTGGCTCGACACGGCACCATGCCACTCGCCGACGTGCTCGTTCCGGCGATCGAGTACGCGGAGAGCGGCTTCGCGGTTGCTCTCGATCTCTCGCAGCGGATCGCCGAAAAAGCCGATGTGATCGCGCAGTTTCCGGCATCGGCCGCCGCGCTCATTCCGGGCGGCGCCGTGCCGGCGCCCGGCCGGCTGCTCGTGCAGCGCGACCTGGCCGAGACCTTGCGCGCGATCGCGGGCGACGGAGCCGCCGGGTTCTACCAGGGGCCGTTCGCCGAGGCGTGCCTCCGAGCCTCGGATACCGACGGCGGGTTCTTCGCGGCGGACGACTTGGCGACCCCGCCGGCCGAGGTGAAGCCCCCGCTGCGAACGTTCTACCGCGGCTACGAGGTCATCGAGCAGCCGCTGGTGTCGCAGGGATTCATCGTGCTCGAAGAGCTGAACATCGTCGAGGGCTTCAATCTGGGCGAGATGGACTTCGGCGCCGCCGAGAGCATCCATCTGCTGGTTGAGGCGAAGAAGCTGGCGTTCAGCGACCGCCATGGCCACGCGGGAGACCCGGCCTTCGTGCGGACGCCGATCGATCGGTTGATATCCAAGGAATTCGCGGCCCAGCGGCGCATGGCGATCGACCCGTCGCGCGCGACCGCGCAGCCGACGGCGGGAGTCCCGGGCGCGGGGGGCAGCGATACGACCTCGCTCTCGGCGGCCGACGAGAGCGGCAACTGCGTCACCTACATCCAGAGCCTGTTCGAGCTGTTCGGATCCGCGTACGTGGTGCCGGGGACGGGCGTGCTGCTGAACAATCGAATGCGAGGGTTCTCGACCGACCCCGAGAGCCCGAATGTCGTCGCGCCGGGGAAACGTCCGATCCATACGCTCAACACGTTCATGCTCCGGCGTGAAGGCGTCCCGGTGATGTTTGGCGCCACTCGAGGCGGACACTACCAGGTGCAGGCGAATCTCCAGGCGATCACGAACGTGATCGATTTCGGCATGCACTGGCAAGAGGCGCTGGACGCACCTCGATGGCACCACGACGAGGAGACCGGCGTCCTATACCTGGAGAGCCGGTTTGACTCCGGGCTCGGCGGAGAGCTGGCCTTGCAGGGACACAAGGTCGAGTGGGACGACCCGTTCCACCAGCGGTCGCGGACGCAGGGGATCGTGTTCGACCCAGAGACGGGCACATTGTTCGGAGGAACCGATCCTCGGTGGCACGGCCAGGTCTTGGGTTTCTAGCGGGCTCGGCTATCCTCGGCAGCCACACAGCCAGTGGTTTCGAGCGCCGCGGGGCGTAGCGGCCACGACGGGAGTGAATTGACCGAGGCCGCCCAGGCGACACGCGCGGACGCCGCCTCCACCACGCTCACCCGTGGTCGGTCCGCGGTAATCCTCGTCGTCGCGTTCTTCTCGGGAATGACGGTGCTGGCGGTGGAGATCAGCGCGTCGCGTCTGCTCGCGCCGTTCTTCGGGACCAGCGTCATCATCTGGGCCGTCGTGATCGGCCTCACGTTGCTGTACCTGTCGGTCGGCTACTGGATCGGGGGCCGGGTCGCCGATCGATTCCCCCGGGCCGTGACGATGTTCGACATCGTGGCGGTCGCCGCATTCCTGGTCGGGCTCGTTCCGATGCTCGCCCGACCGGTGCTGTCACTCTCGTCCGAGGCCATCGCCGGGCTCGACGGCGGCCTGTTCTTCGGCTCGCTGATCGGCGTGCTGCTGCTCTTCGCGATCCCGCTGACGATGCTGGGGATGGTCTCGCCGTACGCGATTCGGCTGCTCACGTATGACGTCGCGCACGCCGGGCGGCGGGCCGGCCAGGTATTCGCGCTCAGCACGGTGGGGAGCATCCTGGGAGCGTTCTTGCCGGTCTTGCTGCTCACGCCGGCGATCGGGACTCGCGCGACGTTTCTGACGTTCTCGGTGCTGCTGGTGTCGCTGTCGTTGATCGCCACACCGGTCCGTACGCGGCGCGCGCTGTTCGCCGCATTCCTGGTCGTTCTGGTGCTGATCTGGATCTTCGCCCAACCGGGCGCGGTGCGCCCATCCGAGGGTCTGGTATTCGAGGGGGAATCGGCGATCCAGTTCATTCAGGTGATCGACGATCCGCACGCGGGCCGGCGCCTGGTGCTCAACGAGGGCATCGGGACGCACTCGGTGTACCGACCGGATCGGCTGCTGACCGACGGGCCGTGGGACTACTTCCTGCTGGCCCCGCTGCTCTCGCGCCAGCCGGCCAGACCGGTGGAGTCGCTGCTGATCATCGGGCTGGGCGGCGGAACGGTCGCGCGGCAGTTCACGGAGGTCTACGGCGCCGATGTGACGATCGACGGGGTGGAGGTGGATCCGCGGGTGATCGAGGTCGGGCGCGAGTACTTCAACATGCAGGGTCCCAACCTCACCGCGGTGGCCGACGATGGGCGCACGTTCCTGCGGCGCGCGGACCGGAACTACGACGTGATCGCGGTGGATGCGTACCGTCAGCCCTATATCCCGTTCCACCTGGTAACGCGCGAGTTCTTCGAGGAGGCGGCGGCGGCGCTCACGCCCGACGGCGTGATCGCGCTCAATGCCGGGCGTACGCAGCGCGACTTCCGGCTGGTGGACGTGCTGGGGAGCACCATGGGCGCGGTGTTTCCGCACGTGTACGTCATCGACCTGCCATCGGGGTATTCGAACAGCCTGATATTCGGAACCCGCGCGCCTCTGACCGACCAAGAGCTGCGAGAGCGTGTGGACGCCGCGGGCATCGCGGCGCTCACCGAGATCAGCGAGCGTCCGTGGACGCTGCGTGAAGCGCCCGCCCCGACGGTGGTGTACACAGACGATCTCGCGCCGGTCGAGCGGCTGATCGACGACATCATCACCCGAGAGGCGTTGGGGTCCGGCGCCGGTCGCCGCCGGTAGGCGGCGCGGGAACGGTTGGTCGGCGGCCCGAGCGCGGCGACCAAGCCGAGCGCACGGTCGCCCAAGAGGTGGCTGTTGGCGTCGCTATGGGCCTTGAAGCCGTCCAGGTCGGCCATGATGAAGGCGAGCATCATCCCGTGCCGAATCGCGCGATCCAATTCTTGTCGCACCCGCTGGCGGAAGGATTCGTGGTTGAGCGCGCCGGTCTTTGCGTCACGTACAGCCAGGCGGCGAGGTTTCTCATTTTCGTGCCGCAGTTCACGAATTCGGCGTTCCTGATGTTCCGTCGACTCGGCGAATACCCTCTCTGTCACGTCCCGCTCGAGCGCACAATCGACCGTGCGACCGCGATCTGGCGATTCGGACGCAATCGGGGTCATTCGTGAGCCGGGCCGCGATCTCCTCGCGTCGCACGTTGCTGCGCTGGATGACCGGTGGCGGCTTGGGAGTCCTCCTGGCCGCCTGCGGTGAGACGGCACCCCGGCCACCGGCCGTCTCGACGGCCGCGCCGACTACGGGCGTACCGACTACGGGCGCGCCCACCGCGGCGGCCGATCCCACGCCGGTCGCGGCCGAGGCGGCTGTGACCGACCGGCCGACGCAGAGCCCGGCGACCGCCGCGGCACCGATCGCCGAAGCGCCGACGACCGCACCGACGGCGTCGGCCGTGGCCGCTCCGCCGCCAACCGCGGCCGATCCGCGTGCGACCGTGGCCACTTCGCCGCCAACCGTCGCGGCGCCGCGTCCGACCGTGGCCGCCCCCCGTCCGACTGCGGCCGCCGCCCGTCCGACCGCGGCGGCGCCGCCGACGCCGTCACCGACACCTGCTCCGGCACTGACTGCGGCACCGACACCGACTGCGACGTCTACGCCTACGATCACGCCCACCCCCACTCCGACGCCGCCGCCGCTGACATCGCCCCTGACCGGGCTCGCGGTGACCGATGACGCGAACAGCCGCCGGATGGTCGCGGTGAAGATCGACAACGCGCCTGAAGCTCGGCCGCAGAGCGGCCTCGGGGAGGCGGGCGTGGTCTACCAGCACCTGACCGAGGGGCTGGTGACCCGGTACACGGCGTTCTTTCACGACAGCGATCTCGAGCAAGTGGGGCCAATCCGGAGCACACGGTTCGTGGACCGCGAACTCGTGCAGCAATTCGACGCGCTCTTCGCGCACGTCGGGGGGAGTCCGCCGGTGCTCAGGGATCTGCGAGCGGCGCCGGTGGCGGATATGGATCAGTTCTTCTTCGACGAGGTACGGCCGTACTTCCGGATCGCCAGCCGGCCCCCGCCGTTCAACATGTACGCGAGCCTTCCGGCACTTCGCGAGTTCGGGCGCGCCCGGCACCCCGATCGACGCGAGATCGAGGGCTTGGTCTTCTACCACGAGGAACCCGAACCCGGCGGCGTGCGGGCGGTGATGGTTCCGGCGGGGTCTCGGGGGCTCTTCCAGTCGACCTACGAGTTCCAGCCCGCCACGCGCCGGTGGCTTCGCTCGATCGGCGGCGTGGTCGATATCGACGCCGCCAGCGGAGTCGCGATCGCGCCGGAGAACGTGATCGTCCAGCGAGTGCCAATGCGGCTCACCGAGTTCGAGGAGGATTCGCTCGGGAACCGGTCACTATGGATCGGGACGACCGGCGAGGGTACGGCGACGATCTTCCGTGACGGGCGGCGCATCGAGTGTCGCTGGCGGCGCGCCGCGGCCACGGCCGTCACGCGGTTCGAGACCGGCGACGGGCTGCCGGTGCTGCTGCGGCCCGGCCACACGTGGGTCCACCTGATCGGGGCGGACGACTCCTTCGAGAGCGCCTAGGCGACGGGGCGCCCGACATGCCGCGGGCGGCCGGGTGGCGTACGCTGTGGCCGTTTTGGACGCTTGGGGGCACAACATGACAGAGGCGCCGGTGGTGGTGATACCGCAGGCACGCGCGGCGGAGTTCGATCCCTACCTGCACATCGCGCAGGACGCCGGCGCGACCGTCGAGACCGTCGATCTGAGCGACCCCATGGCGAAGGCCGCCGCGCTGGCGCGGGCGACGGTGTGCGTGATCAGCGGGAACATCCCGACGCGGGAAGTGGACTTCGCGACGGCGCCGCACCTGCGCGCGATCTTGACCGGGAGCATCGGAACCAATCACATCGACCAAGACGCCGCCACGCGCCACGGGGTGATGGTCGGCAACGTGCCGGACCTCTGCGTCGACGAGGTGGCCGATCACGCGCTGATGATGCTGCTGGCCTGCTACCGGCGGATGCCGTACGTGACCTCGGCGGCGCGCGCCGGCGACACGTGGTGCCAAGACGGCATCCGAGCTCTGGACAAGCCGTGGCCGCGGATACGCGGCCTGACGGCGGGCATCGTGGCGTTGGGTCACATCGGACAGGCGATGGCGCCGCGCTGCCAGAGCGTCGGCCTGCGGGTCATCGCGCACGATCCCTACCTCGATCCGCAAATCGCGGCGGACCTGGACGTGGAGTTGGTGTCGTTCGACGAGCTGCTCGCGCAGTCGGACTACCTGTCGATCCATGCCCCCGAATCCGACGAGACGCACCACATGATGGACGCCGCGGCGCTGGCGAAGATGAAGCCCACGGCCACGCTGATCAACACGGGCCGCGGCGGCGTGGTCGACGAGGCGGCGTTGATCGACGCCCTTCAGGCGGGCCGCATCGCGGGCGCGGCGCTCGACGTTCTCGAAGTCGAGCCGCCGGATCCATCGAACCCGCTGTTCGCGATGGACAACGTGATCGTGACGCCGCACATCGCCGGCGGTTCGGACGGATCGCGCGCCTGGAGCAAGGAGAGCACGCTGCGAGACGCCGCGGCGGTCGTGCAGGGCGGGCGCCCGCGCTCGCTCCAGAACCCCGCGGTGCTGGCGCGGCTCGAGGGCGGCGAACCGGCCTGAGCAAGCCCGGAGCGACGGTCGCCTCCGGCGGGGGCGTCGAGGTGTGCACGTGAGGACGCGCGTCACCGGCTACGGCGGGATCGGCGAAATCGGTGGGAACAAGCTCCTGCTCGAGGACGGCGACTGGCAGGTCCTGTTCGACTTCGGAACTTCGTTCGCGGCGCTGGAGCGGTATTTCGAGGAGTTCTTGCGCCCGCGCTCGTCCGCCGGCATTCACGATCACGTGCGGACCGGCCTGCTCCCACCGCTCGAAGGCACGTACCGCGCGGACCTTCAACTCCCACAGGCCGTGCATCGAACCTGGCAGGCGGCGCGGCGGTCGCCCGGTCACCGCAGCGACGTGCGGCCGCGCGCACTGCTGCTGAGTCATGCGCACGTCGACCACGTGGGCCACGCCGCGTACCTGCGGCCAGGTGTGCCGTTCGTGTCGAGCGCGGCAACGGCGCTCATCACCAAGTCGCTGCAGGACAGCGGTTCGGGCGACCTGGATCGGGAGGCGGTGTTCATCTCCCCCAGAAAGACGGACGGCGAGGTGCTGCGAGCAGACACGTCCGCCGCGCGCAGGCAACGCCCGTGGCAGATCGTGGATTCGGATCGCTGGACGAAACCGGCGGAGGCGTACTGGGGACATCGCTTCGCGGCGAGCGGCCCCCCGCCGCGACTGCGCGCGGCGCGCGCGGCGGCCCGCACGATCGACGGCCGGGAGATTCGCTGGTTCCCGGTCGATCACTCGATCCCGGGCGCGCTCGGGTTCGCGGTGGAGACCGCGAACGGCTGGGTTGCGTACTCAGGCGACATTCGCCTGCACGGCAGCGAGGGTCACCGGACGCTGGCCTTCGCCCAGGCGCTTGGCGCG
This sequence comes from Chloroflexota bacterium, assembly GCA_965247475.1. Classification (GTDB taxonomy): domain Bacteria; phylum Chloroflexota; class UBA11872; order UBA11872; family UBA11872. The sequence goes on from OZ252016.1 coordinate 1,633,702, forward strand.
CTCGATGTGGCGCTGCTGATCTGTGAGGGCACGCAGGCCGATCAACGGCGTGGACCCAGCGAGGAGAGCGTGCGGGCAAAGGTGATCGATCGGGTCGCGAAGGTCGACGGCCTGGCCGTCGGCGATTTCGGTCCCCGCAACATCGAGCGGCTGGAGACGTTTCTCGATGCCGCCCGCCACGCGGGCCGGCAGCTGGTCGTGCTGGTGAAGGACGCGCTGCTGCTGCACGCCATGCACACCGCCGACCCGACCGTGCCGGTCCCAGATGCCGTGTCGGGTCCGCTCGTGTTCCGCGACCGACGTGCTCAAACCAGCGTGTGGCAGCGATTCATCGAGAAGCGCTACGCGGCGGCGCTGGTGGGGCCGGCGGAGATTCGCGCGAGTCCGGGCGATTTCGTGGTGGCCATGAGCTATTTCGACGCGACGCGCGTGCTCGACATCGGCGCGAACGCCGGCGCGTGGATATTCTCGTCGAGCGAACCTCACAGCGAGGAGCAGGTGCTGGACATGCGGAGGCTGCGCAACTGGCTGGAGCTCCTGGGTCTCGAGGTTGTCGGCGACCCGACATCCGACGATCCTGACGACGCGGGGTTTCACGCGTCGGGGCATGCCAGCGGAGACGATCTGCTGCGATTCATCGAGATCGCGGCGCCCCGCCGGGTGATGCCGGTGCACCTGCTGCCCGAGGGACTGGCGTTCTACCGGCGCGAGCTTCGAAGGATCGGGATCGAGGTCTTCGAGCCGGCCTGGGGCCGGCCGATCGAGGTGCGGGCCTGAACCCGCCGCGTGGGGGCAAGCGTCTGGTTGACGCTCCACCGCGCGGCGGGGACCATCCAAGGCAGGTGATGAGATCTCACGAAGCGCGAGACCATGGCACGACGAATCGTTGACCTGACGCGCCCGCTGCCCCAAGAACAGTGGGACGGCGCACTGGCGGTGCGTGAGTTCGAGCGCGAAGGCGGGGGACACCACGTTCACCACCGGGTCGAGATGGATGCCAGCGTGGGCACGCACGTGATCGCGCCGCGCCGCGTATTCCGCTGGGGCGCGTCGGTCGGCGATCTCGCGCCGGAGACGTTCTTCGGCGAGGGCGTGGTGGCGCGGTTTGCCGCCAGGGACGGACCCGGCGAGCTCGGATCCACCGAGCTGGAACTCGCGCTGGGTCGACGTCTCCAGCATGGCGACATCGTGGTGCTCGCGCGGGCGGAAGGCAGCGAGCAGCCGCTGCGAGTCGGCGTTGCCGCCGCCCAGTGGCTGAACCTTGGCGGCGCCAAGCTGGTTGTGATCGACGAGAACGTCCAGATCGGGTCCGACGAAGTGGGCGGTGAGCGCCTGGTGCTCGAGACGTTCTTCGAGAGCGACCTCCCGGTGATTCGCGATGTCACGAACACCTCCGAGCTGAGCAACGAGCGATTTGCGCTCATGGCGCTGCCGCTGCCAGTGCCGGAGGTCGACTCGTGGCCAGTGCGGGTGGTGGCGCTCGACCCGGGTGCGCGCCCGGAGCCCCAGGCCGAACCGGCGGCCCCGGCGGCCATCGAGACGGCCAGCGCGCCCGAAGCGCCCCAGGAGCGGATCAAGCCGCCGCCCGAGACGGGTGCGGCCGAACAGGTCGGCGCCGGGGATCAGGCGGCCGCGGACACACCGCCGGAGCCAGCGCCGGCGCCGGCGGCGCCGGACGAGACGACCAAGGCCGATAGCGCAACCAAGAAACCCGCGGCCCCCGAGACCCGTGCTGCCGGTCAGGCGCGCGCGAAGCCGAAATCCAAAGCCACGTCGAAGGCAAGGGCCAAGTCGAAGGCAAAAGCAAAGACAAAGGCCAAACCCAAAGCGAAGGCGAAGGCGAAGGCAAAAGCCAGATCCAAACCCAAGGCGAAGGCGAAACCGAAGGCGAGAAGCTCGAAATCGGGCGCCTCCGGGCAGGCGCCTGACGGCGAAACGCAGACGCCGGCGTAGTCAAGGCCAGCGCCGGCGGTCAGCAGTGGCAGTACGGCCCGACCGTCAGGTCGGGATTCCCCAGATGGAGCGAATGAACGTAGCCGGTGGCCTGCCTGTTCGAGGTGGGGCGGATCGAGATTGGGATTCGTTCTCGCCCTAAAGGGCGCGCCGCCGAATCCCGGGAAGCGAACCGGCTAGCGGTTCGGAATCAGGAGCGCCTCGCCAATCTGGATGATGAACGGCTCGTCGATGCCGTTGAGGGAGGCGATCTCCTCAAACGAGTACCCGAAGCGACTCGCGATCCCGGCGATCGTGTCACCAGATTGCACGGTGTACAGGAAGTACTTGGCAGGCGCGGCGGTGCCCGCTGGAACCGCTGTGGGCGTGGCCAGTGTCTCGCTCGAATCAGGGGGCACTTCGAGGTTCAGGATGACCGGTTCGGGCGTCACCTGAAACTGTACCGGGCTGGCGGTCGTCACCTCGGCGGGCGGCGGCGTGGGCACGGGCCGCAGCACGTCTGGGACCTCGGGCCCGCGGCGCAGCTGCTGGTCGATCAGCACTACGACGACGACCGTGACGACGATCAGCAGGGCCACGGCGATGGCCAGGTACGTGCCGAGCGCGGACCCGGCGGCGGGCGGCGGCGGGTCACCGGAGGCGCGCTCCGGCGGATGGGTGGGCCGAGGCTCCCGCATTGGTTCGGGCACTTCGGCTAGCAGAGCGTGCACCGGCTTCCCCGCGTGACGCCGAGGCGCTGCGGAGCGAAGGCTGTCACGAGCAGACGCCGGGGTGAGCGAGGGGACTTGAACCCCCAACCTTCTGGGCCACAACCAGACGCTCTAACCAAATTGAGCTACGCCCACCGCGAAATCGGACCGCCGTCCAGTTCCCGCGACGACCATCCGATCTTATGGTCCCACACGCCGGGACCGCTACTAGGAGGCTCCGAGGGTCGGGTGTAGAATCACTCCAATGGCTGAGGCAGCGCCCTAAGCTCCGATGGCGTCGAGCGCGCGCAGGTGCGAATGACGCGTCCACCCGCGACCGCGACGGGCCGTGGACGTGCGACCCCGATCTCTACACGATCGGGGTTGTTTTGCATCTCGGATCGGCGTCGGAGCCCGGTGGAGGTTGGAAGATGACGCTGGATCCGAATGTCGTTGAAACCGGCGAGCACCCCGCCTGGATTGGCAAGGTGCTGGCGGAAGGGCTGACGTACGACGACGTTCTGCTCGTGCCCGGGCGATCCGGGGTCCTGCCGACGCAGGTCGACACCAAGACGCGCCTCACCGCCAATGTGGAGCTGAACGTTCCGCTGGTCTCGGCCGCGATGGACACGGTTACCGAGGCGCGCATGGCGATCACGATGGCGAGATCCGGCGGCATCGGCGTGATTCACCGCAATCTCAACATCGAGGACCAGGCGCTCGAGGTCGACAAGGTCAAGCGCTCCCAGTCGGGAATGATCGTGGAGCCGGTGACGTTGCCTCCCACGGCAACGCTGGGCGAGGCGCACGCCGTGATGTCGCGCTACCGGATATCGGGCGTGCCCATCACCGACGAGCGCGGCCACCTGGTCGGCATCCTGACCAACCGCGACCTGCGGTTCTGCGACGACGACTCGAAGATCGTGGCGGAGTTGATGACCCACAGCGGGCTCGTCACCGCGCCGGTGGGCACGACGCTGGAGCAAGCCGAGCGGCTGCTGCACGCGCACCGCATCGAGAAGCTCCCGGTCGTCGACGGCGACCGTCGCCTGCGCGGCTTGATCACGGTGAAGGACATTGCGAAGCGCGTGCAGTTCCCGAATGCGGTCTACGACGAGAAGGGCCGCCTGATCGTGGCGGGGGCGGTGGGGACGCGCGACGAGGCGCTCGCCAGGGCGCGCGAGCTCGCACACGCGGGGGCGGATGTAATCGTGGTCGATTCGGCGCACGGGCACCACGAATCGGTCGTGGAGACGGTCCGGCGCATCAAGGACGACCTGGATGTCGACGTCATCGGAGGCAATGTGGCGACCGCGTCGGGGGCCAGCACCCTGATTCAAGCGGGAGCGGACGGGATCAAGGTCGGCATCGGTCCGTCGGCCATCTGCACGACGCGCGTGGTCGCGGGCGTTGGGGTGCCGCAGATGACGGCGATCTTCGACTGCGCCGGTCCGTGCAGCGAACACGCGATCCCGCTGATCGCCGACGGCGGCGTCCGATACTCCGGCGAAGTCGCGAAAGCCGTAGCGGCCGGCGCGTCCACGGTGATGATCGGGAATCTGTTCGCAGGCACCGACGACAGTCCGGGCGAGATCGTGTACCGCCAGGGCGAACGGTTCAAGGAATACCGCGGCATGGGGTCGCTGGGCGCGATGAAAGACCGGACCCGCAGCTCGCGAGATCGCTACGGGCAGCACGAAGTCAATGACTCGGCCAAGCTGGTCGCCGAGGGCGTGGAGGCACAGACGCCGTATCGGGGCCCGACGGTGAACATGATCGACCAGCTGGTAGGCGGGCTCCGCCAGGCGATGGGATATGCCGGGGCGCGCGGCATCCGGGCCATGCAAGCCGACGCGCGATTCGTCCGGGTGTCGGCGGCCGGGCTCGAGGAAGGCCACGTGCACGATGTGGTCCTCGTGAAGGAAGCGCCGAACTACCAGCCGCGCCGCTGACGGCTCGGACCGGCCCAAGGATGAGCGGACAGCCCGGCGGCGGCACAGGCGGACCGCGCGGCGCGGTTTGAGCCGGCGCATGGCAGCACCGACCACGCCCAACCCGAGACGGCGCCGATGAGCGTCGCGCTGGGGATCGACACGGGCGGAACCTACACCGATGCCGCGCTGGTGGACCTTGCCACCGGTGAGGTTCGCGCGACGAACAAGGCGCTGACCACGCGCGAGGACCTCGCGATCGGCATTCTGCAGGCCGTCGATGGACTCCCAGGACTCGACCCGCGCAAGATCGCGCTGGTGTCGCTGGCGACCACGCTGGCCACCAACGCGGCGGTCGAAGGGATCGGCGGCCGCGTGTGCTGTGTGCTGCTCGGATACGACCGCGCCATGCTCCGGCGGTACCGGCTGGATCGCCAGATTCGCGCCACGCACATCGTTCACGTCCGCGGGCGCCACGACATCTTCGGCGTGAAGACCGAGGAGCTGGACGAGCAAGGGCTGCGCGAGGCGATCGACGCGCACGGCAGCGACGTGGACGCATTCGCCATCTCCAGCTATCTGGCCGCCCGCAATCCAGAGCACGAAGCGCGCGCACGAGCGATCGCCGCGGACATGACCGACAAGCCGGTCGTGCTCGGCGGCGAGCTGAGCGGACAACTCAACTCCGTGCGGCGGGCCACCAGCGCCGTGCTGAACGCGCAGCTGATTCCGATGATCCAGGGGCTCTTGAGCGGGATCGGCACAAGCATGCGGGCGCGCGGGATCGAGGCCCCGATCACGGTCGTCCGCGGCGACGGGTCGCTGATGGACGTATCACTAGCGCTCGAGCGCCCGATCGAGACCGTGGTCTCGGGGCCGGCGGCCAGCGTGGTGGGGGCCCAGCGCATGACCGGCACCGAGACCGCGCTCGTGCTGGACATGGGCGGTACGACGACGGACATCGCGGCGCTTCGACAGGGACGCCCGAGGATCGCCGGGCGCGGGGCGAACGTGGGCGGCTGGCGGACGGCCGTGCAGGCGATCGACGCGCACACGACCGGAATCGGCGGCGACAGCCGTATCGTGGCCGATCCGCTGGACCTCGAGATCGGTCCCGGGCGCGTGGTGCCGTTGAGCCTGGCGGCGATGCAGCATCCCACGGTTCTCCGCACGCTGCGTGAGATCGAGCGGGGTCGCGCCACGCACCGGCTGTTGCCCGTGTGGGAGTTCCTCACGGCCGCCCGCCCGGCGCTCGACGAGCCGCTGTCTGACGCCGAACGGCGGATCGTGACGGCCGTGGCCGATTCGCCCCTGAGCGTGATGGACATCCCGGCCCTGGTTGGGCTGTCGGACGCCCGGATGCTCGGCACCCGGGCGCTCGAAGCGCGCGGGCTTGTGACGCGGGTGGGCCTGACGCCGACCGATATCCTGCACGCGCGCGGCGACTTCACCGCCTTCGACGTGGAAGCCGCCGAGCTGGGCTGTCGAATCGCCGCGCGGGAGAGCCGGACGGACGTCGAGGCGCTCGTCCCGCGGGTGCATGAAAGCGTCGTGCGACGGCTGGCGACGAATGTGCTGCAAAAGGCAGTGGCGGAGATTGCGCCGGGGATCACCGACGATGAGTCGCCGCTGGCGCGATTCCTGTTGGACCGCTCCAGCTCGCTCGAGCACCGCGAAGGCCCAATTGACATCCGACTGGATCTGGCCGTTCCGCTGGTGGCGGTGGGCGCCCCGGCCGGCGCGTGGATTCCCGAGGTCGCCAGGCGGGTCCGGACCGACGTGGCAATCCCCGCCCACGCCGACGTCGCGGGCGCGATCGGGGCGGTCTCCGGATCCGTGCTGGAACGGGTCGAGCTGCTGCTCCGGCCGCTGTACGCGCGGCGCGGCATCGTGGGATTCGCCGTTCACTCACCCTTGGAGCGGCTGCAGTTCCGTTCTCAGGACCAGGCGCGCGATCACATTTTGCGGGTTGGCCCCGAGATCGCGGCCGAGCGGGCGCGACGCGCCGGCGCCGACGATTTGCGCGTGAGCGTCGAAGAGGGGAGCTGGGACGCGGAAAGCGACGATCCGGAGGCCGGGTCGTATCTGATGGAGACGCGGTTTCGGTTCACCGCGGTAGGGCGCCCGCGGCTCTAAGACTCGCGCGTCGCATATAATTGGGTCTCTGCCGGTGACGCGATGCGTGGCGCCTCGTGCCGGGCCGCGCACTTCCGAACTGAGGCTTGCCGTGGGCACAAAATTCCTGACGGAAGAGGGTCGTACGCGGCTGATGGCCGAGCTCGACGATCTGAAGACCGTGCGGCGGCCGGACATCATTCGCCGCATTCACGAAGCCAAGGAATTCGGTGAGCTCAGCGAGGGCAGCGATCCGGACCAAGTGCGCAACGAGCAGGCGTTCACCGAGGGTCGGATCATGATGCTCGAGCGCCTGCTGCGCGACGCACAGATCATCAGCGAGCACTCCTCCGACACGGTCGCCATCGGATCGAGCGTCGAGGTTCGTGACGATTCGAACGCCAGCCGCGAGTTCACGATCGTTGGCACCGACGAGATCGACATCGGCTTGGGCAAGATCTCGAACGAATCGCCGGTCGGTCAGGCGCTGGTCGGCCGCACGGTCGGCGATAAGGTCACGGTGGAAACGCCAGCCGGGCCGCACATGTTCGAGATTCTAGGGATCCAGTAATCGAGTCAGCGCCGCCGCCGCCGGAGCCAATGTCGTCCGGCGAACGTCTTTTTGCGACGCGCGTGGCGAAGCTCCATCGGCTGGCCGAGGGCGGCCGGTCGGCCTATCCGACCAGGGTCCCGCGCACGCACATGGCGGCCGAGGCCGCGCGCCTGGCGCGGGACGCCGGTGACGCCGAGGTCGAGGTTGACGTTGCGGGCCGCCTGATGTCGTTGCGCCGGATGGGCAAGACGACGTTCGCGGATCTGCGCGACGGCTCGGGAAGCATTCAGCTGTTCCTCAACGCGAACGAGCTTGGTGCCTCCGCGTACGCGGAGGCGCTGGAAGTTCTTGACGTTGGCGACATCGTGTCCGCCGGCGGACCGCTGTTTATCACCCGCACCGGCGAGCCTTCGGTGCGCGTCAGGCGCTCCACCGTGGCCTCAAAGGCGCTGCGCCCGCTGCCGGAGAAATGGCACGGGCTGCAGGACGCCGAGCTTCGGTACCGGCAACGCTATCTGGACCTGATCGCCAACGCGGAGGTGCGCGAGCGGTTCGAGGCGCGGACCGAGATCGTGCGGGCGATCCGGCGAGAGCTCGACGCGCGCGGTTTCCTCGAGGTCGAGACGCCCACGCTGCAGCCGCTCTACGGCGGTGGGAACGCCGAGCCGTTCGTGACCGAATACGAGGCGCTGTCGAGGAGCTTCTATCTGCGGATTGCCGACGAGCTGTACCTGAAGCGCTTGCTGGTCGGCGGGTACGAGCGGGTGTACGAGATCTGCAAGGACTTCCGGAACGAGGGGATCGACGCCACGCACAGTCCCGAGTTCACCATGCTGGAGGCGTATCAAGCGTTTGCGGACATGTCCGACATGATCGAACTCACGGAGGCGCTCGCGGCCGCGGCGGCGCGCGCGATGCACGGCGACACGGTCATACCGAGCGGCGGTATCCAGCTCGACTTCACGCCGCCCTGGAGGCGCGTGACGTATCGCGACGTCCTGCTCGAGTCGAGCGGTCTCGACATCGATGGGGCCGGCGCTTCGGACGACGCGCTGCGCTCGGCGGCGGACGAACGCGGGGTCTCGGTGAGCCCCGCGTGGCCGCGTGCGCGAGTGCTGGACGAACTCATGAAGCACGTCGTCGAACCCACGCTGATCCAGCCCACGATCGTGAGCCGCTACCCGCGCGAGACCGCGCCGCTGGCCAAGCGCTGCGACGACGATCCGCGCTACGTGGATCGTTTCGAGCCATTCGTGAACGGGATGGAGATTGGCAACGCCTATAGTGAACTCAACGACCCGCTTGAGCAGCGTGAGCGGATGGAGGCGCAGGTCGCGGCGCGTGAGGACGGCGAGGCAACGGCGCACCCGCTTGACGAGTCCTTCCTCCTCGCGCTGGAGCACGGCATGCCGCCGGCCGGCGGGATGGCGCTCGGCATCGATCGGTTGACGATGGTGCTGACAGGGGCGACGAACATTCGAGAAGTGATCCTGTTCCCGCAGCTCCGGGGGCCTGCCTAGAATCGGTACCCGTCACGATCGGGCGGCCGACGGGCGCGGCGTGAACGGCGGCGGCGGTATGGCCCGGCCAGCGGGCACCCGTGGGAGACCAACGTGATTCCGATGCGGTTCATCCGCGAGAACGAAGCGCTCGTGCGCCAGGCGCTGGAGGCTCGCCGCGATGATGCTCCACTAGATGAACTGCTCGAACTCGACGCTTGCCGACGCGAGCTGCTCGTCCGCATCGAGTCGCTGCGCGGCCGACGGAATGATCTCTCGAAGCAAATCGGGAATACGAGGGTAGCGGAGGAACGCCAGGCGCTGATCGAGCAGGCACGCGATCTCAGCACCCAGCTGGAGAGGAGCGAGCCGGATCTGGCGGAGATCGATCAACAGATTCACGACCGGCTGCTGCTGATGCCCGCGCTTCCGCATCCGTCGGTCCCACGCGGAGCGGGCGAGGAGGACAGCCCCGTTCTCCGCACGACCGGTGAGGCGCCGACCTTCGACTTCGATCCGAGGCCGCACTGGGATCTCGGCGGGCGGCTGGGCATCCTCGACTTCCCGCGCGCGGCCAATGTGGCCGGCAGCGGTTTCTGGCTCTTCAAAGGCGTAGGGGCGCGGCTGCAGCGGGCGCTGGTGTCGTGGATGGTGGAGTTCCACGCACGCGAACACGGGTACCGCGAGATCTACCCGCCCTCGCTGGTTACCACGCAGAGCATGGTGGACGCCGGCAAGTTGCCGAAGTTCGCCGTGGACTCGTACACCACCACGACGGACCCGCTCTGGCTGAGTCCGACGGCGGAGGTGGCCTTGGCCGTCATGCACCGCGGAGAGACCCTGGACGGGGCCGCGTTGCCGGTCAAGTATGTGGCGTACTCGCCGTCGTTCCGGCGTGAGGCGGGCGCGGCGGGCACCGAGACGCGCGGGCTTCGCCGCGTGCACCAGTTCGACAAGGTAGAGCTGTTCATCTACACGGACCACGAGAGTTCCTACGCGGACCTCGAGACGATGCTGGCCAGCGCCGAAGCCACCGTCGCCGGGCTCGAGCTCCCCTACTATCGCGTCCGCGAGATCTGCACTGGCGATTTGGGGTTCGCGGCCAGCAAGCAGTACGACATTGAGGTCTGGGCGCCGGGCGCGCAGGACTGGTTGGAGGTCTCGTCGGTGTCGAACTGTGAGGCGTTTCAGGCGCGGCGCGCGGGCGTTCGCGTTCGCCGACCGGGCGAGAGCCGGTCGGAACTCGCCCACACGCTGAATGGATCAGGCATAGCGCTTCCACGAACGGTTATCGCGTTGTTGGAGAACTTCCAAGAAGCGGACGGCGCGGTGCGCATTCCGTCCGTCCTGCGGCCCTACCTGGGCGGCGCCGAGCGGCTGGAGCCTGAAGCCCCATGGCCGTAGAGGACATCGTCAAGACGCACCCGACGCTGGCGCTGATCGGCAACACGCCGATGGTCGAGATCGTGAGTCTGCGGGCCGAGTTTCCCGAGGCTCGGGTGTTCGCCAAGATGGAGGCCTACAACCCGGGCGGCTCGCTCAAGGACCGGCCGGTCGCCCGAATCCTCGCCGATGCGCTGGACACGGGCGAGTTGCGCCCGGGAATGACGATCCTGGACTCATCGTCGGGGAACGCGGGAATCACGTACGCGATGGTCGGTTCCATCCTGGGATACCCAGTCGAGATCGTGATGCCAGAGAACGTCAGTGAGGAGCGCAAGCGTCGAATCCGCGCCCACGGCGCGCGCATCACGTTCACGGACCCCATCGCCGGCTATGACGAGGCGATGCGCGAGGTCCGACGTCTGTACGAATCCGACCCCGAGACCTACTACTTCGCCGACCAGTACGGCAACGACTCAAACTGGCGGGCGCACTTCGAAGGCACGGCGCCCGAGATTCTGCTCCAGGCGCCGACCGGCTTCACGCATTTCGTCGCGGGGGTGGGGACAGGGGGAACCATCACGGGCGTGGGACGGCGGCTCAAACAGGAACGCCCGGAGGTTGAGGTCGTGTCCGCGGTGCCGCCCGCGTTCCCAGGCGTCGAGGGTCTGAAGCCGCTGGGGCCGGATCACATCATGCCCGAGATCCTGGATCGATCGGTGGTTGACCGCTGGGTGGAGATTGACGTGGACGAGGCGCGACGTGAGTCGGTCGGGCTGGCGCGTCAGGGAATCTTCGCGGGGCAGTCTTCGGGCGCGTACATATACGCGGTTCGCGAGGTCCTGCTCGACGAGCCCCGCGCGGTGGTGGTGACGCTGATTTGCGACACCGGCGACCGATACTTCACATCGGGCCTGTGGGACGAGTAACGCCCGCGCGACCGTATCGACGCTCTTTGACGGGCTCGCGGGCGGTGCCTAGATTCTGTCGTCTGGCGACGCTGATCCTCTGAGGTCCGAATCCACCGAATGGGCGCGCTGCGACTCGGATTTAATCCGCATCTCGCCCCGCAGAGCCGGCGGCGGCTACATGAGCGGCTGCGCGAGGTGGTGGACATCGCCGTCCGGCTGGAGTTCGAGATCGTCGAGCTCAATCTCTCCACGTCGTTGTACGAGCTGGGCTTGAGCACGGTGTTCGACGGCGGCGCGATCGAGATCCTGGACGACGCGCCGGTTCGATTTCACCTCAACCTCTTCGCGGATGCGGCGCACGGTGAGTGGCCGTCCGTGACTGACTTGAGCGCGACGAGCCGCGGGATCGCCCTACGGCAGTTCGTGCAGATCGTGGAGTTCTTCGAACAGCGGCAGCCGATGGGGATGTACGTGGTCCACCCCGGGCGTCGCGCCGCGTTGGAGTCCGCGCACATGGACGCGCTGCGCGAGAGCTTTCGAACGATGCACAACCTGTTCCCAGGCCTCCCGATCTCGGTCGAGAACGCACGCAAGGGGGCGGTGCTGAGCGACCTCGACAGCGTGCTGGTCATGCTCGAGGCCACCGGCAACGTCCGCTTCTCGCTGCATACCGGACGAGCGTTTCACTCGGTGGACGCCAATCATCTGGCGTTCGAGGCGCGCATCGACTACCTGCGGCAGTTCGCGGACCGGCTGGCGGAGATCCGCTGGCACAACACGGCGCCGGGACGAGATCCAAGCCTGCCGTTGCACGTCCAGCTCGAACGCGGGCTCGACGTGCCCAAGCTGATGCGCACCATTGGCCGAAACCCGGGCACGATTCACATGATCGAGACCGTGGGTCCCAACCCGCGGGATTTGTTCAGAGAGGCGCGGGCGCTGCACCGAGCGCTGGGCATATAGAGAATCGCGGCCAGGCGCGCCCCGCTCGTGGGCGCGCGCTATTCGAACTTAAAGAAGCGCACCGCCAGCGCGAAGAACACGGCCAGAAAGGCCGCCATGACTCCTAGGTTGAGGGCCATCGGGTAGAGCGGCGCGCCCCCGGTCATGAGCTGACGGACGGCGTCTCCCAGGTAGGTCAGCGGGAGCAGGTTGATCAGCGGGCGGAGCCACTCAGGCATGGCCTCCACGGGGAAGAACACGCCGGACAGGAACATCATGGGGAACGTGAAGACCTGGGCGAGGGGGAAGAACCCCTGCTCGGTCTTGGCGAACGCGCCGAGGAAGAACCCGATCGCGAGGAAGGCGAGCGCGCCCAGCGCGAGAACGCCGGCGAGCGCGGGCAGGTTGCCGAGCAGCTTGACGCCAAACGCCAAGCGGCCAATCGCGATCAGCATGGCGGCCTGAACGAACACGACCACCACCCGGATCGTCACGTCGGCGCCCACCAGCGTGAACCGTGACAGCGGGGTGGCCTGCAGACGGCGCAGCACGCGCCGCTCGCGCAGCGATACCAGGTTCACCGACCCGAAGATCCCGGCGTTCATGACGCTCATGGCGACGATGCCGGGAATGATGAAGTCAAGCGTGCTCAGGCGCTCCGACTGCAGGGTGCTAAACGAGGCGAACACGACCGGCCGGGTGTTCGAGATGTTGCGGTCGGCCACCTCGAGGGCGCGCTCGATTACCGGCACCACGACCTGCGAGGTTGTTTGCTGCGATGGGTCGAAGCTGACGTCGACGGGAATCGGCGCGCCGGCGTCAATCGCGGCGCCGAAGCCCTTCGGGATCACGATGACCGCGCGTCGCTCACCATCCCGCAAGCGCTGGACCTCGGCCGCTTCGTCGCCGGCGGAGATCTCGAAGACGTCCATCCCGCCGAGGGTCTCCGCAACAACCGCGGCCTGTGGCGAAGCGTCCTGGTTGACGAGCCCGACGTTGTAGGACTGGCCGCCCTCGCGCCCGAAGATGAGCCCGAACACGACGACGAACAGGATCGGGAACGCAATGGTCCAGAAGACCGCGGCGCGGTCGCGGAAGAACTCGCGGAGGTTGGCCCGCGAGAGCGTCAGATAGGCCCTCAATCTCGCAGCGTCCTGCCGGTGAGCTTGAGGAACACATCCTCGAGCGTGGCACGGCGAACCTGGAGGTTCTCGATCGGCGCTTCGCGCCGTTCGGCGAGGCTCAGCAGGGCGCCCATCGTCTCGGGCACGTTGGCGCTGTACAGCCGGAACTGCTCGGCGTTGAGGCTGGCGTCAGTCACGGACGGCAGGGCGCCGAGCTCCTCGGTGGTCAAGCCGTCCCGCTGCGAGAACTCGATCGCATCCTCGGAGAAGTTCTGCCGCACGAGCTTGCGCGGAGTCTCGAGCGCGATGATCTTGCCGTGGTCCATGACGGCGACCCGGTCGGCTAGGCGCTCGGCCTCCTCCATGTAGTGGGTGGTGAGGAAGATCGTGCGCCCGTCCTTGCGCAGCTCCTCGATGAACTCCCACAGATTGCGTCGCGCGGCCGGATCCATGCCGGTGGTGGGCTCGTCGAGAAACACGATCTCGGGATCGTTGACGACCGCGAGCGCAACCGAGAGCCGCTGCTGTTGGCCGCCGGAGAGGTCCTTGACGAGCCCCGCTCGCCGTTCCTCGAGCCCCAGGGTCTGGATGAGGCGGTCGGCCACGCCCGAGCGCCCGTAGAACGACGCGAACAGCTCGATGACTTCGTGCACGCGGAGTCTGGGGTACAGCGCGACCTGCTGAAGCTGGACGCCGATTCGAAACTTGATCGAACGCCCCGCGGCGTCCGGGTCCAGGCCCAGCACCATGACCTCGCCGCCGTCCCGTTTGCGCAGGCCTTCCAGAATCTCGACCGTGGTCGTCTTGCCGGCGCCGTTGGGCCCCAGCATGCCGAAGACCTCGCCCTGCTCGACGGTGAATGACACGCCGCGGACGGCCTGGACATCGTCGTAGGCCTTCCGCAGCTCCCGGACTTCAATGACTGCCATGGCGGCACACCGTCAGACGAAGGCGACGCGAGCGTACAGCGGAACTCGCCCACGGTTTGAGAGATATCTCACGGACGCAGCGACCTATCCGGGCGCCGTTTGTCGCGCGAGCATCAGCGCCTCGCTCGCATCGACCGACGCGCTCCACTCCGACGGCACCCAGGCGGTGGCGTCGGGCTGCACGACGATCGCCGGCCCGTGGAACTGGAATCCGGCCGGAAGCTCGTCGCGCGCGAACACGGGGACCCGGCGCCGCCGCCCGCGGTCGATTGCGATCGTCGTGCCGGAAGCGGCGGGCGCCGCGCCGCGACGGGCGCGGACGCGCGGCAGCGGCGGCTGCGCCACCGACGCGCGCAGGCGCGCCACGACCATCTCGACCGGCGCATCCAGCCGGCTGTGCGCATATCGCCGCTCGTGCCGGCGATGAAACTCCGCAGTGGCGGCTCGCATGCCGCCGGGACCGTACGGCACGTTGATCTCGAACGACTGCCCGGCGTAGCGCATGTCGATCGAGCGGCTGAGCTCGCGTCCGGCGCGAGCCGGAAAGTCGCGGCGCGCGGCGGCCGCCATGTCGCTGAACGCGGCGCGCAGCCGAGCGGTCGTGAGAGCCGCGCCGCGTCGCAGCAGGGTCACGGAGTAGTCGCGTGTGTGCGCGCCGGCCAGCGCGCCCAGCGCCGAGAGAACGCCGGGGAAGCGCGGCACGAGCACCGCGTCGATCTCGAGCCGCTCCGCAAGCGCGCACGCGTGCATCGGGCCGGCGCCGCCGAACGCGATGAGCACGAAGTCACGCGGGTCGAAGCCCCGCTCCAGCGTGATCACTCGGAGCGCGCGCTCCATGTGTGCGTTGGCAACGGTCACCACCGCGCTGGCGGCCTCGATGCGAGCGGCGCGGGTCCCACCGTCACCGGATGTCAACCGGTCGATCGCGCGCGCGGCCAGCTCGGGCTCCAGCCGGACGCTCGCGCCGAGGGCTGCGTCCGCAGCGAGCCGCCCGAGCACGAGATTGGCGTCGGTGACCGTGGGCTCGATTCCGCCCCGGCCGTAACAGGCGGGGCCTGGATCGGCGCCGGCGCTCCGTGGACCCACTCGAAGCGCCCCGGCCTCGTCGCGATATGCGATCGACCCCCCGCCCGCACCCACCGTGTGGATCTCGGTCATCGGGATCGCGATCGGCGTGCCGGCGACCATTCCTTCGGTCGTCCTGAGCGGTTCGCCCGGACACAGCGACACGTCGGTGGAGGTTCCCCCCATGTCGAGGGTGACGATCTCCCCGAACCCCGACTCCTGCGCGGCGTGCAGGGCGCCCACGACACCGGCGGCCGGGCCGCTGAGCACCGTGCGAACCGGTCGGGCGGCGGCCTCGTCCGCGCGCAACAGCCCACCATTCGACTGGATGATCCAGAGCGGCCCAGGGACCCGCTGACGGAGCCGTCGGATCGCTCCGGCCGTGACGGGCGCGACGTAGGCATCGACGACGGTCGTGGCGGTGCGCTCGAATTCACGATATTCGGGCAGGACCTCGGACGAGATCGAGACGAGACGGACGCCGGCTCGTCTCAGCGCCGCGCGCACGGCCCGCTCGTGCGCCGGACGAAGAAAGCTGAACAGCAAGGACACGGCCGCCGAGTCGGGCTTCAGGCGTCCCGCGGATCGCTCGACCTCGCGCAGCGACTCGGCGCTCAGGTCGCGCACGACGGAACCGTCGGCCGCCACCCGCTCCTCGACCTGCAGCCGGCGCCGGCGCGGGATGAGCGGTTCGGGCTTGCGGGGCTCGATGGCGTAGAGGTTCGGACGCATCTGACGTCCGATCTCCAGGACATCCCGGAAACCCTCGGTCGTGACCAACACGGCGCGCGCGCCCGTGCGCTCGAGCAACGCGTTGGTCGCGACGGTCGAGCCGTAGATCACGGCTTCGGCCTCACCGATCCCGGCGGCCGCGAGGCCGGCGGCGACCGCCTCGTCCGGCGCACGCGGATCGCTTGGCAGCTTCAGCGTATGCAGCTTGCCTTCGAGGACGAAGACGAAGTCGGTGAACGTGCCACCGACATCAATCCCAACCCGGATTCCGCCCACGGTGGAAGATGTGCGACGCGATGCCATCGAGATCCAGATACGCGCGGCCGACGTGAGGATAGGCGGCCCACGCCGCCGGTCAAGAACGGACCGCCCGGGCGGCGCGATTGCCGCGGCGGCCGGAGTCCGGGAGGGCCATGCTGGAGTGCCGCGGCCCGCCCGGCCCCACCTGCGCCGTCGGCGTAGGCCGCTTGACCACCGCCATGACGCGTCGTCGCGCGGATCAGCGCGTTCCACCGACCACGATTCGACGCCTCTCGACGTACTACCGCGTGCTCGGCACCCAGCAGAGCGCCGGCGCGCAGAACCTGTCATCGGAAACGCTCAGTCAACTGACCGGGTTCAGCGCGGCGCAGGTCCGCCGTGACCTGACGTACTTCGGGTCCTTCGGCAAACGCGGCGTGGGCTACGCGGTCGCCGACCTGCGCGAGCAGCTGGCGAAGATTCTGGGGATCGACCGAACCTGGCGCGTCGGGCTGATCGGCGCGGGCAATCTCGGCTCGGCGCTGCTGGCCTATCGGGGGTTCGCCCTCCAGGGATTCCACATCGAGGCGGCATTCGATACCGACCCGACGAAGATCGGCAAGCGGATCGGATCGGCGACGGTGGCGCCGATCGACGAGCTCGAGGCCGCGATCCGCGACCGCAAGATCGACCTGATCCTGGTGGCCGTGCCCGCCGACGCGGCGCAGTCCGTCGTGGACGAGGCCGTACGTGCCGGCGCGCGCGCGATCCTCAACTTCGCGCACGCGCAGCTGCGCGTGCCGCCCGCCGTGCACCTGTCCAACGTCGACCTTTCGATGGAGGTCGAGCACCTCTCGTATTCCCTGAGCACGTGAGCTTCTCGCGCCGCGGTTCGCCGACTCGTATCATGTCGCCGAGTTTGTGAATTTGATCACCAGCTCCGCTGGGGCGGGTGATCGCGCGGGACCAGAATGCCGTCCTGGATCGCCATTGTCCTCCTGATTGTGCTGGCGCTCCTGTTTTCGGTCGGCAGTCTCGCGGGCAGCATCATCATCAAGCCGCGGCGCCGCGAGCTTGTGAAGAATCAGGCCTACGAGTCGGGCGTTGCGCCGATCGGGGACGCGCGCGGGCGGCAGAACGTTCGCTTCTACCTGGTGGCGATGCTGTTCCTGGTGTTCGACGTGGAGCTGGTCTTCATGTACCCCTGGGTGCTGTACTTCAACGCGCTCGATGACAAGGTGTTCTTGCTGATCGAGATCGTGGTGTTCATCGGAATCCTGCTGGTCGCATACTTCTACGCGTGGCGCAAAGGCGCGCTGGATTGGAATCGCTAGCGACGTGATCGAGATTGGCGCGACGCCGGCGCTGGAGCCGCACGCGATCGTCGACCGGGTGAAGTCGCTGACCGGCGACGCCTACCTGTCCGGCAGGGTCGATCGCGGCGATCCGATCGTGGAGGTCGCGAACCACGCGGCCGCCCCGCTGGGGCCGCGGCTGCGGGAGGACCCATCGCTGCTGTTCGAGCAGCTGGTGGACATCACCTGCGTGCACTGGCCACTCGACACCGGTCGTGAGTTCGAGCTCGTGTACCAGTACCGATCAGTGCGACGGAACCTATTTCTGCGAGTCAAGGCGCGGGTTTCGGAGTCGGAGTCCATCGCCTCGCTGGCCAACGACTTCCAGTCGGCCCGGTGGCTGGAGCGCGAGATTTACGATCTGTTCGGCGTCACATTTGATGGGCATCCGGATCTGCGCCGCATCCTGCTTCCCGAGGGATACGAGGGACACCCGCTGCGCAAGGACTATCCAGTTGAAGGCCCGACGTTTCCGGACGACGCGCATCGCGCCGATCTGCTCGGGACGATGGACCCAGACGATTTCTGGACGGATGTCGATGGGTAGACCGCGCGTATGAGGGCAGAGCCGACCGCCGCGGGCATGCCGATCGATCTCGAGCGCCTGGGCGAAAACGAGATGGTCCTGAACATGGGGCCCCAGCATCCGAGCACGCACGGTGTCTTGCGACTGATGCTCACCATCGAGGGCGAGACGGTGGGCGCGGCCCAGGCCGATGCCGGTTACCTGCATCGGGGCGTCGAGAAGCTGCTGGAAGCGCACGACTATCGGGGCGGGATCACGCTGACGGACCGAATGGACTACACCGCGGGCCCCTCCAACAACGTCGGCTACCTGTCGGCGATCGAGAAGCTGCTCCGGATCGAGGACGAAATCCCGGCGCGCGCACGGTACCTGCGGACGGCGGTGGCGGAGCTGTCGCGCCTGGGGGCGCACCACATCTGGATCGGGACGCACGGGATGGACATCGGCGCGATGTCGGCCTTCCTGTGGTCGCTGCGAGAGCGCGAGCGCGTACTGAAGCTGTTCGAGGAGGCGTGCGGAGCGCGCCTGACCACATCGTTCATGCGGGTCGGAGGCACCGGGCCACACGACGTCGGTGAAGACTGGCTGGAAAAGGCCGATCAGTTTCTGGACACGTATCACCTCGACGACCTGAACGACCTGCTCACGGGGAACGAGATCTTCCAGGAGCGGACGCGCGGGGTGGGCGTGATCTCGACCGAGCTGGCGCTCAGCTATGGGTTGACAGGGCCATGCCTGCGCGGCTCCGGCGTCCAATGGGATCTGCGCAAGGCGCGTCCTTACGCGGCCTACGGCGATGTGGAGTTCGATGTCCCGGTTTATACCGAGGGTGATGTGTACGCGCGATACCTGGTGCGGCTCAGCGAGATGTACCAGTCGGCGCGAATCATCCGGCAGTGCGTGGCGGCCTTGCGCGAGCTGCCGCCGGACGCGCCGTCGGACGCACGGCTGCCCGAGATCGTGTCACCGGACGTGACGCGCGTGCCCGTGGACATGGAAGCGATGATCAATCACTTCAAGCTCGTGATGCACGGGGTGGAACCGGCGCCGGGCGAGGCGTACTTTGCGGTGGAAGCGCCCAAGGGCGAGCTTGGCTACTACTTCATCAGCGACGGGACCGGCAAGCCCTACCGATGCCACGTGCGATCGCCCTCCTTCGTGAATCTGTCGGTGATCGAAGACCTGGCGGTCGGGGGGCTGATCGCGGACACCGTGGCGATTCTCGGCAGCCTCGACTTTGTGGTCGGTGAGGTCGATCGATGAGCGCGGAACCGATCACGCTCACCATCGACGGGCGCGAGGTATCCGTTCCCGCCGGGTCGACCGTGCTGCAAGCGTGCGAGTCGATCGGCGTTGAGGTGCCGACGCTCTGCACCGACCCGCGGCTGAAGCCCTACGGCGCGTGCCGGATGTGCGTGGTCGAGATCCAACCCGGCCCGCCGCGGCCGATCGCCTCGTGCACCATGCAGGCCGCGGGCGGCATGACGGTGGTGACGAACAGCCGCTCGATCAAGGACGTGCGCCGGCATGTCATCGAACTGCAGCTCCAGCATCACCCGCTCGACTGCCCCTACTGCGATCAGGCCGGCACGTGCGAGCTACAGGATGAGACGTACGACCAGGACATCCACCAGAGTCCGTACGAGACGGTCTCGAAGGCGCACCCGGAGGAAGTCCTCAACGAGGTCATCCTCATCAATCACAACCGTTGCATCCTGTGCGGCCGCTGCGTGCGGATGTGCGACGAGCAAATCGGCGTCCGCGCGCTCGATTTCGTGGAGCGCGGCATTGGCACGTTCATCGCGCCGGCGCAGCACAAGTTCATGGACTGCGAACGTTGCGGGATGTGCATCGAGACCTGCCCGGTCGGCGCGCTGCTGAGCACACCGTTCAAGCATCGAGCGCGCAGCTGGCAGACGGAGAAGACGACCTCGATATGCCCGCACTGCTCGGTCGGCTGCTCGATTGTGGTCGAGTCGCGCCACGGCGAGGTGGTGCGGGTGCGCTCGAACGGCCTGGAGGACCCTAGCCGCGGAATCCTCTGCGCCAAGGGGTTCTTCGGGCACTCATTCGTCAACAGCCCGGAGCGGATCACGGACCCGATGATCCGCCGCCACGGGCGGCTGGTTCCCGTGCCGTGGCGCGAGGCGATCGAATTCGTCGCCGAGCGTCTGGCGCAGGTGAAGGCGGCGCACGGACCGGCGGCGTTCGCCGCGGTGGGTTCGCCCAACTGCACGAACGAGGACAACTTCACCTTGCAGCGCTTCGCGCGCGAGGTGATCGGCTCGGCCAACGTCTACTCCCAGAGCGACGGCTTCCATACGGCCTTCCGGACCATCCAGTCGATCCTGGGATCGAGCGCCGCATTCCGATCGCAGGACGAGCTGCTGAGCGCGGACGTGATCCTGGTTGTGGGCGCCGACATTGGCCAGACCCACAACGTGCTCGGCGCGCACGTCAAGCAGGCGGTCCGGGATCGTGGCCGTCGGCTGATCACAGCCACGCGGCTGGGCAGCTCACTCGATCAGTTTGCGAGCGTGCAGGCGCGGGTTCGACCCGGCGCCGAGGCGTCCTTCCTGGCGGCGCTGGGCGAGACGCCAATCGACCAACTCGAGGAGAAAACGGGCGTCGCCGAGACTACCTACGCCGCAATCCGGGATCTGATCGCGGGGGCGTCGTCGGTCGCGGTCGTCTGGGATACGGGGATCTGGACGCATGGCCGGGGCGATCGAATCGCGCGGGCCGCGGCGAACCTGGCGTTGAGTGGTTCCGACGTTCGATTGTTCCCGCTGCCGGAGCGCGCGAACGCGGCCGGCACTCTGCTGATGGGCATGGCGCCCGATCTGCTGCCCGGTCTGCGGGACGCGACGGATGCGTCGGGCATTCCGTTCGACGAGCTGGTCGCGAGCGGCCAGCTCAAGGCGCTCTTCGTCATGGGCGAGGATGTCGCCGGCGGCGCCGGCGATCCCGAGGCCATGCGAGCCGCTCTGGCCGACGCCGAGCTGGTGGTCGTACAGGATGTGTTCTTGAACGCAACCGCCGAAGTTGCGGATGTTGTGCTACCCGGCGCGACATTCGCGGAGAAGGGCGGTCATTTCACGAGCTTCGAGGGCCGACGACGACAGCTCGGCCCGTCAATCAGCGGCGTGGGGCAGTCGCGGCCCGATTGGGAGATCGTGGCGCGTCTGGCGGCGGCGATGGGCCACGACTTCGGGTGGCGTTCGCATGAGCCAATAGCGGCGGCGATCGACCACGTCTGGCAAACGCCGGAGAGTTCCGGCGATCAGACGCTCGTGCACGTGGATGGCGCTGAGCTTCCGCCGGAGGACCCGGATGCCTTCGTGCTCGCGACCGAACAGCACCTGTACACCGCAGGTGTGTCGGGGCGGTACGCGCCCGGATTCACGTCGATGTTGCCGGAGGCCGTCGCTGAGCTGAGCCCGGACGACGCGACCCGGCTCCGGATCGAGGACGACGATCGGATCAGCGTCACGTCAGCCAGCGGGGCCGTGAACCTGAAGGCAATGATCTCCGAGCGAGTTCCGTCGGGAGTGGTCAGCCTGCCCGACCGGTTCCTGGAAGCCTCGCCGCGGACGCTCGACCCCCGCGCGCCCGACGGCATCCGCGTACGCGTGAGCAAGCACTGATCGATGGACGCCTGGGATTGGCTGATCGTCATCGTCAAGGCGCTGGCGATCATGGTGATGTTCCTCGGCGCGCCGTTAGTTCTGATCCTGATCGAGCGCTGGGTGCTGGCGCGGCTCCAATCACGCGTCGGGCCAAACCGAGTTGGTCCGCGCGGCATGCTTCAGACGCTCGCCGACGGCTTGAAGCTCGGGAGCAAGGAAGACCTCATCCCGGCCGGGTCGGACAAGCTGGTCTTCTGGTTCGCGCCGGTGGC
Source organism: Chloroflexota bacterium (assembly GCA_965247475.1). GTDB lineage: Bacteria > Chloroflexota > UBA11872 > UBA11872 > UBA11872. The sequence continues at coordinate 1,655,550 of OZ252016.1, forward strand.
GGTCGTGGTCCCGGCGATGGCGGCCTGGGCGATCGTTCCCATGGGGCCTGCCGTGGATATCGGCCGTGAAGTCGGGCTCTGGGCTACGGATCTGAACGTCGGCGTGCTGTTCTTCCTGGCGATGGGATCGCTGGGGGTGTACGGGGCGGTGCTCTCCGGGTGGTCCTCGAACAGCAAGTACGCGCAATTCGGCGCCCTGCGCGCCAGCGCCCAGGTGATCAGCTACGAACTGGTGATGGGGCTGGCGGTGCTGGCGGTGCTCATCCTCGCGGGAACGCTGAGCCTTGTTGACATCGTGGCCGCGCAGCAGGGTCTCTGGTTCGTGGTCCCGCAATTCGTGGGCTTTGCGCTCTTCGTCATCGCCGGGGTGGCGGAGACCAACCGCGTGCCGTTCGACCTGCCGGAAGCGGACACAGAGCTGGTGGCGGGATTCCACGTCGAGTACACAGGCATGCGTTTCGCGATGTTCTTCATCGCCGAGTACGGCAACATCCTGCTGATCTCGGCGCTCACCACAACGCTGTTCCTCGGCGGCTGGAACGGCTGGACGGTGCCGGGTCTGGAGGGCCTCAGCGGCGTCTTCTGGTTCTTCCTGAAGACCGGGTCCTTCATCCTTGGATTCCTGCTGCTGCGGGCCGCGCTGCCGCGCCTGCGCTATGACCAATTGATGAATCTGTGCTGGAAGATTCTGCTGCCTATCGGCCTGCTGAACGTGTTGCTGGCCGCCACCTTGCGAATCGTCTGGAGCTAACCGCCAATGCCGCTTGGATCGGGAATCCTCAAAGGCTTCGCCACCGTCCTGAAGGTGGGCCGCCGCAAGCCGGCGACCATCATGTACCCGGAGCAGCTGCGCGACATCTCGTACCGGTTCCGGGGTCAGGTGGGGATGCGGCGCGACGAGGTCACGGGCGGCATGACCTGCGTGGGTTGCGGCTTGTGCGAGACCGCCTGCCCGAACGACGTGATTCGCGTGGACACGAGTGAGGAAGCCGATGGCACCCGCCGGGTGGATCAGTACCTGTTCGACGTGGGTCGCTGTGTCTTCTGCTACTTCTGCATAGAGGCCTGCCCGGTGGACGCGCTGCAGCGCACGCACGATTTCCATCTGGTCACCGAAGACCGACGAGGCCTGCTGATCGACGGCGCCAAGATGATCGAGATCTGGGAGCACGACCAGGCAAACCGCGAGGCCGAGCGCCACAACATCGGGCCGGGCACACGGCCGCGCGGGTGGTTCGCCGGTGATTGAGCAGATCATTGCGTTCTGGTACCTGGCGGCCGTCGCGGTCGCGAGCGGGATCGGCGTGGTGCTGTTCCGGAATCCCGTGCACTCGGCAATCGCGCTCGTGAACGCGATCTTCCACGTCGCCGGGCTGTTCGTGATCCTGGGCGCCGGGTTCCTGGCCGCGGTGCAGATCATCGTGTACGCCGGCGCCATCGTCGTGCTATTCCTCTTCACCCTCATGATGCTGAACATGCGCGAGCTGCCGACCGAGCGCGTGTACCACCGGCAGGCCTGGCTGGCGATCCCGCTGGCGATCCTGGTCGCGGTGGAGGCAGTGTTCGTCGGCGTCGGCACGCCCGAGATCAACGAGTCCTTCCGGGGGGCGTTCGCCCCGGCGACGATCTCGGAGCTGGGCGGGAGCACGCAGGCACTGGCCGAAGTGCTGTTCACCGAGTACTTGCTGCCCTTCGAGGTCGCGAGCGTGCTGCTGCTGGTGGCCGCGATCGGCGCGATCGTCCTGGCCCGGCGCTACGAGCGCGAAGAAATCGAATTCGTCGAGTCGCATCAGGTGGGCGCGGACGGGGCGGGGACCAACGGCCGCGACGCCATCCCTGGGGCGGATCAAGAAGTGGACGCCGTGCCGGAGCGGATGACCTGATGGACCTGAACGCCTACCTCACGGTCGGCGCGCTGCTGTTCTCCATCGGCGTCGCCGGCGTGCTGCTGCGGCGCAACGCGATCGTGGTGCTGATGTCGATCGAGTTGATGCTGAACGGCGCGAACCTCACGCTGGTGGCGTTCTCCACATTTCTCGATGACATGGCGGGCAATGTCTTGGTGGTGTTCACGCTCACGGTCGCCGCGGCCGAAGTCGCGGTCGGCCTGGCAATTCTGGTTGCCCTCAGTCGCGTCTTCCCGGTGGTGAACGTTGACCAGCTCGACAGCTTGCGCGGGTAGTCGGGGAAGCGCGGCGGGCTAGACGCAGATGTACGAAATCCCCTGGCTGATCCCTGCGCTTCCGCTGGCGGCGTTCTTGATCAATGGGGCGATCGGCCGGCGCATCAAGGCATGGACCGGCTGGATCTCCACCGGATCGATCGCGCTCGCGTTCGTCGCGACCGTCGCGCTATGGATCGACGGGGTGTCGAAGGGTCCGCCGGACTTCAATCTGTACACGTGGGTCGCGTCCGGAAAGTTCTCGGTCGACATCGGGTTCCTGACCGACGAGCTCTCGCTGGTCATGCTGCTGGTGGTGACGGGCGTGGCGGCGCTGATCGCGCTGTTCTCGATCGGCTACATGGATCACGACCGCGCCAAGCCGCGCTTCCACGCGTGGATTCCACTGTTCGTCTTCAGCATGATCATGCTGATCATCTCCGACAACCTGCTCCAGCTCTTCATCTTCTGGGAGATGGTGGGGCTGTCCTCGTACCTGCTGATCGGGTACTGGCACGAGCGGGCGAGCGCGAACGCGGCCGCGACCAAGGCATTCATCGTCAACCGGATCGGGGATTTCGGATTCGCGATCGGGATCATCCTGGCCTTCCTGGAATTCGAGACGCTGCGGTATCGCGAGATCTTCGAGCTGCTCCCGAGTGGGGACCCCGGGATGATCACGGCGATCGCGTTCCTGCTGTTCGTGGGCGCGATGGGCAAGTCGGCGCAGTTCCCGCTGCACGTGTGGCTGCCCGACGCGATGGAGGGCCCGACGCCGGTCAGCGCGCTGATTCACGCCGCGACGATGGTCACGGCGGGCGTCTATGTCGTCGTGCGCATGAATCCGATCTACACGGCCGCGCCCGAGGCGCTGATCCTGGTGGCCGTGATCGGGACGTTCACGGCTTTTCTGGCGGCGACGATCGCGCTGGTCCAGACGGATATCAAGCGGGTTCTCGCGTATTCGACCGTCAGCCAGCTGGGGCTGATGTTCCTCGCGGCCGGCGCGGGCGCGTACTCGATCGCGATCTTCCACCTGGTGACGCATGCGTTCTTCAAGGCGCTGCTGTTCCTTGGGTCGGGCAGCGTGATCCACGCGATGCACGAGGAACAAGACATGCGGCAAATGGGCGGCCTGTGGCGCAAGCTGCCGATCACCTACGCGACGTTCGTGATCGGCGGACTCGCACTGGCCGCGATCTTCCCGCTGGCCGGATTCTGGAGCAAGGACGAGATCCTCGCGAGCGCGTTCCTCAAGGCGGCCGCCGATCCCGGCACGGGCCTGAGCGCACTCAACGGCGCGAGCGTGTTCTGGGTGCTGTACGGGGTCGGTCTGGTGGTCTCGTTGATGACCGCGTTCTACACCTTCCGCATGATCTTCATGACGTTCCACGGCCAGCCGCGGAACGCGGAGCTGCACGCGGGCGCGCACGAGTCGCCGTGGGTCATGACCCTGCCGCTGGTGGGGCTGGCAGCGGGGGCGCTGGCGGTCGGCGCGGCGCTGGGAATCCCGCCGGAAAAGGGCGTGCTCCACCGGTTCCTCGAGCCGGCCGCCCCGATTCTGCATCTGGAAGGCGCGCCCGAAGCAAACGTGCTGGTGCTGGCGATCATCTCGACAGCCGTCGCGGTGGCCGGAATCGCGCTTGCGTACGCGGCGTACCAGGCGCGCGTGCCGTTGCCGGCGCTGGCGCGCCGCGCCGCGCCGGGCGCCCAGACGTTCTTCGAGAAGAAGTGGTACATGGACCACCTGGGCGACGGCCTCACTGTCGCGATGACCAAGGCCGTCGCATTGCTCTCCTGGGGGTTTGACGCGGCCGTCGTGGACGGAATCGTCAACGGCGTCGGGCGGGCGACGCGCGCGGCCAGCGGCCAGCTGCGCCAGGTCCAGACCGGGCAACTCCAGAACTACGCGCTGCTAATGGTGATCGGCATGATTCTGACCCTCGGCGGGTTGATGATCTTTCGATAGGAGCACAGGCGATTTCAGGCGAAGCGGCACTCGATTTCCCCCTGCTCTCGCTGCTGCTGTGGCTGCCGCTGCTGATCGGGCTGCCGGGGATCTTGCTGGCGCGCAATCGCAACGTGGTGGCCGCGTCCGCGGTCGCCGCCGCGACGGTTCAGCTGATTCTGGCCATCGTGGTCGTGGCGGCGTTCGACGGCGAGGCTGCCGGCTACCAACTCACCGAAGAGGCCGAGTGGATACCCGCGTTCGACATCTCGTACCGGCTTGGCGTCGACGGCGTCTCGATTCTGATGGTGCTGCTGACCGGCATCCTCGGTCCGGTGGTGGCAGCCACGTCGTGGCTCACGATCAAGCGTCGCGAGAGGGAGTTCTTCGCGGTGCTGCTGGTGCTGCAGGTCGCGATGATGGGTGTGTTCGTCTCGCTGGACTTCATCCTCTTCTACGTCTTCTGGGAAATGATGCTGATCCCGATGTACTTGCTGATCGGGGTCTGGGGGCACGAACGCCGGGTCTACGCGACGGTCAAGTTCTTCCTGTATACGTTTGCCGGCAGCGTGTTGATGCTGGTCGCCATTCTGGCGATCCGGTCCAACACCGGCACGTTCAATATCGAGGCGATCCCGCCCGAGATGGCGGACGCCTCGATCGTCCTGCAGCGCTGGGTCTTCGTGGCTTTCCTATTCGCGTTCGCGATCAAGGTCCCGATGTTCCCGTTCCACACCTGGCTGCCCGACGCGCACGTCGAGGCGCCAACGGGTGGGAGCATGCTGCTGGCCGGCGTGCTCCTGAAGATGGGGGCCTACGGGTTCCTGCGGTTCATGCTGCCGATGACGCCCGACGCGGTGGTGGAGTCGCGCGGGCTTCTGATCGGTCTGTCGCTGGTCGCGATCATCTACGGCGCGCTGGTGTCGCTGGTTCAGACCGATCTCAAGAAGCTGATCGCGTACTCGAGCGTGAGCCACATGGGATTCGTGACGCTCGGAATCTTCAGCAATACCCAGACCGGCATGGACGGGGCGCTGATCCTGATGTTCAGCCACGGGTTTGTGAGCGCCGCGCTGTTCTTCGCCGTCGGGGTTCTCTACGAGCGCGCGCACACCCGGCGGATCGCCGACCTGGGAGGCATCGCGGGCCGAATGCCTGTCTACGCGGTGGCGCTGGCGTTCTTCTCCCTTGCGTCGCTCGGACTGCCGCTGTTGAGCGGGTTCGTGGGTGAGTTCTTGATTCTGGTCGGCGCGTTCGAGGTCTCGATCGCGATCGGCGCGCTGGCCGCGATCGGCGTGATTCTGGCCGCGGCGTACATGCTGTGGATGTATCAGCGGGTGGCGCTGGGCCGTCTGCGCAATCGAGCGCTGGAAGGGCTGCCCGACGTGAACCGCGTGGAGGCGGCGGCCTTTGGGGCACTGGCCGTTCTGGTGGTGTGGGTCGGCGTGTACCCAATCACCTTTGTGTCGATGCTGTCGCCCACGACCGCGCAGCTGGTGACGTAGCGTGCTCGTCAACCCCGGCGATTTGACCTGGATCCTCCCGGAGCTGGTGGTTGCCATCAGCGGGATGCTCCTGCTGGTATGGACGGCGGCGACGCGCAGCGACGATCGATTCGGCGCGGTCGCGCTGGTCGTGCTGGCCAATACGCTGGCGGGCGTGCTGTTGCTGATGCGACAGCCGCCCGAGGCGCAGCCGCTCGAGGTATTCAACGGGCAGCTCGTGATCGATGGGTTCTCGATCTTCTTCCGGGCGCTGTTCCTGATCGTCGCGACGCTCGGCGTTGTATTCGCGTCCCAGCGGTTCGAGCGCATCCCGTTCGTCGAGATGGCGGCGATGATCCAGTTCTCGCTCGGCGGAATGATGCTCATGGCGGGCGCGGTGGACTGGGTGATGCTGCTGGTCGCGCTCGAGCTGATGGCGATTCCGGTCTACGTGCTGGCCGGGTTGACACGGTTTCGCCTCGGGTCGGTGGAAGCGGCGATGAAGTACTTCGCACTGGGCGCGTTCGCCTCCGCAGTGCTGATCTACGGGATTGCGTGGGTCTACGGGCTCACCGGAACGACGTACCTGCCGGAGGTGGCGGCTCGGATCGCCGAGCTCGGCCCCGAGCCGTGGGTGCTGTTCGCCGTGGGCGTGATCCTCGTCGCGATGGGTTTCAAGGTCGCGGCGGTGCCGTTCCACGCTTGGACGCCCGATGCGTACCAGGGCGCGCCCACGCCGCTGGTGGCGTTCATCTCGGTGGGGCCGAAGATCGCCGCGATGGCCATGCTGGCGCGGATCCTCGGGCTGGCGTTCGAGCCGGTGGCGGCCAACATGGCGGTCGCGATCGCGGGCATTGCCAGCGCCACCATGATCGTCGGAAACCTGGCGGCGATCGCGCAGTCCGACATCAAGCGCATGCTCGGATACTCCAGCATCGCGCACACGGGCTACATGCTCGTGGGTCTGGCGGCGGTGGTGCAGTCGGGCGACGGTGTGTCGCTCATCGGCCTGCCGTCGGTGCTCTTCTACGGGTTCGTGTATGCGCTCATGAACTTCGGGGCATTCGCGGTCGCGCACGTGGTCGAGTACCAGACCGGCAGCACGGAGATCGAGGCGTTCCGAGGTCTGGCGAGGCGGTCGCTGCTGCCGGCGGTGGCGATGGCGATCTTCATGTTCTCGCTGACCGGAATCCCGCCGCTGTCCGGGTTCCTCGGCAAGCTGTTCATCCTGCAGTCGGCCGTCGAGGCCGACTTCGGATGGCTCGCAATCCTGCTGGTGGTGACGTCGGTCGTGTCCGCGTTCTACTACCTGCGCGTGGTCGTGATGATGTTCATGGAGGAGGCGCCAGAGGCGGTCGGGGCCTCGGGCGGCGCCGCGGCCTCGGCGGTGGTGGCCGACACTCACGCGGGGGTGATCACGGCGGTGGCTGGCGCAACGCTGGCGTTCGGGATCGTCGGCGGCGGTCTCCTGGCCTGGGCGCAGCAAGCCGTCGAGACGGGACTGATCTAGGCACCGACCGGGACCGAGGGAGGGGCGGTTCGCGAACCGCGCTTACAAGGCCAGCCACCCCACTGGGTTCATTCGTTCCATCCGGGACATCCCGACCTGAAGGTCGGGCCACCCCGCCGAGCGCGCGGCTCAGGCCGACGCGAGGTGTTTGTCGATGTAGCTGACAGCGTCCTGGACGGTGAATATCTGCTGAGCATCCTCGTCCGGGATGGTGATGTCGTACTCGTCCTCAAGCGCCATGATGAGCTCGACCTGATCGAGCGAATCGGCGTTGAGATCGTCAACAAATCGCGACCCGATCTTCACGTCCTCGCTCGGGACATCGAGTTTGTCCACGACCACAGTGATGACTCGATCAAGCGTCCCCACGGAATGCCTCTCTTCGCAGTCCGGCGCTGCTGGCGATCGCCGCCGCAAACCCGGCCTTTAACACATCAAACCAGACAAAAACCCCTGCGCCGACCAACCAGGCGTTCCCCCAGGGGTTCGCTTCGTCGGTCGCCAGCAGATAGTACAGGGCGAGGTGATTGACTCCAAAAACGTAGATCACGGGGACACCCGCGAGAGCCGCCACCAGCTCAACGCGAAGGAAGCGCGCGATCACGCCACGGCCGCCTTCACCACCAGCGTCCTGGCGACGGCTGAGCCACCGCGCGGCCAGGCCGACGACGAACGCCGCGATCACGAAGCCGTAGATGTAACCAGCGGTCGGCGTGAAGAAGTAGGCGGGACCGCCGCCGCGAGCGAACACGGGTGCGCCCGCAAAGCCAATGATCGCGTAGAGCGCCATGGCCGAGGCGCCGCGCCACGGCCCCAGCAGCAGGCCCGTGAGCAGCACAAAGAGGACCTGGAGCGTGTATGGAACGGGATCGGCTTCGATCTTGGCTTGCGCGGCGGGGATCATCATGAGCGCGAAGCTCACGATCAGCAGGGCGTCGAACAGCGCGTTCTCGAGCGGGCGTCGCGCCAACCGGCCGCGCACGACCGCCGTCACCTCGGCATCGCCTCAGTCACATCGGACCCCGCTCGTGCTGAGCATCCGCGTCGAGGACGATCAGCGCCTGACCGGTTGTGACGGTATCACCGCTGCGGACAAGGATGCCAGCGACCTGGCCCGACCGGTCGGCGGTGACCTCGTTGAACACCTTCATGGCCTCGATGAGCCCAACCACCTGGCCCTCGACCACCTGGTCGCCAATCCGCACGTACGGCTCCGCGCCGGGTCGCGACGTGGCGAAGTAGGAGCCGGCAATGGGACTGCGTACGACGTGACCCTCCGGTCGCGGATCGCGAGGGACGGCGGGTGCGCCCGCGCCCGCTGCCGGGTGATGGGCCGACCGCGAGGAGCGCCGCACGTAGATTCGCTCCGCGCGAATCCTTATGTCGAGTTCCGCTAGATCGAGGCGACGCATCACGTCAAGCATCGCGCGCACGCGGGCGACGATATCCATCAGTCCACGGCGGACCGGCTCGCCGAGCGCCAACGCCGGCGGTCGGCGCGGCTAGGGACGTCCAACGATGAGCGAGGCGTTGTGCCCGCCGAAACCGAAGCTGTTCGACATGACGTAGCGCACGTCGAGCTCACGGGCCTCGTTGGGCACATAGTCCAGATCGCACTCCGGATCGGGGATTTCGTAGTTCGTTGTGGGCGGGATCGCGCCGTCCCGAATGGCGTTGATGCACAGGATCAGCTCAACCGCGCCGGCGGCGCCGATCAGGTGGCCGGTCATCGACTTGGTGGAGCTGATCGGCGTGTCAATCACCGCTCCGTCGAACACGTCCTTTAGGGCCCTGGTCTCCGACACGTCGCCCAGCGGCGTCGATGTTCCGTGCGCGTTGACGTAGTCGATGTCCTCCGGGTTCAACCGAGCCTTGCGCAAGGCCTTCTGCATCGCTCGCCGCGCGCCCGCGCCGTCCTTGAGCGGCTGTGTGATGTGGAAGGCATCGGCCGAGGCGCCATAGCTGACTATCTCGGCGTGAATCGTGGCGCCGCGCGCCGCGGCATGCTCGGCGCTCTCGAGCACGACGACGCCCGCGCCCTCCCCAGCCACGAATCCATCGCGCTCGCGATCGAAGGGACGCGAGGCATGCGCCGGGTCGTCGTTGCGGGTCGAGAGCGCACGTCCAGCGCAGAACCCGGCCAGACCGATCGGTGTGATCGCCCCTTCGGAACCGCCGGCCACCATCGCAACCGCATCGCCGCGCTTGATTACCTCGGCGGCTTCCCCGATCGCGTCGGCGCCGCTGGCGCAGGCCGAGACGATCGCCAGATTGGGCCCTTCCAAGCCGTGCTCGATCGAGATCATCGCGGCGGCCATGTCGGTGATGATCTCCGGGATCAGGAACGGGCTGACGCGCGAAGGCCCGCGATCGCGGAGCACGTTCGTCTGCGTCTCGAGGAAGACGAGGCCGCCGACGCCGCTACCCACGTAGGAGCCGATCTCGCCGCGGTTTTCGTCCGTGACCTCGAGCCCGGCGTGCGCGATCGCCTCGCTGGCGGCGACCAGCGCGAACTGCGTGAATCGGTCGGTTCGGCGCGCCAGCTTGGCACCCAGATGCTCGACCGGATCCCAATCAAGAACCTGAGCGGCAATCTGCGAGGCGAAGTCGGCGGGGTCGAAGGCGACAATGCGGGAGACGCCGTTCTGGCCCTCGAGGGCGGCGCGCCAGGTCTCTTCGGCGTCGGCGCCGAGCGGCGTGACCGCGCCAAACCCTGTCACGACGACCCGCTTGGTGGGTGGCATTGACGCGCTCGCCCGGGCGCTGCTCACGACGGCGTCACCGGGACCAATGACGTGCGTCCGAGTATATCAGTGAGGTTTGGGGCGGCCCGCAGGGCGGAGACGGCGAGGATCGAGCGGCCCTGACGACCGCGATCGCGGTCTCGCGTGCGCGACCCCTCGCCGGCGCGGCGGGCGCCCGTTATGCTGGCCGGGCGCCAGTCGGGGACGGGCACGGCTCTGCCGGTGCCCGCGCTCAGGGGGCCCTGTTGAGCAACGCCGCGACCATCGTGGGTTGGGGGAAAGCCCTGCCCCGTCTGGTTCGAACGAATCGTGATCTCGAGTCGATGGTCGATACGACGGACGCCTGGATCGTGGAGCGCACGGGCATCCGCGAGCGCCGGATCGCCGGCAAGGGCGAGACGACCTTCAGCTTGGGTCTCGCGGCGGCGACGGGGGCGCTGGAGGTCGCGAAGCTCGAAGGCGGCGACGTCGATCTGGTAGTCGTGGCCACGCTCACCCCTGAGTTCGGGGTGCCGGCCACCGCCAGCCTGATTCAGGAAGCCATCGGCGCGTCGAGCGCTGGCGCGTTCGACATCAACGCAGCGTGCGCGGGATTCGTGTACGCGATGTCGGTGGCGAAGGGGTTGATCGAGTCCGGCGCGCATCGCAACGTGCTGATCGTGGGCTCTGACACGATGTCGCGGATCGTCGACTGGACCGACCGCTCGACCTGCGTGCTCTTCGGCGACGGCGCCGGAGCGGTGGTGATGCAGGCGTCCGACCGGCCGGGCGGCATCCAGAGCGTGGCGCTCGGATCGGACGGGGCAGGCGCGGAGCTGCTGTATGTGCCGGCCGGCGGCAGCCGAACGCCGGCGAGCACCGAAACGGTCCGCCGCGGGATGCACTACCTGGCGATGGATGGGCGCGAGGTCTACAGGTTCGCGGTGAAAGCGACCGCCCGCGCGGCGCGCGACGTGATCGGCCAGGCCGGTCTAACCGCGGACGACGTGGATCTGTTCATTCCCCATCAGGCCAACACTCGCATCATCGCGTCCGCGGCACGATCGCTCGGTCTGCCGGACGAGCGGGTCTTCATGAACGTCGAGCGGTACGGCAACACGGCGGCGGGCTCGGTGCCGATTGCGCTCTGCGAGGCGATCGAGCAGGGGCGCGTCAAGCCTGGGGATCAGGTGGTTCTGGTCGGGGTCGGCGGCGGACTCGCGTGGGCGGCCGCAGCGATGGAATGGACCGCCGCCACCCCGGGTGAGCCGACGGCGGTGCGAGTTGCCGAGTCCCAGCTGGCGACCTTCGGGGGCGGCGGGAGCCGCGGCTAGGCCAGCTCGGAGGTCAGCGCGGCGACCAGCCGGCCGGTGGCCTCGGTGATCTGGTCCTCAGGAAGATAGCTGTAGGCCAGCCGGATGTGCCGCCGATCGAGCCCGTCCGCGTAGCAATGATGGCCGGCCAAATACGTGACGCCGTGCTCCTCGGCGGCCGACCGCAGCCGCTCGCTGTCCGCGCCCTCGGGCAGGGTGAGCCATAGAAAGAAGCCGCCGCTCGGGCGGCTCCACGTGCAGCCGAGCGCCTCGAGCGGCGCCAGCGCGTCGCGCATCGAGTCACGGCGGGACCGGTACAGGCGGCGCAAATCGGGCAGGCGCTCGTCCAGCGCTCCGGACTGCAGGTACTCAGCGGTGACCCAGGCGGCAAACGGGCTGGTGGCGTTGTCGGCCTTGAGCGCCGCCATGCGGTCGATGTCCTCGGCGCCGGCGATGGCCCAGCCGAGTCGCATGCCGCCGGCCACGAGCTTGGAGAAGGTGCCCGTCTTGATTACTCGCGCGGGGCCGGCGACGTGGTACAGGGCCTCGTTGCGATCCCCGTCGAAGATGAGATCGCCGTAGGCGTCGTCTTCGAGAAAGAGCAGGTCCAGCTGCTCCGCCACGCCGGCGAGCGCGCGCCGCCGCTCCATCGACGCGCTGGTCCCGACGGGATTGTGAACCGTGGGCATGGTGTAGACGAGTTTCGAGTCGCGACCCTCGGCCCGCAGGCGCCGGACCGTTGCTCGGAGCGCATCGGGGTCGAGACCATCGGCGTCCATCGGAACGCCAACGACATCCAGGCCGATTCCCCGCAGGAACCAGAGCGTGCCGATGAAAGTCGGCGATTCGACGAGCACGGTTCCACCGGGCGGAACCAGCAGGCGGGCGGCGAGCACGATCGCCTGCGACGCCCCGGAGGTGATGATGACCTGCGTGGGATCGACGTCGATGCCCTCGGTGCGCCGCAGCCAGCCGGCCACGAATTCCCGCAGCGGCGCGGGCCCCGCGACCGGGCCGTACTGGAGCGCGTCGGCGTTGCGCGCCGTCATCAACCGGACCGCGGCCTCGGCGATGCCCGCGTACGGGAAGCTCGAGGCATCCGGGAAGCCGAAGGCCAGGCTGATCACACCCGGCCGCTGCATGGTCCAGCTCGGCCGGATGGGGTTCTGTTCCATCGCCTGCGCGATGGGGCTGTAGTAGGGATGTAAATCCACGGCGGGCGATCCTATCGCAGGTTGAGGACCGTCAGCCGGTCGGGGCACGCAGCGGCCGCTTGCGTGGGCGTCCGTCGCGCCTGGGAAGCCGCGGCGGCGTGCGGGCGATCTTGGCGACCTGGACGATCAGCCGAGGCATACGCAGGCCCGGCCAGGACAGCTCATGGACCAGGGGAGGACGGCCGCCGCATTGGTCGATGGCGTATTCGGCATCGGCGAGCTCGGAGCGCGCGGCGGCCGTCTTCATGGCCAGACACACGCCGCCGACCCGCACGAGCGGGAGGCAGAGCTCGGCAAGCGCGGCGAGCGGCGCGACCGCGCGCACGACCGCGACATCGAACGCCTCGCGCAGCGGTCCGCGGCCGGCGGTCTCCGCGCGTGCGGTGACGATCCGCATCGGGTGCGCCGGCAGAGCATCAGCCGCTCGGGCAAGAAACGCGGCGCGTCGGCGGGAGGCATCGAGCAGTGTCACTTGCAGGTCCGGTCGCGCGATCGCTATCGGGATGCCCGGCAGCCCCGCCCCCGATCCCACGTCCACACATGTACTGATCGAACCGTCGCGCGGGAGCCGCGGGACGATCGACAACGAGTCGAGCAGATGCTCGTCCACGCGCTGGACCGCGCCGGGCGACATCAGACCCTCGACCGCCGCCCGCGCCACCAGCAGTTCGCGATAGATCGCCAGCTCGGCCCAGGCAGCCTGGGTAAGATCGACGCCCAGATCGGTTGCCAGCTCGGTGAGCGCCGGCAGGGCGGACAGCGAGGTTCCGGTTGACTTCACAGCGCCTCTGGAGCCCGTGGCGGATGGAATACATCGCCGAGGGCGAGCGAGCGGATTCGTCGTGCCCGTTCTGCGTGGACCGCGCGACGGCGGCCGCGCTGCCGGGCCTGATCGTGCACGCCGGCGACCTGGCCTACGTGACGCTGAATCTGTATCCGTACAACAACGGTCATTTGTTGATTCTGCCGTATGGGCACGTGGCCGATCTGACCGATCTGAAGCACGGCGAGTCGGTCGAGTTGATGTCGCTGCTGATCGAGTCGCGGCGCGTGCTGCAGACGGCGCTGCGCCCCGAGGGCTTCAACATCGGCATGAACATCGGGGGGTCGGCGGGCGCCGGAATCCCGGAGCATCTGCACTTTCACGTGGTTCCGCGCTGGGGCGGGGATACGAACTTCATGCCGGTGGTCGGCGACACCAAGGTCTTGCCCGAATCGCTGGAAGCAACCAAGGCACGGATCGTGGAGGCCTGGGCGACCGCAACCCCGGAGGGCGAGTCGGAGTAGGCAGTGGTGGCGCGGATAGCGACCCGAGCGCCGGCCGGTCAGGCCGCCACGCGCAGCGGGGCGGGTTCGAGCGGCGGCCGGAGAGTGTCCAGCAGCCCGAAATCGTCGGGCGGCCAGTACACCAGCCACACTTGTCCCACGATCGATCCAGCCGCGATCGAACCGAGGCGGCGTGAGTCTCGGCTCTGCATCCGGTTGTCGCCCATGACGAAGTACTTCTTCTCGGGCACATTGACCGCCGACATGTCCGACATCACGCTCGGCTGGAGGTAGCTCGCCTCATCCAGGCGCCGTCCGTCGACGAACAGAAATCCGTCGCGGATCTCTACCGTCTCGGACGGCAGCGCCACGACGCGCTTGACCAGGTCCTCGGATGGATTGCTCGGCGATCTGAAGACGATGACATCGCCGCGCTCAGGTTCGTCGGCAATGTACGCAAGCTTGTTGACGAGCAGAAACTGCGAGCTGGCCAGCTCGGGAAGCATGCTCGGGCCCTCGACGCGGAAATTCTGGACGATCAGTCGTGTTGCAAAAAATATGAGCGCGGCGAGCAGCAAGGTCTCGGCGATCTCGAGGATGGCGTTGCGATTGCGGCCAAAGATGCGAATCCGGCTGCTCCCCTGCTTTGCGCAACCGATCCGACCGGGCTGCGACGAGCCCCGAAAGTATATTTGAGCGATGACCCCGTGGGCCGCCGGACCCGGGTGATCCGGGCCTGACGCCGCGATAGGCCGCGCCGGCGCCATGGGCCATTGTGCGCGGGCCCTGGCGTCCCGCGCACAATGGCCGCGTGAAGGTGACCGAACTCCGCGCCCGGACCGATGACGCCGGCCGTCGGCTGGACCAGTTCGTGGCCAAGTCGATCGCCGAGCTGAGCCGCAGTCGCGCGACCCGCCTGATTCGCGATGGTCAGGTCACGGTTGACGGGCGAACGGCGGCCCCGGACCGGCGCCTGGCGGACGGGTCGCGAGTCGTGGTCCGCATACCCGACCGGGCGCCCGAGCTGACGCCGTCGGCCGGACCGCTCGCGATCATCGTCGAGACCGACGAATTCGTGGCCGTGGACAAGCCGGCCGGAACGATCGTGCACCCGGGCGCCGGGGGCGAGCATGACACCCTGGCCGCGCGACTGATCGCCCGCTACCCCGAGCTCAACGAGATCGGGCACCCGCGGCGTCCCGGCATCGTGCACCGGCTGGACAAGGGCACGTCCGGCGTCTTGCTGGCGGCGCGCACGCAGGCGGCATACCAGCACCTGACTGAATCGTTCAGCGAGCGTCGCGTGTCGAAGCGCTACCTCTTGATCGCGCGCGGCATCCCCTCGCCGCCGCGCGGACGGGTGGACGCCCGGATCGGGCGCGATCCAACCATGCGGACGCGAATGGCCGTCACGCGGCGCGGCCGACCGGCGAAAACGGATTACGCGACGCTCGGGTCGGGCCGGGAAGCGGCCCTGGTGGAGGCGCGCCCGGCCACCGGGCGAACGCATCAGATTCGAGTGCACATGACCGCGATCGGACACCCGGTGTGGGGCGACGCGGCCTACGACCCGCACCCTCCGCTCGCGGCGCGCCCGATGCTGCACGCCTGGACGCTGGAATTCGATCTGCCAGACGGCACCGGCTGGCTCGTCCCGGCGCCGCCACCCGGCGACTTCGCCGATCAGGCGCGGGCGCTGGGGCTCACGCTCCCGGAGACTCCGAGAATCTCGTCACGCTGAACCGCGAGATGTCGGCCGGGTCGCCCGGCATGATGCCCGCCTTCTGACGCGCAATCGCAAGCTGGGTCTCAACGTCGTCCACACCCTCGAGACCCGGCAGCAACAGCCCGCGGCGCTCGCCCGCCACGACCACGACGCCGTAGTGCGCGGGATTCAGCTCGGATTCGCCCGCGACCGGCTCGATGGGTGACAGCACGTCGACCTGATAGGAGAGGTCCTCGAGTTCCGCGGCGGCCACGGGCGCGAAGCGCGGATCGACAGTCGCGGCCTGGATCGCGCTGCGAACGACCTCCTCACCGAGCGACAGGGTGACAGGCTCGACGGACCCTATGCACCCTCGCAGCCGCCCTGCCCGCTTGATGCAGACGAACACCCCGCGCGCCGGCTCGTCGACAAGCTTGCCGAGGTCGGACGGCTCAAGCATGCGGTCTCTTGTGACCCAGTCTCGTACGGCCCGGCGAGCGAGGTCGACAAGCGCGCCGCCAGGGTCGCTGCCGGGCGGCGGGGTCCGATCCAACGCGGCCGGACTAGGCGGATCCGGCGGGCTCTTCGGCGTCGATTGCTTCCGGCTCATCCTCGGGTTCCTCCGGCGCGGCCACCCGCGCGAGGACGACACCGATCTCATAGAGCGCGTAGAGCGGAATCGCGACGGACATCTGCGTGAACGGGTCGGGCGTCGGGGTTATCACGGCGGCGACCACCACGATCGCCACGATGGCGTATCGGCGATAGCGGCTGAGCGTGCTGGCTTTGACGAGCCCGATCTTGGCCAAGGCAAAGATCACAAATGGGGTCTCGAATGAGAGACCGACGGCCAAGACGATCCGGAGGACGAACGTGACCCACCCATCCACGCTGAACTCGGTGGAGATCGTGCGCGGAGCGAACCCCGCCAGGAAGCCAACGGTGAAGCGGAGCACGACGAACCATGAGAAGAGCGCGCCGGTCATGAACGCAAGGGCCACGGTGGGAATGCTGAGGAAGATCCACCGCCGCTCGTTCGGATACAGCCCCGGGGCCACGAAGGCGAGGACCTGGTAGACGACGATCGGGCTGGCAAGGCCCACCCCGGCGATCAGCGAGATCTTGATGAACGTGAACAGGGTCTCGGTCACCGCGATCTGCTGCAGCACGGCTCCGCGCGGCAACGGCGTCTGCAGAAAGTAGAAGACCCAGTCCTTGAACGGCCATACGACGAAGCTGGCGACGATCACGGAGAGCACCGCGATGGTGACGCGCTTGCGCAACTCCTCCAGGTGCTCCCGGAGGGACATCACGCCGCCCTGGTTCAAATTGTCCGCGCGGGAGTCTGGGATGACGTTCTCTGCCATGCCGCTCGTCTACGCGCTCAGGCGCCGGCTTCCGACGCCTTGCTCCGTATGTATGAGCCTAGCGCCCCATTGATCAGCCGTCTCGAACCGTTGTCGCAGTAATTCCGGGCGAGCTTGACCGCCTCGTTGGCCGCGACCGCCGACGGGACATCCGGATCTTCGATCTCGACTAGGCCCATACGGAGAATCGCCAGGTCGAGCGGCGCCATCTGATCGAGCGGCCACATTGGGGCCAGCGCCGCGATCGCCGCATCGAGCTCGTCCCGTCGGGCGGCGACACGCTCGACCAGGGAGGCGGCGTACTCGTTCGCCTGCTCGTCGAGCTTGAGCTCCGACCGGCGCGCGGCGAACAGCTCGACCGCGTCACGATCCGACATATCGGCCTCGTAGAGGATGCGGAGGGCGGCCTCGCGCGCCGCGTGGCGGCCGCGGCGCGTGCGCGGCGCAACGAGGCTACGTGGAGCCATCGGCAACCGGCTCGCGCGCCGAGTACACGTATCCGGCGTTGTAGGCGGCAGCCGCGAAGGCAGGGTCGTCCACGGTGTCGCGGTGGAACTGCAGGTTGGTCGCGGGACCGTCGATCACGGTTTCGGCCAATGCACGCCGGGCGCGGGTGACCGCCTGTTCGCGCGTCTCGCCCCAGACGACGATCTTGGCGAGCAGCGAATCGTAGAACGGCGGCACCTCGTACCCGGCGAAGATGTGCGTGTCTACGCGCACGCCGACGCCGCCGGGCAACAGCGCGCGCTCGATCTTGCCGGCCGACGGACGAAAATCGCGGTCCGGGTCCTCGGCGATCACCCGGAACTCGAGCGCGTGGCCGGCGAGATTCACGTCGCGTTGCCGCATCGGGAGGGGGAGACCGGCCGCAATCTCGATCTGAGCCTTGACAATATCGATTCCGCTGATCGCCTCGGTGATCGGGTGCTCGACCTGGATCCGCGTGTTCACTTCCATGAAGTGGAACTGTCCGCCCTCGTCGAGCAGAAACTCGACGGTGCCGGCGCTGCGGTATTTGAGGTCACGCATGAGCCGGACCGCCGCCTGAGCGATGCGGTCGCCGACGCGGCCGGGCAGATTCGGCGCGGGCGCCTCCTCCACGAGCTTTTGGTACCGGCGTTGAATCGAGCACTCCCGATGTCCCAGATGCACGACCTGCGATCCGTCGCCAAGGATCTGGACCTCGACGTGGCGCGCCGACGCGACCCGCTTCTCGATATAGAGGCCGGCGTCGCCAAATGAGCTGCGCGCCTCGGCCTGCGCGAGCGGAAACAGGCTGACGAGCTCGTCGGCGTCCGCCACCGACCGGATGCCCTTGCCACCACCGCCCCGAGCGGCCTTGAGCATGACCGGATAGCCGATCTCGCGCGCCACTTTCTTGGCGGCGATCACATCCTGCACCGGTCCATCGGAGCCGGGCACGATCGGAAGGCCGGACTCACGGGCCGCCACGCGGGCACGGGTCTTGTCGCCCATGGCACGGATGCTGTCGGCCGCGGGGCCGACGAACGTGATCTGGTACTCGGCGCACACGTCGGCGAAGTAGGCGTTCTCCGCCAGGAATCCGGCGCCGGGATGAATGGCGTCGGCGCCGGTGTTCAGCGCGGCGGCGATGATGTGCGGCACGTTCAGATAGCTGGCGCCGGCAGACGCCGGCCCGACGCACACGGCTTCGTCCGCCATGATGACGGGGAGGGACTCCGCGTCGGCATCCGAGTAGATCGTGACCGTCCGGATGCCCAGGTCGCGGCACGCGCGAATGACCCGAACGGCCAGCTCGCCGCGATTGGCGACTAGGACTTTCTCGAACACCGCTACCAGCTGAGCGTGAGGCCGCCGTCGACCGTCAGCACGTGCCCGGTGACGTAGGCGGCATCGGGCGAGGCGAGAAAGGCGACGGCGCCGGCGATGTCGGCCGGGTCGGCGAGCCGACCGAGCGGTATTCGCTCCACGGCGGTTGCGCGCATCTCGTCGCTGAGCTTGTTGGTAAGCCGGGACACGACAAATCCCGGCGCCACGGCGTTGACGGTGATTCCGCGGCCGGCGACCTCCTTGGCGAGCGCGCGGGTGAAACCGATCAGCCCGGCCTTGGAGGCCGCGTAGTTGGTCTGGCCGGCATTTCCAGCGATGCCGACGACCGAGGAGATGTTGATAATGCGCCCGGAACGTTGACGCAGCATCGACCGCAGGGCGCGGCGACAGCAGGCGAACGCCGACCCCAGGTTGGTCCGCAGCACGTCGTCCCACTGGTCATCCTTCATTCGAATAATCAGCGTGTCATCGGTGATTCCGGCGTTGTTCACCACGATGTCGAGGCCGCCGAACTCGTCGAGCGCCTCGTCCACGACGGAGTTCGCGCCATCGATCGTCGACAGGTCGCCGGCCACCAGGATTCCGCGGCCGCCCGCCTGCTCGATGGTCCCAAGGGTGGCGTCGGCACCCTCGCGATCGCTGTGGTAGTGGACCGCGACCGCTACGCCTTCGGCTGCGAGTCTCGTGGCGACCGCGGTTCCCACGGCCCCGGACGCGCCGGTGACGAGCGCGCGCCCCCCGTGCAGACGCAGCCCGGGCGGCTCAGCCATGACCAAGCTCGTGCGCAACGCGCCGCGCATCCGCCACTTCGCTCACGTTGTAGGTGACCATGCCCACCACGGTACGCCGCAGCATGCCGGTCAGCACGGCGCCGTGTCCATACTCCACGGCGTGCGAGACGCCCATCGACTCCAGACGTTGCATGCCATCGAGCCAGCGTACGGGCGCGGCGATATGGTCGGCGAGCTCCGCACGCAGGTCACCCACAGTCGTCATCGGCGTCCCGTCGAGGTTGCTCAGGATCGGGACGGCAGGCTCGCGCAGCTCGGCCGCGAGCAGGCGCTCGCGCATCGCGTCACGCGCCGGCAGCATGGCGGCCGTGTGGAACGCCGCGGTAACCGGCAGCGGCACGACCCGCCGCGCGCCGGCCTTCACGGCGGCCTCACGAAGCGCCTCGATGGATCCGAGGTCGCCGCCGACCACCACCTGCGCGGGTGCGTTCACGTTCGCGACCGACAGGTAGCTGCCCAGCGTGCGGTCGCGGACTTCGCCAACCAGCGATTCGACGGCGGCTGGATCGAGTCCGAGCACCGCAGCCATCGAGCCCGGCCGGTGGGACCCGGCCGCTGACATGTACCGGCCCCGGTCGGCCACCAGTCTGATCGCGTCTTCCACCTCCACAGCTCCCGCGGCCGCGACGGCGCTCCACAGACCCACGCTGTGCCCGGCCGCGACCACCACGTCAACCGGATGCGCGCCGGCCTCGACCGGCCATGCGGGCAGCCCCAACGCTTCGCCGTAGGCGGCAAAGGCCGCCAGCGAAGTCGCCACGAGCGCGGGCTGCTGGATGTGCGTGGGACGCAGGGCATCGTCGGGACCGTTGAAGCAGAGATCCGAAAGGGCATCGCCGAATGCGTCGTCCGCTCGCCGAAACACGTCGCGTGCGGCGGCCGAGCGCTCGAACAGGTCGCGGCCCATGCCGACGGCCTGCGACCCCTGGCCGGGGAACAGATACGCGACGCGCGGGCGCGTCGGCTCAGTGCCCATTGGGCGGGTGGACGGGACCTACCGGTACTTCGTGGCCTGTTCGTCCGTCTCGATGATGGGATTGCCCCGGTAGTTTCCACACACGGGGCATACGCGATGCGCGACGAGCAGGGATCGACAGGTCGGACAGCGGCCCATGTTCGGCCGGGAAATGCGGATCTGGCCGCGTCGCGCACGCGTGCGCGAGCGGGTCAGACGTCGTTTCGGAAGCGCTCCCATATCCCGCGATTATCCACTAGACGGGGAGGAATCGGGGAACATTGCTTCCCGCATTCGCCGAAGTGGCTCCCAGCGCGGATCGGTGGCGTCGGAATCGGACACCGGCGACCGGCGCGCATCGGCGATACCGGCGCAGCCTGACGCGCACAGCGGCTTGACCGGCAGCGACGCGACTACGGTCTCGGCGAGCGCCGCGCTCAAGTCGACGTTGTGGCGGTCGTCCAACCGCGATCGGTCGTCATCCGGCGACGGGGGAAGGCCTGTCATCGGATCGAATCTGGGAACGTATTCCTCCTCGAGGTCGAACGCGACCGTCGATGTCGCCGGCTCGAGACAGCGGGCGCAGGCCTGAGTGACCGGCGCCTCGAACGCGCCGGTGGCCAGAATCGATGTCTCGAGGCGGGTGAGCCGGGCCGGCCCGCGAACCGGTCCCGCCACCTCGTCAACGCCGAGCGCTTCCGACGGCGCGACGACGTGGTGCTCGCACGACGCGCCCGAACGCGCCTGAAGCAGCTGCACGACGTTGAAGATGTAGTCGGACATCGCAAACCGGCCGCGACGGGCCAGGGATCAGACGGGCTCCGCCTCGCCTACCTCGATCGGCTCGGCGCCCTCCTGATCGAGCGCTTGGATTCCACGATGGATGCTGGACAAGTGCGACTGCAGGCGGCGCTCGACATCGCGAAGCATGTTGAGGGCGTAGATGTCCATCTCCTCACGCGCGGCCTCGACACGCTCTTCCGACTCTCGAAGCAGTTGCTCGGCGCGCGCTTCGGCCTGCTTGACGATCTCCTCGTCGCGCAGCATCTGCTCCGACTGCTCGCGCGCCTGCTGGATGATCTGCTCCGCCTCCATCTGGGCGGACTGCGGAATCTGCTCACGTTCGCGGAGCACCCGGCGGGCCTCGCGAATCTCCTCGGGGATGCGGACGCGCATCTCATCGATGACTTCCAGCAGCCCGCGCTCGTCAACGATCACCTTGCGCATCATGGGAACGCGCTGCGCGGCGCTCAACAGGGCCTCGAGCCGCTCTATCAGGTTTATGAGGTCGATGGCTAGCTACCTCCCGGGCGATGCGGCGAATTTCTCCGCCACCGCCCCGGCGACGTTTGTCGGCACAAATTCCGCAACCGACCGACCGAACGCGCCGATCTCTCGAACGAGCGACGAACTCACGAACCCATAATCCGGCGAAGCCAGAAAGAATACCGTGTCAATATCCGAGTCGAGCCGTCGGTTCATCGCCGACTGCGCGAACTCGTACTCGAAATCGGAAAACGCTCGTAGTCCACGGATCAGCACACCCGCGCCGACTTCCTTTGCAAAGTCTACCGTGAGTCCGGCGTAGGTTTGAACGTCTACGGTCCCGAATCCGGACGTCGCCTCACGGAGCATTTCGACCCGCTCGCCAACGCTGAACAGCGTATTGGCTCGAGGATCGGCGTAGACGCCGACCACGATTGACTCGAAGCAGCGGATCGAGCGGCCCAGGATATCCATGTGGCCGTTGGTCACCGGGTCGAACGTGGCCGGGAACAAGGCGCGCATGCAGCCGCCCGCTCAAGCTGAATGGGGCGCATTATAGCGACATTCTTTGAGAGGCCGGTGGATTGATTCGACATTCCGACCTTTGCATTCATTCCATCTGGGACTTCCCGACCTGAAGGTCGGGCCACCTGGCGGCCGGCTCTCAGGCCGGCGGTTCGTCCAATCGATAGACCGTGAACTCCACGTCGCCGTGCGTGCGGGTCTTCCACAGGGACCAGCCGGCGGGCGCCGGCGGCGCCTGGCGGCGAGAGCTGTACTCGGCGACGACGAGGCCGTCTGGTTCGAGCACGGACGGCTCGCTGAGGCGGCTGAAGAGCTCGGCCCACGGGTCGTCCGCGTACGGCGGGTCGGCCAGCACGAGCCCGTACGGTCCGCCGACCGAAAGATCGGCGGTCAGCGCGCTCGCCGCAACGACCTCGATGCCGTCATGGACATCGAGATCGCGCCCGTTGGAGCGGATGATCTCGGCGGCCGGCGCATTCCGCTCGACGAAGCGGACGTAGCCAGCGCCGCGGCTGAGCGCCTCGAACCCCAGGCCGCCCGAACCCGCGAAGCAGTCGAGCACGCGCGGCGGCGGCACGCGCTGCAGCGAGTCGAAGATCGCGGCACGGACCCGATCGGTGGTCGGACGAACCCTGGTGGGGATGCGAACCGCACGGCCACGCAGCGATCCGGCGACGATTCGAAGGGAACCGCCACGGCGCGCCACGGTCCGGTCAGCTCAACTCGGCACGCGCCAGCGCGTCGCCAACGGCGCCGGCAAGGCCGGCGTGCTCGGGCGCCTCGAGCGCCGGATCGGCAGCCACGATGGTCTGCGCCTCGCCGCGCGCCAGCATGATCGTTTCCACGTCGGTCAGGCTGGCGAAACGAAACTCCAGCAGCCCGCTCTGGCGCGTACCGAAAATGTCGCCCGGGCCGCGCAGCTCGAGATCCTTCTCCGCCAGCTCGAAGCCGTCGGTCACCGTCTGCATGATCTGAAGCCGGGCGTTCTCGGCCGGGTCGGTGGTGTCGCTCAGCAGTAGGCAGTACGAGCGGTGCTCGCCACGCCCAACGCGCCCGCGAAGCTGATGCAGCTGGGCGAGGCCGTAGCGCTCGGCGCCCTCGATCATCATGACGGTGGCGTTCGGCACGTCGATCCCGACCTCGACCACGGCGGTGCTCACCAGGATGTCGGCCTGGCGTTCGCGAAACCGTTCCATGGCGGCCGCCTTGGCCTTGCCGCTCATACGGCCGTGCAGCAGCTCGATGCGCTCGGCCAGCTCGGGAAACACCTCGGTGCGGAGGCGCTCGTGCTCCTGCTTGGCCGAGCGCACTTGCAGCGACTCCGATTCCATGATGAGAGGACAGATCACGAAGACCTGCCGGCCACCGGCGATCTGGCGCCGGACGAAACCGTAGGCGTCGCGACGCTTGATCGGCGGGACCCAGCGCGTCGTGATGGGGCGGCGTCCGCCCGGCAGCGTGCGGATGGTGGTGACGTCGAGATCTCCGTAGAGGGTCAGCGCGAGCGTTCGCGGGATCGGCGTGGCGGTCAGCGCCAGCAGGTGCGGGTGGTAGCCCTTGGCGCGGATCTCGCCGCGCTGGCGCACGCCGAAGCGTTGCTGCTCGTCCACGACGGCGAGATTCAGCCGCGCGAAGCGGGACGTGTCCTGAATCAGCGCCTGCGTGCCGACCACGACATCGACGTCCTGGTTCTCGACGGCCTGCCAGATCGCGCGCTTCGCAGCCGCCCGCACGCTGCCGGTGACGAGCTCCAGACGGATCCCCAGCGGTTCGAGCAGCTCACGCAGCGTGGCGGCGTGCTGCTCGGCCAGGACTTCGGTGGGGGCCATCATGGCGCCCTGCCAGCCATCGCGCGCGACCGTGAACAGCGCGCCCGCGGCAACGACGGTCTTGCCGGAACCCACGTCCCCCTGCACGAGACGGCTCATGGGACGGTCGCGGCGCAGGTCGTTGAGGATGTCGGTCAGGGCCGCGCGCTGGTCGCCGGTGAGCGTGAAGGGCAGCCGCTCACCGAACTCACCGAGGGCGGTGCGGCTGAGCCGGACCGGACGTCCGTGCTCTCCTTCCTGCCAGTGACGCCGTTGCCGCAGCACGGCCAGTTGGAAAACCAAGAACTCGTCGAAGCTCAGGCGGCGGGCCGCCAGGCGCGCCGCCTCGGCGCTCGGCGGGAAGTGGAGATCGCGAATCGCGACGTCCATGGACGGAAACTTCAACCGCTCCCGAATCGCGGACGGCAACGGGTCTTCCACCAGCGGAGCGTAGGCGTCGACGACCGTCGCGATCCAGCGCCGGAGCTGCCGCTGGGTGATCCCGCTGGTGAGCGGATAGACGGGGACGAGGCGACCAGCGTGAATCATATGGCCCACGTCGAGCTCGACCTCCGGGCTCGCAAGCTGACGGCCGAAGGGTCCCATCTCGACGCGGCCGGCGAACGCGATCCCGTGACGGCCGCGCAAGGACTGCTCGAGATAGGGCTGGTTGAACCACACCGCCGCGATCAGTCCGGAATCGTCCTGAATGGTCGCCTCGGTGATGCGGAGGCGGCGGGTGCGCGCCGGGCGCACGTGGATGTCCGTGACGTTGCCGATGATCGTCACTTCGCTGCCTTCGGCCGCGTCCGCGATCGACACGACGGACGACCGGTCGATGTAGCGGCGCGGCGGGTGCCACAGCATGTCGCGCATGGTGCGAATGCCCAACGCGGCGAGTCGCTTCACCGCGGTGGGGCCGACGCCCCAGAGCTCTTCCGCCAGCGCGTCGAGCCCTCCCTCGGCGACGGCGCTCCTCGGCTGTGCCCGCGCGCCGGGCTTGCTCGGGGGAACCGGGCGTGCGCCCGCCGACGGTGTGAGCCGGTCGAGGACCTCCGCGGCCAGACGCTCGCGAGTGGCGGGCCTGAGCTGGGAATAGCGGCGCAGCCGGCGCAGCACGGCCGCCGCCGGCTGATCGGCGGTCTCGAGCCGGGCATCCACCCATCCCGACAGCCCGTTCGCGACCGCACTGTCGTCGAACCCCGCGTCACGTTCCCGCTGGAGAAGCCGGCGCAGCCCGGACAGCTCGTCAGGCGTGGGAGGCGCCGACTCGCGCGTCACGGCCACGCCCTTGCCGCTACTCGATCGATATGACGTAGTCGTACAGCGCCTGACCGCCCTGCACGGTCTCCACTTCAAGGTCGGGATGCGCTTTGCCAAGCTCGTCGACGAGCTTGTCGGCGGTTTCGTCCGCCGTGTCCGCGCCGATATACACCGTCGCCAGCTCGGGCTCGCTATCCGCAAGCCGATCCAGCAGCCGGAGCACGAGGACGTTGGGATCGCTGTCGCCGGCGATCAGCTCGTCGTCAAGCAGGCCGATGTGCTCGCCCTTCTTCACCCGCACGTCGCCGACCACCGCGTCGCGAACCGCGCGGGTGATCTCGATCGTGGTGACCTCCGAGGCCGCGCGCGTCATAGCCGCGAGGTTGTCGTCGATCGGCCGCCGTCCGTTGAACGCGATCATCGCGGCGATGCCCTCGGGAACCGTTCGCGTCGGAACGATCCGGACATCCTTCTCGCTCTGCTCGGCGGCCTGGCGGGCGGCCATCTGGACGTTCGAGTTGTTCGGGAGCACGACGGCCCACTCCTCGGGCGTCGTCTCGATCGCGGCCAGAATGTCGCCGGCGCTGGGGTTCATGCTCTGTCCCCCCGCGACCACGGCGGCCCCGAGGCTTGCGAAGACTTCCTGCATCCCCGCGCCAACCGCCACCGCGATCACCGGCGCCCGCGCGACCTCGACCTGCTCACCAAGCTCGCGCCGAGCCTGCGCAAAGGCGTCGGCCTGCTGGAGGTCCATGTTGTCGGCCTTGACCTTGTCCACCTGACCTCGTTGCAGCGCGTAGTTGAGAACGTCGCCGGGGCTCTCGGTATGGACGTGCACGCGGATCAGGGAGACATCGCCCACCACCAGCACGGACTGGCCGACGTCGGCCATGTATGCGCGGATCTCCTCCACATCGAGGCCATCGCCGTGGATCAGGAACTCGGTGCAGTAGCCATGCTCGTCGAGGCTGTGAGCATCCGCGAACGCGGCGAAGGTCTCGACCGCGCGATCCTCGGTAGCGACTTCGGGCAGCTCCTCGCCGCGGAGATGCCGGAGCATTCCGTCGAAGATGACGTAGAGGCCCTGACCGCCGGCGTCGACCACGCCGGCCTCCTTGAGCACGGGTAGCTGGTTGGGCGTGTTCTGGACGGAGTCGTGCATGGCCTGGACGACCTCGGCCACCAGCTCCTCGTGCGATTCGACCGAAGGCCCGGCTCTGATCGCCGCCTGCCCGCCATCGCGAGCCACGGTGAGCATGGTGCCCTCGACGGGATTGGTGACTGACTCGTAGGCGACCTCATAGCCACGCTCGAGCGCGCGCGCGAACTCGCGTGGGCCAAACGTGTGGAGGCCATCCAGCCGCTCGCTGACGCCCCGCAGCAACTGCGAGAAGATGACGCCCGAGTTCCCGCGAGCGCCAAGCAGCGCGCCGCGGGCGACCGCGCGCGCGACATCCCCGATGTGCGGCGAATCCTCGGCCGAGGCCTCTTCGAGGGCGGCGCGGAGGGTCAGCATCATGTTGGTGCCGGTGTCGCCATCGGGCACCGGGAACACGTTGAGCCGGTCCACGGCGGACGCATTGATCTCCAGCCAGCGCAGACTGGCCTCGACCGCGTGGAGAAAGGAGCGGCCGTCCCGTACGGATGTGTCGTCGTCGCGGGCCGCCGCGGTTGACGCCGATTGAGCCATCAGATTGGGCTCGCGGGGCTCATGATAGGATCGGTCAAACCAATCTTAGGAATCCACCTGATTTGACGTCAAAAGAGGGGCTTTGCGCCCATGGCCACGTGTGAGGTCTGCGAGACGCGCACGCAGTTCGGCCGCCACATCCGGCACCAGGCGTCCGGACGGTGGGAGCTGAAAGCGCCCAAGAAGCCGCGGCGCTGGTCGGTGAACGTCCAGCGCAAGCGCGTGATGCTGGACGGCCGGTATCGGCGCGTCAATATCTGCACGCGCTGCATCCGCACGCTCGACAAACACGGCTAGGCGCACTCGGCGGCGGCGCGCAGCCGCGCGACCGAGCGAGCCACGCCATCGGCGTCACCGAATATGGACGAGGCCGCCACGAGCACGCGCGCCCCGGCACCGACCACCCGCGCGGCGTTCTCGGGTTTGATCCCCCCGTCGACCTGGAGGTCCGCATCCAATCCCGCGGACTGGATGCGCCCGGCCAGCGATCTGATCCGCGGCAACATCGCCGGTATGAACGCCTGGCCGGATGCGCCGGGCTCGACCGACATGACCAGCACGATGTCCGCGAGTTGCAGATAGGGCCAGATCTCTGATTCGGGTGTGCCCGGCCGCAGCGTGATGCCGGGACGGGCGCCCAACTCGCGGATACGGCCGAGCGTGGCCGCCGGGTCGTCCAGCGCCTCCACGTGCACCGTGATCGAGTCCGCCCCGGCGTCGATGAACGGCGCCACCTGCGACTCGACATCGTCGACCATGAGATGGGTGTCCAACGGAAGCGCGGTGCGGGGCCGAAGCGCCCGAACGATGCCGGGCCCGAACGAGATCGACGGCACGAAATGGCCGTCCATCACATCCACGTGGATCCAGTCGGCGCCGGCGGCCTCGGCCTCGGCCACCTGATCGCCAAGACGCGCGGCGTCGGCCGACAGAATCGACGGTGCGATTCGAACGCGCGGCAAGTCGGGCACGGAGCGAACCCAGGTGGCGAAGCCGTTTTACGGTAGGAAGCTCCCCTCGCGCGTGCAACCGGCGGGGGGCGGCGACACGATGTGGTGCGCGTCGGCGTGACGGGATGGGGCCGGGGTGACGGGGCGGGGCGCGGGTGATGGGCGGGGAGCGGGCCTGTCTAGCGGCGGCCGGAGAGCGCGAGGAGTCGCAGGGCGAAATACACGACCTGCATGAGCGCGACGAACATCGCGGCGACGTAGGTGAGGGCGGCAGCATCGAGCACGCGCTTCGCGTGGACACGCTCGGCGCCGCTGACCACGCCAACACGCTCCATCATGCGGATCGCACGCCGGCTGGCGTTGAACTCGACCGGCAGCGTGATCACGCTGAACACGAAGGCGGTGCTGAAGAGGATCAGACCCAGCCAGGCAATCGCGATGCCGGGTGAGCCGGGACCCGTGAACAGCGCCAGCAGGAATCCGCCGATCAGGAGGAAGTAGCCGAGTCGGGACCCGAAAGAGGTCACCGGGACCATGGCCGTGCGCAGCACGAGGAACGGATAGCGAACCTTGTCCTGCATGGCGTGGCCGGCCTCGTGCGCGGCGATGGCCACCGCGGCGAGTGAGGAATTCCCGTACACGCCGTCGGACAAGCGCAGCACCTTGTGGCGCGGATCGTAGTGGTCCGTGAGCTCGCCGGGCACACGCTTGACCTCGACGTTGGTCAGACCTACCGCGTCGAGCAGCCGCCGGGCGGCCAAGTGCGCGGGCATGCCCGAGCTCGCCATGACCTGGGAGTACTTCTTGTAGGTGCTCCGCACCCGCGACTGCGCCCACATGGCGACGATGAAGGCCGGCCCGATGAGCAGCAGATAGTAGGGGTCAAGGAAGGGGAAGAACACTGAGGATCAGGGCTCCTCGATCAGATTCGGCGGGCTGTCCTAGCTCGATTAGAGCCTAGCATCGGGCTCGACGTAGGGCCGTCACGAAGCTTTCGCACGCTGGTCCGATCTACGCATCGCCCGCAGGCCGCACGAGCGGCTCAACCGGCTCGGGATACGGCCGCCCCCACGGTTCCGCCAGCAGCGCGCCGTAGCCGTTGACGAAGTCGGCGGACGACATGCTCCGCCCCCCGGGCGGCTGCAACGCGCGCACGCGCAGCGCGGCGTCGCCAGCGGCGAGCAGCAGCTCGTCGTCCGCCTCGACCACGGTCCCCGGCAGCGCGTCGAGGCCAGCCACGCCGGCCACGTCGGTCAGCTTGATGGGCGCGCCCGCGGCGGTCACGGAGGTCCCGGGCCACGGGAGGAAGGCCCGCCACCGGTCGTAGATCTCCCGCGCCGGTCGGCGAACATCCGCGAGGCCGTCCTCACGCACGAGCGGGCGGGTGACGGTCGCGCGGGACGGGTCCTGCGGGCGCGCGTCGATTGACCCGTCCACCCAGGCCGGGAGTTTGTCGATCAGGAGCCCGGCGCCGAGCGCGGCAAGCCGATCGTGAACGTCGGGCGCGGTGTCGTCGCCACCCAGCAGCGCGGGCTCGGCCGCGATCACGGGGCCGGTATCGAGACCCCGATCGAGCTGCATCAGCGTTACGCCGGTCCGCGGCCGCCCCTCGCAGATCGCCGCCTGGATCGGAGATGCGCCGCGGTACTCGGGCAGCAGGGACGGGTGGAGATTGACGGCGCCGGCCGGCGCGGCCGTGCGCAAGCCGCGGCCGATCACTCGGCCATACGCCGCGACGACCAGCACATCGGGCTCGAGCGCCCGAATGCGATTCACCATGTCGTCGGCGTTGGGCGTGTCGGGCTGCGCGACCGGCAGTCCCAGCTCCACGGCGATCGGAACCACGGGAGGCGCGCGGCGCCGCCGGCGGCGCCCGCTGGGACGGTCCGGGCGGGAGACCACGAGCGCGACGTCATGCACGGACGCCAGCCGACGCAGGGCCGGTATCGCGAACTCAGGCGTGCCGAAGAGGACCAGTCGCATGGCGCAGGCAGCCTACGACGCGTGTAGACCCTTCGCGTGCGCTTCGCGCGGATCGACGAATCGCAGCTTTGAATCGTCGGTGAGACGATCGGTGAAGATCACGCCGTCCAAGTGGTCGATCTCGTGCAGCACCGCGCGGGCGGCCAGGCCGGTCACGCGGCGTCTGAGCTTCCGTCCCCGCTCGTCCAGGCCCTTGACGGTCACCTGCGTTGCGCGCTCGACCGGGCCGTACCAGTTCGGGAGGCTCAGGCAGCCCTCGTCGCCCACTTGCGTGCCGCCAGCTTTGACTACCTCGGGGTTGACGATCGCGAGCCGGTCGTCGCCCGCGTTCACGACGATGAGACGCCAGGGACGGCCGATCTGATTGGCCGCGAGACCGATCCCGTTCCGGTGGTCCATGGTCTCGAACATATCCACGATCAGGTCGCGAACGTCATCCGAGACCGACCGCAGCCGGCTGGACTTGCGCCGGAGCAACGGATGGTCGACGGGATGGATGGGCAGAACGGCCAAGCTAGTTTATGTCAAGTCAATCGGATCGACATCGACCGTCCAGCCGCGATGGAACAGGGGCAGCAGGCGGTGGACGTCGGCGCCAAACAGCAGCATCTGCCAGCGGTACTCACCACGCCGCCGGTGGATGGGACTCGGCGCCGGTCCGAGGATCTCCGCATCCAGCGGGCCGCTGGCAGCCATGACGGTCTCGAGCTCGCGGCGCGCGCGCCGAGCCTCGTCCTCGGCCCGTTCGTGGCTGCGGTGGCCGAACGACACGTGCGCGAGCGGACGGAACGGCGGCAGGCGCTCGTCCATGCGGTGGCCGATCTCGGTTCGAAAGAAGTGCACATAGCTGCCGGCCCGAAACGCCTCGATCACGTGATGGCGCGGCATGAGGGTCTGCACCAGGGTCCGCGCCTCGCCGTCGCCGCCGGTGACCAGCCGTCGAAGGCGCATGAGCGTGAGAAACACGCGCTCGGGAGCGAGGAAATCGGGGAACTGCAGGCCGATATCGGCCTGCACGATCCCGAGGAGCGGGGCGCGCAGCTGATCGCCGAACGTGAGCAGGCGCTGCGTGCCGACGAGGATGTCCACGCCCGCGGCGCGCGCGAAGGCGCGGACGGCGACCTGGACCTCGCGATCCGACCGATCGCTGTCGATCCGCGCGACCCGCGCCTTTGGCAGCAGCCTCGCGACCGCCTCAGCGACGGCCTCGCTGCCGTAGCCCCACAGCCGCAGCCGACGGCCGCCGCATGACGGGCAATCGTGCGGAATCCCGGCCCGCCAGTTGCACATGTGGCAGAGCAGCGCGTCGGCCTCGGCGTGGTGCACGAGCCCGGCGGAGCAACGCTCGCAGTGGAACACGTGCCCGCAGTCGCGGCAGACCGTGAGCGCGGCGCGTCCGCGGCGGTTCACGTAGAGGACCGCGCGGCCGCGACTCTCGAGCGTCTCGCGCAGGGCCTCGAGGAGCGGTCGGGTGATGACGCGATAGCGGCCTGCGGTCGAGGTCGTTCGAAGATCGACGACGTCGACGTAGCCGGACGGGCGTTGCATGCCCCAGCCGCGCCCCACGCGCCGATCGGTTTGCCGGAGCAAGCCGGCCGAGCGGGCCAGGACGAAGCGGTACTGCTCCTGTTCGACGCGGTAGAAGCTCTCGACCGAAGGCGTCTCGGCGCCCAGCAGGAGGGCACAGCGGCTGAGGCGGGCGAGTCGCTCGGCGCTGGGGCGCACATGAAACCGGGGGCTGGCGCGGTTCTTGTGATTCGGGTCCTCTTCACGGTCCACGATCACGATGCCGAGCCGCGCGAGCGGCGCGAACGTGACCGCGCGGGTGCCGACGACGACGTCCAGCTCGGCCGCCCGAGCCGATTGCCAGAACGCGACACGCTGCGCGTCGGTGCGGGCGCGGCCGGCGTCGGCCACCGTGGCGGCCGCGTGCGCCGCCAGCCATTCGGCGAGCGCGGACGCGGTTCGCCCGTCGGGCGCTATCACAAGCGCCTGGCGTCCCGCCGCGACGACGTGGTTGACCGCTCGCAGGTACAGCGCCCGACGGTCCCGCTCGTCGCCCTGCAACAGAACGGCCGGGGGCTCGTCGCTGTCGAGCGACGCGCGGATCGCGTTCCAGGCGGACTCGTCCAGCTGCTCGCCGTCCGGGGCTTGGTCGAGCGGCGCGTGCACGACGTACGGCATCGTCCAGCGCCGGTCGATCCGGGCGAGCCCTTTTGCCAGGAGCCCCCGCAGCGCGCTCTCGGAGGCGGTCGCGCGCCGGAGCAATTCAGTCACCGGGACCGGCCCGCCAGCGTCCATCAGCACGTCCCAGAGCTCGCGTTGCTTGGGCGCGCGGTCGAGTCGCGACTCGACCGTCGTGCCAGAGTCCCTCGCCACCGCGATCGCGAGACGTTCGCTCGCCAGATTGGGAAAGCGCAGGGTGAGCCGCCGGTTGACGAGGCCGGCGCGCACCAGCCGCTGCATGCCGCGATTCGCGGCGGTCTTGCCGGCGGCGTGGAGGACGTCGCGCTCGGATGCCTTGCCCCGCGCCCGGACCAGCGTCAGCGCGGTGCGCTCGCCGGGGGTCAGGTCGACCGTTCGCTCGCCGTCGCCGGCGTCGGCGGGCGAATAGCTCGACGCGAGATAGCGCGCGAGGCGGGGGGGCGCCACGAGCTCGAGCGCATCGAGCATCGGCGCGCCGTAGTGGGCCGATACCCAGCGGGCGAGCTCAAGGTGCAGGGCATCGATCAGGCGCGGGCTCCAGATCACATCGAGGATCTGGCGCGTCTCCTCAACCGGGGAGCGATTGGCCAGCGCCAGCACCACCGCATGCGCCTGGCGGGCGCCGAACGGCACGAGCACGAGCTGTCCCGGTCGAATCTGATCGCGGAGATCGGGGGGGATCTCGTAGTGGAACGTCTGGGGGCCGCGGACATCGCCCACGCCCACGATGACCTCGGCAAAACCTCGGCTCGCGGATTCCATCGCGCCTCAGGCGCCCAACGGGGTCGGCGCGCGCCGTTCCACTCGCGCGCTAGAGCTGCCGGGCCGTGTCCGTTGCGGGCACGAGCGAGGCGGGGTCGATCGTGCGCGGCGCGGGGCGGAGCCGTTCGGCGACCACGATCGCCCAGATCCCGTCGGCGGCTTCCTCGAGCGCGCCGGTCGGGCTTGGGATCCGATAGTCGGCCGCGGCCGCGAAGGCCAGCTCGTAGTCGTGCATCGCGCCGATGCGCCGCGCGATCTCCTCATCGGATTCGGTCGCCCGCTCGCGCAGGCGGCGCTCGGCCTCCTCGGGCGTGGGCGGCTCGACGAACAGGACGATCGCGGCCGGATAGCGGCGCTTGAGCTCACGGGCGCCCTGCACATCAAGGCGCAGGATGACGTCCTCGCCGCGCGCCAGCGGTTCGCGAACCTGATCGATCGGGGTGCCATACCGGCGCCCGTACACGCTGGCGGTCTCCAAGAACCATCCATCGCGCCGTCGCCGATCGAACTCGTCGGGCGAAATGAAGAAGTGCTCGCGCCCATTGACCTCACCGACCCGGGGGTCGCGGGTGACGGCGGTGACGACCCAGGCAATGTCCACGTCGCGGCCGCGGAGGGCGCGGAGGACCGAATCCTTGCCGGCGCCGGAAGGCGCGGTGACCAGAAACAGCAGGCCACGCGGCGTGGCGCCAACGACCGAACTCATGGGCTCCCACGGCCTCCCTCGCCGGATCGCCGGCAAATCGATTCTAGCAATGGGGTTCGGAGCGCGTTCGCGGTCGGAACTCGATGGCCCGCGGCCGGCCGGCAAGATCGGCGCCGGCCGCCCCCACGCCGAACCCAGCCGCCGCGGCCAGGTTCGTGACGGCGGCGAGCTGGCCGTCGCCGATCTCCAGCACGGCCGCGACCGGCGGATCGGCGCGGATCTGTGCGAACAGCCATCGAAACGCATCCAGACCGTCCGCGCCGCCGTCAAGCGCGATGCGCGGCTCCCAGCGAGCGATCTCGGGTTCGAGCCGGTCAATGGCCGCGCTGGGGATGTACGGGAGGTTGGCGACGACGACGGCGTCCTCGACCGCGAGGGCCTCCACGCCGTCGGTGCGCACGACGGCGACGCCGCGCTCCAGGCCAAGCCGGCGCGCGTTGCGCCAGGCGACTCGAGCGGCGGCGGCCGACGCGTCGGCCGCCACGATCGATCCGCCGGGAATCTCGCCCGCGAGCGCCAGGGCAATCGCGCCCGAGCCGGTGCCGACGTCGATCACCCGCGAGGCGCCCGTGCGGCGAACGGCCGCGACCGCGGTTTCGACGGTGGTCTCGGTCTCCGGGCGCGGGACCAGCACGTCCGCCGTCACGGAGAGGGACATCGACCAGAATTCCTTGACACCCGTGAGGTAGGCCACCGGCTCGCGGGCCTCGCGCCGGGCCACCAGCCGTTCGAAGCGGTCTGCAACGTCGGGGTCGACGGGGCGATCGGGCGCCAGCACGAGGTTGGTGGGATCGTCGTTCAGCAGGTAGGCAAGCAAGACCGTGGCGTCGAGCAGCGCGGAATCAATGCCCGCGGCCGCGAGCCGCGCGGCGGCGGCGCGACGAAGCCGACCGACGGGACGCTCGCGCACGGCGGCCGGCCTCCTAGGCCGAGGCGCCGGCGAGTCTCTCCTCCGCGGCCCGGGCGAGCACGGCTTGCACCAGCCGGTCGAGATCGCCGTCGAGGATGGATTGCAGATTTCGAAGCGTGAGCCCGATGCGGTGGTCGGTCACGCGGTCCTGCGGGAAGTTGTAGGTCCGGATCTTCTCGCTGCGGTCGCCGCTGCCGATCTGGCCGCGGCGGGCTTCGCCGCGCTCCTCGGCCTGCCGCCGCCGCTCCAGCTCGAACAGCCGGGCGCGCAAGACGGCCATGGCCTTGGCCCTGTTCTGGAGCTGCGATTTCTCGTCCTGAATGCTGACCATGGTCTTGGTCGGCAAGTGCGTCACGCGCACGGCCGAGTCAGTGGTGTTGACGCTTTGCCCGCCGTGTCCGCTGGAGCGGAACACATCCACGCGGACGTCGCTCTCGGGGATGTCGATGTCGATCTCCTCGGCCTCGGGCAACACGGCAACGGTCGCCGCCGAGGTGTGGATGCGGCCGCTGGCCTCGGTGGCCGGCACCCGCTGGACGCGGTGCACGCCGCTCTCGTAGCGAAAGGTCCCGAACGCGCCGGGGCCGGTGACCCGGACGATCGCTTCCTTGACGCCGCCGACGCCGGTCTCGCTGAGCGTCAGGGATTCGACGCCGAGACCGCGCCGTTCGGCGAACCGCCGGTACATGCGGGTGAGGTCGGCAGCGAACAGCGTGGCCTCGCCGCCGCCGGTTCCAGGACGGATCTCGACAATGGCATTGCGGTCCTCATCGGGATCACCGCGATCCAGCGCCGCACGCGCCCGATCCTCGATGGCGGCGAGCTCGCGCTCGGCGGTCGTGAGCTGCTCGCCCGCGAGCGCCGCCAACTCCGCGTCGGACGAATCGATCAGCCCGCGAGCCTCGCGCAGCCGGGCATCGGCGTCGCGCCATTCGTCACGCAGGCGCGCGACCGCCTCGAGCCGCGCCATCTCCTGTCCGAGACGCCTGATTTGCTCGGGATTGGCGGCGTTCTCGGGCCTGGAGATCTCGGCGGTCAGCTCGTCGTAGCGGCCGCCGAGCTCGTCAAGCCGGTCGATCATTGGTGACCACGGTGGGGACTACGGCCGGTCGAAGCTCGCTCAACTGGCCCTCGAGCTCGAGCACCCGATCCATCGCCGTGATCGCGACCTCGAGTTGGTCGTCGGTCGGCTCGCGGGTCGTGAGGCGCTGAAACGCCAGGCCGGGCTGCGCCACCCATCGGGCGAGCAGGTTCCCCTGGTTCCGTGCCGTCAGCATGATGAACTCGTACCCGACGCCCGCGATGACCGGCAGCAACGCGATCCGAGAAACGATCCGTATGGCCATCGGCGGCCGCCCGAGCAGCGCGAAAACGATAATCGAGATCACGACCAGCATCACCAGAAAGCCGGTGCCGCAGCGCGGGTGCGCCAGCCGATGTCGCCGAACGTTCTCGACCGTGAGGCGGGCGCCGGCTTCCAGCGCGTTGATCGTCTTGTGCTCCGCGCCGTGATACATCCACACGCGCCGGATGTCGGGCATCAGGCCGATCGCCACGATATAGCCGGTGAAGACCAGCAAGCGGATGCCGCCTTCGATCACATTGCTGGCGAGGTCCGACTCGACCAGCTCGTCGGTGAACGACGTGGCGACGAGCGGGATGACGAAGAAGAGCCCAATCCCCAACACCAACCCGATGATGAGACTGCCGGTGACCATCGACGATCCCCCGGCCTCCCCGTCGTCGCCGGCCTCCTCCTCGAGCTGGACGTTCGCCGAGAAATTGAGTGCCCGCATGCCAATGATCAGCGTTTCCCAGAGCGCCACCGCGCCCCGAACGAACGGGACGCGCCGAAGACGCAGCGAGAGCCGCTGGGGGTCCAGCTCCTCCGTCCGCAGCACGACGTGACCGGCGGGGTGGCGAACGGCGACCGCGGCCGCGCGGCGGCCGCGCATCATGACGCCCTCGAGCACCGCCTGGCCGCCGTAGTTGATGCGGAGCTCGTTGCTCTGGCCCACCTGCTCGCTCATGTGCGGCGCGGCGCGGGCGGCGACGCCGGGCAAGAGCCCAGCGGCAACGACAGCGCCCCCGCGATCAGGCCCTGACCGTCCACCGGCGCTCGATTACTGGCCGCGCGCTTTCTTCTTGCTGCGGCGCTCGAACCGATCGACCTGGCCGGCAGTGTCCACCAGGCGCTGCTGGCCGGTGAAGAACGGGTGACACGCCGAGCACACGTCCACATGGATCTTGGGCACGGTGGCATGTGTGGTGAAGTTGTTTCCGCACGCACACGTGACCTTGCATTCGACGTATTCGGGATGAATCTCGGTCTTCACGCGAACCCTCCAGAACCTGTTTTCAACGGTATCACAGGGGTCAACCAGACCCGATGGGCGGGCGACTAGTCGGACCCTGGTGAGATGACCCGGCGGCGCGGCAGCCGGGCAAGCGCTACCAACAGCACGATCAGCAGCGCGGCAAGTCCGGCGAACGCATAGACCTTGTTGATTCGCTCGACCAGCAGCGCGATCAGACCAAGGCCGGCGGCAAGCGCGTAGTACAGCGCGGCGACGACCCGCTGATCCAGCCCGGCCTCCCACAAGCGGTGATGGAGATGACCAACGTCGCGCTCGGCAATGCCGCCGCGGCGCGCGAGACGACGGGT
Source organism: Chloroflexota bacterium (assembly GCA_965247475.1). Classification (GTDB taxonomy): domain Bacteria; phylum Chloroflexota; class UBA11872; order UBA11872; family UBA11872. Next base: position 1,692,532 of record OZ252016.1, read on the forward strand.
GATCGACCAGGCGACATCGAGGATCGGGACGCCCAGCACCAGGATCGCGGTGGCGATCTTGGCCGGCCCCATGATGGCGATGACGGCGAGCGCGAACCCCAGAAAGTGCGATCCGCCGTCACCCATGATAATGCTCGACCGGTGGAAGTTGAGCGGCAGAAACCCCAGCGCGACGGCCGCGAGCACGAGCGCCAGGGTCGCGACGTCCGGCAGTCCGAGGCGCGATGAGAGAATGACGAGCACGACCGCCGCGATTGCGGTGACGCCGCCGCCGAGGCCGTCGAGACCATCCATGAAATTGACGGCGTTCATCATCCCGACGATCCAGAACAACGTGAACGGAATCACGATCGCGAGCGGCAGCTCGATCACGCCGCCCCCCAGCGGATTGCTGACCGCATCGATTCGGACACCGACGGCCAGAGGGATCGCGGCGGCCAGGAGCTGCGCCAGGAACTTGTCGCGCGGCCGCAGGCCGCGGATGTCGTCCCAGGTCATCACGACGATCAGCAGCGTGCCGCCCACCAGCAGGCCAATGACGGAGGCGCCGATCGGCCGGACCGCCACGAGCACAGTGAGCACGAACGCCGCGTACATGGCAATACCGCCGAGGCGGGGAACAGGCCGGGCGTGGAGTCGTTCAGGTCCGGTCGGCTCGAGCCATCCGCGCCGCCGCGCGACCGTACGAACGGCGACCGTGAGGACCAGCGCGACCGGCGCGCCAATCGCCAGGGCGAGCCAGTTAAGCGAGCTCACGCGTGCCGACCATCAGGTTTCATGCGGTCGCGGACCGTTGGCCCAAGAAATCGCCGCCGCCTATACTCAGGTTGTCCGAGCGGACGGTTTGCGCCGTGGCGCGAATCCGCGGCAGAGGGCTTGCATCGAGGTCGCCGACCCGATCAGACGCAAGCGGCCGCCCGCCCGCAGGGCGGGCATCTTGCTTGCGCGGCCGATCTAGGAGGCTTGCTTGGTTCATGTGACCGTTGGAGCGAACGAGAGCTTCGACGCGGCCCTGCGCCGCTTCAACAAGAAAGTGCAGGCCGAGGGCATTATTACGGAGACACGGCGCCGGTCGGCCTACGACAAGCCGAGCGTCCTCCGAAAGAAGAAGGCGGCCACTAAGCGGCGCAAGGCTCGACGGGCAGCGCTGAAGGCCGCTCAGATCGAAGAGCGCGCGCTTTAGGCAACCGCATCCGCCGCCGCTCCTCCCCAGGCGAAGATTCGACGTATGCCACTGCTTGAACGGATCGACGCCGATATCCGCAACGCGGTTCGCGCGCGTGACCGCGGCCGCGCGCAGACCCTGCGCACGATCAGGTCAGCCGTGCAGTACGCCGCGCTCGACGGCCGCACCGAGGCCGACGACGAGCTGGTTCGAACGGTGCTGGCGCGTGAGGCCCGACGGCGCGAGGAGGCCATCGCGATCTACCGCGACAGCGGCCGCGATGACAAGGTTGACGCCGAGACGGCCGAGCTGGAGCTCATTCGCGCGTACCTGCCGCCGGCCGTGGGACCGGACGACATCGAGTCCGAGGCGGCGGCCGTCATCGCCGAGGTAGGCGCGCAAGGCCCCTCGGACATCGGGAAGGTGATGGGCCCGCTGATGGCGCGCTTGCGCGGCCGCGGCACGGTGGACGGCCGGGCGGTGAGCGGCACGGTTCGGCGGATGCTCACCGGCGACGTTGAGTAGGCCGTGGGCGAGTCGCCGCCGCTGATCGTCGACCTCGACTCGGCCCAATCGCTGCCCCGCGCGCTTGCGGATCTCGTGGAGCCGATCGCGGCTGAGACCGGCCGTCGCCGCGACCTACAGGGGACGGTGGCGCTGGGCATCTGCGACCCGGAGACGATGCGACGGCTGAATCTGGAGTTCCGGGGAATCGACGCGCCCGCCGACGTGCTCGCGTTTCCGGCGGGCGCACGCGGCCCCGAGGAGGCCGATTCGCCGATCGGGGACATCGCCCTATCGCTCGAGATGGCAACGATGCGGGCGCGCGCGGAGGGCTGCACGCAGGCGCGGGCCTTCGGCTTGCTGCTCACGCACGCCCTGCTGCACCTGGCCGGAATGGCGCACGGGACGGAGCGCGAGGCGGCGGCCATGGAAGCGCTCGAGGATGAGATTCTGCGCGCGGTCGGGCTCGCCGACGCCGTGCCGTCCCCGACCAGTTGACCGGTGACCCGGGTGGCGCTGCCGGCCCCGGCCAAGATCAATCTCGGCCTGCAAGTGACCGGCCGGCGCGAGGATGGATATCACTCGCTGGTGACGATCCTGCAGACGCTCGAGCTGGCCGACTCGGTGGTGATCGATGAGAACGCGGCGATCGACGGGACGCCCTCACACGAGGGCCTCGCGCGCCAGGCGGACCTGACAATTCAGGCCGCCGAACGGCTCCATTCACGGGTTCGGCCGAGCCACGGTGCCTATCTGCGAGTCGAGAAGCGCATCCCGGTGGCGGCGGGCCTGGGCGGCGGCAGCTCGGACGCGGCCGCTGCGATTCTGGGTCTCGACGCGCTCTGGCAGACCGATACCGAGTTCGAGACCCTGGTGGAGGTCGCCGCATCGCTGGGCGCGGATGTGCCGTTCTTCCTCTATCGAGGCACTGTGCTGGCGACTGGCCGAGGCGACGCGATCGAGCGGCTTCCCGCACCGCCCCAGCGCTGGGTCGTGCTGGCCAAGATCGATCGCGGGCTCCGGACCGCCGACGTGTACTCGGAGCTACGGGAGAGCGAGTGGACGGACGGCGCGGCGACGCACGAGCTGGCCGGCGGCGTTCGAGACGGAGCGCTGCCGCCCAACCTGCTCCAAAACGATCTCACGCCCGCGGCAATGCGGCTGGCGCCGGAGATTGGCGACGTGCTGGAGGCATTGCGCATGGAGGGCGCGGCGCCCGCGCAGCTGGCTGGGGCCGGACCGACCTGCTTCGGCCTGTTTGAGTCGGAGGCGGCCGCACGCGCGGCCGAGGCTCGCCTGTCGGGCGTCGTCGCCTGGGTCGCCACGACACAATTCTGGAACCGAACGACCGGCCAGAGCGGCGCGGCGCTAGAGTTTTGACCACGCCAAATGGCGCCCCTAGGCTTGCGGACCGATGGGGAGTAGCCAAGTGGTAAGGCAGCGGATTTTGGATCCGCCATTCGCAGGTTCGAATCCTGCCTCCCCAGCCCGTCGATCGGCAGACGCGGGCACGCGCGGGGGCCTGGCACCCTGAGCAGGCTCGCGATCATCCTGGCGGCGGGGCACGGGACGCGCCTCAAGTCGTCACGGCCAAAAGCGTTGCAAGAGGTGGCCGGGTGGCCGCTGCTCAAGCACGTATACGCCGCCGCGGTGGAAGCCGGCTGCGACCCGATCTTGACCGTGGGACCGTCCGACGTCGATCTACAGGCCGTGCTGGGCGCTGACGCGCTCGTCGTGACCCAGCCGGCAGGCGGCTACGGAACCGCGTTCGCGGCACAAGCGGCGATGGAGACACTGGAGGACGCTGCGGGGACGGCGCTCGTGCTCTACGGCGACTGCCCGCTGGCGCGCGCGGAGACGATCTCCGCCATGGCCGACCGGCAGGACGCGACCGGCGCGGCGGTGGTTGTGGGCTGGTCGAATGTGGCCGAGCCCGGCGCGCTGGGCCGGGTGGTGTTCGAAGCGGACGGCGACGTGACCGAGATCGTGGAGGCCGCTGACGCGACGCCCGATCAACGGCGGCTCTCATCCGTCAACTCGAGCACGATGGGGTTCGACGCCGCCTGGCTGAGAGCGCACGTGGCGGAGGTGCGGCCGAGCGCACGAACCGGCGAGCTGTACTTGACCGAGCTGGTTCGGATCGCGCGCGACGGCGGCGGCCGCGTGGCCGGCTACGAGATCGCGAATGCGGACGAGTCGATTGGGTGCGACGACATGCACAAGCTGGCGGCGGCCGAGGCGATCATGCAACAGCGTCTGCGCGAGGCGCTGCTGCGGGGCGGCGTCCGGCTCGTCGATCCGGCCTCGACGTATCTGCACCGCAACGTGCACGTGAGCGCCGGCTCGGTGATCCTGCCGCACACGATGCTCGAAGGCGAGACGTTGATCGGACCCGGCTCGACGCTCGGGCCGGGCGCGCGGCTGGTGGATACGCGGGTGGGCCGCGCGTGCACGATCGAATCATCGCGAGTCGAGGGCGCGGCGATCGGCGACGAGGTGCACGTAGGCCCCTACGCGAATGTCCGGTCCGGCTGCTCGATCGACGACCGGTGCTTTGTCGGCTCGCATGCCGAGCTCAAATCAGTCGAGCTGGGCAAGGATGTCCACATTCACCATTTCAGCTACCTGGGCGACGCGCGGGTTGGCGAGGGCGCCAACATCGGCGCCGGGAGCGTGACGTGCAACTTCAATGGGGAGGCGAAGCACTCCACCGTGATCGAGGCCGGCGCGTTCATCGGCAGCGGCACCATGCTGGTCGCGCCCGTGACGGTCGGGGAGGGTGCGACCACCGGCGCCGGCGCGGTCGTGACCCGCGATGTGCCGGCCGGAGACCTGGTGTACGGAGTGCCCGCGCGAGCCGCGGCCCGCGATCGGCGGCGCGGGCGTCGCGTAAGATAGAGACGCAGCCCCCTGGCGGCAGCACCCTCGTCACAGGTGTCGTGAATCGTTTGATCACCGGCAACAGGCCGGTCGTCACTCACCTCATGTTGAGCGGCCCCACACAGGAGCCGCCCACGACTCCGCGCGGGTGTTTCCCGAACAACACTCAGCCCGGCGCCGCCTCGCGTAGAAGCGGGGCGCGCGCCTTGGCGTCAGCACCCGTACGTGCGGCGCTCACGATGGAGTGGATCCGTTTTGGATCCTGTTAGTTGGACCGGCCTTGCCCTCATCCTGATTCTGACGCTGCTGAGTGCGCTGCTCGCGACGGCGGAGAACGCCACGTTGGAGCTCTCGCGCACGGCCCCAAACCCAGACACCGTGCCAGCGCGGCGCTCCGACGCGCGCTTGGCGGAACTGCTCTCCAACCGATTCAGATTCTGGATCAGCGCTCGCACCGGCGCCGCGATCTTCATCTTCGCGTCGGCCGCGCTGGCTGCCACGACCGTCTCGGACGCTCTGGCGAGGGCCACCTCGAACCATGCCTGGAGCGTGGTGCTGGCGATCGCGCTGCTCGCAGTCGTCCACACGGCGGTCGCACGGATCGGTCCGCGAATCCTGGCCCAGCGACACCCGGCGGTGCTGGCGCGTCGACTGTCGATATTCGCGTGGACGCAATACGTGGCGATCCTCCCGATGACGAAGCTGCTCGAACGCCTCCTATCGACGGAGGAGCAAGCGGCCTGGAAGGGTCCCGATCCGAAGGACCTGGCGGTGCTGCAGGCGGTCGAGGAGGGCACGCGCGAAGGCTCGATCGACCAGACCGACGTGGCGATGATCACCAACGTGATCGACCTGGGCGATCGGGTGGCGCGGCAAGTGATGACACCGCGGCCGGACATCGTCGCGGCGCCGGTCGGGTCATCGGTGCGCGAGACGCTCGCAATGGCGAAGGAGCACGGACTCTCGCGGCTGCCGGTCTACGAGAACGATCTGGACCACGTGGTGGGCATCGTGCACGTGCGCGAGGTCATGGCGGCGCTGCTGGACCCGGAGACCGGGGTCGATCTGGCGTCGCTGGCGCGCGAGCCCTTCTTCATACCCGACGTCAGTCGGGTGGACCTGTTGCTGCGGCGGCTCCAGGCGCGGCACACGCATATGGCGATTGTGGTCAACGAGTTCGGCGAGACGGTGGGTCTGGTGACGATCGAGGACTTGCTCGAGGAGATCGTGGGCGAGATCGAGGACGAGTTCGATATGCCCGAGACGCCGATCGAACGGGTTGGCGCCGACGAGGCCCTCGTCGACGCGGGCGCCTTGATCGACGACGTGAACGCGGGGCTCGACCTCACGCTGCAAGGCGAGGACGTGGACACGATCGGCGGGCTGGTGTACAGCGAATTCGGTCGCCTGCCGTCACCGGGCGAGACGATCACCCTCGATGGGGCGAGCATTCGGGTGACCAAGACGGACGATCGCAGCCGGATCGTGCAGCTGCGCGTGCGAAGGCTGGCGCCGCCGGTGGACGATGGAAGCTGAGGACCCTCCCGACCCCGAGCTGCTCGAGCGCCTGCGGGAGCGCGCGCGCGAGGCGTTCTCGGCCGTCGTGGCGGGACGGGAAGGCGTCCCAAACGTGACCACGCCCGCCGAGCTGTTCGCCCGCCCGTTCGGCCCCGACGACCTGAGCTAGCGGCGATGGGCGCGCGAGATAGCCGGCCGGCGGGCGCGCGGCGCCGGCGCGTACCGATCGACCGCGGGGCGCGTGCGCGCCGCCGGCGGTCCACGAAGTAGAGGGCCGCCCCATCGAAATCGCCCTTGGGCTGATCGTATTCGTCGCGCTCATCCTGGTGAACAGCCTGTTCGCCGGGGGGCAATTCGCGCTCGTGGCCGTCGATCGCTACCGGGTCGAGCAGGCCGCCGGCGGAGGCGCCCGTCGCGCGCGATCGGTCATGCGGGCGCTCAGATCGCTGTCCTTTCAGCTCTCCGGCGCGCAGCTGGGGATCACGGCAAGCTCGCTGGCGCTCGGGTTCGTCGTCGATACGTCGCTGGGGCCGTTGATACGTCCCGCGGTCGCATGGATCCCAGGAGTGAATGAGGGCTCGCTGGTACCGATCACCGCCGGCGTCGCGCTCGGCGTCGCGACGGCGACCCAGATGGTGCTTGGCGAGCTGGCGCCGAAGAATCTAGCGATCGCCAGGCCAATGTGGTCGGCGACGCTCTTCGTGCCGCCGATGCTCGTGTTCTCCGAGGCGCTGCGTCCGGTGATCCGGGCGCTCAACGCGGCGGCCAACTGGGTGCTGCTGCGCGTAGGCATCCAGCCGAGGGAAGAGCTCGAGGGCATGCGGTCGGTCGAGGAACTGCGTGGAGCGCTCCGCTGGGCTCAGCAAGAAGGGGCGCTGCACGGGGTCGAACACGAGCTGCTGGACCGCGTGTTGCGGCTGGGCGAGCAGACGGCGCGCGAGGTGCTGGTGCCGCGCTCCGCCATGGTGGCGCTGCACGCGGACGACTCGCTCGCGGATCTAGCCCGCGCCTCGCGCGATTCGGGGTTCTCGAGATTTCCCGTCTATGCGACCGGTGGCGACGACGTGATCGGCGTCGCCCACGTCAAGGACACGTTTGGAATCGATCCGGAGACGCGCGCCGCCACGCAAGTGGTCGCGCACATGCAGCCGGCATTCGTGGTTCCGCTGACGCGCGACCTCCGGTCCTTGCTGGTGGATCTGCGCACCGAGCGCCACTGGCTGGCCGTGGCCGTGGACGAGCACGGAAGCGCGGCAGGGATCGTGACGGCGGAGGACGTGATCGAAGAGCTGCTGGGACCGATCGAGGACGAGTACGACGCGCCCGGCGCGCGGCAGATCGTCCAGGCCGGTCCCGGCGCCCACATCGTGGTGGGGGACATCCGACGCGACGAGTTGCAGGAGGCGATCGGCTTCACGATTCCCGAGGGCCGCTTCGAGACGCTGGCCGGGCTGCTGCTCACCATGTTCCAGCGGCTGCCGACGCCGGGCGATCAGACCACCTACGGCGGCTGGACATTCCGGGTGATCGAGATGGACGGGGTGCGGATCGGCCGGGTGCTGATGACGGCGCCGCCGCCGAGGCGTGACGCGGAATGACGGCGATCTACCTGCTCGTGGCGCTGGGACTGCTGGTCGCCAACGGCTTCTTCGTGGCGGCCGAAGTGGCCGTGACCGCGGCGGCCGCCCGCCGATCGACGATCGAGGAGCTGGCACGCCGGGGCGGCCTGCGCAGCCGGATGGCGCGCGCATCGGTCCGGGAGCTCTCGTTCATGCTGACCGGCGCGCAGCTTGGGATCACCATGGCATCGCTGGGTCTCGGATTCGTAGCCGAGCCGGCGATCGCCGACGGGCTGGTCGCGGCGCTGACGCCGCTGATCGAGATTCCCGGCGCGGCGATTCACGCGATCGCGGCGGTGATCGCGCTCACCGTCGTGGTGTTCCTGCACATGGTGCTGGCCGAGATGGCGCCGAAGAACCTCGCGATCGCCGATCCGATCCGCACGGTGCTGTGGATCGCCGTTCCGTTCCGGCTCTACGCGAACACGTTCCGGGTTGTGCTCTGGACCCTGAACGGCGCGGCCAATTTGGTCGTTCGCCTGTTGCGGGTACATCCACGCGAGGAGCTGGCGACCTCGTACACGTCCGGGCAGATCGAGTCGATCCTGCGGGCGCTGCGGCAACTGGGTGCGATCGACGCGTCAGCGCACCGGCTCGCCGCCCGCGCGCTCGGGTTTCGAACCCGCAAGGTGCACGAGGCGATGGTGCCGCGGTCGGAGGCCGTGGCGGTGTCGCTGCGCAGCACCCCGAACGAGCTGGAGCGGCTGGTCGTCAGGACCGGGTTCTCGCGCTTCCCCGTCTACAACGCGGGACCGGACGACATCGAAGGCTTCGTCCACGCCAAGGACCTGCTGGGGCTCGACGAGGGCGTACGCGACCAGCCGATCCCCCGCCGCATCGTGCGGCCGCTGCCGGTCGTCCCGGAGGCCGGGGAGGTGGGGCTGCTGCTGGCCGAAATGCGGCGCCGGCGCAGCCACATGGCGTTGGTGATCGACGAGCACGGCAGCGCGGCCGGCATCGTGACGCTGGAGGACTTGGCGGAGGAGCTGGTCGGCGAGATCCGCGATGAGCACGATCGAGCTCGCGCCAGGGTGCAGCGCGCGGGGCGCGACCGCTTTGTGGTCGCGGGCAACGTGCGAGTGGACGAACTGCGCGCGGCGACGGGTCTGGGGCTGCCGGACGGCGACTACTCGACCGTGGCCGGCTTCGTGATGGCGAGGCTGGGAGCGGTTCCCAACGAGGGTCAGAGCGTGCGTGTGAACGGGTGGGTAATTCGGGTTCGGCGGATGGAAGGCCCGCGGGTGGAAGCGCTGGATATCGTGCGGCCGACGAACGCGTCCCCGGTCGGCGAGGCCGGTGCGGGGTGACGGACTGGTCCTCCTGTATTGGGCTGAGTCACGCCGTTCGCGTGCCCGTTTCGACTGGCTCAGGGCCGGTCCTGTCGAGGCGCCGAGCCTCGCCGTTGCCGCCGGTTCGCCGCGCCCGTAGGCTGAGGCGGGAACACGGATGAAGCGCTCACACACCTACCAGGCCGAAGGCATCGTGCTGAGCCGGCGCGAGCTCGGGGATGCCGACCGGATCGTGACGGTGTACACGCGCGAGTTCGGCCGGCGCCGTCTGGTCGCACGCGGGACGCGGATGCCCGCCAGCCGGCTGGCGCCGCACCTGGAGCTCTTCAACCGCGTCCGGCTGCTGGGCGCGGTCGGCACGAACCTCGACATCCTGTCGCAGGTCGAGGCGCTGGAGACGTACCCCCGGCTGCAGACCGATCTGGCGGCGTTCTCGGCCGCCGGATGGGCGATCGAGCTGCTGGACGGTCTCAGCGAGGACGGCGAGAGCATCCCAGACGCCTACCACGCACTGCTCACGTTCCTGCGCGGCCTCGCGCTGTCGGACGAGCCGCCGGAGGTCTGGCTGGGGGCGCTGACGCTGACGCTACTCAACATCCACGGGTACTCGCCGGAGCTGGTGTCGTGCACCGGGTGCGGCACGAGCGTCGAGCCGGGGCGGCACGCCTTCGCGCCGCACGTGGGCGGCGTCGTGTGCGGCGACTGCGCGCCGCGGCAGCACACATACGCGCTGGGCCTGGACACGCTCAAGGTGCTGCGGTTCCTGTCGCGTGAGGGGTTCCACGGCGCGGCCAAGGTCCGGGCGGATGCCGCGACCCGCGGCGAGCTCCGGAGCACTCTGCGCGCGTACGTGAGCGGGATCGTGGAACGAGACATCAAGTCCGCGCGAATGCTCGATCGCGCGGGCGCGACGGCGGACACCGCCGACGGCGTTGAACTGTAGATCGCCGCGGCGGACGGCGGATACGACACTGGCAGTGAAGGAGAACTAGTGGCAGCACCCGATCTCGATACGCTCGTCTCGCTGGCCAAACGACGCGGGTTCGTGTTCCCGAGCTCCGAAATCTACGGCGGGTACGGCAGCACGTGGGACTACGGCCCGCACGGCGCCGAGCTGATCCGCAACGTCAAGGAGGCGTGGTGGCGGGACACGGTGCAGGCGCGGGAAGACGTGGTTGGACTGAACGCGTCGATTCTGATGCACCCCCGCATCTGGGAGACGTCCGGCCACGTGGAGCACTTCCAGGACCCATTGGTTGAGTGCCCGGCCTGCAACCGGCGCTACCGCGAGGACGACCTCGAGGACACGCGCTGCCCGCACGACGACGCGGAGCTCACGCCCGCCAGGCAGTTCAACACCATGTTCAAGACGCACGTCGGGCCGGTCGAGGACGAGGCCTCGGCGGCCTACCTCCGCCCGGAGACGGCGCAGGCGATCTTCGTGAACTTCAAGAACGTGCTCGACTCGAGCCGCGTGCGACTGCCGTTCGGGATCGGCCAGATCGGGAAGGCGTTTCGCAACGAGATCACCACCGGGAACTTCATCTTCCGCAGCCGCGAGTTCGAGCAGATGGAGCTGGAGTACTTCGTGGCGCCGGGCGAGGACGAGGCGGCGTACGACGCATGGACGGACGCGCGCTTCGGGTGGTGGCGGGAATACGGCGTCGACGCCCGCAAGCTGCGGCGGCGCACACACGCACCCGAGGAGCTGGCCCACTACGCCAAGGCGACGACCGACATCGAATACGAGTTTCCATTCGGGTGGGGCGAGATCGAGGGCGTGGCGAACCGGACCGACTACGACCTGCGTCGTCACTCCGAAGCCAGCGGCGTGGATCTGCAGTTCTTCGACGAGACCACCAAGGAGCACGTGGTGCCGTACGTGATCGAGCCGTCGGCCGGCGTCGATCGCGCCGCGCTCGCCTATCTGTCGGACGCGTACACGACGCAGGAAGTGCGCGGCGCGGACCGCGTATTCCTGCGCCTGGACCATCGCCTGGCCCCCATCAAGATCGCGGTCTATCCACTGGCGCGGAACAAGCCGGCGCTGATGGAGCGGGCGCGCACGATCCACGACGATCTTCGCGGCCGCTGGCCCACATTCTTCGACGCGACCGGGTCGATCGGCCGCCGCTATGCGCGCCAGGATGAAGCGGGGACGCCGTTCGGGGTGACGGTGGACTACGACACGCTGGATGATCAGGCGGTGACCGTGCGTCACCGGGACACGATGGAACAGGATCGTGTGAGCGAGGGGGAGCTGGCCGGCTACCTGGCCGAACGGCTCGCCTGGTAAGTGGACGCGAATCCAGAGCCGAAGGCGGCCGATTCGTATTCGCGGCTGGAGCGTGTGGCGCTCGGGCCGTTCCGCGCCGGGATGGCGTACGCGCTGCGGCCCCTGGTTGGCGGACTGGCACGGCTGGGCGTGCCGCCCAACGCCCTGTCACTGCTGCAGATCCCGCTCGGATTCGTGGTCGCGATTCTCATCGGGCCGGCGCCGCGGGCGGCGTTTGGCGTGTTCCTGGGCACACTGCTGCTGGATGCGATCGACGGCGCGCTGGCGCGCGCCACGCATCGCACATCAACCTACGGGGCGTTGATCGATCAGGTCTCGGATCACGCGCGTGAGATCACGATGGTCGGCGGCCTGGTGGCGGCGGGCGCGCTGCGCGGCGAGATTGGGGTGGCCTACGCGCTGACCTATCCGGCGTTCAGTTTCCTGCTCTACGTCGCGAACCGATACGGCGCGTCGGTGCCGCTGGCGATCAAGACCTGGATGATCTTCTATCCGTTCTTCTTCATATTCCTCTGGTCGGGTCCGAACTGGCTCGACGTGACCGGCGGCATGGCGGCCGGCTTGATGGCGGCGGGGAGCGCCGTGGCGCTGGTTCGGCTGCGCGGTCGGATGGAGACGGTCGCGGCCCGCTGAGCAGGCCCAATCTCGGCGCTGGATGCGGTTCCGGCCGCGCGGGCCGGTCAGCCTTCGGGCCGCTCGGAACCCGAGGGATCCACGATCCACACCCACTCGCTGAACTGATCGGCGATCTCGTCCACCCGCGCGCCCCGCCAGCGAACCGTCATCGGCCCATCGCCGAGGTCGAAGGTCGGGAACCGGAACGCGCCGTGCTCCGTGGTGCCCGGCTCGACCCGGCCGCGCGGCGGCTCCACGCCCGGACCGACCGAGATGATGGCCGGGTGATCGAGCTGCCGCTGTTCGATCGAGAGACTGGTGGGAAACGCGTTCACGACCTCCGCGCGCTGATTCTCGACGGTCATGAACACGCGTGTCTCCTCATCCGCGAACTCAATCCGGTCGAGCGTCACCCGCACCCCGCGTTGCTCCAGCGCCTGTCCAACGCGGAGCAGGATGCGCGTGGGTCGAATGCCGAGGCGGTCGGTCACGAGCACGCGCTGCACCCGCACGACCGGGTGAACAATCTCCTCGCCCGCCGAGTTGCTCCGGGTGAGCGACCCGTCGACGACGCCGAAGGCTTGGACAAACGCGTCGCGCGTGAGCTCGGCCGGCGCCGCCGGTACCACGAACGCGATCGAGAGTTGGTCGTTGTCGAAATCGACCCAGGCCAAGAAGAGATCGCCGGCCGGATGCTCCTCCGGCCCCGCATACACGCGTGCCCGGAGATCGACGCGGCGGCCTTGAATCAGCTCCGGGTCGGAGCGGACGGACGGCCAGTCGGCGTTGGTCAGGGGCTCGATGCCAGGCGCGGAGGTCTCCGGGAGGGCGGACTCGCCGCACGCCGCGAAGGCGATCAGCAGCGCGCCGACCATGACTCGCCAACGGTGCATACGCGCGACGCCAAGCGGATGCGGACGGATCCAGCAAGTCTCCCACGACCGAATCGGCAAGAGTCCGCGCGGAATCGGGCAGCCGGTGCGACGGCTAGGCAAAGGCCCCGAAGTAGGCGACCGCGGATGGACCGATGACATCCAGCGCGTAGCCGCCCTCGAGGACGTGCAGCGTTGGAAGATCCAGGCCGCGAATCCGCTCGCCGATGCGTCCAAAATCATCGCTGTGAAGGCCGAAGGTCGCGATCGGATCGGCCTCGTGGGTGTCGAATCCGATCGAGACGATCAGGCTCGACGGTGCGTAGTCGGAGATGATCGCACAGGCACGATCCATGACGGCGAGGTAGGGCTCGATGGTCGTGCGCGGCGGCAGCGGGAAGTTGTGGTTGTAACCCTCGCCGTCGCCCGAGCCCCGCTCGTCGGCGCGCCCGGAGAAGCCGGGATAGGCGAAGCGCGGATCGGCGTGCAGGGACACATACAACACGTCGGCACGCTCATAGGCCAGGTGCTGGGTGCCGTTGCCGTGGTGGTAGTCGATATCGATCACCGCCACGGGCCCGTCGCGCGACAGCCGGTGCGCCGCGATCATCGCGTTGTTCAGGTAGCAGAAGCCGCCCATGCGGGAATGCTCGGCGTGGTGCCCGGGAGGACGGCAGAGCCCGATCGCCACGCGCCGACCGGCCGCGATATGGCCGGCAGCGGTGAGCGCCACGTCAACGGCCGATCGCGCGGCCGCGTAGGTGCCCCGCATGAGCGGCGCGTCGGATCCGAACGCAAAGAGCCCGGCGCGGACCGCCAGGCTCGGGCTCTCGGGAACGGCCGGGTCGCGCGAGGCGGGGATCGGCGAGATTTGCTCGCCCGGCTGGACTTGGTCGGCGGTCCCCTTGAGGAACAACAGGTACGCGCGCGCATGGACGGCGACGATCGCGTCGTCGTCGTGCGGCTCCGGGGGCAACGGATCGATCAGGCCGGCATCCAGGAGCGCCGCACGGATGATCGCGGGGCGATCGGGCACCTCGGGATGCGGCGCCGTGCGACCGTCGATCATCTGTAGCCAGGGCGCGTGATCGCGGTGCGCCTCGGACGATATGAGAGGTGTGGGCAGCCCCAGACCTCCGAGCCGGCGACGGGCGTGCATTCTGCCATCCATACGATCCGCCGGATACGCCCGCGGCTCTGTTCCGGCGTAAGCGGGTTCCTACCGTCGAAGCCGCGGCGCCGCCATGACGCGGAGGCACCGGCAGGACCACGGCCGGTGCTGTGCTAGCGTGCCCACCGGCAGCCGAGCCAGCGAGCGCGGTAGGTGTCGAATCCCGTTCCCCGGACCCGGATCGAGGCCGATTCGGTCACCTATCTGTTTGATGCGGACGCGCCGCCGGTGCGGACGGTCGAGGCGCCGGGACAGCTCACGGTCGTCAGCCGCGACGCCTACAACGGGGCCTGCGATCCGCTCGACGTAGCGGAATACCTGAAACAACGGTCGCCGGGTCGGATGAATCCCTGCACGGGTCCGATCGGCGTGCGCGGCGCGGCGCCCGGCGACACGCTCGCCGCGACGATCGACGACATCCGCGTAGGTTCACGCGGATACGTGGCCACGCCGCCAGGGACGGGGCTGCTGGGAGACACTCCGATCGACGTGTCGATCCTGCCGTTCGACGTCGCGGGGGACACGGTGACGATGGCGGGAAGGGTGCAAATGCCGCTCCGGCCGATGGTCGGAACCATCGGCGTGGCGCCGGCCTCGGGCGCGATCGAGACGCTGAGCCTCGGCAGCCACGGCGGCAACCTGGATATCAACGAGATTCGGGTCGGGACGACCGTGTACCTGCCGGTGCGGCGTCCCGAGGCGCTGTTCGCGATCGGGGACGTCCACTCCACGATGGGCGATGGCGAGATCCACTCGGGCGTGAACACCGCGGCCGAGATCGATCTGTCGCTGCGCGTGTTCCCCGGCGAGGACCTCGAGTGGCCGTGGCTCGAAACGAGCACGCACGTGATGACGGTGGGCGTGGGCGACGACCTCGCCGCGGCCGCGCGCATGGCAAGCGAGGCCATGGAACGACTGCTCGTCGAGCGGGGCGATGTCGCGCGGGCCGAGGCGCGGGCGCTGCTGGGCGCCGTCGTGGACCTGCGGCTGGGTCAGGCCGGCGGGTATGGCGTTCCGGTCAGCTGCTTCGCCATGGGTCCGAAGACGCTGATTGCAGGCGGGACCGGGTAGCGGAGCGGCGCTATCCGGCCGGCTCGCTGGCCGCCGATCCACTTTCGGCGCCCGCCTCCCAGTTCGTGTGGAAGGCGCCGTCGCGGTCGGTGCGCCGGTAGGTGTGCGCGCCAAAGTAGTCGCGCTGCGCCTGGATCAGGTTGGCCGGCAGCCGCGCCGTCCGGTAGCTGTCGAAGTAGTCGAGCGAGGCGCTCGTGGCGGGAACCGGAATGCCCGCGCGCCTGGCGTCGGCTAGGACTGCGCGCCAGGACGCCTCCGCCGCGGCCAGCGGCACGGCGAAGTCGGCGTCCATCAGCAGATTCGCGAGCGCCGGAGCGGCGCTGAACGCGTGCTGAATGATCCGCAGCAGGCGCGCGCGGATGATGCAGCCGCCCTTCCAGATGCGCGCCACCTCGGCGAAGTTGACTTGATAGTCTCGCTCGGCCGATGCCGTGCGCAGCAAGGAGAAGCCCTGCGCGTACGAGCAGAGCATCGACGCGTACAGCGCCTGGCGGACGTCCTCAACCAGGTCCACGCGGCGCTCGATGGTTGGATGCCCGGATGCTCCGATCAGCTTGGAAGCCGCGATGCGCTGATCGATCCGCGCCGAGATGTTGCGGGTCCAGGCGGCGGCGTCAATGGTGGGGACCGGCTCGCCGAGTTCCATGGCATCCTGGGTGGTCCAGCGGCCGGTGCCCTTTTGCCCCGCCGCGTCGAGGATCCGATCCACCAGCGGATCACCGCTGTCCGCGTCGCGAACATTGAAGATGTCGGCCGTGATCTCGATGAGGAACGACTCGAGCTCGCCCCGGTTCCACTCGCCGAACACGTCGGCCAGCTCGCGGCTGGACAGACCGGCGGCGGCGAGCACGGCGTAGGCTTCGGCGATGAGCTGCATGTTGCCGTACTCGATGCCATTGTGAACCATCTTGACGTAGTGGCCGGCGCTGCCGGGTCCGACGTAGGTTACGCAGGGTCCGTCCTCGACCTGCGCGGCGATCTTGGCGAACACGGGCTCGAAGCCGCGATAGGCGTCCTCGGAGCCGCCCGGCATGATGGAAGGTCCCCAGAGAGCGCCGGACTCGCCCCCGCTGACGCCGGTCCCGAGGAACTGCACGCCGCTGCCGGCCAGGGCTTCGAGGCGGCGGTCGGTGTCGACGAAGTGCGAGTTGCCGCTGTCCACCACCACATCGCCCGCGTCGAGCAAGGGGACGAGGCCATCCAGGACCTGATCCACGGCGGGACCCGCGGGCACGAGCACAACGATGCGGCGCGGACGCTCGAGCGCGGCGACCACCTCGGCCGGCGTGTGGGCGCCGACGAAGTCCTTGCCGGCCGCCGGACCCTCGAGAAAGCCGCTGGTTCGCTCGTACGACCGATCGTGAACGGCGACGGGAAATCCGTTGCGCTCGATGTTGAGCGCCAGGTTGCTGCCCATCACGCCGAGTCCGATGAGGCCGACGGCGGCCGGTGGTGGCATGGTGGCGTTCCTGGCGGCGAACTCTCAGGGTGCATTGTGACGCACGCAAGCCATCGCCACGGCGACGGGCGCACCGGCGGGCGCCGGCTCTGGCCGAATCGGCGATCACGGATCGGAAGAGGGACGGCGTGACGAACGACAGGAAGACCCGGGCTGAGCAAAAGCGCGACCGCCGGCGCGAGGCGCGCCGTCAGCGCCAGTCGTCCGCACGGCACGCGCGAGTCGCGCGGGCAGCGATCATCTCCACCGTCAGCCTGCTGGCGATCGGCGGAATCGCGGTCGGGTTGTTCTTCGGCCTGCGCGCGCTCGATCAAGGGACGCCGTCGGCCCGCATTCAACTGGAGGACGAGGGCCGCCAGCACATTGCGGTGGGGACGGAGCCCGAGCACGCGAACATCCCGCCGGCGTCGGGCCAGCACTGGCCGACCACCGTGGCCTACGGCATCTACGACGAGCCGGTGACGCCCGGGATGTGGGTTCACAACCTCGAGCATGGCGCCACGGTGCTGCTCTATCGGTGCGACGCCGACTGCGAGCAGGTCCGCGAACAAATCGAGACGGTGTACGCAGGACTGCGCGACGGCGCCTTCGACGAACGCAAGTTCGTGGCGACGCCGTACGAGCCGCTGGCTTCGAAGTTCATGCTGGTGGCCTGGCGGTGGCAGGAGCCGTTCGACGTGTTCGACGCGGAGCGCATCGAGGACTTCTACTCGGACTATCTCGACCGCGGCCCCGAGCGCGCGCCGTAGCGGCGGAGCGGCGCGCATGCGGAGCGACTCGGTGCGGATCGTCCTGTTGTTTCCGCTGTCACTGGAGTTGCGCGCGGTGCGGCGGGTCGCGGCAAGTTCGCTTAGACAACGCCGTCGCCGGCGGCGTGTGGAGCGGCTCGAGCTGGCCGGCATGACGGTTCACGCGGTGGTTGCGGGCCAGGGACGCGAGGCCTGCGCGCGCACCGCCGCGTGGGCGATTGACGAACTGCACCCCCGAGCGCTGGTCGTCGCCGGAGTGGCGGGCGGCGCGCGGGCCGACCAGCGGCCGGGAGATCTGGTCCTGCTGGAGGGCGCGACCGAATCGTCCAGCAAGGGCCGGGTTGCGTCGGACCCGGCGCTGGTGGCCGCCGCGGCCGGGGCGCTCGACGCCGCGGGCCTTCGCGCGTCGCGCGGCGACGCCGCAAGCGTGGAGGCGGTGGCAAGCGCGGACGTCAAGCGCGCGCTGGGTGAGGCCGGAGCGCTGGCCGTCGACATGGAATCGCACGCGGTGCTCGAGGCGGCGCGCGCCGCCGGTGTGCGGGCGGTCGGGCTCCGCGCGATCAGCGACGCGGCGGGCACGAACGTGCCGAGATCGGCGATCGCGCTAGGCGCGGCTCAGTCGGGGCGCGGGTTGACTGCAATGCGCGACGCGTGGCGGCTGCCGTTCGAGGTTCGTGCGCTGATCCGCACGGCGCGCGACTTCTCGACCGCGGCTCGGTCGCTCGCCGATGCGCTGCTGGTCTGTCTGCCGGCGGTCAGGCGAGCGCTGGATGACGGCGGCAGCGCCGGCTAACCGGGAAAGATCCCTCGCAGCGTCGCGGTGGCCAGGGTGTGGCCCTCGGTCGCGTTCTTGACCTCGCGGGCCGAGGCGTCCTCCGCCAGCCCGAGGCCGCCATCGAGCGCGTACAGCGTGAACACATAGGTGTGCTGCGCGGGCGGGCAGGGTCCGTCGTAGCCGATTCCGTTGATCGTCGACCCGCCTGGAAAGGCACCGCCCGCGCGGGCGGCGAAGTTGTTGGGTCCCTGGAACGAGCCGTCGGTGAGGATCGCGTCGGGCGGGATGCCCCGCGGAAGCCCCGCCGACTCGGGCGGAATGTTGTGGATCACCCAATGCACGAACCCGTTGGCATCCGGGTCGTCGATGACGAGCGCGAGTGCCTTGGCGCCGTCCGGGACGCCCGACCACTGCAGCGCTGGGGAGACGTTGTCGCCCTGGCACGTGTACACATCGGGAATGACGCCGCCGTCCTCGAACGCCGAGGTCGAGAGCTCGAATGGGGCAGCCGCCTCAGGCGGCGTCGGCGTTTCCGTGGGGGCAGGCGATTCCCGAGCCGACGGCGGCGTGTCGGTCGGCGTGGGCGCCGTGGTGGGCGCGGGCTCGGTGGTGGGCGCGGACTCAGCAGCCGGTGCGGGCGTCGCGCCGTCGCCGCAGGCGATCACGATGATCGGCAGAGCGAGTGCAACGACGAGCGCGCAGAAGCGAATCCGCATGCAGTCCATCCCGTGAACCCTCCGGCGGGACAAGCCTAGCGGACGGGCCGACTTGGATCGCAGGCGCTAGCCTCCGCTCGCGCTTCCCGAGTTCTTGGGGGCGCGCGTGTGATCGGTCGCCAGTGGGTCGCCAGGCGACCCGCCGCGCGGCCTTCCGCGCGGCGGGCTGATCCGGTTCGTCGCTACGTCCCCATGCCGGGGACGTCGAGGCCAGCTCGGAACCTGGGCAGCGGGATGTCGAATGTGTATTCGAGTCGTTTGGCCGGTTCCCCGGTACGCGCGGCGGGGTCGCGCTCGACCAGTTCGAGCACCACGCGCGTCTGACCCAGCTTGGTTCCACGAAACTCGAGGACCTTTGCCGCAGTGGTGGGGTCGCCGACCAGCCCGTCAGTCTCGAAGGCGAGCTTCCCATCGACGGCGTACCACTCCATGATCTGCGGATCGGGCTTCTCGGCCATGCGCCAGCGCAGTGTCGATGCGTCGTCGCCCGTCAGGCGGATCTCCGTGCCCTTCTTGTCCGGCAGGCCGATGTCATAGCTGTAGTACTCGGCCCGAATGACTTCCGGACCGGCGTCGGCCTCGGTGAGCACGAGGTTCGTCAGCTGTTCCATACCCGTGGCGGACGAGCGCACGGGCGCTTCGTCGGCGGCCTCGGCGCCTTGCGGCGCGGCCTCCGTGGATGCACCGTCGCCGGACTCCCCGCAGGCGGCGACACCCATTGCGGCCATCAGAACAAGGCCGACTATCCAGGCACGGCGCGCGAGCAATGCTTTCACGATCTGGACCTCCTCGCTGATTTGTACCAGAGCGGCGGCCAGAAGGGGGGCAAGCGTTGGTATCTGCTCGCCGCTCCCGAGGTGTCTCGCGGCCGTGCCTGATAGAACGCCAGGCCGTTCCCCGCCGGAACTCGAAACGATCAGGCGCTAGAGCGCCTCTTTCAGGGCCTTGGCGGTGGCGGCGGTGATGCCGTCGACGGAGGCGAGGTCATCGAGCGACGCGCGGCGGAGCTTGTCCACCGACCCGAAGGCGCGCATGAGCGCGCGCTTCCGCTTGGGACCGATGCCCGGGATCTCGTCGAGGATCGAGCGGCGGCCGCGA
This sequence comes from Chloroflexota bacterium, assembly GCA_965247475.1. GTDB lineage: Bacteria > Chloroflexota > UBA11872 > UBA11872 > UBA11872. The sequence continues at coordinate 1,712,329 of OZ252016.1, forward strand.
TCGGTGCGCAGCTTGATGTGAAAGCTGACGGCGAAGCGGTGGGCCTCGTCGCGGATGCGCTGGATCAGGTGCAGACCGGCGCCGTCGTGCGGCAATAGGATCGGCTTCGAGCGGCCGGGCACGAACACTTCCTCCCGCCGCTTCGCGATGGCCGCCAGCGGCACGTCCCCCGGATCGATGCCCAGCTCGTCGAACACCTGGCGGGCGGCGCCGAGCTGGCCCTTGCCGCCGTCGATCAGCACCAGATCCGGGGTCATGCCCCACTCCTTGTTGGAGCCGGCCACTTCCTGCGGATCCTCGGGTAGGGTCGTTTCGGGATCGAAGTCCCGCAGCGGAACCGTGGCCAGCGCACGGGCGCCCAACCCGGCGGCGCCGTCGCCGTCCGCGGCCCGCTCATGCGCGACGGCCGCGTAGCGCTTGAACCGGCGGCGCAGCACCTCGCGCATCGACTCGAAATCGTCGTTGCCGGCCTCACCGCGGATTTTGAACCGGCGGTACTTGCCCTTCTTGGCGACGCCGTCCTCGAAGACCACCAGTGAGCCGACGGTGAGGCTGCCCTGAATGTGGGAGATGTCGTAGGCCTCGATGCGCCGCGGCAGGCGCGTGAGATCCAGCGCAGTCCCGATCTCGAGCAGCGCGCGGCGGAGCTTGCGGGCGCTGTTGAGCCAGGTGGTGCGTTCGAGCTGGAGGGTCTCGCGCGCGTTGCGCGCGGCCATCTCGACCAGCCGCCGCTTCTGGCCGCGTTGGGGGGCGCGAATCTCGACCTTGTGGCCGCGGAGCGTGCGCAGCCAGGCCTCCAGCATGTCGGCGTCGGCCAGCGGCTCGGCCACCAGCACGAGCTTGGGGACCTCGGGCGCGCGGTCGTAGTACTCGCGGACGAAGTCGTTCAGCATCTCGGCGTCGGTCTCCTCGCCGGTGACGGCCAGCTCGTAGGACTCCCGGCCGATCATCTTGCCGCCGCGGATGCGGAAGACCGTGGCGAAGGCCTCGCGGCCCTCGCGCGCCGCCGCGATGGCGTCGATCTGCCCGCCGCGCGGATCGGTGATCTTCTGGTCGGCCACGACCTTCTGGACGGACTTGACCCGGTCGCGAAACCTGGCCGCCATCTCGTAGTCGAGCGCGCTCGACGCCGCCCACATTTGCTCCTGGAGGCTGTCGAGGACGTGCTCGTAGTCGCCCTCGAGGAACCGCAGCGCGCCGTCCACCACCTCGCGATATTCCTCGACCGACACAAAGCGCGTGCACGGCGCGTTGCAGAGGTCGATGTGGTACTTGAGGCACGGCCGCGGGATGGGCTTGGACATGTCGATGTTGCAGGTGCGGTAGGGGAACAGCCGGTTGAGCAGCTTGAGCGTCTGGCGCAGCGACTTCGCGCTGGTGAACGGCCCGAAGTAGCGGGCGCGGTCCTTGAGCACGCGGCGGGTGGTCGCGACACGCGGGTAGGTCTCGTTCACCGTCACCTTGAGATAGAGGTATTGCTTGTCGTCGCGGAACGTCACGTTGAAGCGCGGACGGTGCTCCTTGATGAGATTGTTCTCGAGCAACAGCGCCTCGACCTCGCTGTCGGTCACGATCACGTCGACATCGGCGATGCGGCCGACCAGGGAGGCGGTCTTGGTCGTCAGCCCGCGCCCACGGAAATAGCTGCGGACGCGGCTGCGCAGTGAGCGGGCCTTGCCCACGTAGAGGACGCGTCCGCCCGTCCCGCGCATGAGGTAGACGCCCGGCGCGTCGGGCAGCTCGGCGAGCTTGCCCTCGATCGTGTCGCGAACGGAGGTGGCGGGCATTTCTGCTGATGGCACGGCGCACGGGCAGCGCCGCCCGCGCGGCGCCCGCTCGATTCTAGACCGCGGCGATCGCGCCCGTCCGATGGCGGAGTTTGGCATGGCTCGGGAGCGTCGGGCCTATCTCCCAAAGTAGAATTAGCCCTTCCCCTCACCGGCGAGGGTCGGCCTCGCACCGTCCCGTGGACAACCAGCGACTTCGCAACGCCCTGATCGTCCTGGGGATCATTGTCGCCAGCGTCTGGCTGCTGCAGTTCCTGTGGGGGTTAATCAACCAGTTTGGCGCGGTGGTCGTGACGCTGTTGCTGGCGTGGATCATCAACCTCACCGCGCTCGGGCCGGTGCGGCTGTTGCGCCGCTGGCGGGTGCCGCGCTGGCTGGCGGCGACGGTGGTGTATCTGTTCTTCGCGGCGGTGGTGGCGGTGGCGAGCTTCTTCGTGCTGCCGCCGCTGTTCGGTCAGATCGGCACGGTGGCCGGGCAGTTGACGGAGCGCGCGCAGGAGGTTCCGGAGCTGCTGTCGAACGTGGAACAGCAGCTCGTGCGGCTGGGGGTGCCGGCCAACTTCGTTGACGAGCTGGTCAACGGCGCGAGCACCCAGCTGGTGTCGTTCGGTCAGAACGTGGCGAGCGTCATTCTGAACGCCACCGGCGCGGTGGTCGGCGGGCTGGTGCTGGCGTTGCTCACGCTCATCATCTCCTTCTACATCCTGATGGGCTGGGACACGAACTTGCGGAGGATACGGGAGCAGCTGCCGAGCGTGTGGCGCGCCCGATTCGACCGCGGGCTGCGGGCCTCGGAACGAACGTTCGGCGCGTGGCTGAGCGGCCAGGCGGTCGCGTCCACGATCTGGGGCGGGATGGTCGTGCTGATTTACTTCGTCGCCGGACTGCCGTTCGGGCTGCTGGTCGGCGTGGTGACCGGACTGTTCATGTTCGTGCCGGTCGTGGGCCTGTCGGTCGGCATCGCGATCCCGGTGATCATGGCGTTTACCGTCCGGATCGATTTGGCGATCTGGGTCGGGATCTCCGTGGGGGTGCTGTCGCTCATGATCGAAAACGTGCTCAAACCTCGAATCATGGGCACGGCGATCGGCGTGAATCCGATGGTGGTGATCGTGAGCGTGATCGTGGGAGGCGTGGCGGCCGGATTCTGGGGCATCGTGTTCGGAATCCCGATCGGCGCGCTGCTCTGGACGTTCGTGAGCTGGGGCGTGGCCGAGCTGCTGCACGCACAACGCGAGCTGCGGGGCGAAATCGCGGCCGTCGCCCCGATTCCGTTCGAGGTCGACGAATCCGATCCCGACGAGCCGGCCGCCGGTCCTGGGACAGACGGCGATGAGACGCCCGCGAAACCGAGTTCGAGGGTGCCCACGTAAGACTCCTGGCGCGAATCCTCAGCTACGTCGCGCCGCACTGGCCGTGGGCCCTGTTGACCGTTGCGCTGTGGGTGGCGTCGGCGCTGATGGACCTGGTGGTGCCGCAAGTCGTGGCGCGCGTGATCGACGAGGGCATCATTGCGCGCGACGCCCCCCGACTGGCCGCGCTGGTCGCCCTGGCGGCGGGCCTGATCGCGGCCCGCGGGCTGGCGCTGTTCGGATCACGCGCATCCACCCGGGTATACGAGAGCCGGATCTCGTGGCGGCTGCGGCACCAGCTGTACGACCGACTGCAGCGGCTGCCGTATGCGTACTACGACCGGGCCGACAGCGGCGATGTGATCACGCGCTCGATCAGCGACGTGAACTACGTGCGCGTCTTTGCGGGGAATGGCTCGACCGAAGTCCTGCGCGTCGTCGGGACCTACGTTGTGATCGTGATCGGCATGGCGCTCATTCACGTGCCGCTGACGCTGGTGGCGCTGGGGGTGCTGGCGCCGATGGCGGCGCTGGCGCTGTGGTACGGCCGCAAGGTGCGACCGATGTGGACGGCGCTGCAACGGCAGCACGCGGCCGTGGCGAAAGCGGTTTCCGAGAACCTCACCGGGATCCGCGTCGTCAAGGCCTTCGCGGCCGAGGATCGGGAAGTGCACGCGTTCGACCGAGAGGCGCAGCTGCTCCGGCGCCTCTCGCTACGACCGGCACAACTCCGATCGCGGGTGATGCCCGCGCTGATCTTCCTGACGGGGATCGGCACGGTGCTGGTGCTGTGGGTCGGGGGGCGGCTGGCGATCGACGGCGTCTTGTCGGTCGGGGTGTTGGTGGCCTTCTACTACTACTTCGCACGCTTGATCCAGCCCACTCGCAGGCTCGGGTTCATCGTGCAGCGGATCGCGCGGGCGGCGGCCTCCGGCGAGCGCGTCTTCGAGCTGCTGGACGAGCCGTCGACGATCGCCAGCGCACCGGGCGCGGCCACGCCCGACGACACTCGCGGCCATGTGGCGTTCGACGACGCCGCGATGGCGTATCACCGCACGCTGCCCGTGCTCGAGCGCGTCACGGCCGAGCTGCCGCCCGGCTCGGTGGTGGGGGTTGTGGGCGCCACCGGCGCGGGCAAGACCAGCCTGGTGAATCTGATTCCGCGCTTCTACGACGTGCGGGCGGGAGCGGTGCGCGTGGACGGCCTGGACGTGCGCGATCAGGATCTGGCGCGGCTCCGAAGCCGGATCGCGATCGTGCCGCAGGAGGCGTTCCTGTTCTCGGACAGCGTGCGCAACAACATTGCGTTCGGCGATCCGGAAGCAACCATCGAACGGGTCGTGGCCGCGGCGAAAGCCGCGGGGGCGTATGACTTCATCACCGAGCTGCCGGAGGGCTTCGAGTCGGTCGTGGGGGAGCGCGGCGTAGGGCTCTCGGGCGGTCAGCGCCAGCGGGTGACGATCGCGCGCGCGCTGCTGCTGGATGCGCCGATCCTGATTCTGGATGACGCCACGGCCAGCGTGGACACCGAGACCGAGCGCAGGATACAGGCGGCGCTGCGCGAGCGCTCGCGCGGGCGAACGACGTTCGTGGTTTCGCACCGCATCAGCTCGGTGCGAGCGGCGGACCAGATCCTGGTTCTGGACCGCGGGCGAATCGTCGATCGCGGAACGCACGACGAGCTGCGCGGCCGGGCTGGATTCTATCGAGAGCTCTGCGAGCTCCAAGCGCGCGGAGCGGGCACGGGCGAGCGGGTCGGCGCGGCGCGGGACGAGGTCGCCTGATGGCGTTGCCGGGCACGCTGAGGCGCGGGACGTTCGCCACGGAGGAGAGCGAGCCCGCGGAACTCGATCGCCGGGTCCTTGGCCGCCTGCTGCGCTACCTGCTCCTAGACCGGCTGCAGGCGGCGATCAGCGTCGTCGCGGTGATCGGCGTCGCGGGCTTCGGGATGGCGCAGCCCGCCATCATCGGGCTGGCGATCGACCAGGGCATTCGGGAGCGCGATCCCGACGTGCTCACGGTGGCCGCGCTGCTGTTCATCGGGGTCACCGCCGGGCACGCGGCTGCGTCGGCCGTGAACATGCTGGCGGCGGCGCGGATCGGGCAGACGATGCTCCATCACCTGCGCACGCAGCTGTTCGGGCACTACCAGCGGCTTTCCGTGCGGTTCTTCGACCGCCAGATCACCGGCCGGCTGATCAGCCGGATCGCGTCCGACGTGGAGGCGATCGGCGAGGCGCTGAGCGAGGGCGTGCTCGGAAGCGTGAGCGAGCTGATGACGCTGGTCGGAATTCTGGCGGCGATGCTGCTGCTGAACTGGCAGCTGGCCCTGATCGCGATCACGGTGACACCGGCGATGTTCGTGGCCGCCCACATCCTGGCGCGGCTGGTGCGCCGGGCCCACCGGCGCACGCGCGCGCTCACGTCCACGATGAACGGCGTGATCGCCGAGTCGATCCTGGGTATGCGGGTGACTCAGGCCTTCGGGCGCGAAGCCGTGAATCTCGAGCGGTTCGACGAGGTGAGCCGCGCCCAGGCGCGCGCGCACAGGCGGACGTACACGCTGTCGTCGGCCGCCATTCCAATGGTCGAGATCTTCACGGCCGTCGCCACCGGACTGGTGCTGTGGTTCGGGGGCAGCTTTGTGCTGGGCGACGTGGGCGGATTGACGGTGGGCGTGGTCACGGCCTTCGTGCTGTACGTCGAGCGCTTCTTCACGCCGATTCAAGAGCTCGCGGCGGCGTACGAGAGCATTCAGGGCGCGCTCGCGTCGGGCGAGCGCGTGTTCGAGGTGCTGGACACCAAGCCCGAGCTGGAGGATGCGCCGGATGCCTCCGAGCTCGAAGCCGTGGAGGGCCGCGTTCGATTCGAGCACGTTGACTTCGCGTATGACGAAGGGATGCCGGTGCTGCGCGATGTAAGCCTCGACGCGGCGCCGGGCGACATGATCGCGCTGGTCGGCGCGACTGGGTCGGGCAAGAGCACCATCATCAATCTCCTGTTCAGGTTCTACGACGTGCGCGGCGGCGCGATCACCATCGACGGTCGCGACATCCGATCGGTCACGCAGCGATCGCTGCGCCGGCACATGGCGCTGGTGCTGCAGGAGCCCTTCCTGTTCAGCGGAAGCATCCGAGACAACATCGCGTACGCGCGGCCGGATGCGACCGAGGATGACGTGGTCGCGGCGGCGCGGACCGTGCGCCTGGACGAGTTCGTGAGCGGGCTGCCGTTCGGCTACGACACACAGATCGAGGAACGCGGCGGCGGGCTGTCGTTGGGACAGCGTCAGCTCGTGTCGTTCGCGCGCGCCATCTTGATGGACCCGCGCATCCTGGTGCTCGACGAAGCCACCAGCAGCGTGGATACCCAGACCGAAGCGCTGGTGCAGGAGGCGCTCGAGTCGCTGATGCGAGGCCGCACGACATTCGTGATCGCCCACCGGCTCTCGACCGTTCGCAAGGCGACGGAGATCGCAGTGCTCGACTCCGGACGCATCATCGAGCGCGGCTCGCACGCGGATCTGCTGGCGCTCGAAGGCCTGTACCATCGGTTGTACAACCTAGGATTCTCGACCGCCGACGAGGTGGACTCGGCAGCCCGCGTCGATCGCCCGCCGTCGGTCGACTGAGGGCAGCAGCCGCCGCCGAGCGCTCATGGGATTGTCGCTCCAGCGGATCGAGACCACGCTGCACCACGAGCTCATCCCGCCCGCGGCCGGGGGAGACGCACACCCGACATTGGTGCTCCTGCACGGACTCGGCGCGAACGAGGACGGTCTATTGCCGCTGGCGGTCGAGTTGGGCCGCGACGACGTGCTCGCAATCGGCGCGCGAGCGCCGCACCCGTACCTATCCGGATTCGGTCAGGGTTACGCCTGGTACGACTTCGAGGCGCCGGGACAGGCGAGGGCGCGCAGCGTCGAGGCGGCGGTGGGCTTGCTCGAGTCTTTCGTGGAGGAGGTGATCGCGGGCTACCCGGTCGATCCGCGGCGCCTGTTCCTGCTCGGCTTCAGCCAGGGCGCGGTGATGGCGCTGGCCGTCTCGCTGCGGCGTCCGGACCTGGTTGCGGGCGTCATAGCGCTCAGCGGGTATCTGCCGCCGGATTCGAAGCCCGTCCGGGCGGATGAGGGACGGCGGTTTCCAGTGTTCATCGGGCACGGAACCGACGATCCGCTGATCGGAGTGCAGGCGGCACGAGACGCCGCCGATGCGCTTCGGACCGGCGGATACGAGGTGAGCCTGCATGAGTACCCAGCCGCGCACTCGCTCACGGCGGCGGAGCTCGCCGACGTGAGCGGCTGGCTCGATAGACAGATCGGCAAAATCCCGACCTGAAGGTCGGGCCACCGGGCGCGAGGCGCCGCGGCGTCAGGAGGCGGGTGGCTCGTCGCGGAGCCGGATGTGGAGTTCCTCGAGCTGGTCGTCAGTGATCGGTGAGGGCGCGCCAAGCATGAGGTCGAGCCCGGCCTGATTCTTCGGGAACACCGTCACATCGCGCAGGTTCTCGGTGTCGCCCAGGATCATCGCGATGCGATCCACCCCCATCGCGATGCCGCCGTGCGGCGGCGCACCGTACTCGAACGCCCGCAGCATGTGGCCGACCTGCTCCTCGGTCGAGGCGGGATCGTTTCCCATCACCTCGTAGATGCGGCGGAGGTCCTTGGCGCGATGCGCTCGGATGCTGCCGCCGCCGATCTCGTGCCCGTTGCAGATCAGGTCGTATTGCTTCGAGAGGGCCTTTCCAGGATCGGAGTAGAGCAGCTCGAACGAGTCGTCGGCGGGCGCGCAGAACGGATTGTGCGAGAACGTGAACCCCTCCTCGTCCTCGACCCGCTCGAACAGCGGGAAGTCGATGATCCACGTGAAGGCCAGTACATCCGGGTCGATCAGACCGAGGGCCGCGCCCAGGTGGACGCGCAGCTCGGCAAGCGCCGCGCCGACGATCTCGGGGCGGTCGGCGACCATGCAGACGAGATCACCCTGTTCGGCGCCGGCCGACATCGCAAGCTCGACGACCGCGGCTTCGCCGAGGAATCGCTCGAGGGGCGATCGAACCGAGCCGTCGGCGGCGAGCGCGATCGTGACCATGCCCTTCGCGCCGCCCTCCTTGACAATGTCGGTGAGGCGATCGATCTGCTTGCGCGAGCGACTTGCACCGCCGGGCACAACGATCGCCTTGACCCGCCCGCCGGCGGCAAGCGCGTCGTCGAAGATGCGGAATCCGGCGCCCCGAACGGCCTCCGAGACATCGCTGAGCTCGAGGCCGAAGCGCAGGTCCGGAACATCGGTTCCAAAGCGGTCGAGCGCCTCGGCATACGTGAGCCGCGGGAACGGATCCTCCAGCCGCGACTTCTCGGAGAGCTGGTCGGTGATGACGACGTAGAGCTCCTGGATCAGGGATAGCACGTCCTCGCGTTCCACGAAGGCCATCTCGATGTCGAGCTGGGTGTGCTCGGCCGAGCGGTCGGCCCGCAGGTCCTCGTCGCGGTACGCGCGCGCGAGCTGAAAGTAGCGGTCGAGCCCACCGACCATCAGCAGCTGCTTGAGCTGCTGGGGCGACTGCGGCAGCGCGTAGAAGTGTCCCGGGTGGTGGCGGCTCGGGACGACGAAATCGCGCGCGCCCTCCGGCGTGCTCTTGACGAGCGTGGGCGTCTCGAGCTCGAGGAAACCGCGCGCCCAGAGGAACTCACGCATGATTCGTGTGATGCGGAATCGAAGCTCGGTGAGCTCGAGCATGCGTCGCCGCCGGAGGTCCAGGTACCGGTATTCCAGCCGCAGCGACTCATCCACGTCGGCGCCGGATGTGACCTCGAACGGCAGCGGAGCGGACGGTGCCAGGATGTCGATCGCCGCCGCGGCGACTTCGATCTGGCCGGTGGCGAGACCCGGGTTTGCGGTTCCGTTGGGCCGCGCCCGCACCTCGCCGCAGGCGGCTACCACGAACTCGCTGCGTACCGAGGACGCGATCTCGTGCGCCTCCGAGCTGGTCGCACGGTTGACCACGACCTGGGTGATGCCATAGCGGTCACGCAGGTCGAGAAAGATGAGCCCGCCCTGATCGCGACGTCGGTGGACCCATCCGTTCAGCACGACGGCCGAGCCCGAGTGCTCGGCCCGCAGCTCGCCACAGGTGTGGCTGCGTTTCGGCCAGCCGGCGTCGGGCGGCGGTTGGGCGTTCACGGGCAGGCGCTGACCTTACGCATCTTCGGTGCGAATCGTCTCGACGGCAGCGCACCAGAAGGCGACCCGCTCGGCGCGGGGCACCCCGCCGCCCGGCAGCGGCTCGTCGGATTCAAGCTGCTCCAGCTCGTCATCGCGTCCCTCGAGCAACAGGCGCAGCTTAGCCAAAGCGTACGCATACTCAGGATGGAAGTCTACGAGATACGCGATGACCGACCCGGCGGTGCGCTCGAGACGCGCGACGGTGGCTGGCTCGGCGAGCAAGGTACGGATCTCGGCCAGCGGGCGGCGGCGGCCACGGCCGAGCCGCAGATCGACCTCGATGTAGTTGAGGCCGTATATCTCCAGCGCGTCCGGCCAGTGGAGCGACAGCTCTTCGAGCGGCATGCGCTCCGGGGCCGGCGGATTGTCGATCGACGCCCGCACGGCGTCCCAATCGACCTCGAGGTCTGGGTAGAGGGCGGCGAACTCCTCGGTCAGTTGAGCCGTGACCGCCGGGTGATCGCCGAGATACGCGAGGTAGCGGGGCCTGCCCACGTCAGCCGCGTCGACGGCCGGCGCATCGACGATCCAGGCTACGCGCACGCGGTGAGTGGCGCCATCGGCGGCCGTTCGGTCCTCGAATCCCCAGAGAACCGAGATCGGCACGCAGCACCCAGCGCCTCGGGGTGTGACCGTCGGCTAGCCGCGGCTGGTCGGCGCCATGATCACGCTGATGACACGACCGTCTTGTTCGGTCGTCACATCGCGCTCGACGACGCCGTAGTCGGTCAGCGCCGTCTTCACGCGCGCCAGCACCTTGACGCCGTTCGCCGGGTACATGCGCTCGCGACCGCGAAATCGGACGGTGGCCTTGACCTTGTTGCCGGCGCGGAGAAAGCGCTCGAGCCGCTTGACGAGGAACTCCATGTCATGGTCGTCCGTGCCGGGGCGAAAGCGAACTTCCTTGACGATGCCGGCTTTCCGCTTCTTCTTGCCCTCGTTGACCCTGCGATTCTGCGCGTACTTGAACTTGCCGTAGTCGAGGATCTTGGCGACGGGCGGGTGCGCGGCGGGCGAGACTTCAACGAGATCCAGGCTGCGCTCCCGCGCCAGCTGGAGGGCCTCAGGGGTGGGGACGACACCGATCTGGGTCCCGTTCTCGTCGATCAGCCGGACCTCGCGAATGCGTATGTCTTCGTTGACGCGGGGCCCGCGGGGACGCGACCGCTGGTCGGCCATACGGCCGCCTGTGGACCTCAGCGGCGATATCCCATGGAGTGGTGAATCAACAACCTGCGCAGAGGTTTCAACTGAATTCAAGCTAGCACAGGGGTATTTGACCAGCAATGCAAAGCGTCCACACAAGGGGTTGGTCAAGGGTGCCGGCGAAACCCCGCTGATATACTGCTGGGTACTCAAGGGGAGGCGTGCGGCTCGGTCGCCGCCATCTCCGGCAGCGCCGTGGGCACGCTCGTGGAGAACGGACCCACGCGTGGTTGATCTCGGGCAAGCGAGCCTGCGTGGTCGCGCGCCTCGGCACGACAGCACCCGCATCCGTGTAGCCCCGGCGCCTCCGGCCTTCGCTGCGTTCGGCGACCTTTACCTCGTGATCCAGGGCGGCACCGAGCGCCTATCGGCCGCGTTCGCCGACTCGGTGGTGTCTGCCTTCTACTCGAACGAGACCTCCAGCGTCATCGCGGGCCTGATGAACAGCATGCGGCGGGCCTCCCATTCGGTAGCGGTGGCGGCCGGCCCGACCGAGCCGCTGGGCACGCTCGGCGCGACCGGCATGGTGATGACCGGCGATGAGGTGTACATCGCGCAACTGGCGCCGACTCAGGTCTACATCTTGCGCGACTCGAACTTGAGCGCGCTGCCCGAGACCGCAATGGGAGCGCCCGGCGACGGGACGGAGCTGGACCTCGATCAGGATGTGGACCTGTTTCGCGCACGACTGGAGCCGCGCGATGTGATCGTGCTGGCATCGACCGACCTGCGGCACGAGCTGACGCCGCGCGAGATTCAGGGAATGCTCGCGCGGCGCACCGCGCAGGAGGCGGCGCATGACCTCTGCGCGCTGGCAGCGCAGCGCGGCAGCGACAGCTGCGAGGTCCTGGTCTTGCGGGTCGGCGACGATGTGGGGGCGGTCGTCCAGCCGATCGATTCCGGGGAACTCGCCGGCCAGCAAATGGCGGTCGCGGCCGCCAGCAACGGCGCGGACCGACCGGGCGTCGGGCGGCGGCCGTCGGTGGCCGTGAACGAGCCCGACTGGGACGCGCCGCCGACCGGATCGCGGGAGCCTCCGCACCGTCGCGGCGCGGCTCCATCACTGGGCCAACAGCTCGCATCGCTGCCGGTGCGAGTGCTGACGCTCATCCTGGTCTTGCCGGTGATCGTGGTGCGGGCAATCGTCAACGCGGTTTCCGGTGGTGGGCGAGAGGCGCCGCCGCCGAGACCCGCGCCCGGCGTCCAGTCGGCATCACCAGTCGAGCCACCGCTGCCCGACGACTGGAGTAGTCTTCGCCAACTTCGAGAAGCGGGACCGGCGGGCATGCGCGCGGCGGACGCTCCCGCCCAGCCGCCAGCCGCTCCGCCGCAGTTCGACTATTCGGTGTCACCAATCGGATCCGGCCGCGATCCATTCCTGTACCGGCGGCGGCGGTCGCTGCCCGGGCCGGGATCGCTGCTGTTCGCTTTTGCGCTGGTGCTCGTGGTCGTGATGGCGGTGGTGCTGGTGCTCCGCAACGACGGACGGGGCACGCCAGCCGCCGACGCTCCTTCACCGGGCCCCACCCCCAGCGTGACGAGAGAGGGGGACGAGCCCGTGGCGCCCACCGCCCAAGGACCGGCGCGCGCGCGCGAGCTGTTCCTCCAAGCCGAGGCCACCTACCGCGAAGCTCTCGATCGCGATCCCAGCCAGGGCCGCGCGGCCATTCTGCTCTTGCTCCGTGACGCCCAGGATCTGGCCAACCAGGCACTGGCGGCGGATGTGGACCGCGGGCTCGCGCCCGACATCAACCGGCTGCTCAGCCAAATCGGCCGGGAAGAGGATCAGCTCAACCGCGTGCGCAAGCTGGTTCCGAGCGCCACGATCGGCGAGTTCGACAGCGCGGGCGTCGGCAGCGCCGTGGAATCGCTCGACGTGCGGGTCGACGCCAAGTTCGTGATCGACGCCGTGACAGGGCGGGTGGTGGAGTTCGCCACCGCCAAGCAGGGCGCGACGGTGCTTCGCAAGGGTGACGTGGTGGGCGCGGTGACGGTGCAGGATCCGATCGCGGTGGTGAACCGGGCCCTGAGCGTGCTGGTGATCGACGCGCGCTACAACATCGTCAGCCTGCAGGCCGATCAGAATCCGCGCCTGCTGCGCATCGCTGGAACCGAAGAGTGGCGGCGACCGATTGCGTTCGACAACTTCAACAACAACCTCTACGTGCTGGACCCGGAGGCGAACGTGATCTTCAAATACCAGGCCACGGCCGGCGGCTATGAGGTCGGCTCTGTCAGCTACCTGGACCCGCGCGACCAAATCGACCTGTCCGAGGCCATCGATTTCTCGATCGACGGCGACATCTACGTGCTGTTCGCCAACGGGACCGTGCGCCAGTTCCGCGGAGGAACGCCACTGGCGTTCGAGATCACCGGCCTCGAAGGCGAGACGGTGCGAGCCGCCAAGGTCTTCACCGACGCCAACACCGACAGCCTCTACCTGGTGGATCCCTCCGACAAGCGCATCGTGGAGATCGACAAGCGCGAAGGCTCGGAAGGCGCGTTCATCCGGCAGTTCAAGTACGCGGGGTCGGACGACTTCTTCGCCGACATTCGCGACATATGGGTCAGCGAGATCGATGGGAAGCTGATCGTGCTCGGGAAAGACTCGATCCGTCAGTTCGTGCTGCCGCGCGTCCAGGAGTCGGAGCAAGCTCCGGCCAGCTGATGTGCGAGCCCGGGCGCGAGCCCGGGTCTGGCCGTAGGAGTCCGCGAGCCTCCGCCCGACGGGCGCCGGTGCGCGCTCAAGGCCAGCCGATCACGAAGGCTCCGATGGCGCAGGAGCCGTTGGGCGGCTGCTCGACGCCGTCCTCTCGAACGCAACGGGCAGGGACTTGACACCGCGAACAGCCAGGTTCTGGCGCCGCTCGAGCGCGTTGCCCGCCAGTTGGAGGTTCGGCATGCGACGGAGGAGGGCGTTGATTGCGATCGGGGCCTCCATGCGTGCCAGGGGGCGCCCACGCACTAGTGAATGCCGAAGCCGAAGGCTACGTGAGGGTTCGGTTGACGGCGGATGTCGAGGCGATCGGGGTCAGGAAACCGCAGCGGGTCGCGATTCGCGGATCCGATCACGAAGACGACGCGCTGCCCTTCGCGGATGTGCCGGCCACGCAGCTCGATGTCTTCGGCCGCCCTGCGCCCCGCGCGCTGCACGGGGGGCCGTCGTAGCGCAGCAACTCCTCCGCCGCGCCCTCGACCAGCGAGGGGTCGTTCTCGAGCTTCCGCACCTCGCGCCAGCCTTACCACCTGACCCGTTGGCGAGGCCTCGACAACATACAAATGACAGGTGAGCGGTTTCGGAGATCTGCAAACCAAGGGTCGCGGCAGCCACCCCTGGGTTCGCGGCGTCGGGCCGGAGAGGGCTGGACCTATCCGACGTGAACGGGAGCGGGGAACGGGAATCGAACCCGCGTTTTAGGCTTGGGAAGCCCACGTTGGACCACTCAACTATCCCCGCGAGCGGCGCCGGGGGCGCCACGCCTAGAGCTTGAAGCGTGCGCGACAAGGCGTCAATCACGCGGGGGAGCCCCCCCATGGCCGCCCATGGGTGGTCGGGTATAGTTCCGGGCACCCGCCCTCGAGCCGCTGACGCCTACTTCGTCCTCAGGGAGACGCGATGTCGGTCATCCAAGACGTGGCGCAGCGCGTGAGCGACAACGTCAATCGAGTAATCGTCGGCAAGGGGTCGGTGGTCGAGTTGGTGGTGGTGGCGCTGCTCAGCAACGGGCACGTTCTGATCGAGGACGTTCCGGGCGTCGGCAAGACCACGCTCGCGAAAGCGATCGCCAGGTCGCTCGGCCTCACGTTCAAGCGCATGCAGTTCACACCGGACCTGCTGCCGAGCGACGTGACGGGCGTGACGATCTTTAATCAGAAGACGCATGATTTCGAGTTCCGCGCCGGCCCGGTGGTCGCGCAGATCGTGCTCGCCGACGAGGTCAATCGCGCCACGCCGAAGACGCAGTCGGCGCTGCTGGAGGCGATGGAAGAGCGACAGGTCACGGTCGACGGCGTGACGCACCCGCTGCCGGCGCCGTTTCTGGTCATGGCGACGCAGAACCCCATCGAGTACGAGGGCACGTTTCCGCTCCCGGAGGCGCAGCTGGACCGGTTCTTCCTGCGCGTGCATCTCGGATATCCGGAGCGCGACGACGAGCTGACGGTGCTGTCGGCGCAGCAGCACGAGCACCCTTTGGAAAGCCTCGAGCAGGTCGCGGACGTCTCGCAGATCGAGGCCGCGCAAGCGGCGGTCCGTGACATCTATGTAGACCGGCTCGTGCACGAATACGCGATCGATCTGGCGCGGGCCACGCGCAACCACCGCGACGTCTACCTGGGCGCGAGTCCGCGCGGGAGCCTCTCGCTGTACCGAGGCAGTCAGGCGCTGGCGTCGGTACGGGGCCGCGACTACGTGATCCCGGACGACGTGAAAGAGCTCGCCGTGGCGGTGCTCTCACACCGGGTGATCGTGAGCCCCGCAGCCCGGATCCGCAGCGTGGACACTCGCGGCATCGTTCAGGAAGTGGTGGACCAGCAGCCGGTGCCGGGCGCGAGCGCGGCGTGATCGCATGACCGAACCGTTTCTGGAGCTCGCCTACGCCGTTCGCCGCATCGAGGACTGGGGTTGGTGCGGCGCGGCCGCCACTGAGGTCGGTCTGATCGCCGCAAGCGTGGCGCACAGATCGGACGCGGATTGCGTGGCGGAGCTAGCCACGGCCAGCGCGGGCGTCCGCAATCGCCGCGGCGCGCGCCGGCTGCGCGAGCGCCGGGGCGACTACCGCGAATGGACGGCGGCGGCCCGGACCGCGTACCAAACGGCCGGGAACGGCCTAGAACAGCTCTGGGAGTACATCTCCACCGGTCGCCAGCGGATGGATGCGCCGCTGGATCAGCGCGCCGGCACGGAGTTCCAGCGCAAGACCTGGGACATTCTGCGCGCGCTGCCGTTCGGCGAGACCCGAACCTATGCGTGGGTCGCGCGCGCCGCCGGACGCCCGGATGCGACCCGGGCCGTCGGGACCGCGGTGGGCACGAACCGACTGCTGATCTTCGTGCCCTGCCACCGAGTGGTGGCGGTCGGCGGTTTGGGCGGCTATTCGCGCGGCACGGCGGTCAAGCGTCGGCTCCTGGACCACGAGCAGGCGTGGCCGCGGATGCAGACGCTCTTCTCCGCCTAGCGCCTCAACTCGAGCTCTCGGCGCCGTTGCCAAAGTCCTCGTCCAGGTCGGCGCTCGGACGCAGCGTCACATCGCGACCGCGCTCGGCCTGGAAGTCATCGGTGTAGAAGCCGGTCTGTTCGCCTCGAAACACGGTGACGTACATATCTTCGCGGGGAGTCTCGGCCGGCAAGACGAGCACCTCGTCGATCCGTTCGATTAACGCGAGCGTGTCGGCCTGCTCGAGATCTCGCAGCAGCACCAGCGTGGCGTAGACGGACTGGCCGGCGAAATGCAGGTCGAGGCGGCCGATCCGCTCGCCCTCGACCCGAACGTTGAAGCCCTCGGAGCTCGCGGTGCGGTATTGGCGGTCGAACTCGATTCCGCTCAGAGCCATCGCTCCACCTCCAGGGAGATATCCACGGCGCGTGCGGAATGCGTGAGCGCGCCGACCGAGATGTAGTCGACCCCCGTGCGCGCGTACCGTTCCGCATCCTCGAGCGCGATACGCCCGGACGCTTCGAGCGGCACGCGACCCTGGACCGCGGCCACCACCTGCTCGATCTGCTCGGGCGACATGTTGTCGAGCAGCAGCGCGGTCGCCCCGCTCGCGATCGCCACCTCCGCCTCGTCCGGCCGCTCGATCTCGACTTGAATGCGCATGCCGCCGGGCGCCGCGTCGCACGCCCGGCGCACGGCGGTCGCAATGTCGCCCGCGCTGGCGATGTGGTTGTCCTTGACGAGCACCGCGTCGTCCAGCCCCATGCGGTGGTTGGCACCGCCGCCCACCACGACCGCGTATTTCTCGAGCGCCCTCAACGTGGGCGTGGTCTTGCGTGTGTCGAGGATCGCAACGTCGGTGCCGGCCACGGCATCCACGAACGCGCGCGTGAGCGTCGCGATGCCGCTGAGGCGCTGGAGAAAGTTGAGCGCCACGCGCTCGCTCGTGAGGAGCGCGCGGGCGTCGCCCAAACAGGTGGCGGCCACCTCGCCAGGTCCGATCTCGGCCCCTTCGGGCACGGCGGCATCGAGACCTGGCTGGGCGTTCATCTGGCGAAGAACCTCACGTACGACCGGAAGACCGGCCACGATGGCGCGCTGGCGATACACGATCTCCGCCCGCACCCTCAACTCATGAGGAACAACGGCGGCGGTGGTGATGTCGCCCTGGCCGATGTCCTCGACGAGCGCGCGGCGCACGGCGTCCCGGATGGACTCGTGTGGAGCTTCGTTCACGGCTCCGAGCCCCGCGCTGTGGACCTGCATGGACAGTCCGCCGTCAGCCCGACGCGACGCCGGCCTGGACGTCGCGGAATCGTATCTTGAGGCCACCGTACTCGACCTCGGCGGGCCAGACCTCGTTGTAGCGGAAGAGCTGGAAGCGCAACACTCCGATCAGATCGATATGCACGAACGCCTGAAAGCCCTCCGAGTAGGTCATGCTGATGTACTGGCCGCGCGCCCCGTCCGATTGGGCATGGATGGTGTAGTCGCCCTCCACCGGCGGCTCCACGTACCAGTCGCCCTTCGGCAGCGTGACCGCGCCCGGCTGGAACAGCGCGGAGGGATCAATGCTCGCCTCGTCGGGAATGAAGCTCGAATGAGAACGGTAAGACATCTCCCAGAAATCCTACCCTGCGTGCGGCAAGGATTGACCCTGGATGTCAGGCGACCTCCGTAAGGGCCGTCTTGGAATGCGAAACAACGCTGTCGCCGTCGTCGCAGGGCTGGGAATCGGTGCGCTGATTGCGGTCGCCGTGCTCGTTGCGGCCGGCATCGTTCCGGGCGGCGACGCGGCGGCGCCAGCGGCGTCCTCCGTGTTCACGCCCTCGATGATCGGGCTTCGAGCGACCGACACGGCGAGGATCACAGCCGTCGTTCCGGCACCGTCGGTCGACACGCCGCCCGAGGCCGTGGTCGCACGGCGGGCCGCGGACGAGAGGCTGACGGCGCCCGAGTTGGTGAAGCTGGTGCGGCCCTCGCTGGTGCACATCGCGACCGAGGCGGTAGCGACGGACACTGTCAGCCGCTTGATTCCAGGCGGCGGCGTCGGCACCGGATTCGCGATCGACGGCGAGGGGCGGATCGTCACGAATAACCACGTGATCGCGGGCGCGCGGCGCATCGTGGTGACGCTGCCGGACGGCCGCACGTTCGATGCCGAGGTGGTAGGAGAGGACCCGCAATCGGACCTGGCGGTGATTCAGGTCGACGCCCCCGGCCTGCCGCCGTTGGTGCTCGGAAGCTCGCGCGCGCTGGATCCGGGTGAGACAGTCGTCGCCATCGGCCACGCGCTCGATCTGCCCGGAGGCCCGACGGTGACGGTCGGCGTGGTGAGTGCGCTCGACCGAGCGATCGCGAACATCGGGCCGAGGCGGCTCACGCTCAGCGGGCTGATCCAGACCGACGCCTCAATCAGCCCCGGCAACAGCGGCGGCCCGCTGCTGAACATGCTCGGTGAGGTCGTCGGCGTGAACACGGCCGCCGCCGGCGCCGGCTATGGCATCGGGTTCGCGATCGCGATCGACGCGGCCAAGCCCGTGCTCGCCGCGCTGATCCGGGAAGGACGGGTGGTGCGCGGCTTCCTGGGCATCAGCACCGCGACGATCACGCGCAGCATCGCCCGCCAGGCCGGGTTCCCGGTGGACTCCGGGGTGTTCGTGGCGGCGGTGACCCCAGGCTCGCCGGCGGACTCCGCCGACCTGCGGGTAGGTGACATTCTGCAGAAGATCAACGACGATCCGGTGCCCGATGCGGGGACGCTGACGAGACTCCTGGCCAAGCACGCCCCCGGGACGACGGTGGAGATCGCCTTCATCCGGCCGACCCGAAACGGTGGCAGCGAGGCGCTGAGCGCCGACGTCACCCTTGGGGAGCGACCCGACCAGTAGTCCGCGGCGCAAGAGAGGGGGGCGGGCGATGGCCTTCGATGCGGCGCCGTACGCCGAATTCCGAGCACGCGTCGTCGCCAACGTCGGCCGGGTCATTCGCGGCAAGTCCGAGGAGATCGAACGGCTGCTGGTGGCGCTGGTCTGCCGCGGCCACGTGCTGCTGGACGACGCGCCGGGCACGGGCAAGACGATGCTGGCGCGCGCGATCGCCGGTTCGCTCGGCGGCGGGTTCGCGCGGGTGCAGTTCACACCCGATCTGCTGCCCAACGATGTGACCGGCGTGACCGTCTACAACCAGAAGACCGGCGAGTTTCAGTTTCGGGAGGGTCCGGTCTTCACGAACATCCTGCTGGCGGACGAGATCAATCGCGCCACTCCGCGCACGCAGGCCGCGATGCTGGAAGCGATGAGCGAGTTCCAGGTCAGCGCCGACGGCCTGACGCGACCGCTCCCGCAGCCGTTCATGGTGCTCGCCACGCAGAACCCGGTGGAGTTCGAGGGCACGTTCCCACTGCCGGAGGCGCAACTCGATCGGTTCATGCTGCGCATGACCCTCGGCTACCCGAGCTTTGACGAGGAGCGGCAGGTGCTGGCCGATCAGCGGCATGGACATCCGATCGACGCGCTGGCGCCGGTCGCCGAGCTCGCGGAATTGCAAGCGCTGCAGGCGGACGTGGGCGACGTGCACGCGGACGAGACGGTTATCGAGTATCTGCTGCGGCTCGTGCGCGCAACCCGCGAGCACGGCGACATCGCGCTCGGAGCGAGCGCGCGCGGGTCGCTGGGGCTGCACAAGACCGCGCAGGCGCGGGCGGCGCTGCAAGGCCGTGACTACGTCTTGCCGGACGATGTGAAAGCGCTGGCGCCCTGGGTGCTGCCGCACCGGATCCTGATCAAGCCCGACAGCGCGTTGCGGGGCATCACCGCGGTCGCGCTGGTGCGGACGCTGGTCGCCTCGACCGAGCTGCGGCTTGCCGGAGACGCGGGTGGCTAGCCTGGCGGCCATCGCGGCCGTGCTCCTAGCCGCCGCCCTGTTCACGCGCCTGCAGTTCCTGTTCGCGGCGTTCTACCTGATCGTGGCGCTGGTAGTCCTGTCATGGCTGTGGGTACGGCGGATGCAGCGGGGCCTGCGGATGCGCCGCCGCTATCAGCCGCGCCTGTTTCTGGGTGAGTCCACGACGGTGACGATCGAGCTCTCGAACCTCAGCGTGCTGCCGATCCCGTGGGTCAACGTGCGCGAGGGGCTGCCGGTCCAGCTGGCGACCTACGAGGCGTTGCGGCGGGTCGAGCGCATCGGGCCGAAGGGACGCGCGACGGTCGAGTACGAGCTGCAGGGGACGCGACGCGGGTTCCATCGGCTGGGTCCGTTCAACGCCCGCGTGGGCGACGTGTTCGGCGTGGCGAGCGCGGAGCTGTCGTTCGAGGTTGAGGATTTCCTGATCGTGTACCCCGAGATCGTGCCGTTTGGACGATTCGAGCTGCCCTCGAGCACGCCGTTCGGCGAAATGCGGTCGCGCCAGCAACTCTACGAGGATCCGATCCGCGTGACCGGCGTGCGGGACTACCTGCCGGGGGACAGCCAGCGGCTGATCAACTGGAAGGCCAGCGCGTCTGCCGGACGCCTGCTGGTGCGGCGCCTCGAGCCCGCGGTCAGCCACGAGGCACAGATCCTGGTGGACTTGAATCCGCGCAGCTACAGCCGCGAGTGGCGCGAATCCGCGTCCGAGCTGGCGATCGTGGTCGCCGCCTCGGCGGCCGCGCATCTGCTCGAGAGCCGGCAGACGGTGGGGCTGGCCGCGAACGGCCTCGACCCTTTTCGGTTGGGCGGCCGGCCCGGCTCACGCAGCGCGGAGGCGCGACGGCGGGCCGGGTCGCGATACCCGCGGCTCCCGATGGGGCGGGGCCGCGGGCACCTGATGCGCGTGCTGGATCTGCTCGCCCGCGTCGAGCTGATCGAGGGCACGGCGCCCGGCGACTTGATCTCCACCGGGTCGATCGGCCTGCCGTTCGGTTCGACGTTGCTGGTGGTGACGGGTCTGCGAACCGAGGGACTGTTGGCGGCCCTGGTTGCACAGCGCAAACTGGGACATCGCGTGGTCGCGGTGTTCACGGACCCGTCGGCCGCCAATCTCGCGGCCGGCGCCGCGCGGGCCGCCGGGTTGACGGCGTTCGCGATCACCAGCAAGGAACAGGCGGGTGACTGGCACCAGCGTCGAGCGGCCGTATAGCCGAATCATTCTGACCGTCTTCGCGCTGACCTGCTTCGGGCTGTTCGGCGCGGGGCTGACGATCGCGATCCAGGCGCTTGGCGTGGGCGTGGATCGCGCATACGTGCTGCTCACGATCATGGCGGTGGTTTTTGTGGTCTCGATGATCGTGGCCACGCGCAGCGGACGGTTCTCGGCCGCGAGTTATCGCTGGCAGCACTGGCTGGCGCTGGTCGTGCCCATCCTGTTCATCACGCGAATCACGGCTTTCTTCGAGGCCGGAGCGGTGGATGCGCCCGAACTCGGGCCGGTGGGCTTCTTCTACAGCCTGATCGACTTTACGGTGATCGCCCTCTCGGTGGTGCTGGCGGTGGTATGGGTGGTCGGCATGCGAGTCGCCCGCGCCATCGACCTGTTGCACCCGCAGACCAGTGAGGTGCCGCCGGCGATCCGGTCGCCGGAGTACTACGAATGGGTAACGGGCCGGGCGCGCTACGTGGATCGCGGACGTGTGGTGGCGGAGCTCACGCAGATCGTGATGACCGGCGGCGGAGTCCTGGTCGGGCTGACCGCGTTGACCGTGACCGTCGCCGCCGAGCAGGGCAGCGGCGAATTGATCCCGGCCGGCCTGGTGCTGGTGGTGCTGTACTTCATCAGCGTGATGTTGCTGTTGAGCTACGCGAACCTGATCCGACGAACCTCGCAGTGGTCCATCGAGCTCGCGTCGGTGGCGCCCGGGCTCACCGGGACCTGGATTCGCTCGAGCCTGATCATCCTCGCGGCGGCCCTGGTGATCGCGATGTTCCTGCCGGCGGTGGAAACGGACACATTCCTCATCGCCGGTCAATGGCTGATCGATCAGGCGTTCCGAATCTCGCAGTTCATCATCGGGGCGGCGATCTTCGCGTTCGCCATGTTCGCGCGGCTGTTTGAGTTCCTGCGTCCGCAGACCGATGGGGCCGCGACGCCTCCGGCCCAGCAGCCCGCGGCGGGCGCCGAGGACGGCATGTCGATCTCCGTGGTGGAGATCCTGGGGGGATTGGTCGCGATCGCGGCGATCCTGCTGACGCTGTTCGCGCTGTACCGGATCCTGCTCGGCCACTCCTGGAGGCGGCCCAGACTGGTGGGGTGGATGCGAGCGAGGCTGCGCGCCGCGGGGTCCGTTGTGTGGGCGCTCGCGATGGCGGTCGTCGGGTTCGTGCGCTGGGGACGGGAGGTCGCGGCGGCGGTGGCGATCGAGCTGAAGACGTTGGCGCGGGGACGCGGAGCGGCTGCGAGCGCTCCTGCCGGCGGGCGCACGCGCGAACTGTCCGCGCGCGAGGGTATCCATCGGCTCTACGTGCAGCTCGTGCGTGAGGCCGAGTTGCGCGGGATCCGGCGGGCACCGGCGGAGACCCCGCCGGAGTTCCAGACCGCGCTCGCCGCGGCGTGCATCGCCAGCGGCGCCGAGATGCAGGACCTGACGCGGCTGTTCATCGCAGCGCGCTATTCGTCGCATGACGTTGGGCCCGGGGACCTCGCACGCGCGGAGCGATGTCTGTCGATCGTGCGCGGCGAGCTGAGGCGTGCCCATGACGCGTGATCTGTTCGACCACGCGACGGAAGAACGGATCGCGCGGGAGATGCCGCTGGCCGCCCGGATGCGTCCTCGCGACCTCGACGAGTTCGTCGGGCAGGAGCATCTGGTGGGGCCGGGCGCGCCGTTGCGGACCGCGCTGGAGGAGGATCACGTTTGGTCGGTGATCCTGTGGGGACCGCCGGGCAGCGGGAAGACCACGCTGGCGCGGATCGTTGCGGCGACCACGGGCCGCCACTTCATCGGCCTCAGCGCGGTCACCGCCGGGGTACGCGAGGCGCGCGCGGCGATCGAGGCCGCGCGCGAGCAGCGCAAGCTCTACGAGCGACGCACGCTGGTGTTTCTGGACGAGATCCACCGCTTCAACAAAGCGCAGCAGGACGCCCTGCTGCCGCATGTGGAGGACGGAACCATCGCACTGTGGGGCGCGACGACCGAGAACCCGTCGTTCACGGTGAATGCGCCGCTGCTGTCACGGATGCAAGTGCTGCGGCTGCGGCCGCTCGAGCCGGAGCAGGTTCGGGGGATCGTCGCACGAGCCATCGCCGATGCCGACCGCGGGCCGGAGCGTTCCGACTTCGACGCCGGCGCGATCGAGTTCATCGTGAACGGCTCCGGCGGCGACGCGCGGGTGGCGCTGAACTGGACCGAGACCGCCGCGATCTACGCGACGCACGCCGACGCCGCGGCGATCACGGCGGAGATCGTCGAGCGCGCGATGCTGGAGCGACGGGTTCAGTACGACCGCGCCGGCGAGGGCCACTACGACACGATCTCGGCGTTCATCAAGAGCGTGCGCGGCTCGGACCCGGACGCGGCGCTCTTCTGGCTGGCGAAGATGCTGCACGCGGGCGAGGCGCCGGAGTTCATCACGCGGCGTTTGGTCATCCTGGCGTCGGAGGACATTGGCAACGCCGACCCCCGAGCGCTCGGGCTGGCGATCGCCGCAGCCCAGGCGGTGGAGCGGCTGGGGCTGCCCGAGGCCCGGTTCGCGCTGGCGCAGGCCGCCATCTACCTGGCGGCCGCGCCCAAGAGCAACGCGGCCGGCCGCGGGCTCGACGCGGCCGAGCGGGCCATCGCCGATGGCGCCGATTTGACGGTGCCGCTGCACCTGCGGAACGCGGCGTTTCGCGGCGCCGAGGCCGAAGGATACGGCCAGGGGTACGCATATCCGCATGAATACCCGGACAATTATGTCAAGCAGCGGTATCTGCCCGACGACGTGAATGGCTCGCGGTTCTATGACGGCCAGGGGTCCGGATACGAGCGGGAGATGTGGGACGAGCTGCAGCGGAGACGGAGCAAGGGCGCGAGCGGCGAGACTGAATCGCCGTGACCGCGGAGCTGGTGTTCGCCCGTCAAGCTTGGCGTAGGGACGCCAGTGACAGCGCACGGTGAGGGATGGGCCTTTCGATGGACTAAGGCCGGACCCTTCGACCCACTCAGGACTTGCTTTCGCCGGTCCGGGGCCGTGAGAGTCCTCGGCTTCGCCTCGGAATGACACGCGGGAACGGCTCGGAATGACGTTGCGGCAGACGGCGTCGGTGGGCCACCGTTTCTGGGCGGCTCTCGCCGAGCCCCGGTCCGTCCCACCCCAAAGGGGGCGGTCACCTGGCTAGCCCTGTTCGCGTCACCTTGGAGGAGCGGAAATGTCGGATGCAATCAGCTCAGGCACAACCGCAGTTGGTCCTGTCGCTATAGGACGCCGAAACGCAATCGGTCTTGTTGCGGCAGGAGGTATCAACGCACTTGGACTTGCTGCATTAAGCATCCTGAATGCGATGGGTATTGTGACGTTTGGAGCCGTACATTCAATAGGTCTTATTGCGATCGGAGGCATGAACTCAATAGGTCTTGTTGCCATTGGAGGCATAAACCCGGTGGGTATTGTTGCCATCGGAGCGGGAAATACCAACATTATTCCCATATCTTGACCGACCGAAAGAAACGATTCCTGAGAGAACATTCACCGCAAATAGCACGGAGACGAGTGTTCGTTGGCTTCGGGGCATCCGTGCTCCCGTCCTAGCTGGGCAGTCTCAGCCTGAGGTTCTCGCCGGCGCGGATCACGCGTTCCGGATCCAATCGAGCGCGTCCCCCGCCAGTGAGCTCGAACGTGCGCAGTCGGACCTCACCGCCGATCACGTCGAGGCGCACATGCCAGCCATCGCCGCCACGCCGCCGCGAGCAGGTGCCCCAGGAAGCGCCGTTTGACCAAAACACGGTGCCCTGTTCAGCGGCGAAGCACATCGCGGCGCGCACCGCCGAGAAGCGGAAGCCGGCGACTGCCACGATTGATCCCCAGGCGGCCAGCGCGCGGGCGTAGTGATGCCCGTACTCGGCTTCGCTAAAGGGGTTGCGGCGCTCGCCATTGTGACGGGCGC
Organism: Chloroflexota bacterium; assembly: GCA_965247475.1. Taxonomy (GTDB): domain Bacteria; phylum Chloroflexota; class UBA11872; order UBA11872; family UBA11872. The sequence continues at coordinate 1,737,112 of OZ252016.1, forward strand.
GCACGGCCTCGATCACCTTGAGCGCCGGCGCTGCTTGACCCTCTTGGAGCATGCCAACCGCCGCGGTGTACTCGAGGCCCGTCCATACCTCGCTGCAGTATGGAAATGGACGGTCTGGACGGCCGCCCCGCGGATAGGCGGCGACCACCAGTCCCGACTCGTCGGCCAGCGCGTAGCTGCGGAACTGATTGAAGTGGCGCCGCATTGGACGGCGGAAGTTGTAGCGCACGATCGAGCGCAGCGTCGCGGCCACGTGGTCCTGATCGAGCAGCGGCCCGAGCCCGCACAGGCGCGCCGCGGCCTGGCCCACTAGCTGGTCGACGAGACAGCCTCGCCCAACCTGGTGCTCGGGTGCGTCGAGATGCTGCGGGGCATCCTCTTCCGCCCGCCGCAGGCCGACGGCGATGCGGGAACGGTCGGGCTGCGGCCGGATCTCATGCTCGTAGTACTCGCCGTTGAAGAGGTTGGCGTCGATCCACGAACGACCGAGATCGAACATCCGGCGGCACTCCGCGGCGAACTCGGATTCGCTCAGGTGCGCCGCCATCTCCTCCGCCGCGCGCAGCGCGGCCAGGTACCAGCCGCCGACCTGCGGATTGGGGCCGAAGTACTCAACGTCCATCGTGTTGTGCTGGCAGCCCTCCATCACACCGTCGCGATCCGCGTCCCACCCTCCCTCGATCCAGCAATACTCGAGCGCGCGGCGGGCGCCCGGCCACATGCGCCGCAGGAAGTCGTCGTCGCCGCTCAACTGCCACTCTCGAAAGAGCTTGACCAAGCAGCCCAGCTGGCCGTCGGCGGCCGCGAGCCGCCACCCGGAGTCGCGTCCGACCGGCAGCGCCGAGCGAAAGACCATGTGCCCATCGCTGCCGGTCGAGTGGTTGAACTCAACATCACGCATGCCGCGAGCCAACTCACCGAACAGAAACGCGGTGGCAGGCTCGTAGTTCCACACGTGGGTGCACGTGCCGAACCCCAGACCGGCGTGGGCATCGCAGCCTTCCCACCCATGCAGATGGCCGTCCGCGGTGCGAAAGACCGTCTGCGACCGGAGGGTGCTGAGGTTGAACAGCGCGGCCTCCTTGACCGCGTCCGGGACGTCGGCGGCGCAAAACGCGCGCACAAACTCGACGGTGTCGCGTTCGAGCGCGGCCAGTTCCGCCGCCGCATGCTCGGCAACGTGCCAGGCATCGCGGAAACGCGTGGCGTAGTGGTTGCCGACCCAGTCGGCACCGCCGTCGTTGGAGTCGCCGGTGCGCATGACGTCCCATGTGAGGCGATTGGGGAAATGCCAGGCCAGCAGGAAGACAAGCGAGCGCTCGGCGCCCGGCTCGAGGTCCACCGCGACTGCCAGGGATCCGGTCGGCGAATCGGTGTCTCCGGCCGGCCGTCCCTCCAGTTCGCCATCGGAACTGAAGTCATCCCAGAAATCGAGCAGCGCGTCTCCCCACGGCACGTCGTGCCAAGCCGTGCGCGCGGTGACGGTTTGCCCGGTTGCGTCGAGCACCGCCAGCGCGAGCGTGCCCCACTGCTCGCAATGCGTGGGAACGCCGTCCGATCCCATCGCAAGTCCCCGCAGGCCCGCCGAGGTCCGCCAGGTATTGCGGTTCCGGCAGGGCTCACCGAGATGTCCGTCAGTCCCGATGAAATTGGCAACGCTGCCGCAAACCGACGCTCGCACTTGCTCGTCGGACTCGTTGGTCAGTACCCAGCGGAACATGGCCACCGGGATGCCGCTGTCGTCAGCGCGCCCCGGGATCAGCGGGTTGAACGTCTCCAACCGAACGGCTACCGGCACATCCGGATCGCGCAGCCGCACTTGGGCCAATGGGTAGGCGGCGTGAAACGAGGCCTCGGCGAAGCGCGGGAGGCCGTGATGCGACGCGCCGCTGCCGAGCGTGCCCTCGAACTCGACAGCGTCGAGGTCACCCTCGAGGGCGCGCGTGACCGGCGGGCCGCCGACCGGCCGCGCGTGAAGTGCGAAGAAGGCCTGCGCATGCGTCATCGCGCGCGCGACCTGGGCCTGCGGCACGAACCCCTTGGCCGGGCGGTTCACAATCTCCCAGTCCCGCAGGTCGCCGCGTCCGCCAACCGACACGGTGCCGGTGCCGCCCACGGGCATGGCAACCCGTCGCAGCCGCTCGCGACGGTACGTGCGTAGAACGGGCCACGACGTGCTCAGCCCTTCAGCGTCGCTCGACATCGCTCACCTCGAGCCTGACCGTCGCAGCGTCACGATACAGGCCGCACCGTCCCAAGCGAGCCGCGTCCACCGTTGGGTGGGGATGCATAGGACGTCCCGCGCGCAGTTTGCCGATGTGGGAAGGCGGCCCGGGCCGCTTCGGCTGGCTGCGCTCGCTGCTCAAACCGCGGTACGAGGAGATCCGCGGCGTCGACGGCGTGAGTTTCGACATCGAGCGCGGTGAGGTCGTCGGGCTGATCGGCCCCAACAGCGCGGGCAAGTCCACGACCGTGAAGCTGCTGACCGGCGTGCTGTTCCCGACCAACGGCGACATCTCCGTCTTCGGCCGCAACCCGTTCCACCAGCGCATCGCCAACGCGCAGGACATCGGCGTGATCTTCGGGCAGCGCTCGCACCTGCTCTTCGACCTGCCGCCGATCGACTCGTATGTCCTGCTGCGGCACGTCTATGGGATGAGCGCCAACGACTTCGAGGAGCAGACCGCGACGCTGACGGAGCTGCTGGACCTCCAGGACCTGTTGCGGCAGCCGGTGCGCACGCTGAGCCTGGGGCAGCGCATGCGCTGCGAGCTGGGCGCGGCCTTTCTGCACAGGCCCCGGCTGGTCTATCTGGACGAGCCGACGATCGGGCTGGACATCGAGGCCAAGCACCGGATCCGGGACTTCCTGCGGATGATCAGCCGCTCGCAGGGCACGACGGTCCTGCTGACCACGCACGATCTGGTGGACATCCAGCAGCTCTGCGAGCGCGTGATGGTGCTCAATCACGGCGCGCTCATCTACGACGGCCAGCTTCAAGGCTTGATCGAGCGGCATGCGTCGGTCCGCTCGATCAAGGCGGAGATCGAGGCCCCGACGGCCGCGGCGCTGGAGCAGCCACTCGCCGCCCGCTGGCCAGAGGCGCTGGTGACGGTTGACGGTCCCCGGCTGCACGTCTCGGGGATCGCGAGCGCGGAGGAGATCGTCGAGGCCAGCCGGCTGATCATGGCGCACGCCGGGGTCCACAACATCACAGTTCGCGAGCCCCCGATCGAGGACGTGATCCTGAGCGTCTACCGCCATGGCGTCCGCAGCGGCTAGCTGGCGACGCTCGGTCGCAAGCTACGGCGGCATCGCCGGGACCTACGTAAAGCTCGGGCTGGCGCTACGGCTCGATTTCCTGGTCGGATTCGGGGCGACGATCCTGATCACGCTGGTGCTGCTGAGCATCTGGGGCGTGATTCACGCCCAGTCGGACCAGGTCCAGGCGAACTTCACCGCGACGCAGCTGGCCACCTACATCGTGATCGCGCAGGTGGTGAACCTGGCCCGCATGGGCCAGGCCACGGCTTCGGTGGTGTACCGGACGATGCGCAACGTGGAGACCGGGCAGATCGCGATGGACCTGGTCCGGCCGCTCAACATCCAGGTCCTGCGCTACGCCGAGTGGGCGGGGCTGTTTGCCTTTGACGCGGTGCTGATCGCGCTGCCGGTGTGGCTGATCTTTCGACTGACGGGCGTCGCCGAGGGACCGGCCACGCTGGGCGACGGACTCCTCTTCCTCCTGAGCCTGATGTTGGGGTGGGTGGTGATGGCCGGCCTCCAGACCATCCTCAACACGCTGACCATGCAGACGCTGCAGGGCTCGGGCCTGGTCAAGGCCCGAGTGGCGGTGCAGGAGTTGATGAGCGGCGCGTTGATCCCGCTCGCGGCGATGCCCGACGCCTTGCGCGTGGCGGCCGAGATCCTGCCGTTCCAGGCGGTGGTGTCCACGCCGGCGCTGTTCTATCTGGGCAATCTCCACGGGGTGGACGCGGCCAGGGCGCTGGCGGTCCAGGCGGTGTGGGCCATCGCGCTGATCGTGGCCGGGCAATTGCTGTGGCGCCGGATGGCCCGGCGTATCCAGATCCAGGGCGGCTGAGCATGCGCCGCTGGGTGCGCCTATACGCACTGGGCATCGCGACCCAGGCGAAGGTGATGGCGCAGCACCGGACGTCATCCTTGCTGGCCGTGATCAGCGACCTTGCGTGGCAGGCCGCCCGGATCGGGTTCATCGGCCTGCTCTATGCGCTGGTCAGCGACCTGGGCGGCTGGACCGCATCCGAGGCGATCCTGATGGCGGTGGTGGGCTGGCTGAGCATGTACATCGAGCTGTTCGTGTTCCGCATCGCCGTGAACATCGACTTCTTCATCCACGAGGGGCGCCTCGACTACGCGCTCGTCCGGCCGGTCCCGCTCCTGGTCTGGACGCCGGTGATTCGGATGAAATCCGACACCCTCTTCAAGGTCGTTGGGCTGACGGCAGTGCTGGTGGAGACGATGGCGGCAGCGGGTGTATTTGCGAATCCAATCTCAATCTTGCTGATCCTGCTCGGCCTGCTGGCGGGGGTCTTCGTCTGGGCCGGCATGCACATGACGCTCTTCGCCTCGGCCGCATGGCTCACGCGGGTGCGCTCGCTGGTGCACGGGTTTGCGGCGTTCCACGAGCACACGAAGTACCCGCTGGAGATCCTCTCCGAACCGCTGCGGGTGGGCATGACGGTGGTGCCGTTCGCCTTCACGGCCTACTACCCGGTGGCGTTCGCGCTGCGGCCGGAGCAGCACTGGCTGCCGGGGGCGTTCGCGTTGCCGGTGGGCATCGCGACCCTGGTGGTGGGGCTGACGGTCTTCCATCTCGCGCTGCGCCGCTACGAGTCGGTGGGCTCGTCGGAGCTATTCGGCCGGTGGTGATCGCCTAGGGGAGCTGGCCATCCGGGTCGGCGAGCGAGGCGCCCGGCCTGCCTCGGCACGAACTGGATGAGTTCGGCGCCCGCCGGTCATGGTGAGCTGGTCGAACCACGACCGGCAGGCGCGGCCGAAGCTTGGGCCGCGGGCGCCGCGACTTCCCGGGTGACGACTTTCTCGACCATGACTTCCCGCGTGACGTACTTCTCGACCTCGACTGCCTGCGTGACGATCTTCTCGACAACTTGTGCTTCGCCGCAGGCAGTTGCAGCCCAGACCGCCACCGCGGCCGCCCCGCCGGCGGCCAGGGCGGAGATCCGGCAGCGGGCAGCGGCGGCCAGGACCTTGCGCCGGATCCACGTGATGCGAGGGGGACCTTCGAGCCGGCTTTCGAGCGAGTCCCACAGGTCCGCGGGGGCGCGCAGGGAACGGGCCTCCGCCATGAAATGCTTCCGCAGGGCGTCTGCCAGGGCTTGGTCAGAGGGATCACCAGGGGCCATGGTTGTCAGCCTCCCGAGCGTCGCAGAGGCCTCGAGCTGCCCGCGCAATTGGTCGAGCGCGTGTTGCAGTCTGGATTCGACGATGTCCTCCCCTGCGCCAATGGCACAGGCCAACTGGAGGACCGTCATATCGGCGAAGTACCGGAGAACCAGGACTTGCCGGTGGTCCGGATCGAGGCTGCCGAGGGCTTGCCGCATCACCTCGCGCTCTTGGGGCGCCTCGACGGGTTCGACCGGAGCGGGGAGGCCCTCCGGCTGATCGTCGTCGGCCGGGACGCCGGCGGGAGGCAACCGCTTGCGGCGCTGGGACGCGCCCTCACGGACGAGGATGCGCATGAGCCAGGGTTTGACCGAGCAGCCGTGCTGGAAGCCGTGAATGCCCCACCACGCCGCGCGCAAGGTTTCTTGGACCTGCTCCGCAGCCAGCGCCCGGCTGCCAGTCATCAACATGGCCGTGCGATAGAGCACGTTTTGGTACTGGTCCACCAGATGGCGGAACGCTTCGCGATCGCCGTCCTGACAGCTCAGAACAGCCTGTTTATCCGTCATAAGCCACCCGCATGGCCCGTGCCCCGTGGAGGAACGCTATAGAGAAGTACGCGCGGTTGGGCGAGATCGTTCCGCGACCATCAACGGGTGCGTTGGCGTGTCCTCCGGCTCACGCCCGTTCACAGTTCGACCGTAGGGGCGGTTCGCGAACCGCCCTTTCCTCAGGATGCGGCACGACCGCGTGGGGACATCCCGACCTGAAGGTCGGGCCACGTTGCGATGCACGGTGAGGCCGCGGCGCCTTCTACAAGAGTCAGGACGGGTTAGGCGCCGCCCTGATGCTAGGAGATGTGGCGGCGGAGCACCGGCAGCACGGACTGCTGCTGCGGGTCGTTGAGGAAGAGCGAGACGCCGCCGCGGCCGCCGGCGGCCCGGAGCTGGATCACGTTCAGGCTGCGTCGGTAGTCGCTGAACTCGGACCACTCGTAGAACCGTCCGGCGCCCGTCGCGAAGCCCCGGTCGGTGAAGGAGTAGACGACGGGGACAAACAGCCAACCGAGGATCAGCAGGACGGCGAGGAAGTCCGAGCCTTCCGGCACCCAGGGGCCGCCGGGAACGATGCGTCCGAGCAGCACGATGCCTAGGATCCCGAGAATATGGAAGCGATACAGCAGCAGCCGCTGCCGGTAGCGCATGCGGGATTCCTGTTCGCCGTTTCCCGGCGGAGGCTGCGCCCACGGGCTGTACACCTTGGCCACCATCAGCGCCATCAGCAGCGCCGCGGCGCCGGTGAGCAGGAGGCGTATGAGAACGATCTGATCCATTGGCCGGTGTGTCGAATCAGGTTCGGGGGCGATGCTAGCACGGGGTCCACCGAGGCCTGTCCTATACTGCGAACGGTCGCCAGATCAGCCCGGCCGCGCGGAGGAATCGGGATTTCCGGCCATTCCAAGTGGTCTCAGATCAAGCGCCAGAAGGCCGCGAACGACTCGAAGCGCGGCCAGGTGTACACCAAGATCGGACGCGAGATCACGGTGGCGGCGCAGCAGGGCGGCGCTGACCCGTCCGGGAACTTTCGGCTCGAGCAGGCGCTGTCCAAAGCACGTGCCGCCAACATGCCGAAAGACACCATCGAGCGCGCGATCCAGCGCGGCGCCGGGGACGGCGCCGGCACCGATAGCTCGGTAGAAGAGCTGGTGTACGAGGGCTACGCGCCGGGCGGCGTGGGCCTGCTAGTCGAGGTCGTGACCGACAACCGCAACCGGACGGTCTCGAGCGTTCGCAACACGCTGGCGAAGCTTGGCGGGACGTTCGCCGAATCCGGCGCGGTGGCCTGGCAGTTCGAGTCGCGCGGCGAGATCGAGATCGCCTGCGGCGACGGCGATGTCGAGGAACTCGAGCTGCTCGCGATCGATCAGGGGGCGGTGGACGTGGACCAGGTCGACGGATCGGTTCACATCTATACAGCGCCGCAGGATCTCGACCGAATCCGCCGGGCGCTGGACGAGCATGGCTGCGAGGTCAGGATCGCCGAGCTCACGCGTTTGCCGAGCACACCGACAGAGCTCGCCGACGATGACGCCGAGCGCGTGCTGCGCTTGGTGGAGCAACTCGAGGAGCTGGAAGACGTTCGTCGCGTGCATGCGACCATGGAGCTCAGTGAGGGGCTGGTTGCGAAGCTGGCGGGGTAGGGGTTGCCGCCGGGGATGTTGACCCTAGGCATGGACCCCGGCACCGCCCGCTGCGGCTACGGGCTTGTCGAAGGCGAGCGTGACCTGCGCTGCGTGACGTTCGGCTGCATCACGACGAAGGCGCGCACACCGCTGGGATCGCGTCTGGCGATCATTCGTGATCAGCTGACCGATCTGTTCGACGCGTACCCGATCTCGGCCGTCGCGGTCGAGCGCCTCGGGCATGCACGCACGCTGACCTCGTCGGTCGAGGTCGCCCACTCGATCGGCGTCGCGCACCTCACGGCGGCCGACCACGGGCTGGCGGTGGAGGAATACTCGCCGCCGGAAATCAAGCTGGCCGTGACCGGGTACGGCCGCGCCGACAAGGCCGAGGTGCAGGCCATGGTGGCCCGCCTGCTGGGGCTGGACGCGCCGCCGACGCCGGACCACGCGGCCGACGCGCTGGCGGTGGCTATCTGCCACGTGCACTCGTTCAGAGCGCGGGCGCTCGAGCGTTCGTTGGTGGGCCGATGATCGCGGAGCTGCGGGGCACGGTGGCGCAGACGCGCGCCGAATCGTTGGTGGTGCGTATCGAAGGCACCGGGCTGTGCCTCGAAGTGACGGTGCCGCATCGCGCGATGGCGCCGCCCGGGACCGATGTGACGCTGCACACTCAGCTCCAAATCGGTGCCGACGGGCCCATTCTGGCGGGGTTCGAGACCCCAGAGGAGCTGGACGTCTACGCCCACATGCTGAACGTGAACGGCGTGGGGCCGCGGATGGCCGTGCGAGTGCTGTCCACGCATCCCGTGAAGCGCATCGTCGAGGCGCTCGATCACGAGGACCCGGTCCCGTTTCAGGCGGTCTCCGGGATCGGGAAGAAGCTCGCCAGCCGGATAATCCTGGAGCTGCGCGGCCGTCTGATCCCCGAAGACGGCGCCCGGCTTGGCCCATCCGACGACGGGGTAACTGAAGCGCTGGAGGCCCTGCTGGGGCTGGGCTACACGCGGGCGGAGGCGGCGTTTGCCTTGAACCAGAGCGCGGGCGAGGAGCTACCGGTGGAGGAGCGCATCGCGCTGGCGCTCCGTGACCTCGGCGGGCGCGCGACGCGATGACCGAGCGCGTGACCGCGTCGCAGGCGGCCTCCGAGGACACCAATCTCGAGAACGCGCTGCGGCCGCGCCATCTGGCGGATGACGAGTTCATCGGTCAGGCGACGATCAAACGCGGCCTGCGCTTGATGATCACCGCGGCCAAGCAGCGCGGCGAGCCGGTGGACCACGTGCTGCTGGCCGGGCCTCCGGGGCTCGGAAAGACGACGCTGGCGCACATCATCGCCGCCGAGATGGAAGGGCGGTTGCGGGTGACCTCGGGTCCGGCGCTTGAGCGGCCGGGCGATCTGGCGTCCACGCTGAGCAGCCTGGACGCGCACGAGGTGCTGTTCATCGATGAGATCCACCGGCTCGGGAAGACGGTCGAGGAGATCCTCTATCCGGCGATGGAGGACTACGCGCTCGACATCGTGGTCGGCGGCGGCCGGCCGCACGCACGGACCTACCGGCTGGCGCTGCCCCGATTCACCGTGATCGGCGCGACCACGAGCGCGGGCGCGCTGACCCCGGCGTTGCGCGACCGCTTCGGCGCGGTGCACCGGCTGGAGTTCTATGACGTCGAGGAGTGCGGACAGATCGTGCGCCGCTCGGCCGGGATCCTCGAGGTGGCGATCACGGCGGGCGGAGCGGCGGCAATCGCGCGGCGATCGCGCGGCACCGCGCGCGTCTGCAACCGGCTGCTGCGACGCGTGCGCGACTACGCCGAAGTCATGGCCGACGGGACGATCACGTCCGAGGTGGCAGACGCCGCGATGAACGATCTCGAAGTCGATGAAGCGGGCCTCGACGCCATGGACCGCCGCATTCTCACCACGATCGTGGACGCATTCGACGGGGGGCCGGTCGGCCTGCAGGCGCTTTCGGCGACGCTGGCGGAGGACGTGATGACGCTCGAGGCGTACTACGAGCCGTTCCTCTTGCAGGCGGGTTTTCTGGCGAGGACCCCGCGCGGCCGGGCGGCGACGAAGCTCGCCTACGCGCATCTTGGGCGCGAGACGCCGCGCGACGCGGCGGAGCAGGGCGCGCTGTTTTGACATGGCGGTCGAGGATCCCCCCAAGGTCCGGCTGATTGCCGCCGTTCACGGGCGGGTGCAGGGGGTCGGGTTCCGATATTTCGTGGCAGCGCGGGCACGGGCACGCGCAATCAGCGGCTACGTGCGCAATCGGACCGACGGCGGGGTTGACGTGGTCGCGGACGGGCCGCGGCCCGTGCTTGAGGCCCTGGTCGAGGATCTGCGCACCGGTCCGCCGCTGGCGGGCGTCCGCACGGTGGATGTCAGCTGGTCGCGATCGGACCAGACGCTTCACGAATTCCGCGTGCGTGCGTAGCATAGCCTGATGCAGTTCGAGACGAAGCGCGACGCGCCTCGGCAGATCGAGGAACCGTCGCTCGAAGAGTTTCGCGGCACTCACCGGCTGGCGTGGGCCGCGCTGACGATCTCGCTGGCGCTGTTCGTGGCCGGCGTGATCTTTATTCCCCGGGGCGTCGGCGCGTTGCTGGGCGGCGTCGTGGAGTCGCGTCCCGTCCGCGCCGAGATCCTGGAGGGCACGGTCTTGTATCAGCCGCCGGCGACCGCCGTGTGGCAGGACATGCCTGCCGACGCGTCGCTCACCGAGGGCAGCCGGATCCGCACGGATGAGCGCTCACGCGTCTTTCTGACGCTTCCCGATGGGAGCACCGCACTGCTCTACAACGAGACTGAGTTGGGCGTGCAGCGGATGCAGTTCGGCCGCTTCAACACGACGGTACAGGACACCGTGCTGCGGCTGTACGGCGGCCGCCTGAATCTGGGAGTGTCTCGGCACCCGGAGGCACCGGATCGCACGCTCGAGCTGCTCGCCCGAGACGCGCGGGTCGACCTGGCCGAGGGCAGCTTTCGGATCGATCTGGCGGATGACGGAGCGGCCGATCTGAGCGTGCGAGCGGGCCGCGCCATCCTGATGTCAGGCGCCCATTCGGCAACCGTCGGCGCGGGCCAGCGCGCGCGGGTTCTCGAGAACGCGGCGATTCAGGCGCCGCTGCCGCTGGATCGCGGGCTGGTCGCCGATCCATTCTTCGCCACCGACCTCGATGGTCCGGTATGGCAATCGTTCATCGATACCGAGGCGGGGGTGGCGGGCCGCGTAATTCAGTCGGAAGATGAGCTGCGATTCGTGCGGCGAACCGATGACGGGTCGACCCAGCGTCACGGTGAGAGCGGCGTTCTGCAGACGCTCGATCGGGACGTCCGGGACTTCGTGCGGCTGGGGCTGCGGGTGGACGTACGCACCGATCATCAGAGTCTGTCGGGCGGCGGCACGGCCGGCACCGAGTACCCGCTGATCATCCGCCTCACATATCTGGACGCGGATGGCCAGGAGCAAGTCTGGGGCCGGGGCTTCTACTACCAGAACGATGAGGGCCTCAGCGTCAAGCTGGGACAGAAGATCCCCGCGGGCGAATGGGTCACATACCAAAGCGACGATCTGCTCCATCAGCTCCAGCCCACACCGGTGTCCCTGCGTCGGATCGAGGTCCTGGGCAGCGGCTGGGAGTACGAGTCGGCGATTCGTGGGATCGAACTGACCGGCCACTAGCGGCAGTGTCGCTGCCAACGGTCAGCGCCGGAGTGGACGCGATCGAGATCGCGCGGATCGCGGCGGCCCTAGATCGATTCGGGGAGCGGTTTCTTCGGCGGATCTATACGGATCGAGAGCAGGCGTACAGCCGCGGCCGGGCGAATGAGCTGGCGGCGCGCTTTGCGGGCAAGGAGGCCGTCTCAAAGGCCCTTGGGACGGGGATGCGCGGCGTTCTCTGGCGCGAGATCGAGATCGTGAATGATCGGCGCGGGAAGCCGCTGGTCCGGCTGCACGGCCGCGCCAAGGCGCGGGCGGTGGAGTTGAGATTCGCGCGCATCGAGATCAGCTTGACGCACAGCCGCGAGCTGGCCATCGCCTTTGCGGTGGCGGTCGGCTAGCCGCCATGCGCTTGGGGGCGGTCGTTCGCGGCGACGGCGCCGCGTTCGATCGCGTGGTCGATGTCGCCGGCATGCGGTCGCTGGAGCGCGCGGCGCCTCCCGAGCGCAACCTGATGCGGATCGCCGGCCGGGCGCTGGCGCGAGAAGTGGGGCGGGCGCTCGGCCCGGTTCAGGCGCGGCGGGTCGTGGCGCTGATCGGACCAGGCGACAACGGCGGCGACGCGCTGATCATGGCGCGGCATCTGAGCGAAGAGGGCGCGTCCGTCATCTGCTGGGGAGCGCGGCAGCGAGACGACGACCTGGTCCGCGACGCGCGGCGGGCCGGCGTGTCCTGGAGGGTCTGGTCGGGTGACGCGGCCGAGCTGGCCAACGATGTCGCCCCCGCCGCGTGTGTGGTGGACGGGCTGCTGGGCATCGGCAGCTCGCCGCCGCTGCGTGGCGCGGTCGCCCAGATGCTGCAGGCGCTGCCGGCGGTCCGTGATCAGGCCCGCTACTCGGTGGATATCCCGACAGGGACGGATGGCGACACCAGCGCGGCGGACGCGGATGCGTTCCGCGCGACGGACACGCTGGCGACCGGACCGATCAAGCTCGGCTCGCTGCTGCACCCGGCCATTGAGTTCGCCGGACGGGTGCGCGCGCTGGACATCGAGCTGGCCGCGGAGACTCTCGAGGAACTGCCGCTGCGCCTCATCGATGGGCGAACGGTGCGCGGGCTGCTGCCGGCTCGAACGCCGGGCGGGCACAAGGGCACCTTCGGGCGCGTGCTGATCGTGGGAGGCAGCGATCGGTTTCGCGGCGCGCCGACCCTCGCCGCGATCGCGGCGATCGGAGCGGGCGCCGGTCTGGTTACCGTGGCTTCGGTCGAGCCCGCCGTCGCGGCGGCCGCCGCCGCCGCGCCGTCAGCCACGTCCCTCCCGCTGTCCACCAACGCGGATGGGTGCATCGATGCCGATGCCGACGCCGACGACCTGATTCAACGCGCGGCGCCGGAGGTGGTGTTGATCGGCCCCGGGCTAGGGCGAAGCTACACGAGCGACGCGCTGGCCGTGGCGCTGGCACGCGCGGATGTTCCCACGGTGATCGATGCAGACGGGCTCAACGCGCTGGCCGACCGGCCGGACGCCCTCCACGAACTGCGACGCGACGCGGTGCTGACGCCGCACCCGGGAGAACTGGCGCGGCTGGCCGGATTGGACGGCGCACCCGACGGGACGGCGCGGCTGCGCGCGGCGCGGGAACTGGCGGAACGGACCGGCGCGACGGTGGTCTCCAAGGGATCGCCGACGTGCGTGTGCGCGGACGGTCTGGTTTGGATGCTTGCGCGGCCGAACCCGGTCCTGGCGACCGCCGGGACCGGCGACGTGCTGGCCGGAACGCTCGCGGGGCTGGTGGCGCAGGGGGCACCGCCCCCGGCGGCGGCGGCGCTCGCCGTCTGGCTTCTAGCCCGCGCGGCCGAGTTGGCCGCCGGCGGCGTGGATGGCGGGGTGCCGGCCGACGCGATCGGTCGCGCCGTCTGGCGCGCGCGAGCCGAGGTCCTCGCGGACTCCTAGCCCGACGCGCCGGCGCGCCACGCGTCGCGTGCTTCCCAGAGCTCGCCGATGAGCGTGTCCACGGCGTCGTGCGCGAATCCGCGGCGCGAGAGGTAGGCGCCCAGGCGGCGCCGAAAGGCCGGCCACTCGAGCTCGCCGAGGCCCGCGACGTATTTGGTGGCGAGCGGGCGGGCCACGTCGAGCTCATCGCCGTAGGAGGCCTCGATCGCCTCCGCGATCAGCTCATCGTCGAGGCCCTTGCCGCGAAGCTCCCGCTCGACGACCTCGCGTCCGCGGGCGCGGCGGCGCGTGCGCGATTCGACCCAGGCGTGCGCGAACGACCGATCGTCGAGGAGGCTCCGGGCGCGGAGGCGCTGAATCGTTGACTCGATCACATCGTCGACGTGACCGGCGCGTGTGAGCCGGTCGCGGACTTCGAGTTCCGAGCGCTGGCGCGGCGTGAGGTAGCGAGTGGCGGTCCGCCATGCCTCGCGGAGGTCGCTCTCGGCCTGAACGCGCGCGAGCTGCGCATCGGAAAGCGTGGCGCCAACCTCAAGGCCGTGATCGGTCGCCACCTTCGTGTGAATCCGAACCTGACGTCCGTCGGCGCGCCGTATCTCGACATGCCCGCGCGGACTCTGGAGCCGCCGGACATCCATGACGCGGAAGCCGCTCACGTCCGCGGAGGGCACGGAGATCGCCTTAGTCGCCGGAGTCCTGTGAGTGCGACGTGCGGCTGCGGATCATCTCGGGCCAGGGGTCCAGCCGGCGCTCGGTCCCGGAGATCAGGCGCTGCAGGTTGTCCACGTGACGGAACACGATGAGCACGTTGATCGCGGCAACCATGAAGAGCAGGTAGCCGTTCACGCCCATGCCCAGGGCGTAGAACGCGATCGAACCGACCAGGAAGCCGATCGCCCCGAAGATGGAACCGAGCGACGCATAGCGGATGACGATCACCGTTCCGATACCGAGCGGCACTCCGATCACGGCCGCGATCGGGACCAGCGCCATCATCGCGCCCCAGGCAGTGGCGACGCCGCGGCCGCCGCGAAAGCGGAGGAACACGGACCAGTTGGCGCCGAGCAGCGCGGCCAGCGCCACCATCACCGGCGCTGCCGGCAGATGACCGAGCAGCAGGCGCGCGACCAGCGCCGGGACGAGCCCTTTGAGGAAGTCCGCGAGGAGAACCAGCGCGGCCGCGCCCGGCCCGACAGTCCGGAGCACGTTGGTCGATCCGGACCGCTGGCTGCCGTGATCGAGAATGTCCACGCCGAAGCCAAGGCGGCACACGATCACACCGAACGGGACCGAGCCGACGATGTAGCCGGCCACGATCAGGCCGATGGTTGTAAGGAGCTCGCCCGTGGTCATGCCAGCATGGCTTCCGCCCGCGCCGCCTCAGCATCAATCGCCTCTTTTCGTCTGTCAACCGCCGCCATTCAGGACTCACGCAGCCGCACACGAACCGGTGTGCCATCGAACGCAAACTCGTGTCGCAGCCCGTGTTCGAGGTACCGGACGTAGGTGGGGTGCACCTGCTCGGGGTGGGCGAAGAACAGCAGGAACGTGGGCGGATCGACACCGGTCTGGGTCGCATAGCGGAACCGGGCGGGCCGGCCGCGGCGGCTGGGAGGCTCGCGGCGACCGATCCAGTCGCGGAGGAATCCGTTCAGCCGCGATGTGGTGACACGTGTGCGGCGGGCATCGAACACATCCAGAGCCGCGGGCGGCACCAGCCGCACGTGCAGGCCGGTGCGAGCCGAGATGCGCACCAGCGGACTCGCGGGGAGGAAGTGGAGAATCCGCTCGAGGTTACGCTCGACCGATGTGCGCACGTAGTCGTCGGTGACGAGGTCCCACTTGTTCACCGCCACCACGACTCCCTTGCCGGCCTCGAGTAGCATGCCCGCGACGTGAGCGTCCTGATTGGTGGGACCCTCGGCGGCATCGACCACGAGGATGCCCACGTCCGCCCGCTGCATCGAGCGAACGGCGCGCATGACGCTGTGACGTTCGACGCCCGGAACGATGTGGCCGCGACGGCGCATGCCGGCGGTGTCGACCAGGCGAATCGACCGGCCGTCCCACTCCATGACCGTATCGACGCTGTCACGGGTGGTGCCGGGCTCCGCGTGCACCAGCGCCCGTTCCTCGCCCAGGATCGCGTTGAGCAGCGACGACTTGCCTACATTCGGTCGTCCGACAATCGAGATCCGGGGCTCGTCGCCCGCCGCGTCCACATACTCGACGGCGGGCAGACGATCGATCACGGCGTCCAGCAGATCGCCGGAGGCGGTGCCGTGAAGCGCGGAAACCGCGTGCGGCTCCCCCAAGCCCAGGGCCGCGAATTCGGAGACCTCGCGGCGGCGGTCCTGGGTGTCGGCCTTGTTGACGACCAACAGATGCGGACTGCCGGAACGAAGCACCCGCCGGGCGACCTGCTGATCCAGGTCGGCGACGCCGCTGGTCACGTCCGTCACGACCAGCAGGAGGTCGGCTTCGTCGGCGGCGATCTCGGCCTGGGCGACGGCGGCTTCGGCAACCGGCGCCGGGTCACGCCATGCGATCCCGGCCGCATCCACCAGTGCAAAGGCGCGGCCGCGCCACTCGAGCTCGCCGTAGATGCGGTCGCGTGTGGTGCCGGGGAAGTCTTCGACCACCGCGACGCGCTCACCCACAAACCGGTTGAACAGGGCGGATTTGCCAACGTTTGGGCGGCCGATCAGCGCGACGATCGGAAGCCGGACGGGGCGATCGGGCAGGTCAGCCACCGGTGGGCGGGGCCGCGTCGATCCGACCCGCGTAGGCGCCGCGATATTGGGGCGGGAGCAGGGCCGCGACCGCTTGCATGAGGCGGTCGCCGAGCGCTTCGAGATCGGCTGAGCGTATCGAGGCTCCCTGGTGGACGGGGGTGAACGGTCGGCCGACGCGAATCCTGACGGGGAGCCGTCCTTCGCGAACCCGGCAGGCGAGCGTCAGCCGCTCGGCGCCCCAA
This sequence comes from Chloroflexota bacterium, assembly GCA_965247475.1. GTDB lineage: Bacteria > Chloroflexota > UBA11872 > UBA11872 > UBA11872. The sequence goes on from OZ252016.1 coordinate 1,753,278, forward strand.
GTCGCGATCGGCACGACGGGCACGCCGGTCTTGGCGGCGAGGTAGGCGGCGCCGGGCAGTGGCCGGCGCAGGACGCCATCCCGGCTGCGCGTGCCTTCTGGGAACATGCCGATCAGGCGGCCGGCCTGTAAGACCCGCAGCAGCGCCCGGAGCGCCGGCATGTCCTTGCCATCGCGTCTGACCAGCACGGCGCCCCATTTCCGATACATCCAGCCGAGGATCGGCGCCTGCACCAGCTCGCGCTTGGCGACGTACGTGACGGGGCGCGGTAGATAGGTGCCAATGATGATCGGATCGAACGCGCTGACATGGTTGGCCACGAACATCGCGGCGCCCTCGCGCGGGAGATTCTCCAAGCCCTCCACCTGCACTCTGAACAGCGACGGAAAGAGGACGTGACGCCCGAACCACTGACCGAACGTGTAGATGGCGCGGCTCTGGGGGGTGGCGGTAGGGCGGGAGGCTGTGGTCTCGCCCACGTCAGCACGCCTCGAGCAGGCGTCGTTCGCGCAGCGCGTGCTCGATCTCATCGACCACGACCTTGACCGGGAGGCCGTCGGTCGCGAGCACGAGTGCATCGTCGGCGGCGCGCAGCGGGGCGGTTGCGCGGGTGGAATCGATCCGGTCGCGCGTGCGGACGAAGTCGCGGATCTCGTGGCGCGACACATGGGTGGCGCCAGGCGATTGGTCGCGCCAGCGGCGTTCAACGCGCGTTTCCAACGTTGCGTCCAGGAAGATCTTCAGCTCGGCCTGCGGCCAGACCACGGTACCGATATCACGGCCCATCGCGACGACCCCGCCGCGACCGATCGCCCGCTGCTGCGCCTCCAATAGTGCCTCCCGAACCCGCGGGATGCGCGCCACGCGCGATACGGCGCGCTCGACCTCAGGGCTGCGAACGTCTGTCGTTATGTCAACACCGGCGTCGAGGACCCGCATGGGCTGATCGGGCGTTCCTCCCGGAGCGATCGAGAGTTCCAGGCCGCGCGCCGCGGTGACGGCATCCTCAACGTCATCGGGGTCGCCGCCGGCGCGCAGCACGGCCAGGGCGGCCGCGCGGTAGAACAGGCCGCTATCGACCGCCGCGAATCCGAGCCGCAGCGCGAGCGCCCGGCCGACCGTGGATTTTCCGGAGCCGGCGGGGCCGTCGATGGTGATCACGGGGCGGCGTGACATGTGGTTGGCGCATATCGCGCGGGCAGCACCGCGCGGGCGCCATGATACGGGCGCGGATGCTCGTTCCAGCGGCGCGGCCGCGACGATCGGATCAGACAAGGTCGATCGAACCGCCCGCGCCTACTCGGCTTCCTGCGGCCACGGCGTGACCTCGACGTCGATCACCACCGGCAGCAGGTCGAACCACGCCACCAGCTCCGAGACCATCGAGACGTGGACCTCGTAGACGCCCGGCTCGTCCGGCGCGTGCATCCGGCCAGCGAACGCGTAGCCGGTGCCGGGGAGCACATCGCCGTAGATGTGTCCCAGCAGCGGGAGCCGTCCCTCGTACTTGGGCATCTCGCGCAGGCTTCCGTCCGGCTCGACGGCATTCCAGATCCACCCGAGGCGCACGTTCGCATCCTCGACCCAGCCGACCGTTCCGGTGTTGAGCGCGTCCACGTGTATCGGGAGGCGCTCGCCGGGGTGCGCGGAGAGCGTAACGGGCGTCCGCAGCCGCAGCTCGGCCGTCAGGCCCTCACCGGTGCCCGCGAACGCCTGCGGCGCGACATCCGCCACCGTGAGGACCTGGTCCAGGATCGCGACGCCGTCGATACGCGCGATCAGCCGGTACTCGCCTTCGGTCGGCGGGGTGAGAATTCGCATCGGTGCCTCGTGTACCTGTCCGGCCCATAGGAAGGGGGGCGGCAGGACGTCACCCACGGCCCGCAATTCCGTGCGGCCGGCCGCGTCGATCCACTCCAGCTCGACGGCGCGGACGCGTGACGATCCCGGCGGAACCCACGCCGCATCGCTCCGGTTGGCCAGCACCAGCGGCGAGGTCACGCCGGCGCTCGGGGGGACGCTGGTCGCGAGCACCCACGCGTCCAGGCTGTCCCACGAGGTCGGCGGCGCACGACCGGGTGGGTCGAGCGTGACGATCGTATAGTCGCCGGCCTCCGACGCGCCGCCCACGATCGGACTGCGCCTGAACGCCGCCCACGCGCGCCGATCGAGCTTGCCCAGCAGCGACTCCCGCAACACCACGTTTCGAATGCCGTACGCCTGCAGGCCGGATGCGAGCGCCGCCGCCTCGGCTTGCGACCGTCGCTCGCTGATGTCCCGGAAGTACCAGAACTGCTGCCAGATGTGGCCTGAATACCCGTTGACGAGCGGCCCGGCGCCGGCCCGCGTGGATATCCACATGCGTGTGACCTCGTCGTGGTTCACCGGCACGAACAGCGTGGGGCCGGGCGGCGCCTCGGCCAACGCCTCCGCCAGCTCGGCGTGGTCCGCCAGTCGGAAGGCAGGCAGCGGACGCGGGAACGCCTCCACCAGCACGAGCATGCTGATCGCGGCTGCGAGCGCAACCGCCGCGCCCGGCGTACGGCGGCCAAGGTGCATCAGGCCCGCGACGCCGATCGCCGCCAGGACGGCCGCGCCGAGGTGGGCGAGCAGCGAGTAGCGCGCCACCACCCGGATGGCTCGAAAGATCAGCGCGTGCTCGAAGATCCACCGATACGGCAGCTCGACGTCGGAGATCGTCTCGTGCCACTTCCAGTGCGTGCCCAGCGAGAACACTAGGCCGACGGCCGCCAGGCCCGCCGCCGTCAACGCGGCGTATCGCAGCCGCCGCCCGCTCACGCGCGGCCCGATCAGCGCCGCGGCCAAGCCCAGCGCCGCCAGCAGCGGGGGCATGAATCCCGGGAACACTCGCCGCTCGGCGCTCGGCACTGGAAACCGCTCGCCCAGCGCGTCATACCAGCGCATCCGGCCGCCGGGTGAGAGGTAATCGCGAATCTGCACAGACCAGAACTGGACCTCCGTGATGTCGCGCTCGGCCCGCCAGGCGTCCGAGAAGTCCAGGTAACCGCGGGCCAGCGGAATGAAGGGCGCCGACGCCAGCGCCGACACCAGCACCAGCCGCCCGGCCAGACGCCAATCCCGGCGCCGGACGATGTGCCAGAGCGCCGGCACGCCCGCGAACCCAGCCACCACGAACGCACCGATCACGCCCAGCTGCACGGCCGTCGCCGACTGGATCCCGACCATCAGGACCGCGGCGCCAAACGTGCGCCAGTCGAGGCTCCGGGCGAACCGGATCGCGAAGAGCAGCGCCAGCGGCAGCCACCACGCGGCGAGCAGCTGGAGATGACTCGCGTACGTGAGCTGGAGCGCGCCGAACGCGTACACGCAACCGGCCACCAGCCCTGCCGCCCGCGATCCCGTCAGCGTGTGCGCGGCCGCGTACATCGCCAGCGCATTCAGCACGTACGCCAGGATGTGGCTCAGGTTGAAGGCCAGGACCGGGTTGTCCAGCAGCCAGGCCAGCGGCGCATACAGGATCTGCAGTCCGAGCACCAGGTCCGACGCGAACAGGGCGCCTCCCGAGCCGTAGTAGAAGTTGCCAGTGAAGAAGTCGCCCGGTTGCGAGAGCAGGGCGGTCCGCTGCCACTCGAGCAGGCTCAGCAGAAAGAGCTGGTCTCCCGCCGGCTTGTACGGGATGTGGTCGGCCGCGACGACGGCCAGCGGATACGTGAACGCCACCGCCACGGCGGCGTAAAGCGCCACGACCACCGCGTACCACCAAACGCGACCGCCGAACCACCAGTCGGCGAACACGTCGAGAGCGCGTCCCGCGGTCGCGCGGGCGCTGGCCAACAGGCTAGGCGCCATCGCCCGCGAGCGCCCGACCGACCGTCGATTCTCGGGAACGGGCGGGGCCGTCGATGGTGATTACAGGGCCGCGTGACATGTGGTTGGCGTCAATCGCGCGGGCAGGACCGCCTGGGGTGCCAGGATACGGGCGCGGACGCTCGCCCCCTCGGCGCGTACACTCGACCGCCACCCGCACCCGGAGCGCGCTCGGATGCCGGTCCACCAGACGGTCGCCGATCTGATCGGCGACTTTCTCTTCGCCCAGGGCGTGCGGCGCGTCTACGGAATCACGGGCGGCGAGGTACTGGCGCTGATCGACGCTCTGCAGACCCGCGGGATCGAGTTCATCCTCACGCACCACGAGGCCGCCGCCGCGTACATGGCCGACACCGAAGGCCAGCTCAGCGGACGCCCGGGGGTCTGCGTGAGCACGTTGGGACCCGGTGCCGCGAATCTGTTCGCCGGGCTGGCGCAGGCGACGCTGGAGGGTTCACCAGTGCTCGGGATCACGGCCGACGTGACCGACGACGAGCGCGCCGGCCTGTCGCATCAGGTGATGGACATCTGCGGCGCGATGGGAACCGTGACCAAATCGTCGGCGATGGTCACTCCGGAGAGCGTCTGGACCGCGCTCCCGCACGCGTGGGCCTCGGCGCTGTCAGGGCGGCCGGGGGCGGCGCACCTGTCGGTGCCGGCATCGGTCGCGGGCGGGCCGGCCCGGGCGGGGACATGGCCGACCGTCGATCCGCCGGCGGCGCCGGAGCTGGACTCCGCCGCGGTCGAGGCGGTGCGCGAGGACCTCACGCGGTCGCGGGCCCCGGCGGCGGTGCTGGGGCCCCGCGCGCGCACTCCGAGCATCGCCGCGGCGTTCCGGGAGCTGGCCGAGACGCTCGATCTGCCGGTCGTCACGCAGATCAAGGCCAAGGGCTGGTTCCCGGGGGACCACCCACTGCACGCCGGGACGCTCGCCAACTATGGATCGCGAGGCGCTCGCCAGCTTCTCGCGGGCGCCGACTTCGTCCTCGGCGCCGGTCTGGACGGCCCCGATCTGCTGCGGGAGTGGCCCGGACCCGAGGCCGTGCATCTGACGCCGGAGGCGATTCCCGATCGGGCAATTCCGCAATCGCCGGTGGTCGGGCCGGTGGCGTCCATGCTGCGAATGCTGAGCGACTCGGCGCGCGTCGAGCGAACGCCTTCGGGGAGCGAGCGCGCTCGGGCGGCGCGACGGCAGGCGCTCGCGGACCTCGACGCGCATGACGAGCCAAGCCTGGATCGGCCCGGCTCGACGCCAGGCCGCGCGCCGATTCACGCGCTGTTCAGGCAGCTTCGGGCGGCGCTGGACCCCGACGCGGCGCTGATCTCGGACGTTGGCGTTCACAAGCTCTATCTGGCGCAGTACTGGCCCGTGCCCAAGCCGGATGGGTTCCTGGTCGCGAACGGGCTCTCGGCGATGGGCGGCGCGCTGCCAGGCGCGATCGCGTACAAGCTGGAGCGGCCGGACCGGCCGTTGGTGGCCGTGGCCGGCGACGGCGGACTGCTGATGTATGCGGGCGAGCTCGAAACGCTGGCCCGGCTGGCGCCCGCGCTGGTCTATGTCGTGCTCCGCGACGACACGCTCGCGCTCATTCGCATGAAGGCCGAGGAGCGTGAGATGGACCCGAGGCCGAACGATTTCAGGTCAATCGACTACGTCGGGCTGGCGCGGAGCGTCGGGCTCGCGGCCGACCGCGCCGATACGCCGGACCGGTTTGTCGAGCTGGTGCGCGCGGGGCTCGGGCGCGATGGCCCGAGCGTTGTCGAGGCCCCGGTGGACTACGGCGCGTACCGCCGGATGGCGTAGATACGGTCACCCGGACGCGCGCCGGTGGTCCCGGAAGCGTCACGCCGGGCGGGGCGTGAGCGCTTAGTGAGAGGTCGTTGACGGCCGGGATCGCGCTCATACACTTCGGTCAGGTCATGACGAGCCATGCGCGGCGAATCCCTGGTCGGATTCGTGCGCGGCCCTTGGGAGGCAGGCTGCGCCGTGCCCTGGCGCCCGCCGCCGTCGGCGCCGCGCTCGCGATCACGCTGGCCTCCCCGACCGCGACCAATGCCGATGTGGTGGTGTTCCGTCCCGAGCAGGTGATCCGGTTCGAGGGACAGGGGTGGGGGCACGGCGTCGGGATGTCGCAGTGGGGCGCGCGCGGACGGGCGCTGGCGGGCCAATCGGCTGAGCAGATCACACACGCCTACTACAGCGGGATCGCGATCGGCGACGCGCCAACCGGCCAGACGCCGATGCGGGTGCTGATCAGCCGGGGATACCGGCCGGGCGCGATCGACGGCTCGTACCCGCCCTCGAACCAGCTCGCGGGCGACATCATCGGGCAGGGGGGCGAGTGGGCGATCTTGGGCGCGACCGGGCCGCTGCCGCCGGGCGCCAAACTGCGACTGCTCGATCATCCGGGACAGCCGCGCGTGACGGTGCGGCTGTTCGACGCGGCGGGTCAGCACATGCTGGATTTCGATCTGCCGGGCTCGATGGAGGTCATTCCGCTGCAGCCCGAGACCCGGCTGCAGGTCTACTACAAACCGACCCCGCCGGCGCCCGGCGGCGGGGGCAGGTTCTACGACGTCTACCGCGGATCGGTCCGCATGTACCTGAACGCTCAGGGGTTGATCGACACGGTCAACGTGTTGAGCATCGAGGACTACCTGCGCGGCGTGGTGCCGGCCGAGATGCCGAATCACTGGCCGGCCGAGGCGCTGAAGGCCCAGTCGCTGGCGGCGCGGACGTACGCGCTCACCAGCTTGAACCCGGCGAATCCGATCTGGGACGTCGACGACACGACGCGTTTTCAAGCCTACCTGGGCGCGAACCACGAGAAGCCCGAGACGGACGCGGCCATCCAGGCGACCGCGGGGCGGATTCTCAGCTATCAGGGCGTGCCGATCCGGGCGTACTTCTTCAGCACATCCAACGGCCACACGGAATCGAACGAGGATGTGTTCGGTGACGTGCCGGTGCCGTACCTGCGGGCGGTCCCGGATCTGGACCCGTCGGGGCGGCCGTGGGATGCCGACTCACCACGCAGCCAGTGGTCCACGCAGGAATTCCCGCTGGCGGCGCTCTCCGAGATGTTCACGGGCAACCCGGCGCTGGCGGTGGGATCCGTGCGGTCGTTGGATTTCACGCGGCGAACCGTGAGCGGGCGGATGATCGAGGTCGGCATCGAGGGCTCGCAGCGGAGCTTCCGGATGAACGCCTGGGATTTCGTCACCCGGTTCAATCGGGAGACATCACCGGCGATCGGGCCGCTGCTGAGCACCCGGTTCACGGTCGTGTTCCAGTACCCGCTGACGCGCGCGGAACCGGCGCTGAACCTGCCGGGCGGCCAGTCCATCTACTTCGACGAGACCGGGCACAACGTGCGGCACGGATTCCTCAAGTACTTCCTGGCCAATGGGGGCGCGGGCACGTTCGGGCTGCCGCTGACGGAGGAATTCCTGAAGAACGGCCAGACCGTGCAGTACTTCCAGCGGGCACGATTCGAGTTCCACCCCGAGCACGCCGGCACGCGCTACGAGGTGCAGCTGGGGCTGATCGGCGATGAGCTGACCCAGCATCGGCGGCCGTTCCAGGGCGTGGCGCCGTTCCCGAGCGAGCCCGAGCACCGGTACTTCCCGGAGACCGGTCACAGCGTCAACTTCGCGTTCCTGCGGTTCTGGGAGCTGGCCGGGGCGCTGGATCACTTCGGCTACCCGATCTCGGAGGAAATCGTCGAGAACGGGGTGTCGGTACAGTACTTCCAGCGGGCGCGGTTCGAGTACCGGCCCGAATTGCCGCAACCGGTGCACCTGGGCGCCATCGGCAGCGAGCTGCTGCGATCCCGCGGCCTGTTGCCGTAGCTCCGCTGTTCGCTTTGCGTTCGCGCGGATAGACTCGAACCCGGTCCGGCGCGCCTGAAACGACACCGAGGGACGGGAGGCTGATGCGGCTGCGCCCTGAGCAGCAGGCCGAGATCGACGCGCTGCGCGCTCAAACCCATGAGACCCGGCGCGCGACCGTGCCGGCGCTCGAGGAGATCCTGTACCAGCCGCTGCCGGTGCTGGATCACGGGTTCGTGCGGGTCGTGGACTACATGGGCGACGACTCGGCGGTGGTGCAGGCGGCGCGAGTCTCCTACGGCGCCGGGACCAAGCGCCGGCGGCAGGACGCCGGGCTGATCCGCTATCTGATGCGGCACTGGCACACCACGCCGTTCGAGATGTGCGAGATCAAGTACCACGTCAAGCTGCCCATCTTCGTGGCGCGGCAGTGGATCCGGCACCGCACGGCGAACGTCAACGAGTACTCGGCGCGCTACTCGATCCTCGACAACGAGTTCTACATCCCGACGCCCGGCGATCTGGCGTCGCAGTCCACCACCAACCGGCAGGGTCGCGGCGAGGTGCTGGACGGCGACGAGGCGCGGCGGGTGTTCGAGCTGCTGCGCGCCGACGCCGAGCAGGCGTACGCGCACTACGAGGAAATGCTCAACGAGGACATCGGGGGGAACGTCCGCGATCCGGACCGCAAGGGGCTGGCGCGCGAGCTGGCGCGCATGAACCTGTCGCTGGGCTTCTATACGCAGTGGTACTGGAAGATCGACCTCTTGAACCTGCTGCACTTCCTATGGCTGCGGAACGACGACCACGCGCAGTACGAGATCCGCGCGTACGCGGACGCGATGATGCACACGGTGGAGCGCTGGGTGCCGCTGACGTTCGAGGCGTTCATGGACTACCGGGTGGGCGGCGCGCGGCTGTCGGCCAAGGGCATGACGGTGATCCGGCGGATGCTGGCGGGTGAACCGGTCGATCGGAAGGCCAGCGGCATGTCGGTGGCCGAGTGGCGCGAGCTGATGGACGCGCTGGAGATGGACGCGGCGGAGGAATAGGCCGGGCGGATCGGCCAAGGCCGAGGTCCGCACCGGATTGCCTGGGACCCCGGGCCTGACCCGGAATCCAGGCGCGGCCTGATACGAGTCGAGGTGGACCTGGATTCCGGCCCCGTATCCAGTACGGGGCAGGCTGTGCGCCGGAATGACGGGATCGGGGCCGCAACGCGAGCGCTATCGCGTCAGGGTCGATCGACCGGGCGGGAGCGCAGACGGCGAAATCGCGGCCGGGCGCGGATGCCCATCCAGATTTGCGCGAGCCAGGCAAACCGCCAGCGCCAGCCCCCGTACAGCACGTCCGAGCGGTCGTGCTCCAGCGCGTGGACGACCGACGCGACGAACTCGTCGGGCGGGAACCGGCGGCGGCCGCTGGCGCCGGCAGCAAGCCGCCCCATCTCCGTGTCCACCAGCGGCGGGTAGGCGGAAAGGACACGGATGCCGGAGTCCCGCAGCTCGAACCGGAGGCATTCGGTGAACCCGTTCAGACCCCATTTGGAAGCGGCGTAGCCGCTGGAGAACGGCCCGGCGCCCAGACCCGCCGACGACAGCAGGTTGACGATCGCGCCGTCGCCCCGCGCGCGCATCTCGCCGAGCAGCGCACGGGTGAGCGCGACCGGCGCCACCAGGTTGACCTGGAACTGCTCGCGGATCGACTCGTCGGTCATGTCCACCAGCTCGGCCAGCACCAGCACGGCGGCGTTGTTGACCAGGATGTTGGGCGCGTCGCCGCCGGCCAGTAGGTCGCGCGCAAGCCGGGCGGGCTCGTTCGGGTCGGCGAGGTCGGCGGGCCGCACGACCGCCCGCTGCCCGAGCGATTCGATCTCGACCCCGACGGCCTCGAGGCCGGGCCGATCGCGGGCGACCAGGGTCAGGCGGCAGCCGCGGGCCGCGAGCCCAAGGGCCAGGGCGCGCCCGATGCCGCGCGACGCGCCGGTGACGAGCGCATGCGTTCCGGCCAGCTGCATGCGACGGATTGTGGAGCAAGCGGCGCGCGTAGACCAGGGGCGGGGTCGGGGATCTGCCTGGATTCCCGCAGTGGCAGCGAATCGCCGCGATCCCGTACGGACGTCCCTTGTGGCCGCCCGCTCCAAGGCAAGACGCCCGCACCCAGGGCCTCTCCGCTGAGGGAGAAAGAATGGACCTGGATTCCGGCGTCCGCCGGAATGACGGACTGGCGACGGCCGGGCGCGGGCGACGAGGGTACGCGCGGTTGACGCCCACGACCCCCGATCTATGATCGGGCCTGTTGGGTTTCGCAGAGCAACGACCGGAGCCCGAGCGGCCAATGCGTCCACGACGAAAAGGCTACCTGCTGGCGGGGAGAATCGCCGTACAGCGGGAGGAGTGTGCCCTGAGACGTAACTGCTAGACAGTCACCAACCAGCCGCCGCGGATTCGGGCACCCCGCCCAGACGATCCGCGGTTTTTTGTTGCCATGTGCCCACCAGAAGGAAGGCCCCGCGATGACAGCCCACAAGCCAAATGACGACCTCGAGCTCCCGGACGCTCCGGACATTCCCGGTCTGACGTTTCGCCGCTTTCGGGGCGAGGCGGACTTCGCCCTCATGGCGGCCATTGCGGTGAGCTGCAACCGGGCCGATGGCATCGACTGGTTCGTGACCGCACGTGATCTCGCCTCCGAGTTCGCGCGGATGCCCGAGTCGGACCCTCGACGAGACGTGTTGATCGCGGAGATCGCGGGCGAGCCGATCGGCTGCATCCGGCTTTCCTGCTGGCGCGAGTACGAGGGCGACCGCATCTACGCGACGGAAGGGCACCCGCTGCCCGCCTGGCGGCGGCGCGGCATCGGTACCGTCCTGCTGCGCGCGAGCGAGCGGCGGGCGCGGCAGGTCGCGGCCGCACATCCGCCGGACGACGCGCGCTTCCTCGAGGCCATGTGGTCGGATTCCGAGCCTTCGCGACGCTCGCTGCTCGAAGCCGAGGGCTACGGGCCGACGACGCGTTCCGCGCGGATGGTTCGCCCGGATCTGGAGGACATCCCCGAGGCGCCGCTGCCCCCGGGGCTGGAGGTTCGACCGGTCAGACCCGAGCACTACCGCGCGATCTGGGACGCGGGCGTTGACGCGACCCGGGATTACCTGGGTGGCGGTCCACTGAGCGAGGCCGACTACGAGCAACTCCTCGAGCAGCGCACGTTCGATCCAGCGCTCTGGAAGATCGCGTGGGATGGCGGCCAGGTCGTCGGGCAGGTGCGGTCGTTCATCGATCCGCAGGAAAACGCCGTCCTCGATCGCACGCGCGGATACACCGAGGAGATCTCCGTACGGCCTCCGTGGCGGCGTCGCGGGCTCGCCCGCGCGCTGCTGGTCCAGAGCCTGCACGAACTCAAACGCCGAGGCATGATCGAGGCCGCGTTAGGCGTCCAAATGGACGGCAGGCACGGCGCGCTGCGGCTCTACCAGAGCGTTGGATTCCAGGTTATGCGGGTCGGTACGGCCGCGCGAAAGCGAATGGATTAGTGCCGTCGCTTCAGAGCGTCCAGTCCCACTGGGGTCCCCGGCCGGTGCCGGCGAGCGTGCCGCTCTCTGTCGGGCACGGGGAGAAGGTCGGCCCGGCCGGCGTCAGTTTGGGAGCGGCGGTTAAACCTCGGTCATTCCGGGCTTGACCCGGCATCCAGGCGGGGTCTCATACGTGTCGAGGTGGACCTGGATTCCGGTCCCGTATCCAGTAAGCGGCAGGCTGTGCGCCAACCGGAATGACAGACGGGGTTCGGAATGGTGGGCAGCGGCCTCGATCGCGCTCAGGCCGACTGTAGGGAAAGCTGCGCGCCGCATGGCAAGAGGCGGGTATGATCTCTTAGAGCAGTAATTCATACGGAGACATCATGCGCATCTCCGAGCGAGGCCAAATCACCATCCCCAAGCGGCTGAGGGACCGCTTCGGGATGAACCACGACGTCGAAGTCGAGATCACTCCCACCGAGCACGGTCTGCTGATTCAGAAACGGACGGCGGCGAAACACCCGGTGGAGCGCGTCTACGCGATCCTCGGCGGTGGGAACACCGACGATTACATCGAGGCGATCCGTGGACGATGATCACCGCCGTTGACACGAGCGTCTTGCTGGATGTGTTTCTGGCCGACAAGGATCACGGACCCCAGTCCAGGGAGCGGCTGCGCCGCGCCTACGACAGGGGAGCGATCCTCATATGCCCCATCGTCTATGCGGAGCTCGTGCCGGCATTCGATGACCGGGCCGCGCTCGACCAGGCGCTGCGGGAGATCAGCGCGTCACACTCCCCCATCGACGCGGCCATCGCCTACGACGCGGGCCTGCGCTGGAGGCGCTACCGCCAGGCCGGCGGACCGCGGGAACGCATCATCTCCGACTTCTTGATCGGCGCCCACGCCGCAGCGTCGTCCGACGCTTTTCTCACGCGCGACCGCGGCTTCTACGCAACGTACTTCCCGGAGCTGACGCAACACTGAGCGCCGCGTCCGGCTCTCGCTCAGCATCAGGGCGGAGGCCGGGCTGGCAGCGGGCGCTTGAAATCCCGTGACTCCCAACACAGATACTCCGGGCTTGACCCGGAATCCAGGCGGGGTCTCATGCGTCTGGCGCGGGCCTGGATTCCCGCAGTGCCGACGAATGGTCGCGATCGCGTAGGGGCGCCCCTTGTGGGCGCCCAGGGGTCAATCGATCAGGAGCCGGGAACCCAACGGGCGATCAGGCGGGAGAATCAGCACAGGGCAACCACAAGGGTTGCCCCTACGGGGGTGGGGATGAACACCCATTGCGTCTCAATTGGATCGGCCTAAACCTCGCGATCAACGGCGCCGTCCGCTCCGACTGAAGAGCTACGACTACGCCCAGGCCGGCGTCTATTTCGTGACTATCGTCGTGCAGGGGCGGTCGTGTCTGTTCGGCGAGGTGGCGGGCGAGGACATGCGATTGAACGGGGCCGGGCAAATGGCGCGCAGGGTCTGGCAGGCGTTGCCCCGCCGGTTCCCAACCATCGATCTGGACACGTTCGTGGTCATGCCAAACCACATTCACGGAATCATTGGGATCGACACCTCCGTAGGGGCGCCCCTTGTGGGCGCCCAGGGGTCAGTCGATCAGGGGCCGGGAACCCAACGGGCGATCAGGCGGGAGAATCAGCACAGGGCAACCACAAGGGTTGCCCCTACGGGAGGCGGGCGGTACGTGTTGGGGGATGTGGTCGGTGCCTACAAGTCTTTGGCCACGGTGGAATATGTACGGGGCGTCGAAGGGCTGGGATGGCCGCCGTTCCATGGGCGTTTGTGGCAGCGGAACTACTACGAGCACATCGTGCGAAATGACGAGTCTCTCAGGCGCATTCGACGGTATGTGCTCGACAACCCGGCGCGGTGGTCCTTCGACCGCGAGAATCCGCTGGCCGTGAAGCCGGAGGACTTGTGACCACCCGCACCGGCTTCCGGCAGAGGAGGCTCAGTCTCCCCGCCGGGGACGAGCAGTAGGGGCGGGGGCGGTTGGCGAACCGCCCCCACCTCGGAGGGACCGGGGTCAGGAGACTATTCGGTGTTGGATCTGCGTCTGACGCGGCGGCGGATTCCCCAGACGCCAAGCCCCAGCGTCCCGAGAACGGCCGCGATCGGGGCCACGACGATGCCGACCGCGATGGCGGCGTCGGCCAGCCAGCGTCCGACCGTCGACAGGGCGCCGACGCTGTCGCGGGCGGTTGTGCCCGGGCTCCAGACATCACGCTCGGCGAATTCCTCGGGAAGCGCGTCAGGAAGGTCACGACGTTGTTGTCCACATCGGCCCGGTCCTCACCGGCGGAGGAGATCGAGGTCTCGGTCTGGAGCCGGCCCGCAGCCTGGTCAACCCGCGCCACGTAGCTCAGATCGCGGGCGCCGCCAGGCAGAATCTCGGGGAAGCTCCAGACCACGGCGCGCATGCCGGCGTCATAGCTGCCACCGCCATCGGCGCGCACGAACGTCATGCCCTCCGGCAGACGCTCGACGAGGCGGACATCCCGAGCGTCGCCGTTGCCCAGGTTCACGAAGCTGAGCCCGTAGGTGATCTCCCGGCCCAGGGGGACGGCCGTCTCACCGTGCTTGGTGACGCTGAGGTCAACGAAGAACGGCAGCATGGCCTCGGCCTGGTCCTGATCCGCGTCGCGCACGAGGCTGGGCGTACTCGCGCTAGCGGTCAACTCCATCGTTTCGCCGTCGCCTTCGAGGCGGGCGTGCAACCACACTTCGCGCGCCTCGCCGGCGGCGAGCCGGTCGATGGACCAGGCCACGCGATGGGTCGCCGGGTCGTACACGCCCGGCGGCGAGGCCTGCTCGAAGACCATGTCGGGGCTGAGCCGATCATGGATTTCGATCTCGCGGAGCTCCACGGTTCCATCGTTGGCGACCGTGATCGGGAAGGTGACGCTCTGATGCATAGCGTAGCGGTCGGGCAGGCGGCGCTCGATGCGAAGGTCGGGCGCCGGATGCAGGTAGATCGTGATGGTGGAAAGCGACGTCTGGCTGGCCAGCACATTGAGCTGCCCCTGGTACACCTCGACCTGCTCGCGCACGGCCCCCAGCTCACGCTGAACGGCCAGCGTGTCCTCGACGGTTTCCGCTCGGCCCATGATCTCGAGCAGCTGACGCTCGGTGGCCTGGGCGTTGCGCAGCCGCGACTCCAGGTCCGTGAACTCGGCGGTGACATCGCGCCCGCTCACATCCTCGGCGACGACCTCGCTGCCATGCGCGCGGATGCGCTCGATGGTTTCGTCAAAACGATCCACCGGGACGCGCACGGTCAGGGAGCTGACCGCATAGGGATCGTCACCGCGGATGTCGGTGTGGGCCATGAAAGCCTGGGGGATGGCGCTGACGAAGCCGCGCAGCACTCGGACGCTTTCGGCCACATCGGCCACGACGATCCCGATGGAGGCGGTGCGAATGATGCGCCGTTCGACCGCGGGAACCGATGATCGAGAGGAGCGGGGCTGGGCCGCCGACGCCGCGGTCGCGGTCGCAGCCGTGGGCGCGGCCGACTGGGTCACGATCTTCTCGACAACCCTCTCGACCTCGACGATCGTCTCGACCGGGACCTCCTTCACAACGATCCTCTCGACCGGGACCTCGACGACCTTTTCGGCCATGTCGGCCATGACCTCCCGCTCGACGAGCTGAACGAGCGCCGTCTCACTTTCAACGGCCATGCCCGCCTCGGCTCCCGACGCCTCGCCGCAGGAGGCGACAAGCAGCGCGGCTAGCGCGGGCACCAGCAATAGCGTTCGTCGGGAACCTGACATCAATCGCTCCCTCGCCTGACGGGTTCAACGGCGCCGCCCGGGAAGCAGCCGAGCCGCCTCGCGTGAATGCCGTTGGGTCTCAACGCTGGCCGGCACCGATGGGACTCGGGGTCCGTGGACCGCAAGCCCCCACGCGACGGCCTCAAGGATACATACGCCGATCGAGCGGGAATCGTTCCCTGTGGCTGGGGAGATTCGCCGCGTGTCGGAATGGCGGGGGCGGCCACGCGCCGGCCTTGGGGGCATGGGCTTCCATCATTCCCGGCTCGACCCGGAATCCAGGCGGGGCCTCGCGCGTGTGAAGCGGTGCTGGCTTCCGGTGGCCGAGGAGTGACGGATGGGGATCGCTGTGAGACTCCTCGCCTGCGGCTCGGAATGAAACGAGGGTGCGCGCGATCCGTCAGACGGCGTGGTTGGGAACGAGACGGCGGCAGCGCTAGACCCCTCACTCCTTCGGCAAGCTCTAGCCCTCTCCCCCTCGACGGGGAGAGGGAACCTGGCCCGGTGCTGCTTGGTCAGGCGGCGCTGGCGAGTCTCGAGGCGCGCGGAGGCGCCGGCGATCAGTCGCCGCTTTGACGGAACCACGCGGTCGAGCACGAACCGGGCGAGGCCGAGCCACTGATCCGGTCGGAGCTCGGCCGGGTGTTGGTGCGGTTCGAATCCGAGATCGCGCGATAGGCGCCCAAGCTGGCGTGCCGTGAGCACGGGTCGGAGGGACTGTTTGAGCGTGCGACGGCCGCTCGAATAGGCGTAGGTCACGAGATCCGCGTAGACGGCTGCCGCGGCGGACTCGATCAGTGGGCGGCGCCGCCGCCGAAGTCGCAGGAACGCCGCATCGACCTTCGGGCGCGGTTCGAACTTGGTTCGCGGAATGTGGGCGAGCACTCGTATGTCCCAGCGCGGATTCATCAGGCAGGCGATCAGCGTGGAGCGTCGGTCGGGCGCGATGACGTATCGCTCGGCGGCCTCGCGCTGGACGATTAGATAGGCGTCCAACGGCGGATCGACGCCGCTGGTCAGCTTGGCCACCACGTCGGCGGTGATGTTGAACGGCACGTTCGCAAAGACCTTGTAGGGCTCGCCCGGCAGTTGGGACTCCAGGAAGTCCGCCGCGCGCAGCGTTGCGGCGCCGGCCGTGCGAAGCGTGCGCTCGAGCGAGCGATGCAGACGCGAATCGACCTCGTAGGCGATGACGTGACGGCAGCGCGCAGCCAGCGGTTCGGTCAGCGCACCTCGACCCGCCCCGATTTCCAGGACCAGGTCGTCGCTTGTTATCGAGGTCTTATCGAGGAGGTCGCGCGCGAGCCGCCTCGACCGAAGGAAGTTCTGGCCGTGTTCCGGTCTGCGACCTGACACGGCGAACCACCGCGCAGAAGCTCAAGGGTGTGGCCCTCATCGAGGTGCGCTGTCGAGCGAAGGCTATCACCCCGGCGCGGCGTGCTCGATCAGGTCGGCCAGCAGGGCCTTGGCACCGCCCAGGATCGGCAGACCGTGGCCGGGCAGGAGGTTCTCGAACTCGTGGTCGAGCAGGTGCGCCAGCGACTGGTTTGGCGTGCGATGGCGGGTCGGGTGGGCGCCCAGCGCCTGGCCGGCAGGGGTCCACTTGGCGGTGGTGCCGAGCGCGTCGCCGACGAAGAGCGTGCCGCCGTGCAGCGGCAAGAGCAGCGCCTGCTCGCCGACCGAACTGCCCGGAACGCCGATTGCGAGGAGATCGCACGGCAGCCGATCGCCATCGCCGTAGGTGTGGAAGCAGTCGAGGTCCTCGATGTTGGGGGCAGAATCGGCCGGCACGTAGATCGGGGCCTCGGTGCGCTTTGCGAACAGGCGCGCCGAACGCTCGTGCGAGGCGTCGGTGATGATCACGGCGCGAAGGTCCCGAGCGTCCTCGATGGCGTGCAGACGGGAGCTCTCAACCGGATCGACCAGGACGCTCCCGGCGTCGGTCCGAACCCAGTAGGACTCGAGTGGGAACCAGTCGGGCCAGACGACCGTCCAGCGAAAGATACCGGGGAGGAGCTCGTGCATTGGCGGATCGTAGACGAAACGCCCGGGCGTCGAAGTTCCTCGCACGTTCGGCAGGCTCGTCGCGGCGCTCACGATGACATGAGAGCGCGGCCGGGTGGCCCGTAGAACGACATGGTCGCGGAGGAGACGGTGGCAGTACTGGACCCCTCACTCCTTCGGAAGCTCACGACGGGCGCTAGCCCTCTCCCCAGCGCGAGAGGGAACTCGCCGGCCCCGGGGGCCATGGGATTCTTCGCTTCGCTCAGAATGACAGGAGGGCGCGGCGGGACGCTCGTTACGGTCAGTCGCCCTCGTAGATGCGCTCGCCGCGGTGCAGGCGGTAGGCGATCCGGAACGTCTGACCCTGCGAACGCACCGTCGGGGCGTGGGCGGCCAGATAGCGTGCGGCGGCGACCAGCACGTGGACATCGCGCCCGGCGCCGCGCGCCTCGTCGCTCTGGCGAAAGGCCGCCTCGATCATCTGGATCGTGTGGAAATCGCGGTCCTCGCGCAGCAGCAGTGCGCCCAGCGTCGCGCGCAGCTGGTCCCGGCCGCCGCCGGCGTGCAGGTAGCGCGCAACCAGCTCGCCGGCCTCGTCGACCTGTTGCTGACGATCGAGCAGAGCGGGCAGCTCGGCCAGCAAGGCGTCCGGATCGTCGGCGACATCGCGCGGCTCCGGGATTCGCGCGGGCGGCACGTTGAGAAAGCGATCGAGGTACACGCTCATCGCGGCGTCGAAGACGCCTCGCAGCAGCTCGGCCGACGGTGCGCGCCGGAGCCCCTGGTGCACGGCGTTGGCGAACGTGAACGTGTGCAGCGCGGTGTCCCAATCGCCGAACTCGTTGCTGGTGTGGAAGCACGCGATGCGCAGGGCCGCCGCGTAGGCCACGGTGCCCGCTAGCTCGACTTTCCCGGCGCCGTCTTGCAAGGCGTTCAGCAACGAGCTCGCGATCGCGTCGGGACCCTCGCCGAGCAGGACCGTCACCAGGGCATCCTGCCCGTCCCAACCGCCGCGCCGAGCGCGCCCCTGTTCGAGCACCGCGGGCAGCTGGTCGAAGGCCCGCGCCAGGATCTCGATCAAGTCGTCGGGGCTGCGCCAGGTGTTGGACTCTTCCATTCGCCTGGCGGAGGCGTAGCCGGCGGCAAGCGATCCGAGTACCCGCTCGGCCTGCTCCCAGCCGGCGGAATCCAGGGCCTCGAGCGCCTTGTTGGTGAAGTCGAGCGCATGACCGGTGGCGATGTAGCGGTGATCGGTGGCGGCCGCGAACAGCATGTCGGCCATCTGGCGGTGGTCGGCGCCGCCGCGCACCGCCGAGACGATGCAGCGCTCGGCCCCATCCGCGTCGCGCACCTCGACGAACCGCCGGAACCAGCGCTTGAGCGTCGCGAAGCCGGCCTCCAGCCGGGGGAGCGGCTGCAGCTCGAACCGCGGCGCCTCGCCGGACGAGTCGGCCGCGACGTTCGCCAGCCCATGGAAGAGAGCGCGGGCATGGTCGTCCGCGCCGAGATGGGGCAAGAGATTCCGCATGCAGGTGAGCACCGTCAGGCCCGGTCCCCACCCATCCCGACGGTATCGAGTACCGAACTCCAGGCCCGTGCGGAACGGCTCGCGCGCCGCCTCGCCGTCCGCCCGATCCAGCTGGCCGATGACGGACTTGGCGATCACGAGTGAGAGACCTCGCTCCAGGCCGTCGCGCAGACGCCGCCGGTGGCGGCCGCGCTGATCGACGCGCGGCGCGAGGTCGATCCATATCTCGCCGTCTCGAATCTCGACCGGGAACGACGTCGCGTCGTCGGCGAAGAGATCGAAGGTGCCGCCGCTGGCGAGATCGAAGCGCGCGTGGTGCCAGTGGCAGGTGAGGATTCCGTCACGCACCGTCCCGCGATCGAGCGGGAACCCCATGTGCGGGCACCGATTGTCTACGGCATACACCGCATCGCCGGCTCGGAACAGCGCGAGGTTGTGGCCATCCACGCGGGCGGACAGGCAGCCGCCCTCCTGGAGGTCGGCCAAGCTCGCGGCGCGCACGAAGGTCTCGGTGGCCATGCCAACTTCCCCTGCCTAGAAGGGCCGCGCTCCGCTGCGGCGTGCAGCCGATGGCGCGCCGTCCCCGAATCTCATGCCAGCCGTCACTTTCGCCCCCCTCACTCTGTCCCTCTCCCTCGATGGAGAGGGAGCTTTGCATGTGCGCCCGTCGCTACATCTCGGGAAGAGGCCACCCTTTGGCTACTCGCGGAACTCCGGGACGATGTCGAGATCAATGTCGTCGATCGCGGCGGCCGAGGCGGCGCTCGCAGCGCGGTCCTGCGAATAGCCGGCGGTCGGGTACTCGAACACCTTGTCCTCGTAGTTGCGCAGGACGATCTTCTCGTCGGTGAGCTCGACGATGCGATCGGGCGTGACCGGGATCTTGCCGCCGCCGCCGGGCGCGTCGATCACGTAGGTGGGCACGCCAAACCCCGTGGTGTGGCCCTGGAGCGCCTTGATGATCTCGAGCCCCTTCTGGACCGTGGTGCGGAAGTAGTCGGTGCCCTTCACCAGGTCGGCTTGGTAGATGTAGTAGGGCTTGACGCGGGCCTTGAGCAGCCCGTGGACCAGCTCCTTCATGACCTCCGGGTCGTCGTTGACGCCGCGCAGCAGGACCGTCTGGCAGCCGACCGGGATTCCGTGGTCGACGAGCATCCCGCAGGCGCGCACGGCCTCGGGCGTGAGCTCGCGCGGATGGTTGAAGTGGGTGTTGACGTAGAAGGGGTGGTGGCGCGCGAGCATCCGGCAGAGCTCGGGCGTGATGCGGGCGGGATTGACGCACGGGATCTTGGTGCCGATGCGGATCAGCTCGACGTGCGGGATGGCATGCAGACGGCTCACGATCCATTCGAGCGACGCGTCGGTGAGCGTGAGCGGGTCGCCGCCGCTGAGCAAGACATCCCTGATCTCCGGGTGCTCCGCGATGTAGTCGATGGCGGCTTGAAGCTCATTGGGCGGCGGCACCGGGAACTTGCCCACCTTGCGCTTGCGGGTGCAGAAGCGGCAGTACATCGCGCAGGTGTGGGTGACGACGAACAGCACGCGGTCCGGATACCGATGCGTGAGGTGCTTGACCGGCATGTGCTCTTCTTCATCGAGCGGGTCGTCCTCGAGGAAGTTGGGATTCTCGAACTCGCGGGCGTCCGGCATCTGCTGGAGGAAGATCGGGTCGCTGGGATCCCACTTCTCGATCAGGCTCAGGTAGTACGGCGTGGTGAAGAACGGGTACTCCTTCGCGATCGCCTCGAGCCGGGTGTACTGCTCTTCGGTGAGATCCGGGATCTCGCGGACGTCGCGGACGCCGGTGGCGAGCTGCTCCGACCACTCCGGCCGCTGGTACTCGGGCGCCTGGGGTGTGCTCATGCCCCGAGCCTAAAGTATCCGAGCGGCGTTTCAGAGCGCATGCGCCGCCTCGTGGGCGTCGACCCGGCGCGGAAGGACCACGGATCCAGTGGCACGGTCACGCCCATACGCAGGACGGAGAGAGTCGATGGCCGAGCTGGATTCCACCGAGCTGCACATCCGCGACACGCCGCAGCACTTCTTTGACACCGGGATGGTCGAGGAGATCCAGAACATCACCCGGACGGTTCACTCGCCCGAGATGTTCGAAGGCAATCCGATCATCGTGCAGGACAAGCCCTGGGAGCACTGGGTCAACCTGCACGCCGACGACTACAAGGTCTGGCGTGACGACGACGGCGGCTTCCACTGCCTGTACACCGACTTCAACATCGATCGCGACAAGCTCGCGCGCGAGGGCGGCACGGTCATCGACTGGGACATCAGCCGCTTTCGCGTGTGCTACGCGCGGTCCGATGACGGCATTGCCTGGGAGAAGCCGCCCATGGGGATCGTCCGCGAGGACGGGCACGACACCAACATCGTGCTCGGCGACGAAAGCTACGGGAACGTCTGGGGCGTGGCGTCGCTCGACGATCCGCTCGAGACGGACCCGGCGCGCCGGTACAAGGCCATCTACGAGATCGGGCCGCCCGGGTTTCGCGTCGCCGACGAGCTCCCGGGCGCGAATGTGCGTCGCGCGCACTCGCCGGACGGGATTCACTGGACGCCGTACGACGACCCGCCGATGTTCGAAGGCCTAGGCGCGCGCCAGGGCGACAGCATCTATCCGTTCTTCGACCCGGCGACGCGTACCTATCTGATCCTGACCCGGCACCCGTTGATGGAGCTGGCGCCGCGGCCGCGCGTGGGGCTGGTGGAGGAAGCGTTGGGCGGCGGATCGACCACCGATCCGACGTTTGGGATTCCCAAGCGGCGGGGGATGCGCTGCGTGTTCCTTTCCGAGAGCCGTGATTTCCAGCACTGGAGCGAGCCGCGTCTGGCGCTGGCACCGGACCCGGAACTGGACAACCTGGACGACTCGTTCTACAGCATGCGGCCCTACCGGCTCGGGAGCCATTGGGTCGGCTTCCTTGGGGTGCTCAACATGGTCACCAGCACGCTGTTCCCGCAGCTCGCGCACAGCCGCGACGGCCGCAGCTGGAACCGGCTGGCGCCGACGCATCCATGGATCGGCAGCGGGGGCGAGGGGTCCTTCTACGAACACGTCGCCGCGGCCCCGCACATGGTCGACGTTGGCGACGAGTCGTGGCTGTACTTCGGCGGCGTGGGCGGCATAAGCGCCCAGCGCCGAGACCCCTACGCGCTCGGCCTGGGCAAGCTCCGGCGCCATGGCTTGGTCTCGGTGGGCGCGAACGCCTTCCACGAAGGCATGCTGCTCACGGAGGCCTTCATGGCCGCCGGCGACCAGCTGATCGTCAATGCCGTCTGCCGACCCGGCGGCTATCTCCGAGTCGAGGTGACCGACGTGCAGTACCAGGTGCTGCCGGGCCGCTCGGCCGCGGACTGCGACGTGTTCACGGGTGACGATGTGGCGCACGTGGTGACCTGGGGCGGCGACAGCACGGTCCCGCTGCCGACCGGTATCGATTCGGGCACGGTCTACACGACCTTCATCCCGCATCGACATCTGCGCTTCATCATGCGCGACGCCGAGTTGTACTCGTTCCAGATCGTGGAATCAGGCGGGGCGCAGGCGTAGCGTCTTCGTTCCCAGCCGGGAACGGCGCGTCGAACCCGGATTCGTTCCTCGGGGGTGTGGGGCAACGGGTCGTCGGCTGCTCAGAGGGACGGGCCTTCGACGGGCTCAGGACGCGCCTTCGCCGGTCCGGTGGCCATGAGATTCCTCGCTCCGCGCGGAATGACAATGGAGATAGGCGGCTGCGCGGCAGCCCGCAGCGCGCGCTACTTGGCGGGCAGCGAGAGGGCGAAGCGCGCGCCACGATCGACCCACTCGCTCAGCGCGTCGTCAGATTCGAAGCCGTCGGCGCCAACCATGACCCAGCCCTTCATGGGCCGGCCGGAGGAATCGAAGACGCGAGCGTGGGGCCGGTCCAGGGCCGTGTCGTAAGCCTCGGGTCCGACCCGCGCGATCAGCTCATCGCCCAGCACCCCGACCGACATGTTGCCCCGCAGCATGAACCCGATGCCCCCGAACATCTCGCGTTCGGTCAACACGGGCCGATCGGCCAGCAGCTCCCGCAGACGCTGCGCCAGGCCCTTGTCATACGCCATGGAACGGGTTGGTCCTTTGACGGCGGCGGCGCCGTCGCCGTTGCTCGACCGGGGACGCACTATGTCGCGGTTCGGGCGTCCGGCGGAACGGCCGGTCAATCCTGCCGGGCAGTTTTTGCAGAATGTTCTGGAAATATTGGGGCGGTACGGGCGGCATGATAGGTTTGAATGCAGCCTCAGAGGTGGTCGTCCGGGGGGGCCGTAGTGCGACCCCCGCGATCCCGAGCGGCGCACACGATACTGAGAATGGGCGCAGGCCCGCCACGCACCATGCCGGAGAGCCAGTGAGCACTGTTGACGCGCTGACCATCGAAGACCTCCACGTGAGCGTGGGCGGCACCGCAATCCTCGACGGCGTCTCGCTGACGGTGCCGACGGGCGAGGTGCACGCGCTGATGGGGCCGAACGGCTCCGGCAAGAGCACGCTGGCCAACGCATTGATGGGGCATCCGGCGTACGAGGTCACGCGGGGCCGCGTGAGCTTCAAGGGTCAGGATGTGCTGGAGCTGGCAACCCACGAGCGCGCCAAGCTCGGCCTGTTCATGGCCTTCCAGTACCCGTCCGAGATACCCGGGGTGCGGGTGGCGAGCTTCCTGCGGATGGCGCTGAACGCGCGTCGCGAGGACGAGATCGCGGTGATGGAGTTCCACAAGCTCCTGCGGGAAAGGATGCAGGCCCTCAAGATGGACCCGTCGTTTGCGCAGCGATTCCTCAACGAGGGTTTCTCGGGGGGCGAGAAGAAGCGCAACGAGATCCTGCAGCTCGCGGTGCTGCGACCGGAACTTGCAATCCTCGACGAGACGGACTCAGGGTTGGACATTGACGCGCTCCGCATCGTCGCGGACGGGGTCAACAGCTTGCGCGGACCGGATCTCGGGGTGCTGGTGATCACGCACTACCAGCGGCTGCTGAACCACATCGTGCCGGACGTGGTGCACGTGATGATGGATGGACGGATCGTCGAGTCGGGCGGCAGGGAGCTGGCGCTCAAACTCGAAGCCGACGGTTATGAGTCATTCGCGTCCGTCGCGGTCGCGAGCCAGGAGGCGTAACGAATGGCAGTCAAAGAGGAACTGGTCGGGCTCGACAACTACAAGTTCGGCTTTCACGACGACATCAAGCCGGTCTACAAGTCGCCCAGAGGCCTGTCGACCGACGTCATCATGGAGATCTCGGCGCAGAAGGATGAGCCGGAGTGGATGCTGAACTTCCGGCTGGAGTCCTACGAGCAGTTTCTCCAGAAGCCGATGCCGACCTGGGGCGCCGATCTGTCGTCGATCGACTTCGACAACATCCACTACTACATCCGGCCGCAGGACCGGCAGGCGCGCTCGTGGGACGACGTGCCGGACGACATCAAGAGCACGTTCGAAAAGCTGGGCATCCCGGAGGCGGAGCGGAAGTTCCTGGCCGGCGTGGGCGCGCAGTACGACTCGGAGGTCGTCTACCACAGCATTCAGAAAGACCTCGAGGATCAGGGCGTCGTGTTTCTGGACATGGACTCGGGCCTGCGCGAGTACCCGGACCTGGTGCGCGAGTACTTCGGCACGATCATCCCGAACGGCGACAACAAGTTCGCGGCGCTGAACAGCGCGGTCTGGAGCGGCGGCAGCTTCGTCTACGTGCCGGAGGGCGTGAAGGTCGAGATTCCGCTGCAGGCGTATTTCCGCATCAACTCCGAGAACATGGGGCAGTTCGAGCGCACGCTGATCATCATGGAGCCGGGCGCGTTCGTGCACTACGTCGAAGGCTGCACGGCGCCGGTCTACGCCAGCGACTCGCTGCATTCCGCGGTGGTGGAGATCGTGGTCAAGGAAGGCGCGCGGTGCCGCTATACCACGATCCAGAACTGGTCGACCGATGTCTTCAATCTGGTCACCAAGCGCGCGGTCGCCTACCGAGACGCGACGATGGAATGGGTGGACGGGAATCTCGGCAGCAAGGTGACTATGAAGTACCCGTCGGTCTACCTAATGGAGCCGGGCGCGCACGGCGAGGTGCTCTCGATCGCCTTCGCGGGACGCGGGCAGCACCAGGACGCCGGCGCGAAGATGATCCACGCGGCGCCCGATACCTCGTCGCTGATCACCTCCAAGTCGATCAGCCGCAACGGCGGGCGGGCCGGGTACCGGGGCTACGTGAACGCCCTGCCGGGCGCGACCAGCAGCAAGTC
This sequence comes from Chloroflexota bacterium, assembly GCA_965247475.1. GTDB lineage: Bacteria > Chloroflexota > UBA11872 > UBA11872 > UBA11872. The sequence continues at coordinate 1,778,073 of OZ252016.1, forward strand.
GAACGTGCAGTGCGACGCGCTGCTGATCGACGACCAGTCGCGCTCCGACACGTACCCGTACATGGATATCGAGGAGAGCAACGTCGCCATTCAGCACGAGGCGACGGTCAGCAAGGTCGGCGACCAGCAGATCTTCTACTTGATGAGCCGCGGGCTCACCGAGCAGCAGGCGATCGCGATGGTGGTGAGCGGATTCATCGAGCCGATCGTCAAAGAGCTGCCGATGGAGTATGCGGTCGAGATGAACCGGCTGATCGAGCTCCAGATGGAAGGCTCGATCGGCTAGCACCCGCGGCATCCGACAGTCATGGCGGTCTGGCGCGTGCGCCGGCCCGGCAGATGTCGTGTACATGAGACAGGCGAGGTTCGCCAACGCGATGTGCACATATGACGGTTGACAACACAGCGGCCGCGCTAGGGCCGGAAGCGGTCGAGCAACTGGCCGCCTCGCACGGCGAACCCGACTGGCTGCGTGAGCGGCGACAGGAGGCGTTCGCGACGTACGCGCGCACGCCGGCGCCGAGCAATCGCGACGAGGAGTGGCGGCGAACCGATCTGCGCTGGCTCGACTGGGACGCACTTGGTCCGGCGCCCGAGAGTGCGATACCCGAGCGCACGCCCGCGGCGGTTCCACGCGACGCGCTGGCCCCCAGCGCGGTGGTGGGGCAGGCCGACGGCAGCTCAGGCGTCATGCTGGTCGCGGACGCCGTCAGGTCGGCGGGCATCACGGTGACCGGCCTCCAGACGGCCGCCCGCGAGCACCCCGACCCAGTGCGGAATCACCTGTCGACACGAGCGGTCACCGCCGATCGCGGCAAGCTGCAGGCGCTGAACACCGCGCTCTGGAGCGGCGGCGCGTTCGTGCACGTGCCGCGGGGCGTGCGACTCGACGACCCCATCCTGGTAGTGGTGGAAGCGCGGGCGCCGCACATCTACCCGCGCACGCTGGTGCGGGTGGAGGAGGGCGCGTCCGTATCGGTGGTGGAGTGGTGGACGTCCGGCCCGGAAGGCGCCGCCGAGTTCGCCAACGGGGCCGTCGAGCTCTTTGTCGAAGCGGGGGCGCGGCTCGACTACACGCACGTGCAGGCGTGGGGGCCGGGGCTGGGCAGCTTCCTGTCGCAGCGGGCGCTGGTCGGCCGCGACGCGTCGTTGACCACCTCGCACGCGACGCTGGGCGGGCGGTTCCACAAGGCACGCACGGACACGATGATGGAGGGACCGGGATCGACCGTGCGGATGAACGGAATCACCTGTCTGACGGGCCGGCAATTCGTGGATCACCACACGCTTCAGGATCACATCGCGACCGACGCGGAAAGCGATCTGCTCTACGTGGGGGTGCTCGACGACGCGGCGCGCTCGGTCTACGCGGGCACGATCGCGGTGGAGCCGCACGCGCAGCGATCGAACGCGTATCAGCACAACCGCAATCTGCTGCTGAGCGGCGGGCCGCGGGCCGACTCCATTCCGCAGCTCGAGATCATGGCCGACGATGTCCGCTGCACCCACGGCGCGACCATCTCGACCGTGGATCGCAACCAACGGCACTACCTGGAATCGCGCGGGATCGATCCCGAGCAAGCCGAGGGCCTGATCGTGGACGGATTCTTCGAGCCGGTGCTGGATCGGGTGGGCCACGACCGCGTGCGCGAGACGCTGCGCGGCGCGGTTCAGGCCAAGCTCACCGCCGCGCGGGGGGCGGTGCACGCGTGATGGGACAAGACGTCGATGTGGCGGCGGCCGGCCAGCTGCCCGACGGCACGGCGCTGCAGGTGGAGGTCGATGGGGAGTTCATCGGGCTCTACAACGTCGGCGGCGCGATCTACGCCATGGACGATCTCTGCACCCACGACCAGGCGTATCTGTCGGAAGGCACTCTTAACGCCGCCGCCCGAACGGTCCGCTGTCCGCGGCACTCGTCGCACTTCGACCTGACCACCGGGCGCCCGAAGACGCTGCCGGCCATCAGGCCGGTGCGAACCTACGCGGCGAAAATCCAGGACGATCGGGTCGTGATCACGGTCGATAATTAGCGGCCGCAGATCCCGCCGAGAATCGCATGCCCAGCATCGGCACAAACACGCTCGATGTCGCGAGGATCCGTGCCGACTTCCCGGTCCTGACGCAGCGGGTCCACGACAAGCCGCTCGTCTACCTGGACAACGCGGCGACCTCGCAAAAGCCGCGGTCGGTCGTTGACACGATTCGCGAGTACTACGAGACGTACAACTCGAACATCCACCGCGGCCTGCACACGCTCAGCGAGCACGCCACCGCGGAGTATGAGGACGCCCGCGCGCGGATCGCGCGATTCCTCAACGCCGCGCGGCCGCACGAGGTCATCTTCACCCGCGGGACCACCGAGTCGATCAACCTGGTGGCGCGGGCGTGGGGCGACGACAACGTGGGCGCGGACGACGAGATCCTGCTGACCGAGATCGAGCACCACAGCAATCTGGTTCCATGGCAGATGCTGGCCAAGCGGGTCGGCGCACAGCTGCGCTTCATCCCGACCGACGACGCGGGCCGCGTGGAGCTTGACGGCTACGCGGGCATGTTCTCGGACCGGACCAAGCTGGTGGCGGTGACGCAGATGTCGAACGTCACCGGCGTGATCGAGCCGGCCGAGGAGATGATCCGGATCGCGCACGACCACCGCGTGCCGGTGCTGCTCGACGGCGCGCAGTCGGTCCCCCATCTGGCGGTGGACGTGCAGGCGCTGGACGTGGACTTCCTCGCGTTCTCGGGCCACAAGATGCTGGGGCCAACCGGCATCGGCGGGCTGTATGCGAAGGAGGCGATCCTGGAGGACATGGCGCCGCTGTTCGGAGGCGGCAGCATGATCAGCGTGGTCCAGCTGGAGTCGTCGACCTGGGCGCAACTGCCGGACAAGTTCGAGGGCGGGACGCCCAACATTGCGGGCGCGATCGGGCTCGGCACGGCGGTGGACTACCTCTCCGCGCTGAGTCTCGACGCGGTGCGCGCGCACGAGATCGAGCTGACCGAGTACGCGCTCGCGCAACTGGGCGACCTGGACGGCCTGGATGTCTACGGGCCGACGGACGCGCGGGAGCGCGGCGGCGTGGTCGCGTTCAACGTCGAAGGCATCCACCCGCACGACGTGGGGACGGTGCTGGACGGCGAGGGCATCGCGGTCCGGGCCGGCCACCACTGCGCCCAGCCGCTGATGCGCAAGCTGGGCGTGCCCGCGACCGCTCGCGCGAGCTTCTACATCTACAACACGACCGACGAGGTGGATCGGCTGGTCGAGGGAATCGAGCGGGTGCAGGAGTTCTTTGGCAATGGCGCTTGAGGACCTGTACCGCGAGGTGATCATGGATCACTTCCGGCGGCCGCGGAATCGCGGCGACGTCGCCGACGCGGACGTGGTGGTGGAGGGTGTGAACCCGCTGTGCGGCGACGAGATCAAGCTGTGGCTCGCGATCGAGGACGGAACGGTGACCGCCGCGCATTTCGATGGGCAGGGCTGCTCGATCAGTCAGGCGTCGGTCTCGATCATGACCGAGGCGGTCAAGGGCAAGTCGATCGCGGAGGTCGAGGCGATCGTCGAGAGCTTCCGCGGGATGATGCTGGAGGGTCAGGACGGCGACGCCGACGCGCTGGGCGACGGCGTGGCGCTGGAAGGCGTGAAGCAGTTCCCGGTGAGGATCAAGTGCGCGGTGCTGGGCTGGAACACGCTGCGGCTGGGGCTGGAGGAGCACGCCAGGTCGGGCGGTCGGCATGTGGAGGCCAGCCACAGCGAGCGCTGAGCCGCGGGTCGCCGCTTCGCGGTGGCACGGATCGAGGTTCGGAATCAACTCCGACCCTGCAACGGCGAGCCACCGAGCGGCCAAGGATGACATCGGGGCGTACGGCCTCCGCCGGTCCGGCGGCCATGGGATTCCTCGCTGCGCTCGGAATGACATTTGGAGGGCGGTTCGGCGCTGACCGCGGCGTGCGAACCTGAGGCGAACCGCGCCTTGCCACAAGATCCCCGACCGTGCGCCGAGTGCGCTTGATTCATTGGAATGCGGGCGAGGCGGTGGAGCGCGCCGAACGGCTCCACGCGGCCGGGTATCGGGTGGAGAGCGAACCGCTCACACCGACGGTGCTGCGGGCGCTGCGCGCCGAGCCGCCCGATGCCGTTGTGATCGACCTCAGCCGTCTGCCCGGGCAAGGCCGTGATCTTGGCGTGGCGCTGCGGCGGAGCAAGTCCACACGCGGTGTGCCGCTGGTGTTCGTGGGCGGGACGCCAGCGAAGGTCGCGGGCGTCGGACAGCACCTCCCGGACGCGGCCTACGGCACCTGGCGCGGCATCCGATCGACCCTCCGGCGCGCCATCGCACATCCGCCGACCGACCCCGTGACGCCGGCGTCGGCGCTGGCGGCCTACTCGGGGACGCCGCTGCCGAAGAAGCTCGGCATCAAACCGGGCTCCGTGGTGGCGCTGGTGGGCGCGCCGGAAGGCCTCAAGGAGTTGTTGGGTGAAATGCCGGAGGGTGTGACCCTTCGCCCACGCGCCCAGGGCCGATGCGACCTGATCGTCTGGTTCGCCGCGTCGCGGCGCGAGCTCGAGCGACGGGTGGCGCGGCTGGGTTCCGTGGCGGGCGCGGGCGGGCTCTGGATCGCCTGGCCCAAGAAGGCGTCCGGCGTCGCGACCGATCTATCCGAGCGCGTGGTGCGCGAAGCGGGTCTCGCCGCCGGTCTGGTGGACTACAAGATCGCGTCGATCGACGAGACCTGGTCCGGCCTGCGTTTCGCACGACGCAAGCGCGGTTGAGCCCGCCATGGCGGTGGTGAGCGCTACACGGCTGTGGCCAGCGGCCCGCCCCAGGTCTGAACGTGGGCGCCGGGCGGCGCTAGGGGGCCGCCGGGATGGCCAGCCGCGGCTCGGGGAGTGGCGGTCGCTGCCGCCTGACGATCTCCTCCTGCTCCTCCGGCGTGAACGGGCGGAAGCGCTCGGCGGCGTGCAGGATCTTGGGCAGCAAGGTGATCTCGCCCGTGGAGGGGGCGGTGTGCATGGGCTGCGAGAGCACGAACCACAGCGCGGCGTTGATGTCGTCCTGATCGCGGTACGGGTCGTACCAGGTGGCGAGTTCCCGCGGCCTCGCACCCCAGCCGCCGCGAGCGAGCATCTTGATGGTCTGCACGCCGACGTTGCGGCGCCCGGCCTCGGCCAGCAACGCCTCGGCGTCGCGCCGATAGGCGTGGTCTTGATAGATCGCGGCCGACACCGGGAACATGATCGTGTCGAAGTCGAACCGCCGCAGCGCTTCGAGCTGGAGCCGGGCCGCGTCGGGGCCGTGCCCGGTGATGCCGATGTAGCGGGTCTGGCCCCGGCCGCGCATCTCGATCAGCGCCTCGAGCGCGCCGCCGCTGGCCGTGGCCGCGTCCAAGTCCTCCATGGACGCCACTGAGTGCAGCTGGAACAGATCGAACTCGTCCACGCCGAGCCGCCGCTGGGTCGATCGAATGTCGTCCCATGCCTCGGACTTGCCGCGCTTGGCGGTCTTGGCGCCGAGGAATACGTCAGACCGAATCCTGGGCATCCAGGGCTCTAGACGCTCGAGCGCCTGGCCGTACGAGGGCGCGACATCGATGTGATTGATGCCATGTTCGAGCGCGCGTTCGATGGCGGCATCGGCGGCGGCCTGATCGACGCTGTCGACGCCAATGCAGAAGGCGCCCAGAGTGACAACCGAACTCTCATGATCGATGCGCCCGAGCTTGCGTCGCTCCATGGTCGTCTCCGACGTCAGAGTGCCGGAAGAACTCTAGCGCGCCGGGGCGTGCTGGTGCGGGTGTGGTGTCAGCTTTCCAGGCCTGCTGGACCCGGATTTCGCCGGTCCGGTGGCCGTGAGATTCCTCGCTCTGCTCGGAATGACAATTAGAAGGGCACGGCCGCATTGGCAGGCTCAGGACTACATTGGCGCGTCGGACAGGTCGGGCAGATCGAAATCGAGCGAGCCTTCGGCGCGTGAGAGCCGGCCGTCCTGCATGAGATAGGTCTCGTCGACGAATTGGCTGAGCGCCGGATCGTGGGTGGCCATGACCACGGTGACGCCTTCCTCGTTGACGACGCGCCGGAAGAGCTCGGCGATCGCAACGCCGGTGACGCTGTCCAGCTCGCCGGTCGGCTCGTCGGCGATGATCAGCGCGGGGCGGTTGGCGAGGGCGCGGGCGATCGCCACTCGCTGCTGCTCGCCGCCGCTGAGCTCGAACGGCCGGTGCTCCATGCGATCGCCCAAGCCAACGGCCTCCAGCACTTCGCGCGCTCGGCTGGCGCGCTGACGCGCCGGCCGGCCGGCGATGCGAAGCGTGAGCTCGACGTTCTCGAGCGCGGAGAGAACCGGCAGCAATGCGAACGACTGGAACACGAACCCGTAGTTGTGGCGCCGGAGCGCGGTCAGCCGTCGTTCGGGCAGTCCGGAGAGTCTCTGTCCGCGCAGGAAGACCTGGCCCTGGGTCGGACCGTCAAGGCCGCCTATCAGGTTCAGCAGGGTGGTCTTGCCCGAGCCCGAGCGGCCGCGGAGGGCGACAAAGCGGGCGGCGTCGATCCGCCAGTCCACCCCATCGACGGCCTTGATAGTCTCGCCGCCAACCTCGTAGTAGCGGCTGGCGCCGTGGGTCTCGATGAGCGGGCCCGGCGCGAATTGGGTCATGGTCGGTCCCCGTCAGACGGGTCGGCCGGCGGCCGGAAATCATGCGGCGGCGGGTCCATGGCGCCCCGGCCGGGCTTGATCACGAGCCGGCCATCCTCCAGCTCCACGATGGCGCGATCGCCGATGCCGGCTTCGTCCAGCATGTCGGCGGGGACCTGCAGCCGCCCGGTGTCGTCGACGATCACGAACTCGTCGTGCCCATGGTCGCCGGCGGGATGGGCAGCATCGCGGCGCACGGTCTCGGTGCTCGTGCGGCCGTCCCGAATGGCGACCACGCGATCGACCCGCCGGGCGATGTTCCGATCGTGGGTCACGATGATGACCGTAAGCGCGCGATCGCGGTTGAGGCGCCGCAGGATGTCGTAGATGTGGTTGGCGGTGGCGGTGTCGACCTCACCGGTCGGCTCGTCGGCCAGCAACAGATCGGGATCGTTGGCCAGCGCGATGGCGATGGCCACGCGTTGCTGCTGCCCACCGGAGAGCTGTCCGAGCCGGTGGTGCATCCGGTCCTGCAGGCCAACGTCGGCCAGCAGCTCGGCGGCGCGCCGGGCCGGCCCACGGATCCCCGCGAACAGCATGGGCGCCTGCACGTTCTCGATGGCGGTGAGGTACGGGATCAGGTTGCGCGAGGACTGCTGCCAGATGAACCCGACGGTTCGACGTCGATAGCGGACCAAATCGGATTCGGCCGCCTGGACCAGATCGAGGTCGCCCACGACGCACCCGCCGGCCGAGGGACGATCAAGCCCGCCGAGGATGTTCAGCAGGCTCGACTTGCCCGAGCCGCTGTTGCCGATGATGGCCATCATCTCGCCGCGACCCACGATGAGATCGAGTCCCTGCAGCGCGACAACCTCGAGGTCGGCGGTCTTGTAGATCTTCACCAGGTTGTCGCAGGTGATGTAGGCCGCGCCGACCGGCGCCGCGGCGGGACGCTCGAGATCGGCGGCCATCAACCCTGCTCCTCGCCGAACTTGACCGCTTCGCTCACCCGGATCTTGGCGAGCAACCACGCGCTGAGCGGAAACGCCGCGAGCACGACGGCGCCAAAGACCGCATAGATCTTCGCGATCTGATCCCAGGCGGTGATGATCACGAAGGGCGGCGTGTCGCCGAAGCGATCGGCGCTCAGCTGCATGAACGGGATGAACAGCGTGCCGGCGAGCGCTCCGATGCCGGTGCCCACGGCGACGCCCAGCACGATGAGAAAGCCATTCTCGAAGGCGTACAGGCCCACCAGCTGCCGCACGGAGAGTCCCATGGCGCGGAGGATGCCGAGCTGCTGCATGCGCCGCCGGAACGAGATGTAGGAATAGGTCACGAACCCCAAGAGCGTGAGCGCGGCGGCGACCAGAAAGCCGATGGACAGGATGCCGAAGATGCCGATGCGGCTGGAATCGTCCCGCCCGGCGACGATCTCCGCGCGGGCGTCGTCGGCGGCGAACACCTTGAAGCGCTTGAGCAGCAAGGTGGATCGGAGCCCCGTCGCATTGGACTCGGGATCGGTGCGCGCCAATATGTCCCAGGGTGACTCGCCCACGTTGCGCTGCACGTAGTCGAGATTCACGACGACGAACGGCCCGTCCTCCGGGAAGTGGGTTGGGAAGAGGTCGGTCCAGCCGGCAATGAAGAACTCCAGCTCCCGAACCCCGAACTCGAGCCGCAGCTGGTCGCCGATGGCCATTCCGAGCGAGTCGGCGAACAGCTCGCGCGACGCAATCAGCGCCTGCTCGTCGAGCGCGAGCTGATTCATGAGCGCGTTGAGCGGGTCCGGCGCATAGTCGTCCCGCCACCAGACGATGCGGGCAAAGTCGAGGGGATCGACGCCCAGCGCGACGACGTCGCGCCGCAGCGACTCGCCCGGCGCGCGGAAGCCGGCCTCGTTGTTGCCGCCCCCGCTGCGCCAGAGCCGCGCGACGCCGAGTATCTGCGGCACTTCCAGGTGGTTCTCGACCGGGAGCATGCTCCAGGCCTGCGAGACCTCATCGAACTCGCCGCCCTCCAGGAAGAAGGCGTCAGCCCCGACGCCATGCAACACGCGATCGTCGAGATTCTGGTCAAGCGTGGCCGCCATCGAGGCGCTGAAGGTCCCCAACGCGAGCGTGAGCATGAGCAGCAGGATCAGACGGGTGTACTGGCCGGGGTCGCGGGAGAGCTGGCGCAGGCCCAGGTGGGCGGCGACGCCCCAGAGCCGATCGCCGGCCCGGCTCAGGCCGGCGACGATCCACGGAAACACCCGCAGGAAAACCAAAGCGACGGCGAACATGAACACGATCGGAACGACGATCAGCAACGGATCGGAGAACAGCTCGCCGCCATCGCCAAGCGCGAACAGCGTGTCCCGCTGGGCCAGCGTGACGTAGCCATAGATCGACGCCGCCAGGAGCAGCAGGTCCACGAAGTAGCGCTGATACCAGGGTCGGCGGGTCTGGCGTGAGACCTCCTGCTTGTACGTGACGATGCTGTGGCGGGCGGCCCCGATGGCCGGCAGCAACGTGGCCAGGATGGCGAGCGCGGCCGCTCCGCCGGACCAGGCAAAGTGGATCGGAGCGATCTCGATTGGAAGCGGCTCGCGATTGGTGAACACCAAGAACGTGAAGGTCTTGCCGATCAGCTGGGCCAAGAACGAGCCGAGATAAGGGCCGGCGGCGGCGGCGATGCCGCCGAACAAGGCGCCCTCGAACACGTAGATGCCGATGATCTGCGGCGTCCCGACGCCGCGGCTCTTGAGAATCGCGATCTCGTTGCGCTGCCGATCCACCGCCAGCGTGGACGCGAGCCCGATGTAGTACAGGACGATCGCGACGATCGGGGCGCTGAAGATGATCAGCAGCAGCCGGAGCACGAACAGCCGTTGTTCGAAGTCGAAGAAGACCGGCTCCGGCGAACCCTCCAGCTTGGTGTTCGGATAGATCGCGTCGACGTTGATGCGGATGACCTGCAGGCCGCCGATGATGTTGCGGTAGTTCGCGGCCCGGATAGCGTCGAGATCGAAGTCGGCATACCAGGTCGCCTCGTGGAACTCCCACGGGAACTCGGCGACGAGGCCGTCGAGAAAGGCCTCGCGCTCGACGTAGATTCCGCCGTTGTCCAACGTCGCCTTGGGCCGGTACAGCCAGTAGTTGTCGCTGCTGTCGAGCGGCGCGATGCGGCCGACGATCTTGATCGCGGCAACCAGCGTCTCGGCGGTGTCGGGATGGCGGAGACGGAGGCCGACGCGGTCTCCAAGCACGAGGCCCAGCCGGTCCATGGCCGCCGTGGTCATGGCGCCTTCGAGCAGGAGCACCGGTGCGCCGGTCGGCGCCAGCATGGTCGTGCGCTCGGCCACCGGCCGCCGCCCCTCGATGACGGCGGCGTTGTCAAAGAGGCCGTCCATGTTGAAGACGTAGCCGAAGTCGATGCGGCGGATAGAGTCGGCGTCCGCCTCGACTCCGGCGGGACTGAGATCGAGCAGCTGCCGCTTAGCGGTGGCCAGATAGCTGACCAGCTCGGTGGTGGGAAGGCCGACGGCGCTGGGGATCAGCTCGCGGAAGAAGCGGTCGAACGCGAGGTATTCCTCAGGCGGCGTGGGCACGTCGTCGTCGTCGTCGAAGTGCCGGATGAAGACACTCGAGGTTGGCTGCGCCTGCTGCTGGCCCCCTTCCCGAAGCTCGCGCTGCAGGAGCAGCCCGCTGATGCCCTCGGCGTAGAGTGGCACGGCGGCGACCAGTGTGACGGCCACGAGCAACCCGAGGACCGCAGTGCTAACCAGCGCGCGGTTGTTGACCAGGCGCTTGAGTACCAGCCGGACGATGGCGAGTGGCACGCGGTTGAATCCTGCGCCGGGCAGCCGGTCCGGCTAGGGCGAGGCGAAGATCGTCTGGCCCTCCTCCAGGCCGACGATCACTTCGATCTCGGTGTCGCTGGTGATGCCGGTTACCACGGGCAGACTCCGACGCTGCTCGTTGAGCACGGTCTCGACGAATGTGCGCTCGTTCAGGCTCTTGACGGCGGTGATGGGGATCTTGAGGACATCGTCCTTGGTCTGCAGCGTGATCGAGACCCGCGCGATCATGCCGAGCCGCACCGCGGTGTCGCCCCAATCAACGCTCAAGGTGGCGAAGGGGATGCGCACGGTGCGGCCGGTCTGGCTGACGATGGAGTGCGGGATCGTCTCCACGGTGGCGGGAAACGTGACGCCAGGAAACGCGTCGAGCGTGACGTCCGCCACCTGACCAACCGCGAGCTTGGCCTGATCTTCGTTCGAGATCTGAACTTCGACCACGAGCTCGGCCGGGTCGGCGAGACCAACAACCTCCTCGAAGGCGCGGGCGGTCTTGCCGGGGCTCGCGTTCGTAAAGGTAATGACCCCGGCGAACGGCGCGACGATGACGTGCTCGGACTGTTCGCGCTGCAGCGTCTCCAGCGCGATGGTGGCGCGCGCAAGATCGTTCTCCAGGATCTGCAGCTCGAAATCAGTGGCGGACTCGCCGCGACGGAGACGCTCGAGTTGATCGTGCGCGTTCTCGGCATCCAGCTCGGCGGCGAGCAGGTTGCTGAGCGCGACCCGAAGGCGCGCGGTGGTGGGCGGATTGGTGAGGTCCTGCAGCCGGGCCTCCTTGGCGCGGACCTCGGCCAGCGCCGCATCCAGCCCGGCCTCGGCGGAGGGCTGCGCGTTTTCGCCCGCGGCGAGAATCGCCGATGCGCGGGCTTCGACGGCCTCCGCGTCGGAGCGACCGCCAACGAACCGTATGATATGCGCCTCAAGCCGTGCCGCTTCGGCGCCGGCGGCGACCGCGCGTGCGCCGATGGCGGCCTGCAACTCCGACGACGCGCTCGCCATCACGTCCGTGAGCCGCGCATCGGCCGCCACGAGGCGTGATTCCGCGACCGACAGATTCGCGGCCGCGGCCTCAAGCGAGAAGTCGCGATTCTGGAGAATCGCGGCGGTCTCGCGCTCGACCGCCACGGCGACCGTGCCGGACCCGACGAGCTGGGTCAACCGCGCCTGGGTCCCCTGGAGGGCCTGACGCGCGATGTTTCGATCGGCGAGGGCCTGGGCCACGTCGAGCTCGATGCTCACGACGAACTCACCGATGAGGCGGTCGATCGCCGCGGCCTCGGTCTGTCCCTCGAGCAGCGCGTCGAGTTCGTTCTGGACCAGCGTGAGCTCCGAGGTACGGCGCTCGACGCCCGCGCGAGCCGCGTCTATCTCCTCCGCGGTGGCGGGGCGGATGGCCTCGGCATGAATGCGCTGCGCGATCTGGAAGGCAATCACGGCCCTCTGCTTGGCCTGGTCGGACGCGCCGGAGTTGATTCGAAGCACGTCGTCGCGGCTGAGGCGGGCTATTTCGAGCTCGGCGTCGGCGTCGGCGCGTTGCCGCAGCGTCGGCCGATGGACCGTCAGGTGCAAATCGTTCAATGCCTCGGAGAGTTCGAGCTGCTTGGCCACCAGGCCGGATTTGGCCCGCTCGATGGCATCGACCGCACCAATTCGTGCCGCCGCCTCCGCGTTTGGTTGCGCCGCCCGCGCATCGGTCAGTTTGCGCTGGGCATCGGCGAGAGCCGCCCGGGCGGCCGAGACATCCACGATGGCGGTGTTCAGCCGTACCTGCGCGGTCGCACGCGCCGTGGCGCCGGCCATGGGGCCGTCGGACTCGAGCAGGCGTTGGTTCCGCATCGCCTCGGCAACCTGACGGCGGGCCTCCTCGACACTGACATTGGCCGACGCAATGTCCGTCGGCGTTCCCATGGTCGATCCCGGGGCGCCCAGACGGTCCGCCTCCCGCTGGGCCTCCATGGCCTCCTGGCGCGCCGCAGCTCGATCGGTGCGGAGCGTCGTCAACTCGGCCGCCGCCTGTGCCATGGCCTGCGCGGAGGTGGGCACGCCGGCCGCCTGCAGGTCGGCGAGGACCCGTGTGGCGTCGGCGCCCGCCCGCAGGGCCCGAAATACCGCGGCCTCGGCCTCGGCGGCGTCCACGGCGACGACTTTCTCCACCTCGTAGTCCGCCGGGTCCACGTCCAGCGCCTCGATCTGATCGTCGGTGGCGCGCGCGAGCAGCCGGGCGAGCTCGGTGGTCCGAACCTCTACGGCAAGCTCGGCGCTGGCCACCGCCTGATGGGCGGCCGCGCGCTCGTTCGCGGCGCGCTGCCGCGCGGCGTCGAGTCGGAGTTGCGCGCTGCTGGCAGCCTCGAGGGCGGCCGCGACGTCGGAGTCGAGGCGCCCGGTCTCGAGTTCGGCCAGCACATCCCCCTCGGCGACCTCGTCGCCGTCGCGCACGCGCAACGACGCGATCGGCCCCTCCGTCTTGAAGAAGAGGTCGGTGCGACGGGCAGCCTCGACACGCGCCGAGCCGCGAATGGCCTCGACCAAAGGCCCACGCACGACCGCGACCATCGGCCGCTGACGGATGGACTCGCGCCGGGAGATCAGCGTTGGGGTGGGCTCGACGGTCGCGATGAACCCGTCGCACGCAAGCGTGGCGACGGCCGCGAGGGCCAAGAGTGCGAGACGCCGTGCGTGGCGGATGCGCATCAGGCTATTGTGGCGGATGGCGGCGCGCTGCCAAGCACGGAGCCGCGGGGAATCGTTGCGGTCAAGCCGAGCCCCGACCCAAGTAGGCGGCGCCACGACCATCCATGACGGTCCGCGCGGCGCTTGAGCCGGGCTGGAGAGGGGCGGTCTCCTTCTGTAGATATGCCGGCACGGCACGGCTAAAGGGGTCTGCTAGACTCCGGCAAATCGCCGCATCCGCCGAGGCGTCCGGCACCCGCCAGGTTCCTTTCACAGGGAAATTCTTTGAGCGACCGAACCGAAGCGCCTCCGCGCGAGCGCTTGCGATTCATCAACGAGGGTGTGCCCGAGGGAGGCCTGCGCGGCTCGGCGGGCGACGCCCTTTCGTCGGCGCCCTGCCGCATTTCGCCGCAGCCGTTTCCGCTGCGCCCCGAGACGATCGCGCGTCTGGAGCAGATGGGCGGCGACCTGCTGGCATTCTATCGCGCCGCCAACCGCCTCTATCTGGACGCGGCGCGCGGCAACGCGCCGGCGTGGGTCGAGGACTATCTGGATCGGGGCAAGGGCGATCAGGTCCGCGATCTGGGGCGGCTGCGCCGCACCCGCACCCACCTACCCCGCATCATCCGACCTGACCTGATGGCGCTGGAGGACGGGTCGCTCCGAGCCACGGAGCTCGACGCGGTCCCGGGCGGGTTCGGGGCGCTGGCGGCGTTCAGCCAGCGCTACGCCGGGTTGGGGTTCAACGTGGTCGGCGGCGGCGACGGGATCGTGCGCGGCATGGCGGCGATGCTGCGCGATGCCGCCGGCAACGACGACCCGAACGTAGCAATCGTGGTATCGGCGGAATCGGCGGACTATCGCCCGGAGATGGAGTGGATCGCGGCCGCGCTACGAGACCACGGGTTGAATGCGCACCGGGTCGATCCGCGTGAGCTCGCGCTGGATGGAGAATCGATGCTGTTTCCGGGCGTCGGCGAGCACCACCGCGCCGACGTGGTCTATCGATTCTTCGAGCTCCACGACTTGCGGAACATCCCGAAGATGGAGCTGCTCTTCTACGCGCTCAAGCACCGGTTGGTGATTGTGACGCCGCCGATCAAGACCTACCTCGAGGAGAAGCTGCTCTTCGCGCTGTTTCGCCATCCGGCGCTCGAGCACTTCTGGCGGGCGCAGCTCGCGGAGGACGTAGTCGCGCGGCTCGAATCGACGCTGCCGGAGACCTGGGTGCTGGACTCGCGGCCGCTTCCGCCTCACGCCGCGATCTGCCCCCCGATGGAGGCCGGCGGCAGGCGGATCCTGCGCTGGGACGACCTGCAGGACCTGACCCAGCGCGAGCGCCGGCTAGTGGCCAAGCCGTCTGGATACTCGGAACTCGCCTGGGGCGCGCGCGGCGTGACGATCGGCCACGACGTGAGCGGCGATGTGTGGGCCACCACCGTGCGGCGCGCGCTGGATTCCTTCGACGGCAGCCCGTACGTGCTGCAGCACTTCTACCAGAGCCGGCGGGTGAACGTGCACTACTTCGACGTTGAGGCCGACGCTGTCCGCGATCTCGACGGCCGGGCGCGAATCTCGCCGTTCTATTTTGTGGTCGGCGATAGGGCCGACCTGGCCGGCGTGCTGGTGACCGTGGTCCCGTCGCCGAACAAGATCATCCACGGCACGCCGGAGGCGGTGATGGCGCCGGCGATGCCCTCGGCCGACGCGCTGATCTGACGGTCGGATAGGCCCGAACTTGGTCGGCACGCCACATGGAGATTCCTCCGTGGCTCTGCCCGCGATGGAGGACAATCGGCCGACAGGCGGCGGCACCGAGGCGCGTGATGGGTCGGCGAGCAATCGGGGCGGCGCTGATTGTGTTCGGCGTGGCGGCTTGGGTGGCGTACGGGATCCTGCACTATGGGATGGGACTCGACATCTCCCCGGTGCCGTTCCTCGCCTGGCATCTCGTGGGCGTGGTGCCAGGCGCGTACCTGTTCGGCGGCTCACTGATCGGGCATGCGGTGCGTAAGCTGATCCGCCGCCGTTCGAGCGTGGCCTAGGACGCGTCCGGCAGCCGACTCTCAATCAGCTTGCGGGCGGCGTCCGGCCCGTCGCTCCGGAGGACGCGATCGAGGCCGTCCGCGCGGAGGCCGCGCCAAAGGCGCTCGCGGTCGGCCGGTTTGTCGATGCGTGACTTCACGAGCGCACGCCATCCAACGTAGTGCGCCAGGTGCTCCCGGATCTCCGGGCCGAAGCTCTCGGCAACACGGCCCTTGAGCGCCGCGGCGAACGCCGGGCTGGCGCCGCCGGTGCTGATCGCCAGCGACACATCGCCGTGCCGAACGTAGGCGGTCCCAAAAAAGTCCGAGCGCCCCGGAACGTCAATGACGCACACGGGCATCCCGCGAGCTCGCGCGTCGCGCTCGGCGCTCCGGTCGAGCGTCACATCGCCGGTACCGATGATCGCGATCCAGTGCGGGCTCAGGTGGCGGTCGGCGTAGGTCCGCCGGACGAGCACGATCCGGCCATCAGCCGCCAGCGCATCGAGGCGAGGGTCGAAGTGCAAATCCGGGGGCGCGACCACGGTGGTTTCGATCCCAAAATCAACCAGCGCCAGGGTCTTGAAATAGGCGGCCTCGCCGCCGCCCACCACCACCGCGGAACGGCCGTCCAGATTGAGGGCGACCGGGAGGTAGGTGCTGGCCATCAGCCTCGGGAGTCGGCGTCGGGCGCGTCGGGATCGCGGTCGAGGCCGAACAGACGTGAAAGGGCGCCGGCCAGATCCGATCCGTGCACCGGGTCTCGCAGGCTGCGAAGCGGCCGGTGCAGCGTGGTCTTGAGGATGGACTTGGTGATGCGCTCGACCAACTCTCGCTCGTCGGAGTCGAGCCGGCGCAGCCGGGATTCGAACTTCTCCAGTTCCTCGCGGCGCACCCGCTCGAGGTGATCCTGAATCGCGCGCGCCGCCGTAACGGCCGCACGGCCGGCCAGCCATTCGGTCGTGGCGGCGACTTCCTCCCGGAGCAGACGCTCGGCGGCCGGGGCCGCCGCTCGACGCGCGGCCATCTCGCCGTCGACCTCGCGGACGATCTCGGACAGACCGTGGAGCGTGACATTGGGCGGCGGCGGTCCGTACGTCACCGGCGGTGAGGAGAGATCGCAGACGCAAACGCCGCGTGCTCCCGCAAGACCCGCAAGCGGCACCAATGCGGGGGCCCCGGCCACGGCGATCATGATGAGGCGGTGCGCCCCGAGCGCGGACTCGAGATCTTCGAGATCGATCGCCGCAGCTTCGATGGCGCCAGCGAGCGCCTCGGCGCCGGCGCGCGTGCGATTGGCGATCGTGACGCGCCCCAGCCCCCGATGGCCGGCCATCTTCGCGATGCGGCGCGCGACCGCGCCGGCGCCGATCAGCAGGAGGGGCTGGCCCGCGAGATCGCCAAGGGTCCGCTCCGCCGCGCGAAGCGCCGCGGCCGCATAGGAGCCGACGCCGGTGGCCAGACCGGTCTCGCGGCGCACTCGGCGGCCGGCGCGCACCGCACTGCGCGACACGTGGCCAAGGATGGGACCAAGGGTCCCGGCCTCGGCGGCGGACTGCGCCGCGGCGCGAACCTGACCGAGAATCTCGGACTCACCCAGCACGGCCGAATCGAGACCGCCGGCAACGCGGAACAGATGCTCCACCGCACGCTCGGCCGTCCGGACCTCGGGCGCGTCGAACACGCCGGGCGACCGCGGCGAGACGATGCGGCGGAACGCGCCGATGACGTATTCGGGGTCGTCGGCGGTCCCATAGAGCTCGATCCGATTGCAGGTGGTGAGGATGAGAGCTTCGGACAGATCGCCGTTCAGGCCGCGCAGCGCGCCGGGCCGTACGGCCGCGTCCATCACCGCTTCGGGCGCGTCCACCAGCCCGGTGACGCCGACCTCGACGATCGACTCAAGCGGCGTTGCGCCGCCAGGCGCGTGACGACTCATCGCCACCCTCGGCGCCGGGCCGGCCGCGCCGCCGTGTGAACGGCGGCGCACCCCGACCGGGGCCGCTCGGTCACGACCGAACCGAAACGCATCGTGTCTTCAACATCCCCCGAGACGCACTCCGCCCCTCTATGGTGCGCTCCCGCCCGCGCCGACGAAAAGCCGAATCGATTCGGGACGCGCTCGGCACGCGTGAGGGAGAATGCACGGAACGCCCGCGAGCAAGGGATTATCGATGACTGCGACTGAGACGATGGCCTGCCTACTGTGCCCCGGCGATCACGAAGTCGAGGTGTGCGACCTGCCGGTTCAAGACCCGGGTCCGGGTGAGATTCGCATACGCACGGTCGCGTCGGCGATCTGCGGGTCTGACCTGCACTTCTATCGCGCGCCAAGCGAGGGGCGCGACGGTCAAATCGTGCTCGGCCACGAGGGCGCGGGGATCGTGGATGCGGTCGGGCCCGGCGTCGTGCACCCAAAGATCGGCGATCGCGTCGTGGCCTATCCCATGTGCGGATGCGGCCATTGCCGGCACTGCCATCGCGGCGAGCCGATGTTCTGCAACGACATCGCGATCCTGGGCAAGCATCGCCACGGGACGGACGCCGCCTACCTGACGCTTCCCGCACGTTACGGGCTGGATCTCCCCGACGAGTTCGATTTCGAGATGGGCGCATTGCTCGGCTGCAACGTGGGCACGGCCTACGGCGCGCTACAGAAGACAGGCATCGCGGGCGGGACCACGCTGGCGATCATCGGTCTCGGGCCGGTGGGCCTCTATTGCACCATGCTCGGCCGCGCGATGGGGGCCGACATCGTCGGCGTCGATCTGCAGCCCGAGCGACTGGAGCTCGGCAAGGCGGCGGGCGCGACGACCACGCTTCGCGGCGACGATCCAGATCTGATGGACCGCATCCGGGCGTTCGCCGACGGCGAGGGCGTGCACGCCTCGATCGATACCACCGGCGTCGTGGCCGGGCGGGCCACCGCTATCAACGCGCTGCGGGTGCACGGGCGTTACGTCGAGGTGGGACTGGGCGACGATCCGACCATCCGACTCGACGCGCAGCTGTTCCGGACCGAAGTGACACTACAGGGCTCCTGGCTCTACAAGCTCGACGAGTGGGGGCCGCTGCTTCAGTTCCTGCGGCGAACAGAGGTTCCGATCAAGAGCCTGGTGACCGAACGCTTTCGCATCGATGCCGCGTCGCCGGCGTTCGAGCTGGCGGCCGCGGCGACGACCGGGAAGATCCTGTTCGACTGGAGCTGACGGCTCTCGCGGGTCCGGTGGCCGTGAGATTCCTCGGCTTCGCCTCGGAATGACATGAGGCGGGTACGGCCTAGGTCGCGGTGACGGGCTTGCGCTTGCGCGTCGTCCCGGCGCGGCGGCGCGCCGGCGTGCGGGTCGTTCGTCCGTTCGATCCCGAGCGCGCCCGCGCCCGACTCAGAACGCCCGCGAGGTACTGGCCCGTGTAGCTATCGGGATGCGCCGCGATCTCCTCCGGCGTGCCGGTCGCGACGACCTCGCCGCCGCCGTCGCCCCCATCCGGACCCAGATCGATGATCCAGTCGGCGGACTTGATCACGTCCATGTTGTGCTCGATCACGATCACGGTGTTGCCGCCGTCGGCGAGCCGCTGGAGCACGTTGATGAGGTTGCGGGTGTCGGCGAAGTGCAGGCCGGTGGTCGGCTCATCGAGCAGATAGACCGTGCGGCCGGTGGCGCGCTTGGACAGCTCGGTCGCGAGCTTGACGCGCTGCGCCTCGCCGCCCGAGAGGGTCGTCGCGGGCTGGCCGACCTTGATGTAGCCCAGACCAACGTCAACGACGGTGCTGAGCTTGCGCTCGATGGCGGGGATGTTGCGGAAGAACTCGTGCGCGTGCTCGACGGTCATATCGAGCACATCCGAGATCGTCTTGCCCTTGTATTCGATCTCGAGCGCCTCGCGGTTGTAGCGGGCGCCCTGGCAAACGTCGCAGGTGACGTAGACGTCGGGCAGGAACTGCATCTCGATCTTGTTGAGCCCCTGGCCCTGACAGGCCTCGCAGCGCCCGCCCTTGACGTTGAACGAGAACCGTCCGGGCTTGTAGCCGCGGGCGCGCGCCTCCGGGACGGCGGCGAGCAGCTCGCGGATGGGCGTGAAGGCGCCGGTGTAGGTCGCGGGGTTGGACCGCGGGGTGCGGCCGATCGGGGACTGATCGATCTCGATGACCTTGTCGACATGCTCCAGGCCGCGGAGCTCGTCGTGCGGACCGGGGAGGTCGCGGCTGCGCCAGATCCTCTGGGCCAGCGCGCGGTACAGCACGTCGTCCACCAGCGAGCTCTTGCCCGACCCGGAGACGCCGGTCACGCAGATGAAGCGCCCGAGGGGGAACTCGACATCGATGTCCTTGAGGTTGTTGGCGCGCGCGCCGATCACCGCGAGCGCTTCGCCGGTGCCGTTTCGGCGGGCGGGCGGCACCTCGATCGACTCGCGCCCGGCGAGGAAGGCGCCGGTGAGCGACTTGCGGTTCGACTCGATGTCCTCCACCACGCCCTCGGCCACGATCTCGCCGCCGTGATCGCCGGCGCCGGGTCCGATGTCCACGATCCAGTCAGCCAGGCGCATCGTCTCCTCGTCGTGCTCGACCACCAGCACGGTGTTGCCGGCGTCGCGCAGCTCCATGAGCGTGTTGATGAGCCGCCGGTTGTCGCGCTGGTGCAGGCCGATGCTGGGCTCGTCCAGGATGTAGAGCACCCCCACGAGGCCCGAGCCGATCTGCGTGGCCAACCTGATGCGCTGCGACTCGCCGCCGGACAGCGAACCGGCGGTGCGATCGAGGGTGAGGTACTCCAGCCCGACGGCCTCGAGGAACCCAATGCGGGCGTTGATCTCCTTGAGCACCTGGGCGGCGATCGTGGCCTCGCGCCGGCGTAGCTTGAGGCCGCGGAAAAAGCCGGCGGACGTCTCGACGGTCAGCGCCGTGGCTTCGCTGATCGACTTGCCGCCGACCGTCACCGCCAGGCTCTCGGGGCGCAGCCGCGCGCCCTCGCACACGGAGCACGGCCGGCGGGTCATATACCGCTCGATCTCACCGCGGACGTAGTCCGACTCGGTCTGCTCGTAACGGCGGCGGAGGTTGGGAATCACGCCTTCGAAGTCGAACTTGTACTTGCGCCCCTGGCCCCCCGGCTTGGTGTACTCGACAACCACCGGCACGCCGCCGGTGCCGTAGAGCAGGACGTCGATCGCCTCCGAATCGAGCCCGACGACAGGTCTGGTCATGCTGAAGCCGTACTGCCGCGCGAGCGCCTCCACGACCGAGCGAGTCATGGACGGTCCGCGCGCGTGCATCTTCGACCAGGGGGCGACGGCGCCGTCGGCGATCGAGATCGACCGGTTCGGGATGATCAGCTCGGGATCGAACTCGAGCTTCGCGCCCAGGCCGTCGCACTCGGGGCAGGCGCCGTGGGGCGTGTTGAAGGAGAACGAGCGCGGCTCCAACTCGGCGAAACTGAGGCCGTCGTAGACACAGGCAAGCTTCTCGCTGAGGGTGTGCGCCTCGCCGCCGACGATCTGGAGCGTGACGACGCCGTCACCGAGCTTGAGGGCGGTCTCGAGCGAGTCGGCAAGACGCGTGCCGATGTCGTCACGCACGGCGAGCCGGTCGACAACGATGTCGAGGTCGTGCCAGAGCTTGCGGTCGAGCTCGGGCACCTCATCGATGGCGTGGACCTTGCCGTTTACCCGCAGGCGGACGAATCCGGCGCGGTGGGCGTCCTCGATCACGCCCTTGTGCTCGCCCTTGCGATGCACGATCACCGGCGCCAGCACCATGAACCGCGTGCCCTCGGCCCAGGCCAGGACGTGATCCACCATCTCCTGGATGGTCTGCTTGGTCAGCGGGCGCCCGCACCGCGGGCAATGCGGCCGGCCGATTCGCGCGTACAGCAACCGCAGGTAGTCGTAGATCTCGGTGACGGTCCCCACGGTCGAGCGCGGGTTGTGGGACGTGGCCTTCTGGTCGATGGAGATCGCGGGCGACAGCCCCTCGATCTGATCGACGTCGGGCTTCTCTAACTGGCCGAGAAACTGGCGGGCATAGGCCGAGAGCGACTCGACATAGCGGCGCTGGCCCTCGGCATACAGGGTGTCGAACGCGAGGCTGGACTTGCCGGAGCCGGAGATGCCCGCGATGACGACGAGCCTGTCGCGCGGAATCTCGACGTCGATGTTCTTGAGGTTGTGCTCGCGGGCGCCGCGGACGACGATCGACTTCTCGGCCATATGCCCAAGCTTAGGGCATCGGCGCGCGGTGCGGTCTGCGCGGCTCCAAGAGCTCGATCGCGGGCCGCGGGCTGCGTGACCCGCGCGGCTAGGGACCCGGCAGGACGCGGTCCAGCATGATCAGGTGAATACGATCGCGCCCGCTCTCATGGCTGCGCCGCCACACGTAACGGAAGGTCGGCGCTCCGCCCACCCCGGTGATCCGATGCAGGAACGTATCAGGGTCCTCTTGGATCTGATAGCCGTGGTCGGGATCGGATGAGAGTCGGACGCGAATCGCGTTCAGCAGGGCGTCCATCATCGGAAAGTCGTGCGCGAGCTCGGTGAGATCGGATCGGAATTGCTCAGACTCGATGATCTCCGGCGGCTGCGCCTTTCGCATTCAGCGCGCTGGATTTGCTCGGCCGTCTACCTCGGTGCGAGCCCACTCGATATCCGCGTGGCTGACGGGATCGTCGTACCACATGAAGGCCATCTCATATGGAATCTGCTGGCGGTCTCGCGTGACCTTCCACCCAGGACGCTCATGTGACCAATCGCTGACTTCCTTGGCCGACAGCCCCGCCAGCTCGTTCGCGGCGCGCTCGATGATGTCCAGCTCCGGTTCGCTGAAGAGACCCGTATCGGGCTCGGAAACGGCCTGAGGCCGCCTCTGGGTGTGCTCTCCGACATCCACGCCCACGAATCGCAGCTTGCCGCGCCGCACGAGGTTGGACTGAATGCTCTGGAAGTGCTTTGGCCCCGGACCATGCCGGAGATGGACATACGTTTCTCCGGTGATCGGACGCCCGAGCTCGCGGTAGGCCCAGAAGTCGGCGAGGAACAGCTCCTTATAGAGACGAGTCGTCCCGAAGTCAGGGTCGTCGGCGCCACGCTTCGCCAAATACAAGATCAACTCGCCGAGCTTCCTCGCGTTCAGCTGGAACTCGCTCACGCTGGCCTTTGCAGATCGTTGCCTGTCTGCCACATCAAGTCTGCCGAAACGCTTCCAGATGTCGGCTCACCCGGTGTTCGGTAATTGTACGTGACTGACGCTGGCGGCCGCGAGCGAGCGGCGGCGACAAACCCAGCAGCCGGCGCAAAGCCTAATCCCAGACCTTCTCCCAGCGACCGGAGTCGGCTGAACGGTAGATCGCGAGGGCGGTGCGCAGCTCGCCCAGGGAGTATTCGGGACCGGCCGCGAGTGGCGTTCCCTCGAGGACGGCGCTGGCGAAATCCGCGAGTTCGGGCCCAAACGAGTCCGCCCAGCCGCGCGTTTCCAAAACGACGTCGCCTGCCGGGTGCTCCTCGCTGACGTGGACCAGCCGGTTTCCGTCGAGGTCGCCCTCGACGGCCAGCTCACCGGACTCGCCGGTGATTCGCCAGTACGGCGCGGCGTACAGCGGACCTCTGCGCGTGACCGCGTTGAACCCGGCCACGACGCCCGACTGAAACCGAAAGATGGCGATACCCAGGGTCTCGCCTTCCGCCTCTTCGACCACCCGGCCGGTAACGGCCACGACTTCGTCGATCTCGCCGAGCCACATGCGCAACGGGCGGATCCAATGCGCCCCGCCGTCGATGATGACGCCGCCGCCCATCTTGGACAGCTCGTCGCGCCAGGATCTCCCCGCCGGGAACCACGGATCGGCGTATTGCTGAGGGAACGACGCCTGCGCCGTGAAGACCGCACCGATCACACCCGCGTCGATCAGCTCCTTGGCCCGGACGATCTCCGGCCAGTACTGGGCGTTCTCGGCGACCATGAACACGGTGGCGGCGTCCGCCGCGGCGGCCATGATTCGCTTGGTGGCGTCGAGCGTGGTCGCCATCGGCTTCTCGAGCATCACGTGCTTGCCGGCCGCGAAGGCCTCGAGCGCGGCGGACTCGTGCAAGTGGTGGGGAATCATGATGTCGACAGCGTCAAACCCGCCGGCATCCAGGGCGTCGGGGAGTGACGCGTAGACGGCCGCGCCGGTCTGGGCGGCGATCCGTTCGGCGCTGTCTCGATTCGGATCGATCGCGGCGGTGATCCGGATCGGCGCATCCACCTGGCGGATGCCCTCGAGATGGAACTGCGCGATCACGCCGCATCCAACAAAGGCAAGCTCGAGCTGGTCGGACATGGGCGGTGGGAGACGAGATCGGGCGCGCGGAAGTATAGGCTGAGCGAGCGAAGGACACGGGAGACGCGACGTGAACGCATTGATCCGGCGCGGACTCGAAGAACGCGCGGCGGAAGGGCGTCCGATCCGCGTGGCGCTGGCCGGCGCGGGGAGGTTCGGCACCAGCATCGCGGCGCAGATCTCACAAATCGAGGGTCTGCGGCTGGTGGCGGTGGCAGACCCCAACGCGCCCAACGGCGAGCAGGCGCTGCGCGCCTCCGGATGGTCGGACGAGCAGTGGGCGCGGGCCGATTCGCCCGGCGCCGCGACGCGCGTCGCAGCGACCGGCCAGGCGGTGCTGGCGCCCGACGCCGAGGCCGCGGCGGCCGTGGAGCACGACGTGTTCGTGGATGCGACCGGGATTCCCGAGATCGCCGCGACGAACGCGCTGCGGGCAATGCGCGACGGGCGCCACGTGGTGATGGTGACCGTGGAGGCGGACATCACGTGCGGATGGGCGCTGGCGCAGGAGGCGCGACGGCAGGGCGTCGTGTACTCGCTGACGGCCGGCGATCAGCCCGGCTGCATCATGGAGATGTTCGACTGGGCCACCAGCATCGGTCTGCGAGTGGTGGCGGCGGGGCGCGGCACCGATCGCTCGGCGTCCGACCGGACCGGCAGCAAGGCGGACGTCTTCTCGGGCCGGGGGCACTCCGCCGAGGTGGTCGAGCGACGGCGGCTGAACGCGCAGATGTACAACTCGTTCCGCGACGGGACCAAGGCGCAGATCGAGATGTGCGCGGTGTCGAACATGACCGGCCTGCCGCCCGACGTGCGCGGGATGCACGAGCCCAGCGCGAGCGTCGATGAGCTGGCGGACCTGTTCGCGCTCGAGGAGGACGGTGGACTGCTCTCACAGGAGGGCGTGGTCGAGCTGTCGAACTCGTTCGGGCCAGACGGCGAGTCGAAGGTGGAGGGCGCGATCCCGTACGGCGTCTGGATCGTGGTGACGTCGGACGAGCCGCTCGTGCGTGAGGACCTGGTCCTCTACCACCTTCCGGTCTCGAAGGACCAGCGCCGCGGCACGCTCTACCGGGCGAACCATCTCTGCGGGGTGGAGACGCCGTGGACGATCGCGCAGGCCGCGCTGCTGGGCGTGGGCACGGGAACGTCGTTGGACGAACCGACCTCCGAGGTGCTGACGGTGGCCAAGCGCGACCTGCGACCGGGCGATGTGCTCGACGGGTCGGGCGGCGAGAACGTCTACGGGCTGGTCGATCGGGCTGAGGTCGTCGCGTCGGAGGGTCTGCTGCCGCTCGGGCTATCGTTCGGCGTCCCGGTGAACCGACCGATCAAGGCTCACGAGCCGGTGCCGACGGACGCGGTGGAAGTGCCGCGCGACACGGTGATCGGTCGCCTGCGGAGCGGGGTGGGCGCTTGATTCGCCGGGGCGAGTGGCCCGCCTCTTCAAGCTGGGATTGCCCCTTCGACAGGCTCAGGGTGCACGGGAGGACGCGGGTCCGCGCGATCCGTAAGGCGGCGTGGCGCCTCGGGCCAGTCCGGTCAGGACGTCCTCGGCGGCGTTGAGCGTCCGATCGATGTCTTCCTCCGTGTGCGCGGCCGAGATGTGGTTGCGCTTCAGGTTCATGGGGAGCATGAAGAAACCGCGGTCGATCATGCCGCGATGGAAGGCCTGGTAGCGGGCGGCGTCGCTCCGAAGAAGATCGGTGAAGCTGCGCGCCGGCGGCTGCATGAAGTAGGTCACGAACACAGATCCGAACGAGCTGGGAAAGGCTTCCAGCGACAGGCGCTCGATGATCTCGGCGAGACCGGCGTGCATCCGCGCGCCGAGCGCGAACAGGCGCTGGTGGAAGCCCGGCTCTTCGAGCACTTCGATGGTCGCCAGGCAGGCGGCCATCGAGAGCGGATGGCCGTTGAAGGTTCCGGAGAAGAACACATCGCCGTCCGCGGTGTTGAACTGCTCCATCAGATCGCGGCGGCCGCAGATGCAGGCGCACGGGTAGCCGTTCGCCATGGCCTTGCCGAGCGTGGTGAGGTCGGGCGTGATGCCGCAGATCGACTGATACCCGCCCAGCGCGTGCCGGAAGCCGGTGACCACCTCATCGAAGACGAGGATGCTGCCGTACTCGGTGGTGAGCCGCCGCATGCCGTCAAGGAACTCCTGCTCGGGCATCACCGTGCCGATGGCGTGGGGTATCGGCTCGAGGATCACCGCGGCGACGGTCTCGCCCTCACGCCGCATGGTCTCTTCGAGCTGCTCGAGGTTGTTGAACTCGAGGACGATCAGCTCGTCGAGCACGGCCGGAAGGATTCCTGACGAGAGCGGGTCCAGGCTGCCCACTCGCTCCGGTGGGCTGATCACGTTGGCCAGCAGGTGATCGTGCCAGCCGTGAAAGCAGCCCTGGAACTTGATCAGCTTGCGGCGACCGGTGACCGCGCGCGACAGCCGCACCGCGTGATAGGTGGCCTCGGACCCTGACGTGCAGAACAGCGCCAGGTCGGCGCTTGGCACGTGGCGAACGATCTTCTCGGCCGCGCGAATCTCGAGCTCGGTCGTGCCAACGCCGATCAGGTCGATCGAGCGCTGCTGCTCGGCCACCGCCGCCGCGACCCGCGGATCGGCATGTCCGAGCACGATCGGCCCGAAGGCGGCGTGATAGTCGAGATAGGCGTCGCCGTCCACGTCGTAGAGGTACGCGCCCTCGGCCCGATCCCAGACGATGGGCGGATCGGTGAGGCGCAGCGATGTGTTGACGCCGCCGGGAGTGACCCGTCGGGCCTCGGCGAAAGCCGCAGCCGAGGTCCGCCTCTGCACCTGAGCCTGTGCGTTCACGGCAAGCCTTTCGGATGACGCAGGTCGGCGTGACAGATCCTCACGTCGATCTTAAGGCCTTGCGCTCGCCTGGCGGCGGGGAGCGAGCCACCGAGGGCAACCACAAGGGTTGCCCCTACATGGGATGCCGGTTGCTCGGGACGCTGCCAAGGCCGACAGCCACAGCTTGGACACGCAGGAGTGACATGAGGGAGCGCGGCGCCACCACCGAGGGCAACCACAAGGGTTGCCCCTACATGGGATGCCGGTTGCTCGGGACCCTGCCAAGGCCCACCCGCAGCTCGGATACACAGAATGACATTGGGGGCTCGCAAAGACCGGGCGTCGGTTCGGCAGCGAGCGCCGACTAGAACGAGAGTGCCATGCGGGCGTCCAGCGCGCCGTCCACGAACAGCACGGCGCCATTGACGTAGCGCGCCTCATCGGAGGCCAGATACAGCGCCGCGCCGGCGATGTCCGACGGGTAGCCGACCGACTTTGCCGGGATGGGCGCGGCGACTTCTTCCGGATCGACGTTGTCCCGCTCGTAGCGATCGACGTGGATGGCGCCGGGCGCGATGACGTTCGCGGTGACGCCGTGCGGCGCCGACTCGATGGCCAGCGCCTTGGTGAACGCGTTGATCCCGCCCTTGGTGGCACCGTAGATCACGTACCCCGGGGCATGGCTGGCGCTGTGAACCGAGCTGATGTTGATGATCCGCCCATAGCTCCGCTCGACCATCCGCGGCAAAGCGGCGCGGCAGGTCACGAACATCGACTTGAGGTTGATGTCCACGAGGGTTTCCCAGTCGTCGTCGTCACTCTGGAGGAAGGGCTTGACCAGCGTGAGCCCGGCGTTGTTGACCGGGACGTCGATCTGGCCGAACTCGCCGAGCGCCGCGTCGATCACCTCACGCGCATTCTCGGCCCGTCGGAAATCGGACTTGACCGCCAGCGCCGCGCCGCCGGTGTCCCGGAGCTCTTGGGCCAGCGCCTCGGCGCCGTCGAAGCTGCTGTAGGCGGACACGACCAGACGCGCGCCGGCCTGGCCAAACGCGCGCGCGATGCCAGCCCCGATCCCGGTTCCGGCGCCGGTCACGACCGCCACGCGGCCCTCGAACTGTCCCATCGCTCTTGCCTCCAACGCGAGCAAGTGACCGCGCACCACGACGGCCCGGCGCGGCTAGGCTCTGCCACGCGGCCGCGCGAGGGGTCAAATGCTGCGGTGTCGCCGCGCGTCACCCAGGCTCGTGAGACGTACCACCGACCTCGGTGTAGCGGAAACAAGAAACAATGTGGTCGTTGACGAGGCCGGCGGATTGCATGAACGCGTAGCAGATCGTGGGGCCGACGAAACGGAAGCCGCGGCGCTTGAGGTCGCGGCTCATGGCGCGTGACTCATCCGTCTCAGCCGGGACCTCCGCCATCGCGTGGAAGGCATCACGGCGCGTCCGTCCGCCGACGAAGTCCCACAGAAACGCGTCCAGCGAGCCGCGCTCGGCGATGACCTCCAGCGCGGCGCGCGCGTTGCCCACGGTGGACCGGACCTTCGCGCGGTTGCGGATGATGCGGGCGTCGGTCAGCCGGAGCTCGATGTCGTCGGACCCGTAGGCGGCAATGCGCTCGAGGTCGAAACCATCGAAGACCTCGCGATAGCCGTCGCGCCGCTTCAGGATTGTGAGCCACGAGAGCCCCGCCTGTGCGCCCTCGAGCGTGAGCAGCTCGAACAGCAGACGGTCGTCGTGGACGGGCACGCCCCAGTCCTCGTCGTGGTACGCGAGCATGGCCGGATCGCCCTCGGCCCAGGGACAGCGGGTGAGCGTCACGGGTCGTCGTCCAGATCGCGCGCGTAGCGGACCAGCGCGACCGGCCCGCCCATATCCCGGATGTGCTCGGCGCCATCGAAGGTCCAGCCGTTGCGCTCGTAGAAGCGGCGCGAGCGGGCATGGTCGCGGAGGGTCCACAGGACGGCGGACTCGAAGCGTGAGGCTCGCAGCGCCGCGACCGCCTGTGCCATGAGGGCGCGCCCTATGCCTCGACCCTGACGGTCCGGGCCGACGTAGAGGCCGTGCACCTCACCGGTCCGCGCGGAATCCAGCGCGTCGTCATCGGTGGAGCCGGACATCGCGAAGCCGACGACTCGACCGCCGGATTCGGCCACGGCGCGGTTCGAACGGGCCGACGACGGATCGGCAATGGTTGCGTGCCAGCGCTCGACGTGCTCGTCGGTGACGGCGCGGCGGTCGAGGTGCTGGTCCGGAACGATGCCCCGATAGGACGTCTTCCAAGCCTCGATGCGGACGGTCTCGATGGCCTCGGCGTCATCGGAGCGCGCCAGACGGATCTGGAAGCCGGACGGAGGATCGAACGCGTCCATGGCCGCTCCTCGAACGACGGGCGGTGAGACTCAGGCCCGCAGGCCCAGCTGCCGGTCGGTCGGGTCCTGGTAGGCGCTGACATCGCCGCCGGTCACCTCGGCGAGCGTGACCGGGCGTGCGGCCTCGCCGGATTCGATGGCCGCGAGCACCAGCGCGACGGCGTCGCGTCCGCCGTCCGGCCCGATCTCGACCGCCGCGCCGGTCTCGATCGCGGCCGCGAGCTCGGCGATCTCGATTGCGATCAGCTTGCGGTCGGCCTGCTCGAAATCGGAGTCGTAGCGGGCGAGGCGTTCGCCGCCGAAGAGGTCGGACGTGAGCTCGTCGAGGTGGAAGTCGGGCGCGAGCGCCAGAAGGTCATCGTCCGACAAGGAGCCGCCGGCGTCGCGCCAGACCTCGAGCGGAAGTCCCGAGCGCTGGTGCGGGGCATTCATCCGGCCGGCGCTGCCGAGGATCACGCGATCCGACCGATCCGGTCCGCGGGCGGCGAGGTCGAGCATCCAATGCCCGGCGACGCCCGACTCAAACTGCAGCATGGCCACCATCGAGTCAGGCACATCGGCCACGAGCTGTTCCGGGAATTCGTCGAAGAAGCGTCGGTAGAACCGCTGCGTGGGTCGCGAGGCATCCGCGCGAAACGTCCGTTCCCGCTCGACCAGCCGGGTCGCACCGACGACCGAGGCGACCGGCCCGAGCAGGTAGAGCAGCATGTCGGCGAAGTGCACGCCGACATCCATGAGCGGACCGCCGGTCTCGCGGCGATGGCGCCACGGGGTGATGACGATGCTGTCGGCGCCTGAGGTGTGGGTCTCGATCACGGTGCGCACCTCGCCCAGCGCTCCGGCGTCGAGCAACGCCCGCGCGAGGCGGCTGATGGGATCGCGCCGGTAGTTCTCGGCAATGGAGAGGATCCGCCCTGTGCGCGCGGCCACGTCCGCGATGCGGTCGCAGGCCCGAATCGTGACGCCCATTGGCTTCTCGACCAGCGCGTGCAGGCCGGCCTCGAACGCTTCCGCGGCGACCGTGTGGTGCGTCTCGGGAGTGGTAACGACATCGACCGCGGCCAGGTCGGGCATGGCGGCCGCCGCTTCCAGCACGGAGGTGAACGCCCGCGGCCGGGCGCCGATGTGTCGCTCGGCCTCCTCGGCGGCAGCCTCGGCACGGTCCCCGGCGGCATCGATCACGGCCACCAGCTGGGCGGCGTCCGGTCGCGCCCGTGCGAGCTCGGCGAACCCGTAGATGTGGCGCAGGCCCATGCCGCCGCAGCCGGCAAGGGCGAATTGGACGGACATCGAGCGCCTGGAATTAGGTCCTGCGAGGTCGGCGCATGATCGCAAGTGTCGGACGGCGGTTGCCAGTTGCGGTGGGTCGCGGTCCTTTCGAGGGACTCAGGGCGAGCCCTTCGATGGACTCAGCCCAACCCAACCGGACCGGGTTTCACCGGTCCGGTGGCCGTGCAGCGTGGGAC
This sequence comes from Chloroflexota bacterium, assembly GCA_965247475.1. Lineage (GTDB taxonomy): Bacteria > Chloroflexota > UBA11872 > UBA11872 > UBA11872. The sequence goes on from OZ252016.1 coordinate 1,808,219, forward strand.
CGGACAGGGTTGGGGATCCGAGACTGCACGCCCGCTAGGCCACCCAGTCCAAGCACCCTGGACCCCGGCGTCCGCCGGGGTGACGGGGTGGGGCCGGCGGCTCAGACCTTGATCGCGGTCAACTTGCCCAGGGCCAGATAGCGCGTGGCGAGGTCGGAGAGCGTCAGGCCCTTGGCGTCGCTCAGCTGGTCTCCGCGGCTCTTTCGCCGCACGCGGTGGAGCATCCGCGTGAGCCCGGCGTGGCGACCGAGGCGCGCCAGCTCGCACTCGACGCCCATCACCTGAATCGTCTCGATCAGAGCGAGCGGGAAGAAGGTGAACCCGATGTGCGGGTACTGGCCGCCATCGCCGCCATCGCCGCCATCGCCGACCGCGCGGACCGCGAACTGGTGAGGATTGCGCCCATCCGCGTAGGCGATCTCGATCAGGTCGACCTGCCCACCCTGGACGGGATCGGCGTCGACGTAGTAGATGCAGTTGCTCGACTCGGCCGGGACGATCAGCGGTGCGGCCGGTGCACGAGCACCGTCCGCCACGAGAACGCCAGCGGTCTCCAGGCGGTCGTGCATCCGGAGGAATGCCTGCGCGTGACCGTTCGCCGGGTTCCACGCACGGATGTGGCGCCGCCTCCGAAACCGGCGCCCACGCAGCGCATCCCTAACGCGGTCCGGGGACGGCGTCCAGACGATTACCTCGGTGACGCCCGCATCGATCAGCGCGTCAATCGCTTGGCCAATTGGATGCGAGCCGCCGGCCGCATCGGCCGGATCGCCCGCGCGATCGGGCTCGGGTGGGTCAGACGCAAAAACGACTCCGACGAGTTCCGGCATCTCGGGTCCTGCGCGGTGGGCGAATGCAGATGGACAGCGAAGGGTACAGCGTCGGGCGCGTCGGGCGCGTCGGGCGCGTCGGGCGCGTCGGGCGCGTCAGGCGGGCGTCACGGCCCGGATGCGATAGATCCGGCCGTCCTGGTCGGAGGTGACGTAGAGCTCACCGGCGGCGTCTTGGCCGAACGATGAGATCCGGGCGTCGACCTCCGCACGTTGCCGCATTCGCCAGCTCCCGTCGGCGTCGCGATCCAGCGTCCAGACGATGCCGCTGCAGTAGTCGGCAAAGAGGTAGGACCCCGCCAGCGCGGGCTGGGCGGCGCCGCGATACACGTAGCCGCCGGTGACCGAGCAGCCGAACGAATGGGTGTACTCGGCCGCCGGCGGCTCGAGGTCGTCGCGTGCGCAGGCGGCCCGATCAAGGGGTGCAAAGCACTGGGTGCCCTCGAGGATCTTCCAGCCATAGTTCCGGCCGCCGGTGAGCGGGGCGAGCTCGACATCGATCTCCTCGATCGCGTTCTGCCCGACGTCGGCGATGTACAGGTCGCCGGTCTCGCGGTCGAAGGAAAACCGCCACGGGTTGCGGAGGCCGAAAGCCCAGATCTCAGCGCGGGCGTTGGGATCGTCGACGAAGGGGTTGTCCGGCGGCACCGCGTAGCCCGAGGTCGGATTGACGTCGATGCGGAGCAGTTTTCCGAGCAGCGTGCCGAGGTTCTGGCCGTTGCCGTTGGGATCGCCGGCGGAGCCGCCGTCGCCGGTGGCGATGAACAGCATGCCGTCCGGCCCGAACGCCAGCATGCCGCCGTTGTGGTTGTTGAAGGGTTGATCGAACTCGAGCAGGGTCTGGACCGGGTCGGGGTCCGCGCGGTTGGGATCGCTCGACGAGACGCGGTATTCGGCCACGACCGTGTCGCCGCTGGGGTCGGTGTAGTTGAGGAAGAAGCGTCCGTTGGCGGCGTAGTCGGGGTGGAACGCGAGGCCGAGCAGCCCCTGCTCGTTGGCTCGCGACCCGACTCGCCCGCGGATGTCGAGGAACGGCCGGGGAAGCACCACGCCGCCGACCACGATGCGGATGCGCCCCACTTTCTCCAACACGAAGAGGCGGTCGTCACCGGCGTGGCCCGCGAAGGTCGGCCGCTCGAAGCCATCGGCGACCAAGTCGAGCGCGAGTCCGGCGAGCGGCGGCCGGGGGACGGGCGTGGCGGTGGGCACCGCGGTTGAGGTGGGTTGCCTGGTCGCCGTGGGACGCGGGGAGGGCTCGGGCGCCGGGGTCACGACCGGTCGCGGGGCCGCGACCTGAACGGGCGTGGTCGGTGGTTGCGTGGGCGCGGGTGCGGAGGTCTCGACGGCCGGCGCGGGCGACGGGGCGAGCGCGGCCGTCGGCGCGGGGCCGGGCGGCTCGTCTGGCTGGGCCGCTGGGCCGAGGTCGCAGGCGGCGAGGCACAGCACGGCGAGGGCAAGCAGGGAGAGCAGGCGTCCCATGGCGCCCACCGTACGACAGGGCGGTTGCCGATCGTGACAAACCGGGCGATGTAGAGTGCGCGCAGCTCTCCAGCAAGGCATGGATGCGCGATTGTGGAGAGAATCCTCGATTCAATCTGGACCTGGCAGGGTGCGGAGGAAGGCTGTCCAAGGCTGGTGCGTGGCTACTTTGTACCGGAGTCCGAATGCCTGATTGACCCTCCGTACGCGGAAGACGGGGCGCTGGTCCATCTGCCTGGCGACGCGACTCCCAAGACAGTAGTTCTTACCGATCACTTCCACATCCGCTCCGCAGCGGCTTGGCGGCATGAGACCGGCTGTGAGCTCTGGCTGCATGAAGCGGAACATGCGTGGACCGACAAGCAGGTTGAACACGCGTTCCGGGACGGGGACATGCTCTGCGAGCGATTCAAGGTCATTCGAATTCCGAACTCATTCTTCTTCGGCGAGAGCGCCCTACTTTGGGAAGACAAGAGCGTTCTCTTCGTCGGCGACGCCGTGCAGGGGCGCAACGATCACGATCTGTGGTTGACGGGAACCCAGTACCTCAGACGGACGAACTCGACACCGGCGGAGGCCGTGCAAGGACTGCGCGTCTTGCTGGACTACGACTTCGATGCCTTGTTGCCGTCACACGGGTCGCCTGTGCTTAGCGGGGCGCGTGACGCCCTGCTCCAGTTCATTGAGCACCCGGTCTTGCTGGAGCATGTCCCACCCGACGCCGACTAGCGAGAGCGATTCCTTGTCCCGGGCTCGGAATGACGCTTCAGGGGTGGGACCATCGATCACACTGGCTCGCGTCGTCTTTGGCGCCTCCGGCATCTCGATCCCCATGAGATTCTTCGCCTGCGGCTCAGAATGACATCTAGGGGAACAGGACCCTCAGCTCTGCCCGGGCGCTAGCGATCCAGCGGCCAGATTGGTCGTTGGAGGCGGGTGTAGCCGAGCCGCGCGGGGTCGCGATCCAGGCAGCTCGGGAACCCGACGCGGAAGATGCTGCCGGCGAAGGGGGCATAGCCGGCGCGGAAGTGGTTGCTGGACTTCACGCCGATCCATTTCACTTCGGTGGGCTCGATGCCAACGCTTCGCGGCGTCTCGGCGTCGAAGGCCTGGAACCGGTTGGACGTCACGACGATCCGGAGGCCGCCGGTGCGCAGGACGGCGGTGAGGCCCATCTCTTGACGCGCGCCGGTGTGCATCGGGCCTTTGATCTCGAAACGCCCGTCGGTGAGGTTCTGGACCTCCGCGGTCAGGTGGACCGGCGTTCCCTGCGACGGCGCGGACTTGCCGCCCAGATCGACTGTGATCTCGCGGCCCTTGCCCGCCGCGTGGGCGATCTTCGCCACCTCCGGGTCCCAGACGGTGAGGATCACGGCGTCTTCCAGACGGGCGTCGAGGAAGGCCCGGATGATGCCGGTGGAGTCGCCCGGCATGCCGCCGCCGGGGTTGTCCTGCGGATCGGCGATCACGACCGGCCAGCGATCGGCCGCGCGGGCGCCGGCGAGCGCCTTGTCGAAATCCAAGAGATCGGGCAGAAACGCCTCCCGCTGGTCGTAGATCCAGTCGCCATAGGCGGTCGCTTCGCGGCGGGCGAGCTCGGCGTCGCCGTCGGCGACCACGATCACCGACGCGCCGGCGATGGGGATGTCGGCCCACGGAAAGCCGGGCGCGACCGAGCAGGTGAGGACGCCCGGCCGGGTCTCGATCTCGTGCGCGCGGGCGACGATGGAATCGAACGGCTCCAGGCCGGTGTACTGACCGCCCACCCAGAGCATGGGCAGCCGGTTCCAGGCCATGGTCGGGCGGATCTCGCCGCGGATGGTCCTGACGATCAGGTCGGCCGCCTCACGCCCGCGCTCTCCCAGGTCGGTGTGCGGGAAGTGGTCGCAGGGGATCAGGGCATCGGCGGCCGCGACCATGTCGGGGCCGATGTTGGTGTGGAGATCGAGGGGGACGAAGATTGGCCGGTCGGGTCCGAAGATCTCGCGGATGCCGGTGAGCAGGTCGCCCTCGGCATCATCGACATCCTCGACGACCATCGCACCGTGCAGGTCGAAGAGACCGCCGTCGACCGGCATCGCATTCTCGAGCCGCGCGAGGAACTCGGCCTTGAGACGCCGCCAGGCATCGGATTCGACGAACGCGGAGGGCTCGGCGAAGGTCCAGACGATCGGCGCCAGCTCGAAGCCGTGCTCGTCGGCGCCTTCGATGAACCCGCCAATGCCCAGGTTGGAGCCGCGCATGGCCTCGATGACTTCCCCGCCGCGGTAGAAGCCGCGGGTGGCGTGCGAGAAGGCCTCGTATGGCGTCGGGATAGGTGTGAACGAACTCGACTCGTGGCTGATGGAGCCGGTCGCGATGCGCATGCTGACGACCAGGTTCGCGAGTGCTCGAACGTTGGCACGCGGACGCGACACGCGTCAACGCGACGAGGGCGCGCACCACTTCCGGCTAGCGCCTCGATCGAAGGCGCCTATTCGCGGCGGGTAAGCAGCTCGAGGATCCGACCGTGGACGCCGGGGCTGGCGGCGGCGACGATGCCGCCGGCCAGGCGCGGGTCCGGGCGGTTGTAGCGACGCTCGTCGCCCGCGAGATCGGTGACACGGCCGCCCGCCGCCCGCAGGACGGCATCGACCGCGGCGAAATCCCATTCGGAGGCGGTGGTCCGATCCCCGACGAATGCATCGGCCCCGCCATCGAAAATGGTTAGCGCACGCATCAATCCACGCCATGGCGCGCCGGTCACGAGCTCGACATCGCCAGCGTCGACGGCGTGATCCAGGCACCGCATGCCCGGCCGGGCGGCCACGCGCGGGACCGGCGATCGCGTCGGTTCCAAGTCCCACGGCGCCAACCGACCGTCACGCTCGCGGAACGCGCCGAGACCCTCGGCCCCCGCCAGCAGATCGCCGAGCGCGGGTCGGGCGACGACCCCCAGCACCGGCCGGCCCTCGCGGGCCAGCGCCAGCAGAACCGCCCAGGAAGGGCGCCCACCGGCGAAGTCGCTGGTGCCGTCGATTGGATCCACGATCCAGACGCGCGGGTTCTGGACGCGCGCGGGATCGTCGGGCGCCTCCTCCGATAGCAACGCATCGTGCGGGAACCGCTCGACCAGCGCGTCGCGAACGATCGCGTTGGATTCGAGATCGGCGTCGGTGACGATCGTGCCGTCCGGTTTCGCGTGGATGGCGGCGTCGCCCCGCCGGAAGCGCTCGAGCGCCGCGGCGGCCGCGCGGCGGACCACGGCCACGGCGAAGTCCAGCTCATCCGATGACGTCATCGCGGCGCCCGGGGCATGAGGAAGCGCTGCGAGGTTCCTATGCGACCCGTTCTCCGACCGGCTGGAGACTCACCGGCAGCCGGGCGCTCTGTCTCGCATCGCGCGAGCGATCCACCGGCGGCGGAAACTGGTCCCAGGTTCGGCCGTCGAGCTCCCGCCCGGTCGCCTTCTTGTTCACGCCGCCCCATTGCTTGAAGAAGAACGCGACATCGGCCGCGAGGCACTGATCGCGGACGTCACGCGCCCAATCCGCCGCCATGGGCCGTGCGCCCGGTCCGCTCTCGCCGCCCACGATGACCCAGTCGATGCCGCTGAGGTCGAGCTCACCCGCCGGCGCGATGAGCGGTTCGACGGACAGGAAACGGACGGCGGCGGGGACCTGTCGGAGGTAGTCGGCGCGCCAAGCGTACGCGGCGCTCTCGACCGAGACCCCGAGCCATATGTTTGGCGGCCAGGGCAGATCGTCGGCCAACAGCGGGAGCCTGCGCGCGCGTTTGGTGAGCAGCTGGAATTGGTGCCAATGAGCGGACGCCATTGTTCGGAACACCGACTCGATGAACGGCGGCGGCACGTCGGGATGGAAGAGGTCGCTCATGCTATTGACGAACACGCGCCGCGGCGTGCGCCACCGGAGCGGCTCGTCGACCTTGTCCCAGTGGAGTGTCAGATCGAAGCCGTTCACGTAGCGCGGATTGCCCATGGCCTTGAGCCGCGCGGCCATTCGCTCCGCATAGCAGTGATCGCAGCCGGGACTGGTGCGGGAGCAGCCTGTGACAGGGTTCCAGGTGGAGTCGGTCCACTCGATGCGAGACAGTCCAGCCATCACTTACCGCTGCACCGCGTCACCGGGAAACGTGATTATCGTGCCATCTGGGTAGGTTCCCCGTTTGCGACGGCTCCTATCACGCTTAAGCCGATTGACCGCAATGGTGCCGCCAGACTCGGCCGTCTTGAGCACGGCCGTCAGGTGAGGCTTTCGGTAGATCGTTCCTGTGACAACCCATGCTTTGACCTCACATGCGTCGACGGTCCGTCCAGCGAACCTCTCCAATACCGCGCTTGAGAGCTCTCCACCAGGGTCCGGGCCCATCAGAACTGCCTGGTTCGGATCGGTCTTGTCCGAGAAGCGGAATGTGCCCTGCGGGTCGACGGCCCACATGGCGTCCTTCATCTTCTCGAACCCGAGCTCACTATTGCTAGCAAAGAAGAGGTGATAGACATCCGCGCCGTTGTCGTCGAGCATCTCGAAGTACCGGACAAAGCGAGCGTGCTTGCCAATCTGCGATTGATATAGCTCTCTGAGGGCACGCACTCGACCACCGCCACGATCCTCGATCCCCAGCACCTCACATGTCCCGATGCGTTCGACCATATGGTCACGAATGCGAGCGTTTGGATGGGTCAGAAACCTCCTAAGGGAGTCGGTGTCAAGGTGAACGAGCGCCTCCGCGCTGCGATAGGCCAGTGTGCGTCGAACGAGATCGAACGGCACGCCGGCGAATCCAAAGGGATCGATGAACACGAACAGAGGCGGTGTTGCCGGTCCCGGCGGTCCAATTCGATCCAGCACATTTGGGAACTCCTGTGCGAATGGACCTTCGCGCGTCGTTATGCGGAACCGATCGTTCCATCCCCCAGCGGACAGCTCGGACTTCAGATGGGCCATCCGGTCAGCGCGCTCATCAATGAACACGAACTCCGGCTGGGCTTGGATACGGTCGACTTGAGAGCCAGCGGCCTTTAGAGCGACCAGCGGCGATCCGTCTTCGCCTCCTGCATATAGGCCCGGCCCGCAAAAGCCGTCCACGAAGACAAGGCGCGGAAATTCGCCCAGGATGCCGAACCACGCCCCCAGGTACCGCCACAGGATCTCGTGTTTGGCTGCGGTGTGCGGCTCCAGCAGCCACATAGTGTCCCGCACGCGACTCACGGCCGGCCACCTCTATCGGAGCATCCCTCGATGCCATACAAAACACGAACAACAGTGGCAATCGTTTGATTCAAGAGGAGAGTCGGCTGTCTCAGACGGACAAACCACGGCGGCTCGGCATCACCTACTCCGCAATGACATGCACGGCCTCGGGCGGGATGGTGATGAACCAGTTCCGCTGGCTGGCGACGCCCATCACGTCGTAGGGGTGGGCCGGGATGTCTACCTGCAAGCGAGGGGCCACGGCGGGATCGGCGCCATCCACCTGCACGTGCAGTATGTGCGAGGCGCCGAAGGCGTCCTCGTCCACGATCCGGACCGCAAAGCGATTGGTGTCGTGGCGCGAGGGGCGGTCGCGCCGCTCCAGTAGGACGCGTTCGGAGCGAATCGCCACGTGCACTTTCGCCGGCGGTGCAAGATCCGCATTCGCCCCGGCCGCGGTGACCCGGCCGATGGGCGTATCCACCACCACGCGGCCGGCCTCGCTGGCGACCAGGCGGCCCGCGACGATGTTGCGGATACCCACGACTTCCGCGGCGCGCGCCGAGACAGGCCGGTTCAGGACTTCGTCGCGAGGACCGATCTGAAGCACCGCGCCCTGGTCGATCACAGCAATGCGGTCGCCCATGTTGTAGGCCTCGGTGAGGTCATGGGTAACGAGCAGGGCGCTGAGACCGAGGTCGCCGACCAGCCGGCGAAGCTCATCGCGGAGCACGCTGCGGACACTCGGATCGAGCGCCGCGAACGGCTCGTCGAGCAACAGTACGCGAGGACGCCGCACAAGTGCGCGCGCCAGCGCCACTCGCTGGGCCTGGCCGCCGGAGATGTGCTCCGGCTTGCGGTCCTCGAGCCCTTCCAGCCGCAGCAGCTGCACGAACTCGTTGATCCGCGCGCGGCGCTCGCCGACCGACAGCCCAGAGATGCCGTAGCCGATGTTGTCGGCAACGGAGAGGTGGGGAAACAGGCCGTAGCTCTGCACCAGGTAGCCGACGTTCCGGGAGTGCGGTGGGACGCGGGCGCCGCTGCCGGCGTCGAAGACGACACGTCCATCGAGTTCGATTCGCCCCGCGTCGGGCACCAGGAGTCCCGCGATCGCCTCGAGGGTGAGGGTCTTGCCGGCGCCCGAGTGCCCGTACAGGACGGTGATCTCGCGGTCCACAGCCAGCACCGGAGCGAGATTGAAATCGCCCAGCTGCTTGCGGATATCGACCCAGATCACAGGGATTGTCCGGCGCGGCGGGCGAGCAGCTTGAAGGTCAGCAGCACGGCGACCGCCACGGCGATGAGGATGATGGCGATGGCGATGGCCGCGTCCACGTCGGACTCCATGGCCTCGAGAATCGCGAGCGGCATGGTCTGGGTCCGCCCAGCGACGTTGCCGGCGAACATGATCGTGGCCCCAAACTCACCAAGCGCGCGCGCCCAGGCCATGACCGCGCCACCGGCAAGCGAGGGCAGGGCCAGCGGCACGGTGATGCGGCGGAACGTGCGCCAGCCGCGGGCGCCCAGGGTGGCCGACACACCTTCGAGGCGAGGGTCCACGCTCGCGAACCCGGCCTTGGCGGCGCGCACATAGAACGGCGCGGCCACGAACACCTGCGCGAGCACGACCGCGGCAGTGGTGAAGGCGACGTCGACGCCGGCACTGTCGAGCGGCCCGCCGACCGGCCCATGGCGGCCGAGCGCCACCAGCAAGGCGAGACCGCCGACCACGGGCGGGAGAACCATCGGCAGGTCGACCACCGTGTCGAGCACCTGGCGCCCGGGAAACTGGAAGCGGGCGAGCGCGTAGGCCAGTGGCGTGCCGAACACGACCGCGATGGCGACGGCGCTGAGGCTGGTGATCAGCGAGAGCGCGATGGAGCCGAGCACGATATCGCTGCGAAGCTCCGACGGGATGTCGCTCTCGGTTACACCGCGGGCGATCAGCGCGCCGATCGGCACGAGAATCAGGCCGAGCAGGATCGCCGCGAGCAGCCAGAGCAGCAGCAGACGCCAGGTGAAGCGGCTGGGGAGGGTAGAGACCATCAGGGGCGAACGCGCTCGTTCAAGGGCTGCTAAAGCCATGATCGCGCAGGATGCGCTGCCCGGCCTCACGGAGCACAAAGGCCCTGAATGCGTGCGCCCGCTCGGGCCGCGCTGACTCGCGGGCCACCGCGATCGGATATGGAGCGTCCACCAACGCGGCCGGCGGCAGCGCGATGGCGCGCAGGCGACCCTCCGACGCGATCACATCGGTGCGGTAAACGAATCCGGCGTCGGCTTCACGCAGCTCGAGCTTGGCCGCGACCAGTCGGACGTTGGGCTCGAACGACGCCACGCGGCCGAGGATCTGGCCGGGGAACTCGGGGGCACCGGTTCGCGCGGCGAAGCGCGCGAGCGCCTCGCGCGCGTAGTTCCCGGCGGGCACGGCCTCGGTGGCCATGACGATGCGGAGACGTGGGCGCGTAAGGTCCTCCAGCCGCGCGAGCTCCGCCGGATTGGCGTCCGGCACGGCGAGCACCAACTCGTTGCGGGCAAAGACCACCGGCGCTCCGTCGAACAGACCTTGGGCATCGAGCGCTTCGGCGTGCGAGAGGTCGGCGGACGCGAACACATCCACCCGCGCACCCTGCTCGATCTGGGTGCGGAGCGTTTGCGATCCCGCGAAGTTCACAATGACTCGAACGTCGGGATGGGCGCGCTCGAACTCGGCGCTGATCTCGGTGAAGGCCTCGCGCAGCGACGCGGCGGCGAAGACCTCGAGCGGGGTGCGGTCGACATCGCCTCCGCAGGCCGCGATGGTCGACGCCGCCACCCAGCCGAGAACGGCAAGGAACGCGCGGCGGGCGAGCAGGGATCGCATGACAGCGCGATTATCCGACCTCGGCGGGGATGCGGGGCGACCGGCGCGCGGCTGTTTGCCGAGTCCGGGGTGACGTAGGCGCGCCCCGCCGACGGGAGCGGCCTAGAATTGGTCCGCCCGCCAGGTCGCGTGAGGCCGGGCGCCGGACGCAACGAAGGCGAACGTCGATGCCCGTCATCGAGTCGACCCCAGAGCTCGTCTCCCAGGTGTACGAAGGGTCGCGCGCGCGGCTGGACGTGGTGCGCGACGGGCTGCGGCGCCCGCTGGCGCTCGCCGAGAAGGTGCTCTTCGGTCACCTGGACGATCCCGCCCAGGACCTGACGCCCTGGGAGAGCTACCTGCAGCTGCGCCCCGACCGGGTGGCGATGCAGGACGCGACGGCGCAGATGGCGCTGCTCCAATTCATGCTGGCGGGGCGGGACACGGTGGCGGTTCCGACCACGGTCCACAACGACCATCTGATCATGGCCCGCGTGGGGGCCGAGCCGGACCTGCAACAAGCGCTGCTCGACAACAACGAGGTCTTCAGCTTCCTCCGAACCGCGTCGGCGCGCTACGGGATCGGGTTCTGGTCGCCGGGCGCGGGGATCATCCACCAGGTCGTCCTGGAGAACTATGCGTTCCCAGGCGCGCTGATGATCGGCACCGACTCGCACACGCCCAACGCCGGGGGGCTGGGGATGCTGGCAGTCGGGGTCGGCGGGGCCGATGCCGTGGACGTGATGGTGGACTACCCCTGGGAGGTGCTGCAGCCGAAGCTGATCGGGGTGCGGCTCAGCGGCGAGCTGCGCGGCTGGTCGGCGCCCAAGGACGTGATCCTGAAGCTGGCGGGGATTCTGACCACCAAGGGCGGAACCAACCGAATCATCGAGTACTTCGGTCCCGGAGCCGCGTCGCTGGCGTGCACCGGCAAGGCCACCATCACCAACATGGGCGCGGAGCTCGGCGCGACGACCTCGATCTTTCCGTACGACGCGCGCATGGCGACCTACTTGAAAGCGACGGAGCGCACGGAGCTGGCCGAGCTGGCGGACCGGCACGCGGATCTACTGACGGCCGACCCCGAAGTGGACGCGGACCCGGAGCGATTCTTCGAGCAGATCGTCGAGATCGATCTATCGACCCTCGAGCCGCACGTGGTCGGACCGCACCGCCCGGACCTGGCCCGTCCGATCTCCCAGATGGCGGCGGACGTGGAGCGCGAAGGCTACCCCGACCGGATCTCCGCGGCGCTGCTGGGGAGCTGCACGAACTCGTCGTACGAGGACATCACCCGCGCGGCCGGCATCGCCCGGCAGGCGGCCGGCAAAGGCGCCAAGGCGGCGGTCCCGTTCCTGGTCACGCCGGGATCGGAGATGGTGCGGGCGACCGTCGAGCGTGACGGGCAGCTCGAAGACCTCGAGTCGATCGGGGCGACGGTGCTGGCCAACGCCTGCGGGCCGTGTATCGGCCAGTGGCACCGCGACGACATCCGCCCGCCCGAGGCGGGCGGGCCACCGCCGACGAACTCGATCGTCAGCTCGTTCAACCGCAATTTCCCGCGCCGCAACGATGGGAGCCCAAACACGCTTTCATTTCTCACCAGCCCCGAGCTGGCGGTGGCCTACGCGCTGAGCGGGCGGCTGTCGTTCAACCCGGTGGAAGACGCGCTGGGGACGAACGGCGACGAGATCAAGCTCGATCCCCCGGGACCGGCGCCGGACGTGCCGGCCGACGGGTTCACGGGGCAACGGTTCGGGTACGTCGAGCCGTCGGAACAGGCCGAGCGTGTCGAGGTGCTGATCGACACGGCGAGCGAGCGGCTCGAGCGCCTGGCGCCGTTCGAGCCGTGGTCGGCGCCGCGCTTCCGCGATATGCCGGTGCTGCTGAAAGCGGCGGGGCAGACCACCACGGACGCGATCTCGCCGGCCGGACCGTGGCTGCGGTATCGCGGTCATTTGACGAACATCAGCGACAACATGTTCATCGGCGCGAACAACGCCTTCGCGGACGCCGCGGGCACCGGATTCAACACGCTCACCGGCGCCGACGGGGAGCCGGTCGCCCAGGTCGCGAAGCACTACCAGGCGCAGGGCCGCGTGTGGATGGCCGTGGGCGACGAGAACTACGGCGAGGGCAGCAGCCGGGAGCACGCCGCGATGTCGCCGCGGCGGTTGGGCGGCGGCGCGATCATCGTCCGCAGCTTCGCTCGCATCCACGAGACCAATCTGAAGAAGCAGGGCATCCTGCCGCTGACGTTCGCCGATCCGCGCGACTACGACAGGATCGGGAAAGACGACCGGATCACGCTCGAGGACCTCGACTCGCTGGCGCCCGACCGGTCCGTTGTGGCGACGATCGTCCACGCCGACGGGACGTCCGACTCGATCACGCTGAGCCACACGCTCACGGCGGAGCAGATGCGCTGGTTCTGGGCCGGCTCGGCGCTCAACGTGATCCGGGAGACGGCGGGATAGGCGAGGCCGCCGCCGAGGTCTTCGGCGGCGGCCATGGGGTTCCTCCGATGGGCTCCGGACGGGCCTTCGACGATCCGGCGGCTATGGGATTCCTCGCCTGCGGCTCGGAATGATCTAGGGGGGCGCGGCTTTCGACGGGCCGGTGGCCATGAGATTCCTCCGCTCCGCGTCGGAATGACACTGAGGTTCGTCCAGCCCTCGCACTGCTCAAGTGACATGCGCAACCGGAGCGGCCGTCGGGCTGTCGGCAGCGTGAGTGGGAACTACGCCTAGCCGCCGGACTCCATCTGCTGAAGGGCGCGCCAGGCGGGCAGGATCGCGCGGCCGGACGTGAACGGCTCGCGGCCCTCGGTGACCGCGTCGATGAACTCACGGTTCTGCCGCGGGATCGCCTCCTCGTTCGACTCCTCGACGAGGACGTTGCCGTCGCGATCGGTGAGGACGCCATGGAGGAAGGTGAGCTTGTCCTCCTCGCAGACGAGCGTGATGCGCTGCGTGGTCTCCGGAACGATCGCGTTGTAGGTCAGGGCGAAGGTCGCAAGGCCGCCGCCGGGGAAGCGCATCTGCGCCGAGACGTCGAGCGGGATGCCGAGCGGGTTGCCGCTCGGCCCAAACCAGGCGCGGGCGCCCGACGGCTCCTCACCGAACAGCCACATGGAGTGATCGATCACATGGCCGCCGTGGTGCCATAGCAGGTTGTCGGTCCAGCTGCGGCGGCGGCCCATCCAGTTGATGTTCTCGCGGCGGAAGAAATGCCATTCCACGTGATAGTGGATCGGGTGCAACTCGCCGGCGTCGATGCGGCGCTTGACTTGCTGCGAGGCGGCCCAGTAGCGCTGGGTGTGGCAGATCATCAGCGTTCGACCGACGCGGTCGGCGAGGTCGCAAAGCGCCTCGCCCTCCGCCAGGCCGATCGACATCGGAATCTCGAGCAGCACGTGCTTCCCGGTCTCCAGCGCGGCGGTGGCCTGCGCCACATGCACCTGGCTGGGCGAGGTGATCAACACGGCGTCCAGCCCCGGGCGGTTCAGGGCCTCGTCAAGATCGAGCGTGGCGAGGGAAGCGTCGGAGGCCTCGGCGAACTCCCGGGTCGGTTCGATCACCCGCCCAACGATGCTGTCGATCTCGGCGTCGTGCATGGCGAGCAACGCGTCCCGGTGGAACCCCGCGATGCTGCCGTAACCGGTGATACAGAACTTCATAGTCGCGCTCGGAGTCGGCGGCGTGGCGTGAGGATACTGGTCGAGGGCCGCTGGAACGAGCCGGCCGCGGCGGCGGCGCCTGAGGGCCGGGCTACTATCGCCGGATGCACGCGCCGGGGTCGGGTCAGCCGGCTTTCGACTTCACACCCGCGCAGCAAGCGGTCATCGACCATCTGGCCGGCGATCTGCTGGTGGTGGCGGGACCCGGCACCGGCAAGACGCGCGTGGTCGTGGAGCGGATCGCCCGGCTGATCGAACGCCGCGCGGCGGCCCCGCATGAGATTCTCGCGCTCACCTTCGCCCGGCGCGCGGCGCACGAAATGCACATCCGCCTATGGCAACGCCTGGGTGCGCGCGCCGGGCCGGTGACGGTCGGCACGTTTCACAGCTTCTGTCTGAACCTCATCCGGCGGCACTACGCCGCGCTCGGCTACCGGTCGCCGCCGCAGGTCGCCGGCCCGCGCGACCAGATCGAGCTGCTGCGCGGAGTCCTTGCGGCAATGAACCAGGCCACGCTCGGTCCGCTGGCGCCGATCGCGAGACGACCCCTCGGCGCGGGGCTGATCGCGGAGGCGATTGGGCGCATCGCCGAGGCGCCCGCCGACGCGTTCGACGCGCCGGTGCGCCACGCACTGGAAGGGGTCGCGGCCGCCTATCGGAACGTAGTGCGCACACGCGGACTGGTGGATCAGGCCTCCATGGTGCCGGAGGTGGTCGCGCTCTGCGAGCGGGACGACGCCCTGCTCGCCGAACTGCGCGAGCGCTACCGCTTCGTGATCGCGGACGAGTATCAGGACACGAACCGAGCTCAGAACCGGCTGCTGGAACTGCTGGCGCCGCCGGGCTCGAACCTGATGGTCGTCGGCGATGACGATCAGGCGATCTATGCGTTCCGTGGGACCAGCCCCCGCAATCTGATTGACTTCCAGGCGCAGCGATCGCCGACCCGGCTCGAGCTCAGCGAGAACTGGCGCTGTCGATCGGAGATCCAGTCGGCGGCGGGCGCGCTGGTCGCGCACAACGAGCACCGGCTGGCGAAGGATGTGCGGTCCGTCCACGAGGGCGGCGAGGTCGAGGCGCTGCACTTCGCCGACCCGGCCGCCCACGCTCATGGGCTGGCGACGCTGATCGAGGACGAGGTCAGGCTGGGCGGGCGCCGATGCGGCGAGATCGCGGTGCTCTGGCGCTCGCTGACGAATCCGCTGGTCCCGTTGCTGACGAGCGAGCTGAAGCGACTGGGGATTCCGGCGCGGGTGATGCGCCCGGAGCCGGGCGGCGGCGGCATTCGGGAGGCGGTGGCGGCGATCCTGCGCATGCGGCGCACGGGCGGCGCGGTCTCGGACGGGGGCTTGGTCACGGTGCTCGAATCCGAGCTGTGCGGGACGCCGCTCGCGCACGCGCAGCGCCTCGCTCGCGAGGCGGCGCGGGACCGCGCTCCGCTCGCCGCATTCGTCGCGCGCCAGACTGACGACCGCCATGCCCGGCAATGCGCCGCGACCCTCGCGCACGTGCGCAAGGTGCTGGCAACGTCGAGCGAGCAGCCGGCGGAGTTTCTGTTCGAGGTCTGGCGGACGTTCCCGAGTCTGGCGGAAGCGGCGCGACGGATTTCCGACCCGGACGTGGATGAGCAGACCAGAGCGCGACGGGTAGTGGCACAGTTCCGGTCCCTATTCGAGGACGCCGAGGCGTTCCGGTTGGCCAACCCCGACGCGCCACCCGGCGGCTTTCTGGAGCGGCTCGAGCTTGGGTCGGACGAGCCGCGTGACCCGCCCTTCGATGACCCCGGCGACGACGTGGTCCGGTTCATGACGGCGCACCAGGCGAAGGGGCTGGAATGGCCGGTAGTGCTGATCCCGGCCCTGGAGGACGGCAGCTTCCCGATCGCGGGCGGCGACCGCGGTCCCGCCGGGATGGCGGGCGCGTTGACGCGACCTTCGTCGCCGGCCGGAGTGGTGGAGGAAGAGCGCCGGCTGTTCTATGTCGCGCTGACGCGGGCCGAGGAGCGCGTGGTGCTGAGCGTGGACGCGGTCGGCCGCCAGCGACCGGCGACGCCGTCACGCTTCCTTGCCGAGTGCGGGCTGGCGCTCGCGGAGGCCGACGCGCCGACCGGCCTGGCGGCGGCGCGGACGCGACCGGACGCCGAGTCGCTGCTGCGTCGGCGGCTGCGCACCGGCGCGGCCACCGAGCGGGCGCAGGCGGTGTACGCGCTGGACCGGCTATCACGCGGCACGGCGCCCGCGTGGTGGTCGCTGATCGAGCCGTCGGCCGCGCGGCCGCCCGCGCTCGATGGGATTCCACTGCGCGTGGCGGCGACGGGTCTGGCGGACTTTAGATCGTGCCCCCACCGGTTCAAATGCGGGCAGTTGCTGCGGCTGCGGCGTCCGCGCGACCCGGTAAGCGGCGTGGGGATCATCGTCCACGCGGCGCTGAGCGTGTTCCACGAACCGCGGGCGGATCACGCGTTCGACGAGACCACCCTCGCGCGGCTGATCGACGACCACTGGGATCCCGAGCACTTTCAGTACGGACCGATCGAGGATCGTTTCCGGCATGACGCGCGCGGCTTTGTCGAGAACTACCTGCGATTTCACGCGCAGCGCGGGGCGGCGCTGTCGGTCGAGACACCGTTCGAGATGGAAGTCGGCGGACTGCGCGTGCGGGGACGCATCGACGCGATCTTCGAGTCGGGCGGGAGCCTGGAGATCGTGGACTACAAGACCGGTACGCAGGTCATGTCGGCGAACGAGGCGGCATCGGACCTGCAGCTGGGCGTGTACGGCCTGGCCTTCGATCTCTCGGACGACCTGCGCCAGTACGGCTCGCCCACGGCGGCGACCTATCTATACGTGCGCGGCATCACGCCGAAGTCGTGGACGAAGGGGATGCGTTCGCGCGCGACCGGACCCGACGAGCGCGCACGCGTCCGCGAGAAGATCGAACGCTACGAGGCCGCCATCCGTCGCTGGGAGCTCCCGGCCAAAAGCGGCGCGGCGGCGCGGCGAGATGCCGAGGACGCCGATGACCAGCGCGCGCTCACCGATCGGGGCATCTGCCGGGCGTGCGAGTTCCGGCGCATATGCCCAGACTTCGCCCCGCGGAGGCTCGGCGCGTGAGCGCGTTCACACCCACGCGCGAGCAGCGCGCGATTCTGGACCGGCGGGGGCCGTTGCTGGTGCTGGCCGGCGCCGGCGTTGGCAAGACGGCCGTCCTGACCCAGCGCGTCGCGAACGCGATCGAGCGCGACGGGGCGGCGCCGGAGTCGATCCTGGCCTTGACGTTCACACGCGCGGCCGCCGAGGAGATGCGCGCGCGGATCGCACAGGTGCTGGACGACCGCGGAAGCCAAGCCAACCCCAACGCGATCTGGGTCGGCACGTATCACGCGTTCGCCGGCGAGATCGTGCGCGAGTTCGGCGTGCGGATCGGCGTGACCCCGGCGGTCCGATTGCTCGGCGACGCGGACAAGTGGGAGCTGCTGGATCGGATCTTCGACGGGCTGGACTTCGAGGCGGTCCCGGTCCGAAACGCCGGGACGGCATTTGACCAGATTCTGAAGTTCGTGTCGGACGCGCAGAACCACCTGATCACGCCGGAAGAGATCGAGGTGTACGCGGATCGCGCGTCGGATGGCGAAACGGGCGAGCAGGCGGCCGAGCTGCTGGCGCAATGGCACGAGATGGCGGCGGCGTACCGCGCCTATCAAGACGCCAAGCTGGAGGCGGGGGCGGTGGACTTCGGCGATCAGATCACGTACGCGCTGCGATTGCTGGACGAGCACGCCGACGTGCGGGCGGAGCTGCGGCGCCGCCATTCACACGTGTTCGTGGATGAGTACCAGGACACCAACCCGGCGCAGCGGCAATTGCTGCTGTCGCTGATTGGCCGCGACAACCCGAACCTGTTCGTGATCGGCGACGACGATCAAGCGATCTTCCGGTTTCAGGGCGCGACCGTCAGCAACATCCTGTCGCTGCCGGAGGAGGCGTCGCTGGGCGACGCGCGGCCCGCGGTGCAGACGCTGGTCGGCAACCGCCGGTCGCTGCCGCCGATCCTGGATGTGGCCAACGCGGTCGCGGACCGGATCGCCGGCCGGCGACCGAAGCGCCTGACCCACCTGTTGGACGGTCGGGCGACGATCGGTGCGTGTGTAGCCGACACCGACCGCGACGAGGCCCGCTGGATCGCGGAGCGGATCGCGAGTCTGCGGAACGCGTCCACGGGCAGCGAGCTGCGGACATTCGGGGCGTACGCAGTGCTCTGCCGGCGGCGCGCATTGATGCGCCCGGTGGCCGAGGCGCTCGCGGCGGCGAGGATCCCGTTTCGCAATGCCGACCCGACGCCGCTGCTCGAACGCTGGGAGATCGACGAGATCCGGGCCATGCTTCAGATCCTGGCCACGCCCGAGGATGACGTTGCGCTGGCACGCATCCTGATCTCGCCGCGCTGGCAGGTATCCGACGCCGACCTATGGGCGCTCACGGGGCGGCGGCGGGCGGCGCTCGAGGCCGACGGCGGCGGCGGCGCGCGACCGTCTCGCGCCGGCACGCTGCTCGACGCCGTGATGAGGTTCGAGGACTTGGACGGGCTCAGTGCGGCGGGTCGAGAACGCTTGGGGCGGTTCCGGGACGAGCTGCTCGCGCTCGATCGACGGTCGCGCACGGCGACAGTCGGAGAGCTGGTCGGGGCGGTGATCGCGGCGGGCGGATACCGCGCCGAGCTGTCGGCGAGCGAGCACGAGGACGATATCGAGGGGCTGCGCAGCCTCGACCGGTTCGAGCGGCTGGCCGTCGAGTTCGGCGCGTCGCCCGGCTTGCGCGGGCTGCGCGCGTTCGTGCAATACCTGGATCGAGCGGACGAGGCCGGCGACCCTAGCTTTGGCGACAACGAGCGACCGGCGCCGGACCCGGAGTCGGTGTCGTTGACCACCGTGCATCGCGCGAAGGGATTGGAATGGCCGGTGGTGTTCGTCCCGGGGCTGGCGGCGGGCCGGTTCCCGAGCAAGTCGCGCAGTAAGCAGGACAACGTGGCGCGCGCGCCGTATCCGCTGCGGGCCGAGCGCGCCGGGCTGCCGGCGTTCGACGCCGGGGCATTCGGCTACGACGACGCATTCGAGGCCGAGCAGGAGCGGCGCGACGCGGCGCTGGCGGATCTGGAGCTCAACGACGAGCGGCGGCTGCTGTACGTGGCAATCACTCGGGCCCGAACGCACCTCTACCTCACACGCGCGCACTGGTACGAGACCAAAAAGAAGCCGTCCGAGCCGTCGGTCTTCTGGGGCAATCTGACCGATTCAGAGTTATGTCAAGACCTAGGCGAGGCGCCGGCGTCGGCATCGAACCCGGCGCTGGTCGGGCGCCCGGGCGCGGCGATCGATACGCCGGATGATCGGGGCTTCGCGGCGGCGGGCATCGAGCGGCGAATCGCGCACGGCGAGGCGGAGGCGGTGATTGACGAATTGCTCGGGTCGAACGACCGGGCGGACTGGGAATCGACCCGGGCGGAGGCGGATCGCCTGATCGAACGCGTCACGTCGCGCACGCCCGTGCCCAAGCGGGCGGGGCCGGTCGTCGAGGTCCCGATCACGAGCTACTCGGCGTTGAGCACGTTCGAGATCTGCGAGCGGCGCTACCGGCACGCCTACATCGATCGGTTGCCGCGGCGGCCGTCCCCCTCGCGCGCGGCGGGAGCCGCGCTGCACCGGGCGGTCGCGGGCGAGAGCCTGCTGGCCGGAGATCCGGACGCGCCGGACGCATCGGACCTGCCCGGCGATGTCGAAGCCGCCCTGGCGGGCCACGAGCATTGGCTCGCGACCTATCGCGCGAGCCGGTTTGCATCCCGCCAAGCGGAGGTTGTGGAGCACCCGTTCGCACTGACGCTGGAGGCGGGCGTGATACGAGGCACGATCGATCGGATCGACCGGCTGCCGGACGGCTCGATCGAGATCGTGGACTTCAAGACCGGTCGGCCGCCCGCAGACGAGAAGCTCAGCGCCGACCTGCAGCTCCCGATCTACGCGCTCGCGGCCGGTGAGTTGCACGACCTGGCGCCGGATCGGATTCGCGCCAGCTTCTTCTTCGTCGAGGACGGCAGCGAGTGGCCGCTTCGGTGGGATCAGGCGAGCGCGGGCAACGCGCGGTCGCGGCTCGAGCGGCTGCTGGCGCGACTGCGAGGCGGCGACTACCCGCTGACGGACGATCAGAGGCAGTGTCGCCACTGCGACTTCAAGCACATCTGCGGTCGATAGCGGCGATACGTCGGGCTCTGCCGGCTGCCCGTACGCGCGGGGTCCTCACTCATCCGGCGCGACTAGCCGCGATGCACCCAGTGACCCACCGCGCCCTCATAAGACCAACGATCCCAGCTCATGCACGTCCCCTACCCGCGTGGCACCCGACCCCGACAACCACAGCCCTAAGCAGACCGCGCATCCTCACCGAGATTCCGCAGCTTTGCCCCGCATGAAATTCACGAACGCCGAGCAAGCGACCAGCATGAACTTTGCTTCCGCAAATCCGACGGCCTCCGCGTCCATGAGCGCGTGTCGAACACCGTCTTTGTCGCTGGTGTATCCGTACAGTTTCTCTATTCCTGAGAGCAACGCCGGGTGCAACTCCCATCTCTTGCTTAGTTCTCCTAGGGCAGAATTGAGTGAATTACCACCTCCTCCAGACATAGACCGACACACTGACTCAACCGAACTAATTGATTCCTTAATCGAGTTTCGATAGTCGGGGTCATTTCGATCCGATAACAACTCTAGCGCTCATTCTAGATGTCTTCCCACTGTCTTAATACCTTCGGGATGATCGATGGCATTGCCGATCTCTTCTACTTCTATCTGCGACGTAATCGGAGCAATCTGGCCACTTATCAACTGATAGCCAGCCATGTGACTCTGCAGAATACTGTTAGCGAATGAGACGAATCCAGATCGCGCCTTTGATCCGTGTTGTTGAGGGAACTAATTTGCGACAATGAATTCTAAGAAATCGTATACCTCATACCATTCCCAGTGAAAAAATTTCCTCTTTATTGAGGTCTTTACATCAATCCAACCATTCGGAATGTCGTCCACGGGTAGATTCAGAAAATGAATCCAAAACCGACCTGTGAACACCTCGCAATCTTCTGGCCGCCTGTACGGTGTTTTGTCCCAATAAGCCCAGCAATCGACCTGGACTGCATTCCACAATCCAATTCTGAGGGCGCGATCCATACCTTCTAGTTGGAAGGCATCCCGCGCCTGCTTGTGTCCGTGGCGTTCAGAGAAGAGCACTTGACGCTCGGATACCCCAGATTCTTGGCAAGAGCAGCGTCGGCATATGGCAATTGTACTGACGGTCTCCCGCCGGGGGCATGGCGCCTCCAAGCGGGCGACCAGGTCGGAAGAGCCCGAATGCGACCGGCGCTACGGGCCTAGGCTGACATTCCTCTGGCCCGGATTCGGGCGAATCCGGAACAGCCCGATCAGCGGCGGTGAGCCGCGGCGCCCCATGCCGTGCTTTGGCGCGTGGTTCGTTAGGCGGGCTCACCGCAGGTGCGGATTCCGTTGCGACTGACCGGGGAGGGCGTGGCACCATGGCGCGCTGAGGAGGTGCAGGCATGGCCGACGGCGAGCGCAAACGCATACTCACGGGACTGCGGCCCTCGGGGCCGTCGCACGTGGGCCACTACGCCGGCGCGTTCGCGCAATGGCTGGAGCTGCAGGACGAATACGAGTCGTTCTTCCTGCTGGCCGACTACCAGGTCTCGGATTACGCGGACGACATCGACTGGATTCGCTGGGGCCTGTGGGAAGTGGCGCTCGACTGGCTCGGCGTGGGGCTGGACCCTGAGAAGTCGTTCTACGTCATCGAGAGCGGCGTGCCCGAGTTCGCCGAGCTCACCCTGCATCTGAGCTGGTTCCTGGGGCTCGGCCACCTGCAGCGCAACCCCACGCTCAAAGCGGAGCTGGCCGACCTGGAGACCAAGTCCAGGACGGTGCCGGTGGCCTTCTTCAACTACCCGGTCATGCAGATCGCGAACATCCTGCTGCCGAAGGCGCACCTGGTGCCGGTCGGGGACGATCAGCTCCCGCACATCGAGATGACCCGGGATATCGCCATCCGCTTCAACCGGCGGTTCGGCGACCTCTTCGTGGTGCCCGACGCACGGGTCGGCAAGGTTCCGCGGCTGGTCGGCATCGACGGCAAGGGCAAGATGGGCACCTCGGCCGGCAACGCGATCTTCCTGAAGGATTCCGAGGACACGCTGCGCGCGAAGGTGCGCAGCATGTTCACCGACCCGCGGCGGCTGCGCGCCACCGACCCGGGCACGGTCGAGGGCAACCCGGTGTTCATGTATCACGACGCCTTCAATCCGAACGAGGCGGAGGTCGAGGACCTCAAGGCGCGCTACCGGGTCGGAAAGGTGGGCGATGTGGAGGTCAAGGATCGGCTCTATGCGGCGATGAACGCGCTGCTGGCGCCGATTCGCGAGCGGCGCGCCGACTGGGCCGCGCGCCCCGACGACGTACGGGACGTGCTGGCGGCCGGCACGGCCGAGATGAAGCGTCGCGGCGAGGCATTGATCGGCGAGGTGCGGACGGCGCTGGGGCTGGATTACCTGACCGGCGGGCCTCCGGCGGCGCCGGAGGGCGCTCCGTAGACGCGCTGCATCCGCTTCCAGGCGACCGAATTCGGCCGCTTGGCGAGCCCACGGATCAGGTACCCTGACCATGCAGCGGTGCGCCGCCTTCGGGTTCGACGGCCGGCACGCCGCTTACGTTCGGAACGCTCAGCAGCCGTGACGGCTCGTCCGAATTACGTCGCGCGGCCCATTGCCGCGATCGGCCGGACGGGCCCCAGTGCCCGCGATGTGAGGAGCAGATAGGGATGGCAGGGTCGAACGGGAGTCCGGTCATTCGGGTCCGAAATGCCGCCGCGCCGCACGAGACGATGGAGCGCAGCGTGGAGGTTCCGGACTACGAGCGCGACCGCTTTGAAGATGTCGGTTTCATGACTGCGATGACGCTGGTGCTGCTGGGGAACTACGCGCAGACCGGGCATTTCGGCGGGCCGCTGGCGTACACGCCGTACAACGTCGCGCTGCATCTGGCGGGCGGTGACCTTGGCGGTCTGCGCTACGACTACCGCGCTCCGAAGGTCCCGTTCGCGGATCGGTTCATGCTCGCGGGCGGCCACAACATCCCGACGGCCTACGCGCTCTGGATGATCATGGGCGAGGCCATGGCGCGGCGTCACGCATCGACGGGCGACGATCGATACAACGTCGATCCGAACGTGGGGATACTGCCGATCGATGCGCTCGGGTTCCGGCGCGGCGCCGGCGTGCTCGAGACCCTGCTCAGCGACCACGGCCTGGCCGACGACCCCCTGTTCGCGCAGGCGAAGCTGCGGGGCATCCGGTCGCTGGCCGGGCATGCGGAGACGACCGATGTGACGAATGACGTGAACGGCGGGCCGTCGGGCATCGGGATCGCCACCGCCGCGGGCAAGGCGGCGTTCTGGGACTTCGTGGGCGCGCCGGACACGCTGAAGATCCTGGCGCTCGAGGGCGAGTTCGCCATGACGTCCGGCCACGCGCAGGAGCTCAAGACCCAGGCGGCGGCGCAGCAGGTCGGCAAGCGCCTGCGCATTCTTTTCTCCTACAACAACGCCGGCATCGACGATCGGCTGGTGGGCGGCATCGTCCCGGAGAGCCTGGAGGCTTACCGGATCGAAGACCAGTGGGCCTCCTACGGCTGGAATGTGTTCGCGCTGGACGACGGGAACGACTACGACCAGATTCTGGCCATGCTCAAGACGATGGAGGACTGGGACGCGGAGGACGGCCGGCCGATGATCGTGATCGGACGTACGACCAAGGGCTGGTGGCCGGCAGCCGAGAACGGCACGATCCCCGGCTCGGGCGAGCAGCTGGTCAGCTACCACAGCCACCCGTACGAGATGAAGATGAACGTGCCGTACTTCGTGTCGCTGGCGGAGACGTTCGAGCGCCGCTTTGGGGTGGAGTTCCAGGGTATTCGGGACGGAGCGGTCACCGACGAGCGGGAGCGGCTGATTCAGTTCAAGACGAACATCGACGTAGCGATGTCGGTGCTCGACCAGAACGGCCTGGGCGACTGGTTGGCGGACCGCTTGGTCGCGCTCGGGGACTCGGTGCCGACGGATCTGCCGCTGCGGGTGGATCACACCAAGGACCCGTTCCAGGATGAGCGGCTGCGGGTCAAGAACCTGCCGGTCGAACCGCAGACGGTCAGCGTGACGCACCCGGTAACCGGCGAGCAGAACGACGTGGAGATCACGCTGTTCAAGAAGCCGGGGGAGGTCGCGGGCACGCGACGGGCGATCTCGGAAGTCATCAAGTGGTTGAACTACGTGACCGAGAACCGGTTCATCACGGTCGCGGCGGATTTGTCGAACTCGATCAACGTCGAGGCGGGGTCGCTCACGGGGCACTACGACCCGGTGAAGAATCCGGCCGGGACGCGGTTCAAGGCGGCGATTCAGGAGGCGGGGAACGCGTCCACCGCGATCGGCCTGGTCGGGCAGAGCGCCTCGCCCGACCCGGAGGTGCACTCGGGCGTGTGGGCGCTGAGCGGATCCTACGGGGCGTTCACGCCGCTGATGTACCTACCGGCGCGGGTGTGGAGCCAGCAGAGCCAGGACAGTCCGTTCAGGGTTGGCGTGCTGCACATCCTGGCGGGCCACTCAGGCCCGGAAACGGCGGCGGATGCGCGCACGCACTTCGGCATCTTCGCGCCGCAGGTCTGGAAGCTGTTTCCGCGCGGTCAGGCGATCACGCTGAGCTTCTGGGACTACAACGATGTCGCGGCGGGATACTTCGCGGCCGCCGAGATCGCGGCGCGCGATCCGCTGGTGGGAATCATCGTGCTGGAGGTCGCGCGGCCCGACTTTGCTGTGGCCGACCGCTCGACCTTCGCGGACTCGGACCCGCTGGCGGCCGCCAAGGGGCTCTACGTAATCCGTGACTTCGCACCCGACATGCCCAAGCACGGCCACGTGCTGGTGCAAGGATCGAGTTCGACCGTGAACCTGGTCAGCGTCCTCCCGCGTCTGGAAGCGGAAGGGCTCAACGTGAGGGTGATCGCGGTCATCAGCGAGGATCTGTTCGACCGGCAGCCCGAGTCGTACCAGAACTCCGTGCTGCCGATCGAGGCGAGGCTGGATGCGATGGTGGTGAGCACCGGGACCAAGCGGATGTGGCCCGTGCGTGACCTCGGGACGTTGACCACCGAGTACTCGCTGGTATCCGACTGGCACGAGCGCTGGCTGACGGGCGGTCTGGAGCCGGACGTGATCGCGGAGGCGCAGCTGGATTCGGAGTCGATCTTCCAGGGGGTCAAGCGGTTCGCCGAGGCCCGCGAGGACCGGCTGGCGCGCCAGCGTGAGGCGCTGGCGATCGGGTAGCGCACCGCCGAGCTGGCGCGGCTTGGGCATGGCCCGTCTCTTCGGGGTGGGCCACGAGGCTCGTGGGAAGCAGAGTTAGTCCGGGCCGACGGCTAGCTCCAGGCGGTCTTCGCCGGCGATGACTTCTCCGTCGAAGACCGTTTGCGCTTCCGCGACCAGGTCGTCGAGGGCGATGGGGTCGTGGAACATCGTCCGCGCGTGCACAAGCACAAGCCGGCGCACGCCCGCCTCGCGGGCGACCTTGCCGGCGTCGAGCGCGGTGCTGGTGTAGTCGAACGTCAGCGGTGCGCGCGCTCGGCCGGACTCGAGATCCATGGCCATGTGGATCAGCGTGTGGGCGCCGCGCGCCAGCTCGGCCATCTCGGGCAGGTAGCACGTGTCGCCGGAGATCGCCACCGATCCGCCGGGCGCGTCGATCCGATAGGCGAGCATCCGCAGAATCGGCTGGCCGTGCATGGCGCGCCCGGTGCGGACCGTCCATGCGTCGCCCGCGACCGTGTCACCGACCTCGAGGTCATGCGCGCGGATGGTGGGCTTGAGGCGTGGGAGCCACCCGCCGCGCTCACGGTAGACCTCGCGGCTGAGCGGGTGCTCGGAACGCGCCTCGAGATCGGGGCCGTAGACGCCGTCGTCGTCGAATAGCAGCGACGCGATGCGCCGCGTGCCCGCCGGGCCGTAGACATCGAGCTCGTTTCCGCGGCCGGCCCCCTGATCCCAGCGGGTGAGCACGAAGTGCCCCAGGTCGGCGATGTGGTCGAAGTGGTGGTGCGTGAGGAACACCTGGACGATCGAGGTCGGATCGATGCCCGCCTCGTAGAGGTTGACCGCGGCGCCGGGGCCGAGGTCCACGATCAAACCGCGTTCTCCCACCATGACCAAGGTTGACGATCCGGCCCGGTCGCGCTTGGGCTCGGGCGTGCCGGTTCCGAGCTGGATGATCCGAACCGCGTCACTCATCTGGCGCTCGTGCGTGCCACAACCAGATCGAACTCCCGACCGGCGTCTTCCAGCCACCGCGCAACGTAGTCGGCGAAGCTGCGGCGGACAAATAGATCGAAGGTCGGTGCATCGTCGACCTGCACGATCGTGGCGGTGGCCTTGGCCAGGATGGTCTGCGCACAGCGTCCGACGTGGAATGCGCGCGGATGCAGATCCAGCGGGCAGCCGGCCGCCAGCACGTCACGGACGCGGGGGCCGGTCAATCGGATGACGGCGCTCGCCGCACTCACGTCGGTAATCGCGGTGAACTCCGCTCGGAACTCGGCGCGCAGACGCCCGGCGACCTCCTCAGCCCGGTCGGCTGGTGTGAGGATCAGCCACTCGTCCGGACCCAGCCACAAGGCGGCGAGGTCGTCCGCGTCGGCGGTCGTGTTGGGGTCGAGCGGGAGGTCGAAGCCGAGCGCCCGCCGCACGCCGTCGAGAAACGCGGGCCGCGCGGGGTCGCCGCGCAGGTTCAGCTGACCGTGCGGCGGGCGCTCGGTCAACACAGCCCCGGACGGCTCGTCCGGGACCGGCGGCCGAGTGCTCCCAAAGAACTCGGCCAGCGGCGATTCCGCCGCGAACGGCTCAGACATGCAGACGCTCCCCGTGCGGGTCGAAGAAGACGGGGCTGGCGATGGTGGCGTCGATCACCCGGCCGTCGAGCAGCGGAACATGGACGCGCCGGCCCATGCGGTCGCGGCCGCCCTTGACCAGTGCGAGCGCGATCGAACGGTCAAGCGTGGGGCTCATGTAGCTGGAGGTCACGTGCCCGCTGATCGGGACCGGCGCGGACGCGCGCGGATCGTCAACGATCTGGGCGCCCTCCGGCAGGACCTCGTCGGGACGGTCGGTCAGGAGTCCAACGAACTGCTTGCGATCCGGGCGGAGCATGGCAGGTCGCGTCAGCGACCGCTTGCCCAGGAAGTCCTTGCGGCGCGCGAGCATGCGTCCGAGGCCCAGATCAACGGGGGTGACCGAGCCATCGGTGTCCTGCCCGACCAGGAAGTGGCCCTTCTCGCCCCGCAGCACGCGGAGGGTCTCGGTGCCGTAGGGCGTGATCCCGAGCGCTGAGCCCGCGTCGATGAGCATCTCCCACACGGCCGGCGCGCGATCGGCGGGCAGGTTGATCTCGTATGAGATCTCGCCGCTGAAGCTGATGCGCAGCACGCGCACCGGGACGCCGGCCAGACGCCCGGTTCGAAACGACATGTGCGGAAAGGCGTCGCGGTCGAAATCGATACCCTCGCAAACCGAGGCCAGCAGCTCGCGGGCGCCGGGACCGGCCACGGCGATGTTGGCGAGCTGCTCCGAGACGGAGGTGAGATGCACGCGCAGGCCGGTCCATTCGGTCTGCAGCCAGCGCTCGAGCCACTCGAAGACGGCGGCGGCGCCCGCGGTGGTGGTGAACATCAGGTAACGCTCGTCGTCCAGGCGAGCGGTCACGCCGTCGTCGAACACCATGCCGTTCTCGTCGAGCATGACGCCGTAGCGGCAGCGGCCGACGCGCAGACGGTCCCAAGCGTTGGTGTAGACGCGATTGAGGAAGTCGGCCGCGTCGGGTCCCACGACCTCGATCTTGCCGAGGGTGGAGTAGTCGAGAATTCCGACGCCGGATCGAACCGCGCGGCACTCGCGCGCAATCGCCTCCGCCATGCGCTCGCCGGGTTGCGGGTAGTAGTGGGCGCGACGCCACTGGCCAGCGTCCTCGAACCGAGCGCCAGCGGACTCATGCCAAGCGTGCAGCGGAGACTTGCGCACCGGATCGAACAGCGGGCCGACATCCCGACCGGCCAGCACGCCAAACCTGACGGGCGTGTACGGGGGTCGGTACTTGGTGACGCCGACGTCAGGGATCGGCCGTCCGAGGAGACCGGCGATGATGCCGATGGCGTTGAGGTTGGCCAGCTTGCCCTGGTCGGGCCCCATGCCGAGCGTGGTGTAGCGCTTGACGTGCTCGATCGACTCGAAGCCCTCCCGCACGGCCAGGGCCAGGTCGGCGGCGGTGACGTCTTCCTGGAGGTCCACGAACTGCTTGGGTCCCCGAGTGATCGAGCGCGGCGCGGGCGCGATCCAGAGCGGCAGCAGCGGTCGCTCCGGGGTGTCGTGCGCGATCGGCAAGGGTCCGTGGGGCGCGCCGTCGAATCCGGCGGCGCGCGCGGCCGCCCGCCCGGCGTCGAAGCCTTGGGACAGGCAGGCCTCGAGCGCGAGCGCGCCGTTGCAGGCGCCGACGGATACGGGTTGGCCAGCGGCCTGGACCGGCGTGAAGGCGGCGATCGACGGGTCCCAGCCGAGGTCGCCACCGGTCTGTGCGTGGAGGTGGAGCGTGGGCGTCCACCCGCCGGAGACCGCTACCAGATCGCAGGCGATGCGGCGGCGTGAACCCGCGACGCCCACCGCGCTGGAATCCACGCGCATGACATCCGCGCCGGCGACCCGGCCGCGCCCCTTGACGTCCACGACGACATGACCGCCGAGGATGGTGATTCCCAGCTCGCGGGCCTGCCCGGGCAGCGGCCCGTCGGGATTGGGCCTGACATCCACGACGACGACGTGGGTCCCCGCCGCGCTCAGATCCAGCGCGGCGCGGTAGGCGTGATCGTTGTTGGTGAACACGAGCGCGTGCGCGCCGGGCGCCACCGCGTAGCGGTTGACGTAGGTGGACACGGCCGACGCGAGCATCACCCCGGGACGATCGTTGTTGGGGAACACGAGCGGCCGCTCGAGGGCGCCGGCGGCGAGCACAATCTCACGCGCGGCGATGTGCCAGAGGCGCTGCCCCAACTGACCGCCCGCATCGTCCGGTCGGTGCGCGGGAGGTCGCTCGCGGATGGCCACGAAGTTGTCGGCGTAGGCGCCGAAGGCGGTCGCGCGGGTCAGCAGGCGAACGTCGGGACGGCGGCTCAGCTCGGCTGTCGCGTCGGCGACCCACGCGAGCGCCGGACGTGCGTCGATCTCGGCCGGTTCGTCGAGCAGCCGGCCGCCGAGCTCCGGCTGCTCATCCGCCAGGACTACGCGCGCGCCCTGCCGGGACGCGGCGAGCGCGGCGGCCAGGCCGGCCGGACCTCCGCCGACAACCAGGACATCGCAGTGCGCGTTGACCTTGTCATACCGGTCCGGATCGGGGCCGTGCGGAACGGTGCCAAAACCCGCCAGGCGTCGAATGAGGCCCTCGTAGGTCTCCCACCGGCCGCGCGGCCACATGAAGGTCTTGTAGTAAAAGCCGGCGGGCAGGAAGCGTGCGGCCAGGCCGGCGACGGAAAGCAGATCGCGCTCGACCGACGGCCAGCCCGCGACGCTCGACACGCGCAGACCTTCGCCAAGCTCGGTTTGGGTGGCGAGCCGGGATGGCAGCGCGCGGGCGCCGGCGCCGAGCTGGACGAGCGCGCTGGGCTCTGCCGCGCCACTGCCGACGATGCCCCGCGGACGGCGGTACTTGAAGCTGCGCGCGACCACATCGACGCCGTTGGCGAGCAGGGCCGAGGCGACGGTGTCGCCGCGATAGCCCTGGAGCACGCGCCGGTTGAAGCTGAACGCAAGCGGCGCCGCCCGGTCGATGCGGCCGCCCGCGGGCAACCGCCTGGGACCCATCAGTCGTCCTCGGGCGAGGGCGAGAGCGGACGGGTCGCGAGAACGTGAAAGCTCGCGGTGTCGCGCTCCACGCGGAACCAACGGCGGCAGCCGGCGGCGTGCAGCCAGCGCTCGGCGTGGCGGCCGCGGGGGTTCTCCCGCATGAAGAGGTAGCGCGCCCAGTGCTCGTCCGACAGCGCGTGGGGATCAGGTGGACGGCGCGCGTCCGCGTCGTCGCCATAGCTGAACTCGGCGTGGTCGCGCGGGCCGCACCAGGGGCAGTCGATGCGCTCCATGGCGACCCGGCTAGTGCGCCACGGCGGCCGCGCCGTGCTCGTCGATCAGCGCACCGGTCGCGAACCGGTCCAGCGCGAAGGGCTCGTTGAGCGGGTGCGGCCGGTCGTGCGCGATGGTGTGCGCGAACAGCCACCCGGAGCCCGGCGTCGCCTTGAATCCGCCCGTGCCCCAGCCGGAATTGATGTAGAGGCCTCTTGCCGGGGTCGCGCCGATGATCGGACTCGCGTCGGGCGAAACGTCCACGGTGCCCGCCCAGTGCCGCAGCATGCGAAGCCGGCTGAACGCCGGAAACAGCTCGACAACCGCCGACATGACGTGTTCGATGATGTCGAAGCTGCCGTGCAGCCCGTAGCCGGGGTATCGATCGAGCCCGGCGCCGAACACCAGCTCGCCGCGCGCGCTCTGGCTGACATAGACGTGGACGGCGCTTGACATGACCACCTGATCCAGCACGGGCTTGACCGGCTCCGAGACCATCGCCTGGAGGGGAAAGCTCTGGATCGGCAGCCGTACTCCGGCCATCGCCGCGAGCAGGCTGGAGTTGCCCGCGACCGCGAGGCCCACCTTGTCGGCGCCGACGAAGCCACGGGTGGTCTCAAGGCCGGTGACGCCTCCGCGACTACGGGCGATGCCGGTGACCTCGCAGTGCTCGATGATGTCGACGCCGAGCGCGTCGGCGGCGCGCGCATAGCCCCACGCGACGGCATCGTGACGAGCGATCCCGCCGCGCCTTTGCAGCGCCGCACCGAGGACCGGGTAGCGAGCTGCGGGCGACGTGTCGAGCGCGGGGATCAGCTTGTTCAGCTCCTCGAGATCAAGCAGCTCGGCATCGATCCCGTTCAGCCGATTGGCGTGCGCGCGGCGCGAGAGGTCCCGCAGGTCCTGCAGCGAATGCGCCAGCGAGACGATGCCACGGCGGCTGTACATGAGGTTGTAGTTGAGCTCGCGGCTCAAGCCGCGCCAGAGCCCGAGCGAGAAGTCGTAAAGCTGCGCCGATTCATCCCACAGGTAGTTGGATCGCACGATGGCGGTGTTGCGTCCGACGCTGCCGCCGCCCAACCAGCCGCGTTCCAGCACGGCCACCTTGGTGATTCCGTGGTTCTTCGCCAGGTAGTAGGCGGTGGCGAGCCCGTGCCCGCCCGCGCCGACGATGACGACGTCATACCGGCGCTCGGGGTCGGCCTTGCGCCACTGACGCGGCCAGCGCTCGTGGTGTGACAGTCCGTGCCGGAGGAGGGCGAACAGCGAGTAGCGGCTCACGGCGATCGGATCACAGCGGCCATACGATCGGTACCACCACCAGCGAGACCATCAGGATCAGCAGCGTGAGCGGTCCGCCGACGCGCACGAAATCCACGAAGCGATAGCCGCCGGCGTTGTAGACGAGCACGTTCGCCTGGTGTCCGATCGGCGTGAGGAAGGCGGTCGAGCCGGAGATCGCGACCATCATCATGACCGGATGCGGCGCGATGGCGAGCTGCGCGGCGATGCCCAGCGCGATCGGCGCGACCAGCACCACCGCCGCCGCGTTGGACATGATCTGCGTCACCACGGCGGTGAGGATGAAGATGCCCGCCAGGACGCCGATCGGCCCAATGGCCTCGAGCCAGCCGGTGACCGACTCGGCGGCGGTCCCCGCCAATCCCGACCGCTCGATCGCCGTGCCGAGCGGTATGAGCGAGCCGATGAGCACCAGCGTGCGCCAGTCGATCGCCGCGTAGAGGCGATCGTATGGGACCACGCGCGCGGCCAGCATGAGGACGACGCCAACCGCGCCCGCGACCGCGATGTGGGCGGCGCCGGTGGCGGCGAGCGACACGACCAGCGCAAGGATCGCCACCGCCACCAACATGCGCGGCCGCGGCCGCAGCACGCGCGGGCGCTGCTCGAGCACAATGAAATCGGGCGAGCCGGAGAGCTGCCGAACTCGTCCGGGCGGCATGCGCACGAGCAGCACATCGCCCGGCTCGATGGGGACGTTGCGGATCGCGGCGCGGACGGGCCGACCCTGCCGCCAGATCGCGAGGACCAGTCCGCCAAAGCGCGAACGGAAGCCCATCTGGGCGACCGTACGGCCGCGGCCCGCGAACGATGGTCCGGCCACGAGCTCGAAGACCGAGGCCTCACTGTCTTCGATGAGCGAGTCGACGGTTTCGCGCTCGGCCGCGAACTCCACATCCTCGGCCCCCACCAGCCGCATGACGTCGTCGCGCTCGCCCTCGACGAGCAGGACGTCAGCGATGAAGATCGCCTCGGAGGCGGACGGGAAGCGGTTGCGGTGGCCATCGCGCACGATCTCGATGACCGCGACGTCGTAGCGTGACTGCCAGCGAAGGTGCCGCAGCGTTCGGCCGATGGCGCCCGAGTCGTTGGGAATAACCAGCTCGGCGAGGTACGCGCGCGTCTGCTCGACCCGCCGGTCGACGCCGGGGCGCTGACGCGCCGGCAAGAGCCGCGGACCCGCGATGGCCATGTAGAGCAAGCCAACGCCGAGCACCGCCGCGCCGGTGGGAGCGAAGTCGAACATCCCGAACGGACGCTCGCCGGCGGCCGCCAGCGCCTCGCTGACGAGCAGATTCGGCGGGGTCCCAACCAGGGTGATCAAGCCGCCCAGCAGCGATCCGAACGAGAGCGGCATGAGCAGCTTGGACGGCTCGGTCTGGGCGCCGTGCGCGAGGGTGATCGCCGCCGGAATGAGGATCACGGTGGCGGCGATGTTGTTCATGAAGGCCGACATCGCGCCGACCACCAGGATGAGCATGACGATCAGCGGGACGAGGCGCGTGCCGCCGTGCCGCGCAAGGAGACCGGCAATAGCTTCCGGCACGCCCGCTTCCACCGTCCCGGCGCTGAGCACAAACATGGCGGCCACCGTTATGACGGCCGGGTTGGCGAAGCCGGCGAACGCCTCGGCGGGCTCGACGACGCGCGAGACTCCGAGCGCGACGAGCGCGAGCAACCCCACCACGTCGGGTCGCACGCGCTCGCTGGCGAAGAGCACCAGCGCACCGAGAACGATGCCAACGACGATCCAAGCGTCGGTGCTCACGGGCCTCCCAGCACCGGCGTGCGGGCCGCGCGCGGTGAAGTACGCTTACGCCACCGCCGTACCCACATCGAGTGCATCGGAAGGACGATCACCATGCCTGAGACCGGAGTCGCGGCAGCCTTCCACGGGACCGGGAAGCCGTTCGAGCTGCGCGAGTATGCCGTACCCGACCCGGAGCCCGGCGCGGCGGTCGTGAAGATATCGATGGCGAACATCTGCGGGTCGGACCTGCACTACTGGCGCGGCGAGATGGACATGGTCAAGATGGGGCGGCCGATGCCGGCGGCGCTGGGCCACGAAGGCACCGGCACGATCTACCGGCTTGGCGAGGGCGTGACGACCGACACGAACGGCCAGCCGGTGTCCGAGGGCGATCGGGTCGTGTTCCAGTACTTTTTTCCGTGCATGGAGTGCGCGACCTGCCTGAAGGGCCACACGCATTCCTGCCCCAACCGACAGTTCGACCGTCTCGAGGGGGTTGAGGTCTGGCCGCACTTCCGCGGCACGTTCGGGCAGTACTACTACCTGCACCCCAAGCACACGATGTTCAAGACGCCGGAGAACCTGCCCGACCGCCTGGTCTCCGGGATCAACTGTGCGTTCACGCAAGTGGTGTCCGGCTTGCGGCGCGTTGGTCAGACATTCGGGGAGACCGTCGCGGTGCAAGGCGCCGGCGGGCTGGGCTTGTACGCGACCGCAGTGGCGAAGGAGCGCGGCGCCTCAAAGGTGATCGTGATCGACGGGGTCGAGGAGCGACTGGAACTGGCCGAGGCGTTCGGCGCCGATGAGCTGATTGACCTGCGCGAGTTCGACACACCCGACGCGCGGGTCGAGAGGGTCTACGAGTTGACGGGCGGCATCGGCGCGGACGTGACGCTGGAGCTGGTCGGTCACCCGGGCGTGGTCGAGGAAGGCCTGCGCATGACCGCGCCGGGCGGCCGCTACGCGGAAATCGGCAACATCAATGTCGGCTGGAACACCGAATTCGACCCGTCTTGGCTCGTGTTCCGCAGCATCAGCGTCCACGGCATCGTGCACTACACCGCCGGCGACTTGAGGAACGCGCTGGACTTGATGTCGCGGACCGTGGACGAACTGCCGTACGACAAGGTGATCTCCCATACGTTCCCGCTCGCGGAGATCGACACGGCGTTCGAGCAGCAGGACAAGGGCCACATCACGCGGAGCGCGTTGATTCCGCACTAGCGACGGGGCAGGGCGGCAACTCGGCGCCGGGTGCGCGGTCAGGCGGCTCGGAGTGACGTGGGGAGCGCGGCGCTAGTATGCGCGCATGGGGTTACCGAGGCTTGATGGCCCCGCACCGACCACGCCGCGGATCGCGACGGACCTGGCGGCATGAGCTCGGCAGATCCCGGCAAGGGAGCTCCCCAGCGGCGCTCCGGCTCACACGCGGCCGGCCCCCATCAGACCAGCGCGGAACTCACGATCCGCCAGGCGACCGGCAGCGACGCCGATGCGATCGCGGTTGGCGCGCTGATGATGGAGGGGTTTCCCGAGACGTTCGAGTTCATCTTCGGGCGTCGTGACGCGCGCACGGCGCGCGCCATCGGATACGGGCTGCAGGGATTCGGGGCGCTGCCCAATGTGTGGTTCGCGGAGCGCGACCAGGTGCCCGTGGGGTTCGTGCTGATGCGCTGGGCGAACCGCGAGACGCTCATGAACGGGTTGCGGGCGCTGTGGGCGATGACGCGCGCGCTGGGATTGGCGCGAACGGTCTGGGTGGCGCTGCACATCCCACCGCTGCCGCCGCACTGGCTGCATCCGGACGAGGCCTATGTGAGCGCGCTGGCGGTCGCGCCGGACCAGCGCGGCGAGGGCATCGGGACGCTGCTGCTGGACCGCGCGATCGCGCTCGCCGCCGAGCGCGGATGCGAACGGCTGTCGCTGCGGGTGGACGCCGATCACCGGTTCGCGCGACGCATGTACCGGCACCACGGGTTCGTGGTGGTGAGGCGGCGGTGGGACTGGTTCTTTCATCTGATCCGGCGTCACTTCGGGGACGTGCTGTTGACGCGGGAGCTGTAGCGGGACAGCGGCGGACAGGAGCTCGTGCGCTCCACGGGGGCGGCGGCGGTTCAGCCGTGGATGGTTGCGGAGGATACCTGTCGGCCCGGCATCCCTCACCCTGACTCTCTCCCAGCAGGAGAGGGAACTTGGCACGGTGGCCCAGAGCGATGTCCGGTGGCGGCGGCTTCTTCCGCAGCGCCTGCCCTGAGCCAGTCGAAGGGCTCAGGATCGCCTAGCGAGTCGGGCCGGTGGTTGAGACCTGGAGAACGGCGGAGAACGCCTCCTGCGGGATGTCCACCTGGCCGACCCGCTTCATGCGGCGCTTGCCTTCCTTCTGCGACTCCAGGAGCTTCTTCTTTCGGGTGACGTCGCGCCCGTAGCACTTCGCCAGGACATCCTTGCGGACGGGCTTGACCGTCTCGCGAGCCACGATGCGCGAGCCGATCGCGGCCTGCACGACGACCTCGTACTGCTGACGGGGGATCTCGCGTTTGAGGCGCAGCGCGAGCTCGCGTCCGATCGCCGCCGCCCGGTCGCGGATCACAATGGTCGAGAGCGCGTCCACGGACTGGCCGTTGACCCGGATGTCGAGCCGCGCCAGGTTGGCGGGCCGGTACTCCGCGAAGTGGTAGTCCATCGAGGCATAGCCCCGCGAGGCCGACTTGAGCGTGTCGAAGAACCCGGTGAGCAGCTCCGCCAGCGGCACGGCATATTCGAGGACCACACGCGTGGGCTCCAGGTACTCGAGCCGTCGATGCTGGCCGCGGCGACTCTGCAGGAGCTCGATCACCGGGCCGATGTGCTCGTCGGGCATGACGACGCTGACGCTCATCCACGGTTCGCGGATCTCACGAGTCTGCGAAGGGTCGGGCAGCTCGGCCGGGCTGTCGGCCCGCACGACCTCGCCATCGGTCCGCTCGACTTCATACTCGACCTGCGGAATCGTGATGACGAGCTCCAGGTCGTACTCACGCTCGAGACGCTCACGCACGATGTCCATGTGCAATACGCCCAGGAACCCGGCGCGGAACCCGAAGCCCAGCGCAAGCGAGCGCTCCTGCTGATAGCCGAGCGCCGGGTCGTTGAGGCGGAGCCGGTCTAGGGCGTCGCGCAGGGTCGCGAAGGCGTCGGGGTCGGTGGGGTAGAGGCCCGCGAACACCAGCGGCTTGGGCGCCCGGTACCCCGGCAGCGGCTCAAGATCACCGGTCTCGTCAAGTCCTACCGTGTCGCCGACGGGCCACTCACGGATGTCCTTGAGCCCGGTGGCCACATAGCCGACCTGGCCGGCGCCGAGGCTCGGCGACGCAACGCGCGCGGGCGCGAAGAGGCCCACATCCACGGCCTCGGCGCGTGTGCCAGTCTGCAGCATCCGCAGCCGTTCGCCTCGCGCCAGCGACCCGTCCACCACCCGAACGTAGGTGACCACGCCGCGGTGCTGGTCGTACGCGGAGTCGAACGTCAGCGCCCGCAGCGGCGCCTTCGGGTCTCCGGCTGGCGGCGGGATCTGGCTCAGGATGGCTTCCAGCAGCGCATCCACGCCGTCGCCGGTCTTGGCAGAGATGCGGAACACCTGGTCCTCGGGCACGCCCAGCAGATCGGCCAGCTCACGTGCGACGACCTCGGTGCGTGCGGTTGTCAGATCGATCTTGTTGACGACCGGAATCACGGCCAGGTCCTGCTCGATCGCCAGGTAGGCGTTCGCGAGCGTCTGCGCCTCGATGCCCTGTGAGGCGTCGACCAGCAGCAGGGCGCCTTCGCAGGCGGCGAGCGCACGGGAGACCTCGTACGCAAAATCCACGTGCCCGGGCGTGTCGATCAGATTGAGGCAGACATCGGTTCCGCCGTGCGCGTAGATCATGCGAACGGGGTGCGCCTTGATCGTGATGCCGCGCTCGCGCTCGAGGTCCATGGCGTCGAGCACCTGGTCGCGCATGTCGCGCGCCGCGAGGGTTCCGGTCCGCTCGAGCATTCGATCGGCCAGCGTCGACTTGCCGTGATCGATGTGGGCGATGATGCAGAAGTTGCGGATGCGGGCCTGATCAAAGGCGTCTGCCGTGCGCATGCCGCGATTCTATTCGGCGAACCCGCCCGGCGGCGCGCCGTCCCGCGGCAGTAGAGTGACGCGGGCCAATGAGTGAGGCGTCGGGGAGGGCGATGGAAGCCGTGGGCGATGGCCAGTCGGCACCCGCCGAGCCGGGCTCATCGAGCCCATGGCACGACGGAGTCAACTACGTCTACCTGGGCGACAACCTGCCGATTCTGCGACAGCTCCCGTCCGAATCCGTCGAGCTGATCTACATCGACCCGCCCTTCAACACCGGCCGCGCGCAGGCGCGAACCCGAATTCGGACGGTTCGCGATCCCGAAGGCGATCGGGTCGGCTTCCAGGGCCGCCGATACCGCACGGAAGAGCTGTCGCGACGAGCGTTCGACGACGCGTTCGACGACTACCTGGCGTTCCTGGCGCCGCGGCTGAAGGAAGCGCGCCGGCTGCTGACGCGCAGCGGGACCATCTACGTCCACGTGGACTATCGCGAGGTCCACTACGTCAAGTTGCTGCTCGACGGGATCTTCGACCGTACGTGCTTCCTCAACGAGATCATCTGGGCCTATGACTACGGCGGCCGCACCAAGAAGAAGTGGCCCCCGAAGCACGACAACATCCTGGTGTACGTCAAGGACCCCGAGCACTATTTCTTCAGCGTCGAGGAGATCGAGCGCATCCCGTACATGGCGCCGGGGCTGGTCGGTCCGAAAAAGGCGGCTAGGGGCAAGCTGCCCACCGATACCTGGTGGCACACCATCGTGCCCACGAACAGCAAGGAGCGCACGGGGTACCCGACACAGAAGCCCGTCGGCATCGCGCGCCGGATCATTCAGGCCTCGTCCAAGCCCGGAGACACGGTGATGGACTTCTTCGCGGGCAGCGGCACGGTCGGCGAAGCGGCCTATCAACTGGGACGCCGCTTCGTCCTGATCGACGACAACCCCGAAGCGCACGAAATCATGGCCCGCCGGTTTGCCGCATACGAGACCACGCCTTTCGTGGACTTTGACCCGGTCCCGCATCGGCCGGGAGCGCGCCAATCGAGCCTGCTTTCCGTCGGCGACCGGGAAATCCCGACCTGAAGGTCAGGCCACCTTGCCTGAGTCGTCATTCCGGCGGACGCCGGGGTGACGGGCCGGCGCGTGCGTGCGGGGGCGCCGCGAGGTTGCTTCTATGGACTCAGGCCGGGCTTTCGCCAGCCCGTTGACCGTGAGATTCCTCGGCTTCGCCTCGGAATGACAGCTGAGTGGGGCTCGGGATGACGTGGGAGAGCGGCTCGGAGTGACAGGTGAGCGGTTCCGGAGATTCGTAGACAAGTGGGGTGGGAACCACACGTAGGTTCACTCGCGGATACGGCGAATCACTGAGACTGCGGCGCGGCCGGCCCCGACCGGAAACGGGCCAGCACTCGGCCGGCAAGCTCGGAGAGCTCGTCGCTTCCCAGCAGGACGGCAAAAAGGCCATAGGAGGCGACGGCGGCCGCGAGGTAGCCAATCAGCAGGGCGGCCGCGGCACCGGTGACGTCGCCCCCGGACCAGGTTGTAACGCGCAAGACCGCGATCACCAGACCCATCACAAGGGTGGCGGTGAGGGTGATCGCGACGGATCGAGCCACCGGCATCGCGAGGCTGAGGCCGTCGCGCCTGGCCAGGACCAGTCCCAGCACCATCGCCTCGATGAGCACACCGATCGAAAGACCCAGCGCGATGCCGGCGTGGCCCATCACCTGCGCGAATAGCCAGGACAGCGGCATGTGAACCGCGAGCGATCCGACGCCGATCAAGACGGGTGTTCGCGTGTCCTGCATCGCGAAGAACCCGCGCACGAGCACCTCGACCGCGGCGTGACCCGCCAGCCCGACCGCGAACCACCGCAGCGCGGCCGCGGTGAGCTCGGTGGCGCGCGCATCGAACGCTCCGTCCTGGAAGAGCACGGCCACGATCGGCTCCGCCAGCACCGCCAGGACGACGGTCGCGGGGATGTTCAGGAAGAGCACATGGCGGGTGACGCCGGTGACCTGGCCGGCGAACGTGGATCGGTCACGTCCGGCCCAGCGGTCCGAGAGCTCGGGGAGCGCGGCCTCGCCGAGTGACATCGCGAATACGCCGAGCGGGAGCAGCATGAGAATGAACGCGTTGTTCACCGCCGCGACGGCCGACTCGCCCTGGAGCGAGGCGAGGATATTGACGTAGATGAGGCTGATCTGGAGCACCGCGACGCCCAGCATTCGCGGGAGCACGAGGCGGATCACGCTTCGAATGTCGGGGTTTTCGAGCCCGAGCGCCGAGCCGAGCGATCGACGGACGACGGTGGGGCCGCCAGCGGACCGACCGCGGTCTTGGTGGAATCCGGGAAGCTGAACGGCGAGATGGAGGCCGGCCCCGATGAGCGCCCCCCACACCAGCCCGGTGACGCCAAACTGTCTCGCGAGCACCACGACGCCGAAGATGATTCCGAAGTTGTAGAGCAACGGGCTGACGGCCGGGAATAGGAATCGTCGCCGCGATTGGAGGACGGCCTTGGCCACGGCGCTCAAGCCCAGAAGCACGGGCGAGAGCATCAGCCAGCGCGCCGCGCCGGTGGCGATCTCGAGCGTCTGGTCGGAGAATCCGGGCGCGATCGCGCGCATGAGCGGACCGGCCAGCAGCGCGCCAATTGCGGCGACGACGATGGTGGCGGCGCCCACGATCTTGAACAGGTCCGCGACGAAACGGCGCAGCTCGCGAGCGTCGCCGCGCGCTCGGACCTCGGCGTACACGGGTATGACGGCCGAGAGCAGCGCGCCGCCGGCGAGCAGCATGAAGATCGTGTCGGGTATGCGAAACGCCGCGTACCAGGCGTCGGCTTCGGCGCTGACTCCGAATTCGGCGTTGATCGCCCTCTGGCGAATGAAGCCGAGCACCCGGCTGGCGAGGATCGAGGCGACGATGATGCCGGCCGCGCCGCCGATGCCGCCGGACAAGCCGGCGCGGGCGGGGGAGGCCCCGGCGGTCACGCGGCGGGACCTCGCAGAACGTCGCGACGCCAGACGACGCATCGGCACGTGGGGCGCGAATCGTTCGAGGGACTTAGCACAGGCTTTCGCCGTGCCTAGAACCAGAGTGGAGGCGCCGGCGGCTGCCGGCGCGCCGAACCGGAACGGGGGTCCGCGGATCGGAGCAGATGTGCGCCGCTATCATGATCGCTTGCTACGCGAGCGTACCCGAAGTGATCCCGCGCGGGCGCAACGCCTCGAGCGGGCCGGGCGCCCGGCGCCATGAGCGAGCTGGATTTGCAGTTCACACCCGACAACCTCGAGATCGTCTTCCTTTCGTTCGAAGGGCCCGATCAGCCGTATGCACAGGCCGGCGGACTGGGTGTGCGGGTCTCGAACCTCACACGGGCGCTCGCGCGGGCGGGGTTCGCCACCCACCTGTTCTTCGTTGGCGATCCCGACCTGCCGGACTACGAAGCGCGGGAGGACGGGCGGCTGCACCTGCACCGCTGGTCGCAGTGGGTGAGCGCGCACCACCGGGCCGGTGTATACGACGGGGAGATCGAGAAGGTCCACGACTATCAGGACTCGGTGCCGAGCTTCGTGACCGACCAGGTCGTGCGGCCGGCCGTCGAGGCGGGCCGCAAGGTGGCGGTGATCGCGGAGGACTGGCACACCGGCGACGCGCTGGCGCGCCTGAGCGACTCACTGAACTTCGTCGGGCTCCGTGGCGAGACGGTCATGCTCTGGAACGCCAACAACGACCTGTCGTTCGATCGGATCAATTGGGGTCGGATCGGTTACGTGGCGGACTTCGCGACGGTATCTCGTTATGTAAAGCATCAAATGCGGGCGCACGGGGTCGATCCGGTCGTGATCCCGAACGGCATCCCCAGCGAGCTGCTGGCGCCGGTTGCCAAGTCCGCCGTGAAGGCGCTTGGCCGCGCCATTGGCGCGGACCTGTGGTTCTTCAAGATCGGGCGCATGGACCCGGACAAGGGGTGGATCCCGGCGGTCGAGGCGATCCATCGGCTGCGCGAGCGGGGAGTGAACGCGCGCCTCGTCATGAAGCCGGGCAGTCTGGAAGCGCATGGCGCGGAGGTTCTCGGGCACATGGCCTGGCGCGGGCTGCACCCGCAGGACGTCGCAACCGACGACCGCAGCGTGCAAGGGATCGCCACGGCGCTTGCATCGGCCGATCCCGAGGCCGCGGTCCTGGACCTGAAGTTCTTCGTGCCCGACGAGGTTCTCCCCGCGCTCTACACGGCGGCGGACGGCGTGCTGGCGAACAGCGGCTACGAGCCGTTCGGGTTGGTCGGGCTGGAGACGATGGCGGCGGGCGGCGTGGCCTATGTGGGCTCCACCGGCGAGGACTACGCGCTGCCGCTGCAGAACGCGATCGTGCTGGACGACATTGCGGGCCCGGAGGAGATCGTGCGCATGGCGCTGACTCTCCGGGACCAGTCCCAGCTGGCCGAGCGCATCCGCGCGAACGCCCGCGAGATGGCCGAGCGATTCACGTGGGAGGCGATCATTCCGTTGTTGTTGACCAAACTGCGGTTCATGGCGGACCGTCAGGGAATGAACCTGGCGTAGGTTCGGCACGGTGAGGCGGCCGCCACCCACGGATGGAGCTTGAGCGCGATGGCTGAGCATGTGGTGATCTATGCGCTTATCCATCAGCCGCGG
The DNA here is from genome assembly GCA_965247475.1 of Chloroflexota bacterium. Taxonomy (GTDB): domain Bacteria; phylum Chloroflexota; class UBA11872; order UBA11872; family UBA11872. The sequence goes on from OZ252016.1 coordinate 1,850,305, forward strand.
CGTGTGCGTCTGCCGGCGCAGCCGCTGCCGCGCGGCGCGGACGCCCATGAGCTCGCGGCGCTGATGTTCGACACCGAGCTCAACCGGCACTATTTCGAGAAGGTCGCGCGCTGGAGCTACCGGCCGGCGATCCAGGTGTGGCGCGATCTGCTCGACGACGGGATGAAGCTGGGGCTGGGCGTGCCGCTCTCAGCCGTGCCCCAGTTCGAGCAGTGGGACCCGCCGCTGCTCGACGACCTCAAGGCGCTGGTCGCGCACGAGAACTGCGAGCTGGTCGCCGTCGAGCCGTATCACAGCGTGTCGATGCTGCTGGACTTGCCGCTGTTCGTTGCGAACATGGAGCGCGCCCGCAGCGACGCGCAGAAGATCTTCAAGTCGCGTGCGACCGCCGCCGACACGTCGGAGATGCTGATGTCGTCCGACATCTACCGGGCGCTCGCCCGCGCCGGGTACGAGGCGACGTTCATCGATGGACGCCCATGGGTGATGCAGTGGCGCCGCTCCACCGAGCTGTACAGCTTCGACGGCGCGGACCTGAAGATCCTGCCGCGCCACTTCGACCTGAGCGATGACGTGGGCTACCGATTCTCGAACCGGAGCTGGCACGGCTGGCCGTTGACGGCGGACCGATACGCCGAGTGGATTCGAGCCACGCCGGGCCGGTTCGTGTTGCTGGCGTGGGACTTCGAGACGTTCGGCGAGCACCACAACATCGACACCGGAATCTTCGAGTTCCTGAAGGCGTTGCCGGGCGAGCTGCGCAACCGCGGCGTGAGCTGCATGACGCCCACGGAAGCGGCGACGGCGTTCGGCGACACGGCGCATGACCTGCCGCTGACGCCGTTCCCGGCCACCTGGGCGGGCGTGCACGGCGGGCTGGAGTTCTTTCTGGGCAACCACGCACAGCAGGCGATCTTCCGCCTGATGGCCGCCGCCCACGGCGCGGCGCAGTTGACTGGTGACGCACAGCTGATGGAGCTCGCGCGCTGGCTGATGCAATCGGACAACCTGCACTGGCTGCAGTGGGTGGGGCGCACCGGTTCGGAGGCGGACGTGTCGGCCTACTTCACACCGCAAGAATGGGGTCATTTGGGCGCCGAGCGGCTGCTCTGGGAACAGCAGCGCGTCTACGTGAACTTCATCAACGCGATCGCCTGACCGGAGCGCTGGAGTGCGGATCGCAATGTTGGTGTGGGAGTACCCGCCGCACATCGTTGGCGGGCTGGGCACCTACGCGGGGGGCATGGCGCCGGCGTTGCGGGCGGCCGGCCACGAGGTGGATGTGTTCGCCGCCTACCGGGATGGACGGCCGCCCGCGACCGAGGGCACGACCTGGGCGCGTCCGCTCGATCTATCCCCCACGTACGCGCAGGTCTTCGATCCGACGGCCGCGAGCTGGGGGCCGTTCTTTGGCGAGGTCTACGCGACCAACGTGCTCTGGGCGAACGACGTCCGCGCGGCGGATGACCTTGAGCCCTACGACGTGATCGCGGTCCACGACTGGCTCGCCGCGCCGGCGGCATTCATTCTCCGCGCAACGGCGCCGCGTCCGATGGTGTTCCACGTGCACAGCACCGAGCGCGGGCGGCAGCCGCACGGACCGTCCCCCTTCGTGGACCAGTGGGAAGAACAGCTGGGACATGAGGCCAACGCGGTGATCACGGTCAGCCACGCGATGCGCGAGGACCTGATCGGCCGCGGCTGGCCCGGCGAGCGCGTGCACGCGGTGTGGAACGGGGTGGACGCGGCCGTCTTCACCCCCGACTCACCGGGCGGCGCGGCCGTACGCGCGCGCTACCGGCTGCCCGAGGCAGCGCCGGTAGTGCTGTTCATCGGGCGGCTCACACCGGTCAAGGGCGGCCTGGCGCTGGCGCACGGCTGGCCGCAGGTGCTGACGGCGCACCCGGACGCGCGGCTGATCGTGCTGGGCGTGGGCGAGGAGGACGAGCCGATGCGGAGCGCCTTCGAGTCCGCCGGCGTGTCCGACTCGGTGGTGATGCGGACGGAGTTCATCAGCGAAGGCGAGCGGATCGCCCACTACCTGGCCGCGGACGTGGCGGTGCTGCCGTCCACGTACGAGCCGTTCGGCATCGTGGGGCTCGAGGCCATGGCCACCGGCCGCGCGGCGGTGGTCGGGGCGCACGGGCTGGTGGGACTGCGCGAGCAGATCGTGCCGGAGGGCCCGGAGCAGACCGGGCTGCACGTCAACGGCCACGACCCGTCAGACATCGCCTGGGGGCTGATCGAGGCGCTCTCGGATCGGGACCGCCTGCGTCGGTGGGGGGCGAATGGTCGACGGCGGGCGGAGGCGATGTTCGGCTGGGACCGCGTCGCCAAGGCGACGGCTGAGGTGTATGCCGGAGTGGTGGGCGGACGCGGGTAGCGGCTCGGTTCTGGGTGCGTCGGATCGATCGGATCGCCTCCTAGAATGAGCGCGGGCGTCGACAGCAAGCGCTGAGGGAGACGGGTGCGCGACATCCTCCGCGGCGTCTTCGCGAAGGGCGACGCCGGCCCGGACGACCACTCCGCGCCGACCGATCCGGCGGGGCGCCCAGACGCAGAGAGCACCGAGTCGGACTTCGGCGAGTTCGTGCGGGTGACGTCCAGCGAGGTCGAGATCCTCGGGACCGCATATCCGAGACGGCCCGCGGACGCGCGCGGCGGCGAGCGGCTGCCGGCTGAGTTCCGACGCGAGCTCAGCCCCCTGATCGCCGACGACGACGGCGCGGAGCGCTTGGTACCGGAACGACACGAAGTGTTCCTGCACATCACCCGCAGCATGGCCGGGACGCTGGGTCGGATCGCCGAGATCGAGTCGAACCCCCGGCTGCGGACGTTCGTGCTGCTCACAGGGCCGACCGGCTGCGGCAAGACGACGATCGCGAAGACCTATTGCCATCTGGCAAACGAGCCGTGCGTCGAGCTGACCTTCAGCGGCGACACCACGCTGGCGGACTTCTTCCGAAGGACCGAGGTGGTGCGGGACGCGGGCGGCCAGTCCACGGTCGCGGCGCTGGGGCCGGCGGTGCAGGCGATGCTGCGCGGGCACAAGCTGCTGATCAACGAGATCAACATGCTGCCGCCCGACCTGTTGAGCGCGCTCACGCAGGCAATGGACACCGGGCGGCTGGTGCTGTCCAGCACCGATCTCGGCAACATCGAAATCGAGGTGGACGAGCGCTTCGGGATCTTCGCCACGGCGAATCCGGGGTACGTGGGCACGGCCGAGATCGGGCAGGCGCTGCGTCGTCGATTCGGCGCCGGGCTCGGCCACATCCCGATGACGTTTCTACCGGCGGCGGAGGAGGTCGAGGCGGTGGCGTTCGAGTTCGAGCAACAGCCGCTGATGCGGTCGCTCGCGCTCACCGCGAACACGTCGATCGTGGAGCGCGTGGTCGGCGTGGCGCGGCAGCTGCGAGCGCACGAAGACCACGGCGGGCAGATGCGCGATCGGATCTCGACGCGGTCGTTGGTGCACTGGCTCTCGCTCGGCAGCGCGACGGGCCTGCCGCTGGCGGAGGTGGCGGAGGACGCGGTGCTCTCGATCGCGCCGGACGCCGTCTACCCGCAGGTCGCGGCGCTGACCCGGACGGCACTCGGCAACGTCACCGCGGCTGCGTCGTACCCGGAGCAACTGCGCGGCGCGCTGCTCTCACCGGAGGCGCCGGACGCGGGCGCGGCGGTACCGGTGCCAGATCCGGTCGAAGCGACGTCCGCGGCGCCGGCGGACGCGTGGGTAGGTGATTCGTCGGGTTCGCTCACACTCGGCGACGGGCGCGAGGTGCGGGTGGCGAGCCGTCCCGACGAGCCGCCGCGAGTCGAGGCCCGTAACCCGGACGGGACGCCGATCGGCGACTTGACGGACATCCGGCGGGCGTTGCGTGAAGAGTTCGGGCTGAACCTGGTGCAGCGGATCGGACACGTGCCCGGCCCCGACGAAGTCCTGCCGTGTCTGACGCGCGCCTCCTGGACCGCGGTGCGCCTGGCGCAGGCGACGCTGCTGCTCGGGCGGCCGGTGTTCCTGCGCGGTCCGACAGGCTCGGGCAAGTCCGCGCTGTCGCGCACGATCGCGCGGCTCTGGAACCTTCCCGTGGTCGAGTTCAGCTTCACGGGTGAGACCACGAAATCCGAGCTCACGGCGGCGCGCCGCCTGCGGCACGGCGCCACCCAGTGGTCGCTGCAGGCGTTCCTCGAGGCCGTGGGTGAGGGGCTGTTCGTGATCGTCAACGAATACAACCTGGCCTACCCGGACGTGCACTCGATCATCAACGGGCTGTTCGACAAGGGCGGACGATTGATGCTGCCGGATGGGCGGACGATCCGCGCGCACCCCGATTTCCGGCTGGTGGCGACCGGGTTTCCCGAGGGGCCGGGCGTCAAGCCGCTCAACGAAGGCGTGGAGAACCGATTCGGCGCGGTGATTCGCGTGGACTACCCGCCGCTCCAGGAGGAGCTGGCGATCCTCACGTTCGTGTCGGAGGGACGGGTCGACGCGCCGGTCCTGTCGAGCGTGGTGGAGCTGGCCGCGACCGGTCGTCAGATCCTGGACGGGGTGTGGGAGGCGCAGATCCGGCATCCGCTGAGCAAGGTTCCGCCCGACCTGGCGGCGGCCGTCGCCGAGCGGCTGGCGCTGACGACCGCCGAGCTGGTGTCGCTGGCGCACGCGAGCCCCACGACGGAATGGTTCGTCGACTGGTACCGGCGGGGGGTCCAGGAGAACGCGCCGGACGACATAGCTCGGGTCCTGGGCGCTTGCATGGCGGGCTATGGCCTCAACTAGCGAACAGCGGCTCACGGCAGGGGAGTTGGAGACGGCGGGCCGACTGATGCTCGGCGAGCTGCCGGAGCGGGTCGTGGCGGGGTCATGGTGGGGCTACCACCCGGCCGAAGCAACCGTCACCTACCCAACCGGGCTCGTGAGCGAATGGCCGATGGAGAAGCTGATCGCGGCCATGAGCCACGAGGCCGCCGAGGCGCGGTTCACCGGAGCGGCGGGGGCGCGGACAACCGCTCGCTGGATCGAGCGGATGGTCCCGCGCGGGCTGACGCCGGCGGCGCTCGCGCTGCTGGTGAACACGGTCAACGATATGCGGGTCAACCGGCTGCAACTGGCGCGCTACCCGCGACTGCGCCCGCTATATCAGCGGCTGTACGAGGAGTCGGAGGGCGTCGAGGCCGGGTCGCCCGACGGGCGGGACGACGACGCGGCCGGCTCGCCGCCGCATCGCCAGTACGTGGACGGGCTGCTTGACGCGTGGATCGATCGGCAATGGCCGGGCAGCGGCGACGATGCCGGGCTCGCCCCGGCAGCCAAGAGTGCGGTCGATCGGACGGTCCGGGCGGCATTGCGGGCGGCCGAACACGATCGGATCGAAGACTTGCTGGAAGCGATCGAAACCGGTGTGCTGCCGACGTACGCGGCGCTCATTCAGGACGAGCGCGCGGCACGGCGGAGCGCGCGTGCGAACGAGGCGCGCGAAGCCGCGCCTGACGCCGCCGACCCGGGCACGATCGTCCCGGCGGACATCGATGAAGCGCCCGATCGACCGGACGCCGCCGACGCCGCGCTCGGGGAGGCCGCGCCGGCCGAGTCCGAGAGCGTGCCGGCGGCGGAGATCGCGCCGCACGATCCGGAGGCGGCGGCACCCGCAGCGCCGCCGTCCGAGCCGCCGACCATGCGACCGGCCCAGACCAAGGCGACCGACCAGCCGCAGCCAACCGGGTCGCTGACCAGCCAGCTTCCGCGTGCGGGCGGCGAGCCGTGGAGTCGCGGGGTCATCGCGCGGGCGCGGCGGGACGAGCTCCAGCAGATCGACTACGAACGCTTCGACTACCTGGCAACGGTTCGCAAGCTGGAGCCGCTGATCCGAGAGGCGATCCTCGGCGACGGACGCCGACCGGGACTGGCGGACATCATGAACCGACGCCGCCAGGGATCGATCGATCCGTGGCGGCGTCCGCGCACGCAGCGCAGCGGCGACAACGGCGAGATCGACCTTGAGCATCCCGAGCGGCTGGTGACCGAGCCGTCGGTCGCGTTTCTGGGAGGCGTGCGGATCGCGCGCGCGGACCGGCAGCGGGATTTCGCGGACGCGATCCTGCTCGATATCAGCGGCAGCATGGTGCAGCGGGGGTTTCCGACCCGGAAGTTCGACCGGCTGGTGGACGCCGCGGTGATCTTCATCGAGATCCATGAACGCCTGAAGATCCCGTTCGAGATTCTGAGCTTCAGCAACGAGACGGTCGTGCACTGGGCGTTCGATCGATGCGCGTGGACGAGCTCCCGCATCGCCGCGGCGGAGGCCTATTCGCCGCGCGACCACAGCGACATCATTCGGGCCATGTATGCGCTGGATCACAAGGACACGGATGACGCGGGCGCGGTCCGCACGGCGGCCGACAACACACGCGCGCAGCGGGGACTCAAGAGCCTGCTGGTGGTGACGGACGGAATCAGCAGCGACCCGCCGGGGCTGCGGCGCGTGCTGGCGGACATCGACCGGCGCAACCGGAACGCGGCCAACGAGCAACGCTTGCAAGTGCTTGCGTTCGGCGTCGGGGTGGTGCGCTCGGAGTTCGAGGCGGCCTACGTGCCGCGCGAGCAGGGCAAGGCGCTGCGCTCGTGCAGCGGCGCCGTGGTCGAAGACAGCCGCGAGCTCCCGCGGCTGATCCGGAGTGCGGTGGACCGGCGGATACGATACGCGTGAGCCTGAGCGGACTGATCCTCCCGCGACGATCGATCCCGCGCGGCGACGGATGCCGGCGCTCGCGCGCGGGCGCGGGCGCGGGCGCCGAAAGAGTTGCGACAATGCCATCCCAGATCGCATCGCGTCCGAGCGCCGCCCATGCCGCGTGATCTCGTGATCGGAAACGGTCGCCTGCTGGTGACCTTTGACGATCGCTACCAGATCCGGGACATCTACTACCCGCGGATCGGTCTGCATAACCACGCCGACGGCCACCCGTTCCGGTTCGCCGTGTGGGCGTGGGATCGATGCTCCTGGTGCCAGGACGACGACTGGTCGCGGGAGTTGCTCTACACGGATCGCACGCTGGTGACCGACGTGCGGCTGCGCAACGAGGCGCTCGGTCTGGAACTGCGGTGCGCGGACGCGGTCGATTTCGACCGACCGATCTACCTGCGAAGGGTGACCGTGCACAACCTGCACGATCGGGACCGCGAGGTCAGCCTGTTCTTTCACCACGACTTCCACCTCTTTCGCGACGGGATCGGCGACACGGCCTACTTCGATCCGCTCACGCACGGGCTGGTCCACTACAAGCGCGACGTGAACTTCATGATGAATGCGGCGGTCGGCGACGCCGTCGGATTCACCGCGTTCAGCACCGGATCCAAGGAGGAGGGCAAGTTCGAGGGCACCTGGCGTGATGCCGAGGACGGCAGGCTCGAGCGGAACGCAATCGCGCAGGGGTCGGTGGACAGCACCGGCGGGGTCACGGTGCAGGTTCCGGCGAACGGGAACGCGGTGGTGCACTACTGGATGATCGCCGCGGACGAGTTCTTCGAGGCGCTGGCGCACCACGATGTGGTGGTGGAACGGGGGGCTGAGTCCTTCATTGAGCGCACGCGGAACTTCTGGCAGTTCTGGGTGACCCAGGACCACACCGATCTGACGGCGCTGGATCACCCGATTCGCGATCTGTATCGGCGGAGCATGCTGATCATCCGGACGCAGGTCGACGACGGCGGCGCCATCCTGGCCGCGAACGACAGCGACATCCTGCAGTTCGGCCGCGATACGTACAGCTACATGTGGCCGCGGGACGGCGCCCTGGTCGCGGACACACTGATCGCGGCCTCACACCGCGAGCTGGCCGCGCGGTTCTTCGAGTTCTGTCGCCGGACGATCCAGCCGGGCGGATTCATGCTGCACAAGTACAACCCGGACGAGACGCCGGGCAGCAGCTGGCACCCGTGGGCGGACGCGGACGGCGAGCGCATCCTGCCGATCCAGATCGACGAGACCGCGCTGGTGCTCTACGCGCTGGGCCGCTACGCGGAGCAGTTTGGAGACGCGGAGTTCATCAAGCCGCTCAACGCCCCGTTGATCAAGCAGGCCGCGAACTTCCTGGTGAGCTTCCGGCATGCGGGGTCCGGCCTGCCGGCGGCCTCGTGGGACCTGTGGGAAGAGCGCTACGGCATCCACGCCTTCAGCGTCGCCGCGGTGTGGGCCGGCTTGCGGGCCGCGACCGACTTTGCGACGGGTTTCGGCGAGGCGAGCTTCGCTCTCGAGTTCCAGACGGCGGCGGACGAGATCCGAGCGGCGGCGCTCGAGCACCTCTACAACCAAGAGCACGGGCGCTTCGTCCGGACATTGGAAGTAGGCGCCGACGGATCGCTCACGCCCGATCTGAATATCGACGCCAGCATGTGCGGGCTGTGGCGCTTCGGCATGGTGCCGGCCGACGATCCTCGCATCGTGGCCACCATGGAGGCCGTGCGTGACCGGCTGTGGGTGAAGACGGCGGTCGGCGGGCTCGCACGCTACGAGAACGACTACTACCACCAGGTCAGCAAAGATATCGAGAACGTCCCCGGCAACCCGTGGCTCATCTGCACGATGTGGTTGGCGCAGTGGTACGTAGCGATCGCGGAGTCGGTGGCGGACCTCGAGCCGGCGCATGATCTGATTCGCTGGGCGGTGGGTCGGGCGCTGCCGAGCGGAACGCTCGCGGAGCAGGTGGACCCGTATTCGGGCCGGCCGCTGAGCGTGAGCCCGCTGACCTGGAGCCACTCCGAGTTCGCCTGGACGGTTCAGCGTTATGTGGCCAGGCGACACGAGCTTCGCGGCTAGCCGCGTGCCCGATCACGTCAGTGCAACTCGCTGACCGGACGGTCATGCGCGCGGAAAACATGAGGTCGCAATGGCGGCCCGGATGATCCGGCTTCGAATCGGGCGCCTGGAGCTCACGGGCGAGCTCGACGACACGCCGACGGCCGACGCTATCTGGCAGGCGTTGCCGCTCGAGCGCGCGGTGAGCACCTGGGGCGACGAACTCTACTTTGACATCGGCGTGGACGCGGAGCTCGAGGCCCAGGCCACCGACGTGGTACCCGTTGGCGCGCTGGCCTACTGGCCGCCGGGGACGGCGCTGTGCATCTTCTTCGGCCGTACGCCGGTGAGCCACGGCGACGAGCCGCGCGCGGCAAGCGCGGTGAACGTAGTTGGCCGGCTGGACGAGACGCCGGTCGAAGAGTTGCGACAGATCACCGGTGGGACCCGGATTACGATCGAACGGGCAACGTAGCAACCTTTCGTAACGCGGCGGCCGTCGACCCGCCTCCGGCTAAGTCAGATCGACTATTGACCCGTTCGCTTCTTGTCTGGTACTGTGCGTCCGTGGGAGACCGTTCGCACGTGACTTCCTGTAACGGGACTAGGTGCGGACGGCGAGGCCGGCACACAGGACGGAGTGGCCCGTGGGCAATCCTCTGACCCGACGACAGCACCGCGTGCTGCAAACGATCGAGCGGTTCGTTCGCGACGAGGGCTACACGCCCAGCGTGCGTGAGATCGGCGCGGCCGTGGAGCTGGCGCCCGCGACGGTCCAACAACACCTGGAAGTTCTGGATCGCAAGGGCTACCTCCGCCGGTCGGGACAGTCACACGGCATCGAGCTCATCAGCGGCGGCGTGGAGGCCGAGATCGTGAATGTGCCGATCATTGGCGAGATCGCGGCCGGCTCTCCGATCGACGCCTACGAGGAACGACTGGACACCGTGCCGATTGCGAGCGCGATGGCGCGGTCGGATGACGTTTTCGCGCTGCGGGTGCGCGGAAGCAGCATGATCGACGACCACATCTGCGACGGCGACGTCGTGATCGTCGATCCCAGCCCCACGGTGGCCGACGGTGAGATCGCGGTCGCGATGCTGGAGGACGGGTCGGCTACGCTCAAGCGCTTGTATCGCGAGCGCGGGCGAGTGCGTCTGCAGCCGGCCAACTCCGAGATGGATCCCATATTCGTCGACGACGTGCGCGTGCGCGGCCGGGCGGTCGCGATCATGCGCGACCTCTAGGGAGCCCGCACTCGCCGCCGAGCCCTACGGTGTCGGACGTTCAACGCTGCCGCGAGCAGATTCGCCTCCTGCTGCGGCGCGGGTTCGTGGATGAGGCCGCGCAGCGAGCCACGCTGTTTGTCGACGAGGTCGATGCTCCGCGGGCTCGGGCGACCGCCGCGTTCCATTTCATCGGGCTCGCGGTCCGATACGCCACCCAGCGGCTGGAGGCGGCCGCGCTGGAGAGCTTTGACGCGGCGCTGGACCTCATCGCGGAAGCGTCGACGCACGAAGACCTGCGCCCCCGGATTTATCAGAACATCGGCGCCGCGCTGAACGACTCCGGCGACCACGTCGGCGCCGCGGAGTGCTTCGAGGTCGCGATCCGGCTGGGCGCCACGAGCCCCGCCGTGTGGCTGGAGCTGGGCCGGGCACGGCTGCGAGCCGACGACGCGGCGGCGGCGCTTGACGCGCTGGCGCAGGCTCAGGCGCTGCGCCCTTCCGCTGCAGTCACCGCCGAGATCGCGCTGGCCCGGCTGGCGCTCCAGGCCACGCCCGACCGCGCCCGGGAAATGCTCGTGAAACTGGCGGCCTCGCGTCCCGAGCACGAGAGCGTGCGGCGCGACTACGCGCTGGGACGGGCGCTCGCGCTGACCGGCGATCGGGCCGCCGCCGTCGCGGCGTACCGGCGCGCGCTGGAGCGGGCCGACGGCGAGCTCTCGGAGTCGGAGCGCGCGGCGGCGGCCGCATTTGTCAAAGGCGACGCCTAGACCAAGACCGCCTCGGTTCAGGGCGCGTGGTCCGAGCGAACCGCAGCCAGATCGATTCGTAGTGGATGACGCCGATCCAGGCTGGGGCACCCGGTGGCTGGTGGTTCGTGGCCCACCCAGGCGCCCGTCGACGAACTCCGAGCGGCCAACCCCTGGACACCCCGGCGTCCGCCGGGGTGACGGAGGGGAGTTGATCTGTTCTCTATGGGTGTTCGGTTTTTGTATGGTCCTTTGGCGGCATGATGCCGGCCGCGGGCGATCGAATGGGCGACCAGGAGCACTGGGGCGGGGCGCGGGTGGTGCTGCACGCGGACATGGACGCGTTCTATGCCGCGGTGGAGCAGCGCGAACGACCCGAGCTTCGGGGGAGGCCGGTGATCGTCGGTGGCTCGCGCGACGCGCGCGGGGTCGTGACGGCGGCCTCCTACGAGGCGCGGGCGTTCGGCGTGCGCTCGGCGATGCCGCTGCGCACGGCGGCGCGGCTGTGCCCGCAGGCCGAGTTCGTCGGCGGACGCTTCGATCTCTACGCGGAGGTCTCGGAGCGCATCCTGACGATCTTTCGGTCGTACACACCGCTGGTCGAGCCGCTCTCGCTCGACGAGGCGTTTCTGGACGTGACGGGATGCGAACGGCGCTACGGGCCGCCGGCGGCGATCGCGGAGGATCTGCGGGCGCGGGTTCGACGCCGGGAGCGGCTGCCGGTGTCGGTCGGCGTTGCGACCGCCAAGTCGGTCGCGAAGATCGCGTCCGCGCGGGCCAAGCCGGATGGATGTCTGCTGGTCCCGCCCGGGCAGGATTTGGCGTTCCTCGCGCCGCTGCCGGTGCGCTGCCTGTGGGGAGTGGGCCCGAAGACCGGCGAGCTCATGAAGTCCCGCGGCGTCCACACGGTGGGCGATCTGATGCGGCGCGATCCGCAGCGGTTCGCAGCGGCGATGGGCGCGGGCGCCGCAAAGGCGGCGCGGCTGGCGCATGCGATCGATCCGCGTGCCGTCGAGCCAACGCGGTCGAGAAAGTCAGTGGGCAACGAGGTCACGTTCGACGACGACCTCAGCGACCGGGACTTGATCGTGGCCTATCTCCAGCAGCTGGCGGATGACGTGGGCCGCCGGATGCGCGAGAAGCGCCTGCTGGGTCGCACGGTCGCGGTGAAGCTGCGCTACGCGGACTTCCGAACAATCACCCGGCAGACCACGCTCGAGCCACCGGTGAATTCGAGCGCCGACATCTTTGGCGCGGCGCGGCGACTGTTTCTCTCGGCGGCTCGCGGGGAGGACATCTACCTGCTGGTCGGCGTGCAGGTCGCGGGCCTGTTGAAGGGGGCCTATCGGCAGCTGCCCCTAGGAGCGCCGCGCGAGCGCGACCGGCATGCGCTCGACACCGCGCTGGACCGGATCCGCACGCGGTTCGGCGACGCCACGGTCACCGCGGGCAGTCTGGTGGACAGCGAAGCTCGACTTAGCGCCCAGCGTTACGCGTGGCGGGACGCGGTGCTGGGATGACGCGCGGCATCAGAACGTTTCTCGTCGCGCCTTCGTTCGGTGTATGGCCGATCGTGATGGGGGAGACAAGGTAGGGCCAAATGGCACGACTGCCCGAGAGCTTCCGCGAGCTCCTCGCGGAGACGGCCGTGGAAATGCGGGGCGCGGACGGCGGCGGCCGCCCACCGGTGACCGGTGCGCGGCGCGCGCACGCACGGCTGGAGCATCTGTACGGCTACGCCATTCGTCACACGGCGCACGACCGCGCGCACGTGATCCGCGAGGCTGCGCGTCAGACGCTTCGCCATGGACCAGCGTACGTGGTCGGGCGCTGCTCGCGCGAAGCGGATCTGTTCGTGAGCTGGGGCCAGCAGGTGTATCGCGAGGTCTACCGCGCGCAGCGTCAGATCCAGTTCCAGCGGGGCAGGCGCGAGCGGGAGCTGTCGGCGCACTGGCGCTTCCAGTTTCCCGTGGTCGATTTGGTGCTGAGACACTTCCACCGCCGGCTGCGTGAGCACACGCTGGTGCTGGTGGACGGCGACCGCGCCTACGTCCACGACGGGTGCGGCATCCGCCTGGAACGCGCCGGACCCAGGCGCGGGGCGCATGGGCGGCGCGCGCCGACGTTCATGGCCACGGCTCTGGGCGGCGGTCAGCGAGCGCTGACGTATCCGCAGTAGCCGTGGTTTCCGTGAGTCTGCGGGACACGCTGCGGCGTGGTTGGTGACGAGACGGCGGCAGCGCTGGACCCCTCACCCGCCGGGAGAGGGAACTCGCCGGTCCGGTGGCCGTGAGATTGCTCGCCTGCGGCTCGACCGAGTCACCCCCGCCGGCCCGCTCGGGAGCGTACCCCTCCCGAGTGCTCGCAACCTGACACCCAGGAATGACAGGGAGGCGACTCGGAATGACAGGGAGGCGGCTCGGAATGGCGGGGGAGCGGTGCGGCGAACGGATAGATTATGTCAAGCACACGCGTGTCCAGTGCTACCATCTCCACAGTTCGGGCCACACCGAGTCACCACTGGGGGGCAGGGGATAGCGTAGCGTCGCCATGAGGATTCTCCGGGGCGCCGGAGCACGCCTGCCGATCGCGCTCACGGCCGGAAACCTCATTGGGGCGGCGCCGCACTTCCTGAGCCCGGGTCAGCGCGCGCTGGTAGGGGCGCAGGGCCGCCAGCGGTTCACCGAGATGGTGGACTTTGCCGCGGCCAACCAGGCGCGCCTGCTGGTCGCGGCGGGCGGCCTGTTCGCATCGGCCGATCCGGACTTGGACGACCTGCGCTTCGTCACTCAGCAAGTCCGTCGCCTCCGTGACCACGAATGCGCGGTCGTGGTTCTCGATGACTTGCGCGACCGCCGAGGACATGGTCAGTCGTCGGGCCTCGACCTTCTGGCCGACATGGAGCTCGTGCGAGTTCTGCGCCCCGGTCCCGGCGATGCGTTCGCGCTGGAGGTCGGCGGGCTGCGGCTGGGCTTCACGGCGGACCCGGGCTTCGTGCGGCGGGCCGGCGAGGGCGACGATCTATCGGCGCTGCTGCTCGTGACCCGGGATGCGGCCGCGGCCGACCGGAACGCGGCGCCCGAGCTGGAAGCCGATCTGGTTGTGATGGGAGACAGCCGCGAGGCCGGCGACATGGTGCGGGGACCGACGCTCTTCGTCCGGCCCGGCTGGACGGCCGCGGGGGCCAACGCCGACGGCCCGGCAACGTTCGCATGGGCAGAGGTCAGCGCCGACGGGGTACGCGAGCTCCGGTTCATTCCGCTGGCCGGCACGGCGGCCCAACGCGTGCGCGTGCGGCCGGAGCAGTTGAGCGGACCCGACCCGGCGGCGGCCCTGCGCGCGCTGGTCGATCCGCTGCTCGGCGCGACGCCGTTGCTGTCGCTCGAGTTCGAGGGGGATCTCACCCGTGACCGCTGGCACGCGTGCCGGCTGGCCGGTCTCGTTCGAGCAGCGGAGCAGCAAGGCACCGTCGTCTCGGTGGATGTCGTCGGTCTGGGTCCAGACGGTCGTTCGACCGGGGAGCCGCGAGCGTCGTTCGGCGTGGAGGTCCGCCGGGCCGCGAAGCGACTGGCCCGTGACGCCGAGCCGGGCGATGCGGATCTGATCCGCGGCGCGAGATCGGCGGTGGCGGACGTCTTCCGGCGCCGCACCGGGCTGGAGCCGATCACGTGATTCTGCTCGAGCGGCTGACCGCCGAGAGCCTCGGCCCGCTGGATCTCGTGGACCTGGAGTTCGCGCCGCGTGGGCGGCACGCGATCCGAGCGGCGGACAACGAGGCGAGCGCGCTCTGGCAGGCCCTTCTGCTGGCGCTCTTTGGTAACGGACGCGACGGCGAGGTGGACCCCGCCGGGGGGCACGTCGAGCTGACCCTGGTGGCCGCCGGACAGCGCTACACCATTGGACGGTCATTCGAGCCGTGGGGCGGCGAGCGCGCCGTTCTGAGCTACGCGTCCGGCGGCACGCTCCAGGAGGTTCACGGATCCGTCCGAATCCGTCGGGTGCTGGAGCCCGTCCTCAATCTCGACCGCACAACCTACGAATCTCTCACGCATCAGACCGACTCCATCGAGATTCCGCCGGCGCGCGAACTGGCGACGTTCGTGCGCGCCCTGTTGGGCGAGCGCCGGATGACCGCCCTCGACGCGTCGTTCGCCGCCATGCCCGAGTTCGCCGTCAGCGAGGAGCGCGCGCGCACGCGCCTGCAACTGGCGCAGGCGGCTGGGTCGCTCACGCAGCAGCAGCGTGAGGTCCTGGCGCTCGAACGCGAGGCGCGCCACGCGCGGGTTCAGCGCGCGGTTGCGGCCGTGGAGCATGCCGAGCGGACCCTGCGGCGGGCCTCGGCCGCAGCGAACGAAGCGGATCGGCAGCGGCTGCGCCTGCACGGAATCGGCGCAACCGCGCGCCGCCACACGGATCTGGCGGCCCTTTGGCGCCAGCACCGAGCCGCCGCGCAGGACGCGCAGGTCGCGGCGGCCGAACGAGCCTCGATCGATCGAGAACTCGGGCGAGTGTCCAGCGATGAGGAAGCACTCGGCGCGGCGGAAACCCGGCTGGCCGCGCTGGATCGATCCCTGCGGGCCGCCGCCCGCGCGCGTGAAGCGGCGGATCTGGCGGACACGGCGCGCGCGGAGCGGGACCGTCAGCGAGCCCGCGCCGCGGAGGTCGACGAGACGCGCGCGAAGCTCGACGCGGCACGGCGCCGGTTGCAGGAGCTCGACGCGGCGGCCGAGCGCGCCGAGACCCTGGCGCGACGGGCGGATGAGGAAGCCAGTCTGCCCGCGGCGCACCGTCTGTGGGGCGCGTGGCTGGCGCTGGGCGACGTCGGATCGGAGGCGGACCGCGCCGACCTGGCCGACGAGCGCGCGCGCACCGAGCTCGAGCGGACGGAGCATCAGCTCCGGCGGCTCTCGTACGAGGCCGAGCGCCGCCGTTCGCAGATAACCGGCGCGGGCGCGGCCGCGGTGGTCAGCACAATACTGCTCGGCCTTGGTCTGCTTGCCGTACCGGCTCTGGCGCCCATCGGCATCGCGGGCGGGATCGGATCGGTGGCCGTCGCGGGGTGGCTGCAACGGCGCGGTCAGCACGCGCGGGCGCTCGAGCCGGACCTCTTGTCGCGCGTGGCGGAGATAGATGTCGAGCTCGCGGCGACCGATCGTGCCGCCACCCGTGCGCGCGCCGCACTGCGACAGCGGGCGGCAATCGAGCAGGAGCTTCACGCACTAGGTCTCGAAATCCCGCCGACCATCGACCGAGCGGACACGCTGCATCGCAGCGCCGCGGCGCGGCTCCGGATCATGGCCGATGGCGACGAGCGAGTCAGCGCGCAACGGACGGCCGGGGCGTTGGACGAATCGCGCGCGGCGGCCGCGGACGGGCGCCGAACCACGCAGCGGCTGCACGCCAGACTCCGATCGCTCGCGGAGTCGCAACCCGAGGTCCTGGCGGCGGCGGCGGAAGCCGAGCATCGGGTTCAGCTCAAACACGCCTCCGAACACCGGGCCGAGGCGTCGGCGCTTGCCCGCGAGGCGGGGCTTACAGCCGCCACTTCCGACATCCGCGGCGCGCGAAGCCGAGCCGCCACGACCGTCGCACGCTTGCGATCGCAGCTGCGCGCGGGGCCGCGCCTGCAACTTCGACGGCACGCGGTCGAGGCGTCGGAGCACGAGATCGCCCGACGCGCGTTGAAGGTAAGCGCCCAGATCGATCGGATGCGCGGCGAGCACCCCGACCTGCCGCAGCACTCTCCGCCCGCCGACATCGCCGAGCGCTGGGCCGCGCGGGCGGCGCTGATCGAAACGCTCGCGGCGCTGGGCCTTGCGCGCGCCGGCGTCGATCGCCGGGCAGCCGAATCCGACGTGCAACGGTCGGAGGCGGCGTCGTCCCGCGGGCGGATTGACCTGGCCGCGGCAATGCGGGCCGCGGGGCTGAGCGTCGAGGCGGCGCCGACCATCGCCGAGGCGCGCGCCGCGTTTCCCGATCTCGACGAAATCGCACACACGCCGTCCGAGCAGCGGCTGCGACGGCTGCGCCGCTCGCGCGCCTCGGTCGAGAAGCTCGAACGAGAAGTGCGGCGGCTCGAACTCCGGTCCGGCGAGTCTCGCGAGACGATCGACACTGCGTCGGCGACCGGCGCCTTGGACGAGATCGTTCGCAAGCGCCGGCGGCGTGCGTACGCCGCCACGATCGCCGATGCGGCGCTGCAAGCGGTCGGCGCGGCCGCTCCGGCGGCGGTGGAGACGTGGCTGCGCGCGGTCGTCGGGGTCGTAACCGGCGGGCGCCACTGGGACGTGCGCGTCGGGCCCGCGTTCGAGCTGGAGGCGTGGGACGAGGATCGGGCGGCGTGGGTTCCGGATCGCGCGTTCACAGAACCGATCGGCGCCGCCCTTCGGCTGGCGCTGCGGGTGGCGGTGGCGGCCGTGGCCGCCCCCTCCGACTCCGCCGAGCTGCCCGCGTTTCTCTGGTTCGACCACGGCGCCTCGGCCGGTGGTTGGCGCGCCGCGATGCCGCTGGTGGAGGCACTAGCCCGCCCCGGATTCGACCACCGGTTCCCTCAGATCGTGGTCGTCGGTGATGAGGATTTCGGGACGCCGCTGCTGTTCGACCACGCGGCGACGATCAGGCAAGGACGGACCGTCCGAGATCGAGCGTCGCCCGCGCTGAAGGCGGCCGGATAGCGTGCGCCCCCCCGCGGCTTCACCGAGTGCGCCCGAGCGGGCGCAGCAGACGGAGCTGCGGCTCGAGGTCGGGGAGCCAAAGGCGCGCGAATACCGCGCCGCGACGAAGCCGCCTCGGGACGGATTTCAGATCCAGCTCTGGGTGTCTCGAATAACGTCCGCGGGGGCCTTTGTGACCGTCGGGATCCTGATCTACATCGTGCTGTTCACGAACCCGAGCCGGTCCGAGAACGTCCTGGCGCTCCTGGCAACGCTGGGGTTCGCCATGTTGTTCAGCGCCTGGTCGCTGGGCTTCTGGCTGCGCGCGGGACGCCGTCACAGCCGCGGGCGAATGTCCACGTGGCCAGTGACCCGGCAGGCTGTGTTGATCGCGACGGGCGTGACCGCGCTGGCGATGATGGCGATCAATCGGACGGCGAATGCGGGCGCGGTGATGCTGGTGATCGTCGTCATCGTCGCGGCCGAGCTGGTGATCAGACGGATGCGCCTGCCGCAGTGATCGACTGTGACCAGCCGGAGGATCCCTATGCCCCCATCGCTCACCTGTATGAGGCGGAGCAGGGCGACTGGGCCGACGATCTTGCGCTGTACAGCGACCTGGCGAGCACGGCGGACGGTCCGGTTCTGGACCTGGGGTGCGGGACCGGACGAGTCGCGATTCCGCTCGCGGCGGCCGGGAACGAGGTCGACGGAATCGACGCGTCGGCCGCCCTGCTGACGATCGCCAACGGCAAGGCCCGAGATCGGCGGGTGCGCCTCCGGTTGCGCCGGCAGGACATGCGGCGGTTCGATGGGTATGCCGAGTACGGGCTGGTCATCTGCGCGCTCGACACCTTCCTTCACCTGGGCTCGAGCCGGGACCAGGGCGCTGTGTTGCGAGGCGCCCTCGAGGCACTGCGACCCGGCGGTCTGTTCGCCGTGGACATCGTGCATCCGACCCTCGATCGCCTCGCCGTGGGCGACGGGCTGGTGCGCCTGCAGGCGACGTTTGCCGGCCCGAACGCGACGACGGTGATGCACTTCGTAAGCTGGGACGTGGACCCGGTCGAGCAGCGGATCGACGCCACGCACTTCTACGACGCGGTCGCGCCCGACGGTTCGATGCGGCGGCGGTCGACCACCATGCGGCTGCGATATATGCACCGATATGAGATGGCGCGCGCGCTCGCGGCGGCCGGATTCGAGGGCATCGAGCTCTACGGATCACCCCTGCGGGAGCCTTACCAGGGCGATAGCGAACGGATGGTGTTCGTGGCGAGGCGGCCCGAGCACTAGCCCGGAGGTCTCAGAGCGACCAACGGCCGGCCAGCGGGCGCTCGCCGGCGCCGGCCGCGTAACGCGCGGGTCGATCAACCATCCGGATCATCACCGCCACGGACTCGAACCCCGCGCGGCGCAGCGTGCCGAGCGTGCGGTCGGCGCCCACGGGCAGATCGATGTCCAGGAACCGTTTGCCCGCCGCGACGGCGGCATGCGCACCGGCGGCCAATGACGGGCGCGCATCATTCCGATCGAACCAGGCAAGGCGAACCTCGAGCGCTCCCCCGATCGGCTCCGCCGTAGGCCGCGGCTCGCACACCAGCAACGCGTCCGCGTGCTCGCCGGACCCCACCAGCGCGAACGCTTCGCCGGTCAGCGGAGTGGCGGCGATACGAGCGGCGGCGAGCGGCGCGGCCCGACCGGCCGTCAGCTCGCCCAGCGCCAGCCGCTTGAACCGGGCGCCGCCGCCCGGATCGGACGCCCGCGATCGCAGCCGGATCGTGGCGTCGACCGGGACGAGCCCACGCCGGGCGTAGAGGGCCAGCGCGTCGGCGGCGGCGGGCGCTACCTCGAGCCCAACGAGCGGCGCGCCGCAGCGACTGAGATGCCGGATCGCGGCGTCGGCGAGCGCTCCGCCGACGCCGGCGTGACGAAAGGCCGGATGGACCCCAAGGCCTCCGATCCAACCGACATCCGGCTCGATGACGGCGAATACGGCGCCGATCGGTCCAAAGCCGGGCGCATCGGCCACCCAGGCGCCGCTGGCGGCGTTCGACCAGCGGGCCACGAGCTCATCGGTGATGGGCGCAGGGTTATCCCCAGCGCTGGTTGAGATGGATTCGGGACTGGCGAAGGCCGCGCGCAACACGCGGGCAACGGCCGGGACATCCTCCGGGCGCAGCTCCCGGACGGCCTCGCCGGCGGCGCCGGCTTGCCGGCGTACCGGGGCCGAGGCCGGGCCGTCGTTCACGCTAGAATCCCATCTTCCACGACCCGCGCGGCACGCGTGCCGCGCCTACCCCACGCGGACGATTTGATGGCTCTGCTCACGCACCCCGACTTGGCTCCCGCGATGGCGCGCCTGGGCACCGAGACGGCGTTCTCCGTGCTGGCCAAGGCGAAGCGTCTGGAGCGGGAAGGCCGCGACATCATCCACTTGGAGGTCGGTGAACCGGATTTTGACACGCCCGGCAACATCGTCGAGGCGGCCAAGCGGGCGCTGGATGAGGGCTACACGCGCTACACGCCCTCCGCCGGTGTTCCGGAGGCACGCGAGGCGATCGCGGACCACGTGGCGGCGACTCGCGGCATCGATGTGGGTATGGACAACGTGGTCGTGACGCCCGGCGGAAAGCCGATCATGTTCTTCGGCATCACCGCGCTGTGCGGGCCGGGCGACGAGGTGCTGTATCCGGACCCTGGGTTTCCGATCTACGAGTCGATGATCAACTTCGTCGGCGCGACGCCGGTTCCCCTGGAGCTGCGCGTCGAGAATCAGTTCTGCTTCGACCTGGACGAGCTGGCGTCCAAGATCTCGCCGCGAACCAAGCTGCTCATCATGAACTCACCGCAGAACCCGACCGGCGGCGTGATGACGTCCGACGACATTCGGGCGGTCGCCGAGCTGCTGGTCGATCGCGACATCTTCGTGCTGAGCGACGAGATCTATGGCCGCATCGTCTACGGAGACATCGAGCAGGCGTCGATCGCCTCGATCCCGGGCATGCAGGAGAAGACGATCATTCTGGACGGGTTCTCGAAGGCCTACGCGATGACCGGTTGGCGCCTCGGCTACGGCGTCATGAACGAAGAGCTGGCGACCGCCGTGGCGCAGCTGCAGACGAACGCGACGAGCTCGACCGCGCAGTTCATCCAAATGGCCGGGATCGAGGCGCTCACAGGCCCGCAGGACGCGGTGGACGCGATGGTCGCGGAATTCCGGGCGCGCCGAGATCTGATCGTGGACGGATTGAACGCGATCCCGGGGGTGTCGTGCCTGCGGCCGGCCGGCGCGTTCTACGCCTTCCCGCAGCTCGAAGGCTTCCGCGACTCGGCACGCGAGATCGCGGACCGGCTGCTCGATGAAGCGGGCGTGGCCGTGCTGGCCGGGACCGCGTTCGGCCGCGCGGCCAACGATTCGCTGCGGCTGTCCTTCGCGAACTCGCGCGAGAACATCCAGTCGGCGCTCGATCGGATGAGCGAAACGCTGGCGCGGCTCCGCTAGCAAACGCCGGGTCTGAGCGCGGCCGCGCGCCAGATTGACCATGCCAAGGCGGAGATGTAGATTCCGCCACTTGCCACGAACCTGGGGGGGGCCGCACTTGTCGATCGATGAGACCAGGCGCCTGCTAGAGCGCTCCATCGCGGACCTGCGCAACGGCCGGCTGACGGAGTCGCGCCTCACGGAGGCGCTCGAGGCGCTGAACGGCGAGCGCCCCAAGCGACAGGATCTGCTCTACTTGCAGGCCGGCCGATCAGCCGTCGATTCCGATGTGCTCGGGATGCTGCTGGTGCAGGGCGGCGAACTCGACGAAGGCCCGCGCGACCCGGACGAGTGGCCGTACGCCACTGTGCTCGACGCGATGAAGGATGGCTGGCGAATCATCCAATTCCCGGAGATGGCGCTGTTGCTCGACGAGTCGAGGACCTACGGACTGGGATGCCAGTTCGTCCTAGAGAGGTGGCACTGAGACGTGCACGAGACGTACCGCTGTGACCCGACGCTCAACGACTCGCAGGTGATCGACTTCTGCATCCACGGATTTCTGAAACTCGACGGCGTGGTCTCGGATGAGGTGAACGCGCGCGCCATGGCGTACGCGGACGAGAACCCGAGCCTGAACCCGGACGAGGTCCTCGACGAACCCTGGTTCCGGGAGAATGTGATTCTCAATCCGGAGGCTATCGGCGCCGTGCGGTCCATCCTCGGCAACGACGTGGTGCTGCCGTACAAGATGACAAACCACCGCAACCAGAACCCTTCTGAGGGGCAGAAGTGGCACGTGGACGGCGGCGCGATCTATGGACCGGCGGTGCACTTTCTCCAGGTGTTCTACTACCCGCAGGCAACCGTGCTAGAGGACGGGCCGACCGAGGTGCTCCCGGGCTCGCACTTTCTCTCCTCGGACCAGCGGTTGATGGGGCACTACGGGAACATCCGGGGATCGGTGCTGACCACCGCGCCGGCCGGGACGATCTTCCTGACCAACTACTCGATCTGGCATCGGAAGACGCCGGGCACGTCAACGACTCTTCGCAACCTGTTCAAGTACAACTACTGGCGCACGCGTGAGCCGACGTGCGACTGGATCCACGAACCGAGCTTCGACCCCGCAACCGCCAACTACGGGATCGACGTGTCCAAGTGGTGGTTCGCGTTCCGGCAGCAGTTCCGGGACCACCGCGACGCGGCGGAGATGTTCTTCTGGCTCTCCGGCCGCCACGCGGAGTACCAGTTCATGGGCGGCCAGGGATGGCCGGCCCCCGCCATCGGGCGGGACATGAAGCGGCTCGGGTTCCCGGGCGACATCGTCGACAAGCGATCGCTGCAGCCGGCCGAGTAGCAGCAGGAGCCGGTCGCGGTGATTCGAGGTACGGGCGGTTCGCGAACCGCCCGTACAGGCTGGCCAACCTTGCCTTGGGCTACTTCCCGGTGCCCGGTGGTCAGCCCTTTTGGGGTGGGACCGATGCCCGATCTCGTTTCGTCCCACCTCAACGAGGCGGGACATCCCGACCTGATGGTCGGGCCACCTGACGGGGCGGGCTGACGGACAGCTAGAGGCGCTCGAAGCGGTCCACGTCGAACACAAACACGGTTGCGCCGCCGACCTGGACTTCGACGGGATACGGCACGGCGATCTCGCCGGGCTCGAACATGGCGGGAACCGGCGTTACGACCTGTACGCGCGTCGTGGCGTGGCGCCGGACGAGATCGAGCAGGTCGACGGTGCGCGCCTCGTCCGCGCCCACCAGGAAGGTGACATTGCCCCGCCGGAGGAATCCGCCCGCCGAGTTGATGCGGGTGGATCGGAAATCCTGCTCGGAAAGCGCGGCGGAAACGGCGTCCGCGTCGTCTTCCTGGACCACGATGATGAAGAGCTTCAAGAGGTCCTCGGCGAGGGGCCGTCAACCCGGCCGCAGCGTAGCCTACGCGGTCCCGAGCGGGAGGCGCCGCTGCCGCGGATCCGCGCTTCGGTTCAGCTCATGCCGCGAGAGCTCGGTCTCTACACGGGTCCAGATCGCGGTGGCGATCGAGTCGATCGACATGCGGCCATCCACCACCAGCCACGTGTCGGAAGCGTCGGCCGCTAGCTCCAGATAGGCGTCGCGGACGCGACGGTGGAATTCGATGTCGTTCCAGTTCACGCCGCCGGCCTTTTCCCAGTCGGCATGGCGATGGGCAAGGCTACGGCTGAGCCCGGTCTCCACGTCAATGTCAACCAGCACGACCAGGTCGGGCGCGACGCCGGCGGAGGCGACCTCGCCGACCTGCTCGAGCAGGCGGCGGTCGAGTCGGAAACCGGCGCCCTGATACGCGAGCGTCGAGGCCGCGAATCGATCGCACACCACGACCCCGCCGCGCTCGAGCTGCGGCTTGATTCGCTCCACAACGTGCTGCGCCCGGGCGGCCGACACCAGCAGCGCCTGAACGCGCGCATCCAGGCGCTGCAACGTGTACTCCTCGAGCAGGATCTTGCGGATGCGCTCGCCGACGTCGGTGCCGCCCGGCTCGCGCGTGGCGTCCACATTGAAACCGGCCGCCGCCAAGCGGTCGGCGAGTATCCGCGCCTGCGTGGTCTTGCCGCTGCCCTCAGGTCCTTCGAAGGCGATGAAGCAGCCGGTCGGCTTTCCGCTCGCCATCAGCGCGGGGGGCGAACGCCGCTGGTGAGGCGCACGCGGCGGCGCGGCTCGGCATGGGCCGACGGCGCGGCGCCGCCATTCGCGCGCCGGTCGTTGCCCTCGGAGCGTCCGTCGTGCAGATCGTGCAGACAGGCCTGCATCTGCAGCTCGGTGTTGTTGCGGAGGACGTAGACGGGCGTTCCGCGCGCCTCGGCGTCCCGCAGCAAACGCGGCCGTTTGCGATAGAAGCTACGAGAGGTCACCACCATGTCGGCCTCGGCGAGATCGCGGACCAGGCCGACGGAGTCATAGCCGGTGGCTTCGATGGCGTGCACGAATCGATTGCGGCTCACGCCGAACGGCATGATCCTCAGCCCGTGCGGCGTGGGCTCGACTTGCGGCCCCGGCTGGGTCGTAACGGGCCGACTCGGGTCGCGGTCGCCGCGGCCGCGCGTCTCGCGCGCAATGCGGCCGTCGGGCATGCGAACCCGAGTTTCCTCCCAGGTGGGCTGGGCGCGGAGCATCGCATCAACGGTCTCGGCGACCTCGTGGTGGATGACGAACTCGTCGCGGCTGTGGAGCTCGATCAGGGTGTCGAAGGTCGGCGGCGCGCGGCGCTCGAGGACGGTCTTCTGAGTGCTGCGGCGACGCGCCTCATCGTCGCTGAGCGTGACGGATTCGATGCCGCCGACCAGGTCGCTGAGGAGCGGGTTGAGCAGGACGTTCTCAAGCGTCTGGCCGTGCGCGGTGGCAATGAGCTGCACGCCGCGCTCGGCGATCGTACGCGCGGCCTGCGCCTCGAGCTCGGTGCCGATCTCGTCGACCACAATGACCTCGGGCATGTGGTTCTCGACGGCTTCGATCATCACGCGGTGCTGCAGGTCGGGCTCGGCCACCTGCATGCGACGGGATCGCCCGATCCCGGGGTGCGGCACATCGCCGTCGCCGGCGATCTCGTTGGAGGTATCGACGACGACCACCCGACGATCGTGGTCGTTGGCCAGCACACGGGCGGCTTCGCGCAGCAGCGTGGTCTTGCCCACGCCGGGCGGACCCAGGAGCATGATGCTGCGGTCGGAGGCCACGATGTCCGCAACGATATGGGTGGTGCCGTAGAGCGCCCGACCGCGACGCACCGTGAGCCCCACGACGCGGCGCAGCCGGTTTCGGATGACGGAGAAGCGGTGCAGCGTGCCGGGAATCCCGGCGCGATTGTCGGCCGTGAACTCGCCGATCTCGGCGACCACGTGATCCAGATCCCGCTGGGTAACCTCACGGTCGAGCAGCGCTTCGCTGCGATCCGCCAGGCGCGCCTCGGCGCGGCGTCCAAGATCCATCACGACCTCGATCAGCTCGGTCCAGTTGGGGACGGCGCGAAGGATGTCGCGCAGCGACTCGGGCAACACGCGCACGAGCGCATCGAGCTCGGCAAGATCGGTGTGGGACGGGCGCAGCATCGGCCCATCCTCGGGGAGTTCGGCGCGCGCGCGATCCGCCACCGGCCGTCTAGCTCGTGGCCCGATCCATGGCGGCGCTCGGGACCTCGGCGCGCAGGCGGATCGCCAAGTGCTTGATCATCCGGCGGTTCGCGCCGGCCGGCTCAAAGCCGGCTTCCATCAACCCGGCGGCGAGCGGTATCTCGTGATCGCGTACCAGCACGCGCGTGAGCGCCGCGGGGGAGTGGCTCAGCCGCCACAGCGCGAAGCGCACGATCGGTCCAATGGCATCGGCCGCGCGAGGGTGCGCCATGAGAGCGAATCGGTGAGTACCGCCAGGGTCGGACCGAATCTCCAGCCAAGCGTCGAGTCCGCGCTCGCCGGCGACGACATGGCGCTCGGGCGATGGGCCGGCACGGCCGAACAGCCCGCGCTTCCCGCGCGTGATATCCCAGTCATCGGCGGTCAGGCCTTCGGCCTGCTGGACGGCGGCCGGGGTGATGGCCCGGTAGAGCTGGCAGATCTGCCAGGCGTCGGCGGGCTGTTGCGGCCGCAGGCCCGCGATCGCGGCCGGCGCCCTGGCAGGCCCCGGCGCGCGTGTGTAGGCGCGCTCGCGCACCGCGGCGCGAAAGCCGCTCTCCTCGAAGACGGCGGCGAACGGACTGTCGTCGGGGATTGCCGCGCCCAGGCTGACGACGCCCTGCGTCGCGGCAACGTCGGCCATGGCGCGGAGCAGGGCCGCGGTCGTATCCACCTCGAGCCCACCGGGGGCACCCTCGTGCGCGCCACCGCCCGCGGCCGTGGCAACGGAGACCACATCGGCACGACTGCGAACGCTGTTGCGGCGGATAAGCCCAAATCCGCACGGCCGTCCACCGACCCAGGCGCCGAACGGCTCGTAGGAGCCGGGCGGCAGCGGCAGTGAGGCGACCGCCGCGCGCAGAATCGGCGCCATGCGCCCGTCGTATCGCACGATCGAATGGGCCGGCGCGTTGGACAGCAGGAATGTGCCGAGCAGGCCGGCGCTGCGCCACAGTCGCAGACGCCCGGCGTTGACCTTCATCCGGCGCACGCCATGTCAACAAACAGGCGGTGCATCCGGAGATCGTCGGTCAGCTCGGGGTGAAAGGCGGTTCCGAGCAGCTGATTCTGTCGCACCGCGACGATTCTATTATCTTCGAGCCGGGCGAGGATGGTCACGTCGGGGCCGGTGCGGGTGACGACCGGCGCGCGAATGAACACGGCGTGATAGGGCCCACCCTCGATCCCATCAATCTCGAGATCCGTCTCGAAGCTGTCGAGCTGGCGGCCGAATGCGTTCCGTTGGATCGTTACATCCATCAGCCCGATGAGCGGCTGGTCGGCGCCGACGTCGGTCGCCATCAGAATGAGACCCGCGCACGTGCCCCAGATCGGGGCGCCGGACGCCGCCAGCCGGCGAATGGGCTCAACGAGCGCATACGTCTGCATCAGCTGCCCAATCGTGGTGCTCTCCCCGCCGGGCACGATCAGCCCGTCGATCCCCTCCAGATGCTCGGGCAGCCGGACGTGGCGCGCGACGGCGCCCACCGCCGCGAGGCGCTCGGAATGCTCGGCGAAGTCGCCCTGCAGCGCGAGGACGCCTATCTCAGGAATGGAACCGCTCGTGCGGTCTTACCAACCGCGGGAGGCCAGGAGCTCTTCCGGCTCGAGCGCGTGAGCGGAGATGCCGGGCATCGCCTCGCCCAACCCGCGCGAGACCGCCGCGATGCGCGCCGCGTCGTTGAAGTGCGTGGTGGCCTCGACGACCGCCTTGGCCCGGCCGGCCGGATCGCTGGACTTGAAGATTCCACTGCCGACGAACACGCCATCGGCGCCGAGACGCATCATCAACGCGGCGTCGGCGGGTGAGGCCACGCCTCCGGCGGCGAAGTTGACGACCGGGAGCTTGCCGGTCTCCGCGACCTCGCGCACCAACTCGAGCGGCGCCTGAATGTCCTTCGCGAACGCTCCCCATTCGTCTTCGGGCATGGCGTGCACGCGACGGACATCGGCCATGACGGCGCGCATGTGGCGGACGGCCTCGACGATGTCGCCGGTGCCGGCTTCGCCCTTGGTGCGGATCATGGCCGCGCCCTCGGCGATGCGCCGGAGGGCCTCCCCGAGATTGCGGCAGCCGCACACAAACGGCACGGCGAAGGCGTGCTTGTCCACGTGGTGCTGCTCGTCGGCGGGAGTGAGCACTTCCGACTCGTCGATGTAGTCGACGCCGAGGGCCTGGAGCACGTCGGCTTCGACGAAGTGGCCGATCCGGCACTTGGCCATGACCGGGATCGTGACGGCTTCCTGAATCTCGGCGATCTTGTCGGGATCGGCCATGCGCGCGACCCCGCCATGCGCGCGGATATCGGCCGGAACGCGCTCGAGGGCCATCACCGCGCAGGCGCCCGCCTCCTCGGCGATCACGGCCTGGCCGGCCGTGACGACGTCCATGATGACCCCGCCCTTGAGCATCTGGGCGAGGCCGCGCTTGACGGTCAGTGTGTTCTTCTCGACAGGTCCGTTGTCGCCAGTCATCAGATCTCCGGGGTTGCCGCGCCTCCAAAGGCGCTCACCTATTTTAGCCCCCGGGAGGCTCGCGGTCGCCGCCGCGCGCGCGATCGATCGCTCGTCGCACGGCCGCGATGACATCCGCCACGTCGAACGGCTTGGTCAGGAAGTCATCGATACCCGCGCGGACGACATCGACCGCCTCTTCAAAGTTGTAGGCGGTCACGACTACGACCGGCACGTCGGCCCAGCCGGGGGTTCGGCGCATGACCTCGATGACGCGGAAGCCGGAGACGTGCGGAAGGTTGAGATCGAGCACCACGAGGTCGGGCGGATCGCCGTCCAGCGCAGCCAGCGCGGCCTGTCCGTCGGGAAGCGTGGTCACCGTGTGGCCTGCGGCCTCCAGATTGATCTGGAGGATCTCGGCCACGCCGGGCTCGTCCTCGATGACCGCGATATTGCCCACGCCGATTGGTGCCGGGGTCGCCGACGCTCCGTGGTTCCGGTACCAGAGCTGATCCTACTCGATCGAGTCGGGCGCCGATCGCGGGCCGTCACCCAGCGGCAGATTGGGGGCCGACCGCGAGCCTCGGGCGGTCCGGCTCAGGCAGGGGCCGCGACCACTTCCGGGTCGACATCCGCCGACCCGTCCCCGGCGCGCGGCAGCCAGAAACCGGCGATGGCGCCTTCGCCAGGAATGCTGTGCAGCCAGACCCGGCCCCCGTGGGCCTCCACGAGGCTGCGCGAGATATGGAGGCCGAGGCCGGTGCCGGACAGGCTCGCGCGAGAATCGTCGGCGCCGCGATAGAACTTCTCGAAGATGTGCGGCAGGTCGTCCTCCGCAACGCCGGGCCCGTTGTCGGCCACCTCGACGGTGACACCATCATCGGCCGCGCGGACGGCGATGACCACCGGCCCGTCACTATGGGGGACGGCGTAACGCACGGCGTTGCCAATCAGGTTGGAAAGGACCACGCGGATCTGATCGGCGTCGATGCTGACGGGGGCCTCGCCGGCCTCCCAGATGAGGAACAGGCGGCCAACAGCGCCGGCCTGCATCTCCTCGACCACCGGTTCCACGACTGTTCGGAGATCGACGACGCGCAGGCGTGGAACGAACCGCCCGGATTCGATGCGCGAGGCGTTGAGCAAATTGTCGACGATGAGGCCGAGCCGATCCGCCGCGTCGGATATCCCTTGGATGAACCGCTCGCGCGTGTCGTGCTCGAGCGACAGGTCCGGCCGCATCAGCGTGGATGCGTAGCCCCTGATGAGCGACAGCGGGGTGCGCAGCTCGTGCGAGACGAACGAGACGAAGTCGCTCTTCATTCGCTCGATCTGCTTGGCGGCGGAGAGGTCGCGCAGAATCGCGACCGCCAGCGGACCCTGCCCGGCCGGCCCAGGCACGTGCGCGTAGCTCGCGGCGACCTCGACGGTCTGCCCATCGCGGCGTTCCATGACCTGCTCGCGGTAGGCGATGGTGGTGCGCTGCAGCTGCACCCAGCGCAGTGGGTGGGTGGTGTCGAGCGGCTGATCGTGAACGCCCCGCAGGGGAAGGACCTCACCGACCGCGCGCCCGATTGACGACTGCCGATCCCACCCGGTCATTGCCTCGGCCGCCGCGTTCATCCGCAGGATGCGGGCGTCCGGATCGGCGATGACGATGCCGTCGGTCGCGTTCACGAAGATGGCTTCGAGCTGCTCCCGCCCGCGAGCTTCGGTCTGATAGAGCATCACGTTGCGAACCACGCCGGCCGCCTGCCCGGCGAAGATCGAGAGCAGTCGCGCGTCGTCTTCGGTGAATGCCGCCGCCTTGCCGGACACGCGGATCACGCCGATGCGCTCGTCGCCGGCACGCATGGGCACGATCAACAGATCTCGCTCCATCCGGATTCGCCCCTCAGCCTCGCCACCGTCGACGACCTCGCTCCACATGAGGTGCTCACCGGACGTGAGCACTTGCAACCCCAGGTCCTCATGTGCGTCCGAGGCCAGAGCCGTCAGTTCCTCGGGCGAGAATCCGATGGCGGGCATCTGGGGCTCCAGCGCACCGGCCGCGTTTGCGAGGAAGACGACGCAGCGGTCGGCCTGGACCAGGCTCGCGGCGCCGCGAACCACGTTCTCGACGGTCTCCTCGATGGTGGAGAGCGTCGCGATCGACTGCGAGAGCTTCTGGAGTTGCGAGAGCTCCGACACACGGCGCTCAAGGGCGTCGAGCAGCTCGCCGCGCTGCACGGCCCCCGCGGCGCCGCGCCCGAACGCGGCGAGCAGATCGATCTCGTCGGCTGTGAAGGCCCGCGACGATCTGGCGACGGCCAGCGCGCCGACCGTCGACTCACCGACAGCCAGCGGCGTGGCCGCACAGGCGAACGC
Organism: Chloroflexota bacterium; assembly: GCA_965247475.1. Taxonomy (GTDB): domain Bacteria; phylum Chloroflexota; class UBA11872; order UBA11872; family UBA11872. Next base: position 1,880,186 of record OZ252016.1, read on the forward strand.
AGCTGGCGAGCCGCCGGGCGAGCGAAGCCCGATGTCCGTGGGGCTCACGGAGTCGAGGTGCAGCGCGCGCCCCTCGGACACGCAGCGAGCAACCAGCGTGCCCGGAGAGGCCGCCGGCGACGCGGCGTCGGGTTCGAGGCCGGCCGTGGCGACCAGCTCGAGGCTCTCGCCGCGTGTGAGGTAGACGATGCCCGAGTCCGCGGCAACCATCTGGGCCGCCAGTTCGGCCAGGGTCTCGAGCGACGCCACTGGATCGGCGCTGGCGGCAAGCACCTGTCCGAAGCGCCGAAATGCAGCCTCCAGATCGCGCCGACCGCGCTCCGAGGCCTCGAACAGCCGGGCCAGCCGAATCGAGGCGCCCGCCTGCGAAGCAATCGACTGCGCGATCTCGACCTCGCGAGCCGTGTGGCGCTCACGGCGGCTCACGTTGTTCAGGAACAAGGTTCCGAGCGCCTCGCCGGCCGAGCGCACCGGCACGACCAGCAGCGCCCGCTCGCCGAACAGGTCGAGCGCCAGTTTGTCGGTGCGCGGGTCGGCGGCCGCGTCGGGAATCGCGATCGGCTGCTGGGTCGACAGTGCTTCGGCCGATAGCGGCTGCTCGCTTAGCGCAAACCGCTGCGTCTTCCACTCCGAGACGAATGCGTCTGGCATTCCAGTGAGCGCGGTTGGAATCAGCTCGGACCCATCATCCGAGAGCAGCCAGATGTTTCCCTTGTCCGCGCTGGTGAGCTCGACCGCCCGCTCGAGGAAGCGGTCCAGCATCTCGTCCAGCTGAAGAGTGCTGGTGGACAATTGCGCCAGATCGAGGAGGGTACGCGACTCCTCGGCCTGATCGCGGAGCGACCGCTCGAGTCGCTCTTGGTGGAGGGCGCGCGCCAGCTGGCGCGCCGCGGCCAGCAGGACCCGACGCGCGCGCGGGCCGGGTCGCCGCGGCTCCTCGAACGCCAGAATGGCGGCGCCTATCAGATTCCCATCCACATCGAGCCGCGCGGTCACGGCGGTGCGAAGTTGCGGCGACAGCATCTCGAAATCAGCCCGCAGCCGATCGAGCGCGGCGCCGGTGTGCGTGATGAGCTCGCCGGGAGCGGGAAGCGGCACGCGCTCGGACGCGCTGGCGTACGGCTCGTGATCGAACCGCTGGAGCGCTCGATCCGGAGCGGCCACGATCACGCCGCCCGGGCTGTCGGACATCGGAAACTCGACGACGATCACGGGCGCGGCGCCCGACAGGACGGCTATGTCGGCAAACTCAGCCGCCAGGCGTGACTCGATGCTCTGGCCGCCCGTGTATGCGTCGGTGCGGTCTTCCCGGGGGTCGGGGGCAGTGGTCATGCGGATTCGCCCGCTGCGCGGCGCCCGCGCCATTGGATGCAGCCGTGCGGGCAGGGTACCGCCTGAGCCGCGGCCCGTTCCGACCGACGGCAGGCGGGGATGCGCGCGCGGCGCGACGCCGAGGCGAGCCGCGGGACGCCACCGTCAAGCGGCGGTCAGTGCGCTTCGGCCAGAAGCGACTCGAGCAACTCCCGCTTGGCGCGAGCATAGGCCGGCTCCAGCGCGACCGCCCGAGCGCGCGGCCGCGCCAGGTCGACGGGAACTCCGAGCTTGACCACGCCGGGTCGGCGCGTCAGCACGTAGACGCGGTCGGCGAGGAAGACGGCCTCGTCCACATCGTGCGTGACGAAGAGAATCGACTTCCGAAACTCGGCCCATATCTCGAGCAGCCAGGCTTGCATGTCGGCGCGGGTGAGCGCGTCCAGCGCGCCGAACGGCTCGTCCAGCAGCAGGATGTCGCGGTGCAAGAGGATGGTGCGGAGCAGCGCCGCACGCTGGCGCATGCCGCCCGACAACGTGCGCGGGTAGGCGCGGGCGAAGCTCTCCAGCCCGAATCTGGGCAGGAGATCAAGCGCCTCGCGCCGGGCCTCGCTTTGGGGTACGCCTTGGATCTCGGGACCGAGCAGCACGTTGGCGAGCAGCGGCCGCCAGGGGAGCAGGAGGTCGCGCTGCGGCATGTGCGCAACGGCGCCGGGGCGGGCGTCGTGGACTTCGCCGTGGATGCGAATCTCTCCGGACGTGGGGCGCTCGATCCCGGCGATCAGGTTGAGCATGGTGCTCTTGCCGCTGCCGCTGGGCCCGATCACCGCGACGAACTCGCCGGGATAGAGTTCGAGCGTCACGTCCCGCAGGGCCACGAGCGGGACGTCGCCGTCGGCAGGCGGATACGACTTCGAGACGCCGCGAAGCTCGAGCGCGGGAACCGCGGGCGAGCGGTTCAGGCCTCGCGGATCAGGCGTCTCGGATGAACGAATTGTCGAAGGCCTTGGATGGATTGATCGCGCGCGGGAGCAGTTCGCGGTCGTACATCCACTGCGCGTACAGGTCCCAGACGGCGCGCTTCTGCTCGCCCCAGCGGTCGGCGTCCGCGGCGTAGTGCTCTTTGAGCCACGGCTGGCTGGCACGCACGAGCTCGGGGTTGATGCCCTCAGCCTGCTCGATCAGGATCTCGGCGGCCGCACTCGGCTCATCGATGGCGAGCTGATAGCCGCGCGCGGTTGCGCGGACCCAACGCTGCACCACGTCCGGACGCTCGGCGATCATCTGCTCGCCGGTGATGAGCACGGGCGTGTAGTAGTCCGGAATGCAATCGAGATCGTTCAGCCGCATGAAGTCGAGGTCGATGCCGCGCTGCTGGGCCTCGATGTGCGTCCAGCCCTCGAAGATCCAAATGAAGTCCACGTCGCCGCGCTCCCAGGCGACGAACGGATCGCTGGCGCCAATGTCCACGAACTCAATCGCCGAGAAATCGCCGCCATCGCACTCCATCAGCGAACTGAGGATCTGCCGCTCGATCTCCAATCCGAACGAGCCGTACTTCTTGCCTGCGAAATCGCGCGGGCGACGGATGGCGCGATCAACGGGCGAGGCGAATCCCGATGTGTTGTGCTGGATCACGGCGGCGATCGAGACGATCGGCACGTTCTCGATGCGCGCCAGGGTGACGTTCTCCTGAAAGCTGACGCCGAAATCGGCCGCGCCCGAGGCGACGGAAGCTTCGGCCGAGCTAGCACCAGGCTCGACGATCGAGACGGTGAGATTCTCATCGGCGTAGTAGCCGTTGGCGCGAGCGACATAGAGCCCAGTGTGGTTGGTGTTCGGCACCCAATCGAGCATGACGGTCACCGCGACCGGAGCAGTCGGCTCGGGCTCTCCGCAGGCGGCCAGCGCCGGCAGAGCCGCAGCGGCGCCGATGAGCGCCAGCGAACGTCGTCGTGAAATCTGCATGACTACACCTCCTCTGTGGGCGCGTACATCCAGGGAGCGATGAGCCGCCCCAACGCGCCGACGGCAAGAAACAACGCGATGCTGAGCGCCGCGATGATCCCGATGACCACGAAGACCAGCGCGGTTTGGAACGAATTCGAGGCTCGCAGCATCAAGAGACCGAGACCGTGACTCGCGCCGATCCACTCGGCGATCACGGCGCCGATCACGCTGTAGGTGGCGGCGATCTTCATGCCGGCGAGCAGCGAGGGGACGGCCGACGGGAATCGGACCTTGATGAAGATCTGCCGACGATCGGCGCCCATCGAGCGCAGCAGGTTCTGCATGTCGGAATCGGACGAGGCGAGACCCGACGCGAAGCTCACGACGATCGGGAAGAAGCCGACCAGCGCCACGACCAGAACTTTGGGAAGCATGCCGAAGCCGAACCAGATCGCGAGCAACGGCGCCAGGGCGAAAATCGGGATGGTCTGGGATGTCACCAGCAGCGGGTAGAGCGCGCGACGCGCCAGCCGCCACTGATCGATCGCGACGGCCAGCGCCATCGCCGCCGCGATGGCGACCGCGTATCCGAGCACGGCTTCGAGAATCGTGCTGCCCAGATGCGGACCGAGCATCGGCGCGGAGCTGACGAACTCCTCGACGATCCGGGTCGGCGCGGGCAGCAGCCACTCGGGCACGGCCGCCAAGCGGGCAACGAGCTCCCAAACCGCCAAGAGTCCGATGATGATCGCGGCGGGCGGCGCGAAGGTCTCAAGGCGTCTGAGGGCTGCGTTCATGGGTCGCTACGGCTCCGATGCGGACGAGTCTTCTCGCCCATGGTCATAAGCCCGGCCGGCCGCTCGATGAGGCGGATGTTGCTTTGAACCGCCTCCGCGCCGGCCTCGAGCGCGGCGCGGTGCGCGCGCAGGCAGACCCGCATCAGCTCCTCCGGATCGTCGCCTTCGAGCGTGGTCTCCATCGGTCCGACGTCGTGGGCGACTCCGCTCGCCTGGATCGAGTCGATGGCGGCGTCGACCGCCGCGAGCGCGTCGGCGGAGTCGAGCGGCAGAACCTGAATCGCAAGGCTCGCTCGTGGCATTCACACGGACTCCAACAAAAAAACCGCAGGTCCTCGTGGAACCCGCGGCTAGCATCCGGCTCGCTCCCTACGCTGGCATTACCCAGATCAGGTTCCGCGGGTCGGCGGTGGCTGGTACCGCCTTCTCAGCCGGGATCTCCCCGGCTCCCCGGTCATTCAGTTGTAACGGCCCGCCCACGCGGGCCAATGACTCACACCGCAACGCTGGCACGCCGCATTGCGCGTGTCAAACGCTCGGATGCAGGGCGTCCGGTTCAGGCGGGCCGGGTCTGTTCGTGCACCACCAGCACGAGCCCGTCGCGCACGTCAATGGAGGCTCGCGGGCCGGTCATCACGTTGCTGACGCCAAGGCTGGAGCCGAGCGGCAGTCGGTCGTCGGTGAGCGCGTATTGAAGCCCGACGGTGGTCACGCCGGCGGCGTTGCCCCCGATGGACAGCAGCGTGACGATGTCGCCCGCGGCTCCCTCCCACGCAGTCGCCGGCGCCGCAAGCCGGATCGACCGACGGGGGTCGATGAGCGCCACGTCGCGGTGCCGCCAGGCAGGATTGGCCACCAGCAGAACGTTGCCGAGCTCGTGATCGAGCCGGGCGCCCTGAAGCGCGCCAACAATCACGACCTGCTCCGGATCGCGCTCCAAGGCCACGGCCATCGCAAACTCCGCGTCGGTCTGGGACTGATCCTTCTCAGGCGGCTGTGGACGCACGTCGACGGATGGATTGCGCTCGCGGGCCTGTATCAGGTCTTCACCGGTGATCGAGTCGTGATCGCCGACGATGGCGTCGCAGCAGCCGCCCGCCTCCGCGACCGCCCGGGCCGCGCCGTCGGCGGCGACGACCGCCTGGGCCGCGCCAAGCTCGCGCCGGAGAAGGACGCGGTCGACCGCCCCATTGAGCACAACCAGGACCCGCATGGACGCCGCTATGCCTCGAGCAGGCGCTCTTGCCTCTCGAAGCTGGAGTCGCTCTGTCGCTGCAACATGCGCGGGATCGTGGCGTCCGTCAAACGCCCAAACGCGGTGCCGACGCGCCATGGCAACACGTCCGCGGGAACGCCGGCGTTCGAGGTCAGCGCGGGGCTCGTCGACACAACCCGGCTATTCGATGCGGTACTCGGCCAGCGCGTCCCAGTCGATCTCGACGCCGAGTCCGGGTCCCTGCGGGACTTTCACGGTCCCTTGCTCGGTGAGCTCGAGCTTCTCGCGGAACATGACCTGATTCAGACCGGCGACGTTCGGGTTGTAGTACTCGAGGATGAGCGGGAGCGGAAAGGCGGCCAGCAGGTGGATGTGGATCTCCTGGAGGCCGTGCGGGGCGATCGGTATCTCGTAGGCGGCAGCCAGCGCGGCGACCTTGCGGTACTCGGTGACACCGCCCAGGACCATCGCATCGGGATTGGCGATGTCCACCGCGCCGGATTCGAACAGCTCGCGAAAGCCCCAGCGAGTGTACTCGTTCTCGCCCGCGGCAACGGGAACCGAGGTGGAGCGGGCGACCTCGGCGCTGCCGCGCATGTTGTCCGGCGACACCGGCTCCTCGAACCAGAACACGTCGTATTGCTCGAGGACGCGGGCCATCCGGACCGCGTCGGCCGCGACGTAGGCGTTGTTGGCGTCCACCAGCAGATCGATCTGATCGCCAATGGCCTCGCGCACCGCGGCCACGCGCGCCTCGTCCTCGCGCATTGAGGCCGCCCCGACCTTTATCTTGACCGCATTGGCGCCCTGCTCCACGCAGGCGAGCATCTCGTCCTGAAGCTCGGCAAGGCCCTTGCCCTTCTCGTAGTACCCGCCCGCGATGTAGGCACGGACCTCGTCGCTATAACCGCCCAGGAGCTTGTAGAGGGGTCGGTCAACCGATCGCGCTATGCAATCCCACAGCGCGATGTCGATGGCCGAGATGGCGCGAGTGGAGAGTCCTTTTCGACCGAACAGCTTCGGCTGATAGAGGGACTCCCAGATTCGCTCGACGTTGAACGGGTCCTCGCCGATCAGCGCGGGCGCCATGTCCCCGACGATATCCACAATCACGTCGCGCCCGCCGGCGCGATCGAGGCCGCCGCCGCCACAGATGCCAAAGCCGGACACGCCTTCGTCAGTCTCGACCGTGACGATCACGTTCTTCGACGCGACGTAGGTGTACTTGCCGTTCGTGATCGGAGTCTCATATAGCTTGGCGTACAGCGCCGCGCTCACGTTTGTGATCTTCACTTCACTGCCTCGCGTGGAGATGGCACCGACGCCGCAGGGAACCACTCGTGACGGGAACGGTCAATCGCGAGCCCGCCGCGGCGGCGCACCTACCTGGACGGCTCGAGGACCGTGAAGCGAGTGGACGCGACATCTTCACCGTCCACCGTGATGTCAACGTCATATGGGCCTGGGCAATTCACCTCATCGATGAAGAAGGCGAAGAACCCGCGCCGAATCGGATTCGGCGATTCGAGCTCATAGTCACCCGAGCAGCCGGCCGGTGATTGCCATTTGAAGCCGAGGAGAGCGCCCGTCTGCACGCCGACGAACTCCACCGTGATGTAGACGCGCTCGCCGAAGGGGAACTCGGAGGCGCGATCGACCGGCCGCTGGAGCCCGTCCACGCTGAGCGCCGTTTCCACGCGGCCCACCTCGGCGCGCAGCGGCGCCGGTGTTGGGTCGGGCGGATCCGTGGATTCGGGCGTGGGCGCCGCCGTGGCCTCAGGGGTCGGCGACGGCGAGGGGGTCGTGTCTGGCGGCTCAGGGGTCGGCGACGGCGTTTGGGCGGGCGGCGAGGTGCGAGTCACTTCGATGGTTGGCGCCGAGGCGGGCGACCGTGGCTCAGCGACTGGACCCGGCTCGGGGATGTTCGCGGGCGGCGATTCGGTCGCGGCGGGCGTCGCCGCCCGCTCCGGCGTCAGCGTCTCGGCGGGCCGCGATACTTCCGCAGCCGTCGGGCTGCCGCTCGATTCGCAGGCGCCGAGCACAACCAGCGACGCGAGGATCAGGACCGACAGCCGTGCTTTCCGCACTTGCAGGACTCGCATCGTGGTGGCCCGTTACGGCGTTGTCCTCGCCTCGCCTCCGGACACCGAACGCCGGCCTGTAGTCCGAGCACTCCGCGATCGGCCCCAGATGGGGGTCGAGTCTATCAGGGCACCCTCGGTCGATTGCCACGAGCCGATGACGTCGGCGGATAGCTCGCGCCGGGCGCCTTCGGTGGGGAGCTATGGGTGCAGCAGCGGGCGGAGTCGCGCCAGCACCTTCTCGCTTGCCGACGTGATCGGCTCCGAGACCGAGGCGCCGGCCGCGCGCTCGTGGCCTCCGCCGCCGAATTCCTCGGCCACCTCGCGAATCGAGGGGCCGAGGGAGCGAAGGCTCACACGGGTGCGGTTGGGCGCAATTTCGTAGAAGACCGCCGAAATCACGACGCCCGCCACGAACTGCAGCCCGTTGGGGATCCCCTGGGTGTCGGCGACGGTTGCGCCGATCCCCTCGGCGAGGTCGCGGGTGACGCTGGTCCACACCAGGCGGTCGTCCAGCTCGGTCTCGATCGCGGCAAGGGCGGCGCCGAAGAGACGTGTCCCCGCAAGGGTGCGCGCGTTGAGCACGTGCCGCGGGATGCCGTCGGTCGCACCGCCGCGCGCAGCGAGGTCGGCGGCCGCTCGGAACGTCCGCGGTCGCACTTCGGTCGTCTGGAACCCCAAGGTGTCCGCCACCAAGCCGGACTGGAGGTTGGTGGCGACCTCGGGCGTGATCGGAATACCGGCGGCAACGAGCAGCGACCACACGACCTCGGCGGTCGCCGCCGCGCGCACATCCACCAGGTTCACATCACCGAAGCGTGTGTTGGAGACGTGGTGGTCGATGTTCACCAGCGTGCGATTGGCCTTCAGCAGCGCAAAAACCGAGGCATCCACGCCCAGAAGCTGGGGCGTGGCGGTATCGACCGCGATGGCCAGATCCGCGCCGGCCGCCGCGCCGCCGGGCGACAGAAGCTCGCGATCGAGCCGCACCAGACGGCCCGCCCCCGGCAGGTCGGTGAGTGGCGGGACGACGCCGGACGGGTTGTCGATGCTCACCGTCGCCGTGGCGCCGAACTGCTCGAGCGCCGCCGCCAACGCGAGCGCCGTTCCGAGGCTGTCGGGATCGGGTTCGTGGTGCGAGACGATGATCGGTCGCCGCGCGCGGCGCAGGTGCTCGACGACCAGTCGTCGGACATCGGGCGCCGATGTCGGGCCGCTGATGCAAGCCCCTTCGGGAGTGGCGATCTCAGGCGCGAGATTATTTCACAGCGACCGGATGCGCCCAGCATGTCGTTGGATTCCGAGGCGAGTTGGATTCATGGTTGGGCGCATGATAGGTTCGAGCAACCGAGGTTCCGCACGAGCGTGCCGACACTAGCCACATGGGCGCCGTAGACACTGAAGACCGCGTCGGACTGCCGTTGAACGGCGGTACGGGGACCCAGAACGCCGCCGCGACAGGCGCCGTTGCCGCCGACGACCGCGTCGGGCTGCCGTTGAACGGCGGTACGGGGACGGACAACGCCGCCGCGACAGGCGCCGTTGCCGCCGACGACCGCGTCGGGCTGCCGTTGAACGGCGGTACGGGGACCCAGAACGCCGCCGCGACAGGCGCCGTTGCCGCCGACGACCGCGTCGGGCTGCCGTTGAACGGCGGTACGGGGACGGACAACGCCGCCGCGACAGGCGCCGTTGCCGCCGACGACCGCGTCGGGCTGCCGTTGAACGGCGGTACGGGGACGGACAACGCCGCCGCAACAGGCGCCGTTGCCGCCGACGACCGCGTCGGGCTGCCGTTGAACGGCGGTACGGGGACGGACAACGCCGCCGCGACGGAACGTGTCTCGCTTCCGCTGATGGGGGCGCCACCGCCGCCGCCGGTCGAGCCCGTCAGCTTGACGCCGCGGGCGGTTCGCGCGTTCACCGAGATTCTCGAGCAGAAGGGCGAGACGCACGGCGCGCTCAAGGTTGCCGTGACGGACGGCGGCTGCGCCGGCAATCAGTACGAGATGGCGCTGGCACGAGTGCCGGAGCCAACCGACATCATCATATCGTCGGGCGGGATCGACGTGTACCTCGACGGGCACACGGCCCACATGATGGTCGGCGCTCAGATCGACTTCGTGGACAGCATGATGGGCCGGGGATTCACGGTTCGGAACCCGACCGCGCAGGCGACCTGCGGTTGCGGGAGTTCGTTCAATACCTCGGGCACCGCGCCGGTGGAAGGCGGCTGCGTCAAGTAGCCGTCGCCGGAGCCCCGATCCGCAACGCCGCCCGCAAACGGGCGGCGTCGTTCTTCTTGGACACGCGCAGGTAGGAGCGCGATCGGGCGCTACGCATCGTCGTAGCCAGCAGCCGCGAGCTCCTGGAGCGCGGCCTCACGCTCGCTCCAGGGCATCTCGCGGTCGGCATACGCGATGCTCGACTCATGCCCCTTGCCGGCCAGCAGCACGCTGTCGTCCGCACGCGCGACGGTGAACGCGCGCCGGATCGCTTCGCGACGGTCGAGCACGACCTCGAAGGCGGCGGCGGAATCGACGCCGTCCGCGCCCGCGACGATCTCGTCGGCGATGTCGGCCGGACGCTCGGAGCGCGGATCTTCGTCGGTGACCAGGGCGATATCGGCGAGCCGGGCGGCCACGCGGCCGAGCATTGGCCGCTTGGCGCGGTCCTGTTCGCCGGCCGCGCCGAACACGACGATCAGACGACCGAGCGTGGTGCGGCGCAGCTCGCGAAGCACGCTTTCCAGCGCGTGCGGCGTGTGCGCGAAGTCGACGAATGCGCGGAACGGCTGCCCGGCCTCGAGCGGTTCCATGCGCCCGACGACCGGCGGGAAACTCGCGAGCGCGGCGACGCCCGCTTCGACCGCGCCGGTGATCGAGCCCACGCACGCGACCGCGGCGGCGATGTTGGAGGCGTTCCACGGGCCAACCAGGCGCGTGTCGGCGGACCACCCGCCCCAGGGCGAATCGCCCTCGATCTGGAGCGTGCCGTCATCGCCGGTCGCGTGCGACACGCGAACGTCCGCACGTGCGTCGATGCCGAACGTGATCACGTCGCTCCTGAGCTCAGCTCGGAAGCCCGCCACGACCGGATCGTCGGCGTTGAGAACGGCGACCTTGCCGTAGGGCTTGGGTTCGGAGTCGTCGAGCAGCTCCAGCAGGCGCCGCTTGGCGGCGCGATAGCCGTCGATCGACCCGTGCAGATCCAAGTGCTCGTGGGTGACGTTGGTGACGACCCCGCGATCGAACGCGAACCCATCGACGCGCGCGAGCTCGAGCGCGTGTGACGCGACCTCCATGGCGGCCCACCGGACGCCGGCGTCCGACATCTGTCGCAGCAGCGCCGCCAGCGCGGGCGCCTCCGGCGTAGTAAGGCGTGTGCCCTTTTCGATGGTGGAATCGCCAATCGCGAAATGCACGGTGGTGAGCTCGCCGGTCTCGAGCCCGTGCGCCCGTAGCATCCAGGCGATCAACTGGGCGGTGGTGGTCTTGCCATCCGTGCCGGTGACGCCGATGAGCCCGAGCTCACGGTCGGGTGATTCCCAGAAGGCGAGCGCCAGCGCGGCGAGCGCGCGCCGACCGTCGGGAACCGTCGCGAACGCGACACCAGCAGCAACATCGAGGCGTCGCTCGGCGACCACGGCGACCGCGCCGGCCTGCACGGCGGCACTGACGTAGTCGTGCGCATCCGCCCGAAGACCGTGGCGGCAGACGAAGCAAGCGCCGGGTGTGACGTCGCGCGAGTCGTATACGAGTGCACGGATCTCCGGGTCGCGGCCGGGCAGGACTCTCGCCGCGGGAACGGCCCGAATCAGCTCGGAGAAGCGCACGGTCAGACGTCCCCGGCGGGGCGGCGCGGGCGCCGCAGCCAGCGATTGAGCAGGTCGCGGCCGCGCAGCAGTCCCTGGTCGAGCGACCACGCCCGGAGGCGTTGAAGCGGCAGGTCAAAGGCGCCGGGATACTCGACGATGCGCGGGTTGAACCCGAGCTTGAACCGGTGAACGCCCGCCAGCGGGTCGGCCTGGCTGGCGGGGTCGGCCATGCCCCACAGGTCGTAGGTGCGACAGCCGCGCGACCGAGCCCACCGGATCGCGGCCCATTGGGCCGCGTGCGGCGCCATGCGGTTTCGATGCCGGTCGGACGACGCTCCATACAGGTAGACAGCGGTACCGCCGGCGCGAACGACCATGACGGCCGCGAGCGGCTCGCCGGCTAGGCGCGCGATGATCAGCGCCGCGTCGTCGGGTCGAAACGCATCCCACACGTCGCGGTAGTAGGCGGGCGCGTGGATCGCGAAGCGCTCGCGGGCGGCGGTGGCACGGGCGAGCTGCATGAACGCCTCGAAGTCTTCATCCGAGGCGGCCTCGACGACCTCCACGCCACGGCGCGCGGCCAGGCGGATGTTGTAGCGCAGCTTGGACTTGAAGTCGGCGAGAATCCGGTCCTCGGCCGGCCCCAGATCGACCACGGCCGTGCGCGGGATCTGGATGAACCGGGACGTGCGGCGGAAACCCACCGATTCGAGCGCATCAACCGCCACGGCGGACGGCGGTTCCACGCGCACGAACGACGCGCCTGCGTCGCGCGCGACGTCTGCGGTCGCGCGGATGAGCGCCAAGCGGTGGTCGGGCGAGTCCGCCAGCGGCCCGCGCGGCACGTAGGCGACGCCGACGCGATGTCCAAACGGCGAGATCGCGCGGGTGCGGACCAGGATCTGCACGGCCGCTTCGATCGGGCCTTCGGCCGGCGCGACCAGCCGGTGCGGCCGCCAGCCGTAGCGCGCCTTGAGATCGCCCCACCTCCACGACTGCAAGAAGCCGGCTTGGGAGTGCCCTTCGACGAACCGCGTCCACGCGTCGGGGCGGTCGACGACCCGAACTCCTGCCAGCTCCCTCATCAGCCTAGGCCGGCCGCTCGGCTTCGTGGATCGCAACGGTGCCCAGCGCCAGGCGACGGAAGCGCACGTTGACGAATCCCGCCGCGCGCAACTGCTCGGCGAGGTCCTCGGCGTTCGGAAACGCGTCCACAGACTCGGGCAACCAGGTGTACGCCGAGGAGTGCCCGCTGAGACGACGACCGACGAACGGCACCCAGCGATGGAAGTAGAGCCGGAACAGGGTCCGAAAGAGCGGTCGGCTTGTCGGTGTCATCTCGAGGATGGCGAGACGCCCGCCGGGGCGAATGATTCGCGCGAACGCCTCCCAGGCGGCCGCCAGGCTATCGAGGTTCCTGAGCACAAACGCCGAGATCACGGCGTCGACCGAGCCGGCGCCAAGCGGCGGCCGGAGCGCGTCGCCAGCGACGGGCCAGACGTGGCCGTCGGCGCCGTTTGCGCCGATGCGCCGCCTTCCAACCCGGAGCATCGACGCCGAGAAGTCGAGGGCGATGACCCTTGGCGGCGCGGGCGAGGCCCGAACGATCTCGAGGCCGAGGTCGCAGGTGCCCGCACCCACGTCCGCGACGATGCGCGGATGTCTCGCCAGCGCGGCCGCGACCACGGCGCGCCGCCAGCCGCGGTCCATGCCGAGGCTGATGACCCGGTTGAGCAGGTCATAGCGGGGTGCGATCGCGTCGAACATCGGCCGCACCCAGCCAGACTTAGCCATGCCCAATTATTGCGTCGGCGGCCGGGTCCGGTCGCGCGGCTAGTCGTTGGTGTGCGAGCCGTCGCGGCGATGGAGGAGTGCCGGACCCCACGGGCGAAGCTCCTGGCTGGACGCGATCCCCTCGTCCACCTCAATGCCCAGGCCGGGCTCGGTGGGCAGCGGGTACCAGGTCCCGTCGAGCTCGATCTGCTTGGGATAGATCGCTCGCCGCTCGGGCACCCAGTCGGAGTGGTCCTGGCCCCAGGGTCCGCTCGGCGGCACGCGTACCTCGAGCCACGCAGAGTTGGGGATTGCCGCGAGAAAATGCACCGAAGCGGCCGTGCACAGCGGTCCGACCGGGTTGTGAGGCATCACGTCGATGTAGTGCGCCTCGCACCAGGCGGCGACCTTCATCGCCTCGGTGAATCCGCCGATGTTGCAGATGTCGATGCGGGCGAAGTTGGTGAGTCCGCGCTCGATGTACGGGAGCGCCTGCCACTTGTTGGCGAACTCCTCGCCGATCGCGAATGGAATGTCCGTCATCGTTCGCAGGGTCGCGTACGCATCCGGGGTCTCGTCACGGATCGGCTCCTCCAGGAAGTCGAGCGTGCCGCTGGGGAGCCGCTGACAGAACGATGCCGCCTCGGCCACGTTCAATCGGTGGTGGTAGTCGATGCCGAGCACGGGCGCAAGGCCAACGGCCTCGCGCAGCCGGGCCAGCCCTTCGGCCGTGGGGCCGATGGACTCGCGCGGTTCGAACAGCCGGCCGTCGCCGCCGGCGTCCGGCGTGGCGAACCCCACCCGGATCGCCTGCCAGCCGTCGGCGTGGAAGCGCGCAACATCGTCGATGAGCTCGGGTCCGTAGGGCGCCGGCGAGGTGACGAAGCCGGGGATGAAGTCGCGCTGCCGTCCACCCAGCAGCTCATACACGGGCACGCCGAGCGCCTTGCCCTTGAGGTCGTACAGGGCGATGTCGATGGCCGAGATCGCGCCGGTGAGCACACGGCCGCCTTCGAAGTACTGGCTGCGATAGAGCCGCTGCCACAGCGCTCCGATCCGCATCGGGTCGCGGCCAAGCAGGAATTCGCGAAAGTGCCTGACGGCACCCGCAACGGCCCATTCCCGTGTCGAGAGGCCGGAGCAGCCCCAGCCGGTGACGCCCCCGTCGGTCTCGACTTTGACGATCGTCTCGGCTCGCGACCCACCCCACGGCAGGTAGGTCTTGACGTCGGTGATCTGCATGGCGGGTTCAAACTCCGTGGAGTCAGCCGGGGACACCCGATGATGCCCGCCGGACGGGATCGCGCGCGAGCCTCGGCGGGGTCCGCCGGGCGGTGGGGCGAGGGTGACCGGCGGTCAGGCGGCGTTGCGAAGCTTCCGGCTGGACCGCAGCAGCCATTCGATGGGTCGCATTCCGAGGATGTCGAGCGCGAAGTACAGCAGCACTACGGCAAACAGGGTGCGCAAAACAACCGGGTCTAGCCGCGCCGCGAGCACGGCGGCGCCGAAGCTGGCCGGGATCGCAAGCACGGCCACGATCGCGGCCGTCCTCCACTCGACGTTGCCGAATCGCGAATGGGCCACCGAGCCGGACAGCGCCGTCGGGATGATCAGGAGCAGCGAGAGTCCCTGTGCCTCGAGTTGGGTGAGTCCCAGAAGCAGGACGCTGACCGGCACGATCAGAACCCCGCCGCCGATGCCGAGCAGCCCGCTCAACAGCCCGGCGATCACCCCAAGACCCGCCGCGGCGCCAAGCTGTCCCGCAAGGCCAAGCTCCACCAGCGGCTGGGGATCGCGGAACGCCAGCATGATCACGGCCACCACCAGCACCAGCGCGGCAAACAGCCGCCGCAGCAGCCGGGTCGGGAGCCGGCTGGCAACGCGCGCCCCGAACGGCGCAAGCAAGAATGCGGGGATGCCAATTGCCAGCGCGAGCCGCCAGTCGATATCCACGCCGAACTGGTACGCCACCAGGCTCACCGCCGCCTTGGGCACGATGACGACCAGCGAGGTGCCGTGGGCACGCACCTGGCGAATGCGCAGCAGCCGCACCATGAGCGGAACGACGATCACGCCGCCGCCGATCCCGGACAGTCCCGTGAACGCACCGGCGACCGCACCGACGATGAAATAGCCGAGGGATCGCGGCGCCCGGGACCGGCCGGTTTCGGACACGGCATCTCCCCCCTGGGCTGGCGCGGGCAAATCGTCTGGTCGGCTCGGCAACCCGGTCGCGTGCGGTCTGAGCGCCATGCGCGCTTCGCGCTCGGGGCAACCCCCGTCCGGATCAGCGTGGGACCGCCGGGCAGGTCGGGCTTCGCCGCACGCCCGAGCGACCGGCGCCCATTATGGAGCGGTCCACGGATTCGCGCGGGCGGTGACACCGGCGAGCGCAGCCGCCTTCTAGAATGCCGCCCGCGGGTACGAATGGGCGTCCCCGGAATCGACGCGCCGGCAGGGGCCGTCGAACGTCACGCAACGACCGGAGGGGGCGATGACCGCGACCGACGCGAACGATCGAACAGACTTGCAAGGGCAGGCCGCGCTGGTGACCGGCGCGGGCCGCGGCATCGGCCGCTCGATCGCGCTGGCGCTGGCGAGCGCGGGCGCCAACGTGGCCCTGGCGGCGCGCTCGGAAGACGAGTTGGTGTCGGTGGCCGCCGAGATCGAGGCGATCGGGCCACGCGCGCTCGCGATTTCCACCGACGTCTCGGACCTGGACGCACTGGAGCACCTGTTCGACACGATCGATCGCGAGTTCGGCCGCCTCGACATTCAGGTGAACAACGCGGGCGTGGGGCTGCGCACACCGCTGCTGGAGGTGACGCCCGAGGAGTGGGATCGGGTCCACAACATCAACCTGCGGAGCCTGTTCTTCGCCTGCCAGCACGGCCTGCGACGGATGGTGGGTGCGCGGTACGGCCGCATCATCAACACGGCGTCGCTGACATCGTTCCTCGGGTTCAAGCACATCTCGGTCTACGGGGCGTCGAAGGGCGGGGTGGCGCAACTGACCCGCGCGATCGCGATCGAGTTCGCCGAGCACGGGATCACGTCGAACGCGATCGCGCCGGGCTACATCCTGACCGAGCTGACCCGACCGCGGCATGAGGACCCTGAGATCAATGCGTGGATCATGAGCCGGATCCCACTGGGGCGGTGGGGCCAGCCGGACGACATCGGCGGAGTGGTCGCGTTTCTCGCCTCACCGGCGGCGGAATACATCTCGGGCGTGATCCTGCCGGTGGACGGCGCCTGGCTGGCGGCGTAGCGCCGCGAGCGAGCAAGGCGGCCAACGTCAAGCGGGTGATTCGCGCCGCCGACGGCGCGCCGCTCATGCGTCCGAAGACCCTCGGTTTCCGCATCGTTGGCCTCTCCTGGCCTGGCTTTCGCCTCGTGAGTCAAACGTATAATTCCCGCGTGATTCGAGTCCATGGAGGTATCACGCGCCAATGGAGATGGTAAAGCGGATCCTGGCGGCCTTCCTCGTTGCGACGGCGGTTGCCGTGGCACTCAACCTGATCCTCACGCCCGTCTACCACGACGGATCGCCGGACTACCTTTCGTGGCAGATCTTGAACTGGTTCATGGCGGCCGGGGTGCTTGTGGCGCTGGTCGTGAGTTACCTGCGACGACGCGCCCTGGGAAGCGAGGCAGACGGCGTCCTGGAGCACGTGCGGGTCAGCATCGCCTTCTACGGGGCCATCGTGCTGACGATGCTGTTCTTCTGGGAGTGGTTCTGGACGCTGAACCCCAACAGCGAGACTGGTGACGCCGTAACCTCGCACCTCGTCTACTTCCCGGTCGTGGACGCGCTCTTCACAGTCGTCGCCCTCGCTACCGGTCTACACCTCTGGAACGACGGCAGCGACTCGAGAGCGTAGGAATCTCTTCGTGATCTCCAGCAGTATCTTGGGCCTTACCTAACGTTCCGGACGCCAAAGCAAGTCGTGGGACAAGTGGTGGACTAAGTTGGTGTCCCGCCCGAATGACAGGGATCGATATAGCTGAGGATCACCTGAGTGAAGCAGGCTTCCGAACAGTCTCGGATACCAGCATCGCTGATGCTTCCGAGCTCGGAACGGAGCGCACCTAGGTGAGCGATCGACCGCATGCGAAGTCCATCACGGAATCGTTGTCTCCCGAAGAGATCGCCCGGCAGGTGGAGGAGCTAGGGGTCGCAAAGGCCCGGGCCGCGGTCGTCCGCACGTTGGCACTGGGGGTGATGGCCGGGGTCTTCCTGGGATTGGGTGGTGCGCTGACGGGCACCATCGCCACGGGTTCGGAGCTAGGCCTTGGTCCCACCCGACTCCTCATGGGTCTGGGGCTCACCATGGGCTTGTTCAGCCGGCACATCAGCCTTCGTGGCTAGGACGGAACTGGGCGCTCGTCTATGTCGGGAACCTAGCCGGATCCCTCATCGTCGTATTGATGATCTATTACGGTCGCTGGTGGGTACAGGGAGACTTCTCCTTCGCCGCGTCCGCAGTGGCCGCCGCCGATGTCAAAGTCAATCTGTCCTTCGAGACCGCGTTCGTACGAGGCATTCTGGCCAACATCCTGGTGTGCATGGCCATTTGGCTGGCCATGGCCGGGCGTACGGTGACTGACAAGCTGCTGGGGATAGTCTTGCCTGTCACGATCTTCATACATAGCAGCCGGGTTCGAGCACAGCATCGCCAACATGTATTTCGTGCCGCTGGGCCTGCTGCTCTCCACCGAACCTGAGGCGCTGGCCGCGACGGGGCTGACAGCCGATCAACTGGACCGCCTGAACGTACCCTGGGCAGTCCACAACCTGGCGGCGGTCAGCCTGGGCAACATCATCGGGGGAGGCGTCATGGTCGGGTTAGCCCACTGGTTCGTCCGTCTGCGTGGACGGTCGGTCGGCGGCCGCCAACCTTCCCAACCCACGGGTCAGGACGGATAGCCCGATTCGAGTCCCGCCTTCCGCAAGAGCGCAGAGCACCGGCGCTGCTCGCAGATCCGTGCGACCGCCGTGGCCCCGCCGGTCGGCATTCGGGACGGAGTGACCCCGAGTCGCCAATCCGCCAGCACGGCAGCTTCGACGGCGACAAGAAGCTGCATCCGCATGCCATCATGAGGGAATCACAGCACCTTCTCGACATCGAACATACTCGTTGTCTAGCAAGTACCCACACCTGTCATCTTCGCGGGCAACGAACTTGCATCCGGTCCCCATACATTAGGAGTTCGAACTCCCATGCATAGCGAGTGGGAGATCCTCGTCTTCTGCGCCTACTTTGCCATTCTGATCGGCATAGCCTTTCTGGGGTCCCACAAGATACGGGACATGTCGGACTACGTGCTGGCTGGCAGGCGCTTGGGCAGCTTCACGGCCGCGCTAAGCGCCGGATCGTCGACCACCAGCGCCTGGACGATGCTCACGCTCCCCGCCCTCGCCTTTTCCAGCGGCGCTCTAGAGATGTGGGTGCCAGCCGCCGCCGCGGTCGGTGTCTGGTCGACCTGGACATTTCTTGGAAAGAGGCTGCGCCGCTACACCATCGAAGCAAATGACGTCCTCACCATCCCGGGGTTCTTCGAGGCTCGTGTTGGAGACAAGACCGGAACTCTACGGACGCTGACATCGATCATCACCATCTTCTTTGTGATCTTTTATGTGAGCTTCGGACTCGTCGGAGGCTCCAAGCTGCTCGAGACAATATTCGGAATCGACGCGGCCTCTGGAGTTCTGATAACGCTTGTCGCCGTGGCCTCCTACATTCTGATTGGTGGATTCCTAGCAGGGTCGAGGACGGACGTATTTCAGGCGGTATTAATGTTTGTTGGCTTTCTAATTATGATCACAACCGTGATCATTTCAACAGAGAATCCGCTTTCGGGAATAGGCAGCAACTCTCCCGGCTTTCTGAACCCGTTTACCGACAGCAGCGACTCGCCGATCACCTTGACATTCGTGCTCTCGGCGGCGGGATGGGGGTTTGGCGCCTTTGGTGCGCAGCGCCTCCTTCAGCGCTTCATGGCGCTGGAACGGGAGGATCGGATTGCGCAAAAGCCGCAACATCTCCACTGTCTGGCTTGTCGCCGTTTACGGGTTTGCGTTCGTACTCGGACTGCTCGCCCGTCCCGCTCTATCTGAAGTTGGCCTGCTTCTGGACGTAACCGACGCCGAGCGCATCTTTCTCGTTGTATCCGAGGTTTTCTTTCATCCCGTCGTGACGGGGCTGCTCCTGACGGCGGTGATCGCGGCCGTGATGAGCACAGCGGACTCACAGTTGCTCCTGGCATCCGCCGTCGCCGCCGCCGACCTGCCGTTCGTGAGAAGAGTCGCCTCAGGACTCACAGCCGACGCGCAGGTCTGGCTGGGACGTCTGCTGCTGGTAGTCATCGGCTGCATCGCAGCGGCGATCTCCATACTCGACCCGGAATCCATCTTCGACCTGGTCAGCTACGCATGGGGTGGGATGGGGGCGGCATTTGGGCCGGTCACGATCCTGGCTCTGTATTGGCGCAGGTTCAACTTCTGGGGGGCTACCGCCTCCATCCTGGCAGGCACGGTGGTCGCTACGGTCTGGAGATACCTGGACGGCGGTCCCGCAGGGATATGGGACATCCAGCCCGCCACTCCAGGTTTTCTGATCGGCATGTCGGTCGGCGTGGCTGTCTGCCTCCTCACGCCGAAGCCGTCTCGAGAGGTCGTGGATCTCTTCGACCGGGTCAACGTGGGCCAGCAGGCGCGGATCGCGCGCGGGTGAACACCCTGAGTCTCGCCGCATCGGTGTGCTGGGCGGCGGGGAGTGCGAGGCGGGGGTAGAGACCGGCCAGGGCGCGACGACCTGGGAATTCCACGGCCCCTCGTTCCCGGGAGTGGTCCCATGCCGCTCGCAGTTCGGGCCACCAGCCCGACTTGGCTTCGACGGCGGCGGGACACGCGCCGTCTATATAAGATCAAGCGGGATGACCCTCGATCCGGGGGGCGAGCATGGCCATAGCAAGCAAATCCGACCTGCGCACGGCCTACCGCGAGTCGAACGCGCGAGCGCATCAGAAGGTGCTCGGCTGGCTGGACCATCACTCCCGGAAATTCATTGCCATGTCTCCCTTTTGCATCATCAGCTCTTTCGCCGCTGATGGTCGGGCGGATACCTCCCCCAGAGGCGCCCCCCCGGGGGTTCGTGGCGGTGCTGGACGAACGGACCCTGCTGATCCCCGACCGCCCGGGGAACAATCAGGTGGACTCGCTGCAGAACATCATTCAGCATCCGCATGTGGGGCTGCTGTTCCTGGTGCCGGGCATGAACGAGACGCTGCGGGTGAGCGGCACCGCGGAAATCGTGACCGATGCGGAACTGCTGGCGCCCCTGTCCGTGGGGGGCAAGCCCCCGCTCTCCGGTCTGCGAGTCACCGTCGAGGAGGCGTTCCTGCACTGCGGCAGAGCGTTGATCCGCTCCCGGATCTGGGATCCTGAGGCTCAGATCGAGCGCTCCGACTTCCCCACCTACGGGCAGGTGCTGGCAGACCAGATCAAGGGCGCGGATGCCAGGGAGATAGACGCCTCGGAGGACGAGGCCAATCGCGAGCGGCTGTATTGAACCGAACCTAGCCCTCATCGTTCCTTGCCTGTGAATTCATAGTCCGCCGTCGTGGAGGCGTTCCGCGTACCCAGTTGGCCGCGGTGGGCGACAGCCAATGCCGAGCGTGCGGGCCTAAGGTAGAGATCGCCCTCCCGGAACAAGACCCTGGCCGGCCGGCCTCGGTGAGGGTGGTCACGGGAACTGCCAGGGGTTGGTGACGTTGACGTCCAAGCCGTTGAAGTCCGCGGCATTCCTCGTTGCGACACACAGATCATGCGCCCTGGCCGTCCCCGCGATCAGCGCATCGCCCAGATGCAGCACGCGGCCGGACCTGTGCGCTTGCACCCTGAGGGCGGCTGCCTGCTCAGCTTCCAGACGGTCCACCGGCAGGATTCGGTCCTCGTACTCAGAGACGAACGCGGACAAGGCGGCGCTTGTGCGGTCGCGGCGATGTCCTAGCGGGAGCAGCCTCAAGCCGAAGTCAAGCTCATGCAGGACGATCGTCGACAACCACAGGTCGCCCTGACCAGCCAGGAACGCAACGACCCTCGAGTCGGGCACATTCTTGGTCAGCTCCGAGACCACGTTGGTGTCCAGAAGAAAGCCGTTCATTCGCCCTCGCGGGTGCTGAATGGAATCTCGCGCCGGGACTCTCTATCCCTGGGAATCTCGAGGTTCACGCCGCGCGGCATGTTGTCGACCAACCACTGGCCAAGCGGTTTGCGCGGCGGCGATTGCGCAAGCCATACGTGGGTCGGCACCACGACGAAGGATTTCCGTCGGCCGATGCGCTGCGGACCCTCCGATTCGGCGAGCCGCAGGATTTCCGACAAGCGAGCCTTGGCCTCGGCCACGGTCCAGCCATGTTGGGGTTTGGAGCTAGGCACTGGCTACACTCCCTTACCAAATCAAAACTAGTCTAGTCTAGACTATCTCCGCGCATCACCCAAGAGCACGTCCTGCAGTCGCCGAGCCAGCCCGACCCCGTAGCGGTCCGAACGAGCCGAAACCTGTCGTTGACTCGGCGGATGGCGGAGGACGGTGCGCGTTCTTGGGGCTCCGAAGCCAAGACGCGGAATCGCGTGAGCCGGCGTCGTGTGGGAGGCGCCGAATGACATCGACGGGCGCCTCTGCGTACCCTGTGCGCACTGTTGCAAGGCTTGTCACCCATGCCGCCCACGATCTTGGCCGCCATCCCAGCAGGCCCGCCGCACGTCGTGATGAGTCCTCACCACTTGCCGGCGGTCGCGCCGCCGCTCGCACGTGGCGGCGGCATTCGGGGCGCCAGGAACACGGTTCACCGCGGCGGGTCCGCGCGTGGATCGACCGGCAATCGCGCGCGCCACGGCGACGGTGACCGGGTGCGTGCTGCGGCTGGCAGGATGACGACCGCATGATCGAAGACCTCGCGTTCGCGCCGGCCACGGACATCGCGACCAGGGTCCGCTCGGGCGAGCTATCCGCGCGCGAAGTCGCGGACGCCGCGCTGGCCCGGATCGAGGCGACCGACGACGCGCTGCACGCGTTCACCTATGTGGATGCGGACGGCGCTCGGGCAGAGGCCGACGCGATCGACGCCGCGCGCTCAGCGGGCCGACCACTCGGGCGGCTGGCCGGGGTGCCGGTGGGCGTGAAGGACCTGGTCGCGGTGCGCGGCATGCCGATGGAGCGCGGCTCGCCGCTGTATCGCGGTGCGATCGCCGACGAGGACGGGATCGCGGTGCGGCGACTGCGCGCCGATCACGCCGTGATCGTGGGAAAGACCACGACCCCGGAGTTCGGGCACCTGGGCTACACGCACAGCCAGCTCGGTCCGGCGACGCGGAACCCGTGGAGCCGGGCCCACACGCCGGGCGGATCGAGCGGCGGCTCGGGCGTCGCCGTGGCAGCCGGGCAGGTCCCGCTGGCCATCGGCACGGACGGCGGCGGGTCGATCCGGATTCCCGCGAGCTGCTGCGGCATCGTCGGGTTCAAGCCGACGCTGTTTCGGGTTCCCCACGTCCCGCTCGACGGCGGTCTTGACACCCTGACGCATACGGGGCCGATGGCGCGCACCACCGCCGATGCGGCGCTCATGCTGGCCGTGATGGCCGGCGCGCACGAGTCCGACTGGGCCTCGTTGCCGGGGGATGGGTCCGAGTTCACCGCGACGGCCGAGTCGCCGGCACAGGCAGGCCGCGTTGCCTGGGCGCCGCAGCTGGGCGCGGCACCGGCCGATCCCGAGGTGGTGGCGGTCTGCGAGCGATCGCTGCCGGCGTTCGAATCGGCGGGCTGCGCCGTCGAACTGGTGGAGCCGTTCGTCAGCGACTGGACCGGCGCGTGGCGGGTCATGTTCGAGGTGGTGCGGGCCGAGCAGGTCCGCGAGCGGATCGATGAGGTGCGCGCAAAGTCCGATCGATCGCTGCTGGCGTTTGTGGAAGCCGGGCTCACGCATCCGGCGGTGGATCTCATGCGCGCCACGACGGCACGGCGCGCGATCTGGGACCAGTTCGCGCCGGTCTACCGAGACTTCGACGCGATCGTCACACCGACGCTGCTGGAACCTCCGCTGGCCGTCGACCCGGAAACCGGCGTTCCCGACGATCCGCTCGATGTGTTCGACCGGTGGTTCCGCCATGTGTTCTTGTTCAACATGACCGGACAGCCCGCGATCACGCTGCCGGCCGGCGTGACCGGCGACGGGCTGCCGGTCGGCATCCAGATCGTGGCCCCGCGGTTCGCGGACACGACCGCGTTGCGCTATGCGGCGGCGTTCGAAGCCGGGCACCCGGAGTTCGGGCCGCGGCCGCCGGAACAGGTGGGATAGCGCCGACCGCGCTGCTCGATACCGCCATCCCCGCCGCGCCGCGCCGCGCCGCGGATGGAGGAGCGTGCCGGGCCGGATTTCGTCTCGGACGGTAAGCGGCTGCGCGAGAGGTGCGGACAGCCGACACGTGGCTCGGCTGGACGGTCCCGCGCGCTCGTGGAACGATCAGCGGCCCATTGATCAGAGAATCACCACATGCGCCCGAACCGCCTGCGCGAGCTGCTCAACGCCGGACAGCCGAGCGTCTGCACGGCGATGCTGTCGCCGTGGCCGGGGATGGTAGAGATCCTCGGTCGCAGCGGCGTCTTCGACTACGTGGAGTTCGTCGCGGAGTATGCGCCGTACGACCTGTTCATGCTGGAGAACCTGGGTCGCGCGGTGGACTTGTTCGACGACTTCAGCGCCATGGTCAAGATCGAGCAGGAACCACGCAGCTTCATCGCCTCACGCGCGATCGGCGCCGGCCTCCAGAACGTTCTGTTCGCGGATGTGCGCACGACCGACGACGCCGCCGAGTGCATATCGGCGGTGCGGCCGGATACGCCAGAGGGCGGCGGGCGGTACGGCGCGACCAGCCGTCGCTTCGCCGGGTACAGCGTGAGGATCGACGAACGGGAATACGTGCAGGCACTGGAGGACTCGGTGATCGCCTTCATGATCGAGAAGGCGAGCGCGGTCGAGAATCTCGATGACATCCTGAGCACCAAGGGCCTCGACATGGTGGTATTCGGGCCAGCGGACTACTCGATGAGCGTCGGGATGGAGGGGCAATGGTCCGATCCCAAGGTGCTCGACCTCGAGCTCGAGGTGTACCGGCGGGCCTTGGAGATGGGCGTCCAGCCGCGGGCTGAGATTGAATCGCCCGACGACGCCAAGCGCTATCTCGACATCGGCATTCGCCATTTCTCGCTGAGCACAGACACGGCCGTCGTCTACCGCTGGTATCAGGAGAACGTGGAGGCGGTCCGCAAGGCAATCGACGGCGCGTGAGCCGGTTCGAGATCGGCCGCCGAATCGGATTGTAGGCCATGCCCTCGAGCGCTCGAGGGCGGGCTGCGCACTTCGCTCGAGCGGCTCAACCGGCGTCGGCGAGGCAGGGTGAGGGCTCGTTCGGGCTGAAGCGTCCGCTGCGATCCAATCCGAGAGGAGTTGGCCGGACTTCCGCGCCAGCTGAGCGCCGGCTCCCAGAGTACGACTCGTTGAGCACATGTAAGACTTTCAGTACACTAGTCGTACTCTACGATTATGATTCACACTGGTGTGAGCGAGGAGATGATGAAGGAGCGCCTGTCAGTCCTGCGCGGGAAGGGCCAGCTCACCCTGCCGGCCGAGATTCGCGAGGCCTTGGGAGTTCAGGAAGGTGACAAAGTGGCCTTCGTCGTGGAAGAGGGCCGCGTGGAGCTTCGACGCCGAGGCAGCGTGGTTGCCGCGAGTGCAGGCGCGTTCAAGAACCGAGGGCCGGTCCTAACGGCCGAGGAGCTGCGGGCGGAGGCCGAGCGCGCGATCGCCGAGACGACCGTGGAGCGCTCAGAAGCGTAAGTGGCCAGAGCGTTTCTCGATTCGAACATCATCCTCCGCCACCTGCTTGGCGACGTCCCAGAGCAGGCGGAGCGGGCACGCCAATACCTCACCCGGATTGAGAACGGTGAGGTCAGGGTGTGGATCACGGACAGCGTGATCATGGAGGTTGTCTTCACGCTCGAGCGCTCGTACAAGGCCGCCAAGGACGAGATCCGCGCGGCGATGCTTCCGCTGCTCGAGCTCCCCGGAATCCAATTGCCGGGCAAGCGCCGCTTCCGCGAGGTCTTTGACCTCTACGTCGACCTGCGAATCTCGTTTGGCGATGCGTATCACGTCGTGACCATGCGGCACATGGGCGTGAGCGAAATCCTCTCGTTCGACAGGGAGCTCGACCGAGTGCCCGGCGTCCGGCGCACCGAGCCTTAGGCTGTAGTTCCCGAGGAGACGCGATTCATCCGCCGCTACGTGGCCCAGTTCAGTGCCTTCTGGAACCATACGTCGGCGTACTTCATTGGATACTTTCCGAAGGAAGTCATCGGCATCCGACCGGAGGGGGACGGGAAGCAGGACGGCCATGCTCCGATTCGCTGACCAGATCGAGGAGGGCGCCGAGGCCGACGACGGTCGCCGCCGGGTGATTCGGGACAACACCGACCAGCTCGATGCGCTGATCGCACAGGACGAATCGTCGGAACGAGCGGAGAAGATCCTCCACTGGCTGGTTGGGATCGCCGTCGTGCTGGCGGCCGCCGGAATCACGACCGGCCTGGTATTCCTGTTCCGAGGGGTCGAAGGCGCCCGCGAGGCGGATTTGACGGCGGCCGAGCAAACGGTGGTGGCCGGGCTAGAGGCGCGGGTGGACGCGTTCAAGAATCTTGACACCAGCGGACTGGCGGAGTACTTCAGTGAGGATCTGGTTGCCGAGGTCGAACGGCTGATCGAGGAACTGCGACGCGCCGATACCTTCATCGATGGTGTCACCGACATCGAGATCGTCGGCTCCCAGTTGTTCGACGATCAGGCGGCCGTCGGAGTGGTGGAGACGGCGCAAGGCGACGTGCGGAGTCTCTCGACCGGCCGCAGCGTCGGCACCTACGGCCCGGAACAGGCGCGTTTCCAGTTCGAGCTCGAGAAGGCGGAGGACGGGCGCTGGCGGGTGGTCCGGACGATCACGGTCGAGCGTTGAGGCGGCGGTCACGAGCCGCGCGCGCGTGGTCGCGGGCTGTGCGGGTGCGGCGGCGACTGACGCAGCGGTCGGGGTCGTGTAGTCGCCGCCGAGGATTTGGCCAGACGACATGAAGATCTCGAGCATCCGGACGGTCGCGCTCGAGCCGCCGCCGGCTGACTTCGGCGACAAGGCGCGGGGACCGGAGTGGTTGACGGCGGCCCGGCTGGGCAGCCCGATGACCCGCTATCCGCGATATGTACGGCGCCTCTCGTGGACCCCGACCTGGGAGTATTTCGGGGTCGTCGCAACCGCCGAGGACGGCACGCAGGGGTTCGCCCGCTGCAACTATGGGCGGCCGGTGGCGACGATCGTGTCCGAGTATCTGGGGCCGCGTCTGGAGGGCGAGCCGGCGCTGGAGACGGCGACGCTGCACGACATGATGATGCGGCTGTGCTCGCCATTCGGCAGCCAAGGGCTCGCGTCCTTCGCCATCAGCGCGATCGATCTGGCGTTCTGGGACCTCAAGGGCAAGGTGCTGGGCAAGCCGGTGTACGAGCTGATCGGGGGACCGGCGAAGGACGAGATCGTCTGCTACGCGACCGGCGAGGACACGGACTGGCACCTGGAGCTCGGGTTCGGCGCCACCAAACGCGGGGTCGCGTACGGGCCGGAATCCGGCGAGGAGGGCCTGCGGCGCGAGACCGAGAGGATCGCTCAGGTGCGCGAGCAGATCGGTGATGACATCGACTTGATGGTGGACTGCTGGATGACGCTGGACGTGGACTATGCCGCCCGGCTGGCCGAGGCGCTGCGCCCGTATCGCATCCGCTGGATCGAGGAGGCGCTGCGCCCGGAGGACATGGACGCGCACGCCGAGCTGCGTGCGCGAGTGCCGTGGGCGCCGCTGGCGACGGGTGAGCACTGGCACACCGCGTATCCGTTCAAGCAGGCGGCCGGGCGACGGGTGGTGGACATCCTGCAGCCCGACGTGACCTGGGTTGGCGGCCTGACGACGCTGCTGGAGATCGATGCGATCGCCCGAGCGGCCGGCCTGACGCTAATCCCGCATGGCGGCGTGAGCACGGCCTACGGGCAGCACGCCGTCTTCGCGCTGGCGTCGGTCCCGCTTGGCGAGTACTGGATCAGCACGCCCGCGGGCGTGCCGCTGGAGGACGCGGTGTGGCCGCCGGGCACACCGGTGCCGCGGAACGGCCGCTTGCGGCCCTCTGACGCGCCGGGGTTTGGCGAAGAGATCGATCCGAGCGCGCTCCCGCCGTTTCCGGCGTGACCGCAGCCACGCGCCGAACCCGCGGCGGCTGATGGAATACCGGCGGCTGGGGCGGACCGGCCTTGACGTCTCCCTGCTGAGCCTGGGCACGGGCGGTCCGAACAAGTTCGGCCAAGCGCGCAGCACGGCACTGGATGCGACGCGGGCGCTGGTTCGCCGCGCCCTCGATCATGGCATCAACTACTTCGACACCGCCGCCGACTACGGCGAGAGCGAGGAACTGCTGGGACGCGCCCTGTCAGACGTTCCACGCGAGTCCTATGTGCTAGCCACGAAGTACCTGGCGCTGGTGGACTACAACGACCCGACATCGCCGGTCGTCCCGCCCGCCGCGGTCGGCGAGTCGGTCGATCGAAGCCTCAAGCGGCTGGGCGTCGAGCACGTGGACATCCTGATGATCCACGCACTGGAGGACCTGCCGCGCTACGAGTCGTGCATCGCGTCGCATCTGCGCGAACTGGAGAGGATTCGGGACTCCGGGAAGACGCGCTTCCTCGGGATATCGGGCTTCGCGCCGATGCTCGTCCGCGCGGTCCAGAACGGGTTCGCGGACATGGTGATGGTTAGCTACAACCTGCTCTCGCCAGCGCCGGAGCGGCTGCTCTTCCCGCCCGCGCAGGCCGCCGATGTGGGCGTGGTGGCGATGACCGCGGTACGGCGGGCGCTGGCGCATCCGGGCCGGTTGGCGGCGACGATCGCCGACATGAAGGCGCGCGGGATCGTGGCCTCCGACGCGGTGCCGGATGACGACCCGCTCGGGTGGCTCGTGCGGGGCGACGTCCGGTCAATTCAGGACGCGGCGTACCGGTTCGTCGCCGAACCGGCCGCGGTGGCGACCGTGCTGACCGGCACGATCGATCCCGGCCACCTGGACGCAAACGTGCGGGCGATCGAGGCGGGTCCGCTGCCGCCGGAGGTGCGGACCAAGCTGCTGGCGATCTTCGACCATCATGACGGGTACTTCGGGAATTAGCGCGGGTCGGGCGATCTGGCTCCGCGGGCGGCCGGGCTAGAGCGGCATGCGGAATCCGGCGCCCGGTGGCTCGAGGCTCTCTTGCACCGGCGCGGGACGGATAGCGAAGGTGTAGTCGAGCCGCTTGGCGGGCTCGCCGGTGCGGCCGGCCGGGTCGCGCTCCACCAACTCGAAGACAGCCGTGACCTCGCCGACCGCCAGGGCTCGAAGCTCGACGATCTTGGCGGCGGCGGTCGGGTCGCCCAGCAGGCCGTCGGTCTCGAACGCGAGCGCGCCGTCCACCGCGTACCACTCCATCAGCAGCGCATCCGGCCTCTCGGCGAAGCGCCAGCGGAGCGTGGAGGCGTCGTCACCGGCCAGCTGAATCTCGAGGCCCTTCTTGTCGGGAAGACCGATGTCGTGCACGAAGACCTCGATCTCGAACCGGCCACCGGCGTCGGCCTCGGTGAGGAGAAACGCTCCGACCTGTGTCTTGCCGGTCGCGGCCGAGCGGTGGGAAGCGCCGGCGTCGGTGTCGCCGCACGCGGCCAATAGCGACAGGGCCGCCAGCACACCCCCGGTGATGACCATGCGCCACATCGGCAATCGACGGCGCGCGATCAAGCCGACCACGGCGCGCCTCCGATCCGGTTCTTACCAGCGAAACCGACGCGCACAAGCGGCGGCGGCGACCGCACTGGTCGACTAGCCGCGGCGCAGGGCCGCGAGCTCATCGGCCGCCCGATTGAGGGCTTCGGCCGGGTCCAGACCGCCCAGGACAGCGCTGGCGTCGATCTGGCCGATCAGGACCGGCCAATCGCGGCGGTCAATCCCTATGAGCGCCGCGTGCTCGAGCAGATCGACCATGAGTTCGGCTTCCTCGATGGTCAGGTCCCGATACAGTATTTGCAACTCTTCCGCCGAGGTGCGCAGCGCCGGGAACCTGGCCACCTGCGCGAGGCCCAAGGCGATCGGCGTGACGGCGCGATAGGCGGCGGCGGGATCGCCACTCGTGGCGGCGACGCCCGCCAGCCAGTCGATCCGCGCCGGGTTGCGACCGCTGCCGAAGTCGGGGAACGGGTAGATGGCGGAATCGAACTCCGCCGGCTTGGCGCCACCAAAGCCGGCGACAAACATTCCGAAGTTCTGGGCGCGCAGATTCCGTAGGAACTCCTCTCCCGGGAGCGCGTAGCCGAGATCGTTGACCATCGCCTGGAGATCTTCGACGGCGCGCACGGCGGATTCGGTGCGCAGTCCCTCGTACGACCCGTCGGGCGAGCCGATCCCACCGACGGCGGAGGCGAGAAAGACATGCGCATAGGGGGTCAGCGGCGGGGCCGTGAACATCTGCGTCGCCGGGTCCGCGTCGGGGTTGACGCGCATCAGCAGGCCCGGGGTGCCGCTGCTGCCGTCGTCGCCCGGCACCGCGTTGAGCCGACGGGCCAGCTCGAAGAACGCGTCACGATCAAAGGCCAGCCGGTCCGCCGGCGGCAGCTTCACCTCCCGACTCGCGGCCAGCGCCCGGTTCACAATGACGATTCTGGGAACGGCGACAACCGGCAGCGCGAACTGCCGCCCGTCAACTTGCCCGGCCTCCAGCACGCCCGGCCAGTAGGCGCCGGGTTCGAATCCTGGATCGATGGCGAGATGCGGCTCCAGCGGATCCAAGCTGCCGCCGGCCACGAGGTCTGCGAACTCGCCCGTATGGAACAGGATCACGTCGGGCAGTGGCGGGATCAGGTCGGCGATAGCTGCGCTCATGTCCCATTCGACGTACGGCGGCACCGAGCGGACCTCGCTCCAGCCGAAGTCGAACCGGTCCCGCGAAATCCGGCTGGCGGTGGACAGCACGGCGACGACGTCGAGACCGACTCCGCCCGCGAACGAGCTGCCATAACTCGTCATGGCGATCTGGATCGGGCGGCCTTCGCCGGGTTCCGGCAGACCCACGTCGCGCGGCGCGCGGGGCGCGGGGCGAGAGATGTCCGGCAGCGCGACGCCGGCAAGCTCGGCAGGCGCTTCCTCACCACAGGCCGCGAGGATGCCGGCCGCGATCGCGCCGGGTCCGGGCAAAGCGGATCGGCTGGCGCCATCGCGACTCCCACTGCGGCGGGCGACGGGGGCTGATTCTAGCCTCGAAGGCTCGGGCGGCGCGGGTGAGGAATCGGCCGCGGCGGAGCGACATGGGGCGGATCGGGACGACATCGAGGCCGCGCAGGGCGGCTGCTGGCAAGCTAGAGTCGGGTACGAAGGAATTGGGTCCCTGATGCGGGGGCGATTCACCCGCAATGGCATAGCCCCTCGATTCCAGATCACGACCTAGGACGCATGCGCTCGCGTCGTGCGGGCGTGGGGTCAGCTGGTAGCAGGCCGACGCCAGCCGCCGCGATGCGCGCCTGTGATCAACGAGAGGGCTATCCATGCAATACGGCGACCTCACGTTTCTCCAAATCCGTGATCGCGCCCGGCAGGGCTGGGTTGCGATCGTTCCCACCGGTTGCACCGAGCAACAGGGACCCCATCTGCCGGTCGACGCCGACACGTGGCAGGTGGAAGCCACCACGCGGGCCGCTGCCGAGCGAGCGGCGGATCGCTATTCCCTCAAGTCTCTGGTGCTGCCGACCATGCCGTTCGGACCCACGCCGGAGCACCGGAACTTCGGCTGGGGCTACATCGACATCTCGGCCGAGCTGCACGAGGCTCTGGTGCGGGCCGTCCTGGAGTCCCTGGGCGAGCAGGGGTTCGCGCGCATCATCGTGTGGCGCGGCTGCGGCCAGCACGATCTAGAGGAGACGGTCCGAGCCTTCAACCTCGCCCACACGGGACGCTCGATGGCCTTCTTGCCGCGTCTTCCGTTCCACGATGTCTGGTGTCGCACCGCCGATCCGTCCGTCCCTGGGGGGCACGCGGACAGCTTTGCGACCTCACTTGCCCTGCATCTCCGCCCCCGGACCGTGCGCACGGATCTGATCCCGGAACTGGACCCGAAGCATCAGACGGAGTGGGACTATCCGGTCGACTTCACGCGCTACTCCTCGACCGGCGTCGTGGGCGACGCCACCCACGCCAGCGCCGGGCTGGGCGCACGGCTCTGGGAGGCGGTGGTGGACGAGATGGCGCGCACGTTCGCCGAGCTGGCGACCGCGGATGAGCCGGTCATCGAGCACGACCCGCACGGAGGGGCGCCGTGACGCGGGTCCGACGGTGAAGCAGGCGAGGCCGAGGGGATCGGCTGCCTCGGGCGGCTGATTGGAGGCAGCTTGGCTGGGCAGCCACGTCGATTGACCTGAACGCGTACCGGCCGCAACCTGCATCGCATGGATCGCGGGGTTCAGATCCGGCAGCCTGTCAAGGCTGACTACGCGGCGGTGCGCGACCTCTATGCGGAGGCCGATGCGCTACACGCAGACGCCGTCTCTGACTTGTTCCGCCACACGAAGGCGCCCGCCCGAACACGTTCGCTATTCGATGGCTTCCTCGCGGACCCAGCCATGCTTCTGCTCGTCGCAGAGCGGTCGGAGACGGCGATCGGGCTCGTGCGGGCCGTCGAGCGACGGCGAGACGATATCCCCGACGTCCCGGCGTTGCGGCCGCGTAGGTTCGTTGCAGTCAAGGAGCTTGTCGTGGCCGCAAGCGCACGTCGCCGGGGTATCGGTACCGCGCTCATGGAGCGTGCCGAAGCCTGGGCACTGGAGCGCGGCGTGGACGTGGTTGAACTCGCCGTCTACGACTTCAACACGGCCGCTCGGGCGCTGTACGACAAGTTGGCTACGAAACCAGGCGCCAGCAGCTGGCCAAGCGGCTTGGCTAGGCCGGGTGGGCGAGGCTTTCGAGCGGACCGCAATGTGCGCGAATGAATGACGAACCGTTCCTGCTGATCGTCACCGGGCCCCCGGCCGCCGGGAAGACGACGCTGGCGCGGTATCTGTCTCGCGAGCTGGGCCTGCCGCTGCTGTCCAAGGACTCGATCAAGGAACGCCTGTTCGACACGCTGGGCGCCTCCGGCGTCGAGGACTCGAAGCGCCTCGGGCGGGCCGCAATCGAAGTGATGTTCGGTCTGGCGGAGGAGTGGCTCAGGACCGGGCTGTCGGTGGTGGTGGAATCACCGCTGCGTCCCGATTTCGCAGACGCGCGCATCCGCCGGCTCGAGCGGGAGTGTGGATGCACGGCGGTGCAGATCGTGCTGACCGGCGCGCCGGAGGTGCTGATCGACCGCTATCGGCGTCGCCCCGACCGCGAGGGACGCCACGCAAGCCACTACGACACGCAGCGATTGCCCGAGATCGAGCAGATGGCGAGCCGCCCATTCATGCCGCTCGCGGTTTCGGGCGGCACGCTGAGCATCGACACGACATCCTGGCCGAACCTGGATCGCGAGGCCGTGCTTGCGTGGGTCATCGAGTCGATCAGACCGCTCGACTCGGTCTAAGCCGCCGGTGATTCGGCCGGCCGTCCGGTCGTGACGTAGCGGTTCACGCTGAACACGTAGTCGCCTCGATCGGCCTGCGTCTCGAGGTCCGAGAGCCACGCCTCGATGTGGGCGTTCGGGACCTCGCCTCCAGTGCGCAGCCAATCGGCGATCACGCCGGCCTGCCAGTGACCGTGGGTGCCCGCTCGTACGCGCGCTCGACCAGCACGTGCGCCTCGCAGGTGATGTCCTCGAGACCCGCCCGGCGCATCAGTGCGGGCGTGGCGCGGCCGATCCATCCGGCCGGGCCCGAATCGCAAAACGAGCGCAGGATTCGCCGGCCAAGCGCTTCGTTCGTCCCCGAGAACACAACCGTATCCCAGTCGGTGTCGTCCGCAATCACACGGCCCGCAGGCGCGCACACGCGGGCGGCTTCTCGGAGCGCTTGCACCCGATCGCCAACCCACTCCAAGGTTTCCATCAACGTCACGAGGTCGAACGAATGGGCGTTGAACGGCAACTGCTGCCCGTCGCCAACCGCCAGCCAGAAGCCGGCGGGAGCCGGCAGCACTCGCCGACGGGTCTCGATGCCAGCTGCGACACGCACGCCGGACTGCGCGGCGAGGCGCAGGAACCGCCCGGCGCCGCAGCCCACATCCAAGAGCCGGCCAGCGGTGAGGCCGACGGAGCCCAGCACCTGCTGGTAGTGCGCGCTTAGGGATTCTGGAAGATGAACTGCCGCGTCCACAGCGTTTGCGCCGCTAGGCAGCACGAGGCTCTCGGTCGGGGCACCTGCACGATAGCCGAGCCGAGGTTGCTCAGGTGCGCCGGCACCGGGAGCGCACGGGTTGGGTCCTAGGGCTCGTGCTCTACCGCGCTCCCGCGAGGGATCTTACAAACCGCGAATGCGGCTCCTTCGACAGGCTCTCGCCGGTCCGGTGGCGGTGAGGTTCCTCGGCTGCGGCTCGAATGACAGGAGGGATGCGCGGCGCCACCACCGAGGGCAACCACAAGGGTTTGCCCCTACATGAGAACCGTGCATAGCCCGGTCAAGCTACGGATGTCGGGGGAGGACCCTGCGCGGTTCCAGGTTGGGTGGGGCCTAGATTCCCGCGTGCGCGGGAATGACGAGGGGTTACGCCAAGGTCTCCTCAATGGAGAGCCACCCTGGCATGGGTGCCCGTCGCAAAATCTCGGGACGAGGGCGGCTAGAGCTCGACGGGATCGTCGGCGCGCAGGTGGAACGACTTGCGGACGGCCTCGTGCACGACCCAGGTGGTCTTGCTGCCGATGGGGACGAAGAACAGATCGCCGGGTCCGAGCGTCACGATGTCGCCGTCGTCGTCGGTGATGGTGACCCGTCCCTCGAGGATCTGCGCCGTCTCGTCCCACGCGTAGTCGGCACGAAACGTGCCCGGCGTGCATGTCCACACGCCGCTGCCAATGCGCTTGTCGTCGGTCTGCCACAGGAACATGCCGCGCGCGTCGGGCTGGCCGCTGATGATGTCGTCGCTGGGAATCGACCAGGGATCGAGGTCAGCATCGGCGCTGTGAACCGTGCGGATGCCGCTGGCAAGACTGGTCGCATGCATGTGAGTTCCTCTGTGCGTTCGCGTCCGCTGGCAATCTCGGCCGTCAGGGGCGCGATGGTAGCGCGGCGGCCGATGGCGTCGTCCGTGCACCCAATGACAGCCGTCAGTTCCGACCCCCTCACCCTAGCCCTCTCCCTCGATGGAGAGGGAACTTGGCATGGGCACCTGACCCGTCCTGCGTAACCTACGGCCGTGCGACCGCGGCCGGTCCTTCCATCTTGTCTACCCGTCCAGCGGTTCGAGCGCGATCGCGCGCGTGGGGAAGGCGGTGACGCGCCGCATGCGCACGGGCAGCGCAATGAAGAACACGCGCCGTTTGGTGATCTGGCTCAGACCCTGGATGCCGTCGATCACCGGGATGCCGGCCAGCAGCATCTTGCAGTCGGCGTCACCCTGCCCGAGCGGCGTTCCGGGCGGCGAATAGTCGATGTCCTCGTAGGCGATGGCCTTGATGCCGGTCTCGATCAGCCAATCGGTCGCTCCAACCGTGATGAACGGCTGCTCGGCCTGGGTGGCCGCGTCACCCCAGGTGAGGACGATATCGCCGGTCGTAACGCCCAGCGCCTCGAAGTCTTCGGCGTCGACGGCGGCGCCGGATTCCTTGGCGCTGAAGTCGCAGGCCACGGCCTCTCCCAGATAGGCGCTCAGCGGCATCTGTGCGAGGTCGGCGCCTTCGGCGTCGTACTTGTACGCGGCCTCGGCGTGAACGCCGAGGTGCGTCTGGGTCTGGATCTTGTGCATCCGCGCGCCCAGCGCCTCGACCTCCTGGACCTCGATCCAGCGGCCGCGAAACGGCTCGCCGTTCTCGTGGTGGCCGTTCGTCCGGGTCTCGCCGGGCATCAACTCGGGCGAGAAATCGATGATCCGGTACTTGCTCAGGTCGATCACGGAAGAGTCCCTTCGGCGGCGGCGGCGCGCGGCTCGGAGCGTACCGGCTCGCCGTGTGTCGGGTGGCCGCGATTGAAGCGTCCGGGGGCGCCAGCCCGTTGCTATAGTCGAGGTCGTCGCCCCCGGGAAGCGAGCGGAGATGGCTGCGGGCATCCTGTTCAGTGTGCTACCGATCGTTGCGGTACTAGCCGTGATCGGGCTGGCGGTATACGCGTTCGTGCGGGTACGGGCCGGTGAGCCCGTCGTGCATTTGAGCGTGGCCGGATTCCTGACCGCCTACGTAGGGGTGGCAATGGTGGCTGCGCTGATTGTGGCCGCGATCGGCGCCTCCCAGCTCGTCAACGCTGGGTTGAGCCGCGCGGCCGGCGGCGAGTTCAGCTACGGCCGACAGCATGGGTCGATGGCGCCGCTCGTGAAGGCGCCCGCGGCCGGCGCGGCGGACAAGGGTCTCGCACGGGCCAAGGCCCAGTACGACGCGCGCGAGGCCGAGCGGCTCGACGGCGCGTTCCGCTCGGGCCTGATCTCGGGAATCTCCGTGGCGGTGGTGGGTCTGGTGATATTCGCGATTCACCTGTTGGTGCGGGTGCTGGCGGGCATGGGCGACGCGAACCGGACGCAGCGCCGCTGGTTGCTGGGCTCGCTGCTGGTGGTGTTTGGGCTGGTGAGCCTGGTGGCGCTGCCGACCGGCATCGTCGCCACGCTCAACTACGCGTTCGACGCCAGCTGGGACTCCTACGAGGGTCCGGGCGGCACGCTGGCGGTGGCGATCGCGTTCACACCGATCTGGTTCGCGTTAATCGCGCTGTTCACGCGTGAGGTGCGCCGGGTCTGAGATCGGCGCTCCGCAACCAACGCTGTTCGGGCGCTCTGATCGTGACG
This sequence comes from Chloroflexota bacterium, assembly GCA_965247475.1. Classification (GTDB taxonomy): domain Bacteria; phylum Chloroflexota; class UBA11872; order UBA11872; family UBA11872. Next base: position 1,916,189 of record OZ252016.1, read on the forward strand.
AGGCGAGCCCATGCGACACTGCGCGGCGGCTCGCAGCGAGGACGCCTGCCATGCGGATTACGTCGGTCGAGGGCATCCCGGTCGACGCCGGTCACACGCCGCTCGCGGAACGGCACATGCGGCTGCGGTACGGGGACTGGTCGCTGAGCGAAGTCTGCAAGGTCACCACCGACAACGGGTTGGTCGGCTGGGGCGAGACGATCTCGCACTACACCTGGGGCAGCCCAACCGTGACGGATCAGGCGATCGAGCGCGTAATAGGCCGCAACCCCGCGGAGCTGCTCTGGGACGACTCGCTGGGCGCGGGGCTGCAACAGGCGATGTTCGATCTCACCGGCAAGGCGCTGGGCGTCCCGGCCTACCGGTTGATCGGCACGAAGGTCCGCGACTGGTGCCCGATCGCGTGGTGGTGCATCGACATGCCGCCCGAGGACTGGGCGGCGGAGGCGCAAGCGGCGGTCGAGAACGGCTACGCCGCGTTCAAGTTCAAGGCGCGGCCGTGGTTCGACATCGTGGCGCAGATGCAGGCGGTGGACGCCGTGACGCCCGATCACGCGGTGTTCGACCTCGACTTCAACGAGTGGCTGCTCGACGCGAGCACCGCGCTCCCGGTGCTGCGCGAGCTGGAGCGGTTCGAGAAGGTCAAGATCTTCGAGACGCCGATCGCAACGAACGACGTGGCCGGCAACAAGTCGCTGCGCGCCAAGCTCGAGCGGCCGACGGCGCTGCACACGGGGACGCCGCCGTTCGTGACCGCCGTGCGCGAGGCGGTGTGCGACGGGCTGGTGGTGAACCGGGACGCGGGCGACAACCGGCACCACGCGGAACTCGCCGCGGAGACGAACATGCCCTTCTGGCTCCAGCTCGTGGGCACCGGCATCACCTCGGCGTTCGCGGCGCACCAGGGGGCGGTGTTCGCGGCCGCGCGCTGGCCGGCGGTGACGTGTCTGAACACCTACGCCAACGATCTACTGATCGAGCCGCTGCGGATCGAACGCGGCTACCTGCGGGTGCCGGAAGCGCCGGGGCTGGGCATCGACGTGAACGAGGACGCGCTCGAACGCCTGCGGCGCGACGACATGAGCACCAAGCCCTGCCCGCGCGCGATCTATCGGGTGGCGTGGGCCGACGGCCGCACGGCCGAATACACGGTCGCGGAGCGCCTCGAGCGGGACTTCATGGACGGCAACCAGCCGGGATTCGAGCGCGGCGTGGAGCTGGAGTGCGAGGAGGACGACGGCAGCGTGGACTTCAACGACCGTCACGCCGCGATCGAGCACGCGGGGGTGCTGGTTACGAATCCGTGAGGCGCGCGCGGCTCCGCGGTTCCCGGGAATGCCGTCAGGTGGTGAGTCGCGGTCCCGCGCCGCCGACCCGCGCGAGCACGTGCTGATCCAGACGCTGGAACCGCATGCGCGGCGCTCTTTCAGCTAATCGCCAAGGGCCCCGTCCGAGACTGGGCGGACGAAACGCTGCTCGCACCACCCATCCCACTCCCGACGCAGCATAGACTGCCCAGCCAAGGCCTTTCAGAGCACCACCATGACTCCGAGCGCGTCACCCTTCCGCGATGCCTCAACCTGTCGGCATCCTGTTCCGCGCCTCAATCCCAGGAACGGCGGTACCGTAAGGTGCTGATGTCTACTCCTCAGCACCTCCCTCCGCATGGTGGTTTGCGGGAAGTCTCGAAGTCCGCACTTTGGAAGAGCTGGAAGGAGATCAGCAAAGAGCTGCGTCGCTCCTCTCTCCGAGACGTTGTCGATTTCATTGACTATGACCTCGATCCTAATACTTGGATTAGACACATTCTTAGAGAACTCCGTTCAGGATCATACGAGCCGCGACGACCACGCAGATTCACACTCGGTAAGTCGCACGGATTTAGTAGATGGATGACGCTTCCTGAGATACCACATCTAGTATTATATCACACAGTAGCTACATGTATTATTGATCGATCTCAGAAGCGTAGACGCCGGTTGCACGATGTCTAGTTTGCGCGTGACAAGATCCATAAGATTCGCAGAGATGCGCGCCAGGAAGCTGAGACTGAAACATCCGGGGCTACTGACTATGGTAGATCCTCATTCCGGGTATGGCTTCGCTTTAACCAATATAGACAGCTTCTCATTCTAAGGAAGATTTATCCTAATATCGTTATTACAGACACCACTAACTTCTTCGATAGTATCGCGCATATACAGATCGAGGCCGCCTTGTCTGAACTCGGATTCTCAAGGAGTTTCACTGGGCTTGTCCAGCTTCTTCTTGAGCGCCTTATGTTCCGTCATCCATTCTCCGCTAACCCACGGATTGGTATTCCGGTAGACGAATTCGACTGCTCACGTTGCCTTGCTCATATCGTCCTGTTCCCCCATGACGATCGAATGGTCAAGGCCGTCGGGCAGGACGCGTATGTGCGGTGGATGGATGATCAGACCTTTGGCGTGGAAACCGAAGCCGACGCCTACTCTATTCTCTCAGAGACAAACGTGTCGCTCAAGCGTCTGCACCTAGCCCCAAACGCTGGAAAGACCCGAATCCTGACTCTTTCCGATGCGCGGCAGCACTTTCATTTCGCAGCAAACGATGGGCTGGACCGCCTCGACCGAGAGTGGCAAGGCGGGCAGCCGATTACTCGGAAGGCTCGGATTGAGCAGCGCAAGAGCTTCCGGAATATCTGGCAACGTGCGCGCAAGAACGAGGGACGAGGAGAGTGGGCAAAGATCCTCAAGAGAGTGTATCTTGCTGCGGGTCGGCTCGGACTTCGTGTTTTCGTACAACGTGCGCACGGGGATGTCCTACGTGATCCTGCTCTTGCCCGCCGAGTAGCTGAATACTTGAGAGTCGTCTGTCCGCCCCGCGAATTCTTGTTGCCGTTGCAGGCCATTCTGGAGGACGAGCGCATAGTTTATGACGACGTCGGACGTACGTTCGCCGAACAACTGCTGAGGCTAGAGCCGACGACCACAGTTGAGCGTCGCGAACTCCGGAGCTTGGCGAGGTATGCCCTACGTCGGCGCACGGGGCCGCGGATCCCCGATGAAGTTGCGGCCCTGGTGCTGCTTCGCTTCGGCGACGGACGTTCCGCCCCTTCGCTACACCGGTATTTGCGAAACCGGTCACGAGAATACGGAGCCCGGGCAGTGGCCCTTGTGCTCGCATCACTGGGCGAGTCATATGCAGATGTTGTTGAGCGACACGGTCGCGACGGCCTTGGAGAGCGCTTGGTAAGGGTTGTCAGCCTTTTGCATGCGGTAAAGAAGTCCGTATTGCCCGACAGGATACGAGCACGATTACGTCGCAGCTATGACCCGCTAGCAGGCAGGTATTGCCTGGACATATGTGTGCTGCTAGTTGCAAAGCTACATGCATGTAGTCCTAACTATAGGATGGTGATACAAGCTATTATAAAGCAGAGATTATCAGCTCATCTCTCTCCATTCGAGATCGATCTTGTGCGGCGGTCTGGACTCGCATAGCGCGATCTACGCCATCGCATGCCTGCCGTCGGAATCGCTAACGCAGTAGCTGACTGCCAGGCCATGCTGCTTGATGGCCCGTGACCTGACCCGAAGCGCTCCGGTCCGGTAGAGGGTTCCGGCGCCGCAAGCAGCGCGAGCGGCGAGACCGTGGATAACGCCCGCCCGGCTCGTTCTCGGTCACTCGGCCCATTTGAGCGCTGTCCGGTCCGTTCGAGGGTCACCTGCTCCACGTGGGACATCCCGACCTGAAGGCCGGGCCACCGGGCGCCAGCTACGGATCGATGGCGACGATGCCGCTGAGGGGCCGGTAGCGGATGGCATTGGGCGTGACGTGGAACTCGACCAGCGGGATCACGCGCATGATGTCCAGGTCGCCGGTGACGGGGTTGGATCCGGCGACGGTCAGCGCGAGCTGATACGCGCCCGGCGGCGGCGCACCGCGCAAGCCCACGCCCGGCTCGTCGTCGATCGTGAGCCGTCCGGCATCGAACCTCAGCGCGGACATCTGAAGTTCGGGCGCGAGCAGGATGGGGCCTTCCCACCAGGTGACCGATGCCTGGCCGTGCGGATCGGCGGGGGCCGTTCCGCTGGGGTCGGTGCGATAGACCCGTAGCTCGGTCCCGACATCGAACGGAATCCCGCCGGCGTTGGCGTACCAGAGGTTGATCGCGGCCTCGCTGCCGTCGAGGCCGACGTCATAGGCCAGCGCGGCGGACTGCGTGAGATCACGTCCGGCGGTTCCGGGGGCGGCGGAGCGCATCTGAACAAACGGGGGGATCGGTGCGTTCGCGGCGGCAACGGCGATTCGCTCGCACGCCACCCCTGGCACGGTCAGCTCGTGCACGTGGCCGTCGAGCTCGAGCCCGACGCCGCCGGCGACGATCTGTCCTCCGACGGGGCCGACGACCCGTAGCTGGACGGCTTCGCCGGGCCGTTCACCGCAGACCGCGATCACATCGTCGGGCGGCGTGGCGGCCTCCGGCGCGGCGCGCCACACGCGCGACCAGGCGTCGCGCGTATCGAACGCCTCCAGACCGTAGCCGCGCCAGACGGCGTCTCCACGGTCCAGCCCGAACTTGGCCGGCAGGACCGACGCGGGGAAGATGCCCAGCCCCTCGGGATCGTCGCTGGGCCAGGGCCGGTACCTGGGATCGACGCGCGCGCGGGTGATGCGGATGTCGGGGCCTTGGGGCAGGTGGACATCCATCAGCGTCAGCAGGATGCGCTCGCGCTCCTGCTTGGACAGCGCGCCGCTGACCCAGATCGATTCCGCCCTTGCGCCGATCCCGGCCAGCGCCGCAAAGCTCGAGGGATCCGGGTCGGGGACGCCGGCGCCCGCGGCGATCTCGTAGATCCGGTGGCCGCTGGCGGCGTCGCCTTCGAACGCCTGGACGAGCCGGAATTGAGCTGGATCGGCGAGCGCGCGGCGCGCATCCGCATGCAGATCGGCCTCGACGCCCGGCGTCAGGTGCAGATGAGTGACATTGAGCCGATCGAGCTGGTCGCGGTTGAGGAACCGCAGCGCGTCCAGATAGGCGGGGGTCGCCAGTTCGTCAAACGCCGCCATCTCAGGCGGAGACGTGGGCGCCGGACGGCCGGTGGCCGCGGCCAGCACGGGCGCATGCGGCGTGAGCACGCGTGCGTCGCCCGGGAGGTTCTCCCGCATCCACGCATACGCGGGCCAGTTCGAACGCAACTCGGCGGCGAAGCCGGTCGGGTTGAGGACTCGGTTCCCGGGATCGTGCACGCGCGGATAGCCGAGGTCCCAGCCCTGGGCCGCGATGGCGGCGCCGGATACGCCCCGCGGCAGACCGGTCGGGATCAGGACCAGGACCAGCACCACGACCTGCAGCGCCGCGCTCGCGTAGGTGGGAAGCCGCGCGATCCAGATCCCGATGGAGGCGAGACCGGCGACCACCATGAGCAGGAACGCAAGCTCGACGAACCGCGCGTCGAGCTTGGGGAGCCCGGTGGTCACGAGGTTGACGAGGACCACTGCGGCGGTGGCCGCCAGCGTGAGATATCCGAGCGCCCGCGAGCGAGTCTCGGCCGCCGTGAACGCGGCGACCACCAGCAGCAGCGGCAGACCCAGCTTGACGGATGCGGGACCGGCAGCGGCGATCAGGGGCCGGATCGCGCTCGGCTCGATCTCCGGCGCGAATTGCGCGAGGCCGGTCGTGCCCCCGCGGCCGAACAGGGCATCGGTCATGCCGCCGCCCGCGAGGATCACCAGCAGAGCGGCGCCCGCGAAGAGCGCGGCCGTCACCCGACGTTCGCGCCCTTTCGCGCGCCAGAGGAGAACCGCGGCGGTCGGCACGACGGCGATCCACCCGATCAGGAAGAGCGACGATTCGACCAGCGGAAGCAGTCCGGCGCCGATCGCGAACAGCGCCACGTGCCGACGCCGAGATCCGGCGTTCAGCGCGGCCGCCATCACGACCATCAGCGAGAGCCCGAGCGCGAACTGCGGCCAGTTGATCAGCATGGAGCCGACGCGCTTGAGGGCGTGCGCCGACTCAGGCACGCCCAGGCGCGCGATCGCCTCCCCGAACCCGTCGCCGGCGGCGGGCTCGGACATCACCTGCGGAAGGCCGACGACGAGCGATCCGTCCAGCAGCAGCGCGGACAGCGCCGCGCCCAGCGCGATCAACCGCGGCGCGCCGAGGTCCCACACGAGGCCGGCCGCCACCAGCGCGAACGTGACGAGCAGGAACGACCCGAGCAGGTAATAGATCGTCCACGGCGGCGCCGCGGCCACGTTCATGACCGTGGCGGCGATCAGATCGAGGCCGTAGTGGTAGCCGGGGCCAACGTCCGGCGCGTAGGGCGAGACCGGTGGGAAGAACCCGTTCGCGATGGTCCCGGCGAGCGGCAGGTGCCAGACCTCGTCCACCCAGAGGGTCTGGGTACGGTTGCCGAGGATGAACAGATAGAGGGCAACCGACCCGGCCAGCACGGCCGCGGCACCCACCCGCGGCGCCCGGCGCAGCGACCCGAAGTTGCGCGTGCGCCATGCGAGCGCAATCGCGAGGGCGGACGCGAGGACAAGGCCCAGCCAGCTGCCGAGCGGCCCGCGGACGGCCCACGACACGAGATTGGCGACGAGCAGCAGCCACAAGAAGCCGATGGCGGGCGCGTAGAACGGCCAGACCAGACGCGGGCGGCCGCCGAACAGCACCCGCGAGATCGGCAGGCCGGTGGCGGCGATCCAGCCGATCAGGAGCAGAACGCGGACAATCGCGGGCCAGACCGGGTCCGCCGGGTTCAGGGTCAACGCGGCGCGCGCCTCAGGTACGGCTCACGCGGGGCGCGCCGGGAGACTCGTGAGGTTCCAGCCGCCGAGGTCGAACGCACCCCAAACCTGGACGAGGGCAGATTCCGAGCGACGCCAGGATGGCATAGCGCAGCGCCCATCCAGGAGAAGCGGCGGGCGCCGACGTCGGAAGCGGGCGGCTGGGGCTACGGGACCCCGTAGCGCTCGAGGACATCCTCGTTGATCGTGATCCCCAAGCCGGGGGCGTCCGGCACGTGGACATAGCCATCCACAAGCTCCAACCGCTCGTGGGTGAGCTCGTTGCGCAGCGGTGAGTCGGTCACCGCGTACTCGAGCACCTCAGCCTGGGGCACGATCGCGAGGACGTGCAGCGAGGCCGCCAGCGAGACACCGGTCTGGAAGGTGTGGTTCACGATCCCGACGTGGCGCCGCGCCGCGAGGCGGCCGATCTCGACCATCAGCGAGATGCCACAGCGACCGGGATCGGGCTGCACCCAGTCCAATCCTCCTTCGACGATGAAGCGCTCGAAGTCTTCGTAGCGGGACTCGCGCTCGGCGCCGGCGATCGGGATGGGGCTGCGAGCGGTGAGCTTAGCGTAGCCCGCGACGTCGTCGGGACCCAACGGCTCCTCGAGCCAGAACGGATCGAATTCGGTGAACTGGTGCGCGCGCCGGAGGGCCGTCCGCCAGTTCCAGGGCTGACCGGCATCGATCATCAGATCGAGCGCATCGCCGATCCCGCGGCGCGCCGCGCGCACGTGCGCGATGTCGCCGGCCTCGCTCTGCCCCATCGGCCCCCAGCCGAACTTCGCCGCCGTGAAGCCGAGGTCGGGGAGACCGGCCGCGAGCTCGTAGGTCTGCTCCGGCGTATCACGAAACAGCACGGAGGCGTAGGCGCGCAGCCTGGTACGCCGTCCCGCACCGAACAGGCGATGAATCGGGGCGTCGTAGGCCTTGCCGGCGATGTCCCAGAGCGCAACGTTGGCGCCGGCCATCGCGTGAGCGCCCACGCCCGTCTGCGAGTGATAGGCGGCGACCGCGGCCATGCGCTCCATGCAGTCGTCGATGGCGAGCGGATCGGCCCCGAGCAGCGCGGACGCGAGGCCGGCGGAGAGCTGATGCGACAGCGGGGCCTCGACGACCGCCCTGACGATCGTGGGCGCCGACTCGACCTCGCCCCAGCCGGTGATGCCGGCGTCGGTCTCGATCTTGATCAGCGAGGTGTCTTGCGTGCCGTCGGCCGCGGTGGTGACGTGGGGCAGCCGCAGAACGAGGGCCTGAACGCTGGTGATCTTCATGACCGCCGCGCGATGTATCGAACGCGCGGCATTGTCGCACCGACGCGCACCCCGAGCCCGGCTGGGTGAGCGGAGCGCTCGCCGACTAGCGTCCGGCCTGCGTCATGGGTTGGCTAGAGCGACGCGCCCGCGCCGGCAATGAACGGGCCCGCGTCATCATCGTCGGCATCGTCACCGGGCTCCTCGTCGACAATGTCATCCAGCGTTGGCGCATCGCTCTTGGGCAACGCGATACGGTCCATATCCAGCAACGCGTCGATGATGTTGACCGAGAACCATGCGTCGGCCGCACCCATCGTGAATGCCTCCGGCGTCGCGCGGGCGGTGTCCCGCATGATTCCGAGCCCATCCTGGTACGGCTCGAACGACACGATCTTCTCCAAACGGACCCGGAAGCTCTTCTCGGCGCCGGTGAAGTAGATGTGCTTGGTCGTGATCCCGAGCATCCCGGAGTCCGTGTGCTCCATGGACTTGGAAGCGACGCTTCGACCCCGGAACGCGCCCGGACGCACGTAGACACCCTTGGTTACGCGGAAGCTCATACCCATGGATCCGCCTCGAAACTCACGGCGCGTCACCTGCTGGATGTAACCCACGTCCCTGAACACCCAGAGCAGCTCTTCGCTCTTCATGAGGTTGAATGGCAGCCGCCCAAACTGGGCTCTCGCCGACCTGCGGTCAAACCGAGGCACCACGGCCTGGTCCACCAGCGAGTTGAGCAACGCCATCATCCTGAAGAGCTCGAAATGACCGTCGCTGTCGAGCCGGTTCTCGTGGAGATCGAATCGCGTTCGATAGCGATTCAGGCCGCGCTTCTCGTCGGAGGAGAGCGCGTGATCCTCCATCGACGCCTCGACCGCATCGCACCAGCCATTCGATAGCGTCTCGGTCATCCGATCGCCCGCGACATCGATGCGACCGGTTGCGGCGACCTCACGAATCCTCCCCGACAACCCATCAAGTCCGGCGCCGTGCAACGCCGCGTCCACGCACAGCGCCTTGATGGAGCGCGCGGCGCTCTCGTGCCTGTCCGCGCACTCCTTGTGCTGGCTGCGTAGGAATCCAGCGGACTGCCCGCAGTACTTGCAATTTCCCATTACACGATCCCTCCTGACGACATTGGAAGAGCCATTGGATTCTCGGGGTCGAATGGCCAGCGCGTCAGATTGTCGTAGATGTAATGGCGGATCCGCATCAGGGATTCGTCGTCGCGTGCGATGTGTTCGCAGCAGTTCGGTTGCCACGGCGGCCGGTGAAGACGGGGCCAGCCCGCCACGGGGAGGCTATCCGACCGCGATTCCCAGCACGGAGTGAACCGCACGCATCGGCACGATCCGCCCGCTGGTCGATTGCTCGAACGGCACGACGAACTCGAGGACTTCCTTCGCGACGTCGTCGGGGTGGTGGACGTGGTCGAATTCGACGTCCGGTTCGCGCTCAAGGATGGCGTCGGTCAGCGCCGTGTCCACCGCGCCTGGGCAGACGGCGTTGACGTGCACGTTGTGAGGCGCGAGCGCCTCCGCCAGCGCGAGTGTCAGCGAGATGGCGGCGGCCTTGGAGGCGTCGTAGGCGCTCCAGTACGCGCCGCCCACGAAGCCTGCCAGGGAGGCGACGTTGACGATCTTCCCGGCGCGGCGCGCCATCATCCCGGGCGCCACGGCCTGCGCGCAGAACAGATTGCCCTTCACGTTCGTGGCGTGGACACGGTCCCACTCGGACTCTCGGACTTCCAGCACCGGCGTGTGGCGCCAGATGCCAGCATTGTTGATCAGGATGTCGATCGGTCCAACAGAGGCCTCGATGCGCCGCACGGTCGCCCGGACCCGTAGGCGATCGGCCACATCGCAGTGCCAGGCCGTCGCGCGATCGAGCCCCGCTGCCGCCGCTTGGGCGAGATCGTCGTTCAGGTCGAGGAGGGCACAGGTCGCGCCGGCGGTGGTAAGTCGCGCGGCCGTGGCGAAGCCGATTCCCCGAGCGCCGCCGGTGACGACGGCCACGCGTCCGTCCAGTGTCATCGGGAGCCTCCAGGAGCGCGCCGTGACAAGTATGCAACCCTAGATGATGAGGGCGCTTCACGGCGGCGAGCAGGCCATGGTTCCGCTGCTACCCACGGTCCTTGCCGGTGTGGAAAGCGCGGATCGAACCCGGGCGGCTGTGGGTCCGGTCGGCAGAGAGCCCTCCGCGCCCGTTCGACCCCACCATTCTGCACACATGCTCCGCGTACCCGCCGCTCGACCACGGGCCTAGAAGTCTCACTCCGCCGCCCCTCCACGCGTCTTTGTCACGGTTTCCGATACACATCTCCTCGTCCATTGCCCACCGCAGGTCCGAACACTATTCCTGGACGATCTTCCGGCAGCCCGTCATGATACCGACGCTTAGAAGAGCCAACTATGCGTCAAACGATGTAGCATTTAACACGGTCCTTGTTTGAGGTCCTAGGTAGCCTGTGTTACGTTGCGCGCGGTCCGTCGCATCTGCACTGACCTTGACACCGTTCGCACGGATGACTATGGAGAAGGGACCGGACGGGCAACTCTTCTACCTGGGGCCGCATCCTGATGAAGCCAGCCCACGACAGGTTCTCGGACCCGCTTTCCGCCCGATTGCACCACGCCATTGGGAGTTGGCGTCGTCCTAACTCTCCTCATCGTAGGGAAATAACCGTCCGGAGCTGGTTTCTCTCTGCGCTGGATATGGTGACATACAGATTCATGCCACGGCGCATTCTTGCTCTCCTTCTGATCGTTTCCATGTCCATGCTCGCGCTATCCGCCTGCGGGCACGACGCTGAGACCACCACCGTCGACCAACTCACGGAGAATGCCGAACACTTCGAGTACAGCATTGGGAAACAGGGCGGACGCCTGACGTTCGCCACCATTTCCGATCCGCTTGCGCTCAACCTCGCCATTGCGAACGACGCCTCGTCGTCGGGGGTGTTGGGATACCTGTTCGAGGGCCTGACCGAGACCTCGTGGTTGACGGACGAGGTGGAGCCGGCGCTCGCGGAGTCCTGGGAGCGCTCGGATGACGGTCTGACGTGGACATTCCACATTCGCAGGGGCGTGACCTGGCACGACGGGACGCCGTTCACGGCCCACGACGTGGACTTCACCTTCAATCGGGTCATCTACAACGACGATATCCCTGCCAGCAGCCGTTCGGCATTCAACTTCCGGTTCCGGGACGAGGCGAGCGGCGGATGGAAAGAAGCGAAGATGACGGTCACGGCGATCGACGACTACACGGTCGAATGCGTCCTGCCAGTGTCATTCGCCCCGTTCCTCCGCTCCATGGGCACCGCGATATACCCGAAGCACATTCTCGAGAAGCACGTGGACGACGGCACATTCGCCTCGACGTGGGACATCGACACGGACCCGGCCGAGGTGATCGGCACCGGCCCATTCACCATCGAACGGTACGATCCCGGAGCCCGCGTGGTCATGCGGCGGAACCCGAACTACTGGCTCAAAGACGATGAGGGCAACAGCCTGCCGTACCTGGACGAGATCGTTCACATCATCGTTCCGGACCTGGAGGCGGAGCTTGCGAAGTTCCTCGCGGGTGAGTCGGACGTCCATGCGGTATTGGGCGAGGAGTTCGCGGAACTCGAGCCGCTCCAGGAAGAAGGGAATTTCACGATATACAAACGAGGCCCCGGTTTCGGGACGACGTTCCTGGGGTTCAACATGAATCCCGGCAGGAATCCAGACACCGGCGAGTCGTATCTGGATTTCGAGAAGCTGGAATGGTTCCGGAACAAGCAGTTCCGCCAGGCCGTCGCGCACAGCATCGACAAGAACGCGATCATCAACGATGTGCAGCATGGCATCGGATACCCGCAGTGGTCCTCGATAAGCCCGGCCGCGGGCGACTTCCACAACCCTGACGTCCGAAAGTACGAATACGATCTCGACAAGGCCAACGAAATCCTTGACGGCATCGGCTGGACGGACACCGACGGGGACGGGATACGGGAGGACAGCGATGGCAACGAAATTGCGTTCTCGCTGGTGACTAATCTGAGCAACAGTGTGCGCGCAAAGGTCGGTTGGATCGTCAGTAGGGGTATGGCAAAGATCGGTATCAAGGTGGAATATAAGCTCGTCGAATGCGGCGAGCTTGTCTCGCAGCTAACCGACTCCTATGACTGGGAGGCTATGGTCATCGGATTCAGCGGTGGACCGGACCCGTACGGCGGCATCAGTTTCTGGCACAGCAGCGAGGACCTGCACCTGTGGCACCCCAACCAGGCGCGGCCGGAGACGGGATGGGAAGCCGAGATCGACGAGCTGTATGTCTCGGGCAGTCAGGAACTGGACCCCGACACGCGGGTGGGGTACTACCAGCGGGCCCAGGAGATCGCGGCCGAGAACGTGCCGGTCATCTACACGGCGCTCTCGGAACGACTAAGCGCGGTCCGAGACATCTTCGGCAATCTCACGCCCACGCTGTATGCCCTCTGGGACAGCCGCTACCTGTACCGAACGGACCTCTAGCATGTCGGCGCGGCCGACGGGCCGTCCGTCAATGCGGCTCGGGACCGACCCCTCACCGAACGGAGCGGCCTTCACGCGGTCAACGACGTGAGTGGGAACTACGTCTAGCGTTCGTACCAGCCGGAGCCGAACAGTAGACCGTCGTGCTTGACCGCCCAGGTGTGCTTCTGTGCGTCCTCGCCCGTCCCCGGGTTCACGATGAAATAGTCGACCCACCGGCCGTCCGCTGTCGCACCGAGCAACTCGTCGCCGTAGAACCGTCCGGTCGAGTCGACGCGGAGGCTAGGGTCGCGATTCCTGAGTTTCAGATTGTGGTGGCCGATGGTGAAGCCTTCCTCGTTGATGATGAACACATACCACTCACCGTCAACGTTCTCGGTGCTGTTGTAGTACTCGATCGTCGCCTCCAGCCCGTCGCGCTCGTAACGCCGGATAGCCTCTCGCACCAGTGCCTTGGAGTACGCGCCGGGCTCGTCCTTGGTCGGCGCCGAGAGCGCGGGCGCGTCCCTGGTCAGCGCTACGACCGCAATGACCACCGCCGCCACAGACGCCAGCACGGCCGCCGCGGCCAGTCCGACAGCGATTCGAGCGGACATCTAGCTCCTCCTAGGCAACGTCAACGGCGGTTCGACTTCGGTCGCAAGGCTGCCCACTGGGAAACTCAGGTGATCCGCTCCCGAGGTCCACTGCGCCTCGGGCGGGGGACGATGGGCTTCTCCGTGCGACTTTGCCGGGCCTGGATCACGTGTGAGGCCGACGCCCGAGCCGCCCACCCACGTCAGCAGGGAATGGCGCCGCCGGCACCCGGCTTTCTCCCCGCCACCTCGACCGGGAATTCCAGCCGCTGTGCCGGCGCACCAGTGCGCGCCGCCGGATCCCGCTCGACCAGCTCAACCACAAGGCTGGTCCGCCCAAAGCCGCTCCCCCGAAACTCCAACACCTTGGCCGCCTCCGTCGGATCCCCGATCAGACCATCCGTCTCGAACGGCGGTCCGCCATCCACCTTGGCCCACTCGAGAAACAGGGGGTCTGGTTTCTGTGCGAACCGCCATCGCAGCGTCGAGGCGTCGTCACCCGTCAGGTGCAGTTCCATCCCTTTTCGGTCCGGCAGCCCCAGGTCAAAACAGAACCACGGCGTCTCGACCAGCGTCCCGGCATCGGCTTCGGTGATGATCTGGTGCGTGAGCTGCTCGCGACCGGTCACGATCGAGCGCGCTCCCGCCTCGTCAGCTGGGCCGCCGCCGTCCGCCGCTTCCCCGCACGCGCCCAGCGCCACCACACCAACGAGCATGAGTAGGGCCAGCCACGTGCGCAGGCCGGTCGCTCGAATCGGCATGCGTCCCCCTTGTCCATGGCCCGCTCGACGCTAGCTTACATATCCGGGAGGTTCAGGTTGACTGCCGACCGGGCCAGATGAGCAGATGGGGCGCACCCAGACCGCTCGGGCCATCAAGCCCTTTGGGGCGCCCGGCGCGATTTTCTTAATGCGCGTCTTCAGATGATGGGCATGGGATTGGCCGCCATGCCGCCGACCGATCGCATGTCGCGGGGGCCGCATGGACGTTTCGAAACGCCGCGTGACAGACAGGGACCCGGGGCCGGGTGCGCTACCCGATCCTCGTTCGCCGTTGACCAGGCACGCCGTATGGAACGGCTGCAACGCGGGTTCGGAGGGGGTCTTGACTTGACGTTTCGGATCAGCGGTGCCAGATTTTGCAGACTGGTGGAAAGTGTCGGGCCTCTTTGTGAGTGCACGGCGCACCCAAAGAACGCGTGGAGATCGCGAAGCGGGTATTCGGGGAGGTTCGCGTCACGCGGGGGGGGCAACGATCCTTCCTCGCTTCGCAGGTGCGCGCAGGCTTCCGTGTCACCGGGCTGCACTGTTTAGGCTGCGCCGCCCGGTGCGCGCACGGCTGATGAACCATATCGGGGTATGTAGACAATCGGTGTTTTACTGATTCGCCAGCAGGCGATGGAGGTATAGAGAGGAATGGCGTTGAGTAGAGATCGTGGATTTACGCGGCGGCGGCTGCTGCGTGCGGGTGCCGTAGGCGGCGTTGGCGCCGTAGGTGCCGCCATCCTCGCGGCTTGCGGTGAGACGCAAATCGTCGAGGTCGAGAAGATCGTGACCCGGGACGTTGAGGTGATCAAGGAAGTCCCGGTCGAGAGGATCGTCGAGAAGGTCGTCACCCGAGACGTGGAACGGATCGTGACCAAGGAAGTCATGGTCGAGGTGCCGGCCGAGGCCGCCCCCGCCATGACGGAGCAGATGGGGCCGGTCGAGGTCACGTTCTCCACCGACCACGCGGCCGGGCCGCGCGGCAAGGCCATGGCCTGGGCGCTGGCGTCCTTCCGTGACGCGCAGGAGAACATCAACATCAAGGTGGAGCCGGCGCAGGACCTGACCACCATGGCCATCGACATCGCCGCGGGCACGGGCCCGGTCACGGCGCTGATCGACGGCCGGATCTTCCAGATCCTGGTTCGCGACGGCGGGTTCAGCGACATCTCCGAGGTTGTGGCCAAAGACGGGATCGACATGGACGACTACGTCGTGGTCCCCGAAGGGCATCCGGCCCACCAACCGTACGAGGGCTCGCTCTACTACTGGGGCGACCAGCAGCTCGGGTTCCCGTATCAGATCCACGCTCCCGGCTGGTCGTTCAACCTCGACCTGCTCGGCGCCTCCGGCGTCGACTTCCCGGGCGCGAATTGGGACTGGGACGACGCCAACGAGATGCTCAAGCAGCTCACCGACTCCAGCGCCGGCATCTACGGCATGATGGAGAGTCCCGACTGGGTCACCAGCTGGGCCGGCACGGCCTTCAGCGCGGGCGCCCCGTTCTGGTACGACGCCGACTTCTCGACCAGCCTGTTCGACCACGACGGCTTCGTGCAGACGTTCGAATGGCTGGACCAGCTGACCAACGTCGACGGCGTCAACGTCTCGCCGTCGGTCGCGTCGGAAGTCCGCGGTGAGTTCGGCAACCCGTTCGTCGCGGGCAAGGCCGCCATTCACCACGGCAGCATGTACTACGGGCCGGCCGGCGCGGTGGCGCAGATCGGTCGCCGCTTCGAGTGGTCGCTGGGCCTCCCGCCCAAGCACCCGGGCACCGGGGAAGCGGCCACCCTGCACGAGGACCAGTCGCACTACGTGATGAACTCGGCCGACCGCTCGGGCATCACCGAAGAGGCCGCGCGCTGGCTGTTCTTCGCGGCCAGCGAGCCGGTGTCGGAGCGCATCGGGATCGACCGCGGCAACTTCCCGACGCACCGCGGCGCCTACGATGCGCCAGGCACGCTGGCGGCGCCGCCTCAGGGTATGGAGAACTGGGGAGCGTCGCTGAACCTGGCCGCCAACCACTCCCAGGGCTACCACTCCGAGTGGCAGGCCTGGCGGGACGCCGGCTACTGGAAGTACATCAATGACCTCCTGCTGAACGGCGAGATGGGTTCGGCGGAGGCGATTGAGAACACCCAGAGCGACGCCAACGCGGTCATGGACAAGGCCGACTGGCCGAAGCCGGTCACCAAGGCCAACTACTACAACTAGTAGCTAGTTCGTCGATTCGAGACGTCGAGGCCCGGGCCCGCCAAGGCCCGGGCCTCGAGGCGTTCCACGCCGAGCGAGTCGCCGGGCAGTCACCGCCGGACCGATTTGGGTTCGGTTGCCGCAACGTAGGGCGTCGGCCGTTCGACTGCCGTTCCATGACCGGGACGGCGAGGCGTCAGAACCGACCGATGAATGCTCTCCCTAGGCATGAGCCGGAGGATCGGTAGCACATACGCCCAGCGTCGCCACCGCTGGGCTGTCCTATTGCCGAGGAGAGGTGGGCCACCCGGCATCCCCACCTCAAGGTCGGGCCACCTGGGCCGCTACAGCTGACGGCTTAGGCCGGTTCCTGCTTCCTGAGCCGCGCTTCTAGGTATGCCCGCCGCGGCGCCAGCGTCGCAGGCCGACCCAGAGATAGGCCAGAGCGAGGAGGCCTAGCGCCGTCAACACGGTAGCGCCGCCGGCAGACGCGTCGACGTAGAAAGCGATTGTCAATCCAGCGATGGCGCTTAGCACTCCGGCGACGATTGCCGTGGCCATGGCAGCTCGCAAGCCACGAGCAAGACGCAACCCAACCATCACCGGCACCACTAGCATCGCGCCAACCAGGAGCACGCCTACAACCCGCATCGACAACGTGATGGTCGCGCCCGTCAGCACCGCCAAGGCAAGATTCAGCGGGCCGGTAGGTACTCCGTTCACCTTCGCCAGGTCGTCGTCAAAGGCGATCTGCGCCAGGTCGACGAAGAAAATGCCTACGAACAACAGTACCGCGACGGTGAGTCCCGCCAGCAGCCACAAGTCCAGCGGGGAAACGCTGAGGATCGAACCGAACAGGAACGAGAAGAGGTCGACGTTGAAGCCGCCGGCGATGCCGATGACCACGACGGCGAAGGCGAGCGCGCCGTACAACACAACGGCCATGGCCACATCACCCGGCAGCCGGCCGCGCGAGCGGAGCTGCTCGACGACTATCGCGCCCAGCGATGCGGCCACCAGGGCCACCACCGCCGGGAACGTCTTCGTGGCGAGTCCGATGGCGACGCCCATCAGCGCCACGTGCGCGAGCGTCTCGGCGATGAGCGAGAACCTCCTCAGGACAATGAAGGTGCCGAGCGTGGGCGCCAAGACGCCCACCAGCGCACCGCCGGCGAGGGCTCGCAACATGAACTCGTACTGGAGGATCAAGGGCATCGCTAGCGGTGTTCGTGGAGCGCGTCGTGGACCAGCACGTCAACGGGCACGCCATAGAGGATGGAGATCTCTTCGCGAGTGAGCTCATGGGGCGGGCCGTGACGGACCAGGGTGCGGTTCATGCAAGCGATGGTGCTGGCCTCGCGCAGCATGGCGCCGATGTCGTGCGACACGAGCACGACCGTCATGCCCCGGTCGCGGTTAAGGTCACGGAGCACGGCGTACAAGTGCTCTTCGCCGGAGACGTCCACGCCGGCCGCGGGTTCGTCTAGCACGAGCAACTCAGGCTCGCGCACGAGCGCGCGGGCCAGCAGCACCCGCTGCTGCTGGCCGACCGAGAGCTCGGACAGGCGCTGGCGAATGCTATCGGCCATGCCCACCGCTTCGAGGGCCTCCACGACATCCGCCCGCTCGGACCGGCGGAACAGCGCCAGCGGAGATATGCCGCGGTATGCGCCATGGGCAACCGTCTCGGCCACGGTGACGGGGAAGTCGCGCCACACGCCGGCGACCACCTGCGGCATGTACCCGACGCGGCCCCAGTCGCCGAAGTCCTCCGCGTTGCGCCCGAAGATCCGCACGGCGCCCGAGATCGGGCGCAGCAGGCCGAGGGCCAGCCGAATCAGCGTGCTCTTCCCACTGCCGTTCGGGCCTAGCACGGCCGCGAGCTCCCCTTCGTGGATGCTCAGCGAAACGTCCTCCACGACCACGGCGGCACCGTAGGCAAAGGTCGCGTGATCCCACTCGATCACAGGGCGCTGTTGTGACGGGGATGAGGTCACGAGCACTCCAGGGCAAGCCTGAGGCTGGCGAGATTGTCACGCATGAGTCCAAAGTAGCCGCCGTGCATGTCGAGTTCGTCCTCCGTCACGCTCCCGACGGCGTGGATGGCTGTCAGCTCAATACCCGTCTCGCGGGCAATCGTCTGGGCCAGGCGGTCGCTGAGCACCGGCTCGACCAACACGTACCCCAGACCCAGCTCCGCCACTTGGTCGGCGATCTCCGCCAGCCGCCGCGGCGAAGGCCCCGCCTCGACTGACAGTCCGGCGACGGGGACCTGCTCGGCGCCGTAGCGACCGGCCAGGTAGCCGTACGCGGCGTGCGAGGTCACGAAGTGTTCGTGCCGGCAGTCGCTGAGGCCCTCCACGAACTCCCCGTCCAACGCGTTCAACTCGGCAATCAGCGCATCGGCACCCTGCGCGTAGGCGTCAGCGCTTGCGGCATCCGCCGCGGCGAAGGCGTCACGGATGCGCTCGACCTGACGGACGGCAAGGGTCGGGTCAAGCCACATATGGGGGTCGACGCTTTCGCGGTCGTCGTCGTCTTCGTCGCCGTGCCCGTGGACTATCCCCTCCCAGGCCAGCGCTGGATCCGCCGCTTCCACGACGATCCCTTGAGCGCCCTCATCCAGAGCGTCGATCGTCCGCTGCAGCCACGGCTCCAGCCCCAGGCCGTTCATCACGATCACGTCCGCATTGCTGATGGCCAGCAGGTCGGACGCCGTGGGATCGAACCCATGGGCCTCAGCGCCGGGCTCGACCAGCACCTTGACATCCAGCAGGTCGCCGCCGACGCGCTCGGCGAAGTAGCCCAGCGGGTAGACGGTTGCCACCACCGCGAGGCGATCCTTGCTGCCTTCCCTGGCTTCGCAGGCGGCAGCCAGGGCAAGTACAAGGACAAGCAGGAGTGGTGTGACATCTTTGAGACTCAATCTCACTATGTTTCCATCGTCGCCACGGTGGCTTGCCTATCACCGCTAGGGCTTGCGTGCCCGAGACAGTCCGTGCAGGTCACGTACAGCTCGACACGGTGCTCGAGAACCCTCCCGTCGACCGCGTTGGCCACCTCACGAAGCACCCTCTCCAGCGCTGGCTTGCGGAACTCTCCGACCGTCCCGCATGAGGTGCAGATCACGTGGTGGTGGTGCTGAGCGTCGTCAAAGGAATAGCGAGACGCTCCATCGGGCAGGCTGGTCTTGCAGAGGATGCCCGCCTCCGACAGCAACTTGAGGGTTCGATAGACGGTGGCGCGCCCGACGCCTGGAAGATCGTCGTTGATCGACTCGGCGCTGAACGCCCCGTCTTTGCTTGCGACCAGGCGAGCTACCTTGCGCCTCGGGCCGGTGAGGCGGTAGCCAAGGCCCTCGAGCGTGGCGTCGACACGGAGCCTATCGGCGAGGCTTGCCATTTGTTGAGATAAGGTATCAGTATGACGCAAATATCTTATTATCAATTGGCACACCGTGTCCAGACCCAGCGCCTCAACGGCCGCGGCCATTTCGATCACCCCGGGGCGCCGCTACCGGAGGAACTGGCGCCTAGTCGCCGCCGCGCGCCGGCCGGCGCGATAGCCGCATAGGGTTGTGCGGCAACGCCCGACGGCAACCGACATGGACCGACCTAGACGCGACAGCGCCGGCGAGTCATTGGCACGGCCGCACCGCGTCGGACAACACACGACGGCAAACACGGGCAACCGGCTTTCGGCGGGCCTCGGTCTATTCCGCCGGCAGTCGCCGATCAAGTTTGGACGGATGGCACGCCCGGAGGGATTCGAACCCCCGACCCCTGGTTCCGAAGACCAGTGCTCTAATCCGCTGAGCTACGGGCGCGTGCGGGGTCCCGCGATTCTATCGGAGCCCGCGGCCGCTGGAAGCGGCCGCTGTGCCTGGCGGGTCGGCCGAGCCGATTCGTCGGGCTACAGCGTGTTGAGGATCTCCGCGGCTCGATCCGCGTCGCCAGCCGGCACGATGCTCCGATTGGGATGCGCCGCCGCCCATGAATCCGGGGGCGAGATCGGACCCGCGCCGCCCCGACGGCCCTCGCGTCGAACGTTGCTGCGCCGGCGGGAACGAATCTCGCCGGGCTCTCACGGGCGCTCGACGAGTCCGGATTCGCCACGCCGGCTGGCTTCGGTGCAGCATGGTCCGCGTTCAGGACGAGGCCGCGACGAGAGCCGGCGCCCGCGCACGAGGGCGCAGCCGCGGCCGAACTCGGGATCGGGACATGAGCATCGACTACCGGTGGGTGATTCGGGGCGTGCTGGCCGGCGGCGAGCATCCAGGGCGGAGCGTCCCCGAGGCGGTGGGGTTGGCCAACCTGCGGCGCAACGGCGTGCGCGCGGTGCTGACGCTGACCGAGGAGCCGTTGGATGAGGCGGCGGTCGAGGCGGCCGACATGAACACGCGCCACATACCGGTGGCGGACTTCGGGACGCCATCCCTTGCGCAGCTGAGCGAGGGCGTCGCGTACATCCGCGAGCGCGCGGCCGACGACGAGCCTGTATATGTCCACTGCTGGGCGGGGATCGGCCGTGCCGGCACGTTCCTGGCGGCGTATCTGGCGTCGACCGGGATCGACGTGGAGGAGGCGGTAACGTGGGTCCGGGCGCTGCGGCCGGGAGCGGTGGAGACCGCCGAGCAACTCGATCAGCTACGGCGGTTCGCGGCAGCCGCCCGGCCAGGACCCGCCGACTGATCTGACCACACCCTCGCGACGTGTGAGGGGCGGTTCGTTCGATGGACTCGGGGCGCACGGGAATGGAGTGGCTCTCTGCGCTCACGGCCCGGCTGTTCGCTCCAGGTGGGAAAAGCCTCGAGGCCCGGGCCTTTGGGGGCCCGGGCCTCGAGGTCTCGAATCGACGAACTAGCTACTAGTTGTAGTAGTTGGCCTTGGTGACCGGCTTCGGCCAGTCGGCCTTGTCCATGACCGCGTTGGCGTCGCTCTGGGTGTTCTCAATCGCCTCCGCCGAACCCATCTCGCCGTTCAGCAGGAGGTCATTGATGTACTTCCAGTAGCCGGCGTCCCGCCAGGCCTGCCACTCGGAGTGGTAGCCCTGGGAGTGGTTGGCGGCCAGGTTCAGCGACGCTCCCCAGTTCTCCATACCCTGAGGCGGCGCCGCCAGCGTGCCTGGCGCATCGTAGGCGCCGCGGTGCGTCGGGAAGTTGCCGCGGTCGATCCCGATGCGCTCCGACACCGGCTCGCTGGCCGCGAAGAACAGCCAGCGCGCGGCCTCTTCGGTGATGCCCGAGCGGTCGGCCGAGTTCATCACGTAGTGCGACTGGTCCTCGTGCAGGGTGGCCGCTTCCCCGGTGCCCGGGTGCTTGGGCGGGAGGCCCAGCGACCACTCGAAGCGGCGACCGATCTGCGCCACCGCGCCGGCCGGCCCGTAGTACATGCTGCCGTGGTGAATGGCGGCCTTGCCCGCGACGAACGGGTTGCCGAACTCACCGCGGACTTCCGACGCGACCGACGGCGAGACGTTGACGCCGTCGACGTTGGTCAGCTGGTCCAGCCATTCGAACGTCTGCACGAAGCCGTCGTGGTCGAACAGGCTGGTCGAGAAGTCGGCGTCGTACCAGAACGGGGCGCCCGCGCTGAAGGCCGTGCCGGCCCAGCTGGTGACCCAGTCGGGACTCTCCATCATGCCGTAGATGCCGGCGCTGGAGTCGGTGAGCTGCTTGAGCATCTCGTTGGCGTCGTCCCAGTCCCAATTCGCGCCCGGGAAGTCGACGCCGGAGGCGCCGAGCAGGTCGAGGTTGAACGACCAGCCGGGAGCGTGGATCTGATACGGGAACCCGAGCTGCTGGTCGCCCCAGTAGTAGAGCGAGCCCTCGTACGGTTGGTGGGCCGGATGCCCTTCGGGGACCACGACGTAGTCGTCCATGTCGATCCCGTCTTTGGCCACAACCTCGGAGATGTCGCTGAACCCGCCGTCGCGAACCAGGATCTGGAAGATCCGGCCGTCGATCAGCGCCGTGACCGGGCCCGTGCCCGCGGCGATGTCGATGGCCATGGTGGTCAGGTCCTGCGCCGGCTCCACCTTGATGGTGACGTTCTCCTGCGCGTCACGGAAGGACGCCAGCGCCCAGGCCATGGCCTTGCCGCGCGGCCCGGCCGCGTGGTCGGTGGAGAACGTGACCTCGACCGGCCCCATCTGCTCCGTCATGGCGGGGGCGGCCTCGGCCGGCACCTCGACCATGACTTCCTTGGTCACGATCTTCTCGACCACGACTTCCTGGGTCACGATCTTCTCGACGATTTGCGTCTCGCCGCAGGCGGCGAGAATCGCCGCGCCGGATGCACCCAAGACACCGACGCTGGCCGCCCGTAGAACGTGGCGGCGTGTGAGCTGAGCCATAGAATCCTCCTCGTCCCTGGGCCAAGTCTCCTGGCCCGTGGACGGCCGGTTGCTGCACGCAGGCGCGCGCGCAAGGTTCGGCACGACCGAGGTATATCGGTCGTTGACGGTGATTCTTACTGCCGCTCCGGTGGGGCGTCAAGCGCACGGACGGCTCTCGCCCGAGCCAACGAACACGCAGACCGCCGTGGTGGGACGGCGACGGCGCACGACCATCACCGATCCAGCGTCTGCAGCCGCACCCGATTTGGTCCAGCGCCGCTCTGCGGCGGATCGGCCCCATCAGCTCTGGGTCGCGGACCTGAGGTCGCTCCTCGCTGCAGCAGGCGGCAGCTCAAGGCTTGCCTGCTGCGACTCCCCCCTCACCGGTGTCCAGACCGGACACATGGTGAACAAGTGGTCGGAGACATGGGCACCACCTCGGGCACCGGCCCCGAGCGGATGACTGACAGTGGCGGATGTGTCGCGTCTACTCCGGAAGAGGGCAAGCTAGCCTGCGGGACCGTCGGGCGGAGGGACACCGGTCTCCGACCCGCCATCGTCCTCGGGCGGCGGGGTCGGCGCGCCGCCGGTCGGGGCGGGTGGGGCTGGCGGGACGATCTGGCTCGTCGTTGACCCCGCATGTGCGCGACGGATGGCCGTGCCGTCCGGCCCAACGTAGACGGTCCAGTCGAATTCCTCGGAAAAGGAGCGGCCGGTCCAGGCAGCGGGATCCACGGCAACGCCGCCGATCAACACCTCCCAGTGGAGATGCGGGCCGGTAGATCGACCGGTGGAGCCGACGGTTCCCAGGCGCTGACCCGAGGCGATCTCGGCGGCGGTCGCGACACCGATCTCATCGAGGTGGTAGTAGGCGGTGAAGACGCCGAAGCCGTGATCGATGATCACCACGTTGCCGCGCACGGTGAGTGATCCGGCCCACGCGATCACGCCGTCGGCGGGCGCCAGCACGGGCGTACCGAGCGGCGCCGCCAGGTCGGCGCCCTGGTGCACCGTTGCGACCATGCCAGGCTCCAGCGTGCGGCGCTCGCCGTAGGCGGAGGTCGAGCGCCCACCGGCGGGTTGGACGAACCGCCCGCTCCAGCGTGGCGGTCCGCTGACCTGCGACACGATGGAGGTGTAGAACTCGCGCTCCTGGGCGACGAGCTCTGGGTCGAGCAGGTCTTGCAGGTCCTCCGGCAGCTCAAAGGTGGCCGAGGGAAACTCACCGGCCGCAACGTCGATTGGCAGGTCGGCGGCGCTATCTCCGATGGCGGCGCGCAGGCCGCGGGGGCCGATCTGGACGGTCGCGCCGAGGCCGTCGAGCGCGCGCCAGGCGCCGCCCGCGCACACCAGCGGCAGCACGCGCCCGTCCAGCGACAGCGCCACGCCGGAATGCCCCGTTGCGACCTCGAGCACCAGCGTCTCGCCCTGGGCGGGACGGTTCGGTTCGACTCGAACCACGCCGGTCACGTCGGCCGGCGGCCGCGGCGCGATGGGTGCGAGCACCTCGGCGGGGAACAGCCCGGCCTCGCGGGCCAGATCGCCGGAGTTCCCGAAGATCACCTCGCCGGCCGCGGCCCAGGGCACATCGCTGGTCCACTGCTGAAGGACGGCGCGCTGGGCGCGCAGCACGCGCACCGCACCGTAATCGTGATAGGCGATCGGCAGCCCCAGACGATCGAGCCATTTGGGCGTGGCCAGGAACTCGGCGCGGATGTCGGCGTTCGCGTCGAGGATCGCCAGATGGCTGGCCACGACGCGGTCCCACGGCGCACCGTCGTCGGCCGGCAGCGCCTGGTGAAACGGGACCTGGCGAACGGAGTCGAGCCACGGATCGAACCCCGCCTGGTGCAGCAGGTCCAGCGTGTTGGCAAAGTTCACGTCCTGCTTCGAGGGGTCCCACTGCAGCACGGTCTTTTGGAACGCCTGCACAACGAAACCGCGCGAGACGAAGCGCTCGGAGATCGGATAGCCAAGCACGGGGACGCCGCCGATGCGCTGGAACGCGGTCCAGAAGGCGGCCTGGGCGTCGTCGGTGACGTGAAAGCCGAGATCGGGCGTGCCCGCGGCCTGGGAGAAGAAGTGCCCGCCGGGCACGGTGAAATCATCGCCGCAGATGGGCGGCGGCGGGATGGGCGCCGGGTCCTGCGCGGCCGCCAGACTCGGTGGAGCGACCATCACCACAGCGAGCAGCGGTGCGACAAGGAAGCGTCGACGGCCGGTCGCGATACCCGCACATCTCACAGGCAGTCAGCCTATCACCAGGGGCGTGAGGGATAGCCCGCGGACTGAAACGCGGCCCGGCCTGGCCCGTGACGGCGAAGGGCGTCGGTCGTGGCCGGGCACAGGCGTCAATGCCGGTCCGGTGGCCATGGGATTCCTCGCCGCGCTCGGAATGACCGCGGGGTGGCTCGGAAAACGGCAGGGGGCGGCTCTGGATGAGAAGCGTGCTGGCTCGGCACAGTACTCGCGTGAACGGGCCGCCGGTCGTGCGAAGATTGACCGGTCGCCCCGCGGTAGAGGCCACAGAACCGCCCACGTGTCCAGGTTCTCCTCGCGCACGGCCGGAAGAGCCGGTGCCGCGATTGATCGCCGTCGTCTGATTCGCGCGCTGATGGGCGCCGGCGCCGCGGGCGCGCTTCCCGCCCGACTGCTCGCCCAGGACGAGTCTGACGCTCCGACTGAGCCGACCGCGCCGGACGGGCCCGATGCCAACCAGACATCGTGGGCGGTGGATGGGTTGCCCGAGATCGGGGCGATGGCAGGCTGGATCGCCGACACGCTCGCTGGCACGGCTCACACCTTCCAGCTGAACGGTCGCCAGGTGTCGGGCACGGCGGCGGGCCGTCTGTACCCGCCGATCTTCGCGCGCGACACGGGCACCGTGCAGTCCTCGCTGCCGTTCTTCCTGGCACCCGACTTCACGCGCACGTCGGTGGAGGCCTTTCTGGCGTCGCAGGAGCACTTCGGGGCCAATCCAGCGACCGCGGGGGCCGTCTCGGCCGTGGTCGACGCGACCGGTCGCTACGACAAGGCCACGGTGGTGAGCGACGAGGAGACCAGCGTCGTGCTGGCCGCCCGAGCGCACTACGACGCCTTTGGTGGAGTTGACTGGCTGCTGTCCGAGGTGGACGGTCAGTCGGTGCTCGACCGCCTGGGCGCCTCGCTGGACTACCTGCGCCGGGCGCGCCGCTGGGGCGACACCGAACTACTCGTTCGGGGCCACACCACCGACTGGGGCGATGTCAAGCGGGAGCCGGGGCCAGAGCCGACCGACCTGGCCGACGGGGACGACCTGACGATCTCGCCTTTCGATCAGGCGTGGTACTACCGAGCGCTGGAAGATCTGGCGGAGATGCTGACATCCGCCGACCGGCCGGACGACGCCGACGCGCGCAGAGCGCTGGCCGCCAAGGTTCGCGAGCAGACCGTCCAGGAGCTGTGGCAAGCGGACCGCGGGCACTTTCTGGTTCACCGCCACATCACCGATTGGGTAGACCCGTTCGACGAGCCCTCCATCGTGCCGGTCAGCAGCGCGCTCGCAATCCACGCGGGGATGGTGACGCCAGACCAGGTGGAGCCGATCTTCGCGGCGCTGCAAGGCGCCGCCGACCAAGCAGGCACCGATCGCGCCGGGTTGACGCTCTATCCGGCGTACCCATCGGAGTTCTTCGAGAGCCGGAGCATGGCGGCAGGGGAGTACCAGAACGGCGCCGTGTGGGACTGGTGGGGCGGGCTGCAGACCGTGAGCGAATTCGAGCACGGCCGAGCCGAGACCGCCATCGGACACCTGATCGCGACTGCCCGGGCGTGGCAGGAAGCGGACGGTGTCTATGAGTGGGCGCAGGTTCCCACGCACGCGGCCCACGGGTCACCGGACTTCACCGGCGCGGCCGGGACCTACGCACAGGCCGTGATCCGAGGTTTGTTCGGCGTTCGCCTGAATACCGACGGATTCGCGCTGGCGCCCCGGCTGGGCGACCGGAGTGGGTGGCTTCGCGCCACCCGGCCCGGCGGCGGATCGATCTGGGTCGAGCAGGAGACGTACCCGGCGGTGCTGTATCTGGAGTATTCGGCCGATGCGGCCGGCTCGGGCATCGCGAGCGTGCGTCTGCCGGCCGGCTGGCAAGAAGTCATCGGGTTCTTCGACGGTCGTCTGATCGAGACTGTGACCTGGAACACGGGCGCGGACCGATACGCCGGGGGATGGACGGTGCCGGCGGGATCGCACTCGATCATCGTCGCGCGGATCACATGAGCGCCCGGCTCGGGGCGGACACGCCAGGCGCGCGGTTGCGGTAGGCCGGCGCGCCGTGGCAGACGCGGGCTCAGCGGTATCGCGAACAGCTTCGCGCGTCCGGAACGGCGTCCGGGCCGCCGGCGCGGCGGCCACCATCACGGTGGAGCGGTGGCGGAGGGGCGTGCGGGTCACCGGCGCCGCGGCGACAGCGGCGGCGGAGCGCGGGCGCCGCGTCGTCGATTGGGTCGAGCGTCACCCCGTCTTGGGGGTGCTCTTGCTCACCGGGCGCCGAATTGGCGAGCAGAACGTCCCGACCTTCGCGGCGGCGATCGCGTTTCAGACGCTGGTCTCGTTGTTGCCGCTGCTTGCAGTGGTCGTGGTGTTCGCCTCCTTCTTCATCGACGCGGACACGCTCACGGCACAGGCGCTGGAGGTCATGACATTTCTCGCGCCGGGATCCGCGGATCTGCTGTCGGACGGCATCCAGTCGGTCACCGAGCTGCGGGGGCAGGTTGGCGTGATCTCGTTGCTGGGATTGCTATGGACCGGCAGCAACATCTTCGCGTCGATGCGTCGGGGCCTGAACGCGACCACCGGCGTCACGCGGCGGCGCACATTCGTCCACGGCCGGGCGTTCGACGTTGGCATCGCGATTCTCACCGCGTTTCTACTGCTCGTGTCGGTGACCGCCGCGGCCGGGCTGGCCGTGCTGCAGCAAGCGGAGCTGGCGCCCGACAACCCGCTCGCGGGCGCGCTCGGGGCGGCGATCACCGTCGCGGCGGTGCTGGTGCCCGTTGCGCTCACGACCTTCATGTTCGCGTTGCTGTATCGCGTGGTCCCGGCGGAGCGACTGTCCTGGCGGGCGTCGCTGCTCGGCGCGGGGGCGGCCGCGGTCGGCTTCGAGGTGGGCAAGAGCGTGTTCGTCTGGTACGCCTCGAGCTTCGGGACGTTCAACGTGATCTATGGCCCGATCGCGACGGTGGTGGTGTTGCTGGTGTGGCTCAACTACAGCGCGTTGCTCTTCTTCGGCGGGGCGGCGCTGTCGCACGAGCTCGCGGCGCGGCGATCGGCGCCATGAAGAGACAGGCGCTCGCCCGCGCGTCGGAAGGACGTGCGGGTGCGCGGGTGCGCGCGATCCGTATGAGACAGCGTGGTTGGGAACGAGACGGCGGCAGCGCTGAACCCCTCACCCCAATCCTCATCCCAACGGGCGAGGGAACTCGCCGGTCCGGCGGCCGTGAGCTTCCTCGCCGCGCTCGGACTGACACTGGGGGGCGGCCTGGTGCGTTGACCGTCGTTCGCTATCACTGGTAGGTTCCACGGAAGGACGTGCGAGCGGCCACGCGGCCGCGATTCACCGCATATGCGGGAGGTTGCCATCGATCGATCCCGGTGGGTCGTTCCATGTGGACCGACCCGCTCTTCGGCGAGGAACGGCTCTGACCGAACATTTCTGTCCTCGCCGGGCCCTACGTTAGGCCGCGCGCGGGCGCGCGGCCGGGCCACAGAGCCGGCGGCCAGACCTGAGCCGCCGCTCAACAAGAGACGGAAGGAGCAAGCGAGTTGGCAAGTGTGACGCTGGACCAGGTGACCAAGCGATTTGGCGAAGTCACCGCCGTCCAAGACTTGACGATTGAGGTAGAGGACCGCGAGTTCCTGGTTCTGGTGGGACCCTCCGGCTGCGGCAAGTCCACCACGCTGCGGCTGATCGCCGGTCTCGAGGACCTGACCGACGGCAACATCTACATCGGCGACCGCTTGGTCAACGACGTGGCGCCGAAGGACCGGGACATCGCGATGGTGTTCCAGAGCTACGCGCTCTACCCGCACATGAGCGTGTTCGACAACCTCTCGTTCGGGCTGCGTCTGCGCAAGACGCCGAAGAAGGAGATCGAGCGCCGCGTCCAAGAGGCGGCGGAGATGCTCAACATCGGTGAGCTGCTGGACCGCAAGCCGAAGGCGCTCTCCGGCGGTCAGCGACAGCGCGTGGCGCTGGGGCGCGCGATCGTGCGCGACCCCAAGGTCTTCCTGATGGACGAGCCGCTGTCGAACCTCGACGCCAAGCTGCGTGTGCAGACCCGCGCCGAGCTGATCCGACTGCACGAGCGCCTGCAATCCACGGTGATCTACGTGACCCACGATCAGATGGAAGCCATGACGATGGGCCACCGGATCGCGGTGCTGCGGGACGGCGTGCTGCAGCAGCTGGGCTCGCCGCAAAACGTCTACGAGAACCCGAGCAACATGTTCGTGGCCGGGTTTATCGGCAGTCCCGCGATGAACTTCTTCGACATCAAGCTCACCGGGAGCGCCGACGACATGTGGGTGGAGTCGGCCTCCTTCAAGATCCCGGTTCCGCCGGACAAGCGGCCGTCCCTGGTATCGAAGCTCGGCGAGGAAGTCGTGTTTGGGCTGCGACCCGAGGACATCCACGACCCGACGTTCCTGCCGCCGACAGTCTCGGCCGAGGCGCTCGTGCAGTCGGACGTGGACGTGATGGAGCCGCTCGGCAGTGAGGTGTACCTCTACATGCTGTCGGGCGACGAGTCGTACATCGCGCGCGTGGACCCGCGCACCAGCGCGAAGCTCGGTGACAAGTACAACCTGAACTTCGACATGTCGCGCATGCAGATCTTTGACCGGGTGACGCAGGAGGTCGTTCGGTAGACGCACCTGCGGCCATCATTCTGGTGAGATGGACACCGGGGGAGGGCTAGGCCCTCCCCCGCGTGCGTTGCGTATGGAATTCGCCGCCTCGATCGGATCCGGGCGCGGCGGCTAGGCGAGGGGCGTGGCGCGCATCGGGCTGAACGCGCTCGTGATCTACACGGGCGCGACGTTCCGCAACGCCGGGGTCAGCCGCTACGCCAGCGGGCTGATTGACGCGCTCTTGCAGGCGCCGTCCGACCACCAATATCAGATGTATGTGAACGCCAGCGTGGAGACGCTGCCGTTCGAGCAACCGGCCTCGCTGCGAGTGACTCGATCGCGACTGCCAACCGCTCGCACGTCGGTGCGGGTGCTGTGGGAGCAGCTGGCGGCACCGTGGCATGTGGTGCGCGATCGCCCGGACGTGCTGCACTCGTTTCTCAACGTAGCGCCGCTGGCAGCGCCGGTTCGCCACGTCGTGACGGTGCACGATCTCTCATTCCTGCGCGTGCCCGAGGCCCATCCGGCGCGGCGGCGCTGGTACTTGCACGCCGCTACGCGGCTCTCGGTGCGTCGGGCGGCGGGCGTGTTGGCCGATTCGGAGGCCACCAAGGCGGACCTGATCGAGGCGTTCGGCGTGAAGCCGGACAAGGTGACGGTGGTGTACCCAGGCGTCGATCCGGCGTTTCATCCGCGCCCCGACGGCGCGCTGGCCGAATTCCGCGCAACGCACGCCGTGCGACGTCCGTTCGTGCTGTTCGTAGGGACAATCGAGCCGCGAAAGAACGTGGACACGCTGGTGCGGGCCTATGCGCGGGTGCGCCGCGACGGCGCCTTCGATGGCGAGCTGGTGATCGCCGGGGGCGCGGGCTGGGACGCCGGGGCAACCGTTCGCGCGATCGCCGAGTCGGGGTTCGCGGGCGACATTCGACGGCTCGGTTATGTCAACCAAACAGAGCTCCCCTTCTGGTACACTGCCGCCAACCTGGTGGTGTACCCCTCGAGCTACGAGGGGTTCGGCCTCCCTGTGCTGGAGGCCATGGCCAGCGGGACCCCGGTGATCACCTCTGATCGATCATCGCTCCCGGAGGTCGTGGGGGGCGCCGGCCTTACTGTGGATCCACGGGATCATGAGCAGATGGCGGCGGCCATGGCCGAGGTGCTGAGTTCCAGCGCGCGACAAACGGAGTTGCGCCGGCTCGGCCTGGCGCAAGCCGAGCGGTTTCGGTGGACGGACTCGGCCCAACGATGTCTCAGCGTCTATCAGCGCGTTCTGACGCGGGCCTAGCAAGCGCGAGCCCGCGCACCGTTCCCATGAACGGCCCCAGGCACGCCGCGGGCCGTCTGCTGGGGTCGCGCGAGGTCGCCGCCGCCGGGGACTTGCTGCTGCTGTTCGGCGCTTTCGTGCTCGCGTACGCGGTCCGCTACGTCTGGCGGCTTGGCCCCGAGCTCAACGAGTTCCAGTTCACGCCGCTGGACGCGTACTGGGTGGTGGCGGGGCTGTTCCTGCCGGTGACCATGGCGAGCTTCTACACGCTCGGACGCTATCAACCCCGGCGCGACGTGCTGGTGCTCTCCGATTCGGCTCGAATCGGGGTGGGAGTGCTGATCGGGACGGCCGCGGTGATCGTGGTGTTCTTTGTCTCGCGGCCGCTGTTCTTCTCGCGCCTCATGTTCCTCTATCTGGCCGCGTTCGCGCTTGTCGGAACGTTCGCCTGGCTGCTCGCACGCCGCGTCGCCGTGGGGCTGCTGCGCCGCGCGGGCTACGACAACCAGCGGATCTTGATCGTTGGCGACGGGGTGGTCGCGAAGTACCTGATGCAGCAGCTGACGGCGAATCCGAGTTCCGGCAACCGCGTGGTCGGATACCTCGCGGCTGACGCGAACGCGCCGGAGACGGGTTTTGGGCGGTTCCAGCGCCTCGGCGACTTGGCCGACCTGGAACTTGTGATTCAGGGAGACGTCATCGACGAGGTGTATGTGGCGCTGCCCTCGTCGGGGCAGCACGAGATGGGCCCGGTGCTCGAGCGCTGCCGGCGCGAGGGCGTGCGGTTCTGGATGGTGCCGGACCTGGTCGAGGCACAGTTCGGGCGCATGGGATTCAACCAGATGGCGGGGATTCCACTGATCACGCTCAGCGACGATCGCATCGCGGGGTTCAAGTATTTCCAGAAACGGGCGCTCGACGTAGGGCTGAGCGCCGTGGGGATCGTTCTGACCGCGCCGCTCTGGCCGCTGATCGCGCTGGCCATCAGACTTGACAGCTCCGGTCCGATCTTCTTCCGGCACACGCGGATCGGTCGCGGCGGCAAGGAATTCACGCTGCTCAAATTCCGGTCGATGGTGCAGCACGCGGACCTGGAGAAGGACCAAATGTTCGAGGGTGAGACGCATCCGATGCTGTTCAAGGTGCCGGGCGATCGACGGCGCACGCGAGTCGGTCGCATGCTGCGCCGGCTGAGCCTGGACGAGCTCCCGCAGCTGCTCAACGTGCTGGTCGGCAACATGAGCCTCGTGGGACCGCGCGCCCAAGTTCCGGACGAGGTCGCGCAGTACGACACGTGGGCGCGCCACCGCCTGCGGGTGTTGCCCGGTCTGACCGGGCTCTGGCAGGTAAGCGGCCGCAGTGACCTCCCGTTCGAGGAAATGGTGATGCTCGACACCTACTACGTCGCGCACTGGTCGCTGGGGCTGGATCTGCGGATCCTGCTCAAGACGATCCCGGCGGTGGTGACCGGTCACGGGGCCTACTGAGACCGTCCGGCCCGCCCCGCGGGTCGCGCTCGTCCACGATTGGCTCAACCAGCAGGGCGGGGCCGAGCGCGTGCTCCTGGAGCTTCATCGCATGTTCCCGCGCGCGCCCGTGCATACCTCGTTCTACGCCGAGGACCTGGTGGACTCGGGGTTCAAGGACGTGGACATCCGGACGAGCTGGATGCAGCGCTTGCCCGGCTGGCGGACGCACCACCAAGCGTTTTTGCCGCTGTATCCGCTGGTCTTTCAGTCGATGAAGGTCGGCGGCGCCGACGTGGTGATCAGCAACGCCAGCGCGCTGTGCAAGGGCGTTCAAGTGCCGGCGAGCGCGGTGCACCTGTGCTACTGCCTCACGCCGACCCGCTTCGTGTGGACGCCCGCGCAGTACCTGGCCGGGGAGAGCTATCCGGCATGGCTGCGCCATGCGCTGCGGCCGCTGCTCTGGTGGATGCGGCGGTGGGATCGGGCGGCGGCCCGGCGCGTGACCCGAATGGTGGCGATCTCGAGCTCGGTCGCGGACCGAGTCCGGCGCTTCTACGGCCTGGAGGCGCCGGTGATCCATCCGCCGGTGGATACGGCCCGCTTTGAGCCGTCCGCGGACGTGGCGGACTACTACCTGGTGGTGTCGCGGCTGATCCCGTACAAGCGGATCGACCTGGCGGTGCGCGCGTGCACGGAGCTCGGCGCGCCGCTGGTGGTGATCGGCGATGGGCGCGGCGAGGCGGCGCTGCGCGCGCGCGCGGGTCCGTCGGTCAGGTTTCTTGGTAGGCTGTCCGACGCTCAAGTGCGCTACCACATGGCGCGGTGCCGGGCGTTCCTGTTTCCGGGCGAGGAGGACTTTGGGATCGCGCCGGTCGAGGCCCAGGCCGCCGGGCGCCCCGTTGTGGCCCTGGCGGCAGGCGGCGCCCTGGACACGGTGATCGACGGCGAGACCGGGGTTCTGTTCCATGAACGGACGGTGGCCAGCCTGATCACCGCGCTGGCCCGGCTGGACGGCCTACGCTTCTCCGTCGAGCGGCTGACCTCGCACGCGCGCCGGTTTGACGCCGTGGAGTTCCGATCCAAGCTGAGCGACATGGTCGAAGCGGTGCGGGCCGAACGACGCGCGTCGGGGCATACGGCGGCGCGATGACGCTCACGCGCTTCGGCCGGGTGCTGGCCCGCTGGTGGGCGTTCATCGCGGGCGTGACCGTCGCGGCGCTGGTGGCTTCGATCCTCTGGCAAGCGTTCGGGCCGGTGCCGTGGCGCGCGGAGGCCGAACTGCTGCTGGTGCTGAACCTGCCGGCGGACAGCGAGGACTTGCAGTTTGGCATCGAAGCCAGCCGGGCGCAGGCGTCGGCGGTGGTTATCGAGGACTTGGTGCGGCTCACGCTCGGGCGCGAGCTGCTGCGCGAGGCGCATGCGACCGTCGTGGAAGAGGGCCACGCGATGAACTTCCGGGCGCTCGCTGACACGATCGAGGTCTTCATGCTCGCGCGCGGACTGCGCATCGAGCTCGACTGGCCAGATCGAGCCGCCGGGCAAGCGTTGGTGGACTCCGTAGTGGCGCTGCTGCTGGCCGAGCAGACCCGCTTCTACCCCGCGCTGCCGGAGATCGGCACGCTGCGGCTGGTTGACAGGACGGACGAGGCCATGCGGCCGCTGGTGGCGATCGTAGCGCTGGACGTGATCGTGAAGACCGTGGTGGCTCTGTTTCTGGCGGTGATCGTGGCGCTGCTGTTCGACTGGCGAGCCAACCGACTGCACGCGGAGGACGTTCCCGAGCTGCTCGAGATGCCCATCGTCGGCAGCCTGCGGTGACCGGTTCCCGACCGTCGGCCGCATGGCCGCTCAACCGCTGGATCGTGGCCACGGCCGCGATCAGCGGCGCGGTCGCGGCGCTGGTTGCGCTGGTGATCGTGCTGGTGGCCAGCCCAATCTATCGCGCCGAGACGAACATATCGATCCGGCCGCGAATCGCCGATCTGGGTGCGGCCGAGGCGGCCGGGCGGTTGATCCGGAACTACGCCGTGTGGGTGGACTCCGAGGCGTACGTGTCGCGCATCGCTGAAGATGCGCGGCGCGGGCTCGCCATCCCACAGGTGCTGGAAAACGTGCGGGTCGGCGGCGATGCCGATCGCCTGTTGGTGACCATCCAGTCGGAAGACACGGATGCGGCTCGGGCGGCCGCGACGGTCAACGGTCTGGCGGCACTATTGGTTGACGAGGTGGCGACGCCGGCGCGAACCGACGATCCCGAGAAGGGCCTCGAGGTCGCGATCATCGATCCAGCCGCGGCGCCCACCTCAGCCGTCTGGCCGCGGCCCGAAGTCGTGCTGCCGCTGGCGGCGGCGATCGGGGCCGCGCTGGGGGCAACCTACGCGTGGCTGGCCGGACTCGGGACGGCGCGCCAGCGCGCCGGGGAAGCGGCCCCCCATGGATAAGCCGCAAATCAGCGGCGATCTGCCGGGGGACGGCCAGGTCGACGACGGGATCCCGGCACTGCGGGCCAATGTCTTGATCGCGCTGGCAGGCGCGCGCGATCCGGTGGTGGCCGTGACCAGCCCGCACGCATCGGAGAACCGCCGTCGCGTGGCCGCACACCTGGCCGCCGCGCTGACCGGCACCGGGCGGCGGGTGCTGCTGATCGATGCCGACGTGGCCCCGGGCGCCGCGACCGGCGGCGACGCGGCCCTGATAGACCTGGGCAATGGCTTGTTTACCCGTGCCACGGCCGCGGTGCTGTCCGGCGATTCGGCGCTGCTGCTATCGGAGGCGTTCGAGGCCGAGCTCGGCGCGGGCCGGTCGGAGTTTGACATCACGGTGGTGGCGGCCCCTCCGCTGCTGGATGTGCCGGAGACGCGGGCCGTGGCCGCGATGGCAACCGGAACGCTGCTGGTAGTGGACGACGGGCACTCGAACCGAGACGACGCGATCCGAGCGGCGCGGATCATGCGAGAGGCCAGGGTCAAGACGCTGGGCGCGGTGATCGCGCGGCCCGGCCGGCAAGCGTCTGGGGGCTAGGCCACGCCGGGCGCGTCGCTGCGGTTGATTGGTCCGAAGTCGTCCGGCGATTTGGCCTCGGGGAGCATGCGCTCGTACGCCGCGCGCGTGATGGCGTCCACTTCGCGCGCAATATCGTCCGGGATCTGAGCGTCGGCGGCCTCGACCGCCGACGCCACCTCGGACGCCGACCGAAACCCGACCAGCGCGGTGGAAACGGCCTGCTCCCGCAAGACCCAGTTGACCGCCAGCTGCGGCAGCGTCACGCCGGCCTGCGCGGCCAGCGGCTCCAGCCGCGCGACGGCGGCGACGTTCTTGGAGAAGTGGTCAGGTGCGAAAAGGGGTAGGCCGAAAGCCAAGCCGCCCTTGCGGCCCTTCGGACGGCGCCAATCGTCGTCGTCGAACATAGTGTCGGCGGTAAACGCTCCGGTCAGCAAGCCGTGCGCGAGTGACCCGTAGGCCATGATTTCGATCCCGTGCTCGCGGCAATACGGAATGATGTCGGCCTCGCGCCGGCGGTCGAGCTGGTGATAGCCGATCTGATCGGTGGCGATCGGCGCCGCGGCGACGAATGCCTCGAGCCGATCGAGCGGCAGGTTGGAGACGCCCAGCTGCCGGACCTTGCCCTCGTCGACCAGCTCGCGCATCACGTCGGCCGTCTCTTCCACCGGCGTCTCGTAGTCCGGCCAGTGATGGATGTAGATGTCGATGTAGTCGGTGTCGAGGTCACGCAAGCTGGCCTCGCAGTCCTCGCGGACCGATGCGCGACGGGAATCGCGATAGTACTTGCCCTGCCCCTCGTGCCAGCGGATGCCGAACTTGGTGGCGATCACGATCTGGTCTCGACGGCCCGTGAGCGCGCGCGCGAGCACTTGCTCCGAATGACCCATCCCGTAGCCGGCGGCCGTATCGAAGAGATTTACCCCGGCGTCCAGGGCGGCGTGAATGGCCCCAATCGATTCGTCGTCAACGACCGCGCCGTACTTCTGAGCGCCCATCGGCCAGCCGCCGAAGCCGACGACCGACACCTCGCGGTCTCCAAGAGCTCGGTATTGCATGTGGAACGGCCTCGTTGCGGGGCGCGCTGCGCAGCGTGACCCGCGGCTCACGGCGCGTCAAGTTCGGAACGCGGTTCACGCAACTCAGGGGCGAAGTGTGGCCTCGCATAGGCGCCGCTGGTAGCATGGCGAACCGGTTCCGGCTGCGTGACGAACGCGGACGGGACCCCATTTCTCGATTCAACCAAGCGAGTTCGAGGACATCTGTGGCATTCGCGGTGATCGCCAGCGGCGGTAAGCAGTTTCGCGTCGCGCCCGGCGACGTGATCGACATCGAGCGCGTGGACGGGGCGACGCCGTCGATCACGTTCGCGGACGTGCTGCTCGTGTCGGACGAGAAGCAGGTCCAGGTCGGCACGCCGCTGGTTGCGGGCGCGGCCGTTCGCGGGACCGTGCTCGGCGAAGTGAAAGGCCGCAAGATCCGCATCCTGAACTACCAGCCCAAGAAGCGCCATCAGCGGCATATGGGCCACCGGCAACGGTACACGCGCGTTCGGATCGACGAGATCGACACCGCGGCGGCGCCGCCCCAGGCCACGGCTACGGCCGCGCCGAAGGCGCGGGCGGCGGCGAAGCCGGCCGCGAAGCCCACGGCGGCGGCCACGCCGCGCGCCAAGGCCACGCCGGCGGCGAAGCCGACCAGGCCCTTGGCCGCGGCCAAGGCAAAGGCAAAGGGCGGCGCGAAGGCCCGGGGCGTGGCAAAGGCAAAGGCGGCGCCCACAGGGAAGGGCAAGCCGGCGGCCAAGGCGAAGCCCAAGGGCAAGGCAAAGGCGAAACCCAAGACGACGGGGAGCTAGACGGCGCGGCAGCGCGCCGCTGAGAAGGACGCAGCGGAATGGCACACAAGAAAGGTCTCGGCAGCTCCCGCAACGGGCGCGACAGCAACCCCAAGATGCTGGGGGTCAAGCGCTTCGCCGGCGAGCTTGTGGGCGTCGGTGAGATCCTGGTGCGGCAACGCGGCACGAGGCTGTTGCCGGGGCCAAACGTCGGCCTCGGCCGCGATCACACGCTGTTCGCGCTCAGCGACGGCCACGTCGTCTACGAGCGCGTCCGTGGACGCGTTCGCGTCCGGGTGGCCGCGCCCGCGTAGCGCCGAGCGATTGGGCCGATAGCTCAGCTGGAAGAGCGCCGCACTCGCATTGCGGAGGTCGTGGGTTCGAATCCCATTCGGTCCACCAGACTGGACAAAATCAAGAACCTTCGTCTTGAGGTTCGTTCTGGACCTATAGTCATGCCTCGACCCCGACATCGGCGATCGATGGCACCCCACATGGTCCGAGGCTGCCTCACCCTTGGCATGAAGCCGAGTTTCTCTGTCCACTTTTGGTGATGCCTGGTGATTCCATATACGTAGAGCTATCATCCCGAACTCATCACCGATTAGACTGACAGGGCACACATCTTTGTCACCCCTTAGAAAACGGACGGAGGTATCGCGGAATGCCAAAGGATTTCATCTCCTTTCTAGATTGGTCCGCAGACGATCTAAGCGATCTAGTGAAGGCTGCGCAGACGTTCCGCCGGTGGTGGGTAAAGAAGGAGTCTCCACCAGTACTCAAGGGGCGGCGCATTGCCCTGATGTGGGGTGCGACAGGCTTTCGAAACCGAGCTGCCTTCGAGTTGGGCATAGCCGAACTCGGTGGCATCCCAGTTGAGATTCCAGGCTCAATCGATGCGAGGGAACCTCTAGAAGATGTGGCGCGATACCTGGGAAACTGGTTCGACGCTATCGTCGCAAGAACAGCGACCCACGAGCAAATGCTGAGGCTGGCACGTTCCGTTCGAGTTCCGGTGATAAATGCCAGAACTTCGTTTAACCACCCCTGCGAGATCCTAGGGGACTTGGCCTATGTCAGGGAACAGAGAGGCGACTTGAACGGCTTGCGTGTTGCATTCATTGGCGAGGCGACGAACCTCGGTCACTCTTGGTTCGAGGCCGCAGCAAGATACCCAATACACGTCGTCCAAGTGTGCCCGGCGGGATATGAGGTCAAAGCCCAGTTCCTTCAAAGGATCGCTCGCGAGGCCGAAGGAGAAGTCGCCGTTTCTCAGGATATGCACTCAGCTATCGCTGATGCGGATGTGATCTATACCGACTGCTGGCCGGCTAGAGCAACCGACGAAGAGCACCAGAGGATAAGGGACTTGTTCCTCCCTTACCAGATCACGGAGGAGATCCTGCGGGCAAGTCCGCAGGACGCTCTCTTCCTTCCGTGTCCGCCCGTCCACAGGGGCGAGGAAGTGTCTGATGGCGCCATGAACTGGCCTGGCTGCCGTGTCTACGAGGCGAAAGAGTACCTGCTGCACGCGCAGAATGCCCTCCTAGTCTCGCTTCTCAACTACAGTGAGATGTCCCAGACTGTCTGAGGTCGGAGTAGGGAGGACAGGCCGGTTTCACCTTCGAGGGATCTGAGATCAATCACGTGCTCCACGTGGGCCAAGTAGATGTATCTCTCGCCCTTGGGACGGGCGGCACCCTCTGCATCTTCGCTGGCGACATGTCTTCGGCGAGGCCATCGATCTGTCGCTAGCAGAGTTGGCCAGTCTGACATTGCTGGCGGGGCTCGCTCCACCAGACTTGACAAAATCGAGAACTTTCACGCTCGCGTTCCGGTCGGCGCTGTAGGCAGAACCGGGCCGCGGAGATCGGTCTCGTCAGCGGCTCCGCCCCGTTGCCAATCTAGTCACCCATCGCGGGCGACCAGTTGTAGATCCTCGCGAGCGTTCCGCCCATGAGTGCCGACCGCTCTGAATCCGAGAGCCGGTCGGTAACCCGGAACGCCTCGACGCCCTGCTCGTACGTCAAGAGCTCTACCGCTCGGGTCCAGTCGGTGCCCCACATGCATCGATCAAAGCCGAACGCGTCAAATACCCTGCCCAGGGG
Source organism: Chloroflexota bacterium (assembly GCA_965247475.1). Lineage (GTDB taxonomy): Bacteria > Chloroflexota > UBA11872 > UBA11872 > UBA11872. Next base: position 1,955,186 of record OZ252016.1, read on the forward strand.
ATCCCAGATGTCCGGGTACGGGAATGCCTGATGCGACAGGGTACAGGCCCCGGAAATCTTGATGGCTATGTTGCCGCATTCGGCCAACGACAGCACGTTGGCCAGGTCGGCAAACGGTTCCGGCTGCGCTGGCGGCTCAAAGGGCTGGACCAGACCCACATGATCGACCACCAACTGCGTGTCTGGATGGCGGCGAGCTAGCTCGCGTACAAGAGGCAGCCTGCCCCAACACATGAGATTCACCGGAACGCCGGCCTGGGCGGCCGTGGCGAGTGCACGACTGAGACCTGGGTCGTCGGCGTCGAATGGCTGGGCCGTAAGCATGATGCGAACTCCCACCACACCCGGCCTCCCGGTCCACTCAGCTATCTCGTCAGCGACCGATTTCGACTGCGGATCAAATGGCTTGATCAGGGCGAACCGGTCCGGGTGTTTCGCGTATACATCGAGCGCGTAGCTGGCATCGTAGCGATACAGCGAGAACGGCGAAACCAACAAGGCTCCGTCGACGCCGACTGCGTCCATCGCCGCCACCATATCGTCGCCCGTGACCTCATCGGGACCCTGCAAGAATCCGGTCCAAGGACGTTCAGGGCGGTTGCGCTCGTAGGCATGTACTTGTGAGTCAATTGTGGGAGTCCGAGTCGCCATCGTCCTTCTCCTCGTGATTCATAGCTGTCGGGTTTGTGTGTGAGGTTCTACTCCAAAGATCCCGGGAGTTGTCGACTGGGACATATCAGTCTACACCTGAACCGGGCTGCTATTGGCAGACAAGGGTTGTGGCCAGCGACAAGCGGAGGTTTCCGGGGCCAGCTCAGTACATCCCTGCTATCGTCTGGTTGTATCTCGTAGTCTTGGCTCGAGTACTTCCGCCACTATGAAATCAACGGCCCAACCACCCACTGAGAGGTCCTGTCTACGGTCTCCATAGGCCCACCAAGCTACACAGAATCAAGATCCTTCGTGCGACGGTTCGGCCTCGCCCTGTAGATGATGCGAGAGCTGCCGCAGGTGTCCGAGCCAGCGACCTCACCCACGCTGAGGCCGGCGCAACTCACTGAGGAGTCGCGTCGATCCTCGATTCAATCTCATCGAGAAACGATGGGTCGTAGGTTTCATGGACGTGGTTGCTGTTCCAGAGGCCGGAGCGGCGAACACGCTCGCGGTCGCTGCAATGGCCGAGCCACTCCGTCGACGGCCCGTCGGCGGCAGGCCGGCGATAGCCGCTCAACAGTGCGATGGCATTGCGTTCGATCAAACCGCGGTTGGACCCGGGGCCGGGGGCGTCGCTCACGTTCAGCCAGAGGAACGGCATCTGACCGATGTACTCGCTAACGCGGGTCTCGAGGTCCGCCTCGGCCTCGTTCACGGCAGCCCTGTCAACGCCCAGCCTCCGTGCGGCTTCGCCGGCGCTTCCGGCAACGCCCCACGACTCCGGCTGAGGGATGTCGTTTCGTTTGGCCTGGGCGATGCCCACGATCAGTCGGAAGATCGATCCGCGATGGTTCCCACCACCGGATCGGGAACTGCCGCGATGTTGAGACAGCCGATCCCACAACGTACTTCGCGAACCGCTCTTCAGCCCATGCGTGCCGACCCGAACGACCCGTGGCCCGCCGCCCGTCCCCGATCGGGCTTCACCGCTCTCATGGAAGAAGTACACGCCGCGCGGCGGCCAGTTCATCCCGCGGCGGCAGTCTGCTAGGACCCTGGGGCCACCGATCCGCGCGGCGAGGCGGTCGAGCAGCTCGTAGAAGCGGATGGTGTCGGCGAGCCGATCAGCCCGAAGCTCGCTGGTCAACCAGCTCAACTGCTCGCCGATTCTCAAGCCTTGCATCGGGACGGAGACGACCAGACCACGACTTCGCAGCGACGGTGTCAGGAACTCGCGATAGCGTTGACCGGCCAGGAATACGACGGATCCGACGCCGTCCAGATGCGGCTCCAGTTGGGTCAGCACCTTAGCCGCCCAGCGGCGGCGGTCCGCCACCGGCATGGTGTTCAGGGTGAGATCGTACGGCGCGATCATCTCATCGGGCTGAACCAGGCCGTGTTTAGCGGATAGGACAAACCAGGGCCAACCCGTTCTGTCCGCATAGGCGCGGGCCTTGCGGAACCAGGGGGAGGTGTACAGGTCTCTCGCGGGTGCGGGCGACGACCGTTTCCGCCCCACGCAGGACACCAGGCAAAGGCTCATTCGATGGGTGCCTCCTTCCGGCGCTCGGGCATACTCCCCTGTTCTCGAGTTCCGTCTCGCGGAGCCCGCTCTCAATCGTCTCGCCGGTGCTCGGTCTCCGTCCGGTTGCCGCGTGCCGCCTGCTGGCCACCACCGGCCTCGGCGGCTGCGGACGGCGCCTGGCGCGGCATGGGACCGGGCACGGTCGACGTGGGTCCCGCCACCCGTTCGCGGCGGTCGACGGTAGAGCGCGGTTCGCGAAAGCGCCCTGTATGCGCCCGAGCCGGATATGTTCCTGGCCCCCCGGCATCCGCCGGGGTGACGGGGTGGGGCCTGTCAAACCATCCACCCTGAGCCCTTCGACAGGCTCAGGGTGGATGGGGGGATACGCGCGGGGGCGCCACGAGGCCCCTTCGATGGACTCAGGACAGGCCCTTCGACAGGCTCAGGACATGCTTTCGCCGGTCCGGGGGCCATCAGATTCCTCGCTCTGCTCGGCATGACGTTGAGGTTCATTTCGTCCTCGCGCAAACTCAGTCCACCCTCTGTCATCTCGAGCCTCCCACCTCGTCATCTCGAGCTGCCACCATGTCATGCTGAGCGGAGCGAAGGCTTGTGCTGAGGCTCTCGAAGGGATCACACGCTGATCGATCAGGCGCGCCTCGCGGGGCGCTGGTGGCGCTGGCTGACACTTGCCGCCCTGCTCGCCATCTGCGTGTGGGGCGCGCTAAGACTCGCGACTGCACCGTGGTACGTGCGCATCGCCGGACCCGTATCTGGCAGCTTCGCGGCCGGGCCGGTCAACCAGATTTTTTCGGCGGGTCAGACATTTGCCCAGGCGGGTGCGCCGGTCGCCAGAATCGATCTCAAGCTCGCCCAGGACAGCTCCGAGAGCTCAGCCGAGGCTCTGGTTGAGATCCGGGAATCTGTGGCAGGCCGATCCCTGCGGTCGGGCTCGCTGCCACTGCGCCGTGGGGTTTTCTGGTACGCACTGGAGTTTCCGCCGATCACGCAGGCCGAAAACGGCACCGGCGAACTCTACGTTGAGATTCGCACTCCGGAGAGCCCGGTCCTGAGCGACCGTGACCGCGTGGCTGTGTTCTACGAACAGGGTGACCGCTACGCAGACGGCCGCATGCACGCACGAGGCGAACCGGCCCGACTCGATTGGGACCTTGCGTTTCGGATGTACCGCCCGGCGCAGCTGCGCGAGGCGCTCGCCGTGATCGACCGCTGGGGACTCGTAGGCGCCACTGCGCCGTGGGTCGTAGCGGCGGGTGCGGGCGCGGCCGGCGGCGCGGCGGGATGGCTGGTATGGCGCTGCGACCGCGCCGGGACGCGCCGCTGGTGGACACCGCTGCTCGTCGCGCTGGCGCTCCTCGCGCTGGCTCTGCACTTGCCAGACGCTGTGGCAAACCCGGCGATCGTCACGGTCCCAGTCGAGCTTCATTGATCGTACCGGCGGCGCGCAGCCCCCTCCCGGGGCTGGTCGTGCTCGCCCTGGGGGTAGCGACTGTCTGGCTGGTGCTGACACCATTCGCCTGGGACAACGACGAGCAGGGTCACTACTGGACGGCGCGTGACATCTACACGGACGGCCACCTGCCGTCCGCCGCCGATTTCCCGTCGATCATCGTTCCTCAGGCTCCGCGCGAAGGGGCCGGCCTGTTCCGCTACCACGCCCTGCCGCCTACCTATTACATGGTGCTGGCCGGTCTGTTCAACTGGCAGCCGGGCACCGACGCAGGCCTATTCCCCGGGGTTCTGATCGGGCGTGCCTTCTCGGCCCTGCTGTACGTGGTTGCGGTGGTCGCCGCGTACCGGATGGCCTGGTTACTCACGGGTGAGGATGAGCGCACGGCGGGGTTTCTGGCGGCGGCGTTTGCGCTCATTCCGCAGGTTGCGTCCACCGGCGCCTCGATCACGGCCGACGCGTTCGCGCTGGCGTCGATCAGCGTCCTGGGCTGGGCGAGCGCGAGGGCTGCCTCGCGCGGATGGGATCGATCGTCGGTAGCCATGGTTGGATTGGCCGCCGCTTTGGTGCTGATGAGCCGGCCAACCGCCATGCCAATGTTGATTTTTCCGGCGGTGTTACTGGCGATTCATGCGGGACGCAGCGCGCGACGCTGGCTTACCAAAGGCACGACGATCGCGGCCTTGGCGATCATTCCCAACCTCTGGTGGATGGTCCGAAGCCTGGCGCTGTTCGGTGAGCCGTTTGGGTCGACCGCGCACGTGCGCGCCATGGCCGAGCAGGGCATCTACACAGCCTCGAATGAGTTTAGTCGGTACAAAGCCACGGAAGCCGGCCTGGACGGTTTGCATGACCTTCTCTTTTCCACCGACTGGCTGCTGCGCTTCCATACCCGCATGTGGTTCACCGGTCGGTACGAGCAACTGGGCTTGGTGGGCTGGGCGCTGGTCGGCAGCCTGGCGCTTGGGGTAGGGATCGCTCTCGTAGTCGCGCTCCGGACGACCCGGCCCGACGCCTCCAGATTGCCTGCGGCGGCGGCCCGTGTGAGCCCGCTGACGCTCTTGGCCGTGCTGGCCGCGTCCGCCACTATCCCGGCGCTCATGAGCTTGGAGTACGGGGCCTTCGTGGTCGGCCGGTTCTCGACGCCGGTGCTCGGCCTCTTTCTGATTGCCGCGTTCGGCCTGCTGGCCGCCACGGGCCTCGGCGGCTGGGGACGGCGTCTGGCGGCGGCCTTTGCCGCTCTGATGGCCGTTACGCATCTCCTCTTCTGGGTCGGATTCCTGCTTCCGGACCTGGCCCTGGAAGTACTGCCGACATGATGGACGAGCGGCCGCGTTATCCGCCCGGAGGAGTCGATGCGCGGCTGCGGTGCGGCGACCATGAGATTCCCTTCGATGGACTCAGAGCAGGCTCTCGGCTTCGCCTCGGAATGACACCGCCTGATGGCGACATCCCCACCTGAAGGTCGGGCCACCTGGCAATGGAACGTGACGCTTGGAATCAGCTCTACGTCGGCGAGGAGCCTGACTCAGGCACCGGCACTGAGGAGCTATTCCTCGCAGTGGCACGTGAGTTCGAACCAGGCCGCGCCCTCGACTTGGGGTGCGGTCCCGGCACCCTGTCACTGGCGTTGGCCGAGATAGGGTGGCAAGTCACCGGCGTTAACTTTGCCGACGCCGCCATTGATCTCGCCCGAACGGCAGCGGCCGAGCGCAGGCTTGACGTGACGTTCCTCGTGGCGGACATCGCCCACTGGAGTCCGCCCGAGCCGTTCGACTTCGTCGTGAGCGCCTACGCAATGCCGCCCGGAGGCGCACAGAGGGACGCTGCGCTGGCGACCGCGATACATCGCTTGCGCCGGGCGGCAGAGTTGTCGTCGCCGAGTGGGACCGATCAATGGCAGACGCCTGGAGTTTCATGAAGCCTGACGATCTTGTTTCCCTTGACAAGATCGTCTCAGGGCTGGAGGGACTCACGATTGACCGTGCTGACGTGATTAGCGTCGATGCCCACGGCGAACGGGCTCGGAGCGTTTTCGTTCAGGCGCACAAGCCCGGATAGCGGCCAACGGAGCATGCGCAGTCGCCATCGGGGCAGTGGCAGGGCTGCTCGGTTGCTTCGGCGCTGACATCGCAACCTCCAAGGGGGCGATTCCACTACGGGTCCGGCGGCTCGACAAATGTCGTGGCGTTGTTCGCTCGCTTCGCTTCGACCTCACGTTCGTCCCGAGTCCGCGAATGGCCCTCGCCCGCCGGAGGCCACTCAGCCGGAACTACCCGCAGCTCAGGCGCGAGCACGGCGAGCTCGAGCGCTTGGTGGACGATCCGCTACTGGACGTGTACCGTCTCAGGAAGTGGCCATCCCCGTGCCCCAGGACGCCACCAATACCAGAAGATGTGTGCCAAGGAGAAGGTAGTAGCCCTGTCTCCCATCTCCACGCAAGACGTTCTCACAGAGCTAGGCACCCCTACGATCAGCAACTACTGGTGGCTCAGACGGCAGGATCATCCCGAAGGTTCCTCCGTATCAGCGACGACTGTCTACCAGATCCTTCGCGGGGAGGGCCTTCCTAGAAGCTCTGAGACCCGGGTACTCCCATCGGATCCCGCTGATACACCTGTGGCAGCGTCCCCTCCGATTCCTACTACGATACCAGTGGCATAGATCGCTGCGATGGCCTCCTTCATCGACCTGCAAATACCTCTCAGCTTAGACGGCGTGGTGGGCTTCTCCAACAGGGATATGCTCACTCCATGACCAAACAAGAACACCAGATCGAAGTCAAAGACGTATGGAAGATATTCGGCAATAAACCAGAGCGCGTTCTCGAGCCTGAGCATGTGACAAAGAGTCGCGCGGATCTCCAGGAAGAGCTGGGCGTCGTGGTCGCACTGCGGAACATCTCATTCGCCGTCAACGCCGGACAGATCTTCGTCGTGATGGGACTGTCCGGCAGCGGCAAGTCAACGCTGGTGCGCTGCCTCATCCGGCTCATAAAAGCCAGCAGGGGACAGATCTACTTCGATGGTGAGGACATCCTCACGTACTCTCCGGAACAGCTCCTGCAGTTCCGGCGCAGCAAGGTTGCCATGGTCTTCCAACACTATGCCCTTCTCCCGCATCGCCGCGTGCTGGATAACGTGGCATACGGTCTGGAGATACGAGGCATGGAAAAGGAGGACAGGTACAACACGGCGTCGGAGACCATCGAGACCGTGGGTCTGAAGGGCTGGGAAGACTACTACCCCAGGGAGATGAGCGGCGGGATGCAGCAGCGGGTCGGACTTGCGAGGGCGTTGGCGGTGAACCCCGACGTACTGCTCATGGACGAGCCTTTCAGCGGCCTTGACCCGCTCATACGAAGGGAGATGCAGGACCAGCTCGTCTCCCTTCAGTCGGAACTTCACAAGACCATTGTCTTCATCACGCACGACCTGAACGAAGCTCTCAAAGTCGGTGACCGCATCGCCATCATGCGGGACGGGGAGATCATCCAGGAGGGTTCGCCGGAGGAGATCGTAACGCTGCCGTCCGACGACTACGTAGCCGAGTTCGTGCGGGACGTGGCGAGGGCAAAGGTAATCCGGGCGAAGGCGATCATGCGGGAGCCGGACGTGGTGGTGTACGAGAGGCAAGGTCCCCGCACGGCGCTGCACGCCATGATGAATCACGGCATCGACGCGGTGTTCCTGATCGCGCGGGACTTCACGCTGCGTGGGATTCTCACGCGGGAGCAGGCCAGGGAGCTGGCATCGCAGCGCACGGCAACGTTGGATGGCGCGCAGGTCGTCGGGGCGGTGACCGCGGACCTCGACGACCTTATTGAGACGATAGTCCCGAAAGCAGCGGAGACCGAGCACCCGATCGCCGTGGTTGGCAGTAACGGGAGCCTGTTGGGGGAGATTCCCCGGGGGGCCGTGCTCATGGGTATTTCCGATAGCGATTAGGAGGTTTGGCATGTCCCAAACCGAGGACCCTCAGTCCGGCGCCGAGACCTGGGCGCGGCGCGTCGCACCGGGCGCCGTCTCGCCCATTTACCGCTGGGCGGCGGGGGTGATAGTGGTGGCGGCAGTGCTGGTGGCGAGTGTGCTGGTCTGGGGGCCGGAGATGGACTTCCCGACCACTGTATCCAGCATCGAATCCGATGCCGTTACCCTCGATCGAACCGTGCGGGACGTGACTGGAGGAGCCGTTGACGACTCGGTGGACTGGATTACCAGGGAGGCCTCCTGGCTGTTCGACGGGCTGAGCACGGCGGTCACCTATGCGTTGGTCAATATCGAGGGGGCCCTGAACTGGCTGCCCTGGCCGACCTTGCTGGTGGGCCTTGCGCTGGTCTCGTTCGCGGTGGGTCGATGGAGCCTGCTGGTCTTCACGTCGCTGGCCCTGCTGTTCGTCGGCTTCATGGACCTTTGGGAGAACACCATGGACACCATCGCCCTGATGGTGGTGGCGGTGTTCATCGCGGTGTCGATCGGGCTCCCGCTGGGCGTCCTAGCCGCCCGCAACCGGACGGCGGACTTTGTGCTGCGCCCGATCCTGGACGGAATGCAGACGATGCCCAGCTTCGTCTACCTGCTGCCGGGCATCCTCTTCTTCGGGCTGGGGAAGCCGGCGGGCATCTTCGCGACGATCATTTACGCGGTGCCGCCGGTGATACGACTGACCAACGTGGGGATCCGCCAGGTCTCCGCCGAGACCGTCGAGGCCGCCCGCTCCTTCGGCGCCTCGCCCTCGCAGATACTCACCAAGGTCCAGATTCCCCTGGCGCTGCCCACCATCATGGCCGGCATCAATCAGACCACGATGATGGCCCTGGCGATGGTAACCATCGCCAGCCTGGTGGCGGCGGGCGGCCTGGGCGACAACGTGAATCGGGCTCTCCAGAAGAACGAGCCCGGGAACGGCCTGCTGGCCGGGTTGGCAATTGTATTCCTTGCCATCATTATAGACCGGTTGACGCAATCGGTCGCCAGCGGCCGACACGAGGCGTTGCGCGCGGGTGTAGGATAGGAGCGGCAAACGGCCACGCGGACGCCGTTGGTGCGACGGCACAAGGATTGCCAGGAATATCAGGTGGCCGGCGGGCCGAAGACTGCCCAATGCCGCTCAGACCATAAGGAATAGTGACATGTTGTCCAAATGCAGACTCTTCGTGCTGGCAGTGGCCTTGCTTGCCGTCGTTGGCGCCGTCGCGTGTGGTGAAAGCGAGACCACCGAGCAGAAAGAGACCATCGTTTTCAGCGATCTAAACTGGACCAGCGCACAGGTCCAGAATCGCATCGCACAGTACCTCGTCGAGAAGGGGTACGGCTATCCAACCGACGTGGTGTTCGGCGCCACGCTTCCCCTGTTCCAGGGTCTACGCCGGGGCGACAGCCACGTAACCATGGAGATCTGGCTGCCCAACCAGGACGAGGCCTGGATGGAAGCTCAGGCCGCCGGGGAAGTTGTCTCCCTCGGCAAGAGCCTCGGCAAAGACTGGCAGTCGGCTTTCGTCATCCCCGCCTATCTTGCTGAGCAGTATCCCGATCTGGACAACGTGGAGGACCTGAAAGAAGCCAGATTCAAGGAGCTGTTTGCGACTGCCGAAACGGGCGGCAAGGCGCGCCTGGTGTCCTGCGTCACCGGCTGGGCCTGCGAGGAAGTCAATGCACAGCAAATCGAGGGCTACGGTCTATCGGATCACGTTCACATCATCAACCCAGGGGACGGAGCGGCTGCGAACGCCGATCTGTACGGCGCCTACGAGAAAGGTGAGCCGTGGCTCGGCTACCAGTGGGGCACCAATGACCCCGCTCTGGTCCTGGATCTCGTCCGACTCGACGAGCCTGCGTACAGCGACGAGTGCTGGTTCGGCTCCAAGGCATGCGCGTACGAAGACGCCACAATCCTGATCGCCGTCCATCCAGACCTGACGGCCAGGGCTCCAGGTGTCGTGGACATGCTGCGAGCCTGGGACTTCGACATCGACGCCTACAGCGAAGTCGCCGCCTGGCAGCGCGACAACCCGGATGCGGACGCGAACGACGCCGCCCTCTGGTGGCTGAACAGCAAGTCCGACGTCTGGACCACCTGGGTTACCGACGAGGCCGCCACCAACATTCAGTCTGCCCTCGAAGCTAGAGAGACCCCCGACGGCTGGCCTACCGAGTAGCCCGGACGGCCTCGGTTTCGCCCGCCTTGGCATAGGGGCCGGCGGCAGTCGCTTGGCCGCCGGCCTGCTGGCAGTGCGCTGTCTGGTCCGTTGTCGAGGCGCCTCTCCCGCCTCACTGACGAGGATCGAATCCTGAGGTCGGCCGCACCGGCGACGGATTCAACTCGGGGATGAAGCGTCGGGACTGCGTCCCGGTCAAACCGACCTGACGCCGGAGGAGCCTGTCGAAACCTGATCGGCCAGCAGGTCGTTTGACACAAGCTTGATACCGTCGCCTCGGCCTCTTTGAGCTCGTGTATCACCTGCTCTGGTGTACGCTTCCTCCTCGCCAGTCGCCCCGTCTCTTCGGCCGAGGGCACTAACATTCGCCCCGGACCGGTTACTAGCGAGCAGGCCATTGGTTCGGAGCCAGGATCCGGATCGCCGTCCCTTCACAAAGCCAGGCCGAGTGGTGCAAGAACCTTCTTACTCAGACCACTAGCATGAAGTACGACCTCCAAGCTCTCCGCGGGGATGTCTTCGGCGGCATCACATCGGCAGTGGTGGGGCTGCCCCGTGGCGCTGGCCTTCGGCGTCGCGTCCGGCCTGGGAGCGCTGGCCGGCATATACGGGGCAATCGCGGTGGGTTTCTTCGCGGCGGTGTTCGGTGGGACTCGGTCTCAGATATCAGGTCCCACCGGCCCGATGGCCGTGGCGATGGCGGTCATCGTCACCAGTCATGCCGACAACCTCGCCGAGGCATTCACGATTGCCATTATGGCGGGTCTTATACAGATTCTTCTGGGCGTACTAAGAATCGGTCGGTTCGTATCCTTCACACCGTACTCGGTTATATCCAGATTCATGTCAGGCATCGGCATAATCATCATTCTGCCGTTCCTGGGCGCGCCCGTCACGACGGGCGGACCGGTGGGAGCGGTCCGCGCGCTGCCCGAAGTGATAAGCGAGGTGAACCTCAGCGCGCTCGCCATCGCGGCCGTCACCCTTGTCGTAGGCGTGGTTTGGCCAGGTCGGCTCAGGAAGTTTCTCCCGCCTACCCCTGGCGGCGCTGATCGCCGGGACGCTGCTGGGCGTCCTGTGGTTGAGCGACACGCCGGTGATTGGCGCGGTGCCAACCGGCCTGCCGAACGTGCGGTTGCCGGATCTTTCCCTCAACGTCTTGGCGGGCGCCGTGCAGCCAGCCTTGACCATTGCGCTGCTCGGCTCCATCGACAGCCTGCTGACGTCCCTGGTAGCCGATTCGATGACGCGTACACGTCATAGCCCGAACCGGGAGCTGGTGGGTCAAGGGCTCGGCAACGTGGCCGCGGGACTCGTCGGGGGTCTGCCCGGTGCCGGGGCCACCGTGGGCACGGTGGTGAACATACGCGCCGGCAGACGGACACAGGTCTCGGGAGCGCTGCGGGCGGCAATCCTGCTGGCGCTGCTTCTGGGCCTAGGGAAGTACGTCGAGATGGTTCCCCATGCGGTCCTTGCCGGCATCCTGATGAAAGTCGGCTGGGACATCATCGATTGGCGATTTCTCACCCGCATCCACCGCGTTCAGCGGGAACACCTGCTGGTGATGCTGATCACGCTCGGACTCACGGTTTTCCTCGACCTGATCACGGCCGTAACGATAGGTCTGATCGCCGCGGGGATGGCCAGCGCGCGGCAGTTCGAGCGCCTGGAGCTGGACCGTGTGGTCTCCGTGCCACTGCTGGACCAGAGCCTGTTCGCCGGTCAGGGAGACGCGATGGCGGCGGATGCGTTCTCCGCGCGCGTTGGCCTGGTGGCGCTCCGAGGGAGTTTTACCGTCGCGTCCTCTCACAAGCTGATCAACACGATCAGCTTGGACATCCGGGATCACGAGGTCGTGATCCTCGACTTCTCAGAGACCGTCTACATGGACGACAGCGCCGGCCTGGTCGTGGAGCAGTTGATCGATAGGGCGATTGCGCAGGACACCGAGTGCATCGTGATGGGTCTCACTGGTTCGGCCGCGACCACGCTTCAGGCGCTCAACGTTCTTCGGCGTGTTCCGGCGGAGTATTTTGCCGCGACCTTGGACGAGGCGACCGAAACCGCGAAGCGGATACTCGACGGGTAGACGGGCGGCTGTGTGCGGGGGCGCCGTGGGGTTCCTTCGACGGACTCAGGACGAGCCCTTCGACAGGCTCAGGACGTGCTTTCGCCGGTCCGGTGGCCGTGAGGTTCCTCGGCTGCGCCTCGGAATGACAGGAGGGTGCGCGCGATCCGTCAGACGGCGTGGTTGGGAACGAGACGGCGGCAGCGCCAGACCCCTCACCCTGAACCCTCTCCCATGGGCGAGGGAACTCGCCCGTCCGGACGACGTCCGGGGGCTGGATGCCCCGCGTGGCAGTCGGTGTCTGTCAGGCGCACCAGGGAGCGTCGGGGCTCCAGCGGTTGAGATGGTCGGCCTGGCGAGCGCGCTCCGCGGAATCCGCTTCGGCAATCCGCGCGCGGGCGCGATCCCAGAGGCTCACCCATTCCCCATGGTCGGCGAGGACGCTTAACGGGTCTGACTTGCTTCGAACCACGAACCCGGGAAACCAGGACCGGCCGGTGTACTGGCCCGTCGGGTGGTAGCGCAGATCGAAGCTCCAGCGAATCGCATCCGTCCTGTTCGCGCGGGCACAGTGCATGGTGTACCGCGTGAAGAAAAGCGCCGATCCGGCCCTCATGGGGACAGGTATGGCCGCGTCTTCCCGCACGAGCTGATCGGGGATCCGAACCGTCGGAAGCGGGCAGTGACCGACGACTCCGCGCTTGTGGCTGCCGGGCACGACGGTCAGGCAACCCGAGTCCGCGGTCACATCAGCTACCGGTACCCAGACCGAGAGCATATCGGTACTTTCGGCGTCCTCGGTTATGACCCCGCTGTCCTGATGCCAGGGGGTCACTATCGTGCCGAGCGTAATTCCGGTCTCTGTCTGCTCATCACTCGGTGGTTGTTTGGAAGCTGGAACCCTCATGCGGATGTGCTGGACGGGATTCGAGTACAGTTCCGGCCCCAGGAGCTGCTCCACAATGTCGATCAATGGACGATGCGTGAGCAGGTCGAACGCCCCCTTCCCCAAATACATGGGCGTGTCCTCGGTGACGTTTTCCTGCGGGAGGGATATGTCAAATCGCTGGAGCAACACGTCGCCGGCTTGCTCCCATACGCTGACGACACGGTCGCTGAACGGCGCCTGCGGGTCGTAGGACTGAATAACCCCCTGCTCGAGCATTTCAGCGGCGGTGTCGTCGATAATGTCGCTGTACTCCTGCTTGAGGACTCGAAAATCGACCTCGGGGTCAAACACGTCCTCGGCGACCGTGTAGCCCTCTTCGTGGAATTGCTCGATTTGCGCGTCGGTAAGAAAGGCGGTCATTCGCTGCTCTCCGCGTCGCTGGGTCGATACGTACCCGGCTCGTGAATGAGCGGATTATCGCCCCGGGATTGCCGATTGTCGATGGCGGCGGGGCTGATTGGCCCCAGACGCCCGCGCTTCGAGTCGCGCGAGGCAGGGCGGGAAACCGGCCGTTCCGTCCCGCGCCCAGAATCGGTTAGGCGTGAACGTGGGGATCGGTGCTTGGGGATTAGGATATCGGTGCGGCCGGTTTGACGCTGTCGCTGAGCACAGGCACGCGCGAGCGTTGTGAGGGCGGCTTCAGGCGGCATGCCCATCGCACGCGTGGAGGGGAAGCGCGGATGCGAGAGATCGGCTGGCGCGGATTCGTGACACTGGCGGCGCTCGCGACCCTGGCCGTGCTGGTCGCGTGCGGCGCGACCACGACTGGAGAGGAACCTGGGCAGTTCTCCGTCGCGACCGGTCGAATGGCGACCGAGGCAGATCTCGTCTTGACCGAGGCCGACGCGGGCGGGGTCATTGACACCCCGACCTTTCAGGCGGACATCGGGCTATTGGACAAGCAGGGTGTCGTGCTCATGCTCGACGGCGACGACGCGTCGAGCCTGCGCTGGCGCTTCGCCGAGAAGCCCGATCCGTTCCTGGTCGAGTGGTACAAGGTGAACGATCAACTCGTCTTCGAGACGGGTGACCTGATCGGCGATCCGGCCACGGCCGCGAAGGTCCTGGAGTTCCGGCCCTTTGCGATCGGGGACACGACCTTCGTCCTCGAGCTCGTCGAGCAGGACCCCGCCAATCGGACCGGTGATCCGGCCAAACGGCTCGAGTACACCTTTGCCGTCTGCTACCAGCCAGCCAACGACCCATTTGGGTCGTTGGCGGCCGACTCTGACGTGGGCGGGTGCGTTGGAGAGGGCCGGTGATCTCAGGCCCGACGGACACCTGACGCCCTGCCGGAGGCGCTAGGGGCCAGGTTGGTCGGATCTCCCGCGTCATCGCGCGGCTCTCGCATGGCGCGGTGTCGCTGCCGGCCAACTCGCGCTCGCACGGTTCATAGCACGCCGGGCAGTCGAACGGCATAGCTGAACGCGAGTCGCTGGGGGCCGCTTCAGGGCGGCACGGCATCAGGCCGCGATACCTTCCGAATCCCAAGTCCAGGGGTTGAGACCGGCCCGGCCCTCAGACAGGACCTCGGCCTACTCCAACTCCTTCAGCGCCACGCGGCCCTGCTCGTCAGGAGGGTCACCGTCTCCCAGGGCGCCGGCGGAGATGCGCTCAGGCCATGGCCGCCATGAGCCGTCGCCCGGCGTATCGCTATGTCCCCGCGGCGTCCACCCACCTGCCGCTCTTCACAAAGGTCACCTCAAACATGTACTCGAGCCGCTTGGCCGGATCACCAGTCCGCTTGGCCGGATCGCGTTCGACCAGCTCGAGGATCAGGTTGGTCTGGTCGTGCACGTTGGCGCGGAATTCCAGGACCTTTGCCGCCGTGGTCGGATCGCCGATCAGCCCGTCGGTCTCGAAGGCCGGCAGGCCGTCCACTTTGTGCCACTCCATGACCGCGGTGTCGGGCTTCTTGGCGAAGCGCCAGCGCAGGGTCGAATCATCGTCGCCCGCTAGATGAATCTCCGTGCCCTTCTTGTCAGGGTTGTCGAGCTCCCATTGGTACCGGTGCGTCACGATGAGCTCGCCGGCATCGGCTTCCGTGAGAACCTGGTGGTCGACGACTGTCTGGCGTTGGTCGTCCTGGATCTGTTGGGTCGCGGTTGCGCCGGAAGCCTCGCTGGTCTCACCCTCCGCGCCGCAGGCCACCAGCGCCGCCAGGCTGGCAAGCGCGGCCATCCCTAGGAACACGCGGCGGGTCATCGTTGGCGTCGTCACGCTTGCCCCCTCGGCGAACCGAGTCGCCTTTCCCTCGGGTGACAGGACGTGAGTCTACTCCCCGACGCTTGCCGAGCCGCCGGCGGCGGGGCGCCAGGCGCGGGATTGGCGAGCGGCATCCTGTCGAGCCGCGCAGCGAGGATCGGCTACGATCCCGGCCAGGAAGCGCCGCCGCCGAGCCGCCGGGTGCAGAGGGGCCGCATGATCAGCAAGTTCGACACCTTCTATGGCGGCCACGTGGAGATGACGAGCCTTGGATTCGACGGCACGCCGGTCGACGGCCGATCACTCTCGAACGAGCACCTGGCGTCGGTGGTGGACGAGTCCCTGGCCTTTGCCGAGCTCATGGACGCCGCCGGCTACGACACGCTCTGGCTGGGCGAGCACCACTTCCAGCGCGAGGGCTATGGGGGCGTCTCGAATCTCCCATTATTCAGCGTGTATCTCGCCCAGCACACGGAGCGGCTCCACTTCGGCGGGTTCTTCAACACCCTGCCGGTCTGGCACCCGCTTCGAATCGCCGAGGACTACGCGCTGGCCGACATCATGACCGGCGGTCGCGTGCGCTTCGGCATCGGGCGCGGCTACATCCCCCGCGAGGTCGAGACGCTGGGGGCGCCGCTGCTGGACGCCGAGGCCAACCGCGACCTGTTCGAAGAGCAACTCGAAATCGTGCTCAAGGCATGGACCGAACCGGCGTTCTCGCACGAGGGCGCGCACTACACGATCCCTCCCAGGATTCCGTATCGCTTCGGCGAGTTGTCGGACATCACCCTCGTCCCACGGCCCGTCCATGGACCGCTGGAGATCTGGCAGCCGATCACCAGCGGCACCCAACGCGGCATGGATTTCATGGCCAAGCACGGCATCAAGGGGGTCATCGCCGGCGGCACGGCGCCCGGCGGGCAGGCCGACCACGCCGCGGTGCTCTACCGCGAGGCGCTGGCGCGGGCCGGGCGCGAGACGCTGCTCGGTGAGGACCTCGCTATCGGCGTGCAGATCCATATCGCCGAGACCCGCGAGCAGGCGCTCCGCGAGGCAGCGCTCTACTACGAAGAACAGCTCAGGGTGCTGGCGCCGCTCGGACGAATGCCCCACCTGACGGCCGAGCAGATACGCGCGACCGCCGATCCGGCGGCCGCGCGCGAGGCCGGGCTACCCACGATCGAGGACGCCGACCGCGAGGGCACCTGGCTGTGCGGTTCACCCGAGTACATTCGCGATTACATCCACGAGCTGGGCGAGCGCTTTCCCGGCCTCGAGCGCGTCTTCGTGCAGACCGGAGGTCTGGGTCTGCCGCCCTCCGTCGCGCGCGCCGATCTGGAATGGTTCGCGCAAGATGTCATGCCTGCCCTGCAAGGCGCGGCGTCGGCACGCCAACCTTGACCAGCTGACGGGGAGCTGACGGATGGCTCGATTGCGAGCCCGGCGGACGACGGCTCTGTTTGCCCTGCTTGCGCTGGGGGCAATGCTCCTGGCCGCGTGCGGGAGCGAGAGCACCGAGCCCGAGAGCTCGCAGCCGCCGGGCGTCTCGGATCGAGCGGCGTGCAACGCGGCGTTCGAGGAGCTGTCGCGGATCGCGGACTTGCGCGAAGAGGACCTGGACCCCGCGGTGCGCGCCTGCGCAACGATCGAGGATTGGGAAGCGGCGGCGGACGCTTTTCCAAACGTGCTGTCGCATTCGAACAAGGTGCTGCCCTTGTCCAATCGCTGCCGGGCGCTCAACGACCCGCCGATATGCCGGCAGCTCGGCGGATACCTGCGGAAGGCTGATCTCAACCGCGCCTTCAGCTTTCGGTAGGCGGGTTTCCTCAGGCGGGAGGCAGGCGGCCGGCCGCTTCGAGGTGAGGCTCCAGGCGGCTCACCGCTCCTCTGTGAAGGCGAGGGAACTCGCCGGTCCGGTGGCCGTGAGGTTCCTCGCTGCGCTCGAATGACATGCGGGTTGCAGGGTCCGTCGAGCTGGGCCGCATTCATCACGGACGGCTGCCGCACGTCCTTCCACGCCGATAGCGAGTCGGTCGACTTCGACGCGTCGCCTAGGGCTCGGCTAGGCTGACGGAGTCAAGGAACGGCCGTCCGTCGGTGGTCAGGTTCCACTCCTGTCCGTCGGCTGCGATCGCGACGATCCGGCGCGAGTACTCACCCGGCGGAAGCGATTCCCCCGTCCTTTCCGAGACGATCCCACCCGTCAGCGGGAACGGCACTTTCGGCGACGGCGAGTCTATGTAGAACGTCTCGATAAAGGGCTGGACGGCGTCGCCGTCCAGCATCAACCGTACGTGAACGATCGGCTGGTTGAAGCTGCAACCGGCCGAGTTGACTGCGTCGGCGGCGGTGCGCAGGGGATCGTCCAGCGAGTCTAGGATCAGCCCGCGCTCGCCGCCGATCAACGTGCTCGCGCACTCGCCCGTCAGAACGGACGCGCCGGGGAGTCTCAGTCCGAACTCGTAGGAGACGTCGACGTTGCCCTGCTCCCACTGAGCGGTGACCCGGACCTTGTAGTCGCCGGGCCCCTGATCCAGCTCGAACACGCGCAGCACCGTTGACAATCGCTTGAAATCGACGTGGACCTCGCCCGGCTCGGTCACCACGAGCGCGAACAGCCCCTTGGGCCGCGCGTCGGATTCGATTCGGACGGTCAGCGGCTCGTCGGGAGCGATCTCCGTGTAGGAGTCGACGCCGCGCCAAGGGGCCGGTTCCAAGCACTTGCGGTGAGGCTGATCGTCGACCGCCCAACAGGAGATCCCCCGCGAGCCCTCGATGGCCTCACCCTGGTACTCCAGAGACAGTACGGGCAGCGGCAACCCCGATCCTCCGGCCCGCTCGGTGGGCACAGCGCCGATCGCGGGACCGTCGCCGGGTTCCTCCACCGGCTGGCTCCGCCCGCATGCGGCGGCCAGCGTCAGCACCGATACCGCGATCAACGCCGCGACAGTTCTCAGAACCGAGGCGAGGGTATTGGCGCCAAGGTGCACCGACCGGTCTCGGACTAGATTGGCGTCGTTGTCGCCAGCCGTCTCAATCACGCGTGATGACGAGCTCGATGGTCTCCGGCTCGACCGGCGGAGGCGCGGCGGCATCTCGGTAGAAGCCCAGCTTCTCGAACAGGCGGCGGCTTCGAGGGTTGTGTCTGTAGACGATCCCGTAGATCGCATCCGCACCCTCGTTCTCGAATCCGAAGCTCGTCAACAGCGAAACGGCCTCCGTGCCAAGGCCTTGGCTCCAGAGGTCCTTGGCGCCGATGACGATATCGATCCGGCGCACGTCTCTGCCGCGATGGCGATCGACGATGGCCTGCAGATTCATGCGCTGAAGCCAGCACTCGCCAATAGCTCGGGCCTCGAACTCGATGATGAAGCAGAAAGCATGCGCGCAGACGGACCGATAGATGGCCTGAGTCTCAGCGAGGCCGCACGGCTCGGCGCCAGGCCCATCGGTGAGGTACAGGACATCAGGATCGCGGTTCCAGGCGAGGAGCGAGGGCCAGTCATCCTCGGTCATCGGGCGCAGGCGGACCCGCTCGCCGTCGAGCACGACGTCGTGCGAAGCGATTCGTGCCGGCGGGTTGTCGCGCGTGAAGGCGAAGGCTGGCGTCACTTCTGGTGAATCGGCCATCGCGCGCGGCCCTCGGTCGCAATCTCCGAGACAGGCCCCGCCGCCATCATAGAGTCGCCGCCGTCGTCGATCCGATCGGCCGATTTCCCACCCCGGGTAGCCGTCGCTCGGCACCGAACAGTGCAGCGAGGGGGATCGTCTCGCGGATTTGCGTCAGCCGGCGGTTGACCCCGAGGCCTGAAGCGCGGCTTCCAGCTGCGCGCGCTGCGGGAGCGCCTCGACGACGCCCCGCTTCGTGACGACGTGGGCGCCGGCGTGGTTCGCCCGCTCGACCGCGTCGCGCAGCTCGCGCCCCTCGGCCACGGCCGCGGCCAGCGCGGCGTTGAACCCGTCGCCCGCGCCGGTAGTGTCCACCACCGCTACGGGCTGCCCCTCGCAGTGCTCGTAGCCGTCGTCCGTCACGATCATTGCTCCCTGGTCGCCGAGCGTCAGGACGACGGTGCGGACACCTTGCCCCAGAATGAGCGCGGCGACGTCCCGGTCCGGCCGGGGGTCGTCAGGCGCCAAGCCCGCCAGCACGCGTGCCTCGGTCTGGTTGGGCGTGAGGATGTCCACCCGGCGCAGCAACTCGCGGGGCAAGGGAGTCGCGGGCGCCGGATTCAGAATCGTGGTCACGCCGTGGCGCCGACCCAGATCAAGCGCCGCCGCCACGGTCGGAACCGGGATCTCCATTTGGGTGAGCAAGACGTGGCTCGCCCCCGCGGCCACCGCGAAGCCTTCCAGATGCTCCGGGCTGAGCAGCGAATTGGCGCCGGGGTCGGTGACGATGCGGTTGTCGCCATCGGGATCGAGCAGGATGAAACCGACCATCGTCGCCGCGTCGGACGTGGTCACAACGGCCGTCGCATCCACGCCTTCACGGCGCCAGAGCTCCAGCGCATCGGCGCCGAACGCGTCGTCGCCGACGCAGGCCAGCAGCACAACGCAAACCCCGAGCCGGGCGGCGCCGATCGCCTGATTCGACCCTTTACCGCCGTGCCCCGACGAGAAGCCCGAGCCGAGGACCGTCTCGCCCTTGGCGGGAAACCGGGGCGACTGGATCCACATTCCCACGCCGTAGCTGCCCACGACGGCCACGGACGGCCGGTCGATGCTCACGAATGCGCGTCCGATTCAGAGCTACGGTCGGCGGCCCCAATGTACCCCGGCGCGTTCGGATCAGTGTGGGCGCGGCGGACCTCCCACGAGGCAGGCAGCCCGCCCGGCGCTTGCCGAGCGGGACGCCGTGCAACTCCTTCGACGGATTCTGGACAGGCCCTTCGCTGCGCGTTGGAATGACCGTCAACCGGCTGCACCGCCGACTGCCCAGCTCCCCTGGACCCCCCGGCGTCCGCCGGGGTGACGGGGCGGGTGTCTCCGGGTTTGCGGCGCTGCCTATGGGCGCGCCGTTAGCATGTGCTGGCGACGTCGAAGCACGGGGTCTGGCCCTGGCAACCACCGCCAGCTGCCCGTACCGACGGCTTGTAGCAGACGGCAAAGGTGTACTCGAGGCGCTTGGCCGGCTCGCCGGTTCGACTGGCGGGGTCCCGCTCGTCGAACTCCAGCACGAAGGAGGTGTCTCCAACTTTGACAGGCCGGAACTCGAGGACCTTCGTCGCGATGCCCGGATCGCCGATCAGATCGCCCGTCTCGAAGGCGAGCACTTCGTTCACCTTGTACCACTCGACCAGGAACGGATCCGGCTTTGTCGCGAAGCGCCAGCGAAGGCTGGAGGCATCGTCGCCCTCCAGCGTCAGGATTACTCCCTTCTTGTCCAGCGCGCCGATGTCGGCTTGAAACGTCGGCGCGTTGATCGTCGTGCCGGCGTCGGCCTCGGTAAGGAGCAGATCCGCGTCGGTCACCATCTTGCCCGTCGCCACGGAGTATTGCCCGGGCTCATCTCCGACAACGCTCTCGCCGCAAGCGCCCAGCGTCGCGAGCGACGAGAGCGCCAGCAGCCCGAGCATTCGTCGCCGCTCTATCGCGCGCATCCCCCCGGCCTCCTGTTCTTGGCCGAGCCAGATTCGGCCACGCCGACCCTGCACACGGAACAGGATAGCGCTGCGGGCGTCGCGAGGCGCGCGGGATCGCCCGGTGGGGAACGGCTCCTTCGACGGACTCAGGAACACACAAGGCCCTCAACTTGATACCCAGGAATGGCGTGCGGGCACCGCGAGTTCGGGCGACCCACAAAACGGCATGGTTGGGGACGAGACGACGGTGGCGCTGGACCCCTCACCCTAACCCTCTCCCCATGGGCGAGGGAGCTCGACGGTCCGGCGGCCATGAGATTCCGCGCTCCGCTTGGAATGACATTGCCTGGCGGCCGCCGGGCGAAGTTCGTGCGCTATATCTGGGACATCCCGACCTAGGGGTCCGGCCACCGGGCTCTAGCTGGGACTTCCCAACCTGAAGGTCGGGCCACCGGTGGGGCCACTGAGCCGGTGGTATCGTCGCGCGGTCACGCACCACGCGGAGACCCCATGGCCCACCTGGACGCGATCGAGTTGCTGATCGGCGACGCGCCGCAGTTCTTCTTCGACAACGGCCTCGTCGACGAGCTGCAGAACGTCACGCGCACGCTGCACCGGCCCGTCAACATCGATGGCAACCCGCTCATCCAGCCGGACCGGCCCTGGGAGCACGTGACGTATTTCTCGTGCTCGGACTGGAGCCTCTGGCGCGACCGCGCGACCGGCCGGTTTCATTGCACGTACTCGGATCTCCAGTTGGATCGGGATCGACTGACCCGCGAGGGTGGCGCGTTCATCGATTGGGCCAACAGCCGCCACCGAGTCTGTTACGCGTACTCCGACGACGGTCTCGAGTGGGTCAAGCCCGCGCTGGGGCAGGTGCACGAGGACGGGCACGACACCAACATCGTCCTGGGCAGCGAAACCTACGGGAACGTGTGGGGCCTATCCGTGCTCGAGGACCCGTTGGAAGACGATCCCGACCGACGCTACAAGGGGTTGCATTTCATGGTGCCGCCCGGCTACGCGGCGGCGCGCGACGTGCCGGGCGCCTACGTCCGGCTCGCCACCTCACCCGATGGGGCGCACTGGACGGTGGCCGACGAACAACCCTGGTTTGGGCGCGCCGGCGGGCGCCTGGGCGATGTGATGTCGTCCAGCTTCGATCCGGACACCGGCGCGTACCTGCTCTACACGCGGCACCCATGGATGGGGCTGGCACCGCGGAGCCGCGCGATGCACACGCGGGAACAGGGCGGGGACCCCGGATTCGATGTGGCGCTCGATACGCCCAACCGGCGCGCCCGGCGGCGCATATACCTCTCCGAAAGCCGCGACTACCTGCGCTGGAGCGATCCGCGCCTGATCCTGGCGCCAGAACCGGTGCTCGACAACGAGGACGACGCGTTCTACGGCATGAAGCCGATGCGGCTCGGCGGCCAGTGGATCGGGTTCCTGCAGGTGTTCCACATGGTGAGCAATACGCTCGACGTGCAGCTGGTCCACAGCCGCGACGGGCGCACCTGGCATCGGTTGTTCCCTGGGCAGGCCTGGCTGCAGTGCGGCCCGGCGGGCGCCTGGGACCAGTTCTACACGAGTCTGCCGCGCATCCCGGATGTGGACGGCGACGAGTGGTTGGTCTACCACGGCGGCGCCAAGAACCACCACGACTGGTGGATCGTGGGCCAGATCGAGGGGATGGACGCGCCGGAGGCGTGGGATTGGAACGCGGTCGGCTTTGCCATGGGGTTGGCCAAGCTGCGAAGGAACGGGTTTGTGTCGCTCGACGCGAACCGCATGCGCGAGGGCATGATCCTCACGCAGCCTTGGGTGTCCGCGGGCGATCGGGTGGTCATCAATGCGGCGTGCGGTCCGGACGGCTACGTGAAGGTCGAGGCGCTGGACGTGCACGACCAAGTGCTGCCTGGACGGACGCGCGACGATTGCGACGCCTTCACCGGCGATGCGATCGAGCATGTGGTGACGTGGCGCGGCGACCCGGATCTGCCGGTGGAGGGGCAAGACACCGGCGAGGTCTACGGCCGCCGGCTGCCATACCGGCGGCTGCGCTTCATCCTGCGTGACGCGGCGGTCTATTCGTTCCAGATCGCCAGCTCGGGCGACGCCGGGGACTAGGCAGGCCCCGGCGTTCCGGTCCGGCCACAAGGGCGGCAACGTGGACTCAGGCTCACACTAGGCTCCAGACGTACCGCCATCCGCCGGTTGTGCCTCGGGCGGCGGCCATTCGCGAGCGCCCGGGCCGGCGCCGATGACCGGCAGACACGAGATGCGCAGCCGCGCGAACCCCAACGGGATCAATCGAATCGACTCCTCCGGCTCGTCAGAGTGGATCGGGCCGGGCCGCAGCTCCTGGACGGTGTGGTCCTCGAGGCCCCAGTTGGGGATGCGTGGGGCGGTATTCTGATCCACGGGAACGAATGGCTCGGTCGCCTGAGTTCGACCGGGAGGAGGCCCAGCGATGCGAGCGATAGGCCGCCGACGGATGCTCGGCTTGGTTGCGATTTCGGCGGTCGCCGTCCTCACCGCCTGCGGCGAAGCCGGTGCGACCGCCGACGATGACGACGGCGTGATCTACTCGACCGTCCGTCCGCGCCTGGTCCAGCACATGCTGCTGACCGAGGCCGACGCCGGCAAAGTCATCGAGCTGGAGGTCTTCGTTGTCAGCATCCTGGAGCCGAACAAGAAGGGCACCGAGATCGAGCTCACCGGTGACGACGCTTCCTCCCTGCGCTGGCGCTTCGCCGAGAAGCCGGACCCGTGGGTCGTCGAGTGGGTCAAGGTGGATGGGCAGGACGCCTTCGAGACCGACGGGTTGATCGGCGACACGGCCACCGCCGCCAAGCTCTTGGAACTACACGGCATCGGCCGCGGCGAGACATCCCTGGTGCTTGAGCTGGTCGAGATGGACCCGGCCAAGCGCACCGGCGAGCCGGCGAAGCGCCTCGAGTACAGCTTCAGCTTGGCCGGGACCACCGATCTCTTCACGCCGAAGTAGACCTCACCCATGGCGCGGGTGCGACGCGAGGTTCGATCCACCCGCGACGATGGTTATGACGCAGCCCGCGTCATCCACAACGCCATGATCTCCAAACGGCCGACGTTGATCGTTCGCCGCACCGGCGTCGCGGACATCATTGACGCCGTCAACTTCGGGCGCGAGCCGAGCACCGCTTGCTGCTCTCCGTCCGGGGCACGCGACACAACGTGGCCGGAACTTCGCTTGCCGAGGGTGGACTAACGATCGACCTGCCCCTCATGAGCAGCGCCCGGGTCGATCTCCGGCGGCGCAGCGTACGCGTGGGCGGCGGCGCGACGTGGGGCGACGTATCACGAAGCGCCGCCCTCGAGGTAACCAGATCCCAGGTACACCGGACGTGCTCGAGCGGCGCGGATCACACTGCCTGCGCATGGGCTGCTGCGCGGTTGCACGGGCGGGCTGATGATCAATGGCATGCACGCGGTGAAATCCGCCGAGGACGCGCAGGCGGCGCATACCGTCGTCCGAGACGTCCCCAGGTTTTCGAGCCGCCGACGTGTCGTCCGGCCATTGATTTGACCGACGCTTGGCACGGCCCACGCGCGGCCGCCTGAGAGGAGCATTCCGAGCGATGCTGCCGCTACAGCAATCCGGGTCGAGCCGTAGGATGTCCTCTTCCCGAGCAGACGCGACACCTCGGCCGCTGTCGGGGACCCGCTCGCAGCATGTAGCGTGCAGATGCTGACGCGCCGTCCTTGAACCTAATGGCAGCCGTCACTTGCGACCCCCTCACTCTGCCCCTCTCCCTCGATGGAGAGGGAACTTCGCATGCGCACCCGTCGCCATATCCCGGGATCAGGACGAGCTAGGCTGACGGGTGGGGCCGGGGCGCCGATCGGGAGCGGTCACATGCGGCATCCGATAATTCGAATGGTGGCCGCCGCGGCGATCGCGGCCGTAAGCCTGCTGGTCGTGGCTTGCGGAGAAGGCGCGGATGCCCCCGGCGCGGCGGAGGACGAGAGCCCAGCCCGTTCGGCGGCGACCAGTCGCCAGCAATCCGAGAACCTGGTGCTCACCGAGACCGATGCGGGACAGGCGATCGAGATACCGATCTACAACTACGACATCGGGCTGCCCGACAAGAAGGGGCCCGAGCTCGCGCTGACGGGCGACGACGCGTCGTCGCTGCGCTGGGCCTTGGTGCAGAAGCCGGACACCCTCTTCGTCGAATGGGCCAAGGTTGATGGCAAGCTCGCGTTCGAGACGGATGGCCTGATCGGCGACCCGACCACGGCCGCCAAGGTCCTGGAATTTCGGGGCAACGCGGCGGGGGAGACAACAGTGGTCGTGGAGCTGGTCGAGCGCGACCCGGCCAGTCGCGCCGGCGAGCCCGCGAAACGGCTCGAATACACATTCGCGGTGAGCGTGCGCGATGACACCGGGAGGCTGCAGGCGTTCCCCGGCCAGTCGGAGGCGATAAGGGGATACAAGTAACCTGCCCCCGACGAGCGGTCCAGGTCTAGCAACCGGCCGGCGCCGCGCGGGGGTCCGCTCGCAGGTGGTTGGCGGCATGGCGAGGCAACTGATCGGCCGACGCACGTTCCTGGCGACGGCTGCGCTCGTGGGCCTCGCGGTGCTTGGCGCCTGCGGCGCCGCGAGCAGCGGCGATGGAGCGACCGTTCGATCCGCCGCCACGGGTCGCGTGCTGCCGAATAACACCGTTCTCACCGAGGCCGACGCGGGCCAGCCGATCGAAGTTGCGCGGTACATCTACGACATCGGGCTGCCCGACAAGAAGGGGTTGGAGATACGGCTCACCGGCGACGACGCCTCGACGCTTCGGTGGCGCTTTGTCGACAAGCCTGATCCGTTACTGATGGAGTGGCACGCGGTCGACGGCGCGCCCGCGTTCGAGACCGACGGGCTGCTCGGCAACCCCACCACCGCGTCGAAGCTGCTCGAGTTCCGCGCCACCGGTGTGGGTGAAGGGGTGCTCGCGTTCGAACTGGTCGAACAAGCGCCGTCCGAGCGCACGGGACCGCCCGCCAAGCGGTTGGAGTTCCCGTTCAAGGCCTTCTGGCAGGACGACGGCACCATCCGGGAAGCGGTCCCGTGCTACGCGGGCTACGGGTCCTGCCGCTGAGCTGAGGCCGCGGGCGGGCCGCCGCTCGCGCGCTCGATGCGCGCGCGGCGTTCGGCGGCTTGGATGAAGTCGGTCTTTGCCAAGTTGTAGCCCGGCCTATCCGCCGCGAACTCGCGGGCCAGCCGACGTTTCAGCGCCTCATATTCGCGCGCCACCGATCGATCGCGCCCGAGAAGGTCCCGAAACAGGAGATGGAGGTCCCAGAACTCGCTCCCGATCGCGACCACGTGCAGGTGGAAGCGGCGCGGCCGCTTGCCCTTGTCGAAGTAATGCCAGCCCGGAATCTCCCCTTCGGCGCGATACGCGTACCCGATCCCAGCAAGCGGATCGAGAAGATCGCCGACGCGGCCGATGTCGCCCAGCCCGGCCATCATGTCGATCGTGGGCTTGGCCGCAAGGCCCGGGACGGCGGTGCTGCCCACGTGTTCGAGGCGCTCGATTCGCCCGGAAGCCACGCGCTCGATACGCGCGCGTTCCCGGAGGAACCGGTCCGGCCACGCCGGGTCATAGTCGACGATGACGACGCGGCGCGGCTGCTGGTCGTTCAGTGAACGGCCCCGAGTCTGACGGAGAGTCAGGTCACGGCGCCCCGCTCTCCGGCTGGACCTGCACACGATACGGCGCGGCTGCTTGGATGGACTCGCGGCAGGCCTCCAGTCCGGGTCGGAATGACCGTCAACCCGTTGCACTGCCGACCGCCTAGGCCCCTGGCCCCCCCGGCGTCCGCCGGGGTGACGGAGGGGAGTCCGACGAGGGGCGGAGTGCCGGGCTTAGTGCTTGGGTCGAAAGACCGCCATGCTGGCGGTGAAGCCGTGAATGAAGTTGGTGCCGCCGATCGGGCCGAGCTCACCGCCGCAGAAGAATCCCGCCACGGGGACATCCTCGCCGAGCGCCGTGCGCACGACCGAGATATCGCCGTCCGGATACCCGTACATGCGCGATCCGCGGCCATTGCAGGTGAAGAGCAGCGCGCCGGCGGCTTGATCCTCGAAGGCCTGCGGCGTGAGCAGCATCTCGAGGTCCTCACGCGCCGTGCCGGCGTCGCGCACGTGAAACTGCACCACGTCGCCCCGCTCGAGCAGATCGCCAACCGCGAGCGCGCCCGACTGCTGATCGGCGCCCAGCAGCGTGCGGATCAGAAAGGCCCCGCGTCCGAGGTCGCCGGGCTCGCGCGACACGCCGCGGCCCAGCAGCACGCCGCCGGTGCGCATGGCGGTCTGCGTCTCCTCGTCGGCCGACTCGAACGCCTCGCGCAGGCACTCGATCGGACTGCGGCCCTCGAGCTCGGTGATGAACTGGCGGTTGCTGCCGGTCACGGAGAGCGGCCGACCGATCGGGCGGCAGCCCTGCGAGACGATGATGCCCAGATCCACATTGCCGCGCAGTGTTACGCCCACCAGTCCGGCGGTCCGAATGGCATCGTCTTGGGCCAGTCGGTTCGTGCCGGCGGACGACCCCCAGCTGGCGACGCCGCCGATCACGGGCGCATCCGGCGCCCACGCGGAGAGCTGCTCCAGGACCTGGTCCACCTGAACAGAGAAGGGGTCGAGCAGCACGATGAAGGCCTCGATCGGACCGTCCTCACCATTGGCCAGCGTCGGGTCGCGCTCGTCATCGGCCATGACGGGCAGGCCGGTCGTGGGATGCGTGTCCAGCGGCAGCGGTTCGATGTGGACATCGGGCAGCGCGGCGGCGAGGATCGCCGTTGCCGGGCGGCCCTCGATCTCGTGTCCGGAGCCGATGACGCTCTCGGCGGTGCACGCGAGGAAGCGTCCCGCGGGCAGGGCGCCGCGAACAGCGCGAATGACGTCCTCCGGCGGCGCTTCGGGCGGGGGGCGGGTGAACGCGATCAGCAAGTCGTACGCGGACGCGCGCTGCGGCAGCTGATCGTTGAGATCGGCGACGATGTCGGCGGGGTCAGACTCGAGCGACGCGGCCGACCAGAATTGCATCGAGCTGCCGAGCCGTGTGACGGGCAGGCCGTGGTCGCGAAGATCAGGCCCGCACGAATGGTGCCCTCAACTCTACACTTGGCGACTGCCTGAGGCGCCGGGCGGTGAAAGGACGGGGGCACTTCCACGATGACAGGTCAGGAACGGTTCCTCGCGGTCGTGCACGGCGAGGAGCCGGACCGGGTGCCCTACATCGAGGCCGGCATCGACTTTCCGTTCGTGTGTCGTCTGCTGGACATCGACCTCGCGGCCGACGAGCTCTTCGACTCGGGCGAGTACCAGACGACCCCGATCGATCTGCAACTCGCGGTGAACGACACGCTCCACCGCTCGAACCTGACCTACCATCAGCCGCCGCCGATCCCGGCGCACAAGGTGCCCGGCCAGGACCAGATTCTGTTCTTCCATGACAGGTATCTGAAGACGTGGGACGACTTCGATCAGCTCACGTTCCCGGACTTGGAGGGCGAGGAGGTGCGGGGACCGGCCCGTGCGTTCCTAGCGCGGCGCGGGGATCACGCCGCGATCCTGAGCACGCGCGTGGGGTTCTCCTCGACCTATCTGGGGATGGGGATGGGAATGGAGCACTTCTACCTGACCCTGAAGGATGATCCGAAGCTGGTCACGGAGGTCTTCCGGCGCTACACCGATTGATCGGCGCAGGCTGTGTACTTCGCGCACGAGATGGAGTTCGACGCAATCTGGACATCGGACGACATCGCCGGCAAGACCGGGCTGTTGTGGTCGCCGCAGATGTTCGATGAGATCTTCTGGCCGTATGCGTCAAACTTCGCCGCGGCGGTGCACGACACGGGCCTGCCGTGGATCTATCACAGCGACGGGAACCTCTGGAAGATCCTGCCGCAGCTGGTAGAGCTGGGAATCACGGGGCTGAATCCGATCGAGCCGGCCTGCATGGAGATCGGCGAGGTGCGGGAGACATTTCCCGAGCTGGCGCTGTTTGGGAACGTGGATATGGACCTGCTGGCGCGCGGAACCGCCGACCAGGTACGCGCCACCGCTCGCGGCCTGATTCGCAAACTCGGGCCGTCGCGTCGGTTCGCGCTGTCGTCGGGCAACAGTGTGGCGAGCTACTGCAAGGTGGAGAACGTGCGCGCGATGTGCGACGCGGTCACTGAGTTCGGGGGCTATCCGATCGCGGCATGAGCAGACGGGCCGGGTGGCCACGACAGCGGCTCGCGGCGTGGAGGGTTCAAGGCACGCGCCGCCCGGTCCTGTGCGGGAGACGGTTGGGGCGGGCAACCACAAGGGTTGCCCCTACCGGACGGCGCGGGAGGGCTCAGCCGGTGCGGCCGCCGTCGAGGCGAAGGATCTGGCTGGTGGCCATCGTGTTGTGCGCGACGAAAGCGATGACCGCGTCCGCGACGTCCTCGGGCTGTAGCACCTTGCCCAGCAACGCGTCTTTGATGACGAAGCCGCGCCGCGCCATGTGCGTCTCCTGATCGACCGCCTGCTGATGCCACTCGGTGTCGATCCAGCCGGGGGCCACGCAGTTCACCCGCACCGTGGGCGCGAGCGCACGCGACAGGGTCTTGGTCATGCTGTGGACGACCGCCTTGGAGGCGCAGTAGGGGATCGAGCTGCCGCCGTTCCCGAAACCGGCCGTCGAGCCGATGTTCACGACGACGCCGTCGCCTGATTCCTTGAGTTGGGGGGCGGCGGCGCGAGTGACCTGGAACATGCCGCGCACGTTCGTCTGGAAGATGTCGTCCCACACATCGTCGGTGACGCCCTCGAGGTCCGGGATGTTGACGAAGCGCGTGATGGCCGCGTTGTTCACCAGGATGTCGAGCCCGCCCAGGGCATCGACGGTCTCTTCGACCAGCCGGCGCGCGTCCGCGTCGATCCCGACATCCGCCTGGATCGGGACGGCCGTGACGCCGTGCTCGCGCGCTTGGGACGCCACTTGCTCGGCGCGGTCCCGCGCGCGGACGTAGTTCACCCCGACGGACGCGCCGAGTTCGGCGAGCCCCAACACGATCGCCGCGCCGGCGCCTCGGCTGCCGCCGGTGACGAGCGCGCGTCTGCCCTTCAGTCTCATGGGTCCCTCCCGGTCCTGCCGTGCATCATCGGAACACGCATCGTATTACGGAACGTGGCCGCGCCGCTTGGCCGCGCAAGCGGCGCGGGGTGAGAATCGAGCGGCCCCGAGCGGCCCCGAGCGGCCGCGATGCCCCGCCCCACAACGAGGAGCCACGTGCCCAACCAGCTCGCGAACGAGACCAGTCCGTACCTGCTGCAGCACAAGAACAACCCGGTGGATTGGTTTCCATGGGGAGAGCGCGCGCTGGCGAAGGCGCGGTCGGAGAACAAGCCGATCTTTCTGAGCATCGGGTACGCGGCGTGCCACTGGTGCCACGTGATGGAGCACGAGTCGTTCGAGGACTCCGAGACTGCTCAAGACCTCAACGAACGGTTCGTCGCTATCAAGGTCGACCGCGAGGAGCGGCCCGATCTCGACCAGATCTACATGAGCGCCGTGCAGCAGCTGACCGGCCAGGGCGGGTGGCCGATGAGCGTCTTCCTGACGCCGGAGGGGAAGCCGTTCCACGGCGGCACGTACTTTCCGCCCGAGCCTCGAATGGGAATGCCGTCCTTCCGGCAGGTGCTCACGGCCGTCGCCGACGCCTGGCGCGACCGCCCCGCTGATCTGCTCACGGGCGCGGAGCGGCTGACCATGGCGATCGACGAGGCGGGCCTGTCGGACTTCGCGTCGGCGGCGATGACGCAGGCCGACCTGGACGCGGCGACCAGCCTGATGGTCAGCGGGCACGATCGGCAGCACGGCGGCTGGGGAACGGCGCCGAAGTTCCCGCAGCCGATGACGCTCGAATACCTGCTCCGCCGGCACCTGGCCACCGGTGAGGAACTGCCGCGCGCGGTGATCGACCGCACCCTGCACTCGATGGCCCGAGGGGGCATCTACGATCAGCTCGGCGGCGGCTTCCATCGCTACAGCGTCGATGCCGAGTGGCTGGTGCCGCACTTCGAGAAGATGCTCTACGACAACGCGCAGCTCGCGCGTCTGTACGTGCACGCGTGGCAGGTGACGGGCGACGCGCTCTACCGCCGGGTCGCGGAAGAGACGCTCGACTACGTGCGGCGCGAGATGACGCACCCCGCGGGCGGGTTCTACAGCACACAGGACGCGGACTCCGAGGGCGAGGAGGGCAAGTACTTCGTCTGGAGCGCGGAGGAAGTCCGCCAGGTGCTGGGCGACGACGCCGAGCTGTTCATGGACGGCTACGGGGTGTCGGTCGGCGGCAACTGGGAAGGCGCGAACATCCTGCACGTGACTCGTGACCCGGATGTGCTGGCGTTCCGACACGAACTCGATACGCCGGCGATCGAGCCAAAGCTCGCCGACGCCCGGCGGCGGCTGCTCCAGGCCCGCGAGCCGCGGGTTCGACCAGGGCTGGACGACAAGATCGTGACCGCGTGGAACGGGCTGATGCTGGCGGCATTCGCCGGCGCGGCGCGGGCGCTGGGGCGTGACGACTACCGCGCAACCGCGATCGCCGCCGGCGAGTTTGCGCTCGAACACCTATGGCGCGACGGAGGCCGGCTGTATCGAATCTGGAAGGACGGCGAGGCGAAGCTCAACGGCTATCTGGAGGACTATGCGTTCCTCGCGGAAGGGTTCATCGAGCTCTACGAGACCACGTTCGACGAGCGCTGGTTCGAGGCCGCCCGCCGGTTGTCGGACTCGATGCTGGAGCACTTTGCCGATCCCGACGGCGGCTTCTTCGACACGAGCCACGACCACGAGGCGCTGCTGATTCGACCCAGAGATCTGCAGGACAATGCGACGCCGTCAGGCAACGGGATGGCCGTGACCGTGCTGACCCGCATGCACGCACTGACCGCCGACGCTCGCTACCTGCGCAGCGTGGAGGCGGCGTTGCCATTGGTGGGGCAGGCCGCGCGCAGATTCCCCACCGCGTTCGGTCAGTGGCTGGTCGCCGCTGACTCTGCGCTCGGCGGGGCGCGTGAGGTCGCCATCACGGGCCACGCCGACGACGCCGCGACGCACGCGCTCATCAAGACCGCATTCGCCAGCTACCGTCCCCGGCAGGTGGTGGCCGCCGGGCCGCCCGATCACAGATCGATGGTGCCGTTGCTTGCGGACCGACCACAGCTGAACGGCAAAGCAACGGCGTACGTGTGTCAGAATTTCGTGTGCAACATGCCGGTGACCGAGCCTGCCAAGCTGGCCGAGCAGCTGGGCGCCTAGACGCCGGGTCGAGCGACGTGCCGCCAGCCCAGCGCCCCGCCGCGATCGAGGTTCCGTGATGGACGTTCTACGGATCACACCCCGCGGGTTCTGCCACGGTGTGGTGGACGCGATCCGGCTGGCCCGCGAGTCGGGGACGGCGCACGAAGGCCCCGTCTACATGCTCGGGTACCTCGTCCACAACGCTCACGTCGTGGACGAGATGGCCCAGTATGGCGTGGAGCTGATCGATTTCGACGATCGCCTGCGGGGACTGGATCAGATCGATCGGGGTACGGTGATCCTGACCGCCCACGGAGTGTCGCCGACGGTGAAGGCACGCGCGATGGCGAAGGGCCTGACCATGATCGACGCGACCTGCTCGGACGTATACGTGACGCACGACCTGATCATCGATCTGGTCGGCAAGGGCTACGAGATCGTCTACGTGGGCAAGCAAGGTCATCCTGAACCCGAGGGCGCGATCGGCGAGGCGCCGGGGCACGTGCATCTGGTCACATCGGTCGAGGACGTGCACGAGCTGGCGCTGGACGGCGCCAAGGTCGCCGTCACCACGCAGACGACGCTGAGCATCTGGGACACGAAAGAGATCACCGACGCGGTGGTTGCCAAGTACCCGCACGCCGAGGTCCACAACGACATCTGTCTCGCGACGCAGGATCGTCAGGAGGCGGCCGTGACCGCCGCCGCCGAGTGCGACCTGGTGCTTGTGGTGGGCAGCCAGCGCAGCTCCAACTCGAAGCGGCTGGTGGAGGTGGTGCGGAACATCGCCCAGACCCCCGCCTACCTGGTTGACTGCATCGACGACATCGACCTGGCGTGGCTGGAGGGCGGCCAGCGGGTCGGCGTGACGGCGGGCGCCTCGACGCCGGCGCGGGTGACGCGCGAGATCATCGAGTTCGTGGAGACGTACGAGCCGGAGGCGGTGGCGCAGGGGGCGTAGGCCGAGGCAGGCAGACGCGCTCCAAGACCGACGAACGCGGCACCGCACACGTTATGTCGAGCCGTGACGGGTGCCGGTCAACAGCCGCGCACCTTCAAGCAAACCCTTTCGCCAGCAGCGTGGAGAGCGTCTGAGCCGCGGGTGCGGCGATCCGACCGGCTAGACGCGCAGGGATACTCCGCGGCGCTCGGCAAGCGTGTTGAGCTCGTCGAGCGTCCCCTCGAGCAGCGGCACGCCGTTGGCCTTCGCGTCATCCATGCGCTCCCACTCCATCTCGCCGGCGACGTAAATCCGCTCGGTGCCCTCGGCGCGCTCGGCCTCGTGCATCTGACGGATCTGCCGGTCCATGCGCGCCTTGAACTCATCGACCGGCATGAAGGCTGCGACGTCGATGGCCTGAAAGACATGGCCGACGCCGCCG
Organism: Chloroflexota bacterium; assembly: GCA_965247475.1. Taxonomy (GTDB): domain Bacteria; phylum Chloroflexota; class UBA11872; order UBA11872; family UBA11872. Next base: position 1,988,509 of record OZ252016.1, read on the forward strand.
GGCCAGCCGGCGTCCGTCCGGGCGCCAACCTCCGTCCCGAAGGCGCCGCCGGATAGCACGCCGGCGACGGCGTCAACGACCTGGGCCAGACTCGACCCCTTAGGACCGCCGATGGGCACGGCGGCGCCACCATCCAGATGCGCCTGCAGATCCGTGGTGGGCCGTCCCTGACTGTCGAGCAACAGGCCCGGTGGGATTGGGTGCCCGAGGCCGCTGAGAATCATGATCCGTTGGTTCGCGACCATGGCCATGGCCATGTCGAGCACCAGCGGGCGCTCATCCGCGGCCGGCACGGCGTACGCGATGGGATTGTTCCCGGGCACGCGCGACCGTCCGCCGAACGGGAACAGGACAGAACGGGTATTGGTGGCCGCGTACCCGATCATGTCGTGCTCCAGCGCCATGATGGCGAAGTGCGCCGCCGCGCCCAGGTGGGTGCTGTTGCGTGTCAGGCCGATCGCGGTTCCCAGCCCGCGCGCCTTCTCGATGACGGCCTGCATGGTCGCGTGCGCGGCGACCTGCCCGGGCCCGTAGTCGCCATCGAATACGACGGTGGCCCGCGTCTCGCTCACCAATCGCACGTTCGGGCGCTGGTTGACCTCGCCGTCGTCAAATCGCTGCTCGTAGAGCGGCAGCAGGTGGTGGCCGTGGGTCTGCACGCCGCGCATGTCGGCTTCGAGCAGATTGGCCTCGACGATCGCGGCGTGCTCGGCACTGAGTCCGAAGCTGCGGAGGATGGCCACGCCAAACGCATCGAGGGCGGCGGCTGAGACTCGCCGGGTGGGAGCGTCGTACACGCGCCTCGTCCTCTCAAAGGCCGGGGCCGGACAGGCAGCCCGGCCGCGCGGGGATTGTAGATGAAGGATGGAATCCGGCCCGTTGCTACCATCGGCGGGCCAGGAAGCTCGACCACTGATGCGCATGACCTCGCCAACGCTCGCCGGACTGGATTTCAAGGCGCTGATCGACGGTCTCTACGCCGCGCCCGAGCAGCGTCATGCCGTTGCGGTCGAGAGCGAGGACGACGTGGCGCACGTCCGTACGGAGCTGGAAGCAACGCTCGAACGCGTGCACGGACCGGACGCGGTGGCCGGCCGAGGTGTGCGGATCGCGGTCGAGCGCGACGATGATGAACAGCCGTGCCGGGTGTGGCTGTGGCGCAGCCTGGTCGGCGGGCAGCGCGTGGGGCGCGAGGGCTTCAGCGGAAAGCAGCGCAGCCGGCGGACGTAGGCGCCGGGGCTCTCGAGGCGCGCGGTTAGGCCGGGCGCGAGCGGCGGGGCGGCTCCTTCGATGGACTCAGGATGGGCCTTTGCCGGTCGGGTGGCCGTGGGATTCCTCGCCTGCGGCTCGACGCTCCTATGTCAAGGCGAGGCGGGTTCTTGCCGAAGGCCGGGCGCTCGCTAGTGGCCCATGCGCTTGAGGGCCTCGTCGAGCGTGTAGTCGTCCGAATTTATGAACGCGCGGGCCTCGAGCTCGAACTGGCGGTCCTTCTCGGCCGCTGCCAGGACCTCGTCGACGACCTCGATCGGGACGGTCTGCACGCCGTCGACGTCGGCGTGGATGAGATCGCCGTTGTGGACGGTCAGCCCCTCGATCTCGACCGGCTCGCCGATGCTGGTGAACTGCCCCTGCCCGTGGGAAACAGTGGTTCCCTTGGCATAGACCTGGTAGCCCAGCGTGCCCACGTCCTCGAAATCGCGAAAGACGCCGTTGGTTATCCAGGCCACCGCGCCCATCCGCCGCTGGAGCGTGACAGAGAAATCGCCGACGGTGCCGGCGCGTCCGGGCCGCGGGCCTACATCCTGCGCAACCACGACCACCGGCTTCGGGGCGGCATCCACCGCTTCCATCAGGCTGCGATAGCCGACGGCCACCTCTCCGGCAGGTCTCGGGGTGGTGGTGTCGAACGTGGTGGTGACCGCGTAGCCCACAGTGACGCCGAGATGCGGATACATGCATATCAGTGGACCGGCGAAGCCTTCCAGCGGGCTTCGGACCCCGAGCGGCTCCATGACGGACGAGATGGTCGCGCTGTCAAACATCCGCAAAGCCTCGAGGGTCCGGCGAGGTAATGGGCCTGCCACGTGAATTCGCTCCCAGCGGGGTCGGTCGGGAGCGCGATCGTAGGGGGGTCAGCACACGCCGGTCAATCGAGGGGCGGCCGGCCGCCCGTCCACCCAGACGCGTGAGCGCACCGCGGCGCGCCGCCTACACTCGGCACGTTCTGATGTCACCGAAGAGAGGCCACCCGCATGACCGTCTTCCATCCAGACAACCCGCCATTTGGGGCCAGCAGATTCGAGGGCATGCAGTCTCGACAAGTCATCGGACCCGATCGGGGGGCCGGAGCGGTGACGCTGGGCGAAGTGGCGCTGGACCGCGGCGCCGAGCTGCCGCTGCACCGTCATCGGGTCGAGGAGGCCTTCTACATCGCGGAGGGCGAGGGCACGCTCTTGTACGGCGACGAGACCCACGCGGTGTCCGAGGGCGACGCGCTGCTGGCGCCGGCCTTACAGCCGCACGGATTCCGAAACGAGGCCAGCGCGCGGCTGCGGGTCGTGTTCTTCTACCCGGCCGTCGAGGTGTGGACGGAGTTCATCTAGCAGCATTCGAGGCTGCGGCCGGGAATGGCAATGGGGGGACGGCTTGTTCGACCGGCTCGGGACGTGCTCTCGCCCGTCCGGTGGCCGTGAGATTCCTCGCTCCGCTCGGAATGACCCGGAGGGAGGCTCGGAATGACGCTGGGCCCGCCGTGACGACGTTGCACGCGGTGGAACGACGCGCTTGCCGATCGCGGTGCCGCGGGGATGTAGTCTCGCCGTCTACAGCGGGCTGACGCCGCGAGCTACTCCCCGAGGGGAACCATGCCTGATTACTCCTCGCGCGTACCGAGGTACACGTTTCCGGACACGCTGGCGGAGCAGGAGGCCGCGCTCAGAACCAACCCGCTGATGCAGCGTCTCATCGAATCCCGGAAGTCGCTCGCGGGCGACCCGCACCGCCCGATCTTCCACTTCGTGAATCCCGAGTCGACGCTGAACGATCCCAACGGCCTGTGCCACTGGCGCGGGCGGTGGCATCTCTTCTACCAGGTCCATCCTCCTGAAGATCCGCGGCAGCACTGGGGTCATGCGATCTCGCCGGATCTGATTCATTGGCGGGATCTCCCCTACTGCATCTACCCGAACCCCGAGAAGGCGTGCTACTCCGGGGCCACACTCGTCGAAGAAGACCGCGTGATCGCCATGTACCACGGGCCCGAGGCCGGAAACATGGTCGCGGTGTCCAGCGATCCGCTGCTCCTCAATTGGGAGAAAGTCGCTAACAAGGCGGTCATCCCGATTCGCGCACCGGACGGCTCGACCTTGCCGTACCGGGTCTTCGACCCATGTATCTGGATGAAGGACGGCAGGTACTACTCGCTATCGGCCGGTACCAAGCCGGAGGGGCCGGCAGGGAAGCCGATTCGCGCGAACTTCCTGTTTCGGTCCGACGACCTCGAACATTGGGAGTACCTGCACCCATTTGTGGAGGACGATCGCTACACGCTGGTCGGCGACGACGGCGCTGTCCCCTACTTCTGGCCGATCGGCAATCGGCACATCCTGCTCTTTGCCAGCCACATGAGCGGCGCTCAGTACTTGCTCGGGGACTACGACACGACCCGCGACAGATTCGTCGTGACCCACGGCGCGAAGTTCAACTTCGGCGCTATGTTGCCGTGCGGGGTCCATGCGCCCTCCGCCACGCCGGACGGCAGCGGCGGGGTCGTCGTGATCTTCAACATGAACGCCGGAAAGCCGACCGCAGGGTGGGACCAGATCATGACGCTGCCGCGACGCCTGACCGTCGACGGCGACGACGTGTCGATGGCGCCGGTTGCCGCCGTCGAGGGTCTGAGACAGCATCGGCAACACGTCGGTGCGATGACCCTTCCGGCGAATCAGGAAGTCGTGATCGACTCGGTTCGGGGCAGCGCCCTGGAACTGGACCTGGAATTCGATCCCGGAAACGCGCCGATGGTCGAGCTGAACGTGCTGCGCTCGCCCGCGAAGGAGGAGTACACGCGCATCGCGTTCTACCGGCATCGCGGCTTCATCGCCCGGCCCATCAATGAGCGGGCGTTGGGCGTCGGACGCCGCCAGAGCCTGATCACGCTCGATTCCTCGTATTCGTCCTGTGCGCCCGACGTTCGTTCACGTGCACCCGAGACCGCGCCCGTCGTTATCGAACCGGACCGGACGGTCCAGCTACGGGTCTTTGTCGACCGCAGTGTCGTCGAGGTATTCGTGAACGGGAGGCAGTGCGTGGCGACGCGCGTCTATCCGGATCGCGCCGACAGCGTGGGCGTCTCGCTTCGCTCTCAGGGCGCCGCGAGTGAGCTCAGATCGCTCGACGCTTGGACGATGACGTCGATCTGGGACTGACCCGACCTACCCCGGAGAAGCCGCTCCCGCGAGCAGGATGCGCCAACACCTGGCCTCGCAACCGAGACAGCGTGCGCCTCACCGGATCCAATCCGACCACGGTCGACGCCTCGCCTGTTCGTCAGAACGCGGCCCGATCGCCCGCGCGGTTTCCAGCCCGGCTGGAAACTCGAAGCGGCAGCCAGGTTGGGCGTACCCGCTGAATCTCGACCGACCCGCGAGGTCGCATTCGCTTTAGGAACAGATTTCGCTCGGGTCTACTCCCGGATGCCGCCGTGCTCAGGCCGAGCTGCCGATCGAGCAGGTTCGCGGCGCCGATCCGTCAGCCTCCTCAGGGGGACGCGGGGCTCGCCTCGGGAGCGTGGTACCTGACGTGCAACTCGAGTTTCTCTACAAGCATCGAATCCGGCTCATCCCGCAGGCTCCGCGTCAGCCGCACGCCGACGAGATTCTCGCCAACCGCGAAGAGCTCGGGGCGCGCCGGGAAGACGAGCCACCCGCCATCGATGTGGGGCCCCTGCAGACGTGCATTGTTCGCGCGCACTTCGAGGTGGCGTTCGATCCCACAGCTCGGCGGTCGGTTCATGAGCGCGCGGTCATGCGGGTGCCCGATCTCGGCGAGCTTCACCGCCGGGAGGCGCCGGAGGCGCTCCGGCGCTTCCGGCGCCGGGTCGGACAACAGCACGCGCAGGTTGATCGAATCCACGTGCTCCGCTTCCCCCACGAGGTCGTCGGCCACGTAGAGGCTCAGCAGCGTATCCGGCCGGCCGTCGCCGGCCAGCGGCGCCGGCAACTGCCCGAACATGTTGGTGTTGGAGTACATCCAACGCGGTGTGGTCCAGTCCTCGGGGTTTGGGACCATCCTCGGGCCGTGTCCGCCGCCGCGTCGCTGCACCACGAAGACCTTGTCCTTGCGGCGCAGGTTCTCGGGGTCGTGCATCTCCCGATAGGCCTGATGGTGCGTCGCCGAAGCGGGCGCGTTGAGTGCGCTCAACTTCAGCCGCTCCGCGTCCTCTGGCGGCGCGTGCTCCCAGTTGAACGTCTGGATCCCGTCCACACCCTGATGCCACCAGTTCGCGAACACGCCCCGGAACACTTCGATGGGCGGCCACATATAGCCGTCCGACGAGTGATGATCGTCGATCGAGGCATAGAGCTTGATCGGAGTCCCGGACGTGATGCGGCGGAACGCGATCACGTCCACGTCGAACGACCGGCAGCCCATGACCATCAGATCTACCAGCAGCTCACGCGCCCAGGTCTCGACGTCCAGGCCGTCGAAGTGGCAGCCCATCAAGTTCTCAGGGATGCGCACGGCCAGCAGCAGCGGGCGCCCACGTTGGCTTCCGATCTCCAGCAGCATTGTCCGCAGCTTGCGCATGAACTCCGTCATGCGGTCGCGCAGCTCCCACTGTCGCCCCGGTGGTAGCACCGGGCAGTTCCGCGCGAAGTCAAGCGCGATGCCGTCGAAGTCGTAGTCCTCGGCCAGCTCACGCAGGATGCGCAGTTTGTACTCGTGCACCCCGTCGACAGCGAAGTTCCAGAACCCGTTCTCGCGCCAGGTGTGGATGAGCCAATCGGGATGCTCTTCCTTCATGGGGATCCGGCTGACGCGGCCCAGCTCGGTGTCCGAACCGTTGATCCGGTAGAGGTAGAAGTTCTCGAAATCGCGTGCCTGTGAGGCCTCCAGGAAGATGCGGACGATGTTCATGCCGGCGTCCGCCCAGGCCCGATATGCGGGTGCGTCTAGGAGCGGTCGGACCTTGCTTGGGAAGACGCACTGATGGCCCTCATCCCAGTCCCACCACATGCTGTCGATGTGGACGGCCGGATCATCGGCATAGGTGAACTTCCATTCCAGCAGGGCGTCAACGGCCTTGGTCGGGAAGAAGTCCGGACCGTCGCCCATGATGACGTCGAAGTGGACGATGATGCGGCGTTGGCGACGTATGCCAGCTAGGTGCTCCGCCGAGAGCGTGACCGCGCCGGACGCGGCGTCGACCTCGCCGGTACGGCCGCCGTCGCGCGTGCTTGGCGCATCCATGTCACAACCTTGCGGCGGTGCTCGGGTCACCGATCAGGCCGTCCGCCTCAAAGGCGGGACGGCCGTCAACCGCGTACCACTTCGAGCGTCAGAGACGGTCGCATAGCGGACAAGTCTCGTGGATGACGGGGGTTTCTTGGTAGATCACCTCGAAAGGAAACTCCAGGCGTTTGGCAGGCGGACCGGTGCGCTTGGCCGGGTCACGCTCGACCAGCTCGAAGACCAGCGTGCCCGTCCCGGCGGAACCGCCGTGGAACTCCAGGAGCTTCGCGGCTCTGCTCGGATCGCCGATCAGGCCGTCGGTCTCAAACGCCGGCTGGCCGTCCACCGCGAACCACTCGATCACCAGTGGGTCTGGTTTCTCGACGAAGCGCCAGCGCAGCGTGGCGGCAGAGTCGCCGCTGAGCTGGACCTCCAGGCCCTTCCTGTCCGGCAGCCCGATGTCATAGATGAACCGCTCGATCTCAATCGGCGTTCCGGCGTCGGCCTCGGTGAGCAACGTGTGCCCCAGCTGCTCCCGCAGCGTGGCCGCGGAACGGCCATTCCCGTCGGACTGGCCGGCGGATGGGCTGCCCTCGCCACAGGCGACCACCGCAGCTAGCGCCACGGCAGCCGCCGCAAGTCTGAGCGGAGATCCCGCCGTCACCGCCTCCCCTTTTCCAAGCGCCACGTGATCCGTGAGACCGGCTGCGTCCCCGCCGGCATTCTATTCTCGGTGCGGCCGGCAGCCGCGTGTGGCGATCCGGGGTCGCTCGGATGAACGTTCGCCTTGCCTGGGACGGCCAGTAGCGCCGAGCGATTGGAACACCGGAAACGGCGCGTCAGATCAAGCGCCCCACTTCCTCCCCCAAGCTCCGATCGAAGTTCGGCGTGCGCATCTGGACCACGAGACGATAGGCCGGAACGCGGGACTACGGGCGGGAGGCGAGGGAGCTTCCGGCGTCGATGAGCTGAAGGCGAGCCTGGCGGCCGTCGGCGAAGCCGAGCCTCTGGAGCTCGGCGAGGTCCACGTGACCGCCTGGACCCAGCGCGCCGGTGCCGAACCACCAGAATCCTTCCGGCTGGTAGCGGGCCACATCCTCAACGTCGATGGCCCAGTTCCGCGGGAGCGCGAACGGCAGCGGTGGCTGCGGGCTCCGCCACGCACGGTTCCAGGTCATGACGCCGCGGCCCAGGTAGAACGTGCGTAGACCCAGCTCACGCGGCTGCTCGAGACAGAGGTCGGCCACCTGCCGGCGGCGGCGCGAGCGATCGTAGTCGTAGGTGACCACCGCGAAGTCCAGGCCGGCGGCAGTGTATGCCGGCAGGTCGACGACCTGGACGGTCCCAGACTCGGCGTTGACGACCTCACAGATCGTGGCCAGATCGCCCGAGAACCCACGCGCGCGGACCGCCTGTTCGATCGCGCGCAGGACTTCCATCCGCCTGAAACTCGTGTAGGCGCGGTAGGCGGGCAGGTGATCGCCCTCGGCCGGAGGCCGGTCGTGGGCGCGGGCCCAGCGGTCGTAGGGCCGGACTCGGTGCGGGCCGAAGGTGTCGCCGAACTCCAACTCGACCAGCAACCCGTCGGCCTGCGGGAACAACGTAACGATCTCGTCGAAGATCTCTACGGCGCGCTCCGCCACGTGGGGCATATCCAGGTCATAGACGCGGACCTCCCGCGGCTCGCCGTCCACCCACGGCTCGAAACGCCGGTGCTCGGAGTGCCCGTACGCCCGGGGGACGAAGTAGGTGGCCACGGCGCCCAGCCGGACCTTGATATGGCGCCGACGGGCTTCCCGCAGCACCGTGTGGATGAGCTCGTTGTCGCTGGCGATGGCGGCGTTGCGGGGGTCCTGATCGAGCCAGGGGAGCCGCGAGCGGTAACCGGTGGTGAGCCACTTGACGATCATGACCAGCGAGTTCATGCCGGCGGCGGCCATGTCGTCCAGCAGCTCGAGATAGTGGTCGCGCCGGTAGTGCTCCATCCCACCCGCACCCGGGCAGGTGTAGTCCCAGAAGCCGTACTCACGCAGTGCCATGGCGCCATCCGCTTGGGGATCTCCGGAGTATCGCGGATCGCGGCGTTGCGGGGGGCTGCGTACTCAGAATGCCGGCGACGGAGCACCTAGGGTCAGGATCGACTTCCCCTGATGGGCGCGCCGACGATGCACGGTGACGGATAGGCTCTCGCCGGTCCGGGGGGCATGAGATTCCTCGCCTGCGGCTGGGAATGACAGTGAGGTTCGTTTGGCCCTCGTCGCGCCGAGCGCTCCTCCGAATGACACCGGCGGCAGGCCGTGGTCCGGCAGATCGATGCAAGCCGGACCGAGCGGTATGGTGCGCGCGCGGGTGGGTTACGGAAAGGCTGTGTTCGCAATGGCAAGCTTTGATCTCTTCGATCCGGATGCCGCGCCCAAGGGTGTGGCCACGCACCTGAAGACGCCGTTCCTCGAGGACGGCCGACTCGACCAGGCGTCGTACGAGCGAACGGCGCGCCATTCGGTCGAGGTGGGAAGCACGCTGATCATCGTCGGTCAGCGCGGCACCGAGACGCTGGCGCTCTCCGAGGCGGAACGCTACCGAAGCCTGGAAATCGCGCTGGACGTGTGCGCCGATCGCGTGCCGGTGGTATCCACGGCGACGGGCGCGTCGATCGCAGACGTCGCGGCGACCGCTCACCGTATGGAGCAGATGGGAGCGGACGCGATCTCGGTGCTGGCGCCAGCCTGGATCAAGAGCTCCGAGGATGTGATCACCGGTCTGAAGGCGGTGGGTGACAAGCTCACGGTTCCGATGTTCGCGCGCTGCAGCGACTGGGGCAGCACGATGACGGTGGATCAGCTGGCTCGCCTCCCGAGCGAGATCCCGAACGTTCGCTATCTGAAGGAAGAGTGCCATCCGTGCCCCCGGCGGGTGAAGGCCCTGCTCGAAACGCCGGGCGGCAAGCAGTACATCCGCATCATGGTCGGGACGAGCCCGCCGGGACCGCTGCTGGGGTATGTGGCCGGCGCACGGCTGTTCATGTGCGCGGCGGACGTGCTGGAGCCGTATATCGCCGTATTCGATTTGCTCGAGGCGGGCGACATCGACGAGGCCCGGCGCATCCACAATTTGGTCGGCGCGCTCGGCTACTTCAAGAACTACATCGGCGGCCAATTCAACAACAAGATGATCATGCACTGGCGCGGGCTGTTCGATTCGGGGCGCAAAGCGTCGCCGACCTGGGAGTCCGGGCTGCGCGATCTGACCCCCGAGGAAGCGGACGAATTGACCGTGCTGCTGGAGCCGCTGCTCCCGTACTATCTTGCGTATCCCCCGGTTCGGCCGAGTGATGGCGGTTAGCGGAGCCGACGACGCGGCCGGCCCGTGCATCCGCCGGCGGGCGGCACTTCAAGCCCAAGGCAGGCGCTCACCGCCGCCACCGAATACCCGAGTCAGCCCTGCCGGCCCGCTCGGGAGCGTATCCCTCCCAAGTGCCCGCACCCTGACACCCAGGAATGACAGCAGGCGGGCGGTGACGCTGCGGTCGGCGACATGAGTCGCTGGGACATCGCGATCGTCGGGGCCGGGCACAACGGCCTGGTGGCCGCGGCGTATCTGGCGCGGGCCGGGCACTCGGTGCTGGTGCTCGAACGTCGATCGATCGTCGGCGGAGGATGCGTCAGCGAGGAGCTGGTTCCCGGCTACCGGTTCTCCACCTGCGCATCGCTGTGCGGGCTGCTGCGGCCGGAGATCGTGCGCGACCTCGAGCTGCGCCGGCACGGGCTGGAACTCTACACCGTGCTGCCGCACAAGCTGGTGCGGTTCGACGATGGCCGAACGCTGGCGTTCGGGGACGACGATGACGTCAACGCGCGGGCGATCGCGGCCTTCTCCGAGCACGACGCCCGCGCGCTGCCGGACTTGTGGGACTTCTGGTGGAGGGTTCGAGAGGCGACGCAGGACCTGTTGCTCGGCGGCAGGGCGACAGCCGACGAGTTTCGCGATCGACTCGTGGACGTGGAACACCCGCTCGCCCCGCGGCTGGTCGACGCGTCAATTGCCGAGATCCTGGACTACTTCTTCGAGAGTCCGCAGCTCAAGGCGGCGCAGGCCGCGCCGAGCACGGTCGGGACCATGGCCGGACCGTTCACGCCCGGCACGGCGCTCATGGAGACGTACATCCGCGCGTACAGCGGCGACCGCACGAACCCCGGCTACTGGTGGTTCGCGCGCGGCGGGATGAGCTCAGTGACGGCCGCCCTGGCGAGCGCGGCACGCGAGCACGGGGCGTCGCTCCGAACGGACGCGCCGGTGGCGCGGATACGAGTGGAGCAGGGCCGGGCGGCCGACATCGTGCTCGAGTCGGGCGAGGCGATCGAGGCGGGGGTGGTGATCTCGAACGCCGATCCACGACGGACGTTCCTGACGCTCATGGATGAGGCGGACGTCGATGCGGACCTGCGTCGTCGGGTCGAGTCCTTGGACTCGGAGGGATGCGTCCTGAAGCTGCATCTAGCACTGGACGGCCTCCCGGATCTGGATGGATACGACGCGGCGACCTGGGGGTCGGATTTCCCGTTCATCGCCGAATACTGTCCGTCGCTGGAATACCTGGACGCCGCCTACCGGGACGCGGTGGAAGGGCGGTTCTCCGCGGACCCCTGGTTGCAGATCTACTGCCAGTCCGCCAGCGATCCATCGCTCGCACCGCCCGGCCACCACACGATGTCCATGTACGTACAGTACGCGCCCTATCACCTCAGCGATGGGGACTGGGCGGGGCTGCGGGACGCGGCGGCCGATCGGGTCCTCGCGATCGCGGAGGGCTTCATGCCGGGACTGACGGCACGGATCGTGCACCGCGAGGTGATGACGCCGGTGGATATCGAAACCCGCACGGGCATGACGTTCGGGGACATTCACCACACACAGATGCTGCCGGAGCAGATGTTCGAGCGGCGCAATCCCACCGGGATGGACGGCCACGCGACGCCGATCGACGGCCTGTTCCTGTGCGGCGCGGGCACCCATCCGGGCGGGGAGGTCACCGGCGCGCCCGGGTACAACGCGGCGCACGAGGTGATGGGGGCGCTGCGCCGCCGCTGATCGATCCGGTTGCCGAGCGCCGGGCCGAACGCGAGCTCGCAAAGCCGAGTCGGCCGCTCGAGGCGTCGTTGTGGGACGGGAGGGCCGCGCCGATTGCCCGGCGTGAGGCGATGGCGGTCAGTGCAGGCCGATCGAGCCGTCGAGGTTCTCGACCACCCGACGGTCGAACGGCTGGTACGGATAGTCCTTGGCCGCCTCCTCGTTGAGCTCGACGCCGAGGCCGGGCTTGTCCGGCAACGTGAGGTAGCCGGCCTTGAGTTTCGGCGGGTCGACGATCACCTCACGGGCGACCTGCGAGTCGAGCTTGAGATTGACCTCTTGAATCAGGAAGTTCGGCACCGCCGCGTCGATGTGCGCGCAGACGGCGAGCGCGACCAGGCTGGCTGCGTGATGGGGCGCGACCATCACATGGGCGAATTCGGCCATGGCCGCGAGCTTGACCGTCTCCAGCAGGCCGCCGTTTGCCGTGGGCTCGGGCTGAACGATGTGGACGGCCCGCCGGTCGATCAGCGCCCGCATGCTCTCGCGCGTGACCGCCCGCTCGCCGGCAGCGATCGGGATGGCGGTCTTGGACTTGATCTCGACCAGCGAGTCCGGGTTCTCGCTGAGCGCCGGCTCCTCCAGGAAGAAAGGCCGATACGGTTCGACCGCGCGCGCGAAGGCGATCGCCTCCGCCGGACTGAAGCTGCGTCCGTGATAGTCGATACAGATGTCGATCTCGTCGCCCACGGCCTCCCGGACCGACCGGACCCTCGCGACCGACTCGGCCAGCACCACCTGCGACGTCTTGCGTGCGTAGTCATCCGGCTGGGGTACGAACTTGACCGCCGAGAAACCCAGGTCGACGAGCGTCCGGGCGTCGTCGACGAGCGAAACGCCGGGGAAGGCGACGGGGCTGGCATACGCGCGCATGCGGTCGCGTGCCGGTCCGCCGAGCATCTTATAGACCGGCAACCCGCAGGCCTTGCCGGAGATATCCCAGAGTGCGTGCTCGATGGCGCTGAGGGCGGACAGCGTGACGGTTCCCAGCGGATAGCGCAGACCGCGGTAGAGCGCCTGCCAGTTGCGAACGATGCGGGTGGGGTCTTCGCCGATGAGCCAGCGGGAGAACTCCGAAACGGCGCTCTCGACCGACTTGGCATGACCGGTCTCGAACGCCTCGCCGATGCCGTGCAGACCGCTATCGGTAGAGACTTTGACGAAGATCCAATTCCGGTGGCGCGATCCGAAGCTGACCGGCTCCCCCGGACTGACAAAGATCGTGTCGAGTCGTGTGATTTGCATTTGAACGTGCCCGGGCGCCGTGCCGCGGACGGGCGCCGACCAATCCGGTCGACCGCCGATTCAGCCCACGCGGCGCGCACGATCTGTTCGGCGCCTGGCGCCGACGCGGTCCCTCCGGGTGCAAGGGTAGCGGGGCGCGGCGGGACGCACGATCCGGCGCACCCGGCGACGCCGGGCAGCATGTGCGCGGCGCAGGTCGATCGGGCTTCATCAGGTAAGGTACGGCCTGTAACCAACGCCTATCCGCGATGGTGCCGTTGGCGTTCCCGGAAGGCGTTCGCGAGGGACGGGAGAGGCGCGCATGGCGCTCACGACGCTCCTCAGACGCGGTCTAATCGCCGCTGTTGCCATGACCGCCATCGTCGTAGTGGGGGCCTGCGGCGACGGCCAAACGTCCGCGTCGACCGACGCCGCCGCCGAGGCCGGTTCGGGCAGCGGGGGACGGTCGATCGTCACCGGGCGCGAGCAGATGGCGAATCTCGTCCTGACCGAACAGGACGCCGGCCGTCTGATTGAGGCGTCCTTCTATCGCTACGACATCGGGCAGCCGGATCAGAAGGGCGTCGAGATCAAGCTCTCGGGCGATAACGCTTCGACGTTGCGATGGCGCATGGCCGAGCTGGCCGATCCGCTGATCATGGAATGGTATGCGATCGACGGGAAGCTGGCGTTCGAGACCGACGGGCTGCTGGGCGACCCGGCCACGGCGGCGAAGCTGGTCGAGCTGCGCGGCAACTCGATTGGTGAGGCGACCTTCGTGTTCGAGTTGGTCGAACGCGACCCGGCCAAGCGCACGGGGCCACCGGCCGAACGGCTGGAGTTCATGTTCACGATTCCGAGGCCGAGGATCAATCCCGGCCTGGACGCGCCGATGTAGACGGATCGGGCCGATCGCAACGACGCACGATGAGGAACGGCCCCTTCGACAGGCTCAGGACGGGCTGATCGCTGCTATGTCGGGGAGAGGCCCTCGTCGGTCCGATGGGCGCGCCGCTCCCGACCCGTGACCGCCGCCGGCAGGTGGGCAGCCCACCATAGATTCGTGGCTGGCACGATCCGACGCGCCGTACTCATTCCGACCGCGCTCGCCTGCGCGCTGCTGACGGCCTGCGGGGATACGGTCGGCATCGGCCCAGAGGCGTTCGATCCGGATCGATTCCAGATCATGATGGTGGAGCGGCCGTGGGAGACGATCCGCGGCGTCACGACCTCGACATCACCGTCGGCCGGGATCGATATGCGTGTCGAGTTCGCGGTCGATCGTGTCCGGCGGATGGCGTGGTCGAAGGGAGAGGTCAGGTCCGACGGCGAACGTCAGATCGCGGTCGAAGCCATCCTGATTGAGAACCGGGCCTATCTGCGCGGGCAGACGCTTCGCGGAAGCACCGGCTGGATCACCGCGGAGCGGGGCGAGCGCTTCGGGCCGTTGCACGTGGTGGCCATGGCCGCCGCGGACCCGTTCAGCACAGCGCATCTGGCGCGCAGGTGGTCGGCGTTCTCGGTCGTGGACTGCGGCACGGCGCGCACGTGCTTCGTGCTGCGCGCCGACGTCGCGCCCGACGACCGGCTGCTCGTGGATACCGACAGTTACCTGCCGGTCGGTTTCTCGAGCAATCGCGCGCGCGGCCGGACGCAGCTGGAGGCCAGCGTGGAGTGGAATGCGGACGTGCGCGTCGAGGCCCCGCTAGACGCACGCGAGGTCAGCGCCGAGGCGTTCGCGGCCGCCCATGCGGCACTCCTGTTCGACGCGATTCCGTGATGCGTCGCTTCGCGAGCGGGGACATCGCGACCGGCCGGCGGGCCTCGTGCCCGCGGCACGCCGCGTCTAAACTGCCGTGGTGCAGTGACGGTGCGCGGCTGCCACGGGCGCGCAGGGGGCGATGGACGATGAGGCGAGCGGGCAATCGACGCGGCTTCGCGGCCGTTGCCGCATTCGTTTGCCTGGCCGTGCTGGTCGCGTGCGGCGACGGTGCGGCCAACGGTGGTGCAGCGGCCGACGCGCCAATCGACCGCTCGGCCGCGACGGGTGCCGAGGCCGGGAGCCAGCACCAGATCCTCACCGAGGACGACGCCGGCGGTGATGTGATCGACGTGCCGTTTTTCTTTGTCGACATCGGCCTCCCCGACAAGAAGGGCCTGGAGATCTACTTGACGGGCGACGATGCGTCGACGCTGCGATGGCGGCTCGCGCAGAAGCCTGATCCGGTCTTCATGGAGTGGTACGCGGTGGACGGCGAACCCGCGCTCGAGACCGACGACCTGGTCGGCGACCCGGCGACCGCGGCGAAGGTTCTGGAGTTTCGCGGCGCCGGCCACGGCGAAACGAGCGTCATTCTCGAACTCGTCGAGCGTGATCCGGCCAACCGAACGGGCGAGCCCGCCAAGCGACTCGAATACAACTTCGCGATCTCCACGTTCACGCCGCGCTGCAATCCGTCCACCGGGTGCCCAGAGGGCAGCGCCGGCCGCACGCTGGTGGCGTAGCCGCCGCACTTGCCGCGGGATGGCGGGCGTGTCGTTCGGCGCGACGGTCGCCGTCGGTTGGCTCGCGTGGTCGGCGCGCACACGGAATCGCCAGAGGCCGACGCGAGGCCTCCACGGCGGCGCCGGGGCGGGTTGCGGGCGGCGGGGTTTCGTCGCAGAGTTAGGCGTGGCGCGGGCGGATACGCGGTCGGCCTGCCAGGCACGCTGCGGTTCACGAACCTGGGGCAGGCCACGTCCGGCGTGGATTGGCGGCCTCTGAGCCGGTCCAGACACGGCGCGGCGAGTGGGCCGCGCGCCTGACACCGGCGGCAATCTTGCGGCCGATGGTTCTAGGAGAAGGGTGACGTACGTATGACGAGCGAATCAGGCAGCGCACCGATCAGCGGCGTGATTCCGCCGCTCATCACACCGTTCGATGACGACGGCGATATCTACCAGCGCGGCCTGGAGAACGTGATCGAGTTCCTGATTCAGGGAGGCGTGCACGGATTGTTCGCGATCGGCTCGTACGGCAGCTTCCCGCTGCTCGAGACGTCCGAGCGCCGACAGCTGGCCGAGCTGATTCTGCGCATCGTGGACGACCGAATCCCGGTGATCATCCAGGTTGGCTCGCCGGCTACACATTTGGCCGTCGGGCTGGCGCAGCACGCCGCGGAGTCCGGCGCCGCCGCCGTGGCCTCCGTGGTGCCCTTCTACTACAGCGGGTTCGCCTACAAGGACGACGAGCTGGTGGACCACTACGCGGCGCTGTGCGAGGCGGTTGATGTTCCTGTCTACGCCTACAACAACCCCAAGACGACCGGGTTCCATATGAGCTCGGGCCTGATCCAGCGGCTGGCGGCGGTCGGCGTGAGCGGCATGAAGGACAGCTCCGGCGACTACGCGTATTTGGTCGAGGTCCTTCGCGAGGTTCGCGAGGTGTATCCCAAATTCAACGTGATGGCGGGCTCGGCGTCGCTGTATCAGCCGCTGTTCTATCAGGGGGCGCGGGGATGCGTGGCGGGTACGGCGAACGCGTTTCCCGAGGTGCTGGTGGCGCTCCACCGGGCGCTCACGAGCGGAGACGTGGCCCGAGCCAGCGAGCTCCAGGGCCTGATCATCGCGCTGCGCAAGATCCAGGCTATTCGAGGCTTCCGCCCGGCGAGCTGCTACACGCTGCTGCGGATTCGCGGGGTCGATGCCGGCACCGTGCGCGCGCCGTGGGTGCAGCCGGATGCGCGGCAGGCCAAGGAGATGGAGGATGCGCTGGCCGCGCTGAGCATCCTCCAGGAACTCCAGCCGGTCGCCGCCTGACCCGCGCGCCGAGCAATTGCGGTCGCCCGCTGGACGGCAAAGACGGCGGTCCGGCGTGGCCGGTTGCTCGAGCGTCGGCGCGGACAGGCGTGCGCGTGAGCCTGCCTAGGCGAGGGCCATGACGCGATTCGATCTAGTGACGATCGGCGAGTTGCTCTACGTCCTGCGCGCGCCGTATCCCGGCCGCCTGGAGCAGACCCCGACGCTGAGCTGTCACGTCGGCGGCGCGGAGGCGAACGTCGCGATCGGCGTGACCCGACTGGGCTGGTCCGCCGCGCTGATCACCAAGGTCACCAACAACTTCATCGGCCGCTTCGCCGTCAACGAGGTCCGCGGCGCCGGAGTTGATGTGTCTCGCGTCATCTGGACGGACACGGGCCGCATGGGTCTGCTGTTCCAGGAGCTTGGCGTCCCGCCGCGGCCGGCCGAGAGCGTCAACGACCGGTTGCACAGCGCCTTCACGCAACTGGCGCCGGAGGAGGTGGATTGGACCCAGGTGCGCGCGGCCAAGCGCCTGTTCGTCAGCGGGGTCACGGCCGCGCTGGGCGATCGGCCCCGCCAGCTGGTACGACGCGCCGTTCGGGAGGCCAAGAGCGCCGGAACGCAGGTCGTCTTCGACTGCAATCACCGCGCGCGGCTGTGGTCCACCGACGAGGCCCGCGCCTTTGTCGCGCCGCTGCTCGACGACGTGGACGTGCTGTTTCTGAAAGCGGACGAGGCGCGGTCGATTCTGGGCCTCGCGGGCGAACCGGCTGAGATCGTCGAGCGGCTGCGCGGCGACCACGGGATCGAGATCGTCGTGCTGAGTCTCGGCGGCGACGGCGCTATCGCGAGCGACGGGACGATCGCGCAGGCGCCCGCCATCCCCGTGCAGATCGTCAACCGGTTTGGGATGGGCGACGCGTTCATCGCGGGGTTTCTCTGCGGCCACGCGAGCGGCGGGCTGCGCCAGGGCCTGGACTATGGCCGAGCGCTGGCCGCGCTCAAGGCGACGTATGCGAACGAGAACTTCGCGCTGGTGTCGCGCGCCGACGTGGAACGCTTGCTCGGCACAATGAACGGTGGCGGCGACACTGCGGTCCAGGGGGAGATCGCTCGATAGGCTCGCGTCTCCGCGGCGGCTGGCGAGCCCACAGCTGCTGGTGATCTCGGCCGGCGATTGCCGCTGGATTGGCCCCCGCAAGACACCGTGGCACGATTGCGACGCTCCGCCGAAGCCGCTTCGAGTCTAGGGATGGGAGCTAGCGATCGATACGTCACACCTGAAGCTCGCACCGCTCCACGCACTGGCAGCGCACGCCCGCTCACATCTCGCGCGTGGCATTCGCGCGAATCTGCTCTCTGAGGTCCCATGAGCGCTAGGCGGTCCAACAGCGACGCCACCATCGGCTACGAAGCCAAGCTGTGGCAGATGGCCGACGCGCTGCGCGGCAGCATGGACGCCGCCGAGTACAAGCACGTCGTCCTCGGCCTCATCTTCCTCAGGTACATCTCCGACGCCTTCGAGGAGGCCTACGCCCAACTGGAGACCGAGCGCAGCATCGGCGCGGATCCTGAAGACCCGGACGAGTACCGCGCCCAGAGCATCTTCTGGGTGCCGCCCGAGGCGCGCTGGCCGCACCTGAAAGCCCAGGCCCGCCAGCCCACCATCGGCCAGCTCGTCGACGCCGCCATGACGGCCACCGAGCGGGACAACCCGGCGCTGACGGGCGTGCTGCCCAAGGACTACGCCCGGCCGGCCCTGGACAAGACCCGTCTCGGCCAGCTGATCGATCGCATCAGCAACATCAAGGTCGGCGACCGGCAGGCGCGCTCCAAGGACGTGTTGGGCCGGGTCTACGAGTACTTCCTCTCCCAGTTCGCCAGCGCCGAGGGCAAGAAGGGCGGCGAGTTCTACACCCCGCGCTGTGTCGTGAGGCTGCTGGTGGAGATGCTGGAGCCCTACAACGGCCGGGTGTACGACCCGTGCTGCGGCTCATCGGGCATGTTCGTGCAGTCGGTGGAGTTCATCCGCGCGCATGCCTCAGGCAATGGGAACGGCGGCAGGGCGCGGGCGGACATTTCCATCTACGGCCAGGAGTCCAACTACACCACCTGGCGGATGGCCAGGATGAACCTGGCGATCCGCGGCATCGAGGGCCAGATCGCCCACGGCGACAGCTTCCACAACGACCGGCACCCCGACCTGCGGGCGGACTTCATCCTGGCCAATCCGCCCTTCAACGTCTCGGACTGGGGCGGCGAGCGGCTGCAAGAGGACCAGCGCTGGCAGTACGGGGCGCCGCCGAAGGGCAACGCCAACTTCGCCTGGGTGCAGCACATGGCGCACCATCTGGCGCCCCTGGGCGCCGCCGGTTTCGTGCTGGCCAACGGGTCGATGTCGTCGAATCAGTCCGGCGAGGGCGAGATCCGCAAGAACCTTGTCGAGGCGGGCCTGGTTGACTGCATGGTCGCGCTGCCGGGCCAGCTCTTCTACTCCACCCAGATACCCGCCTGCCTATGGTTCCTGACCCGTAACGGGCGCAACGGCCAACACCGCGACCGAAGGGACGAGATCCTGTTCATCGACGCCCGCAAGCTCGGCCAGATGGTCGACCGCACCCACCGCGAGTTCACCGACGACGACATCAGCCGCATCGCCGATACCTACCACGCCTGGCGCTCTTCATCCCCTCTCCCCCGGGTGTGCGGACCGGGGACATCATTTACAGATGGTCGGGGACATGGTTTACACAGTCCGCCCAGTGGTGGGAGATACAGATGTGCCATTTGAGGCGCGAGCGGTGAGCGACCAGCGGGCGGAGTTTGGGGCGCTGGCTACGCAGCCGGGCGCGAACCGGCGGAGGCTGTGCCAGCGGTTCGGGATCTCGACGCCGACGGGCTCCAAGTGGCTGCGGCGCTACGTCGCGGAAGGCGTGGGCGGCTTGCAGGACCGCTCGCGGCGCCCGCACCGCAGTCCGGCGCGGACGGCCCCGGCCATCGAGCAGGCCGTCCTCACCCTGCGCGCGCAGCACCCCACCTGGGGGCCGCGCAAGCTGCGGGTGCGGCTGGCCCGCCAGGGCGTCCAGCCGCTGCCGGCGGTCTCGACCATCAGTGCCCTCCTGGGGCGCCATGGGGCCCTGCACCCCGCGCAGGGGGCCGGCCAGCCGCGCGCGTACCAGCGGTTCGAACATCCGCACCCCAACGCGTTGGGGCAGATGGACTTCAAAGCCGGCTGGCCCTGCGGCCCCGGCCGCTGCCATCCGCTGACGATCCTCGACACCACTCGCGCTACGCCCTCGGCCTGGCCGCCTGCCCCAATCAGCGCACCGCCACCGTGCGCGCCCACCTGATCCACACCTTCCAGCGCTACGGGCTGCCCGCCCGCCTGCTGGTCGACAACGGCAGTCCCTGGGGCAACCACCCGGCGCATCCCTACACCCCGCTGACCATCTGGCTGCGCCGCTTGGGCATCGCCGTCAGCCACCGCCGGCTCTACCACCCCCAGACGCTGGGCAAGGACGAGCGCTTCCACGGCACCTTGCCGCGCGACCTCGCGCGGCAGCCGCCGCTGCCCTACGGCCCCGAGGACCAGGTCCGCCGGGTCCAGGCGGGCGGGTGGGTGTCGTTTCAGGGCCGCCACCTCCGGCTGCCCAAGGCCCTGCGCGGACAGCCCGTGGCGTTTCGGCCGACGGCCACCGACGGCTGCTGGGCGATCCGGTTTCTGACCGACGATCTGGGCACCCTGGACCTGCGGGCACCCGCCTCAATGTGTAAACCATGTCTCCCAACACCTGTAAACCATCTGTCCGGTCTGGACACAGGGAGAGGGAACTTGGCGCGTGCGTGTGCCGCTCGATCTCGGGAAGAGCACACGCCAGAGCTTGCGGTGGGGCGGCGCCATAGGGCCGGGCCGAGCCCGAGGAGGTCGAACGCTCGCGCGGATTCGGAACCGAAGCGCCGGCGCTACCAGAGCACGGGCGCCGGGTACTGAGCGATGGCTGGGTCCGGCGTCACGATCGTCATGTGATTCAGGATGGCCTGCGCGACCAGGCCGCGGTGGAACGGATCCGGGTGATACGGGGACAGCCCTTGCTCGCGGGGTGTCGGAGCCAAGCCTCTACGTGGGTCGCGGGCATGGCGACCGCCGTCAGGCAGTCGTCGCGTCGGGGTCTGTTACCAGCGGCGGTATTCGAGTCGCCCAACCAGCGACCAGGGCGGTCGCGGCCATGCCAATCGCCAGCACGGTAGCTAGGACGGATACAGCCTGTGTGGTTCCGTGAGGCGCTGGCACGCCGAGGCTCGTGTTGTAGGTGGCTGCCAGGACCAAACCGGAGGCGACGGCGAGCCCGAAGGCGAGTACCAGTGGAGCAGCGAACAGCACACTGAGATCCACGGCGAGCAGCTTCCGGGTGGCGCCCAGACAGCGAAGCATTCTGAATTCCGCCTGGCGCTGGCGGAAGAGCAACAGGACGCCATAGAGCAGCGCGACCACTGCCATTCCGGAGGCCGTGGTGGCCATCACCAGCAGGTACGGATTGCCGATCAATGTGTTGTTCGTGATCCCAGAACGGAGGGCGGTCCGGGTGGTTGCCGACTGGACGTCGGGCTGGTTCCGCAGACCTTGTATGACGTGGCGCAGGGACTCCGGCGCGCCGTCCGTGGTGACAAGCAGGAGGCCGTATTCCGACGGGGGTTGGCGGTCGACGATCAGCACCGCTCGACCTTCGGTCCACGACGCCGTGATCTGGCCTCCCACGGGGTAGATGCCGGGGATGGAGAGATCTACGCCAGAGCGGGGATCGGTGGTCACCATCACGGTCGCCGATTCGGTTTGGCGGCTCAGGTAGATGCTCCCTGACGCGCATGGCGCGTCGAGCTCTACCGAACCGGGCACATCGCCGCAAGTCATCGTGTACAAGGATCTGTCTTCTCCGTCGACGCTGGCGGGATGCCGTGCCACCGACACGACCCGGTTGACGCCATCAATAGCGGCCACCGTACCGACGATCCGTTCGAAGAATGTGTCACGTGCTACGACATCGGGTGTTACGCCATCCGGTGTTACGCGATCGAACTGAGCGACCACGTCGAAGTTCCCGACGGGGGGCGGGCGGTTATCAAAGTTCGAGTACGCGACAAACACGATCAGGAGAACCGCCACCGCGGTGGCGGATACGCCCAGAAGGGCATCGGCGCCCGACCGTGACATTCTCGATCCTGCTATTTGCGCCCGCGTGCGGCTGACAACGACCCGGCCCGAAGCGGTCACGGCGATCCGGGCCAGCCCCTCGAGACCCACAACGCTCAAGACCAGTCCACCGGAAATCAGCCATACCGACAGCCCAAAGTCCGCTTTGGAGGCCGCGAACACAGCCATGGGACCGGCCAGCAGACCGGCCGCCGAGAGGTACGAGAGGTAGGAGACACGTGGGCGGACCCTGCGCAGGGTCCCAACCGGATCGCGGCTGGCCCGGCGGACCGTTCGAGCGACACTCACCAGTCCAACCATCACGGTGACCAGCGGCAAGGCAACCCCCAGCGTGACGGGAAGACGCAGATCGCTCGACCAGTACGAACTCCCAGCCAGCGTGAACGGTCCCAACGACGACATGACGACCGCGTAGGCAGCCGATCCCACCAATGCCCCCGCCAGCAGGGGAATCGCCATATCGGCCGCGATCGCTACGGCCAGCTGCCGGGGCGGCGCGCCCAGGACCCTCAACAATCCGTAACGGCGCGACCTGGTGTTGAGGTGCACCGAGGCCCCGGCCCTCGCCAGCGCCACCGACGGGAGCACAAGTACGAGAAGTCCCACCAGCACGAAACTGGTATCAGGCGCCCAACCCCTGCCCGCGCGAATTGGATGGAAGCTCGATGCGCCCTCCGACGGAACCGCATCGATGAACGCTACGATCACCATTTCGCGTGGGTGGACCAGGGCTGCATCGGGAAGCGCTCGAACCTCCCGGTCGCCCAGCCACGCGCCCAGTTCGCCCGTCCAATCGTCCTTGAGCTGGGCGAGCACCGCCGGGGAGGCCAAAGCGGTCCCTGGCGCCCCGACCCGGGGGATACCGGGCAGACCGAGCTGCTGTCCCGCTTCTCCCGCGAAGACCGTGGCCGCCAGCGGTCCGTAGCCAGTGGCGACCAGCCTGGATGACCGCAGCGGCCCATCGGCCGGCGCTAACCTGGGCGGCAACCCGCGAGGGCCGTCCCGCACCACGGTGGAGGTGTGTTGGGCAAGGACTCCGTAATGGAATCCCAACGCCAGCGAAAGCCCGACACATGAGATCGCACCGACCGCGATCAGTGGAATCCACGCGGCCAGCGCCCGTACCGAGTGGGGCCAGATGAACCTAGCGAACAGCCTCATGCCGCCGTGCGCTCGTCGATCAGTCTTCCCTGATCCAACCGAAGCACACGATCTGAAGCGGCCGACACCAGAGGGTCATGGGTAACGATCAACACACCCACGCCGAAAGCTTCGGCGATCCCGTGCAGCTCGCTCATCACCAACTCGGAGTTGCGCTCATCCAGCGCGCCGGTCGGTTCGTCACAAAACACGATGCTTGGCTTCATCGTCAATGCCCGTGCTATCGACGCCCGCTGCAACTCCCCGGACGACAGCGTCGACGGATAGCTCTCGGTCATGGGGCGGAGACCGAACCGGTCCAGCAACTCGCATGCCTGCTCATGGGCGTGGCGCGGTTTGGTGCCCGCCACGACGAGCGGAATCGCTACGTTGGCGGCAACCGTAAGGTCGTCCAGGAACGCCGGAAACTGGAAAACGAACCCACAGGTCGCTCGGCGGATCAGGGTGATATCCGGCTCACCTAGGCTCCAAACGTCAGCATGGTCCTCCCAAGCGACCGTACCCGCCTGCGGCTGACGCAGGCCAGCCAGAGCATAGAGGAGGGTCGATTTTCCCGATCCACTCACCCCGACCACGGCGGTGACCTCCCCGTGGTGGAGATCTAGATCGACACCACTGAGGACGCTCCGCTCACCAAAGCTCTGGATCAGCC
The DNA here is from genome assembly GCA_965247475.1 of Chloroflexota bacterium. Taxonomy (GTDB): domain Bacteria; phylum Chloroflexota; class UBA11872; order UBA11872; family UBA11872. The sequence continues at coordinate 2,012,115 of OZ252016.1, forward strand.
CTCGGCCCGCAAGGGCTGGCTCTGCCGTAGCCATCTGGATCACCTCCTACCGACTCCCACTCTGCACCAGCGCGAAGCTCCTGGCCAGGCAGCGGGCCGAACCACGAATGCCCCCGGCTCGCGGGACACGCCGCCGTTCGTCGGCTCCGCCGGAATCGATCAGAATGCCAGTCGCGCCGGCCACAACGACCGATGCCATACATCCAAGCGGCAAGAGCCTGAGCCGTCCGCGCCTGCGGCGCTCGGGCTGTTTCACACTGCTGGGCGCGCTCATTCTCGTGGTCGCCGTCCTGGTGGTCGTCGAGGCCAACACCGCGTTCGTCCAGGACCTGGCGCTCGAAGCGCTCATGGGGACGAAGCGTACCCGGATACCCTGCGCTCAGTGGCCGACGCCGGACGAGGCTCGGCAAGCCATCGACGCACACCCGCGGGTCGTCAGCCAGATCGTGGCGGTCAGCCCCCGGGTGGTTAGCGTCGAGGTCGAGCAGAGGAAACGCTGCCCGGGGAGGGCATTGATCATGATCTACTTTCCCGGGCGGCGCGAAGGGAACGCCATCAAATCGATCCTCGGTGATGAGAACTACTTCTTCGGCGTCCCCTACGAGATGCGAAACATCTAGCGCGCACCGTCGCGGCCGAGCAAGTGCATACGGCGATGGCCGCGCTCGGACGGCTCTCCACCGAGCTGGGTGCAGGCGCGCGCGACATCCAGGCCTTCGACCGGCTCGGCGGCGGCCCGCCCCTTCGAGGCGGGCGCCTCCAACATGCCCGGGCGGCTCACGCTGCCTCGCTCGCCCGGTGTGGGACCGGCGGGCATCCGTCCGTGACACCTCGCTAGCTGCTCGGCAACCGGCGACAATGAAGCGCGTTGCCGTCAGTGCCGGGCCCGTGGTCCATGCACCCGTGTGCTCCGACTGGAGATGACCCGTGGCCGCGGATTGGCTGAATCTCCCCGAAGCCGCCAGCCCGTCACGCGTGCTGGGAGCGAAGTCGATCGCGGCCGACCGGCCAACGGTGCTGGCCGACCTCGAGGGGCCGGGGTGCATTCGACGGATATTCGTCGTCACGACGCGCCATCCGACGCCCGCCCAACAGCGTCAGATCGTGCTTCGAATGTACTGGGACGGGGCCAGCGAACCGGCGGTCGAGGCCCCGATCGGTGACTTCTTTGGCCAGCTGCACGGGGTGAAGCTGTACCCGCTGAATTCCCGGTACTTGGTCACGCAGTTTCACTCGGGCTACACGGCTTCGTTCCCGATGCCGTTCGAGCGCTCGGCGCGGATCGAGGTCGAGGCCGGCCCGGACGTCGACAACGCCAGGATCCTCTACACCGTCGACTGGCATAGATACCCCGTCGGCGATCTGCATGAGCCGCTGCGCTTCCACGCGCAGTTTCGCCGCGAGTTCCCATGTCAGGCCTACGGCCGGAACTACACCATCCTGGACGCGGTCGGGCGCGGCCGCTTCCTGGGATTCAACTACGGCGTTCGGGTCTACGACGATCGCGCGCGCTGGTCGCATGCGGGCGCCGAGAGCATCTATGTGGCCAACGACGTCGATTCCCGGCGCGAGACGTTCGTGCACCTGCGCGGCGCCGGCGGTGAGGATACCTTCGGCGCGTCGTTTGGCGGCGTCTTGCACCGGCCGTCGTCACACCTCGATCAGGGCGTCCCGTACTACGTGCATGAAGACGCCGGTCCGGCGCTCGCCAGGCACCGTCTGGCGGCCTATCGATTCTTCGAGGCGGACTCGATTGCGTTCGAGCGATCGATCCAGGTGCGGTTTGGATCGATGGCCAACGACATCTGCAGCACGGCCTACTGGTATCAGGCGCCTCCGCAGCGGCGCTTTGTTCGGCTCCCGGACTGGGACCTGCTGTTGCCGGGCAGCGAGCTGCCCTTCGGCGCGTGCGAGGCGGTCGACGAGACGCCCCGCTGGTGGCTCTTCGGGCCGTTTCACCCGGACCGGGATGCGGCGCTCGACGCCGCGCTGCCGTCCGACGACACCTTCGATCCGAGCGTGCGCCACACCGAGACCGGCTACGCGCCCGACTCACCGTGGCGGCGCGACGGGCGCGGGGATGCCCGCTGGGTGCGGCACGCCGACATCGACGGCTTCGTCGACTTTGCGCTGGCGTTCCGCCCGATCGCAACCTCGAACTCGCTGACCTTTCCGGCGCTCGCGCTGGGCCAGACGTGGCTTCACGTCGATGCGAACACGGCCGCCACCATGCACCTCGGCTGGGTCAACGAGCTCCGACTCCGAGTCAACGATGAACCGTGGCGGTCATTGGGACGCCACGCGTACTTCCGCACCGGTGCGCAGCAGGTGCGGCTGCGACGCGGGGCCAACCGTCTGCAGATCAAGCTGGACAATCCCGCAACCGGCCGGGCCGGAGATTCCTGGGGTTCGTGGGTGTTCGCCGTGCGCGTCGTCACCGACTCGGGTCGGGAGGTCACGCCGTCGCTGTCGGCGGGCTAGCAGGCTCCATTCTCAGGCGGTAGCCGCGCGGACGCCCTACGCGGTCGGCACGAGCCCCTCGGCGGCGAGGACATCGCGCACGGCATCGGCCACCGCCGTGCCCAGCCGTTCGTAGGCGTCGTCTCGGAAGTGCACGCCATCAGGCCCAAGCAGAGCGTCCGCGCCCGCGTCGACGACGACCGCGTGCAGATCGTCGATCGGGACCCGTAGCTCGCGCATGACCCGATCGGCCGCGGCGTTGTAGGCGGCGACATCGTCTTGGCGCCGTTGGAAGTTCTTGCGCAGCCGGTGGCGTTCGTCGTTGACGGGTGTCGAGCTGGCCCAGACCACCGCGGCTTCGGTCTCGGCCGACAGCCGCTCGACGATCCGGCGCACGTGGGCCTCGTAGAGGTGCAGCGGCGTGCGCGGCTCCAGTCCCTCAGCGGGCCTCCGCGCCAAGTCGTGCAGTCCGCAGTTGATATGCACGAGGTCCGGCCGCACCGCGACGATCCACTCCTCCAGGCGCTCCAGGATGTTGCCGGAAGTCCCGCCGTTCCCCGGCACTCGGGTCACATCCGCAACGTCCGCCAGCGCCGCGACCGCGGCGTCGTGATACCCGATCGATATCGAATCGCCGACCAGCAATACGTGCGGACGCGGAGGCATCAGATGGCCCCTTCGCTCGATGTCATGCCCGCGTATCTTGCGGCGGGCTGGGCCGCGACGCGACTGACCCCGGCGGGAATCCCACGATAGGCGGCCCAAGCACCGTTCCCCCATGAGCCTCGTGATGTTCGCGCGGAGAACTAGAGAGCCCGGTCGCGCCGACGAGTGGCCGTGTATCGCACGCTATTCTTGTCCGTGCGAAGCACTCTCTCGGTTACCCGACTTCGATCGGGATGGGGAGGCCCGGCGATGCGACTGTTGAGTCGGCGGCGAGTGGTCGGGTTGCTTGCGATCTCGGCAGTCCTCGTCCTGGGCGCCTGCGGCGAGGGCGGCTCATCCGAAGAAGCGAGCACCAGCCAGGCCGAGGGGTCGGAGCGCTCGGTGGCCTCGGGACGTGCGCAGGCCGCGCATCGAGTCCTCACCGAAGCCGACGTCACCGAGACCATCGTCGTGCCCTACTTCTTCCATGACATCGGTATGCCAGACCAGAAAGGCACTGAGCTTCTCTTGTCGGGCGACGACGCCTCCACGCTGCGCTGGCGCTTCGTTCAGAAGCCCGACCCCTTCTACCTGGAGTGGGCCAGGGTGGACGGAAAGCTGGCCTTTGAGACGGACGGGCTGATCGGCGATCCAACCACGGCGGCGAAACTGCTCGAGTTTCGCGGCGTCGTCGACACATCTCGCATCGAAGGCGGGGAGCAGATCGTGATCGTGGAACTGGTCGAGCGGGATCCGGCCAACCGGTCGGGAGAGCCCGCCAAGCGGCTCGAGTTCGTCTTCGAGGTGATGGTGCCGAAGGACTGCTGCAGGATTCAGTTCAGCTAGTCCCTGACCCGCTCCGGGCTCTGATCGCGAGACCGTCGAGACACAGACCGCCATCCCGTTCGAACGCGGCGCGCGCCGCCGCGTAAGGGAACGGCGCGCCTAGCAGACGCCTTCCGCGGCGCCGGAGTTGCACATGGCAGAGGGCACCACTTGGACGCGCGCGATGTCGCTCAGCACACGGTCCTGCTCGACCCGGAGTTGCACATGGCAGAGGGCACCACTTGGACGCTGTATTCGAGCCGCCTGGCGGGTTCGCCCGCGCGATCGGCCGGGTCGAGCTCGACCAACTCGAGCAGGAAGTTCGTCGTCCCGCGAATGTTGCCCCGAAACTCCAGCGTCTTCGCGGCCGTGGCGGGGCTGCCGACCAAGCCGTCGGTCTCGAACGCAAGCTCGCCGTCCACCGCGTACCACTCGAGCACTAAGGTCTCGGGCTTCTGAGCGAAGCGCCAGCGCAGCGTGGAGGCGTCGTCGCCCGTCAACATCAGCAGCATCCCCTTCCGGTCCGGAAGCCCGATGTCGTACACGTAGTGCTCGGTTTGAATCAGCGTGCCGGCGTCGGCCTCCGTGATGACGTGCGCGTCGCGTTGCACCCGCCCGGTCGCGACCGAGCGGGTGCTCCCGTCGCTCTCAGTCGTCTGCGCGCCCGGCGCGCCCTCGCCGCACGCCGCCGCCGCCACCAGTCCGGCCAGCGCGAGCGCGCCGAGAAACGCACGTCCGTGGATCATTCGCATGGCGACCATTCCGCCCATAGCGAGTAGGGCCGATCCTGCCCCGGCGGACAGATCCAAGTCTAACCGCGCACATCCCCGGTCGGTCGTCGGCGCCCGCGCGCGGACGGCCGCTACCAGTGGAACGCCAGGTCGGGGAACTCCTCGTCCGCCACCCGCTTGAAGCGATCCCAGGCCGCCCGCGACACCGGCAGGTAGGGCTTGCGCGTCTCCCAGGTGGTCTCGACCAGGAACGGCGAGGCGGCGGCCATGGCTTTGCCGATGATCCCGTGCAGATTGCCGTCCTCCCGCAGGTGACCCTTGGCGACGGAGGCGAACTCCTGCAGACGCCGGTTCTTCCGCGCCGCTTCGTCCCAGCGACCCTGCTCGATGTCATCCCACCAGTCCAGCATGAAACGCGGGTTGTACGCGGCCATCCACGAATACGTGCCGCGCGCACCGTGCCGGCCGAACGCGGTCAGCACCGTCTCACCGGAGAAGAAGGCCAGATCCGGCGCCGCCTGGCGCGACGCGATGAAGCCGTCAACCTCGTCGTGCACGTACTTCACCCCCACGAGTTTGGGGAACTCCTCGCCCAGGCGCCGAAACTCCTCGCCCTGCAGGACGTGCGGCTGCCGCGGCGTGTTGTATTCGATCAGGCCGAATCCCTCTGGCACGGCGTCCGACACGTCACGCCAGAACTGCAAGAACGACGCGTCGGTCATCGGCATGAAGATCGGGTGGCCCACGTGCGCGCCCAGCACGCCGTGCGCGGCGGCGGCGCGCAGCCGATCCGTGATGCCGCGCGTGTGCGACCAGGTCACACCCGCTTGCGAGGCGATGCCCAGCCTGCCGCATTCGGCGCCGAACGCCTCGATCAGCGTTTGGAAATCATCCAGCTCGATGGCATAGAACTCGCCATCGCTGTCGGTGGTGTACACGCCGTGCAGCCCGACGGCACGGCACCGCCGCACGTTCTCGCGCACGGCGTCGATGTCGATGCGGTCATCGGGTGTGAAGGGCGTCGTGAGCGCCAGCCAGACGCCGTGAAGGTTCTGGCGGGTGAGTCCGTCGATCATGTCCAGGCCGGGCGATCCGTCCAGCACGCTCCTGCGGCGCGAACAGCCTAGGCGATCGGTCCCCTCGGGGGCGGTTGGCTGGGGCGGCGGTCGTCCGGTACGCCAGGCGCCGGGCGGGAAGATCGGCGCGTTCCGCGATCGGGCTTGACGTCGAGCCCGGCCCGAGGTCTCGACCCCCACAAGCTGACGCCGGACGTTCGGCGGCCGCGTATACACTGGCGCCTGGCATCCGTGGCCTCGGGTGCGGCGGGCCGCGCCGAACGGCGCTCGGCGACTGAGGGGGGTTGCGTGCCCTACGACCCGAATCTCCATCTGATGTGCCACGCGGCCGAGGTCCAGACCGTCGTGGGCATGCGGCGCACCTGGAACCGCCCTGATCGGGTGCAGCCGGGGCCGGTGCTGGCCCCCACCGAGCCCTGGGAGGGCACCGCGGTCGTCGCCTACGGCACGGCCTACTACGACGCGGATTCCGGCTGCTTCCACTTCTGGTACGAGACCGCGAACTCGGCGTGGCCGCCACCTTCCAGGGTCCTCTGCTACGCCACCTCGACCGACGGCGTCCACTGGGAGAAGCCGAGACAGGGCCTTTTTGAGTGGCAGGGCAGCAGCGCCAACAACATCGTGTGGATCTTCCAGGACACGGGCATCTGGGACGACTTCGATGGCTTTGGCGTGCTGGTCGAGCCGGACGCGCCGGCCCACGCGCGCTTCAAGATGGTGATCTACACGCGGGCGACATCCGATGACTCGCGGGCGTTCTTCGTCCTGACCAGCCCCGACGGTCTGCGCTGGACCTGGCGCGACGAGCCCTTCCTGACCGATGCGGGCGACCGCTTCCACTGCGTACGCGACGAGCGGCATGGCGACTACCTGCTGACGACCCGTCGCGCCCGTCTGGAGTGGGACAAGCACGGCGACCCGCCGCGGCCGTGGAAGCGAACGATCACGCGCTGGCGCAGCCCCGATCTGCAGCGCTGGGAGGGCGGCGAGCAGCTGCTCAAGGCGGACGACGCGGATCTGCCGGAGGCCGAGTGCTACAGCATGTATCCGATCGCGGCCGGCAACGGCTATGTGGGCTATCTGGAGTTCTACGACCGGCTGCTCGAGCGGCTGCACACCGAGCTGGTCGTGAGCTGGGATGGCGACCATTGGGAACGTGTCGATCGGACCCCGTGGCTGGACCGCGGGACCGACGGCGCGTGGGACGACATGTGGGTGTTTCCATCCAGCAACGATCCGCTGGTGGTGGGCGACCGGATGCTGGTCCACTACAGCGGGCGCGGCTCGGCCCATGCCGGAGACCGACCGCCGATGCGCCCCTACCGCAGCAGCATCGGCCTGGCCTGGCTCGGCCGCGATCGTTGGGCGGCCCTGAGCGTGGGCCAGGACGGCGGCGAGTTCATCACCGAGCCCGTCACCGTGAGCGGCGACTGTCTGTGGCTCAACGCCGATGCCGAGTTCGGCGATGTGCGCGTGCAGATTCTCGATGCCACTGACGGCCCGCACGACGGCTTCGGCTTCGACGCCGCCGACCGCATCGACCGGGACGGCGTTGACCTGCCAGTGTCATGGAGCGGCAACCGGTCGCTGGCGGACCTGCGCGGGCGGAGCGTGCGTCTGCACGTCAAGGCGGCACGCGCCAGCATCTACGGCTACCGGTTCGCCGACGCCTGATTCTGACCGCCGTTCGCTATTGCGGCCTCGGCCTCGCGCGGACCGCTCGTGCGTCGTCAGTAGGGCGGCTCGAGACCGTCGAACATCGGAAAGTGCCGGACGTTGGTCGTGAGGAGCTCAGCCTCGAGGACCAGCGCCGTGCCGGCGATGAGGTAGTCGACAGCGTCGATTCCGCGGTGCACCTGGCGGTATCGGCGCGCCAGCGTGCCGGCGGTCCGGACCACGGCCTCGTCGATCGGAACCCACGCGAGCACGTCGAAGAATTGCTCGAGGACGTCCCGCTCGTCGTCGCGCACGCCGGCCAGCAGCTCGAAGCGGACGATCTCGCTGGCGGCGAGCGTCTGGCCCGCGGCGATCAGACCTCGCAAGAGCGCGCTCGCCGTCCCCACGCCTCGCAGATGGTCGATCGCCACCGAGGTGTCCAGCAGCTTCATTCCAAGCCGAGGTCGCGCAACCGATCATTGAGGTCGCCGCGCATGGCGTCCACGTACTGGGCGCCGGTGAAGCGGCGGTGGGCCCACAGGCCGGCGCTGGCGTCGAGCGCCTGCAGCTTGTCCGCTGTCGACATGGTCCCGAACATGCGCCGGACGGCGCGCCGGATGAGCTCTGACCGCGAGGCGCCGGTGGCACGGGCGGCGTGATCGAGGAGCGCGAGCTCTTCGTCGCCAAGATAGACTTGCGTTCGTCCCACGACATCACTATACACCATACGGTGTTATCGGCCGGGCTCGCGCGACGGCCACCGTGGATATCACGAGCGCCACCCCGCGGCCGGAGTCCAACGTGAGCACGGAGCCATCCGCGCCGACCAGCGGCGTCGGCGGCGGATGGGAATTCGGAGGCGCGGCTCGCTTCGCTCGGCGTTCCGGGCGGCGGTAGGATCTTCGCGTCCAGCCGCGGCCTCAGGTCGAACCGAGACATTTGGACGCTCAACTCATGGCAACGCAGACGCTGAAGCATCTGACCGGCGCGCAAGTCGACTCGTTCTGGAACGACGGCTACCTGATCCTCGATCCATTCCTGCCTGCCGGCGAACTGGCGACGCTGCGCGCCGGACTGCAGACGCTGGAGGACTGGATTCAGGTGAACGAGCACCCGGACTTTAAGCGCGAAGCGGCCAGCCGGTCCGACGACCGGGTTGCGATCCGCAAGATCAACCACATCCACCGAAATGGCGGCGGGCTGTGGTGGGAGCTAATGCAGCGGCCGGAGACCCTCGACCTGATCGAGGATCTGATCGGTGCCGAGGTCCGCTTCCATCACTCGAAGGTCATGATGAAGCCGCCGTTCGAGGGCTCCACCAAGTCCTGGCACCAGGACCTTCCCGAAGGCTTCGTCTCGTCCGCGGAAGCCGACCGGCTGCGGCCCATCGGCACCGCGCTGGCGCCCCAGCATGTGCCGGTGATTGCGATCCAGTACTACCTGGATGATTCGACCGTCGAGAACGGCTGTCTGGAAGTTGTGCCAGGCAGTCACCGTCGGGGGCTGTTCGAGGACCCCCTGGACCGTTCGCTGATCGATCAGGACGAGGTGCGCGCGGCCGAGATCACGGCGGGAGGCGCGCTGCTGTTTCACTGCCTGACGTTCCACTACTCAGCGCCGAACACCTCGGCGCTGCCGCGGCGCGCGCCTGTGTTCGAGTACTTCGGGCCAACCACCGGCGTGGAGCTTCTGCGTCTGGGCAATGACTTCGGGCTGCCGCTGAGGCCGAACGGCGCCAGCTAGGTGGTCCCCTTCCCGAGATACAGCGACGGGTGCACATGCGAAGTCACCGCTCCGCCGATGGAGCGGGACAGGGTGGGCCACCTGGCGGCGGATGTGGCGCGTCCACGCGGGACGCGGGCACCCGAGTCGCTGGAATTCGCGCGGCAGGGGACTGTGGCGCGTGCGCGAGCGAGCCGCCAGACGCGGCTCGGTCTATTCGACCGGGATGTTCAGGACCGCCTTCTCCTCCGGCGTGAGGGCCGCGAGCCGGCTCATCGTGAGGCCGCGCGTGAAGCGGCGGCTCGTTCGCGCATAAACTCCTAGGCGGAACGGCACGCCGCGAAAGACAGGAAACCCACCCAGATGTCTGGCAAGCGCGATGGCCTCGTCGAATACGACAGCACTTCCCGCACGTTCGATTGCGCCCCCACCCTGACCGACTCCGAGGTCCTGGACTTCTGCCACGAGGGCTACTTGGTTCTCGAAGGCGTCGTTCCCGATGAGGTCAACCAGCGGACCTGTGACTACCTGGACGGCAAGCTGCCGATAAACCCCATCCTGATCCCGGACGGGCTGACGCGGCAGGATCTCGAGGCCATGCGCGCCACGAAAGAACCCAGTGGCATAGTCCTCGAGGACTGGTTCATCGAGCACGTGCTGCTCAACCCTCGGCTCGCCGGCGTCCTGCGCTCCTTACTCGGCGCCAACGTCGGCCTGCCCGTCCACGTCGCCCATCACCGCGCCGAGTGTCCGCTGCCGGCTCAAGAGTGGCATCACGATGCCGATCACGTCTTTGGACCCGAGCTCAACTTCCTCGAGGTCTTCTACTTTCCGCAGGACACCCCCGCCGGCTTCGGACCAACCGAAGTCATGCCCGGCACCCACATAGGCCCGACCCAGCGAAAGATCGAGGACCAGGGCGTTCTGCTCGAAGGGCCTGCGGGCAGCATCGGCATCCATCATCAGAGCATCCTCCACCGACGTGGCGTTTCCACCTCGACCGGTCTGCGGCGCATGCTGAAATACAACTACTGGCGCACGGCGCCTCCGCAGCGCGACTGGATCACGCAGGAGATCTTCGACTTTCACAGCGCCGACTACGGGACCCACGGCCAGGCCATCTTCGTGGCCCACATGTTCTACTGGCTTTGCGGCAAGGGTGATGAATTCCGCGTCATCGGCGGCCAGGCCTGGCCCGCGCGGCGCAAGGCACAGATGTTCCCTTCCTACGGGTTCAACGCCAAGGAAGGCTACCGGCCCGACTGGCGCCGATCCGGCCCCGACACCTTCGCGACCTAAGGGCCGCGTGCGAGGGCAGCGTCCGGCAACCTAAAGTGTCCGATTCCCGAGTAGACGCGACGCTTGGCAGCCGCTCGGGCTGATGCCGGGGAGCGGTGCACGCTTCATCTCGTCGGGCGCAACCAGTGAGACGAAGGAGATGCACCGCTGATGACCCCTGATGACGTCGTGCACCGGTTTCGGCTACGTCTGTTCGCGCTGGCCGACGAGGTGGGCAATGTGCGCGCCGTGTGCCGGATGCTGGGGTCCACCGCTCGACGTACTATCGCTGGCGGTGACCGGTGCGGCTCGACTGCTTCTCCGTCGGCCATCTGGCCGCCTTCTTCCACGAGTACAACCACGGCCGCGCCCACAACCGGCGCCGCATCGCTGCCCAGGGCCTCGGAGCTGCCCAAATGTGGCCACCAAGACCCGCGCGATGAGCGCCACCCGTCGCTACATCTCGGGATCAGGACGGACTAATGGAAGATAACGCCGATCCGCTTTCGATCCTGAAGTCTCGATTCGGCTACGACAGATTTCGGGCCCTGCAGGAAGAAATAATAGGCAGCGTCCTGGCGCATCAGGACAGCCTTGTACTCATGCCCACCGGCGGCGGCAAGTCCCTCTGCTACCAGTTGCCAGCCCTGATCTTCGACGGCATCACGCTGGTGGTATCGCCACTGATCGCGCTCATGAAAGACCAGGTGGACGCCTTGAACGCCAACGGCGTCCCCGCCCGGTTCATCAATAGCTCCCTGACTGCATTGGAGATAGGGCAGGTCCAGGCGGAGGCCCGGCGGGGCCGGCTCAAGATTCTATATGTCGCCCCGGAGCGGCTGGCGCTAAGCGGGTTCCGCCGATTCCTCCACAGCATCGAGTTGAGCCTCATCGCAATCGACGAGGCCCATTGCATTTCCGAGTGGGGCCACGAATTTCGCCCTGACTATCGGAACCTGCGGCAGCTGCGGCAGGATTTTCCATCCGTGCCGGCGATTGCCCTGACCGCCACCGCGACGGAACGGGTGCGGGAGGACATCATCGGTCAGCTTGATCTGCAGCGGGGCCAGGTCTTCCTATCCAGTTTCAACCGGGACAACCTCAACTATTCGGTTCAGCCTAAGGACAATGCGCGGGGTCTGCTGATATCGCTGCTCCAGCAGAAGCGTAACCAGTCGACCATCATCTATTGCTTCTCGAGGCAGGAGACCGAGGATACGGCCGCCGATCTGAACGCGCGGGGCTTCGTGGCTCGCCCCTACCACGCCGGGATCGACCGCGAAACGCGCCGTCAAACCCAGGAAGACTTCGTTCGCGACCGAGTGCCCATCATCGCCGCCACGATCGCCTTTGGTATGGGCATAGACAAGCCGGACATCCGCCTGGTGGTCCACTACAGCCTGCCTAAGTCCCTGGAGGGCTACTACCAGGAAACGGGCCGAGGCGGCCGGGACGGACTGCCCAGCGATTGCGTCCTCTTCTTCAGCTACGCCGACAAGGCCAAGCAGGACTATTTCATCAATCAGATCGAGGACGCATCGGAGCAACGGAATGCTCATCTGAAACTAGCCAAGATGGTGGAGTTTGCCCAGCACCCCACCTGCCGACGCCGTTTTATCCTGGAGTATTTCGGAGAGCGGTGGGCGGAAGGCAACTGCGGCGGATGCGACGTCTGTCTGCGGTCCGGGGAGGAGTTCGACGCTACTGAGATCGCCCAAAAGGTCCTCTCTACGGTAATCCGCACCGGCGAGCGGTTTGGGGTAAACCACGTCATTCAGGTGCTGATTGGGTCGCGCGCGAAGCGTGTCCTGAATCTGGGCCACGAGCAACTGAGCGTGTACGGCACCGCCAAGGACTTCGGGCAACCTCAACTCAGGGACATTGTCGGCCAGCTACAGGCGCGGCGGCTGCTGGTACGGAACGAGGGGGATTATCCAACCCTGGCCGTCACGCCTGAAGGGCAAGAGTTTCTCCGCAAGCGACAGACGCTATCGCTCCTCCTACCCGCCGATACGCACGGCCCGCGCGAGACCGAGCCCGGGCGGGCGAATTCACCAGCAGCGGCGCTGGAATGCGATGAGAAGTTGTTCGAGGAACTGCGCGCCTTACGCAGGCGGCTGGCCGACGCCCGGGATGCCCCAGCCTTCGTGATCTTCGGCGACGTATCCCTTCGGTACATGGCGGCAGCCTTCCCTCAGAGCATGGAAGAGTTCTCCCGCGTTCCTGGGGTGGGTGAGGTTAAGTTGGAACAGTACGGCCCGGAGTTCGTGGACATTATCCGTCGTTATATCGAGGTCAACGGTTTGCCGGACCGAACGGACGTTGCGCCAACGCAGCATCAGGGGAGGGCGAGGTCCGGAGGGCGGGAACGAGAACCTCCGGAGCGGCGTCGCGGAACAACCTACGATACGACCAGGCAGATGTTGTCCCAAGAACTATCCATAATCCAGATCGCCGAGCAACGAGGTATGGCACCGACTACCATCGTCGGCCACCTGGAACGGATGGCCCTCCGGAGCGCAACTCTGGACCTGGAACACGTGCTGCCAGCAGCGGAAAGGCTCAACGAGATAGAGGAGGCCTTCGAGATCTGCGGCAGCGCTTTTCTTGGACCAGTCAGGGAGTTCCTAGGAACACGGTTCACCTACGATGAACTGCGGCTGACGCGTATATATCTGCGTCAGGAGGGGCGGTTGCCAGCCCAGTGACAATGCAAGCCGGGGGACCGGGTCAAGACCGACCGCCGGGATGCCCGCAAGCTGGCGCACAGTCTGCGGGCCGGCGACCTCACCGCGGTATGGGTGCCGGACGAGGCCCGTGAGGCGCTGCGCGATCTGGTCCGCAGTCTGGAGCCCCCTCGCCGGACAGCTTGCGCCAAGGGCCCAGGCCCCAGCCCGCGCATATCAGCCTGACTCATCGTCGGCGCCGCTGGTCCCGCCGCTGCTCCGCGGGCCGCTAGCCTCCCCCGCAGCTGCCGCAGGTCCACCCACGACCGCGGATTTGACCGGTTCTTCCATATAGGCTGCCCTCTTCCCGAGATGTAGCGCCGAGTGACGAGTCTCACTTCCGCAGACGCTCGTCACGGTAATGAGTAGCTCTAGAGGCGTCGGGTCTGCGGAAGGTCTGCCATCCGGCGATCCAGCGTCAGGGTTTCCAGATCAGCGCGGCGATAGTTGTCGGCGATGAGTCGGTCGAGCAGGCCCGGACCGTCAGAATCCTCCAGCGCCTCCAGCACCGTGCGTCCATTCAGGGGAGCGACCAACCCGCTGCGTAGGACGTCCACCAGGCCGTGGCGCGCATCGGTCTTGGTTGCCCCATAGTGATGTTGCACGGCGACGTAGGCTTCTCCGATGACCTGGTTCGAGGCGAAGATCTCGGCGGCGGTTTCCTGAACCAACCCGCTCAGCTTGCCCACGCAATACTCGAACTCCGCGGCGGGTTCCCCGGTGAGCAGCCGAACGAGGATGGCCGTATCAATCCCGAAGCGCCGGGTCATAGGGCTGCTCGCGGAACGATTCGAGGTCAAGAGGCTCCTGTCCCGACAGTAGCTTGCCGCGTAGCGGCGCAAGGCGGGTTGGGTCGATTCGCCGGGGACGGATCGTAAAGCCGCCGGGACCCTCTTCGATTTCGAGCTGGTCGCCGGGCTGCACTCCCAGCGCGTCCAACACGCGCGCAGGGAAAGTGACCTGACGCTTTGAGGTGACTTTGACAATCATCCGCGGGCCTCCTTACCAAAAGGTAGATGTGGTAAGGCATCAAGGTCAAGCTATGGGCCGTCGCGGTTCCGTCGGCTACGGCGTCCTAGACAAGGTGGAATGACCGGCCGCGGTCGCAAGGTCGTAGGTGACGCGGGACGGGCCAGGTGCCCGCGCCGAGTTACCTACGTGGGAGCCGGTCCTAGGCGTCAGGGTCCGCGATACGTGGGGTTAGACGTGCCCCAGGCGTCGATCGCGGTGGCGGTGGCGGTGGCGGTGGTCGAGGCCGATGGTGTGGAGCGGCCGCTGGGGCTGATCCCCAACCGGCCGGACGCGCCGCGCGGGCGTCGCGCCCTGGTCCCCCGCCTCACCGCCCTGCGGCAGGGCCTGGCCGCCTTCCTCCACGAGTACGACCAACGACCGCGCCCACAACGGCTGTCGCACCTAGGGCCTCGCCCCCGCCGAGGTCTTGGGAGCCGCCAAGATGTGGCCATCAAGACCCGCGCGATGAGCGCCGCCCGTCGCTACAGCTCGGGAAGAGGACACGCTCGTTGGTGGCGAGAGGCGGAGTCGAACCGCCGACACATGGATTTTCAGTCCACTGCTCTACCAACTGAGCTATCTCGCCGGAGTGCCGCGACGGCGGTGTCGGGCCCCGTGTGGGGTGGGCGATGCAGGGCTCGAACCTGCGACCTCTACGGTGTAAACGTAGCGCTCTCCCAGCTGAGCTAATCGCCCGCACGGCCCGACCCGGACGGGCGAATCATCCTAGCGCACGGGTGTGGGCGTGAATCGGAGTCCCGTGGCAACGCGCTGGCGAGGTGTTGCACTTCGTTTGTGCGTCTAGAGACTCCAGAACGAGTGCGGTGTCGACCGCTCTGACCCGCTGGACCCTGGCCCCAGATCAGAGTCCGGGACATGCCGTCGCTTCGCTCAGGACGACATGGGGACACGCGCGGACGGGCACGGCGCCGGATGGCGCCGCGCCCGCCTCGCGTTGCGTCAGCCGATCAGATCAGCCGCCGCCGCCGCTGCCGAGGTCCGGCGTTCCGAGGATCACGGGCAGCCCGGTGTCAGGATTCGTCGGTACGTACACGACGCTGCCGCTGTTCAGGTTGTTCAGCGCCTCGATGTAGCGGTTCTGCAGAACGGCGGCCGTGAGCGACTCGTTGACCAGCAAGTTGGCCTGCTTGATACCCTCAGCCTCCTCGATCTTGCGCTGCGCTTCCTGCGTGGCCTCCTCGACGCGGAAGCGGCGTTCCTGAATCGCTTGCTCGGCGGACAGCTTGGACTCGATGGCCTGGGTGATCACGGCCGGCAGGGCCACGTCGCGAAGCAGGACATCCTCGATATCCACGCCTCGACCTTCGAGCTTCTCGATCAGCGCCGTCTGCACCTTTTGCGCCACTTCCGTGCGCGCGGTGGTGTACAGCGCCTCCGCCGTGTACTGCGCCACCACATCGCGGATGGCGTCGCGGATGGCCGGTGTCACCACGACCTGCACGAAGTTGGGTCCAATCGTAGAAAACACCTGCGGCCCATCCTCGAACCGCAGCCGGTACAGCGTGGTGATATCCAGGCCGACGGTCAGACCTTCGGACGTCAGGGTTCGAATCGTTTGATCGGGTCCGGAGCCCGTCACGTCCTCGGACCGCGAGCTGAAGGTGAGTTGCTGGGTGCGCACATTCATCGTCGTCAGGCTGGCCCATGGCGCCTTCACCAACAGGCCCGTGGGCCGCGGGGTCGGATCCACCACCCCAAATGTGTGGACCACGCCCACTTCGCCGACATCCACGAAGCGCACGCTGAAGAGCGCCAGGATAATGACGGCCGCGATAGCGATGACCGCGACGCCGATCGCGGTGTTTCCGTAACGTCGTATGGGCATTGGACCTATTCCTCCGGGGGTGTCGTCTCAGTGGCCGGCGCGGGTGCGCCGGGTTTCCTCACTTGACCTGATGCCTTGATACCATCCGCGGATTTTGGTTACAAGGCAACCGCTTACATTCGTTGCGGGAGTCCGGGCGTGAGTTCAGAGCGCCGCGCCGTCGGGTAATGCGGCACCGGCGGCTGCGGGGGATGCGAGGCGCGGGAGATGGGCGATTGCGGCGCTCAGCCGGTTTCCGCCCACCGACCGGGGGGCGGGTCGAACCGGAGGGCGCGCGCTCCCATGTGAGCAACTCAGGGAAGCGCTTCGTGTCGCTTGCGGTGACACGAGAGAGCGCTGCGGTGCCGACTTGCGGCGGCGGCGGCGCATTGAGTACAAGAAGCCACCGGTTCGGGGGGCCGAACGGGAAGGGATACGGACGTGGATGAGACGCGGGGGCTGACGCGACGGCGTCTACTGGCGAGCATGGCCGCCGGCCTGGCTCTGGCGGCCTGCGGCGAGACGCAGACGGCGAGCCCGTCCGAGCCGGCCGCCACGCCGGGCGACAGGCCGACGACGCCCGAGCCAGCTACTACGCCGGGCGACGGGCCGACACCGCCCGAGCCGGTCGCCACGCCCGGCGACAGGCCGACGGCCACCCCTGCTGCCGGCGCGGTCGCGGCCCCGACGGCCGATCGCGGCGCGACGTCTGCCGCGGCCGTCACGGCGACGCCCCCGCCGCCGCCCGCCACGCCCGCGGCCGTCCCGACACCTGAGGGCATCGATGACGGGCTCCGACGCCTGGATGGCTACGGATTTCAGGCGCACCTCTACAACCAGAACCGCACACAACTCGCGGCCCTCACGCAGGCGGCCGGGTTCGACTGGCTGAAGCAGCAGGTCGAGTGGCGGCAGACGGAGCCGATCGAAAAGGGCGGGTTCGACTGGCGCGAGCTGGACAAGGTGGTACGGGCGGTGTCGCGCAGCGGGATCAAGCTGTTCCTGAGCGTCGTGCAGGCGCCGGGATGGGCACTGGGCGACCGTTCACACGGACCGCCCGGCGACCCGCTGGACTTCGAGGACTTCATGCGCGCGATGGCGACCCGCTACCGCGGCATCGTGCAGGCGTATGGGCTCTGGAACGAGGCGAACCTGGCACGCGAATGGGGCTACGGCAGGATCGACGCGGGCGAGTTCGTGGAGCTCATGCTGGCAGGTCACCGGGGCGTGAAAGCGGGCGATCCGGACGCGACGACGGTGGGCGGGGCGCTCACACCGGCGGGTGACGTGGACATCCCCGATCAGCAGGTGCAGGCGATCGACGACGTTCGCTTTCTCCGGCAGATGCACGAGTACCGCGACGGCATCGTGCGTGAGGCGTTCGACGCCTGGGGCGTCCACCCAGGCGGCTTCAACAACGCGCCCGATCAGGAGATCGGTACGCCTCGCGGTGAGGGCTGGAACGGCCACGGCAGCTTCTATTTCCAGCGCTTCACCCAGCACCGGTCGGTCATGGAGGAGTTTGGGACCGACGACCGGCCGATCTGGCTGACGGAGGTGGGATGGTCAACCGCCAACGATGATCCGGCCTACGGCTACGGGAAAGACAACTCAGAGCAGGATCAGGCGCAGTTCCTGAGCGAGGCGTTCCGGCTGGTGCGCGAGCAGTACGACTACGTGAGCCACATCTTCGTATGGAATCTCAACTTCCAGATGGTGGTCCCGGCCAGCGACGAGAAGTACCCGTTCGGGGTGGTACGCGCCGATGGGTCGCCGCGGCCCGCCTACGAGGCGCTGGCGGCCATGCCGAAGGGGGTGCGGCGCAGCTAGGCGCGCGCGCCGATCTGTGCGCCCGATGGTCGGCGGCCGACGACGACGCCGGCGCGCCTCGTGGTTCCCGTCTTCGGTCGAATGGATCGGGGCGGACGCCGCCGTCCGCTCGATCGCTTGGCTCCGGGGCGACCGGGCAGTCCGCGAGAGGCCGGATCGGGAGCGGGCTGCTAGTTGAAGTAGTCGGCGTTGATCTTGGTGTACTCGGCCCACTCGTCCGGGACGTCGAAATCCGGGAAGATCGCGGTTACCGGACATACGGGCTCGCAGGCCCCGCAGTCGATGCACTCCTCGGGGTCGATGTAGAGCATCTCGACCTCGGCGAACTTCTCGGCGTCTTGACGCGGGTGAATGCAGTCCACCGGGCACACATCCACACACGAAGCGTCCTTCGTGCCGATGCAGGGCTCGGTGATCACATACGTCATCGAGTGGTTCCTGTCCTGCCGCGGGAAGTACGGGTCGCCAGGCGCCCCGAGGCTCGCGACATTGCAAGCGTAGCGTGAGGCGGGGCGGAAAGAAAAGGGCGGCGTCCCAGGCGTGCGGCCGTCCAGGTTGGCGGGTCGGTTATCGGGGACGCGGAAGCCGGGCGGTTCGGACGCCTGCGCCGCGGGTTGAAGACGGCGCCCGTGCGGGGGTTAGGCGAGGCGGGCGGGCTCGCTCCAGCGAATCAATCCGGTGCCCAATACGTCGGCGAGGTCCGGATGCCGGGGGACGATGCGCGCGGCGACGCCGAGCCTCCCGCTGCGGTCGAGCCGGACCGGCGCACGGAACCAGTGCGAGCCGTCCGGTCCTTCGCTCTCGGACGACGCCGCAATCGTGCGGGCGGCCATCAGGGCGCCCAGGTGGTCGAGCGGGCCGACACTTACGCCGACCGTGACGTCAGACGGGCCGAGCCCGTTGAGTCCGACCCGCACGCGCACCGGCAGCTCCGCGCCGACACCGTGGTCGGCGCCCGCATCGACCGCGACCTCGAGCACGCGAACATCCGACCAGCACGCGCGGATGCCCCGGAGCCAGGCGGCCAGGGTGTCCGCGCGCGCGCCGCCGTCCGGTATCAAGCACCCAGCGAGCTTGTGCGCCGGCAGGTAGAGCCGATCGACGTACTCGCGAACCATGCGGCCGGTGCCAAAGCTGGTTACGGCGAGCCGCATGGCGGCATTCGACTTTTGGATCCAGGCGGCGGGCATCCCGTGCTCGTCGCGGTCGTAGAACAGCGGCGCCACCGACCGCTCCAGCAGGTTGTAGAGGGTGGCGGCATCACCGGCGTCGCGCTCAGGGCCGTAGTCGCCGGATTCCTCACCCCCAAAGGTCCAGCCCGCCTCGGGGGTGTAGGCCTCGGCCCACCACCCGTCGAGCACACTCAGGTTGAGGCCTCCGTTGGCAGCCGACTTCATGCCGCTGGTGCCACTGGCCTCCTGAGGGGGGACGGGAGTATTGAGCCAGACGTCGCACCCCTGGACGAGATCGCGCGCGAGGCTCATGTCGTAGTCCTCGACGAACACCAGCCGTCCGCCGAAGGCCGGGTCGCGGGCAATGGCGGTGATCTCGCGGACCATATCCTTGGCGAGCTGATCGTTTGGATGCGCCTTGCCGGCGAAGATGATCTGCGCGGGGCGCGCCGCATCGGTGAGGATGGCGCGCAGCCGGTCGATGTCGTTGAGGACCAGCGTTGGGCGCTTGTACAGCGCGAATCGGCGGGCAAACCCGATGGTGAGCACCTGCGGATCGAGCACCGCGCCGGCCTCGCGGAGCTCGGCGTCCGATCCGCGCGCACGCTCGATCTGACGCCACCGGCGCAGGCGGATGCTCCTGACCAAGCGCTCCCGGCGCCGCACGTGCACCCGCCAGAACTCACTCGCGGGAATCATCCGAATACCCTCGACCACGTCCTTCGCGTGCAGCGGGTCCTCCCAATCGGGTCCGACGTAGCGGTCAAACAGCTCGGCGAGCTCGCCCGACACCCAGGTGCGGAGATGGACGCCGTTGGTGATGTGACCGATTGGTACATCGTCCACCGGGACGTCCGGCCAGAGACGCCGCCACATGTCGCGGCTGACGCGCCCGTGCAGCTCGGAGACCGCGTTGCGCCACGCGGACGCCCGCAGAGCCAACACCGTGACGCCGAGCGGCTCCTCCTGGGCATGGGGATCGACGCGTCCCAGGCGCATCAAGTCGTCGGGCGTCATGCCAAGTTCCTGCAGGTAGGTCGCGAGGTGACGGTCGATTTGATCGGTGGTGAACTCGTCGTGCCCGGCCGGCACCGGGGTGTGGGTGGTGAACACCGTGCCGGCGCGGACCGCCTCCAGCGCGGCCGGCAGCTCGAGTCCGGTCCGCTCGCGAATGGCCCGCACCCGCTCCAGCACGAGAAAGGCGCTGTGGCCCTCGTTCAGGTGCACGATGGTGGGTGCTAGGTCCAGCGCCTCCAAGGCGCGCATGCCGCCGATGCCAAGCAAGGCCTCCTGCCGGAGCCGGACGGTTACGTCGCCCTGATACAGCTTGTCGGTGAGGTTGCGGTCCTCAGGCTCGTTCTGCGGGACATTGGCGTCGAGCAGCACGATCGGCACCCGGCCGA
This sequence comes from Chloroflexota bacterium, assembly GCA_965247475.1. Lineage (GTDB taxonomy): Bacteria > Chloroflexota > UBA11872 > UBA11872 > UBA11872. Next base: position 2,032,475 of record OZ252016.1, read on the forward strand.
CGTCCATGCGCCAGAGGCGCGCGAAGACCTCCCGGCCATCGAGGCGAACCGCGACGGTGCGTGGATCTCCGGCCTCGTCCTCGAGGGCCACAACCGGCAGGCTGTGGACATCGTTGGGCGAGAAGCGCTCGCGCTGCTGGCCGGCCGGATCGAGCCACTGGTGGAAGTAGCCGTGTCGGTAGAGCATGCCCACACCGACGATAGGAACGCCGAGGTCGCTGGCGGCCTTGATGTGATCGCCGGCGAGAACGCCAAGTCCGCCGGAATACAGCGGCACGGCCTCGCTGACGCCGAATTCCATCGAGACGTAGGCGGCTCGCATGTCGCCGGCATCGGGATGCGCCTGCCGAAACCAGGTGTCCGCCTCGAGATAACGTCGAAACCGCTGATGGACGCGGGCGAGATCCGACAAATACTCGTCGTCGCGGGCCTTGGCCTCGAGCCGATCGGGCGCCACCGCCGCCAAGAAGGCGACCGGGTTATGCAGGGTCGCGCCGAACAAGTCGGGATCCAAACGTCGAAACAGCGCGCGCGCGGCCGGGTTCCACGACCACCAGAGGTTGTAGGCGAGCTCATGCAGCGCGGCCAGCTCGGGCGGCAGCACCGGCCGGACGTTGAAGACGTGGCTGGGATATATCTGCGAATGCATGCGGATGGGCGCGGCTCAGGCCTGTGGCGTGGTCAATGCCGTCGAGCAAGCCAAGACGCGATTCCCCGGGCAGCGGGAAGCACGGCTAGGCGTTCACCACCCACAAGCTTGTTCCGACGCGCTCGTCGACCACGACCGGGTCGTCATCGATCTGAACGAGGAGGTGTCCCGAGGGCGTGCGCTCGGTGACCTGTACCACGCGCCCGGGGACAAGATTCTTGTCCTCGAAATAACGGAGAAGGTCGCCGTCATCCTCGGCCGGCTCGGACAGCCGCACCACGCGGACTGTGGCACCGGGCTCGGCGCGTATCAGCGGATACAGGCTGGCGATGTCGGTCACCGGATAGTTGCCGGGAATCGGGAGCCCGTGGGGGCAGGTCGGCGGGTGGCCGAGCGACTCGGAAATGCGCTCGGTGAGCTCGGGCGAGACCGAGTGCTCCAACTCGTCCGCCTCTTCGTGCACGTCGGCCCACCCGAGGCCAAGGGTGCTGATGAGCCAGTGTTCAATGAGACGATGGCGCCGTGCCAGCCGCTCCGCGGTTCGCTCGCCGCCGAGGGTCAGGAAGACCTCGTGTCCGTCGCCGATCCATACGTGCTCGTCGCGAACCAGGCGGTCGAGCGTCGCCGAAACAGTGGCCGGCCTGACGTTCAGGCGCTCGGCGAGCCGCGCGTTGATGACGGGGTCGCCCTCCGCGCGCAGGCCATAGATGGCGAGCAGGTAATCCTCGTGGGTCTTGGTGAGCGCCATACCAGGTGCATTCTGCCACGGGGACGCGCGGCGCCCGAGTTGGCCGCATGGTGGACGGCGCAAGAACCCGGCCGGATGCCGAATCCGAGTTCGTCCTGTGGCCCGTTCGCGTCACTCCGGGCAGGCTCTCGCGTGGCGCGGGATGCGGCTGGAATCGATTGCCCGGACGAGTGCCGGGTGCGCGCAGCCCTCGCTCGAACGCGCGTCAAGAGGCGGGAGAAGGCGCCGGGCCGACCTAGGCGCGGTGCAAACTCGGGCCAGCGTGGGTGCGGCGGCTCAGGTGGCCCGTGGGGTCGGCTGCTCGGCCCGGCCGGTCATCACGGGTGCGGCCAGCCGACCTGCAGGATCGCGTCGTGGGGCGATCCCTTTCTGCAAGTAGGCCAGCACGTCCCCGTTGAGCTGGACGCGCACGCGTGAGCCGTAGGGCAGATCGAACGCGGGACCGACGCGGCAGTCGAGCGCGAGTCCAGAGTCGAAGGTGACGTTCACCACCTGATCGTGGCCGAAGAAGCGGCGGTCGCGCACGGTGGCCTGCCCGGCGGGGTCGCGGGTGACCCGAAGCGCCTCGGGTCGAACGAGCAGGTCAACGGTGCCCACCATCGGATCGGGGATGGTGACCATGCCGAGTTCGGACACGACGGCGCGGCCGATGCCCTGGGCGGTCACGAAGTTCCGGTCGCCAATGAACTCGGCGACCGCGCGGGTGGCGGGCCGGCGATAGATCTCCTCGGGCGTGGCGATCTGCACGAGCCGACCCTCCATCATCACGCCTACGACGTCGGCGAGGCTGAGCGCCTCTTCCTGGTCATGCGTGACGATCACCGCCGTCGCACCGGCGCGACGCAGCACGTCGCGGAGCTGCTCGCGCAGCGGGACGCGCAGCGCGGCGTCCAGATTCGAGAAGGGCTCGTCAAGCAGGGTGAGCTGTGGGTCGGGGGCCAGCGCCCGCGCCAGCGCCACGCGCTGCTGCTGGCCGCCTGACAGCTCGTCCGGCATCCGATACCCGAGGCGGTCGAGGCCCACGAGCCGCAGCACCTGGTCGATGCGCCCATCGCGGCGGGCGCGCCGGCTGAGGCCGAAGCCGACATTGCGGCGCACATCCAGATGCGGGAACAGCGCGAATTCCTGAAATACCACGCCCACTCGACGACGCTCGGGCGCGATGGAGCCGTTCGGCCCGTGCACGACGACGCCGCCAATCTCGATGGAGCCGGCGTCGGGCGTCTCGAGCCCGGCGATCAGCCGCAGGGTGGTGGTCTTGCCGCAGCCGCTGGGACCCAACAGCGCCAGGATGGAGCCGGGCGAAACGTCGACCGATGCGTCCTCGACCGCGCGAACGGCGCCAAACCGCTTGCTGACGCGGATGCAGCGCAACGCGGCCGACGCGGTTGGGTCCTGCATGCGAGCGGGACGCCTTTGATCCGGCTGACACACGATGTTAGCCCGTGCTAACTCACGGGCCGCACGGGCCAATGATAGTGGCTTGGTCGCGAATGCGGATCGCGGTTGTCGGGACGAGAACCCGGTCGGCGCCGACCGGCGCCGGTGCGATGGCCGTTCGGCGCGGCCGCCCTGGGCTGACCGCGCCTTGGGCTGCCGCTCGGTGGCCCGCCCGTTCAGGGTAGGACGATGCCGAACCCCGCTTGTCCCCGCAGAGGGCCCGACTGCCGCGTGACCTGGGTCGCGCGGCTGTGCGCCCCGGATTTCGTGTCATTCGCGGTTGACCGGCAGCGTGCCCACATGAATTCCGGCGTTCGGCGGCTAGCGCTCGAGCAGCGCCGCGTGGCGAATTGCCACGCGGTCGTCGACCGAGCGGACGTGCAAATCGCGCTGCGGGAACGGAATCTCGACGTCGTGCTGCCGGAACGCGGCATCGATGCCGAAGTGCAGGTCGCTGAGCGCGGCGAAGCGTTCGCCGATGTCGGCGACGTATGCGAGGACCCGGAAGTTCAGGGACGAGTCGCCGAACTCCACGAAGAAGATGCGCGGCTCGGGGTCATCGAGCACGTCCTCATGGCCGGTCACGGTCTCACGGAGAAGCCGCTCCACCAGGCGCACATCGGATCCGTAGGCGACCCCCACGAAGAAATCGATGCGCGTGCGGCGGTCGTCGAGCGTCCAGTTCGTCACGACCGACGAGATCAGTTCGCCGTTGGGGACGATCGCCTGGGTTTGATCGAACTTCCGCAGCGTGGTGGCCCGAATGCCGACACGCTCGACGGTGCCGAGCTCGCCGCCGATGTCCACGACATCACCAATGGCTACCGGCCGCTCGATGAGCAGAATGAGGCCGGAGATGAAGTTGTTCGCGATGTTCTGCAAACCGAACCCGATACCGACACCGAGGGCGCCGAAGACGACCAAGATCGCGTCGAGCTGGAATCCAACCGATCGCAGCCCGACGTAGAAGCCGACGATGATGAGCGAGTAGCGCGCGATGGCGCCGATCGCATGGCGCGCGGACTCATTCAAGCCGACCACTTGGGCCAGGCGGCGCTCGAACAGCCAGCGGACGCGGCCCGCCACGATCCAAGTAATGGCGACGATAGCGAGCAGGACGACCAGGCTGAGTGGCGTCACGGGCTCCTCACCGAGGCTGAACAACGGCGCGTTGAACGCGTCCCAAATGGACCGCAAGATCTCCATCGGCGTCTCCCGTCTGGGGGCATGAATCCGGGCGAGGCATGGTAGCCGCCAGCCCGGCGGCGGCAGAGCCGCCGGATTCGAAGCGGACGCGGCCGGGAGGCCGCGGCACGAGCTCGCGGGGCGGACGGCCACGCCTCGGCGCTCTATCCGCGCGGTACGCGCCGAGCGTCGGCGCGCCTGGCCGACGCTACTCGTTCAGCAGCACACCAGTTCGAATCACGTGACCCTCGTCCTGCTTCAGGACGGCCTCATTGACCCGGTCGAGCGGGAACCGGTGCGACAAGACCTTCTGGAACGGCAGCCGGTCTGACATGCGGTCCACAAAGTCCAGGCCCGCCTTCAGGTGCGCCGGCGTGTACTGCGAGACGCCCAAGAACGAGATATTCCTGCCGACGACGGTGGAAGGGTCGAATTCGACCCGCCACTCGGCGTTGATGTTGCCGATATCCACATAGCGGCCGGCCCAGGCGGTCATTGCGATGCCCTCTTCGATGACGGTCGGGAACCCTGCCAGCTCAAGCGTGACCTGCGCACCCTGACCATTGGTCAGCTCCTTGACCCGCGCCACGCGGGCGTCGGGCGTGTCGAACTCGCGGAGATCGATGACCTCGTCGGCGCCGAATTCGCGGACGAGCGCGAGCCGCTCGTCCACCCCATCGATAGCGATCACCTTGGCGGCGCCCCGCGCTTTGGCCACGGCCGCGCCGTGGATCCCGAGGCCGCCCGCGCCCTGGATGACAACCGTCTCGCCGGGCGACAGATCCGCTCGATCAAGTCCCGCGATCACCTGTGTGAGAGCGCAGTTGATACCAGCTACGAGCTCATCAGGGAGGTGATCGGGAACTTTGAAGACGGCGCGTTTGGGGTAGAGGTAGTGGTACTCGGCGATCGACCCGAAGAAGTGCGGCCACTCATCCGCCGAGGCCATGCGGTCGATCAGGCTGTTCGGGCAGGCCTCGACGTGACCGCTGAGGCAGGTCGGACACTGGCTGCACGGGTAGAACCACTGAAAGATGACGCGGTCGCCCTCCCGGAGCGGCTGGCCGTCTGTGTCGACCGTGACGCCTGCGCCGAGGCTGTGGATGCGGCCGGTTCCCTCATGGCCGACGGTCCGCGGGAACTTGGCGCCGAAGCGCTTCATGTCGATATCGCCACGCCAGATGTGGAGGTCCGACCCGCAGATGTTCGCCATGCTCATATCGAGGACGATCGCGCCGGGCGCCGGGTCGGGCACCGGGTACTCCTGAAGCTCGTACGGCTGCTTGGTTCCGAGAAAAGCGGCGAGCCTTCCGGTCTCCGGCATGGGCTGCCCTGCCGATCGTTGGCGCGAGAGCGCGCGATCAGCCTATCCGATCGGCCGGTCGCGCCCGCGACTCTGAAGCTCGGCCACGCCGGCGTGGCCAGACGGCGCTTCAATCCGTCGTTCGGGCCCCCACGTAGTAGAGATGTGCGGGGATGTGGAAGCGAGCCGCGCGGCAGCGGCTATATTTGCGACACACGGATCGGGAGACGGATGTTGAGGTTTAGTTCTCGGCGTGAGCTCTCGCGGCCGACCGCCGGCAGAGCGCTCGGCGTGGCGGCGCAGGTACGAGCGTGGACCGTCTGAGCCGCGCGCAGCGTACGGCCGCGCTGGGCGCGGCGATCGCCGTGATTGCCGGCGTCATCGTGGCGATCCAGCTCACGGTTGCGCCGCCGGCCGGTCCGGCGAGTCCCGCGCCGGCCGCTGAAGCGCCCACCGCCGAGGTGCCCACCGAGGCGCCCGCAGCGGCGGGCCCCGCGCCGACGCCCAACCAGCCGGCCGCCGCCGAGCTGCTCGTCAAGCCGACCATGGCCCAAGGCGACTTGGCGCCGGAGTTTGTGGGCCTCACGACCTGGCTCAACACGCCGCCGCTGACGCTGGCGCAGCTACGAGGCAAGGTAGTGCTGGTCGACTTTTGGACCTTCGCCTGCATCAACTGTCAGCGGACGCTGCCGTACGTGAGTGACTGGCACAACAAGTACTCCCGGGAAGGGCTGGTGGTGGTGGGTCTGCACGCGCCTGAGTTCGCGTTCGAGGAATCGGAGCCGAACGTACGAGAGGCGATGCAGGAGCAGCGGGTGGTGTGGCCGGTGGCGATGGACAACGATCACAACACATGGCGCGCGTTCGAGAATCGCTACTGGCCGCGCAAGTACCTGATCGACCAGCACGGCGTCATCCGCTACGACCACATTGGGGAAGGCGCATACGAGAAGACCGAGCTCGAGATTCGCAAGCTGCTGGGCGAGATCGGCGCCGACGTGTCACACATCGCGGTCGGCGGCGTCGAACCCGCGGCAGTTCCCGAGCACACGCGGGCGCTGTTCGCCGGCCACGGGTGGTCGGCCGGGGCGTTCCTGGGCAACGCCACGCCAGATCCGTCCACGGGGACGGTGCTCTTCAGCGATGCCGCTTCGCACGAGGACGGGAAGCTCTATCTCGACGGCCCGTGGCGGGTTGAGCGCGAGGCCGTGCAGTATGCCGGCGAGACGACGAGTGACGAAGCCTCGGTGGGGCTTCGCTACGCCAGCGCGGAAGTCAACCTGGCCGCCAGCGGCGACGCCAGCGCGCCGGCAGTCGTGCGAGTGACCGTGGACGGTCAACCCGTGGGCGCGGACCTGCGCGGCGCCGATCTGACCGTCGACGGCGACGGGAATACGATCGTGCGAGTGGATGAGTACCGCATGTACAACTTGGTTCAGTCCGACGCGCCGAGCTCGCACGAGCTGCGCCTACGGGTGAGCGGGCAGGATCTGGCGGTCTACACGTTCACATTCGGAGCCTAGGGCAGAGGTCGCGGGTATGCGCGGCGCCATTGGGTTGAGCGGCGATCGACGCTAACGCGGTAGGCCCGGCGGTGGCCTTTGCGGCCGGGGTGGCCTCGTTCATCGCCCCCTGCACGCTGGCGCTGGTGCCGGGCTTCGTGGTCTACGTGGCAGGGTTCACCCTCACCGCGGCGGATCGGGGCGACGCGAGGCGGGTTCGACTGGCCTCGGTGGCGAACTCGCTGGCGTTCGCGGCCGGATTCATCGCAATTTTCGTGGCGCTGGGGACGTCGCTTGGCGCGGTGTCGGAGGCGCTCACGTCGCAAACAACCTGGTTGAGCCGGGTCGGCGGCGCGTTGATCATCGCGTTCGGCCTGATTGCTCTGCGGCTGCTGCGCATCCCCGCGCTGGAACGCGGATTCACGTTCCGAACATCGTTCGCCGAACGGCTGCGCTATCTGGGGTCGTTCCTGGTCGGGGCCACGTTCGGGGTGAGCTGGATTCCCTGCGTGGGGCCGATCCTGGGAGCGGTTCTGGTGCTGGCGGGGACCTCGGGATCGGCGCTGCAGGGCGCCATTCTCCTGGCCGCCTATGCGCTCGGCATGATGTTGCCGTTCATCGGTGCGGGCGTGTTTTCGGGCTGGACGGGCACGCTATTGCGCGCGCAGGGGCGGGTGCTGCAGTACACGACGGTGGCAGGCGGCTTTCTCATGATCGCGCTGGGGATCGTGGTCTTCACGGACACGATGCCGCTGATCGTTGCGCGATTCCCGATCGCGCTACCGGCGCTCGGGTGACGGCGCACGGTCACCGGACCCGGCGAGTGACCGGGGGAACCCGCGGTTGCCGCGGGGCGCCGACGGCCCGCGACTGTCGGCGGATGTCTCAACACTGGCGAAATCCGACGCAAGACCGGATGATGCGGAAGCGCTCGCGGGCGAGGCAGTCGAAGCGCCCGACATTTGGCTTGTCATGTCGATAAGCGCCGATCAATCTAGGACCATTGGCGAACTGGCCGCGGCGTTGCTCGCGGTGCTGTCGGCCACGGGCGAGCACTCGATCCGGAGCGTGGCCGAGGGCCTGAGCCTGACGACGCATTGGACGGATCAAGACGACCGTGCGTCGGTCCGCCGGCTGGTGGAACAGGCGTGGCGCCAGAGCGTACTACAGGGATTCGTCGAAGCCGTGGTGACTCGGGCCGTGGCCCACCGCCCACGCTCGGCGCCAGTGTCGGACGCTGAACTGGACGCGCTGGCGCGGGCCACCGACGAGCTTGGGCCGTCCGAGGCCGGTCCTGAAGCGAGCCTGCGCCCGACCGGCGCGCCCCGCGCCACGGACACGCCCTCCGATACCGAGCCGGCGGAGCGTCGCGCGCGGGCGCTCACGGCGCACGCCGAGCTGTTCGCCCAGGCGCTGACCGCGGATCCAGCCGAGCGCCTGGCAATGCTGGCGAACGTGCTGGGAGGGCTGGCGGTCGCCAACGGCGCGGATATGGTGCGCGCACCGACGGCGGCGGACGACCGCATCGGCGGCATGGTGCGGCTGGAGGGAAGCGAGTACTACCTGGACTTCCGGTGGACGCTGGGCGCACCAGAAGCGGCGCTCGGCGAGGCCGCCGACCGTGCCCGCGAGGTGAGCGACCGGACCATCCTGCTCGGTGCGATCGACGGAGTCACCGGGACGATCGATCTCGATCCCGACCGCGATGCGCGGACGGTGCTGCTGAGCGGCGAAGACCTGACGCGGCTGCTCGAGGGACGTTGGTCGCTGGTCGAGGCGCTCGCGTTCAAGCGGCGCGAGCAAGCGGTTACCCGCGCGTTCGCCGCACTGCCGCTGGCGCCGCCGACCGACCCGGAACCCGCACCCGAGGGAGCTTCCGTGCCCGCCACGGCGCCGCTCGAAGCCCCGACACCGATAAGCGCCACGCCGGCGCCAGAGCCGGAGGACGATCGCGTCGTCTCGTCCAACGTCGAAGCGCACGAGCAGCAGGTCAGCATCGAACGGGCAAGCGAGGCAGCGGAACGGCGCCGGCTGCGGATGATCGGTATCGGCATTGTCGCGGCCGCGATCTTGGCGATCATCGTGATGATCGTGATCGCGCAGCAGGCGCAGGCGGCGAGCGCGGCCGACCTCGCCGCAGCCGAACGAACGGCGCTCCGCGGCATTCGTTCGGAGCTGGACGCGTTTCGCACGCTGGACGCCAGCGGTCTTCGTCAGTTCTATAGCGACGCCCTGGCCGCCCAGTTGGAGCAGGCCATCGAGCGTCTGCGCGCCCAAGGGGTCTTCCTTGACAGCACCGAGGAATTCGGGGTGCTCCAATCGGAGGCGAGGGATCGGCGGGCAGTGGTCGTGGCGCGCGGCGCTGGTGAACTGTTGGTGCGAGCGCTCAAGTCGAGCGAGCTGTTGTCGCGCACGCCGCAGACGCGCACCATCGCGCTTGGCCTCGAGAAGTCCGACGCCGGGCGCTGGCAGGTGGTCGAGCGTCAAGACGTGTAGCGCTTCGAATCCGCCTAGGTGTACTGACCACAGAGGTGTGAGACACGGCTGACGGGCGGGAGGCCATCCAGGGAGCCGTGGGGGCGCCGACGGTTATACCACCGCAGCCAGCCGATGAGGGCCCGCGTGCGGTGGGCGCTTGAGGGATAGGCGAAGGCATAGGCCCAACTCCGCAGCAGGATCTGGATGAAGCGTTCCGCCTTGCCGTTGGTGCGGGGCGTGTAGGGCCGGGTGCGCAGGTGCCGCAGGTCGTGCGCCGCGCAGTGCTGCCGCCAGGCGTGCGAGCGATAGGCCGGCCCGTTATCCGTCATCACCGCCTGCACCGCGATCCCGTGGGCGCGGAACCACGCCCGCGCCCGGTCCAGGAAGGCCAGGGCCTCACCCTGGCGGTCACTGGGCCGCACCTCGGCGTAGGCCAGCCGCGAGTGGTCGTCGACGGCCACGTGCACGTGCTGCCAGCCGGCGCGCGGGCTGCGCTGGATGCCGTCGCGGGTGATGCGCTTGCCGACGTGCCAGAAGCGCCCCAGCTTCTTGGTATCGAGGTGCAGCAGCTCCCCGGGGGAGGCGCGCTCGTAGCGCACGACGGGGGGGCGGGGGCCGCGCGGGCGGCGTGAGTGCCCCAACCGCCGCAGCACCTTGCCCACGGTCGAGGCGGGGCGCCCCAGCAGGGCGCCGAGCGTGACAGGCCCCGCGCCGCTGCGCGTGCGCGCGGCGAGGATCTCCGCCTCCGCGGCCGCGTCGAGACGCCGGGGCTGGTGCTTGGGGGTGGACCGGCGCTCCTGCAGCCCCACCCAGCCCGCCGTCGTGTAGCGCCGCCACCAGCGATAGCCGGTCGCGCGGCCCGCGCCAACCGCCTGGGCCGCGGCGCCCGGACTCATGCCGGCCACCATCGCGGCGACCGCGCGGCACCGCGCGGCACCGCGACTCGAACGAATAGCGCATCCGCTGCGGGCCTGGCGTGGCATCATCCATCGGGGCCTCCTGCGAGACGTTGGCGTGTGGTAACCCCAAGTCTCGTTGGCGGTCCCGCTACTGTCAGGTGTCTCGCAGGTGTGTAGTCAGTACACCTAGGCAGAGGACGCACGTCTCCGCCGGATCGCGGGGCGGGACGCCGGCCGCTGCAACGGGTTGGGTATCCTGAGTGACGACGAGCCGGCCGCCGGTCTCCGGCCACCCCCAGGGCGACGTAGCCAAGTGGTAAGGCGGGGGTCTGCAAAACCCCTACACCTGGGTTCGATTCCCAGCGTCGCCTCCGCTCTCAGCGAGGTCCGGCCTGACTTGCAGCGATTGGCCGACCCGAGTGGCCCGCGGCGCGTCGGCGGGCAATCGCACACCGCTCTTCAATGCTGATCTGCGTGTATCGGACTTCCATGGCAGCACCTTCGTGAGGTGTTGCACTTGAAATGCGAATTCAGCCCCCGGCGTTCGCCGGGGCGACGGAGTGGGGCCGGGGTGACCACCCCTAGCAGCGGCCCGCATCCCACGCATCGGCCACCTGGCGCGCGCGGCGCGCCGCGGGGAGCACGCCCTCCTGTCGACCGGCTCGGCAAATCTCGACGTCCACGGGCCCTCAAACTCGATCCCAGTCAGAACGGCGCTCCGCTGAGGAAGAATCGCCTACTCGCGCGGTTACCTCGACGTTCTGGAGCCGGCCTTGTCGCCGAGGTTGTCGAGCAGTCGCTCGGCCTGCTCGCGTTTCGCAGGGTCCTTGTCGTAGGTCACGATTCGCTGTAGCGCGGAGCGCGCGCGCGGGTCGCCGGCCTCGCCCAGCGCGATCGCCTCCCGGTCACGCTTGTCGGTCCAGGTGTTGTCGACTTCCTTGGTGGTCATCTCCCAGTCGCGCCAGTAGTACTGCAGGTCGCTCGGCTCCCAGTGTTCGTACACCTGGTCCCAGTTGTCCCACATGGCCCGCGGGAGCAGCGAGGGCGCAGCCACAGGCTCGGACATCGGCTGGAATCGAGTGTCCACCGACATGCGGAGCCGCTCGCCGAACGTGGGCATGCCGCGATGAACGGTCATGGAATGAAAGAGCAATACGTCGCCCCGGTCGACGGGGCTGTTAACCCACCGGCCCTCGAGCTGATCGATGATGCGCATGCCGCCCGCGCCGGTCGCGATCTCAATGTCGTAGACGCCCTGCGTGTGCGTGCCCGGCGCGATTTCGAGTCCGCCCATCTCGGCCGGGATATCGCTGAGCGGAATCCAGGCGGTGTACGTGACATAGGTGCCCTGAATTGGGACGAAGTCCTGATGCGCGGGCGTGGCGAACTGCTCCTGATTCGGGAACATGACCCGTCCGATGATCCGCGGATGGCGAATCACCGGCTCGCCCACCAGGCGCTCGCTCACATCGCGCAGGCTGGGGTGGTGCGTCAGCCGGTGAAGCTCCTGTAGGCGAAAGATCTCGCGATACACATCCATGTACGCGGGCTCGGGCTCGACCGCGAAGCCGTCGGGCTCGGCAATCGGATCACCTGGCGGGGCGTCGGCACGGACCCACCCGCCGTCACGAGCGACCTCGACAATCGCGTGACGCGCCCGATCCACCAGTTCGGACGGGAGGACGCCGCGAAGGTAGAGATAGCCGTCGCGCTCCATGCGCGCACGGAGCGCGGTCGCGTCGTCCAGCAGGTCGGTGGAGTCGAGGAACGGCCGCATGGGAAATGCTCACAGCTCGTTTCGTTCGGGCAGAAGATTGTCCGCGCGCTGAGTGGGCCGCGCAACCAGAGGTCGTCGCTCCCCATCGGCGCGTCTAGGAGTCGTCGGCGTTTGCGTCCAGTCGCGCGAGTAGCGCCACGGCCTGTTCGCGCCTGGCGGGATCGGGGCTGCGCGCCGCCATCCGCTGCAACGCGGAGCGCGAGGTCTTGTCGCCCGCCTTGGCCATCTCGATCGCCATCTCGTCACGCTTCTCGGCGTACGAATGGTCGAACTCGACCAGGTTGAGATCGAGATCGCGCCAGTAGTACTTGTGCGTATCGGTTGGCCAGTCGGCGTAGATCTCCTCCCACGTGAGGCTGCCGCCGTGCGGCAACAGCGAGCTCTCGGACATCGGGTCCGAGACGCGCTGGAAGCGGGTGTCGACCGAGAGCCGCATGCGCTCGCCGGTGGCGGGCACGCCCTGGTGGACCGTCATGCTGTTGAATATGAGTACGTCGCCCTGGTGGAAGGGGCTGTAGACCCAGCTGTCTTCGAGATCGGCCGTAACCGCGACCCCGCCGGCACCCAGGGCCGGCGTGAAGTCGTAGATGCCGCCGTGATTCGACCCGGAGGCGAGCTGCAGCCCGCCGGACTCGGGCGGGAGGTCGCTGAGCGGTATCCAGGCGGTGTAGACGTCCTCGTTGCCCTGGATGAAGACGAAGTCCTGATGGGGCGGCGTGGTGTACTCCTCCCGCTGCGGGAACATCGCGCGCGTGATGACGTGCGGCATCGGGACCACGGGGGCGTCCAGCAGTCGCTCCATCACGCCCAGCAGGTTCGGATGCTGCGGAATCGCATGGAATTCGGGCAGCTTGTATACGTTGTTGAGGACATCCGTGTACGTCGGCTCGGGCTCGACGCAGAAGGCGTCAAGCTCCGCGATCATGTCCTCAAGGGCGGTGCCCTGCTTGAGCCAGCCGGCGTCGCGCAAGATCTCAAGGTACTGGAACCGAACGGGCTCGATGAGTTCGGTCGGCAGGAGCTTCGGGAGGAACAGGTAGCCGTCGCGTTCGACCCGCTCCCGCAGCGCGGGACCGTCGTCGATCAGTTCGGAGGAGTCAACAAATGGGCGCATGGTGGCGTGGTGGATAGGCAGCGAGTCGCGCGCGGCGATCAGCCTAGCGCACCGGCGACGGCGTCGAGGCGCTGCGGAGCCGGCGGTCGTGTGATGCGTAGGCGCGGCCCGGCATGATCGATACGGGCGCGGCGGGATGGGGCGCGTCGCCGGGCGATCGCGTGACCCTGCGGAAGCTGCGGTGGAACGATCCTGTGCCCCGGTGGGAAGCAACGGTGACGGTGGAGACCGTCAGCGCCGACGAGCTGGTGGTCGCGGTGCCCGAAGGCACGGCGTTCTCGATGTCCGGCGAGTCCGGCTGGCGCACACTCGAGGACTCGCGCTACCGCTTCACGCGCGAGGCGTGGCATCACGTCATGGAATTCGACGATCCCGCGCACTGGTACTGCAATGTGACGACGCCCGCGAAGCTATCGGACGGCGTGGTGGCCTGGCACGACATTGAGCTCGACGTGCAGGGGTTCGAGAACGGTACCTGGACGATCTGCGATATTCCGGGGTATGTGGCCAATCGCGACCGATACCCATCTACCTTCGAGCCGCGCGCGTTGGAAGCCGTGCGCGAGCTGATCGACCGGATCGGCCGCGGAGCGCCGCCACTTCGCGCAGCGTCGACCTCGGAGCGGTACGGTCCGGAGGAGCACCTGGCGTGGCTGGCGCCCGGACGGGGCGACGCGGTGGCGTTGGTGGGCGACGGTCTCGGATCGGTCGCCGAGGCGACCGCGGATCGAATCCTGAACGCCTTCGGCCCGGCGCAAGTCGTGTCGGCCCGGTCGGATCCGATTGCTCTCCTGGCGGACACGACGCCGGCGGCCGATGGGGTCGTGGTGGTTGGGGCCGTGGCCGAGCTCGACGTGCTTTCTCGGGTGGCTACGGCGGCGATCGCGGTGCGCGAGGGCCGCGGCACGACGCACCTGGTGCTGGCCACCGACGAGCCGCTGGACCCGCTGGCCGAGTTGGAATCGGCGCTCGCGAACGACGAGCCAGCGCCGCTGAGCATGCGGCTCGACCGGGCGCTGCGCGCTCGCCGCGGGCCGCCGCGGGGGACGATCACCGCGCCGGGATTCGTCTCGGCGGCGTGGTTTTGAGTCGCCCGTTCCGGGAGGCGCGTTGCTTGCGCTCAATGACGGGCTCGGCGCTCGCCCGCGCGCACACGATCGTCGCCGCTTCGACTCCGCTCAGCCCGGGCTCTTGCAGGGGGACGGAGCTTGCCCCGCGCCGGGGTGGCGCGTGCGCGCGATCCGTCAGACGGCGTGGTTGGGAACGAGACGGCGGCAGCGCTGGACTCCTCACTCCTTCGGCAAGCTCAGGACAAGCTCTAACCCTCTCCGCATGGGCGAGGGAACCGGCCGGTCCAGTGGCCGAGATTCCCAGCTCCGCTCGAATGACATGGTGGAGCGGCGCGGAATGATAGGAGGCGGCGGGACCCGGTCCCGTTCGACTGTGTGGTCGCGTGCCCGCGGGCCGTGAGCGTTCGCGGTGGATCGCGCGGCGGCCGGTTCGTCGTCATACTGAGGCCCCCGATGGAGCCGGCGGTCCGAATGCCGCCCGCCGGCTGAGAGCAGCACCGCGTGCCGCGTGAGCAAGGCGCCCCAACGAAGATCGTTCCCACCACGGCCGGGGACTATCTGGAGGTGATGAGCAAGGCGATCTTCCAGACCGGCATGTCCTGGCGCGTGGTGGAGTCGAAGTGGCCGGGGATCCGCGAGGCGCTCCACCGCTTCGACGCCAAGACCGTGGCCGGGCTGGGCGATCTGGACATCGAGGAGCTCGTGCAGGACACGCGCGTGATCCGGAACCGGAGGAAGCTGCAGGCGATCGTGGAGAACGCGCGGCGAGTGCTCGAGCTGGAGGCCCAGCACGGCTCGTTCAAGAGCTACTTGCGGTCCCACGGCGACTTGGACGCGACGCTGACGGCGCTGCGCAAGGAGTTCAAGTTCCTCGGTCCGACGGGGATCTACTACTTCCTCTACGTGGTGGGGGAGAACGTCCCGCCGCACGAGGAGTTCGAGGCCTCGCGGCGCAAGTAACAGCGCGGAGCCGACGGTCGGGCGCCGCGCTCGGCGCCCGAGACGAGCCCGACAGGGGGAAGCAGATGGAGTACATCAAGCTCGGCAGAACCGACCAGGAGATCCCGAAGATCGGGTTCGGGACGGCCCGCTATCACGGCGGGGCGGGGGTGCTGCCGCGGGCGGCCGAGCTCGGCGCGTGGCTCATGGATACAGCCGAGTCCTACAACGCGCATGGCGACGAGCCGGGCCACGCGGAGTCGCTGGTCGGCGGGGAGATCGATCCGGTCCGCGACCAAGTGTTCATCGCCACCAAGATATCGCCGGCCAATTTCCGGTACGACGATGTGCTGGCGCATGCCGACGCGAGCCGGCGGCGGCTAAAGACGGACGTGATCGACCTCTACCAGCTGCACTCGCCAAAGAGCGACGTTCCCATCGGCGAGACGATGCGGGCAATGGAGGAGCTGGTGAGTCGTGGGGACGTGCGATTCATCGGCGTCAGCAACTTCTCCGTGGATCAGATGAAGGCCGCGCAGGACGCCTTGCGCAGCAATCCGCTGGTCTCAAATCAGGTCAAGTACCACCTGTTCGCGCGCCAGATCGAGGCGGAGGTCCTGCCGTTCTGTCAGGAGCAGGGAATCACGGTGATCGCGTACTCACCGCTGGCCTTGGGGCAGTTGCCCGCCGACGACCGCGGCGCGCGGGTGCGTGAGGTGGCGGAGTCCGCGGGGCGAAGCTGGGCGCAGGTGATGCTGAACTGGCTGGTCGGCCACGAGCGCGTGATGGCGATCCCCAAGACCGATCGCCTGGAACGCGTGGAAGAGCTCGTCGAGTCGGTCGGGTGGGAGCTCACGGCGGCGCAACGGCAGGCGCTCGACGCGATCGCGTAGCGGGCCGCACGCGCCACGAGATTCCTTCGATGGACGCGGGACGAGCTCTTGCCGGTCCGGTGGCCGTGAGATTCCTCGGCTTCGCCTCGGAATGACACGCGGGCAGCGCGCGACCGGTCAGCCGGCGACGCCGCCTCCGGGCTGGGGCTTGGGCATGTTCTTGAGCGCGGTGAAGGCCGGACGCGGTGAGCCGTCGGCGCGAATGATGCCGAAGGCCCACTTCTCATCCGTGTTGGGCACCACCTGCTGGAAGTTCAGGTTCCAGACAATCATGTGGGTCACGTAGGGCGTCTCGGCCCGGATCTTCTCGAATGCACGGGTGATGAAGGCGGCCTGATTCTGCTCGGTGTTGCAGCCGGCGTACTCGAAGCCCCTGGCCGGCCCGCCCGGGCCTCCGGGACCGTGGGTCGTGGCCCACCCGAACTCGGTGAACCAGACCGTCTTGCCAGTGATGCCCGCGCGGAGCATCGCATCGTAGAGCTGCGTATAGCGATTGAAGAAGAAGCTGTCGTGCGTGGACCAGCCGCCGCCGCAGTTGGCGTTGGTGTGCGCGGGGTTGGCGCGCGTGTCGTCCGGCGCGTTGGGTCCGCCGTTGGGATGGACGCCCAATACCTCGAAGTAATTGGCGACCTCGCCGCCGTTGTGGGCGAAGACGCGTTGGAGATAGGTCAGGTCGTCAATCGCGATGTTGCGGTTGTTGACGCCGGTGGGCGTCGGCGCACCGAGCACCACGATGGCATTCGGATCACCCTCCTTGATGCCGATGTAGCCCTGCTTCATGAGCTCGACGAACTGCCCGTACGACGCACTGGAGAACGATCCCCATTCCAGTGACAGGTTCTCCTCGTTCCAGATCTCGTACGCCTGGACTCGACCGCGATACCGCGAGGCCAGATCGCGCATGAAGGTGCGGAGCTTGGTGGGGTCCTTGGGACGTCCGTGCGTGGTTCCGATCTTGGCGGGATCGTCCTTGTAGAAGTCGGGCGACTTGACCACGCTCATCAGGATGTTCAGACCCCTGCCGTTCATGGTGTTCACAAACCGGTCGGCGTCGTCCCAGAAGTACAAGCCCGGCAGGTTCTCGACCTCTTGCCAGGCAATCTGCTGCTTCACCCAGTTGAGGCCGGCGCCCTTTATCAGGTCGGCAAGCGCGCCGTCGTTCGGACGTCGGAACTCGCCCTGGACGCCGTAGCCGGTAAGGCCAGTGGCCGGCTGCACGGTCGGGGGCGGCGCAATGGACTCGGCGACGGCCCGCGTGACGGGCTGCTTTGCGGCGTTCGGAATGATGACGTTGTCGAGCTTCTTGACCTTATCCGGCACGTTCTGGCGCCCCACTGCGCCGAGGCTGGTGCCGGGGGCCGGGACGTTCCAGACCTCAAACACGATCCGCTGGGCGCGCAGCAGCTGCAGTCCTTGGGGGTTGCCATTGACCTCGCGCTCCTCGTAGGCGATCGGGAGGCCGAACAGGTTGAGCCAGTCGGACTCGGCGAGGAACGCGGCCTTGATCTTTGGGTTTTGATCCAGGAGGGCGAGGTGGTTGTCGCTGATCTGCGCGAAATCCGTAGCTCCCTGGTCCTCCGCTAGCACCCTGTGCGGGGGCACGTTGGGCAGATCCAGCTTGTACTGATTGGCCACGATGTCCAGGGTGTTCAGATAGTTGAACGTGTCGCCCTTGTCAGGTCGCCACTGCAACATCACCTTTTGAAACGCCTGCACCGTGAACCCGTTGAACAGGAAACGCTGACTGATCGGATAGCCGACGCTCTGGAGGTCTTGGGACTTATAGAAATCCCAGAAGGGAATGTCGGCCTTGTTGGTGACCGGGAAGCCGTCGGTGGTGTCGGCGGTGTCGCCGCCGGTGATGGTGAAGAGACAGCCGCCGGTGGATAGGACGGCGCCGTCGCAGGCGACCGCGCGCGCGGGACCGGCGAGGGCGAACGTGAGTGCGACCAGGATGAGACCGAGGAAAAACGTTCGCGTGCGGCTCACAGGTGCTCCGGCCTCCATCGTGGCGTGGCGTCGGACGTACAGGCGGTCCGATCACCTAACGATGACCGTCAGCCCGTGTGACGAGCGACTGTAGTCAGCGTTGGTCGGACGCGTCAACGCAGCCGCCGGCCGGGCCGGCCGGCCACCGTAGGCTCGGCGCCCGGCTCCACGTTGGCGACTCGGGCGCGCCACGCGGCTCCCTCGACCCCGGGGCAGCTCCCAAAGGAAGCAGGCCTGAGCAGCGAGCGATCGCCGCGTCCGGGCGTCGCCAGGGGCGGACGTACACTTGCCCAATGGCCTCGTTACACCTGATGTCGCGTGCGTGATTTCCGGCTCGGGCTCGCGCAGATCCGGCCGCATCTTGGCGATGTGGGCCGAAATCTCGAGCTGCACCTGGACTACGCGCGTCGCGCGGTCGATGCGGGATGTGACCTGGTGGTTTTTCCCGAGCAGTCGCTGACCGGGTACTTCCTGAGCGACCTCGTGCCGCAGGTCGCGCTGCGGACCGATGCCGGCCAGCTGGCGCCCTTGCTGGAGGCCAGCCGCGAGATCGCGATTGTGTTCGGATTCGTCGAGGAAACCGACGATCACCGATTCCTGCCGGCGGCCGGGTTCGCACACGGCGGCGAGCTGCAATTCGTGCATCACAAGGTCTATCTAGTCACGTACGGGCTGTTCGACGAGGGGCGCGATCTGGCCGCCGGGACGCAGGTGCGGGCGTACGACACGGAGTTCGGCCGGCAGGCGATGTTGATCTGCGAGGACCTCTGGCACCCCACCTCGCCGGCGATCGCGGCATCCGACGGCGCCGATGTGATCCTCGGGCTGTCGAGCAGTCCAGGCCGCGGGGTCTCGGACGGCAAGCAGGAGCTAGGCAGCGCCCGGACCTGGCACGCGCTGAACCGCCTCTACGCGCAGATGCTGGTCTGCTACGTGGTGCACTGCAACCGGGTGGGGTACGAAGACGGCGTGAACTTCTGGGGCGGCTCCGAGGTCGTCGGGCCGGACGGCGCATGCATCGCGCGCGCCCCGGATTTCGAGGAGGCGCTGGTAACCGCGGACCTCACCGACCGCGAGCTGCGCCGCCAGCGCACGCGCCTGCCCTTGCGCCGCGACGTGAAGGCGGCGTTGGTGGGGCGCGAGTTCACGCGGATCGCGAACGGCGAGACGAACCGCAATGCAGACTGAGACGGGCATCCGCGAGCGCGCGCGGCGCGGGCTGGCGCTCGACACGGCGCTCACCGCGCGGGTGCTCGAAGGATTCATCCGGGACGAGATTCACAAGGCCGGATTCAAGCGCTGCGTGGTGGCGGTGTCGGGCGGCATCGACTCGGCGCTCACGTGCACGCTATGCGCGCGCGCGCTCGGCCCCGAGCAGGTGCGCGCCGTGCTGATGCCGTATCGCACGAGCGACCCGGCCAGCCGGGCCGACGCCGAGCTGCTCACCGATCGTTTGGGCGTGGACACCCGCCTGGCGGACATCAGCGACGCCGTGGACGGCTGCCTGCGTGCGGTGCGGGGCGAGATGTCCGATCTGCGTCGCGGGAACGTGATGGCACGCACCCGCATGATCGTGCTGTACGACCAGTCGGAGGAGTTCGGCGGCCTGGTAGTGGGCACCAGCAACAAGACCGAGTTGCTGCTCGGCTACGGGACGCTGTTCGGCGACATGGCGAGCGCGATCAATCCGCTGGGCGACCTCTACAAGCGGCAGGTGCGGCAGCTCGCCGAGGCGGTGGACGTGCCCGACGTGATTCTCACCAAGGCCCCGAGCGCCGACCTGTGGGCAGGGCAGTCAGACGAGGGCGAGCTGGGGTTCTCGTACGAGGCGGCGGACGAGATTCTCTACCTGCTGATCGACGAGTGGTACGAGCCGGGGGATGTCGTGGCGGCCGGCTTCCCGGAGGAGTTGGTGCGGCGGATCACGGACATGGTGCGTCGCTCGCAGTTCAAGCGCCGCCCACCGGTGATCGCGAAGGTCTCGGACCGGACGATCGATCGCGACTTTCGGTTCCCGCGCGATTGGGGGCTGTGAGCCAAGTCGGAGCGCGATCGCGGCGGGCGCTGCGCTCGGGAGGACATTGAGCCGTGTGGAACAGGGCCGTCTGCGCCGGATCGAGTTCGAGGCCCGGGCCTAGACGCCGACGCGGGTAGAGTCGACGGGCGTCGGGCGCTCGGCGGCGACTTCGACGTGCTCCAGCAGGAGCCGGACACGCAAGACGTGGGAGCGGGGCTCGAAGCGGGCCCGGTCTAGGTACTCCCGCAAGTCTTCGGCCGCCCGGTCGTACTCGCCCATCAAGCGGCGCACCCGAGCGCGCTCGATCAGCACCGAGCGCCGATCCGGCTCGAGCTCGAGGGCGCGCGTGAGGTCGCGGATCGACTGCCGGGGGTTGCTCGAGAAGCGGGTCAGCGCGCGCCGCCGGTAGCGCTCGGCCATGGTCATCGGCAGCGCCGCGACGACCAGCGCGACACCGAGCGCGACGGCGAGGACGGCGAGGACGGCGATCCAGAGTTCAGTCAAGGGCAGCCGCTCCGATGCCATGACAAGAAAGCCGATAGTTATCACCGTGGTGAGCGCGGCGATAGCGGCAAGGTAGCGGAGGCGGGGAGATCGGCCGGGGAGCAGGTCTTTGCGGCAGTTGGTGCAACTGGCGGCCGCACCGTATTGGCGTGCACCGCAGCGTGGACAGGTCAATTGGCGCGCGCCGGGCGCTCGCGCCGCAACACCGGCTCCTGACGCGAAGCCCGTTTCAGAAGGTTACAGACATAATCCGAACGCGGCGAACAGGAACCGGACACCACGGAACCCCGGTCGTTTGCCTGGTCGATCGCGCCGGGCGACACTCGGCGGCCGTACGCCGCCTTTCCGAAATCTGAGGCCAATGCCGCGAGTCCTGGTCACCGATCGCATGTGGAACAACTGGGTCGGCCCCCGCAGACACATGTTCGAGGACGCCGGGTGGGAGATCGTTCGCTCGAAGTACCCGTTTCCGATGACGGCGGCGCAGATCCGGGAGCAGCTGCCGGGCATCGATGCCGCGATGGCGAGCTCCCAGGAAGACTACTCGGACGCCGCGCTGGAAGGGGCGGACCGGCTCAAGGTGATCGCCCGCACGGGCGTGGGGTACGAGTACATCGACGTAGAGGCGGCGGCGCGCCGCGGCATCGCAGTGACGATCACCCCGCAAGCCAACTTCGAGACCGTGGCCGACGGCACGTTTGGCCTGATGCTGGCGCTCTCACGCCGCATCGTGATGTCCGACCGGCAGATGCGGTTCGAGCGCTGGGAGCAACTCGCAAACCACGACGTGTGGGCGAAGACGCTTGGCATCGTGGGGTTCGGTCGCATCGGGCGGGCGGTGGCGCGTCGCGCCCGCGGATTCGAGATGCGGAGCCTGGTGGCCGAGCCTTACCCAGACATGGACGCAGTCGAGGCGCTGGGCGTGGAACTCACGGACCTGGACACCCTGCTGCGCGAATCTGACTTCGTGACCCTGCATGTGCCGGCGATGCCGGAGACGTACAAGCTCATGAACGCGGAACGGCTGGCGCTGATGAAGCCGTCCGCGGTGCTGATCAACACGGCGCGTGGGTCGTTGGTGGACGAGGACGCGCTCTACGAGGCACTGACGACGGACCGGCTGGCGGGTGCGGCGCTGGATGTCTTCGACCCGGAGCCGCCGGACCCACAGTCGCCGCTGCTGCTGCTGGAGAACGTGGTGGTGACGCCGCACATCGCGGGGATGAGCGAGGAATCGAACGACCGGATGGGCGTCCAGGCGATCCAGAACTGCATCGACGCGCTCAACGGACGGCTGTCGCCGGACGCGATCGTCAACGGAGTTGGCGTCTAGCGCGGCTATACTTTTGGTTTCCGCACACTAGACGGCGCGGCCCTGCGTGGGGACGCGGCGGCTGGACCGCCGGAGCGGGCGCGAACGGCAAGTTCCATGCTTCGAAACGAACTTACGGCGCTGCTTTCGCATGCGCTCGCGGCGGCGCAGGCGGCCGGCGAGCTGCCCCCGATACCCGACGGTGTCGTTGCCGTCGAGCGTCGCGGCGACGACTTGGCCGATTACTTCAGCGCCGATGCAATGCGTCTGGCGCGGGCTGCCAAGACGCCGCCGCGCGAGATCGCCGAGGCGATCGTGCGACACCTGCCGGACGACCCATCGGTCGCGGTGGTGGAGGTGGCGGGCCCGGGATTCATCAATATTCGGCTGGACGACGGCTGGGTCGCGGAGCAGATCGAGGCGGTGAACGAGGCCGGGCCGGCCTTCGGGACGTCGCCGGTGGGCGAGGGCCGCCGCGTGCAAGTGGAGTTCGTGAGCGCGAACCCAACCGGCCCGCTGACCGTCGGCGCCGGGCGCGGCGGGGTGGTGGGCGACGCGTTGGCACGGGTGCTCACGGCCACGCAGCACGATGTCACGCGTGAGTACTACATCAACGATGCCGGCCGGCAGGTCGAGCTGCTCGGGGACAGCGTCTACCACCACTATGCAAAGACATTCGGCCGCGAGTTCGCCTTCCCCGACGACGGATACCGGGGGGCGTACGTGGCCGTGTGGGCGGCGACCGTGGTGGCCGAGGACGGGGATCGCTGGCTGGGCCGCGACGGGCCGACGGATCGCGCCGGATTCCAATCGCGCGCGGTCGAAATCGGATTGGGCTCGATCCGACGCGATCTCGACGATGTCGGTATCGAGTTCGACGAGTGGTTCTCGGAGGCGGAGATGCGGTCGCGCGGAGCGGTGGAGGACGCGATCGCCACGCTGGAATCGCGCGGGCTGGTGACCGAGCGCGAGGGCGCGACGTGGTTCATCGGCGGCGAGGGCGTCGAGGATCGCGAGAACGTGCTGGTTCGGTCACGCGGCGATCCAACCTACTTCGCGACGGACATCGCGTACCACCGCAACAAGTTCGAGACGCGCAAGTTCGATCAGGTGGTGAATGTCTGGGGCGCCGACCATCAAGGCCACGTGCCCCGCATGCGTGCCGCGATGGGCGCGCTGGGCGTGGATCCGTCGCGGTTGGAGATTCTGGTCACGCAGATGGTCGGGATTCGCGAGAACGGAAGCGTGGCGCGGCAGGGGAAGCGGACGGGCAAGTTCGTCACGCTGCGCGAGGTGCTTGACGAGGTCGGTCCTGACTCGACTCGCTACTTTTTCCTGTCCAAGGCGATCGACAGTCAGATGGAGTTCGACCTGGAGCTGGCGCGCCGCGAGGACCCGGAGAATCCGGTCTACTACATTCAGATGGCGCACGCGCGCTCCGCTGGCATCCAGCGGACGGCGGCCGCGCAACCAACAGACGCGGCGCCGGACTTTGGGCGCCTGGACGCGGACGAGATCGCGCTCGTGCGACAGATCCTGGCCTATCCGGAGGTCGTCGCGGACGCTTCGGAGAAGCGCGAACCGCACCGGCTGGCGCACTATCTGCTCGAGTTCGCGCGCGCATTCCACGCGTTCTACAACGGCCACCGCGTCGTCTCGGACGACGCGGAGCTGACGGCGACACGGTTGCGTCTGGTGATGGCGGTGCGGCACGTGCTCGCCAACTGCTTGGGGCTACTGGGAATCGAGGCGCCCGAGCGAATGTAGAGCCGGCGGCTCTACAGGAGCCGCATGGACGAGGATCGACACCGGCGATGTCCGCCTGGACGCGCTGAGCAACCTGAAGCGGGTCAACCCGCGGCGAACTTCGCGTACGTGATGACGGGATGGTTCTAGGCGAGTGCCTCGAGGTTCGCGAGGGAGACGGCCACGACGCCCCCTTCGGTACGCCGCACGCGCACGGACTCGGCCGGCGCGCCCGAGGGCGCGCGACCCACATCGGGCGCCGGCCCGATCAGCTCGCCGTCCGTCCCGGCGTCCGGCCCGGCGACGATGCGGACCGGCAGCCCATCCGCCCGCAGTCCCTCCAACGCCTGCTCACTCGGTCCGGGTGGAAGCAGGACCTCGGATTCCCCAGGTAGGCGGGAGGCGACGAGCGCGACCACGCTGCCGACCGAGGAGCGGAAGAGCGTCTGGAGCGCGCGCGGCATGCGCCGATAGCCGGCCCCCTCGGTAAGCACGATCGGCAGCGGTGGCGCGTGGGGCACGTCGATGGGCGCGGCGAGGCCGGCAAGCTCAGGGGCGAGCGCGAGCGCCGAGAGTGCCTCGCTGTCGGCGGCGGGCGCGATCACGCCCGCCGCGCCGGCCTCGACCGCACGCTCTACCCAGGCCGCGCGCAAGGGGTCGGGCGTGACGAGCACGGCGCCGGTCGGTCCCTCGTGACTGGGCTCGGGTCGATCGCCGGATTCGACGACAGCCAGCGGACCGTATGCACGGCCGCCGGCGCCCACGGCGCCCCCGACCGAGACTCCGGCGCCCTCGATCACGATTCCGTCTCCGGGGTCGACGTCGATCACGACACCCGCGAGCCGGCAGTAGAGCGCGACTTCGCGAACCTCGTTCACGAAGATGGCGATCCCGGTACGCGGGCTCACGTCGGCAAGCGACCCGCGCGCGGGCGCCACCCACTGCATGCCGGTGCGCATGCGTCCCGGATTGCCCGCAAGCAGCGTGCCCTCATCGACGGTAGCGCCGATGGTGACCGCAATCAGGCGGCGAGCCTCGCTGGGCGGGACGCGAAGCAACCGTGGCAGGTCGACGATCTCGACTCCGGTCCGCAACCGTCCACGGCACCAGATCTGGCCGACGCTGACGTGGTCACCTCGATCAACGAGCAGCCGTCCCGGGAACGGCCGGGTATGACGGCGGCGGAGAACCCCGGCGCGGACCGCGCGCCGGATGCCGAGCGGGAGCTGGCCGTCAACGTGCACGCGCGGGCTCGGCACGAGCCGGGGACTCGGTGGGATAGACATTGAGCGCGCGGTACCACTGCTGGACGTGCGCCCGCCGCTTGTCGGCATCGTCGGGCCAGGTCAGCGGCCGGCCGCGGGCATCGATGATGAGGCCGGCGACGCCGGGATGGACGGGCGCGCTGAGCCGCGCCGGCCGCCCGTACCCGAGGCCGACGTCGAACTTGGGCCCCGGCCAGATGCGGACCTCGGCGGGGACGCTGGGCGCCCATTGGACGACGTCGAGCGCACCGGCGCCGACTTCGCGCTCGATCGCGGCGCCGTCGCGTGGATGGACCTCGACCACGATCGCCTGCTCGCCCAGCTTGGCTTGGCCGCGCGGCGCCACGCACACGCCGAGAGGCGTGAGCGACGACTCGACAGCAACCTGAACCCCGGCATCGATCAGGGCGCCGGTCATGCCGAGCGCCGACGGGGCATCGAGGGCCAGCTGGGTGACACCCCACGGCTCGAGCGCGTTCATCAGCAGAACGCTTGCCTGCACCGAACGCCCGAGGGTGCGCGCGCCACGGCCCGTCAATACGGCCAGGTCCAAAGTGGCGTCCTCGAGCGGATTGAGTCCCCTGGCGCCTTGGCGGAGCGCTTCTCGCACGGCCACTGTCCACATCGCGTGCTGGGTCTGGAGCTCGACGGCCGTGCCGGGGACCGCCCACGGGCGGGCGGTGCGGTTGAGGACGATCTCGCGCAAGGCCTGCGGCAACGGCTCATCGATCGTCCAACGACCCACCCGGTCGATCGGAGTGTGCAGGCCGACGTGAAACGTCCGGCCAGCGCGCCGAACGCCGCCGAAGTGGGCCGAGGTCGTCACCCCGCCCTGACTCGCCACCGCGGTCACGTGGCCGTGCTCGAGCGCCACGACGGCCGTATCCAACCGCTGGCTGGACGCGAGCCGGCGGGTCGCGGTTTCTAGCGCATCGACGATCGGTGACATCGGCGCCCGGCCGATGGCGGCCGGAACGCCACGACCCGCGAAGAGCCGCCCGCGGATCGTGCGGGCGACATCATGCAAGACGGCGCGGGGCGCGCCGGAGTCCATGGGCTCGTTGGCGGTGCCGCCGCGCAGGCGACGGTGATACAGCGGGAACGTCTGTTCCAGCAGCGCGATCGCGCGGGCGTCGGCCATCCCCGCATAGAGCAGGACGATCGCGGGGAGGTAGCCGGAGTCGCGTCCGGCCAGCCCACCGATCAGGAGATCGGTGATGTAGTCCAACCCCTCGCCGGTGTCGTCGTCGCCGAGCGCCACGATCACGGCGTCCGGTGTTTGCGCGGCGATCACGTCGATCGCGGCGGGACCGTCGACGCGATCGCGAAAGGCGCGCACGGAGGTCGTGGCGTGTCCGAGGATCGTGAAGCCGACATCGTCAAGGATGTGCTCGAGCGTCTCGAGGTCGCGCGCGACGAGACTCCCGACCAGGAAGCCGGTGGGTCCGGCGGCCAGCCCCGGGCCGGTGACGGCGGCGACGCGCGGCGCGCGCGAGGCCACATCCTCGCCGTAGGGCGGGCTGGGAAACGCAAAGCTGCCGGCCCGGCGTTCGGCGGCGCTCAGCGCCGACTCGTAGGCGGGCGTGAGATCAAAGTCCGGCGCGTGCAGCGTGTCGGGCGCGGACCCGACCGTGAGCAGACGGTGAGCGTCCGAATCCTCGACGTATATGCCCACCCGGATCTCGGGGCCGATCTCGACGGCCGATACTCGATCCCCGGCCGGGGCGGTCGCCATGTGCGGGCCTCACTGTGCGTCGTGGATCGAGCGTACCAACCCATCAACCGGATGTGCGCCGGGGCGGACCGGCGGCGATTGCCGGGGGCAGGGCCGCTGGCTAGTCTGAGACGGACGGTGTTCGCTAGGCCCCGCCGCGTTGAAATCAATCACCTTCCAGTGGACATCACGGGTGAAGCCATGGGAGGCGGAAACCGTGGTCTCGGCCGTCGCGCACATCCAGGAAACGATGTTCGTGCTGGGGCAGCGCGCCGGGCTGAGCGTGGTGCGAGGCGCGCTGCGGCCGTTCGGCACGTGGGTGATCCCAAGCGTTAAACGCGGCTCTCCGTACTGGAGCACGCTCTGGTACGTGGAGCAGAGCCTCGACGAGCGCACCGGCCAGATCTCCGGCCCGAAGTTCCTGGATGTGGTTCGAGCCGAGCCGTGGCAACAGGCCGGCCCGCACTATGACGTGGCGATCGTGCACCACGACCTGATCGATCTGCCGACGCGGAATGCCGTGGTCGAGGGCGAGCCGCACGTGCTCGCGACGGTCGTGCCGAACTTGGGGGCGGTGCTGTCGGTTCACCGACTGCGCGCAATCGCCGACGAGACGGACCAGCGGCGGGCGCTGCGTCGGCTGGCGATCAACGCATTCGGGCGCATTCTGGAGCTGCCGGGCGCGAAGCGCACCGCCGATGTGGCGGAGACGAACGGCGTGCAGGCGTGCATAAACGCATGCGCGCTGCGGCTGGCCGTGGACGTGCCGTCGCTGCTGGAGCTGGCCACCGCGGAAGAAGCCAGCCTGACGATCTTCTGCGAGCCGTGCACGGACAATCTGCTGGATCACATCGTTACGACGCACGTATCGGCGAACTAGGGGCGGGCTGGGGCGACGCAAATCCTGGGTCCGGCTATGCGGTCGCGCGGTCGCGGCGAGCCGTCAGGGCGGCTGCAATCCCGCCGCCGCGCACGAATGCCTCGAACGCGTCGAGATCCGGGAAGACGCGGTCGGAGATAAACCGCACCAGCCAGTTGTGCGCCATGGGCGAGATGGTGAACACGACGGCGCCCGCGTCGAAGGCCCGGTACATCTCGGCGGCGGTGCCCATGGTCGCGACCGGCGCGTACGCAACGGTCACGTCGGCGGACGCCGCGAGCTCCAGTTCGCGAAAGAAGGTGCGGCGGGCGGTTTCGTCGCTGTACGCGGCCGACTCGGGGTTCAACTCCACCGGACAGATCACCTCGGCCTCGGGGTGGACTTCACGGATGAGATCGCGCAGGCGGTGGCGGTAGTCCTGCGAATGGTGCCCATCATCAAGGATCGACCCCTGGATGACGCCGGAGAGGAACAGGCGGAAAGGCGCGGCGTTGGGGGGCGGAGGGCTCATGTGGTCCAAGTGTAGGGTCGAGGTGGGCGGCGCAGCTCCTTCGACGGGCTCAGGAACATACAAGGCCCTCGCCGGTCCGGGGGCTGTGAGATTCCTCGCCTCCGGCTCGGAATGACGTTCTGTGGAGGCGCGGGCAGCGGGGCGGGGCCGCGGGCTCTGGCTATCCGGATTGGCAGCGGGGCGGCGTGGCGGCGGAGGCCATGGCCAGCCAGAGGGGATCATCGCGATCGAGGCGGCGCACTCGCCCCTGCGCATTCACGAAGGCGTGCGCGGTCGCGGCGGTCGCGAGGAGTTGGTCGGAGCGCATCACCGCATACCGAAACCGCACTCGGACCCGGGATACCTCGGTCGGCCAGAGGCGGATCTCAATCGGATCGCCCGGCCCGGCGGGCGCCACGAACGAGCAAGCGGCGTCGACCACGGGGATGAATACGTCCCGGCCGTTGAGCGACTCATACGGCTGCCCGAGCTCACGAAGCCAGCCGATGCGGGCCTCCTCGAGCCAGCGGAAGAAGCTGGAGTGGTGGGCGATGCCTTGCGCGTCCGAGTCGGAGTAGCGCACCCGCAGACGCTCGACGTACGGGGGCGAATCGTCCGGCTCCGGCTCGACGCGGATCGAGCCGGAGCCGCTACTCACCGATGCGGCTCAGGAACTGATCGATGGCATCGGCGCCGGCGAGCACCGACACGGTGAGGTCGAAGCTTGCGGTCTCGCCCGGCTCGAGCGTCTGCAGCGTCCCGTCCGCGCGGTCCCGAGCTCGCCCCAAGACGGTCGCGTTGGCCGGCTCGATGCCGGTGACATATTCGCCCGCCTTGGTGTTCTTCCACTGATTGAGGAACGGCAGCTGGCGCTTGTCGTACGTCAATCCAAGTCCGATCCCATCCCGGAAGCCGCGATTCACCAACGCCACGTTCACCTGTCCATCGTCGGCGGCCTCCACATCGTGAATGTAGACCTGGTGGACCCAGCCCTCGACCGGCTCCCGATAGACGCTCCATGCGGACTCGTGCGCGGCCGCCTGGTCGTCCATGGGACGGCGGGATCGGCTGCGCAGGTGGAGCCGCGCGCCCTCGTCGAGGACCGGGTAGCCGGGGTTGACGTGGTAGAGGATCGACATGACTTCGGGACGGCGGCCGTGATTCGCGACCTCGTCGTGGATCGTGAGCGAGGTCGCGCCCAGCGAGGTGGAGATACGGCGCTTGAGCTCCAGGTTCTCGCCGAGCACGGACGCCTGACGCACGCGTCCCTCCACCCACAGCTCATACTCGTCGGCGCGCCACTCGCCGTCGGCGGAGACGCCGGTCGCCGCCAGATTCGAGAGGCGGCCGTGGAGTCCGTAGTGTGCGCCGTCCTCATCGCTCGGCTCACCGATGCTGTCGAGCCCGCCGGTGACGAGAAGTCCCAGCACGGCGGTGTGCAGCCAGCCTTGCCCCGGTGGCTCATAGCGCGCGCCCTGCACCTCGCCGACGGCCGAGCGATAGGCGAGCGGGATGTCACCAAACCACGCCGCGGAGATATCGAGCGCGCGGCCGGGCACGACCGTGAATCGCAGCCCTGAGCCGGTGGTGACGTCGACGACCGGCACGCCGTCTCCCGAGCCGCCGTCGACCCGGTAGGCGCGAACGCCGCCGATCTGAGATACGTCGCCGACCCGCGCCATCAGCTCGTCGCGCGTGTAGGTGCGGCCCCAGAGGGTAGGCATGGATGTCCCCCGACGAGACGCCATTGGCGGTCGAATGGACCCCAATCCTGCCATGCGGCCCGATGTACGTCCTGGCGGAGGAGCCCAATAGGGCGCGGAGCGAGCGACTCAGGACAAGACCTCCGCCACGCGTCGGAATGAAAGACTGCCCAGACCGGCGGCGGAGTGGAGGGCGGACTCCTCCGCTCCGCGTCGGAATGCTTCTCAACCCGTTGCGGCGATTTGCAAACAAGGGCTGTCGGAGCCACAACCGGCGGATCCCGCGCCGCCGCTCGGCTGCGTCCGTGCGCTCGACCGGCGCCAGCGGGCATCCTGGGCGTGCAATGCGCCGCATTCCCGTCGGGCGCGCGGACACGCTCGCGATCACGTTCCTCACCGCCGTGGTGTTCGCGGCCTTCGGTCCGGCGTGGGCCGTGGGCGGGCTGTTCTTCGAGCTCGACACGCTCAAGCAAAACGCGCCGTTCATGGAGTACGCGGCGGCGGCGATCCGCGGCGGCGAGCTTCCGCTCTGGAATCCATATCTGGCCGCCGGGTTTCCCCAGTTCGCCGAGGGCCAGACAGGCGTCTTTCACCCCGTCAACCTCCCGTTTCTGGCGCTCGGCGCGGCCGAGCCGCTGCTGGTCTGGGGCCCGCCCATCCGGTCGCTGCTGGCGGCGCTTGCCGCCTTCGCCCTTGCGCGCGCGCTGCGGCTCTCACCCACGGGCTCGGCGCTCGCGGGACTCGTCTACGGGCTCGGCAGCTTCGCGGTTGCACAGCAGCACCACCTGAACATTGCGGGCGCCGCGCCCGCGCTGCCGGCGATGCTGGCCGCCTGGGAGATGGCGTTCCGCACCACCGCCCCGCTGC
This sequence comes from Chloroflexota bacterium, assembly GCA_965247475.1. GTDB lineage: Bacteria > Chloroflexota > UBA11872 > UBA11872 > UBA11872. The sequence goes on from OZ252016.1 coordinate 2,062,959, forward strand.
GGCGCGTCACCTGGTTCGCGCTGGCGGCCACGGCGTTCGCCGTGGCGCTGGTGGCGGTGCATCCGCAGACGGCGCTCATCACGGGGCTGGGCGTCGCGGCGTATGTGGTCGCCTCGCTGCTCGTGGGGCGCTGGCGCGAACGCCGCTCCTGGCGGGGACGCGCCGCCGCGCTCGCGTGGTCGGTCGGCGGCGGCGGTCTAATCGTGGTCGTGGCGGCGGGCCTTGCCGCGGTCCAGATCCTTCCGCTGGCCGAGCTCATCCAGCGATCCGGACGCGGTGCCGCGCTCGCAGCGAGCGAAGCCTCCCGCTTCGCCGTTCCACCGCTGGGCGCGGTGCAGCTGGCGTTTCCCGCGATCTTCGGCGATGCCGACGGCTACTGGTTTTCCTGGAACCGCTGGGAGACGGCCTTCTATGCCGGGCTCACGCCGCTCGCCTTTGCCCTGCTCGCGATCCTCCGGCCCACCCGGCTCGTCGTCGTGCTCGCGTCGCTGGCGCTGCTTGCGGTGCTGATTGCGGGCGGCGCCCAGAGCCCGGTGCCACTCGCCGAGCTCGTGCACGGGATTCCCGGACTCGATCGAGCACGCGCGCCCGGCCGGTTCACGATTGTCGCCGTCCTCATGCTCGGCATGCTGGCGGCCGCCGGCCTCGATGCCTTCGTGCGCCGGCCGTCCGCTCGTCGGGTCGCAGTTGTCGCGGGCTTGATCGTCGCCGCATTCGCGGCGCTCGTGGGGCTGCGCGCCTGGGCGGGCAGCGGTCTCGATGCGCGGGACGCCATTGCCGCCTGGCTCGGCACCCAGCCCGAGCTCGCGGGGATCGCGCTATCGACCGATCGTGAGGACCTGGTTCTCGAATCCCTGAACCCGGCGCGTCTTTCGAATCTGGCGCCGGTCGTCCTCAGTCTGGCGGCGTTGAGCGCGGCCGTGCTCGCGGCGCGACGGCCCTCCCGCGTGGCGCTGCTGGCGCCGGTCGTCGCGGGCCTGGCCGCGATGGAGCTCGGTCTGTTTGCCGCCACGTTCCACCCGGTGGCGCCGGTCGAGGACGTTCTCAGCCCACCGCCGCTGGCGCGTGCGGGGACCCCGTTGCAGCCGTTCCCGCGCACCTATATCTCAGAGGCCGTGGATTCGGGATCCAACCGGCTGTTACCCGCGCGGATCGCCGAGGCCACGGCATACACGCCGCTCATCCCGTCACGCACCGCTGCCGTCCTGGAGGCCTGGGAGCTCAATCCGCCGCGGGTCGCGCGCGTGATCGGCGCCGCGGCCGCCGTGTACCTGTCGGACGACGAACGGGGCTTCGAGAGCTACGGCGTCGAAGGCCTCTCGGTCACCTACTCGGTCAACCGGCCTTCCCTGGTGATCGATGAGTGGTCGCCCGCCGCCGAGGGCTTCTTCGAGCTTCCGTCAGTGCCGAACGCCCGCGAGCTGCACCTCGTGTTGTCGATGGACGGCGCCGCACCCGCGCCGGAGGGCGAACCAATCGCGAGTCTCGAATGGCTCGACGGCGCTGCAGTCGTCGATACGCACCCGCTGCGCGCCGGGCGTGAACTGTCCGAACGCACCGCCTTCGGACCGCTGCGACACCGCGAGCCCGCGCACTCGCTGGGCGAGGTAGCGGCGACGGTTGGCAAGCCGATCGATAGCTTCTACACGCTCGGACGGATCCCGGTTCCGACCGCGGCGTCGCCGCGAGCCGCGCGGATCAGGGTGCTGCGCGAGGGCGCGCGGGTGCGCGTCCACGGCCTGTCGCTCATCGACGAGCTCGGAGGCGTCCACAGGTTCTGGGCGCCGCAGCTCGAGCTCGTGCCCGGCGACGAGCCGGTGCTCATCGGGCGGTTCGATCCCGGCGCCCGATTCGAGCTGCGGAGCCGCGTGCAGCTCGTGGACAGTCCCGACGAGGCGCTCGAGCGCATGCTCGTCGACCACAGCCAGTACCCGCCGCGAGTGGTCGTGGAGGCCGGGCCGTTCGGTCCCTCGCTCGATCCGGCGATGTTCGGCGATCTGCCGGCGGGCGACACGATCGCCGGGTCGGTGCGGCTGGTCGCGGAATCACCCCACGCGCTGTCGCTGGATGTCCGGGCCGACGAGCCCGCCATGCTCGTCATTCGCGACGCCTACGATCCGTCCTGGAAGGCCGCCGTCGACGGCCGCACGGTCCCGGTGTTCCCGATCGACGTCGCCATGCGCGGCCTGGCCGTGCCGCCCGGCGATCACCGGGTCGAGCTGTGGTTCGATTCGGCGCCGTTTCGTATCGGATCCATCATCTCGCTGGCGTCAGTTGCGCTGGTCGCCGTGTTCTTCGTCGGCCTTGCCGTGCGGGCGCGCCGCTCGGCTGACGTAGGTCCGCCCACGACCGCGGATTCAACGGGTCCTTCTATATCGCAAGGTCCTCTTCCCGAGTAGACGCGACCCATCCGCCGCTATGTGTGGGGTCCCGACCTGATGGTCGGACCACCCGGGCCGCTCGTGCCTGTGGACGCCGGTGGGGCGTCAGTCGCTGCCCGTATCGACGCCTTAGCCGACGGTGCCGCGACTAGGCGCACAGCGCATGATCGCCGCTCCAGCGCGCCGTCTTGACAGGTCTCGCTGAGCCCGACGCAATAAAGCTGTCACGCACGTCGAGCCAGCGTTTCCGCCAGGTTGCGGGGTCGCGCAGCTCGGATTCCGGGTTGGCCCGGCTGCGCGCGACGAATCCCGGGAGGAAGCTTCGCCCGCTGGGCTGGCCGATCGGGTTGTATCGGATATCGAGACTCCAGCGAATCTCGTCGCTGACGTTGGTGAGCGAGGCGTGCATGCAGCGGCGGTGCATGAACAGCACGTCGCCGCGCGACATCGGCACCGGACGGACGCGGTCCTCGGGGATCAGTGCGTCGGGAATGCCGTTTCCCTCGATCTGCGGGCAATGAACCCGCAGACCTTCCGTGTGGCTGCGCGGCACCAGCTTCAAACATCCGTGGCGCTCGCTGGCCTCGGTCAGCGGCAGCCAGACCGTCAGCACCTCGCTCTCGTCGGCGTCGGCGGTGACGACGCCGTTGTCCTGATGCCATCGGGTCGTGGCGTTCAGCGCCGTTAGCCGTCCGTGCGTCAGCAGGTGCTCGGGCACCTTGATGCGCACATGCTGCACCGGATTGGAATAGATCTCAGCGCCGATGAGCGACTCGACGCCATCGAGCAGACGCTCATTGCGCAACAGATCGAAGACGGCCGGCCCGAAGTGGGCCTGGGAATCAGGGTTCAACGTACGCCCGGCGAGCACCGGAAGATTGATGTCGAACGGATCGGGGTCCAGGCATCCCGCGTCTTTGACGATCGAGATCGCTCGCTCGCCGAAGGGCAGGTCGGCGTGTGTGCGCTCGATCTCGCCGGCCGCGTGCATTCGCCGGCTCACCCGATCGAGGACATCCGCATACTCGTCCATGACAGGCCGCAGATCTTCGTCAGGGACGAGCAGATTGGGGGCGACCACGTAGCCCTCACGGTTGAAGTGCTGAACCTGCGCGTCAGTCAGCTTCATGGACAGGTCCTCGGCGTGGAGGCTTGCCGGCAGTCGCTCCGAGTATTTGCATCGTGCTCACCCACGCCATGCAGGCGTCTTGAAGTGCTCAACCGAATGGCCCCCGCGCCGGATCCTATCACCCGGAGGCCGCGCCTACCCGCTCGAGCACCGATCGCAGGTACGCGATGTTCTGCTCCATGGCCCATTCGAAGTCCCACGACACCGTGTTCCCTTCCATCGCGAGCCAGCCCCCGTAACCGACCGCCGCCAGGGCTGCCAGCGCGAAGCGCCAGTCGACGCTGCCATCGCTCAGCACCGTTTCTTTGATGTACACCGTCCGGTCCAGGTCCGGGAGATGCACGCGCCTCGAGTTCTTCACGTGGACGTACACCGTCCGCGGCGCCAAGCGCGTGATTGCCTCCTCGCTGGTTTCCTCCGGCGTCGCGTATGTCCAGATGATGTTCCCAAGATCAGGGTTCGCGCCGGCATTGGGCCGATCGGCCGCGTCGAGGATTCGCAGCGTTGGTTCGCTGGAATCCGCATAGCAGTATTGGTGAACCTCCACCGCCACCACGATTCCGTGCTCGGCCGCCGCGTCGGCGATCTCAGCCAGCGCCGATGCGGTCAACTCGAACTCCTCGTCCGTGGCCAGTCGAGCGCTTCCGACCGAGATCTGGCCGCCGAGCATCCAGTTCATAGGGACCGAGGCCACCGCCTCTTGAGCCAAGCGTCCCGGCAACGTGACGTCGAGGACATCGGCGCCCAAGCGGCTGGCGATCTCCACCGATTGGAAGCTGCGGTCGAGCCGCTCCTGCCGCGTGGCCCGCTCGGTGAAGTTGAAGCTCTCGCCCCGGTAGGCGGCCGCCCGAAGCTGATGACCCGCGAGCTCGTCGCGGATCTCATCGGCTTGCGCCAGCGCCATAGGCCCCGGCGGCAAGTTCAGCGCCGACACCTCGGTGCCGTCGAACCCCGCGTCGCGGCCCCATGCGAACAGCCGCGCTCGCGCATCCGGCGGCAGCTCCGGCCTTTCCGCATAGGGATGGAGCTTGTTGGGCCATCGAAAGGCGATCCGCATCAGCCTGCGCCGATCCGCTCGAGCACCGATCGCAGGTACGCGATGTTCCGCTCCATGGCCAACTCGTAGTCCCACGTGAACATGTCTCCTTCGACCGTGAGCCAGCCGTCGTATCCGGCCGCCGCCAGCGTCTCCAGCGCGAAGCGCCAGTCGATGCTGCCTTCGCCCACCGTTGTCTCGCGCACGTACACCGCGCGGTCCAGGTCCGGGAGATACAAGCGCCTCGAGTTCTTCACGTGGACGTACACCGTGCGCGGCGCCAATCGCGTGATTGCCTCCTCACTCGTCTCCACCGGCGTCACGTACGAGCGGATGATGTTCCCCAGGTCGGGGTTCGCGCCGACGTTCGGTCGGTCTGCCGCGTCGAGGATTCGCAGCGTCGGTTCGCTGGAATCCGCATAGCAGTTCTGGTGAATCTCCACCGCGATCACGATGCCGTGCTCGGCCGCCGCGTCGGCGATCTCGGCCAGCGCCGATGCGGTCAGCTCGAACTCCTCATCCGTGGCCAGTCGAGCGCCGCCGACCGAGACCTGGCCGCCCAGCATCCAGTCACCAGAGAACGATGCCGCCGTCTCTCGCCGGAACGTTCCCGGCAGTGAGAGGTCCATGATCCCGGCGCCCAGGCGGCTCGCGACCTCCACCGACTGGAAGCTGAGGTCGAGCCGTTGCTGCCGCGTGGCGCGCTCGGTGAAGTTGTAGCTAGCGGCCTGGTAGGCAGACGCTTGCAGTTGATGGGCGGCCAACTCGTCGCGGATCTGCTCGGCCTGGGCCAGCGCGTCAGGTCCCAGCGGCAGGTTTTGGGACAGCAGTTCGTTGCCGTCGAAACCCGCGCCGCGGGCCCATTTGAAGAGCCGCGCTCGCGCGTCCGGCGGCAGCACCGAGCGCCCCGTGTAGGGATAGAACTTGGTGGGCCAGCGAAAGGCGATCCGCATCACCGGGCTCCGGCGCATGTGCCACACACGGCGCACGGCCGTGCGCACTCGTATCCTACGCCGCCTTGCGTTGGCTGGCGCGGCGGCGCCCGCCGGCGCCTACCGATCGACTGCGGTCTGGAGCGCCTCGCACACCGCCTGCGCCCGCGCATCGCGCATCGCCAGCTCCAGGTTCGGGGCGTCATAGTCCCGCGCGAACGCGGCAATCACGGCCTCCAACGCGTCGAGCGTCAACGGGTCGAACCCACGCGAGGCCGCCCACTCGGCCAGCGCCCGCAGTGCCGCCACTTGCGGCTGACGCGTGAATGCCGTGGATTGGTTCCGACCACGGCCAGCGTTGCCCCCGCGACGGCCCTGCGCTCGATCGGGCGACCGCTCGGCGGGCATTGATGACGCCTCCCAACAAAAAAAGGGGCAGCCAAGCTGCCCCTGCCGCGAGTATTCTTCCCGAAGTTGATATTTGCTGTCAAGTATGGACTTCTGGCTCAATAGAGATATGCTGTAGGCGCCCGAGGTCTCCAAAGCACCCATGTCGCCGGATACAGAGCCCCAGCGGCGCGAGTTCGCCAGGCGCCTGCGCGCCTTCATGGGATACGCGGATCGGACGCTCGACAGCGTGGCCGCGAGCCTGCAAGCGCTCGGCGTGCCCGCGAGTCCCAGCACGGTCAACCGCTGGGCACGCGGGCAGTCCGCGCCCAGCGTGTTCGCCGCCGGTGCGCTGGCGCAACTCGTCGAGGAAGCGGGTCTCGCGCCGCCGGGCGACGGCACCAAATGGCTGCTTGGCGAGGTCCCGGTCGCCGCGCGCGCACCCGCCGTTCCCGACCTGGACGCCGCGGTTCGCGACTGGAACTTTCGGACCAGCACCCCGGAGCTGGCCGACGCGCTTGCCGAGCGGGGCGTCCCCGCCGCCTATCGCAAGCCGCTGGCCGAGCTGCTGGAGCGCATCATCGCCGAGCAAGGCGACCCACCCGACCGCCACGACGACCGATAGCCGCTCGCGGGCCGCCTGGCTACAATACCCACGCCGGGTCTGCGGGCCTGGCGCCACGCGGAAGTGGCTCAGTGGTAGAGCATCTCCTTGCCAAGGAGAGGGTCACGGGTTCGAATCCCGTCTTCCGCTCCAGACTCGCGTTTACTGGATCTCTGACCTCACGCCGCGCACGTCATGTCGGCGCCGCAACACATTGGCGACTTGATCTTGCCGTGATCGTTCGGGCACCTGGAGATCTGAACGGTCGAACCGTCATCGGTTTGCAGGGTGTCGTTGACCAGAGGGGCGCCGCACTTGCCACAGGTCGCATTGACGGACATCCCGCACGACGGGCATTCGTAGGTGGCCATTGGCAATCCTTTTCTTGGCACAGGACCAACAAATCCTGACACATCCGCTCGCGACCGACGAGCTTTGGAAGCCCTAGCCCCTATTGCGCCACCCAGACGGCGGCTGAGCTCCGCGTGACCGCCGTGTAGTTGGGCCGCCGCGTCCGCGACGAGGGGACCCGCCGGGGAGAAAAGCCTTGACCGTGTCCCATGCTCACATACAGTGAATGAATGTTCATTCACATGAATGAATCATCACTCAGGGCGGAGTAGGCGAGATGTCCCCACGGATGAGCGAGGCGCATGTGCAGGCGCGACGAGAGCAGATCCTAGATGCCGCACTGCGTAGTTTCGGGCGTAACGGCTTCCACGCGACGACCATGCAGAACGTCGCGACCGAGGCCGGGCTGAGTCCTGGGGCGCTGTATCGCTACTTCCCCGGCAAGACCGACCTCGTGGCGGCACTGGCCAAGCAGCATCGCGAACGCAACCTGGCCATCTTCGCCACGGCCGACGCCGGCGCCGAGACGGCCACGATGTTCCGACACCTCGGCGAGGCGTTCTTCCGCCAGTTCGAGGAACCGGACTTCGCGGACTGGCTGCCGATCAACATCGAGTTGTGGGCCGAGTCGATCCGCTCGGACGAGGTGCGCCAGGTCATGCGCGAATCGCTGGCGACCTCGCAGGCGCTGGTGGTCGAGCTGGTGCGCGGCACGCAAGCCAGGGGCGACATCGATCCGTCGCTGGACGCGCCCGCGGTCGTTCAACTCCTGATGTCGATGTTCATCGGCCTGCAGGTTCAGCGGGTCGTGGCCGGCGAAATCGACATACAGCCGTACCTGGAGGCGGTGCTGGCAATGGTGACCGGCAGCTTCTGGCGCGGCGCGCCGAATGGCGGCCGCGATGCCGCCGCCATTCGGGATTCCGGCGAAGCTGAGAACTCGTCATGATCGCTCGAACGCTCTCGACAGAGGCGCTGGCGCTGCGCTGCGCCCGCCGCCCGCGGCTGACGATCGCCGTGTGGATCGCGGTGATCGTGACCGCCGGTGTGCTGGTGACGACGCTGCTGGGCGGGTCGCTGACGACGGCACAAACCCTGACGAACAGCTCCGACTGGGAACGCGGCACGCAGCTCATCGAGGAACGCATGTCCGGGCCCAGCGGCGTGACCGAGCTGGTGATGGTGCGCTCAGCCTCGTTGACGGTGGACGATCCGGCCTATCGGGACTTCGTCGCGCAACTTCAAGGACGGCTGCTCGGACTAGGCAGCGACACGGTCGAGCAGACGCTCTCGTACTTCGTGACCAACGACGAATCGATGGTGTCGCCGGATCGGAGGTCGACGATCGTGCCGGTGGTGATGGCCGGCGCACTCGACGCCGCGTCGGCCAACATCGCCGAAGTGCACGAGGTCATCGACGAGGTCCAGACCGCCTCGGGCTTTGAAGTGTTCATCGCCGGCGAGGCCACCAGAAGCCACGACCTACGCGAGCAATCGGAGCAGGACGTGGTACGGGGCGAGGTGCTGGGGGTCCCGATCGCGCTGGCGATCCTGGTGCTGGTGTTCGGCGCGATCGCGGCGGCGGTCCTCCCGCTCGTGCTGGCGGGAGTCTCGATCGTGGTGGCGCTGGGCGCCACCGCGCTGGTGGGCCAGATCTTCGATCTGTCGTTCTTCGTGACCAACATGATCACGATGATGGGCCTGGCGGTCGGAATCGACTACTCGCTGTTCATCGTCTCGCGCTTCCGGGAGGAACGCGCGCGGGGTCGCGACACGATCGACGCGATCGGGGTGGCCGGATCGACCGCGAGCCGAGCGGTGCTGGTCAGCGGCCTGACCGTGGTGGTGGCGCTGGCCGGCATGCTGATCGTGCCGGTGAACGTGTTCCAGAGCCTGTCGGCGGGCGCGATCCTGGTGGTGCTCGCGGCCGTGGTCGCATCGCTCACGCTGCTGCCGGCGATTCTGAGCCTGGCCGGCGACCGGATCGATCGATTCCGAATTCCGTTCATCCACCGGATGCGTGCGCAGACGCGGCACGAAGGCGAGGGCCGGTTCTGGGACCGCGTGACACGCCCCGTGATGCGGCGGCCGGTGATTGGGCTCGCCCTGGCGGCGACGGTGATGGCGGCGGCGGCGATCCCCTTGTTCCAGATCAACACAGGCACGGCCGGGGTCAGCACCCTGCCGGAGGGATTTCGCTCGCGTGAGGGCCTGCTGGCGCTGGAAGAGGAGTTCACGGCCGGCCTGCTCTCGCCCACGCGGATCGTGATCGACGGGGCCGCCGCGTCGGCCGAAGTGCAGGAGGGCATTGGACGCCTGCAGGCGAGGCTGGCGGACGACGCCGACTTTGGACCGGTGCAGGTGCAGGTAAGTCCGGCCGGCGACCTGGCCGTGCTGTCCACGCCGATCGCGGGCGATCCGGTCCACGAGCGGGCCACCGACGCCATCCGGCGCCTGAAGGCGGACTTCATTCCAGATGCCTTCGCGGGCGTGGACGCCGAGGTGCTGGTGACCGGACGAACGGCCGCCAGCCTCGAGTTCCTCAACGTCACCGCGGAGTACACGCCGTTCGTGATCGCGTTCGTGCTGGGGATCAGCTTCGTCCTGCTGACGGTGGTGTTCCGATCGCTGGTGGTGCCGGTGAAGGCCATCCTGATGAACATGCTCTCGGTCGGCGCCGCGTATGGGCTGATCGTGCTGGTCTCACAGATGGGCTTCGGCGCGGAGCTCATTGGGTTCCAGCAGGTGGACACGGTGGAGTCCTGGATTCCGCTGTTCCTGTTCTCGATGCTGTTCGGGCTCTCGATGGACTACCACGTGTTCATGCTGAGCCGGATCCGCGAACGCTACGACCAGACCGGCGACAACGCCAGGGCGGTGGCGTTCGGGCTGAGCTCGACGGCGGGCATCATCACGGGCGCGGCCGCGATCATGGTGGCGGTGTTCGCGGGATTCGCGGCCGGCGAGCTCGTCATGTTCCAACAGCTCGGCCTAGGGCTGGCGGCGGCGGTGTTCCTGGACGCGACGATCGTGCGATCGGTGCTGGTGCCGTCCACCATGCGGCTGCTCGGCGCGCGGAACTGGTACCTGCCGCGCTTCCTGCGCTGGATCCCGGACGTTCGCGTCGAGGGCGCGCAGCCGCCCCGACCGGTTCCGGTCCCGGTGCCGATTGACGACGGGTCGGTGCCGGAAGCCGATCCAAAACTGACCAGGCAGCGCTAGCGGACCGGCGGCGCGGAGGGCGTAGGTGCGGTTCGCTCGCGAGCCGGCGGGCGCTTGCGCGCGCCCGAGGCGATCGCCAGGATACGACCAGCAAAAGGAGGCCGAATGCGAATCGAATCGCTGGACGTGTTCTACGTGCGCATGCCGCTGATCCAGCCGTGGCGCACGGCCTACGGCGAGGACGCCGAGATCGACTCGGTGCTGGTGCGGGCCAGCGACGGCGCGGCGGTCGGATGGTCCGAGTCCACGCCGTTCTTCGCACCGACCTACGGACCCGAGTCGGCCGGCACGGTCTTCTATCTCGTGTCGGAGATCTTCGGTCCGCACATCGTCGGGCGCGAGCTCGACACGGCGGCGGAAGTGACCGAGCGGCTGGCGGTGTTCAAGGGGAACGGATTCGCGAAGGCCGCGATCGAGCAGGCGTGGTGGACGTTGGAATCGGCGCGGACGGGGACGCCGGTGCACCGGCTGCTGGGCGGGGAATCGCGGGACGTGGTGGTAGGGGCCGACTTCGGCGTGCAGGACTCGATCGACATGCTGCTCGGCAATATGCAGCAGGCCGTGGACGCCGGGTTCCCACGGATCAAGCTCAAGGCGAGGCCTGGGTGGGACGTGGAAATGCTGCGAGCGGTTCGCGGGGCGTTTCCGGACATCCCGCTGCACATCGATTGCAACTCGGGATATACGCTCAACGACCTCGAGACATTCAGGGCGATCGACGCGTTCGGGCTGGTGTTCATCGAGCAGCCGCTGGGCTGGAACGACCTGCTGGACCATGCGGAGCTGGCGCGACAGATCGAGACACCGATCTGCCTGGACGAGTCGGCCCAGACGGTCGACGCGGTGCGTCAGGCGATCCAGATCGGCGCATGCCGGTACGTCAACATCAAGCTCGGTCGGGTGGGCGGCTTTACGAACGCGGTGGCGATGCACGACCTCTGTCGTGACCACGGCGTCCCGGTCTGGGTGGGCGGGATGCTCGAAAGCGCGGTGGGGTCGTCGCTGGCCGTGGAGCTGGCCACGCTGCCGAACTTCACGTATCCGGGCGATGTGTTCCCGTCGTCACGGTTCTACACCGAGGATCTGGGCGATCCGCCACTGGAGCTGACGGAGGATCTGACGTTCCGGCCGTACCAGGCCGGGCTGCCGCGGCCGGTGCCGGAGCGGCTGGAGCGGATGACGCTGCGGCGCGCGACGGTGGGCACCCGCGAGGGCTAGGGGCAGTCGGCGCAGTGGCCCGTCCGTTCAGGGCGGATCTCGCCGAACGCCGCGTTGTCCCACCCCCAGCGGGGCGTGCCCTCCGCCGGTCCGGCGGCCATGAGATTCCTCGCTCCGCTCGGAATGACACTGTAGGAGGCGTCGAGGTCGCGGGCCTGCCGGTCGGGTCAGGGCGGACTGCGCGATGGGAGGCGATGACGCCGCATCGTCTCCGGCACCAGAAACGCGAACGTCAGCACGGCCGCCCCGCCGACGCCGGCGAGGAAGAACGGCGCGAGGGCGAGTCCGATGGCATCGGCGACCACGCCGACGACCAGCGGACCACCAGTCTGTCCGGTATCGCCGATCAGACGCCATACGCCGAGAAACTCACTCGGTCGCTCCTTCGGGGCCAGGTCAGTCCCGAGCGTGAGCATGACGCCGGACCCGCTGCCGTTGGCGAAGCCGATCAACATGGCCACGGCCAGCAGACTGGTGAAATCGCGGGCTAGCAGTGGCATCAGCGCCATCCCGAGCGCGAGCAGCGTAAATGAAGGGACGATGGCGAACTTGCGGCCGAACCGGTCCATCACGAATCCCGCGAGCGGGAACAAGGTCATGTCGATGGCCGCCGATGCGCTGACGATGAGTCCGACCTGCGCCGGATCGAGCCCGAGCTCGAAGGCGGCGTAGAGTGGGATCAGGATCTGGCGTCCGGACCGGATGGTCTGGGCGAAGATCTGGCCAGGGCCGGCGGTGGCGAGATCGCGCGCGTGGGTGCGGAATACACGTCCGATTTGCACCAAGCCGGGCGGGCGGCGCGTGAGTCGAACCGGTCGGTCGGCGTGGATCTCGGCGAAGAAGATCGTTGGGAGGACGCCAACCGCGATGCACGACCCGGCAACCAGGAACATCGGGCCAAAGCCGAACTGCTCGGCGATCACGCCGCCGAGCGCCGGGCTGGCGAACATGCCGATTCGATTGATGCCGCCAAAGAGCGACATGACGCGTCCGCGCTGGTGCCCCGGCACGAGCCGGAGCAGGAGCGTCATGCGCGAGAGGCTCCACATCGCCATGCCGCAGCCGGCGACCAGACGGAGCACGATGATCAGCGGATACGGCGGCGACAGCGCCAGGAGCAGCACGGCGACGGCCATTACGGCCATGCCGACGATCTGGACACGGCGCTCGCTGCTGCGGCCCAGCATCAGTCCCGAAGGGACGTTCCAGACCAGCGTGCCGAGGCCCGCCATGGCGACCGCGAGCGTGACCAGGGTGTAGTTCACGCCCAGCTCGGCAACGAACAGCGGGAGCGTGGGCACGAGCATCCCCTGCCCGAACGAAGCCAGGAACATGGGCAGGTAGACGCGCGGGACCAGGGGTCGAATGGTGGTCAGGGGGCCCGGGCTCCGCACGTGCGCGCATGGTACGCGACGGCCGCGGGCGAACCCCGATCGTTGCCGGCGGCTGCGGTTGACCGGGCGAGCGGCCGGCGGGACGATGCGCGGACTTGGCGGCGAAGGAGATATGACACATGCGCGCGATTCGCGTTCACGCGCCCGGCGGACCGGATGCGCTACAACTCGAGGACCTGCCGGACCCGGAAGCACGCTCGGGCCAGGTCGTCATGCGGCTCGAGGCGATAGGCGTCAACTTCATCGACATCTATCACCGGCGGGGCGAATACGAGCTTGAGCCGCCGTACGGGATCGGCATGGAAGGCGCCGGCGTCGTGACGGCGGTGGGTGAGGGCGTGGAGCGGCTGCGCGCGGGCGATCGGATCGCCCAGGTCAACACGCGCGGCAGCTACGCCGAGCTGCAGGCAATCAACGCCGATCAGGTCGTCAAGCTGCCGGACGCGATGGACAGCCGCGCGGCGGCCACGGTCGCGTTGCAAGGCATGACGGCGCACTACCTGGCGTTCGACGTGGCGCGGCTCGACTCGGATCAGACAGTTCTGGTGCATGCGGGCGCGGGCGGCGTGGGACGGCTGTTGATTCAGATGGTCAAGGGGATCGGCGCGCGCGTGATCGCGACCGTCGGGACGGACGAGAAGGCGCGGATCGCCGCCGAGGCGGGCGCCGATGACACGATCGTGTACACCGAGGTCGATTTCTTGGACGAGGTGAAGCGCCTGACGGACGGCGAGGGCGTGGAGGTGGTCTACGACTCGGTCGGGAAGGCGACGTTCGAGCGAAGCCTGGACAGCCTGAAACCGCACGGGTTGCTGGCGCTGTACGGGTCGGCGAGCGGACCGCCGCCGCCGGTGGACACGTCGGACCTGCGCGATAAGGGATCGCTGTACGTCTCCCGCCCGAGCCTGGCGCACTACGCGCGGACGACCGACGAGTTGGAGCGGCGGGCGGCCGAGGTCTTCGCATGGGTGCAGGATGGGTCGCTGGAATTGAAGGTCGATCGCGAGCTGCCGCTGGCCGAGGCGGCGGAGGCGCAGCGGGCCCTGGAATCGCGCGAGACCAGCGGGAAGGTACTGCTGGCTCCGTAGGCGCGCCGGGAGTCCGGCGGGTCGGCTGGGGGACACTGGCGCGCATGACATCCGATCGTCTGCGGCGGCAGCTCGACTTCATCCTCGAGATTGACAGGGCCAAGCAGGTCCTGCGCCAAAGCCTGCTGACCACCGATCGGCGGCGCGAGAACGATGCCGAGCACGCCTGGCACATGGCCGTGATGGCGCTGCTGCTGGAGGAATACGGGCCGAGCGGACTGGATCTAGCGCACGCGCTGAAGATGATTCTGGTGCACGACCTGGTCGAGATCGACGCGGGCGACGTCTATGTGTACGACGACGCCGCGCGGGCCGCGCAGGCCGAGCGCGAGCAGGCCGCCGCCGACCGCATCTTCGCGCTCTTGCCGTCGGATCAGGGGCGTGAGCTGCGAGCGCTTTGGGACGAGTTCGAAGCACGCGAGTCACCGGAGGCGAGGTTCGCGGGCGCGCTCGACCGTCTACAGCCGCTGCTGCTGAACTTCCACACCGAAGGTGCCGCGTGGCGCGCCCATGGCGTTGCCAAGAAACAGGTGCTGGAGCGCAACGCGCCGATCGGAGACGGCGCGCCGGAGCTATGGACGCATGCTCGGGCGTTGATCGAGGAGGCCGGGCAGCGGGGGGACCTGGGAGCGTAAGGGCGATCGCGCGGTTGCGTCGCTTCGAGGGATGCGGGGCCGGCCCTTCGACTGGCTCAGGACAAGGTTCTTCCTCCGCGTCCGAATGACCTGAGGGCACGCGAAGTTCGGGCGACCCCAAGACGGCGTGGTGGGGGACGAGACGTCAGCAGCGCTGGACCCCTCACTCCTTCGGCAAGCTCAGGACAAGCTCTAGCCCTCTCCCAGCGGAGACCTTTGCGTAATGCGCCCTAGCCGGCCTTGAGGGGGGCCGTCCACCGGGGAAGCGACCGGACGGGTGGTTCTGGCTGCTCAGCCGCCCCCGGCCCCGCCGCGCGCCGGTCATTGCCCGGCCGAGGGCGCAGGCCTCCTAGGGACACGCGGGCGCGGCGGCCAGCAACCGGTCCGCCCGGCGCAGGTTGTAGGCCAGGCATTTGAAGAAGAACTCCGTGGCGTTGCGCTCCAGCCCCAGGTAGCGCACGCGCCGATAGCCGTAGGATCGCTTCAGCGTCCCAAACACCCGCTCCACCGGTGCCCGCGCGCGGGCGATCAGCGCGTTCCGGCGCCGCTGCCAGTACGGCAGTTGCGCCTGGTGCTTGTGCGAGCGGTGCATGATCCGGTCGTTGATGCCCTGCGCCCGCAGCCGCTGCCGGCGGGCCTTCGACTCGTAGGCCTTGTCGGCATAGACCGCCGCCTCATCGCCGCTCACCAACCCGTCCGCCACCTCCGTCTCGTTCACGTTGGCGGGCGTCAGCACCGCCGCTCGGATCAGCCCGGACCCCGCATCCACCCCGAGGTGCGCCTTGTAGCCAAAGTGCGCTCGGCCTCCTGTGCGCGTCCATCCAGCCTCCGGGTCGGTCGCGCTCCGGGCCCCCGGCCGCTCCCGCATCGACGGCCGCCGCGCCTGCGCCGCTACGAGCGTCGCGTCGATCAGCGTGCCCTGCTTCACCAGCAACCGGCGCGCCTCCAACTGGCGGTTCACCGCCTGCAACAGCCGCCCGGCCAGCCCGCGCTCCGTCACGGCCGTCCGAAAGCGGCTGATCGTCGAGTGGTCCGGCGCGTCGTCCTCCAGCCCCAGCCCCACGAACCGCTTGAACGAGACCCGGTCCCACCGGGCTTCCTCCATCGCCTCGTCGGAGGCCCCGTACCACTGCTGCAGCACTAGCACGTTCACCATCACCAGCGGCGGGTAGCTGGGACGGCCGGCGGGCGCGGCGTGGATGCCCGCGACCACCTCCGCCAACGGCGTCCAGTCAACCACCGCGTCCAGCCGCTCCAGCTTCGCGTTCCGCCCCAGCCGCTCCGGCAGTAGCGCCTCCACGAACGACCCCCCACTCACGGTGCGGTGCATGGCTACCCTTCCCTCAGCGCTGCCCTCCGGGCCGATTGTGGCGAGCCACCGGGGTTATGCAAAGGTCTCCAGCGGGCGAGGGAACTCGCCGGTCCGGTGGCCGTGAGATTCCTCGCCTTCGGCTCGAATGACATTGGGGAGCGGCCCGAAATGACAGGGGAGAACGATTGTCGCGAGTGGCCGGCGGTCAGGGTGCGGCGAGGGCGGAGCGAACCTCGGCGAGCGAGCGGATCTCGGCGTCGGGCGTGATTTCGGGGTCGGGAGGCGCACCGTCACGGTTGATCCAGATGGCACGAACCCCCGCGCGCGTGGCTCCAAGGATGTCCGATTCCAGTGAGTTGCCAACCATCACGGCGTCATCCGGCGGCGTGCGCAGCCGCTCGAGCGCGACGGCGAAGACCCGCGGATCCGGTTTTCCGTAGCCCAATTCGCCGGAGACCACGATCTCCTCGAAGTGCCGCGCGAGGTCCGTCCCGCGGATCTTCTCGCGCTGGAGGTCGGGCGCGCCGTTGGTGACGAGCCCGAGCGGGTGGTCGCGGCCGAGATCGTCGAGCGCGGGCAGTGCGTCGGGAAACAACTCGTGCCGGGCGCGGCGCTCGACGGGAAACGCGTCGGCGAGCTCGCCGGCCGTCTGGAGATCGTCGATTCCATGGTCGAGCAGCGCGCGCCGCCAGGATTCCAGCCGGTACGACGGCGTCCAGACCCGCAGCTCGGTTAGATTCGGGTCGTCGCCGAGGAACCGTGCCCAGAGGCCCTCCCAACTGCTGATCCCGATCGCTCGCGCGTATCGGTGCGTGGGCGAGCCGTGCCAGAGCTCGCGTGCGCGCGCCCGGACGGAGGCGGTGAGCGCCTCCGGATCGATCTGATGCCGCGGCCACGCACGCTCGGCGGCGGCCACGAAGGCCTGCTGCGCCGACTTCGCGTCATGCAGCAGGGTGTCGTCGAGATCGAACAAGATGACCACTGCGAAAGTATGGCATCGGTCCGCGCGGCGACCGGCCCGCCACGGCGAAATCGACCGCGTCGCGACCCAATGGGTCGGGTCCGGCTGTTTGCACGATCCGCATATCCACGGCCCGACGCGCCGGCCTGGTCGCGTGCGGTACGGCGCTGTTGACAGCCTGTGGCGAGGCGCCGCCACCGGACCCGGCCGCGATTCTCGCGGAGGCCTCGACCGCCGCCAATCAAGTTTCGAGCCTGCACTTCCGACTGCGCATCGAGGACGGCGGGTTCGATTTGATGGCCGGGGTGCGGGCAACCGACATCGAGGGTGACGTCGCGCGGCCTGACCGCTTGGACGCCAAGCTCGCGGCGAACCTCCGCGGCGTACCAGCCCGGTTGGGGTTCCGGTCAATCGGCCCCGACCAGTGAGTCACCAACCCGTTGGCGCCGGGCCGGTGGCAACAGTTGCCGGTACAGCGATTGCCGGCGACTTGCTGGATCCGCAGGACGGCGTGACAACGCTTGCGACGGCGATGACCAACGTGACGCTGGTGGGCGCCGAGACGGTCGACGGCACCGAGGCGCACCACCTCACGGGACGCGTGCCGAACGATCGGGTGGCCACGTTCCTGGGCGCCGCACCAATTCCCGGCGAGACGGCGGTCGACCTGTGGATCGGCATCGAGGATTCGCTGGTGCGCCGCGTCGAGCTGCGCGGCCCCACGGTGGAAGGCGACGCGGCCGAGGTGGTACGGGCGCTCGAGTTCTCGGCCTTCGATGAGCCGGTCACGATTGAGCCGCCGGTCTCTGGCTTGGCGCCGGCTGGTCCGCCGACCCAGGCGACGCGGCGCTCACGCGGGACCTGGCGCTGGCGAGATTCGGTTTCGGATTGGTCATTGCCCCGCTGACCAGCGCGGTGGTGGGCAGCGCGGGCCGCGCGCATGCCGGGGTCGCCGCCGGGCTGGTGACGGTCTTTCGGCTGACCGGAATGATGCTGGCGCTCGTAGCGTTGACGCCGTGGGCGCTGGACCGCTTCGGCCGCGCCGCCGCTCGGATCCTACTGCCAGTGGGGACAGGCGCGGAGACTCAGGCCGAGCTGGCGCGGCTGTCGGCCGAGTACGAGGCGTCGGTGGCGGAAGCCATCACGGCGATGTTCAACGATCTGTTCCTGGTGGCGGCATTGCTTTGCGCGGCGGCGGTTGCGCCGGCGCTGCTGCTGGCGCGAAGGCGCGTGGATGGGCGGTGAGGCCTAGGCCGCGGCGACGGGATTGTGTAGGACGCCGCAGGCTTCCAGCTCGACCTCGACCACATCGCCCGGCTTCATCGCCGTTGGCGTCCCGGGCGTTCCGGTGAACAGGACATCGCCCGGCTCCAACGTCATGTACCGCGAGACAAAGCTGACGATCGCGTCCACGCCGAAGATGAGCTCGGATGTTCTGGCGTCCTGGACCGTCTCGCCGTTGAGCCGGGTTTGCAGGTGTAGATCGTCGTAGTCGAGACCGGTGGCGATCCAGGGTCCGAAGGGCGAAAAGGTGTCCGCGCCCTTGCCGCGCCACCATTGGACATCCTTGTCGTCGCCGAGCTGCCACTCACGCTCGCTGACGTCGTTGGCCGCGCAGACGCCGAGGATGTGTCCACGAACGTCGGCCTCGGCAACCATGCGACAGCGGGTTCCGATCACGACGCCCATCTCGCCCTCGTATTCGGTGGTGGTGCTGCCGTCGTAGATGCGAATGACGCCGCCGGGGTCGAGCACCGACGACGGCGGCGCCAGAAACGGCTGGGGACGCGTCGGGACCGAAAAACCCGTGGCGTGGCTGCCGTAGTTGATCGCCATGTTCACGATCTTCGACGGCGCCGTGGGGGCCTTGAGCGTGACGTCGGCGAGGTCAACCGAGGCGCCGGTGCGGGCGAGATCGCCGAAGAAGTCACCCGCGAGCGCCTCGATCCGGTCGCCCTCGAGGATGCCGTGATGGATCGCGCCGCCGTACTCGTATCGCACCAGGTGCATGTCGCGGAGCCCTTCGACTGCCCGAAACCCGTCGGCAGGATACTCGCGGGCGACCGATTTCGCGACGCGCGGCCGGCTCAGGCGGGGGTGACGCCGATCTTGCGCAGCGTGCGGGCGATCTCGAGCTGTTTGCGCTCCATGGACTCCCAGTACTCGGCGAAGTCCACGTGGGACCAGTCGAAGAACCCGCGACCGGACTTGAGCCCGAGACTGCCGGCCTCCACGAGCGCGCGCAGCGAGTCGTGGGCGCGTTCGGCGCGAGCGAGATCGGGCCAGATGCGATCGGCGCCCTGCAGGGTGATCTCGAGCCCGACCAGATCCCGATCCTTGATCACGCCGAGCAGGGGAAGCCGCTGGCCGAAGGTGAGCGCCGCCAGCTCGTCGATGTCCTCGGCCGAGACGATGCCGCGCTCCACCAGGTCCAGGGCCTCCCGAAAAAGCGCCTGGCGCAGGCGGTTGGCGACCTGTCCCGGCAGGTCGGCGTTGATGCGAATCGGCCGAAGCCCGGCGCCGCGGAGGAGGCGGCTGACGGTCTCGACGGTCGCGTCGGAGGTTTGCGCGCCGCGGGAGACCTCCACCAACGGAATGATGTAGCCGGGCCGGAAGAAGTGACTGGTGGCGAAGCGATCGGGCCGGCCGGTGGCCTCGGCCATCACGCTGAGCGGAATGCTGGAGGTGTTGGTGGTGATGACGGTGGCGGGCGCGAGCAGCGGGCTCAGCTCGCGAAAGAGCCGGTTCTTGGCCTCGGCGTCTTCGGTGACGGCCTCGATGACCAGCACGGCATCCCCGACCGCGGCCAGATCGGTCCCGAACGAGATGCGCGACGGTGCGGCGGCGGCCGCGGCCTGATCGAGCATCTCGTACTCGACGAGCAGGGCCAGATTTCGATCGATCTTCTCGCGGGCGGGGTCGAAGGCCTCGGGCCTGTCGTCGACGACGTTGACGGGGTGCCCGGCGGTCGCGAACACCTGGGCGATGGCATGGCCCATGAGGCCCGCGCCGATGACGCCGATGGGGTCGGAGGGCATGGGGTGAGCCGCCTGCTTGAAGATCGAGTGCCGGCGGCCATGCTAGTGCCGACCGTCGGCGGGCACAAAACCCGGGGGGATCTACACGCCGGCCCGCTGGAGCGTTTCGAAGTCGCGCTCGGCGTCGCGGGTGCGCCCCTTGCCCTCGTGAAGCGCGAACTGCGCCCACTGAAGATCGTGAAAATAGCTGTCCGCAACGAACCAGCAGGCGCCCTGGAGGGTCGGCAATCGTGTCGCCATCTGCGCCGTGGCATGGATGATCCAGCCGGGCACGTAGTTGTCGGCGGGCCGAAACGGCGTGCGGATGCCGCGTGCGGCGGTGTTGAACTCGGTGACCCAGACGGGCAGGGGCGCCAGGCCGAAGGCGCGCTCGAGCGCGTCGTTGATCTCGTGCCAGGTCTCCGCGACGTTCATCCCCCAACGGAAGTTCGTGCGGGGGTCGCGCAGGTCGCGCCAGGCCTCGCGGTCGGCGCCGGCCTGACCGGGCAGCGGGTCGCCATAGACGTGCTCGGCCCATCCGTGGGGAATCCGTCCACGGGCCTTTCCGTACTCGAGCAGTCGCTGCTTGGATTGATAGGCCATGCGCGCCCACGGTGAATCCTCGACGCCCGCCGGGTTGGGCTGTTCGGGGCCGTCGGGATGGAAGGGGGCGATCGGCATCGGCAGCCGAAGGGCGGTCGGGTTGAAGATGTCGCAGTGGGTCCAGAAGTTGCCGGTATCGGTGTCGGCCGTTCCCCAGCCGTTGAACTCGCGGGCGATCTCGTCGGGCGTGGGGTTGCCGTCGAACTGCGGCTCGTTGCCTTGCTGGAGGATCAACCCCTGGAATTCCTCGGCCTTGATGATGCCCTCGAGCATCGGGTAGTACTCGGCGCGCTCCGCTTCGTTTCGCGGGATGGCCTGGCCCGGGCGGTAGTCCACGCGCAGGATGATGGGCGAGAGGGGATGGCGCGCCCGCAGCTTGGACACGCGCACCCGCACCTGCTCGCGGTGGTACTCGACGCCGGTCTCGGCGCGGCTGACCACACGCTCCACGAACGGCGTGCCGTCGCGATAGGTGCGGGTGGGATCAGGCCAGTGGACCCCTAGCAACCCGCTCGAATTGCGAATGGTCCGGATCTGGCCGAGCAGCGTAGCGACGATCGCGGGGTCGACGGTGTCCCGTTCCGCGTCGAGGATGTCGCGATACAAGATGTTGGCCTGGGCGCGCAGCCGCTCGCGAACGGGCGCCGGCAGCCAGCTGACGACGGGTCCGCCGACATCGAGCGCGGCGAGGCGGTTGGCCGTCGGCCGCTCGCGCACGAGCCCCTGGCCCTCGGACGCGAGGTATTCGCCGATGTCCACGCGCCCGTGCCCGAAGGCCACGGCCACCGCCGATCGGAATTCCGCGGCGCCCTGCGGATCCAGGCCGCGGGTGAAGAAGTCGCGGGCCGCCTCCCAGTGGCGCCAGATGCGAGCCTCGGTGAACTCGGAGGCGACCGTGAGTCCGTCGATCTCGGGCGCACCAGGAGGTCGGGGCGGCTCAGGCTCGGGCGTGGGCGCCACACGCTGCCCAGGCCGCGGCCGCGCGGTTGGCTCGGGAGTCTGGGTGGGTGCGCGGGCTACCGGCGATGGGGCCTCGGTCGGCGACGTGCGCGCGCGGGCTACCGGCGATGAGGCCTCGGTCGGCGACGTGCGCGCGCCGGGCGTGACAACGCCAGCCTGCGGCGTGCGCACCGACGGCGACGGAAGCGGGGGTCGCGGCGAAGCGCGAGTCGGCGCCGGGGGCGGCGGCGGCGCGGAGGGTGGCGCCGGACTCGGCGTGGACGTCGCGGGAGGCGCCGGCGGCTCGGACAGCTCGGCTTCAGCGCAGGCGGCAAGCGCGGCCCCCGCCCCGCCCGCCAGCAGCGTCAGGGTCGCCGCCAGCACGCGGCGGCGAGAGACGCGGGACAGACCCGCGGCGGTCAGATGAGGTCCAGCCGCACGTTCGCGGCGGCTCGTGCCGGGCATCGGTCAAGAAACGCCGGGCCGCGATTCTGCGTGACGACTTCAGGAACCACCGCGGCCAGTCTAGCCGCGCGCCAAGTCCACGGGCCGTGAGAAATAACCCGTTACCCCGAGCGGCCGCCCACCGCTCGCCTTGACCTAGGAGCAGTGATTCGATTGAAGGAAGCGCGGCCCCCTTCCAGACTCGGGGTAGGCCGAGCGCGTTCGCCGTCTCGACCGCGCGATGCCACTCTGGGCGCGAGCACGGAGCATTCGGGCCATAGCGGGCAGATGCAATGACGCTCAACAAGGATGCGGCGGCCTTGCTGGAAGGGTTTGCCGACGCTCTCGAGATCAAGGGGGCCAACCAGTTCCGCGTGCGGGCCTTTCGGACCGGCGCGCGGCGGGTCGACGCCCTGACCGAGGACATTGCCGACATCGTGGAGGCCGACGCGCTTCAGTCGGTCCCCGGAATCGGCAAAGGCATCGCGGGGCTGCTGACCGAGTTCGTGACCACAGGGCGTGTGGTCGAGTACGACGAGATGCTGGCGGAGATTCCCGCCGGTGTGTTCGAGATGCTGCGGATCCCCGGGCTGGGTCCGAAGACGGCCGCGACGCTCTACAACGACCTGGGCATCACGAGCGTGGACGAGCTGGAGACGGCGGCGAAGGCGGACCAGCTGGCCCCGGTTCGCAGCATCGGCGCGAAGCGACAGGAGCGCCTGCTCCGGGAGCTGCAGCGCTTCCGAGAGCGCGTCGCCCGCCACCCGCTCGGCGATGTCCTGCCGATCGCGGAGGCGCTGGTCGAACACCTGCGGGCGGCGCCGGGCGTGAGCGAGGCGATGTACGCGGGGAGCCTGCGCCGCAGTCGCGAGACGATCGGCGACCTCGATGTGCTGGCCGCGGCCCACGACGGCGGCCCGGTCGTGGAGCACTTTCTGGGTCATGAGCTGGTCGCGGAGGTGCTCGGGTCGGGGCCGACGAAGACGAGCGTCCTAACGCCGAGCGGCCTGCAGGTCGATCTGCTGGTCGTGCCGCCGGAGAGCTGGGGCGCCGCGCTGACGTACTTCACGGGCTCGATGGAGCACAACGTGGAGCTTCGAGCGCGCGCTCAGAAGCGCGGTCTGTCACTCAACGAGCGCGGTTTTCTCGACCCCGCCACGGAGGTCCGGCGGCCCGCGGCACGCGAGGAGGACGTATACGCGACGGTCGGTCTGCCGTGGATCCCGCCGGAACTGCGCGAGAACCGCGGCGAGATCGAGGCCGCGGCGTCCGGCGCCCTCCCCGATCTGATCGTCCTTGACGACATTCGCGGCGAGCTTCACGGGCATTCGCTGTGGAGCGACGGGTCGTCATCGATTCAGCGGATGATCGAGGCGGCGCACACCAACGGATATGGGTGGTTCGCGATCACCGATCACTCGGGGAGCCTGCTGGTCGCCAACGGACTCTCCGCCGAGCGGATACGCGAGCAGATGGCGGAGATCGCGGACGCTCAACGGGCCGTCGAGCCGGTACGCGTGCTGCACGGCTCGGAGGTCGAGATCCTTGCCGACGGCTCGCTCGACTACGAAGACGACTTGCTCGAAGAGCTGGACGTGGTGGTGGCCTCGATCCACAGCAACTTCGGGCAATCGGTGGACGCCATGACGCAGCGGATGGTTCGGGCGATCGAGCACCCGCACGTGGATGTGATCGGGCACCCGACGGGCCGCCGACTGGGCATCCGCGACGGCTATACATTTGACGTCGAAGAGGTGCTGTCGGCGGCGGCGGCGACCGGGACCGCGATGGAGATCAACGCATCGCCAACGCGCTTGGACCTGAACGACGTGCTGGCCCGGCGCGCCGCCGAACTGGGAGCGCCGATCGCGATCAACAGCGACGCGCACGATCCCGCGCACATCGAATTCATGCGGTTCGGCGTGGCGACGGCCCGTCGCGCCTGGCTGACGGCCGGACACGTGCTCAACACGCTGGAGGTCGGCGAGCTGGTGGAGTGGATCGGCCGCCCCAAGCCGCGGCAGTGGGAGCCACGGACGGCCGGCGCCGCCACGACGACGAAGCGCGATGCACGCACGGGTGAGCAGTCGCGGACGGGCTGACGGTAGGGAGCGCGGCTCCTTCGAGGGGCTCGGGACGGGCTTTCGCTTCCCGCTCAGGATGAGCGGCGGGTCGGTGTAGTCCTTTCGGCCGGTGTGGTGACGCCGAAGTTATGGCTTTCGAGCGATGACCGGGATATGGGGCGCACGTACCGTGAGGCTGGAGACAGCGCGAGGAAAGGCTGGGCCTGTGGAACGACGGCTGTATCGAAGTGAGTCCGACCGTTCCCTCGTCGCCGCGGGCGTGGTGGCGTTGCTGGGAACTCTCGGCGCGAATGTCTCGCAGCGCGTGCAGGCGCCCCGGAACTCGCGGCGGATCGTCGGGCCTCTGGTCCTGATCGGGCTCGCCGCGCTCCTGCTGGTACGACGATGAGCGACGGCGTTGGACGGGCACGGCGACGCGCGGATCGAGGGGCGCTGCTGCCCGGCGTAGTCCTCATAACGGTGGGGATCGCGTTGCTGCTGGGCACGCTGGGCGTGTTCGACGACGACTTCTGGGAGACGCTGTGGCAGCTCTGGCCAGCATTCGTGATCGCTCTCGGTGCGCACTTGGCTCTGTCGCGGGCACGATCGTGGCTGGGGCCGGCCGTCGCCGGGACGATACTGGTCGCGACGATAGCGGCGGCCGCGGCGATCGCGGGTTCGGGCAACCGGCTCGCTGGCGGGTCCTTCGACGTGGACGTCGAATTCGGCGAGCGCGGAACCGGCACGGCTATGACGGTGAGCCGCGAGCTCGCGCCGTTTGACTCAATCCTGATCAGGGGATCGACGGACACGCAGGTGCGCGTGGGCGGGCCGCAGACGGTCCGCGTGACGGCCGACGAGAACCTGGTCGATTTCATCCGGACCGACGTGAGGGGTCGCGAGCTCGTAGTCTCCCGTTCGCAGCCGATGTCGCCACGAATCCGGTCGATCGTCGAGATCAGGGTGCCGTCGCTCGATGCGTTCAGCGCTGCGGGATCCGGGGACGCGGAGATCAGCGGAATCGACGGAACATTGCTCGAGACCCGCATCCTCGGCTCGGGGCAGATCACGGTCGCCGGTCGCGCGGACCGGCTCGACGTGGTGATCGAGGGATCCGGCGACGTGGACGCGCACGAGCTGCTGGCGGAAGCGGTGCGGGTGGATATCTCGGGGAGCGGCAACGCCGACGTGCATGCCTTGGAATGGATCGACATCGACATCCGCGGAAGCGGCGACGTGACCTACCGGGGAGATCCGACCGAGGTCGTCACGGCTGTCTCCGGATCAGGCGCCGTGCATCGGCGGTAAGAGGGCGGAACGGCGGCGATTGACGCCCGGCGATGTAGCGCAGCCGGTCAGAGCACAAGCAGCGCCTCAACCACCGACGTGACCAACGTCCACAGTCCGGGCACGTAGGCTCCGAGAATGGCGCGCGGCGACAGGTCGGGTGCCGTGAGCTCGACATGGCGAATCACGTCCAGCGTCTCGAACCGGGCCTGCTCCGCACCGAGGCGGCGGTGGAGCCGGCGTGACTCGGAGACCGGGATGTACTCGTCGCCCTTGTCATGCAGCAGCAGGACCGACGCGCGGAGCCGATCGGCGTGCGCGACCGGCGACACGCTGTCGAGCGTGCCGGGCAGGAAGTCGCGAATACGCGCGAGCAGCCTGCCGGTTCGAAGCGGGTCGCGGTTCGTGAATAACTCGAACACCGCCCGACCGGCGGGCGTGAGCCGGTCCGGATCCGGCGCCGCCCCATCGCTCGCGACCGGGTCGGGCGTGCTCCCTCCGAACAGGTCAAACAGCGCGCGCTGATCGGAAGGCTCGGCGAGCTGGCTGACGAGCGTGTTGCGCACAACGCCCCACGCGTACGGGTGGGGATGATAGGCGATCCACTCCCCATCGACGCTGACGTGATCGGTGGTGACCGCCTGCAGCATCGTGTCGAGATCGTGATACGCACCCACGGCGATTACCAGGGCAACATCGTCGGCGATGCGTGGATCGGAGGCAGCGACGAGTGACAGCGCGCCGCCCACGCTGAAGCCGATGATCCCCACGGACGTGTTATCGACCGACGGCCGCTGGGCAAGAAACTGATACCCGGCGACCAGCGCGTCGATGTCGCCCGGCACCACGCGCAGGCTGGCGTAGTCGAGCGTGTCGGGCACGAGGACCACGAATCCGGCGCGAGCGAATCCGTCGGCGAGCTTGACGAGCGTGGGGTGCTTGCGACCCTCTTTGACGACGCCGACCACCAACACCAAGGCGGGCCGCACGGTGTCGGCGCCGGGCTCGTACAGGTCGGCGCGCACTTCCACGCCGCCGGCGGTCGCATAGTCGACTTCGACGACGCTCGGCGAGGGCGTCCAGCGCAACGGTGTGGGCGGTTCGCCCGGGATGACCGACGCGAGCGCACCCGCGGTTCGCACGCCCAGCGCCAGCTCGGCACGTAGACCGACGACAAGGCCGAGCCCCGCCAGTAGGAGGCCGGCCAGCACAAACCAGCGGGCGCGAATCATGGCGACGCTCGACCGAGCGGCGGCCGGGAGACGCCGCGGGCAGCGTCGCTAGCCGGACATCTCCACTTCATCCGGCACCAGTGGGGCGTGCGTGCGGCGAATGCCCTGAAGCTCCCGGCGACGCAGGGTCTCATCGATGACGTCCTGCATTCGATCGATCCCACCGGCTTCGAGGTAGCCGGACGCGAAGCGCACGTAGGCCACCTCGTCCAGCTCCACGAGCCGCTCGAGGGCCATCTCGGCGATGCGCCTGGACGTAACTTCGGCCCGGCCGTCGTCGACAAGCCGGGCCTGAATGTCATCCGCGGCCGCCTGGATGCGGTCGATCGAGACCGGTCGCTTGGCGGCGGCGGTTCGCAGCGCCCGAAAGAGCTTGTCGCGATTGAACGGCTCGCGGCGACCGTCGTCCTTGATGACGGAAACATCGGTGAGCGCGGCACGTTCCTCGGTCCCGTAGGCGTGGCCGCACTCGCCGCAGCGGCGCTGCCGCCGCACGCCGCCGGCCTCGAGCTTGACAACCTCGATCCGCGAGTCGTCCTGACCGCAGCGCGGGCACCCGAACACGTCACGCCGTTCGTAGGTGGTGAAGCGATGGCCGTTGTCACACGCGCGTCGCCGCCGAACGGCCTCGGGAATGTCGCGCGAGTCCACCACTTGCAGGTGCTCCGAGTCACACGTGGGACAGCGCACCCGCCCGTCCTTCCTCGCCAGCCTGTATTCGAGCCTATCAGACAGGGTTCGGTGGGTCGTTGCGTGGGTCGTCTCACGCCTATGCGAGGTCCGATACGATCTCGGACGCGGAGCTGCGCCCCGCGACTCGCGATATGCCACCCGACACTCCGAATCGCCGCCGACCGCTGCTAGTGCTGGACGTGCACCACGTGGCGGTGAATGTGTCGGACCTCGACGCGAGCAGCGCGTTCTATCGGGCGGCATTCGGATTCACGACCAGACAGCGCACGCAGTTCCGCGAGGTACTAGGACACGGCGCTGTCGAAATTCACCTCTTTCAAGCGCCGGACGCGACTCGGTCCGGCGGGCGCCGGAACTGGCGGCACCTGGGTGTGCAGCACCTCGCGTTCAGCGTCTCCGACGATGGGCTCGAACGGGCGGCGGCGGTGCTGGCGGCCCAAGGGGCGGGCGCGGACGGTCCCGTCCAGGACGAGGCGGGCACCGCGCTGTACACACGTGACCCGGACGGCAATGTGATCGAGCTGCGCTCGCGGTCGTGATCTATCGGGGACCCCGACGCCGCCGGAACACGCCCATATAATCGAGGTCCGCGGCCGGCCACGGATCGCGGCGCCCGAGAGGCGTTCGATGTACGCGGTCCTGATCGCGGGCGGAAGAGGCGAGCGCCTGCGTCCGCTCACCGAGACGCGTCCAAAGCCGATGGTGGAGGTCGCGGGACGTCCAATCATGGCGTATCAGGTGGATTGGCTGATCGCTCAGGGCGTCCGGCACTTTGTGATCTCATGCGGCTATTTGCACGAGGTGATCCAAGCGCACTTCGGAGACGGATCGGCGCTGGGCGCACAGTTCGAGTACGCGGTGGAGGACACGCCGCTGGGCCGCGGCGGCGGCCTGAAGCAGGGGCTGCGGCTGGTTCCTCGCGACGAGCCGCGGGTGATCGCCACCAACGCGGACATCCTGACCGATCAGCCTCTGCAGCCGATGATCGACCAGCACGAGGCCGACGGGAATATGGCGACGATCCTGCTAACGCGCTATCGGAGCCAGTTCGGAATCGTCGAGCACGAGGACGGCAAGGTCACGAGCTTCACCTCCAACCCGCTGCTGCCGCATTGGATCAACGGCGGGGTCTATGTCCTGAGCCAGGAGTTCGAGGACCGGCTGCCGGACATCGGCGATCACGAGGACAGCACGTTTCCGGAGCTGGCGAACGACCGTTTGCTGGGAGCGTTTCTCTCCGACGGCTGGTGGCGCGCCATGGACAGCTTGAAGGACCACGCGACGTTGGAACAGGAAGTCGCCGAGCGCCCTCCGGCCGCCTCGAACGCGACCTAGCACACGCGCGGCGCGCTCGTCGCGATGCCCGGATCCAGCTGGCCGACGACGGTTGCCGAGGCGCGCCGGCTGCAAGAACAGCTGCGAGATCGTGTGGTCGCGTCCGGATCCGCAAAGGCCGCCACGACGGTCGCGGGGGTGGACGTGCACGTGCGCGGGAACACGGCGGTGGCCGTGGCCGCGCTCGTGACGCTTCCCTCGCTGGCGCTGGTGGAGACTGCGGTCGCGGAGCGGGCGGTGCAGTTCCCCTACGTGCCCGGCTATCTATCGTTCCGGGAGCTCCCGGCGGCGCTCGCGGCGCTGCGGGGCCTACGTGAGCCGGCCGACGCGCTGCTCGTCGACGGCCACGGGCTCGCGCATCCCCGCCGGTTTGGACTGGCCTGCCACCTGGGCGTGGAGCTGGACTTGCCAACGGTGGGGTGTGCGAAGTCGCGGCTTATCGGAACCTACGACGAGCCGGAAACGGAACGGGGATCGGCGGCGCCGCTGATGGACGGACGGGAGCGGATCGGCACGGTGCTGCGGACCCGTTCGGCCGTGGCCCCGATGTTCATATCGGTCGGACACCGACTGAGCCTTCCGGCCGCGGTGGAACTGGTGGAGCGCTGCACCGGACGCACCCGGCAGCCGGTACCGCTCCGGCAGGCGCACCTGAAGGCTCGGCGACTGGCATCCGCATGACAGACCCGGCCAGCGCGCCGCCTTTCCATGAGACTGGCTACGACCCGGCCGCGCGGGTCTATGACCTGGAATACCCCGATTGCACCGGTGACGAGCTCGCCTTCTGGTCGACAACCGCGGCGGACGTGGGCTCTCGCTTGCTGGAGCTGGGGTGCGGCAGCGGTCGAGTGGCGGTCGCGCTGGCCAGGCTCGGCTTCGACGTCACGGGCCTGGACACATCCAGCGAAATGCTGGCCGCGGCGGCGCGGAGACGGGCGTCGCTCGCCCCCGAGGTTGCGGAGCGGCTGCACTTCATGCGCGCCGACATGCGGTCGTTCGCCGTCGATCGCGAATTCGACCTCGTGTTCGCGGCGTTCAACTCGTATCTGCTGCTGCCGGACGCGTCCGCGCGGGCCGCGTGCCTGCGCTCTTCCCTGCACCACCTGCGGCCCGGCGGCATGCTGGCGGTCGATGTGTTCGCCGCGCATGCGCTGGACCGCCAGCCCGATCACGAGCACGTGGAGTTCCTGGAGACCGGGCCGGAGGACGGCCGTCGGATCACACGCGAGCGGTTCTATTCGTACGACCCAGACAGCGGGCGCGGTCGGAGCACACTGATCTATCGGCTCCATGCGGACGACGGGAGCATCGAGGAGCGGCGGCTCGGGTATAGCCTCGCGCTGCTCGGGCGGGACGACCTGGTCGCTGACTTCGCGGCGCAGCGGCTGGCGGTCGAAGGGGTGTTCGGCACCTATCGGCGCGACCAGTGGTTGAGCAAGTCGCCGAATCTGATCGTGGTCGGCCGCAAGCCCGGGCGTTGACATCGGCGAGCGCGGCCGCAGAGAATCGCCCCGGCCGTTGGGACTACCCACACGCACGCGAGCGCCCAAGTTGTCTGACGAATCGCCGCATCACATTCGAGTTTCGGAGTTCCGTCTCCGCATCCCGCGAAAGAACGGCGACGGCTACTTCGAGTTCCCGCGGCACATGCTGCACTGGACGACCGAGTTCGAGGACCCGGATACGGGCGAGAAATACGAGCTCGAATACGTGCTCGCGGAGCTCGAGAGGCAAGGGTGGGACATCCACGACCTGACGAAGGGTCAGGGGACGTTCCGCGAGTCGGTCGAGCGCTTGCCGCTTCCGTACGGCGGGCAGTTCAGCCCGGGCAACCCAACGCGCCGGGACGCGTAGCCCGCGGCGACATCGGTCCGATCGCTGCGCCGACGGCCGCGGCGATCGGACGAATGCGGAGCGCCCCGGAAACGTTTGGCAATCGGGCTCAGTCGCCCGCCGGCGTCACGAACGACCGAAGTCGTCGAGATCGAGCTGGTCGATGAACTCGCGAAAGACTTCGAGCTTCTCGTCGGGGATCTGTTCGCCCTCCGCGGCCTCACCGTCCCCATCCTCTTCGTCGGGTTCGAATCCGGCCTGTTCCAGCACTTCGGCCTCGACATAGATCGAGACGCCCGCACGTACGGCGAGCGCGACGGCATCGCTGGGGCGGGAATCGATCTCGAGCTCACGCCCGTCCAGGTCGATCACGATGCTGGCGTAATACGTCTGCTCGACCAGCTTGGTCACGACGACGCGGCGCACTTCGGCGCCGCAGGTTTCAATGAGGTCGCGCAGCAGGTCGTGGGTCAGCGGCCGCGGCACGGTGCGGTTTTGCAGCTTCACCGCGATCGCATCGGCCTCGGCCGTGCCTATGACGATGGCCAGGTAGTGCGGGCCGTCCCGCTCCTTGAGGACCACGACCCGACTGGGGCTGATGAGGTTGACGCGGACACTGTCCACGACCATCTCGACCATGCAGGCAGTGCCTCCTCACCCGGCAACGGGGGCGTCGGGCCCGGCAATGTTACCAACGGGTTGAATCGCCCGTCGGTCGACGATTCGTCAGCTCTCGGCGGCCACGCCGAGATCGAAGGCGGCGTGCACTGCCTTCGCGGCGCGCTCGACCTCGGCAGCGTCGATCAGACAGGTGATGCGGATCTCGCTGGTCGTGATGCCGACGATGTTGATGCCGGCGTCGGACAGCGCACCGAACATGCGCGCGGCGATGCCGGGCGTTGTCTGCATGCCCACGCCGACCGAGCTGACCTTTGCCACGGCATCGGACGCGAGGACGTCGCGCGCACCGATATCGCCGGCAATCGGGCGCACGAGTTCCAGTGTGGCGTCCATGTCGTCGCGGGCGACCGTGAAGGAAATGTCGGTCACACCGCCTTCCGACACATTCTGCACGATGACGTCCACGCTGATCCCGCGGTCGGCAAGCGGCTGGAACAGCGAGTGGGCGAGTCCGGGGCGATCGGTCACGCCTCGGACAGTCACCCGCGCTACGTCGCTATCGTGGGTGACGGCCCGAACGCGCTGCGCGGTCTCGATGTCCACGGCACCCTCGGCCACGACTTGGGTCCCCAAACTATCGCTGAAGCTCGACCGTACCACCAGCGGCATGGAAAAGCGCTGGGCGATCTCCACCGCGCGTGGATGCAAGACCCTGGCCCCCAGCTTGGCCATCTCGAGCATCTCTTCGTAGAGAACCTCGTGGAGCATGCGCGCGCTCGGGACCAGACGCGGATCGGCGGTGTAGATGCCGTCCACGTCGGTGTATATCTCGCAACGGTCGGCCCCGATGGCCACGGCCAGCGCGACCGCCGAGGCGTCGGACCCACCGCGCCCGATCGTGACGATGTCGCCGTCCGGACTCTGGCCCTGGAATCCGGCGACGACCGGCACTCTGCCCTCGGCCAGCTCTGACTGGACGCGCCGCGGATCGAGACGAAGGACCCGAGCACGGCCATATCTGCCGTCGGTGTCGAAGCCGGCCTGCGGCCCGCTCAGCGCAACGGCCTTGCACCCAAGCTCGTGAAGCGCCATGACCATGAGAGACGCGGAGACGATCTCGCCAGTGGACACCAGAAAGTCGAGTTCGCGCAGCGGTGGTCGTGACGACAGCCGGCGTGCCGTCTCAATCAGGTCGTCGGTGGTGTCGCCCATCGCCGACACGACGACCGCCACGCGGTCCGCCGCGTGGCGGTCGGCATCGATTCGCTCCGCCACGGTCTGAATTCGCTCGCGAGTCGCAAGCGATGAGCCGCCGTACTTCTGGACGAGAGTGACCATCGGGTTGCGTTGAGAGGCGGCGTGCGGTCGCGCGATGGTAGCAGCGGGCGGCGCGCCGGCCCGCCGAGTTCCTCAGGCGACGCCCATCGCTTGCTCGGCCTGCGCCTCGGCGTGCACCCGTCGCACGAGCTCGACGATCCGGGTTTGGTATTCCTCAAGCGACCAGCGCTTCGCGCGCTCTCGCGCTGTGGCGGCCATGCGCTGCCGCAGGCGCGCATCGCGGATCAGTTGCAGGGTGCAGCCCGCCAGCTCGTCCAGCGTCCGCCAGCGAAAGCCGTCCACGCCCGGCCGTACGATCTCCCGGAGGCCGCCGGCGTCGATCACGACCGGAACCACGCCCGAGGCCATGAGTTCGGCCACGGCGATCCCGAAGTGCTCGAAGCGCTCCGGATGGCGGCGCTCGGACTCGCCGTATCCGGTCGTGTGCCAGCAGATGCTGGCGCGGCGCCGCAGGTCGCGCAGGGTCGCCTCGTCGGCGTCCGCGATCACTTCCACCGGGAGCTCATCGGCGGCGCGGCGAACACGCTCCAGGTAGGCGCGATCCTCCGGCCGCTCACCCACACCGCCTACGAGCACCAGACGCCAACCCCGGAGACCGCTCTCCACCAATCGTCGAAAAGCCTCAACCATCACGTCGTGCTTCTTGTTGTGGCTCCCGGTAAAGAACCGCCCGATCGAGAGGATCAGCGGATCGCGGGGGGCCAGTGGGGCGTCTTCACCAGTCACCGGCGGGTAGATGACCTCGCCCTCGATGCCCCACCGCCGGCGCAGCCAGTAGTTCGTGAAGTGCGAGTTCGGTGATACGACGCGGTACGAGCGGAACGCTCGGCCATAGTCGGCCAGTCGCTGCTCGACCCCCAATCGCGCGGGCGCCGGCACCAGCCGGCGCGTGACGAGATGCCAGATCCGGCGGGGCGCGCTGCGTTCGTCGATGGCGCCCAGGGACAGCCCGATCAAGCGGCGGTCCGGGCTGCCCTCAATCTCGCGTGCCTCCGATTCGACGACTACGCCGGACGCGCCTGTCGGAACGCGAACCCACGGTGACGCCTCGAATCGCCCATGCCGCCCCGCGCGCGCCTCGCACAGCGTGTCTCCGTGCGACGACACCACGCGATACGATCGAGCGGGCCGGTCCTTCGCCGGGTCCATGTCGGACAGCCAGAGACGCAGCTCGGCGCCTTCGCTGGCCTTGATCTCACCGTGTCCGGCTGACTGACGGCACCATCCCCATCCGCGGGCCTCGGGGCCGTACCACCCCGAGCCTTCCCGCGCCGCACCCAGCCGACTTTCCGCCCACCCGACCAGACGGCCAATTGCTCCTTTCCAGCGAGACCCCGCCGAGGCGGCGAAATAGACAAACATGATTCCCGCCGCGTGCGGCGCCGCGAACCAGCTGTTGTGAGTTGCGTTGACGAAAACGTCTGACTCAACTCCCTCCAGCAGCCCCTCGAGCCCCGGAGTATCGGGCCTCACGTCGTGCTCCACGCCCGCCAGGTCGCGCCCCGACCATTCCGCCAACCGCTCTCTCGAAAGCGATCGATGCGAGATCATCGTGACCGGGCCAAGGCGCCGCATCGCCTCCACGGCTCCGAGCATCTGGCGCTCGGCGCCGCCCAACGTCTCGAGCCAGCCGTCGTACACGGCGGACCGAATCACCATTCCGATCTCATACCCACATCACGAATCGGCAGCTCATCGCCGTCGTGTCCGCCAATCTCCGGATTCGAAGTGCGCGGGCGCAACGATGTTCCGACTATCCGATCGCCCGCCCGTAGTGGCCGCGGGCCAAGTGCCAGCGCACCCGCAACACGTCCCAGACCATCGACAGCGCATCGGGCAGCGGTCGGACGCTGCTCTGCTCCACGTGACGCCACGCGACCGGGATCTGAGCGATCTGCAAGCCGAGCGTTTGGGCGATCGCCAGCAGCTCCACATCAAATCCCGTTACCCGGCTCTTCGAGACCATCCCGACATCCGCCGGGTATAGCCGAACCCGATTGAATATCTCCTCCGCCGCGGTAGCGGAAAAGCCCTTGAAGCCGCACTGAGTGTCCGGTATCCCGCGCACCGCCAGCGGAATCACGAGCCAGTTGAAGATTCGCCCCATCCAGTGCCTCAGCCTCGGCTCCGCCTGCCGCGACGAGCCCCGCAGCTCCCGCGATCCAATCACGATGTCGGCGCCACTCCGCACGCCGTCCACAACCGATTCCAGCATCTCCACGGGCACCGCGAGGTCCGCGTCCATGAACGCGCGCACGCTGCCAGTCGCGGCCACCATCCCGCGGGCCACCGCCGAGCCCTTTCCTCGATGCGCGGCACGAATAACCCGTGCGGCCCGTCCGCCCTCCCCTCGCCAAGCCTCCGCGATCTCGCCCGTACCGTCACTCGAGCCATCGTCCACGACGATGATTTCGACATCGCCTTCACGCCAGCTTTGGGCCCACCGGCCAAGCGCCTCCAGCGTCCCGTGCAGTCGCCCGGCCTCGTCGTACGCGGGAATTACCACCGACAGCGCAGGCGGATCAGTCACGGCGCCGCAGTTTCACAACCGTTGCCAACGTCGCCGACGCCTCGAAATCCAATCGTGCGTCTCACGCGGGGTGTCTGCTTGGCAGTGGCAATTCTCAAACGTCTCTCGGTTCCGCCACGCAAACCTCGAAGCTGCGCCGGGCTCTCGCAATCCGAGCCGGGATTCGACTGCACACAGGAATCGGTCTGCTCGTCCCGACTAACCCCTCTTGCTCGAGGCGCCGCGGCTCGCCATCGGAAGCCACGGGCGCCGCGACGCGGCACGGGTACTTGCAGCCGCAATGGCTCGCCCATCCAACACCTCTTTGCCACCCGTATGGACAAGGCAGCTCGCCCTCTGACAGGTCTATGCGGACGCAGCCGGTCGCAAGCGCTCCGGCATACCGTGCGCCCAAAGCTCTCCGATGCGGCCACGCTGAAGCTCTATCCAGGCCCGCGCTTCCGCCGACTCCGCGCGCACGCGCTCGGGAGCGGTTCCACCCTCGACGTTGCGCCGAGCCACCGATTCTTCCGGCGCCAGGCGCGTCCGCATATCGCCTCCCAGCCGCTCGTCCGCCTGGCGCCACTCCTCATGGGACAGCTCCTCGAGGCGACGTCCCGATGCGATCGCCTGCCGCACCAGATTGCCGGCGATCTCGTGGGCTGTTCGGAACGGCGCGCCTCGAGCCACCAGGTAGTCAGCGATCTCGGTCGCCCCCGCGTAACCCTCGCCGGCGAGCCGCCGCATGCGCGCTCGATCAAACGTCAGTGTCTCGAAGGCGCCCCGCAACGCCCGCAGCGCCGGCATCACGTGATCCTCAGCCCCGAACACCGCCTGCTTATCCTCCTGGAGATCCAATCCATAGCTCAGCGGCACCGACTTCACAGTCGCCGCCAGGCCGGTGAGCATCCCCAGGACGCTTCCCGCCTTGCCTCGTATCAATTCCGCCACATCGGGGTTCTTCTTCTGCGGCATCAGGCTGCTTCCGGTCGCGTAGGCCTCGTCGAACTCGACCATCGCGAACGCTGGCGACGCCCAAATGACGAGATCTTCCGACCACCGCGATAGATGCCCCATGAGACCGGAAAGAACCTGTAGCACGGCGATCACGAAATCCCGGTCCGCCACCGCATCGACACTGTTACGACTGATCTCGGCGAAGCCGAGACGCGCCGCCGCGGCACGTCGGTCGATGGGATACGGCACGCCTGCGACCGCACCCGATCCCAAAGGGGAAACATCGGCGATCGAGAAGGCGGATAAGAAGCCGACGACATCCCGTTTGAGCATTTCCCCGATACCCAGGAGATAGTGACCGAGCGTAATCGGCTGGCCGATCTGCAGATGGGTCATGCCCGGGAGAAGCGTCTCGGCCTCGGCCTCGGCGCGTGTAACGAGCACATCGAGCAAATCGAGCACCCGCGCGGCCGTCCGCAGGCTGAGCCCCTTGCAGTACAGGCGCATGTCGGTCGCCACCTGATCGTTGCGGCTGCGCGCGGTGTGCAGGCGGCGTCCCGGGTCCCCGAGACGCTCGATCAGCAAGCGCTCGATGTATGAGTGGATGTCCTCGTCACCCTCGTCCGGAGGTCCGCCGACCGCATCGAGCTCGACCAGCAGCCGTTCGAGCGCCTGAACCACGGCCTCCGAGTCGGCGGCGGGGATGATCTTCCGCGCGCCCAGCATGTCGGCGTGGGCGATGCTGGCGACGATGTCCTCCCGATAGAGGCGTCGATCGACGGGAAACGAGCGCGTGAAGGCACGCGCCGCTTCGGCCGGAGGCTCTTCGAAACGTCCGCCCCACATGTTCACCGGCGCGTCTCCATGGCAGCCGGTCGCGCGGCCGACCGAGCCGCTGACCGAATGCTCAAGCCTCAGCCGCGCGCACCGCTGCGTCGAGTATGCGCAGCCCCTGCTCGAGTTCCGCCGTCTCAATGCTGAGCGCCGGGACGATGCGCAGCGTTGCCGCTCCGGCCTTGATCAGCAGCAGCCCGTGATCCCGCGCATGCCCGATGACAGCGTCTGCTAACTCGGCCGACGGCAGATCGAATCCCACCAGCAGGCCGAGGCCGCGCACGTCGGCGACGCGTCCGGTATCGGCCGCCAGCCGCTCGAGCGACTCGGACACGAGCATGCCCTTGGCGCGCACATCGTCGAGAAATCCGGGCGACGCCACTCGGTCCAGCACCACGCGCGCGGCCGCGCAGACCAGCGGGTTTCCGCTGAACGTCGATCCGTGGTCGCCGGGCCGGAGCACGCTGGCGTGCTCCTTGCTCAAGGCCGCGCCAATCGGCAGACCGCCGCCGAGCCCCTTCGCGAGCGCCAGTACGTCGGGCTCCACGTCGAATTGCTCGTAGGCGAACATCGTGCCGGTCCGCCCGATGCCGGTCTGTACTTCGTCAAAGATCAGGAGCAGGCCCTCGGCGTCGCAGAGCCGGCGCAGCTCGCGCACGTATTCGGGGTCGGCCGACCACACGCCACCTTCGGCCTGAACCAGCTCGATCATGATTGCGGCGGTGGAGGCATCGACGGCTGCGCGCATCGCGTCCAGGTCGTTGAAGGGGACCTGCGCGAAGCCATCCGGCATCGGCTCGAACGGCGCGTGGTACGCGGGCGTGCCGGTGGCCGCGGTCATCGCGAGCGAGCGACCGTGGAAGCTCCGATCGGTGGTGATGACCCGAAAGGCGCCGTCACGCTCGGTGCGCCCCCACTTGCGTGCGATCTTGACGCAGGTTTCGGTGGCCTCGCCCCCGCTGTTGACGAAGAAGACGCGGTCGAGGGCGGACTGGTCGATCAGACGCTGCGCGACCTCGAGCTGGGGCACGGTGTAGAACAGGTTCGACGTGTGGATGAGCTCACGCGCTTGGGTAGCGACGGCCTCGACCAGCTCCGGGTCGGAATGGCCCAGCGTCGTGACCGCGATACCGGCGGCGAAGTCCAGGTACTCGTTGCCGGCGTCGTCCCAGACGCGAGCGCCTTCGCCACGGACGAGCGTGACCGGAGCGCGGACGAACGCCTGGTGGTAGTAGGCGGCCTCGGCCGCCTGCCAGTCGGTCACGGTGCGTGTCATGGCATTTAATCCGCAGAGCGGGAGCGGATCGGATTATAGGAGTGCTAGGGGACGATTCGCGTGCCGGTCTGCTTTGCGCCCAAGGCGTCCCGCAGGACATGGGCATGAGCGGCGTTCGCGATCACGACCGCCTCGACGCTGCGGAGCAGCCGCAGCGCGCTGCGAACTTTGGGCAGCATTCCCCCCGCGATGACGCCCCGTCGGATGAGCGCACGCGCGGTCCGGCGGTCGAGCAGCGGGATAATGCGGCCTTCGGCGGCGCGCACACCGTCGACATCCGTGAGGAAGACCAGCGCGGCGGCGCGGGCGGCGCGCGCGATCGCGGCGGCGACGTCATCCCCGTTGACGTTGTAGAGCTCGCCGCGCGGTCCCAGACCGAGCGGTGATACAACCGGGACGTGCCCGCCGGTCGTAAGGTCTTCGAGCAAATCCATCCGCACCGAGCGGATCGCGCCTACGTATCCGAGCTCGGGGGACCGTCGTCGTACGCGGATCACCCCGCCGTCCGGACCGCCGATGCCGACTGCGGAGACACCCGCCTGGACCAATTCGCCGATCACGGCGGGCGCAACCACGCCGCGATAGATCATGACTGCGTCGTCGCGCGTGCGTGCATCGGTCACGCGCAGGCCGTCGATCCAGCGGCTAGGTCGCTCGTGTGATTTCATCCAGGCGGTGAGGGTGTCGCCGCCGCCGTGCGCAACGACGACGCGCGCGCCCGCTTCAACCAGCGAGCGGATATCGAGTCCGACCCGCCCGGCGTCGATATCGCCGGTTCCACCGAGCTTGACCACCACGTAGCGCCCGCGAAACGCGGACAGCGAGGGTCCGCCGGAGCGCCTGCGCGCGGCCATAGCGGCTACGTCATGTACTCCGAGTTGATGTCGACGTAGTCCTTCGAGAGATCACAGCCCCAGGCCTCGGACGCTGCGGGCCCGGCGTGAAGATCCACGGCAATGCGACAGTCGGCGCCCCGGAAGTGGGCGGCCACGGACGCCTCGTCGTACTCCGTTGGAGTTCCGCCGGCCACCACCTGAGTGTCACCGATCCAGAGATCGAGCACGGTCGGATCGAAGTCGGCGCCGCTGTTGCCGAGCGCGGCAACCACGCGACCCCAGTTGGGATCGCCGCCGTGCACCGCAGCCTTGACGAGCATGGAGGTCGAGATCGCGCGTGCGGCGGCGCGCGCCTGCGGCTGGTCGGCGGCGCCGCGGACCTGGATGTCGATGAGCTTGGTGACGCCTTCGCCTCCGCGCAGCATCTCGCGCGCAAGCCAGCGGGTCACGGCGTCCAGCGCGCGCCACAACATCGCCGCGTCGTCGCTGCCGGGCTCGATGGGCGCGCCGCCGGCGGCGCCGTTGGCGAAGAGCAAGACCGTATCGCTGGTCGACTGATCGCCGTCGATGCTGATCACATTGAACGAACGGTCGACCGCCGCGCGCAGCAGTTCACGCGCGTGCGCGGTATGGAGCGCGGCGTCGGTGGTGAGGAAGCAGTGCATCGTGGCCATGTTGGGATGGATCATGCCGGCGCCCTTGGCGGCGGCGCCCAGGCGCACCGTCCCGGCCGCCAGCGGCACCTCGATGGCGATCGACTTGGGGCCGGCATCGGTGGTCATCATGGCGCGCGCGATGTCGATACCGTCCGCCGAGTCCAGCGACAGGGCCTCGATCCCGGCCAAGACCGTCGGCATTGGAAGACGGAACCCGATCACGCCCGTGGATGCGCAGAGCGCTTGGTCGCTCGGAACCCCGTGGCGATTGGCGAACGCATCGGCCATCCGCAGCGCGTCCGCGTGTCCCTCCGGCCCGCTGTAAGTGTTGGCGTTGCCGCTGTTGAACACGACCGCCCGAGCATGACCGTCGGCGACGCGATCAATGTCGATCACGACCGATGGGGCTCTGACCCGATTGGTCGTGAACGTGCCGGCCACGGTGCAGGGCTCGCGGGTACTCAGGATGCCGCCGAGATCGAGATCTCCGGACGGCTTGATTCCGGCCGCAATGCCGCCGCCGACAAAGTCCCGCGGCGCCACGACACCGCCAGGAACGACCGTGAACTCACCGAGGCTGTCGGGGGGCTCGTGCATCTAAGGGAAGCTGGGTGGAATGCCGAGT
The DNA here is from genome assembly GCA_965247475.1 of Chloroflexota bacterium. Taxonomy (GTDB): domain Bacteria; phylum Chloroflexota; class UBA11872; order UBA11872; family UBA11872. The sequence goes on from OZ252016.1 coordinate 2,102,707, forward strand.
CCGGCGTCCTCGGCGAGATCTAGCATGACATTGGCGTTCTGCACGGCCGCGCCCGCTGCGCCCTTCCCGAGGTTATCGGTGGCGGCGAAGGCGATCAACGACCGACCCGGCTCGTCGACCACGGCGTGGATGAAGCAGTGATTGCCGCCCGCAACCCACTTGGTGGACGGCGGGCGATCGATCACGTGGACAAATGGCTCGCGCGCGTAGGCCTCGTCGTAGGCATCCGAAACATCGTCCGGACCGGCGCCCGCGCGCAGCGCGGCATAGGCGGTGACCAGGATGCCGCGGGTCATTGGAATGAGATGGGGGACGAATGTCACGGTCACCTCCGTGCCCGCGGCGGCCGAGAGCTCCTGCTCAATCTCGGGCACATGCCGATGGGCCGCCACGTTGTACGCGGCCACGTTCTCATTGATCTCGGAGAAGCCGAATTCAGGCTTGGACGTACGACCGGCGCCGGAGATACCGGTCTTTGAATCGACGGTGACGTGCGGGTCCACCAGACCGGCGGCCAGCGCCGGGTAGAGCGCGAGCTGCGCGGTGATCGCGTGGCACCCGGGATTGGCGACGAGCATGCAGGCGCGCACCTCGTCTCGCCGGAATTCCGTGAGGCCGTAGACGGACGAGTCGATCAAGCCAGGCGCTGCGTGCTCGCCGTACCAGCGCTCGTACGCGGCCAGATCCTTCAGACGGAAGTCCGCGCTTACATCCACGGCGCGCACACCGCTCTCGACGAACGGCGCCAGCGCCAGAGCCGACGCGCTGTGCGGCAGGCAGGAGACAACCAGGTCGTACGAGTCCATCAGCTCCGGCGTGAGCGTGAGCTCGGCGAGACCGGGCCGCGCGGTCGCACGGGTCCAGGGAAGCACATCGCCAACGGCGCGACCGGCGTCACTGCGCGCGGTCACGCCGGTGATCTCCAAGTCAGGATGGCCGGCCAGGATGCGGATCATCTCACCGCCGGTATAGCCGGTTGCGTTGAGAATGCCGACGCGCATGGAACCCTCGCTCTCAGGGATTCCGATTATAGGGACGGTCAGATGGCGTCAGCGGCCAGCAGCGCGAGCGTGGCGGTGCCGAGCGCGATGCGGTACCCCGCAAAGAACATCAGGCTGCGGCGCGCGACGAACCAGAGCAGCGCACGCACGACGAGCGCACCGAGAACGGCGGCGACCGCCGCGCCAACGATGAGCGGCGCGAGATTCCGCTGCAGCTCGCCCTCCCCCGCGGCCACGGCCAGCTGGGCGAGGCCCGTCCCGAGCACGACGGGTGTGAGAAGCATCATCGCGTAGCGCGTGGCGGCCGGGCGATCGACGCCGAGCGCGCGCGCGGTGGTTAACGTAATCCCGGAGCGCGACACGCCGGGAACAAGCGCCACCAGCTGACTGACGCCGATCATCAGCCAGCGTGCCAACGGCGCCGACTGGAACGACCAGCGGGTGGGGCCGAACCGGTCGGCCACGGCGAGCCCTACACCGAAGACGATCAGCGTGACCGCAACCACCCAGGGAACCCGGGTCGCGGCGAAGGCGTCACGCAACGGCAGACCGATGGCGCCGACGGCGAGCGTGGAGAGAAGAATTCCGAGCGCGACCCGGCGCGCCACCGGCGCCTCGCTGGCGCCCGGCCGAAGACCGCGGACCAGCCAGCGCCACTCGGACCAGAGGGCGATTACGACGGCGGCGGCGGTGCCCAGATGCAGCGCCACGCTGAGCGTGAGACTCGAAATGAAGGGATCGGACCAGCCAAAGAAGGCCGGAACCAGCAGGAGATGGCCAGAGCTGCTGACCGGAAAGAACTCAGTGAGCGCCTGCACAGCGCCGAGCAGCGCGGCCTCAGGCAGCATGGCCACCCGCCAGTACGCCGACGCCCAGGCCCGCGGACAACACGCGCTATCGGGCGCGCATCGAGCCGGACCCGCCTACACGAAGACGGGCGCGAGCACCAACGTAATCGTGCTCAAGAGCTTCACGAGCACGTGCAGCGAGGGTCCCGCGGTGTCCTTGAACGGATCCCCTACGGTGTCGCCGACGACCGATGCGGCGTGCTCGTCCGTTCCCTTGCCGATCGGGTTGCCGTCGGGGTCCTTGAGCATCCCGGCCTCGATATACTTCTTCGCGTTGTCCCAGGCGCCGCCGCCGTTGTTCATGACGGTGGCGAGCAAGACGCCCGCGATCGTTCCGATCATCAAGAAGGCGGCCTCGGCCTCGGCTTTCAGGATGATCCCGACGACGATCGGGACGGTCACCGCGAGGACGCCGGGAAGGATCATCTCGCGCAAGGCGGCGCGGGTGGTGATGTCGACCGCCTGCCCATAGCTGGGCTCGACGGTGCCCTCCAAGATGCCCGGCTGCTCGCTCCACTGACGCCGGACCTCCTGGATGATGGTGCCGGCGGCGCGACCCACGGCGCGGATAGCCAGTGCGCTGAATAGGAAAACGAGCATGGCGCCCAGCATGCCGCCGATGAATACCTCGACCTTGGCTAGGTTGACGCCGGTCTCTTCAAGGCCGGCGGTTTCGAGGTAGGCGCTGAACAACAGGAAGGCCGCCAGCGCGGCCGAGCCAATCGCGTAGCCCTTGGTGAGAGCCTTGGTCGTGTTGCCGACCGCGTCGAGGCCGTCGGTGATGTCACGGACATCCTCGGGCGCGTCGGACATTTCGGTGATGCCGCCGGCGTTGTCGGTGATGGGGCCAAAGGTGTCCATGGCCAGGATGTAGGCGGCGCTCATGAGCATGCCCATGGTGGCGACGGCGGTTCCGAACACGCCGCCCTCGAAGTCGCCGATCTGGATGCCGATATCCTCGAAGCCGCGAAGGCCGGTCTGATACGAGGTCCACAGCGCCACCGAGATGACGATGATGGGAGCGGCGGTGTTCTCGAACCCAACCGCGAGCCCCGAGATGATGTTGGTGGCGGGGCCGGTGCGCGAGGCCTCGGCGATTTGCTTGACCGGACGCCAGTTGTACGAGGTGTAGTACTGCGTGATGTACACGAACGCCACGCTGGTGAGAATGCCGATGACGCCGGCGAGGAAGAACCAGCCGGACCCGAGCATCACGTAGGCGGCCACGGCCATGCCGACGACGGACAACGCGGCGGTGACCCAATAGCCGAAGTCGAGCGCCCGTTGCGCGTTGCGCACCCGGCCGGGTCGAACGGCCAGCAGGCCTATGATCGAGGCGAGCGTCCCGAACGCGCGGACGACGAGCGGGAAGAGAATCCAGGCGACGCTCGGCTCACCGCCGGCCGCTTGGATCGCGGAGTAGACGGCGACCCCCAAAATCATCGCGCCGATGCTTTCGGCGGCGGTGGACTCGAACAGGTCGGCGCCGCGTCCCGCGCAGTCACCGACGTTGTCGCCGACCAGGTCGGCGATCACGGCGGGGTTGCGCGGATCATCCTCGGGCATGCGCGCCTCGACCTTGCCAACCAGATCCGCCCCGACATCGGCAGCCTTGGTGTAGATGCCGCCGCCCAGCTGAGCGAACAGCGCCACGAAACTGGCGCCGAATCCAAAACCGACGATCAGCTCGGGCGCGCGCTCCGGATTCTCGAGCCCGCCGAAGGCGAGGAAGAGTCCGAACACGCCCAGCATGCTGAGCGCGACGATGAGGATGCCGGACACGGCGCCGCCCCGCAGCGCCACCGTGAGCGCGTCGCCGAGCGAGGCGGTCGCGGCGCTGGCCGTGCGAGTGTTTGATTTGACCGCGACGATCATGCCGATCACGCCGGACAGCGCCGAGGCGATGGCGCCGACGAGGAACGAGACACCCGTGCGCCACGCGATATCGAGCGGCTCGATGCCCTTCTCCGCATTCGCGCCGTAGAAGAACAGCAGCAGCGCCAGCACGGCGGCCGCAACCAAGGTCAGCAACATGATCGTGCGGTACTGGCGCCTGAGAAACGCGGTGGCGCCTTCGTAGATGCGCTCACCGTTCCGCAACATCGAGGCGTAGAGCGCCGACCGACCCGCGTCGTCCATCTGCACGATCGCGGGGAGCAGGCCGCGGGGGTCACCCGAGCGATCGATCGGCCGCCCGAGCACATCTCGGGTCAGATACGCGGCGACGACGAGCGAGACGCCGATGGCGGCGGGGACGACCCAGACAAGACCTTCCAACTAACGCATCCTTTTGCGAGCCCGGCACACGGCGGGCATTCGGTTCGAACGAGCGTGCGTCACGTTTAGCTACGCATTCCGCGCGACCGCAGCGGTTGCGGCGGGGAGCTCTTGTCCCAGCGCATCCAGCACCGCGTCCATTTCGGCGGCACTTCCGATCGAGATACGAAGCGCGTTGGCCGTTCGGTCGTCCGCCCCAAATCTGCGTACGAGGATCCGTCGCTTCTCGAGTCGGCGCTGCAGCGCCGCGGCGTCATGCGGAGCGCAGTCCACAAGGACGAAGTTTGCGTGCGACGGGTAAACGCGGAGCCCAAAACGGTGTTGAATCTCGCGGGCGAACGCTTCACGTCGCTCGCAAATTCCCAGCCAATGTGCCTCCGCCCACTCCGCGTCGTCGAGCGCCGCGACGCCTGCGACCTGCGCAAGCCGGCCGACATTGTACGAGTCCTTGACACGCAGCAGTGGCTCGATCAATTCGGGCGACGCGAGGCCGTACCCGAGCCGCAGGCCGGCGAGTCCAAAGGCCTTCGAGAACGAGCGCACGACGCAGAGATTGGGACACTCGCCCAGCAGATCCACGCGGTCGGCGTCGGCGAACTCAACATACGCCTCATCCACGACCAGCACGTTGCAGTGGCTCGCCAGCAGGCGAATTTGGTCCGCGGGGTAGTGCGTGCCGGCGGGATTGTTGGGGCTGGCGACGAACGTGAGCTTGCCGCGCGCGCTGGCAAGCTGGCGGAGCGGCAACGCGAAGTCTTCCCCCAGCGGGACCTCAACGATCTCGCACCCGCGGATTGCGCTGAGCACCGGATACACCGAATAGCTTGGGGCAGGCGCCACCACGCGGTCGCCCGGGTCGCATACCACCCGTAGGAGCAGATTGAGCACGTCGTCCGACCCGTTCCCGACGATCACGTGGTTGGGGTCAAGTCCGTGGCGGCGGCCGATTCGGTCGCGCAGCTTCGAGCTCAACGGATCGGGATAGAGCCGCAGTTGGTTGTCGAGCGCGTCGCGCAGCGCGGTCAGCACGGCGGGCGAGGTCTCCGGGCTCTCGTTGGTGTTGAGCTTGATCCAGTTGTCAGCGGTCGGCTGAAATCCTGGGACGTAGCCCTCGAGCTGATCGAGATCTCGGCGCAGACGCATTGTGAAATCAAGAAAAGAGGCCCAGGTCCAGCGGCGGCCTGAGCGAGTTCATCCTACCGGCCGGCTTCAGGTAGAGCGAACCAAAGGCTCGTGCGGTTCGGCGCGGATCTATTCCCAAGGCGCGTCGGGGAGGGCGGCGCGGACCAGCGCGTAGCCGGCCAACGAGCTCACGTCGGCGATCGCGCCGGCCTGGATTCGACGCGTGACCTCCGCGAGCGGCACCACCTCCACCGCGATGTCCTCGGTGAGCTCGGGCGCCGGATCGTCCGCCGGCCACGCATTGCGGATCAGGAAGTGATACCCCCAGTTGCGACTGCGGGTGGGATTGGTGAGCAGGCGGCCCATGAGGACCGGGGCGTCGCCCACGTAGCCGGTCTCCTCGCGGAATTCACGCACGGCCGTCTCCGATGGAGACTCGCCCATATCCACCAGCCCGGCCGGGAACTCCAGCACCTCCCGTTGCGCGCCGTGCTTGTACTGGCGCACGAGCGGGATCTCGAAGTTCGGCGTGATCCCGATGATCTGGCAGAAGTCCCGCTCCACGATCACGTTGTAGGCGGGAATCTCGTAGCCGTTGGGCAGGCGGACGTGCTCGTGCTCGAGCGTGAGCCACTCGTCGGAGTAGACCGTCTCGGCCGCGAGCGTCTCCCACGCCTGTGCGGTCATGGCCGGCCGCGGGCGCCCGCGCCGACCAGATGGCAGCGGACCGAGAGCGCGCGCATGGGCGCAGAGTACCGGAGCCTCGCCGGCCAGCGGGTGCGCGCAGCCCACCAGCACGTCGGTGCTAGGCTGGCGCGCTTCGGCGCAGGCAACGGCCGCAGCCGGTTAGGGACGCGCATATGGGTGATCCACGGGTCGACGCGCTGGCCGACATTCTGGTCGGTCACTCAATCAACGCGCAGCCGGGCGAGCTCGTTGCGATCATGGGCTCGCCGCGGGGCAAGCCGTTGATGCTGGCCTGCTTCCGGCGGGTGCTGGAGGCGGGCGCGCATCCGCGCCTGAGCGTGACCTTCGAGGAGGCGCAGGAACTCGCGCTCGCGCACGGCTCCGACGAGCAGGTGGCTTTCCTGGACCCGGTGCGCAAGTTCGAGGCTGACAACATCGCCGCCGCGATACGGATCCGAGCGCCCGATAACACACGGACGCTCAGCGGCAGCGATCCCGCGAGGGTCGGCGCGATGATGACGGCCGCGCGGCCGGTGATGAATCAGATCATCGAGAACGTCCGCTGGGTCCTGTGCGACTACCCGACGCCCGCGCTGGCGCAGGAGGCGGGAATGTCGCTGGACGCGTACGAGACCTTCCTGTTCGGGGCCACAAACATCGACTGGGCCGCGATGGATCAGGGGCTCAGCGAGCTCAAGGCGCGGCTGGAACGGGGTCGTGAGATCCGGATCGTGGGCCCGGACACCGACTTGACGCTGCGGACCGAGGGGCGCACGTGGGAGCCGGCGGCCGGGTCGCACAACATGCCCGACGGCGAGATCTTCACGGCGCCCATCGAGGACGCCGTGAACGGCCGCGTCCGCTACGACTTCCCAGCGATCTACCAGGGCCGCGAGGTGGAGGGGATCAGCCTGACGTTCCGCGACGGCGAGATCACCGAGGCGCACGCGGATCGCGGCGAGGAGTTCCTGACGCAGATCCTGGCGACGGACCCGGGCGCGCGACGGCTGGGCGAGATCGGGATCGGCACCAACTTCGAGATCCAGCGGCACACGAAGAACATCCTGTTCGACGAGAAGATGGGCGGAACCGTGCATCTGGCGGTCGGGCGCGCGTACGAGTTCACCGGCGGCAAGAACGAGTCGGCGGTGCACTGGGACATGATCAAGGATCTGCGCAGCGACGGCGCGGTGTACCTGGACGACGAACTGATTCAGAAGGATGGGCGGTTCGTCGGTTGAGGCGCGCCGGCGGTCTGAGACGAACGTCGACGCGGCTCCGCTTTATGTAGCTTCAAACCTGTTCGTGAGGTCGCCGACGACCGTCTCGAAGCGGTACCTATGGTATGATTGAGCAACTGAATTGTCCGGGTTCGGCGTGGGCAATCGGGGGGACCGCGCTGGCGGCCGTCTCGCTCTAACGCTTCTTGAAAACAGAGTTCCTACTCGTTTACCGCCGAGACCGACAGCCGCACGAGCTCCGTGGCCAATGGCCTACCGGCCGTTGGCGTTCCGGCTGAGCGCGGGGCCATTTGGCTTTGATGCGACAAATGTTGGCGCGCACGCGCCCGTATCACCCGGCGAGGAGCAGCACGAGCGGTGGCATATAGCGCCAAGGACATTCAGGTTCTGGAAGGGCTCGAGGCCGTGCGCCGCCGTCCGGGCATGTATATCGGCAGCACGGGCGCGCGGGGCTTGCACCACCTGGCGTTCGAGGTCGTGGACAACAGCGTGGACGAGGCGCTCGCCGACCGCGCGGACGAGATCGATGTGGTGATCACGGCTGGCGGCCGGGTGCGGGTGACCGACAACGGCTCGGGCATTCCGGTCGACAAGCATCCGAAAGTCGGGCGCCCCGCGGTCGAGGTCGTGATGACCGCGCTGCACGCCGGCGGCAAGTTCGGCGGCGACGCCTACAAGGTGTCGGGCGGCCTGCACGGCGTGGGCGTGTCGGTGGTCAACGCGCTTTCCGAGTACCTGCGGGTTGATGTGCGTCGCGATGGGTACATCTGGACACAGGAGTACGCGCGCGGCCGGCCGAAGGCGGATCTCAAGAAAGGCGCGAGAACAAAGGGCCACGGCACGACGGTCGAGTTCATGGCCGACCGCGAGGTCTTCGAGACGCTGGACTACGACTTCGATCTGCTGGCGCAACGCTTCCGCGAGATGGCCTACTTGACGGCCAGAACCCGGATCCGGCTGATCGACGAGCGGGCCAACCGCCGTACGAGCTTCTACTTCGAGGGCGGCACGGGCGCCTTCGTACGGCAACTGTCGCGGCGTCGAACGCTGCTGCACCCGGAGCCGATTCTGGTCCGTGGGCAGGCCGAGACCACGCAGGTCGACGTTGCGATGATCTATAGCGACGCGGTCGCCGAGCAGGTCATGGCGTTCGCCAACACGATCCGGAACATCGACGGCGGCACGCACTTGACCGGGTTCCGATCGGCGCTCACACGCACGCTCAACGACTACGCGCGGAAGAACGGAATCCTGAAGGACAACGACGCCAATCTCACCGGCGAGGACGTGCGCGAAGGTCTCACGGCGGTGGTGAGCGTGATGATCCCCGAGCCGCAGTTCGAGGGGCAGACCAAGGCCCGACTGGGCAACAGTGAAGTGGCCGGTCACATTCAATCACTGGTCAACGATCAGCTGAGCACGTTTCTGCACGAGCATCCGTCGGAGGCGCGACGGATCATCGAGAAGACCCTGCTGGCCGCGCGTGCGCGGATGGCGGCGCAGAAGGCACGCGATCTGGTCGTGCGGAAGGGTGCGCTCGATGGCATGGCGCTGCCGGGCAAGCTGGCCGACTGCCAGGAGCGCGATCCCGACCGGTGCGAGTTGTTCATCGTGGAGGGCGACTCGGCCGGGGGCAATGCCAAGCAGGGACGCGACCGTCGATTCCAGGCCGTGCTCCCGCTGCGCGGCAAGATCCTCAACGTCGAGAAGGCGCGCACCGACAAGGTGCTCTCGAACGAGGCGATCCGGAATCTGATCACGGCGATCGGCGCCGGCGTCAAGGACGACTTTGACCTGACGAAGATCCGCTATGGTCGGATCATCGTGATGACGGATGCGGACGTTGACGGCTCGCACATCCGGACGCTGCTGCTAACCTTCTTCTTCCGACACATGCGCCCGCTCATCAAGCACAGCCACTTGTATATCGCGCAGCCGCCGCTCTTCCGCGTCGCGAACAGCCAGCGCGCCGTCTACGCTTATGGCGAGGACGAGCGCGACGCGATTCTGAAGCAAATGTCGGGCAGGGTGGGCGTGCAGCGGTACAAAGGTCTCGGCGAGATGAACGCCGACCAGTTGTGGGACACCACCATGAACCCCGAGACCCGACACATGCTTGGCGTGGGCGTGCAGGACGAAGAGCACACCGACGCGGTGTTCGCGCGGCTGATGGGCACCGACGTGGCCGAGCGACGACATTTCATCTTCAACCGGGCGCGATCCGTCCGAAACCTCGACATCTAGCGGTAGTTCGGTGTCCCAAGCCGCCGCACCCATCGCGCTGGACGCGATGGGTGGTGATTTTGCGCCCGATGAGATCGTGCTGGGCGCCGTCCAGGCACGCCGGACATCGGGCATCTCACCGGTGCTGGTCGGCGATCGCGACGCCGTGAGCGCGGCGCTCCGGCGAGCCGGCGACGACGGGGACGATTGGCGAATCGAGCACGCACCAGGCGTGGTGGCGATGGACGAGCACGCCGTCACGGCGGTGCGGACGAAGACGGACTCCTCCATTCGCCGTTGTGCCGATCTGCTCAAGGCCGGCGAAGTAGACGCGTTCCTGAGCATGGGGAACACGGGCGCGGCGATGGCGGCCGCGGTGCTGGTGGTGGGCCGCGCCGCGGGCGTCGAGCGCCCGGGGCTGGCGGCGCTGCTGCCCTCCACCGGGTCGCCGGCACTGGCGATCGACGTGGGGGCGAACGCCGATTCGAGACCCCGGCATTTGCTGGCGTTCGCGCTGATGGGCCAGGTCTACCAGCAGCGCGTGCTGGGCCGCGCCGCGCCGACGGTGGGCGTGCTGAGCATTGGCGAGGAGGACGCCAAGGGCAACAGCCTGGTGTTCGAGACCTCCGAACTGCTCGCCGCCTCCAACCTCAAGTTCGAGGGACACGTGGAGCCGCGGGGAATCGTCGCCGGCAAGGTGGACGTGGTGGTCTGCGACGGCTTCACGGGCAACATTCTGATCAAGGCGATGGAAGCCACGGCCGAATACGCGTTCGCCGAGCTGCGGACGCACGTGAAGGCCCGCCGCCTGTCTCAGCTGGGCGCGTTGCTGATGCGACCGTCGTTTCGCGAGCTGCGCCGCCGCACCGACTACGCGCAGTGGGGCGGCGTCCCGCTGCTGGGCGTCAACGGGGTCGTGATCCTGGGCCACGGCCGCTCGCACGCGGAGGCGGTGGTGAGCGGTCTGCGGGTCGCCGAGCGGGCCGTGCGGGCCGAGCTGGTGCCAACGATCGCCGAAGGGTTGAGCGGACTCTCGGCCTCGGCCTGAGACCCTCCCGAGTCAGGCGACCGCGGCCGCTGCGAATTCGCTGAGCACCTGGAGGTCCGTCCGCGGATCGACGAGCGGGATCTCAGCGAGTCGCCGTCCGACTAATAAGATAACGCGCACAGCGGCAACCGGCCGGCGTTCGTCGGCTCAATCGCACGGCTGCTACAACGCGGCGCCAGCAACGGACGGCACAGGGACCACGGGGGACATATCGATGCAGTCAGATCAGATCGACCGGTCCCGCGCGACCGGCAAGACCTTGCGCGACGCCCAATTTGACCCCAACAGCATCGCCTATTGGCGCTGGTTCATTTCAATCATCCTCTTCTTCACGATCGTAGGCATCCCGCTGATACCACTGTGGCTTCTCTACAGCCTCTGGTACGGCCCGCAGCACTTGGCGCGCATGTCCGCCCGGCTGACCACCCAGGCCCTGGAGATACGCAAGGGCGTATTCAGCCGCACTGAAGCCACCATCCCTCTCAACCGGATCACCGACCTGCGCCTGCACGACGGACCGCTCATGCGCCATTTCAAGCTGCGCGGCTTGAAGGTGGAAACCGCGGGCCAGTCGGGGCCGAACTCGGGCAGCGAAGGCAATCTGATAGGGGTGGTGGACGCGATGGAGTTTCGTGACGCGATCCTCTTGCAGCGGCAGAAGGTGGTGGTGGGCGCTGAGTCTACGGCGGAGGCCCCCAAGGCTGCCGACGGCGCCACCGAGCTCCTCGCCGAGATTCGCGACATCCTGGCGCGCATAGAAGCCAAGGAGTAGCTCCCCAACTCCCGGGGCACCGTTCGAGGGCGCCGAGAATGTCGGCGATTGCGTTCCGCTCCACCGGGTAGGATTTGAGGCCGCGCCGCACGTTGTACGAGCCGGTGACTGCACCGATCCCGACGACCCGATCTCGACTGCGCGTGTCCGCCAGCACGTCCGCGTCCCCACGGCCCTCTCTTCCGAGATGTCGGCATGCCGACGTGGGTGAATAGGCAGTGCGGCTGAGCGGTCGGCGCGCGCGAGCCGGCCTATCGCGGCGCGGTGCGATCGGCGCCATCGGCGGCTTGGCAGGCGCCTTGCTCCTGGAGGCGTGCGCCGTGTGGCCGGCGATCATTCGGGACAATGCCAGCGCGGGCGGATCGCCGCTGTCGATCGAGGCGCTGCGGCGGCGCTCGTTCCAGCCGTCCGAAATCCGGCTGCACCGCGCCATTGAAAGGAACGACGAGTACACGCAGTACCTGATGGCACACGACTCGGACGGCCTGCGAATCACGGGGGTGGCGGCGCTGCCGCACGGACGGGGGCCGTTCCCGGTGGTCGTGCTCAATCACGGGTACGTCTTCCCGGCGAACTACGAGACCGGTGACGGAACGCGGGCGGTCTCCGACGCGCTGGCGCGTCGCGGGTTCATCACGCTGGCCTCGGACTACCGCGGGCTGGGCGGGTCGGACGACGACCATCCGCTCAACTTCGGGATCCGGTTCGAGTTCGCGGTGGATGTGCTGAATCTCGTAGCCGGGATGGCCTCGATTCCCGAAGCCCGGACCGACAACGTGGGGATGTGGGGGCACAGCCTGGGCAGCAACGTCAGCCTGCGCGCGGCGGCCGTGAATCCCCTCGTCGGCCCGATCGCGCTGTGGGCGCCGATCAGCCCATGGATTGACGAGATCGCGAGCTATTACCGGCTACCGACATTCGACGAGTCCGAGGACCTGCGGGGCGCGCTCTCGCCGGGGAACCACCTCCGGTACCTGCGGGGTCCGGTGACGATCCATCACGGCGAGGCGGACCGGGTGATACCTGCCGCCTGGGCTCGCCGGCTGCATGCCGAGCTGCTCGCGGCGGGCGTCGAGAGCGAGCTGAGGCTCCATCCGGGCTTGGGCCACTACCTGGATCTGGCGGCGCAGACGGTCGTACGCCAGACGGCGGACTTCTTCACCGAGCACCTGAACGCGGCGGCGGAGCGCCGGGTCGCCGGGTAGAGGCCGGGCGGTCGCGTGCCCAGACCTGTGATCGAGGCGACGGGGCGCGTCCCGTGACGATCCGGCCACGGGCCCTCGAGATCGCCAGGCGCGCGGGAATCAGGGCGGCGCCGGCGGCGGCGATCATCGCGGCCGCGGCGGGGATCGCAGCCCAACCACTGGACGCCGATCTGTGGGTCCATCTGAACACCGGCCGCCATCTCGCGCGGACCGGTCGGTTGCCATACCCCGACCCGTTCTCGTTCAGCGCGGGCGAGACCATCTGGACCGCGCACGAGTGGGTGGCGCAGTGGGTGATGTACCAGCTGGCTACCAGTGTGGGCGTCGGCGCCACGACCCTGGTGTTCGGCGTGCTGATCGGGCTGGTCTGGCTGATCGTGGAGCGCACGCTCGCGGCTCACGGCGTGGATCCGTGGCCGCGCGCGCTCGCGGTGGGCGCGGGCGCCCTGGCGGTCTCGCCGTTCGGCGGCATACGGCCGCTGCAGTTCGGACTGCTCTGCGCGGTAGCCGTGCTGGCGCTGCTGTTGTGGCACCGGCGGACGGGTACGCGGGCCGTGTGGCTGGTCCCGTTGGTGTTCGTGGTATGGGCCAACCTGCACGCGTCGTTTCCCGTGGGCCTGGCATCCATCGGGGGGGTCGGAGCGGACTGGGCATGGCGGCGGCTGAGGCTGCCCGGGCCCGAATCCATCGGGCGGACCGACATCCGCGCGATCACGGCCGTCGGCGCGTCGAGCGTCGGCGCGCTATTCGTCAATCCGGCGGGGGGGCGCCTGATCGCCCAGCCGTTCTGGCAGTGGGGACTCGAGGTGCGTCGATTCAACAGCGACTGGCAACCGCCCGACGCGGGGTCGTTGACGTGGTGGCTGTTCGTGGTGTTCCTGGCCTTTCTCGCCGGCGCGATTGTGTGGGGCCGAGGCCGGGTTTCGCCCGCGCTGCTGGTGACGGCGGCGGTGCTACTGTCGGCCGGCTTCGGCAGCCGCAAGCTGATGGTCTTCGCCGCGGTGCTGGCGCCGATGCTGCTGGCGGAGGCGCTGAGCAACTGGCCGGGCGTGCGAGCGCAAGCGCCGGCGTGGGTCGAGCGGTCGGTCGCGGCGGGCGTGGTCAGCGTGGCGCTGGGCCTGGCGGTGACGTTCGCACCGCGCACACTGGACGGTCCATCGGTCATGCCGATGCCGGCGGAGGCGCGCGCGTTCCTGAGCGACCACGGGGCCGCGAGGCTCTTCAACACGTACCACTGGGGGGCCTATCTGACCTGGGATCTATGGCCGCGGACGCACACCTACGTGGACGGTCGCTTTGACGTCTTCGCGGACGGTCCGCTGCTCGAGTACCTCAACGTGACGTCGCTTAGCCCCGGATGGGAGGCGACGCTTGCCCGCATCGATCCAGATGCGGTGCTGGTGCAGTCGTCGGCGCCGCTGGCGGACGCACTGGCGGACCGCGGCTGGCGCGTGGTGTTTCGGGACGACGTGGCGACGGTGCTGGCCCCAGCCCTCGGAAGCGAGTAGCGGGCGATGCGGCATCGCGGCGATTCGGGCGACACCAGCCTGTTCGATGGCGCGCGAGTGCCGAAAACGGATCCACGAATCGCGGCGATTGGGGACGTTGACGAGCTCAACTCCGTCGTTGGGCTGGCCATCGCGCTGGGACCGGGCGAACTCGCGTCAGCGCGCCTGGCCTGGACCCAGGAGCGGCTGCTCCGGCTGGGCGCGGAGCTCGCGAATCCGGGCGGCCGAGCACGGAGTGACGTCATCCGCGACGAGGATGTGGCAACGCTCAACGAATGGCTGCTCGGCTACCGCGACACGCTGCCCGCGCTGGAGAACTTCGTGCTGCCGGGCGGCACGCCGGCGGCGGCGGCGGTGCAGCTGGCGCGCGCGACCTGCCGACGCGCCGAGCGGAGCGCGTTTGGACTGACCGCCGCGCACCCGGTTCAAGCCCCGGCGCTGGTTTTCTTGAACCGGCTGTCGGACGTTCTGTTCGAGATGGCGCGCGCCGTCAACGCGGAGGCGGGAGTGGGCGACACGCGCTGGCTTGGACCGCGGCAACGCGACCGCGACGGGTCAGGCGGCTAGTCGCCGACCAGCCGCTCTATGGGTCTTCGCTCATCGGCGAAGTGGGGTGGGCAAGGGTAGCGCCCTGGAGCAGCGCGCAGGCTGACCCTTGAACCCTTGTTCGCTATATGCGAACATACTTCCGATGACGCAAGGCCTGAGCATCGAGTGGTCGACCAAGGCCGTACGGGATATGCGCCGACTCACCGCCCGGGACCGCCAGCGGATCGTCGCCAAGGTCGAACAGTACGCGAGCGACCCGAACTCGCTCGCCGCACAGGTGATCGCACTGACGGGCAGCGGGTATCGGCGCTTACCGGGTCATCTCTGGAATTGAGGACAGCGAGCCCGCAATCATGGTGGTCCTGCGGGTCCGACACCGAAGGGAGGCGTATGACTCGTGACACAACCGTCACGCTGACGCGGACGGCTTATGACGCGCTGATTGCTCGGACCGAGGAGCTCGAGGACCGGCTGGCCGCTCTCGAAGCGGACGACGGAAGCCGTATCCCCCACGACGTGGCGCTCGCCATCATGCGCGGCGAGCGCCCACTCGTCGCGTTCCGGCGCCATCGTGGCCTCACGCTGCGCGCGCTTGCCGAACGGACCGGGATTGCCGCGAGCTACCTTTCCGAAATCGAACGTGGGCGCAAACCGGGCTCGGTCGCGGCGCTGACTCGCATCGCTGGAGCGCTGGGCACAACGGTCAACACCCTGGTCTAGCGCTATCGAGATCCTCGCCGAAGTGCGGCGGGTGGCGATTGATCTCAGTGGCGTGATCGCGGTCTTCCACCGTCCCCACCCTCGGAACGACATCGACAAGGGAGCGGTCGCATCCGTGCGGAGGTTTCTTGCCGAGACAGGGATGGACAGGGAGGGGGAGGAAGCATGATGGAATACCGCGGGTACCGAGCAGAGCTGAGCTTCGACGACGACGCGGGCGTGTTCTACGGTGAGGTGCTGAACACGCGCGACGTGATCACCTTTCAGGGAACGTCGAGCGCCCACCGCACGCGCGCCCTCATCGGCTGGCTGCGGTGGTATAACCGTCGTCGCCCCCACGGCTCCCTGGACGGCCTCCCGCCCGTCAGCCGTGTCTCACACCTCTGTGGTCAGTACAGCTAGGGGTGCCCCTACACGGACTGTGCCCGGCGGCCCGGGCCTGGATTCCGGCTCAAGGCCGGAATGACCGTATATGCAGCCGCGCAGGGTGGGTCCGCCCAGCGGAGTTCGACACCTTGGGTCGGGAGTTTTTGTACGTGTTCGGGCGTTTGCTTCGACTCCAAAATAAAACCTCGCCCGGCAGCCCAGGCTGCACGCAGCCTGAGACCGCCCACCGCACGCTCGGATCGCCCATCTCGTCATTCCGAGCAACGCGAGGAATCTAAGGGGCAGGGAACGTGCCGCGACCGCTTTAGATTCCTCACTTGCGTTCGGAATGACTGTTGGGGCGGCAAGTGTGGATGTGCAGCTACTGGACGGTGATGTGTATTGGCTATGTGGTATATCTATAGCTATGAAGCCCATACAGGTGACCTTCGACGAGGCGCTGCTCGAGCGGCTCGATGCGCATCCGGCGGTGCGCGAGCGGGGCCGCTCGGCCGTGCTGCGTGAAGCCGCCGCCGCCTACCTGGCCCGTAAGGACGCCGAGGACATCGCCATCCGTTACCGCGCGGGCTATCGCCCCGCCGACGGGCTTGAAGCCGAGCTCGAGGGATGGGCCGAGGAAGGTGTATGGCCCGAGGACTAGACGCCGGACCGCGCCGCGGTGAGATCTGGCACTACGGCTTCAAGCGGCCCGACAAGCGGCGTCCGGTCGTGGTCCTGACGCGCCAGGAAGTGCTGCCACTGCTGAACACGGCGATGGTGGCGCCGATCACTTCGACCATCCGCGGCCTGCCGAGTGAGGTTGTCGTCGGCGCGGACGAAGGCCTACAGCACGACTCCGCTATCAACCTCGACCACGTGCAGACTGTCGAGCAGCGCCAGCTGCACCGCTACGTCGGGTCCCTAAGCACGGCCAAGATGCGCCAGGTCTGCCGCGCCCTCGCCGTCGCCACCGGCTGCGTCTGACGCGACCGCCCAATCCCTTTTCCGAATTCACTTGTAGTGGTAATCCTCGTGGTTCTCCTGTCGTTTGCTGCACCGCCCGTGCTCTGGGTGCCCATCGGAGACCTTTGCGTAATGCGCCCTGGCCGGCCTTGAGGGGGGCCGTCCACCGGGGAAGCGACCGGACGGGTGGTTCTGGCTGCTCAGCCGCCCCCCGGCCCCGCCGCGCGCCGGTCATGGCCCGGCCGAGGGCGCAGGCCTCCTAGGGACACGCGGGCGCGGCGGCCAGCAACCGGTCCGCCCGGCGCAGGTTGTAGGCCAGGCATTTGAAGAAGAACTCCGTGGCGTTGCGCTCCAGCCCCAGGTAGCGCACGCGCCGATAGCCGTAGGATCGCTTCAGCGTCCCAAACACCCGCTCCACCGGTGCCCGCGCGCGGGCGATCAGCGCGTTCCGGCGCCGCTGCCAGTACGGCAGTTGCGCCTGGTGCTTGTGCGAGCGGTGCATGATCCGGTCGTTGATGCCCTGCGCCCGCAGCCGCTGCCGGCGGGCCTTCGACTCGTAGGCCTTGTCGGCATAGACCGCCGCCTCATCGCCGCTCACCAACCCGTCCGCCACCTCCGTCTCGTTCACGTTGGCGGGCGTCAGCACCGCCGCTCGGATCAGCCCGGACCCCGCATCCACCCCGAGGTGCGCCTTGTAGCCAAAGTGCGCTCGGCCTCCTGTGCGCGTCCATCCAGCCTCCGGGTCGGTCGCGCTCCGGGCCCCCGGCCGCTCCCGCATCGACGGCCGCCGCGCCTGCGCCGCTACGAGCGTCGCGTCGATCAGCGTGCCCTGCTTCACCAGCAACCGGCGCGCCTCCAACTGGCGGTTCACCGCCTGCAACAGCCGCCCGGCCAGCCCGCGCTCCGTCACGGCCGTCCGAAAGCGGCTGATCGTCGAGTGGTCCGGCGCGTCGTCCTCCAGCCCCAGCCCCACGAACCGCTTGAACGAGACCCGGTCCCACCGGGCTTCCTCCATCGCCTCGTCGGAGGCCCCGTACCACTGCTGCAGCACTAGCACGTTCACCATCACCAGCGGCGGGTAGCTGGGACGGCCGGCGGGCGCGGCGTGGATGCCCGCGACCACCTCCGCCAACGGCGTCCAGTCAACCACCGCGTCCAGCCGCTCCAGCTTCGCGTTCCGCCCCAGCCGCTCCGGCAGTAGCGCCTCCACGAACGACCCCCCACTCACGGTGCGGTGCATGGCTACCCTTCCCTCAGCGCTGCCCTCCGGGCCGATTGTGGCGAGCCACCGGGGTTATGCAAAGGTCTCCATCGGGGGTGCGACTGCGCAGGTCCCGGCCGGCCGCGGAACTGGATTGGTGGAGTTCGCGTCTCCTTTTGGACGGACCTTGAGCGTCATTTGGGCCGTGCGTTGGGACCGAGCCATGCCGACAGGGAGCCTACGGTCGATCGCCGAACCTCAACGGCAGCCGCGAGATCAACCGGCAGAAACCCCCTTAGTGAAGTGTTTATCGAACTCCGCAAGGATATTCCCGTTGTAGAACATTTTCTTTGAGCTTTGTTCGTTGTCGGGGTCAAGGAATCTAGGGAGCGCATAGCGCTTATCGGTTTCGCAACCCTTGCGGATTCTGTGATAGTCTCGTCCCTCCTTGAAATCTTCATAACGATTCCGGCATTTATTGGTGAGCGATTTGTAATCCCAGGGGTATCGTTCTCGAATGTCGCCCTCACTGAGATGGACTTGTAATGCTGATGAATGATCGGTGACTTGCACTGGTAATGCATCCTGTGCTTTCGATCTGACAAATCGAAGTTCGACGTCAATAGCTACCGAATATGGTGAGTCGTAGTCGGGGCTTGCTATATCGAAAGCGTCTAAATACGACAGGAAGCTACTTTGCTGTGCGTTGAGCAGTGAGGCATTCATGCGAGCTGGCGGCAGGAAGGCGATTGGCATGAGGTGGATGCTGAATTCTGAAATGCCACGCCCGAACCATTCCTGCACGGCGTTGGCGAAGTTCATTACACAGGCTGCACCTACTTGATGGACGCGGCTATTGAAGGCAGGGTCCTCATTAAAGAAGTGTGTTGCGCAATTCCGAAATTCAATCATGATTTCTAAGTTTTGGGACGCGAGCGTGTCGAGAATAGTCCTATTGACCAATTGCTTCGACAAATAGCTTATGTCATGAGTGAAGGGAGATCCGGATCGTGTGCGTTTGATGAATTGCCGGCGAGTTCGGCCCCCGGTTTTTGTGGTTCGTCTTTCGTAAACAAAAAGACTGCGCTTCTTGTTGCTATTCAGATTGATCCACTTCGCTTTCAGGAGCAGTGCCCAAGCATTTATGGCGAGGATAGCGAACGATTCATGGCGGTAGGGAAAGGCTGGCTTATTGTAGACTTCGATTGCCGCGGCCATTGCAGACACCGAGCGGTCGAGCAACTGATCAGATAGGGACTTCATCTGGGCCTAGGGATTCTAGGTGAAACGATCGGGCTCGGTCGGTGAGGAATATTGAAAGCACCAGTATCCGGAGCCGTAGTCCGGTGGATGCGCGGCCTTGGCTGGGCTCGTGAGATCGGGGTGTCGGGGTGCCGAGTGCGGGAGGCGATTCTAGCCGACCAGGAAGGTAGGGGAGTGAGGGGTTGGATAATGATGCTTGGAGAAATGTAGGTTGATGTGCGCACCGTCAGTTTGTGGTTGGGGCATCCTCTCGCGGCGGCGTCAGGTCATCTGTCGGCGATTCGGGCGCGAGCAGCAACTGCTTGAGGTTAGGCTTGGTGAGCTGCTCCAATCTCCGCCATTGCTCGATGGGGACGAGCACGGCGGTTTCCACGCCTCGCTTGGTCACGACCTGCGGCCCTTCGGCGAGGCTGGTGGCGAGGAACTCGCTGGATCGCGCCTTGGCGTCTTGGACCTGCCAGACCTTGTCCATTACATCCTCCGTGGACATGCATCCTGACTAGCCTGGAGTGCTGCGGACGTGCAAGCACTTCCTGGCCCTATTACCCGCGGCCCCTAGGTGTACTGACTACACACCTGCGAGACACCTGACAGTAGCGGGACCGCCAACGAGACTTGGGGTTACCACCCGCCAACGTCTCGCAGGAGGTCCCGATGGATGATGCCACGCCAGGCCCGCAGCGGATGCGTTGTTCGTTCGAGTCGCGGTGCCGCGCGGTCGCCGCGATGGTGGCCGGCCTGCGTCTGGGCGTCGCGGCCCAGGCGGTGATGACGGATAACGGGCCGGCCTATCGCTCGCACGCCTGGCGGCAGCACTGCGCGGCGCACGACCTGCGGCACCTGCGCACGCGTCCGTACACCCCCCGCACCAATGGCAAGGCGGAACGCTTCATCCAGATCCTGCTGCGGAGTTGGGCCTATGCCTTCGCCTATCCCTCAAGCACCCACCGCACGCGGGCCCTCATCGGCTGGCTCCGGTGGTATAACCGTCGTCGCCCCCACGGCTCGCTGGGCGGCCTCCCGCCCGTCAGCCGTGTCTCACACCTCTGTGGTCAGTACAGCTAGCGCTTCGACCGCGCGGCCGTTACGAGAAGGGCCGGAACGAACAGACTGAGCGTCAGCGCGATGGCCAGGTCCGCCAGCAGCACGGGCCAGCGCCAGTCGGATGTAAGCACGTGCCACATCGTCCGCGCTTTGCTCCATGTTGGCTCGGGCGCGCCGTAGGCCACGAACTCGATGTTCTGGCCCGGCCACGTCAGCGCGCCGTTGATCCAGAGCCGTCCGCCCTCGTAGCGGTTGGTGTTCGTCGCGCCGACGCGGAGCGCGGCCGCCGACTCGATATCCGCCACCAGTTGCACGGCCAACGGGCGGCGCTCGGCGTCCGCGAGCGGCGGCAATTCGGTGCTGATCCAGGTGGGATGCTCCCCGGCGGGAACCTCCATCCGCCCCTCACGGAGGGCGGGGCCCAAGCCCGCGTCCCCCGTTTCCACGATGCGCCAGATCACGCCTCCCGCACGGCCGTGAGGGTCGCGATTGGCAACGCGCACATCAAGGCGCGCGATGGGCGCGGGAAGCACGTCTAGCTCCTGGACGAGCGACTGACCATCCTGGAGGCTCACAGGGAACGTGCCGATGTGGGTGCGTGCCTGCGCATCGGCGAGCGGCCCGCGGTAGACAAGGGCGCCGACGACCCCGAGCACGGCAACGGCAGCCATCGACCCGACCACCAGCCTTAACATGCGGCGGCCGTGAAACGCGCGGGACCACGGCGGCGGCGCGGCCTCACCCCGAAGAGCCGCGGCCACGCTCAGCAACATGAGCAGCGCCCCGCCGAACTCCAGGGTCTCCTCCAGCACGATCTCAAGTTCCTCGGCTCGGGCTTTGAACAAGACCGGGTAACCCGCCTCATGCAGGATCGCGAGCACCCAGGCGACGAGCCCCAGGATGAGCGGCGTGCGGACGGCCGGGGTGCGCAGTCCCTTGCGGGCAAAGATGCCCATCGCGAGCACGAACGCCACGATCAGCGGGCTCACCAGCACGGGCCAGAGATACTGGGAGCCCAAGTTGTATGCGGCTTGGAGCGAGGCTGCGGCCTTGAACTCGGCGACCTCTTCCCAAGCCAGAACCGCGGTCGTCACCGCCACCAAGGCCCAGCCCCCGGTGGCGATCCGGCCGGACGCCCGGCGGAGGCTGACGGCGGCAGCCCCACACGCTACGAGCGCCAAAGCGGCCGCGGAAACCGCATTTGCGACGGTCCCCTCGGTATCGGGATCCAGCCAGCGCGGGATATCGTCGGGCGCAAGCAACGCAGGAAACGCCAGACCGATAAGTCGCGGGGCAACGATCGCGCCCCACCAGAACGCCACCGCCCCCAGCAGCAGCAGCCGGCCGGCCCATGCGGCCAGCCGCCAGCCTTGCCTGTCCGTCATGCCCTCACTCGTTCCCCGGCAACCGTCGGTGGCGCGTGATCCAGACTCGCGGCGATCCGCCGACGCAAGTGTCCCGCAGCGCATAGTCGGGCAATCTCACCCCGCTCCTCAATGGTGACCCGGGTGCATCGGAGTCCCGTGGCAACGCCTTCGCGAGGTGTTGCACTTCTCTTGTGACTCTAGGGAATCGAGCCTGAGTACGGCGTCGACGGTCCAGACCTCCTGGACCCCGGTCCCGGATCAGAGTCCCGGACATGCTCTTGCGGGGGTCGCGCGGCGGCGGCGGGTAGGCTGGGACGACCTGTGACGCAGGGTGGCCGACCCGCGAATCGCAGCCGCATGATCCGCAAGCGACTCGTCTCCGCACGGCGGGCCGTCGCCGCCCTGATCGCGGCGGCGGTTCTGGCGGTGGCCTCGGCCGGCGCCGCTAGCGCCGATGGCATTGGGACCGTGTACGTCACCAACGCCGGCGACGGCACCGTGACCGTGCTGGACGGCATCAATCACCTGGCGCTCGAGCGCGCCCGGGTGGGCGCGGCGCCCAACATGGCCGCGTTGACACTGGACTCACGCGAGGTGTGGGTCGCCAACCGGGACGGCGGTGACCTGTCAGTCGTGGACCGCGATACCCACACAGTGATCGCCAGGCTGGCCATCGGCGGCCGGCCGGAGGACCTTCGATTCGACCCCGACGGCGCGTTGCTCTACGTCACCGATTCGGCGGATAACAGCCTGGTGGTGGTCGATCTGGAAACGACCGCGGTGACGCGGCGGATTCCGGTCGGGAAAGACCCGATCGGTCTCACGATCTCGCCCGATCTCGCACACATCGCCGTCGCCAACCGCGGGTCGAACACCGTGAGCATTCTGGACCGCGGCACGCTGGACCTGCAGGCCGAGATCCCAGTGGGCGTGACCCCGCTCGATCTCGTCTATGCGGAAGACAGCAACAAGCTGTTCGTGTCGGTTTCCGGCGGGGTGGCGGTGGTGGACCAGGCGGCCGATCGGATCGTGCAGGTCCTGACCGCCTGCAAGGGTCCGCGGCAGATCGCGATCGCGCTGGACGCTCGCGACCTCTACGTGGTCTGTCACGACACGAACTCGGTCGCAGTGTTCGACACCGCGACCGGCGATCTGATCAAGATGATCGAGGTCGGCCGCGGACCGACGGGGGTCGCGGTCTCGGAGGACGACCGCTGGGCGTTCGTGACCAACACGGACGAGCACTCGGTGTCGGTGATCGATACGTCCACACGAGAGGTGAAGTCGGTGGCCGCCGTCGGTCAGCAGCCGACCGGCGTGGTAGCCGCCAGTCAACCGATCGCGCCGGTCCAGTTCAATCCGGAAACGCCGCCGGTGATCGAGCTCCAACGCACCGGCGTCGGCCGTACCACCGAGCCGGACACCGCGCTGGGCGCGAAGATCGTGGTCGGACTGGTGCTGGCCGGTCTGCCGCTGGCGGCCGGACTGGAATGGCTGCGGAGGCGGCGTCTGCGGGTCGGCTGCGAAGCGCCGGGCGTCCCGGAGTGACATGAGGGACGCGGCTCCTTCGACCGACTCAGGGCAGGCCCTTCAATGGACTGCGGACGGCTTTCGCCGGTCCGGTGGCCGTGAGATTCCTCGCTGCGCTGGGAATGACATTGGGGTGGCTGGGAG
Organism: Chloroflexota bacterium; assembly: GCA_965247475.1. Classification (GTDB taxonomy): domain Bacteria; phylum Chloroflexota; class UBA11872; order UBA11872; family UBA11872. Next base: position 2,125,786 of record OZ252016.1, read on the forward strand.
CCGCGGCGGGATCGGAGCGCGCCGACGCTGAGCCTACGGCGCCTTTTCTGAAACGGCCGTAGCGTGGACTACGAGCCCTCCGACGCCTCCGTGGCGGTGTCCCTGGCCGGCAGCCCGTCGGCCAGGGCGCGCAGGTTCTCCCAGGGATAGATGCCGGTGGAGTGGCCGTCGCTCCACTCGAAGGTAAGGGCGTAGTTGCCGACCGGGGCGATGCGGTTGGCCCGGATGTCCGCGGGAACAGTGGCGGGGTCCAGGACGGGGGCGTTCGTGAGCTCGTCGCGGCAGACGGCGCAACCGCAGGCGATGCGTATCTCGCGCAGCGGCAGCACCGACTCGGCACCGTCGGCCCAGTCGATCTGGAGCGCGTGGTCGCCGACGCGACTGATGCCGCGCGGCGTGGAGGCAGGCGGGTGGCTAGGTGACATGGTCGACGGCGCAGATCGGGACGGTCGCCTCAAGCGTCCCGCGCCGATCCGGCGAGACCAAACGGCTAATCGCCGGCGGTCTGGACCAGCACCTCGATACGTTCCGTCAGGGAGCGCGCGGACTCGATATCGGGACCCTCACCAATGATCTGGAAGACCGGTCGATCCATATCCGGCCGCACGGTCGCCCGCTGCGCGCCCCGTCCGAATACGACCCCGTCGAGGTCGCCCTCGTCCACTCGCTGCTCGTGTTCGTTGAGCGTGCGCATGACGGCGCCGCGCCGTTCCCACCCGACGGCGACCTCCGCTCGCACGACGCAGAACGGCGGGAACTCGCGAACCATCTCCGAGACCGAGTGCTCGTGGGCGCCCAAATAGGCGGCCAGCTGGCCGACAAACGCCATGGGGTCGGGCCCCGCGTGCAGCTCGGGGAAGCCAAAGGCATCGCGCCCGGTGGCGGTGAGGATCGCGTTCCGCGAGTCCGCGACGCGCATGACCTCCGCTATCTCGGCCTTGGTGCGAACCGGCTCGAAGCCGAGCGACCGCGCATACTCCACCACGCTGGTCGGGACGGTGAACGGCACCACCAGGGCGCCCACGCGGCCCAGCTCCTGCTTGGCTCGCAGCAGCAGCCCGATGGCCTCGAACGAATCAAGCGGCTCGCCCCGCTCGTCCACGATCCAGGAACGATTGCCGTCAGCATCCAGCAGCGCTCCAAACGCCGCGCCGACCGCGGGCACGATGCGCCGCAGCCGCGCGGTGCGCGCGTGCCGATCCTGATAGCTCGAGCCGTTGGGCATGGGCGCCGCATCGATCGCCGTTTCGCGCACGCCGACGGCGGCCAGAATCCCCGGCAGCACTTCACCGCAGGTACCGCCCATGTAGTCCACGACGACGCCCAGCGGCTCCCTGACCGGTCTCGACACGTCGATCATGTCAACGACGGCTTGGGCGTACGCCTCGACGGGCGAGGACACGCTGATCTCGGCGATGGCGCCGGGCCCGACGCGGCGGAAGTCCTCGCGGAAGAAGAGCGCCTCGATCTTGCGCTCGGTCGTTCGCAGCACATCCAGCCCGCGGGCGTCGACGAAGCGAATGTCGGTGGCGCCGGGCTCGTAGGGTGAGGCGCGCACGTGCACGCCGCCGGCGCTCTGATACAGGCGGGTCGCGAAGCGTGCCACTGGGTACGGGGTGCCGCTGATGTCGACGACGCCGACCCCGACGGAGGCCAGGCCGGACATGAGCGCCCGCTTGATCATGCGGGCCGGACGGGTGGCGTCGTGGTTCGCGACCACGGAGGCGCCGAGCGGCAGCGACGTTCCCCAGGCGGCGCCCACGCGGGCCGCGAATTCGGGCGTGACCTCGTAGTTGGCCCGCCCCGCCACCCCGCCGTGGCTGAAGATCGTGCGCCGGGCGTGCTCGCCGTGAATCAGGCTGCGGTCGATGGCCACGCCTTCATCCACGAACTTGCGCGGCCAGATGCGGACGCCGGCGCGCACGCTGGCGTGGCTGGCGAGTGTGGTGGCGTCACCCACCACCGCGCCCTCACCGACGGTCACGCTCGCGCCGAGCAGGCACTGGCGACCGATGATGCTGCGGTTCAGCTGCGCGTCGGCGCCGATGTGGGCGTGACTCTGGACGATGCTCTCGCGGACCTGCGCCCGCTCCTCCACGACGGTGTAGTCCCCGATCACGGTCGGGCCGCTGAGCACGGCGTTGCGGTGCACCTCGCAGCCGCGTCCGACGTACACCGAGCCGATCACGCGCGCAGCGGGGTCCACCCGCGCGGTTGGGTCGATCGACGGAACTCCGGCCGTGAACCGCAGCGGTCCCGCAACGTCGACCTTCCCGTTGAGCAGGTCGGCGTTGGCTTCCCGATAGGCGTCAAGCGTGCCGACATCGGCCCAGTAGCCATCCGAAACATGGCCGTATGCGGGTCGCTTCTGATCCAACAGGGCGGGGAAGACATCCAGGCTAAAATCGACGCTCCGACCCGCAGGCACGGCGTCGAAGATCGAGGGCGCCAGCAGGTAGATGCCGGTGTTGACGGTGTCGCTTTGGACGGCGCCCCACGACGGCTTTTCCTGAAAGCGCTCGATGCGCCCGGTTTCGTCCGTGATCACCACGCCGTACTCGAGCGGATTGGGGACGCGATACAAGAGCAGCGAGGCCTCGGCCTCACGGTCGCGGTGGAACGCGATGAACGCCCCGAGGTCCACATCGGTCAGCGCGTCGCCGGAGATGACGAGGAACGGCTCGTCGAGCAGCTCACGGGCGAGCGCCACACTGCCCGCGGTACCGAGCGGCTGATCTTCCCGCGTGTAGGTGATGTCGAGGCCGAACTCCTCGCCCGACTGGAAGTAGTCCTCGATGGCGGCGCCGAGATAGTGGAGCGTGACCACCACGTCGCGGATGCCGTGGCGACGCAGCAGGTTCAGGATGTGCTCCATGGCCGGCGCGTTGCCGATCGTCACCATGGGCTTGGGCCGCTCGAGGGTGAGCGGGCGCAGGCGGCTGCCCTCGCCGCCCGCCATCACCACGGCCTTCACGTCGCGTGCGTCCCGCGCCGTGCCGGAGACGTGCGCGCGAACCGGCGGGATAGCCGGTACGACGGAGGGGCGGCGGCCAACCGGCCACACCTGGTTGCGTGCGCCGCCGGTGCTAGCATGAGCGCCCCGTGCCGGGGGACTCGCCAGATCATTCCATGACCTCGGGGGACCGCCCGGCCGTCGCGGTGATCATCCCAACCTACAACGAGCGGGGCAACGTAACGCCGCTGGTGCGCCAGCTGGATGCGGCGCTGCGCTCGCGGAAGTGGCGAGTGATCTTTGCGGACGACAGCTCGGACGGCACGGCGACGGAGATCCGCGAGCTCGCGTCGCGAGACGACCGAATCCACCTGAACCACTCGCCAGTCCGCCGCGGCCTCGCCCGGGCGGTGGTAGCGGTGCTGGCGGACGTGCGCGAGCCCGAGGTGCTGGTGCTCGATGGGGATCTGCAGCACCCGCCCTCCGAGGCGCCGCGATTGCTGGGCGAACTGGCGGCGGGCGCCGACGTGGCGGTCGCCAGCCGGTACGCGCCGGGAGGCAATGAGGTCGGGCTGAGCGGACCGCTGCGCAGGATCGCGAGCGTGGCCGCGACTGGGCTCGTGCGGGCGGGCCTGGCGCCCGCGCGCCGAACCACCGATCCGCTCAGCGGGTTCTTCGCGTTTCGCCGCTCGGTGGTGGAAGGGATCGCGTTGACACCGTCTGGATTCAAGATCCTGCTCGAGGTCCTGGTGCGCGGCCGCGCCTCGCGGGTGGTGGACGTGCCCTACACGTTCGATCGGCGAATGCGGGCGCGGAGCAAGGCATCGGCGCGCGAGGGGCTGGCGTTTCTGTGGCATCTCGGTCGTCTGATGGGTTCGCGGCGCTAGGCACACGCGTCTGAGATCACGGCCGCGATCGCCGCGCCAAGGTCGGGCGCGGTGCGCTTCGAGACGTCAACGACGGCAGCGTGGGTGTCGGCGCCAGCCGCATCCTCGGCCGCGACGTTCGTGATCACCGACAAGGCCGCCACACGCATGCCGGCGTGGCGCGCGACCAGAACCTCGGGCGCGGTTGACATTCCGACGGCGTCGGCGCCCATGGCGCGGAGCAGACCGACCTCGGCGGGCGTTTCGTAGCTCGGGCCGGCCACCATCGCGTAGACGCCGGTGCGCACGGGCACGCGCCTCGCGCGGAGCTCACGTTCGAGCGCGCGCCGCAGGTCGAGGTCGTACGCCCCGTGCATATCAAGGAATCGGGGGCCTTCGTCCGGGTTGGGGCCGGCGAGGGGATGCTGGCCCGCCATGCCCGGCAGGAACAGGTGGTCGCGAATTGACATCACATCGCCCGGAACAAAGCCGTCTGCCAGAGCACCCGCCGCGTTCGTAACCACCAAGGTTCGCACTCCGGCGTCGGCGAGCGTTCGCACGAATGCCGCGATCGGCGCCATGTCGCGATGCTCGTAGAAGTGTGGGCGGCCGAGACAGAGCCACACGGGCACCGAACCCGCGCGGGCCAGCAGCAAACATCCCGGATGCCCCTCGACTGAAGTCTCCACCAGGCCCGGAATCTCACGATAGCCATGCTCGGCTACGACCTCGAAGGCGTCCGCGAGCGCGGCCAGCCCGCTGCCCGCGATCACCGCCCACGCGGGCGGCGTCGGGCCGGCGAGGTCGCGCATGCTGCGGGCGCCGTCTGCGCGCCGGGTCACCTGCGGTCGCCGCCCGCGAAGCTACCCGGAGGCGACCGCGGCGGTGTCGTCGTCGCCCGGGCGCTCGCGGGCGAGCTCGGCGTAGATCTGCGTGGTCGCGGGGCTGGCGTGCCCGAGTAGTCGTTGGACCTCGCGGAGATTGCCACGCCCCTGCAGGCGATGGGTCGCGAACGAGTGCCGCAGCGTGTGGGGAGTGACCGGCGTGGTGATCTTGGCCTTGCGCGCGTAGCTCTTGATGATCAGCCAGAACCCCTGCCGAGTCAGGCGGCTGCCACGGTGGTTGAGGAACATGGCCTGCTCGGCCGCCCGCCGGAGCAATTTGACGCGGCCGTCATCCAGATACTCACCCAGCGCATGCGCGGCGCGGTCGCTGACCGGGACGCGGCGGGCATGGGCACGACTCTGCGCCAGCTCGAGGGCACGGCCTTCGCGGCGGAAATCGCCCACATCCAGCGCCACCAGCTCGGAGACCCGCATGCCCGTGGCGTACAGCGATTCGAGCATCGCGCGGTCACGCAGGCGCTCGGGGGTGGGCTCGCCGGCGGTCTGGCCGAGCAGCCGCTCCACTTCAGCCGCCGACACGATCCGCGGGCGGCGCTTGGCGACACGGGTGCCTCCCAACCCGGCGGTCGGATCGGCGGCGATCGCGCCGCCTGCCAGCAGCCAGCGATAGAAGGCCTTGACGGCCGCCAGCTTGCGGGCTTGTGACGACGGCTGGTACTCGCGCCGGATGAGATCCGCCATGAACGCGCGGATATCCACGCTCCGCAGGTCCCAGGAGTCGCGGCCGCGCGCAATCACAAAGTCGCGAAACTGGAGCAGATCGCTGCGGTAGGCCGCCACGGTGTTGACCGCGAGGCCGCGGTCGGCCTCCAGGTGAGCGGTAAAACCGTCGATCTTCGCGTCCATGGTGCGGCGCGGCGGCGACGTCCGCAGCCTCTTTCGAGGTCCGCACCCAGCGTGCCCCGCCGGGTGCGGTCGAGGGCGATGCCGCTCGACGAAATGTTGTACAGGGGGACGTTATGTTAACACGGCGGCGATTGGTTGTACGCGGGTCAGCCTTACAATTGCGCGATGCGTGACGCGAAGCCGGCTGGCGCGACCGTGACCCTGGCGTACGGGCGGCAGGGTTTGCCGGTGCGGTTCGACCGGCCAATCGACGTGCTCGAACCCGACGAGCAGCCCGCGCTCAAGGACGCTCCCGGCGCGCTGACCGAAGCTCTGCGAGCGCCAATCGACGCCGCGCCGCTGCGCGAACAGGCGACGCCACGCTCGCGGGTCGCCATCGTCATCGCCGACGGGACCCGGCCGGCGCCGAATCGCGAGTTGATCGCGGCGACGCTCGGCGAGCTGTCGCACGTGCCGTCCGAACAGATCACGATCCTCGTCGCCACCGGACTGCACCGGCCCGCGACGGATGCCGAGCTGGCCGCCATGGTCGGCCCGGACGTGGCCGGGTCGTATCGCGTGATCAATCACGACGCGCGGGACCCGACCGGGCTGGCGGACATCGGCGCGACATCGTCCGGCCGACCGGTGGTCGTGAATCGCGCCTATCTCGAGGCGGACCTTCGCGTCACGCTGGGCTTGATCGAGCCGCACTTCTTCGCCGGATTCAGCGGCGGGGCAAAGTTGATCCTGCCGGGCGTGGCCGGCGCCGCGAGCATTCTGCGAAACCACGATGCCGAGATGATCGGCCATGCGAACGCGCGCTGGGGCGTGCGCCAGGGCAACCCGGTCTTCGAGGAGCAGCGGGAGGCGGCCCGCCTGGCCGGCTGCGAGTTCTGCTTGAATGTGACCATCGACAGAGAACGCCAGATCACCGGCGTGTTCGGAGGCGCGCTGGAGGCGGCGCACGACGCCGGCTGCGAAGCCGCGCTCGCCTCGACGATGTTGCCGGTGGACGCGCCGTACGACGTGGTGGTGACCACCAACGGCGGGCACCCGCTCGATCTCAATCTGTACCAGACGGTGAAGGGCATGGACGCCGCGGCCCAGATCGTGCGTCCGGGCGGATCAATCGTGATGGCGGCGGAATGCGCGGAGGGCACTGGTCACGGGGCCTTCGCCGACATCCTCCGCGACCACGCCGATCCGGAGTCGATGCGTCGGTCCATCGAGCACTCGGACGGCGTGCGGCACGATCAGTGGCAGAACCAGATCCTCGCGCGCGTGCTCGATCGCGCGGCGGTCCACCTGCACAGCTCGGGTCTGACCGACACCGAGGTCCGCGACGCGTTCCTCGTGCCCTGCCCCGACGTCGCCCAGCGCGTCGGCGAGCTGGCGACGAACGGCGCCCGGGTGGGCGTGCTGCCGCGCGGCCCGGAGACGATCCCGGTGGTCGACCCGGCCTAGCCTGGGTTCGAGCGCGGCGAGCTGCGCCGGGCGACGAGCCGCTGGTGCTCGACGCGCATGCAACGATCCTGCACGGCGTTGAGGCCGCCCGCCTCGGCGATGCGCATGGCCTCGTGGTTGATGATTCCCTGTTGCAGCCACAGCGTGTCCGCGCCGATGGCCACGGCCTGCTCGGCGATCGCGACAGCGTGCTCGGGGCGCCGAAACACGTCGACGACGTCCACGTGGCACTCGATCTCGGCGAGCGAATCGACGGCCGGCTCGCCCAGCGCCCCGGACAGGTTGGGATTGACCAGAATGATAGTGTAGCCGTTGGCCTTGAGATTGGCGGCCACGCCAAAGCTCGGCCGATGCGGATTGTCAGAGAGTCCGACCACCGCGATGGTCTGAGCGCGCTCGAGGATGCGACGGAGCTCGCCGTCGTCGGTAACGGGCATGCGCGAGCCAACAGGCGACGTCGAGCGCATGGTGCGGCGCGGCGCGCGCGGTCCGCAAGACCGACGGGGTGTGGGTCGAATGACATGGGAGGCAGGCCGCACCAGGGCCGTCGGCGGCAGCGACTCCGTTCTCCCGATCGGGGTAGACTGCCGCGGCCGGCAAGACTCCATCCTTGCCGCAGGCGAGAGGGCCGTCGGGTGGTTGAAGAGCACGAGCACGAACACGTGTTCCAAGAGGTCTATCAGAGCGAATCTGTCGGTATCACCGAAGAGACCACACACCAGACGATCGCGCTCGAGATGTTCGACCGGGGATTGGTCCTCCACATGGATCGGGACGAGGGGCTGGAGCTCGCGCGCGCCTTCACGGCCTTGTCGAGGTACCTGGAAGAGAACTAGGCGCCGCCCCAACGGCCCCCTCGGCGGGTTAGCCGGAATCGGGCACGACCCGCCAAAGCCGGGCGCCCGCGGCAATTGGATTGTTGTCCGGCGGGTGATCGTTGTAGAAGTCCAAGAAGTAGAGGCCGTCCGGTAGGTACGCGACCCCGGTGATCGAGGCAAATCCGTCGCCGACGTACTTGACGAAGATCGCGGGAGGACGCGCAACGTCGCCGTCGGCGTCTAACTCGAACTCCCAGATCTCCTTGCCGTTGTCGACGGTGCCTTCGACGAAGTTGAAGCCGTGCGCGCCCACATAGAGATTGCCCTGGCGATCGGGAGGAAAGACGCCGCCCTCCGCAAACGCAAGGCCCACGGGCGACACGGCCGGCGGACCAAAGAACCAGATGCCTCGTCTCACGATGCTGGCGTCGTGCCCGTCGAATCCGTAGTTCTCCCCGGCTTCAAGCCGCAGCAGTCGATCGATCGCGGGTCCGTTCTCGGCCGTGTATATCGCGTCGTCATCCCGGCGCTGAGCCAGCGCAAAGTCGTTGCGCATACCTTTGGTCCACTGGTACGAGATCGGCGCGTCTGGCTGCGCCGGATCGAAGTGCGGATTGTCGGACGGCGCCGTGCCATCACGGTTCATGCGTACGAGCTTGCCGGCGAACAACCGATCATCAAGTCCTTGACCTCGGACGTGGGCGTCTCCCACGGCGACGTAGAGCTTGCCGTCGTGCCCGAAGAGCAGGCCGTGAATCTGGTGCGAGGGTCCGGATGGCTCGTTGTCCATCCGCAGCACGTCGATCGCGCGGGCCGCCGTGCGGCCCCGGTCGTCACTCTCGAGCCGAACGACCTTGTTGTGCAACGTGTCGCCCGCGCTGTAGACGGTGGAGACGTACACGTGGCCGGTCCGGGCGTCGACCGCGATGCCTGAGGTTCCGCTCTGCCCATCCAGTCGCGGCGGCGGTTGCGATGGTCGTTCATCGAGGACGTCGGTCGCATAGGTCCAGATCGAACCGTTGCTTCCCAGCGCTTGAACTGATCCGTAGAGCTCGGTGATGTACGCGATTGGCGCGCCTGGATCACTGGACGGCGAAGGCACCGCGCCGATCTGCACCGGCAGCGTCAGCCCATCAGCAACCAGCTCGACCCGAAACCCATCGGCCGCGCGCCAAGGCGACTGCGGTGCGCGCACCTTGGTGATGAGCAGCGGCTCGGCCGTGGACTGCCCTAACGGGGTGTTGTCGGGTTCGTAGAAGAATCCGCCGTCGGCCGAGGGCGCGCCGATCAGGAAGCGTTCCGGGTCGAGCCTCATCCAGGGAAGCCAGATCGATCGCCGAACGCCGGATCCGTCCAAGAACGAAATTACGGACGGTTGAACCTCCAGCACGTTCCGGCCGGAGGTGAACTTGAAGTAGGTGCTCTGAAAACGAGCAGCCGGCGCGAAGTCGCGCACGACGTTCCGGGTTGACGCGCCTCTTACTTCGTAGAGCCGGTCGACTGATCCAGTGATCAGGAGCGAGTTGCCGGGCGCCAAGACGACTGGGAAGCCGTCGTCCGTCTCCCAACGCAGGCTGTTGGGCTGGATGTTGCGCAGCCGCATGGACTTGGGCGTGACGAGACCCTGCTGTGCGGTCAGAAAGATGCGCAGCGCCGACCACGCGGACCACTCACGAGAAGGATCGCCGCTGGAATCACGGTGCCGGGCGCGGACGGCATAGATGGTCTTGTGCTCGAGCCCCAAGCGTCCGGCGAGCGGGCCTTGAAACGTTCCTTGTTCAAGGATGGCCTGGTCGAGCGGCCACGCGGTGACGGTGGCGGACCAGACCCGCGTATCGCTGGTGAAGTCTCGAATCTCGAACTCGGTGGCCGTATGTGTGTCGCGGGCATCCGCATCGACGAACGGTCCGGTTTGCAGCGCTAGAACGTACGGCGAAAGCTCGCGGATCAGAATCGGCGGCGCGGGTTCCACGATCACCGGCGCCGCGGGCGGTGTATTGCCGCTGCTCGCCGGTGTTGGCACGGGCACGGTTGTCGGCGTTGGCTCGGGCTGCGGCTGGGCGGTCGGTATGGGGCTCGGCGTGGGCGCAAGCGAGATGTTCGCAGCCGTAGCCGTCGAAAGGGCGCCGCTATAGTCGACCCCGCGCTCGTCGAGAACGAACGCGGTAACCGCGCGGTATTCCGCGTCCGACAGGCCCCCAGGTCCCACGCCGTCGATCGGCATGCTGCTCTGGATGAACTGATAGAGCTCGAGCGCGGTGGCGTAGCGATTGTGGAGTCCTGGTTCGGTGAGCGCAGGCCCCGCGCCGCCTTCGAGATTCACGCCGTGGCACAGCGTGCAGTGCGCCCGATATGCGGCCTGCCCGGCTTGAATCTGTGTGGCGTCAGCCGCCAGCGCTGCTTGCGACGAGACGATGAGCAGCGCCCCAAGGGCGGACGCCGCGACTGCGAGCGCGGCGAGCCCGCGCCGCATCACTCCCCCCGGCATGCGTTGCTCGACGATTCGAGCGCCCGCACGATTCCGATCGAGCCGCACCGGCAGCAAGCCCCCAGGGAGTTTTGCCTGGTCGGACTATACCCAGAGGCGCTGAAGTTCAGGCGGCGAGGGCGGTTGGCGAACCGCCCTCGCGTGGGACCGCTGGATGATCCCGCCGCCGGGCGCCGTCGGACCTGGCCCGTTCATGGTTCGACAGGCTCGCCGCGAACGGGGGTGCGGCGCGGAGGGCGACCCTCTGCAGTCAGAAGCCTCTGCCTGCGCGGGTCCCCATGTCGAGCTTCCAAGACTCCATGGTTTCTGGCTGCGGTGTTTGGGGACCGAGCGCGTCGGGATCGAGCCGCTCGCCGGCACGATAGGTCGCGGCCGCGCGCAGCCGCCGGTCCCACTCGCGCGTCTGGCCATAGGCGTCGGTCAGCGTGACGGGCTCCTCGAGGAGCTCGAGTACGGCGATGTCGGCCTCCGCGCCGATCCGCAGCGTGCCCGCGTCAACCCCGAGTCGCTGAGCCGGCGCGAGCGTCGAGCGGCGCACGACGTCTGGCAGCTCCATGCCCAGCAACCAGAACTTGGTCATAGTGGTGGGGAAGTCGTAGGTGGGGCCGTTGATGCATGCGCGGTGCAGGTCGGTGCTGATGATGTCCGGCGGGAATCCCGCATCAAGCGCGGCGGCGGCGGCATCCCATCCAAAACTGCCGCTCCCGTGCCCAATGTCAAACAGCACGCCGCGCTCGCGCCCCTCGACCGAGGCGGTGGTCAACCGAGCGGTCTTGTGATCCACCGGGCCACCCGGCCGGCCGGTGAAGGCATGCGTGATCACGTCGCCCGAACGCAGCTTCTCAATGACGCGGTCGAACGGCTCCGGAGTGCGCGACACGTGCACCATGAGCCAGGTGCCGGCTCGCTCGGCGGCCTCGATGGCGGCGGCAAGCGCGGCCCGTGCCTGCGCACCGGTCCCGACCAGTGTGTCGCTGTAACGGATCTTGACACCCACAACCACACCCGGATTGGCCTCGACCGTGGCGACGGCCCCCGGAATGTCGAGGAAGCGGGGGTCGCGCAGCTCGGACGTCGCGGTGGTCAGGCCCGTCGTCCCGATATGAACCAAGGCGCGGATGCGCGTCTGCGAACGGTCAATGACGTAGCGCCGAAACCCGGGGAAGGTGGTGGCGCCGGCGCTTCCGGCATCGAGAAAGGTGGTGGTGCCGCCCGCGGCACCGGCCTTGTCGGCCTCGATACCCCAGAAGGTGGCGCCCCAATACACGTGGACGTGAAAGTCCACCAGCCCGGGGACGACGTACATGCCGCGCGCGTCGAACTCCTCGGCGGCGGCGCCCCTGAGACCGGGCTCCACAGCCGCGATACGGCCCGCGCGCACGCCGACATCGGCCGCGATCGTGTCCTCGCGCAACGGATCGATGACCGTGCCGCCGCGTATCAGGAGGTCAAATGGCGGCGCTTCCCCGGCGCGGCGACTGGAAACCGGCATCCAATGACCTACCTGTGGCGTGCGGGCGCCGGCGAGACGGCGAGACGGCGAGGGGCTCAGGCCGAGCACGTCGCCGATTCGCTTCTGGGCCGGCGCGAACGGCGAAGATTACCATCTGCCGCCGCGCCCCCCCCAATTTCATTGAGCGGCGGGCGGCGCCTGGCTACAATTAGCACTCGGTCCGCCCAACTGCTAACCCCACAGGGGCGGAAACGTCACCGAATGCATACAGGCTGACAGTTGTCGGCCGTCTGTGCACGGAGGGAATGGGAATGCCGGCAGTCGCGACGAACGTAAGGCCACTGGGCGATCGAGTCCTCATCCGGCCGAACGAGCAGGAAGAGGTGACCAAGAGCGGTCTCGTGCTTCCAGACACGGCCAAGGAGAAACCGCAGCAAGGGACGGTGATCGCCGTCGGAGCCGGACGGGTCACGGATGATGGCACCACCGTGCCGCTCGAGCTCGAGGAGGGCAGCACCGTCCTCTACGCCAAGTACTCGGGCACCGAGGTTCGGATCGACGATGAGGACCTCCTGATCGTCAGCGAGCGCGACGTCCTAGCGATCGTCGGCTAGCACCGGGCGCATGGCCCCCGACGACAAGGGCCTTCAGAGCAGCCTCGCCCGCTATTTCCCGGCGCCGGAGAAGAAAGAGATCCGGTTCGGGTATGTGGCGCGGGAGTATCTGCGTCGGGGTATTGATCTATGCGCCAACATCGTGGGGTCGACCCTGGGTCCGCGCGGCCGCAATGTGGCGTTCAAACGCTATCTGCGCGGACCGCAGATCACGAACGACGGCGTAACCGTCGCCAACGAGCTGGACAAGTTCAAGAACATCTTCCTGGACCTGGGCATCCAGCTCATGAAGGAGGCGGCGACGAAGACCAACGCCGCCACCGAGGACGGGACGACCACCGCCACGGTGCTGGCGCAGGGGATCGTGCACCGCGGCCTCTACAACATCGCCGCCGGGGCCAACCCGATGCTGCTGCGGGAAGGCCTGCGGCGAGGGTCGGAGGCGGCGGCGAACGCCGTGCGGGCAATGTCGCAGCCGGTGGAGACCCGCCGGGATATCGAGCACGTGGCGACGATCGCGGGCGACGATCCGGCCATGGGCTCGCTGATCGCCGACATCGTCGACCAGGTAGGTCGCGACGGCATGGTGCGGGTCGATATCCACCGGCGCGGCGTACGGCTCGAGAAGCGCTTCGTGGACGGGATGCAGGTGGATCGCGGCTGGGTGTCGCCGTACTTCATCACGGACACGGCGAAGATGGAGGGGATTCTGGAGAACCCCCTGGTGCTGCTCAGCGACCGGAACGTCGAGTCGGCGGAAGAGCTAGCGCCGATCCTGGACAAGGTCGCCGAGAGCGGTAATCGCAACCTGTTCTTCGTCGCCAATATCATCCGCGGCGGCGCGCTCCAGGTCCTGATTCAGAACAAGCTGCGAGGAAAGCTGAACACCGTGGCGATCCAGGCGCCCTCGTTCTCCGACGAGATGCGGGAGGTCCTGGAAGACATGGCGGTGCTGACCGGGGCGACCGTGATCTCGGCCGGGCTGGGGGTGCGCTGGAAGGACGTGCCGCTCGAATGGCTCGGGCAGTGCCGACGCACGGTCACGAACAAAGAGGCCAGCGTGATGCTGGAAGGCCAGGGCCATCAGGCGGATATCGAGGACCGGCAGTACCAGCTGCGCGCGCAGCTTGAAGAGGAGACCAACCCGCACTTCGCGGACAAGCTGGCACAACGGATCGCCCGGCTGGGCGGCGCCATAGGGCTGATCATGGTGGGCGGGTTGACCGAGCAAGAAATGGAAGCGCGGAAGGACAAGGCCGAGGACGCGGTCGGGGCCGTGCGGGTTGCATTGGCTGGGGGCGTGGTGCCCGGCGGCGGCGTGGCGCTGCTGCGGGCGCAGCCGGCGGTTCAAGCGGTGGTGGACGAGCTCACGGGCGACGCGGCGCTCGGCGCCGAGATCATTCTGGACGCCCTAGAGGCACCGCTGCGACGGATCGCCGTGAACTCGGGCGTGCGGCCCTCGGTGGTGGTGAACCGAACGCGACGGCTGGAGGGTTGGATGGGCTGGGACGCGCTGCACGACGAGTACACCAACCTCTACGACCGCGGCATCATCGACCCGGCGGACATCAGCGTCGCGGCACTCGAGGCGGCAACCAGCGTGGGCATGATGGTGCTGACCACCGAGACCATCGTGTGCGAGAACCGGCCGCCGGCGAAGCCGTTCGCCCCCGGGGACCCGCTGCCTTCGGCCCGCCCCGCCATTTAGCCGACTCCGGCCTTCGTCCGCAGCGTCCGCAGCGTCCGCTGCGACGTTCTCATCGATCGCCACGCGGCCCGTGCGCCTTGAGGCACGTCCCCGCGGCGGCCGCCGGGGCGAAGAGGACCGGTGCCGAGGCCCATCTAGGAAGCGTCCGAAACGCACCCAGCGTCGGTTCCCAGACCTTGCAGCGAACACTCTTGACAGATAGGCACTCAAGCTACATTATGCAGGGGACTTCATAGCGAGGGTCACAAAGAGGGTGCGATGCGCAGACTGATGGAGGTCACACCGATGCACTTGGCGATTCGACGGCCGCGGCGCCTGGCTCGACGGCGCGACACGTTCGAGCGATGGTTCGACGATCATCCACTCTGGCAACCGCTGGGGTTGACCCGGGCCGGATTGTCGGAGCACGCGTGGACCCCCGCCATCGACGTGCGAGAGACGGATGACGCCGTGATCGTCGAGGCGGCGATTCCGGGGTTCAAGCCCGAGGACCTGAGCGTCAGCTACGAGGGCGGGTCGCTCGTTCTGAGCGGCGCGCACGAGTCCGCGAGCGACGAGGAGGCCGACGCTGCCACGGAGCCGGACGGCTACCTGGTTCGCGAGCGTCGGGCGGGCAGGTTCTACCGGCGCGTGAAGCTTCCCGTGAGGACGACGACCGAGAACGCGACGGCCCGTTACGAGAACGGCGTCCTGACGGTTGAAGTTCCGAAGGCGCCGGAGGCGAAGTCCACGTCCATCAAGGTCGAGGCGCGGTAAGCCGACGCCGTAGGCAGCGATTGGTGCGAGACGCGCCCGCGGGCGCGTCTCGCCGGTTCATCGCCTAGGAGGGGGACAAGGGAATGGCTGACGCGGGCTCCAATGGCCTGGCGGACATCGCGCGCGAAGCCAGCGAGCGCGACACCAAGGTCGCGATCAGGCAAGCACTCGGGCTGCTGCCGGCGGGCAAGAGCTCTGGCAGGTGCGCTGACTGCGGCCGCAGGATCGAGAAGCCGCGGCTGACGCTGCTTCCGGGAACGGCCCAGTGCGCGGCGTGCGCGCAGAAGCGCAATCGCCTGGCCGCGCCGGTCGAGAACTAGCCCATCACCGGGACGCACGGATCGGCCGCGCCCTGAAACGAGCGGCTGCCCGGCCTTGGGCGGCGCGCGATACTCGGGCGCCTGACGAGACCAGCTAGGCGCGCCCGCGTGCGCGCTCCGGGAGCCGCGACATGAATCGAGCGACCAGCGTGCTGTCGTCGGTGCTCGAGGCCATCGGCGAGACGCCGCTGGTGCGGCTGTCCCGCCTCACGCGCGGCATCGACGGCGAGATCGTCGCCAAGCTCGACTACTACAACCCGGGGCTCTCGAAGAAGGATCGAGTGGCGCGGCAGATGATCCAGGAGGCAGAGCGGGACGGCGATCTGCGACCGGGTCAGACGGTGGTGGAGCTGACGAGCGGGAACGCCGGCACGGGGTTTGCGATCGTATGCGCGCTCACCGGCCACCCCTTCGTGGCGGTGATGTCGCGCGGGAACTCGCCGGAGCGCGCGCGCATGATGCGGGCGCTGGGCGCCGAGGTGGTGCTGGTCGATCAGGCGCCAGGCGCCACGATCGGCGAGGTTTCGGGCGCGGATCTGGACCTGGTCGAGCGGGAGACGCGGCGCATCGTGCGTGAGCGCCAGGCGTTTCGACCGAACCAGTTCGAGCTGCGCGGGAACTTTCGGGCGCACTACCAGCACACCGGCGCCGAGCTGATCGCCCAGGCCGGCGATCAGATCCAGGCGTTTTGCGACATCGCGGGGACCGGCGGCACGTTCGGCGGCTGTGCGGCCGCGCTCAAGGAGCATGACCCCGCCATCCGCTGCTACGTGGTCGAACCAGAGGGCGCGGCGGTGCTGGCCGGACGGCCGGTCACCGCTCCGACGCACCGCATCCAGGGCGCGGGGTACGCGCGGGCCGAATTGACCCAGCTGGACGCCCATCTCATCGACGGGTTCGTGACCGTGACCGATGCGAGCGCGCGTGACACGGCGCGCCGACTCGCCCGTGACGAGGGCATATTCGCCGGGTACTCGTCGGGCGCGAATGTGGCGGCGGCACTGGATCTGCTCCGAGATCCGTGCCGCGGTCAGACCGTTGCGACCATCATCAACGACTCGGGCCTGAAGTACCTGAGCACCGATCTCTGGGACTGAGCGCCGGTGGCCGGGCGTTCGGGACTGCGCAACAATGCGGCCAGATTCACAGCCGAGGGATTCCTGATGAAGCTCGCCAAGAACGACGAACGTCCGATGACGGACATGGGCAACGGGGTGGGTCGCCGGACGATGGTCTGGGGTGACCGGATGCTGATGGCGGAGATTCACCTCGAACCCGGCGGCCAAGTCCCGCGCCACGATCACGAGTACGAGCAGATCGGGTACTGCTTCAGCGGACGCTTCGATCTGACCGTGGGCGACGAGACGCAGACGATCGAGCCGGGGATGGGCTGGGTGATTCCCGGCGGGGTGCCGCACTCGGCCACCGGCCTGGACACCAGCTTCTTGATCGAGATTTGGAATCCGGCGCGGGACGATTACAAAGACTGACGCGCCGTAACGGCGGTACGGGCTTGACGCGCCGACGGGCCGCATAGCCCGACGGCCGATGTCGGGAGACTCGTTGCGCGAACCTGGCGGACCCGCAGCCTCAGGCCGGATCGAGGCCGCGTTCTCGGCGTCCGCCGAGGCCGCGCCGGGACCGACGCTCGAGCTCCTGAAGGATAACTTGACGCTGGTCCCGTTCATCATCGTGGGGGGCGGGGCCACGTCGGCGTTCTCGCTGTTGATGGCTCGGGCCTTGCCCGCGGCGGCGTTCGGAGAGGCGTTCGCCGTATTGGCGACGCTGTCGCTGCTGGCGACGCCGAGCAATGTCATCCAAACGGTGGTCGCGCGCAGCACGGCCCGATTCATCGCGCTTGGCCGGCCCGGCGAGCTGCGGGCCGGGCTTCGGACGGCCTCGGTGCGACTGGTGCTGGCGGCAGCGTTGGTGGCGATCGCGATCGTGGCGGTATCGCCGCTGCTGGCCGGCGCGCTGCGGCTGCGTGAGCCGTGGCCGGTGATGCTGGCGGGCGTGGCGGCCGGCCTGCTGTTGATCGAACCGCTGCTGCGGGGTGTCACGCAGGGCGCGCGGGACTTCGTCGGCCTGGGCTACGTGATGGCGGCGCACGGCATCGGCCGAATAGCAGTTGGCGCGGCCGCGATCCTCACCGGCGGCGGCGCCACCGGCGCCCTGGCGGCGAGCACCGGATCGGCGCTGGGAGGGATCGGGGCGGGGGTGCTGGCGGTCCGGCTGCGGCTTCGAGGCATCGGATCGACGCCCTCGGACGCCCATCCGCGCGTAGCGATCTGGGACCACGCGCGGGTGGCGATCATCCTGGCCGTAATGGCCGGTCTGTTGCACCTGGATGTGGTCTTCGTGAAGGCGTTTCACCCGGATGAGGTGGCGGCCGACTACGCGGCGCTCGCGCTGGTGGCACGAATCGTGTTTTGGGTCGGGGTGTTGGTGGCGATCGTGCTGCTGCCGTACGTGGTGCACTACGCAACCCGACAGGCGAACTTCGTACGCGTATACCTTGTGAGCCTCGGACTCATGGCCGTCGCGTCGGCGACCGCCGCCGCGGTGGTGTTGTCGCGTCCCGACTTCGTGTACGGCGTGATCTTCGGCGACGGGTTCGCGCCACATCCGACGCTGCTCCCGGCCTATGTGGGAGCCGCGAGCATGCTAGCGGTCGCGACCATCACGGCCAACCTGCACATCGGCGCGTCTCATCTGCGGGTGTGGAAGCCGCTGACGGCGATTCTGGCGCTGGTGCTGGCAGGCATCGCGCTGTTCCACGCCTCGCCGGGACAGATTCTGGCCGTGATGGCGGTCGGCGATGCCCTGGCGGTGGCGTATCTGGTCGTTGAGACGGTGGCGGTCGCGCGCCGCCCGCCGCTCGACGACCCGCCGCCGACGGCCGCGCCCTAAACGGAGTCCTTGCGCCCGAAGTCGTCCTGCAGCCGAACGACGTCGTCGGGATGCGGCGTCGACACCTCGAGGATCCGAGCATCTCCCTGCGTCGCGTGGAAGCGGTGCACGACGCCGGGTTTGATGCGCGCCGCGTCACCCGGGTGCAGCTCGCGCGTCTCGAGCGCGTCCTCGGACTCGCCGATTACGAAGCCGACGGCGCCCTCCAGGATGTAGATCGTCTCGTCTTTCTCGCGGTGGTACTGAAGGCTCAAGCGAGCGCCGGCGTTCACCTCAATGATCTTGCCGACGTAAAGCTCGTTCTCGGCGTAGCCGATCTCGCGGCCCCACGGCTTCTCGATGATGTGAACTTCATCCGATGTAATGGCGGCGCTCCCCATCAGGCGATGCCGACCGCCTCGCGACCCGCGCGAATCAGGGTCTCGGCGCGATCGGCGGATGTCGTCTCAGTGTAGATTCGCAGCAACGGCTCGGTCCCGGAGAACCGGATCAGCAGCCAGCTATCGTCGTCGAGATGGTACTTGTAGCCGTCCATCTCGTTGCGTCGAACCACCGCGCTGCCATCGAGCTCGTCGGGCATCCAGGCTTTGATTCGATTCTCGGTCACGATGCGCTGATCGCCGGGGAATGCGAGGTCGACGCGCTTGTAGTGATACTCGCGCCCCAGCTTCTCGAACAACATCCGCACAAGCTGGGACGGCGTCTTGTCCTCGCGCGCCATCAAGTCCAGGAAGTAAAGGCCGGCGACGAGCCCATCGCGCTCGGGCATGTGGCTGGCAAAGACATAGCCTCCGCTCTCCTCGCCGCCCAGGACCGCGTCGATCTCACGCATCTTGGGCGCCACGAACTTCATCCCAACGCCGGTCTCCTCGACATGGACGTCGTACTGCGCGCCCAACCGCTCGAGCATCGAGGTGGTGGTGAGGGTCTTGACGAGCGGACGCCGGTCGGCGCGATGCTCCAGGAAGTAGTAGGCGAGCAGCGCGATCGTTCGCAGCTGGTCGATGAAGTCGCCGTTCTCGTCGACCACGCCGAGCCGGTCGGCATCGCCGTCGTTGATGATGCCCACGGAGGCGTTTGAGTCGCGAACGGCCCGACTTAGATAGTCGGTCTGTGGCGGGATCGGCTCCGGTCGCGCCAGACCAGGGAACCGCGGGTTCCATTCCGCGTGTATCTCGGTGAGTTTCAGGCGTCCGCCTCCGAGGATGCGGTCGAGCCATCCCGCGCCCGACCCGAACATCGGATCGGCGATCACTTCCATCGGCCGCCCGCGCAGGGCGTCGATGTCCACCAGGCTGCGAATGTGATCGAGATACGGCGCGTCGGGATTGAAGACGTTGATCAGACCGGCGCTCATCGCGGTGGCCCGATCGAGGACGGAGACGCCGTCGGCGCCTACTTTTGCCACCTCGGCCTCGATCTTCGCGACGCCGTCGGGCGGGACGGCCGCGCCGCTGCTGGTGCGGACCTTGAATCCGTTGTCGGCGGGTGGGTTGTGGCTGGCCGTGACGATGGCCGCGCCCGCCGCCCCGACGGTGGCGACGCTGAACGCGGCGACCGGCGTTGGGCAGGGACGGTCAACCAGATACGCCTTGATATTGTTGCCGGCCAGCACCTCGGCAACGACATCGGCAAAGCGCTCGGAGCCGAACCGGCGGTCGTATCCGACCACGATGCCGCGCTCCCACGACCAGTTCCGCCGCGCGAAGGCAGCAAAGCCCTGCGCGACGCGCCGGAGATTGGCGAAGGTGAAGTCATCGGCGATGACGGCGCGCCACCCGTCGGTCCCGAACTTGATGTCGTCCTGATCCATGTCCACCGTCACGTCCGAGGTGCGATCACGTGCGCGCCGATCCGCCGGACCTCAGCGGGCCGCGCTCTGGAGCTTTGCACGCTGTTCGTGGAGCGCGTCCTGGAGCGATTCACGCAATGAGATGCGCGCGCGCCAGCCGGTATCGCGGGCGAGCCGGGCCGGGTCGCCGGCAAAGGCCACCGCCTGTCGACCCGCGGCCGGAGTCGCGTGCTCGACGACGCGCAGGTCACGCGCGGCCAGCGTTATGAGTTCGTCTATCACTTGGCGCAGCGGCGTTCGGATTCCAGTGGCGACATTGTAGGCAGCGCCGGCGACGCCCCTGCGCGCGGCCGCGGCGATAGCCGCGGCCGCATCGCGGACATCCACGAAGTCGCGAGCGCCGGCCAGGCTGTAGGTTTCCAGCACCGGATCCGCACCGCGATCGAGGATCTCGGCCACGCGCCGGATCTGGCGTGCGGGGAAATACGCTTCGGAGCGGCTGGGGCCGATGATGGTGAACAGGCGCAGGCGCACGGCGTCGAGTCCGTGCGACACGTGGTACTGATAGGCCTGCAGGTCGGCGGCGGTCTTGGTCAGTGCGTACACGCCCTCGGGCGCCAGGGGCGCGTCCTCGGCGATTGGACCGCTGGCGGCGCCGATGCCGTACTGATACGCCGAGCCGATTGCCACGAGCCGCGCCGACGGGCAGTGGCGGAGCAGCGCCTCGATCAGCCAGAGCTGCCCTTGAACGTTGATCCGATACGCCAGCTGCGGATCGGCGTCCGCCTGGCCCGGGTCGGCGATGCCGGCGAGGTTGATCACGACCCGCGGACGAACGCCGCGAATCGCCGCGTCCACGCTGCCCTCGTCGCCCAGCTCGAGCGGCACGGCGCCGTCGAGGCCGGCGCCGTCGCGGACGGCCGGTACGGCCTCCTCGCCCAGGTTGTGGAGGTGGGCCATCAGACGAGCGCCGATGAACCCATCCGCGCCGGTGATGAGCAGCGGCCCGGCGGGCACGACGGCCGCCCCGTAGCCGGCCGCTAGCCGTCCCGGCGCGCGGCCAGGACCTCGGCGTGGGCCAGCTCGCTCTCGACGAGCTCCATGTCGGCGTCGACCATCAAGCGCACGAGGTCGGTGAAGGAGACGGTCGGCTCCCAGCCAAGCCGTTCGCGAGCCTTCGCCGCATCGCCGATCAAATGGTGGACCTCGGCCGGACGCAGCAGGTCCTCGCTCGTGAAAATGTGGTCGTTCGCATCCAGGCCCGCGTACGAAAAGGCCAGCTCGGCGAATTCGGAGCCGCTGTGCGTCTCGCCGGTGGCGAGGACGTAGTCCTCGGGCTCGTCCTGCTGCAGCATCAGCCACATGCCGCGCACGAAATCGGGCGCGTAGCCCCAATCCCGCCGGGTGGAAAGGTCGCCGAACGGCACGCGGTCAACGACCCCGTGCTTCACACGCGCGGCGGCATAGGTCAGCTTGCGGGTGACGAACTCGAGCCCGCGGCGCGGCGACTCGTGGTTGAAGCAGATGCCCGAGCAGGCGTACATGCCAAAGCTCTCGCGATAGTTGATCGTGATCCAGTGGGCGTAGAGCTTGGCCACGCCGTACGGGCTGCGCGGGTGGAACTGAGTGGACTCGTTCTGCGGCCAGTCGGTGACGGCGCCGAACATCTCGCTGCTGGAGGCCTGGTAGAACTTGATGGTCGGGTCCACGGCCCGGATCGCCTCGAGCATGCGGGTGGCGCCCAGAGCCGTGACCTCACCGGTCAGGACTGGCTGGTTCCAGGACGTCGCCACGAACGACTGCGCCGCAAGGTTGTAAACCTCGTCCGGCCGGTGCCGCTGAATGATGTCGATGAGCGAGTACTGGTCGTGAAGGTCGCCCGGCTCGAGCACGATGTCGTCCTGCAGGTGGGCGATGCGGCCGTTGTTCTCGGTGCTGGTGCGGCGCACGACGCCGACGACCGTGTAGCCTTGCTCCAGCAGAAACTCCGCCATGTACGAGCCGTCCTGGCCCGTGATCCCGGTCACCACCGCCGTGGGCACGCGCGTCTTTCCTTCGGCAAATCCAGCCCGATCAGTGTACGAGTCCAACAATCGAGCGGCTCCGCGGGCGGGAACGTTACGTACCGCATGCACTGATCTCGACGGGTGAGCAGCGTGGCGCCGGACGCGCAGACGTTCGCCAGGCTGGCCAATCGCGGGGATGTGGTCGCGATCGTGGGCGCCGGCGGCAAGACGACGACGATGTTCGCGCTGGCCGAGGCGCTGGCGGAGCGCGGCCTGCGGGTGGTGACCACCAAGTCAACGGCGATCCACCGGCCAACGCTGGCGCGAAGTCCCGGCGTCTTCGTTGTCCCTCCCGAACGCTGGGCCGACGAACTCCCCGAGCTGCTGGCGAAGCGCCCGGTGATCACGGTCGTGACGGGCGAGCCGAGCGACCGGCGCTGGGACGGCGTGCCGGCCGAGCTGGCCGACCAGCTGCGGGTGCAGGCGGGGGCGGATGTCGCGATCGTGGAGGCGGACGGCGCCCGCCGGCGACTGCTGAAAGCGCCGGCGGCCCACGAGCCCGCGATGCCGCCGATGGCCACGGTCGTGATGCCGGTCGCGTCGCTGCGCGCGGTGGGAAAGCCGCTCGCGGCCCGCTACGCACACCGGCCGGAGCTGGTCGCCGAGGTACTGGGCATCGAACCCGGGACGCGGCTGTGCGGCCGGCACATCGCGGCGCTCCTGCTGTCGCCGCGCGGCGGGCTCAAGAGCGCGGCCGAAGATGCGCGGGTGTGGCCGACGCTCACCAGCTGCGAAGCGGTGGATGATTCGGTGCGGCGCTCAATCGTGGCGGAACTGATGGCGCACCCGCGCGTCGCGGGCTGGGTGCGCGCCGACGGCGCCGCGCGCACGTGGCGCTATGGCGCGGAGCTATCCACGCATGGCGACGACGATGTCGCGCAGGCGTAGGCGGCGCCCGTAGACGAGCAAGCCGACCCGGAAAATGCGCGTGCTGACCCACAGCATCACGGGGACGCTGATCGCCAGCAGCGCGAGGCTGATGCCAATCGTCAGCGCGTCGCTGGATCCCGCCGCCAGCCGCAGCAGCCCCGTGGCCGGCGCGGTGAACGGAATGAGTGACAAGACGACCGCGAGCGCGCCGTCGGGATCGATGATGATGAGCTGATTCAGCATCAGCGGCACCACCACGATGATGGCTGACCAGCCCGCGATTTGCTGACCCTCGCGGCTGGTGGGCGCGACCGCCCCGAAGGCGGCGTAGACGGAAGCCATCAAGAAATAACCGAGCACGAAGTAGGCGATGCCGATCGGAAGCACGGCGACGCTGATGTTGACTTCGCCCGGGTCATCGATCTGCCCCAGAAGAATCGGAAGAACGATCAGCACGGAGATCACCCAGATGAAGATCTGCGATAGGCCCGCGATTCCCTGACCCAGCACCTTGCCGATGAGGAGCTCGTCGGGCGTGACGGAGGAGAGCACCACTTCGATGACGCGGGACTCCTTCTCCTCGCCTACCCCCTGCAACAGGTAGCCCGAGCTCACGAAGATCGCGATTACAAACAGCAGCGCCATGGCGTACGGCACCACGAAACCGATCACCGTCGAGCCCACCGAGGGCTCGGATTCGCCCGCCAGGTCCAGAGCCTGGAGTCGCACCGGCGCGACCACCCGCGCCGCCTCCTGTGGCGTGAGCCTGCTCCCCAGCAGCGCGGCCTGCAGCGCGCGGCTGATCGTGGGCTCCGCGTCGTCGTCAAGGCCAAAGGTCCCAAACTCGGCGGTGACAAGGGTGACGCGCCCGCTCTCGATGTAGTCGGCCGGGACGACGAAGTAGCCGCGAAGGCGCTCGGCCGCCACGTCCGCACGCGCAGCCGAAACGTCGGCGAACGCGACCAGTTGGCCAGAGGCCGGGAGGTCGGTTAGCAGGCCTGAGTGGTCGATCACGGCGTAGCGATCGGCCTTGGCATCACCGGACTCGTCGAACGCGCCGGCGATGCTGTCACCGATGCGGTCACCAAGAAGCGTGAGGAGGAGCACGCCGACGAGCAGCAGCACCGGCATGGCGGCGGTCGCGATCAGGAATCCGCGGCGCGCGACGGTCCGGCGCAGTTCCCAGCGTGCGACGACCCACACGCTATGCATCGGAGCGAGCCTCGCGCACCGCCCGGATGAAGACATCATCGAGCGATGCCAACACGCGTTCGAATCGGTTCAGCCGAATGCCGCCGGTGACCAGCGCGCGCAGCACGCGGTCGGGCGTCGCCCCCGCCATGAGCTCCGCGTAGTAGCCATCGCCCTCGCGGCGCAGATTGGTGATCCCCGCGACGCCGTCGACCGGATCGGGGGTCTCGAAGCGCACCGCATTCGGGGCGTAGCGACGACGCACGTCGGCGACCTCGCCGGTGAGGATGCCGCGTCCCTCGGCGATCAGGTAGATCCGATCGGCGAGCGACTCGACCTGGCTCATGACGTGGGTGCTGATGACGAGCGCGCGCCCGTCAGCGCGCTGCTCTTGAATGATCCCGAGCAGCAGCTCCACATTGATCGGATCGAGGTTCTGGGTGGGTTCGTCCAGGATGAGGATGTCGGGGTCGTTGATCAGGGCGGCGGCGACCTGCGCCTTCTGCGCCATTCCCCGGCTGAGCTCGTTCGTGCGGCGCTGCAGGGCGTCGCCCAGCTCGAGACGGATCAGCCAGGCCTCCGCACGCGTGCGCGCGAGGCTGCGGGGCATGCCCTTCAGCTCACCCAGGTAGGCGACGGCGTCGAGCAACCGCGCGTTGAGGTGCAAGCCGCGCTCCTCGGGCAGGTAGCCGATGCGGCGTCGCAAGTCACGGTCAGGCGCGCGCCCGTGTATTCGCACCAGCCCAGCGTCGGCGGCCACCACGCCCATGATCGACCGAATGGTGGTGGTCTTGCCGGCGCCATTGGGACCCAGGAAGCCCAGGATCTCGCCCGGGTGGACAAAAAACGACACGTCGTCCACCGCCTGGACGCTGCCAAAAGCCTTGCGGAGCCCGTGGACTTCAACCGCGGGTGCAGTCAAACCAGACGATCGACGGGTGTAGGCGGCATTTGACGAAGGCGCCGGCGCATTGGCACGCGCACAGTAGCAACCGACGTCTCGTCCGTCGTCGATGGGACACAATGCCGCCGACCGCAACCTCGAGAGACGTCAACGCCATGAACTCGGAGGCCGACGACGGGGTGATCAACTTCGACCGCATGCTCGATCTGTTCGTGCGGATGTGCTCGGTGGACAGCTACTTCGGCGACGAGGAGCGGGTGGCGGCGATCATCCGGCCGGTTCTCGAGCCGCTGGGGATCGCGTTCAAGCAGGACGCGATCGGGAACATCATGGGCCGCTGGCCAGGCCGCGGCGCCCTCCGTCGCCCGGTGATGCTGAACGCGCACATGGACACCGTGCGTCCAACCCCCGGGATGACGCCGCTGGTCGACGACGAGGCGGTCAGGTCGGATGGGTCCAGCGTCCTGGGCGCGGACGACAAGGCGGGCGTGGCGGCCGTGGTCGAGGCGCTGCGCGCGGCGCACGCGGCCGAGATCGACCATGCGCCCATCGACGTGGTGTTCACCGTGGGCGAGGACGTCGGGCACAAGGGCTCGAAGGCCTTCGACGCCGCCGCGATCGAGGCGCGGGTGGGCATCGTGTTCGACGCGGGCGGGCCGGTGGGCGATGTGGTGACCCGCGCGCCGGGGACCCGCCGCTTCACCGCCCGGTTCGTGGGCAAGGCAGCGCATGCGGGGATAGCGCCGGAACTCGGGGCGAGTGCGATCGCGATGATGGCGCGCGCCATCGACGGAATGCCGATCGGCCGGGTCGACGACGAGTCGACCGCGAACATCGGCACCATCGCGGGCGGCGAGGCGACCAACATCATCGCCCCTATGGCAGAACTCAGGGGCGAGGTGCGCAGTCTCAGCGAGAGCCGGCTGGCGGAGCTGGCCGGATCCATGCGCGCCGCGATGGATGCCGCGGCGGAAGCGTTCGGCGGCCGCG
The DNA here is from genome assembly GCA_965247475.1 of Chloroflexota bacterium. Taxonomy (GTDB): domain Bacteria; phylum Chloroflexota; class UBA11872; order UBA11872; family UBA11872. The sequence goes on from OZ252016.1 coordinate 2,151,682, forward strand.
TCGACTACGACGTGTACGAGACGTATCCGGCGTATTCGCTCGACGACAACGATCCGGCCATGCGGCTGGCCGATCGGGCGATCCTGGCTGCCGGGCTGGCGCCGCGCCACGTGCCGAGCGGCGGCGGCAGCGACGCCGCGGAGTTCATCTCAATGGGGATCACGTGCGCGAATCTCGGGATGGGCTATGAGAACGTGCACAGCCCCGATGAGTTCATGCCGCACACGGCGCTGCGCTCGATCGGTGAAGTCGCGTACCAGGTGATCGCCAACAGCTAGGGTGCGTCGGAGCCGGGGTTAGCCCGGCTGGACGTTCGATGTCGGCTCGCGCCATTCCTTCCTTCGCCGAGAACGGTCCGGCGCGCAGTTTGAGGGTTCGCCCGGCGGCGCGTCCCGCTCGAACGGTTACTGCAGCGGGCCGAACAGCATCGGGGGCTCAGTCGGACCCGCGCTGCCGGTCATCGGCTCCTTGGTCACGCCGGCCGCGACGAAGGCGGACATCGGCTCGCCGACGTGAACGACCATCACGGCCTGGCCATCGGCATCGGTGACAAACAGGCCGCCATTGACTTGCTCCTCGCTCGCGCGCACCAGCCATAGCTGATAGGTCTTGCCCGGCGGCGGCGGCGCGAGCCCGTCGACCACCAGCATGACGGCTTGGCCGTCGGTGCCGGCCATCAACCGGCCCCAGGCGCCCTCGGCGCCATCCATGCCCTTGAGCAGGGCGATGTGGGGCGACCCAGCGTGGATTCCGGCCAGCGCCACCCGCTGCGCGGTGAGCTCGGATGTGAGCTCGGCGATCTGCTCCTGCTGATCCGCCTGGCGACCCCCGACCAACACGGCGACCACGATCGCGGCCGCCGCGGCCATGGTGCTGGAAAGCGCCCACACGGCGGTCCAGTCAATTCGACGCCAAGGCGCGTGCGTCGCCGGCGCGGCGTCCCGTCCGACCGCGTCCAACACGCGCGCCCGCAAGTGGTCCGGCGGGCGCGCGGGCGCCGCCCCCAGCGCCACCGCCTCGATCGCGGCGCGCATTCCATCAATCTGGCGCCGGATGCCTGGATCAATGCCGGCGGCGGCCTCGATCTCACTGGCTTCGCCGGCCGACAGATTGCCGAGCGCGGCGCCGGCCACCAGATGGTCGATTCGATCTCGGTCCATCGTCAGTCTTCAAGCATTCCTTGCGCGATCAGCCGGTCACGCAGCTTGCGCAGACCGGAGCGCGTGCGCGTTTTCACGGTTCCGAGCGGGACGCTGAGGTGGTCGGAGATCTCGGACTGCGAATAGCCGAAGTACGCGAGCCAAAGAACGTCGCGTTCGGGGGCGCTGAGGGCGTCGATCGATGCGCGCAGCGCGCGCCGCTGATCGGCGATCCAGGCGTGCTCCCAGGCGCTGGCCTGGCCGTCGTCGCCGAGGCGTGACTCCACCCCGGCATCCAGGGGATCGGCCATGGGTCGGGCGTGCGCGGCGCGGATGCGATCGGTGATGCGGTTGCGCGCGACTCGCAGGAGCCAGGGCGTGAGCCGCCCGCGGGCCGGATCGAATTGCTGGCGGCGCGTCCAGACCTGCAGGAACACTTCCTGCACGACGTCCTCGGCCGAGTCCGGACCGAACGCGCGTCGAGCCATCGACCAGACGATCGGTCCCAGCAGGTCGTAGATATCGCCCATGACGCGGCGGTCGCCGCGAGCCAGCCGGACCCCGAGCTCGGCGTCCGGCGCTGGATCGGTACCCGAGTGGCTGGATGTCATGGGCGGCGGGGCAAGCCTGCCATGCGGCGCGGGCGCCCGCACGCGAACGCACCGCGGCACGGGCTCGCCGCCGCGTCTCCGCCGACCGGGCGCCGGCGGTTGCCGGCGCGTGAGTTGCACGCATGTCGAAGTCTCCGCTCGGGGCGCCGTGAAACGAGGCGCACCGACGTATCCGGTGCTTGGAACGCCTCAGTCACCCAGCCCGATGCTCTATCAGGTGGATACGCGCCGCGCGCCGCCGCGGTTTCTGAACGGTCGCGGGTTCGGCCGGAGCAGGCGCCACACGCCGCGACGCTTGGCTATCCCGAGGCGCGGTTCCGCGAGGCCAACAGCAGGGCGTACTCGTAGCTGTCCTTCAACGCCAGCCACGAGGCCTCGATGATGTTCGCGGAGCTGCCCACGGTGCCCCACTCGTTGGCGCCGTCGGCCGACTCGATGAGCACCCGGACGGTTGCGTCGGTGGCTGATCCGGGATCGAGGATGCGGACCTTGTAGTCCACCAGGTGCATCTGCTGGAGCGCCGGGAAGAACCGCTCGAGCGCCTTGCGGGCCGCGCGGTCGAGCGCGCTGACCGGTCCGCTGCCCTCCGCGGCGGTGTGGAACACCTCGTCGCCCACGCGGATCTTGACCATCGCCTCCGAGGTGATGTCCGCGCCGCCGCGCGTCTCCGCCAGGACCAGAAAGTCCACAAGCTCGAACGGCGGCTCGTAGTCTTCCTGGAGACGCCGAACCAGCAGCTCGAACGAGGCCTCGGCGCCCTCGAACTGGAAACCGCGCTCCTCCAGCTGCTTGATCTCGTCGAGCACGAGGCCGGTATCGGCGCCGGGCTCGAGCAGTCCGAGCTGTGCGGCCCGCGCGGAGATGTTGCTGCGACCGGCCAGCTCGGAGATCAGGATCCGGGGCTCATTGCCGACCAGCGCCGGATCCATGTGCTGATAGGCGTCCTGGTGCTTCCGCATCCCGCTGCCGTGGTACCCGGCCTTGTGCGCGAAGGCGCTGTGCCCGACGTACGGCATGTAGGGATTGGGGACCAGGTTGGCAATCTCGGACACGTAGCGCGAGAGCTCAGTGGTGGTGCGGAGTTGCTCGGGCGTTACGCACTGGTAGCCGAGCTTGAGCTGCAGGGTCGGGACGAGCGTGACGAGGTTGGCGTTGCCGCAGCGTTCGCCCAGACCGTTGATCGTGCCCTGGATCTGAGTCGCGCCGCCGCGAACGCCGGCCACCGTGTTGGCGGCCGCCAGCTCCAGATCGTTGTGCGCGTGCACGCCGAGCGGCGTGTCCGTCCACTCGCGCACGGCCCCGGTCACGGCAAGAACGTGCTCGGACAGAGAGCCGCCGTTCGTATCACAAAGAACGATCCAGTCGGCGCCGGCGCCGACGGCGACCCGAACGCACTCCTCGACATAGGCGGGGTCCTGCGCGAAACCGTCGAACAGGTGCTCGGCGTCAACCAGGACTTCGCGCCCGGCCTGCTTCAGATGCTCGACGGTGTCGGCGATCATGGCGAGGTTCTCGCGGGGCGTCGTCTCCAGCACCGTCTCAGCCTGGAACCGTGAGAATTTCGCGACGATCGTGACCGCCGGGGTGTCGCACTCGACCAGCGCGCGCACCGTGCGGTCGTCCTGGACCGGACGGTCTTTGTAGCGGGTCGCCCCGAAGGCCGTGATCTTGGCCTGCGCCCAGGTCATCCGCGCGGCGCGCTCGAAGAAGTCGCGGTCCTTCGGGTTGGAGCCGGGGAACCCGCCCTCGATGTAGTGAATCCCAAACTCATCGAGCCGCTGGGCCAGGCGCAGCTTCTCCTCCACGGAGAACGAGATGCCCTCGGTCTGCGCGCCGTCGCGCAGGGTGGTGTCGTACAGGACGAGTCGCATTGAAATCTGCCTCTATTTCGAGTGGTCCGCTCGATCCAACAAAAAAGGGGGCGACCGGCCCCCCAAAGCGGTTGCGATCGGTGGTTCTAGCCGGTCACGGCATCGCCGATACGCGCAATGACAGCCGCGCCCATGGACGAGGTGTCCACGCGGCGCGCACCCTCCTCAAGGATATCGGGCGTTCGAATGCCGTCGGCCAACGTTTGATCCACCGCCGCCTCGATCGCGGCGGCCTCCTGGAGTCGTCCGAACGAATGCCGGAACATCATGGCAACGCTCAGTATTGTACCGAGGGGATTGGCCACTCCGCGTCCAGCGATGTCGGGCGCGCTCCCATGCACGGGCTCGTAGAGCGCGTGCGCATCGTCGCCGAGACTGGCGGACGGCAACATGCCGAGCGAGCCGGTGAACGCGCCGGCCTCGTCGCTGAGGAAGTCGCCAAAGGTGTTCTCGGTCACGACGACGTCCCACTCCGCGGGTCGCTGAACCAGCGCGGCGGCGAACGCGTCGGCCAGCATCACCCGGAACTCGACGTCGGGATAGTCGCGCGCCACATCGACGGCGACTTCGCGCCAGAGACGTCCGGTCTCGAGCACATTGAACTTGTCCACGGAGACCAGCTTGCGGCGGCGGCGGCGCGCCCACTCGAAACCACGGCGTATCAGGCGCTCGATCTCAGAGCGCGCGTAGCTGAGCGTGTCCACGGCGCCCGGCTCGCCGTTCACGGAGCGGCGCTCCTTGGGCTGGCCGAAATACAGGCCGCCGATCAACTCGCGGAATATGACGAGGTCGGCACCGCGCACGCGCTCGGGCCGGAGCGGCGACACGTTGATGAGCGAGTCGGGCACGCGAACCGGACGCACGTTTGCGTACAGGCCGAGCTCGCGGCGCAGTCGGAGCACACCTTGCTCGGGCAGCACGGCCGCCTGGGGATCGTCCCATTTCGGGCCGCCGACCGCGCCGAGCAAGACCGCATCGGCATCCAGCGCGTCCTGCAGCGTCGCATCCGTGCACGGAACTCCGTGCGCGTCGATGCTCGAGCCGCCGAGGAGACGCTCGTCCAGGGCGATCTCGTGATTGAAGCGCGCCGCGACATGGTCGATGACCTTGCAGCCCTCGGCCACGACCTCGGGGCCGATGCCGTCTCCGGGCGTTACCACGACGCGCCAGCGTCCCAAGGTCCGATGCCCCCGTTTCCGAGCTAGCGGCGACGTACCGTGTACGGCGAGGCCGCGTGCGTCATCCGCCGAACCCGTTGATGTACGGCAGCCGATCGCGTGCGGCCTGGACCTCGTCCGGATTCACGAGCAGCACTCCGAGGGCGTCCCAGTCGCCGGTCAAGAAGCTCACTCGAGCGCCGCCCGGAATCGAGGCCGAATACTCGGTCTCACCGGCGCACACCGTTGCCGACTCGATGTCCACCCGTAGGTCGAGCGATGAATCAGACTCGATCGCCGTCTGCAGTGCGTCGATCTCCGACGGCGCGAGCGTCAGGCAGGGAACGCCGATCGCGACGCAGTTGCCGAAGAAGATCTCTCCGAAGCTCTCGCCCAGGATCGCGTCGATGCCCCAACGGTGCAGCGCTTGCGGCGCGTGCTCGCGGCTGGAGCCACACCCAAAGTTGCGGTTCACGACCAGGACGCGCGCGCCGCCGAAGCGCGGATCGTCGAACGGATGCGCCCCGCCCATGGCCCTGCGCTCGTCCTCGAACGCGTGCGGACCCAGATTGTCGAAGGTGACCTCGCGCAGGTACCGGGCCGGAATGATGCGGTCGGTATCGATGTCGGCGCCGCGAACGGGGATGCCACGCCCCGCGATCGTCGTGATGGCGAGGGCGCTCGTGGGTTGCATCGACCGTCCGCCTAGCTCTGACTCAGCGCGCGCACGTCGGTGACCACGCCGGTGATGGCGGCGGCCGCCACCATGGCCGGGCTCATCAGCAGCGTGCGACCGGTTGGGCTTCCCTGGCGTCCTTTGAAGTTGCGGTTGCTGGAAGAAGCGCAGATCTGGTCGCCGATCAGCTTGTCGGGGTTCATGCCGAGGCACATCGAGCAGCCGGCATCGCGCCATTCCAGCCCGGCGGCCTTGAAGATCTCATCGAGCCCCTCGGCTTCGGCCTGCGCCCGGACCCCTTGTGACCCGGGGACGACGAGGGCCTTGACACTATCGGCGACGCGGCGGCCCTCCACGACCCGCGCGGCCTCGCGCAGGTCGGAGATGCGGCTGTTGGTGCACGAGCCGATGAAGGCGACGTCCACCGGCACGCCGGCAACCGGCTGTCCGGGCTCGAGCCCCATGTGGGCGAGCGCGTCCTCGGCCACCAGGCGCTCCGCGCCGCTGTGGCGGTCGGGCGGAGGAATCACGGCATCCACACCGATGACCTGGCCGGGGTTGATCCCCCAGGTGACCATCGGCGCGATGTCCGCGCCGTCCATCGTCACGACATCCGCATAGTCGGCGTCGGAATCAGACGCCAGCTCGGACCACCACTCTGTGGCGCGCGGGAAACCGCCGCCCTTGGGCGCGAACTCGCGGCCTTCGATGAATGCGTACGTCGTGGAGTCCGGATTGACGTAGCCAACGCGGGCGCCGCCCTCAACCGACATGTTGCAGACCGTCATGCGGCCGTCCATCGACATGCGATCGAATACGTCGCCGGCGTACTCGTAGGCGTAGCCGACGCCGCCCTGCACGCCGAGCGTCCCGATGATGTGCAGGATCACGTCCTTCGGAAACACGCCGGGGCCGAGCTCGCCGTTGACCACGATCTGGCGGACCTTGGGCCGGGCCACGGCCAGGCACTGGGTGGCCAGCACGTCGCGGAGCTGGGACGTTCCGATCCCCATCGCAACGGCGCCGAACGCGCCGTGCGTGCCGGTGTGGCTGTCGCCACAGGCGATGGTCATGCCGGGCTGTGTGAGCCCGAGCTCCGGCCCGATGACGTGCACGATGCCCTGGCGACCGGTGCTGCGGTCGTACAGCGGGATACCGAAGTCGTGGGCGTTGTGTTCGATCGCCACGAACATCTGCTCGGCAAGCACGTCGTCGTACGGGCGTGTCTCGCCGGCGGTCGGGATGATGTGATCGACGGTGGAGAAGGTGCGATCGGGATAGCGGATGGACAGGCCGCGTTCGCGCAGCATGGCGAAGCCCTGCGGCGACGTCACCTCATGGACGAGGTGCAAGCCGATGAAGAGCTGCGTCTCGCCGCTGGCAAGCGTCCGGACCGTATGCAGATCCCAGACCTTGTCGAGCAGCGTCTGACCCACGACGGCGCCTCCTCGCTCCGCTAGACCGTCACGGCGCCGGCGGCCGCCTGCGCCTCGAACGTGGCGGACCAGTCCTTGCCGAGCCCGGCGAGCAGCCGGTTCAGCGCATTGACATAGGCCTGCGCGCTGGCGACCAGGATATCGGTATCGGCACCGTGCCCGCTGAACACTTTATCGTCGCTTTCGATCCGGATCGTGACCTCGCCGATCGCGTCGATGCCCTCGGTGACCGAGCTGATCGAGAACTCGATGAGGCGGTTGGGGACGCCGACCACCCGATCGATCGCCCGATAGACCGCGTGCACCGGGCCGTCGCCGATCGAGGCGTCGGAGAACTCGGCGCCGTCGTCCGAGCGCAGCCGCACGGTGGCGGTGGGCATGGAGCCGGTGCCGGTGCTGACCTGCACGTGCTCGAGCTCAAAGGCCTGATGGAACGAGCGTTGCATCTCGTTGTGCACGATCGCGTCGATGTCGCGATCGGTCACGTCCTTCTTCCGGTCGGCGATCTCCTTGAACGACCGAAACGCGTTCGCGAAATCGTCGTCGCCCAGGGCATAGCCGAGCCGTTCGAGCTTGTCGCGAAAGGCGTGACGTCCGGAGGTCTTGCCGAGCACGATGCTGCTCTCCTCCACTCCGACGTCCTTGGGATCCATGATCTCGTAGGTGGTTCGCTCCTTGAGCATGCCGTCCTGGTGCAACCCGGAGGAATGCGCAAAGGCGTTGCCGCCGACGATGGCCTTGTTGGGCGGGACGACCATGCCCATGTAGCGCGAGACCAGGCGGCTGGTGCGGGCGAGCTCGGTGGCCTCGATGCGGGTGTCGCCATCGTAGTAATCGCCGCGCGTGCGCAGGGCCATGATGACCTCTTCGAGCGCGGCATTGCCGGCGCGCTCGCCGACGCCGTTGATGGTGCCCTCCACCTGCGCGGCGCCTTCCTTGATCGCGGCCAGCGAGTTGGCCACCGCCTGCCCCAGGTCGTCATGGCAGTGCACGGACAGCACGACGTCCTCGATGCCCGGGGTGTGCTCGACGACATACCGCACCATGCGGGCGAACTCGGCCGGCTGCGCGTAGCCGACGGTGTCCGGGAAGTTGACGACGGTGGCGCCCGCCTCGATCGCGGCCTCGAACACCGCGCAGACGAAGTCGAGATCGGAGCGGGTGGCGTCCATCGCCGAGAACTCGATGTGCGGGGTGTATTTGCGCACGTAGCCGACGGCATCGCGGGTCAGCTCCTGCACGCGCTCGCGACGCTCGCGGAGTTGATGCTGCAGGTGGATGTCCGAGGTCGAGATGACCACGTGCAGCAGCGGATGCTCGGCGTGCTTGAGCGCCTCCCAGGTCGAATCGATCTGCTCGCGCTTGAAGCCGCTGAGGCCCGCGACCTCGAGTCCCTTGAGCTCACGGGACAGGAGCTCGACCGCCTTGAAGTCGCCGGGGGACGTATGGGGAAAGCCGGCCTCGATGACGTCCACGTTGAGACGCGCAAGCTGGCGCCCGATCTCCAGTTTCTCGTCAATGGTCAGCGCGCCGCCGGCGGCCTGCTCGCCGTCGCGCAGGGTGGTGTCGAAGACGCGTATGTGTCGCATGCCAGTCAACCTCGTGAATCTACGTGGGGCGGTCGCAGGGCGACCGCGGCTTGCCCGGGAACTCCCCTCCCGCTAGAGGGAGGGGCCGGGAAGCGCGAGGCATGCGATCGGGGCCGCCTCGAAACGTGTGGCAGGCGTGATGTAGGTCATTCGCGTGTCTTCGGCAACCAGTCCATCATGCCACGCAGTTCGCGGCCGACAACCTCAATCGGGTGGTTGAGGTCCTTGTTGTGAAGCGCCGTGTAGACTGGCCGCCCGGCCTGGTTCTCGAGCACCCACTCGCGCGCGAACCGTCCTTCCTGAATCTCGGCCAGAATCTCCTTCATCGCCAGGCGGGACTGCTCGTTGATCACGCGCGGGCCGGAGACCAGGTCGCCGTATTCGGCCGTGTCGCTGATCGAGTGGCGCATGTAGCTGATGCCGCCCTGGTAGATCAGGTCGACGATCAGCTTGAGCTCGTGCAGGCACTCGAAGTAGGCGAGCCGCGGATCGTAGCCAGCCTCGACGAGGGTCTCGAACCCGGCCTTCACGAGGGCGGTCGCTCCGCCGCAGAGCACCGCTTGCTCGCCAAAGAGGTCGGTCTCGGTCTCGTCCTTGAAGGTGGTCTCGATCAGGCCCGCGCTGGCGCAGCCAACGGCCTTGGCGTACGAGAGCGCGGTCTCGCGCGCGCGCCCGCTGGCGTCCTGGTGGATGGCGAACAGCGCCGGCGTGCCCACGCCCTCGGTGAAGAGGTCGCGCATCACGTGGCCGGGACCCTTGGGCGCGACCATCGCGACATCGACCTCCGGCCCGGGGTTGATCTGCCCGAAGTGAATGTTGAAGCCGTGGGCGAACATGACCGCCTGGCCGGGCTTCAGATTGGGCTCGATCTCGGTGCGATAGGCCTCCGGCTGCATGGGGTCGGGGAGCGCCAGCATGACGACGTCGGAGGCAGCGACCGCCTCCGGCGTGTCCAGCACGAGCAGGTCGGAACCCTCGGCGCGGGCGCGGGATGAGCTGCCCGGCCGCAGGCCGACGACTACATCCACCTGCGAGTCGCGGAGATTCAGCGCGTGTGCATGGCCCTGGCTTCCGTACCCAAGCACGGCGACCTTCTTGCCCGCCAGCTCGTCGGCCTTGACATCCTTCTCGTACAGAACCTGGTTATCCACGGGAGCTTCCATTTCGCGAGAGCACCGGGTCGCGGGACAGCGCGATCACACCGGTGCGCGAGACTTCCTTGATTCCATACTCGTCGATGACGTCAAGAAACCGGTCGATGTTGTCGGGCGTCCCGGTCATACGGATGATCATCGACTCCTTGCCGACATCCATCACTTCGCCGCGAAAGATGTTGGTGACCTCGGCCAGGGCAGGGCGATCGGCCGCCTTGGCACGCACCTTCACCAGCGCCATCTCACGCTCGACGGCGGGCACCTCACTGAGATTTCGGACCGTCACGACCTCGATCAGCTTGTAGAGCTGCTTCTCACACTGCTTGACTTCCTCGGCCGTTCCCTCGACCGCGATGGTCATGCGCGAATAGCCAGGCTCCTCGGAATGCCCGACCGCCAGGCTGGCGATGTTGAACGAGCGCCGACGAAACAGACTCGCCACGCGCGTGAGGACGCCCGGATGGTCGGCGACCAGGGCGACGAGGGTTTGGGTCTGGGAGCCGCCGTCGCTCATCGGGGGTCCTCGATCACGCTGCGCACGCCGGTGCCGGGCGTGATCATCGGATACACGTTCTCAACCTGGTCGACGTGCAGATCGAGCACCACCGGCCCGTCGTAGGCGTGGGCTTCGGCGATCGCCTCCAGCATCTCGTCACGGGTGTGGGCGGCGATCCCGCGCAGTCCAAAGGCCTCGGCGACCTTCGCGAAATCCGGGTTGTCCAGGACCGCTCCCATGTAGCGGCCCTCGTAGTAGAACTGCTGCCACTGCCGGATCATGCCGAGATGCGCGTTGTTGAGCACCGCGACTTTGACCGGGATCTTCTCGGCCGCCAGCGTGTTGAACTCCTGGATGTTGATCAGCAGGCCGCCATCGCCCGTGACGCACCACACCGGCTGTGATGGATCGGCCAGCTTCACGCCCATCGCGGCCGGCAGCGCGTAGCCCATGGGTCCCAGGCCGCCGGCGCTGAAGAACATGCGTGGGCGCTCGTACCAGAAGTGTTGGGCCGCCCACATCTGGTTCTGACCGACGTCCGCCACGACGCGCGTCTCGCCGCCCGAGGTGTCGTAGATCGCGCGCACCACCTCCTGCGGCATGACCGAGTCGGACTCGTCGTGGATCTTGAGCGACTGATGCTCGCTCCGCCAGGTGTCGAGCCGCTCGATCCACGGCTTGCGCTCGCGGCGCTCGATCAACGGGTTCAGCAGCTGCAAGGTGCGCTTGAGGTCGCCCACGATCGGGACGGCGGTGTCGAGCACCTTGCCGATCTCGGCGGGATCGACATCGATGTGGACGACCTTTGCGTCAGGGCCGAACTCGTCGACCTTGCCGACAGCCCGGTCGTCGAACCGAACGCCAAGCCCGATGATGCAGTCGGTCTCGCCCATCGCGAAGTTGGCGTAGGCGAGGCCGTGCATGCCGAGCATTCCGTAGGACAGTGGGTGGGTCTCGGGAAACGCGCCGACGCCGTGCAGCGTGGTCACGACCGGGATGTTGCCGTTCACCGCCAGCTCGGAGAGCTCGGGCGCCGCGCCCGAGATATCCACGCCGTGACCAGCCATGATCATGGGTCGCTCGGAGGCATTGATCACCTCCGCGGCGCGGCGAACCATACGCATGTTGCCGGCCTTGGTCGGACGATAGCCGCGCAGGTGGATCGTGTCGGGAAATGGCTCGTCGGTCTCTTCCAGAAACACGTCCTTCGGGACGTCCACGACCACCGGGCCCGGGCGACCGGTCTTGGCCAGATGGAACGCCTCCTTCATCACGCGTGGAAGCTCGTCGGCGTGCATCACCAGGTAGTTGTGCTTGGTGATCGGGATGCTGATCCCGGTGATGTCGGTTTCCTGGAAAGCGTCGGACCCGACGGCCGGACGCGACACCTGGCCGGTGATGTACACGACCCCGACGGAGTCCATCATGTCGTTCGCCATCGAGGTGACCATATTGGTGGCGCCGGGACCCGAGGTGCTGGTCGCCACGCCCACGCGACCGCTGGCCCGTGCGTAGCCGCTGGCCGCGAACCCCGCGGCCTGCTCGTGGCGGATCAGCACGTGGCGAATGCGGTCCTGATAGCGGTAGAGCGCGTCGTAGAACGGCAGCGAGGCGCCGCCGGGCATGCCGAAGATGACGTCGATGCCCTCGTCGACGATCGCATCGCAGATGACGTCGCCGCCGGTTCGAACCACGCGCTCGCGTCCGTTTGAATTCACTTTTCCGTTGCTGCCGTCGTTGCTCATCGCCGATCTGCTCCTGGGGTGGTGTGGTCGAAGACGATGCCGGTCTCGCGGTACGAGCGGGGGAGTGCGCCGGTGCGGCGGTCCCCCGCGGGAACCGCGACCGCCAACTCGACGACGAGACGTTCGCTTGCCGTCATCTTCGCTTCCCTCGCCCCTTCATGCGGTCCCAACTCGGGAGACAAAAAGGCCCGTCCTCCCAGGGACGGGCAATTCCCGCGGTACCACCCCGCTTGCCCGGCGCCACGCACCGGACCACTCGACACCGATAACGGCGGCGTCCGGACCGGCCTACTGGTGATTCGACCGGTCGGCTCGGGGGCGACGTTCGGTTCTCATGACCCGCCGGCTCGCACCGAACCCGGCTCGCTTGGGGTCGGAGGAGAACCTACTCCTCCCCGTCATCGCCTGTAGTGCTCGTAATCTCAACCGCGATCCGTCCGCCCTCGAGTGTCAGAACACCCAGGGGCGTTGGGTCCGCGACGGTGCAACGTTATCAGCCGCCCATCGGCGATACAAGAGCGGCTGGTGGGTGAGTCCGACCCAAGCGGGGCGCCCAATGGCTGGGGGTTCGCGGTCCAGCCACGCGCGCGTGGACGAACTCCAGGCAGTCGCTGGCCTCCGGCGGCGTGACGGGACGGGACGGCTCGGGCGCCGACAAGCAGAGCGTAACCCTTGCGAGCTTCGACGCCTGCGCGCCGCTGAGGCGCTAACGGCGCACGAGCGCCGCAAGCAGACTGCGCCGGGCCGAGCGTCAGCCGGTTGGACCGACCGGCTGCGGGTAGGTGAACCAGTCGTCGCCGCCGGTCCTGGTGAAGGCGATCCGAACGTCGCCCACCGCCAATACCCAGCGGTCGTTGTTGTAGTCGTTGCTGAACGCGATGCCGCTCACATCCTTGATCGCGAGGTTCACGCTGATTCGCGACCATGTGCCGGGTCCACCAATGTCTCGCACCGTGTCGAGCCGGTTGCTCCCCCGAGTTCGGTAGACCCCGTGATTCTCAGTGCCGGCGAAGATGGTGCCGTCCCGTCCGATGTTGGGGGATACCGCCAGCACGTTGATCCGGCCCGGTTGGTCGCGGGGTTCGTCTTTGGGGTTGGCTAGAACCTGTGTATACGACTTGCCCTGGTCGGTCGACCGATAGATGCCATGGCTCTCGGACCCGAGCCAAATATGCTGTTCGCTGCGCCACGCGGGGTGGATGGCCACAGCGGAGATCCTGAATCCCGAAGGCAAGGCTTTGCCGCGCGTGAGCGAGTTGAAGCCGGCGCCGCGGTTGGAACTCGCGTACAGGGTCGTGGGCGTCCACACGAATAGGTGGATCCCATCTCCGCGTCCCAGCGCGGCCGCCATGCCGAGGTAGGTGACCGACCGCGGCAGGCCTTGGTCGGGCTGCGGGACCGCGCTCCAGCTGACGCCGCTGTCGTTCGATTGCCAGAGACCGGCAGCGTCCAGGACCGCATAGACGGTGTCGTCCTGCTGGAAGCGCGGCGACATGACGAGGCCGCCCACGCGCCCCGCGGGGAGGCCCGCGACCGGCGCCCAGCTGACGCCACGGTCGACGGAGCGAGCGATGCCATCGTTGGTCGCCGCCAGCACGAGGCCGTCCTGGTGGATCAAGGGCGACGGCGCCAGCGCGTTGATAGCCAGATTGGGAAGGCCCTGATTGACTGGCGTGAAACTCGCGCCTCCGTTGGTCGATCTGAGGACGCCGCCGGTGGCCGTGCCGATCCAGACGAAATTGTCGATCGCCAGGAGTGGCGCCACGACCTGTCGCACGCTGCCGATGGGCGCCACTGTAGGCGGGGTGGGCGCCGGGGGCGGGGTTGGAGTAGGGCCGGGAGTGGTGATCGGCGGCGGCGTGACGACGACCGTGACCACGGCGTCGCCCACGGCGTGCGGAACTGTGGCCGCCTGCGGGATCAGACCCGCGTCCTTGTAGTGATCACCGCCATTGGCGGTCACCACCTGGCCGGGCGAGGCGAAGTCGGTCTCGATCATCCACTGCTGCAACACCGCTCGCTGGGCCCGCAGCACACGGACTCCGCCGAAGTCCTGATAGGCGACGGGCAGGCCGTAGTCGTCCAGCCAGTCGGGGTTGCCGTACCAGGCCGCCTTGATGGCCTCGTTCTCGTCAAGCAGGGCCAAGTGGTTCGCCGTGACGACGCCGAAAGGCTGCCCATCGTCTTCCGGGAAGGCGCGCGGCTTGGGGATGAGGCGCTGAGCGAGCAACGCGTCGTCCAGACCAGCCCGGCTCAGCTTGTCATATATGTTCAGCCGAAAGAGGCCTCGCCCGGGCTGCCACTGGAAGATCGTCTTCTGGAACGCCTGGAGCGTGAAGGGGCCGTCCCGCCAGCGGCGCGACACCGGGTATCCAAGCTGTCCGACACCGCCGCCGCTCTCAAATTCGGTCCAGAACGGGATTTCGTCGGCGTCGGTCACGGAGAAGCCCAGGCCGTCCCCAGGGCCGGCCTGACTGAAGACCCAGCCGCCCTCAACGGGCTCGTCAGGTGCTTGCGCGGAAACGGATAGCGCCGCAAGCGCGCCCAAGGTGAGAAGCAGCGCCGCAAGCGCGGTCAAACGTCGCATGGTTTTAAGCGCCGACCTAGTAAGTGCATGCATTCTTGCAAGCTCTCCGGCCGTCTTCAACCCCGGAGCTGTGCCGGAAGTGGGTCGCTTTGATCCAGGCTGGGGCACCCAGTGGCTGGTGGTTCGTGGTCCAACCAGGCACCTGTCGACCACCTGCGAGCGGTCGACCCCTGGCCCCCCTTAGATTCACAAACGAAGTGCAACACCTCATGACGGTCGTGTCATGGGGCGCCGATACACCCAGCTGACCATTGACGAGCGCTGGGAGATTGCCTGCCTACGCGCCGCGGGCCGCTCGATCCGGCAAATTGCTGCAACTCTGGATCGCCAGCCGTCGACCATTGCCCGCGAGCTGACCCGCAACCGGTCACGAGGGCCATGGCTTCCGGGTCGCTCCTCGTCGGGCTGGAGTGACCAGACATCTCCAGTCATTGGAAGAGACCGTTCTGCCGTTAGACCGAGGCGCTACCTGAGCGTTCGGATACACGGCAGCGGCACGGTCTCGCATAATGCGCCGATGCCGCACGACCCGAATGCCATCGCCGGGACCGGCGCGTACGTCGTCTGGGACGTGGAGACGCAGCGCCTGAGCTACGAGGTCCGCGGCGGCTGGCGCAACATCAAGGACTTCGGTCTCGCGGTGGCGGTGACGATCGACGACCGCGGCGTCCAGCAGAGCTGGGAAGAGGGCGACGCGGCCTCGTTGATCGAGTACCTATCCCAGTTCCCGAAAGTCGTGGGCTTCAACTCCCGGCGGTTCGATCTCCAGGTGCTCGGTGCGTACGGGACCGTCGAGCATCTGCACGAGCCCACGCTCGACCTGCTCGAATCGCTCCAATCGGTGACCGGGCGGCGCAAGGGGATGAGCCTGCAGAACATCGCGGTCGCGATGTTCGGTGAGAGCAAGACGTTGGCGGACGGCACCGAGGCGGTGCGCCTGTGGCGCAGCGGGCGTCCGGAAGACCGCGCGCGGGTGATCGAATACTGCGCCCACGATGTCCAGCTGACCCGGCGCATCCTCGAGTTCGGGATGCAATATGGCTACGTGCTGGCCCCGATTCCCGACATCCAGCAGGCCGGCGCGACGGTCGCCGCGCAGATTGCGGTCGACTGGGGCGAGGTCGTCGAGCTCCAGCCCGGCCGGCGGTTGGTGGAGCCGGAGGCGATGTAGTGGGTCACTTTGATCCTGTCCTTCCCGCGCAGGCGGGAATCCATCCCCGGCCCGCCGGCGGACGAATCGGGCACACCGCCCGTCCGCCCGCTGGCCGCGCGTCACAATACGACGCCCGGATATCGAAATGACCCACTGCCTGATTCGGAGTGGTCGAGAACAATGCCGCGCAAGCAGGGAAATCTGACGAACACTGCGATGAGTGGCTCAGCGAACGCGGCGCGTCACCTGACCACAGACGAGTTGGAGGCCGGGCTGGACCACATTTGCCAGTCCCCAGAGGACAGCGGCCCCTTGCGCATGATCGTGCGACGACCCGACATCGATCAGCGTGAGGTCGTGGCGGACGGCACGCTCGACGTTGCGGTCGGCCTGGTTGGCGACAGCTGGCAGGCTCGCGGAAGCACGAGGACACCCGACGGCGGTCCAAACCCGGCCGCGCAGGTCACCATCATCAACGCCCGTCTGCTCGCGCTGCTGGCGCAGTCCGAGAAGCGTTGGCCGCTGGCGGGCGATCAGCTCGTGATCGACATCGACATGAGCACGCAGAACTTGCCGCCAGGCGCGCGAGTCGCCATCGGGTCAGCGGTGATCGAGGTCTCCGAGGAACCGCACACGGGCTGTGCGAAGTTGGCCCAACGGTTCGGCAACGACGCCCTTCGATTCATCAGCACGCCAGCGGGCAGGCGGATGCGGCTGCGCGGCGTCAACACGCGAGTCGTTCAGTCGGGGTCGATTCGCGTGGGCGACGCGGCAACCAAACTCGGACCGTAGCCCACCGACCGGAGGCGAGGGGCTTCTGGGCCCGCGCCTAGAGCGGCAGCAGGCCGTCCTCGATCACGGCCGCGACGCTCTTGTCCATGGCGTCGACCGTGCGGTCGATGTCCTCATCCGAGTGCTCGGTCGACATGAGGCCGCCGGAGGTCATGGTGTGCACGCCGTTGGCCAGCAGGGCGCGCTTCATGGCGAGGCCGGCGGGGCCGCCGAACCCGGTCCGGCCCGGCGATCCGTTCAGGCCGATGTGCCAGAACGAGGTGTCGCCGTAGACCACGGCGCCGACGTCGTGGCGGTCGAAGACTCCCTGGAGCTCGGCGCGGATCTTCGCGCCGGCGGCGTTCGCGGTCTCGTGCGCGGCGCCGTCGGCGATGTGCTCGAGCACCGCGCGGCCGGCCGCCGCCGAGAGCGGATTGGCGTTGAACGTTCCCGGGTGGGCAACGCGCTGACCGCGGTCCCAGCTCGGATCTCCCTTGATCTCAAGCCGGTCCATGATCTCGGCCTTGCCGGTGCAGGCGGCGCCGGGCAGGCCGCCCGCGACGATCTTGGCCAAGGTGGTCATGTCGGGCGTGATGTCGTGCAGCGTCTGAAAGCCACCCGCCGCAACCCGAAATCCAGTCACGACCTCGTCGAAGATCAGCACGGTGTCGTGCTCGGTGCACAGCTCGCGAAGGCCCGCGGAGAACGACACTTCGAGCGGGACGGAGCCGAAGGCGCCGCCGGTCGGCTCGACGATGACGGCCGCGACATCGCCCTTGGCCAGCTCCTCCCGAACCAGCTCGAGGTCGGTGGGAATCGAGACGACGGTGCTGAGCGTGGCATCCGGGACGCCCGCCGAGCTGGGCACATCAAGTGGGTCGTCGATCCCAGCGGTCGCGTAGTCGTGCCAGCCGTGAAAGTGGTAGTCGAACTTCACGATCCGGTCGCGCCCGGTATGGGCGCGGGCCAGGCGCATGGCCATCTGCGTGGCCTCAGTACCGGAGGAGTGGAAGCGGACCTTCTCGGCGCTCGGGATCAGCTTGACGACCTGCTCAGCCCACGCGATCTCGATCTCGTGGCTCGCGCCGTGGTGGGTGCCCAGCGGGATCTGCTCGAGCACGGCCTCGGTCGGCACCGGATGCGCGTGACCGAGCAGCAGCGCGCCATGGCCGACGGTGTAGTCGACATATTCGTTGCCATCGACATCCCACTTCCGCGATCCCTTCGCGTGGGTCACCATGATTGGGAAGGGCTGGTGGAAGCGGATGTCGTGGGTGACACCGCCCGCGAGGATCCGCTTGGCGCGCTCGTAGAGCTCCGCCGAGCCGTCGCGCCCGGCCATGAATTGCTGGTCGACCCGTCCGCCGGTCGCCTGGGCTGC
This sequence comes from Chloroflexota bacterium, assembly GCA_965247475.1. Taxonomy (GTDB): domain Bacteria; phylum Chloroflexota; class UBA11872; order UBA11872; family UBA11872. The sequence continues at coordinate 2,169,448 of OZ252016.1, forward strand.
CACCGTCCAGCTCCTTCGTCTCGACGGCCGCGCACGCGCGCCGCACGTCCTCGATTTGCTCACGCGGCGCAAGCATCGGCGGGCGGGCGAGGTGTGTCAACGTGGCGCGGCGATCCCCGTCCGACGACCGTTCGCCTGTTGTTCGGGCCGCGCGTAAGCTGGCCGGGAGTACCGACTCGGGAGGTGCGCCGACCTGTTGTACGTGTTCGTGGGCGCTCGCGATCAGCGCCTGCGCGAAGCCGTGGACGTGGCCCTGGGACACCCGCCCACGGACGACATGTCGTACACGGGACTCGACGCGTCGGACTGCTCGCTCTCCGACATCCAGACGGCGTGTTCGATGCCGTCGATGTTCGGCGGCCGCCGCAAGGTGTTTCTCGAGAACGCGCAGGTCATGGCCGGTCGGTCATCGCCGCTGACCGAGTGGCTGGGCGCGTTCGCGCGCGCGGCGCGGGCGGATCCGGCGTCCGATCTGTGCGACCTGGCCGTGGCCGCGTACATCGATCTGGGCGACCGCCGCAACAGCGCGCGCGCGGCCACGTTCACCAAGCTCAAGAGCGCGGGTGCGCAAATCGAGGAGTTCCGGCCGCTGCGTGCGCGCGATGTGGTGACGTTCGTGCAGCGACGGGGCCGGGATCGAGGGATCGAGATCACGCCCCAGGCGGCGCAGCGGCTGGCCGAGCTCGTCACCACCGAAGCGGGCCTGCTGGCAAGCGAGATCGACAAGCTGGCCAGCTACGCGGGGTTCAGCGGCACGATCGACGAAGCGGACGTTGACGAGGCCTCGGCCACCATCGGCGAGCATGCACGCTGGGACTACATCAACGCGGTGTCGGATCGGCGGCTCGACGATGCCCTCGGGGTGCTGCACGACATGCTGGGCCTCCGCGTGCCCGCGCAGTTGATCCTGAGCGATGTCGCGACGGCGCTCCGCCGCCTCTGGGTGGCCAAGCAGACGCTGGCCGCCGGTGGCGACGCGGCGGCGGTGGCGCGGGCCACCCGTCAACCTGAGTTCCGAGCGCGGCAGCTCGCCCAGCGCGCACGGCGCATGCCCGAACGCCTGATCGCACGCATGTTCGCCGAGCTGGTGCGAACCGATGCCGGGCTCAAATCGACGGGCTCGGACCGCGATGCGTTGCTCGAGATCTTGACCGCGCGGCTGGCCGCACGACCCGATCGCCCGGTCCGCGCCTAGGACGCCTCGCTGGCGGTTGCCGTCTGGCCGCCGTGGCGTCGCTTCAGACGCGAGACCCGCCGTGCGGCCTGTCGCGGGTGGATGACACCCTTCCGGCCGGCGGCGTCGAGCACCGACTGAGCGGCGCGCACAGCCTCGTCGGTGACCGCTTGGTCATCGCCTTCGATGGCCTCGCGCGCGCGGCGGACCGCGGTGGAGGCGGCGGACCGAGCGCTGACGTTCGTGACACGGACGCGGCGCTGGCGACGCACCTGTTTGCGGCGCTTGCGATGACGTTTGGTTTCGGCGGGCGACGGCATAGTTGAACCAGAAAACCAATCGGGAACCGCTCCTCAGAGCGGTAGGCCTACTATAGCAGAGGGGTCTCGCCGAACCCGGACATGCACTCGCCACAAAGGGGTCCCGGCCGGTGAACGTCGCGCTCATCGGAAGCTACGACGCAGGCTGCGGCCAGGTGCTCGACGCGGCCGTGGGCCACCACGTACGGCCCTCGTCGCACGGCCGGGTGGCGGCGCGGATCGGCACGCTCGAAGTGCCGGACGAACGTCTGGCGCGGGTGGCGGAACTATGGGGATCGGAACGCGCCACCCAAGCCGCGCTGAGTCTCTGGGACTACCCGACCAACGCGCTGCAGGCCGGCGACGCCACCGAAGCCGAGTGGATCGGGCACCTGCGCACGGCCGATGCGCTGCTGGCGGTGGCGGCGGTGGGCGACGCATTCACCGACGACGTCCGCGCCGATGTCGCGTCACGAATCCAAACCGAGCTCGCGTTGCTGGATCTGGCGGTGGTAGAGACGAGCATCGAGCGCTCGAGCGAGCGGGCGTCGCAGGGGCCGCGGGCGGAACGCGCGGGAGCGCGGGCCCACCTGGAGACGCTGCAACGGGTGCGGGAGCGCCTGGAGCGCGCGGCCACGATCGGCTCCGACGACTTCTCGGACTTGGAGCTCACGGATCTGCGCGGCTACGGCCTGTTCGCGATGAAGCCGACGGCACTTGTCCTGAACGTGTCGGATGACCAGGCCGGCAGCGCCGCCGCCGCCCTGAGCGCGTCCGAAGACCCGACATGGACGGCGGTGGCCGGCGGGACCGAGTGCGAGCTGCACACGCTCGCGGCCGACGAGGCCGAGGCGTTCCGGACCGAGCTGGGGTTCTCGGGCACGGCGACGGCGCGGATCTCGCGCGCCATCCTGGCGGCCGCGGACCTGATCAGGTTCTACACCGCGAATGCGAACGCAGCGACGGCCTGGCTGCTGCCGCGCGGGGCGTCGGTGGTGACCGCGGCCGGAACGATCCACAGCGACATGGCATCACGCTTCATCCGCGCCGACGTGGCGTCCCTGGACGCGCTGCTCGAGGCCGGCGGACTCGAGGAGATGCGGCGGGCCGGAACTGTACGGCGCGAGGGTCGCGACCACCCGGTCGCGGACGGCGAATTCCTGGAGATCCACTTCAGCCGCTGAGCCGACCGCGGCGCCGGCTGGCGTCTAGCTGTTCGGGTGCGCCGCGCCGACGAGGTCGCTGATCGACGCCAGACCCTGGTCGCGGACGTAGCGCTCGAGACCATCGGTGATCCGCTGCGCCGCCAGCGGATCGCGAAAGGTCGCAGTTCCCACCTGCACGGCGCTCGCCCCGGCGAGGAAGAACTGCAAGGCGTCGTCCAGCGTGGCGATGCCACCGATCCCGATGAGCGGCACGTGGACCGCCCGCGCAACCTCGTAGACGGCTCGGACCGCGACGGGGCGGATCGCCGGTCCCGAGACCCCCCCCGTGATCGCACCCAGAAACGGCCGGCGTGAGGCAACATCGATCACCATCCCGACAATCGTGTTGATCAACGAGATCGCGTGAGCGCCCGCCGCCTCGACCGCCTCCGCGATGGGCGCCAGATCGCTCACATTCGGTGAGAGCTTGGCGATCAGCGGCAGGTTCGAACCGGCGCGCACGGCGGCCACGGTGGCTGCGGCGGTATCCGGATCAGCGGAGAAATCGAGCCCGCCGGCCACGTTGGGACAGGACAGATTGGCCTCCAGGGCCACGACGTTGGGCAGGCCGTCGAAGCGCGAGGCGAGCGCGCTCCAGGTGTCGGGCCGATGCGCGGACAGGCTGACGATTACGGGGCAGGGAAGCTCCGCCCACATCGCGGACTTCTCACAAATGACGCCGTCGCGACCCGGATTGGGCAGCCCGATCGAGTTGAGCATCCCGGCGGGCGTCTCGACGGTACGGGGCGTCGGGTTGCCATCGCGGGGCTCGGGCGTGACGGTCTTGGTGACGATCGCGCCCAGACGGGAGAGGTCGACAACACCCTGATACTCGTCGCCGAACCCGAAGGTCCCCGACGCGGTGAGCACCGGAAATCGCAGCTCGAGCCCGTCGGGATGCGACGGCGCGAGATCGACGGAGAGCGCCGGGGCGGCCGGCGCTGCTGACTCGGGCGGGACCCTCGTCACCTGAACTGCTTAGCGTCAATCGAGGCTAGCACAGGGGTTCCGCCAGGAGTCGAGGTCCGAATTATGTTGACTTGCGAGTCGGCGCTGCCATATGATCCGCGCGTCAATCGTCGCCGTGGGGGCCACTGGGCGGCGCCGTATGCGTCCCCCTTATGGCAGTTACGATTGCGGTCGCCAACCAGAAGGGCGGGGTTGGCAAGACCACCACCACTTCGAACCTGGCGACGGCGCTGGCCCGCAGCGGGCTGCGCATCCTGGTCGTCGATGTCGACCCGCAAGGCAACCTGACCTCGAGCTTTGGCGTCGATCGCACTGCGGAGCAGTCGCTGGCCGAAGCGCTGCTGAATCGCAACATCGAGCTGCCGCGCTACCGCGTCGAGGATCCCTCGGAGGCGGCGGTGGACGTGGTCCCGGGCACGCCGGAACTGGCGACCGTGGAGGTGGCGTTGCAGAGCAAGCTCGGCCGCGAGCTGCGGCTGCAGGAGCATCTGACGAAGATCAAGCCGGACTACGACTTCATCCTCATCGATACGCCGCCGTCGTTGGGAATCCTTACGTTGAATGCGCTGGTGGCGGCGGATTGGGTGATCATCCCCACGGAGGCGCGCTTCTTCTCGCTGCAAGGTCTGCAGATGCTCCACGAGAGCATTGAGGAAGTAACGTACCTAAATCCGTCGCTCAAGATTCTGGGCATTGTGCTGAGCAAGTTTGACCGGCGACTGCGTGAGGAGAAGACGGTGGCGGAGTTCTTGCGCGAACGGTGGGGGGCGCGGGTGTTCGGGGCCGATATCCCCACCAACAGCAAGATCCTGGAATCCACCAGCGCCGGCGTGTCGATATTCGCGCACGATCTGTCGGACAGGGGCGTGAAGCGCGCGATCGCGGCCTACGAGGCGCTGGCCAGCGAGGTGGTGGCGCGTGCCGCGTAGAGAACGCCGCGGATTCGATCCCGAGCGGCTCGATCAGGCCACGCGTCCGACCAATCTGGTGCCGCGAATTCTGGCGGCTACACCGCCGACGCCCGCGGCCGCGAACGCATTCACGGAGATCCGTGTGGTGGGCGTGGGCGGCGCCGGCAGCAACGCGGTCGAGCGCATGGCCGAGATGGGCCTCCCGGGGGTGGCGTTCGTCGCGGTGAACACGGACGCGCAGTCGCTGGCGAACTCGAGTGCACACGAGCGGATCCTGATCGGGCCGCGGACCACGAAGAACCTAGGCTCCGGCGGCGATCCGCGGCTCGGTGAACGGGCGGCGGTGGAGAGCACCAGCGAGCTGGCCGCGGCGGTGGACGGAGCCGACATGGTGTTCATCGCAGCCGGCATGGGCGGCGGCACCGGCACCGGCGCGGCGCCCACCATCGCCGAGCTGGCCCGTGAGGCTCACGCGCTCAGCGTGGGCGTGGTTACGCTCCCATTCGGGTTCGAGGGACGCCGCCGCGCGGAGATCGCCGCCGGAGGGGTTCGTGCGCTGGCGGAGCGCGTGGACGCGATCATCGTGGTTCACAACGACAAGCTGCTCGAAGCGGCGGACGCCGGACTGGCGTTCGCAGACGCGTTCGATCTGGCCGACGAGATGCTGCACCGCGGCGTGCAAGGTGTGACGGACCTGATCACGACGACGGGCCTGATCAATGTGGACTTCGCCGACGTGCGAACGGTCATGGCCGATGCCGGAACCGCCATGATGGGAGTCGGCGAGGTCTCCGGCGAGGAGCGCGCGATGCGCGCGCTTCACGAGGCCATGCGGAGCCCATTGCTCGACACCACTATCGACAACGCGCGCGGCGTGCTGCTGAACTTCACCGGCTCCGACAACATGACGCTGGCGGAGATCAACGAGGCATCGCGGCAAATCTTCGAGCTCGCGGCGCCGGACGCGACGATCATCTTCGGATCCGTGACGGACCCGAGCCTGAGGGACGCGGTCCGAGTGACGCTGATCGCGACCGGCTTCCGGGCCGAGGCGGGCGAGAGTCCCTCCCGAACCGGGCGGCGGCCGCGCCGGGCTCGCGCCGCACGGGCCGCGCCGACCGGCGCGATGGGGCCGTCCCCCATCGTTCGAGAACTCGATCTGGGCGATGCGGCTGGCGACGAGAACCAGATTCCGGCCTTTATCCGCAGGCGCCGCGACCAGTAACGGCTCGGTCGCGGCGCACCGCGACCCCTCTGCTAGGCTGAATCGCCCGGTATCAACACCTGTGCCATGGCTCCAGCCCGCGCCACGCCCGCCGCCACCGAGGACCTAGCCGACCGGGTCGCATTCTGGTTGACCGACCGCGAGCCGGTGGAGCTCGCGCAGGCGCCGCACGACATCGCCCGGCTGGCACTGCGGCTGCGGCGCGACCGCGCTTTCCGCCGCAAGATCGAGCAACACGGGGCGGACGCGGCTACGCGCGGCGCCGCAATCGCCACGGCCTCAGCCACCACCATCCAACGTTTGGGCCACATCGGTCGCGCCTACGTGGAACGTCAGGACCCGTCCCAAGTTCCGCGGGTGCTCGAGGAGCTAACCGAGCTGCAGGCCGAGGTGGTGCACGCGTTTCTGCGCGGCTACTCGTCGGTGGTACCGATGAGCGCGGCGCCGACCAACCGCGAGCAGCTGCTCGACAGCACCATCCAGGCGCTCGACCGAATCAACGCGGACATCAATTCGTCGCTCGAGCTCGAGGAGGTCCTCCGCCTGACCGTGCGGACCGTGGCCGACATGCTCAACGTCTCCGAAGTCACGATCTACCTGTACGAGCCGGCGATGGACCGGCTGATCCTGCGCGCCACGCGGACGTTCAACCCGAACGCCCTCGGCCACACCACGCTCGCGATCGGGGAAGGTCTGATCGGGTGGACGGCGAAGGTGGGCCAGCCGGTGGTCGTGCGCGATGTGTGGGGCGACCACCGCTTCCGCTATGTGCCCGGCCTGGGCGAGGAGCGGGTGCGCAGCTTCCTGTCGGTCCCGATCGTGCTGTTCACCGTGAACCGCCTGGTCGGCGTTCTGAACATCGCGTCCACCGACTTCCGCGACTTCACGGCGGAGGAGGTGCGGTTCGCGGAGATCACGTCCGGGCAGCTTGCGATCGCGGTCGAGAACGCTCGCCTGCATCAGCAAACCGACGAGGCGCTGCACCGCAAGATCGAGCAGCTCACGTCGGTTCAGAATATGACCAAGACGTTGGTGTCGAACCTCGATCTCCGGTCGGTGCTGGCGCAGGTGGCGCACCAGGCGGCACAGCTGACCGGCGCGGACAAGGCCGCGATCTGGCGCATCGACGAGGCGGTCGACGAGCTTCGCATCGTGGCGGACTACGAACTCGGCAGCGCGTACACATCCCGCACGCTGCGCATGGGGGAAGGCGTGGTCGGGCAGGCGGTCGCACGGCGGGCGCCGGTGATGGTGCGGGACGCGCTGGATGACGATCTCATCACGGTGCCCCGCGCGCTGATCGAGCAAGAGGGCATCCGGGCGATGTTCAGCGTGCCCCTGATCGCCGGCGACCGAGTTCTAGGGGCGATCAGTCTCTACAGCACCGGACCCGACCATTTCACGGTCGAGCAGACGGAGCTGGCCACCGCGTTCGGCAATCAGGCGGCGATCGCGCTCGAGAACGCCCGCCTGTTCGAAGAGGTTCGGCAGGGACTGGGCGCGAAATCGCTGCTGCTCAAGGAATTGCACCACCGCGTGAAGAACAACATGCAGACGATCGGGTCGCTGCTGGAGATGCAGGCACGGCGTGCTCGAACCGATGAGGCGGCGTCGCTCCTCAAGCTCAGCGCCGGGCGGATCGCCGGAATGGCTCGCGTCCACGATTTGCTGTCGCAAGACGACGTGGGGCTGACGACCGTCCAGGCGATCATCGACGCGATGGTGAACCTGATGCGCGCCGATCTGGGCGCCAGCGATCGCCGCGTGGAGCTCAGTGTGAAGGCCGATCCCGCGTCGATCGCGTCCGACAAGGCCTCGGTGTTTGCGATGGTGGTGAACGAGCTGCTGTGGAACGCGGTCCAGCACGGGCTCGACGGGCATGCCAGCGGCTCGATCGAGATCGTGGCGAGCAAGGCCGGGCCCGAGCTTCACGTCTCGGTTCGCGACGACGGCCGCGGGCTGCCGAGCGAGTTCTCGCTGGACCGCGACACGGGGCTCGGGCTGTCGATCGTGCGCAACGTCGTCGAACGCAACCTGGACGGCAGCTTCGAGATTCGCGCGGGACCCGACGGGCACGGCGCGGTGGCGACGCTCCGATTCGTTCCGTAGGCGCGCGCTAGGGGGGGCGGGCCCGCGCGCGGCGGCCGGCGAACGCCAGAACCGCGATCACGCCCGTCAGCGCGAGGGCTGCGCCGACGAGCGCCGAAGCTCCGGGGATCTCGCCGAACATGACGGCGCCAAGAATCACGCCGCCGGTGACCTCTTGGGTGGAGATCACATTCGGGATGGTCGCCGGCACGCGACGGACCGCGGCGTTGAGCAGGGTGTGTCCAATCGCCAGCGGCACCAGGCCCAGCACGAGAATCGAGGCGATCGGGCCGGCGGCATACGCGCTCGGCTCGAAAGCGAAGGCCGCGGCGGGCAACGCGAAGAGCGCGGCCCATCCGTAGACACCGGTGACGTATGACACCAGCGGCAACCGGCGCCTCAGGAACCGACCGGCCAGGACGTAGGCGGCGAGCGCCAGCCCCGAGCCAAAGGCGGCCAGATCGCCGTGCACGGTGGCGCCAGACTGTGCCGGCTCGAACCCCACCAGGACGCCGATTCCCACGACGGTTGCGATCACCCCGAGCGCCTGCCACGGCCGCAGCGGCTCGCGCAGCAACACGGTCGATCCGAGCGCCACGATCACCGGCGACGCGTAGACGATCGCGAGCGCGTGCGCGGTGGTGGTGGTTTGCGCGGCCAGCGTGAATAGGAAGAAATGGGCGTACAGCACCGCGCCCAGCAGAGCGAGCGACGGCCGCCAGACGCGCGGCGGCGAACGCCGCAGCACGATCAGGGCCGCGCCGGCCGCCAGCGCCGCGAGCCCGAGCCGCCCGAACGTGACCTCGGCGGGCGACACGGGAAGCGCCGCGCGCGACAGGGGGGCGCCGAGTGCAAACGTGGCGGCGGCCGCCACGCTGAGGGCGACGGCTGGCCACATCCGGGGCCGCGTCAGGCGGTTGACCGGTCCTGGAGCCAGCTTGCGGCGTCCGGCGCGAAGTAGGTGACGATCAGGTCGGCGCCGGCTCGATGGATCGACGTGAGCGCCTCCAACACGGCCGCCCGCTCGTCCAGCCAGCCGCGCTGGGCCGCGGCCTTGATCGCGGCATACTCGCCGCTCACGAAATAGGCGGCCGTGGGGGCGCCGAAGGACTGTTTGACGGTCGCGATCACGTCCAAATACGGCAGGGCCGGCTTGACCATCACGATGTCGGCGCCTTCCTCGAGGTCCAGCTCGACCTCGCGCAGCGCCTCGGCCACATTGGCAGGGTCCATCTGGTAAGACCGGCGGTCGCCGAACGCGGGCGCCGAGCCGGCGGCGTCTCGAAACGGGCCGTAGAACGCGCTGGCGTATTTGACGGCGTACGACAGGATGACGACATCGCTGTGGCCATCGGCGTCGAGCGCCGCTCGAATCGCACCAACACGGCCGTCCATCATGTCGGACGGCGCCACCATGTCGGCGCCGGCGGCCGCGTGCGAGCGGGCGACTTCGACAATGCGCGCGACCGAGGCGTCGTTGTCGATGCGCTCGCCGTCGACAATCCCGCAGTGGCCATGCTCGGTGTAGGCACACAGACAGACGTCGGTCGCCACCACAAGATTGGGGATGGACGCCTTGATCGCCTCAACCGCGCGCTGGACGGCACCGCCCGGCGACGAGGCCTGGCTTCCGACCGGGTCCTTCTCCTCGGGCTGACCGAACAGCAGCACGCCGGGGACGCCCAGATCGGCGACCCGTTGCGCCTCGTCAACGACTCGATCCACCGAGCGGTGATGCTGGCCGGGGAGCGACGGGATCTCGTGGACCACATCCGTGCCCGGCACGACGAACAGCGGGTACACAAGCCGATCGACCGAAAGCCGCGTTTCGCGAACCAGCCGTCGGAGTGGCTCGCTGCGACGCAGGCGACGAGGTCGCCGAGCGCCCGGGCCCTCGGCCGACGCGAGCGGCTCGGCAACGCCGCTAATGGTGTCGAGCACGTCTCGCATCGTATCGGTCACCTCGCGCCCGTCAGCCGCCGACCAGGTCGGCCATCACGTTACGGGCCGCTTGAATGGTATGCCGAATGTCGTCGTCGGAATGCGCGGTGGAGATGAAGGCGGTCTCGAATTGCGAGGGCGCCAGCGCTACTCCGCTGTTCAACATGCCGTGAAAGTATCGGGCGTAGCGATCGGTGTTCGCGAGCTTGGCGCCAGCGTAGTCGGTCACCGGACGGTCGGCGAAGAACAGGCTCAGCATGGACCCCACCCGGTTGGATGTGACGGCCAACCCGGCAGCGGCAGCCGCTTCGGAAAGGCCGTCCTCCAGATCACGAGCCAGCCGGCCAATTCGATCGTACGGCCGCTCACGCTCGAGCGTCCCGAGCGTGGCGAGCCCGGCGGCCATGGCCAGCGGGTTTCCCGAGAGGGTGCCGGCCTGATAGACGGGGCCCTCCGGCGCCACCGATCGCATCAGGTCGAGCGGTCCTCCGTAAGCGCCGATCGGCATCCCGCCGCCGAGGATCTTGCCGAGACAGGTCAGGTCGGGGAGGACGCCAAAACGCTCCTGCGCGCCGCCGAGCGACAGCCGGAACCCGGTAATCACCTCGTCGAAGACGAGCAGCGCGCCGTGGCGCTTGCAGAGATCATGCAGACCCGGGAGGAACCCGTCCTGCGGCGGGACGACGCCCATGTTGCCGGCGACCGGCTCGACGATGACCGCGGCGACCGCGCTGTCGTTGGCCTGGAGGGCCCGCTCGACCGCGGACAGGTCGTTGTACGGGATGGAGACGGTCAGTCGCGCCAGTGCGTCGGGAACTCCGGCGCTGTCGGGCACGCCGAGCGTGGTGGGACCCGATCCGGCGGCAACGAGCAGTCCGTCCGAGTGACCGTGGTAGGCGCCGTCGAACTTGATGACGAGCGGACGGCCGGTCACGGCGCGGGCGAGCCGGAGCGCGCTCATGACCGCCTCGGTGCCCGAGCTGACGAAGCGCACGCGCTCGATCGAGGGCACCAGCAGGGTCACCAGCTCGGCCAGTTGGATCTCGCGCTCGGTGGTGGCCCCGAATCCAAGGCCCGAGGCCGCGGCGGCCGCCACGGCCTCGACCACCGCCGGATGGGCGTGGCCGAGGATCAGCGGTCCCCACGATCCGACGTAGTCGATGTACTCATTGCCGTCGACATCGACGAGCCGCGACGCATGGCCGCGCTCGATCACCGGAGGGATGCCGCCCACGGCGCGGAATGCCCGAACCGGACTGCTCACACCCCCCGGCATGACGGCCTGTGCCCGGGCGAAGAGCGCAATCGATCGGTCCCGTGGCACACCATCCACCGTGGTGGCGGCGCGCCGCGCGGGTCGATCGAGACCGACGCCGCGATCAGGCATCGTGCACCCCGGCCGCGAGCGCCTCGACCACCGCATCGGCCAGCGCTTCGCCCGACGAGCTCGGCGCCACAACGTCGGCCGGCCGGCCAGCCCGCTCACAGGCATGCGCCGTGGTGGGGCCGATCGCGCCCACGATCACGCTACGCGGGACGTGCGCCAGCCCTTCCAGCGCGATCGCAAAGCTGACCACGCTGGAAGGGCTGGCGAAGGCGAGGGCGTCCACCTCCGATGCCCGGATGGACTCGACGATGCCGGCTGGGACCTGTGCGCTCCTGGTTCGGTAGGCGGCGATCGTCTCAACCTCGAACCCGGCGAGGCGCAACGCATCGGCGGCGTCGGGCCGTCCGTCTTGCGCCTGGACGACGGCGATGCGGGCGCCCGGCGCCGCCCGATCGGCCAGCTCGACGGCGAGATCTGCGCCGGTCCGACCCTCCGACTCCAGCGCCACCTCGATTCCGGCGCGCCGCGCGGTGGCGGCGGAGGCGGGACCGACAACCGCAACATCGACGGTCGGCGGCACCGGTGCAACGTCACGGCGGCCGAACCGGCGGCGGCGCTGCACGTAGTGGCGCACGGCGTTGCGGCTCATGAAGCAGATCCACGCCGCCCACGCGGGATGGCGCGCCAGGGTGTCGAGCGCGTCATAGCTCCTGGGCGGGCCTATCTGAATCGCCGGCACCGCAACCACCTCGATCCCGAGCCGTTCGAGACGTTGCGTCAGCGTGTCGTCGCCATCGGATGGGCGGGTCACGACCACGCGCGGCGGGCGGCTCATGGCGCGGCCTCGCTCAGGGTGGTGACAACGCGCCCGACGACCACAATCGCGGGACTCTTGATGCGCTCACGCCTGGCGCGCTCGGCGATCGTGCCGAGGTCGGCGACGACCACGCGCTGCTCGGGCGTCGCGCCGCGCTCGATGACGGCCGCGGGCTCATCCGGTGCGCGCCCCCCATCCAGCAGCGCGGCGGCGATGGAGGGCAGTGTGTCCACGCCCATCATGATCACGATTGTCCCAGAGGCCGAGGCCAAGACTTCCCAGTCGACCGCGGGAGCGTCGTGCGCCGGGTCTTGGCGCCCGGTCGCGACGGTGACGGAGGCTGCGACGCCCCGGTGCGTGACCGGGATGCCGGCGAGCGCCGGCGCCGCCACGGCCGAGGTCACCCCGGGAATGACCTCCCAGGAGACGCCAGCCGCCCGCGCGGCGGCCGCCTCCTCGCCGCCGCGGCCAAAGACGAACGGATCGCCGCCCTTGAGCCGACACACGGACTTGCCCTCGCGAGCGAGCCGGATCAGCAGCGCGTTGATCTCATCCTGCGTCGGTCCGACGCCGCCGGGCGCCTTGCCGACGTTCTCGCGAAGCGCCTCGGGCCTCGCGTGCGCCAGGAGCTCGGGCGCCACGAGCCGGTCGTACACGACCGCATCGGCAGCCCGGAGGACGTCGAGTCCGCGCAGCGTGATCAGGTCCGGGTCGCCGGGACCGGCGCCGGTGAGATAGATGGTTCCCGGCTCGACCTTCACGCGATCAACTGCGGCGCCGCGGCGAGAATCTGTTCGGCGGCGCGGCGGCCGAGCTCGGCGGCAGCGTCCGCAGCGCCCGACAGGCGCACGAGCGGCGGACTTCCGGGGCCGAAGATGCCGGCGTCGAGCGTCAGCCGCGCCCCTTCCACCCGAGCGAGGGCCGCGGCGGGCAGCGAGCAACCGCCGCGGAGCCCATGCAGGAAGGCGCGTTCGGCGGTGACGGCCGCGCGTGCGATCGAATCGTCGATCCGCGCGACAACGTCCCGGATGTCGCTACGGGCCGCGGGCGCCTCCACGGCCAGGGCCCCCTGGGCGGGGGCGGGGAGAAACTCCGGCGGCTCGAGCGTCGCGCTGATCGCGGCCACGAGGCCGGCGCGTTCCAGGCCGGCGCGAGCCAGGATCGCGGCGGCGATCTCACCGCGCTCGACTCTCGCCACTCGCGACCCCACATTGCCGCGCAGCGGCACGGTCTCCAGATCGTCGCGCACGGCCCGCACCTGCGCCGCGCGGCGCGCGCTGCTGGTTCCCACAATCGCCCGCGGCGGCAGGTCGTGCAGCGACCGGCAAGATCCCGCGACGAGCGCGTCTCGCGGGTCGGCCCGCTCGGGCACCGCGACGATCACCAGCCCGCCCACCGGATCGGTCGGCATGTCCTTGTAGCTGTGCACGGCCAGGTCGGCGCGGCCGTCCAGCAGCGCCGCCTGGACCGCGCGCGTGAAGACCCCGCGCTCGCCGAGCTGATCGATGGAGGTCACGAGATCGGCATCCCCTCGCGTGGTGATTGGAACGATGATTGGCTTGAGCTCTGGTCGCAGCGCGCGCAGCCGCTCGATGACGAGGTCAGTTTGGGCGCGCGCCAGCGGCGAATTGCGGGTGGCTACTCGAATGCGCATCAGACCACCTTAGCCGGTGGCGGCCCGCCCGATTCCGGCGAACGGGCAGCGTCAGGGCGATCGGTAGGCCGCCGTGAGCACCTCGGCAATCTCGGGCCGTGTGAACTCCAACGGAAGGTCCGCGCCATCACGCAGACGCTCGCGAACCTTGGTTCCGCTGAGAAACACATGGCGCTCGGCGTCGTGCGGGCAGGTCTTGGCCGTGGCCATTCCACCACAGGTTTGGCACCAGAACGCATGCTCAAAGAACAGCGGGGTGATCCCGAGCTCGCCCGGCGCGAACTCGTCGAAGATCCGCTGGGCGTCGTACGGGCCGTAGTAGTCGCCGACGCCGGCGTGGTCGCGCCCGACGATGAAGTGGGTGCAGCCGTAGTTGCGTCGCACCTGCGCGTGAAAGACCGCCTCACGCGGCCCCGCGTACCGCATGGCCGCCGGAAGTCCCGACAAGACGACACGGTCGGACGGGAAGTACTCCCGCAGGAGCACCTGGTAGCAGCGCATGCGCACTCCGGCCGGGACATCGCCCTCGTTGGTGGGCCCCACCAGGGGATGGAGCAGAAGGCCGTCCATGATCTCGAGCGCGGCCTTCTGAATGTACTCGTGCGCGCGGTGGACCGGATTGCGGGTTTGGAATTCGACCACCGTGCTCCAGCCCAGCTCGGCGAACCGCGCCTTCAGCTCGGCGGGCGTCAACCAGTGGTCACCAGACCCCTCACCGGCCTCGGGGGCATAGCCGCTCAACGGTCCGCCAAGGAGGGTGTCGCCCTGAGCGTAGAGCGCGGCCACTCCCGGATGCGCCGCGTCGGCGGTGCGGTACACGAGGTTCGCTTCCTCGGTCTTGTCGTAGCGGAACTTGTCGCGCACCTCCAGCATGGCCGCCGGCTTCCCGTCGCGGCCCAGCAGTCCGACGGTGTCGCCCTCGCGGATGTCGGCGGCGCCGTCGTCGTCGACCGCGAGCGTGATCGGAATTGACCACCGCTCGCCGCCGCGCAGTCGCATGTCGTGGACGACCCCGCGGTAGTCGTCGCGGGTCATGAACCCGTCGAGCGGCCGATAGCCGCCCACGCGGATGAGCTCGACATCGGCGAGCTGACGATCCGTGAGCGGGATCGCGGCGATGGCGGGCGCCAGCGACATCAGGCCGTCTCCGGCGCGGCGACCGCACGGACGGCATCCCCGCCGACCACGCGGCGACCGGCCGCGATCACGGGTCCGAGCCGGCCGCGCTCATCGAGCTGCGACAGGATCCGGTTCAGGCTCTCGTTCACCGTCTCGCGATCGGTGTGCACCACGATCTCCGCCTGCTCGGGCTCCTCGTACGGGTCGGAGATGCCGGTGAAGTTCTCGACCTCACCGGCCAGCGCCTTCGCGTAAAGCCCCTTGGGGTCACGCTCGATCAGCGTTTCGAGCGGGCACTGCACATAGACTTCGACAAAATCGCCGATGAGCTCGCGCGCTTCACGACGAAGGTCGCGGTAGGGGGATATGGCCGACACGATCACCGAAGCCCCGTGGCGCGTGGCCAGCGCCGACACCCAGGCGATCCGTCGGATGTTCTCGTCACGGTCCGCCTTGGAGAACCCCAGTCCCTTGCTGAGGTGCTTGCGCACCACGTCGCCGTCGAGCGTCTCGACGGCATGGCCGCGCGCATGGAGCTCGATGGCAAGTCGCTGGGCCAGCGTGGTCTTGCCGGCGCCGGACAGGCCGGTGAACCAGATCGTCACTCCTCGACGCATCGACTCTCGATCCTTTCGGTTGGGGGCATTCAAAGCGGGAGGCTGTCGGTGTGTGCGGCCGCTAGATGCTGTAGTGCAACCCGCACTCGGTCTTGTCGGTTCCGCGCCAGCGGCCGGCGCGCAGGTCCTCGCCGTTCGCCACGCGTGAGGTGCAGACGGTGTTGCAGCCGAGGCTGGGATAGCCCTCGGCATGCAGTCGGTTGACCGGCACGTCGAAGCGCTCGACGTACTCCCACACCTGGGCCTCCGACCAGGTCGCGAGCGGAGCCACCTTGGCCAGGCCGAGGCGCTCGTTCCACTCGATGATGGGGGTGTGCGCACGGCGCTCCGACTGGTCGCGCCGGACGCCAGTCACCCATGCCCGCTTGTTCGCCAGCGCCTCGGCGTTGGGCGCGACCTTGCGGATGGCGCAGCAGGCGTTGGGGTCGCGCTCCCACAGGGAGTCGCCATGCTCGCGCGCCTGCTCCTCGAGCGTGAGGCGCGGCGTGTAGGCGGTGACCGCGAAACCGTAGCGCCGCTCGACCTCCCGGCGCAGCTCGTGGGTGGCGTCGAACAGCAGGCCGGTATCGAGGTAGTAGACCTCTACGTCGGCGAGGAGGCCCTGCCGCGACAGCATGTCCACCATCACCAGGCCGGTGGGGCCGCCAAACGAGCACGAGACGGCGACCGCGGGCGCAAAGGCGGCCACGACCTGGCCGAGGATCGCCTCGGGCGGCAGCGATTCGAAGCGCCGACTCGGCGCCGCGAGGTCGGTCGGGACAGTAGCTATCGCCACGGGGACACGGCCGATCTCCGAGACTCGCGCGGCAGGGGAACGCGCATACAAGACTAAGTTGATCTACTTAGTCATCAATACGCAGTGTATTGGCAATGCCGGGCCGGCGCCAGTGATTCAACGGTTCGGCGGCGCGGGGTGGCGGTCCACATCACACGATGGCCCGCCCCCTTTGGGGTGGGGTAAATGCGGACTCAGCAACACCTGCTTGGCAAGGGCAGGCCGGCGGGCGCCCTCGGTCCCGCGCAGAAGCGCAAATCCAGAACGCGTGCGGTGTCGACCGCCTGGACCCCTGGACCCCGGCAGCTGCGGCGGTGGACGCCATGAAGTTCTTTCGATGGAATCGGGACAGGCCTTCGCGGGTCAGGTGGCCGTGAGATTCCTCGCCCGCGGCTCGATGCTCCTATGTCAAGGCGAAGGCGGTGCACCGCGCGCGCGAGCAGCGGCGACTCACCCGCTCTTCAGATCGACAAGCAGACTAGGCGAGTCGTCTGGCTAGACCGCGCACTCGCCTTCGCCACGCTCGAGCACGTAGAGCCGGTCGCGGTCCCAATCGACGAAGTGCGCGCGCTCCGCGTCGGTGAACTCCGGCGGGATCGCGAGATCCTTGATCAGACCGTCGAAGTAGGCCTTGTCGTGCCGATCCACGTAGGCGTTGAACGGCTCGTCATCCTCGAGGCGCTCCTGCTCGTAATCGTGGATGAGCCGCTCGACGACGATCGGCGCCCGCTTGGCCGGTACGCGCGACCTGAGCAGCATGCCCATGCGAATCTCGCTGCCGGCGCGGCGGTTCCCGCCGACGAACACATGGTACGCGGGCACCTGGCGGTCGCCGCTCTTGATGGCGGCGCCGTGGAAGCCGATGTTGCCGACGTGGTGCATCCCACATGAGTTCGGGCAGCCGCTCATGTTGATCAGGATCTGGCGCGTTTGCGGATCGACGAGGTCGAGCTCTTCGACCTTCGCCTGGATGGCCTTGTTCAGGCCCATCGACGAGGTGATGCCCAGCTTGCAGCTATCGGTGCCGGGGCAGGCGACCACATCGGTGATCTCGAGCGCGCCCGAGTTGCCCAGGCCCAGCCGCCGCAGCTCCTTCCACACCGGATAGACGCTGTTGTCCGGAATCCACCGCAGCACGATGTTCTGCCAGTGCGTGGTCCGGGCGCGTCCGGCGCCGAAGTCCCGCAGGATTTGCGCGACGCCGCGAAACTGCTCGGGACTCAGGTCGCCCTGGTTGACCTTGACTTCGACCGAGGAGTATCCGGCCTGAAGCTGCGGCTTGACGTTGCGGGCCATGAACCGTTCGAACAGATCGCGATCGGTCTGGTCGATCGCGGGCGCCGCGGGCGGGCCGTCGGGCGCGTCGGCCTGCTCGTCATCGATGTACATCAGCTCCTCGACCGGGTAGTCGCGCCGCGCCCACTCGCCGCGGAGCTCCTGCTCGACCATCGTGCGAAATTCGTCGATCCCGACCTTGTGGACCAGAAACTTGATGCGGGCCTTGGCGCGGTTGCGCCGGAGCTCGTCGGAGCGGTTGAAGATCCGCAGCACGGCTTCGGATACGCGCAGGTAGTCGGTGAGAGGGACGAAGTCGTAGAGCACGAAGCCGTGCTTGGCCATGATCGAGAGACCGCCGCCGGTGGCTATCCGGAAGCCGCGAACCGCGGCGCCGTTCTCGTGCCGTATCTGCGCGGTGAATCCGAGATCGTGGATCGCGGTGATGGTGCGATCGGTCTCGGACCCGGTGAAGGCGACCTTGAACTTGCGGGGGAGCGCCTGCGTGAGCGGGTTGCGCACGAAGTAGCGAACGAAGGCGCCGGCGTACGGCGTGGCGTCGAAGATCTCGTCGTCGGCGATTCCCGCCCAGGGGTCGCCGGTAACGTTGCGGACGGTGTTCCCGCAGGCCTCGCGGGTGGAGAGCCCGGTCGCTCCCAGGATGTGAAGCGCCCGCGCGGCGAGCGGCAGCGGGACATGGTGAAGCTGGATGTTCTCGCGGGTGGTGATATGGCCCTTCTTGAGCGGTACGAAGGTCTCGGCGACCTCGGCGAGGGCGTCGAGCTGGTCGGCGGTGACGCCGCCCATCGGCAACTTCACCCGCATCATGTGGACATCCGCCTGCCGCTGACCGTAGATGCCTTGGCGCAGACGGAACGCCTGGAACCGCTCCTCCGCGCGCTGCTTGCGAAGGAAGGCGGCGGACTCCGTATCGAAGTCTTCGAGCTCCTCGTCGAGGATCGGAATGACGGCGCCGGGCGCGCGCTCGGTATGGGTCACCGCCATCTGGGTCCTCCTGTGGAGCAACTCGGCACGTCGGGGCTGAATGGAAAAGGGCCTGAGCCGTAAGGGTCGCGCCCGAGCCTGTTCAGCGACGGTATCTGAGTTCCCGAATCCGGAAAGTCTACAAAGCGCCTGTGGCTCTGCCAAGGTCGGCGGCGGCGGGCGGCATCCGCCGGCGGCGATGCCGGTTCACCCTGCGCGGGATCACGTGCCGGCGGACCGCTCCATCCGCTCGATCCAGGCGGCGGGATCGCGCGTCTCGGCCAGCGTGGGAACGCCCGCGGGGCCGTCCCAGACTCGATTCATGAAGTCGAGCCCGCGCTTGCGGACGACCGCATCGACGAAGGCCTCGCCGACGCGGTACTGCTCGAGCTTCATGTCGAGCCCCAACAACCGCGAGATGACGCGAAACGCCGCGCCGCGCGAGGCCTCACGGACCTTCATGCGCGAGGCTAGGCGCTCATAGTCGTCGATGATTCGCGCGCCGGTGGCGTGCATGACGTGGTTGCTGTAGCCCTCCATGAGCGTCATCAGCGCCTGGATGCGCCCGAGGATCTCGGCCTGCTCGTCGGTGAGCGCGAGCCGCATGACGCTCGAGGTTCGAAAGTCATCGCGCGAGAGCCGTCGCATGCGTTCGCGAATGCGGGCGCCCAGCCGACCTGACTGACGAAGCGACCGGACCGCTTCCCGCAGGTACGCCCGCATCAGCCCGGCCGTGTGCTCGCGCAGCCAGGGTGGGTCCCCGACGCGAAACTGGAAGGCATGCGTGGATTCGTGCAGCGCCACCCATAGCCGCAGATCCTCGATGTCGAGCCCGGCCTTGCGCGCGAGGGCGCGGACGTTCTGGTCCACGAAATAGATCGCGGGACGCGCGCCGTCGGGTTCGAGGATCGGGATGTCGTACTGCCCCAGCACCCGGCGGCTGAGGAATCCCAGCAGCAAGCTCAGCTGGCCGGTCACGCCGTAGCGAGTGGCAATCCCGAAGGCGTACCCCACAGTCCCGGCGCCGTCGTGCGCCTCCGCGTAGGCTTCCACGAGCGGCGCGAGCAACGTGCGGAAGTTGCCGAGGTTGACGTCGATCCACTCGTCGCGGCCGAGCGCCCGTACCGAAGACCCATCCAGCGAAAGTCGCGTGCCGGTGTACTCGGACACGGCCTCGAAGCTGCGGTGGACGATCGCCTCGTACCTGGCGTCCAGCGCCGCGTCGGCACGCCGGGCGCGCGGATCGCCGCCGAGCCTGCGCGCCAGCCGCGCCGCCAGCTCCCAATCGACCATGGAGGGATTGCGGTTGCGGCGCGCGATCGAGGCGCCGCCGATCGCGGCCAGCGTGACGACCAGCAGCAGCACCGCGAATCGCCGCAAAGGCTTTGCTATGGCCGGTCCGATGCGAGTGGAGGGGATCAAAAGTCATGGTAGGGACCGCGCCATCGCGATGTCTATCGGGTCAGAGCACAGGGTGAGGGCCCGTAGAATGACTGCGCGCGCCCCCGCGCGGCGCCTCGGGAACCGGCGCGCGCGCATCTAGACAGGAGCCGCCGCGCGGTGCCATCGGCAGACCCGGCCCCGCAGTCGCTCGTCGCGTCGATCGAATCGACCCGGGATCTACGACGCCGGCTGTATCGGACCGCTTGGCCCGTGATCCTCGAGAACCTGCTGCAGAGCGCCACATTCATGATCAACACGGCGCTCGCCGGTCGGCTGGGAGCGGCGGCGCTGAGCGCGGCCGGCATCTCGAACTTCCTGCTGTTCTTCGGCTTCACGCTGTTTCTGGGGCTCGGCGTTGGAATGCTGGCGCAAGTCGCGCGCGCGGTAGGCGCGCGCGACCGGGCGGGCGCCCAACGGGTGGCCTGGCACGGATTGGCGCTCGGGACGGCCCTGAGCGGCGCGTCGACCCTGGTGCTCGTGCTCTTTGCGGCGCCGATTCTGCGTCTGGCGGGCGCGGACGAGGAGATGGTGGCAATCGGGGCGCCCTACCTGCGGCTGGCCTCGGCGTTCGCGCCCTTCCAGATGCTGACCGTGCTGCTGGGAGCGATGCTGCGCGCCTCCGGCGACACACGCAATCCAATGCACGCCTCGCTGCTGATGACCGCGGTGAATACGCTCGTCGGGTTCCTGCTGGTCTTCGATGTCATTGGTCCGGGCGGTCTGGGCCTGCTGGGCATCGCGATCGCCTTCAGCCTCGCGCGCGTCGTCGCCGCCATCTACATGGGTCTCGTCGTCCGCCGGTCCGACCTAGGCGGCGGGCTTTGGCAGGGCCGCCGGTTCGACCGCGTAACGCTGCGCCGCGTGATTCGCGTGAGCCTGCCGGCGGCCGGCGAGCAGGCGGCTTGGTCGGGAGGGATCCTGGCGGTCAGCGTCGTGGGCCTTTCGCTCGGCACGGTCAGCTTTGCCGCGCAGAGCGTGATCGGACCGGTGACGTCGATCGCGTTCATGCCGTCGTTCGGTCTTGGAGTCGCCGCTTCGGCGCTGGTGGGCCAGAGCCTGGGGGCAAAGCTGCCCGACCTGGCGAAGCGGTTCGGCTTCGAGGCCGCGACCGGCGCGACGCTCATCTCGTCGCTGATGGCCATCGTGATCCTGGTTGCCCCGCGGCAGGTCATGGCCGTGTTCACGAGCGATCCGGCCGTGATCGACGCGGGCGAGACGCCGCTGCGAATCATCGCCGCGGCGTTACCGCTGTACGGACCTGCGAACACATTCTCGGGCGTGCTGCGCGGCGCGGGGGACACCCGCGCGATGTTCGCGATTGGACTGGCCGGACTATGGGTGGCGCGTTTGCCGCTGGCGCTGATTCTGGGTGTCTGGATAGGGTTGGGGCTGGCCGGTATCTGGCTGGCCGTCGCGGCCGACTTTCTGGTCCGCGCGGTCGCGTCGTACGCGCGGTTTGCGAGCGGCAAATGGCAGTCGATCGACGTTTGACGAAAGTCCGCGTGGCGCTGCTGGCGGACGCGCTGGAACCGGATCCGGATGGCGTCTGCGCGGTCGTGGACGTGATCCGGGCATCGACGACGCTCGCCGAGTCCGGGAACCCCGAGGTTTGGCTGGCGGCCAGTCCGGACGCGGCGCGCGCGGCCGTACCTCGATTCAACGAGCGGCCGATGCTGGTCGGCGAGGAGGGCGGCGTGGCGCCGGTCTGGGACTGACCGTGCTGCTTGGGGGGAGCGGGGCGGGCTCAGGCCCGAGGACTATGACTTCGGCAATTCACTGTGGGAAGTGGCCGCGCGTCCCAACCTCCCCGGCTCGGCATACCTGATGAATGGCGGCTGGCTGGCGTGCTGAGGTCCGTTAGGGGCCGTGCTCCCCTCGGTCTGTGTCCGTCACGCGGTCCGCGGGTTCTGGGGAACCTTCGGCTCCAGGTCACCCGTGGTCACCTCTTCGACCTCGCGACTCCGGGCGCGGCTCCAGCTCATCAGGATGGCGGGGAGGATGGCGACGACACTCACGACGGCCGCGACCATGAAGAACGTGACGAACACGTCCATACCGATGTTGGTGACGGTCTCTTGGAACTCGGAAACCCGCTGCCGTGAGACTTCGATCGCCTCGCCTTCCTGAGGGATGGGCATTGGGAGGCCCGCAACGAGAATCGAGAATCGCTGGGACCCCCAGGCGGTGATCGCGGCGAGGCCGAGCGTCATGCCCACCAGCCGCATCGCCGTGACCGCGCCCGCCGCAGCGCCACGGTCGCCCTGGCCAACTGGCTCGGTAGCGCCCAGGGCTATGGGTGCGATCAGCAGGCCGAAACCGAGGCCTGCAAGCCCTAGGTGGATCGTTAACTGGGGGTCTGCAACGCTCAGGTCCCACGTGGTCATCAGGCCGTAGCCCAGGGCCACGAGGATTAGGCCGAGCACAGTCGGTATGCGGTAGTCCAATCGCTGGCAGGCGAGTCCGCCGAGCACTGCCCCGATTGGCATCGCGGCAGTCATGCGCATGAGCCTGAGTCCGCCCTCGAGCGGGGAGTGGCCCACCAGGTACGTGGTCATGATGGGAATGGTCACCATGCCGATGATCAGCGCCACGCCGACCAGCAAATGGCTGAGGTTGGCCATGATCACCGTGAGGCTGCGGAACATCGCGTTGGGAAGCAGGGTGACTGCTGCCGTCCGCTGGCGGTACACAAAGGCGCCCAAGGCTGCCCCCGTGAGCATGAGGTACCCGACCATCGGCAGGTCCAGCTGATCGATGCGTGAGAGCCCGAGCGTCAGGGCGGCCAGCGCCACGGCGACCAACAACCCGCCCACATAGTCCACCGAGGATTTGAACCTACGGCTCGGGCCCAGCAGCAGGAACAGAGCGATCAGTACGATCAGGCCCAGCGGCAGGTTCATCCAAAATACCCAGGGCCAGTCAAGGTAGCGCGCGACCAGGCCTCCCCAGAGCGGGCCGATGACGCTCCCCGCCTCCGCTGAGCCGCCAACGATGCCCAGCGCGAGACCTCTGCCACCCCGGGGGAACAGATCACCCACCACCGCAATCGCTATTGGCAGCATCGCGCCCGCTCCCACGGCCTGGAAGACCCTTATGCCGATCAGGGCGGGGAGGCTGGGCGCAAGCGCGGCCGCAATCGACCAAAGCATGAAGAAGACCGTGGCGATGGCGAACATGCGGCGATGGCCGAAGGCGTCCGACATGCTGCCGATCAGCGGCATGGCGGCCACGTAGCCGAGGAGGTAGGCGGTGATGGTCCAAGACGCGTAGTCAAGCTCGATTGGAGGGATCCGGAAATCGAGCATGATGTCCGGCAGAATCGTGACCATCACCGTCTGGTCGTCGGCGGCGACAAATACCCCTACACAGACGGGGATTAGCGCGATGTATGGGGATACGCGGCGCACGCTACGCGCTCGAAGGCTGCTGCGGCATAGGATGTTGCTGGCGCGGCGCCGTTGATCGAATGGCCGCTAGCGGCGTTTGCGGGAGATTGCAGACATCTTTGGCACCCTTCGGACAATTCCGGGAGGGATTTGCGGGGCTCGCAAGTCGCGTCAGGCCACTATTGGCGCAGTGCGCCCCGTGCAGGTCATCCGGCTGAACGGCCCGGGGCGCCTGGCATGACCACAGATTCGCCACCAGGTTGTTGGCCGCAGCCGCGAAGTATCTGGCCATCCCGGTACGCTCACCACCACGATCCCGCGTGCGGCGAAACCGTCCCACCGTAGCCCTTTAGCGCCGTCTCGGCATGCGCTCATGGCCCTAGCTCGGGGCCGTGCTCCGTGGAACACGGTCTCCTAGGGGGCGGTTTCCGGGACCTCGATCGTGACTGGCTCGTCGAACCGCGACAGCTCAACAACCCTCACGGTGCTCGGGTCGTCGGTGGGCGTGACTTGCCCGGCGAACCGTATCTTGGTCAGTTGGAAGTTGTCGGCTTGGACCTCGATGTTCACGTCAACGACTGCGTCCTCCGCGGTGTCGCCCAACAGGCCCGCAAAGGCACTGGCAGGAATGCTCCCGGAGAGTCTGTAGACCTCGCCCTCAGGGCCGTCGAAGCTGGCGTCAGTGATTGCCGCCATTACCGCGGCTATCCCCTCCTGCGGCCTGAAAAAGGCGACTGGCGAGTTCTCTGCCGGCACCTCCGCCCAGACTCTCGTAAGTGGGTTCGTGATGTAGTTGACGCCGTCGATAACGATGAGCTTGACCTGGATGGGAATATCTCCATACAGGCCTGAGAACTCCACGCTCAGCTTGTTGGGAATCTCCAGCTGGCCCGCCACTTGCTCGACTCTCAGTCCGGGCAAGAACTCGCTGGTGCCCACCTCATGGGTCAAATCGAAGTGAAACGTCTTGAGGCCACCCATCACGGCCCCCGCGCGCTCTAGGACATCGGCCTCCGTGAGGGGGGTCGGGGTGGGCGTCGGGGTCGGGGTGGGCATCGGGGTCGGGGTGGGCATCGGGGTCGGGGTGGGCGTCGGGGTCGGGGTGGGCGTCGGCGTCGGGGGAGGAGTCGGGGTAGGGTCTGGGGTCGGGGTAGCGGCCGGAGTAGGTGCAGCCGCTGGCTCAGGGTCGCCACATGCGAAAGCGACAAGGGCCAAGCAGCCCATGACCAGCAGCAACACTCCACCCTGGGCAATGTGCCGACGCATCAGAGGCCGCCAAACGGAGGGAACGAGAATACGGGCTGCAGAACTCAGCATTGACGCTCGCCTCCAGGTGCAGGTGCGGTGCCAACTACGCAGAGGCCACGGAGTAGCATGCCAGCTGCCGGCCAAGCAGAGCGCGCCTCAGCGTTTCGTAGCGAATGCTACATAAACCACCACGCTGACGCCATCAGTCCTTCGATTCGCCGTCAATTGCCGATCGGGCACGCGTTGATCGGCGCACCGTAGTCGTAACGCGGCCAAATGCTTCGGGGCCATCATTTCCGATGAAGTTGATGAGAGTGGAGACTTCGTAAGCCTCATCTGGTACTCCGCGCCCATCACCAGCGCCGTATCGGCCGGCGCCTTGACCAGCTTGTTCCGTCCCATGGCATGGTCGACGTTGAACCCTGCGGCCGGATCGTAGGGCGGCACCAGCGCCGGGCAGCAACTCCAGGGCACTTCGCGCGTCGTGAGTCACGCCATGGCCCCTGATCCGCTACTTTCGGGAGTCATGCACCAGTCTGGACGTCGCAACGTTGGGGTCGGGCGATGAACAGCCCGGCCGCCGCGCCGCCGAGCCTGCGGGTGGCGCTGTTGCCGGAGCTCATCGAGCCTGATCCGGCGGGCGTGTGCGCGGTGGTTGACGTGATTCGCGCTTCCACCACGCTGGTGGCGCTGGCCGAGGTGGGCGATCCGGAGGTTTGGCTAGCGGCCGATCATGCGGCGGCCGCCGCGGCCGCCGCGGCAGCCGCGCGCCTCGGGCCGGGCGTGCTCCTCGGGGGCGAGGCGGGCGGACTCAAGCCCGAGAGCTATGACTTCGGCAATTCGCCGCGGGAAGTGGCCGCGGGCGCCTATGCCGGCCGGCGGGTGACCTTCGTCACCACCAACGGCACCCGGGCCATGCGGCACTGGTCGGCCGCGCGACGCACCTTTGTGGGCGCCCTGCGCAACCAGAGCGCCGTCGCCCGACGCCTCTTGGAAGGAGCGGCGGCGGGCGGCTCGATGACGCTGGTGTGCGCGGGCAAGGAGGGTTCGCTGGCGCTGGACGACGTCTACACAGCGGGGGCGATCGCGGCGCGGATCCTGGAGCTGCGGCCCGAGGTGGAGCTTGACGAGGCGGCTGTCGTGGCGCTGCGCGTGACGCGCGCCCAACCGGACGCCGCCCAGGCACTGGCCGAGTCTCGGAGCGCGCGGGCGCTCGTCAGCGTCGGGTTGTCCGGCGACGTCCCGTGGTGCGCCGACGTGGATGCCTCGGCTGCGGTGCCAGAGCTGGGCGGGGCCGGGCGTCTGCGGCTGCTGGAGGATGGCTGACGGTTCGGCGGCCGGGCTGGGCGTCGGCGGACATTTGCGTTAATAGATCCGCTCACCCTCACCTCAATCCTCTCCCATCGAGTAGGGAGAGGAGCCCGAGCACACAACTCAGGAAGGGCGGTTCGCGAACCGCCCCTACATCCCGCGCCTAAGGCTCAGGGCGCGTCAGCTCGGCGGCGTCGCCGTCGAGGACTGCGGCGCACTCGCGGGCAATGCGCACGTTGTAGTTGGTGCCCCGGTCTTCGGGGTATATCTGCGAGGTATTGCAGATGTAGAAGCCGGGAATGGGCGAGCGATAGGCCGGTTTGCGCCGCTGGTAGCCAGCCGCGATCACCGGCTGCGCCACGGGATCCCGCGAGACCCAGGCGCGCCCGATCTGCTCGCGCGCGAAGCGCGGGAAGACTCGTTGGATCGGCTCGACGAACCGCTCCAGCAAGGCATCGTCGTCGATGCTGAAGAACTCGTGCTCGGGCGGCAGGTAGTTGCTGACATAGAGCAAGCGGGCGCCGCCGTAGCGCTCCGGCTCGACCATATTCGTGTGCTCGATAAGCCCCGCGAACGGCAGGTCGGCATCGCCGATGTTGGTCCAGTAGTACGGGGAGAGCCGCTGCGCGATCTCCATGAGCACGACGCAGGCGCCGACGTAGTTGGTGGCGGCGAGGTCTCGGGTGAAATCGTCGCGGGCCGCGGGCAGCAACCGCCGGATGATCGGCAGCCCGACAGTCGCGACGACCGCGTCGGCGGCGACGGGCGCGCCGTTTACCCGCAGCGCCGGCTCGCCCGGCTCGCCGATGGTCACTGCTTCGGCGGGCGCGCGCAGATGGATCCGGACGCCGCGGCGCCGATTGGCGCGCGTGAGAGCGTCCACCACCACGCGGAACCCGCCGCGGAAGTAGCCCAACCGTTCGCGCTGCTTGTTCGCGGTGCGGGTGCGCGCGCGGGACATGAGCCGCGCCCACATCCAGGCCATGGACACCGATTCCCAATGGTCATGGAACTTTGCGCGGAGCAGCGGTCGGAAGATCTTTTCGAAGGCCTCGCGGCCGAAAATGCGCGGCATCACCTCGGCGGCGGTCCGGTCCTCGTATCGACGATAGTCGCGGCGCGATTGCAGGTACAGCGAGCCGGCGCCCAGTCTCACCCGAGCAGGGAGCGACAGGTGCCTGAATCGCAGCAGGTCGGCCGGTGACGTGAACGGATGGAGCCGCCCGCCGGCAAAGAACGCCATGACCGGTTCGTGCCACTCGAGCGCGTCGTCGATTCCGAGCTCGCGCACCAGCTCGATCATGAAGCGATCGTGCGAGAAGAGGTGGTGATAGAAGCGCTCGACCGGCTCACCGCCGACCTCGACGGTGGCGAGCTCGCCGCCGGGGGCCGGGCCGGCTTCGAAGATCTCGACCTCGCGCCCGCGCTTGACGAGCTCGTGGGCGAGCGTCAGCCCGGTGATGCCGGCGCCGATGATCGCAACCTTCATGGCGTGAACGGCCCGAGGTCGCCCGCGCGCAAGAGATCGGTGTGCACGTACATCACGAAGCGGAGCGACCCGATCGGCTCCGGCGGCTCATTGCGCAGCACCAACCAATCCCAGAATTTCTGGCGAGCCTCAGCGTCGGCGAGGAACTCGCCGAGGAACCCGAGCTCCCAGTCTTTGTACCCAAACTCGGGGAACCAGATTCGAAAGTCCATCTCGCGTCCGACGTGATCCGGGAGCAGCGCGCCGAACCGGTCGGCGTCTTCGGGCGACATCAAGACGATCGCCGCCTGCCGAGCCTCAGCGTCGGTGAGCTCCTTGGTGAACAGCACGTTGGTGTAGCCGCGCAGATACCAGGCCAGCGGCCAGGCGAAGTCATTGTCGACGACCGCGCGAATGTTCAAGCCGTCGCCGCTGCGCCGACCGGCCTCCTCGATCACGTCAACGGCCTCGCGGACATCCGGAGACGACTGGACGTAGATCACGAAGTCAACCGGGACATCGCCACGCTCGTACACCGTTGGCAGCGCGTACCGAACGGTCCAGGCCAAGAGCCCGACGACGATCACCGCCATGGCCAGCCGCGGCACGAGCGCTCGATGGCTCTCGACGAACTGCCCGACGTACCAGCTCGCGAGCAGCGTGAACGGCCACAGCACGTGCAGGACGAGCCACGGCGCCTTCTCACCGGCGAGCGAGTACACCGCCGCGCCGATCACCGCCCAAACCGCAAGCATGACCGGCAAGGGATTGCGCGCGGCTCCGACCCGGATCAACGCGAAGACGCCTAGCAGCAGCGACAAGGGCTCGTAGACCAGGAGAAACATCGGGTAGTAGAACCACGGCTGGTTGACGCGCTCCGACTCGTGCACCTCCAGCCAGTAGCGGACGGATTCGACGAAGGCGTCGTGGAAGCCGGTGAGGTTGGTGAAGAAGGAGGTGAAGAACAGCAGGACAATCAGCGCGAACACCAAGAGCCCGTAGATCAGGTGCGGCGTGTGGCGCGGAAGCGCCCCGACACCGGCGGCGATCGGACCGGCGGGGGCCCAGGCACGCACCCGGGCACTGGCTCGAGCGCTCATGGCGATCGTCACGAACACCGCCAGCACCGCGAGCACCAGCACGCCGTGGATGAAGGTGTTCTCCTTGGTCACGAAGGAGAACGCGAGCGCGGTCCAGGCAACGTAGATCCAAGCCGGCCGCGGGTTGGCCGCGAAACGGATGATCGCGGCCGCCACGAGCAGGGTGAAGAAGGCGACGTAGATGTCGTTGCGGACGAAGCGTGAGTAGTACAGGAACGCGGTGGAGACCGTCAGCGCGAACATCGCCAGCGGCGTCCCGATGCGCCCCAACTCGGGCCGGAACAGCGCGATCGCCGCGACTGCGGCCACGCCGAACACAGCGGGCAAGATTCGCGCCACCACGTCGGTCGGCCCGAAGAGCTGAAACAGCGCCGCGTTGGTGAAGAACAGGAATGGTCCGTGATACGCGGGGTCGTACGCGAACTGCTTGCCGTTGATGATGTCGAAGGACTCGCGCGCGTGGATGGACTCGTCGTGGTGATAGGTGCGGGCGCCGAGGTCGTAGAACCTGAGCACGGCGGCGGCGATCAGGATGACCGCGTACAGCAGCAGCTCGCCGCGGGTCAGACCGAACCAGGCGGGCCGCGTGAGCCATTGCGCGGCCCGTGACCAGGCGCCGGGTCGGGTCATGGCGGCGTCGATCATGCGGCCGCCGGGACCGCGAATATGACGGTCGGGCCGCGCGTGTGGACGGGCGTCAGGAACGAGCGCAGGTAGCTCTCGACGTGGTCGCCGTAGCGCTGGCGCTCGACCGTCCCGAAGACGACGTGCGTGGCGCCGAACGCGTGCAGCAGGGCGAGCGACTCGGTGGCATCGGTGCTGGTGAAGATCAGCTCCGTCCGCGCGTGCCGGTCGGCCACGCCGGCGTCGGCGCCACGCCAGAGCTCCTCGTGCTGCTTCCACCCAATCGCGATCGGCAGTCCGGTCCAGACCGCGGCCCGTGAGTCGCCCGTGTAGGCACGGCCGGGGGCTTCGACGACCAGGACGTTCGGCGGGGCGTTGGCCCGCAGCCAGCGGATCGCCTCGAACTCTTCGGGTTCAAGCGTCCGCGCCAGCGCCAGGCCGTCGAGCGTGCCGCCCACCTCGCTCGCGTCAGCCTTGGCGAACGCAGCCGCCACTGAGTAGCTCAGCGAGACCGTCGTGAGCGACACGACCGCAAGCACGAATGCGACCCGCGCCCCGGCCCAGACGGCGCCGCCTCCGAGCGAGATCCGTCGCAGCGTCACGGCAACGGCCGGGCCGAACGCCACCGCAAGCAACGGCCACACCTGATAGTGAATCTTGAACACGGTGTTCATGCGCTCGTAGGGCGGTCCGAAGAAGTCGTCGACCCGGAAGATCTCGACCAGCAGCAGCAGCCCGGCGGCGGACGCGACTACCCACCCGAGCGCAACGATCCCGAGCTCACGACGCCGCCTGAGCATCAGCGCGCCGGTCAGAGCCAGCGCGAGGGCGACGGCGCCGATGACCTCGCCGCCAGTGACAACCACGAGCAGGGCGGCGGCCGGCGGGTAGGTCACAACGAGCAACCGCCCGACGGGCCGGTTGTCCCAGAGCAGCGCGGCGAGCGCCGCGAGCGCGACGAATCCCAGCAGGCCGAATACCTGGATGAAGTCCAGTGCCTCGGTGCGCACGTCCACGAGGCCGAGCTCGTTGGTGAGCGGCCGGTTGCTCAGGTGGAAGGGCAGCCACGCGAGGGCCGACGCAGCGATCACCACGGCCAACCCGGCGAGCACACGTCCAAATCCGGCCGCGCGCGGGGTCAGCGCACGCGCCGCCAACGCGCCGCCGATCACGAGTACCAGGTATGTCGGGGCGTCCCAAGCGTTCAGGCCCCATAGGCTCCCCAACACGACACCGGCCAGCGCGGCCGCTGCCCAGAGCCGCCAATCGGGCCGGGAGCGCGCGTGCCAGCCGTCCGTGAGCCAGTGGAGTGACAGACTGATTGCGAGCACGCCAAACGGCAACGCCAGCACATGCGGATGAAGATCGCCCAAGATGAACGAGAATGACGGGAACTCGTTGATCGTGAAATCGGTGAGACCGGCGTCGTCTTCGCGCTGGATGACGCGCGACGCGTTCCAGCCGATGCCCTCCCAGAAGCCGTTGCGATCGCGGAACTCGTCGCTGGCGATGGCGCGCACCACCGCGAGGTTGCCGGCCGCGACGCCCACGAGCGCCGAAAGACCGGCAACCGGCAGGCGGTGGGCAACCGGCAGTCGGAGCAGCGCACCAAGATCGTAGGCGGCCGACCCGATGCCGAGGCTGGTCATCGCAATGAGGACGGCCAGATAGAGGTTGTAGCCAACCGCGACGGGAGCGCCGCTGAGGTGGATCATCGCCGCGGCCATCGAGAATCCGAGGTAGTAGTAGTTCACGTCCGCGCCGCCAAACCAAAGGTCGGCGGGCGGATACGCACCGCTGCGCACGGCGCCCTGGAGCAGCACCAGGTCCATCGGCTTCTCGGTGCCGTTGATCTCCGGGTTGAGCAGCCGGAGGGCGACACCGGCGGCATAGACGACCAGCAGCACGCCCACGCCGGTGAGCCAGAGCCGGCGACGGCGCATAAGGCGCGCGAGGTCGTTGCGCATCACGGCGGAGAGGCCGAGAGTCGCGAGGGCGAACACGCCCAGAACGGTCCAGGCGTAGCCCGTGCCATTGGGCGCCAATCCAGTGAGCAGTCCCAGCCAGGCGAGCCAGTGGAAGAGGAACAGCCCAACCGGCGCCGCCAGCAGCACGCCGCCGGAAGGCAGACGGCGCAGCAGAAGATGGGCCCACGGGACCCCCAGGACTGCGAAGGCCAAGAGCGCAATTACCCACAGCGCCTGGTCGACTTGGCTCTTCCCCTCTCGGCGCTCGCACCTGGCCGTCTTCGGTTCTTCAGGATAACGGCGGATCGGCGGACGCCATTACATTGATGGTCGGAGCGGATCAGAACCAGACGCGGCGATGCCGCGCCGCCGGGGACGACATGGCACGGTTCGGTGCGAGCGGAGCGATGGCCGAATGAGCTGCTGTGCGGCTCGCGGACGGCGCGGCGCGCGCTCGAGGTTCACGCGCCGCGAGATTCTGCGAGGCACGCCAGCGATATTGCTGGCGACGCTGGCCGGGTGCACGGTGAGGCGGGATGCGGCGGAGCTGCCGCCGGTGACACAGCCGCCGGTGCAGGTGGTGCAGCCCCCCAGATTCGCGCCGACCCCGACACCGCCGCCAACTCGTGCCGCGGCCACGACGGCCACCGCGGCGCCCGCGCAGGCACTGCACGGGGCGATCTCGTTCGCGTCGTGGGGCTCGCCCAACACCTTCCGGGCGCTCGAAGCCGCGCTCGAAGCGTTTCGAAAAGCCGAACCTGGGATCGAGGTCATCACGCGACTGGACAACGCGCTTAGCTCGGATGCGGCGCGGACGGAGCTCTCGGCCGGCACGGCGTCCGACGTTGTGCGGGTCGCGCCGGAAGACGTGTTCGACTTCACAGCCGGCGGCCTGGTGCTGCCGCTGGACGACCTGGCCGCACGGGACCTCGATATGGATGAGTTCGTGCCGGCATTGCGGGAGGCGCGCCCCGGGCCCGGCGGCGAGCTCGGGGCGCTGAGCCTCGGGGCGAGGTATCTCGTGATGTTCTACAACCGCTGGCACATCGAGGCCGCGGGCATTGAGGTGCCCACGAGCTGGGCGGACGCGTGGAGCGTGACGGAATTCGAGCAGACCGCGCGCCGCATGATTCTCGCGGACGAGGACCGCACCGATCGGTTTGGATTTGCAGCGGTTCCGTGGATCGTTCGACCGCTGCTGGCCTCGGCGGCAGGGGGTGATCCGGAGGGGGGGTTCTTCAACGCGGGCGAGTTGCGATCGACGATGGCGATCGACCCGCACGTGCGAGCGCTCAAGCGCATCGCATCCTGGCGGACGCTGCTTGGATTCGAGCTGGGAATTGACGGCCGGTTCTCGGCGCCGTTCAACGGGGGGGTCGTGCCGTTCTACGTGGACGCGACTGACTTCGCCTCCTCGATCCGACCGGGCGTCCCGTGGGAGACGGCGCCGCTGCCGGGGTGGTCGGGCGGCGCGCTGACGGAAGGGCAGGAGCTCTGTGTCGCCGTCAGCGGCCAGTCGTCGTCGCCCGAGGCGGCCTGGCGGCTGGCCCGGTTCATGCTCGGCCCGGAGGCCCAGCAGGCGCTCGCCCGGGAGGACGTGGTCGTGCCCTTCCGCCGCGAGGTGCTGCGCGGTCCCGCCTTCCTCGATCCGAACCGGCGCCCGACGGATCGAACGGTCTGGGCCGATGCGATCGACTGGGATCTGCGAACGCCCTCGAACCCCGGCGCCAAGGCCTGGCACACCGTCACCGGTCCGGCGGTCAATGCGGTTCGTGACGGGTCACAAGCCGCCGAGGATTACCTGGTCGCGGCGGATGCCCTGATCACGCGCCAGCTCCGGGCACGCGGGTGGTCGTCCACGAGGAACGTGGCTGGCTATCGGCAGGAACTGCCGCTTGGAAACGCCCTGCTGAGCGGCGGGGACGCGCCGGACGGCGACCAAGAAACGTAGGCGAGGCAGCGGTCGGGCGAAGCAGAAGCGGACTACGAGAGCGGCGCGATCTCGACCTTGCGGGAGCGCGGGCCATCGAGTTCCACGAGCAGCACGTCCTGCCAGGCGCCCAGCGCCAGGCGTCCCCCGCGGACCTGCAGCACGAGCTGGTGACCGAGCAGCGCGGCCCGGATATGCGCGGCGGCGTTGGACTCGGCGCCGCGGTCGTGTCGGTATCCGGCGCCCCACGGAACGATGCGCTCGAGCG
Organism: Chloroflexota bacterium; assembly: GCA_965247475.1. GTDB lineage: Bacteria > Chloroflexota > UBA11872 > UBA11872 > UBA11872. The sequence goes on from OZ252016.1 coordinate 2,202,573, forward strand.
CGGTTTCGAGATCCTCGAGCAGCCCGGGCTCCCGCTCGTTGAGGGTCAGGGCGCAGGTCGTGTGGCCGACGGTGACCAGCATCGATCGCGAGGCGCGGGAGCGCCTCGTCGATCGCGCGTCCGATCGGCACGATCTCGGTGCGGCGCGAGGTGGCGATCCTCAGGTGCTCTGTGCTCATGGCGCCGACGTGCCCCAATCTCCGGACAGAACGATCGAGACGGCGTGCGCCAGGTCGTCTGCCGGGGTCACGCCGTCCGGGACCGCTTCGCGGCGGCGATTGACCCAGATGGCCGACATGCCGGCCGACCGCGCGGCGGCGACGTCCGCCACGAGGTCGTCGCCAATCATCACGCACCGATCGACCGCCGCGTTCGCCGCGCGGGCCGCCAGCGTGAAGATGGCGGCGTCCGGCTTCTCGACCCCGACTTCGGCCGAGACGACGATCGGATCGAGCAGGCCTCCCAGGCCAACGTCCTCAAGGAGGAGCGGGAGCTGAAAGCTGAAGTTGCTCAGCACACCAGTACGCACGCCGGCCTCCCGAAGCCGCTGGATCGCGGGCAGAGCGTCCGGCAGCAGCCGCGTCTCAAACGCCTGCCTTAGCAGGACCACCAGATCGTCCACCGGCGGCGCCTCGGCGGCGGCGTCTCCGAGCGCCTCACGAAACACCCGCGCGTCGTCGCGACGGAGCCGATCCATTTGCTCATGGGTTCGAACTTTGCGGAAGTGCCGCTTGTAGTAGACCATTTCCGCCCGCAGAGCGGTCTCGACCGAGGCGCGCGAGACATCCAGGCCCGCGCGGCGCAGGCCCGTCTCGACAACGTCGAACGGACTCGGTTCGCTCTGCCAGAAGATCAGCGTGCCGTAGGCGTCCAAGAAGACGACGGCGGGGAGCTCGCGCTCAGGCGTCACGCGAGTCCTCGCCGGACGCCCCCTCGCGATCCTGACGAAGCAGGCGGATGAGCTCGGCGTTGCGGGCGGCCACCATGCGGTCGAGCTCGCCGGGCGGCCACTCGTAGAACCCGCGGCCAGCGGCCGCGCCCGCGTGCCCGGCGGCGATCTTCTCGGCCAGAGCCACCGGCGGCTCGGCGCTCGCGTCGAGCTCGGCCGACAGGTACGAAAAGATCAGATGATAGACGTCGAGCCCGGCCATATCGGCCTGCCCGAAGACGCCGACGGTGGGCATCCGGCGGGCAAGCGCCCCTCGAACCAGCCGGTCGAGCTCCTCCGGCGTCGCGATGCCCTCGGCGACCAGGTGCATGGCCTCGCGGGCCAGCGCGAACTGAATGCGATTCAGCAGGTAGCCGGGCACATCGCGGCGCACGTGCACCGGCCACTTGCCCAGCGCCTCGAGCACGCGGCGTGTGCGTTCGAGCGCCGACTGGTCGACGCCGTCGGGCGAGGCGATCTCGATCACCGGGATGAGATGCGGCGGCAGGAGCCAGTGGGTCAGAACGACTCGCTCCGGTCGCCGGCAGACCGCGCCGATCGCGGTGATGCTGATTCCTGAAGTGTTCGAGGCCAGGATCGCCGACGGCGCGCAGAGCCGGTCGAGCTCGGCGAACAACGCCTGCTTGGCGCCGATCTCCTCAATGATCGCCTCGGTCACGAGCTCGGCGGCGCCCACAGCGTCCACGAGGTGGTCGGAGGCCTCGAGCCGAGCCACCACGTCGTCGACCTCGTCGGGCGCGATCAGGCCGGCCGACACCAAGTCCGATGCGTCGCGTCGGGCCTCTTCGATAGCGGCGGCGGCCCTTCCGGGTGCGGTGTCGAACAGGCGCACGTGGTGGCCGCCACGCGCGAACTCGAGCGCAATGCCGTGGCCCATGCGGCCCGCGCCGACCACTGCCACGTTTGCCAGTGCATCAATCACGCGCGCACCTCCATTCGCGTTTGATCAATCGACTCACCTCCGGCGATATACTGCCCGCGTTCGGCGCATGGCACGAACCACGAGCACAGACCCGAGCGGCACATCCGGGGGATTCGTGCGCCTGCTGGAACCGCTGGGAATCGCCGTTTCCGTGCTCACCCAACCGGGAGTCCTGACGGTGGGGGTGCTGGCCGGGGCGCTGATCGGTGCGCTGGCCGGGCTGGGCGGTGGGCTGGCGTTCGTTCGATCACCGGCGGCGGTCGTGGTGGTACCGCTGGTACTGATCGCGATCCTCGCGATCTGGTCGGTCGCCGCCGGCGCGGCCGCCTTGGCGGGTGCGCGCTTCGCCGCGGGCGGCGACGCGCGAGCCGGGGCGGCGCTGCGATCAGCCGGACGACGCTCATGGGCCCTGATGCTGACAGCGCTCCCGGTGTTTGCGGCGCTCGCGGCGCTGGCCGTCGTGCAGTTTGCCGTGTTCCTGCTCACCCAGCCGCCCGACACGTTTCCGGACGAGCGACCGGTGGCCATCATCGCGGCCGTGTTCGTCCTCTTGTTCCTGATCGACGCGGTCGCGATTGCGGTCACGAACATTGCGCTGTGGGTGCTGCTGCCGTATGCGGTGGTTGAGGGTGACGGCGCGGTGGACGCCTACGCGCGAGCGCGCGAGGCATTCTGGCGCCGCCCGGGCTGGAGCATCGGCCTGATGGCCGGCGTTCTGGCGATCGCGAGCGTGGTGTCGGCCGCACTCACCAGTCTGGTCGCGCTCGCAGTGGCGTTCGCGTCGGCGGCGGAACTCCTGAGCGCGGACGAACTCGTGCTGCTGCGCTTCTCGGCGCCGCTGTATCAAGGTGTCGGACCGGTTTCGACCGGCGATTTCGCGACGGTGGTGGTGTTGACCACGGGTCTCGGCGCCGCCATTGGCGGGGCGGTCGGGTTCGGTCAGATGTTTGGCGTGTGGGGCGGCGCCGGCCTGCGGCGCGCCACGATGCCGCCCCCCGCCGACGACCACGGCTGATCCGCTCCCATACCGGTCAATCACGCGCGTGACCGCCCAGCGTCCGTAGGGCCGACAGCCGATGCCTGAGATGCTGGCAGTTGGGCTGGAAGCCGCCGCAGCGGTGCTGGCGCTGGCGGCGGCTTTGGCCATGACGGGCTACGGGCTGACGAGGGTCCTCGCGCCTCCGAGGCTACAGCCGCTGAGCGTGCCGCTGATCCCGGCCGTGGGCGCCGCGGGCCTGATCGTCGGCAGCTACTTCTTGAACCTGGTCGTGAACCTCACGGCAGCAACCGGCGTGCTGCTTGGCCTGGCGGCGGCGCTCAACGGGTGGCTCATCTGGCGACGCGGGTGGTGGCTGCCGCGCCCGACCCGATCGCAGTGGGTCGTGATCGCCATGGCCGCCGCGCTGATCGTGGTTGCGTTCCTGCCGCATCTGCACGGTCGGTCGCTCGCAATGCTGGGGCTCAACGTCGACGAGGACCTCTACGTGCCGCTCGCCGAGCTGCTGCGAGGCGAGACGGCGTTCATGGACGGCGCCGCGGAAGGGCCGTACCGGCACGAGTTCCAGTCAGTTGTCAACCACTCGCGGGGATGGGGCTTCGCACACCTGCTGGCGATCACGTCGATTCTGTCGAATGCGCCGGCCTTTCACGCCTACGTGCCGGCGCTGTACCTGCTGCTGGGGCTGAGTGTCCCGGCGGTTTTCGTGTTCGGCCGCGCGGGGCTGGGCGTGTCGGAGCGCACGGCCGCCGTGGGCGCATCGCTGTACGCACTGCACGGGCTGCCGCTCTGGTTCACGGGCATGGGGTTCGGGCCGCACACGGTCTCGTTCCTGCTCTTTCCGGCGGCCATCGCGACCGGGGTGACGGCGATCAAGCACGGCGGAGGTCGCGCGCTCCTGCTGGCCGCGCTGACCAGCGCCGCCCTGCTGGTCTCGTACTTCTGGGCGATCTCCGCCGTATATCTGGTGGTGGCCGGCGTGCTGGGCGTGACGCTGGTTGCGTGGGGCCGTGGCCGCCTATGCCGTCTACGGAATTTGACCGCGCTGGGGATAGGAATCGCCGCGCTGGCGGCGCCCGGACTCTTCTGGCTGATCCGATGGGCGGGGCCGCAGCTCGGCGGCATCGCGTCCAACCTGAACGGGCGCTTTGGCAACGCGTGGGGCGACACGGAGACCGCGCGCATCGAGCTGGCGTTCGGCATGGCCCCGTACCGCTTGGCCGCGGATCAGGGTCCGCTCGGCGAGGCGCTGGGTCCGAATGGCGTGGAGGCGCTGCTGGCGGCCAAGGACGCGCTGTTCTGGCCGGCGCTCGCGCTGGCGCTGCTGGGACTCGTGACGCTGCGCGGGCAGCGCCCGGTGGCGTTCGCGATGGCGGCCGGCTACGCGGCGTTCATGTACTGGGTGGCGGCGGGCGCGGAGTACCAATACGGCCATCTCAAGAACACCTCATTCGTCGCGTATTTCGTCGCGATGCTGATCGCGTCCGGCGTGTCGAACTTCTATCACGCGGAGTTCGCGCTGTGGAGCGAGGATCTGTCGCGCCGCCTGCGCGACGGCCTGCGGCGGCTTGGACCGGCGCTCAGGGCGCTGGGGGTGGTGCTGGCGGCGGCAATCGGGCTTGCGCTGGTCCACAACACGTATCAAACGGTCTGGTGGTATTGGGCGGGGGTCGGGTGGAACGTCCCGCGCGCGATCGCACACGACGCGAGAGCCGCGGCCGAGGCGTTCCCGACCGGCAGCCGGGTCTTCTTTGCCGACAGGCTGACGTATCCGCTGCCCGGGGAGCGGATCAAGATCAGCGAGCACGTGCTGGGGTTTCACTTCCCCGAGCACCAGCGCTCGAGCTGGGCGGGACGCGCGAGGAGCGTTTGGATCGCATCGCTGACCGACGTTGACGTGTACGGGTTCGCCGCGAGTCGGGCGTTCGGGTATGAGGCGCACCGCCCCGACGACCGCTACGACTTCATCGTGCTGAACCGGTCCGACGATCCACGGGCGTGGGGCCTGGTGGAGACCGACGCCGTGCTGCACACGGACTACTGGACCGCGTACGAAATCCCCGAGGCCGACCGGCTGACCGGGAATGAGATCGCGGCCGCGAACCGCGGCGAGATGAACGTGACGGGACGCCCGAGTCTTCAATTCGGCGTCCGCGACGGGGAACTGGCCATCGGCGCCGACGTGCAGGCGATGCCCGACCGGCTGCTCATCGGGGCGGTCAGCCCCGGCCGGACGGAGCTGTTGCTGCGGACCGGCGCCTCGGCGCGGAGCGTCGGGCTGGAGCCCGGGCTGACCTGGATCACATCGCCGGCGGGACCGTCGTCGCGCGTCGAGGTCCAAGCGCCCGGATCGTCGGCGCCGGTGCACATTGTCGCCGCCCGCCGCTTGCGCGGTTCCGACACGCCCCACTGGGAAGTGGAGCACGTGGACCGGCAGACCTTCAGCGTCGACCTGCGGGCCGAGGGATCGACGATCACGGGGTCGGTGATCGCGGTCAACCCGACCGGCGCGGGCCTGAACGTGGGCCTCAGCTACCAGGAGGCGCCGACTGGAGGGTTCTGGCGCAGCGGCGCGCTGGTCGCAGCCCCGGCGCAGCTGATCGAGCTGACCTACGCCCCCGCGACGCGTGAGCTGCGCGAGCGTGTGAATCGCGGGCCCGAGGCGGCAACACAGGCGCGCGACGCCGACCTAGCGGGCAACATCCGGCTGGACGCGCGGATGGAGCGGTCGTTCGTCGAGGTCTTTCGCGCGCCGCTGCTCGACTACCAGATGAGCGCGGATGGACCGCGAACCGTCCGCGCGTACCACGCCGCGCGCGTATTCGACATTTGAGCGAGCGCGCGTCGGCGGCCGGTCACGCTCCGTCGCAGGCGCCCCAACCGCAGCCAGGGCAGAGCCAGCAGCGGCCCTGCGGCCATAGCGTCGTACCGCAGTCCGGGCAGCGCGAGTCGACGTGGACATTCGGTGCGGCGGGGAGACGCCGGCTCGCGGCCGCCGCGTGCGACGTTGTCGACCCGGCCGCCGGTGAGGACAGGGCGCGCTCCGGTCGAGGATCGAATTCGGGATTGAGAGCTGTCATTCACTCAGTATAGGCGATCGTTCGCTTTTTGTCCGGTATGGGAATCATCGCCCGCCATGCGGTCGTCACCCGACCCGGCCGCCGCCCCGTATACTCCCGTCGCCGTCGATCACACACGATCAGATGCTTGGATCCGCGCGCGAAGTTCTCGCCGACCTAGTCTCGATCCACAGTGTGAACCCGCGTATCGACGGCGGCCCGGGTGAGGCCGAGATCGCGGACTACGTGTCGCGCGCGGCCACGTCGGTAGGCGCCGATGTGGAGACGCACGAAGTGGCGCCGGGGCGGACGAACGTGCTGGCCTGGGTGCGCCGCGGCGGGCGGCCGGCGGTGTTGCTGGAATGCCATCTGGACACCGTGGGGCTGGAACCGATGCCGGATGCGCTGCGTCCGCGTGTCGAGGGAGGCCGGCTGTTCGGGCGCGGGGCGGCCGACCCCAAGGGCAGCCTGGCAGCCATGCTGAAGGTGTTGGAGGCGGCGGCGCTGGACGCCGAGTTTCCGGTGGATGTCTGTCTGGCCGGCACCGTGGACGAAGAGACCCATATGGAGGGCTCGCGAGCGCTCGCCGAGATGCGCCTGCCGGTTGCCGCGGCGGTGGTGGGCGAACCCACGGAACTGCGTGTGGTGACCGCCGAGAAGGGCGCGGTGCGCTGGCGCATACGCACGCGTGGGACCTCGGCGCACAGCTCGGCTCCGGAGCGCGGGCACAACGCGATCTACGACATGGCGACGGTGATCGCGGCGCTGCGCGCCGCCATGGATCCGCTGGTGCGCGCGCGCGAGCACCCACTGCTGGGCGCGGCCGCGTGGAGCATCGGCACGATCCAGGGCGGTGTTGCGGCGAACGTGGTGCCGGACGTGTGTGAGGTGGAGCTGGACCGGCGCACGCTGCCCGGACAGGACGCCGAAACCGTGTTCGGCGAGGTCGATCGCGCGCTCGACGATCTGCGCGGAGAGCATCCGGAGCTTCGCATCGAGCGCGGTCCGGCCATCATCGACCTGCCGGCGGTCGAGCTGGCGGCGGACGCACCGATCGTCCGTGCCGCCAGAAGCGCCGTGGACGCGGCGGGGCTCGACGCCAACCCCGTGGGGGTGGCGTTCGCGTCTGACGCAGCCATGCTCGCGGGCGTGGGGGGAATCCCGGCGGTGATCATGGGCCCCGGCAACATCGCGCAAGGACACACAGACGATGAGTGGATCGAGCTGAGCCAGGTCGATGCGGCCGTGGGTCTGTACGTTGACACGTGCCGCGCGTTTGCCGAGCTGGCGGCCTGACGCCTCCGCGACGCCGAGTCCGGTCCGGCACGCGCTGACTACAATGCGGCGCGCCTACCCCTGACGGTCAATCCGGCATGCCTCTACAAGCGGACATCTGTGTGCTGGGCGGAGGCCCAGGCGGGTACGTCGCCGCGCTGCGGGCCTCGGCAAGGGGCGCCAAGGTCGCTCTGGTGGAGAGCGACGATGTTGGCGGCGTCTGCCTGAACCGAGGGTGCATCCCATCGAAGACGCTGCTGCGCAGCGCCGAGGTGTACCAGCTCGCGCTGCACGGCTCGTCGTACGGCGTCGAAACGACCGGCGTGCGCGCCGACTACGCGGCGATGAACAAGCGCACGGACGGCGTCGTGCGGCAGCTGCGGAGGGGCGTTGCGTCGTTGCTGGACGCCGCCGGCGTGACGGTGCTCAAAGGGCGCGGGCGCGTGATGGGCGCCGGAGCGGTGGAGGCCGCGCTCGAGGACCGCACCGAGCTGATCGTGGCGCCGAAGATCTTCCTGGCGACTGGCTCGTCGGCCGCGATGCCACCGATCCCCGGCGTGGACCTCCCGGGCGTGATCGACAGCGATGGTGCGTTCCGTCTGACCGACCTGCCGGCGCACATCCTGATCGCGGGCGCCGGCGCCGTGGGCGTGGAGTGGGCCACGTTGTTCGCGCTGCTCGGCAGCGAGGTGACGCTGGTCGAAATGCTCCCGGCGGTGGTTCCCGTCGAAGACGCGGACGTGAGCACGACGATGCGCCGGATCCTGGTGCAGCAGGGCGTGCACGTGCATACGGACACCCGGATCACCGCCATCGCCAGCGTCGGCGGCGGCCTGCGGATCGAGCTGGCGACGGGCGGCGATACGACGAGCGTCACCGCCACGCACGCGCTGATGGCGACCGGACGGCGCCCGAACGTCGAGGGTCTGGGGCTCGAGTCGGCGGGCGTGCGCTACGGGCCCCAGGGCATCGAAGTCGACGCGCACATGCAGACCAGCGCGAGCGGAATCTACGCGATCGGCGACGTGACCGGGCAGAAGCTGCTGGCGCATGTGGCGTCGCACCAAGGCGTCGTCGCCGCCGAGCACGCGCTCGGCCACGACGCGGAGTACGACCCGCGAGCGGTGCCGGCTTGCACCTTCACGCACCCCGAGATCGCCAGCGTGGGGCTCACGGAGGCGGAGGCTCGCGCGCAGGTGGGCGACGTGCTGATCGGCCACTTCCCATTCCAAGCACTGGGGCGGGCGCGGGCGTATGGCGACACCGACGGCTTTGTGAAACTGGTGGCGGGGGCGGCCTACGGCGAGATTCTCGGCATGCACGTGATCGGGCCGACCGCCAGCGACCTCATCAGCGAGGGGGTGCTCGCGATCCGGCTGGAGGCGACCCTGGAGGATCTGCGCGAGACGATCCACGCGCATCCGACGTTCCCCGAAGCGACGGCCGAAGCCGCGTGGCAGGCGATCGGTGAGCCGCTGCACCTGCCGGCCCGCCGGGCCAGGGCTTGAGCACGCCGCCGCAGCAACGCACCGCCCGACGGCCGCACCGAAGCGCGCGCGGACCGAGCGGAATCCAACGCATAGCGGCCGTGGTCGCAGGAGTCTTGATGACCGGGGCGGTGGCATGCGGCACGGTGGACACCACCGCCGTGGTCGAGTACCTCGACAGCCTCGATCGGCTCCGGGCCGGCACGCAGTCGGTGGATGCCGACTTGGCCGCCCGCTTCGAGTCGCTGATTACGGCCAACTCGGGGGACGCGTCCGCGTACGCCGCGCTGTACGAGGACGTTCGATCCAGCAACGCCGAGCTGCTCGCGCGGTTGCGCGGCCTACGGCCACCCGACATCCTGGCGGACCATCACGCGGATCTCGTCGGCGGGCTGACGGACCTGATCGACGGGGTGGATGAGGTGATCGCGGTGATTGAAGGCGGCGATCTGCGAGAGGGCAACCGGATGTTTCAGCGCGCGGCGTCGCGCTCCGCAACCCGGCAGGCCGGGGCGATCTTGCAGATGCGTCGCGCCGCGCGCAGCGCGGGGGTGCGCCTATGAGCGATGCGCGGCCGCCGATATTCGTATCCGCCGGCGAGGTGATGGTCGAGCTGGGCAGCACGGACCCGGTCGCGCGCGCGGAGAGGTTCTGGCGCTCGTACTCCGGCGACGTGCTCAACATCGCGGTGGCGATTCAGCGGTTGGGGCTTCCGACGTCGATGCTCACCAAGCTCGGCGAGGATCCGTTCGGCGACTACCTGCTCGCGGAGTGGCAGCAACTCGGCGTCGATCTGCGCTACGTGTCGCGCGGCGGCGGACCCACCGGTCTCTACTTCGCCGAGTTCGCCCCCGATTCCCACTACGACATCTGGTACTACCGGAAGGGCAGCGCCGCCTCCACCATTGCGCCGGCCGACATCGACGCGCTGTCGCTGGACGGAATCCGGCTGGCGCACCTGAGCGGGATCTCGCAGGCGATCTCGGACTCATCGCGGGCGGCCACCCGGCGGCTGGCCGAGCGCGCGACGGAAGCGTCGATCGATATCTCGTTCGATATGAACTACCGGCCGCAAATCTGGCCGCCGGAGGAGGCGCGCGCGGCGGCGCGCGAGGTGCTGCCGCTCACGGATCTGGTGTTCCTCGGGGTTCCGGACGAATCTCGCATCTTGTTGGATGAGACAGACCCCGAGGTGGCTGGGGCCGCGTTGCTGGACCTCGGCGCGCGAGCCGCCGTGCTGACGATGGCCGAGGACGGCGCCTACGTCGCATGGCCGGACGGGAGCATTCGGTTGCCGCACACGGCGCGAGGCACGGACACGTTGCAGGGTGCCGGCGATGCGTTCGCGGGCGGCTTCTCAGCCGGCTGGTTGCTCGGGGCGTCCCCGGCGACGTGCGCTCGCCTGGGCACGGTGACGGCCGGACTGAAGGTCGAGCGGCTCGGCGCGCTCGCGGGCCTGCCGTACGCGCGTGAAGTGATCGAGCGGGCGCAAGAACTAGGGTGGACCGACGTGGCCGCTGCACTGGCGGCGGCCCAATCCGACGCGGCGGCGGGTGATCGTACGCCCGCCGCGGAGAGAGGAGACGCAGAATGATCGCCTCGACGACGATGGATGTGCCGGGACGCGAGGCCGAGGAGATTCTCGGGCTCGTGCGGGGAAACAGCGTGCGCGCGCGCGCCGTGGGCCGCGACATCGTGGCAGGGCTCCGCAGCCTGGTGGGCGGCGAGATCCACGAATACGCGGAGCTGTTGACGGACTCCCGCAATGAAGCGCTGCAGCGAATGCTGGCTGAGGCGGAGAGCCTAGGCGCCGACGCGGTGATCGGCATTCGGTTCACGACCTCGAGCGTCATGCAGAACACGGCGGAGTTGCTGGCGTACGGCACGGCGGTCCGGCTGAAGTAGGCGCTTGAGACCAGCGGTGCTCGGCGGGTCCTAGTCTTGGGGACCCTGTGAGGGCGGTGGGTCCGCGATCGGCGCGGCGACTTCCGGCCAGCGGCGCTCCGGCGCGTGCTCCGATTGCTCGAGGGCATGCGCGACCCGGAGCGCGGTGCGTTCCCGGTACTTGGTCGCGACGATCTGAAGGCCGATTGGCAGCCCGGCCTCGGTCCAACCGACCGGCATGCATACGACCGGCTGCTGCGAGCAGTTGAACGGACGGGTGAGGTCGGCCATCCATTGGAAGTCCGTGAGCGCGTCCTCGATACGCGGCGGGGATCGGCGCAGGGCCGGGGCGACAAGGACGTCAACGCGGCCGATCGTCCGGCGGTAGCTCGCCAGCGCGTCGTCACGCATGGCGCGCAGCCGGCCGAGCACAGCGTCGGCGTTGCCGCCGGGGCGGACAAACCGATCGACGCCGGACTCCAGCCGCGCGCGCAGCGTCGCGTTCACCACTGCCAGCGAGCCGCCGGTCACCGCACGGACGCTGCGATCCGCCTCGATCACCAGAATCCCATGCTGCGACTCGACCATCTGGTCAATCGCCGGGATGTCGATCTGCACGAGGTCGGCCCCCAACGTGGCAAGCGCATCGATAGCCGCGCAAACGGCGGCGTTGATCTCGGGATCAAGATCGTCGAAGAAGTAGTTGGTGGGAATGCCGACGCGCAAACCCTCGAGCCCGGCGTCGATCTCGCCGGTGATATGGGTCACGCGGTTGGGTTCGCGAACCTCTTCTTCGCGGACCGGATCGGCCATCGCCCGGAGCAGCACGGCTGCGTCGAGAGTCGTCCGCGCCATCGGACCCGGCGTGTCGAAGCTCGGACTCAGCAGCACCACGCCCTCGAGGCTGACGCGCGCATACGTGGGCTTGATTCCAACCAAGCCGCAACAGGCCGACGGGATCCGAATCGAGCCGCCGGTGTCGGTCCCAAGCCCGCCGTAGACCATGCCCGACGCGACCGCCGCGCCGGTGCCACTGCTGGAGCCGCCGGTGACGATCTCGGCGTCCCATGGGTTGGCGGTCGGGCCGTACTGGGAGGTGGCGCCGGTGGGGTGGTACGCGAATTCGTCGCAGTTGAGCTTGGTCGTGATGATCGCTCCGGCGCTCCGCAGCTGCCGGACGAGCGCGGCATCGGCGCTGGGAACTCGATCGTCGAACAAATGCGAGCCGGCGGCGGTGGTGACGCCGGCCACGTCGGCGAGGTCCTTGATCCCGATCGGCACACCGTGGAGCGGTCCGCGATAGTCGCCCGCGGCGATCTCGCGCTCGGCCTTGCGCGCCGCCTCGATCGCCTGGTCGGCGAGAACCGCGACCGCCGCGTTGAGGAGCGGATTGAGCTGCTCGGTGCGATCCAACGAGGCGCGGGCGACTTCGACCGGGCTCAGCTCGCCCTCGCGGATGCGATCCGCGACCTCGACCAGAGTCAGCCGAACCAGATCGTCACTGCCTGGCATATGCGCCTCTCGCCCGTACCCCTCCGAGGCTCACGCGACCCGCTCGGGATGGCCGGCGGCGGCGTGCGTCAATCCGACGAATTCCACCCGAGCCAGGCGACATCCGCCGGAGTGCGGCTGCGCCTATCGGGGCCGCCGCCCGCAGCCGGATAGCCCACGTAAACGAACGCGACGATCCGGTCCTTTTCGTCCAGGCCAAGGTGTTGCTTAGCAGCGGGATAGACGGCCATGGTTCCGGTTCGCCACTTGGTCGCCAGGCCCTCCCCGGTGGCGGCCAGGCACAGATTCTGGGTCGCGCAGCAGCAGGCGGCATAGTCTTCGAGATCCTGCACCGGATCGTCGCTGCCGATCTGGCTGACCACGATGATCACCGGTGCGCGGTTGAGGTTGTTGCGGGCGGCGGCGATCTCGCCGCGCTGCTTGGGATCGTCCGCGTCGCGCACGGTCTCGAGCCAACTCGCAACCGCCTCACCCATCGCCGCGCGAGCCGCGCCGGTCAAGACGTGAAATCGCCAAGGCTCGGTCATGTGATGGTTGGGCGCCCAGATCGCCGCTTCGATCAGGCGCTCGATCGCGTCGCGTGGCGGGACATCCGGCGTCACCGCGGTAATGCTGCGCCGGCTGCGCAGCGTCGAGTGAACGTCCGTCGCCATAGCGCTCATACCATGAGTGGATCGGGGCCTCATGGTATCGCCATGGGAGACAGCCTCCCAACGCGGACCGCCGCCGCGGACGCACGGCCCGGAGAGCTTTACCTCGAGCATCGCCGCTTCGACGCATCTCAGCGCGGGCGCCTCGACGGAAGGCGGGCTCGTGGCGATCCGAGGCGGGGTCGGTTCGCGAACCGCCCTTACAGGCCCGCCAGTCTTGCCTTCGGCTCCTGCCCGGCGGCCGAGCCCTGCACGGTGGGGCGATGCCCTGATTCGACGGGTCTGACCGGAGCCACAGCGTTCCCGTGCCCCTTCGACAGGCTCAGGGCGCACGAGGGGCACGCACAGGCGGGGGGAGCCACGGCTAGGCGACGGTGAAAAGCGCCCGCTATTCTGCAATCAAACCGTTGCACGATTCGTCGAGGCGCACGCATGAACATCGGCATCCTGACCGGCGGGGGCGACTGCCCGGGTCTGAACGCCGCCATCCGGGCCGCCGTGCGGCGCGCGAGCGGCCTGGGTTGGACGGTGGTCGGGTTCCGTGACGGCTGGCGGGGCGTGCTCGACCGCGAAACTGTTCCGCTTACGGTCGCGAACACCGACGGCACGCTCGCAGTCGGCGGCACGCTCTTGGGATCGTCGCGGACCAATCCGCTGCGCGACGAACATGAGTACGCCCGCGCGCTGGCGGTGTTTGCGGATCTCAGCCTCGACGGGCTGATCGCGATCGGCGGTGACGACACGCTCTCGGTCGCCGGCGGCTTGGCGCGCGACGGGAAGCCGGTGGTGGGCATCCCCAAGACCATCGACAACGATGTGGCGGGCACGGAGGCGTGCATCGGGTTCTCCACGGCAGCGGGGACGGTGGCCGAGGCAGTCGAGCGGGTGCGCACGACCTCGGCGTCGCACCATCGAGCCAGCGTCGTGGAGGTAATGGGTCGGGACGCGGGCTGGCTGGCCGCGATGGGCGGAATCGCCGGCGGCGCCGACTACATCGTGGTTCCGGAGCGACCCGCCGCGCTGCAGGTCCTTGTGGATCACATCAACGACCGCGCCGAGCGCGGGCTGCACGACAGCGTGATCGTGGTGGCCGAGGGCGCCGCGATCGAAGGCCTCGACCTGGCCGAAGCGGAGGCCGAGGACGGCGACCAGTTCGGCCACGTGCTGCTCTCGTCCCGGAGCCTGGCCGCTTCGCTGGCCAGCGCGCTGGGAGACGCGATCGGCGCCGAAGTGCGGTCAACGGTGCTCGGGTATATCCAGCGCGGCGGCCCGCCGAGCCCGTTCGATCGGGTCGTGGCGACCCGCTATGGCGTGGCGGCGATCGATCTGATTGCGGCGGGCAATTTCGGCCAGATGACCGCCTACCGGGGCGGTCAGATCAAGCCGGTGCCGCTGGTCGAGATCGCCGGGAAGTCGCGCACGCTCGACCCCTCGTTCCTCCATCTGCTGACGCTGTTCAGCTAGGGGCCGCAATACCGCCCGGCAGCGGCCGGGGGGTTGCTCGGACACCGGGAGCGTGTGCGAGAATCACTAACATCTACCGCGCCCTGCGCGCCTCGAGCGATCCGTCCGCCACACACCATGCAACGGGTCGAGCTGTCGCCTCCGCCGGAAACGCGCCATCACACGGTAGGCCTGCCCTCGCGCCTAGGTGGGGCGTGGGATCGCGGCGGCCCTGTGCGGGCGGCCGATCTCCGAGCGCGCGGCTGCCGGGCCGAGCGGCGATAGCTGCCATGGCGCTCGAGACCGCAACGGTCGAATCCACCTATCTGGCCATGCGGGGGATGTTGCGCGGCGTCGTCCCCGACTTCGAGCTGACGCACAAGGCCGAGCTGGCTCACAGCATCAACCGGCTGAAGGCGGAGCGCGGCGCGATCATCCTCGGCCACAACTACATGGAGCCGGCGCTCTACCACTCAGTGTGCGACGTGACCGGGGATTCGCTGGAGCTGAGCCGCGCGGCGGCCAGCACCGAAGCCGACCCGATTGTCTTCTGCGGCGTCCGGTTCATGGCGGAGACGGCCAAGATCTTGAACCCGGATCGCACGGTGCTGCTGCCGTCGGCGCGGGGCGGGTGTTCGCTGGCGGCGTCCATCACGGCCGAGGACGTTCGTCAGCTCCGGAGCCGCTACCCGGGCGTTCCAGTGGTCAGCTACATCAACACGTACGCGGACGTGAAGGCGGAGTCGGACGCGGTTTGCACCTCCGGCAACGCCGCGCGAGTCGTGGCGACCATGGCCTCCGACCAGGTGATATTCGTTCCAGACGAGTACCTGGCGCTGAACGTCGCGCGCGAGACGGGCAAGCACATCGTGATTCCTACACGCACGCCGGTGGGACGGGACCAACGGAACGCGGGCGCCGACAACAGCGTGTCGTACGAACTGATCGGGTGGCAGGGCCGCTGCGAGGTCCACGAGAAGTTCACGGTCGAGGACATCCGGGCGGTGCGCGAGCAATTCCCGGATGTGGTGGTGCTGGCGCACCCTGAGTGCAGCCCCGAGGTTGTGGCGGCCTCGGACTTCTCCGGCTCGACCGCCGCGATGACCAAGTACGTGCTCGGAGTGGATGCGCCGCGCTACCTGTTGCTCACGGAATGCAGCATGGGCGACAACATCGCCGCCCAGGCGCACGAGAAAGAGATGCTGCGGCTCTGCTCGGTGCGCTGCCCGCATATGAACGAGATCACGCTGGAGCAGGTGCTCGCATCGCTGCGCGAGAACCGATACGAGATCGACGTGCCTGAAGCGGTTCGGGTGCGCGCGCGGCGGGCGATCGATCGGATGCTGGAGATCGGCTAGGCCGATCGGCGGCGACGGGGAGCGTCCCGCCTAGCTCGCCAAATACGCGCGCAGCGGACGAGCCGCGCGTGACCGTTGGAGCTTGCGCAGCGCCTCGACCTGAAGCTGCCGGATGCGCTCACGCGTGAGCGCGAAGTGCTCGCCTATCTCGTCCAGCGTGCGCGGTTCGCGCCCGCCGAGTCCAAAGCGAAGCTCGAGAATCTCACGCTCGCGGTCGGGCAAGACATCGAGCGCGGCCTTCATCTCATCTTCCAGACCATCCGCCAGGACGCGTGAGTCGGGCGACTGGGGGTCCAGGTCCTCGATGAAGTCGGAGAGCGCCTCGTCCCCGTCCTCGCCGACGGGCGTCTCGAGCGAGACCGGCGCGCGACTGGCCCGCACGATCTCGGCGACCCGCTCGGGCGCCATGTCGAGCGCCTCGCCGAGCTCTTCGGGGGTCGGCTCACGCTCGAGCTTGGAGGCGAGGTCGGGCGCGACCCGTCTGATCTTGCGCAAGGTCTCCACAACGTGCACCGGGAGACGAATGGTGCGCGAGTCGTTGGAGAGGGCACGGGTTATGGCCTGGCGAATCCACCAGGTGGCATAGGTGCTGAACTTGTAGCCGCGCCGCCAGTCAAAGCGCTCCACGGCCTGCATGAGGCCGAGATTGCCCTCTTGGATCAGATCCAACAGGGGGAGCCCGCCGGTGGCGTAGCGCTTGGCGACGTTGACCACCAGGCGCAGGTTGGCGTCGACGAGATGTGCGCGCGCCGCCTCGTCACCGGCCTCGACACGCTTGGCCAGCGTGACTTCCTCAGTCGCCTTCAGAAGGGGAACGCGGTTGATCTCATTGAGATACAGCCGCAAGGCATCCTCGACGGCGTCATCGTTGGACAGACGATCGCCAACGCGGCCCGCGCCCGCCAAGCTCTTGGCCGCACGGCCGAAATCACTCGCCGCGCCCTGCTCGGGTCCGGATGAAGGTCGCGATTGAATCGAGTCCAGGTCCTCGATCCAGCGCGCAGCGGCCGAGGGATCGACGTTCCTCGAATTGGTCGACACTGCCGTTATGGCCTCCGCGCGATACGCGCCACACATGCGGTGCGGCGCCACCGATCTATGAACCGTGCATGCATTTTACACTTTTTACAGAAATCTATGTCTAAACTTGGTCGGAGCGTCCGGACCGCACTGCGTCGGAGCCCACCTTGGTGGGAGATTTCCGCGGTGCTAGCCTCCAGAAGATAGGGCCGACGAGCAATACGCAGTTTGAGCGTAGAACGGCCTCGCGACCGAATTCTGCACGCGCTGAAGACGCGCGGCGGACTCGGCGCCTCGGACCTGTCGGAGGTGCTCGGCACGGGCGTCTCGGCCGTGCGGCCCCATCTCGACACGCTGGTAGGCGAGGGCCTGGTGCGGGTCGAAGTCGTGCGGGGCGGCCAGGGTCGGCCCCGCCATCGGTACGTGCTCACCGAGAACGGTCACGAGAGCTTCGCGCGTGACTACGACGGTCTGGCCGAATCACTGATCGACGGTGTGGTGGACCTGGCCGGAAGCGACCTGCTGCGGCGGATCTTCCGGTACCGCGAGGACCGCCTGGTGGAGCGGTACCAGCCCCGAATGCGGACGCTCGGATTCGCCGATCGCGTGCGCGAGACGGCGCGCATTCTCGACCAGTTCGGATACATGGCCAGGGTGGAGCGCCACGGCGATGGATTCATGCTGATCGAGCAGAACTGCCCGGTGTCACGCGTGGCGGCCGAGTGCGCGGCTCCGTGCGAGTCTGAGCTCAGCTTCATCCGCCGGCTGACCGACGCCGACGTGACCCAAGTTTCGATCGCTCCAAATGGCGCGGGCGGCTGCCGTTGCATGATTCGGGAGCGGCGAACCGCCGATCAACCGACACCAGCAGCGGCTTCGAGCTGACAGCAGCGGCTTCGAGCTGACAGCAGCTGCGCGCGAGGCTGGCGCGGCTCGCACCGGACGCCCATGAACGCGCCGCAACCCGATCGCATCTATCTCGACCACGCGGCGACGACGCCGCTGCATCCCGACGTGCTGGCGGCGATGCTGCCGCATCTGCAGGCGACGAGCGGGAATCCCAGCAGCATCTATCGCGAAGGCCGGGAGGCACGGGACGCGCTTGACGACGCGCGCGAAACCGTGTCCGGCCTCATGCGCGCGGATCCCGGTGAGATCGTCTTCACCGGTAGCGGCAGTGAGGGCGCCAACCTCGCGGTGAAGGGCGCCGCGTGGGCCGCGCGCCGCGAGGGCCGCGCGCACCTGGTCACGACGGCTATCGAGCACCACTGCGTCCTGCACACGGTCCAATACCTGGAGCGACAGCATGGATTCAGCGCGACGTACGTGCCGGTCGATTCCGAGGGGCGGGTCGACGCGGACGCCGTGGTGGGCGCCGTGCGCGATGACACCGCGCTGGTGAGCGTGATGTACGCCAACAACGAGGTCGGAACGATACAGCCCGTCGCCCAGATCGGCGCGGCGCTGGCCGGTCGCCCGACGCTGCTGCACACGGACGCAGTGCAGGCGGCCGGCAGCCTGCGGCTCGACGTCGAGGAGCTCGGCGTCGATCTGCTGTCGATCGCGGCCCACAAGATCTACGGGCCAAAGGGCGTGGGGGCGGTCTTCGTGCGGCGAGGGACCCGCGTGGTCCCCCGGATTCTGGGGGGATCGCAGGAGCGCGACCGGCGCGCGGGGACCGAGAACGTGGCCTACGCGGTGGGACTGGCGGCGGCGCTGAGCCTTGCGGAGACGGATCGCGAGCGCTCGAACGAATCGAACGCAACGCTGACCCGGACGCTCGTGGAGGGCATCGACGATCTTCCGCGGGCTCGCCGCAACGGGCCGCGCGCGGGGGGCCTGCCGAACATCGTGAACGTGTGCATTGCCGATGTGGACAGCGAAGGGCTGCTGCTCGAGCTGGACGCGGCGGGAATCGCGGCGTCGAGCGGCTCGGCCTGCACCTCCGCGTCGCTGGAGCCGTCGCACGTGCTGCTCGCGATGGGTGTGCCCGCGGAGATCGCCCGCAGCAGCCTGCGGCTGTCGACCGGCCGCTCGAACACTGAAGACCAGATGCACCGCGTGGCGGCAGCGCTGGCGGGGATCGTGGCGAAGCTGCGCAGCCCGTCCGCGGTCGCGGCCGGCGGGCGGGTTGTCTAGACTCGAACGAGTGATGGACCGACCTGAAATGGATGGCTCCCGTTGACCCACGCCGAAACTGACGCGTTGCCAGTGACGCCGACGACGTCGGCCGAGCCGTGGCTGGACATGACCGAGCGGGCCGCCAAAGCGTTCAAGCGACTGGCCAGCAAGCGCAACCGGCCCGACGCCGTACTGCGGGTGCGCGTGGCGCCGGACCACACGTGCGGCGACTACAAGTACGCGATGGGCATCGAACCGGGCGCCCGGGCGGGTGACGTCATGGTGGAGTTCCACGGCATGTCGGTGATCGTGGACTCGGGCAGCGTTGAGATGCTGCGCGGCGCCACCATCGACTACAGCGAGGCGCTGATCGACGGCGGATTCCAGATCGAGAATCCGAACGCGAGGTCGTCGTGCGGGTGCGGGCTGTCATTCACGACCAGCGGCCGTCAGGTGGAGAGCCGCCACGCCGGTCGGGGCGTGCTCTAGGGCCGCGGACGCTTCGAGGCGTCGCGCGGACTGCGGTAGCGGCGGCGCATTGGACCACGCTACAGTGGCCCTCAGCCGCGGCCGACCGTGTGCCCGACTTGACTTGGTGTGACTCGATGAAAGCAATCGCCGGTGGCCGACCATCCGCCCTCCTGATAGGCGTCGGGCTCACATTCGCCATCGTGCTGTTGGCGTGCGCGCCGCCCAGCAACATCCCCCCGGCGCCGCCCGAGGCGGCGGCCATCGAGAACCCGATCCCCGCCCCCACTACGCCGGAGGGGCTCGAGGCGGCTCGCGATCTGTACAGCATCCACTGCGCCCGCTGCCACGGCTACGTGGCCGACGGGTACGGGCCGTACTACCAGCTGTATTCACCGCACCCGGCCGACCTGATCTCGGACATAGTCCAGGCGCAGTCCGATGGGACCTTGTTCTGGAAGACGGTGGAGGGCGACCTCGGGACCGACCTGATCGACGAGCACGAGGGCGAAGCCACCGACGATGAGGTCTGGACGATCATCCACTGGCTGCGTGAGGCACCAGCTCTGGCGCCGGAGCCCATCAAGTTCCCGTAGGGCGCACCGGCCCATCGCGCGTTTGGGGAACTGATTAGGCGCGCTCGCGTCCTGGCAGGCGTGTTGACGGGAGCGCGAGCCGCCCTGACAGGCCCGCTAACCTTGCCCTGGACTGCTGCCCGGCGTCCTGTCTCCGTGGGATCGGGAGGGTGCCGAACGCCTCTGATCCCACCCAGCGGGGCGGGCCACAGGTGCGATGGGGCGAGTCACAGCCGCGCAGCAATTCGTAAGTAATTCAACCGACGGGGCCGGAGTTGCGGCTACAATCGGCGAGTCACGTGATGACTCGTGACGTTCGTGCCAGATCAACGGCGATCTGGGGAAGTTCCCGCAACGAAGGGGGACTGATGAGTAGCTATGTTGGTCCGCGAGCCAATCACGCGGCGCCCGCCGGCGACCGCTTGTGCCCACGCTGTCAGGGCCGCGGCTTCTTTCGCCACAGTGCGAACGGCCGCATGTTGCACCGGAGCGACTATGGCCTGACGGCGTTCTGGCGCACGTGTTCAAGGTGCCAGGGCACCGGACACATTGCGGCGGTGGCTCGGGCCGTCTAGCCGGCCGCCACCCGACCGCCATCAATTCGCGCGGGGTCCGCGTGCTTTCGCGGGCCCCGCGTCGGTTATTCCGGGACGATGAAGCGCGCTACAGCGACGCGCCGCCATCCACGACCAAGACGTGCCCGGTCGGGAACGGCGCCTCGATGAAATAGAGCGCCGCCTGGGCGACATCCTCAGGCGTGGCCGCGCGACCCATGCGCGTGCGCTGGATGCCGGCCTCGAGGAATTCCGGGCGATCCGCCAGCCAGCGTGAATCGACCACTCCGGGCGCGACGGTGTTGACTCGAATCGACGGTGCGAGCGCACGAGCCAGGGATCGCGTCATGGTGTTGAGCGCTCCCTTGGACGCGGCGTACGGAATCGAGCTGCCGGCGCCGCTCATACCGGCCGTGGACGAGATGGTCACGATGCTGCCGCCGCCCGCGGCTCGCATGTGCGGCGCGCACGCGCGCGCGGTGAAGAACGCGCCCTTGAGGTTCACGGCGAGGATCCGGTCCCACATCTCGCCGGTCACGGCATCTAGGTCGGGGTGGTCGATGAACTCGGTCGTGCCGGCGCTATAGATGAGGAAATCGAGCCGACCGAACGCGTCCACCACCTGCGCGACCATCGCACGGACGGTGGCGTCGGAGCTGACGTCGGCCTGGACCGGAATGGCGCGCGGGCCGGCGGCTTCAATGTCGCTGACGGTAGCGGCCGCCTCGTCCGCGGAGCGCGAGTAGTTGACGGCAACGTTGGCGCCGCGCGCGGCGAGCGCGAGCGAGCTGGCGCGGCCGATCCCAGTTCCGCCACCAGTGACGATGCCGACTTTGCCCTCGAGCGTCATGGTGCATCCTCGTACCGTGCCTAGAACGGAGCCGGTATTGTGGCACCCTGTGCTTCGTCCCGCACCGCGGTGAGTTTGCCGAGCGGCCGCCTGCCTCCAACACGCATCGATCAATGAGCGAGTTTCGAGCGGTTGGGCCCTCCGACCTCCTGCCGGCGCCGGGCCAACTCGTAACGGTGCTGCTGGACGGCGACGAGGTCGTGATCGCGAACGTGGGCGGGCGTTACCACGCGATCGACGGCGTGTGCGAGCACGCGGGAGCTTCGCTGGGCGACGGTTCGCTGGTCGGCTGCCAGCTCACGTGCTGGCAACACGGCTGGACCTATGACGTGACCGACGGATGGCTCATAGACCCGCCGCTCGGACAGCGGACGCGCGCCTACCGCGTTCAGGTACGGGACGGATCGATCGAACTGGCGCCCCAGGAGTAGCCGTAGTTCCCATGCCTCTCGGTGACGCCCGGCGATTTCGCCGGATGCGGCCCATATCTCGCGTCCGTCCAAACTCCAGCCAGCAGTCTCACTAACAACTGCTGGGAGACCGGCGCCTGCGGACGGGGACGCCATGAGATTCCTCCGCGTGGCGTCGGAATGACATTGCAGGTAGGCCCCGGTGGGGCCGCCGGTGGGCGGGACTACAGGCGCGCGTTCACTCCTCGACCCGGCGAACGGACATGCTGACCTCGACGCCGTGGAACGTGCGCTCGGCGGTGGCGGCGTCCGGGAGCCCGGGGCCGTCTCCAACCTCAATGGCCAGCACCTCGGCCGCGATCGTCGCGGCGTGCGCGCGGCGCAGCTCGGCGACGCGCGCGCCGCCGCTCAGCCAGAGGCGGATGCGGTCGGAGACCTCGAACCCGGACTCACGCCGGAGCAGCTGCACGGCGTGGATCACCTCGCGCGCGAGACCCTCGAGCTCCAGCTCGTCGTCGATGTCCGTGGTCACCGCCACGATCACACCGTCGTGCTCGGCGATGCCATAGCCCGCGTGGGGGACCTGTCGCACATCGAGATCCTCGGGGCCTAGACGGACCGTCTCGCCCCCGACGGCGAGGACGATCTCACCGTCCCGTTCGAGCGTAGCCATTAGACCCGCGACGTCCGAACGAGCGAGCGCCTCGCCCACGCCCTTCACTTGCGACCCGAGCCTGGGCCCCAGTCTTCGGAAGTTCGGCTTGATCTCGTGCTGCACGAGCCGCGCGTCCGCGGGCATGCGCTCGATCGACTTCAAGTTCAGCTCGTCGAGGACGTGGCGGCGCCGCGCCGCAACGGCCTCCCACGCCTCGTCGTCCGGGACGGCGATTAGACCCTGGCGCAGCGGTTGACGGAGCTTGAGCTGGGCGCTTCCACGCGCCGCCCGGCCCACCCCCACCACGCGCTGGACGGTTGCCATCGCCTTTTCCAGCTCCGGATCGCTCGTTGCATCGTCCGCGGCCGGCCAGTCGGAGTGATGCACGCTCGCGGGCGCCGCGCGGTCGGCGGAGCGGACCAGGTTCTGATAGAGATCTTCAGTCCAGAACGGCATCACCGGGGCCAGCAGGCGAACCAGTGTGGTGAGCACCTCGTAGAGCGTCTGGTACGCGGCGAGCTTGTCGTCGTCGTTCTCAGCCCGCCAGAACCGGCGCCGGCTGCGGCGCACGTACCAGTTCGAGAGTTCGTCGAGGAACGTCTGCGCCTCGCGCACCCCACGATGCACCAGATACGCGTCGAGCGCCTCGGTCATGGCGGCGTTCAGGCGCTGAAGCCTGGAGAGGATCCAGCGATCCAGGTCGGAGCGCCGCGACGCGGGCAACGCGGGCCGCTTGGGATCGAAGCCGTCCAGCCGAGCGTAGGTGACGAAGAAGGCGTACACATTCCAGAGCGTGAGCAGACGCCGCTTGACCTCACCGGCCGGGCCGTACCCGAAGTTGATGTTGTGAAGCGGGTTCTGCCCGGCGTACACCCAGCGCATGACGTCGGCGCCCATGCGCTCGGCCGCATCCTGGAACTCGATCGCGTTGCCCAGGCTCTTGTGCATCGGCCGACCGTTCTCGTCGTTGAGCTTCTCGTAGACGAACGCGGTCTGGTACGGCGCGCGATCCTCGAGCGTGACGCTCATGAAGAGCATGGAGTAGAACCAAAGGCGGACTTGCTCGCGCATCTCGGTGATGAAGTCGGCCGGGAACCACTCGGTCCAGCGACGGTCCCGTTCGAGGTACCCGAGCGTCGAGAACGGCACGATGCCCGCGTCCAGCCAGGCGTCGCCTACCGCTTGTATCCGGCGGGCGGCGCCGTGGCAGGCCTGGCAGCGAATCACGACCGCGTCGATCCAGGGCCGGTGGAGCTCGCGGAGATCGTCCAACCCCCCGACGGCCCGCTCGGAGAGCTCCGCGCGCGACCCGATCACGGTGAGGTGATCGCAGCGGTCGCACTCGTAGAACGGCAGCGGCAGACCCCAAAACCGGCGGCGGGAGATGTTCCAGTCACCCATGTTGGTGAGCCAGTCGGCCATGCGGGCGCCGGCGTAGTCCGGGATCCAGCGGACCTGGGCGGCGGCGGCGAGCATCCGCGGCCGGATCTCGTCCACGCGGATGAACCACTCGTCATCCACGCGAAACACGAGCTCTTCGCGGCAGCGCCAGCAATGCGGGTAGCGATGCGTATAGACGTGCTGGTGGTAGAGGACGCCGGTCTTGAGCAGATGGTCGGTGATGTCGCCGGCGACCACGCGCGCATCACGGCCGGTGAGGAACCCGTAGCCCTCGATGTAGCAGCCGTTCTCGTCGATCGGGACGAGCACCGGCAGCCCGTGCTCGCCGCCGAGCTCGAAATCCTCCTCGCCGGCCCCGGGCGCGATGTGCACGATGCCGGTGCCTTCGTCGGCGCCGACGTCGGTCCAGGGAATGACGCGGTGCTCGACGCTCTGAACCGCCGGGAGATCGTCGAACGGGCCAAGGTAGGTCCGGTCGAGCAGCTCGCGGCCCGGCAGCCGCCGGACTTCGCGGAACTCGCCCCTCACCGACCGCTCAACGGCCGCCGCGGCGAGATAGTAGTGGGCGCCCGCCTGCTCGATCTCGACATATTCGAGGTCGGGGTGGACCGCGGCGGCCACGTTCGCGGCCAGCGTCCACGGCGTCGTGGTCCACACGAGCAACGAGGCCATGGGCTGGTCGGTGAGCGGCAGCCGGACGACCACCGCGTCGTGCTCGACCTCCTCGTATGTGTCGATCAGCTCGTGCTGCGAAAGCGCGGTGCCGCAGCGCGGGCACCAGGGCATGGCCCGGTGCGCCTTGACGATCCAGCCGCGCTCGTGACACGTCTTGAGGAAGTGCCAGATGTGCTCGATGTTCTCGTCGGTGTGCGTGAAGTAGGAGTCCGGCCAATCCATCCACTGCCCAAGTCGGACCGATTGGTCGGTCTGGATTCCGGAGTATCGATCCACCCGCTCGCGGCAGCGGTCGGCGAATTCGGCGACGCCGTACGCTTCGATGTCGCGCTTGGAGTCGAACCCAAGCTCCCGCTCGACCTCGACTTCGAGCCACAGTCCCTGGGCGTCGAACCCGTTCTGGTAGCGCTGGTGATAGCCGCACATGGCCCGGTAGCGCTGGTAGATGTCCTTGTAGGTGCGTCCCCAGGCGTGATGCACGCCCATCGGGTTGTTGGCGGTGATTGGCCCGTCGAAGAACGACCAGCGCGGGCCGTCCCGATTCTTCTCCCGCAGTTGCTCGAACGAGCGGTGCTCGTCCCAGAATTCGAGGATCCGGCGCTCCATCGCCGGGAAGTCAAGCTCCGACGGCAGCTCACGAAACGGGCTCGATGCGTGATCCCTAGACATGCGACGGCGCCTGTTCGAGCGCGATCTCGAGCCGCCGGTTGATGCGGCCCTTGTTCACGGCTTTGGTGATAGTCACGGGGCCGATCTCGCGGGTATTGGCGACGTGGGTGCCGCCGTCGGCCTGCCGGTCGAGGCCCTCGATCTCGACGATGCGGATGCGCCCGATGTGCTCGGGGACGAGATTGACGTGGGTGCGGATCAGGTCGGGCAGGTCCATCGCTTCCGCTCGCGGCAGGTCGTAGATCTTGACGTCGCGGCCCGCCGCGAGCGCCGCGTTCAGGCGCGACTCGATCTCATCCTTGACGTCGTTCACTCGAATCTCCTCGAGCGCGAAGTCCATGCGCGCGCTCAGGCCGTCGTCGGCGATGTTGGCGCCGGTGACGTCGGCCCGCCAGCCGTCCCACACGATCGCGGAGAGGCCGTGCAGGGCGGTGTGCAGGCGCATGTATCGGAACCGCAGGTCCCAGTCGATCGCGCCCTGGACCAGCTGCCCCGGTTGGGGCGGCAGCCCCTCGACGGTGTGAACGATCCGGCCGGAGCGCCGCTTGACCCCGGTGACCGGCCAAAGCTCGGGGTGGACCCGCAGCTCGCCGGTGTCGGGCGGCTGGCCGCCGCCGCGCGGATAGAACGCGGTTCGGTCGAGCTCCACGCCGTCGGGATCGGAGCTCACCACGGTCGCCTCGAACTCGCGCACGTAAGCGTCGAAGTAGAACAGCTCGTCGGTCGCCATCGATCCCCCATACGCAAGAAACCCGTCCCGGCTACGGGACGGGTCTCGCACCCGCGGTACCACCCGCGTTGCCCGGCCTCGGCCGGACCACTCGATGCGACGCGCGGCCGCCTGGCCGCAGGTCGCGGCGCTTGCTAACGGGGCGCCATTCCGGCCGGATCTACTCGCCCAGTGGGCTTTGGGCCGGCGGCTCGGGAAGGATGTCCGTGGGGATCGAGTCGCCCGGCTCGCACCGGTTCCGGGCTCGCTGCGATCGATTGACCGGCGGACGCGTTTCCGTCTCAGCCACTGCTTGCTCGCGTGAGTTTGGACCGCGGCGGCGAGCGGGTCAAGAGTCCTCGACGCGCCGCCGGGGCGTTATCGAGCGGCGGGCGGCGCCACCTGCAGGCGGCGCTTGCGGGCGACCTCGCGGCCGCCGAGGTAGACGGCGACGGTGTCCGACAGCCGACAGATGTTCTCGGACAGATCGCCCTGAACGACCAGGACATCGGCCTGCTTGCCGGCTTCCAGCGATCCGGTCGCATCCCCGAGTGCGATCCGCTCCGCGGCGCCCACCGTCGCCAGGTGCACGGCCTCGACGGCGGTGAGGTCAAGCGCGACGGACCCCGCGATCACGCTGAGCGGGAACTCGTGGAAGTACGTCTGGATGACGCCGGCGTCGCTCGATATCAGGTGGGGAACGCCGCGATCGCGCATGGCGCGGTACAACTCGCCGAATGCGCGCAGGCGGTCGCGCGAGTCCGCCGGCAACTCGTCGAGGTGGACGAGGCCCCGCACCAGCTCGCGAAACCTCGCGGACAGCGTGACGTTCACGGCCTGGGTGGCCGGGTCGATCCGGCCGACGGCCTCGTCGTCCATCACGCGCCGATCATCAAGGCCGTCGCCGCTCAGCCAGAGGCAGTGCTCGAGCGTGTCGACGCCGGAGTCGATCGCGAGGCGGCAGCCATGGGCGCCGAGCACATGCGCGGCCACGGGCTTGTGCAGGCGGTGGGCGTCCGACACGAGCGCGCGAAGCTCGGCATCGCTGTACTGGGCCGTTCCCGGCGACGACCCGGGCGTCATCATCCCGCCGGTGGCCATGACTTTGATGAAGTCGGCGCCCGCCTCGCTCATGCCGCGCACCGCCTTCAGAATCTCGGGCTCCGAGTCGGCGCGCAGGCCGCACCAATGCAGATGGCCGGCCGTGGTGGTGATCGGTGCGCCGCAGACCAGCAGCCGAGGTCCGACCACGGCGCCGGAATCGATCGCGTCGCGAATCTGCATGTTCAGCGTCAGGTACCCGCCCGTATCGCGCAGCGAGGTGACGCCGGTGGCAAGCGCGGCCTGGGCGTTTGCGATCGCGGTCGCGGTGCGCTCGGCGTCCGAGGCGCGCATGTGCGCGGTCCGCGTGGTTTCGTGATCGGGGCCGGCGCCAAATTGCACGTGGACGTGCACGTCCACGAGTCCCGGAAGAATCGTGGCGTCGCCGTAGTCCAGGACCGTCGCGTCGGCGGGCGGGCCGGCCGGCGCGCCCGCGGTCACGATGCGGCCATCCGAGATGACCAGCTCGCCAGGACCGATCGGATCGGCGCCGGTGCCATCGATCAGCGCGGCGGCGCGAAGAACCAGGTCAGGCACGCACGGGCGCCCCTCTAAACGATCGTCGGCCGTAGCGTAGCCGTCGGCGGCTCCGGCGTCCCGCGGCGCGTGCCATTGCCCCCCCTTTGGCCGGTTCGCTAGGGTTGAGGACGCGCGGTCACCCGGTCGCGCGAGCAATTCATCCATGGCCACCTCCACATCTGTCGACATCTCGGGTTTGCTGGATCGCGTGCGCAAGCCGGCCCAATACCTCGGCGGCGAGCACAACGCGCGGCAAAAGCCTTGGGAAACGGCTCGGACACGCTTCGCGCTCTGTTTTCCCGACGCCTACGAGATCGGGATGTCCAACCTGGCGGTCAACCTGCTCTACGAGCTCGTCAACGACCGCTCCGACCACCTGTGCGACCGCGCGTTCACGCCCTGGCCCGACATGGCGGATCTGATGCGCGGCAGCGACACGCCGCTGTTCGGGTGGGAAACCCGTCGCCCGCTGCGGGACTTCGACATCGTCGGTTTCTCGATGAGCTACGAGACCGGCAACACCAATGTGCTGGAGATGCTGGACCTCGCCGGGATCCCGCTGGAGGCGCGCGACCGGAGCGACGACGACCCGCTGGTGCTCGGCGGCGGGTCCGCGGTGTGCAACCCGGAACCGATGGCGGACTTCTTTGACCTGATCGCGATCGGCGAGGGCGAGGAGCTGCTGGGGCGCCTGCTCGACGCATATGCCGGGTTCGATCGGACGCGCGCCGGGTGGCGGCAGGCGTTCATCCTGGCGTGCGCGCGCCAGGTGCCCGGCATCTACGCGCCCGGGCTCTACGAGCCGGTCTTCGACGCGGGCGGGCGGCTGCAAGGGTACGAGCGACGGGCGGCGGGGCTGCCGGCCGAGATCGAGCGCCAATACGTCGACATCGACAAATACGGCGGGCCGCAGCGACCGCTCGTTCCGCTGACCGGCGTGGTTCACGATCGCGTGGCGGTGGAGATCGACCGCGGATGCGCGCGGGCCTGTCGGTTCTGCCAGGCCGGCTATATCTACCGACCGGTCCGGCACCGCAAGAAGGCGACGATCGAGCAGGCGGTAGCGAGCTGCCTTGAATCGACCGGTCAGAGCGAGCTCTCGCTGCTGTCGCTCAACGCCGTGGACTATCGCGGGCTCGAGACGGTGATCACGGACGTGTTCGACGCGTCGCCGGACTACGTGCGGGTCGGGATCCCATCCACGCGGGTGGAGCAGTTCAACGTGGAGATCGCCGAGGCGCTGCAACGGGGAGGCACCCGCGGCGGCAGCCTGACCTTCGCGCCCGAGGCCGCCACCCCGCGAATGCGCAAGGTGATCAGCAAGGAGATCTCGGACGAAGCTCTACTGGAGACGTGCGACATGGCGTTCGGGCAGGGATTCCGGACGATCAAGCTCTACTTCATGATCGGGCAGCCGACCGAGACCGTGGACGACGCGCGCGCGATCGCCGGCCTGGCCAATCGCGTGGTCAAGGTCGGCCGAAAGCACCATGGCAACCGAGCCAAGGTCAACGTGACGGTCTCCACGTTCATCCCCAAGCCGTTTACGCCGTTTCAGTGGCATCCGCAGGACTCGGCCGAGAGCATTCGCGAGAAACAGCGGGCCTGCTTCGAGATCGCCCGCGACCGCAACATCCATCTGATGTGGCACGATCCCGAAGAGAGCCAGATCGAGGCGCTGCTGGCGCTCGGCGACCGCCGGGTGGGCCGGGCGATCCGATTGGCGTGGGAGAACGGCTGCCGGTTCGACGGCTGGTCGGAGCACTTCAAGCCCGACGCATGGCTCGACGCCATCGAGACTGCGGGCCTGGACCTGGACGAATATATTCATCGGCAGCGCGACCTCGACGAGTTCCTGCCGTGGGATCACGTGAAGATCTACGTCGAGAAGCGGCTGCTGCAGCGCGAATACCGGCGGGCGCTGGAGGCGGCGCAGGACGGCGCGGGCGCGGCGGTGAGCGCCACCTAGCACGCCCGGAACGGTGATGGCCGAGACCATCGCGGCAATCGCGACACCGCTCGGCGTGGGCGGGATCGGGGTCGTGCGCGTGAGCGGTCCGTCCGCGGCAGAAGTAGCTCTGCAGTCCGTTCGGTTGCCGAATGGAGCGGCGCGACCGAAGGCGCGGCACGCGACGCTGGTTCAGATCGTCGACCGGGCGGCGGGCAATCGGCTGGTCGACGAGGCGTTGCTGCTGCTCATGCCGGGACCTGCCTCCTACACGGGTGAGGACGTGGTGGAGCTGAGCTGCCACGGCGGCCCGGTGGTGGTGCGGCGGGTGCTCGATCTGATGCTGGCGGCCGGCGCGCGGCCGGCCGAGCCGGGTGAGTTCACGTTGCGCGCGTTCCTCAACGGGCGGCTGGATCTGGCGCAGGCCGAGGCGGTGGCGGACATGGTCGAGGCGCCCACCACGGACGCCCTGGCGGTCGCGGCCAACCAGCTCGCGGGCCGCCTGTCCGACGCCGTGCGCACGATCCGGTCTGAATGTCTGGATCTGCTGGCGCAGATGGAAGCCGAAGTCGACTTCGCCGAGGAGGACGTGCCGCCGCTCCCACGCGAGACCGTGCGGGCGCGGCTGGAGAGCTTGGACGAACGGTTGGCGGAGATTCTGCGGGGCGCCGACCGCGGCATCCTCCAGCGCCATGGCGTTCGGGTGGCGCTGGTGGGCAGCCCGAACGTTGGCAAGTCGTCGCTGATGAACGCGCTGCTGGCCACCGACCGGGCGATCGTGACGGAGTTCCCGGGCACCACCCGGGACGCGCTGGAGGAGACCTTCAATCTGGACGGGATTCCGGTGGTCCTGACGGACACCGCCGGAATGCGAGACACGACCGACCCGGTGGAGAGCATCGGGGTCGAGCGCAGCGCGCGCGCGCTAAGCGGGGCGGACCTCGCGGTGCTGGTGCTCGACGCCGGCCGCGCGCCGACCCCCGCGGATCGAGACGCGGCCGCGAGCGTTCGCGACGCGGGCAAGCCAACGGTTGTCGCGCTCAACAAGCGCGATCTGCCGGCGGTCACGAGCACCGAGCAGGCCGGGGCGCTCGCGCCCGGGGCGCGCGTGTGTCACACCTGCGCGATCGCCGGTGACGTGAACGAGCTTCGCCTGGCGATCGCCGGTGCGATCGACACGTCCGCGCCGAACGGCGATCTAGCGACGGTGGCGAGCGTGCGGCACAAGCATGCGCTTGGTCAGGCGCGCGAGGAACTGGCCGGCTCTCGACGGGCGCTGGACGAGGAGCTCCCGTCGGACCTGATCACGGTGGGCCTGCACGGCGCGATCACGCGGCTCGGCGAGATCACGGGCGAATCGGCGACCGAAGACCTGCTGGATACGATCTTCTCGAAATTCTGCATCGGCAAGTGAGCGCGCCGGCTCACGGGCGGCAGTCGGGCGGCGGCCCTCAGATGGCGTAGTGGCCGGCGGATGTGTCGGAGGCCGGCAGGTCGGTCGGTGGGGCGAGATCGGACGGCGGCGGCTCGGATGGGAACGCGCGCAGCAGGTAGACCGCCGCCGCCAGGACCCAGAAGACCGCCGCCAGCTCGGGCAGGAAGAAGCTGTGATCGACGACGCCGTGCGCGAGCGCCGCAACCATGGCCCCGGCCAGCCCGTACGCCAGCGGACGCTCGGAAGCCGGAACGCGGCGGGCGACGCGCAACCAATCGATCCAGAACAGCGCAACGATGGCGGCCAGCGCGATCAAGCCGAAGATTCCGACCGAGACCCACGCGTCGAGCACCAGATTGTGAGGATGCGAGAGGTTGGGCTCGCGCCAGGCGTCGGGTCGCAGATACGCGCGGTAGTGGTGGAGGAAGTTGTCGGGACCGACGCCGAACACCCAGTTGTCTTGAATCATCCGCCAGGCCGCGTCCCAGACCGCGAGCCGCCGCTCCCCGCCGGCGTCGCCGGCTCGGAACACAGCGCCCAGGCGGTCGAAGCCTGCGGTCAACGCGATCAGAGCCGCCGCGAGACCGACGGTGACGAGGGACACGGCGCGGGTGATGCGCGGCAGCACCAGCCAGAGGGGCAAGGCCGCGACGGAAATGCCCAGCAGCGCGCCGACCCACGCGCCACGGCTGAAGGTGAGCACGAGCCCGACGGCCACGATCGTGAACGCGATCCAGGCGAGGCGCCGTTCGCGATCGCGCGCCGCCATGAGCGCGAACCCGAACGCCAGCGGCAGCGCGCGCTCGAGCACCAGCGCCAGGTTGTTGGGCGATCCAAATAGGCCGCGGATTCGCGGCACGGCCGCGTCGGTGACGACCGCGCCGGCCGGGATCAAGATCAGCGCCACGATCGCGGAGACTGCGGCGCCGAGCACGAGCGCGCGCAGGATCCGCGGCACGTCGGCGCGTCCACCCGCCGTCGTGACGATCACCACGAAGAGGATCAGCGGCTCGATGATCACGGTGCGCAGGTCACGCAGCGCGAACTTCTGGAAATCGGCAAAGAGCGCGGCCGCCACCGCGGCCACGAGGAAATAAGCGAGCAGCGCGTTCCAGCCGGTGCGCGGGATCTCGACACGTCGATACCAGAGCGCGCGCGCGACCCAGGCGCCAGCGAGCACGAGTATGAGGGCTTCGGCGACCGGACGGTCGAACACGCCTGTCCGCGCGATCACGCCCACGAATGGCACGGCAGCGACCGTCACGACCACGACCTGCCGAGGGCGCGCGAGCGCCAGCCCGGCCACGACGGCCACGATCACAATCCGAACGATCGTCCAGACGGAGGTGGGCCCGCCGCCGGGGAGCACCAGGTAGAGCGTGGCGAGGACGGCCACCGCGAGCTCGCCCGCGCGGAGCCCCCAGCGCAGTTCGCGATCGAGCAGTCCCCAGCCAACAGCGAACGGCGAGGCGACGCGCCTGAACAGCGGCGCCAACGCCCAGAACGCCGCGCCCAACCCGGCCAGCCAGAGCGCGATCAGGCCGACGTACGGGGCCACGGGCCGTGACACGCCAACCAGCAGGCCATCCACGATCACCAGCGCGCCGGTCGCGCTGGGGTTGCGCTCGGCGATCACGGTCAGCTCGACGAGATGGCGTCCGTCCGGCAGCCGCGATGCGATCGGAACCCGAACGAGCGTCAGGGGCTCGGGCGCGTACAAGTCGAGCAGCGCTTCACCGGCCGAATTGCGTTCCAGCAGATCGGGCAACGCGTCCTGCCCATCGATGCGAACGCGCAGGCGGCCCATGTCGGGACCGCGGCGGGTCAGCAGCGCCAGCTCGGAACCCTGGAACCGGAGGCGCACGGTCGCGCCCACGACACCGGTCTGGCGATGGAATCCGAGCGACGCGTCGTCGCTGGGGACACGCGGCCACGGTCCTTCGAAAGCCAGCGCGGGATGCGTCTCCTGGTGCAGCCCGACGCCCGCCACGGGCGCGGTCGCGAACGCGCGCCGCAGCGCCACCAGATTCGGTCGCGGGGTGAAGTCCTTGTCCATCAGCCGAAAGAACGGCGTGGGATCGCGTGGGTGCGCGTCCACTGGCCAGCGCGAGGCCCAGATCATGATCGTTGGCATCCAGGGCCATTCCTCGCGCGCCCGGTGGATGCCGTCGACGGTCCACGCGGCCTGATCGTCGATGGAGTGGTTGCCCCAGATACCGGGCTCGCCGTCCCAGTCGTCCGGCAGGGCCGTCCACCCGTACTCGGAGGCCCAGATCGGCGTTCGGATGTCGCCGAACTCCTCCATGACCTCGCGCCAAAGCACGGCGCGCGGAAAGTTGGTGCGCAGGGGGTCGACAAGAAAGTCGCGGGGGCCGGTGAACAACCCGTAGGACATGCTGGAGGCGACATCGAAATCGCCGCGCGCGCCGAGCTCGTACAGCCGGCGGAGAAACAGCAGATCGCTCAGATTCTCGGGACCGGTCTCGATGGTGGGCGCAAGGCCCGCCAGCACGACGGCCGCCGCGGGGTTGGCCTGGCGAATGCGCCCGCCCACGCGTCGGAGCATCTCGAGGTAGGCGGCGGGGTCCGGCGGACGCCCGCCCCACTCGCCAATCAGATTGGGTTCGTTCCAGATCTGGAAGAAGCGCACCTGTCCGGCATAGCGTTCGGCCACCACGGCGGCGAAATCGGCAAAGTCGTCGAGGTCCGACGGCGGCGTCTGAATGGACGGGTTGGCGGTTGGATCGAACCCGGGAGTGGCCCAGGCGGGCGGACGGTCCAGCCGCGCGAGGATCTCGATGCCGAGCGTGCCGGCGGCATCCACGATTCGGTCGTACTTGTCCCAGGTAGAGCGGCCGGCGGCGTCCACGAACGAGCCCTTCGCCAGCGGCTCGATCTCGATCCACTGGAACTCCTGCCGGATGATGCCGATGCCGGCGCCGCGGAGCACCTCCAGCTCCCGAACGACCTTGCCGGGGTCGGGCTCCTGATGCAGGAAGGTGTTGGCGCCGATGCCGGGCGCGTCGGCCAGCCGCAGGTCGTCGAGTCCATCGAGGCCGTAGGTCACGCCACGCTGAACAACCCCGAGGCTTACCAGCGCCACGCCCGTGACGAGCACAAGCGCCGCCGCCACCGCCGGCACAACCAGCCAGCGGCGAACGAGCGCCGTGCGCATCAGTCCGCGCGGAGAGATCGTGTCACGCGAACGCTTCGCCGGTGGCCGCGGCGCGCACGGCCCGATAGACGAGCCGCGGCGTGAAGTCGGGGTCAACCATCCGGAAGTAGTACTCGGACTCGTCCGGTCCGAGCGCCTCGAACGGCTTGCGGAAGAACCACGTGTTGAATACGCCGGCCCAGGGCCAGTTGGTGAGCGCATAGTGGACGCCCTCGACGGTCCACTCCGCCTGCCGCGTCTCGTCCACCCGGCGCCAGATCAGCTTTCCGGGGTCCATGTCGGGCGGTGAGGCGTTCCAGCCGTATTCGTTGAACCAGATGGGCTTGTTGCCAAGGCCGAACTCGCTCATAAGCTCCCGAATGAACTCGACGCGGCGGACGTTCAGCACATCGGGGTCCGGCGGGTCGCCCGGCGGGCGGTCGAGGCCGAAGGCGTTGGCCGCCTGCACGTCGAACGACTCGCCCGCGCGCGCCTCATAGGTGCGTTCGAGGAACGTGAGCTCGTTGAGCGCGCGGGAGCTGACTTCCAGCGTCGCGGCCATCGGCGCCGCGATCACGACGATCGACTCGTCGACCTGCTTGAGCGCGTCGTGCGCGACCCGGAGCATACGGGCGTACGCCTCCGGATCGGGGGGCTGGCCGCCCCAGTCGGCCGCCAGGTTCGGCTCGTTCCAGATCTGATAGTGGCGGATCCGGCCGCGATAGCGGTCGGCGAAGACGGTGAGAAAGTCCGCATAGTCGCGCAGCTTTGTGGGCGGGCCGGTGGGGTCGGAACCGGCGAGCCGCGCCCAGTCGGGCGCGCGGTCCACGCGCGCGATCAGCTCGAGGCCGAATTCGTCGGTGAGATCAACGATCTCGTCGTACTTGACCCACGTGCCGCGGCGCCACTGCGCGTTATAGAAGGTCGCCTTGTCGGGCTGCTCGATATCGGCCCACGGGAACTGCTGCTTGACCCAGTGGATACCGGCGGCCGCGAGCATCTCGACGGACTTTCGCCGCTTCCATGATTCGACTTCGAGCTCGAGAAACGTGTTTGCGCCCCACGGCTCGACATTGGCGAGGCGAATGGGGCTGGGCTGCGCACGGCGGACGAGCGGATCGGCGCAGGCCAGCGCCGCCGACGCGACGAGGCCGATACCCGCCCCGCGCAACAACGTGCGACGCGGCAGACGCAGCACTAGCCGACCTCCAGTTGCGGTTCAGTCTCCAGCTCCAGGCCGATCCCAACCAGGTATTCGCGGCTGATCTGCGCGCTCGCGGAGGGATCGCGGAGGGTCCGCTCCTGCTCGACGACCGCCCATCCATCGAAGCCGCGCTCACGCAGCAGGTTGACGGCGTCCTCGATCTCCACATCGCCTTCCCCAAGCTCGACGAATCCGCCGTCGTCCGCAAACGCGTGCACGTCGCCCGCGCTTGCGAGGTGCTCGTCGCGCAGGTCCACATCCAGGTCCTGGAGAATGAGGTGACGGACACGATCCGCTGTCCGACGGACGAACGGCAGCGGCTCAACGCCGGCGTACATCAGGTGTCCGAGGTCGGGCGCCAGGAACAGCGACTCCGGGTCGGTGAGGGCCAGCAACTGGTCTATCTCCGGCCCGTTCTCGATGAACGAGCCCAGCTGGTTCTTGAACAGCAGCCGCATGTCGAACTCGCGCGCGGCGATGAACGTGGCCATGGCGAGGGAATCGGCCAGGTAGCCCCACTGGTAGTCGAGGAGGCCGTCGTCCCGTCCACCTACGTGATGCCCGGCCGTCTCCAGCCGCTCGGGAACCGGTCGCGAGAACGTGATGAGCTGCTTGGCGTCGAGCTCGGCGTAGAACTCCGCCACGCGGCGGAACTGGTCGAGCTCGACGTCGCGATAACGGTCGGAGAACCAGTTGGCGGCATACCGGCCGGCGACGACCTCAAGCCCATGGTCGCGAACCACCGCACGCGCGAGCCTCAGATCACCGAATAGATCGCCAACTCCCTCGATGCCAGCGTAGCCGGCTTCGTTAGCCTCCTGCGCAACCTGTCGGAACGGCGTGCCCCCCCACACGGCTGCGGAGATTGCGACGCGCACGGGCGGGCGCTCGCCTAGCCGCCCTCGTTGGGCGCGCCGGCGGCGGACCGACCGCTCAGGCGCTCCTGCGGCAGGCTGGTGAAGCGCCCCTGGGATGAGGGCGGGCGGCGGCTCGACTCTTGCGGAGGCGCGGGCGCCTCGGGGGCCGGTTTCGCGTCGGACGTTGTCTCGGATGGGTCCCCGCCGTCCGGCGACGGCTGCGGCGCGCGAGCCCGCGAGGTGCGAGGCCGCACGCGGACACGCGATTGCGGTCGGGGCTCATCGCGATCGGCATCTCGACCGATCGCCTCAGCCAACGAGCGAGATGTGTCGGCCACGGCCGCTAGCACGGCGGGGCGCACATCATCGCCGGTAATCAGCTCCACCTGGACGCCTCGACGTTGCACGGCCTCGATCAGCGGCGCCAGATCGGAATCGGACGTGACGATCGTGAGCACGTCGATGTGTGGGGCCAGCTCGAGCGCATCGACGGCCAGGCCGACGTGCGCGCTGGCACGCAGGGTGCCGTCGGCGCGACGGCGCAACGGTTTGGTGACGACCTTGAAGCCGTTGCGCGCCAGCCATGTGACCTGCGTGTCGTCGGTGGGCTGATTGGCGTCGACAACGCCGTAGGCGGCGCTGCGGACGAGCCGCCGCTCGGCGGTGAGGCGTTCATGGAGCCGTCCTAGATCGGTATGTGATCGAGCAGCCGGGTCACGATCTTTCAACGACGCGAGATCGACGACGAGCGCGCAGCGCGCGAGTGGTGATGTTGCCAAAGAGTTCCTCATCTCCGTGCAGAAGCGGCGTCAATCCAGATGATAGAGGACTACGGGTGAGATCAGGTTTGGTCGGACGGCCGCCGGTCCCGGACCAGATCACGGATGTCGATCCAGCCGACCAGCCGGCCATCGTCGACGACGAATAGGCGCCGACGACCGGTGGCGGCCACTCGGTCCATCGCCTCGACAAGGCCACCGGCGGGATCGAGCGTTTCCAACGGGTGGAGCGGGCGCGCCGCGTCGCGCAGCCGGGTGGTCGTGCGCGCGTGTTCGGACACCGCCAGCACGGCGTCCACATCAAGGATCCCCACGATCCGCCCGTGCGCGTCCACCACCGGGCGCAGCCCGAAGCGATCCCGATACAGGTCGCGTTCGATGAACTCCGCGACCGTGCCATCCTCCGGCACCGGGAGATAGTCGCGCCGCATGATCTCGCGAACGGTGCGACCGCGGAGGCGCGCGCGGCGGTCGACCTCGCGGAAGGCGGCGCGCGCGGCCGACCACAGAAACCACCCGATGAAGATGGACCAGAGCGGCTGGATGACGACGGGCAGCGCGGTGAACCGCGTGAGGCTGAAGAGAGAAAGACCCAGCGGAATCGCGCCGTAGAGGATGAGCAGTATCCCCAGCGCGCACCCTCCAAGGCTGGCCACGCGCGTGGCCAGGCGCAGGTTTCCGGTCGCGCCCCACACCGCCGAACGCAGCACCCGCCCACCGTCGAGCGGGAATCCGGGCAGCATGTTGAAGACGGCGAGGATCACGTTGATCTGACCCAGCCAACCAAAGGTGACCCGGCCTAAGCTCGGGTCCGGGAGAGCCGACGCGATCATCAGGAGCAGTCCACCGAGCACGGCGCTGGCGATGGGGCCGACGATCGTGATCGCGAACTCCTGCCGCGGCCGGGTCGGTTCACTGGCGATCTCGGCGACGCCTCCGAACACGAACAAGCGTATTCGCCCCACCGGGATGCCGGTTCGAACCGCCACGTACGCGTGCGCCGCCTCGTGGACCAGGATCGAGCCAAAGAAGAGCAGGCTGGTGATGATGCCCGCCAGCCAGATGAGGGCGTCGGGCTCCGCGGAACGCAGTCCCAGCCGCGACGGAATGATGAGGGTAGAGGTGGTCCAGGTGACGAACGCGAAGATCAACAGCCAGGTCGGATCGATCGCGATGTCGGTGCCGCCGACGCGGAAGATCGTCCAGGCGCCCTGGCCGCCGAACGGTCGGCGCGTCCTCGCAGCCCGTGGCTGGCGACTCACGGTCCCGCTCGCGCGGCTAGCCGCTGCCGAGTGAAGGGGCGATCAGCGAGAGGATCAGCACGATCACGGCCATAACGGAGATGACGGCCCACAGTCGCGGAATCGTGAACCAACGGCGAAAGCCGGCGATCCGCGAACGCGATGACCGCCCGCGCTCCACGCGCCGCCGACGCCGCCGGCGGCTCACCGGACCGTAGCTCCGTGTCCGGCCTCCATCTAGGACGCCCGGGCGCGAGCGCCGCCACGGGAACGCGACGGCACGTGCAGGCCCTTGCTGGCAGTGACGTCGGTCCACTGGTTGGCGGCCAAGCGCAGCTCGTCGGCAATGGCGTCGGCAAACGAGTACACCTCGACGCGCAGCCCGTGCTCGCGCAGATAGTCGACCATCGGCACGTAGTCGCCGTCGCCGGACATCAGCGCCACCACATCCATGGTGGGCAGGCGCCGGATCACGTCGATCACCAGCACGATGTCCAGGTCGGCTTTGCGCGTGCCGTCGGAGAACACTTTGATCGGCTTGGTGACGATGTCGTAGCCCTTGCCCCAAACCGGCGCCACGGACCGCTGATTCTCGAGGCGGCCGTTGAAGTCCGCATAGATCGGGCAATAGGCGCGCGCGTGCACCAGACGGCGGTCGGCCGTCGCGTGCGTGAGGAGCTTTCCGAAGTCGACGTGAATCGGGTCGTCGGGATCGCGATCGGCGAGGTTCGCGGTATCCACGAACACGCCGAGTCTTAGCTTCGAGCCCACACCCACATCGCCGTTCGTGGAGGTCAATCCATCCGCGACGCGGCCGATCTCTTTGATCGCGTTCGCAAAGTCGCGCTCGAACGGACGTGGGCTGGTCACCGCATCCTTCAATTCGTCCATCAGCGCCCGGAGGTCGTCGCCGGTCTCCGGCGTTTTGCCGTTCGACTCGGCGTCGAAATCCTCGGGGATTGGGGAGAGTCGTCTCATTTCTTGGTGGTTACTTTCTTGCGGGGGCGCGGGCGTTTTCGGGCCCGCGCCTGTTCTTGTTGTT
Source organism: Chloroflexota bacterium (assembly GCA_965247475.1). Classification (GTDB taxonomy): domain Bacteria; phylum Chloroflexota; class UBA11872; order UBA11872; family UBA11872. The sequence continues at coordinate 2,241,496 of OZ252016.1, forward strand.
GCGTCACGAGTTCCTGCAGGCGCCGGTCGACTTCGACCTGCCGCGCTTCCTCGCGCGCTTCGGATTCCTTCTGGCGCCGGTCAACTTCGCCAGAATCGTCCGCGACGGCGCGCAGTGTGTCCCAGATGGCTGCGATCTGGTCGGTGTTCGCCCGAATGTTCAGGTTCGACTCAAAGGCGACGGTGGTCATCTCCTCGACGAACTCCTTCAGCTCCTTGTCAAGCGCCTCGACCTGATTGACGAGCTGGAAGAGGCGGGTGTCCAGCTCCTTGTCCGCGCGCTTGAGCGTGCGCTCGTTGTCGATTACCTGTTTCCGCAGATCGCCGAAGCTCTCGAGGAGCGCGTTGAGGCTCTGGGCGATCATGCGGTGATGCGTCAAATGCGACGGCAGCTTGCCGTTGCCCTTTGGCGCCACCGACGATTCCTCGTCGGCGCTCGCCGGGGTCTCGGCGGCCGCCGACGCCTTTGCGGCGGACTTACGAGGCCGTCGCGCTCGTGTGCTGCGTGCTGCCATGTATCAACTCCTGCCCGATCTCGCAGGCGCGTAGGTCACGACCGATCACCTCGACGCGCGGCGGCGCAGCGCCGAACCGGCGCGTCTCGGTATGCCCGAGGACCACATCCACGAGCACCGTGGCGCCATTGCGGGGCACAAACCCCTTGGCGCGAACGACTTGTCCGAAGGCGCCGTCGGCGAGCGCCTCCAGCCAGGTCTCGAGATGGGCGTCCGAGACCTCGACGGTAGGCACGGTGACGTGCTGAAGACCCAGGGTGGAAAGCTCCGGCTCGTGCGGTGAGCCGGCGTTGGGATGCGTATCTCGAGTCCGACCGCGGCGATTCGCGTGGATCGCCGAGACCACCAGGTCGGGATCGATGCCGCAGCGAACGGTGGTGACGATGGCTGCATCCGGGTTCTGCTCGCGCGCCCATTGACGCGTCTCCTCGATCTGCGCCGACGAGGCGAGATCGGCCTTGTTCACGAGCACGATGTCCGCGACACGCACCTGCTGCGGAAAGAACTCGCCGAACATCCGGCGTACATCGGCGAAACGTGTGGCGTCGAGAATCGTGACGACCGAGTCGACGTGCACGGCGGCGGACGGCGCCGCGGTGAGAATCTGGGCCAGCATGTCGGGGGCGGCCAGCCCCGTCGGCTCCACGATCAGTCGATCCGGCGCAACGGTGCGCCCAATCTGGTCGAGCGCTAAGAGAAGATCTCCACGAACCTCGCAGCAGATGCAGCCTCCGGCGACGTTCCGCACCGTGACGTCGGCGGTCTGCAACACGATCTGATCGATGCCCTCCTTTCCAAATTCGTTGACAAGCAACGCGGTCGCGCCGAACTTGGACAGACGCGGGACCAACGTTCGGAGCAGCGTGGTCTTCCCCGCACCGAGGAACCCGTAGACGACGGTGGCGTTCATGCGCCTCGCCGGATCGCCACGGACACTCGACCCACGAGCCGCGCGATCATCGGGGCAGCACGCGGCCAAGCTTCACGGTTGTAACTAAACGTATGCGACTGGTGATGTGAGCGCCGCCTGCTCCAAGTATCGCACGGCACGACGATCGCTATCGAGAGGACGGGTTACGTCTCGGTCATGTCGCGCCAGTTCGCGCCGACCTTGGCATCTACATCGACGGGGACGCGCAAGGGCACGGCGTCGCGCATCTGGGTCTTGGCCAGCGGCACGAACATGTCCAGCTCTTCGCGAGGGACCTCGAACAGCAGTTCGTCGTGCACCTGCAGCAGGATTGCCGACGCGAGGTCCCGCGACTGAATCTCGCGCCACAGATTGATCATGGCGATCTTGATGATGTCGGCGGCCGCCCCCTGGATCGGCATGTTGATCGCCATTCGCTCGGCGGCCGCCCGCTCGTGGAACGCCCGCGCCTTGAGCCCCGGCAGGTAGCGCCGCCGACCGCTCTCAGCCTCCACATAGCCGCGCTCGTGCGCCTGGTGGATGGTTCGATCCATGTACGCCTTCACGCCCGGATAGGTGGCGAAGTAGCTCTCGATGAAGTCGGCGGCCTCCTTGTTGCTCAGCTCCGTCCGCTGGGCCAGCCCCTGGGCGCTGATGCCATACACGATGCCGAAGTTGGTGGTCTTGGCGAGCCGGCGCATGTCGCCCGTGACGCTCTCGATCGGGATGTCGTTGAGGCGGGCGGCAGTCGCGGCGTGAATGTCCTGTCCCTGCGCGAACGCCTCGCACATCGCGGGGTCCTCGCTCGCGTGCGCGAGCACGCGGAGCTCGATCTGCGAGTAGTCAACCGACAGGAGCAGCGAAGCGTCTCCGCCGGCGACAAAGGCCCGACGAATCTCGCGCCCGCGCTCGGTCCGGATCGGGATGTTCTGCAAGTTGGGGTTGGCGGACGACAGCCGCCCGGTGGCGGCGACGGCCTGGTTGAACGTGGTGTGCAGGCGACCGGTCGCCGGGTTCACCAGCTCGGGGAGCGCGTCGACATAAGTGGACTTGAGCTTGGTCAGCGCGCGGAAATCGAGCACGCGCTGGATTGCCGGATGCGCGCCCACCAACTCCTCCAGCACCCCGCTGGCGGTGGAGTAGCCGGATTTGGTGCGGCGTCCGGGAGGCAGCCCCAGTTCCCCGAACAGCACGTCGCCGAGCTGCTTGGGTGAGTTGATATTGAACTGGTGGCCGACGTCCCGATGGATCTCGCCTTCGAGCTCGGCGATCTCGGATTGCAGCCTCCGAGAGATCGCGCGCAAGGCGTCAACATCGAGCGCCACGCCGCGCTGCTCCATGAATGCCAGGACGGGCACCAGCGGCAGCTCGATGTCCCGTAGAAGGGCGGGCGGGTCGGAGTCGCCGAGTTCGGCGTCCAGCTTGTCGGCCAGCTCGAGCGCGATCGCGGCGCGCGCGCCGGCCGCCGCCGCGAACTCCGACGCTCCGGCATCGAGCAGGCCGCGCTCGGCCGGCACGTCGGGAAGCGGCGGGGCGAGCTGGCGGCCGGTGATCCGAAACGCCAGATCGTCCAGCGACTTGGGAGTCGCGTTCGGGTCGGCCACGTACGCGGCCAGCAACAGGTCGTGGGTGACGCCGGCGAATGGCTGCTTGCGGGCGGCGAGGGCGCGGCTCACCAGCTTGGAATCGAACGCGACCTTCGCCGCGCTCCCGTTCGACAACCAGCGCGAGAGCGGCGCGAGCACATCGGCGCCGTTGTCGCACACGAGATAAGAGGCGCTGCCATCGCACGCGACGGCAAGGCCGACGAGCTCAACCAGCCCGGCAACAACGCGCGCGACGGGGAAGAGCGCCGCCCGCTCGGCCGTCGCGAGCCTGTTCGCCAAGGCCGTCGCGGCCTCCGGCTGCTGGATGAGCTCGACCTCAACCTCGGGCGCGTCCGCGCCGGCGCCATCCGAGGCGACGCCGTCGAGAAACGGCATGCGACCGAGCAGACTCCGGAACTGGAGTTCGCGGAACATCTCCTCGACCGCCGACTTGTCGGCCTGCCAGAGGCGCGTTCGGTCGAGCTCGAGTTCCACCGGCAGGTCGGTGACGATCTTCGCCAGCTCGCGGGAGAGCAACGCCTGGTCGCGCTGGCCCTCGAGGCGGCGGCGCACGCCAGGCTTGAGATCATCCAGGTGCTCATAGACCTGCTCGATCGTGTCGTACTCGCCGAGCAGCTGGGAGGCGGTCTTCTCGCCGATGCCCGGAACTCCCGGGATGTTGTCGGAGCTGTCGCCCTGAAGTCCCTTGAAGTCGGTGACCTGATCGGGTCGGATGCCCCAGCGATCTCGCACGGCGGCCTCGTCATAGATCACGGGCTGGCCGGTGCGGGGATTGCTGCTGAGGACGCGCACCCGGTCGTTGACGAGCTGCCAGGCGTCGTGGTCACCGGTGACGAGGTACACATCCAGACCCTCGGCGGCGGCCCGGTCGGCCAGGGTGCCGAGGATGTCGTCGGCCTCGTAGCCCTCGACCGCGTAGGTGGGAATGCCGAGCACGCGAATGACCTGCTCGACGCGGCCGAACTGCCGCGCCAAGGCCTCGTCGGGCGCCTCACGATTGGCTTTGTACGGTTCGTAGCGCTCGTGCCGGAAGGTCGGCCCGGGGAGGTCGAACGCGGCGGCAACGTGGTCGGGCGCGAGATCGTCGATCACCCTGAGCAGCATGATCACGAACCCGTAGACGGCATTGGTGGGCTCGCCGTCGGCGGTCGAGAAGTGCTGGGGAACGGCGTGGTAGGCGCGGTGCACGAGCGACGGCACATCAAGCACGACGAGGCGGGCGCCGGCAGCGGCCATCATACTGGCCAGTGTACGCAGGTCGGGGGTTTCGACCTCTGATCGGCTCGCCACGAGGATACGCAGTGCGGGGGCCCAGATTTCGGAGTCTGGCGTCGCAGATCACGGTGCTCGCGGCGGTGCCCAGCGCGGCCGTCATCCTCGCGGTGGCCGGTCTGACGCTCTTCCTCAACCAGCACACGCGGCTCGAGACGTTCCTGCAGACCGACGCGTCGCTGGCCGGGTCGATCGCGGCGCCCGCGGCCGCGGCCGTGCGACAGGCGACCGACGCGTTCCCCGGGCGCGGATCGGACCAGACGGAACAGCGCATTGGGGATCTGTTCATGGACGCGGTGGCCATCCGGCCGGGCGAGCCGGATCGACTGGGGGCGAGGTTCGGCCGAGATCAAGCGGAGGTGGCGCGCGCGCTCGCGGTGCGCGCGCTGTCGGGTGATGGGTTCGCAATCTCGGATGTCGTGGAGGCGCCCGCCGCCGCCGCCCCAGTGGTGCTGGCGGCACATGCGCGCGCGGACGGCACGGTGGACGTCGGCTCGATTCGGGTGGGCCCTGACATCGCTGGAGTCGCATGGCAAACGGTCGTGCGCCGTGCGCTTCCGAGTCCCGCGGGCGTGCAAGTTGCGTTGCTCGACGGCCAGGGCGTGTTCGCGTATCACGACGACCGGCGCCGGATCGGGACGCGAAGCGAGCAAACCGGGAACGCGAGCGCCCACGCCGGCGTGTCCGCGGATCCGGACGGCGATCAGCGGATCGCCGCGTTGGCCCCACTGCCGTTCGGATCGTGGTGGATCGTGACGGAGCGGCCATGGAATCCGTGGTTGGAGGCGTTTCGCGGCATCGGCCTGGTGGTGCTGCCGCCGCTGCTCCTGGTGGCGCTGCTGCCGGTGCTGCTGATCGCGCTGGCCGCGGCACGGGCGACCCGACCCCTGCGCCAGCTGCGCGCGGCGGCGCGGCGGCTGGCGGCCGGCGATTTCCGCCCCCTCACGGTAACCACGCACAGCGGCGACGAGGTGGAGGACCTGACCCGCCAGTTCGAGTCCATGGCGGCGCAGCTCGAATCGCTGTACGGCGCGCTGGAGCAGCGGGTGGCCGCGCGCACGGCGGAGTTGCAAATCGTGGTGGATTTGGCTCGGGCCGTCACCGGAAGCTTCGACACCAGCGCCGTGATTCGCGCGACGGAGACGTCGCTCATCCGGCATCCGGACGTTCTCCGCGCGCATGTGTGGATATCGGCCGCGGCGGGCGAGGCGCTGGGCACGCGTTCCACCGCGCCGTCCTGGGCCGCCGGCGCGACGGTCGGCCTGGCGCCGCGACGGCCGGCTCAGGAGGCGGGTGTCGCGCTGCGGCAGATCGAGGGCGGCGACGGCGAAGCCACGACGGTGGCGCTCCCGCTCGAGATCCGCGAGGGCGCGGCCGCGCTGGTGATTCAAGCAGGAGCGCGGACGGTGGATCAAGACCTCGAGCGTCTGGTGCTGGCGGCCGGCGCACAGGTGGCAATCGCGCTCGACAACATCCAGCTCTATCGGCACGGCCGTGCCAGCGCCGCGCTCGAGGAACGCAACCGGCTGGCGCGCGAGATTCACGACACACTGGCGCAGACGCTGACCGGCGTGATCGTGCATCTGGAGGCATCACAGCGTGCTTCGTCGGACCACACGGATGCGATGGGCCACCTCGCCAGCGCCCAGGCGCTGGCGCGCGAGGGCCTGCGCGAGGCTCGCCGGTCGGTTCAGGGGCTACGGGCCGGGGCGGTCGACACGCGCGCGCTGGACGAGGCGCTGGCCGGCGCCGTGGCACGCGCAGACGCGGCCGGTCACATGGATGCGCGGCTGGCCGTGCATGGCGACGCCCAGCGCATCCCCGCGTCAGTATCGACCGAGCTCTATCGCATCGGTGAGGAAGCGCTGACCAACGCCGCGCGGCACTCCAACGCCTCGCATCTGGTCGTCAATCTCCACGTCTCGGAAACCGTCGCGCGGCTGGTGGTCGAAGACGACGGCCGCGGGATCGACGCCCGGTCGCGCGACGGCCGTGGTTTCGGACTGGTAGGGATGCGCGAGCGCGCCGAGCGACTGCGCGGACACCTGCGGCTCGAGAGCGAGCGCGGCAAAGGCACGCGCGTGGAGGCTACGATTCCGCTCGACCAGGCGCCTTCGGGCAGCGCGGAGCGCGACGCGTGATTCGAGTGTTGATCGCCGACGATCACCCCATCGTGCGCGAGGGGTTTGGCGCGATCGTGAACGCCGAACCGGACATCGAGGTGGTGGCGGTGGCGGCGAACGGCGCCGAGGCGGTGCGGCAGGCGGAGCGAACCAGGCCCGACCTCGTGCTGATGGACCTGCGGATGCCCGAGATGTCGGGCGTGGAGGCGATCCAGGCGCTGCGCCAGGCCCGTCCCGACGTGAAGACGATCGTGCTCACCACGTACGACGATGACGACGACGTGTACGAAGCGATTCGCGCCGGAGCCCGCGGCTACCTGCTGAAGGACGTGCCGCCGACGGAGCTGCTGCGCGCGATTCGCACGGTGCACGAAGGTGGATCGCTGCTGCAGCCGGTGGTCGTTCAGCGGCTGATGGACCATCTGGCGCCCGCCGATCCGCCAGACCAGGGGATGCCGGTCGAGGAACTCACACCGCGCGAGTCCGAGGTGCTGCAGATCATGGCGCGCGGGGCGCGGAACAAGGAGATCGCCGAGGAACTCGTGATCTCGGAGCGGACCGTGAAGATTCACGTGGCGAACGTGATCGCGAAGCTCGGCGCGCGCAACCGCACGGAGGCGGTGGTGCGAGCGTTGGATCTTGCCCTGATCGCGCGCGACGACTAGCTAGGGGCGGCGGGCGGGCTCCGGGGTTGTCTCGGCCGCGCCGGATCGCAACGCCGCTAGTGACAGGTGGGCGCCGCGGCCTCCGCGCCGAATGACCACGAGTTCGGCGGCAATTGCCAGCGCGATCTCCTCCGGGGTCTCCGCCCCGATGTCGAGCCCGATGGGCGCGAAGACCCGCCGAAACGCCGCAGGCGGGAATCCCTCGTCGAGCAGCGTTCGGTGGACGATGTGCACCCGCCGACGGCTCCCGATCATCCCGATGTACGGGGCGGGCGAGCCCAGCATCAGGCGCAGCGCATCCTCGTCGAATCGATGGGCGCGAGTGACCAGCACGATGTAGGTGGCGGCGTCGATCGGAATCTGGGCAAGGGCCTCGCGAAACGGTTTCGCGACGATCTGGTGCGCGGCCGGAAACCAATCGCGGTTGGCGTAGTCGGCACGGTCATCGATGACGGTCGTCTCGAAGCCAAGCGTCATCGCGTACTCGACGAGCGGTCTGGCGATGTGCCCGGCGCCAACCACCAGCAACCGCGGGGCCGGCACGATCGGATCGAAGAACACTCGAAGATAGACGGGGTCCCGCCGCGAGGCGTCGGCGCCATCGGGGCCGTAGTTGTGGACGGCTGGGGCGGCGGCGGTCAGCGCGTCGGCGGCGTCGGCCGCGACCCGCAGGTCAAGACCCTCGGCGCCTAGCGAGCCGCGGAGGCCGTGGTCAGGATGCAAGACGGCGCGCAGCCCGAGTGGCTGATCGGGCATTCCGCGGGCGGCCGCCACGTGCACCAGCACGATCGACGATCGGGACTCGAGCGCCTGGGCCGCCGCGCGGGCCGCCTGCAGGTTCACGTGGCGGCGACTTCGGGCGCCTCCCAGGCCTCAACGAGGAATTCAACCGTGCCGCCGCATACGTCGCCCTCGCCACGCACGTCGTCGACAAGATCCACCTCGATGTGTCGGGTCTGGCCGTCAGCCAGCACGCGCATGGCCTCGCCGCGCACGTCCGCCTCGACGCACCCGCCCCCGACGGTTCCCGAGGTGCCGCCGTCCTGGAAGAACAGCATGCGCGCGCCGATTTCCTGTGGGGTGGACCCACGGGTCGACACGATCACCGCCGACGCCACGCGCTCGCCCACGTCGGCGTGCTCGAGGATCTCGCGATAGAAGGCTTCCATGACTCGATTCTATATGGGCCGGTGGATCACACGGCTCCCAGCTACCGGTTCAGGAATTGAATGAACTCGGCGGCACCGATACCGATGAACGCGAAGCCCACATTCTTGATGAGACGGCCGACCCACGAGGCAATGAAGAATCGCCACCAGCCGATCCCGGCCGCGCCCGCGACCGCACCGGCGATGTCGAAGAGCGGGTTGGGGATCGCCGCGATCACGAACACGGTGAGCAGGCCCCACTTTTGGATCCACCCCTCCACGCGTAGGTAGGCGCGGCGCCGTCGAATCCACGGCGAGCCGGTAGCTCCGAGCAGATACGACAGCATCTCGCCGATCGCCTGTCCAGACGTGCCGATCACGGCAGGAATCCACACGTGATCGAACGCGGCCGCGTAGGCGGCGATCGCCGCCCAGCCGAAGCCCGGAACCATGAAGAGCGCCCCGGTTTGGATCGAGAGCAGGAAGAGCGCGAGATACGCCGGGCCGGGGAACTCCCGAATCAGCGGCGCGAACGGAATGGCGGCGATGCTGGCGCCGACGGCGACCAGCAGCAGCAGGCTCTGTCCGAACAGCAGCCGGCGATTGATCGGCGGCTCGCCGGCGAGCGCCGCCGGTTCGCCGCCCGTGGACGCCGGCGCCGCGGGATTTGACCGGGCGCCGTCCGTGGGCATGCTGGTGCCCGTCTCCCGGTTCACGCCGACCTCGACCGCCACATGCCCGAGATGCCGGAAGTCGAGACGATCCGTCGCGATCTGGACGCAACGATCGTCGGCCGTGCTATCACGTCGGTTTCGGTCCTCGACGCGCGCCTTGTTCAGGGAACGAGCGTGCGCGCGTTTCGATCGTCCCTGGAAGGCGCCAGCGTGACCGGAACTGACCGGCGCGGCAAGTACTTGCTGATCGGACTCGATCGCAGGTGGCTGGTGTTGCATCTCATGATGAGCGGCCGGATCCATCTGCGTGACAGCCCAGCCGTCCGGCCGCATACGCGGATGGTCGTTGAATTCAATGCCGGACCGTCGCTGCATTTCGTGGACACACGCCGCTTTGGACGCGCCTGGGCGGCAACCCACGAGCGGCTGGCGAGCATCCTGAGCCGGATCGGCCCAGAGCCGCTGTCGCCGGCGTTCAGCGCGGACACACTGCGCGACGGGTTCCGCGGCCGACGTGTGGCGGTCAAGCCGGCGCTGCTCGACCAGCGCACGGTCGGCGGGATCGGGAACATCTATGCGGACGAAGCGCTCTGGCTGGCGCGAATCCATCCCGAGACCCCGGCCGGGTCGCTGCGCGCGCCCCGACTCGAAGCGCTACGGGAAGCGATCGTGCGCGTGCTGCGCGAGGGCATCGCCCACGGCGGGACGAGCTTCCGAACATACGAGGACAGCCGCGGCCGGCGAGGATCGCATCAGCACCGGCTGCAGGTGTTCGGCCGCACCGGCGAGCCGTGCGGGCGCTGCGGCCGACCCGTTCGGCGAATCGTCGTGGGGCAGCGCGGCACCCACCTGTGCACGAGCTGCCAGCGGCGGCCCCGGATTGGCTAGGCGAACTCCACGCCGACCTCCGAGGGCGCGCGGGGCATGACGCGCAGGGTGCGCTCGTACCGATACGTCACCTGGCCGGGGCCGCCACGCCGAATGGGCCGCACATGCCTGCGACGGGTCACGTCCACCTCCACCGAGCGATCGTCGCGAGCGGCGCTGCGGTGGGCGGCGATGGACGCCGCGGCGACGACCAGGTCGCCGTCAGGGTCCGCGCCCGGGTCCCGGACGATGACGTGAGCGCCCGGAATCCCGCGCGCGTGAAGCCACCAGTCGTCCGGCGCGGCGTCGCGGAAGGTGATGTGGTGATTCTCGGCCGCGGTGCGACCCACCAGCACTTCGCGATCGCGGAGCATCCAGCGTTCGCGACCCGGCGCGCGCGGACGCTGGCGTTTGCGCGTGGCGGGCAGCTGGCCGGCCGCCCGCAGCTCGGCTTCGAGCGCTCGCACGATCTCGGGCGAATCGGCGCGTTGCAGGTCGTCGCGCGCCTGACGGATGAACGCCAGCGCGAGCCGCGCCCGGCGCAGCAGCTTGGGCACGTCGCGCGCGGCGGTGCGGCGATCGCGATAGCGGCGAAAGTAGTCCTGCGCATTCGCCGCCGGGGACTTGGTGGGGTCGAGTGCGACCTCGCGTCCTTCATGCTCCAAGCTCGCGGCGCGCGCCTCGATGGCGTGGGCGTAGGCGAGAATCAGTTCGCCCGCGCTGCGCAGCTCGTCGATCTCGGCCCGGTCGGGGATCGCCGCTTCGAGCGATGCGACGCGTCGCTCGGCACGATCGACCGCCGCATCGATCGCGGCGGCCAGCCGCGCGGCGCCCGGATCGACCCGTCGAGCCGGCAGCTCGTCCGCATGGAAGCGGGTGATCGCCTCGCTGATGGAGTCGATCGGCCGACACGGTGCATCGAGAAACGTGAGCTCATACGGCGCGAACGCCTGCCAGCCGTCGGCCGCAGCGACCAGGCACGGACGCCAGTCGCCGTGCTCGGCGGCGGCGAAGAATCCGCGAAGTCGGTCGAGCACATCGCCCCAGTCATCCACGCTTTGCGCGTCTGACTCGGGGTCCAGGCCGGCCCGCGCCAGCGCCTCCCGGGCGAGCGTGGGGCTGACGCCCGCCACCCCTTGGACCAGAACACGCCAGGCGGGCGCGGCGGGCTCCACCCTCGCGACCAGATCGGCCGGCTGGACGCGCTCGGGTGAGGGCTGGGCAACCGGCGGAGGCGCGCGGTATTGCTCACCGGGCCAGATGCGACGCCGCCGGCCGTCGCCGGGCCGGCGGCGAAGCGCGTCGCGGATCCGGCCGGCCGCGTCGAGCAGCATCACGTTGGACTGGCGTCCGATGATCTCCACCACCAACACGTGGCGGGTGGCCTCGACCTCACCGCGCGGTTTGGACTGAACCGTCAGATTGAGGACGCGCTCGTACGGGAGCTGATCGACATCGACCAAGCGCCCGCTGCGAACCCACTTGCGCAAGAGCAGCAGCAGCGGCCCGGGCGGGTCGGTCCCGGCGGGCGGGCGACCGTCCACGAAGTGGACGCGGGCGCGCTGATGCGCGGCGTGGACGAGCAACTGATGCGTCGCACCGTTCGCGTAGATCTCGAGCGCGATCCGGTCCGGCGCCGGCGCCACCACGCGCTGCACGCGGCCGCCGAGCACCCGAGCGCGAATCTCGTCGCGGACTGCGGAGAGCGTGATCGCGTCGAAGTTCACAGCCGCCCGCGCAGGCGCCGCTCGATGTCCGCGCGCCCAGGGAATACGTGCCAGCGGCGGCGTGCTACCCAGACCGCGCCGGCCGCGGCCGCGAACTCAAGCGCTTGCTCGACCGCTGCGCCGTCGGCGAGCTCCGACAGGAACGCCGCCGCGAAGACATCGCCGGCGCCGGTGCGTCCGTGTCTCCCGGCCGCCGCGGTCACGGGAACTTCCGTCGTCACGCCGTCGCGAAACAGCTCGATCGACTCCGAACCCCTTGTCAGGACGCCGAGCCGCGCCTCCTCCAGATACGCGCGGCCGGCAGCCGGGTCCTCGCGGATGTCCTCGGTGCTGAGGATCACGACGTCGGCGACCCGCAGGAGGTCACGGCGCGTGCGCCATGGTCTCCATCGAACCCGTCCCGCGACGTCGGTACGGCGGACCAGTCCTTGAGCGGTGAGCCCGATCAACGCGCCCGCCGGCAAGGCCGGAACGATCGAGGGCCCGATCTCGCCCGCGACCGGCGCCAGGTGCACGATGCGCGGCGCACCCGGCAGATCCTCCAGATCGGACGAGCGCAGCGGGCCGGCGCGCCGCGGCATGCGCTGGGTTCGCACCCCGTGCCGGTAGGTATTGCGGAAGGCGGTGGTGCGCCGCCCGCGATGCGCCACCCACTCGACGTCCGGATGGCCTTCGCGAAGAGCGCGTGCATCGGCCGGCCGCATTCGGGTGACGACGCGCACGGCGTGGCCCAGCGCGGCCGCCGCGAGGCCCGAATACCACGCTCCGCCGCCGAAGCTCCAGCCGGATGCATGGAGGTCTTGGGTGACGTGGCCGACGCATACGTAGGTCGGGGACGCGCGGCGCCAGGGCCGCGGGGCGAGGTCTGGGTCAGGCCTTGGGGCTGATGACGACCCGACGGTCGTCGCCCTCGCCGATGCTGTAGGTGCGCACGTCGGGATCCTCGGCGAGCGCCACGTGGATCAGGCGGCGTTCGATAGCGGGCATCGACTCGAGCGTCACGGGTTCCTTCGTGTCACGAACCTCGTCCGCCAGCGTATGCGCCAGATCATCGAGCTGCTCGGCGCGATGTTCGCGATGGCTCAGCACGTCCACCGCGACGCGACACGGCTGCCCGAGGCGCCGGGCCAGCATGAGGTTCACCAGGTAGCCAAGTGAGCGGAGCGTCTCGCCCTGCGGTCCAATCAGGTCGCTCAAGTCATCGTCGCCGACGATGTTGTAGGCGAGCGGCTCCTCGGACACACGCTCGATGTCGGCCACATATCCCATGCGGTCGAGCAGCGCGGGCAGGATGTCTTCGGCTTCCTCGCGGAGCTCGTCGCCCGACTCGAGCAGAGCCGAGGTGCGCCGGTCCGGCGATGGACGGGCGCGCGGAGGCGCCGCCGAAGGAGCATCCGGTTCGGCTGCCGGCGGCTCACGCTCGACGGTCTCCGCAGCCGTCATCGCCTCGGCCGCGGCCCCCTCCGTGCTCTTCGTCTCCGTTTCGGTTTCAACGTCGGTCTCGGCCTCGGTCTCGGCCTCCGCCTCGGCCTCCGCCTCGACGGAGTAGGGCCGGTCGCGACGGGTGGCGCGCACCTTGGCCGTTCCGCCGCCGCGGCGCAGAAACCCGCCCCCTGAGCTGAGGATATCGATGTCGACTTCGTCGAGGGTCGCGTTCAGCTGGAGGAGCGCGCGCTTGACGGCCTCTTCGACGGTGCTGCCCTCAGTCTCGACGCTGTCGGGCGCGCCCGAGGCATCGTGGGAGCTGTCAGCCACTGCGTCTCCTCCGTCGCCGACGGCGCCGCGGACGAGGCGCCGCGTCGGGTTCCTCCGGTTCGTCGCTCGGCTTCTCGATCTTGGCGGCCTCGACGGCCGCGCGGTGCTCGGCCGTGACGTCCCGCGCAAGCGGCCAGTGTAGAGGCATCAGCCGTCCGGTGCCGGTGGTGAAGTATTGCTGAATGATGGCAATGACGCTGGAGATGACCCAGTAGACGACGAGACCGGCCTGGAACGTCCAGGCAAAGACGACCACGATCAACGGCATGAACTGCATCACACGGTTGACCGTGGCCATCTGGCCCTCGGCGCCATGTTGCTGCATCATCCGCGCCTGAATGAACTGGAACCCGCCCGCCAGCAACGCCAGCACCGAGATGTAGAAGCCACCGGAGCCGAACAGCCCTGTGTCGGGCGGAATCTGCGTGAATCCCGCCCGCACGGCGGCGCCCTGGCCCTCGCCGCTGTCCACCCAGCGCAGCAGGTAGTCGTACCCAGCGTCGCCCCGAGTGGGCGTCCAGTAGACGAAGCGGTCTCTCGCGATCGCATAGTTGCCGTCAGTAAGGACGTTCTGGATCGGCGGAAAGGCGCGGCTCGCGCCCTGCGCCTGGATGTTGAGCATGCGCACATCGTCCGACTGCAGCGGCATCGACAGACCCAGGCCGGACGGGTCGCCGCGCAGGGCCTCCAAGTAAGCGTCCACGGTGTCGTGCTCGACCGACCTCGCGATCGGATCGCCATTCAGCAGCAGCTCGGAGACCAGCGCGCGCGAGCCGATGTCGTCCCGGATCGTGTGCAGTCGAATGGCCCCGGGAAGACCGCCAACGTCGGCCCAGTTAGTGATATCACCGCGCAGGATCTCGGCCGCCTCAGACTCGCCCAGACGCGTGGGCAGCGACGGCGATTCGACCTGGACCATGAGCGCCGCCGACTGAACAAAGCGATCCTCCAGGGTGCCCGCGGGGAGCTGCACGCGGTCTAGCGGCGCCCCGAAGAACGCCGCATCGGCGGCGCCGCTGTTGAGCGCGCCGATCGCTTGGTCCGACTCGACGGTGTCCACGTGAAACCGGTAATTCGCATTCAGCTGGGCGAACCCAACGGCGATCGCGGACTCGAGCGCGGAGGTCCGACCGTCGGTGGCCATATGCACGTCGACCGGCTCCGTCGGCGCCGTTTCGCCGACGATGCTGAGCGTCGAGTCCTCGCGGGCCAAGTTGAACCAGAGGAACTGCTCGTTCAACACCCCGCGCCCACTCAACGTGAGGATGCCGCCGTAGAGCGCCAGCAGCACAGGGAGCTGGACGAAGATCGGCAGGCAGCCGGACACCGGGTTGACCCCGTGGTCGCGGTACAGCTTCATCAGGGCCTGTGATTCCTTCTGCCGGTCGCCCTTGGTGCGTTTGCGGAGCTTCGCGATCTCGGGCTGCAGGAGTTGCATCCTGCGTTGCGACCGGATCTGCCGGAGCGTGAGCGGAATCATGAGCACGCGGATTGCGATGGTGAACAGGATGATCGCCAGGGCGTAACTGCCCACCGTGTCGTGAATCAACGTGAGCGCGCCGCTGAGCGGATCGACCGCCCAGGTTTGCCAGGTCGCTGGGATGACGGAGAGGGCTTCCATACGTCGGTTGCGGCGGGCCTAGGGCACGGGATCGAACCCGCCGACAGCGAACGGGTGACAGCGAGCGATGCGCCGCGCCGCCATCCAGAGGCCGCGCGCGGTCCCGTGCTTCTCTACCGAATCGTGGGCGTACTCGGAGCAGGTGGGGTAGTAGCGACAGCGCGCGCCTAGCTCGGGCGAGAGCCGCGCCTGATAGCGACGGACGAGCCAGAGCACCGCGGGTTTCACGCCACGACCTTCGACTGACGCGCGCAGCATTGCATCATTGTCTCGTCCGCCTCGGCGCCAATCGTCGCGAACGCCGCATCCACGACAGCCCGACGCGGGATCACAACGATATCCAGCGGCGGGTCCGGCCGAGCGATGAGCGGCTCGAACGCCGCGCGCAAACGCCGACGCGCCTTGTTGCGGCGGACGGCCGAGCCAAGGCGACCAGAGACGACGAAGACAATTCGTGAGACATCCGAGCACCCGCGAGTGGCTGCGAGCCTGAACAGCGTCGATTCCTCTCGAATGGGTCCCCCGCGCGCGCGCGCGATATCGCGTGCCTTGCGAAGCCGATGACGTGCCCTCATGTGGTCCGCGACGGCGTGTCGCGCCGCCGGTCTCCTAGACAGCCAGCCGCTTGCGTCCCTTGCGGCGGCGGCGCCGCAGCACGTCGCGGCCCGAGCGCGTGGCCATTCGGGCGCGAAATCCGTGCGTACGCTTGCGTTTGCGGACTTTGGGCTGATAGGTGCGTTTCATGGCGGGGGGGGGCGCGCGGCATGAAGCCGCAAGAATCGAGTGTATCACCGGGGTCTGGGCCTCTCCGGCCGCCCGCAAAGCCCGCCGCTCCAGGGGGGCTGTGCCAGGTTCCCGCTTCGAGACGGCCCGCGGAGGACGCTTCGACGGCATGCTGATCTACCAATGGTCAGCTTCGCCCCACGCCGACGCCTGGGACGACGCGCGCCGGCTGGTTCACGAGTTCGCGGAGTTTGCCGAGACATCGCTCGACTGGCCGCCCGGCGTGGTCATGATCGGTCGGGGCAAGCAGACACCGCCAATGCTCACCGCCGAATTCACGTTCGGCAGCGCGCCAGATTTTGAGGCCGCCTGGCAGCGGCTGGTGGATCACGACGAGGCGCCCACGCTGTGGGAGCGGTTGCACCCACTGCTCGACGAGGCCTCGGTTCGGCGCGACGTCTACGACGTGCCGTACATCCGGGCCCACTCAGCCGAGCGATAGCCAGCCCTCGGCCCGCGAGGGAGCCGCGACCGAGCCGGCGGCGATTGGGAAGTCGTTCGGAACTCGGAGCTTCGCGGCCGCCGCGGAAGCACCGGCGTGTGTTAGGCGCGCGTCTCCAGCGGAACGAAGGCGCGGTCGGTGTGCCCCACGTACTCGGCGCGCGGACGGATGATGCGGTTGTTCGAGAGCTGCTCGAGCACGTGGGCCGTCCAGCCGCTGGTCCTGCTGATCGCGAAGATCGGCGTGAAAAGGTCGGGCGGGATGCTGAGCGCGGCGTACACCGTGGCGGCGTAGAAGTCGACGTTCGAGTTGAGCCGCTTCTCGCGCATCATCACCGTCTCGATCGTCCGCGACATCTCGAACCAGTCGGCGCGGCCGGACACCTCGCTGAGGCTTCGCGACATCTCGCGCAGCACCGTCGCGCGCGGATCGGCCGTCCTGTAGACCGGGTGCCCGAATCCCATGATCCGTTCCCGGTTCGCGAGCCGGTCCACGACCCACTGCTCGGCGTTCTCGGGCGCACCAATGCTGAGCAGCATCTCCATCACGGCCTGGTTGGCCCCGCCGTGCAGCGGGCCGCGCAGTGCGCCGATAGCGCCGACGATCGCCGAGTGCATGTCGGACAGCGTGGCCGCGATCACGCGCGCCGCGAACGTGCTGGCGTTGAATTCGTGATCGGCCTGCAGTACCAGGAGCACGTCGAGCGCTCGCGCCGCCGCGGCCTGGGGCGCCTCGCCGGTCAGCATCGTCAGAAATGACTCGGCGATCGGGCCGTCGGACGTCGAGGGTGGATCGTGCCCGTCGGCGACGCGTGCGAAGGTGGCCACGATGCCCGGAACCTGGGCAAGCAGTCGCATGGCTTTGCGCCGATTGGCCTCGATCGAGTTATCGGCGATATCGGGATCGAACGCGGCCAGCATGGACACGCCGGTGCGAAGCGCATCCATGGGAACCGTCTCGGCCGGCAGCGACGTGATCATGTCGAGCACGGGGCGCGGGAGCCGGCGGGCCTCGCTTAGCGAACCGATCAATTCGTCGAGCTGCGCGCGCGTGGGCAGCTCGTCGTGCCAGATCAGATAGGCGACTTCTTCGAACGAGGCGTTGTTCGCGAGGTCGTTGATCTCGATGCCTCGGTAGGTGAGCCTTCCCGCCTCGCCGTCGACCGAGCTGATTTCGGAAGTGCCGGCGACCACACCGCGCAATCCGTCGCTTGGATTAGTCATCACCGACGGACCGCCTCCCCCAAGTCGGGCCGACCATGAAACCGGTCGGTCCGCCCGCGCATGTTAGCCGATCGATTGGCGCACGGGATCAGCGCGCCGCAGGCCGGGGTCGGAGTCACGCCACGCGTATGCTGCGAGCGCTGCGCCAGACGCTCGAGGTGTCGCTACGATCGAGATTGTCACGCCGGGTCCCGAGCCGCCGACGCTGACACCCGACGAGGCGGCGATGAGCGACCGCGTGATGGCTCGCTCGCTGGCCGTGCGCGGTAACGAGCATGTGCTGGTGGTGGCGGACCACGAGTCCCGGGACCTCGGCGAGCTGTTCTTCGCCGCGGCGCTGCGCCACGCGCGCGATGTGCGACTGATTGTGATGCCAGTGGCGGAGCGCAACGGCGCCGAGCCGCCCGACGAGGTGGCGACGGCTATGCGAGCGGCCGACGTGTGCCTGCTGCCCGTCACTCGTTCGCTCACACACACCCATGCGCGCGAGGCGGCGACGGCGGCGGGCGCCCGGATCGCCAGCATGCCCTCGATCACCTACGACATGGCGATGCGCACGCTGTCGGTTGACTACGCGGCGGTGGCGCGGACATCCGAACGGCTGGCCGCGCGCATCAGCGCCGCCGCCGAGATACGGCTAACCGCGCCCGGCGGCACCGACCTGACGCTCAGCGTGCACGGTCGCGATGGCCGGGCGGACACGGGGCTATTCACTGAGCCGGGCGCGGTGGGCAATCTGCCGGCGGGCGAGGCGTTCGTGGCGCCGCTAGAAGGAACCGCCGAGGGGGTGATCGTGATCGACGCAGAGCCGATGTTCCCAGGCGCCGAGTCACGCAAACCGCTGACGATCCGCGTTCGTGAAGGGTCCGTCGTCGAGGCCGCCGGCTCGGGCGCGCCCGAGCTCGAGCGAATCTTCGCGGAACTCGGCGATGACGCCCGCAACGTCGCGGAGTTCGGCATTGGCACAAACCCCGCCGCCCGCCTGGGCACCAACATTCTCGAGAGCGAGAAGGTAGTGGGCACCGTGCACATCGCGCTCGGCAACAGCGCGCATATCGGCGGCACGGTCGATGTGCCGTTCCACAACGATGGGGTGATCGCACGGCCAACGGCGCATGCCGATGAGACCCCGCTCATCGAGAACGGCCGGCTGCCGGTGGACCCCGAGTAGCGCGGCGCATCGAGGCGCCGGTGGGCAGCCTCGAACCCGCGGACTTAGAATCTCAGGCGTCGGATGGCATCGCGCCAGATACTCGCGAGAGGCACGCCCGTCGCGCGCACGCCGGTTCATCGGTGGAGTGTCGCTCGCGTGACCGGCGTGGTCGTCCGCGGGCTCGCGGCCGTGGCGCTTGGCGCGTCGGCGGCGTGCGCGCCGCTCGACACCGAGAGCGCCGCGCCGCGCCCACCGACCCCCACGGCCATCCCCACACCAACCTGGACACCGATTCCGATCGCGACGGCCACTCCGACCCCGGTCCCTGTCTCCGTCGCAGCAGCGCCGACGCCGCCGGCCAGGCCGACGGCGGCCGTTCCGGCCGCCACTCCAGCGGACAGCGTGCCCACGCCAGCGGCGACGGAGACGCCCGCCGACACGCCAACACCGAGTGGACCTGCGCGGTTCACGTCCGACGAGCTGGCCGCGCGGCTGCCGCCCGACGAGCTGATCGCGTCCACACCGTCGATTACGGTGGCGCGCCCGGGCGAGGCCGAGGTTACGGCCGAGAGCCTCGGATTCGCCGATCAGTTCCTCGACCCACTGGTGGTTCGACGCGGGGACCCGGCGCTGCTCGCGCTGGTGCTCGTGGGCCAGGCCTTCGATGACATCGAGATCGGCGTGGTGGACGCGCTGTTCGAATCGCCGACCGAGTTTCTGGCCACGCTGGCCGAGGGGCTCGTGGCCGGGTTCGAGGCTTCGGCGCGACAGGCGGAAGTCCTGGAGCTGGGGGTGCTGGACGCCCCGCCCATCGGGGAGCGCTCGGCCTCGGCGCGCACGCGGGTCGCGAGCGGCTCGGATGTCCTCGAAGCGCAGATTCGGCTGTCCGAGCGCGGTGGGGTTGTCGGCATCGTCATTCAGATCGCTCGGATCGACGACCTTGCGGCGCTGCTCGACGCCGACACGCTGTTGCGGCACATCGTTGAGACGGATATCCCACGCGGCTAGACCGATGGAGGCTGTGTATGCTCGGCGGCACGGGAAGGATGAACACGGTTCGCATCGATTTCTTGTGGTTCGAGGACTGCCCGTCGCACACGGCGGCGCGGGCGATGCTCGGCGATGTCCTTGCACAGCAGGAGGTCGAGGCGGAGATTGTCGAGACGCGGGTCCAGACGCAGGCGCGGGCGGAGGCACTCGCGTTTCCAGGGTCGCCGACCATTCGCGTGAATGGGCTCGACATCGACGAGGACGGCGCCGGAAGCCGTCCGGCGTTGACGTGCCGGGCGTATCAATGGTCGGACGGGCGCATCCAACCGTTGCCCGAGCGCGCCCGGCTCGCCGCGGCTGTTCGCAAAGCGAGCGCCGCCAAGCTTTCGGCATAGGGAGGACAGCGACATGTCAGCGATCGATGTTGGCGCGGCGGCACCCGCGTACGACCTGCCGGGCACCGACGGGTCGGCTCACGCATTCGACGAGCTCGCGGTGGGCCAGGCGGCGATTGTGGTGTTCACCTGCAACCACTGCCCCTACGCGCAGGCGTGGGAAGGCCGGCTGATCGCCGTCGCGAACGACTACGCGGATCGCGGCGTCGGAGTGCACGCGATTAGCTCCAACGATCCAGAGCAGTACCCCGCGGACGGCTTTGACGAGATGGCGGAGCGCGCGCAAGCGCAGGGCTATACGTTTCCGTACTTGTTCGACGAGAGCCAGGAAGTGGCCCGCGCGTACGGCGCCGAGCGGACGCCCGAGGTGTTTGTGTTCGACACGGATCGACGGCTTCGGTACCACGGGGCAATCGACGACGACACGGACGAGGCCGCTGTGACGGCCCACCATCTTCGCGACGCTCTGGATGCGATTCTGGCCGGCGGGACCCCGGCGGTCGCCGAGACTCCGCCCGCGGGCTGCACGATCAAGTGGAAGCCGGCCTGAGCCAGGCGGGCGGCGGCCGCTGACTCACTGCCCGGCGGCGCTCACCAGCACCTCGACGGGCGACGTTTCGCGGACGTCCAGCCGACCGTTCTGCACGAGCCGCAGCTCGTGCGGACCGGGTGCGATGTCAAACACGTCGAAGTTGATCGACAGGGGCAAGGGTCCCAGCGTGCCATCGGGTTCCGGGAAGAGGACGGCGAGCTGGGTCTCATCGAGCATGACCCGAATCCAGCAGATCTCCGGCTCGAGCGCTCCCTCGCTGAGGGTAGGACACGGATCCCAGCCCGAACTGGATAGCAACCACACGATCTGAGCGCCGGCCGGAGCGATCGCGGTCGCTCCAAACTCGGCGTCCACCCGGATCCGCGCACCGGGCAGAGCATCGACCGCCGCCTCGGGACCGCCGCCAGCCGCGTCGCAGGCGGCCAGGGCGATCACCACCGATGCCAGTACGAGCAGTCCGGCGGCGGTCGGTCGCGGTGGATGCGGGCAGCGCATCATCGACTGCAAATCTAGCGCACGAACGGTCTTGGACCGCGATGTACGCTGCCCGGATGAGCGATTCCACGGCACCGGCGAAACCGCGAATCCTGGCGGTCGACGACGACGCCGAGATTCGCGACATGCTGCGCCGCGGGCTGGGCATCGAAGGTTTCGACGTGCAGGTCGCGGCCGACGGCGAGGAGGCGCTGGCGGCGATCTCGAGCGGCCCCGTGGACGCGGTGGTGCTGGACGTGATGCTGCCCGGCCTGAACGGGCTGGATGTGCTGCGGCGTATCCGTGTGGACGACGACGTGCCGGTTCTGTTCCTGAGCGCGCGGGACCGCGTTCGCGACCGGATCGCCGGACTCGATGCCGGCGGCGACGACTACCTGCCGAAGCCTTTTGCGTTTGGCGAGCTGGTCGCCCGGCTGCGCGCGCTGCTGCGCCGCCAGGAGCCAAGCGACCGGGAAGGCCTCGATTTTGCGGACGTTCACATGGACTTGGGCGCGTATGAGGTCCGGCGAGCCGAAACGGCGCTGCGCCTGACCCAAACGGAGTTCGAGCTGCTCCGAGCCTTCCTCGAGCAACCGAATCGCGTGCTGACGCGCGAGGCGCTGCTCAAGATGGTGTGGGGGTTTCAGCCGTCGGCGGTGTCGAATGTGGTCGACGTCTACGTGAGCTATCTGCGTCGTAAGCTCGAATCCGCGGGCGGGTCGCGCTTGATCCACACGGTGCGTGGGGTTGGCTACGTGCTCCGCATGGAATCGACATGACGATTCGACTGCGGCTGGCGCTCTGGTACGTGCTGTTCCTCGTGATGACCGTGCTGGGTTTCGGCATCGGGCTGCACTTCATGCTCGTGGCGCACGTGCAGGCCGAGATCGATCAGGCGCTGCGGGCGCGCGCCCACAACGAGATCGTGCGGACGTCGCGGCCGGGGACGCCATTCACCGGAGTGCGGCCCTCCTTGGGCGTGACGCTGATGCCGCCGAGCAACGAGTTTCAGGAGCCCGGGGTCTATCTGCAGATACTGGACGCGGACGGCGTCCCGGTCATCGCGTCGCTGAACCTCCAGGGGCAGTCGCTTCCGATCACGCCGTCGGCCGAGCTCGCGCTGCGCACGGCCAAGGAACAGATCGAGACCGTGCCCTTGGAGGGCGGGTTCCGCATCCGGCTCTTGACGACGCCGGTCATTCGCGACGGCGTGCTGCTGGGCGCGCTGCAGAGCGCGCAATCGCTCCAGCTCGCGGACAGCACCGTCGATCGGTTCCGCAATCTCGTCGTCGGCAGCTCGGCCGGCGTCATCGTGATCGCGCTGCTCTCGGGCGCGTATCTGGCGCGCAAGTCGCTGGCGCCGGTGGCCGAGATGACCAGGACCGCGGAGACGATCACGCGACAGGGCGATCTGAGCAAGCGGATCTCAGGGGCCGCTGGTTCGGATGAGCTGAGCACTCTGGGACGGACCTTCAATCGCATGCTGGACCACATCGAGCAGGGCGTCATTGCGCAGCGCCGCTTCGTGGCGGACGCCTCGCACGAACTCAAGACGCCACTGACGGTCATCCGCGGTAACGCCGATCTGCTGGGCCGCGGGCTGGGTGCGCGCCACACCGATGAGTCGACCGCCGCGATCCTGCGCGAGGCCACGCGCATGCAGCGCATCGTGAATGATCTGCTCGCGGTCGCCGAGCTCGAGTCAGCGCCGGAGATGCAGCTCGAACCGGTGGACATCGACCAGCTGGTGCGCCGCGTGGCGGGCGACTTCAGGCCGATCGCCGACGGGCGCACGCTCGAGGTCAGCGGCGAGGGTGCAAAAGTGGTGACCGGCGACCTGGACAAGCTGGAGCGCGCCCTGCGGAACCTGGTCCAGAACGCGATCGCGGCCACCCGCCCGGACGGCCGCATCGAGATTGGCGTTGCCCAGCACGACGGCGAAGTGGTGATAACCGTCGCGGACGACGGCTCCGGCATCCCCCCGGCGCACCTGCCGCACGTATTCGAGCGCTTCTATCGGATCGATCCGGCGCGCGCGCGAACCGGCGGCGGAACCGGTCTGGGCCTGACGATCGTTCAGAGCATTGCGGAAGCCCATGGCGGATCCGTCGGCGCGCGCAACGGACGCTATGGCGGTGCGGAGTTCGAAATCCGGCTGGCCGCGCTTGACGCTCCGGAAAGCGATCCGGTTCCGCCCGCGCGTACGGCGGCGCAGCCGGTTCTTAGAGTTTCTTAATCCCGGCTTCACGCTCCTTTCACCTCCACCGCCTAGTCTGAATCTTGCAGGGCGAAAGCCCGATTGCATGCGCCTCAATGGAGGGCGGAAGAGCCAATGTCGGCACGGCTAGGCACAGAGCGCACCAAGAGCGACACGCTCCTCGCGAGTTTGCGCGCCGCGGGCGGCCGCTCGGCGAAGTACCGGCGGGGTGACTTGCTGCTGGATCCGGCGAGCCAGCCAGGCCGCGTGGGGATCCTGTGTGACGGCTCGGCGACGGTCTGGCGTGTGAGCCCCGGCGGCAAGCAACTCGCGGCCGCCGCGTTGGGCGCCGGTGACTGGTTCGAGAACATCTTCGACGCGAGCATCAGTGACCGTGCGTTCATCGAGGCCGACGCGCCGACGACGATCGCGTGGCTCGATCCGGCTTCGTTCGAACGTCTCGTCCGCCGCGAGCCCGCGTTCGCCATGGAGCTGATTCGCGCACAGGCGCGACGCCTCGGGACGCTGGAGGCTCGGAATGCCCAGATCGCGCTGGACAACGTGGCGGGGTCGGTGGCGCTGGCGATTCTGCAGATGGCGGAGCGGCAGGGCAGCACCGATATCCGCGTCACGCACGAGGAGCTGGCGCAGCGGTTGGGCACGGTGCGCGAGAGCGTGAGCCTGGCGATTTGCAAGCTCCGGAGTCTTGGCGTGCTGGCCCCGGCGGGCCGCCGCAAGCGATTGATCTCGATTCTCAACCTGACGAAGCTCGATCAGCTCGTGCGGATGACCGTCGTCGCCAACTAACTCCACGTCTCAGCGTGTGGCGCCCGGCATCCGCCGGGCGTCACTTTTTGCTCGGAAGCGATGCGCTACGCTCGGCGCCCGCGCCGTCATAGATCGCGCGGGACCCTGACGCGCCACTCGATGCCCCGAGCCCACTCGCGCCGATCGTTCCTCCGGCTGTTGCGCTGCGCCGAGTGCGATCGTGAACACGATCCGCACACGGCCCAGACCGTGTGCGCGAGCTGCGGCGAGACGCTGCTGCCCGAATACGACTTGAACGCCGTCGCGCGCACGCTCGATCGGGACTCGCTGTCGCAGCGACCGGCGGGACTCTGGCGCTATCGCGAGTTGCTGCCGATCGAGCCGGATACCCAGGAAGTCAGTCTGGGTGAGGGCGGCACACCAATGATCCGGCTGGCCAGACTCGGGCGGCGGCTGGGATTGAACCGGCTCTGGCTCAAGGACGAGGGCTGCAATCCAACGGCCACGTTCAAGGCGCGCGGCGCGGCGGTGGGCGTTACGCGGGCGCGCGCGCTCGGTCTCCGAGAGCTCGTCATCCCAACGGCCGGCAACGCGGGCAGCGCCTGGGCGGCGTATGCGGCGGCGGCGGGCTTGACGCTGCACGTGGTCATGCCCAGCGATACGCCCGCGGCGAACAAGGCCGAGTGCGCCGCCTATGGCGCGGACATCCGCGAGGTCGACGGTCTGATCGACGAGGCGGGCAGGGTGGCACGCGAGCTCGGTCGTGAGCATGGCTGGTTCGACGTATCCACGATGCGCGAGCCCTATCGGGTCGAGGGCAAGAAGACGATGGGTCTGGAGATCGCCGAGGACTTCGAGTGGGACCCGCCGGATGTGATCCTCTATCCGACCGGCGGAGGCGTCGGGCTGATCGGCGTATGGAAGGCGATGTTGGAGCTGCAGGCGATCGGATGGGTCGGCGCTCGTCTACCGCGTCTGGTCGCCGTGCAGGCGGCTGGCGCGGCGCCGATCGTGGAAGCGCTCGAGCGCGGCGCGTCCGAGGCCAGGCCCGCCGAGAATGCCCAGACGGCGGCGTCCGGTCTGCGGGTGCCGCTGCCGTTCGCGCACCGGCTGCTGCTCAGAATCCTGCGGGCGACCGGCGGGACGGCTATCGCGGTGACCGACGCCGAACTCGTCGACGGTATGCACGAGCTCGCGGCCGTGGAGGGGGTGTTCGCGGCGCCGGAAGGAGCGGCGATGATCCCCGCGCTCACGGCGGCGCTCGACCGGGGCGACATCGCGCGCGATGAGCGGGTGGTGCTGTTGAACACGGGCAACGGCCTGAAGTACACGCATCTCGTGCCACGCGGCGCCCAGCGATCCGTGGCGGCGAACGGGGCATGACGTTGCCCGCCGGGAATCGCCCAACCGTCGTCGTGACGGAATGGATCGACGACGCCGGGATCGACGTGCTGGAGCGGTTCGCCAGACCGATGCGCCTGTCGGGCATCGCCGCGGACACGCTCGAGTCAAGCGTGACCGCGGCGGCCGCGATCATCTCGCGCGTGGCCCGAATCACGCCCGCCGTGATCGACGCGGCGTCTGACCTCCAGATCATTCAGAAGCACGGCGTCGGCGTGGACGCGATCGATATCGCCCACGCAACCGCGCGCGGAATCCCCGTGTGCTGCACGCCCGAGGCGAACTACATCGCGGTGGCGGAACACGCGGTGGCAAGCGCGCTGGCCGTGATGAAGCGCCTGGCTGAGCAGGACAGGATCACGCGCGACGGGCGGCCACGAGAGGAGATCCGGCCGCAGGTGCTGGAGCTGGCCGGTCGGACGGCGGGCGTGATCGGCGCGGGGCGGATCGGGCGCCGCGTGTTGCAAGCGTTCGGCCGTGGGTTCGAGATGCGGATGATGGCGTACGACCCGTACCTCGCGTCCGACGCAATCCGGCGCGCGGGCGCGGCGCCGGCCAAGGACTTGCACGAGCTCCTGGCGGCGGCGGACATCGTGTCGTTGCACGTACCGCTCAGTCCGGAGACGCGGCACCTGATCGACGCAAACGCGCTGCGTGCGATGCGGCCCACGGCGGTGCTGGTGAACACCTGCCGCGGCGCGGTCGTCGATGAATCCACGCTGGCCGACGCGTTGCGGGCGGGCGAGATCGCCGGCGCGGCAATCGACGTGTTCGAGCAGGAACCGCCTACCGACTCGCCCCTGCTGCTGGCGCCGAACGTCTTGCTGTCACCCCACAACGCGGGCGTGACCGAGGAATCGAGCCGCATGATGGCGGTCCACGCGGCGGAGGAGGTCGAGCGAGTGTTGGGCGGCCGGCGGCCGAAGTGGTGCCTCAACGCGGAGGTCCTGAGCGACCAGACCGGGGGATGAGCGGGCAGGACCGGACCGCGGCTCGCGCACCAACGCCGCGCCGGATGCGGCGGTTCCGCGAGGTGGTCGCGCGGCGTCAGAGCGGGCTGGTCGTGGTCCTGGAGAACATCCACGATCCGCACAACGCGGAAGCCGCGCTACGGAGCTGTGAGGCGTTTGGGGTCCCGCAGGTGCACCTCATCTTCACCAGCGAGGCGCCCTTCAACCCTCGCAAGGTAGGGACGTCCACATCCTCATCGGCGAACAAGTGGCTCGACTTCACGATCCATGACTCGACGGATGCGTGCATGCGCGAGCTCACGTCCAGCGGATTCGAGCTGGTCGCCAGCGTGGCCGATCCCGCCGCGACGACGGCCTCGACGGCAGATCTGCGCGCGCCACGGATCGCGCTGCTGTTGGGCAACGAGCACTCGGGCCTTTCGGCAGAGGCGCTCGCGGCGTCGGATGCGCGCCTGACGATTCCGACCTCGGGAATGGTGGGCAGCCTCAATCTATCGGTGGCGACCGGCATCCTGCTCTACGAAGTCTGCCGTCAGCGCAGCGAGCGACCGGGCGACTATGCGCTGAGCGAGTTGGAACAGGAGCGCCTGATTGGGAACTACCTGCGGCGCTGAGGCGCGACGGTCCCGCCGTCCGCATCCCAGCGGCCGAGGTGGAACGCGGTGCACGCACGGACTATGCTCGATCCCCAATCAGGCGTCGGCGCGGGCGCCGGAGGCCCAATCGCGCCGGTGCGGAGAGAGGTAAACAATGGCGGGCGACGTGTTCTTCCAAGACGTGAAGCCGGCGGACTCGCCGCGCGGCTCGATCGAACCCCCGGGGTCGACCGTCGAGCAGGTGGACGGCGAGCTGACGCTGCGCCTCCCACCCGAGATGACGCGGGTCGAGACGCCGATCATCTACCCAAACTTCACCGTGGTGGTTGAAGGTGACGAGCTCGAGATCGACGGCCCGACGATCGTGGACGCGGCGCTGAATTGCCGGATCCTGCGTGCCGGCCAGGCGAACGTTCGCGCATCCAAGGACATCGAGGTCACGGAGCTGATCCAGGCGCGCCAGGTGAAGGGGCGGGTGATCCGATCGGCTCGAATCGAGACGGGGGCGATCGAGGCCGAACTGTCAATCGTGGGCACCGCGGCGGTGGTGACCGGCCGCGCCACCATCAACAACGGCACGCTGCGCACACCGGTGCTCGTGACCGACGAGATGAACGGCGACAGCGCGGCGCTGGTGACACACACCTGGGCGGATGGTGCGTCGCAGGGGCTCGTTCCGGACTGGCTCGCGGACGCCAACGGCTGACGGTTGGGGGCGGCGCCTAACGGCGGCCGCCGCGACGCTCACGGGTGCGTGATCGCCGACGGGATCGAGCATGAGCGACTCATACGACGTCTTCGCCGAGGTCTACGACGCCTGGCAACGCGTTCACGGCCCCGTCTACAGCGACCTGATCGCACCTGACGTAGACCAGCGGCTGAAGGGCCGAATCGGCAATCCGAATCGGCTGATCGACCTCGCCTGCGGGACCGGGACGCACGCCATCCGTGTGGCCCGCGCGGGCGTGCGCGTGATCGGCGTCGACCGCTCCGAGGCAATGGTGCGGCAGGCGCGGGCGAAGGCCCGACAGGCGGGCGTGTCCGTGGATTTCGTCCGTGCCGACATGCGTACATTCAATGTCGAGCGATCGGCCGACGCGGTTACGTGTCTGTACGCCTCGATGAATCACCTGCCGGCCGTGCGGGACCTCGAGTCCGTGTTCGGGCGCGTGCGCGCGCATCTCCGGCCCGGCGGGGTGCTGGTCTTCGACGTGAACACCCGCGCCGGCTTCGAGGCGCTGTGGCGTATGCCCACGACCGATCGCGGTCCGGGCCTCGTGGTCCATCGGACATACGACGTCGAGGACGAGATCTGGACGACCATGCGCCTGGCGATCGAGTACGAGCGCGACGGAACTGCGCGCCCGGCCTCCGCGACCCTGCGAGCGCGCTGGTTCGCCGACGACGGGATCCGCGGCGCGCTGAACGCCGCGGGCCTCGACACAATCGAAGTAACGGTCTTCAACCCGTTTCCAGAGGTCGACGCCGCCGGCATCAAGCAGCTCTGGACCGCGTCTCGACCCGTCGCGGGCTGACGCGGGGACGCTAGAGCGCCAGCGCGTCCGCATAGGCGGTCGGGTCGCGCACGCCGGCATCGATGAACCCGAGGCGCCGCTCGGCGCACTTGCCGCAGACGCCGCAATGGCCGCCGACCACCGGGGACGCGCAGGAGAGCGCGTGCTCGATCGGCATGCCGGCGCCGGCGCGGATCACATCCTCTTTGTGCATCTGGCCCAGCGGCGTGAGCACTTCGACTCGATAGTCAAGCGCCAGCCGAGCGGTCTGCTCGAAACTGGCCAGGAACTCGCGGCGGGCGTCTGGAAACGGGTTGCTCACCAAGATGCCGATCGCGACGCGCGCGATGTCCGCCAGCGACGCGTAGGTGGCGGCGATGCTCAGCAGCAACAGATTCCGGCCCGGCAGGTACCAGGCCTCGTCCGGCTGGGTAGCGTCCGGAACGTCCTCGTCGCCGGCGCTCCAGTGCGGACCGTACAGCGAGGTTGCCCCGAGCTCGAGCTCGACGATCGGCCGGACGGCCGGAGCACCCAGCGCCGCGAAGAAGCGATCCAACGCGGCGCGTTCGGCGTCCTCCCAGCGCAGGCCGGCGCGCACGAACAACGGTGTCAGCTCGTCGTACTCGCGCGCCAGCAGGCCCGACATGATGGCGCTGTCGAGGCCGCTCACCAGTGCGGTCACCCGCCGGTCGGGTGGAGGCCGCGGGGACATGCGTGATTCCTAACGGCGCTGGATCGCCCGATTGGCAAAGCTCGGCTCAATGCTAGGGTAGGCCGCCCGCGGCCGGACCGGCCGCGGCTCTTCTGACGCGCCCATGTGTCAGCAAGGAGCGCCATGGATCTGACGGGCGCCACGGCGGTCGTGACCGGCGGGGCCAAGCGCGTTGGCCGCCACGTGGCGACGCGGCTGGCGGAGCGCGGCGCGAACATCGTGCTGAACTACCGGACTTCAGCGAGTGAGGCGGACGAGGCAATCGCCGCGTTCCGGGAGCTGGGAGTCGGTGCACTGGCCGTTCAGGCCGACGTGTCCGAGAAAGAGGGCGTGCAGCGGATCCTGGACGTCGCGATCGGCGAGTTCGGGTCGGTGCAGATCCTCATCAACAACGCGTCGATCTATTACGAGACGCCACTCGAAACGCTCACCGAGCAAGATTTCGATCGCATGACCTCGGTCAATCTCAAGGGCCCGTACCTGGGGTGCTGGCTCTTCGGACGCCACATGCGCGAGCAGGGCCGCGGCAAGATCATGAACGTGGCCGATTGGGCGGTTGACCGGCCCTACACCGGATATGCGCCGTACTTCGTCGCGAAGGGCGGCATTGTGGCGTTGACGAAGGTGTTCGCGAAGGAGCTGGCGCCTCAGGTTCAGGTCAACGCGGTTGCGCCGGGGCCGATTCTGCTCCCAACGGACTTCACGCCGGAGATGGTTCGGGCGGTCGAGAAGGCCACGCCCCTGGGGCGCGTCGGCGATCCGGAAGATATCGCTCAGGCAATGCTGTATATGATTGAAGGAACCGATTTTGTCACCGGGGCTGTCGTTCCGGTGGACGGCGGACGCCAGGTTTCGTAGGGGCACGGGCGCGATGAAATACGAGATCGTCAAGCACGTGGATTTCTGCTTCGGCCACCGGCTGATCGACTACGACGGCAAGTGCAACCAGCCGCACGGCCACAACGGGCGGGTAGAGATCCGCCTGGCGGCGGACGAACTCGACGAGCTCGGGATGGTGGCCGATTTCCGCGACGTGCGGCATGCGGTGGGAGGCTGGATCGACGCCCACATCGATCACCGCATGGTCCTGCGGCGCGACGATCCGCTGATCGGAGCCATCGAGGCGCTCGGGCAGCAGGTGTTCGAGATGGACGAAAACCCCACCACCGAGAACATGGCGAGGCTGCTGTACGACAAAGTGGCGGAGCTTGGGTTCCCGGTGGTCTCGCTCACCCTGTGGGAGACGCCGGACTCGCACGCCACGTACACGCCGGAGCGCATCCCGCTCGCGGCGGACAACGGCGCCGCCGCGCTTCGACAAGCCAGCAGCTAGGCACGTCAACGCGCCTTGTCGCGGCGCGTCGTCCGTGCGTTGATCGGAGCGGAGATCGCGAGACACCCACGCGGAGCCGACCCGAGGGCCAGGGCGCTGATGCGACGCGAGGCCGACGGCCAGCATCTCCGACTGGCGCTCGCATGGATCGCGGCGCTTGCGCTGATCGGATCGGTCGCGTGCGAGCCGGCCGTCGAGCAAGCCCCGGGTCAGGCAGCGCGCTCACAAGCCGTGCTCGACGCTCCGGAGGCCGCCGCTCCGTCGCCGACACCCGACACGACGCCCACCCCCGCGGCTTCGCCAACGCCGGCGCCGACGCCGACGAGGGCGATCCGCGGCGAATTCGGCGATGCCCCGGACGGTCTGCCGGCCGGGTATGGGAACCCTCGCGTGATTGGCCGGTTTCCAACCCAGCTCGAGTCACGGAACAGCAGCGCCACGGGCGCGCACATACGCAATCCGGGCGCTGACCGGCTCGGCCGCGCGGTGACCCTGGAGTCCGGCGCCGACGACCCCGGAGATTCGGATCAGGTTCCCAATCTCACGAATCGCGACGGAGGCGACGACGGAGTCATGGCGCTGACTGTGCAGATCGACCGGCAGCCGGTGGAGGCGCGGTTGAGAATCGAGGTGACGATCGATGACGCCGCGCCCGGCGGCGCCCGGTTCGTGAATGTGCTGATCGACACCGACCGCGATGGCCGCTGGAGCGGGTCGCAGGCCGTCGGGTCCGAATGGGTGATTCGCAACTGGCCGGTCAGCGTGCCGCCGGGGACTTCCGCCACGCTGCAGAGCGATCCGTTTGCGCTCGAAGACAACGGCCAGCTTCCCGACGCCGCCTGGATGCGGGTGCTGCTCACGCGAGATGAGATCGACGGCGACCGCTGGGACGGCAGCGGAAGCTGGCCGTTCGGCGAGATTGAGGACTACCAGATCGCGTTGCCGCGCAAGGCAGGCAGCATCGCCGGCGCCGCCGCCGTCCCGATTCTGAGCTGTCCGCCGACCGTCACGCTGGCCGGCCACACGCTCATCGCCGGATTCACGTGCACGGTCGTGAACGCGGGCGCGGACGGGACGTTCGACGCCCGGATCGCCCGCGCCTTTGGGGGATCCGATCTCCTCCCGCTCGACATCGCCCCACAGGATCTCCACGCGGGCGCGGATCGCATCCTGACCTTTGCCATCGTGCGCGGCCGCATCCCCGCCCAGTGGCGGTACCGCACTCAATTCGCCACCGCGCCCGGCAGCGTGGAAGGCGGCGTGGTGACGATGGGCGTCGCCGCTCGCGATCAGACGGTCAGCGCCGTGCCGGATGAGCCGGTCGACGACGTGTTCTCGCTCGACGACGCGGCGGACTACTTCGCGATCGCGACGGGCGAACCCACCGCGGGATTCGGGTTCGGCGACATTCGCGGCGTGGCCATGGGCGGCGCCCGGCTGGACGGCGCCGCCCTCGACGTGCTGCGAGAGCACTTGTGGCCGGTCGGTTCGCCGGCCGTGGAACTCGCAACCGATGACTTCGTCGTCGTCGTCATCGAGATGGCGGACGACATTCCGCGGACCGAGACGTCGCTGGGGATGCACCTGGGAATCGCCATCCAGGCCAATGACGATCCGGGTGATGACTGGGAGGGCCGTGTCGATCACGTGGATCTGTTCCGCGGCACCGATCAGTGGTACGAGATCATCTATCGGCCGGATCTGGAGCCCGCGTGGCGGGTACAGCGCCGCGATGCCGCGGACCCGGTGGTGGGCGTTTCCACGGCGGCGCGCGCATTCATGCGCGGCAACCGGCTGATCGCCCTGCTGCCGGCCGGTGAGTTCGCGCGGGCGCCGGACGCGCTTCGATACCGGGTGACCAGCTTTGTGCACGAGCACGATGACCCGACCGGGCTCGAGAAGCCCTCGATGGCGGATGTGTTCCCAGAACTGGACGCGCCGCTGGCGGCATTCGGCGAGGCCGTAGAGCCGCGCGGCTGACTCGAGGCCGTCTTGGAATCGCGGCGGCGGCGCCTTGCGGCAGCGCCCGTAACGCCGGGGTCGCGGGCGCCGATCCAACCGATACTATGGTGACTTCCACGCACGGCGGGGATCCGTGATCCGCTTCGGAACGGAGCCAGCCCGTCTGACTTCCACGCATGCGTCCGCGCGGTCCGGCGGGCTGAGCCGCAGGCGGCTGCTCCGCGCGACGGGAGTGCTGACAGCGGCCGCGCTCGCGGGCCGCGCGAGGGCCGCCGGCGCCCAGGACTCGGGCTCGGGCGGAGACGCAGCCGCGGATCTTCCCGACGACTTCGCCGTCGAGGAGGGCCACCACTACCGGCAGGCGTCAGGCGCCGCAGACGCCGGGTACGAGGCCCGGAATCTCACGAACGCGCGGTGGTGGGATGCGTTTCGACGCCTCGGCGCGACCGGGGCCATGGGGTACCCGATCGGCCGTCCGTACGCGCACGAGGGCTTCACCTATCAGCCCTTCCAGCGCGCACTCCTCCAGTGGTCAGAGGCGCTCGGGATCGTGCGCCCGGCCAACGCGCTCGAAATGCTGGATCAAGCCAACTTCACCGAGTGGCTTCGGGCATTCAAGAACATTCCAGCGCCGCTGGACGATGGGGCCAACTCGTTCGCCGCGGCGCTGGAGATTCGTCGCGGGTGGCTGACGGACGAGGGCATCCGCGCCGCGTACGACGGCAATCCCGATCCGGTCCGCTATGTGCGCTGGACCTCGGACGACACGTTGGTCCGCTGGGGCGTCCCGATGTCGCGCCCGGAGTCGATGGGCCCGTTCGTCGCGCAACGGTTCCAGCGCGGGGTACTGCAACGCTGGGTCGAGGCGATCGAGGGCCTGCCGGCGCCGGGCACGGTGACCGCGGTTGCCATAGGCGATGTGATGGCGGAGGCGGGGCTGCTGCCGGATGACTCGCGGACACCGGTGCTCTCGGCCGACGCCGCGCGGGAGGCCGAAGGCCGGACCGCGGGTGAGCGGCTCCAGGCAGCGGTCGATGCGCGCCTGTCGACCGAGCCGGGCACGTGGGCGGTGTTCGCGGCTCCGCTGGGCGCTTCCGAGGCATTGGTGGCGCGCAACGTCGACGCGACCATGACCGCCGCGAGCCTGTGGAAGGCGGCCGCCATGGTCGAGGCGTTTCGGCAGCGCGCGGTGGACGGCCTCTCGTTCGACACGCTGCTCACGATGACCTCGAGAGTGGTGGAGCGGGTCGATCCGCCCGCATCGCTGGCGCCTGGACAGCGCATCTCGATCGAGGCGGCGCTGGCGCGTGCGATGTCGGTCAGCGACAACACCACCGCAATCCTGCTGGCCGACCACCTGCGCTACGCGCGCATCGACGAGACGCTGCAGAACCTGGGTCTCGCGATCACCCGAACCAACTCGCGAGAGCCGGTGACGACCGCGCGTGAGATCGCCGCGCTGATCGAGGTCGCAGCCGGTGGACGGTCCGCACCTTGGAACCGGACGCTCGGGGATGTGCTGGAGATGCGCGAGCTGCTGATGTCGGAGACGCAAGACGATCGCATCCCGGCGCGCCTGCCGGTCGGGACGCCGGTGGCTCACAAGACCGGCGATCTGGGCGGGGCCGTCAGCGACGCGGGCGTGGTGTACGCGTCCACGGGGCCGATCGTCATCGCGCTCCTGTCCGATGGTGTCCCGGACGCCGAGCGCGCGGCGGCAACCGGCGCCGAGCTGGCGCGGATGATCTACGACGCGCTTGACCCGCCGACGCACGTAACCGAGGCGCCCGCGGGATAGCGGTGCCCCGATTGCATAGGGTCCTGTGGCCGTGTAGCGTCGGGTTAGAGCGCAAAACGCAGCGAGGTCTTTAGGGCGTGCTGGATCGATTGTTCGGCGGTTCTGGATCGGGCGGCGAGCCGTCCCCCGACGTGCCTGACGTGAGCCCACGACCGTCGGAGCTGCGCGTGCCGCGACTGCCGCCTCAGCAACGACTGACCGAGAAGTGGCCGGTGCTGCATTACCAGGAGCCGCGGCCGTATGACATGGCGCGGTGGGAATTTCGGGTCGGCGGGTTGGTGGACAACGAGGTGCGGCTGAGCTGGGACGAGTTCAACGCGCTTCCGCGCACCGAGATCGTGTCGGACATCCACTGCGTTACCCACTGGAGCAAGTTCGACAACCGGTGGGAGGGCGTGCACGTGCGCGAGCTGCTGCGGCTGGCCGGACCCAAGCCGGAGGGCCAGTTCGTGACGGTTCACGCCGACCCCCGCTACACCGCGAACGTGACCCTGGCGGAACTCGATCAAGACGATGTGCTGTTTGCGACGCATCACGATGGCGCACCGCTGGCGCACGAGCACGGCGGGCCGCTGCGGCTGGTGCTGCCGAGCCTGTATTTCTGGAAGAGCGCCAAGTGGGCGCGGGGATTGGACTTCCGGGCGACGGAGATCCCAGGATTCTGGGAACGAGGCGGCTATCACGTGCGCGGCGACCCGTGGCTCAACGAGCGCTTCGGCGGCGTGGTGCGCGAGACCATGCAACAGGCCCGCTCGCGTGCGCTGCGCGATGGTCGGCGCGTGGCGGAGTGACGCTCGAGCCCCAATCACCGGCGATCACGGACCTGGCCCCCACCCGAATCGCGCATACGCTGGGACCGGCGGCGAACCGCGAGGCGCCGGATGCCTGAGCCCTCGAGCTATCCGGACCTGACCTTCGACCGCGGCGTCGGCGAGGTCGATCCCTTCGTAGCCGACCTGATCGACCGCGAGCACGCGCGGCAGCGCGACAAGCTGATCCTGATTCCGTCCGAGAGCCTCACGCCGGGGCCGGTCCGAGAGGCGCTGGCCTCGCCGTTCACCAGCATCTACTCGGAGGGATATCCGGCCGGCCCGATGCTGCGGGACGACCCCGAGCGGCTGGAAGACCTGGACTGGCAGCTGGCGCGGTTCCGGCGCTACGGCGACCGGCGCTACTACCGCGGCAACGACTTCTCAAACCTGGTGGAATCACTGGCGCGGCGCCGCTGCGCGGAGATCTTCACGAACGGCCGCGTCGCCGCCTCCAACCTGCACGTCAACGTGCAGCCGCTCTCCGGCGCGGCGGCGAACAACGCCGTGTTCGAGGCGCTGCTCGATCCCGACGACGGCATCATGGGGCTGCAGCTCTCGCACGGCGGGCATCTGACGCACGGCTCGCCGGTCAGCCGTTCTGGGATCCGGTACCGCTCCGTACGCTACGAGCTCGTCGACGCGGCATCGCGGCTCGACTACGACCAGATCGCCGCGATCGCCGATCGAGAGCGGCCCCGCATCATCATTGCGGGCTACACGTCGTATCCCTGGGCGCCGGATTGGGAGCGTTTCCGAGCCATCGCCGATTCGGTGGACGCCTACCTGATGGCCGATATCTCGCATCCGGCCGGGATGGTGGTCGCGGGCGCGTACCCGTCGCCGGTGGGCATCGCGGACGTGGTGACGTTTACGACGCACAAGACCCTCTTCGGGCCGCGGGCGGCGGTGATCCTCTCGCACCGACGACACCTGATGCGAAGGATCGACCGGGCCGTGTTCCCGGGCGAGCAGGGCGGCCCGCACGTGAACAAGATGGCGGCGATGGCGGTAGCCTTTGGCCTCGCCGCCACGCCGGCCTTCGCGGCCGTGCAGCGGCGGATCGCGGACAACGCCGCCGTGCTCGCCGACGCGCTGGTCGACCAGGGCGTGGGCGTGGCCTACGGCGGAACCGACACGCACCTGCTGGTGGTCAATCTGCGGGAAGCGGGCGCCAGCGGTGAGCTGCGCGGCGAGCCGGCCGTGCGCATCCTGGATCTGCTGGGGATCGTCGCCAATCGAAACTCGTTGCCCGGCGACAGTGGATTCGCGGCGCCCAGCGGCGTGCGCATGGGCACGCCGTGGCTGACACAGCGCGGCTTCGACACGTCCGACATACGCGAGCTGGCTGGACTGCTGGGCCGCGCGTTCCGAGCCATGATCGGCGTGACCTATCCGGGCAAACGCGGCGCCCGGCATCGCGGCCGGATCGAGTTCTCACAGCTGCGGGCGCTGCGGGCGGAGGTCGCGGAGCTCGCGAGCCGCGGCGCGGCCGAACGCGCGCGGCCCGCGCCGGTCGTTCCCGAGCGGGCGGCGCTGATCGAGGTTCGAGGACCGCGCGCGCCGCAGTTCGTGGATGAGCTGTCGAACCGGCGGGTGCGAGACCTCGCGTCCGGCGCGGCGGCGCACGTCGGCGTCGGCGCTCCGGCGGGCGGCGAAGCAATCCCCGCGCTGGTGGTTCGGCCCGAAACCGATCGACGCGGGCACGAACGCCGGATGTGGCTGATCGTGAATCCGGCGGCCGGCTCGGACGCCGCCGAGTGGCTGCAGGCCGCGTCCGACGGCTACGTGGTGGTCGACCGCGCTGACCCGAGTCGCAAGCTGACGGGACCGGTGGCCGTGACGCCAGGGCCGGGCGCCCGCGAACCGCTGGACGCCATCCCGATCTCGGCGGCCGACGCGGCCAGACTCGCGCCGGACGGCGGATCGGCGGTCACCAAGATCGAACTCGACGGGATTCCCGCATTGGTGATTCGCGACGGTGAGGCGGCCGCCGTGGTCGCCGACGCAACATCGATAGCCGAGCTCACCGGCGCGCTGGGCGCACGCAACATCTCGCCGGCCGCGGTGCCCAATCCGCCAGCGGCGGATGTGCGGCGGCCCTTCTTCGCCGGTCGGTCCGACGCGCTGCCCAAGACGGGGCCCGAGCGACGGCCGGCCTTCGCCTGGACGGAGCCGTCCGATGCGTCCGAACTGCTCGAGACCCCGCTGCACGACTGGCACGCGGAGCGGTCCCGGATGGTGCCATTCGCGGGCTGGCGTATGCCGGTCTGGTACGAAGGCATCGAGGCCGAGCATCGTGCGGTTCGCACCGCCGCGGGGCTGTTTGACGTCGGGCACATGGGGGTGTTCGGGATCGGAGGCCCGCACGCGGCGGAATTCCTCGACCTCGTGGTGACCGGGACCGTGTCGCGAGTCCCGATCGGCCGGGCGCTGTACACCTACCTGCTCGACCCGACGGGACACTGCCTGGACGACCTGATCGTATACAGGCTCACCCGAGACCGATTCCTGGCGGTGGTGAACGCGTCCAACGCTGACAAGGATTGGGCCTGGCTGCGGGGCGTGAACGAACGCGAGTTCGAGATCGAACCCGGCGACCTGTGGGCGGAGCGCCCGGTGGCCGCCGAGTTGGAGAACCTGAAGAATCCGGACGCGGGCGATCGGCGCCGCGTCGATCTGGCCCTGCAGGGGAAGCACTCGCGCGCGATCCTGCAACGGATTGCCGGTAGCCAGTCCGATGCCGCGACGATTGCGGCGATGCGGTCGAACGACGTCCGCACGGTCACGCTGGGCAGGACCCAGGTGGAGGTCGCGTGCACCGGCTACACCGGCGAACGGACCGGATTCGAGATCTTCGTGCATCCGCAGGCGGCCGCGGACGTCTGGGAAGAGATCCTCACGGCGGGCGCCGAGGACGGGGTGAAGCCGTGCGGGCTTGGCGCCCGCGACTCGACCCGAACCGAAGCCGGGTTTCCGCTGTACGGGCACGAACTGGGCGGCGACCTGGACCTGACACCCGGCGACGCCGGTTTCGGCAGTTTCGTGAAGGTTCACAAGAGCTTCTTCATCGGCCGCCGCGGGTTCGCGGCGCGTGAGGCCGCGCGGCAGGCTGAGATCGTGCGCTTCCGCGTCACCGACGAGCCCGCGCCGATTGCGCGGCCGGGCGATCCGGTCATGGGCGAGGACGGCGCCACGATCGGCAGCGTCACCAGCGCCACGCTCGCGCTGGACCGCCGCCAGATCGGCATGGCCCACGTGGCACGGCCGAGCACCGAGCCTGGAACGCCACTGGCCATCCACGCGGGGGCGGCGCGGCGACGTCGCGCCGCGCCGGCCGGGCGCGAGCGGCCGGCCGTTCATGCGAAGGTCATTTCGCGCTTCCGCCGCTAGCAATCGCGCCACCGGCCGGTGGTACGGTGCGCGCATCCTGGGCTGACGGGGAAGGCGCCATGCGATTCGAAGGACGGGTAGCCGTGGTGACGGGCGGCGCGAGCGGGCTCGGGCTCGCAACCGTGCAGAAGCTGTCGAGCGAAGGCGCCGCCGTTGTCGTGGCCGACATCAACCTCGATGCCGCGCGCGAGGCCGCGAGTGGGTTGCAAGGTCCGGGGCTCGCGATCGCCGTCGACGTGACGGACGGCGACTCGATCGAGGCGATGACAAAGGAAGCGATCGACGAGTTCGGTCAGATCGATGTGCTGGTGACGAGCGCGGGACGAACGGCGGTCGGCGCCGCGCTCGAGCAGCCGCGCGACGCCTGGGACCGGGTGATCGACAGCATGCTCACCGGCACGTTCCTGACCTGCCAGTCAGTCGGGCGACAGATGGTGGCGCGCGGGTCCGGGACGATCGTGACGCTGGGCTCGATCCTGTCCGAGACGGCGTTCCTCGGGCGGATCGGCTACTGCGCGGCCAAGGCGGGCGTCGCCATGCTCACGCGCGTGCTGGCGATCGAGTGGGGACCATCGGGCGTGCGGGTGAATTGCGTTGGCCCGGTCCACACGCTGACGGCACTGACGCGCCAGGTGGAAGAACAAGGTCAGGTCGATTTCAAGGCGATCGTGGACCGGATTCCGATGGGCCGGATGGCCGAACCGGAGGACATCGCGGACGCGATTGCATTCCTTGCCTCGGACGACGCGCGGTTGATTACGGGCCAGCTGCTCTTCGTGGACGGCGGGTTCACGGCGTTTCGGCACGTGGGATCGGCCGCGAATCCCGACATTCCACCCTACGTGCCAACGCCGTAGGCGCGGGCCGGGGCGATGGGACGGGTCGCGCCCGACGCTAGCCGGCGGCCGACCAGACCGGCCGATCGGCCTTGAAGCAGTACGGGTGGTGCGGCGGAACCACGAGGCCGGTCGCCTCCACGAACGAGCGGGCCACGCCGGGCCCCATGAACGCGAAGGCCTTCTTGAGCTCGGACTGCTTGGCCGCCTGACTCGACGGCATGCCCAGCAGAAAGCTCTCGAGCGACCCGTGTGTGTCGCGCAGGTCGAGCGAGCGGCGGGCGTTCCCGATGGCGGCGTCGACTTTCCTCCGGCTCCGGACGACGTCGGGGTCCTGCATGAGCCGCTCGATGTCGGTGGGACCGAAGTTGGCGACCGACTCGATATCGAAGCCCGCGTAGGCGCGGCGGAGCCCCTGGCGCTTGTTCCAGACGAGTGTCCAGCTGAGGCCGGCGTGGAAGATCTCGAACATCATTCGCTCGAACCACTCGCTGTCATCGCGCGGACGCTCGCCCCAGATGTCGTCGTGATAGGCGGTCAGATCGGGGTTCCGTTGCGCCCACTCGCAGCGCGGCGTCTGGCCAGCGGCCGCGCGCGCCTCGGCGGCGGCGAAGTCCAGCGGCAGCGCCGGTTTCCGCAACTTCGGTCGTCCGGGCGGCAGATCTGGAACTTTGGCTAGATTCGGGGTCATGCGTCGATCTCCCATCACGCCGCGAGCGACGTGCTGATGGTATCGCCGCGGCGGGCGGCGCCGGATCGCAAGACGTCGTGGCCGGGTCGCGTTCGCCTACTCGTCCGCCCGCGGTCGCGTGTCGGTCTCCAGCTGCACGGCGACATCCTCGAAGCCGCAACTGTGCCAGAACTCAATCTCGGCCGTGGCGTACTGCGGAACCCGCACGGCGATCCGGGCCACCCCCTCGTCATGCAGGACCGCCCGCATCGAGTCGATGAGAAACCGGCCGAGACCGCTGCGCCGCTCGCTTGGGGTCACGTAGATCTCGGCGATCTGGGCCACCCCGGAGGCGACGAAGAAGTTCGCCATGCCAAGGGTCCGGTCATTGCGTCTGTACAGCCAAAGCCAGGTGGAGTGGTTGTCCAGCCGCCGGCGCATCCGGTGCTCCATGAGCGCGCGCCACTCGCCGGGGTCGTCGAGCACGCCGCGCAGCGTCTCGGACCAGTAGACCAGCAGCGCATCGAGAAGATGGTCCCAGTCCGCGCGCGGGCTGGCCACGCTAATACGGGTGATCTCGCCGGTGGACCAGGTCATGGAGCAGCCTCGACCCGCACGCGGTGATAGCGCTTCCGGCCCGCGCGCAGCAGCAGCGATCCGTCCTGAAGATCCGACGCGCTCACGTGCGCGTCCTCGCGGTCGATGCGGAGATCGTTGAGGTACGCGCCGCCTTGCCGAATGAGCCTGCGGGCCTCGCCGCGGGAAGCGGCCAGACCGGTCGAGACGAGCAGGTCGAAGACCGGCAGACCAGCCTCGAGGGCGGCGACCGCGACGGTGGTCTCCGGAACGGCGCTGGTGCTGCCGCCGGCGTCCGCGAATACCGCGCGCGAGCTCTCA
This sequence comes from Chloroflexota bacterium, assembly GCA_965247475.1. Taxonomy (GTDB): domain Bacteria; phylum Chloroflexota; class UBA11872; order UBA11872; family UBA11872. The sequence goes on from OZ252016.1 coordinate 2,282,249, forward strand.
CGCGCCTCATCCGCCGCCGCTACTCCATGCACGAGCGCCGTGACCTCGTGCGCAAGCCGCTCCTTGGCACGGGGCGCGTCGCGTCCATGCAGACGGCTCAGCTCCTCGACCTCGGCCATCGGCAGGAAGGTCATCAAGCTGAGCAGACGCTCGGTGAGCTGGTCCTCGACATTGATCCAGTACTGGTAGAACTCGTAGGGCGATGTCTGATCCGCGTCGAGCCAGAGCGCGCCGGCGGCGGTCTTGCCCATTTTCTCTCCGGTGCTGCTGACCAGCAGCGGCGACACCAGGCCAAAGGCCTGAGCGTCTTCGACGCGACGGATCAGATCGACACCAGCGAGGATGTTGCTCCACTGATCGCTTCCGCCGACCTGCAGGACGCAGCCGTGCGTGCGGTACAAGTGGAGGAAGTCGTACGCCTGCAGCAGCCGGTAGTTGAACTCGACGAAGTTCAGGCTGGCGCCGGACTCGAGGCGACGGCGATACGTATCGGTCGCGATCATCTCGTTGACCCTGAAGTGGCGGCCGATCTCGCGGAGAAAGTCGAGGTAGTCCAGGCCGCGCAGCCATTCGCTGTTGTCGATCACCTCACCGCGGCCCTCGCCCATCTCGATCAGACGCGAGAGCTGCGACGTGATGGCCGCCACATTGCGCGCGATCTCCGCCTCCGACAGGACAGCGCGGGTCGACTCGCGTTCGCTCGGATCGCCAACCAAAGCCGTCCCGCCGCCGGCGACGAACACCGCGCGGTGGCCGGCGCGCTGCAGATGGGCGGCCATGACGAGCTGGACAAAGTGACCGGCGGTGAGACTCGACGCCGTAGGGTCGAACCCGACGTAGAAGGTGATCGGATCATCGAGCGCGCGCCGCAGGCCGTCGGCGTCGCTGGCGGAGTGAACGAATCCGCGCTCGGCGAGCGTATCGAGGGCGTTCGTTTCCATGGTCGTCGACCGGTTCGTGCCGAACCCCGAGGCTTCGGGGCGCTGCGCGATCAGGCTGTCAGCGGGCGTCGACATCTGGCGGAAGAAGCGACGATGAACGCCGTCGCAACCGAGAATCCGATTCGCGCGCCCACGGCGACGGGTCGCAGGGGAGCCGCCCGTCTGGCCAGATCACATCCGGGCGATGCTACGCCGGGCGAATCGCGAGCGTCAATGACCCTGCCCGCTCAACACGTGTCGGCGTAAATCCGGCCGACGAGACGTTCCAACGCGCCGCCGCCCTCTTGAAACGTCCGCAAGCGCGCGTTCTCGACTCGCTCGATGTCCGTCAGCGGCGCTTGCTTGCCGTCCGGACCGACGAGCGCGCCCCAGGTTTGAGCCTCACGCGCGATGGCTCGCTGCTCACCAAGCAGGCACGAGGCGCGCGAACCATCCAGCAGACCGCTGTGGAAGTCCTCGAGGTGCGCCAGCTCATGCGCCATCACGGCGGCCAACACGCGCGCATCCTCGGCAGCCAGGCGGTGGTTCAGGTTGATCGCATCCGGGGACGTGAAGACCGCGAGAATCTCCCGCGGGTATCGCCGTGCCCGGAACGCGACATCCAGATCGGCGGCCAGGCCCAGCCCCGAGTCGTTGATCGCGACGCCCTCCAGCAGGCGCAGCGCCTCCGCGACGGCGTCATCAATGACGTTGTAGGCGCGGTCGGTCGCCGTGGCGAGATCGAGCGCCACCAACTCGGAAGGCGACGCGCGCACGTCCGCAAGGCGCGCGTCATCGGGAGTGTGCGGCGCGGCGACGAGCGAATCCGCGAACAGGAAGTCCTTGAAGTAATCGCCGCCGTTGACCAGCACCACCGAGCCCACCGACTGACCGCCATCGACGGCCTCGACCCAGCGCTGAAGCGCGGTGCGCTGGAACCGCTGGACGACGAACGGCCCGATCCGCTCCGGCCGCGACATCGGGAGTCCGTGGAGCTCCAGACTGGCGGCGACATTCCCGGGGTCAATGGGGTTTTGCGCGAAGGCGGCGGCGATCCCTGAATCGGTGAGCCATCCCAGCCGGATCTGGGTCGCCTCGGCCAGCGATGTCGAGCCGTCCGCCTCCGGCCGCGGAACCTGGCGAGCGAGCAATTCGTCATCGAATCCATGACGTTCGAGCAGCTCATAGAGATTCGCCAGCCGCGTACGCTCATCGGCCGGCGACCACTGCAGCAAGACACGCTGCGTGAGCTGGTAGACGAACCCGCCCTCGCCGATCCACGGTCGGGACGACGGAAGCCCCATGACCTCGATACCCCCGAACCGCTCGAAGGCATCGAGGAATCGCGGGCCATCCGCGTAGTTGCGGACTCCGAACCCGGTGCCGTTCTGTCCCAGATCGGTGAAGAACCGGCCCGCGCTGACCGGGATCTCGTCGTGGTACGCGGGCGGCCCCGCCCACGCGACACCGGACGCGCCGAATCCGACGACGATCGCGAGCGCGACCGCCAGCAGCGGCGTGCGCAGGCGTGAACGGATCAGACGCTCTCACTCCAGACGTGTACGCGGCGAAGTCCGGCGCCTTCGCCAACCAATATCATGCTGCCAAGAAACGGTGCAGGCCGGTGCCGCCGTTACGGTAGATTCAGCCCATGAGCATGGATGTCCCGCCCATAAAGCTCACCCGCTACTCGCACGGCGCCGGGTGAGCGTGCAAACTCAGCCCATCTGAGCTGGCGCACGTGCTGCGCCACCTTCCGCCGGTGGTCCACGAGGACCTGCTGATCGGTGCGGCCTCAATGGACGACGCCGCGGTGTACCGGCTGCGAGACGACCTGGCGCTCGTCGTTTCGATCGACGTGTTCACGGCGATCGTGGACGACCCGTACGACTTTGGCGCGATCGCGGCGGCGAACGCGCTGAGCGACATCTACGCGATGGCGGCCGATCCGCTGCTGGCGCTGAGCTTTGCGGCATTCCCGCGGGACACGCTGCCGCTGGACGCGCTCATCGAGATCCAGCGCGGGGGAGTGGAAAAGTTGCGGGAGGCGGGCGTGTTGCTGGCCGGCGGGCACTCGATCGACGACCCGGAGCCAAAGTACGGCATGGCGGTGATCGGGACGGTTCACCCAGACGCGCTGATCGCGAACGCCGGCGCGCGGCCACACGACGTGCTGGTGTTGACCAAGCCAATCGGGACGGGCGTGATCTCCACCGCGATCAAGCACGAGGCGGCAGCGGCGGAATCAATCGACGCCGCAACCACCTCGATGCTTGGGCTCAACCGCGAGGCCGCGGCGGTGGCGGCCAGGCACGGCGCGCATGCCATGACCGACGTGAGCGGCTACGGGTTGCTCGGCCATCTGCGTGAGATGATGGACGCCAGCCAAACCTCCGCGCTGGTGCTGGCCGATCTGGTTCCCTATCTGCCGGGTGTGTGGGAGCTGATCGAGCAGGACTATGTGCCTGGGGGAACGGAACGGAACCTGGCGGCGCTCGACGGCGCCATCGCGTGGGACCATGACTTCGAACAGACCCAGCGCCTGGCGCTGGCGGATGCGCAAACGAGCGGAGGGCTCTTGATCGCGGTCGCGCCCGAATCCGAAGCGGCGCTGCGACGGGACCTCGAGCAGGCAGGCGCCTTGGCCAGCGCGGCGATCGGGCGCGTGTTGCCGGCTCGCGATAGCTCAATTCACGTCAACATCACGGCAAGGGACCACCGCGATGACGACTAGCCACCGGCCGCGAATCATCCTCTACACGGGCAAAGGCGGCGTGGGGAAGACGAGCGTCGCCGCGGCGGCGGCGCTGAGTTGCGCCGAACGCGGCATGCGCACGCTGGTCATGAGCACAGACGTGGCCCACAGCCTGGGCGACTCGCTGGACATGCCAGTTGGTCCAGAGCCGGTTCCGGTCGTGGACAACCTGTGGGCGCAGGAATGCGACATCTACTACAACCTCGAAACGTATTGGGGCAGCGTGCAGTCGTGGGTGGAGGCGTTACTGGTCTGGCGCGGCATGAACGATCTGATGGCGGAGGAGATCGCCGTGCTGCCGGGCATGGAGGAACTGGCGAACCTTCTCTGGATCAACCGCCACGCGGAGGCGGGCGAATTCGATGTGTTGATCGTCGATTGCGCGCCGACCGGCGAAACGCTCCGCCTGCTGTCGGTACCGGACGTCGGTCGCTGGTGGATGGACAAACTGCTGCCGATCAACCGGCAGCTCGCACGCCTGGTGCGGCCGATGGCCCGGCGGGTGACGGACATGCCGCTCCCCGACGACGACGTGTTCGACTCCATGGGCGATCTGGTCATAGAGATGGAAAAGCTCCGAGAACTGCTCACCCGACAAGGGCAGAGCTCGGTGCGGTTGGTCGTGAACCCCGAAAAGATGGTCGTGCGCGAGGCCCAGCGCAGCTACACGCACCTGACCCTTTACAACCACGTGACCGACGCGGTGGTCGTCAATCGGGTGATTCCCGCCACCGCAACGGGGGACTTCGCGGAGAGCTGGCGCCGGCGGCAAGCGCGCTATCTCGACGACATTCAGGCTATGTTCAAGCCAGCGCCCATCCTGGAAGTTCCGCAGTTCCCGGATGAGGTGGTGGGGCTCGAGGCGCTGCGGCCCATGGCCGCCGCGATGCATGGCGACAACGATCCGTCGGCGGTCATGGTGACGGATAAGCCGTATCGGGTGGAAGCGACAGACGGCGGGTATGAGTTCCAGATCCCGGCGCCGTTCATCGAGAAGACCGCGACAAGCCTGGTACGGCGCGGGGACGAGCTGGTGGTGAGAATGGGAGCGGCGCGGCGCAACATCATCCTCCCGCGCGTGCTGGCCCGCATGCAGCACCGCAGCGCGGCGCTCAAGGACGGCGTTCTGCGCATCCGCTTCGCGCCCGCCGAGGCGAAACCGACCGGCGCCAAGCGCTGATCCCGCCGGCCGGCGGCCCATGGAACAATCGGCCATGCGCGTTTTGAGAATCCCACGCTGGCGAGCGCTCGTTGCAGCCACGGCCGCCCGGCGCGCTGGCGTCGAGTGATTCCGCTCCGTCGCGGCGACTCAGACCGACGCTATCTGCGGCGCCGCCTGTGGCCGCTGGTGCTGGGCTTCGTCGGCATTCTGGTCGCGGGCTCGTTCGGCTACATCGTCATCGAACAGATGACGGGTATCGACGCTCTGTACATGACCGTGATCACCCTGACGACGGTCGGCTTCGGCGAGGTTCAGGAGCTGAGCCCGACTGGGCGGGTGTTCACGACCGTCTTGATCGTGGTCGGGGTCTCGACGCTCGGCTACACGGCGGCGACGATCGTTGAGTATCTTGTCAGCGGACATCTACAGGCGCGCTTCGCGCAGCGCCGGAGGAGTCAAGCGCTAGCTTCGCTCGACGGTCACGACCTTATCTGCGGGTACGGTCGGGTCGGACGAGAGATCGCGGCCGAGCTGCATGAAGCCGGTCACCACGTTGTGGTGATTGATGTGGACGCGGAGAGGTGCGAGCAAGCCGAGGTGGACGGGTACATGTGTATCCGCGGCGACGCCGCGTCAACGGAGGTGGTCGCCGAGGCCCAGCTGGCTCGTGCCGGGGCGGTGCTCATCGCCACCGGCAGCGACGCGCAGAACGTGTACATAACGCTCGCCGCCCACGTGATGGCGCCGGATGTATCGATCATCGCCCGCGCGAGCAGCATGGAGGCCATCGCCCGATTGCGCGCCGCCGGGGCGACGCGGCTGTTCTCGCCGCACGCCGAGCGGGCCGCGACCATGGCGTCGTTCGTCCTGCGCCCGCGTGTGACCGATATCTTGGCCGAGCTCCTGGACCCACGGTCCGGAAGTCTCACAATCGAAGAGGTTCCGATCATGCCCGACAGTCCCTTCGCCGGCCGGACGATCCGCGACATCGATGCGGATCACCACGAATCGATGCGCGATGTAGCCGTGCTCGCGATCGTGCGCGCCGATGGTGTCAGGCTTGTGCCCACAGGGTCGGCGCAGATCGATCCGGGCGACGTGATGATCCTCGTGGGCCGACCCGAGAATGTGACGCGCGCGATGAGCGCCGGCGGCGTGGGCGTCTCAGCGGCGAGCGCCACGTAGGCCGATGCGGTCGCTCCACCGCGCGCGAACCGGGGCCGCGGCCCGCGCCGCCGCCCCGCGAGCGGACCGGACCCGGCGGTGAGCGCCCTCTGCGTAGTCGGGACCGGGTACGTGGGGCTTACGCTCGGCGCCTGCTTCGCTGACCTCGGGCACAGCGTCACGTGCCTTGATATCGACGTCGCAAAGATCGACCAGCTGCGTCAGGGCAAGAGCCCGATCTACGAGCCGGGGCTCGAGACGCTGGTCGGCCGCAATCTGCGAGCCGGTCGGCTCGACTTCTCGACTGACTACGCAGCCTCGGTCCCCGAGCGCGACATCGTGTTCATCGCGGTCGACACGCCGACCGGGCAGGCAGGCGAGGCAAACCTGGCGGCCGTGGACGCGGCCGCCGCGGCGCTGGCGCCGCAGCTCACGCCGGGCACGATCATCGTGACCAAGAGCACGGTTCCGATCGGCACGGGCGATCTGATCTCCCGAATCGTTCGCGAACACCGATCGGACGGCCAGGACTTCCCAGTCGTCTCGAATCCGGAGTTCCTGCGTGAAGGCAGCGCGGCGCAGGACTTTCTCAAACCGGACCGGGTGGTTATCGGCTCGGCGGACCGTATCGCCGCCGAACGGGTCGCCGATCTCTATCATTCCTTTGACTGCCCGGTCATCATCACCGACCTGCGCACGGCGGAGATGATCAAATACGCGTCCAACGCGTTCCTGGCCACGCGCATCTCGTTCATCAACGAGATCAGCGCCATCTGCGAGGCCCTGGGGGCCGATGTGCAGATGGTCTCGCGCGGCATGGGCCTGGACCGCCGCGTGGGTCCGGGATACCTCGACGCGGGGATCGGCTGGGGCGGCAGCTGCTTTCCCAAAGACGTGCGGGCGCTGGAGCACATGGCCTCCACCCACGGGTTCCATCCGCAGCTCCTGCGGGCCGTGATGGAGATCAACCGCGACGCGCGCAAGGCGGCGGTCCGGAAGCTGCGCGAGGGGCTGGACGGGCTCCGCGGGCGCACGGTGGCCGTGCTCGGCCTGTCGTTCAAGCCGAACACCGACGATGTGCGCGACGCCCCGGCAATCGAGATCGTGCACCTGCTGCTGGGCGAAGGCGCGGAGGTGCGCGTGTATGACCCGGTGGCAGCGCCAAAGGCCCGACAGCAGCTCGGCGACCGCGTCACCTACGCAACGTCCGCGCTCGATGCAGCGGCAGGCGCCGACGGTGTGGTCATCGCGACCGACTGGAACGAGTTTCGCGATCTGGACTGGGGCGCGGTCGCCGGCGCGATGCGTGGAAGCGTTCTCGTGGACGGCCGCAACCTGCACGATCCGTCGCGGATGACAGCGCTCGGCTTCACGTACTTCGGCATGGGCCGGGGCACGGGCGGCGATTCGGAACTACAACCATCGAAGATCCGCGCGGCCGACTAGCCTCCCGCCGGGCCCGTCGGCGGCGGAGGGTTCGGCCGCAAGGCTGTTCCGTATACTCCGGCCACGCCGAGGCGCCGCCTGCCCGGCGCCGCCCCCGCTGCCATGCACGATTCTGACCGTCCAACCGCCCGTGGGAGCGAACTGTTCGTGGGGCTGCTGGTCGTGGCGTTCCTGGTATTCGTGCTGTGGTTCTTCTTGTTGCGCCCGCGCGACGACAGCACGCCGGTGGCGCCACTTACCCCCGCCCCCGCCTCCGTGCCGACGCTGATCATCGACGACCCGAACACAGCGTTCAAATCGGTGATCGCGACGCCCACGCCGGCGCCCACGCCCACGCCCACGCCGGCGCCGCGGCCGACGCCATCGCCTACGGTGAGCGTATACACCGTCCAGGCCGGCGACACGCTGTCCGGGATCGCCGAGCGGTTTGGCGTGACCGTGGAAGATCTGGTGCGTGTGAACCGAATCCTCGACCGCGACAGCCTGCAAGTCGGCCAGGAAGTCACGATCCCCTAGTCGCGATCTCCCCGGAGGTCGTGCTGGGCTGAGAGCGTGCGCCTGGAAACGCCCAGCGAGCGTGCGCGGCGGCCGCGGGGCCGGCTCGAGCTCGGCCTTGCACTGGGCGCCTATGCCCTGTTCTGGATGTCGCTGTACGTCTACGTACCGGTGCTACCCACCTATGCGCGCGACCTGGGCGCACCGCTTGGAGTGGTCGGGCTCGTGGTGGGCGTGTACGGCCTCGCGCAGATCGTGCTGCGGATTCCGCTGGGGCTGGCCTCGGATCGGCTCGGCCGGCGCAAGCCCTTCGTCTACGGGGGGCTGCTCGCCAGCGCGGCGGGCGCGGCGACGCTGGCGCTGGCGCCCGCGGCATGGGCGCTGGCGCTAGGACGCGCGATCGTCGGCGTCGGCGCCTCGACGTTCGTGGTCTCGCTGATCTACCTGGCGGACCTCTTTCCGAGCGGCCAGCTCGCGCGCGCCGTGAGCGTGCTGGTGGCGGTCAGCCAGCTCAGCCAGGTCGTGATCCTGATCGCCGGCGGCCTCGTCGCCGAGCGCTGGGGCGTACCCACCACCTTTTGGGCGGCGGCGGGGTTGGCGCTGGCGGGCATGCTGCTGCTGGCGCCGGTCCCAGAGCGACCGCCCACCGGCAGCCAATCCGTAGGGATCGGATCGCTCGTTCGGTCGGGCCTGCGGCGCGATGTCGTCACCGTCTCGGCGATCGCCGCGGTGCTGCAGTACGGGACGTTTGGACTGACGTACGCATTCTTGCCGGTCTACGCACGGGACCTCGGCGCGACGGAATCCGCTCTCGGCTTGCTCACGACCGCCGCCGTGGCGGCCAGCGCGCTGGCGGCGCTGGCGCTCGCGTTCGTCGGCGACCGCGTTCATGCGCGGGGCGCGGTGATGGTTGGATTCCTGATGGCCGCGCTGTCGGCCGCGGCGGTCCCGATGATCGCCGATCTTGGAGTGCTGACGGCGTCGCAGGCGCTCGGCGGGTTCGGCCGGGGCCTGGTGTTCGCGCCCCTGGCCACGCTGAGCATCCGGCGCGTTCCGCCACGCGAGCGCGGCGCGGCCATGGGCGTGTTTCAGGCGGTCTATGCGCTGGGCATGTTCCTGGGCCCGGCGACATCCGGCGCGTTGGCCGAATGGCTGGGCTTGGATCGCATGTTTCTGGTGGTCGCCGCCCTGTCCATCATGGGAGCGCTGGCGGCCGCGCGCTGGCTGGGCCGAGACGAGCCCGCGGCCGAAGCGAGCACGATGTAGCAACAAACACGATGTACGTGATCTCAGTCAACAGAAGTGCATTCATCGCCTGCCTATTTTGTTCCCAAATACATAGACATGTCGAAACGCGCATGCTAGATTCGCGGCCCCTCGACGTACTCGCGCTCCCCGGAGGCAGCGTCGGATGGCCCGCCGGAAACTCAGCAAGCGCGCATTCAATGAGATCGATCGCGGGATGCTCGGCGGATTGCTGTTCAACGCGCGCAAGCAGCGGCGGTTGACGCAGGCCCAACTGGCCGACGCGATCGGCCGTGACCGCCCGTGGCTCAGCGATGTCGAAACGGGCAAGATCACGCACGTGCCGGACGACGATCTGCGTGCGCTCTCGACCGCGCTGGACGTGAACCCGACGGATCTGGGCCGCGCTCGCGATCGGACTACCGGGCGCTCGTACGCGAACGCTTCGGTGGTGGTGGGTGCGCACGAGCGCCACTGCGATGCGTGCGGCCGCGCGAATCCGTGGGATGCGAACTTCTGCGCCAACTGCGGGGCGCGTCTGCCGGAAGAAGTGATCTGCCCGGACTGCGATCGCCGCAATCCAGGCGACGCCAACTACTGCTCGCATTGCGGGCGGACGATCGGGTCCCCCGTGCTGACCTAGCGCGGCACAGGGCTCTTTCCCGTGCCGGCGACGGGGCCGCGGACATCTCGCTGAGACGATCGAGCGGATCTGGGTCGGGACACCGACCACGTCCTGCCCGCGCACGCGAGATCCGCACAGGGCGCCGTTTCGGGCAGCGGCCGACTCAGCTCGCGGCGGAGACCCCCAGCAATTCGTGCAGCCGAGGGGCAGTCTCCTCCAGGAACACGTGGCGTTCCGCGCCCACCTCTACCACGATCACCGGAACCTCCATCTGGCCGGAGATCTCGATGACATCGCTCCGGTGGGGTTGGAAGTCGGGAACCCTGATCTCGTGGAACTCAATGCCGTGACGCTCCAGCCAAACGCGCGCGGCGTGGCACCATTCGCACCAACTGACGGCGTACAGTGTGACTCGCGGATGAGACGCGCCACCGTCGGACGGTCGAGCGTGGTCGACGACGGGCTCAGACGTTCGCACCGGATCCATGGCTCAATCGTAGCAACGGCACGGAAAGCCGAGGCTATACTTGACGCCCTTGACCGCGCCGCCGCAGGCACTCCGATGGCCGATAAGAACGAACAGGACGAGCTAAAGGCGAGCGCCGGCCCGATTCGCATCACCATCGAGATTGAGCGACCCGCGATAGGGCTGATGGGTGCCGGCGGCCACCTGCGCTCAGCGGTTCGCGAGGCTCTGATGAGCCTGCGCGAGGTGCTGGAGGCCGGCATCGACACGCTGGAAACCGACGAAAAGCCGACTGATACGGCTGAGAAAATCACCATCGACTAGCGATCCAGCGGCGGCTGTGCTCCAGTGCGCTGGCGCCGCCCGATCGCTCCCGACTCCTCCGCGCCGGGACCACCTCCCGCAGCCCGTGCGAGCGTGCCGCATCAGTTCAAGCCGTCGGCCGTCGGGGAGCGCCGCCGGGTGACCTCGGCGGCCACGGCGCTGAGCCGGCTCGACGTGGTGTGGGGATTCGCGAAGACGCAGTTCCAGCGGCGGCTGGCCTATCCGGGCGACTTCTGGCTCGCGCCGCTGGCCCGCCTTGCGATCGCTTTTGCGCTGATCGGCTTCTGGAACGCGGTGTTCGACGCGGGCGCCTCCCCAGGGGGCATGACCAAGCCGATGATCCTGGCCTGGGCGGGGGCGGCGGTGGTGCTGTCGCGGCTGATGGAGGTCAATCTCAGCGAGGACATCGCGGAACGAATCCGGCGCGGCGACATCGTCTTCGAGATCATGCGGCCCTTCGACTTTCAGCCGCAGATGTTCGGGACGTGGCTTGGAACCACTGGCTACACGCTGCTCATCGACACCCTACCGATGTCGGTCGTGCTGTTCGGCATCGCGCGGATCGCGGGGCCGGCGGGGATGCCGGCGCTCGGCCTGGCGCTGCTCAGCGGGCTGCTCGCGATGCTGACCGCCTTCCTGCTTCAGTTCACCGTGGTCCTGATCGGCTTCTGGACCATTCAAGTCCGTACCTGGACCTGGATGCTGGCGCAGATCGTGCAGGTCGCGGCCGGCTGGTTCGTGCCGCTCTGGCTGTTGCCGGACGGCGTGCGCGAAGGCCTGCAGTTCTTGCCGTTCGCCATGCTGTATCACGTGCCGCTGTCGATCTTTGTCGGGCGGGTCGAGGGTGGCGAGGCGCTTCGCATGCTGGCGATCCAAGCCGCCTGGCTGCCGGCGCTGTTCCTGCTGAGCCGCTGGATGCTGCGCCAGGCCCGCGCGCGTGTGTTGATTCAGGGCGGATGACACCCCGACGGTACGTCCGGCTGTATCTGGCCCTGATGGCGCTCAACTTGCGGGCGAGCTGGCAGTTCCCGGGTCAGACGATGCTGCGCATGGGCGTGACGATCATCCTCGAGGGCCTGCAGCTCCTGGTCCTCTGGGTCGTGCTGGACCAGTTCGGCTCGGTGGGCGGCTGGACCTTCTGGGAGGTGGCCTTGCTCCTGGCGCTGAAGGACCTGGCGCACACGGTGTACTTCCAGCTCTTCTGGACCGGGGGCCTGGACACGGCGGTGATCCACGGCGAGCTCGACAAACTGCTCGTGCGACCGATGCATCCCTTGATTCACTTCCTGGCCGATCACGAGCAGTCCCCGGCGCGCTTTCCGATGGTGCTGTTCGGCGTCGCGCTGATCACGCTGGCCTCGACGCAGATCCAGATCGAGTGGACGCTCTTGAAGCTGGCGGGCCTGACGATCGGCTTCGCCAGCGGCGTGCTGATCTTCACCGGCATTCAACTGCTCGGATCGAGCCTGGCGTTCTGGACGAAGCGGGAAGATACCTTGACAGTGTTTCTGCCGTGGGTCACGGATACCTTCACGCAGTACCCGTTGCACATCTATGGGACGGTGGTTCTGGCGGTGCTGACGTTCGCGCTGCCGCTTGCGTTCATGAACTTCATACCGGTCGCCTTCGTGATCGACCGCGGCGGCGACTTGCTGTTCACGCCCTACCTGGTGTTTGCCGCACCGGCGCTCGCGCTGCTGCTGCTGGGACTCGGCCACCTGGTGTGGAATCGCGGGCTGCGCGTCTACGAGAGCGCCGGCACGTGAGCGGACCGGCAATCGAAGTCCGCGGGCTGAGCAAGACGTTCGCGACGCGGGCGCGCGCCGAGGGGTTTCGCGGCGCGTTGCGCAGTCTGTTCCCCTCGCGTACCGGCCAGTTCGTGGCGGTGGACAACCTCTCGTTCGATGTGGAGGCAGGCGCAATCGTCGGCTTTCTGGGGCCGAACGGCGCCGGCAAGTCGACCACGGTCAAGATGCTCACCGGGATCCTGCACCCAACCGGTGGATCAATCCGCATTCACGGGCTGGATCCGATCCGTGACCGGATCGCGAACGCGCGCCAGATGGGGGTGGTGTTCGGGCAGCGCACGCAACTCTGGTGGGACCTGCCGGTCTCTGACTCCCTGGACATGCTGCGGCGGATCTACGAGATCCCGCCCGAGACATATCGCCGAAACCTGGCCACGTTCGACGACGTGCTCGCCTTGGGCGAGCTCATGAACGTGCCCGTCCGGCGGCTCAGTCTCGGGCAACGGGTTCGCTGCGACATCGCGGCGGCGCTGCTGCATGATCCACGGATCGTCTACCTGGACGAGCCGACGGTGGGCGTGGACGTGAGCGCCCGGCAGCGGATCCGGGAGTTCATCCAGACCATCAACCGCGAGCGCGGCGTGACAATCCTGCTGACGACGCATGAGATGGCGACCGTCGAGCGCCTGTGCCGGCGGATCGTGCTGATCGATCACGGGCGGATGCGCTACGACGGCGATCTCGAGACGTTGCGCGAACGGCTGGGATCGGTCCGCGAGCTGGTCGTGGACTTCGTGGAGCCGGTCGGCGCGCTGCGGCTGCCGCCCGGCGCAACCATGGAGCGGCGTGAAGGCCAGCGGGCATGGATCGCCTTCGAGCGCAACCGGCTGACCGCACCCACGCTGATCGCCGAGATTCAGGCACAGCGGGAGGTCGTGGACCTGACGCTTCGCGAGCCGGAGATCGAGCAAGTGATCCACCGGATCTACGAGGACGGGCGCGCTCCTGACGAGATCATGGCGTCGTCGGACTCAGGAGTCGCGCAACTGTGAGGTTTCCAACGGACATGTTGGGTGCCCGCGCCTAGGCTCGATCTCAGGCAAGCGCGAACCACTCGCCCGAAGGACGAGAGAGATGGCGGACAAGCTGGCGAACGTCGGAGATTCGACGTTCCAGCAGGAGGTCCTCGACTCTGAATCCACGGTTGTCGTGGACTTCTGGGCCGAGTGGTGCGGACCCTGCCTGATGCTCGGGCCGGTGATCGAGAAGCTTGCGACTGAGTTTGACGGCCGCTTGAAGTTCGCGAAGCTCAACGTGGACGAGAACCCGTCGACGCCGGAGCGGTACGGCATCCGGGGCATCCCCACGATGATCGTGTTTCGCGGCGGGGAAGAGGTCCATCGGATCGTGGGGTTCCGGCCGGAGGAAAGCCTGCGGCAGGAATTCGAAGAACAGCTGCAGCCCGCCTAGAAAGCTTCTCGGACTTCATCCGGGTGCAAGGCCTCCGCCCGGCTTTGCGCCCGGATTCTTTCGTGCCGACTCGGTCGGAGCGCGCCGGTTGCTTCATGCGGAAGCGGGGCGGCCGCGTCATTCCCAGGCAAAGCCGAGGAATCCGATCGGCCGCCGGCGGCGTCTGACGACACCCCGATCCGCTCTCGGGCGACGGTCGAGCTAGCCGGGAATCCGCCAGGCGCGGCGCGCGGTCTTCTCGAAGATCCAGGCGCGGTCGTCATCCGTCAGGAATTCGAGGTCCCAGGCTGACTGGAACGCCTGCCGGTACTCGGTGTCGGGGACGAACATCGGCCAGTCGCTGCCCCACATCAAACGCTCGGCGCCATACGCCCTGAAGGTCCGCTCGATGAACGGGTGGGCGCGCGCATACGGGTAGGGATCGCCGGTCCCGTGCGGATAGCCAGACAGCTTGACCGACACATTGCCGTGCTCGGCGAGCGCGACCAGATTGTCCAGCGACGACGGGTCGTCCCACTCGGGCCGCCCGAGATGATCGATCACGATGGTGACGTCCGGATGGCGGCGGGCCATCACCTCGGCCTGCGGAATCTGGAACCAGTCCACCAGCAGGCCGATGGTCGCCTGCGTGTCGGCGGCCGTCTCCCACAGCGGATCCTGGGTAGGGAGATCGAGCCAGCGCTCCTCCGGTGCGAGAAACGGGGCCACGCGAATCCCGCGTAGACCGGGTCGCTGCATAAGCTCGCGCAGATGGGCGGCGGCGTCGACGTGCATGGGATCGACGCGGCCGACGACCACGAACTTGTCGGGGCGATCGAGCGCGGCCTGCGACAGATAGCTGTTGTCGGTGAGGTAGAAGCGCGGCTGGATCAGCACGGTCCAATCCACGCCGCCGATCTGGTCCTGCGCCGCGAAGAGATCGTCAGCCGTTCGGTCGGCTTCGGGCGTGAAGGTTCGGTCGGGGTGGCCGGGGAAGCTCGGGTCGCTGAGCGTCCAGATATGGACGTGGGACTCGATGAACTTCACGGCGAGGCCTCCTCGGGCGGCCGGGTGGAAGGATCATGCCACGGCGCGTGCGCGGCCCATTGTGCGGCCGCCTGCCAAGTCAGCGCGCCGGCGGCGCGTCGCGATCTGAACGACATCCCTTTCGTTCGCCTCTGAATGGAGGATCGGCTAGCTTCACGGGCCCGATCGCCGCACGAGTCGAGCGGAAGGCGGGGATCTCGATGTCGAACCTCAGGCGTGTCGAGCAATCGACGGCGGTTCCGACGTCACCGGCGAACGTCTACGAGATCCTGCCGCGGCGCGCCGCGACCTATCTGTCGGCAACTGCGCTGGGGAGTCAGCAGGGTCTGACCTGGCGCTCGGTCGACAGCGCCGAGCTGCTCGCGCGGGTCGATCACCTGGCGGTCGAGCTCGCCCGCGAGGGCGTTGGCGAAGGCGACCGGGTCGTGCTGTGGGTCCCGAATACGTGGCGAATAGCCGCGTACCTCTTCGCGATCTGGAAGCTCGGCGCCATCGTCGTGCCGTTCGATCGCGAGATGAATCCGGACGCGGCGACCACCATCATCGAGGCGGTCGAGCCGAGCGCCATCGTGGTCGGGTACGGTGAGCAGCCGCCCTGGGCGGACCCGCCCGACGTTACCGAGTGGTGGGAGCCGGGCAGCCGGAGCGAAGCCGCGCCGCCGCCAGCAGCCTGGAGGCCGCCAGACGAGGAACTGGCGGCCATCTTCTTCACATCCGGAACGACCGGCGACCCCAAGGGCTGCATGATCACGCACGCCAATCTGCGCTCGCAGATCGAGGCGCTGGGCGAAGTGATCCCGCTCGACACGTCCAGCCGGCTGGCGAGCATCCTGCCGCTGTCACACCTCTTCGAGCTGGTCTGCGGGTTGCTCTTCCCGCTCGCGTCGGGCGCGGCGGTTCACTACATCCCGACCCGGCGCGGGCCGGACATCGTGCGGGTTCTGAGCGAGCAGCGCATTTCGCACATGATCGCCGTCCCGCAGTTGCTCACGGTGATGGGCGGCGCGTTCGACGAGCGGCTACGAAGCAGCCTGCCCGGACCGCTTTACCGCACGCTCAACGGGCTGGCCGCGCGGGCTCCGATGCGCCTGCGCCGCTGGCTGTTCTTCATGGTGCATCGCAAGATCGGCGGGCGGCTCGGCACCCTCGCGTCCGGCGGCGCGGCGCTGGGGCCGGAGACCCAGCGCCAGTGAGAGCGCCTCGGCGTCCGCGTGGTGCAGGGCTACGGGACCAGCGAATGCTCGCCGGTCATCGCCTGCGGCCGGGCCGACGGCGGCACCCCGATCGGAAGCGTGGGCAGGCCGATCCGCGGGGTCGAGGTCAAGCTGGCGCCAGACGGCGAACTGCTCGTGCACGGGCCGAACGTGATGAAGGGCTACTGGAAGGACCCCGTGCGAACCGCCGAGGTGCTGCATGACGGCTGGTACACCACCGGCGATCTCGCTCGGATTGACGAGGCGGGCAATATCTGGCTCTCAGGCCGGGCGAAGGACCTGATCGTGCTGCCCTCGGGCATGAACGCGTGGCCCGAAGACGTGGAGGACACCTTCCGCGAGCATCCGGCCGTCAAGGACGCCGCGGTGATTGCCGTGCCGTCGGCGGCGGGCGGCGCGGCCCTGCACGCGTATCTGTTGGCGGCGGGACCGCAAAGTCCGATCGAGGGAATCGTGGCCGCGTCAAACGGGCGCCTGGCGCAACACCAGCGCGTCGCGACAGCCGCGTGGTGGGACGACGAGGACTTTCCGCGCACCGCCGGCCTCCAGAAGGTGCGGCGACACCTGCTGCCAATCCCCGACCGCGCGACGACCGTCGAGGTGGACCGCACGCAGTCCGCCGACGATCCGATCGGCCAGGCGATCGCGGCGTCGGCGCGCGTTGCCGCCGTGCAGCCCCATCAAACGCTTGGTGAGCTGGGCATCGATAGCCTGGCGCTGGTGGATCTGGCCCTGTCGCTGGAGGAGAGGTCGGGCAAGGCCGTCAGCGACAGCGATCTGTCGCTCGAGATGACGGTCACGCAGATCCGGCAGTTCATGGCCGGCGCGGCCGAAGGGCACGGATCGGATCGACAGCGGGCCGAGTCGCTGATCAGCGCGACACCGTCGATGTGGCCGTATACCTGGGGGCGCGCGTTTCGATTCCTGGGGTTCCCGATTGATCTGCTGTATCAGCTGATCGTCACGCGCACGGTCATTGCGGGCAGCGAGCATCTCGCCGACCTTCCGCCGCGCGTGATCCTCGCGGGCACGCACCATGGGTATCCCGACATGCCGCTCGTTCGCCGCGCGGTGCGGAGGACGCTGGGGCGGGCATGGGCGCGTCGGTTGGTAGTGGCCACCGCGGCCTCGGGACTGGTCACAGCCGGCATTCTGGCGAAGTACAGGACGCTGTCCCTCGGTCTCTACCCGCTGCGGCAATACAGCGATCGCGACGCCAGCCTGCGCGGCCTGGCGCGCCTGGCGGCCGCCGACAATCCCATTCTGATCTTTCCGCAGGGCGCCGGCGGGACATCGCACCCATCGCCGGACGACGAGCGCGCCGGTGATCACAGCGTCCGCTTCCGGCCGGGTGTGGCCCACCTGGCCACATCGCTCGACGCGGTGGTCGTGCCGTTCGGACTCGCGGGCACCGAAGAGGTGCTGCCGCCCTCGCTACGGAAGGAACACCGCGGCCGGTCCTTTGGAGGCCTCGTACCGATCGCGCTCAAGCGCAGGCCGCTGGCGATCGTGTTCGGCCAGCCGCTCTCCCCGGGGCCGGACGAGCCGATTCAGGCGTTCACGGAACGGCTGCAAGATGTGAGTTTTGGACTCACGCGCGATGCGGAGCGGGCGCTGGAGGCGAAGCCAGCCGGCTAGGCATCCGACGGGCAGACTCAGATCAACAGGAAGGGCTGCTCGATCAGCTGCTTGATGCGCTGCAGAAATCGCGCGCCGGGAGCGCCGTCCACGATCCGATGGTCGATGGTGAGGCTGAGCGTCACCGACGGCCGCGCGGCAAGCTCGCCGTCGACCACGACCGCCTTCTCCCGGATCGCGCCGACGCCGAGAATCGCGGCCTCGGGCGGGTTGATGACCGGGGTGAAGGCGTCGACGTCGTAGAGGCCGAGGTTGCTGATGGTGAAGGTGCCGCCGCTGATGTCGTCGAGGGCCATCGAGCCGCCTTGCGCGCGCTGAACGAGCGCCCGCAGATCGGTCGCGATCTCGGCCACGGACTTGCGGTCGGCCTGCTTGACGTTCGGCACCACCAGGTCCTGACCGGCCTCGACCGCGAGGCCGATGTTGACGTGGTCGAGGAGTTCGATCTGGTCGCCGGCGAGCCTGGCGTTCAGGCGCGGGTGCTCGCGCAAGGCGTGCGCGCAGATGCGGATCAAGAGGTCGTTGTAGCTGATTCGGAAGCCGAGCGCCGCCTCGCGCTGAGCGGCCAAGTCCTCGCGCAGCATCTGAAGGCGCGTCGCGTCGGCCTCGGCCACGAGCGTCAGCTGCGCGGCCTCGCGCAGGCTCTGGGTCATGCGCTCCGCAATCACGCGGCGCACGCCGGTCATGGGGATGCTGGCGCCGGCGGGAAGCTCGGCGGGCACGGGCAGCGCGACCATGGGCGCGGGCGCCGGCGCCGCCACGGCGGCGGCCGCGGCCGCACGGACATCGAGCTCGATCACACGACCGCCCGGACCGCTGCCGGACACTCGTGAGATATCCACGCCCAAGTCGCGGGCGAGGCGGCGCGCGAGCGGCGAGGCTTTGAGCCGCCCGTCAGACATCGGCGGCGCGGCGGGCGCCGGAGCGGTCGGTGAAGGCGCGACCGCAACGGCCGGGGGCGCGGACGCCGCCGGAACCGGTGGCGCGGGCGCGGCGGCCGGTGCGGGTTCGGCTGCCGGCTCGGGCGCCGGCGCCTCCTCGCCCGGTTCGAGCACGTATGCCAGCAAGCCTTGCACTTTCACGATGTCGCCGGGCTGCGCGGCGATGCCGCCGAGCACGCCGTCGGCCGGCGACTCGACGGCGGCGTTGATCTTGTCGGTCTCGAACTCGAGGATCTCCTGCCCCTTGGTGACTGCGGCGCCGTCGTCAACCAGCCAGCGCGTGACGATGCCTTCCTCCATGGTCATTCCCATGAGGGGCATTCGAACCGGCGTGGCCACGCGGCGTCCTCCCTGCGAGTTCGCTGGCTACTTGACGCCCTGGAGCGATTGACGAATCGCCGCGACGATACGCGCGGGGTCGGGGAACGCGAGCAGCTCGAGCGGCTCCGAAAACGGGATCGGCGAGTGTGCGCCGGCGACTCGGAGGATCGGAGCGTCCAGGTAGTCGAACGCCTGCTCCTGGATCTGCGCCGTGATCTCGCCGCCGAACCCACCGAAGCGAACGGCCTCGTGGACGACCACCGCGCGGTTGGTCTTCTTTATGGAGTTGATGATGGTGTCGACATCGAGCGGGAACAGCGTGCGCACGTCCACGACTTCCACGCTGATGCCCTCGGGCTGAAGCTGCTCGGCGGCTTCCAGCGCGTAGTGAACCTGGCGGGCGTAGGTGATCACCGAGACATCGGTTCCTTCGCGCTTCACCTCCGCCACGCCGAGCGGGATCGTGTATTCCTCTTCCGGGACGTGGCCCCGCATGGCGTAGAGCGCCTTGTGCTCGAACGCGACCACCACGTTGTCCTCGCGGATGGCCGACTTGAGCAGACCCTTGGCGTCATACGGCGTGGAGCTGGTGATGACCTTGAGCCCGGGCACGTGGACGAACCAGGCCTCGAGGCTCTGGGTGTGCTGGGCGGCGTTGCCGGTGCCCGCGCCGAAAGGCGCGCGGTAGGTGATGGGCACGGCGGTCTTGCCGCCGAACATGTAGCGGTTCTTGGCCGCCTGGTTGACGAGCTGATCCATCGCGATGCCCATGAAGTCCGAATACATGAACTCGGCCACCGGGCGGCTGCCGGTGAGCGAAGACCCGATCGCGGCGCCCGCAATGGCCGCCTCCGAGATCGGCGTGTCCACGATGCGGTCGCCGCCCCACTTGTCGAGCAGGCCGGCGGTGACGTTGTAGGCGCCGCCCCAGACACCGATCTCCTCGCCGAGCACGAAGACGGTCGGATCGCGGGCCAACTCCTCGTCGAGCGCCTCGTGCAGCGCCTGGCTCATGAAGATCTGGCGGGTCTGGGCGCCCACCGGCGGGGGTGCGGGTGCGGTTACGGCCATAGGGCTTACGCGTAGACGCCCTGCTCGACGGCGTCGGCCGTCGGCCACGGGCTGGCCTCGGCGAACTCCTCAGCCTGCTGGAGCTCGCGCGCGATCTCCTCGTCCATCTGCTTCATCTCGGCCGCGCTCAGCGCCTCGGCGTCGATGACCGCCTGCTGGAAGCGCTCGATCGGATCGCGGCGCATCCACTCCTCGATCTCCTTCTTCTCCCGGTAGCTCTTTTGATCCGAGATCGTGTGGCCCTTGTGCCGGTAGGTCTGGGATTCGATCAGCGAAGGCCCGTCCCCGGCGCGCGCGCGATCGATCGCGCGCTTGGCGACCTCATAGACGGCGAAGACATCGTTGCCGTCCACCGCCTCGCTGGGGATGTTGTAGGCGGGACCGCGGACCGCGACCGGGGCCGCGTTGGCGAACGAAGCCTTGGTGGCCATCCCGTACTGGTTGTTCTCGCAGACGAAGACGACGGGGAGGCTCATGGTCGCGGCCATGTTGACGCCCTCGTGGAACGCGCCCGTGGGGGCGGCGCCGTCGCCAAAGAAGCAGACCGTGACCTTGCCGTCGGCGCGGAGCTTGGAGCCGAGCGCCGCGCCGGTTGCGATCGGGATGCCGGCGCCGACGATGCCGTTGGCGCCGAGATTGCCGAGTTCCAGATCGGCGATGTGCATGGATCCGCCCTTGCCGCCGCAATAGCCGGTGGTGCGGCCGTACAACTCGGCCATCATCCGGTCCAGGCGGGCGCCCTTGGCGATGCAATGGCCGTGGCCGCGATGGGTGCTGGTGATGAAGTCGGTGTTATCGAGCAGGGCGCACACGCCGGTGGCGGTGGCCTCCTCGCCGATGTAGAAGTGCAGCGCCCCGCGCATCTTGGCCGCGCGGAAGGCCTCCTCGGCGGCCTGCTCGAACTCGCGGATGCGCCGCATCGTGCGGTACATCCACACCAGTTGGTCTTTGCCGAGCGACTGAAGCGTGCCGTCTGCGGACAGGTTGTGCCTCCCAAAGACCCGAGGGACGGGCGAGTCGCGCCGCCGTGGACGCTTTAGGATAGCAATAGCCCGCGTCTCGCGGGCGTCTGGGCGCGCCCTATCGATGGTCCGGAGGCCACGAGATTCCTCGCCAAAGCACGGGCCGCCGGGCTCAGACGCGGCTAGGCGACGACGAGATTGATCAGGCGGTCGGGGCGGTAGATGACCTTCCGGATCTCCTGGCCATTGAGATGGTTCTGCACCCGGTCGCTGGCGAGGGCGAGTTCGCGCGCGCGGTCTTCGTCGATTCCGACCGGAGCGTCCAGCTTGTCGCGCACTTTGCCGTTGACCTGAACAACCAGCGTGAAGCTCTCGTCGGTCGTCAGCGCCGGGTCCCAGACCGGCCACGCCTGCGCGTGGACGCTGCCTTCGCGCCCGAGCCGCTGCCAAAGCTCCTCGGTGGCGAAGCATGCACTCGGCGCCAGCAGCACGAGCAGCGTGTCGAGGGCTTCGCGCCAGGCGTCGCTGTGACGCACCTGGTCTTTGCGAATCTCGATCAGGAAGTTCGTGAACTCCATCAACGCCGCGATCATGGTGTTGAACTTGTGCGCCTCGATGTCCTCGGTGACCTTGCGAATCGTCTTGTGCACTCGCCGCCGCAGCTCCGCCTCGACATCGGGGTATTCGGGGGTCTCCGGATCGGTGCCGCCGACCGGCTGATCGAGCACCAGGTTCCAGACGCGCTGCAGCCAGCGGCTCACCCCGGCCAGCCCCTGCTCGCTCCATGGCAGGGTGCGATCGAACGGGCCAATGAACAGCTCGTAGCAGCGCAGCGCGTCGGCGCCGGCGCGTTCCACGACCTGGTCGGGCGCGATCACGTTCGCCATTGACTTGGACATTCGCTTCGCCCGGTAGGCGACCCAGCCGACGCCGTCGGCCTCGACCCGCTCGCCGGTCAGGATGAACTTGGCGTCCTTGGGATAGACGCTCATGCGCCGCGCCGCGAGGCCGGGCGTTTCGTACGCGGCCGCGCCGTTCTCGGCGGTGACCAGCGCGGTGCCGGCCTGGTCGATCCAGAGGTCGCGCTCATCGACCCAGCCCGGCTGGGCGAGCACGATGCCCTGGTGGCGCAGCTTGGCGAAGGGCTCGTCGAAGTCCAGCAGTCCGGCGTCTCGCAGCGTCTTGGTCCAGAACCGCGCGTAGAGCAGGTGCATGACGGCATGCTCGGCGCCGCCCACGTAGAGATCGACGGGCATCCAACGCTCGATCGCCTCGGGATCGAATGCCCGCGCGTGCTCGTGCGGACTGCAGAAGCGCAGGAAGTACCAGCTCGAGCACGCGAACCCACCAAGCGTGTCGGTCTCCCGTCGAGCCGGCCGGTTGCAGCCGGGACAGGTGGTCGCAACCCACTCCTCGGCGGCCTCGAGCGGCGAGCGCCCGCCCAGCTTCTCGGGGTTGAATTCCACGACCGGCGGCAGCAGGACCGGCAACTGGTCCTCCGGCACCGGCACCTGACCGCAGCTCTCACAGTGGACGATCGGGATCGGCGTGCCCCAGTAGCGCTGCCGCGAGATCAGCCAGTCGCGCAGCTTGTAGTTGACCGCAAAATCGCCCTTGTCACGGTCCTTCAGCCACTGCGTGACGTCGCGGATACCACGGTCGGACGGCGTGCCGTCGAACTGGCCGGAATTGATCATCGGCCCGTGCCCGAGAAAGGCCTCGGTGAGGGGCGCTCCATCCCAGTCCGGCGGCTGGATGACGGTGCGGATCTCGATGCCGTACTTGGTGGCAAAGTCGAAGTCGCGCTGATCGTGCGCCGGCACGGCCATGATCGCGCCGGTGCCGTATGACATGAGTACGTAGTCGGCGATCCAGATCGGCAGGCGCTCGCCGTTGACCGGGTTGATGGCGTACGCGCCGGTGAACACGCCGGTCTTGTCAGGCTCGATCGCGAGCCGGTCGATCTCGGACTTGCGGGCGGACGCCGCGACGTACGCATCCACCTCGGCCCGGCGCGCGTCGGTGGTGAGCTCCGCGACCAGCGGGTGCTCGGGCGCGAGCACCATGAAGGTGGCGCCGAACAGCGTGTCGGGACGCGTGGTGAAGACGCGCAGCTCGTCGCCGCGCTCGGTGGTGAACAGCGCGTCCGCGCCTTCGCTGCGGCCGATCCAGTTGACCTGGCTGCGGGCCGTCTCGTCCGGCCAATCGACTTCGCGCAGTCCGTCGATCAGGTCATCGGCGTAGGCCGTGATCTTGAAGAACCACTGGGTCAGCTCGCGCTTGACGATGTTGCTGTGGCCGCGCCAGTCGGTGCCGTCCGCATTGACCTCCTCGTTGGCGAGCGCGCCGCACACGGGGCACCACCACTGGAGGCCGGTGCCGCGATATGCGAGACCGCGCTGGTACAGCATCAGGAATATCCACTGGGTCCAGCGGTAGTACTCGGGCGAGCTGGAGTTGATCTCTCGGTCCCAATCGAACGACATCCCCAGCAGATCGAACTGGCGCTTGTAGTTGGCGGTGTACTCGGCCGTGAGGTCGGCGGGATGCCGACCGCGCTGGATGGCATCGTTCTCGGTGGGAAGCCCGAAGGCGTCCCACCCCATGGGGTGCAGGACGTCGTATCCCCGCATGCGCTTGAACCGCGAGATGACGTCCGTGGGCACGTAGTTGCGCATGTGCCCGACGCTGAGGCCGGCGCCGGACGGGTAGGGGAAGAAGTCGAGGACGTAGAACGCCGGTCGATCGGACGGTTGGGGCGTTCGATAGAGGCCGTCGGCCTCCCAGCGCGCGCGCCAGCGCGGCTCAAACTCTCGAGGACGGAACTCGACGGTCATCCGGGGTCCGGCAGCAGGGTCGTCAATCAGGTTTCAGAGCCTGATTGTATGGCAGGGGAACGACCCTCCAGGGGTGACGGGACCGGCCGACCGGGACGGCGACGGCCTCGCCGTGCGACGACGGCGACCGGCTGGGAGCGTGGCGAGGCCGGCTGGCGCGCGGCGACTACGAGGCCCGATCCGAGGCCGGTTCGGGATCCGCGGACGCGGCCGGGTCCAACCGCAGCCGCCAGAGCTCGGGCGCCCACGCCAACACCGCCACGACCGTGGCCATGCTCAGCACACCGCCGGCGCCAATCGCGACGGGCGTGCTAATCGACTCGGCAACGGCGGACAGCGGGAGCAGTCCCAGCGGCGACAAGCCCCAGGTAATCATCAGCATCGAGATCATGCGTCCGCGGAGATGGCGCGGGGTGATGAGCTGGATGAGCGTGAGCTTGGTCGCCATCTGTATGGCCTGAAACGCACCGGCCAAGGCCAGCACCAGTGCGCCGACGGCCATCGAACGCGTAAGCGCGAGCGTGGCGAGGAACAGGCCGTGCAGGAGCGCGGCGGCGATCATCAGCGCTGCCTTGCGGGATACGTTGGCGGCCGCCACCGCCGCGACCGATCCCGCCACGGCGCCCAGGCCGAAGGCGCCCATCAAGATTCCGAGATCACTGGCGCCCCCGAGCAGTTCGTGCTTGACGTACGCCGGCAAGAGCCAGATCACCGGCATTCCGAATACGGCGGGGGCCAGCGAAAGCAGCACGAGCCCCAGGACGGGTTTCGTCTCGCGTACGTACACAAACCCGTCCCGGAGGTTTCGCAGCGGCGATCCGACTGCGCGGGCTCGCGCCCGGTCGCGGCCGATCCGCAGCACGTGGATCAGGCTCCACACGAACAGGCCGACCTGCGTGAAGTAGGTGCCGGCAATGCCGATCACGCCTACGAGAAACCCCGCGAGCGCGGGGCCAACCATCCGCGATCCGTTCTGGGTGGTGCTCTGCAGCGCCACGGCGTTGGCCAAGACCCGTCGAGGCACGATGTCGGATAGCGCCGCGTTGCGCGCCGGGACCGAGATCGCGAAGGTGGTGCCGAGCAACAGCGCGGCGACGGCCAGGTGCCACATCTCGACCCGCTCCAGATCGAGCGCCAGTATCCCGATCGCGAGCGCGGTTCCGGCGAGCATGATCTGAGCGATCAGCACGAGTCGAATGCGGTCGACGCGGTCGGCCAAGACGCCGCCGAACGGCGAGATGATGGCCATGGGCAGCGACCGGAAGAACGCCAGCAGCCCGAGCGTGAACGGCGAATCGGTGATCTCGACCACCAGCCATCCCTGCGCGACCGATTGCATCCAGAACCCGATTCCGCTGGTGAGATTTGCCTGCCACAGTCGTGCGTAGTCGGGAAACGAGAGCGCTTGGAGCGGTCCCTCGCGCAGTCCGCCTATCGCCCGCGGCCACTGGCGCGGATGCCATGCGGCGCGAACGGTCGGCGCCGGCCGACCGTCGCGGGTGGCCTCAGGCTTCATGGACGGGCCGGATCAGACACTCAGCCGACGGCTCCGGCCCACCGCAGCGACCGCTCGCGCAAGACCTTGGATTCGTCGATCTCCAGGCCGAGCCCCGGCGCGTCCGTCAAGGAGATGTAGCCGTTCACGGGCTTGACCGGGCGCTTGAACATGAACTGGCGCAGCTCGTTGTGTTTAAGCAGGTACTCGATGTAGGGGCACGCGGCCGGCGACAGCGCGAGACTGACGTGGGCGTTGACGGGCACGGTGGCGCCGTGCGGAACAAAGGCCACATCGTAGACCGAGCAGAGGGTTGCGATCTTGATCATCTCGCTGATCCCGCCGCCCCAGATCGTGTCTGCCTGGTAGACATCCACCGCGCCAGCTTGAAGATAGTCGCGGGCGCCCCAGCGGGTGTACTCATGCTCGCCGCCGGAGATCGGAACCGGTGAAGCGGCGCGGATTCGCGCGTAGTTGGGAATGTCGTCGGCCTTGACCGGCTCTTCGATCCAACGCGGCCGGTAGTCGAGCATCCGGCGCGCCATCTCGAGCGTGTAGCGGACGTTCCAGCTGCTCCAGACGTCGAGCATGATGTCGATGTCCGGGCCGGCGGCCTCACGCAGCACGCGCATCAGCTCGAGGTTGGCGCGGGCGCCCTGCTCACCGTCGTCCGGACCCTTGCGCACAAACCACTTGGTCGCGGTGTAGCCGTCCGCCACGAACTGCCGCACGCGCTCGGCGGCACGGTGGGGCTCGATGGAGTGACCGAGCGCGCTGGCGTAGGCCGGGATCTCCGTGCGCACCGGCCCGCCGAGCAGTCGGTAGACGGGCTGCCCCAGCCACTTGCCCTTCAGGTCCCAGAGCGCCACATCGATCGCGCTGATCGCGAACATGGGATGCCCCTTGCGAGCGTGGATGAGCTGGCGGTAGAGCTTGTCCCAGATTCGCTCGATCGCGAGCGGATCCTCGCCCAGGATGAACGGCCGGATCTGGGTGTCGATGAAGAACGCGTCGTCGATCCCGATAGGTCCGGAGACGCCGCTGACACCCTCATCGGTCTCGACGGTCACGAAGACCAACGACACGTCGTACGCGCCGTTGGCGTTTCGCTCCGCCCCCTCCGGCATGACGTCCCGGGCCGTCTCGCGCTTGTGCTCGGGATAGATGTCGATCGGCCGAAGCAGACGCTCCTCCCAGAAGTCGGTTGGTGCGTCGTACTCATACTCGCCGTCCAGTTGCCGAATCGTGGTGTCGGTGATCCGCATCGCTCACCCCTTGGCGCCGCGCGCCGCGCTGGCGGCCATGCTCCCACGCCGACCGCATCCGCGCCGAACGGCAGGTCGATCGGGCCGCGTGGCATCATGCGCGCACCCCTAAACCGTCGCGAGGATGACACGGGATATGGCCGAGCAGCCCCTACGGATAGGGATCGTGGGCGCGGGTGGAATCGTGCGCAGCCGCCACATGCCGGGTCTGGCGCCGATCTCAGGCGTCGAGGTCGTGGCGGTGGCCAATCGACGGCGCGACTCGGCGGACGCTTTTGCAGCCGAGTTCGGCGTCGCCAAGGTGTACGACGACTGGAAAGCGCTCGTGGCGGATCCCGATATCGACATCGTGTGGATCGGAACGACGCCCTATATGCACGCGCGGATCTCAGTCGCCGCGCTGGAGGCCAGCAAGCACGTGTTCTGCCAGGCGCGGATGGCGCGAAACGTGGCGGAAGCGCGGATGATGGCGGCGGCGGCGCACCGACGCCCCGATCTGACGGCCGCGCTCTGCCCGCCGCCGATGGGGATGGCCGGCGAGGTCACCATGCACCGACTGCTGGGGACGGAGCGCTACGTTGGAACCGTCCGGCAGGTCCGCCTGGCCGTTCTCGATGGGAGCCTCGCCGGCGGCAGCGACGACCTGCACTGGCGGCAAGACTTCGACGTCAGCGGCTACAACACGCTGACCGTGGGCATCTACGCGGAGGTCCTGCAACGGTGGGTCGGGCGGGCGCGCAGCCTGAGCGCCCACACCGGGCGCTACGTGCGCACGCGGCGCGACCCGGCGACGGGCGAGTACGTTCCAGTGCAGGTCCCGGATTCGTTGAGCGTGGTCGGCGAGCTCGCGTCGGGCGCGGACTTCGTCTACCAATGGTCCGGCGTCGCGAACTTCGCCCCGGCCGCCGAGCTGTGGATCTTCGGCGATCGAGGCACGCTGGTCTACACGTTCGGAAGCCCCAGCGACAACAAAGACGACGCGATCCGGGGGGCGCGGAACGGGGACAGCACCCTCGCGCCGATCGAGATACCGGACAGCGAGCGCGGGTCGTGGCAGGTCGAGGCGGACTTCATCCGGGCGATCCGCGAGGGCGGCCCGGCGGGGCTCGATCCCGACTTCGACCGCGGCCTCGACTACATGGAATTCCTGGAGGCCGCGATGCGCTCCGCCCGCGACGGCGTTCGAGTCGGCCTGCCGCTGGATTGAGGCACCCCGACCGCGCCGAGTTCCCGGGCGACTGAGCGGCATGCGCGGGCTGGTGCCTTGATCGAGGCGCGGGCGCGGCCCGGGGGATTGCGGCGGCGGCTGGGGGTGCTGCGCCACCGGAACTTCGCCCTGCTGTGGGTCGGTCTGGTCATCTCCAATACCGGCACCTGGATGCAGATCATGGCGCAGGGGTGGCTGGTATACGAGCTGACCGACTCGCCCCTGATGCTCGGAACCGTCGGCGCGGCACGGGCGGTTCCGATGATCGTGCTGCCTTTCTTCGGCGGCGTGATCGCCGACCGGATGGATCGAATCCGCGTGCTGTGGATAACGCAGATCGCGGCGGCGCTGCTGGGGCTGGCACTGGCGATCCTCGCCGCCAGCGGCCAGATCGAGGTGTGGCAGATCATCGTGCTCGCGTTTCTCGCGTCGATCGTGCTCGCGTTCGATCAGCCCGCGCGGCAGGCGCTGTTGCCGGCGCTGGTGCCGCGCGAGGATCTCCGCAAGGCGATCGCGCTGCACGCGGTGGTGTTCACCGGCGGCGCGTTTCTCGGTCCCGCGGTGGCCGGACTCCTGGCGCCCTCAATCGGCATCGCGGGCGTGTTCTTCGTGAACACCGCCTCCTACGTGACGGTGCTCCTGGCACTGGCGCTGATGGACGTGGCGCGGTACGCGCCCCCGCGCCGGCAGGGCGTCTGGCACTCGACGCTCGAGGGCCTGAGGTTCGTGGCACGGCATGAGTTGGTAGTCGTAGTGGTGGTGGTCTCGGCGGCGGCCAGCCTGTTCGCACGCTCGTATCAGCAGCTGGCGCCGGTGTTCGCGCGCGATGTCCTGCTGGCCGACATCACGGGACTCGGCTGGCTGATGTCCGCGCCGGGCGTGGGAGCGCTGGCCGGCGCGTTCGTGGTGGCTGCGGCGCCGCGCCTGCCGCGCAATGGAGTCCTCGCGGCCTCCTCGTTGATGGGATATCTGGCCGCGTTGGCGGTGTTCGCCCTATCCACGTCGTTCGCCCTGTCGCTGGCGGCGCTGGCCGTAGCCGGTCTGCTCAACACGGCCTTCTCGGCAAGCGTGCGGACCATGCTGCAGCTGGCGACGCCGGAGGAGTTTCACGGGCGCGTGATGAGCCTGAACACGATCACGTTCATCGGGTTCACGCCGCTGGGCGCGCTGCTGCTCGGGTCGATAGCCGAGGCCATCGGCGCGCCGTTGGCGACCGTCGCCGGGGTGGCCGTGGTCACGGCGCTGTTCATCGTCATCTGGACGCGCAGCCGAGCGCTGCGCACGGCGGAATAGCGACGGCGAGCGCGCAGGGCTGAACCTGGCGCCAGGATCGGCGCTAGGTGGACGCCTCGATCTTGAACACGTCGTTCAGCACTTCGGCGCCGTCGATAATGGCCACGAAGCGCCAGTCGCCCGCGGCAAGCGGGGGGCCGTCGCCCGAGCCGAGCGGCAGCGCAACCGGCTGCCACGACCCCGGACCGATGACTCCGGGCCAATCGATCGAAGCAGCTTCAACCTGCCTCCCGTTGTGAACCCATCGGACATCCATGACGAGGTTCGCCGGCGCGTTGAACACGCTGAAGGTCGCAAACACCAGCGGAGCCCCAAACGGCACCGAGTGCGTCGGCGTCGACGGGCGGCCGTCGGCCAGCAGCTCGGTGGCGAACCGCACATCGCGGATCGCAAGAACTCCGGCATCGACCTCAAAAGGCTGCACGGCCGCGAGCTGGTCGTCCACCCACACGCGGACATCCCAGCGGCCGCCGCGCATTCGATGGTGCGCTAGCGACGCGCGCCAGACGGTCGGGAGATCGTCGCTCCATTCGATCGCCGTCTGGGCCACGATCTGATCCTCACGTACCCACTCGCGACGAATCTGCTGGCCGGCGCGCAGATTCGACAGCCGGTAGGCGGTCCACACGGGCAGTCCGGGCGGATAGGGCGCGCCGAGCACGGCGTTGCGGTGTTCGGCGAGCAGGGCCGGCAACTCGGCATTGGGCACGGCCGCGACGATCAGATCCTGGATCCACTCCGAACGCACAGCGCCCGCGGCGAGCGGCGCGGCAGGCACGGGCGTTGGGACCTCCGGGGGCGGAGTCGGTTGCGGCGTGGCGGGCACGGGCGTTGGGGTTTCCGGGGGTGCAGTCGCTTGCGGCGCGACAGCGACCGGCGGGGCCGCAGTCGGCGTGGACGGGGCCGGAGTAGCGGCGGCCGTGACGGCAGCGGGCGCGGCGGTGGTCGGCGTGGCGGCGGCCGGCGTAGGTGGCACGGGGCTTGCGGTTAACGCGGGCCGCACGGTTGGCTCGACGACGGCGCTCGCGGACCTCGCTGGGGTGGGCGTCGCGGTGAGAGCCGGTGTCCGTTCCAGAGCGGCAGGCGACGCGGGCGTTGGCTCGACGACGGTCGGCGGACGCCCCGCCGGCGCAGCAGTCGGCGCTTCGGTCGCGGAGGGCGTAACCGGCGGCCGCTCGTCGCTCGCGGCGGGCCCGGCCCGCATCAGGCTGGCGGCCAGTCCGATGGCCACCGCGAAGATGACCGCCAACACGCCGACGTCGGCGGCGACGCGCCATCCGCGGTCCGCGAGCGGGTAGGTCCTGAGCAGGCGCCGCGCCCTGCCAATCGACGGCCCCCGACCATCGGGAGCGGCCCGATCAGACCTGCCGACCGGCACGCCGCAGCCAGAGCAGAAGTTGTCCTGATCCCGCAGCGGACGGCCGCATCCGGAGCACTCGCTCATCAGAAAAGTCTAACGGCGGCGGTCGAAGGTCTATGACGGCGCGAGCTGGAACTCCAGCGGCTCTTCCAATCCGGCGCATCCGCAAGACTTCAACTTGCTCTCGAACGCACCTGAACCCCGCATCTTCCACAGATGCGGTGCTCGCTTGATCTCGGACCACGGCCAGGCTCCCGGATTCGCGTTGTGCGCGGAGCTTGGGCGCCCGGTCCGTGATTCAAGGGGCTCGTTACTGCTGTAACTACCCGTGTGCTCTATTCTTGGCAGAAGCGCCTGTTCGAGGGTCGGCTAGGTGTGCCTCGCAGAAGCCTGGTTCACGCGCCGCGAATCCCCGAGGCGTCATTCCGGCGGACGCCGGAATCCAGGAAGTGTCGAGGTGACCCTGCATCCACCCAGTACCTCGCGCTGCGCGGAGCATGGGCCAGCCAGTTCCTGGCTTTCGCCGGTCCGGCGGCCATGAGATTCTTCGCTCCGCTCAGAATGACCATCATCCACGTTGACCACCGGCGACTGCGTACGGGGAGCGGTTCCTTCGATGCGCTCAGGACAGGTCCTCCGCTGCGCGTCGGGATGACCCTCAACCGGTTGCGGCGGTTTAGAAACACGGGTGGTGGGAACCACACTTAGGACATGGCGCAATCATTCAAGTTCGTCCATGCCGCCGACGTTCACCTCGACACGCCGTTTCGGAGTCGAGACGCGGAGATGCGGCGACGCCTCGCCGCGGCGGGCCGGGACGCCTTCGCCGCCCTGGTCGACCTGGCCATCGAGGAACGCGCCGACGCCCTGCTGATCGCCGGCGACCTGTTCGACAACGACTCGCTCAGCGTCGCGACCGAGCGCCTGCTCGTGGACGAAATCTCGCGCGCCACGGAGAGCGGGGTCACGGTGATCTACGCGACCGGCAACCACGATCCGGGGCGCGCCAACTACCGCGCGCGTCAGATCGAGTGGCCGACCGAGCGGTTGCACCTGATCAGATCGCGCACGCCGGAGACGGTGCCCGTCGAGCGCGGCGGCGAGACGATCGGCTGGGTGGTGGGAGCGGGCCACCAGACCCCGCGTGAGACGGAGAATCTAGCGGCCGCGTTTCCGCCCGCGCCCGGTCCCGAACCGGCCGTGGCGCTGCTGCACGCGCACGTGGCCGCGACGCTGCACGCCCCGGAGCATGAAGCCTACGCGCCGGCCGCGCTGAACGACTTCAGCGGCAAGGGTTATGTCTACTGGGCGCTCGGTCACATCCACGCACGCCAGACGCACGGCGACGATCCGCCGGTCGTGTATCCCGGAAACTTACAGGGTCGCCACTTCCACGAGACAGGCGCCAAAGGGGCGCTGCTCGTCAGCATCCCGGCCGACGGCGAACCTCAGGTCGAGTTCCGGGCGCTTGCCCCCATCCGCTGGGAGGAGCTCGTTCCCGACGACCTGGCCGGGTGCGTCGGCATCACCGACATCCGCCGATTGGCCTCGGCGGCGTTCGATGCGCGCCGGGGCGGCGCGCACGTGTTGCCGGACCAGGAATGGCTGCTGCGGGTGACGCTGCGGGGACCGTGCCCCATCGCCACGCAGTTGCGCGACGACGAGAACCGCGCGGATCTGGCCGAGTACCTGCGCGACGAACTGGGCGTGCTGGACGTGGAGGTGCGCGCCTCGGGCCTCCATCCCCCGATCAACCCGGAAGACTATCGCGGGCAGACCCACCTCCTGGGTCTCGCCCTGGACGTCCTCGATCAGATCAAGGAGGACGATCGGCTGCTCGATCGCCTCACACCGTCAGAGCTGGCCGGCCCGGGCGACGACGCGCCCGATCCGCGCGCGTACCTGCGGTCCCTGCTGCCGAGGCTCTCCGTCGAGGTCGCCGAGGCGCTCTTGCGCGAGCCGCCGAAGTGAGGATCGACGGCTGGGAGATCCAGGCGTTCGGCCCCCTGCGGGACTGGTCGGTCGAAGACGTTGGCGCGCACGAGGTCGTCGTGATTCTGGGCGACAACGAGACCGGCAAGAGCTCGTTGTTCGAGTTCTTCACCACCACGTTATTCGGGTTCACGCCCGCCACCGCCGAATCCCACCCCTATACCCCGCTCGAGGGCGGGTTTCCCACGGGCAGCCTGTCCGGAACGCTTGCCGACGGATCGAGCGTGCGAATCGCCCGCCGCCTGACCAGCCGCCCCGAGGGCTCGCTCGCCCTGGACGGCGCCCCCACCAACATCGCGAACCGTCCGGTCGCCTGGGTCGGGAGCCTGACGCGCCAGATGTTCACCAATACCCACGCGCTCACGCAGGACGAAGCGTTGGGATTCGAGGAGGCGGCCTGGGCGGAGGTGCAGGAACGGATCCTCGGCGGCGCCTCCTACGACTTCCTGCTGCCCGCGCGCGTGGCCGTCGAGCGCCTGCACGAGAGGGCCAATCGCTACTGGCGCCCGGACCGCCGGAGTAAGAAGCCGCTGGACCATAAGATTCGGGCGCGCAGAGGGGAGTCGCGGCGCGAGCTGGAACCCGCGCGCCAGCGCCGCGACGCAATCCTGAAGATCGATGGCCGCCTGGTCGAGATCGCAGGCCGACTCGAGGAGCTCGAGTCCGGTCCCGACGGGATCCAGGCCATCGACGTGGCGATCGAGCGCGCCGACACCATCTATCCGGTCGTGCGGAGCCTCGAGGGCATTCGCGGACTTGAACGGAACGCCCGGGAGCTGCTGCCGCATGACGACCTGCCGGAGGACCCGCGCGCGCTTCTCGCGGCGCTGCGGCGCGAGCTGGAGCGCCACGCCGGTGCGGTGAACGAGTTGGAGTCGAACATCGAGACGCACACCGCCGCGATGGAACTGGACGACGCGATCCTGCGCCTGATCGAGCACCGCCGCGAGGTCGAGCTGCTGCACGGTGAGATTTCCCTGCATCGCGAGGACCTGGATCGGGTCGTGCGGATGGACCGCGGAATTCAGACCACGGAGGGCCGCATCGCGGAGCTGGCCGGACGGCTGCTCGACGGCCCGCCTGACCGGGCGGCGGGCGAGCTGCTGCGCAAACTGCCCACCGCCGAGCTGCGCGGCCGCATCGAGACCTGGCAGCAAGCGCACGCACAGCTGGAAGCGGCCACGCGTGAGCTCAAATCCGCCGAGCTGGCTGACGGCCGTCTACGCCGCCGGTTGGACGAGCTGCCGGAATCCGAAAACGGAGCAGCCGTCGAGGAGCGTCTGCGACGCCTGCGCACCCTGGCGGCGGAGGAAACCGCGCTCGTTCGCGTGCGCGGCGTGACCGGCGCGACTCGCGGGTGGGCGCCGCATCCGGCCGTGACCGCGGCGGTGGCCATCGGGGGCGTCGCGGCGTTCGTGGTCGGGCTTGTCGTGGGCGATGCCCTCGGGACCGCATTGGTTGCCCTGGGCGTGCTGCTGGCCGTATTGGGGACAGCGCCGTTGCTCATGCGGAGCGGTGCGGCCGTCGCGCCCACTCGGAACATTCGTGATGGCGAGTTCGCAGTCGCTGAACTCCGTCGCCAACTGGGTCTCGATCCCGAAGCTGAGGTGGACGAGGCCATCCGCGCCGCGGAGGCCCAGCTCGAAGCCGCCCGCACCCGCAGAGACCTGGAGACCCGAGTCGAAGAGGCTCGCTCCGCCGTCGAAGAAGCCCGTGACCGCCACGACGCCGCAGGCGTCCGCCACGCGGAGAGGCGCCAAGCCGTCGTCGGAATCCTGGCCGACTTACCGGTCGCCACCGTGCGCCTAGAGCGTCCCGGATCGACCCTGCTGCCGGACTTCGAGGCGCTGCGGACCGCTGTGGCTGAGGTCCATGAAACCGGCGAGGACCGCGCCGAAGTCGCCGAGCGCATCGCTCAGCGAACCGAACGCATGAGGGCTCTGGCCGAGGCGCTCGATGCGCCGCCGCCCGACGACCCGATCGAGGCCATCCTCGACGCCCGCGAAGCGCTGGCGGATGCGGTCCGCCGCCACCGGGCCGCGCGGGAGGCGGAAGCCGAGCTCCCCTCGCTGCGCGAGCGCCTGGAAGCCGAGAGCAAGGCGCGGGACGGCGTCCAGCTCGGGCTCGACCAGCTCACGGAAGGGCTCGCGGCCGTGGACCGAGTCGACGGCGATCCAGATCGCGGCCTGGAGCGGGTCGAGGAGGCGCGCGGCGCCCGCCAGCGCGCCCGCCAGCGCCGCGAGGAGCTCGCGCGCGAAGTGCCGGATTGGGAGTCGAAGGCCGCCGAAGGCGAGTCGCTCATCGCCGCCGGGGTGCGCCTGGAGCTCACCAGCGAGGAGCGGACCGAATCGCGCCGTCGCCGTGAGGCGATTGCCGACCAGATCGGCGAGTTGCAGGCGGAACGAGGGCGCTTGGGCCTGGAACGCGAGAACCTATTGGCCGAGCCGGGCCCGGCGCACTTCGAGGGCGCGGTTCAGGCGGCTGACGCCGAGCTGCAAGACGCCCATCGCGCCCACGATCGGATCGTGCTGCTGGCCGCCGTGATCCGCGAGGCCGAGCAGCAGTACCGCGAGAGATTCCAGACGCCGCTGCTCAAGACCGCTACCGGGCATCTGGAGCGCATAACCGCCGACCGCTACAACCTGCTGACGGTCGACGACACGGACCCGGACGGCGCGCGCCTCATGGTCCGGCAGCGGGGCCAGGACTTCCCCGTGCGCGTCGAACATCCGCTCAGCCGCGGCACCCTGCAGCAGATCTATCTGGCGCTGCGCCTGGCCATGGCCGACCAAGTCGTGGAGCACGGTGAACCCCTCCCACTGTTTCTCGACGAGATGTTCGTGAACTGGGACCCGCACCGGACCGCTCGGGGGGTCCAGATCATTGGCGCGCTGGGCCAGAGCCGCCAGGTGTTCCTGTTCACCGCCGACGCGCGCTGGGCCGAGATGGCGGCCGAGCTCGTGCAGGCGCACGTCCTCACCACCCCAGACATCGCCTCCTGACCGGCCGTCTCGCCGCGGCCCTCAACCAACGTGATCCGAGACGTCCGGCTGGCGGCGGCGTCGGTGCGGTCAGCGGGCATCCCGCCTGAAGGTCGGGCCACCGGACGTCTATGACGCCAGGCGCTTGGCCTTGATGGAGTAGACGAGCGGAAGCTCGGGCAGGTTCGGCGGCCAGCGCCACCAACCGTCGGACCCACGCTCGAGCACGGGGCTGGACCGCCAGCTCGACATCGGGAACTCGTGCAGCCACTGGATCGCCAAGCCGGCGTCGACAAGCGCGTTCACGACGTCCGCCAGGCTGTGCTGCCATTCATAGCCGTCGCCGGTCGACCGGGCATCGGGGCCGGCATATGACGCGCTGGGGCCTGATCTGATCGGCGACCCGGTATGGAAATACGAATGCGCGAATCGGAGCTCAGGCGACTCTGTGTCCATAGCCTCGACGATCGGGTGTAGCTCCACGATGTAGAACACGCCGCCCGGTTCGAGGAAGCGAGCGACGACATCCGCCCAGCCGGCTAGGTCCGGGAGCCATACCAGCGCGCCGTACGATGTGAAGACGATGTCGAATCGAGCGTCCAGCGCGTCCGGCAGGTCGTAGACGTTCGAGCAGACGAAGTCGGCCGGGATGTCGAGCTCGGCACTCAGCGAGCGGGCGATCTCGATCGACGCGGGCGAGAAATCCACGCCGGTGACGCGGGCGCCCAGTCGAGCCCACGACAGCGTGTCGAGACCGAAGTGACATTGCAGGTGGAGCAACGATTTGTCCCGGACATCGCCCAACTCCTCGCGCTCGATCGAGCGCAAGGAGGACTCGCCGGCCTTGAAGGCCTCCACGTCGTAGTAGGCCGAACGCGCGTGCTGGGGCGCGAGCTCGTCCCATCTGGCGCGGTTGGCGGCGAAGTACTCGTCCATGCTGGTCAACGGCCGGCCGGCGCAGTGCGGATGACGGCGCCGAGGCCCTTCACTCTATTCCTCTTCTCTGAGAACCGGGCGCCAGACGCGCGGCGGCGAACATCGGTCCGGTCTGGGTGGCCGAGCGAGTGAGCCTACTCGGCGGGTTCGCGCTCCAGAACGCGGCGGCGGAGGGACTGCGGCTCGGGTGGACCGACGAATCCCTCTTCCTGCAGGCGGTGCGCGAGCTTGAGCGCCTTGGTGCGGCCCACGCGCAGCTCCCGGCTCAGCATGTCGGGCGTGACGCTATCGGTGCGCATGACGAATTCGGTCGCCTGCACGAACAGCTCGTCCTCCTCATCGGGTCCATCTTCGCGCAGGGTGCGCAGCTCCTCGGTCGTGACGACCTCGGGCTCGCCCTGATCGCGCCAGTGATTGACGATGTCGCGAATCTCCCCGTCGCCCGCAAACACGCCCTGGATCCGGCGCGGCTTGCCGCCCTCGGGCGGGGCGTAGAGCATGTCGCCACGGCCGATCAGCCGCTCCGCGCCGACGCCGTCCAGGATCGTTCGCGCATCGGCCTGGCTGCTCACCATGAACGAGATGCGGGTGGGGAAGTTGGCTTTGATCAGGCCGGTCAGCACGTCCACCGAGGGCCGCTGCGTGGAGATGACCAGGTGGATGCCGGTGGCACGGGCCATCTGCGCGATCCGCGCGAGCAGGCGCTCGACATCGCCGGGCGCGGTCATCATCAAGTCGGCGAGCTCGTCGATGATGACCACGACGTAGGGCAGCCGGTTTCCGCCGGACTCTGTCATGGGGCCGGCGTTGTATGCGTCGAGGTTGCGCACCTCGGCCTTGTTGAACATGCGGTAGCGCCGCGCCATCTCGTTGCCGACCCAGGTCAGCACAGGCACCACCTCATCGAGATCGGTGACGACCGGCATCCGCAGATGCGGGACCCCCTCGAACGTGACCAACTCCACCATCTTTGGGTCGATCATGATGAACTGGAGCTCGTCGGGTGTGAGCTGGGTTAGCAGGCCGGTGACGAGCGACGTGAGGCAGACCGACTTGCCGGCGCCGGTGGCGCCCGCAATCAGCAGGTGCGGCATGCCGGTCATGTCGGCCACGCAGACCTCGCCCGCGACATCCTTGCCGAGTGCGACCCCGATCCGTGCGGTCGACGAGACCCAGGCCGGCGACTCCATGACTTCGCGCAGCGTCACGATCGCGGGGTCGTCGTTGGGCGTCTCGATCCCGACGAACGGCTGACCGGGCACCGGCGCCTCGATACGAATGCTCCGGGCGGCCAGCTTGAGCGCGAGATCGTTCGAGAGGGCGGTGATGCGCGCGACCTTCACACCGCGTCCGGGCCGCAGCAGATAGCGTGTGACGACGGGGCCGGGAATGGCCTCGGCGACGCTGGCCTCAATCCCGAAAGAGGCCAGCGAGTCCTCGATGACGGTTGCTTTGGCGCGAATCTCGTCGGTCGAGACATCGGCGCTCGCTTCCCCACGGCGCAACAGGTCGATCGGCGGCAGGTTCCAGCGGCCGCCGCTCGGCGGCGCTTCGACATCGATCGTCGCCGCGCTGGCGACACGGATGAGCGGCTCTTGCTCCCAGGAGCTCGGATCCTCCGGCGCCACTTCGTCCTGGGGCTCCGGCGCCGGCGGTGCGACATCCGGTTGTGCCGACGGCTTGGCGCCCCCAACGGCTCGCGGCCGGAATAGTGGGGCGGCGCGTGTGCTGGTGGCGATCGCCAGGCGGCGAAGGCCGCGGGCGGCCAATCCGGCGCTCGCAATGACGGCGCGACCGGCCATGCCGATGGCGGCAATGCCCCACGGCGAGGCGGTGATCGTGTAGGCCAATGAGGCGACCGCGAGCAGCCCGAGGAAGGCGTAAGCGGGGCCAAGCCCAACGGACACCTCCAGGCCGCGGCCGACGCCCTGGCCGACCCAGCCGCCGGCGTCCGCCGCCGACGGGGGTGGCTCCGGGGAGGCCAGGGCCGCGAGCGCGGCGAGCGATATGACGAACAGCAGCGCCGCGACGACGTGGGACCAACGCACCACGGCGCGGCGGCGCGCACCGGCGACCAGCACGGAGCCGCCGAGCACGAGGGCCACGATCGCGGTCATCGGCGCGGCCCGCCCCACAATCTCGTTGGCCGCGGCCCCGACGGCGGCGACGACCAGGCCATCGCGACTGAACTGACCCACGAGCGCCAGGGCGCCGAGCGCGGCGACTGCGAATCCCAGGAATCCCACGGCGTCCCAACGGTCAATGCTGCGGGGGGACGAGAGGGCCGTCTTACCTTGACGGCGTCGGGTCACTGGAGGCCCTCCTTCACCGACGGCGCGCGGCCGCCCGATGTTTAGACCTCGGTGACGATCGGCAAGATCACCGGCCGCCGCCGGGTCGCCTGAAACAGGTGCCTCCCGAGGGTCGTCCGGATCTTGTTCTGCAGATACCCGAGATCCGGCTCCGGATGGTCGCCCTCGTCGATCACCCGTCGCACGCGTGCGCGGGCACCGTCGAGCAGGTCTTCCGCTTCCGGTGCGTAGACGAACCCCCGTGAGATGATATCCGGCTCGTCCAGCGATTTTCCAGTGTGTCGGTCGACGGTGGCGACCACGACCACGACGCCGTCCTCGGAGAGGTGGCGTCGGTCGCGCAGCACGGCGGAGCCGACATCGCCAACGCCGGCGCCATCCACAAACACGTTGCCCGCTTCGGTCTCGCCAACAATTTGGAAGTCGTCCTCGGAGACTTCGACGATCGCGCCGTTCTCGGCGATCAGGATGTGCTCGGGATCGAGGCCGACGCCCTGCGCCAGCCGGCTGTGAGCGACCAGGTGACGGTATTCGCCGTGAACCGGCATGAAGAACTTCGGGCGCAGCGTGTTGTGGATGTACTTGAGCTCTTCCTGGCTGGCGTGACCCGACACGTGAACCGGGGCAAGCTCCTCATAGAGCACACGCGCTCCGAGCCTGGCCAGCCGGTCGATGGTCCGGTTGACCTGAAACTCGTTGCCGGGGATCGCGGTGGCCGACACGACGATCGTGTCGTCGGGCTGGATTTTGATCTGTCGGTGGTCATGGTTGGCCATGCGCACCAGCGCCGAGCGCGGCTCGCCCTGGGACCCGGTGGAGACGACCGCGACGCGCTCGGCCGGGTACCGATCCAGCTCGTGGGCCGCGATGACCATGTCCGGGTCCGGAATCTTGAGATAGCCGAGGTCCGCGGCGACCTTGAACGTGCGTTCCATGCTGCGGCCGACCACGCAGACCAGACGGCCATACGCGTAGGCGGCGTCGATGACCTGCTGGACGCGCGAGATCAGCGACGAGAACGTCGCCACGATGATGCGACCGGGGGCCTCAGAAAAGATCGTCTCAAGGGTTTCGCCGACCACTTGCTCCGACGGCGTGTAGCCCGCGCGGTCGGCATAGGTGCTGTCGGCGAGCAGCAGGAGCACGCCGTCGGCGCCGATGCGTCCCAGCGACTGAAAGTCTGGCGGAATACCGTCCACCGGGGTGTGATCGAGCTTGAAGTCGCCGGTGTGCACGATCGTGCCGATCGGCGTGTGAATCGCGATCGCACGTGCGTCCGGAATGCTGTGACACATGTGCACGAATTCGCAGCGGAATGGGCCGATCTCGGCCGTCTCACGCATCGCGACCTCGTGGATCTCGAGGTCGTCCACGTTTAGGTACTCGTCGAGCTTGACCCGCACCAGGCCCATGGTCAGGCGCGACCCGTAGAGCGGCAGCGGGAACTCCTTGAGCGCGAACGGCAGCGCGCCTATGTGGTCCTCGTGCCCGTGCGTGAGCACGAACGCGCGCAGCTTGTGCCGAATCTCGCGTAGATAGCTGAAGTCGGGGAGTACCAGATCGACCCCGAACATCTCAGCGTCCGGGAAGGTGAGGCCGCAATCGACCACGATCGCGTCGTCGCCGTACTCGACGACCATGCAGTTGCGGCCGATCTCACCGACGCCGCCAAGCGGCACAATTCGGACGGCGTCCGAAGCGGTCGCGCGCGCCATTACATTTCCTTCAAGGGCCGACGACGAGTGCTAGGAGAATAGCGAGAGTTGCCGGGCCGGCGGTTCGGGCGCCGCCGGCACTGCCGTCGAGGCCGGCTGACTCAGGAGCTTCGGGATCAGGGCAAAGTCCTGTTCGAGCACGGTCCGCAGCCGCCCCTGCCGGAGCGCCGCGGCGGGATGGTAGACGGGCAGGAATCGTCGGTCGTCGATCGTCCGCAGCGTGCCGCGGGCCTTGGAGATTCGCGCGTCCGGGAAGAACGCGTTGAGGGCGTGACGCCCCAGCAACACGATGAGCTTGGGGTCGATGAGCTCGATCTGGCGCGTGAGATAGGGGCGGCAGGCCCCGGCCTCATCCTCGGCGGGATCGCGGTTCTGCGGCGGTCGACACTTCACGACGTTACCAATGAACACCTCGGCGCGCTTGAACCCGGCGCCTTCGATCAACTCGTCGAGCAGGTGTCCGGCGGGGCCGACGAAGGGCCGGCCCTGCTGGTCCTCGTGGTACCCGGGACCCTCACCGATGAACAGGATCTCGGCGCGCGGGTTGCCCTCTCCGGGAACCGCCTGCGTGCGGGTGTGGTGCAGCCGGCAGCGCTCGCAGCCTCGGACGGCGGCGGCGAGCTCCTCGAGATCGTTCAGAACGGGCAGCTCCGTCACCGGCTAGACGCTCACGGCCGCGGCGGTGAGGAACGGATCGAGCTGGTACTGCTCGAGCACGCGCTTGAGCCCGGATTGCATGTCGGCCGGCAGGTCAATCAGCGGCAACCGCGGATGCCCCACGTCAAAGCCGGCAAGCCGCAGCGCGGCTTTGACGGCGATCGGGTTTGACCAGCCGGCCGGGAACAAGGCCCGTGAGATCGGCAGGAGCCGGAGGTGATGCCGGCGGGCGGTCTGGGTATCACCCTCGACGAAGGCATCGATCATGTCGCGGATCTCACCGCTCACGACGTGGCTGGCGACGCTGACCACCCCGACGCCGCCGAGCGTGAGGATCGGATAGGTGTCGGTGTCGTTGCCGCTATAGACGTGAAACCCGCCAGTGGCGGTGCGCACGATCTCGGCGATTTGATCGAAGTCGCCG
Source organism: Chloroflexota bacterium (assembly GCA_965247475.1). Taxonomy (GTDB): domain Bacteria; phylum Chloroflexota; class UBA11872; order UBA11872; family UBA11872. The sequence goes on from OZ252016.1 coordinate 2,323,716, forward strand.
CTCGCCTCCTTGACCCCAATGATGTTGTCGATCTCGCTGAGTCGGGCGGTGGTGGGGGCGGTCATGTTGAGGCTGGTCCGCGACGGCACGTTGTAGAGGATGTTGGGCAGCGGCGTCGCCGCGGCGATGGCCGCGAAGTGCTCGTACAGACCATCCTGCGGCGGCTTGTTGTAGTACGGCGTGACTTGCAGCAGGCCGTCCACCCCCAACTCGGCGGCCTCGCGCGACCAGCGAATGCTCTCGGCCGTGTTGTATCCGCCGGTGCCCGCGACGATGCGGGCGCGACCGCCGGCGGCATCAAGCGCCTCCCGATACAGCGCCATGCGCTCGTCATGGGTGAGCACGGGCGATTCGCCGGTCGTTCCGGTTATGACGAGGGCGTCGTTCCCGGCGCCGATCAGCCCATCAACCAGACGTCTGAAGGAGTCGAAGTCGATGCTCTCGTCAGCTTGGAACGGCGTGACGACCGCCGTGATGAGCCGCCCGAACGCGAGCATTGCCGCACCTCCCCGACGTCGCGGCAACCGTGGCCGGCGCAACGTCCGCGCCACCAGTGTGGCTCAGGCGCCGATTGTACCGAGCGGCCGCAGCGGGAGCGTCCGCGCGCCTACGTACTGCCCCAATCCACGCGGCGTCCAAAGTGGCGAACCCAGCGGCGCCACACGCCCTTGCCGTAGAAAGCTTCCTCATGACCCTCGATGACGGCGGCCTCGCTGTTGAGGATATGGGCCGCCAGACCAGCCGCGTTGTACCGGCTGACCGCCCGGAGGACGCGCGGATAGGCCGAGTACCAGAGCGACCGAAACAGCAGCAGGCCCAGGCCCAGCAAGAACAAGACAGGCAGCGCCGCCGACTCAGAGAGCACGGCCGCCAACGCCAGCGTCACCGGCCCGAGAACGGCCACCCACGCCAGCGCCTCCGCGTGGGCGTTCATCAGAGGCTTGCGCCGCCGGTGGGCAAACGTGTAGGGCGCGCGCTGCCGCTCGAACCGGGCCCGCTCGAGCAGCGCCAGCACGATCCCGAACGCCCCCAGCGCGAGCGCCAGCAACAGCCCTACGAACACCGGCACGCCACCCGGCGTGGCGGCGATTCCAGCGCCCGTAAGCCGGCTGGGCAGCGGCCGCTGAATCGACTCGGCGTCGAGCACGGCCGAGTCGATGTCGGGCCGCAGCAGATGCTCGATGCCGCCGACGATCAGGATCCCGATCGCGAACAGCACCAGGCCGGCCAGGACAACCCCCATACCAGCCAGGAAGCCCGCTTGCCCGAGCGCCGAGATGGGGCTGCGGGCCGCGCGAATCTCGGCCAGGTACGCGTCAAGCTCGGACCGCGACACGCGCGCCGGCATGCCGGCGCGCACGAGCGCGAACTGCGCGATGCGATAGTCGTCCACGCGGTCGGCTGACGACGCGACCCGGCGCCACCAGCCGTGCAGCGCGCGAAAGTGGTGCATGGCGGCATGCTACACCGCCGCGCGCGCATGGTCCGATCGTCAAACGGGGGCTGAAACCCGCGTCACTGGGGACGCTCGCGAGCCGCCCGACGCAGCCCGGCGGCCACGCACGGAAGCCGTCAATCGATGTCCGCGGAGAGCATTTGGACGACCTCGCGGGCCTCGAAGACCCGGTACCGCTGCCGGCCCGTGATCTCGACCAAGATCCCCAAATCGACCAGCTTCGAGATGTTGAGCGAGGCGCTGCGCTGGGTAACGTCTAATGGTCCGCCGTCAGCCGCGGGCGCCCTGAAACCAGTCGTTGGCGATCACGGCCTCGGCGATCTGGACGGAGTTGGTGGCCGCGCCCTTGCGGAGGTTATCCGAGACGATCCAGAACACCACGCCGCCGTCCAGCGAAGCATCGCTGCGGATTCGCCCGACCCACACATCGTCGTTGCCGTCGGCGTCCAGCGCCGTCGGGTACGCGCCGCCAGCAACATCGTCCACAACACGGACCCCGGGGGCTGCTTCCAGTATTTCGCGCACGGCGCTCGCTTGCACCGGCTCGGCGAACTCCACGTTCACCGCCTCCGAATGCCCGCGGTACACCGGGACTCGCACGCAGGTGGCCGAAATCCTCAGATCCGGCGCGTGCATGATCTTGCGTGTCTCGTTGGCCAGCTTCCACTCCTCGGTGGTGTAGCCATCTTCCGTCCGGAATGACTCGACCTCCGGTATCACGTTGAACGCGATCTGCCGCGGCAGCACGCTGACCGCCGGATCTCCGCCGGCAATGATCGCCCGAGCTTGGTCGCTCAACTCCGCCATCGCTCCGGCGCCCGCGCCCGACACCGACTGGTAGGTGGAAACGATCACGCGCACGATCGCGTGCGACCGATGGAGCGGGGCCAGGGCCACCACCATCTGTATCGTCGAGCAATTGGGGCAGGCGATGATGCCGTTGTGGCGCGCGATGTCGTCTCCGTTGACCTCGGGCACGACGAGGGGGACGTCGGCCTCGTAGCGCCACGCGGACGTCTTGTCGACGACCACGGCGCCCGCCTCGACCGCGCTGGGCATGAGCTCACGGCTCACGGCCCCGCTCGCGGCGCCGAACACGAGATCGAGCCCGCGGAACGAATCCGGCGTCGCGGGCTCGACCGGGATGCTCTCGCCGCGAAACTCCACGGTGCGCCCGTTCTTGCGCGCGCTCGCCAACGCCCGGAGCTCGCGGACCGGGAAGTTCCGCTCCTCGAGAATGCCTAGAACCTCCCGTCCGACCGCGCCGGTCGCGCCAACGATTCCAATTGCGTAGCCGGGGCTCACTCGTCTCTCCCGTCCGAGTCAAACAGCAGGTGCTCCAGCCCGACGACGAGGCCGGGAAGCTCACGCACCCGGCGAACCGCCAGCAGCACGCCGGGCATGAACGACTCGCGGCTGGTCGAATCGTGGCGGATCGAGAGCGTCTGGCCGGCACCGCCAAAGATGGTCTCCTGATGGGCGACCAGGCCCGGCAGGCGAACACTGTGAATCCGGACGCCGCCCACGACGCCGCCGCGCACGCCGTCGACGGTGAACTTCTCGGTCGGTGCGTCTGTCGCCGGGCGGCCCTCGCGCGCCGCCACGATCAGCTCGGCGGTGCGCGCCGCGGTGCCGGACGGCGCGTCGACTTTTCGATCGTGATGGAGCTCCACGATCTCGACGTGATCGAGGTGCGGGGCCGCGAGCTTGGCCATCTCCATCATGAGCACCGCGCCGACGGCGAAGTTCGGAGCGATGAACGCGCCGCGCGATCCCGCGCGCTCGCGGATCGCGGAGACTTGTTCGGCCGACATGCCGGTGGTCCCGATCACGGGCGACACACCGGCATCGAGCAGAGCGAGCGCGTTGGCGGCAACCGCATCCGCCACGGAGAAGTCCACGCCGACGTCAGGCGAGGTCTCGCGCACCGCCTCGGCGGCGTCGGCGAACAATGGGGATACGGCATCGGTGTGCGCGACATCGACGCCGCCCACGACCTGCATGCCGGTCTCCGCGCGCACGGCCTCGAGCACGGCGTCGCCCATACGCCCAGCCGCGCCGAGGACCAGGACCCTGATCACGATCCGGCGCCTTGCGGCGGGATCACTGCCGCGGGACTAGCGGCGCTGGGGCCGGCGGTCCCGGCCGCCGCGCCGTCCAAAGTCGCCTGAGCGTCCATCACGTCCACCCCGCCCCGGTCCGTCGCGTCGCGGCGGCGGGCTCGCGGTGGCAAGCGTCTCCTGGGGCGACAACCCCTGAAGGACGGCGCGACGCGACATGTTGACGCGGCCGCGATCATCGAGCTCAACGACCATCACCATGATGTCGTCGCCGACGTTGACGACGTCCTCAATCATACGAACCGGCTCTTCCGCGATCTCGTGCTTGGGTACCAGGCCTTCCTTGCCGGGAACGATCTCGACCATGGCGCCAAACCCAAAGATGCGAGTGACCTTGCCGAGCAAGGTGCGCCCGATCTCGATGTCCCCGGTGAGGTCCCTGATCATCTGGATGGCGCGCTCGGCGCCCTCGGTGGTCGGCGCGGACACGGTGACGGTGCCGTCCTCGGCCACGTCGATGCCGGCTTCGGTCTCCTCCTCGAGACGACGGATGGTCTTGCCGCCAGGGCCGATCAAGCTTCCAATGGAATCCGGCTCGATCTGGGTGCGCACCAGCTTCGGGGCGTACGTGCCGACCTCGGACCTGGGACCATCGATGGTCGCGCGCATGGTCTCCAGAATCTCGAGCCGGGTCTCGCGCGCGCGGGCGACCGCGGCCTCGATCATTTCCGGCGTGAGGCGCTTGATCTTGATGTCCACTTGGATCGCGGTCACACCGGCGGCCGTCCCGGCGACCTTGAAGTCCATGTCGCCGTAGTGGTCCTCGGAGCCCTGGATATCGGTGAGCACGCGGAAACGCCCGTCGTCGCCGGCGACGAGCCCGATCGAGATTCCCGCCACCGGCGCCTTGATCGGCACGCCGGCGTCCATGAGCGCCAGTGCGCTCCCGCAGGCGGAGGCCATCGAGGTCGAGCCGTTGGATGACAGCACCTCGGAGACGATGCGGATGATGTAGGGAAAGGCCTCCATATCGGGAATGACGGCCGTGAGCGCCTTCTCGACGAGCACGCCGTGCCCGACCTCACGGCGACGCGGCGTGCCCAGGCGCCCGGCTTCACCCGACGCAAAGGGCGGCATGTTGTAGTGGTGCATGAAGGTCTTGGGCTCGACCAGCGACTCCAGGTCGCTGAGGCCGATGCGCTGGGCATCGCGGGGCAGGCCAAGCGTCACCACGGAGAGCACCTGAGTCTCGCCGCGTTGAAACAGTCCCGTGCCGTGGGTTCGGGGCAGGATTCCGACATCCGCCGAGATCGCCCGGAGCTGGCGCTCGCCGCGGCCATCGGGTCGCAGCCCGTCGTTGAGGATCGCTTCCCGAACGGCGACCTTCTCGATGTCGTGCAGCCCGTCGCCGATGGCGGACGACTCGAACTCAGCGCCGAGGGTGTCGCCGGCCTCCGACTCGATTGCCTGCATGCGCTCGTTGTGCTGGTCCCGATCGGTGATGCGCACGGCTTCGCGGATCTGGCTGCCGAATCTGGCTTCCAGGGCGTCGCGGGCGGCGGGATCGCCGGAGACGACCGCCGGCGCACGCTTGGGCACATTGCCGGTGGCTTCACGCAACTGATCCTGGAGCCCGATGAGCGGCTGCAGTTGCTCCTGGCCCCAGTTGATCGCCCGCACAATCAGCGAATCCTCGACCTCGCGCGCGCCGGCCTCGAGCATCACGACCCCGTCGCGCGTGCCGACCACGACGAGATCCAGGTCCTGGTGGCTCTTCTGGTCGGCGATGGTGGGGTTGACCACGAACTCGCCATCCCGCAGGCCGACGCGGACGGCCCCCACGGGTCCTTCGAAGGGGATGTCGGAGATCGTCAGCGCGGCGGAGGCGGCCACGATGCCAATGACGTCGGGGTCGTTCTCGGCGTCATGCGACAAGACGGTGAGGATGATCTGGACCTCGTTGCGCATGCCGTCGGGAAACAGCGGGCGAATGGGACGGTCGGTGAGCCGGGAGGTCAGGACGCCGGACAACGGCGGTCGACCCTCGCGGCGGAGCACGCCGCCCGGGATTCGCCCGATCGAGTAGGTCCGCTCCTCGTAGTCCACGGAGAGCGGGAAGAAGTCGGCCCCCTGGCGCGGCTTGTCCGACATGACGGCCGTGGCAAGGACGACCGAATCTCCGTAGCGAACGGTGACCGCGCCATCGGCTTGCCCGGCCAAGCGCCCGGTCTCGAGGCTGAGGGTTTGCCCCCCGAATTCCGCCTCTACTGTGTGCATCGCGTGCTTCTCCCCGGCGGGCGGCTGGGAGAAGAGTTAAGAAACGAGGCTGGGAGCCTGCTCGCAGGCTCGTTTCTTAGCTCTTCCGGAGCGCCGACCCGCCTCTGTGCTATCCGAAGCTATAAACAACAAGAACCGGTCCGTCTTCGGACCCGGACCGGTCTACTTTCACCCGATGTGGTAGGCACCCGCGGCATCGACCCCGGCATGAGCTGGAGATTGTGACGGTCAACCAAGGCGCCGCCTAGCGAGGTCCCCGGATCCCGAGGACGCTGATGACCTCGCGGAACTTGGTGGGATTGGTGCGCCGGAGATACTTCATGAGGCGCCCGCGCCGACCCACCAGCTTGGTCATGCCGTAACGTGAATGATTGTCCTTCTTGTGCCGTTTCAGGTGCTCCGTCAGCTCCTCGATCCGGGCGCTCAGGCGCGCGATCTGTACGGCGGAGGAGCCAACATCGTCGTCGCTCTCACGGAGCGTGTCGATGGCAGCGCGCTTTTCGGACACAAATGGCACAGTCGTTACCTTGAGAGTACGGGCCGCAAGCGAATGAGGCGCACCCGCGATCAGTTGATTCTATCGCACTGGCAAGGCCGCACGACCGCTGCGTGGAATCGCAACGGGACGATTATGCGCGCCACACGCGGTAGATCTTTCGACCTACGTGGTCGCTGATGAACAAGTCGCCGCGCGGCCCGACGGCCACGTCCGTGGGGCGAATGAGGCCGGTGACGAAGGGCGTGAGCGTGCCACGGAAGGTGCCCGCCTCCGGCGTGAGCTCCACGCGCAGAACGTTGTGGGCATACGAACTGCGGCCGGAGCCGGGGCCCCAGGTGGTGACCAGGATGTCGCCCTCGAACGCGCCCGCCTGCGGTCCGGTGAAGAAGGTCATTCCGGTGACGGCGCTGTGCGCCGGAAATGGGGCGACCGGTCCGCGGACCGTGGAGCCCGGCGGCGGCTCGCCCCACACCGTCGGGTGGCCGTAGTCGGCGCCCTCGACGATGTGGTTGAGCTCGTCGGGCAGGTCGTCGGCGCGCGGCGCGCCAAAGTCGGGTCCGTTGTCGGTGCAGAACAAGTCACCGCCGGGACCGAACGCGAGGTCGTACGGATTCCTGAGGCCGGTCGCGAAGCGCTCGAGCCCCTCGCCGTCCAGACTGGCCCGCAGGATGGACCCCGACCATTCGTTCTCCGGCAGTTCACCAGCGTTGCTGGTGCTGCCCATCGCAACGTAGAGGCGCCCATCGGGTCCAATCGCGATGCCGTTGTTGCGGTGCCAGATGTGCTCGGCCGCAACCAGGCCGGTGATGATGTCGGCGGATTCGTCGGCGTGACCGGTCCCACTGGTATCGCGCAGTCGGATGATCTTGCGTCGCACCGACGCGTACACGGCGTCGCCGGCGAAGGCGACGCCGCGCGGCTCGGGCACGTTGGCCCCTTCGGCAAAGACCTTGATCTGATCGGCGCGGCCGTCGGCCGTGGTATCCGTGAGCGTCACGATGGCGTCGTTCGTGAAGCAGACGTACAGCCGCCCGTCGGGACCGGCCGCGAGGGCTGATGGAAAGCCCAGGTCGGCGGTGTCCGCGAACTCGCCGATCCGGAACCCCGATGGAGGCGTCGGCGCACCTACGGCCAGAAGGCCACTGCGGCGCTGGGTGAATTCCAGCTCCATGCCGGCGCCGGGCGCGAGCCGATCGGACGGGTTGAAGCTGCGGATCAGCGTCCACATGTCGGCTGGGTAGGCGCGATCGCGGAGCTCGTCCCCGAGCAGGCGCAAGAGCACGACGGCGGGCTCGCCCGGGTGCAGCTCCATCACGGCGGCCTGGAAGTACTGACGGATCAACCCCGGTGCGGCGCCTTCGCTCGACAGCGTTCCGGGATCCCCAGTGTCCGCGCGGGCCTCGGTCTTGGGGAATCCGAAGCTCTCGACGCCTCCCAGACGCACGAAGACATCGAGGAACCCGGTGGGGGTGCCGTCCACGGCGACGTTCGACACGACGTGACCGAACGGCCCGAGCGCAAGTCCCGGGTGGGAATTCGTTGACCCCGGCTCGAATCCAAGATCATCGGCGCCCTCGACGCCGCCGCCGAGGAAATCCCACGCCAGACGCCGGACGACGACATGGCGGCGGCCAACCGGCGCCCACTCGAGCACGCCGCGCTGAAAGTACTGGCAAAGAACCTCGTGCTCGACCAGCGGCTCGGAGATCGCATGGCCCCAGCGCTCCAACCCTCCGGTGCGGAGGTAGAAATCGAGAAACCCGGCCGTCGCCCGCGCACCGCCGACTCGCACACTGAGATCGACGATGTTGTGCCCGAGCGCCGGGTCGAACAGGGACCGCACGATGGTGGCCGTCGGCGCGGGCGGCGCCGCGTCGACGGCGCGCCAGGGCGCCACACCGGCGGTCGCGGCCAGCGCCGCGGCTGAACCGAGCATGCGGCGACGGCTCATGCGGCGTGCGGGCCATGCGGCGCTGCGGGTCATGCGGGCCGGGCGCGGATCCAGATCGCCCCCGTTCATTTGGTCACGCTCGGCCGCCGACCTCGCCCATATACTTGGCCCGCCCTCCCCGCCGACCACGCCATGTCGTCACGACGCCGACGCAAACGCTCCTCGGGCGCCCCCGCCGCGGGATCGGACGGCGACGCCGCCGCGAAGAGTGCTCCGCGCGAACCGCGCCAGCGGTCGAAGGGGCAGAAGCGTTCGGGCCTGGGCCGCGGGTTCTGGGTGTATTTCGCGGTCATGATGGCGGTGCTGATTCCGCTGCAGTTCGTCTTTGCCCAGCAGTGCGAACAAGACCGCACGCGGTCGGCGGACATCCAGCCGGTGGCGCTGCTCGGCTCGATCGATGAGCCCCACGATCCCTATGAAACGGATCCGCCGACCTCGGGGCCGCACGTGGCGGAACTGGCCGAGCCCGGGTTTCGCGACGGCACGATACCCGACGAGGTCCAGGTCGCAAACTTGGCGGACGGCTATGTGATCGTGCACTACAACGCCAGGACGGGTCCGACCCTGGAAGCCGGCATGCGCCGGTTGGCCGCCGAGCTGGAGGGCTGGGACTTGATCGTGCAGCCGGACGCGACGTTGGATCCGGAGACCCAGGTCGTCCTAACGGCCTGGGGGCGCCTGGAACGGCTCGACCAATTCGACGCCGATGCCCGGAGACGTATCCGCAGATTCGTGCAAACGTTCTCAGGGTTGGAGATTCCGACCGCGACCGCGTCTCCCGGTTAGCCGATCCGAACCGTCGCGGGTCCCAGCAGGCCCGCGGACAAGGCTTCGGGCTCGATGTTGTCCTCGTGCCAGTAGCGGTGCCAGGCGGTGCTCATACGGGACTCGTCGCGATTCCAACGCATGCGGTTGGCGAGCAGATTGCTGACCCGCACGCGAACCGTGTTCGAGCCCTGCTGGACGACACCGGTAAGGTCGAACGTGTACGGGGGCCAAACCCGCGTGCCGATCGGCCGGTTGTTGACGGTGACGTTGGCGTGAAAGCACACCTTGCCCAGGTCGAGCACCACGCGTGACTCGGCCTGCGCGGCGGTGAGCTCGAAGCTGCGCTCGTAGATCGCGACGCCCGAGTACCAGCCGTATCCAAGGTCAGACCACGGCGCTGGCTGAATCGTGGTGGGGCGGGTGTACAGCTCCAGCGGCGCCAGAATTCCGTTTGAGAAGTCCCTGGCCTCGATCTCGACGCTGAGCATTCTGCCGGTGGTGATGTTGTAGGTGCCGTAGATGTCCGGGGTGCGCTCGCGAACATCGACGTAGACCCGGTGGTTGCCCTTGATACTCGGCAGGCCGATGCCGACACATCCGACCGGGAGGTTCTGGCGATACATCAGTGTGCGCGGAAAGCGCACCGATTCGCTGAGCATGGGGATGTGACCCCATGGGGCCGTCGGAGGCTTTCCACGCTCCCACGTGACGATCGGGACTTCTTGCTCGTAGCCCCGCCCGGTCCAAAACTCGGAGCGCGGCCCCTCCACCTTCCAGGAATCGTCAGACACGACAACGATCGACTCGCCCGAGCGCAGGTCCACCTGGGCCTCGAGGAGGAACGATAGCGGGCTGTCGGGTCCGGCCTCGACATCGGCGACGATGACGTTCTCGCCCAGGCGCAGGTAGGGCATGACGTTGTAGGTAACCGGGTTCGTCCAATCGTCGGCCTCGCCGAGGGCAGTGCCGTTCATATAGACCGTTGCGCGATCGACCGCCACAAATGTGGCCCAGGCCTTGATGGGCGGCTCGGTCACAGTCAGCGTCTTAGTGAACCGCAGCCGCGAATGGCGATCACTGGTTGGCACGACAACCCACCCACTGGGCTTGCGGACACCGGTTATCCAGCTCGCACGCCAGTTGCCCACGGCCTCGGCGGTCGGTCGGGTTAGCCAGCGCACCTGCCAGTCGGAGTCGTCAAACTCCGGATCGCGCAGCCGCTCGAGGCGGCCGGCACCGAGCGCAAAGGTCTGGAAGCGCATCACGGGCAACTCGAGCTTGCGAACCGAGCCCTGCCGCGCGACGGTTCCCGACTCAAGTACGAACTGCCAGTCGGACTTCAACGAGACCCTTCTCACCCGAGGCTCGCGCCTGGACGATCGCGTGGCGACCGTGGCCCGGGCCGACTCATCGAATACGATCGCGCGGGTGCCGTGCGGCGGCAGCTCGATCTGGACGGTCCGCGAGCGGCGCGCCGCTCGCACTGGCGCCGGTTCCATCGATCCCGTCTCCGGGTCCCAGATTTCGGCGGCGCCCTTGGCGGGCGCCTCAATCGTTGCCGACTGCTTCTTGGCGGTGGTATTGACGACGACGAAGGCGTCGCCGCCGCTGAAACTCCGAGGCACGACCACGACGCCGGTCGATTTGGACGCAGTCTTCGGCGCGGCCCGGGTGAGCGCGGCGATGTCGTCGAGCAACGACGCTCTGGTCTCATCGAGGGCGAAGGCGTAGCCGCGGCCGATCTTGCGCCCGCGCTTTCGCTGCGAGCCAGGGCCAAACAGCTTCGATATCGCCTGCGCGACGGCGTGGTCGCCACTGCCGGCGTCGCTGCTGGCCGAGGGCCACTCGCCGGCGATGATCAGGCGCCCGCCGCCCTCCACGAACGCGGCGAGGCGGCGAAGGGTCGCCCGGCGCAGGACCGGCGACGGCGGCACCACGAGCGTCTGGACCGCCACATGGCCCATCGTGAGTACTCCGCGTCTGAGCCGCGCATCGGAAACAAAAGTCTCGTCCACCACGTGGGCGTCCACCCGCCGCTCAAACAAGCCGTCCAGCAAGCGTTCAAACGTCGCGGCGATTTCACGCGCGCGCGGATTGGGGCGGCCGGCCGCCGTGTTCGCACAGACGCTCGCGAGCGGATACAGCAGACCGACGCGCGTGGCGGCGCGGGTTTGATTCACGAAGGCGCTCAGCCGCGCGATGTAGTCGGTGACGAGTCCAAAGTGCTCCCACCACGGATTCTGGAAGGAGTAGCTTCCGGGCCAATCATCGGCGGCGTCGGCGCCGTCCAGGGTGTAGTGGAATCCGTGCAGCAGCACCTGGTCCACGCCGAGCGCCGCGAGCAGGCCCGCGCCGAGGCGGACGTCATCAAGCGTGACGCCCCAGCCTGCGCCGCCGAAGGCTTCGGCCAGCACCCGCCTGCTCCTGAGCATCGCGCCGACCGACACGGCGGGCTTGATCTCGGTCGGTTGAACGGTCCGCGGACGCGCAAACCGGAACATGCGCCCGTCCGCGCCGGGCATGGCCACGTGTCGCATGGCGCGGAAATACTCGCCCTGGCGGGCCGGCAGAAACGCAACACGCTCCTCCGTGTAGCCCGCCCAGGCCACGCGGTAGCGCTTGCACCAGGCGGCGATCTGCTTGAACCACGCCTCCTCGTACTGGGTGGCGAGCACCTCGTAGAAGTCGCAGCGGACTTTGGCGGTCTCGGGCCCCGCCCGGAAGAGCAGCATCGGGAGCTTTTCGGTGAGCGCGTACCCCTTCAGGGCCTTGAAGCGCCGCGGCAGACTGTCGGTCCACGGCATCGGGTTCGACAGCAGGTGCGGTCCGGCGAAGAGGAACCCGGGAATGGTCTTCCCGAGGTCCGCGCCGTACCGCTCGGCGTACGCCTGGTAGACGGTCTTGATGAACAGGCGAACGGTGTCGGTGCGGAGGTAGTCGATCTGCTCGTCGGATGCCGCAATGGCGAATCCGACGATTCGCCACGACCCGGCGGGACAGTTCCAGCTTGAGGCGCGGGAAATGTCCGTGAAGGACTCCGGATCGAGGATGCCGCTCTCATCGACACGGGCGGCGATCCGCACCAGGGGATCGCCGGCGGGATACCTGCCCTCGAGCGGCACCTGGGTGGGCCCCTCGATTTCGTACACGCGATACACCAGCGACTTGCCCCGATGCTCAGGGCCCGCCTCCAGCACGGCCGACGCGCTCTCGCCGATTGGGCCCCCAGGCGGTCCGGCCGAGCCGCTCGGCTGCGCGTACTCATCGTGGATCCAGGTCTCGAACCCCGCCTCGGCGCCCTTGCGGACGCTGTAGCTAACCGCGTCCCACCAGCGTTCGCCGAGATATGGGGTTTGCAATCCCGGGCGTGCGTGCAGGACCGCGCCCTTGAGACCCTTGTCGACGAACTCGCCGATCTGGCGCCCGAGCTCGGCCTCGTGAAGCTCACCATTGAGAAACCAGAGTGCGAGTGGCCGAAAATCAGATGGCGGCGTCTGCCAGGACTTCCTCAACCGCTCTAGCGCCCTCGTCATGCGCTACCGGCGCCCCAGAAGATGTTGTGCCAATCGATGAGGGTCAGCGCGGGACGCGAGCAGCCCGATCGAGCGCAAATAGAACCGGTCCTCACAGGTGGCGACGCCAGCGTGCATGCCGGTCGCGTCGCGAATGGCGCATGTGAAACGAGGAACACAGATTATACGGAGGTCACCAAAATCTGACCAAATCCCTCGACATAACGGCGGGGGCGGCAGAATCCGGCGGCGCGGTCGCCCACGACGCCCGCCATCGCGGCGGTGATGCGCGCGCCTGATTCGCCTCGCCGTCGCTGCCGCCTACCCTATCGAGGTGAAGGGGACGAGAAGCGCCGTCGAAGACACGCCGGGGGCCGGCGGCCTGGCCGCCTGGCAGCTTGATCTCGTCGGCTCGTTCAACGTGCGGGTCGCCCTTGACGCAGGGTGCGGCTTGGGCCGGACGACCGCGGAGCTGCGGCGCCGCTATCCGACCGGGGCCGTGCTGGCGCTGGACATCGACGCTGACTCCGTGCGCACCGCCCGCCGGGGCGCCACCCACGGCGTGCGCGGCGACATCGCCCGGATTCCCGTCTCCGACGAATCCGTCGATCTAATCGTCGCGGGCCACGTGCTCTATTCCCCCGTGAACCTGGAGCCATGGCTCGTCGAGCTCCGGCGCGGCCTGCGAGACGACGGCGTTCTGCTGGCCGCGACGAACAGCTCCACCTCGGCACGTCGCCTGCTTGAGTTTCACGCCGAGGCGTGCCGGCGAGCCGGGCACGAGGAGATGGCGCGGTGCGCACTCGAACCATCGCCGCGCGATCGGTTCACGCTCGAGAACGGCCTCGAGCAATTGCGTGAGCTGTTCGGATGCGTACGCGTCCACACCCGCGATGACAACCTTGAATTCGCGGGTGTCGAAGAGGCGTTACAGGTCTATGGCAGGGGTCTGTTCGCGCGCGGCGCGGCGCGGATCGAGAGCGTCAAGCAACTCGAGGCGCTGGGCGCGTCGCTCATCCCGGCGATGCGCGGGGTTCTGGAGGCGGTCGCGGACCGCGAGGGAGCGATCGTGATCCCGAGACGGACGGGCGCGTTCGTGGCGAGGCGATAGGGGCATCCCACGATGATGCCGACACGGGACAAGTTTCCGACGGTCCGGCGGCCATGAGAGTTCTCGCTCCGCTTGGAATGACAGTCGAGGCAGGGGGCCGCGCCACGGCGCGGTCGTCAGCGGCCGATGCGGCAGGTTGGCAGAGGCGAGGCACTACAATCTCGCCAACCCTGGGCGGCTAGGATTGGGCCCGCTCCGGCGGCGTCCCGGGTGGGTCGCGCCGCCGGCCAGATGGCCGAGCGCGCCGGTTCGCCGGCCGTTCGACCCGAGAACCGTTCGATGACCGCCAGCCGCGCCATCACGATCGCCGCGATCGCGGGCACCATCTTGCTGATCCCGGTGATTGTGATCCTGAGCCTGGGACTCTACGGCTCGTCGATCGCGGCCGACCTGGCGGCGATCGAGCCACGCGGCCCGAAGGTGGCGGCCGACCCCGAGCAAGGGCCGCCAGGGTCCTCGATCACGCTTCGCGGCTCGAATTGGATCCCGGAGACGCTCGCGCGGCTCGAGATGGTCGTACGTCCTTCGAAACCGGCGATCACAGCCGCGGGCGAAGTGGTCGAGGAGGCGAGCCCGCTGCCTCCGGTCTTCATCGGCACGGTAATCACGTCGCGCGTCGGCACGTTCTCGGTGACCGCCAACGTGCCGACGAGCTTTCCGCTGCGCAGCGGCGATGACGTGGACTTCGTGGTCACCGCCACATACCGCGGCGGCGAGCCGGCCGGCCGCGCGACCGGCAGCTTTCGGATCGAGCCGGGCCCGGGCGGGATCGAGGTTCAGGTGTACGCGGAGCGCGAAGGGGCACCCTTGCCGGCGGCGCTGGTTGAGCTTAGGGGCGGCCAGGGGCAGACGCTGGCCGCCGCTCGGGCGGATGCCAGCGGCAAGGCGCTCTTCGCCGGCTTGCCGGCCGAGGCTCGTTATCGCGTGATGGCTCGCGCGCCCGGGTTTGGCGTGCTCACGGCCGAGAACGTGGAGACGACCGCGGACGCTCCACGGGAAGTGACGTTTGTGCTCTCCAGCGCGGATGTGGCCCACGCGTATGTGGCCGGGGTCCCGGTCGGCGGCGCACCCGCCTCACTTGTGGTGCTGGACCTAGTGTCAATGGTGCCGGTTTCGGCGATCGAGATCGTCCGCAGCCGGCCGACGTGGGCGCTGGCCGGTGACGCGGGGCGCGAACGCGTGTACCTCGCGGACGAGGTTGCGGAGGAGATACGGGTCGTCGATGCGGTGAGTGGCGCCGAGCTCGATCCGATCCGGCTGGCGTTCGACCTCCACATTCGCGTGACCGCGCCAAACGGGCGGCGGATCGAGGGCGCCTCGGTCCGCGCGTTCTGGCTGGTGCGCGGCGACCGAGTGCTGGTCCGACTCGGCGAGACGAATGCCTTCGGCGAGGTCCGGTTCGAGGGATTGATCACCGGCAGCACCTACGAGATCGCCGTCGGCGCCGACGGCTACCGCCAGGACATCGGCGATCGTCCGCGGGTGGTCGTGGCCCCGAACGTCGGGGCGGAGATCACGGTGAAGCTCGAGCCCAGCGAAGGGCCGGTCAACAGCGCCCCGCCGGTGGCGCTGGGCGCTCCCGTGTTCGCCCAGCAGCAGGTGCCGGCGACGGCCCTGGTGGTCGCCGACCTGGCGGTTGACCCGGCCACGGGAATGCTCTACGTCACTGGAAGCGACCTCGAGAACGGGCACCTGCTAGTGATCGATCCGGACCGCGGCGCCATCGTGCATGACTGGCGCGTGCCGGCCGGCGTGGCCGACCTGGCGCCCGCCGGGGACGGCCGTGCGGTCTACATCGCGAACCGGGCGTTCTCGACCGTCGCGAGAATAGATGTGGCGACAGGCAAGGAGTTGGCGCGCGCGGTCGTGCCGTCGTGGCCGGAAGCTATTGTCGCCGACGGGGACGGCGCCGTGTTCTCCGCGAGCCTCAGAAACGGGCGCGTGACACGGCTGGACGGCGAAACGCTCGTGATCGAAGCCTCGCGGTCGCTCGAGCCGGGGCTGAACCGGCTCGTGATCGTCCCCGAGGGTTCGACGCTGCTGGTCTCGAACGTCTGGACCGATACGGTGACGGCGCTGGATGCATCGGACCTTACGCTCCTGTTCCTGCTGCCGGTCGAAGAGTCGCCGCGCGCGATGGCGGTCGATCCCCGGACCGGATCTCTGGTGATCGGCAGCGCAAGGGGCGGCACGGTGGCCGTGTACGGTCTGGACGGATACGAGCTGCGAGAGCGACTCGCGCTGAATGTCCCCATCAACGACGTGGCCACGGTGCCGGTGACACCGTGAACGCATGGCGCCCGGTCGGCCACGAGCACGCGATTCGTGGGTTCCGCGGCGGGCTCGGTGCCGGACGCCTGGCGCACGCGTACCTGATCACCGGACCGCCCGGCGTCGGTCGGCGCACGTTCGCGATCCGCATGGCGCAGGAGTTGCTGTGCCACGCGGATGCGGCGCCGTGCGGAAGCTGCGAGACGTGCCGCGTGCTCGACGATTCGAACCCGCTCTGGCGCGTGGCTGTGCGCCGCGGGCATCCAGACGAAGTTCCGGACGCGCCGATATCCGGTCGAGGACGGGGTGCCGCGCGCGACCAGCGCTACGTGCTCACGTCGTACGGGGATCTGCAGGTGCTGCGTCGCCGCAGCGACCGACGCGATATCCCGATCGACGGTTTGCGGGCGTTCGCGGCGCAGCTCCACCTGCTGCCCACCTACGGGTCGGCGCGAATCGGTCTGATCGACGGCGCCGAGGAGATGAACTCATCCGGCGAGAACGCCATGCTCAAGACACTGGAAGAGCCACCCGCGCACGCCCTGATCGTGCTGATCGCACGGCGAGTCGCCGATGTGCTGCCGACCGTGCGGTCGCGGTGCCGTCACATCGAGCTCGCGCCCGCGCCAGTGGACGATGTGGCCGCGCATCTGGGAGCGACCCTGGGACTCGCCCCAGATAGGGCGGCCGCGATCGCCGAAGCCTCGCACGGCCGGGTGGGATGGGCGGTGCGCATGGGTCGCGCTCCGGCCGACTGGGACGAGTACCTGACGCGTCGCGCTTCGGCCAGGGCGTTCGAGGCCGCGGACTCAGCGGTGCGAATGGCAGCCATCACCGAAGCGCTTGGAACGGGGCCGACGCGCATCCAACTCGATCGCGCGCACGAGTGGATCGAGGCGCTGGAGGAAGTTCAGGCCGACGCGCTGCGGGCATCAATGCGGCAGAATGGATCGGATACCGCCGATGAGGAACCCCACCGGATGCGCGCGGCCGTCCGCCGACTGGTCCGATTGCGTGCCACCCGCCGGCTCCTGATGCGAAACGTCTCGCCACGGCTAGCCTGCGAGGACTTGGCGCTTCGACCCGAGGTGGCCGAGGCGCTTTCAGGCACTCCGTGAGCGCCGTGGTGGCGGACGCACTGGCCGACATGGTCACGGTGATCGGCGTCCGGTTCCGGCGTGCGGGGCGTCTGTACTATTTCGCTCCGGGCGACGTTTCGCTGCAGATCAACGATTTCGCCATTGTCGACACGCCGCGCGGGGCCGCAGCCGCGCGCGTGGTGATCGCGCCCACGCAGGTCGCCGAACGCGATCTGCGCGGACCACTCAAGGCGATCGAACGTCGAGCCACGCCCGACGACCTGGCACGCATGGCCGAGTTCCGGGGCCAGGAGGCGGGGACCGAGCGCGTCTTTCAGGAAAAGGTCGAGGCGTTCAAGCTCCCGATTCAACCGGTCAAGGCGGAGTACAGCTTCGACGGCGGCACGCTCACGCTGCACTTCTCATCCACCGAAGCCAAAGTCGATCTGAACGATCTGGCGCGCGATCTGGCGGCCACCTTCCGGACGCGGGTGGAGCTCCGACAGGTCGGGCCGCGTGAGCGGGCGCGGTTGCTGGAGGGCATGGGGCGCTGCGGGCGCGAGCTCTGCTGCGCGACGTTCCTGACCGAGCTGGACACCGTGACCCTGCGGATGGCCAAGGACCAGAATCTGCCGCTCAATCCGGACAAGATCTCGGGGGTCTGCGGACGCCTGCTGTGCTGCCTGCAATACGAGCACGAGGGCTATCTGGACGAGAAGCTGGCCGAGGAGGAGGCGAGCGGTGGCGGCGGGTGCGCAACCACTGGCGCCTGCGACTCATGCGGCGTCCATGATCTGAAGGACGTGTTGGGCCACCCCACCGCGACTGGCTAGCGCGGTTCCGGGCCGCCAGACGGCTCGGGGCCTGCGTCAAGGAGTCAGGCGAGCCGGCGCGCCCGCGGCGATCATCCGGAACCGCTGGAGCGCGATTGGCCAATCCGCAATAATGCGATGCGCTCAATGGACGAGGCAGTACCGGATGCGAAAGTTCGCGCACCGAGCTTTGGTTGGATTGGTGACCCTGGGCGCCGTGCTGGCGCTGTCCGCCTGCGGGGAAGGACAGGGAAGTTCGGACGACAACGCGCCCGCGCGATCGGTCGCGACTGGCCAGCAACAGCTCCAATGGCTAGCGCTGACCGAAGCGCACGCCGGACAGTCGTTCGAGGTGGACCTCTACGAACACGACATCGGCGCGCCCGACAAGAAGGGAACCGAGATTCACCTAGAGAGCGACGACGCGTCGTCGCTGCGCTGGCGATTCGCCGAGAAGCCCGACGAGTTCATCTTGGAATGGGCCAGGGTGGATGGAAAACTCCCCTTCGAGACCGACGGTCTGCTGGGCGACCCGACCACCGGGGCCAAGGTGATCGAACTTCGCGGCAACGCGGCGGGCGAGACGAGCGTCGTCTTCGAGCTGGTCGAGCGCGATCCGGCGCAGCGCGGCGGAGAGCCTGCGAAGCGGCTCGAGTTCAGTTTCGCGGTGAGCTCGGAGGGCGACACAGGCAAGGCGCTGTACGTGCCCGGCGGCGACCAGATGCCGTGATCTCGGCGCGGCCCGCCGTCATCTTGCCGCGCCCGCTGTCGTTCTGGGTTCGTCCCCTGCCGTCCTGACCGCGTCCCGTGCGCCCTTCGACCGGCCAGGGTGCACGGGCATGGGGTGGTTCAGCCCACCCAGAAGAACAGGCCCTCGCCGCGCTCCGAATAACAGTGGAGGTGCGGCTCGGACTGACACATAGGTAGGCGGCTGCGGCGCGACCCGTCGTCCACGGCGGCCCGCTGCGAGGGCGAGGCGCTCACTCCGACGGCGCGCGGCGCCTCAGCCGGCGGCGCCACCGCGACCGCCGCACTCGACGCTAGACGTCGTAGTAGAGCATGAACTCGTATGGGTGCGGACGCAGGTTGACCTCGTCGGCCTCGGTGACGCGCTTGTACTCGATCCACGTGTCGATGACGTCCTGCGTGAAGACACCGTCTCGGGTGAGGAACTCGTGATCGCCCTCGAGCGCATCGAGCACTTCGTAGAGCGACCCCGGAACCGACTGGATCTTGGCGGCCTCCTCGGCATCAAGGTCATAGAGGTCCTGGTCGACCGGATCGGGCGGCTCGATCTTGTTGTTGATCCCGTCGAGCCCGGCCATGAGCATCGCGGCCATGGCGAGATATGGATTGGCGGAAGCATCGGGCGGTCGGAATTCGATTCGCTTGGAGCTGGGGCTCTTGGAGTACATGGGGATCCGCACGCACGCGCTGCGGTTGCGCTGTGAGTACACGAGGTTGACCGGCGCCTCGAAGCCGGGCACGAGCCGGCGGTACGAGTTGGTGGTTGGCGCGCAGAACGCCAAGAGGGCGGGTGCGTGCGCGATGAGCCCCCCGATGTAGTAGCGAGCGGCCTCGCTGATCAGGGCATAGCCGCCCTCATCGAAGAAGATGTTCGTGTCGCCTTTCCACAAGCTCTGGTGGACGTGCATGCCGGTGCCGTTGTCGCCGAAGATTGGCTTCGGCATGAACGTGACGGTGTAGTCCAGCTGCCGCGCCACGTTCTTGGCCAGGTACTTGTAGAGCATCATCTGGTCGGCCTGGCGGGTGAGCGTCTCGTAGTGCAGATCGATCTCGGCCTGGCCGCCGGTGGCGACCTCGTGGTGGTGAGCCTCGACGTCGACGCCGGCCTCGATCAGCGCCAGCGTGATGCGTGAGCGGACGTCCTGGAGCTTGTCCACCGGCGGCACGGGAAAGTAGCCCTCTTTGTGGCGGGGGCGGTGGGAGAGGTTCGGGTGGTGGGTGTCGTCGGCGCCCGAGTTCCAGATGCCCTCGTCGGAATCGACGGAGTAGTAGGCGCCGTTGGCGGTCTGATCGAACCGTACGCTGTTGAAGATGAAGAACTCGGCCTCGGGTCCCCAGTAGCTAATGTCCGCGATGTTGCCGCCGGCCAGATGGCGCTCGGCCTTCTGTGCGATGTGACGCGGATCGCGGCTGTAGCTGTCGCCAGACATGGGATCGACGATGTTGCAGATCATCACCAAGGTCGGCACTTCGAAGGTGGGGTCCACGAACGCGGTCGCCGGGTCGGGGACGATGAGCATGTCGCTCTCTTGGATCTGCTGGAATCCGCGGATGCTCGACCCGTCGAAACCGCAGCCGTCGTCGAAGAGCTCCTCGTCCAGCTTGTCAATCGGAATCGAGAAGTGCTGCCAGGATCCGGGGAGGTCGGTGAACCGAAGGTCCACTATCCGGCAATCCGCGTCGCGCGCTTTGCGCAGCGCCGACTGGATCAGGTCTTCGCGCGATTCCTCAGCCATGACGCCCCCGCTCCTCGAAGCAACTGGTGCAACGCACACACGCTCCGCGCGTGTCCGGCCCACAAAAGCCTCGCGGCGTCGTAGCCGCCTGGGCGCGTCATTGGATCGCCGGACTCCGTTGCCAGAGTCCCCCGCCCACCTGTGTCGGCGGCGGGCGCGGAATTGTAGGCACAGCTCGATCGATTGTGCACGCGCGCGCGTTCCGCGCGCGCGAAATCGGCGGCCGGAGGTCCCGTGGAGGTGCGCTAGGGTGCGGCTGATGCGGCACGGGAACCACGACGGATGGTGAATCTGTGGGACCGCCTGGCCCGAAGTCCGGTCGGGCTCGTCGCCGCGATCAGCGGGAGCCTGCTGATTCCAATCGCCGGGATCGTGATTCTCCGGTTTCTGCTCAGCGGACCGCCGATCGACGCCACCGCGGCAGCGCCCATACCCGCTCCGGCGCCGGCCGTGCGCGCGACGGTCGAGCCAGCGTCCGGCGCGAGCGTACCGACCGTGCTCCCAGCGGCGACCCCGACCGCAACCGCAAGCCCCATCGCACCCACACCCACGCCCTCGCCCACTCCGGCGGCGACGGGCAGGGTCAACGCCTCTGACGGGCTCAACGTCCGCGCCGAGCCGACCACGCGCGCCGACGTGCTGCGCATCCTGTCATTCGAGACGGAGGTCAAGCTCAGCGGGCGCGAGCGCTTCTCGGAAGGCTTGGCATGGGTCGAACTCGACGACGGCGGCTGGGTCCAGGATCGATACCTCGACCGGTAGCCGGGTGGACGGCTGGGCGCGGGTGACGCCGACGTGATCACGCATCCGGTCGAGCCGCCGACGGAAGTCACGCCGCGGCTCTGGGTCGGCGGCCAGCTCACCCCGGACGCGCTCGACCTCATTCGCGCCGCCGGCGCTACCCATGTGCTGAACGTCGCGACCGAGCCCGACGACTACGCGCTGACCCAGGGGCTGCGGGTGAGCTGGGCGCCGGTGGTCGATGATCTCGAACCGAAGGCGCCATCCTGGTTCCAACGCGGCGTGAGCTTTGCGCGCGCGGTGCTGGCGGTGCCGGGCCGGGTGCTCTACGTGCACTGCTCGGCGGGCGTGCATCGTGGTCCCCTGATGGCATACGCCATCCTCCGGGCGGTGGACGGGATGCGCGCGGACGAGGCGCTGCAGCGCATTCGGCGCGCACGGCGCTCGGCGCAGTTCCCGCCCGTCTACCTGCGGTCGGCGGAGACCTACCTCGCGTCGGCGGATGCGGATTCCGGTCGGGCGGGGCCGGCCCCGCCCGACCGCTCATAGGTCCTCGTGCGAGCTCCGCGCAGCGCAGCACGGCGCCGTAGCGCTTGGTGAGGTGGGTGCCTGGCACAGTCCCGGCGCGGCGGCGCTACGAGTCATCGGCCTCCAGCAGGGTCTCGACGCCTTCAACGTAGGTGGGATAGCGGAGCTCGACGCCGAGCTCGGAGCGGGCCTTGGCATTCGAGCAGCGGTACGAGGCGGTGACCAGCGAGTAGAGGCTGTGGCTGAGCGGCGAGTGCCCGCGGGTGACCCGCGCAGTGACACCGAACACGGTCACTAGCAAGCGTGCGAACAGCTTGAGTGTGATCTTCGGCGGCGTGACGTTCGCGCGGTCGCCCAGATGCTCGAAGAAGGTCGCGACCGGCACCGGCTCGTCGTCGACGGCCAGGTAGATCTCGCCATCGCGCCCGAAAGTCGCCGCGCGTTCCAACACGGCGGGCAGATCCTCAACGTGGATGCGGCTCGAATAGTTGTGCCCACCACCGATGAGCCGCAGGCGGCCGGCCCGCATGGATTGAAGCGTCCCGCGACCGGGTCCGTAGATCGTGCCGGCCCGCACGATGCGGGTCGGGAATCCGTCGGTCGCGGCCGCCTGCCGCAGCAGTCGCTCCGCGGCCAGCGAGACATCGCCCAGCGTCGAGTTCGGCTCGGGGGGCGTCAGCTCGGTGATCACCTCGTCCGATCCGGCGCCGTACACCGCGAGCGAGTCGAGATAGACGAACGATGCGACATCGACGCCCGCCAGCGCGTGGTATGCGTTTCGGACGCCCTCGAGGCCCACGCGGGTCAGCCATTGATTGGTGCCCGAGATACTGCCGATCAGGTAGAACACGTGGTCGTGCGGCCGCCCAATGCCTTCGAGGTCCGCGGGATCACCGATGTCGGCGATCTCGATCTGCGCGCCGCGATCGTCCAGGTCGGCGGCGGCATCCGGATCGCGGCCGATGCCGCGCACGGCCCAGCCTCCATCCAGGAGGCGCCGGGCTAGACGGCTGCCGATGTCTCCGGTGATTCCAAGGATCAAGGCGGTGGGCATGGCGATCGCATGGGCAGGGTGGCATCGGTATGGTGACCGTCGCGCCGCAAGCGTCGCAACCGGGCCGGTGGAGGGCTGATAGGCTGGCGGCTGTGGAAACGGCGGCGCCGGCAAACGTCGACATGGCCGAACTCGGCCGCCGGATCGTCCAAGCGGCGTACCTGGAGGGCGACTTTGTCCTTCGGTCGGGACGCCGCAGCAAGTACTACTTCGACAAGTACCTGTTCGAGACCGATCCGAGGATCTTGCGGGATTTGGGCGTCGCGCTGGCCGCGAGAATCCCGGCTGATACCGACCGCCTGGCGGGTCCGGAACTCGGCGCCGTGGCACTGGTCACGGCGGCCGGACTGGCGACGGGGATCCCGACCGTGTTGGTGCGTGACGCAGCGAAGGACTACGGCACCGGCAAGCGCATCGAGGGAGTGCTGCGAGCGGGCGACCGCGTGACCCTCATCGAGGACATCGTGACGACCGGCGGGGCGGTGCTTGACTCCGCCCGGGCGCTGCGGGAGGCGGGCGCCGAGGTCACACGGGCGATCGCGATCGTGGATCGCGAGGAGGGCGGCGCGGACACGCTGCGCGCGGCCGGATACGAGTTCGAGGCGCTGTTCACGCTGTCCAGTCTGGGACTCGCGCGATGAGCCGCCGCCTGCGCGTGGGGGTGGTATTCGGCGGTCGCTCCGGCGAGCACGAGGTGTCGCTCCGGTCGGCCCGATTCGTCCTGGACAACCTCGATCCGGCCAAATACGAGGTGGTGCCGATCGGGGTGACGAAGTCGGGCGAGTGGCTGCTGGATCGCGATCCGATGCGCTTGCTGTCGGCCGAGACGCCCAACCCCAACGGCGCCACGGCCCTGCCGGTGACCCTGCCAACGGGCGCCATCGATCGACCGCCGCCGACCGGCGGCATCGGCGATCTGGACGTGCTGTTCCCGGTGATGCACGGCACGTATGGCGAGGACGGCACGGTTCAGGGTCTGCTCGAGCTCGCGCGCGTGCCATATGTCGGCGCGGGCGTGACCGGTTCGGCCGTCGGCATGGACAAAGCGATCATGAAGTCGGTATTCCGCGATCACGGCCTTCCGGTTGCGCCGTGGATGACGCTGGCTCAGCCGGGCCGACCGGCGTCGATGGAATCGACGCGCGCACGGATCGAGGCCGCATTCGGATATCCGGTGTTCGTCAAGCCGTGCAACCTCGGCAGCAGTGTGGGCGTATCGAAAGTGCATGACGCGACCGAGCTGCCGGCCGCCCTGGAGCGGGCCGCCGAGTTCGACCGGCGCGTGATCGTGGAGCGGGCCGTTCCCAACGCGCGCGAGATCGAAGTGAGCGTGCTGGGCAACGACGTACCCGAGACCTCCGTGTGCGGCGAGATCGTCCCGACACGCGAGTTCTACGACTATCACGCGAAGTACGACGACGACTCCTCGCGCGCCGAGATCCCCGCCGACCTCCCGGCCGAGGTCGCCGAGTCGATCCGCGAGCTGGCGGGTCGGGGGTTCGCCGCCATCGATGCGGCCGGCTACGCGCGGGTCGATTTCTTGCTCGACGGCACAACGCTGGAGGTCTTTATCAGCGAGATCAACACGATCCCCGGCATGACGTCGATCAGCATGTTCCCCAAGCTGTGGGCGGCCGGCGGCCTCGGGAGCGCGGCACTGCTGGACCGGATGATCCAGCTGGGGATCGAGCGGCACGGCCAGCGAGCCCGGCTGCGACGGTCGTACACGTAGCGAAGACGACCTGCATCCCGGGCGGCCGGCCGAACCCCTAGACACAGGGTCGCATCGCGCGTTACTATAGGCACGGTCGCCGGGCACTGAGTGACGCTCAATCGACCGTACCGCATACCGCACATCGGTCCGAGATCGGTCGACACGGGAGCGACTGCCTCGCGCCAGTACGCAGCCGCCGACCCCCGCTTCCGTGAGCCGCGGCGCCGTTCGCCACTCCACGTCTCCGCCCTACGGTTCCGCCACACGCTCGAACGGCCGGGCGCATGAGTTACAGAAGTGCGTCCCGATCCGGCCAGAGGAATGAACGGGCAGACAGGCGGTCGCGGTCGGAACATGCTCGGGCGGCGAGAGCTTCTCCGACGCGGGTCCGGATTGCTCGCGGCGGGCGCGGCGACCGCGCTCACCTCGCGCGCCGCCGGCGCGGATACGGGATCGAATCCCAGGGGCGGGCTCGGTTCCGCGTGTCCGCCGATCTACGTGGAGATACGTCCGGCACCGTCTGCCGAGGTGCAGGCGGCCTGCGGCACGGGCCCATTGTCGTTTCTCGATAACCGAACCCTTATCACCGTGTACGGCCGGAGCTTTGGCGTGGCCCCGGTCCTTGGGATGCTCGGGCGGGTGGAGTCCTTTGACGAACTCGAGGAAGCCACGCGGCCGTGGACGGAGACCATAGCTCTGCTGAACTCG
This sequence comes from Chloroflexota bacterium, assembly GCA_965247475.1. Lineage (GTDB taxonomy): Bacteria > Chloroflexota > UBA11872 > UBA11872 > UBA11872. Next base: position 2,348,740 of record OZ252016.1, read on the forward strand.
CGGCGTTCGGTCACGCTCGCGCCCCACCTGCTCTACGCGCTCGCGCGCGGATGCCAGGAGCCCGGCGACGCGTGCCTGATCATGCTGGACCGATCGGGTGTTGACATCATCAGCGAGTACATCGAGCCGGCCCGGGAGCGCGGCATGGCGGTGGTGCTGGACACGCAGATCGGACGCTCGACGGCGCCATATCTGATCCGGCGAATGATCGATCGCGGGTATCTGGCATACCCGAACGTGCACGTCGCGCTGGACCCGGAGTTCGCGACGGAACCGGACCAGACAATGCCCGGTCACCCGATCGGATACCTGACGGCGGATGAGATCAACGAGGCACAAGATCTGCTGGCGACGTATGTCCGCGACGAGAATCTCTTGTTCAAGAAAATACTGATGGTCCACCAGTTTGTGGACCATCAGACGGACAGCTGGACGATGATCCCGAACAAGCAGGCGATCGAGGTCTTCGACGAAGTGGATGTCGTGATCAACGCCGACGGCTTCGGCACGCCCGATGCCAAGGTCCTGAGGTACAACGGAATCACCGATCCGTCCGCGTATCCGTGGCTCAACTGGCGAGCTATCAAGATTTTCCAGGAGAACCCGATCGCGCCGCGGTTCGCCGACTCGCCGGTGATGACGCCGCGTCAGATCTTCGGGTTGGATCCGACGCCCGGCGGACTCCGGATGTGGGCCAGCCCGCACGCGCTGGTGCTGGGCTAGCTAGCCGACCGGCGCAGTCTCCGGCGGCGCCGCCTCGGCCGCTTCCGCCACCACCGCGATCCGCTCCGCGATCAGCGTTCCATCGGTTCGCAGGGCCTCGATCACGACCCGTGATCCAACGGTGACCGCGTCGTCGAATTCCGTGGGTGGGTCCGTGGCACGGAACGCGACCGTCTGGCCGTTGACGACGATGGCGGATTCGTCGAGCGACTCGACCAGGCCCTCGATCACGACCAGCTCGCTCGGTGCGGGCTCGGCGGCCGTGATCACCCGCTCGAGCGATCGGGCGACCAGGATCGTGGCGCCCTGATCGTCGGTCGTAACGTCGAACGCGACCAGCACCAGGTCGCCCGGCATGAGGTCGACAGGCAGCTCCAACGGTGGATCGATCGAGGGCGTAAACACGATTGTCCCGACAACCAGGCGGTCGGCGGCCGCGAGCTCGAGCACGCCGCGCAGCGTCGGCGGGGACATGGGCGGAGGCGCCTCCACGACCGCCTCTGTAGGCATGGGAGTGGCTTCGGGAGTCCCGGTCGGAGCGGGCGTAGGCGTCTCAACGCCCGCCGTGGGCGTGGGCGTGGCTTCAGGGGTCTCGGTCGGAGCAAGCGTAGGCGTCTCCGTGACCGTCTCGGTGGGTGTGGGAGTGGCGTCAGGGGTCTCGGTGGGCGTGGGGGTGGGCTCGGGGGTCCCGGTGGGCGTGGGTGTGGGCGTGGGCTCGGGAGTCTCGGTTGGCGCGGGCGTGGGCGTCTCCGCGACCGCTTCGGTGGGCGTGGGGACAGGGGTGAGCGTTAGAAGCGTCAGCCCGCCAGCATCGGCGGTTCGCCCGATCGCCTCGACCCAGGTCCCCACCTCAGGCGCCTCGGCTTGGGCCTCAGGACCAACGAGGTTGAAGGAAATACCCGATACGAGCACCGCGCCCGGTCCAACGCTTTGGAGAATGCCGATCACGGTCACTTCCGCGCCGGTGTCAGCGATCGCCCCGTCGCCAACCGGTTCCGGCTCGGCGGCCGCGGGGGACTCGGTCGGAGCAGCCGTAGGCGCCTCGGTCACAGCCGCGGTGGGCGCCTCGGTCACAGCCGCGGTGGGCGCCTCGGTCACAGCCGCGGTGGGCGCCGGGGTCACAGCCACGGTGGGCGCCGGGGTTACAGCCACGGTGGGCGCCGGGGTTACAGCCACGGTCGGCGCCTCGGTCACAGCCGCGGTGGGCGCCGGGGTTGCGGGCGCCAGGTCGGCGGGCGGCGCAGGCGGCGGTGGCTCGGGCGTGGGCGCCAGCGCCAGAATGGGTCCGCGGTGCACGATCGCCAGACCGGCCTCGGCCGAGCTCCGGGCGCGCGTGATCGGATCGACGGTTTCGGGCGCGGCGGCCGTCGACAGCTCATCGAATCGCTCGCGGTGCCCGCGCAGGCGCTCGCGAAACGCCTCGACGACCACGACCGCCCGTTCGCGTCGGGCGGGCACGGCGATGACGTTGGCCGACCCGAGCGCATCGACACCCTTGCGAATCGATGATTCGTAGGCGTCGATCGCCCGCTCGGCGGAATCCGAATCACCGATCTCGACGGTGGTTTCGATCTCTCGCAGCCGCTGCTCGGCGTTCTCGAGATGCAGCCGCGCCTGATCCTCTCCCGGCGAGAAAGCGATGCGGAACTCTTCGAGCGACAGTCGATACCCGTAGAGGGCGCTGTCGGGACCGCTGTTGGCGGCCGCGAGCGTGACGCCGGTATAGGCGACGAGCGCGACGACCATCGCGGTAGCGAATCCCGCCACGCGCACCGGCATGAAGCGAGGAAACACGCCGGCAAGCCGTTCCCATACAGAGACACCGATGGCCGGCGCCGCGCTCCGGATGCGGCGCTCGATGAGGCGCTCGTCAAGCAGCGCCAGGCCGCGCGCGATGGCGTCGTCGCTCATCGGTCGGGGGGCATCCCGCCTGAGGTCGAGGGCGACGACCAGCAGCTGGCGAAGCTCGGGCTGGTGGTCCGGATGGTCGCGAACACACTCGTCCAGCATGGCCTCGCCGCGCAGCAGGCGCTCGAGGCAGGCGTCGAAGACGGTCTGGAGTTCCGCGCTCATTCGATGTCTTTGACGAGCAGATTGCGCAGGGTTGCAATCGCCCGAAATTGCAACGCTCGGATGGCGGGCTCGTTACGCCCGGTGCGCTTGGCGATCTCGGCGTGGCTGAGTCCCAGCGCGAACCGATACGAGAGCACCTCGCGCTGGTCGTCCGTGAGGTGCGTCATGGCGCCGCGCAACTCGTCGCGGCGCGCGATGGCCTCGAACTGCGCATCGATGCTCTTCTCGTCCGAGGGGAGGATGGCCTCGGTCAGCGGCACGGTGTCACGAGCGGACCGCCAGTTGTCCACGACCACGTTCTTGGCGATGCGGAAGAGCCAGGCGTTGAACTGGCTGAGGGATCGATGCTCGTAGCGCGCGATCGCCTGCATGGCGCGAAGGAAGACCTGGTTGGTCAGGTCCTCGGCAAGGGCGCGATCACGGACCTGGAACGCAACGTAGCGAAAGATGCGCGGCGCGAACGCACGGTAAACCTCACCGAATGCATCGCGGTCTAGACGACCGGCCGCGAGGATCAGCTCCTCGAGGCGCGCGTCGGTGGGTTCGCTATCCGCGTGCACGCGTGACGGTCCTGCCAATCGATCATCGCGCCACGCGCGGCCGTCAGGACCGTCCGCAGCAGCGCCAGCTCACACGCCCATGATATGGACCGCCCGTGGCTACGAGTCCGCGAGCGCCTCGAACCACGCGCGGGTGGATCGCAGCCCGTCGGGCAGCGCAACCTCCGGCGACCAACCGATCAGTTCCCTCGCCCGCGCCGCGTCGCCGACATAGCGGCTGACCTCGGCGTTTGGGTGGGGGTGCGGCACGCGAACGACCCGCTCCGGGTCTGCCGCGATCAGGTCAGCCAGCTCGGCGACGCTCGTCTCGACACCGGTCGCGAGGTTGATCACGCGGCCAACCGCCGGCTCCCCGGCGGCCTCCACGATCCCGCGGGCGCAGTCGGCTACGTAGAGAAAGTCGCGCGTCTGGCGGCCGTCACCATGCACCTCCAGCGCGGCGGCGGCGATTTCCCCACGCACGAAGCGCGCCACCACGCCGCCCTCGAGGTCATCCCGTTGCCAAGGCCCGTAGACGTTGAACGGTCGGACGATGGTCGCCCGCACGCCGTCACTCGATCGGAACGCGCCAACGATCTGCTCGGCGGCGAGCTTGGACGCGGCGTACGGGGAGGTGGGCTCGGTCGCCGATGACTCGTGCAGCGGCCCGGCGGCGGGTGCGTAGACGTGACAGGTGCTCACGTGAACAACCCGCAGATCGTTGCGCCGAGCGGCCTCGAACACCTCGAGCGTGCCGAGGACGTTGGTTCGAATGGCCGGCGCCGGCTCGCGCACGCTGGCCCCGACCGCGACCGCCGCCGCGAGGTGATAGATGACATCCGTGCCCGACGCCGCGCGCTCGACGCTCGACGCGTCGGTCACATCCGCGTTCACCAAACCCAGGAACGCCGGGTTGGCCGCGAACGCATCGAGGCTGCCGGGGCGCGCGCGGGAAAGGTCGTCGAGCACCCGCACCGATTCGCCGCGCGCGAGCAGCTCGGCGACGACGCGGCGGCCGATGAACCCCGCCCCGCCGGTGACGAGCGCCGTCATTCGGCGACGGCGCGCAGCCAATCCGCGAGCCGACCGATTCCCACGTCTAACGGGGTGGTCGGCGCCCACCCGACGGCTTCACGAATGCGCCGGGTGTCCGCGCAGAGCGCCGGGAGATCGGACCGACGCGCCCGCGCATCCTCGAGGGGGCTGGACGAACCCGTCACGCGAATGACCGTTTTCGCCAGCTCGCGTATAGAGGTCTGCCGACCGGTGCCGATGTTGAAGATGGACCCGGCGAGCTCACGGCCCGCTTCGAGCACGCGCATGTACGCGTCCACCGCGTCGTCGATGTAGAGGAAGTCACGGGTCTGCTTGCCACCGTCTTCCAGGCCCAGCGGCTGGTTGCGGAGCGCGCGCGTGACGAAGGTCGGAACGACCGCCGGGTAGCCCGCGAGGTTCTGGTGCGGGCCGTAGGTGTTGAAGTTGCGGATCACCACGACCGGGTGGCCCCACCAGCGGTAGAGCGCCATGCAGTGCAGCTCGGCTGCGGCCTTGGTGGTCGCGTACACGGTCTTCGCGTTGAACGGATGGTCCTCGTCCATGGGGATGCGGATCGGCGTGCCGTACACCTCGGGCGACGACGCGTAGATCAGGAGCGGCGGCCGACGCATGCCCGCCACCGCGTGCGCGAAGCGGAACGTGCCCAGCTCGTTGTTCTTGAAGTACGCCTCGGGCTCATCCATCGATTCCGGGACCGAGATCCGGGCCGCCAGGTGCACGATCGCATCGGGGGCAAGGCGCTCGAGATCGGAGGAGGAGAGCCGCGCAAAATCGTCACGGACGACCTCAATGCGGTCGTCTCGGGCAGCCTCGCACGATAGCGGCTCGCCGCCCGGGTAGTCGCGTGAGAAGTTCTCGACGGCGACCACCGTCGAGTGGGCGCCGCCAGCCAGCACCCGGCGGGTGATGCCGATGCCGTACATGCCGGCCGCGCCGGTGATGAGGACTCTCACACGTGGGTCCCGCGCGCGGGGGCCCTAGCGCAGAGCGCCAACGGCCAGGTGGTCACGGGGCCGCGATTATAGGCGCCGGTCACCACGCGTCCGAGGTGCGCTTGGCAGATGCAAACCGGGCCTCCACACTTGCTTCGAGGTTCGATGCGGAGATTGCCACATGGCCGTGCTTTCCGATGACGAGATCCGCGACCGGCTGGGGGCATATGCCGGCTGGGACTTGCGCAACAACGGGCTCCACAAGAAGTTCGAGCTGCCGGGGTTCATGGACGTCGTCAAGCTGGTCAACGACGTGGCCGGCCCCGCGGAGGAAGCGGATCACCACCCCGACATGATGATCAACTACCGGCGGATCACATTCTCGCTGTCTACCCACGATCAAGGCGGTGTCACCGAGAAGGACTTCGCGCTGCTGGAGGCGATCGAGGCGGCGGCCGCCACCTATCTGCCCGACGGGTAGCGGCTCAGACGACCGACCCGCGCGCGTGGACGAAGTGCGTCTCGGTCTCACGCACCTCCACATCGCGGCACACGCGACCAAGAAGCTCACGGAGGACCTGCGGCGATCGGTAGATCTTCCAGATCGTGAACTTGCGTCCGTCGCTCAGGCGTCGGGTTTGGGTCGGGGCGTCGGCTCGCGTGTTCGGCTCGCCGAGGCGTGAATCGATCAGCCGGAGCTCTCCGCCCGGCCGCACGATGCGCGCAGCCTCGCGGAGGAACGCGCCGGCCCGCGCCACCGGAACATGACTGAACCAGAAGCCGAAGAAGCAGGCCTCGAATGAACCCGAGGCGATCGGAAGCCGGTAGGCATCGGCCCGACAGCGCGGGATGCGCGCGGTGGGGCCATCCGCCAGCCACGCATCGCGCAGCATCTCAGGTGCGTGGTCCGAGCCGATCATCTGGTTTCGCGCCGCCAGCTCGCGGGTCCACCAGCCGATGCCGGAGGCCACCTCGAACACACGCGCGCCGGTGAGCGATCGCAGCCAGGCGGTGAGTTGCGCGAGCTCGCCACTCCACGTGGCGTCCGCGTCGGGCGACCGTGCGTGGAGGCGCCCGCGGTAGTACCAATCAAGGTATTCGGGCGCCCGCGCGCGGTAGTAGGCGCGGGTCTGCGCGTCGAGATCAGGCGCGGTCGGAGCTCGAGCCGGGCGCTGCGGCATCGGCATCGTCGTCCTCTTCAGGCAGGTCTACGTGCCCTTCATCATGGAGCCAGTCGAGCGTGGCGTTGAGCCCATCGTCGAGCGATGTGTAGGTGACGCCTAGCTCGCGCGCCGCCTTGCCGCCATCCAAGCGGGTGCCGTGCAGCGCGGAGCGCACGGCATCCGACGAGGTCGGCGGCCGCCCTCCCGAGAATCGGCTCTGGAGCTCAAAGAGCCGCGTCAGCACGCGCCACAGAAGGGGCGAGGCGCGGTGGATCTCATGTTCCAGGCCCGCCAGGTGCACGGCGCGCTCCAGAAACGCGCGGCGGGACAGATTCTCACCGGCCAGGATGTAGCGCTCGCCCGGCCGCCCGCGAACGAGCGCGGCGGCGATACCGCGCGCCACGTCGTCGACGTACACGTACGCGTTGTCGGCGTCAGCCGATACGCGCATCCGGCCGGATACGGCGCCGACAACGGCGAGCCCGTTGCCCTCGACATCGCCCGGCCCATACACGCTGGCAGGATTGATCACGACGATATCCGGCGGGGGCGCGGTCTCGAGCAGCTCCTGCTCAGCGGCCAGCTTCGACGCCTCGTAGTCGGTGAGAAAGTAGTCGCGGCGCGGCGTGTCCTCGGTGCCCATCGTTCCGCGCGGCTCGCCGATCGTTGAGCCGCTGCTGACGAAGACCATGCGCGCCAAGCCCGCCGCGGCGGCCGCGTCGCGGACGTTCAGAGCGCCCTCGATGTTGACCTCAGCGTAGGTTGCTCTTTCCGGCGCCCAAAGATCGTGCAGGGCTGCCATGTGCACGACGGCGTTCTGTTCGGCGACGGCCGGCGTGAGCGAGTCGGGCCGGGTGACGTCGCCCTCCACCATGGCGACGGCCAGATGCTCGAACGACGCGCGATCGCTCTTGGGCCTGACGAGCGCGGTGACCTGATGGCCGTCGGCCAGCAGCGCGCGGACCACGTGGGGGCCAAGGTGGCCGGTTGCACCGGTGACGAGCAGACGCACGACGCTAGGTCCCGTACCCGCGCGGCTTCCCGCCACCGAGACTCATTCGGCGGAATCCAGGAAGCGAGCAAGCTCATCGCGATCGAATACCGGCAGGGGTCGCTCGCGGCCGTTCACGACCATGGTGCGGCCATCGCTCGCCGATACGACCCGGCCGATCTCAGCGGCCGGAATGCCCGCGTCGGAGAGCCGGTGCAGGGCGCCGGCGACGTCGGCCGGGTTGAGCGCAGCCAGCAACGCGCCGGAGGCGAGCAGCCCGAGCGGGTCCAAGCCGAGCGCGTCGCAGATCCGGCGCGTCTCGTCGAGCACGAGGACGCGCGCGGGATCGATCCGCACGCCAACGGCCGCAGCCTCGGCCAGCTCGTGCAGGGCCGTTGCGAGACCCCCTTCGGTCGGGTCGTGCATCGCGTGGGCGCGGCCGGCCGCGTGCACCCGTCGCGCCGCCTCGAGAATCGACACACCAGGATCGTCGAGCCAGCACGCCGCGGCGTCAATGGCCGCGGTGTCGATGCCGGCGGCCCGCAGCCGGTCGGCGTGCTCGATCGCGAGGATGGCCGACCCTTCGATGGCGATCCCGCCGGTCAGGACCAAGGCGTCGCCGACCCGCGCGCCGGCGGTGCGAACCAGGCGGTCAGGCGGCACCGTCCCGAGCAAACAGCCGGCCATCACCGGGTGCTCGAGCCCATCGGTGACCTCCGTGTGCCCGCCAACCAGCGCGACGCTTGCGTCCCTGCACGCCGCCGCCAGACCGTCGAGCAGCGAGCGAGCGTCGTCAGGGGTGGCCGTCGGGGGCATCAGAACGGACGCGAGCAGCCAGCGAGGCGTCGCGCCCATGGTGGCAAGGTCATTGGCATTCACCGCGAGCAGCAGCGAACCGACGTTCCGCGCCGCCAACGTGATCGGGTCGGTCTTGGCCACGAGGAGCTCCGGGCCGCCCACGTCGATCACGGCGGCGTCCTCGCCGACGGCGGCTCCGACGACTACCGACTGATCGCCAGAACCAAGCGTCGCCAGAAAGCCGTGCAACAGATCGGGGGGAAGCTTGCCAGTTGGAAGGCTCATTGCCGGGTCAAGTCAAGCACAGGGGCGCGGGTCGCGACAGCCGGGCCGGCCGGAGGCGCATTTGCGGACACCCGTGAAACTCGTATGCTCCCGTCGATGCCTGCGCGGGCACGGTCGAAGACTCGACGGCTGCTCGGCCGACAATGGCGCCTCCATACCCCAGGACACACGGAATGAGTGTCGCGCGTCTCGTGCGACCGCAGTCTCCGCGGCGGCCGACCGGCGCATCAACTCAGTACTCCACTCGATTGGTTCGCCTCAGCTGCTCCACGCCATTGCGCGACCTGGCGCCCGCGTTTCGCGACCTGCCGAACCTCGCGGTGCTCGAGGGCCGCTGGGATCCACGGGGCTCGGCGCGCCGGTCGCATCTGACGGCCGGGCCGCGGCGTGTGATCCGATGGCCGCAGGATGCGCCGACCGCCGATGGGCGCGACGGCAACGCGGACGGCTTCGCAGCGCTGAGCGCGTGCATCGACCCCACCGCCAAGGATGCGGCGGATGGGCGGCCACCGTTCGCCGGAGCGGTGGTGGGCTACGTCGCGTACGACGCGGCCTACGCGCTCGAGCGGCTGCCGGGCCGCTGCCCTGGTCCCGCGCCGGCCGGCTATCTCTGGGCCGGCGTGTACGACTGGGTGATCTCGCGGGACGACGACTCCGGCGATACGTGGCTCGCCGTGACCGATCGTGATGGTCGCGATCCCGACGAGGTGGTCGCCCAGGTAACCGCGCGGGTGCGGAAGGCCGCGCCGTCGTCCGGGCCGTACGGGCTGGGACGCCCGCGGTCGAATCTCTCGCGCCACGAATTCAGCGGTCAGGTGGCGCGGATCCACGACTACATCGCGGCGGGCGACTGCTATCAAGTCAACCTTTCGCGGCGAATCTCGTTCGACTGCGCCATGGACGGCCGGGACGTGTACCGGCTGATCGCCCACCGCCATCCGGCGCCGTTCAGCGCCTTTCTCGAATCGGACGGGCTGGAGATCGCGAGCGTGTCACCGGAGCTGTTCGTGAGCGTTCACCAGGGACGCGCCCGTACCCGCCCGATCAAGGGCACGCGGCCACGCGGCGCCTCGGACGGCGAGGACGAGCGGCTTGCAGAGGCCCTGCGCCACAGCGCCAAGGACCGGGCTGAGAACGTGATGATCGTGGACGTGCTGCGGAACGATCTCGGGCGCGTATGCCGCCCCGGATCGATCAGGGTGCCGCAACTGTGGGCCACGGAGCCGCACCCGACCGTCTGGCAACTGGTCTCGGAGGTCGAGGGCCAGCTCCGCGACGACGTCGATGCTCCCGCCGTCTTGCGCGCATGCTCACCGGGCGGGTCGGTGACCGGCGCGCCGAAGATCCGCGCGACACAGATCATCGACGAGCTCGAACCGGTGCGTCGCGGCGTGTACTGCGGCAGCGTGTTCCTGCTCGGTTACGACGGATCGCTGGTCAGCAGCGTGGCCATCAGGACGTTGCAGATCGAGGGCTCGTCGGCCCATCTGCACGTCGGAAGCGGCATCGTGGCCGACTCCGATCCGGAGCTCGAATACGAAGAGACGCAGCACAAGGCGCGTGGGATTCTGGAGGCGCTCGGCCTGCGCGAGTGACCGTCGGCCCTTGCCGGGTCGCCGGTCTGGATCCAACCGAGCTACGAAAGCTCGGCGGCGCCCCAACGCCGATCGGCGACGGCGGCCACGGCGATAATCAGGGCGGCGATCACGATGCCGAGCGGCGGCGAGAGCACCGCCAGCAGCGCCACCATGCCGCTGCTCAGGTCGCCGTAGGCGCCCAGCACGATCCGCCCAAAGCCAAACAGGCGCCATTGCAAACGTTGCCGTACGCGGACGCGCAGGGCATGCGACCCGCCGGCAACGATGGCGCCAAGCGCCACGCCGACCACGATCGCGCCCAGCTCGCCGGTCATGACGGTTCCGCCGAGCATGCCGCCGGCGGTCGGCCGAATGACCCAGCTGGCACGATCCATCCAGCCGCTGCTGCTGGGAAACTTGTCGGCAAACAAGTCGATGGGCAGCAGGAGCAGAGCGACGACGAATACGCCGGAGGTGGCAACGAACGCGAATGGATCGCTGGCGACGACGAGATCGGTCCGCAACGCGAGCAGCGAGACGATCGCGACCGTCACGTACGGGTTCAGCCCCACGGCGACCCCGAGCGCGGCCGCTAGGACGAAGGGCATATCAGCTCACGCCGGGCGCGGCTCATCTATACGCGGGTCGAGGAGCCAAACGCCGCCTTGACTCGCTCGTACTCGTCCGGACTCCCAACGTCGAACCAGCGGCCGTCAAACACGATGCCGGCCACGCGCCGCCGCGTGTAGAGCCACTCGATGAACGAGCCGAAGCGATCCGGGCTGCCGCCGCCTTCCAGATACTCCCGAACGTCCGACAGCCGCGCGTGCGGGAACCCGTAGACGCCGGTGGAGATCAGCGTCGATCGCGGATGCTCGGGCTTCTCAACAAAGCCGGAGAGGTATCCATCGTCCAGCTCAACGACGCCGTAGCGCGACGCCAGCTCGAGCGAGCCGACGTCATACAGTCCGATGACGGGATCGCGCCGCGCGCGTTCCGCGAGCGGTGCGATATCGAAGTCAAAGACGTTGTCGCCCGCCACGATGAGCAAATCGCCATCTGGCCGAACGGTATCGAGGTAGAAGACGATGTCCCCAATGGAGCCAAGCCGATCGTCGAGCGTGGCGGTCCCGTCGCTGATGATCTCGATCGCGGGCGCGTCGTCCCGAGCGTCCCGCCAGGCGACGAAATCGGGGTAGAAGACATCGTGCGTGATCACATGCACCCTCCCGAGCGAGGGGACGGCGTGCAGTCGCTCGACGACAATGTCAAGGCTCGAGCGATCACCGATCGGCAACAGATGCTTCGGCCGACCCTGTGCGAGCGCACCGAGTCGGGTGGCCCAGCCCGCGGACAAGACGAGCGCATGCATGGCAGCATGGTACCGCCGGGGGTTCACGACCCCGCGGCGCGGCGCGATCTGAACGGCGGAGCGCGGTTGGGATCGGCCGGCGCCGGCAGGGATATACTCGGTGCCTCCAGCTCCCCAGCGGTGGCGCGCGACCGGCCCAAGGCGGGACACCGCGTCAAGGGAGGGAGACCGGGGCGTTGACCGACGTCCGGCGCGAGCTGATCTTCGGCATTCTCGGGATCGTGATCCTGGGTGTAGTGGCGTTCGTCCTATTCATCCAGGCGTCCGAGGGAGATCCGAGCGCACCGCCGGGCGGCGTCGAGGCTATGCCATCGCCCGGCGCGGGGATCTCCCCGACCCCTGTGCAGCCGACCGCGACCCCCACTCCCGTATCCACGCCGACTCCCGCGCCGAATCCGCAAACCTATACGGTGCAGCCCGGCGACACGCTGCTCTCGATCGCCGAGCGATTCGACCTCACGGTCGAGGATCTGGCCGCCAGGAACGGCCTTCTCGATCCGAACGCCATCCTCGCCGGCCAGCGGCTGGAGCTCCCGCAGCCGGGCGAGCGCGTGCGACCGACCGACGATGCGGCCGAGGATGTGAACACTTACGTGGTGGAGCCCGGCGACACGCTGTACGGGATCTCGCAGGACCTCGAGGTGTCGGTGGAGGACCTCGCGACGCTCAACGAGATCACCGACCCCACCCAGCTCTACGTTGGGCTGCGGCTGGAAGTTCCAGACAAACGGCTGACGGCGCCGACGCCTCGCCCGACGACCCCGGCCGAGCCGTAGGCGGTCTAGCGAATACGGATGGTCCGCGCGACAGCGCAGGCGCCGAGGGTCCACTCCGAGTGGGACGCCTGGTCCGGCGCGCGGCCCTAGGATCGAGCGATGCTCAAACCTATAATCAGGCGACTCCTGTTGGGCAGGCCGGTCGATGTCGATTAGCCAGATCACATTCACACGCGCGGTTCGCAAGGCGCCGACACAGGCGTTCACGCTCGTCGAGCGACTCGTCAAGCGGCCGCTGTTCGGGTGTCAGATGTGCGGTCATTGCATCCTGCAGGACACGGCGTTCATCTGCCCGATGGCGTGTCCGAAGGGGCTGCGGGACGGCCCCTGCGGCGGGACCGACATCTACGGGATGTGCGAGACGGATCCCACGCTTCCGTGCGTGTGGCTGCGCATCTACGAGCGAGCCGAGCGCCTGGGCCGCGTCGATCGGTTGGTCAAGCTGCAGGACGATCTGGATTGGCGGCAGCATGGCGAGTCGTCGTGGATTCCCCTGCTCAAGCGAATCGTGGGGCGCGGCAATGGGCTTAGCGGCGCGGAGTTGCACCAGGGGTAGAAGCGCGGCTCTCGGCTTATCTGGGTGAGTCCTCCGGCGTACGCTCCTGCTCCGACTCGAGGGTGCGTCGGACCAGCCGCCGACGGAAGCGAAGGGCGAGCAGAGCCGCGATGATGGTGGCCACGCCCAGCGCGATCCCGAAGCCAAGGCGCGGGTCGGCGCTCACCGCCTCGATAACCTGCTGGGACTCCCGGCCGAGCACCCATCCGAGCGACATGTAGATCAGCGCCCAAATGAGCGCCGACAGCGCGGCCGAGGGCAGAAAGACCAGGAAGTTCCCGCGCGCCACGCCGGCGACCACGGTAATCACGATCCGGAACCCAGGGATCAGACGCCCAATGACAACCGCCGGAGCCTGGTAGCGCTGGAACCAGCGCTCGGCGCGCGCATGGCGTTCGGGCGTAATGCGGAGCGCGCGCCCGAATCGATCGATGAGACGCGGGCCGATCAGACGCGACACCCAGTACAGGACCGAGGCCCCGGCCGTGGCGGAGGCGACCACGATGGCCACGACCACGAACGGGTTGGCCTCACCGCGGAATACCTGGATGCCCATGAAGAAGATGGCGGTATCGGCGGGGACTGGAAACGGGACACCCGCCTCCTCGATGCCGACATAGATGGCAAGGCCCAGGTACTGATGCGTCTCCAGCCAGGCCAGCAGGCCCGTCTGGGCGGCTTCGAACCATTCAGGCACGGCGGGTCACTCTCACGTCGACAGGTCCCAGCGCGGGCGGCGACGGACGGTCAGTCCGGGGGCGCAGGCGGCCGCGGTTTCCCGAGTGCGCAGGCCGCGAGGTACGACAAGCCATCGGAATCGTGTGCCGAAAACGGGGCACGCGTGTCGACCACGCGACCGCCCGCTTCAACGAATACGCCAACCGCGATCATGCGGCGCCCACGAACTCGCGCGCACGTGGCGAGGTCGGTGCGCTCACTATCAGGGAAGAGCACGTCCACGGCGCGTCCTTCCGGTCTTGCGCCCGAATCGGCGTGGGTGGAACGGCGGGGGCAATTCTATGTCCGGGCGGCCGAGGGCCCGTACGCGTCGCGCCAAAAGCGCAGGCGGATGCGCAGGAGGTCCCTCAACATTCGGTATGTGTCCAGCGTGACTCGAAGCCGCGAATCGGCGTCGTTTCGCCATTGCACGGGTACCTGGGCGATTCGATAGCCGCGATGCCGGGCGAGTTTGAGGATCTCCAGGTCAAACATCCAGCGATCAATCACGGCCGCCGCATACAGATCGTGGGCCACGTCGCGCCGATAGAACTTGAACCCGCATTGCGTGTCCGGGATCCCATACACGCCGCCAATGGATCGCAACAACACGTTGAAGATCTTGCTCCCGGCGCGCCGGTAGGCCGGCTGCGGAACCAGAATCCTGCTCTCGGGACGCGCCCTGGAGGCTATCGCCAGGTCATATCCCGACCGCAAGGGCGCGACCAGACGGGGGAGCTCCTCGAGCGGCGTGGACAGATCGGCGTCGGTGAATCCGATCACATCCGCGCCCGCGGCCAGAACCCCGGCGCGGATCGCCGCACCCTTGCCCGCGTTGCCGGGAAGACTGAGGACATCCAGACGCTCCGGGCCGCCGGCGCGATCGAGCGCCACGTCGGCGGTGCCGTCATCACTCCCGTCATCGACGACGATGACGCTCAATCGAAGCCGCTGGCGCCGGTTGACGGCGGCGAGGGCATCGAGCGCCGCGCCGATCCGCTTTGCCTCATTGAACGCCGGTATAACCAGCGCGATGGATTCGTCGGCCATGTCACACCGTGGGCGTTTCGGTTTCCGGTCGGCCCGAAGCGGCCGTGGGGGCCGCGAAGTCTAGAGGACCGGCGCTCGCGCGCCCGGGAGGAACCGGCACGGATGCGGCTAGGCGCCCTCGCCGATCTCGACGATGCCGCTGAGCGGGCGGTACGAGGGCGCGCCGTCGCTCATCTGCACGTTCAGCACCGGCACGACACGGTGGAATCGCAGGTCTCCACCCGGCCCACCGGCATCCACGACAGTAAACGCGAGCACATACGCACCATCCTCGAACGGCCCGCGCCACACGCCGGGTCCGACGCCGATCAACTCGCCGACGGCGGCATCGAATTCGAAGCGGCCGGTCTCCAAGTCGCTGGCCAGCACGAACGGCGCGTCCCACCAGGCCGCCGAAACCGCCGGGCTCGCGGCGTCGATGAGGCCGGCGCCGCTGACGCGATACAGGCGGAACTCGGTCCCGCTCCCAAAGGGGATGCGATCTGGATTTCGGTACCAGAGGTTGATGACGGCGGTGCCGTCCTTGGTGACGCCCCCATCGAAGCCGAGACCCGCCGATGCTGACGCGGGCCGGGCGAGCTCGGCGACCGATGCGGCCGGGCCAGCCGGTCGGATCTGTACGAACGGCGTGACGCCCGCGCCGCGCCAGCCCACCTCGACATCGGCGCAGCGGTCGGCCGCGACGCGCACGGACTGCGGGACGCCGCTTAGGGGGATCTCGCTCGACCCGACGAGCAGCGCGTCCCCTGGATCGCCGATGAACCGAAGTTCAACGCCCACCGACGAGGCCTCGCACCCGACCGCAATGCCGTCCGGGACGGGCGAAGGGCCGGGTTCGGGGCGCCAGGTGGGACTCCACCCGGCGGCAGTCGCGTACGCGCGCAGTCCGTGCCCGCGCCAGTCCGCGTCAGCACGATCCAAGCCGAGCATCGTGGGAACGTAGGCGTCCGCGGCAACCAAGAGCCCGGGCGCCAGCGCGGGCGCGAGCGGCTTGTACTCGGCCCGGACGCTGGTTCGCGGCACGTACGTCGCAGGGCCAAAGACCGCAGTGTCTTCGGGAAACGCGAGAACGAGCGTCTGCCGCAGGCTCGCCGGCAGAGCCCCCGCGACCGTTACGGCCGGAACCTCGGCGGCCACCTCGGCGAGCCGTCGGAAGCTGCCGGCCGCTGGAGGCTCATCGCGCGTGGACGGCCGAGCCTCGTACACGCGCCAGCCACGACCAGGGGCGTCGGATTGCTCGAATAGCAGCCGGAAGCGCTCACCGTTCGCAAGGGCCGCCCGCGCGCGGCGATCGAGCCCATCCTCGAGTTTGGGCGTGACGTACACGTGCGTGACGCCCAGGGCTCGGAGGTCGGCGCCCGCGAGGAACTTCGTTGCGTCGAGGAACGCGGGAGTCTCGAGCGGATTGAACAGCACCAGATCGGGTCCCGACATGGGCGCGACCAGCCCGGTCGCCAGCGAAACGAGCGGCGGGTCGGCCGCGAGCACCCAGGCGTCCTCAGGGAGGCGCCGCCGCATCCAGTCGAGCGCCGGCCACTCATCGCCGAGGGCGCGCGCGAATCGCGTTGGGTTCGCGTAGCGCGTCAGTGGGTCGTGAACCGTTGGATAATCCAGATCGACACCTTGACTGGCGATGTCAACGGACGCCACCGCGCGAGGCATGACGGTCGGGACCGCCACGACCGCGGCGACCAGCGCCCCCGCGCCGAGCGCGAGCCAGCCGCGGCGCACGCGTGCGGCCAGCGCCCCGACGCCGATCAGCGCGCCCCAGGCCACGAGCGTGTACGGCATGTGGAGCAATCGCGTGTCGATGCCCGACACCTCCGGGGACACGATCTGTCGCGTCGCGAGACCGCCCACAGCCGCAAGCGCTAGGAACCCGAGACCGCGCGAGCGCAACCCCACGGCCGCGGCGCCGAGGACGAGAACCAGTGGCAGCGGGCCGGCCAACAGGTTGAATCCGCCCTCGGGCGCGATTTCTCCGAGCGCGAGAGCGTCGGCGTTCGCGGAAAGCGCCAAACGCCCACCGGGCCCACCCGCTCCTCTGAACAACACGTCGGTCACGATGCCCCCGGCGAAGATCGCCAGCGCGAAGCCGCCCACCGCGGCCGCAATGACCCGGACCCGCGCGCGACGCGTTGCCCCGGCCAGCTCCACGGCTACGAACACAGCGGTCCCCACCGCGCCGATCACGAACGCGGCCGTCTCGGCGAGCGGGAGGAGCCCAAAGGCGACCCCAAAGACGGCGGCGCGCCCGGTGCCGAGCCGACCGTGCGCAGCGACCGCCATGAGGACGAGCAGCGCCAATCCGAGGCCAAAATGCGGCAGGTCCAGCCAGACGGGGCCGAAACGCTGGAACAGCGGGCTATCGGCCGGCGAGCCCAGCCGCAGGAGCGCATCGCCCAGCCCATCACCTGGCGACGCCGACTCGAACGCGGTCGGAAGCCCGACCAGCAGGAACCCCACACGTGGACCGGCGAAGCCGGCGACGAGGCCGGTCGCGACGGCCACGACTCGCGTGGAGCCGAAGTCGCGCGCGGCCGTCCCGACCGTGACCCCAAGCACGACGGCAACGATCGGCGACAGCAGATAGAACGCCGTCCACGGCGCCGCGCCCGCGAGGTTGATCAGCTGTGCCGCCAGCAGGTCGGCGCCGTAGTGGTAGGCGGCGCCGGCGTGGGGCGAGAACGGCGATACGGGCGGGAAGATCCCGCTCGCCATGGTGGCGGCAAGCGGCAGATGCCATGGCTCGTCCGTGAAGAGCACCTGGGTGCGATTGGCGATCCCGAGGTAGAGCGCAACGCCCACGACCACCGCGCTCATCGCGAGCATCAGGTACGCGGACCGCGGCCACAGCCGGAGCCGGGGCCGTGGGCAGACGCGAACGAGCACGGCGCCCGAGATGAGCGCGGCCGCCGCCAGACCCAGCCAGCTCCCGAGCGCGCCCGGCGCCGCCCATGACAGCAGATTGAATGTGAGCAGATGCAGGCCGAGGCCAACGATCGGCGCATAGCCCGGCCACACCCGGCTCGCGCGTCCGCCGAATACGGCCCACGCGATCGGCAGCCCCGACGCGATGAACCACGCCAGCAGCAGCGACGCTTTCAGCGTGGCGGGCCAGACCGGCTCGGCGGGGTTCAACATGGGCGCGGACTATGCCACGTCGCGGGGGATTGCCCGTCGAGGTTCGTGAACGGGCGCCCGTGCCGAGCCGAGCGCATGAGCTCCTATGCGGCCTCGACCACGCTGCGCCCATCCACCTTGCGAACGTGGATCACCGAATCGAGCAGGCGCTCGAACGTGTCGTCGTGGGTGATCACCACCAGCTGGGAGAAGCCGGTTACCTGCTGGATCTGCTCGGCGAGGTTGGCACGGCGCACTTCGTCGAGGTGCTGGGTGGGCTCATCGAAGAATGCCACGTCGAAATGCAGCAGCTCGCGAAGCAGGGCGAGCCGCACGGCCAGCGCGGCGCTCATCTGCTCGCCGCCCGATAGCTGGCTGAAGGCGCGCTCGGACCCATCCTGCCGCAGCAAGATGTCGTAGTCGGGCGCCCAGGTGAGCCGCGCGCGGTCGTCGCCGAGAATCTGCGCGAATAGCTGGTTCGCTCCCGCCGAGACATCGGCCAGCAGGGACTCAGTGACGAAAGGACCGGCGCGCCGCAGCACGTCGCGCAGGAACTCCGTGAGGCGCTCGGACGACTCGTCGCGGGCGAGGCCCGCCCGCCGAGCGGCAAGCTCCTCCGCGACGCCGTCGAGGGCCGTTAGATCCTGACGGAGCTCATCAACCTGGGCGCGCGTCTGAGCCGTGCGCTCCTTGAGCTGCTCCGTCTTGCCGAGCGCGCGGTCGCGGCGCCCGCGCGCCGCCTGCAGGGCGGCCGGGTCGAAGCCGGCCTCGGCACGTTCGAAATCGGCCCGCGCGGCCGCCACCGCGGCCTCCGCTTCGCCCACGGCCACCCGCGCGCTGAGCCGATCAGCCCGGCGACGCTCGAGCTCGGACGCGGCGCCTCGATGCTCAAGGTAGCGCTCGTGGTCGTCGCGCACCTCTTCGATTCTGGACTCCAGCTCGCGGATGCGGTCGAGCCGCGGCGCCAGTGACTGTGCCGCGGCCTCCTGACTGCTCAGGGCGCCGCGCTCGGATTCGAGCCGCCGCCGCGCCTCCGCGCGCCGGGCACGGCGCTCGTCAAGCAAGCTTGCGATCTCCCGTTGCTCGCGCAGCTTGTATCCGTGGCCGCGCACATCGAAGAGCCGGCTCTGCAGGCTGTCCAGCTCGGTCGCCAGGCGCTGCACCTCGAGCCTGGCGGCGCTCGCTCGCTCGAGGTCACCGAGCGCTCTGGCCACGTCTTCTCCCAACGGCGTCAGCAGCGCCTGGACGGCATCGAGCTCGGCGAGCGAGGCCGCCGGGAGCGCCTCCGGGGCGCGGGCATCGAGCGTTTGCCGAACGGCCGCAAGGTTCCGATCCGTCGTTGCCGCGGCGACGTCTCGCACCCACGCACCCTCGGCGTGAAGGCGGTCGAGGGCCGATTGATGCCGGTCGCGGCGCGCCTCGAGGTCCAGGACCCGGCCGGCCTCGACCGCCGCCGCGTCCGCCTCGGTCACGGCGAGGGCCGTCGCCTCGAGCGCGGCGGCGAGCTCGTCGAGGCGACGACGATGCCCGGCCGCACGTCCGGCAAACACGCCGTCAAGATCCGAAACGTCGCTGAGGTTCCGGCACTCGCGTTCAAAGAACGGGCACGCGCGCGTTCGGGACAGCAGGTCGTGGGCGTGGTGATCGGCCTCGAGCGTCGCCGTGAGCGTGGCCTGCTCCGCCTGCAGCTCGCGCAGCCGAGCGCGCCGGCGCCCGGACTCTTGGGCGACGCCGGCCTGGGCCGCAGCGGCGGCCGCCTCGTCCGCCGTGGCGTCGCGAGCCGCAGCCGTCTCCCATGCGGCGGCGTCAATCCGATCGAGCGCGTCGCGCAGCTTCGCGTCAGCGCCGCCCAGCGCCCGCTCGGCATCGTCGGCGCGCTCGGCCACCGATTCCGCCACCGCCTGTTCCCGGCGAAGCAGATCGATGTGGGTGGTCAGGCTCGCCTCGAGCGCCGCGTCGCGCTCGAGGGCGTCCAGCGCTCGGTGAGCCTGCTCGACCTCCGCAAGCGCGGCGGCGGCCGCCTCGAAGTCGATCCGGGCGCGCTCAACCGCCACCCTCCGCTCGGCCAGCCCGCGCTGGCGCGCCTCATGATCGGCCCGCGCGCCGGCGAGCGAGGCGAGCTCCTCGCGGGCGGCTTGGTGCGCCAGGTACCCGGGCTCGGCCCGGGCCACGACGCCGGCCGCAGCATCCGCCCTGGCGGCCCGTTCCGCCGCGCCCCGTTCGTTCGAGCGCGCGTGCTCCCGGTGCGCGCGAGCCGTGTCGAGCGCGCGCACGCTGGCCTCGCGGGCCAGCCGAAGCTCATCCCCGCGGGCGACCTCCGCCTCCTCGCGCTCGAGCTCACGCCGCGCGCGGTCGACCTCGTGGGTGACCTCGTGGAACGCCCGCTCGGCCGCCTCGAGACGGCTCTGAACATCGTCGCGCCGATCGACGCGCACCTTCAGAGCGGCGATCGCCTCGGCGTGCTCGGCGCGCCGATCGCGAAAGTGCTGGACGACCGGTAGCAAACCCTCCACGGCACGCTGAAACTCGGCGGTGCGCAGGATTGGGTCGAACCGCTCCTTCCGGATCCGCGGCGGATCGATGAAGTCGGCCGTGAGCCGTCCCTGCGGAACGCCGACGACGTGCTCGAATACGTCCGCCGGACTGTCGAACCCCTCCGCCCGCAGATGGCTGGCCAGAAACGCCTGCACGTCGTCCGCCCGCTGCTCAAAGGTGCGGTCGAGCTCGACATCCAAGACCGCGGTCGCGGACTGAACGTCGGGTGACAGCGCGCCGGAGGTTCGCGAGCGCGATCGGTGCAGCGAACGGCTCACGCGGTAGCGGCGACCATCGTGATCGGACGTGAACTCAACCGCCAGGCGGGCATGCTGCGCGCCGTGGCGCATGAAATCGGCGCGCCGACGGTGGGCGAGATATCCGAAGAGACCCCACCCGATTGCCTCGAGGATCGTTGATTTGCCGGCGCCGTTCTCGCCGACGATGGCGGTGAGGCCGGGAGCCAGATCGATGACGGCCGCTTCGAAGCTTTTGATGTTCTCGAGCTCGACGCGATGGATCAGCACGTTAGCCCAGTGCTCCCTCGATCAACTCGGCAAGGCTCTCGACCTCTTGCCCCTCGATCGCGCCTGCCTTGACCGCTTGTGCGACCGCCGCCAGGCCGGCGGCTCGCTCGCCGTGCTCGGCTGACTCGGCGATCAGCTCACGAAGAATCCGAGCCTCGAGCTCGGCCCGGTCGGTTGTCCCATGCGCCGAGACGACCGATCCCTGGGGCGCCAGGTCGAGCCGCACCCGCGCGTGCAGCGGGGCGAACCGGCGCTCCACCAGCTCGCGCAGCCGAGCCTGATCCACGCGGGCCCGGTCAAAGCCGATCGCGCCACGCACCGCCAGCTCCACCACCGGCGGCTCGGCGAACTCATGCGGCTCGGCGTCGAGCGCCCGCTCAACGTCCTGCAGCAGCGCCTCGAACGAGGGGGCGTCGCGCGACGCCACCAGCACGCGCCGAAAGGGTCGGCGCGCGATGACGTCCTCCACGAACGTGGCGGCGAACGCGGCGGGCTCACCCAGGTCAACCGAGACATCGAAGATTCCTCGCGCGCGACCGGCGCCTTGGAGATCGTCGCCGCCAGCCAGACCCTCGAGCACCGTGTGCGCTTCCAGCGATCCCGGATTGAAGATCCACGGACGCTCCGCAGGCAGCTCGTACCGATAGTGCACATGGCCCAGCGCCAGGTAGTCGGCCAGGCCGCGCAAGGGCGCGAGCGCGTCGATGCCGATGCCGCCGCCCCATGCCATCGACGATTCGTCGACGGCGGTGTGGAGCAGGCCGACGCGGAACCGCACGCCATCCGACGGCAGGGCGCGACCGGCGGCGGCGATCTCCGGCAGCACCGACGGGAGCCGCGCACCAAGGTACTCCACGCCGAAGAGCCGGACCGGCCCGATATCCGTGTAGGCCCCGTACCCGCGGTCGGATGTCCACGGTTGCCACTCGCCCGGCGCGGAATCGAAGTCGTACTGACGCAGGAGACGCAGCCGCCGGTGCCGGCTGAGCTGCCAGAGCCAGGACCGCTCGCCGCGCCGGTACCAACGCTCATGGTTGCCCTCGACCGCGACGACCGGGATGTCGGCGTCGGCGAGCCGTGCCAGGGCGGCGTCCGCGTCCGCGTACGTTTGGGGCTCGATCGACTTCGTGTCGAACAGGTCGCCGGCGATGACGACAAAATCCGGGCACCGCGCCAGGCAGTAGTCGATCACACTTGCGAACGCCCGCGCGAAGTCGCGGGCGCGCTCGGCCAGCCCGTACTGTCGGTAGCCGAGGTGCACGTCGGCGAGGTGGATGAACCGAGCGCGGTCGGCTGCGGCCATGCATCCGTGAGTCTCGAATGGTCGCCGCATGGTACCGCGCCGAACAAGAAGCGAACGCGTCGCCCGAGCCCGCACGGCGACCCGCGTTCGCGTGCGAGCCAGCATGTCTAGACTTGCCACGCGCGGGCGTGGCACGAGGCATCCGGATGTTCAGATCAAGTCGACTGGCCCGGCGTGCGGCCCTCGCGCTGGCCTTCGCCGGGCTGGTGGCCGCGGCATGCGCCGATGCGACGCCGAACCCGACGGCGGCCCCGGCGCCCACGCCATCCGCCGAGCTAGCCGCCGCAACGGCTCAGCCCGCCAGTGATCCGGCGACGCCCACCGAGGCGCGGACGGCCGTACCCTCCCCAACGCCGCTCCCCACCGCGACGCCCGAACCGACCGCGACGCCCACCGCCACGCCCACTCCGACACCCGTACCGCACGAGGACCTCAGCGTCTTCGCCGGCAACTGGGAGGGCCGCTGGCACAACGAGACATTCCGATCGACCGGCGCGGCGCGCGCGTTCGCGGAGCTGCTGCCGGACGGCACTACGCGAATCACGCTCGATTTGGACGGCTTGGTGTTCGGATTCATCGATCCGCCCGCGCTCACGTTCGAGGGCGCGTACGATGACAGCGGCGCGCGCTTTCTGATCCAAGACCACGAGTTCTTCGGAGACATGACGCTGGAGATCGACCGCTCCGGCGCCATCGTGTTCGAGGCGCCGGAGGTTCCAACGGTCGGTCTGTCGGTCGATCTGGAAGGCACGATCGACTCCGCCGTGCTGGACGCCGAGTACACGCTCGCGTTCGTGGGGGGCGGCGGCGCCGAGGGCGTGCTCACGCTCTGGAAGGTCGAAGTGGTGCAGGATGCCGGCACCCTGATCGTGCGCACGGGCGAGGCCGAGAACGCGGCGCTCGATGTGCGGGACCTCCCGGCCCAGTGGGACCCGAACACCGGCACCGTATCGGCGGACGGATTTGGCGTGGCGGCCGACCGGTTCGGCGCGTTCGCGATCTCGCCCGACGGCCGGACGCTCGCCTGGGCCACGGCCGGAAGCACCCATCACTTGTTGGGTGTCGTGGATCTCGCGAGCGGCGACGTGCAGGTGCTGGACTTGGTCTGGGACGGCGGCATCGAGAGGTTGGCCTGGGCGCCCGACGGCGGCCACCTAGCCGCCGCGCTGCTGCCTCCCTCGCTGCCGACGGTGGAGATCTACCGAGTCGATGCCGATCCGGGGCTGCTGGAGACCCCCCGGATCGCCAACACGTTCGAGCCGGACGGCGCTTGGTCGACTTCGGACCCCAATTGGCGCTCGGCGACCGAGCTCCAGATCACCGCGCGCAACGAGGTCTCCGGCGAGCAGGTGCCGTACCTGGTGGATCTCGCGGCCGGGTCGATCGCGCTGGCGCCGTAGACCCCGTCGTCGTTCGCGGCTAGGTGGCAGTGGAGCCGAAGACGCGCTCGAGCTCGTCGTACGCAGACAGGCCGATCACGTCCTTGAACTCCTCCAGCCCCACCATCGCGTCCGTACCGGCGGTGGTCCCGCCGGCGTGCAGCCGCTCGTAGACGGCGCCGAGCGCCGCGGTCGCCGCAAAGAGGCCAGAGAGTGGGTACACGACCATCTTGAATCCCAGGTCCTGGAGTTCCGACGCCGGCAAGAACGGTGTGACGCCGTCTTCAATCATATTGGCGAACAAGGGCACTTCGGGCGGAAACGCATCGCGAATCGTGTGCAGCGCGTCGAGCGACTTCGGCGCCTCGACGAAGACAACGTCGGCGCCCGCCTCGCTGTAGGCATGCCCGCGCGCGATCGCGTCGTCCAGGCCGCTGACGGCCGCGGCGTCGGTGCGCGCGATGATGATGAGGTCGTCGCCGCCGCGCGCATGCACCGCCGCGCGGAGCTTCTGCACCTGGTCCTCAACCGGAATCACGCGCTTCCCCTCGAGGTGGCCGCATTTCTTCGGCCATTGCTGATCTTCCAGGATGATCCCGGCGATCCCGGCCTGCACGCACTCGGTGACGGTGCGGATGACGTTGATCGGGTTGCCGTAGCCGGTGTCCATGTCCGCGACGAGGGGGATGTCGACGGCGGCCGCGATCCGGCGCGCGCGCTCGATGATCTCAGTCTGCGTGAGGATGCCGATATCAGGCACGCCGAGCGACGCGGCGGCCAATCCGAACCCAGTGGTAAAGAACTGCTCGAACCCGGCGCGCGCGATCAGCTTGGCTGAGAGCGCGTCGTACGCACCGGGCAGGACGATGATCCGGTCGCCGGCGAGCCGGCGGCGAAGCGTGGTGGCGTGGGCGGACACTCGCACATCCTCGAACGGGGTAGGCGGCGTCCGATTGTGCCCAACGCCACGCCCCCGCGGGCCGTGCTTTGGGACATCCCGACCGGAAGGTCGGGCCACCGCCGCCGCCTAAGCGGTCTCTTCCTCGGCTTCCAGCGTCGTCTCCGCCTGCGTCATCAGGATCGGCTCGCCGGATGACTCAACGGTCTCACGCGTGATGACGACCGTGCGAACGTCGGGCTGCGACGGGAGCTCGAACATCGTGTCGAGCAGCAGCTCCTCGAGCGACGTGCGCAGCCCGCGCGCACCGGTCTTGGTTACGAGGGCTTTGTTGGCAATGGCGGTCAAACCGTCGTCGGTGACCTTGAGCTCGACCTTGTCCATGCCGAACAGCTTCTGATACTGGCGTAGCAGGGCGGTCTTAGGCTCGGTGAGGATCCGCACCAAATCGTCAGCGTCGAGCACCTCGAGCGCGGCCACGACCGGAAGGCGGCCGATGAACTCGGGGATCAGCCCGTATTTGAGCAGGTCGTCGGCGATCACCTCGTGGACGACGTTCTCGTCTTTGGTCGAATCGCCGACGGCGCCGAACCCCATGTTGATCCCGCGGCCGAGTCGGCGCCGAATCAGACCCTCGAGCCCCTCGAACGCGCCGCCGCAGATGAACAGCACATCGCGCGTGTCGATCTGGATGAAGTCCTGATGCGGGTGCTTGCGCCCGCCCTGCGGCGGGACGTTGACGACCGCGCCCTCGATGATCTTGAGCAGGGCCTGCTGGACGCCCTCACCCGACACGTCGCGGGTGATCGAGGGGTTGTCGGCCTTGCGGGCGATCTTGTCGATCTCGTCGATGTAGACAATGCCCATCTGCGCGCGGGCGATGTCGTAATCGGCGGCCTGGATCAGGCGCAGCAGAATGTTCTCGACGTCCTCGCCCACGTACCCGGCCTCGGTGAGCGCGGTGGCGTCGGTGATGCAGAACGGCACGTTCAGGATGCGTGCGAGCGTGCGCGCAATCTCGGTTTTGCCGGTGCCGGTGGGACCCAGCAACAAGATATTGCTCTTCTGGAGCTCGACGTCTTCCGATGAGCCGCCGACCGCGACGCGCTTGTAGTGGTTGTACACGGCGACGGCCACGACCTTCTTCGCGCGGTCCTGGCTGATGATGTAGTCGCTGAGGAGATCGTGAAGCCGCTCCGGCGTGGGGATGCCGCCGGTCATGGCGCGGGGGCCGGGGGCGCGCGACTGCTCGTCGCTGATGATGTCCTTGCAGAGGTCGACGCAGCCGTTGCAGATGTAGACGCCGGCCGAGCCGGAGATCAGACGCCGGACCTGGTCCTGGGTCAGGCCGCAGAACGAGCAGCGATAGCTCGCGCGCGACGAGCGACTACGGGCCATTCGGTTCCGTTCCCCGCATCAGCAACCTCGAGAGTACGCTCCCCGCCCTCGATCAGGGTCTAGTTGTCGTCACTGTTGCCGGCGCCGACGGTCGCCGACCGCGGCGCGACGATGTGATCGACCAGGCCGTACTCGATGGCCTCCTCGGCGGTCAGGTAGTAGTCGCGTTCGGTGTCCCCACGAATGCGCTCCTTCGACTGCCCGGTCGATTCGACCAGAATGTCCTCCAGCCGACCGCGCACCTTCACGATCTCGCGCGCCCGGATCTCCAGGTCGGTGGCCTGGATGAAGCCCTCGAAACCCTGCGAGGGCTGGTGCAGCAGCATCGTGCTGTGCGGGAGCGCGAAGCGCTTGCCCCTGGCGCCGCCGGCCAGAATGACGCTGGCCATGCTGGCCGACATCCCGAGACAGGTGGTGGAGACATCGTTGGGGACGTAGTGCATGGTGTCGTAGATCGACAGGCCGGCCGCCACGCTGCCGCCCGGCGAGTTGATGTACATGTTGATGTCGGCGTCGGGATCCTCACTGGTCATCAGGAGCAGCTGGGCGATTACCGTGTTCGACACGGCATCGTCGATCGGCGTGCCCAGGAAGATGATGCGATCGCGCAGCAAGCGGGAGTAGATGTCCATGCCGCGCTCGCCGCGGTCGGTGGTCTCGATGACATACGGGACGAGAACGCCCATCGTGTCGAATCCCTTCTCCTTTCGGCCGGTCTAGCTCTGCGGGCTCGGATCGCCCTCGCGGGTCTCGCCGCCCGTCGTCGAGCGACGAGGGCTGTCACCCGCGGCGGCCGCCTCCGCGGCCTCGAGGATTTCAGACGGCGGTTCCGGGTGCTCCTGATGGTCGTGCAACGGCGCCCGGCCGCCGGTCGCGGTGTCTACAAGCTTAGCCAACGAGGCCCGGTTGCGGAGGCTGCCGATGATGTTCGGGCGCCGCTCATCGTCCAGCAAGGCGCGCCGCACCGACCGCCGCCGGGCTTCCGGGTACGTGGCGGCAATGCGGTCGGCCTCGGCCTCGACCTCGTCGTCGCCGACGGTGAGGCCGACGGCGTCGGCGTGCGTCTCCAACACCAGTCCGCGCCTGATCCGCTGGAGGGCGCGCTCGCGCGCCTCCTGCTCCCAGCTCTCGCGAGTCTTGCCGGTCATTCCCAGGTAGGTGTCAACCGCGACGCCGCGGGCGACCAGGGCGTTGGTCTGTGATTCCACGACCACTTGCCGTTCGCGCTCGATGAGCACGTCGGGGATCTCGAACGTGGAGCGCTCGACCAGGCGGTCAAGGGCGGCGTCCTCGATCGCGCGCTGGGCCTCCTGCCGCTTGGCTTCGAGATCGCGCTCGCGCAACTCCGCGCGCAACGCATCAAGCGTCTCGAATTCGCCGACCTGGCCGGCAAACTCATCGCTGGCTTCGGGCAGCCGGCGCTCGTTCACGGCCTGAACCTCGATCTGGAACGTCACGTGCTTCCCTCGCAGCGCGGGGTTGGGGTCGGAAACCGGGACGTCGGCGCTGAACTCGGTGGAACCGCCGGCCTCGAGGCCCTGCACCGCGTCGTCGAATCCTTCCGGAAACCCATTTTCGCCGAGCAGGACGTTGTAGGTCTGCGGCTCGGACGCATCGAGGCCTTCGCCGCGAAGGGCGACCAGCATTCGCACCATGTCGCCCCGCGAGGCGGGGGCCTCGACCGCCTCCCAGGTGCCATATGCCTCACGGAGCTCGTCGACGCGGGTCTCAATGTCCGTCTCGGCAACCTCCGGCTCTTCGGGCTCGAGATGAATCTCGGACACGTCGCCCAGCGAGACGCTGGGTGCAACCGCGACCTCCGCCGAGAATGCCAGCGGCGCATCGAGCGAGGGCGCATCCGGCATGTCGAGCTCCGGCCGATCGATGGGTTGGACGCCGGTTCGCTTGACCGCCTCGTCATAGGCGCGGGGGACAAGATGCTCGACGAGGTTCCGCAGGACGTACGCCTCGCCCACGGCGTTCTCAATCAGGTGGCGCGGCGCCTTGCCGCGCCGGAACCCTCTGATGTTGACCTCGCGCGCCACGCGTCGAATCGCCCGGTCGTACTCCTTGCCGAGATCCTCGGGCGGAACCTCAACCTGGAGCCGAACGCGACTGCCGTCCAGCTTGTCGACCGTGGCTTGCATCGGGCGGGTGCTGCTCCTCGGATCTAACGATCAGGCGCGGCGAGCGCCGGTTTCAGTGGGGAAGGAGAGACTCGAACTCTCACGGAGTTGCACTCCACGTGATCCTAAATCACGCTCGTCTACCAGTTCCGACACTTCCCCCAACCACAAGGCCGTGGGCCGAGGGGCGAAAGCGCCGCCTCGCGCGGCCACGGCAACAGACGGCCATTATAGAAGCGGCTCGAAGCATCGGACGCTTTGTGTCCGCAGGTCGGCGGGCTACGATAAGGGTCCCTGCTGTGATCCTCGGACGCGAGCGACCAGCCATTCGACCGGGAGAGTCTTCCGCATGGCCTACGAAGTTCCAGCGCTGCCCTACGCCTTCGACGCCCTCGAGCCGCACATCGACGCGCGGACGATGGAGATCCATCACGACCGGCATCACGCGACCTACGTGACCAACCTCAATGCTGCGATCGAGGGCCAGGACGATCTGGCCGCGATGGCGATTGAGGACCTGATAGCCAATCTCGGCGCAGTGCCGGAGAGCATCCGCACCGCAGTCCGAAACGGCGGCGGCGGGCACGCGAATCACTCCCTGTTCTGGACCGTGCTCGGCGGGTCCGGCCACGACCACCCGCACGGCGCGCTTGCCGACGCGATCGATTCGGCCTTCGGCAGCTTCGACGCCTTCAAGGACGAGCTCGCGCAGGCCGCCACGACGCGCTTCGGCTCGGGTTGGGCGTGGCTCGTCAAGACCGGCAGCGGCGATCTGGCGGTGATGAGCACCCCGAACCAGGACAGCCCGTTGATGGACGGCAGCGGCACGCCGATCCTGGGTCTGGACGTCTGGGAACACGCGTACTACCTGAACTACCAGAACAAGCGACCCGACTACATCGCCGCCTGGTGGAGCGTCGTGAATTGGGACGAAGTGGCGCGTCGGTACGAGGGATAACCACACCCAGAATCTCGAGGGAATCACTGGGCCACGCGAGCACGCCCGAGGCGGCGTACGGTTGCCTGACGAGTCGGCGCGCCCCTATTCTCGACGCCAGCCGCTAGTGCATTTCCAGCGTCGGGAGCGTCCATGATCGATCTGTTGCGCCGTCTGCCCTGGCAAGGTCAGATCGGGATCATTGTGGCGGTGGTCGCGGTGCTTGCGGTCGCTGGGTTTCTGGCGCTGCAGCAGTTCCAGGCCGGCGGCAGCGAGCCCGGCGAGTCCGACACGGTGGACGTAGGCGGCGCGTCGCAGTTCCTCCCGCAATCGGAGCAGCCGTTCGGGATCATCGTCATCGGCGAGGGCGAGGTCGTGGTCCCTCCGGACCTGGCCCGCGTGGTTCTGGGCGTGGAGGCGGGAGCGGAGACCGCGGCGGACGCGGTCAACGAGACGAACGCCGTCGCGGCAAAGGTCGCCGCCGCGGTCAAGGAGCTGGACATCGAAGAGGCCGACATCCAAACCACCGGCGTGAGCCTGTTCCCGGTCTTCCCGCCAATCGATCCGCAGGCGTCCGCTCCACCGCCCACCCCCAGCGGCTACCGTTCGTCAAACACGATCACGATCACGGTGCGTGACATCGAACAGACCGGTCCGGTGGTGGACGCGGCGCTGGCGGCCGGGGCGAACACCATCCAGAACATCGAGTTCCTGCTTGCCGATGACGCTCCGACCAAAGAGCTGGCGCTGCGACTAGCGGCACTGGATGCGGCGCGAAAGGCGCGCGCTATGGCCGAGGCGCTGCAGGGCAGCGCGCGCGGCTTGATCTCCATGACCGAGCAATCCGTCGTCGTCCCGATCTGGCGGAGCGCCGGCACCCTGGAGGCCGCGCGCGCGGCGCCGACGCGTATCCAGGCGGGCGAGCTGCGGGTCCGCGCGACGGTGCGGGCAAACTTCTCGTTCGAATAGCCGCGCGGGAGCGCATCGCGGGCCTAGACTGGCGCATGCCTGCACGGCGAGCGGCGGGCAGGGCCCGAAGACGCGTTGGCGGCTAGGCGCCCCCGTCCGCCGGGCATCCCTCGGCCGGTCGGCCTCGGCGATCGGGTGGTTCGCGTTCCGCGGCGACGATCGCAGTCGCTCCCGGCGGCGCCGCGCCAGCAGGCCCGAGCGCCGTTTCGCCCCGGCGTCTCGCTGGCCGCGGGCTTTGCGGGACTCATCACGGTAGGCACGATTCTGCTGCTGCTGCCAGTCGCGCACGAGCCGGGGCGATCGACCGACTTCGTGACCGCGCTGTTCACGGCCACGTCGGCGGTGTGCGTCACCGGCCTCACCGTGGTCGTGACGTCGGAGCACTGGTCCACTTTTGGGCAGGCCGTGATTCTGGCGCTGGTCCAGATCGGGGCGCTGGGCTTCGTGACCGGCGCCATCGTGATCCTCACGCTGGTGGGACGCCGCACATCGTCGCGCGAGCGGATGCTGTTCGGTCAGCCGCTGGGCCTGCGGGAGCCCGGGGGGCTGATCGGACTGGTGTGGCGCATCGCGCTGCTGACGCTCGCGGTCGAGGCGGTGGGGTTCGGGCTGCTGTATTGGCGGATCGCGCCCGACCCGAGCGTCGAGAATCCGGTGTGGTGGGCGGTGTTTCACTCCATCTCGGCGTTCACCAACGCCGGATTCGACATTGAGTCCGGCGGCCAGAGCCTGGCGCGGCTGCTCGAGGACTCGACGACCCTGACGATCTTCATGGCGCTGTTCTTGGTCGGCGGCCTGGGCTTCACCGTGATCTTCGACCTGATCCGCCGGCGCCGGTGGCGAAAGCTCTCGCTGGAATCACGCCTGGTGTTGAGCACGATTCCGGCGCTGCTGGCGTTTGGGTTCGTGTCGATGCTGATCTTGACGCCCGAGTTCGGCGGCGCCGTGGCCGAGAACGACATCGGGACGCGCGCCACCTCGGCCGCGTTTCACACCGTGTCGCGCACGGCCGGGTTCCGGACAGTGGATATGGGCACCCTGCCGGTCGACATGCTGGTCATGATCATGGTGCTGATGTTCATCGGGGGTGCGTCGGCGTCGGTCGCGGGCGGGATCACCGTCAACACCTTCGGCGTCCTGGTGGTCAGCACGCTGTCGCATATCCGCGGGCGTCGCATACCGGAAGCATTCGGCCGCACGATCGCCAACGCGACCGTGATGCGCGCCCTGGCCGTGACGCTGCTGTCGGCCGCCGCGGTTGTGCTGGCCACGATCTTCATGAGCATTGCGGAACGGGAGTCCGGTCACGAGTTATCGAACCTGCTGTTCGAAGCCGTCTCCGCCTTCGCGGTGGTGGGATACTCGACGGGTGTCACGGCGGATCTGACGGCGGTGTCAAAGATCATTCTGGTGTTGACGATGTTCACCGGCCGGCTGGGCGCGCTGACACTCGCGCAGGCGCTGGTCACACGTGAGCGACAGGTGCTGGTGAAGTACCCGGAGGAGACGATCAAGATTGGCTAGTCGGACGCCCCGAGGTCCTCGGTGCAGATTCTCGTAGTCGGTCTAGGGCGATTCGGACGCAGCCTCGCGCTCTCACTCAACGACGCCGGGCATGAGGTGATCGCGCTCGATCAGTCGCCGCGGGCGGTGCGGAGCGTGGCCAATCACGTGGACCAGGCGGTCGAGGGCGACGCGACGAACGAGGACGTGCTGCGTGAGATTGGCGCGTCGGACGTGGACATCGCGATGGTCGCCATGGCGGAGGTCGAATCGAGCGTGTTGACGACGACGCACCTCAAGAACCTCAAGGTGCCGATCGTGTATGCGAAGGCCTCGAGCGAGGTGCACGTGACGATCCTGCAACGGGTGGGCGCGGACCACGTGGTATTCCCGGAACGTGACATGGCCGTTCGAGTCGCGGGATCGGTGGCGACCCCGGTGCTGCGCGATTACTTCGAGCTGCTGCCGCACCTTGGAATCGCGGAGATCGAAGCCGGGCCCATGTTCGTGGGGCAGACGCTCGCCGCGCTCGACCTGCGGTCGAGGTTCGGCGTGAACGTGCTGGTGATCAAGCGCGGCGACCAACTGCTGGTCATGCCCGAGCTCACGGAACGCGTTCGCGAGGGCGACAGCCTGGTCGTGGTCGGTCGCGACGACCAGCTCAGCAAACTCGAGGGCGCGCGAAGGTAAGCGGGCTCATCCGGACGATCCGCCACCGTACGCCGCACACGTACCGACGGCAGATCGGCCCACGACTGGTGACCGGCCGTGCGCCCCGTGTGGATGTGCTGGGGACTCGTGTGTGTGGATCGGACACGGGTCGCGGCGCTCGCCTGACCCATTGCGGACGGCTTCGAGACGGGCTCGGGATGGGTACCGCGGAACCCGCCTAAACCGGTACCGCTCAAATCGCGATCGCTCGATGCACAGTGTGGAAAACGGGCTTTGACACACTACATATGGCGGTAATACCATTTACGTTCCCTATATATTGGGGTTTGCAGGCCGACGAGACCACCATTGTCGGCACGTGGCATCGCCCAGGCGATGGGGCAGCAGGACGGCACCGCAGTGATCACGATTGTGGGCGAGATGCACCGGACGGACGACGGTCGATCATTCTTCATTGACGAGGCCCAGTTAATCCCCAAGGCCGGCGCTTACGACGTGGTCATGTTCAGCCTCCGGCGCGCGGGCCACGACGACTTCCAGATGGGCGTGGCGTTTCCGCAGGAGTCGGCGAGGGTGAGCGGCGCGCACGACAGCTTGGTGCGTGAGGGCCTGGTGCACTTGCGCGCGCGCCTGGACCAGGGCACGGAAGAAGACGGGTCGCTGATCGAGATTCCCTCGAATGTGTTCGGCGGCTGGCGACCGAGTTTCCGGATCTCGGTCAGGCCGCGAACGCGACGCGCGTAGAAATCTAGAGAGGCACCGCGGCCATATGGTCGCCGGTGCCGTTCCTAATTCTCAGGGCTTGGACGCCCGAGAGACCGGGGGCGGTAGGGTGATGTACGACGGCCGTCACGACGCGACGCCCGGCCAGCCGGGGCAGACCAGCCGACCGGACCTGTCCGACAATGCGCTCGCGGTCCTCGCGAAGCGCTACTTCCTGAAGGACCGCGTCGATCACCCGATCGAAGACGTGGATCAGTTCTTCGAGCGCGTGACCCGCGGCGTGGTGGAAATCGAGCGGACCCGCGGATGGGCGGTCGGGGCGGCCTACGAGCGCGTCTTCGACGACATGTACGGTCTGCTGCGCGGGCTGCGGTTCGTGCCCAACAGTCCCTGCCTGATGAACTCGGGGAAAGAGGGCGGCTACGCGCAGCTGGCGGCATGCTTCGTGCTGCCGATCGGCGACGATCTGCGCAGCATCAAGACCACCGACATGAACGCCGCGATCATTCACCAGAGCGGCGGCGGGACTGGATTCAACTTCTCGAAGATCCGCCCGCGGGGCGACTTCGTGCGCAGCTCCGGCGGCGTGGCCAGCGGGCCGATCAGCTTCATGTCGATGATCGATCACTCCTGCGGCGAGATAAAGCAGGGCGGCACTCGCCGCGGCGCCAACATGGGCATCCTCAACGTCGATCATCCGGACATCCTCGAGTTCATCCGCTGCAAGACCGACGACGGCAAGATCTCGAACTTCAATATCTCCGTCGGGATCACGGACGCGTTCATGCAGGCCGTCGAACGCGACGCCGAATACGACCTGATCAACCCGCGAACGGGCAAGGTTCACCGGGACACGCAGACCAACGCGCCGGCGCGGCTGCCCGCGCGTGAGGTCTGGTCGAAGCTGGTCGAAGGCGCCTGGCTGAACGGCGAGCCGGGCATGATCTTCCTGGATCGACTGGCGCGCACGAACCCCACGCCACTGGTCGCGGAGCAGGACACGACGAATCCGTGCGGCGAGCAGCCGTTGCTCCCCTACGAAGCCTGCGTGCTGGGAAGCCTGAACCTCAACTGGCACATGACCGCGGATCGCGACGCGATCGACTGGGATGCCCTGCGGCGCGACGTCCATCTGGCGATCCGGTTCCTCGACAACATGGTCGAGGCGTCGAACTTCCCGCTGGAGGAGATCGACGAGATCGTGAAGCAAGGCAACCGTCGCATCGGGCTCGGCGTGATGGGCTGGGCCGATGTGCTGTTCGAGCTCGAGATCCCGTACGACAGCCCCGAGGCCGAGGACCTGGGCGGGAAGCTGATGCGGTTCATCAACGAGGAGGGCCGGCGGGCTTCCGAACGGCTGGCGCTGGAGCGCGAAGCGTTTCCGAACTGGGCCGGCTCGCTGTGGCACTCGCTGGGCCACGCGCCGCGGCGGAACGCGACCGTTACGACGATCGCGCCGACCGGGACCATCAGCATGATCGCCGACGCTTCGAGCGGCATCGAGCCGCTGTTTGCGCTGATCTTCTGGAAGAACGTGATGCGCGACGGCGACGACAACGCGGCCACCACGCTGCGCTACGTGAATCCGATCTTCGAAGCCTACGCGCGGCGGCACGGGTTCTTCAGCGAGGCGCTGATCGACGCAATCGAGGCGAACCACGGCAGCCTGGTCGTCACGTCCGATACGCCCACTGAGGCGCTGACGGCGCTGGGCGCCGTGCCCGACCAGGCGCGGCGCATCTTCCGAACGGCGCACGACGTGTCGCCCGAGTGGCACATTCGAGTCCAGGCCGCCTTCCAGGCCCACACCGAGAACGCGGTCTCGAAGACGATCAACTTCCCGCACGAGGCCAGGCGGGAGGACGTCGAGCAGGGCTATCGCCAGGCCTTCGAGCTGGGGTGCAAGGGCGTCACGGTGTACCGGGACGGCAGCCGCGATCTACAGGTGCTCACCACCAGCGATACGGGCGACCAGACGCGCAAGGACGCCGCGACCGACTCCGCTCATGAGGCCCCCGCCCATGAGCCCGCACTGGCGGCGGCCGGGAACGGGCACGGCGGCGCCGGGCCGGTTGACGCCGGAACGAACGGACATTCGCGCTCCAACGGGAACGGCCGGGCGAATGTGCCCGCCGACCGCGACGCTCTGCCGGTGGCCGCCGCGATCGAGCGCGAGCGTCCGGACCAGATCCGGGGCACGACGACGCGGATTCGCACGGGTTGCGGTCCGCTGTTCGTGACGATCAACGACGACGAGCGCGGCCAGCCGTTTGAGACGTTCGCGGCATTGGGCAAAGCGGGCGGATGCGCCGCGGCGCAGACGGAGGCGATTGGGCGGCTGGCGTCACTCGCCCTTCGGTCCGGCGTTCCGGCCGGGCAGGTGTACGAGCACCTGCGCGGCATCACCTGTCACCGGCCGCACGGGTTTGGTCCGAACCGGGTGCTCTCCTGCGGCGACGGCATCGCGCAGGCCCTCGCGAGCCGGGTTGACGTGGCGCCCGGCGGGTTCGTGCCGATGGTGGACCTGCAGG
Source organism: Chloroflexota bacterium (assembly GCA_965247475.1). Classification (GTDB taxonomy): domain Bacteria; phylum Chloroflexota; class UBA11872; order UBA11872; family UBA11872. The sequence goes on from OZ252016.1 coordinate 2,383,972, forward strand.
GCGAGGGGACCTACGACCCGCCCGACGCCTCCGAGCCACGTGCCCGCAGCCCGCGACCGGTCGCGTCCGGCGGCTCGGGGATCAGCGAGTCGCCTGCGCCGACGGCCCGAGGCGACGCTTACCAGACGGCCGGCGCGAGCCAGCAGGGGTTCGTGGGAGCCTGTCCGGCGTGCGGCAGCAGCCAGCTCTCCTACTCGGAAGGCTGCGTGCAGTGCGTGTCATGCGGGCATAGCGACTGCGGATAACAACTACCGGCAGGGGTGCGCGAGGGCGCGGGTCATGACCCGCGCCCTCGTTCAGGCGCTCGTCGGGTTCGGGCCGGGCTGACGGCCGGGCGCCCCAAGCAGCGGCGCACCGTCATGCAGACGCACCGCGCCGAGCGGCTGAGAAACGAAGCCGCTGACTCGGTTGCCCGATGCCCAAGATGCAGCGACGGGTACACATGCAAAGCCTGTGAGGGCGGTTCGCGAACCGCCCCTCCCTCGGATCGCCGCGAACGGGCGCCGGGTGGCGCTAGTGATCGGTGAACGAGCCGTCCTTGCGGTGGAACCGAGTTGCCTGCCTGCGTTCGAATGGGTACTGGGCCGCCGCTTCCGGATCGAACGTCACCCCATGACCCGGCGCCTCGGGCGGATACGCGTAGCCCGCCTCGTACGGCACTTGCCGCGGAAAGACGTCGGTCAGGTACCCGGGCGGGTACGGCAGCTCCAGCACCCCGAGGTTCGGCGTCGCCAGCGCCAGCTGCAGGCTCGCCGCCGTGCAGACCGGGCCCAACGGGTTGTGCGGCGCCATCTCGATGAAGTGCGTCTCCGCCCACCCCGCGATCTTGCGCGCCTCCGTCAGGCCCCCCGCCAAACACACGTCCACCCGCAGATAGTCCGCCAGCTCCCGCTCGATCACTTCCCGAAACAGCCACTTGGTCGCGAATTGCTCCCCCACCGCCAGCGGCACCGCCGTCTGCCCCCGCAGCTCCCGCAGCAGGTCCGGGCTGTCCGATCGGATCGGGTCTTCCACGAAATACGGGTCGTACGGCTCCAGCTGCCGGCACAGCCGCCGCGCCGCCGGCGGCGTCAGCCGCTGGTGCGCGTCGATCACGACATCAACGTCCGGCCCCACCGCTTCCCGCACCGCCGCGAACTCCTCGATCGCCCGGTTCACCGCCGGCGTCTGCTCGAACTCGTTTAGCCCCGTCTCCGACACGTGCATGCGGATGACCTGATCGCCGGCCGCGACCTTCGCCTTCGCGTCCGCCGCCAGGTCTTCCAGCCGCACCCCGAGCGGCTGATGCAGATGCCGGTAGGTCCGGACTTTGTCCCGAACCCGTCCGCCGAAGAGCCGGTACAGCGGCACCCCCAAGGCTTTCGCCTGCAGATCCCACAGCGCGATGTCGATCGCGCTCAGCGCGGCCGCAAATACGACGCCTCCGCGGAAGAACGTCCCCCGGTGCAGGTGTTGCCAGAAATGCTCGATCCGGCTGGCATCCTCCCCGATCAACTGGTCGCGAAAGTGCGCCACCGCCCCCGCTACCGCGAGCTCGCTGCTGGTGAGCCCCGCCTCGCCGACGCCGTCCAGGCCTTCGTCGGTGGTGATGTGCACGACCTGGAGGTTGCGGCGCTCGTAGGAGATCTCGTACGTGCGGACATCCTCAATGCGCATGGGCAGCCTCGAAGCGTCGGGTCGATTGGCGGCAGGATACCGAGCGGCGCGCGGTCGCGAGCGGCTACGCCTCGATCGCCGCCAGCATGCGGTTGAAGCGCGCGTCGTCCAGCCTGTGGCGGTGAAACCAGTTTTGCTGAGGTTTGTTGCGGAACGCCGTCCAAGCCGGGAGCCGATCCAGCACAGTTCGCAATTCCTCATAGCTGCAGCCGATGTCCGCGGGCGTGTAACGGACGCGGCAGTCGTCAAGCCACTGCTTGGTCTCGGAGAACTTCCAGTCGTACACATAGTTGTTGATCAGGGTGCCCAGGGCGACGGCCTCGCCGTGGAGCAGCTCACGGTCGTGAACCCAGATGAACGCGTTGGTGAGCTCGTGGTCGATCCCGTGGCCGCCGGCGGCGTCCCGCGCGGGCAGGTCCCAGCGCTCGCGGTTGACCTCGGCGGAGATGCGGATCGCGATCTCGTTGGGGCGGCCGTCGGCATCCAGATCGCTGCTGTAGCGGGCCGCGCGGTCGCGGGTCCATTCGAGAATGTGGTCGGCGGCCGCCTGGTCCCACGGTTCCGATTCAAGGCCCTGGTCGATCCACCAGCGCCAGCCCGCGACCGGCGCCAGCTGGCACATGCACTCGCCCATGCCCATGTTGTTGAATCGTGGCTCGGCCGTGCGGATGACGCCGTAGTCGAACAGCAGCAGCTCGGGCTCGACGGTCTCGGGGAAGCTCTGGCGCTTCTGACCGTCGATGACGCCCACGCCGGTCTGGAAGATCGCGCCGGTGGAGACGATCGTGGGAATCGCGACCATCGGCCGGCCCAGCCGGAGGGCGACGTAGCGTCCCATGTCCATCGCGTTGCCGCCGCCGATGGCGAGCACGTAGTCGGCGTCGGGGAGGCGGCCGACCATCTCGTCGAGATACGGCTGCCGCATGAACTGCTGGAACTCGACGTGCCGCGGTCGGGTCGGGAAGTGCCGCTTCACGGCGTCCCAGGCGTGCGGCGACGTGATCGCGACGTAGCTATCGAAGCGCGGGCCGTGCTCGGCGAGCAGATCCCACCCGTAGCGCGCGTCCCATTCTCGACAGTGTCGAACCACTGCGGTCTCCGTCACTCCCCCGCCCGAGCCCCGAGGTGAAGCATAGCCGGGGTCCCGCCCGACCGTGGGCGCGCTATGTTGAGCGCCGCGACGGCCACCCACCTGCTCGAAGGACCCGACCGTGACGCCCACCCCTACGACCTTCGCGGCCGGACTGCGCGCGCCCGAGGGACCGGCCTTCGACCGCGACGGAAACCTGTTTGTCACAGAGATGGAGGGGCAGGTAGTCCAGCGCATCGCACCCGACGGGACGATGACGCCATTCGTGCGCACCGGCGGCATTCCGAACGGCCTGGCGTTTCACGAGAACGGCGATCTCTACGTGACCGAGGCGGGACTGGGCGCGGTGCTGCGGGTGCCGCCGGATGGTCGGCCCTATATGTTCGCCGACGAGGGGGATGAGCCGTTCCGCAACCCCAACGACCTGGTGTTCGACCTGGATGGCGGTCTCTATTTGACGGACCCGGTCAAGGACAGTACGGCCGCGGACGGTCGCGTCTACTACGTGACCCCGGACGGCGATGTGCGCCTCTTCACAGATGGACTTCGATTCCCGAACGGGCTCGCGCTCACGCCTGACGGGGAGCGGCTCAACGTGGGTGAGACGCGCACTGGCGGAATTCATGAGTTCGTACTCGATGGCCCGGGCCGCTTCTCGGACCGGCGCGTGCGGGCCCGCGTGACGGAACCGACCGAGCGCGGCGGACCCGACGGCATGGCGTTCACGGAGGATGGCCTGCTGTATATCGCGCTCGCGCATCATGGCGCCATCCTCGTGCTCGACGAAGACGACCGCGCGGCGGCGCGGCTGGACCCGGGCGGGTCGCTCCCAACCAATCTGGCGTTTGGCGGTCCGGACCGGCAGACGCTGTTCATCACTGAGGTGGAGACCGGCACGGTGCAGACGCTCGACACGCCGCACCGAGGGGCGGCGCTGTTCGGCGAGGGCGCATCAACTTAAGCGGGCACATGCGCGCGCGTTGCGTTCGGCCGACACGCGTTCGCGCGAACACGGCGGCAGGACCATACTGCTCGGCGCACGGCGCGATCAGCTGAACCTGGGCGACCACCGTGATGGACAGCGTCTCTGAGTACCCGTTCCTAGCCCGAATGGTCCGCGCCGCGCGCTTCGAGCGGGCCCTCTACCGAGAGGTGGCCCACGATCCGCGCCTGACGCGCGACGCCGTGCTCATCGTCCTGGCGGGCGCAGTGGCGTGGGGGATAGCGGCCGCGCTCGACACGTCGATCCAGGCTGAGCGTTCGTTCGGCGGCGGGGCGCTGCGCTTGATCCTGTCGCCTATTTTCGTCCTGCTCGGATGGAGCGCGTGGGCGTTCATTGCGTGGTTCGTTGGAACGCGCATGTTCGGGGCAACCACGCCCATGGGTGCGGTGGTGCGGGGGCTCGGGTTCGCACAAGCACCGACGGTGCTCTTTGTCCTTGGCTTTGTCCCGGTGCTCGGCGGGATCGTCCAGTTCGTGGTCGGCATCTGGGTCTTCGCCACGAGCTTCTTCGCGATCCGGGAAACCCTCGATCTGTCGACCGGTCAGACGCTGGCCACGCTCATCATCGGATTCGTGACCTATGTGATCGTGATCGTGGTGATCCTTACGGTGGTGGTGGTCGGTGTTGCGGGGGCGGCCGTCGGCGGCGGGCTGCTGTTTGGCGCACTCTAGCCGGCCGGCTCTCCAGGTCCCGAGCCTCGCGGCCACCGTCATCAATTGACTGTGTCCGAGGACCAGCCCGGCCCGGGCTACAAGCCCGCGCTCACTGAGCGGCCGCTGCTGGATGCGCTCCGTCGTCGTTGGAGCCCGCGCGCCCTGGACCCGACCAGGCGCGTCGACGACGAAACGATCCTGACGCTGCTGGAGGCCGCCCGCTGGGCGCCCTCGTCCCGCAACGAGCAGCCGTGGCGCTATCTGGTGTTCGATGGCAGCGACGCAAACGCGCGAGCCAACGCCGAGGCTTGCCTGTATCCCGGAAACGCGTGGGCGAAGCGGGCGCCGCTGCTGATGCTCTCCGTCGCCAAGCGCACGCATTCAAACCTCGATCGCCGCAACCCGATGGCGCTGCATGACACCGGGATGGCGGACCTGAGCGTGGTGCTCCAGGCGGTGAGCATAGGGCTGGTCGCGCACCAGATGCGCGGCTTCGACCGTGACAAGGCTCGCGAGCTGTTCGCGATCCCGGACGATTTCAATCCGGTCGTGATGATCGCGGTGGGGTACTACGGGGACCCGGACGCGCTGGAGGACCCGAAGGCCCGCGACGACGAGGCCGCGCCACGCGAGCGACGCCCGCTGTCCGAGATCGCGTTCGGCGGGACCTGGGGCAAGCCGTTCGCGTAGGGAGTGGCGCGAGCGTGCCTAGGACTAGCTGACAGCAGCCTTGGGCGCGGCGGCGCGGACCTCGGCGGACACGTCGCCGCCGTATTGCTGGAAGGCCTCGCGCATGAGGCCGGCAAGCGTGCCCGCCGCGGCGTCGTAGCGGTCGCCATCCGACCACGTATTCCGCGGTGTCAGCAGGTCCGCCGGTACGTCGGGCACGCTCGCCGGAATCGCCAGCCCAAAGACCGGGTCTTCCTCGAACGCCACGTCATCGAGGGCGCCGCTCAGCGCGGCTCGCACCATCGCGCGGGTGTGCGGGAGCTGGATGCGCTCGCTCTCGGTGGCCGACCCGCCCGACCAGCCGGTGTTGATGAGCCACACCTGTGAGCCGTGCGCCGAGAGCTTCTCGCCCAGCATCTTCGCGTAGACGGTCGGCGGGAGCGGCAGAAAGGGCGCGCCGAAGCATGCGCTGAACGTGGCCTCGGGCTCGGTGACGCCCCGCTCGGTTCCGGCCACGCGGGCCGTATACCCGAGCAGGAAGTGGAACATCGCCTGCGCGGGCGTGAGGCGGGCGATCGGCGGCAGGACGCCGAATGCATCGGCGGTCAAGAACACGACGTTCGCGGGATGCCCACCGGCGCCCTCGAGCACCACGTTGTCCAGGTGGGTGATCGGATAGGCGCCGCGGGTGTTCTCGGTGATCTCCTCCGAGTCGAGGTCGATCCGACGCGTCTCCGGGTCGAGCGGGACGTTCTCGAGCACGGTCCCGAACCTTCGGGTGGTCTGGTAGATCTCGGGCTCGTTCTCGGCCGAGAGACGGATGGTCTTGGCATAGCAGCCGCCCTCGAAGTTGAACACGCCGGTGTCGGTCCACCCGTGCTCGTCGTCGCCGATCAGCGGCCGCGTGGGGTCGGCGGACAAGGTGGTCTTGCCGGTCCCGGACAGGCCGAAGAACAGCGCGACATCCCCATCAGACCCGACATTGGCCGAGCAGTGCATCGGCAACACGCCCTGCCGCGGCAGCAGGTAGTTGAGGATCGTGAAGATGGACTTCTTCATCTCGCCGGCGTAGGCGGTGCCGCCGATCAGCACCAGCTTGCGCGCGAAGCTGACGGCGATAACTGTCTCGGAATTGGTGCCGTCCAGCTCGGGATCGGCCTGAAACCCGGGCAGGTCGACGACGGTGAACTGCGGCGCGTGGCGCGCCAGCTCGTCGTCGGTGGCGCGGATGAATAGGTTGCGCGCAAACACACTGTGCCAGGCCAGCTCGGTGACGACGCGTATCGGCAGGCGATACCGAGCGTCGGCGCCGGCAAAGCAGTCCTGAACGTAGAGGTCGAGCCCCTGCGCGTAGGCGCGCATGCGGGCGAAGAGCGCGTCGAAGCGGTCGGGTTCGAGCGGCTGGTTGTTCGCTCCCCACCAGATCTCGTCGGCCAGGTCGGGGTACTTGACGACGAACTTGTCCTTGGGTGAGCGGCCGGTGTGCTGGCCGGTGCCTACCACCAGCGGTCCGAGGTGGACGACGGTGGCCTCGTAGCCGCGCACCGCCTCCTCGTAGCAGGCGGCGGTGCTGAGGTTCCAGAGCACATCGCCAGTGTTCTGGAAGCCAAGCGTTTCGAGTCCGTGCTCGCTCCTACGTCCGTGTGACTCCACTTGCTGCCCGTCCGTTTCAGATAGCGGGCGGCGCATCGCGCACCCAGTACACGCCCATGGTAGCGAGTGGGATCACCCCTCCCCGGTCGGCGCCCGCCGGGCGGCACTGCCGGAGTGTCCGTGGTGAAGTGGCTGTACAAGGGCCGCGCCGGCTACCACACGCTGATCCAGCTCATGAACGGTCACGGCAGCGTCTCCGCGGGCCGCGCGAGCGTTGGGGCGCGGCCGTCGGCTCGATTTGGATGTAACGGTCCGTTCGGTATTTGTTCGGTATACTGCATCCCCGGCGTGGCGCGCGAGGCCATGTACACCGAGCTCCACTGCCACAGCTATTACTCCTTCCTGGACGGCGTCTCGTCGCCCGAGGCGCTGGCGGAGCGCGCGCGGGCACTGGGCATGCGGCGGCTGGCGCTCACCGATCACGAGGGCGTCTACGGGCTGCCGCGCTTCGCCAGCGCGGCCGAGCAACACGGGCTAACGGCCATCTACGGCGCCGAGCTGACCCTCACCGACGGCGCGCACGCGCTGCTGCTGGTGCGCGACCTGACCGGCTATCGCAACCTCTGCCGCTGCATCAGCGCCGCGCACCTGGGGCGCGACAAGAACGATCCACGGCTCGCGTTTGAAGTCCTGGCGAGGCACGCGACCGGACTGATCGCGCTCTCGGCCTGCGAGCAGGGCGAGCTCCACCGCGCGCTGCTGGCCGGCGGGCACGAGGCCGCGTGCGAGGTCGCCGGGCGCTACCGCGACACTTTTGGCGCCGACGGCTATTTCGTGGAGCTGCACAACCACCTGCGGCCCGAAGACGCCCGCCGCAACGCCGCGCTCGGACGGGTGGCGGCGGCGGTCGATGCGCCGGTGGCCGCCAGCAACGACGTGCACTACGCCACAGCCGATCGCAGCCTGCTGCACCACGTGGTCACGTGCATCCGTCACCAGACCACGCTGGATGCGGCCGGCCCGTTGCTGCGGCCGAACGATGAGTACCGGCTGAAGTCACCCGCCGAGATGGCGGCGCTGTTCGCCGAGACCCCCGCGGCGATCGCGAACACCGAGGCGGTGGCCGAGCAGTGCGGTTTCCACGTCCGCGACCTGCGCTACGAATTCCCCACGCCCGATCTGCCGCCTGGCGCGGATCCACAAGGCGCCCTGGAGGCGGCGGTCGCTGCGGGGTTGGAGCGGTTCTACCTCTCCAGGGGCAAGGACTCGCCGCAACTGCGCGAGCGCATCGCCGACGAGCTGAAGGTCGTGCGCATCTGGGGGCTGGCCGGGTACCTGCTGGTGTTCAAGGACATCGTGGACTTCTGCGCGCGCGAGGAGATCTTGGTCAGCATCCGCGGGTCGGCACCGGCCTCGGCGCTGCTCTACTGCCTGGGGCTGTGCCCGATCGACCCGGTCGAGCACAAGCTGCTGTTCGAGCGCTTCGCCTCACCCGAGCGCGGCGAGCTGCCCGACATCGATCTGGACATCGCGCACGAGGACCGCGAGCGCGTGATCCAGTACGTCTACCAGAAGTACGGGCGCGAGCGCGCGGCCATGGTGGCGGAGGTCAACAGCTTCCGGCACAAGAGCGCGGTGCGCGATGTGGCCAAGGTCATGGGGCTGTCGGCGCAGCAGGCGCAGCAGCTCGCGGGCGGGCTGGATCGCTGGGACCGCGACGACCTGGGCCGGGCGCTCACCGATCCCGAGCACGGGATCGACGCGGCGATCGGCGGTCCGCTGGCGCACCGGATCGTCGGACTGGCGACCCAGCTGATGGGCGCGCCGCGTCACCTCTCCATCCACGTGGGCGGGTTCGTGATCTCGGCTCAGCCGCTGGACGACGTGGTTCCGCAGGAGCCCGCGCGCATGGCGGACCGCACGATCATCCCGTGGGACAAGTACGACCTGGAGACGCTGGCCGAGGAGTTCGGCATCAACCTGATCAAGCTGGATCTGCTGGGGCTGGGGATGCTGACGCTGATCGGGCGCGCATTCCGCGAGCTGAACGCCGCCGGGCACGACTACCGGCTGCACGGGTTCCGCTACGACCCCGGTGTCTACGAGCTGCTCGGCAAGGCCGACACGGTGGGGCTGTTTCAGGTCGAGTCACGCGCGCAGATGTCGTTCCTGCCGCGTTTGGCGCCGAAGGATCTCAACGACGTGGCGGTGAGCATCGGGGCCATCCGGCCGGGTCCGGGCGCGGCGCGGGCCGGCGACCACATCGCGCGCCGCCGCGACGGCCTGGAGCCGATCAGCTACCCGCACCCCGATCTGCAGCCGGTGCTCGAGCAGACGCTGGGCGTGCTGCTGTGGCAGGAGCAGGTGATGCAGGTGGCGATGATCTGCGGCGGCTACACCCCCGGCGAGGCCGACCAGCTCCGCCGTGCGATGAGCAACAAGCGGTCGCTGGAGACCATGGAGGCGGCGGTTGGCGACCTGAGGGAACGAATGCTGGCGCGCGGGTTCGATGCGAACCTGGCCGAGCTGATCAAGGCAATGGTGTTCGGCTTCGCCGGCTACGGGTTCCCGCGCGCGCATGCGTATGCGTTCGCGCACCTGGCGCTGATCTCGGCCACGCTCAAGCTGCGGCACCCGGCGGAGTTCGCCGCCGCGCTGCTGAACAGCCAGCCGATGGGCTTCTACGCGCCGCACACCATCCTGTGGGACGCCTATCGCCATCAGGTGAACGTGGCGCCGGTGGATGTGAACCGCAGCACCTGGGACTGCACGGTGGAGGCCGACCGGCGGCTGCGGCTGGGGTTCCGGCTGATCGATGGATTTGGCGAGGCCAGCGCCGCCGTCCTGATGCGGGCGCGGGAGCCGGGACCCTACCGCTCGGTGGCCGACTTCGTGCGTCGCACCGGATTGAACCGGGATCAGATCGAGCGGCTGGCCGAGGTGGGGGCGTTCGTGGACTTCGCCGATCGGCGGGCCGCCGCCTGGCTGGCGGGCGAGTTGGCCGGGCTGAGCGGTCCCGAATACCTGCCGGGCCTGGCCGAGCAGGTCGCGGGCAGGGCCGAGCTGCCGGCGATGTCGCTCTGGGACCGGGTTGGAACCGACTACGGCGCCATGGGCTACTCAGCCGAGCGACACATCGTGCAGGCGTACCGTCCTCAACTGGCCGCGCGCGGCGCCAGACCGCTGGCCGAGCTGCCGGATCTGCCGCATACGTCGCGGGTGATCGTGGGCGGCCTGGTCGTGTGCCGGCAGCGTCCCGAGACGGCCAACGGCCACGTGTTCCTGACGCTGGAGGATGAGACCGGATTGCTGAACGTGATCGTGCGTCCGCAGGTGTTCGACGAGCAGCGGCGGCAGGTGCGCGGCGAGCCGCTGGTCACCATCGCCGGCACCGTCAGGCACGAGCAGGGTGCCACCAGCCTGCTCGGCGAGCGGTTCGAACGGCTGGAGCACTCCGCCGCCGCCGCCGCGGTGCCGGCGAGGAATTTTCACTAGTCCGCGCCTGGCCCGGACTTCAGCCCGGGGGCTCCCCGGAAGTCCTTACGCACTATCCCGACCTGAAGGGTCGGGCCACCGGACGCGCTGCGGGCTGGAAGTGACCCGGAATCCCGCGCTGAAGCGTGGGTCGCCGGGCGGGATGCTTAGGGCGCGAGTGCGGCCAGCAGGTCGATGGCGGCGTTGACGCGGTTGGGGCCGTGCTTGTTGTAGAAGACTACGAGCGACTCGACGCCGTCCCCGCCGCCGGCGGTCACGCGCATGGCCAGCTCGGCGATCTCGCCGGACGTGTAGGTGTGTCGGGCGCGCAGGGCGCGGCGGTCACGTGAGGAGATGCCGCTCGAGCCAGTGTCGCGCCCGGCAAAGCGGTAATAGGCAGTGGCCGGGTCGGTGAGCTCGTCGACCGGCGCCGGGAGGCCGATCAGCGCCGCCCGGGGCTCGTCGGGCATCACCAGCGCCAGCCGGTGCGCCCGCAGCTGCTCGAGCGTGCGACCGCGGTCGACGCCTTCCAGCCAACTCGGGTGCCGGAGCTCGACGGCCACGCGATCGTCCTTGAAGCCCTCGCGGATGCGGCCGAGGTAGGCGAGGTTGTCTTCGTTGGGACGCACGTTGACCCCGAACTGGACCAGGAAGCCGAGGAACTTGCCGGCGTCGCGCAGCGGGTCGACCGCGCGGCGCTGCGACTCGAGGTGCTCGTCGATCAGCGATGGGTCACGCGGTCGCTGGCAGATGGCGCGGTGGGCTTTGACCACGAACCCGAAGTGGTCGGGCGTGTCGTTGGTCCACTGGGCGTAGTGCCGCGGCTCGATCCGGCGGTAGAAGCTGGCGTTGACCTCGACCATCGGCAGGCGCTCGGCGTAGTAGGCCAGGCGGTGCCGCGGGCGGGTGCCGCGCGGGTAGAAGCCGGTGTGATCGGTCCAGTTGGCCGTGCCGACCCAGATGCGGTTGGGCATGCGCGTATGGTGCGGCGCGCGGGGTCGCGGGGCTAGTTGGGCGTCCCATCTGTGTTCGCTGGATGGGCGCTCGCGGGCTGCGTCCGAGGTTTCGTGTCCATATCGAGCTCCGGCGTGGGTGCTCACGAATCACCGGTTGGAGACAGGCGTCTGCGTGAGGGGTGCGCCATGGGATTCCTTGGGCGGGCTTCTGCCGATCCGGCGACCGTGAGATTCCTCGGCTTCGCCTCGGGATGACAGGAGGCTGTCGCGGGGTTCTTGGGCACAGGCGGCGCGGTCCGCAGCTAGTCGTGCAGACCCTGGAGATACCACTGGGCGCTGTGGCGGTCGTGGAAGCAGAGGAAGGCGTTTCCGGTGGCGGCCTGGAATTGGTAGTAGTCGCGCACGACGGTGTCGTCGCGCCAGGGGGTGTCGTGGAGCCGCCAGGGTCCGGCCTGGGCGGTGACGACGTGACCGTGGCCGTCGATCACGACGATACGTCGGTCGGCGCGCTCATCGACCACCCGCACCCGTTGCGGCGGGTCCAGCAGCCAGAAGGGCAGCTGGGTCCGGGGCGCGGATGCGGGGTCGTCGACAAGCTCTGGGAGGGTGGCTTCGACCGAGCGGAAGCCGCGCTCGGGGCGGCGGGCGGCGGTGAGCTCGACCTGGCGGACGGCCCGATCGCCCCAGCGGGCACGGATCCGACCGAGGACATCGAGCGCGCGCCGGCGCCGCTCCAGATCGGGCACGCGGCCGTCGGGTCCGGCGAGCAGCCGGAGCTGCCAGCCGCCGGTGTCGGTCAGCTCATCCGCTCGCAGCCGGATGCCGGTGATGCCCTGGGCGACCTGCAATCCATCCAGGTGCCAGCGCAGATAGCGCAGCAGCGTCCCGGCCCGCGCGGTGGGCTCGGCCAGGCGGAGGTCGCGGTCCTGCCGGGCGCCGTTCTCGAAAGTCCAGCGCACCCGCAGCGTGCGGGTGGCCACACGGTGGCGGGCGAGGCGATCGGCCAGCCGATCGACCAGCATCTTGGCGGCGAACAGCAGGCGGTCGGGGTTGTCCTCGACCCACTCGAAGTCCAGCAGGTCGTGCACCACCAGCGGGTGACGGCGCGCGACCAGCGGGTCACGCAGCCGACCGTGCAGCCCGCGATAGGCGCGCCAGCCGTCCGCGCCGTAGCGGTGCAGGATGCTGTTGGCGGGCAGCGCCGCGAACTGCTTGACGCTGCGCACGCCCAGCGCGCGCAGCCGCCGGACGGCCGTAGGGTCCATGCCCAGCGCGGCCACCGGCAGGCGCGCCAGCGATTCCGCGGCGTCGCCGGGCGGCACCACGCGCACGCCGGAAGCGCCGGCCGAGCGGGCGGCGACCTCGGCCACGAACTTGCCGGCGGCGATCCCGAGCACCGGCTCGAACCCGGTGGCCTCGGTGACCGCCGCCCGAACGGCGCGGCCAAGCGCAGCGGGCGGGCCGTAGCGGCGTTCGAGCCCGGAGGCGTCCAGATAGGCCAGGCCGGGGGCGGCCTCCTCGACGAAGGGGCTGAAGGTATCCAGCAGCTTCAGCACCGGCTCGAAGGCCTGCTCGGCGGCGGCGCGATCCAGCGGCAGCAGCGGTTCGGTGGGCCAGCGCGCCTGGGCCTCACGCAGCGGCATGCCGGGCGCCATGCGCTCGGCCTCCAGGTCGGGACGGCACGCGACCAGCGGCTGGCCGCGCGCCTCGGCGTCGTAGACGGCGCCGGGCGGCTTAGCTTCCGGTGGCTGCGAGCGCGCGGCCGCCGCCAACGCGAAGCGTGGAACCCAGATACAGATGATCAGCGCGGGACCCATGGGATCCTTGCCGGTAGAGGCGCAGGGTGACCTCGTGCACGTCGCCGGCGCGGCCCAGGCGGGAGCGCTCGGTGCGCACGCGCAGGTGCTGACCGGCCAGCTCGCGGTCCTCCCAGAGCCAGCGGGCGTGCTCGATGCGCAGGCGGGTATCGGTGAGCGGCAGCGACGCCTCTCCGCCGTGCGGCGCGGCCTCACGCAGCAGCAGGACGGACGTCTGGGCGGAGGCGGCGAAGCTGCGCAGTTGCCCGGCCTCGGCCAGCGAGACCGGGGCCGCGGCTTCCAGGCTCCCGAGCACCGCGGCGAAGCCCTCGCTGCGCGTCAGTTCCAGCACCACGTGGAGGAGCTCCCGGCGGCGCGGCGGCCGCACCAGCACCAGGCGGCGCAGATCGAGTCCGCAGGCCGCTGCGGCAGGGGGATACAACACCCGGTCCGCGGCCTCGACCAGCGCCAGCGGTCCGTCGGACGGCAGCGCCGCCAGCCACAGCAGGGCCAGCGAGAGCTTGCCGCCCGAGGCCGGCCCGATGAGCTCCAGAACCTGGGGCGCACGGGCCGCGCCATCGACTGGCCACCAGGGCGGGGCGGACTCCGACAGGTTGGGCGCGGCCCGTGCGGCGCGGTACGTGTCCAGCCGTAACAGGCTGTGCACGCCCCATCGACCACGCACGGCGGCCAACGCTTCGTCCAACGTGTCCGGATTCGCGACCACGCGCGGGGACCTCCCTCCACGAGGTGGAGTTGCAGTATACCGAACAAAAACCGAACATAGGGCAGGGCATGAAGCTTGGTCGGAAGCGGACTGCGGCGTGTGACCGCTAGCCGCGGCCGCCGATCGGGACGTCGCGGCCCTCGTCCAGATCGAGCCGGTCGAACTGCCGCGTCAGGTCGGTGCGGTGCGACTGCCCGAGGTCTTCCAGCATCTTCTGGTAGCGCGCCTTGGCCTCCGGCGTGTCGGGCGTGCGGGACATCATCATCTGGTTCCAGGCCCTGATCTCATCGTGCGTGCGCGGCTGCATGTTGGCCTCGACCCAGGTCCACACCGCTGCGTCGGTGGGCCGGGTTCGCAGGGCCTCGATGAAGTCGTCGGGCTCGATGCCAAGGAACTCGAACAGCGTCTTGGAGAAGCCGATCCGCGAGTAGTACTCGCCCAATGTGCCGGCGATGTCGGCACGGCCCTTGTCGATCGCGCGCGGCAGAAACACGATGCCGCCCAGCGACTCGTAGGCGCTGCGCGGGATGTCGGTCTCGAGATCCATCGGCGGGCTTCCTTCTGCGGCGGCGGACGTGGAGCCTACATCGGCGGCCGCGGGTCCGCGAACCGGCCCTTACGATCAGGTCGTGCGGCGGCGTCAGCGCTCGCGGCGCGGCAGCGCGGACGAGACCAGGGCGGCCACGGCCGCGCCGGTCTGGCGGCGGATACACTCTGGGCGCTTTCCGCACAGCCGCCCCAGATGGGAGACGGATGATCGCACCGCTGGACATTGGACCGCTCGGTCCAACCGGGATCGAGACGACCCGGCTGGGGCTGGGCGCCGGTGCGCTGGGCGGCCACCTGTGGAAGGTGACGCCGGAGCAGGCGGTCGAGACGGTCGTGCGCACCTACGAGCTGGGCGTCCGGCACGCGGACACATCACCGCTCTACGGCGACAGCGAGAACCGGATCGGGACCGCGCTGCGCGGGCACGAGTTCCCCGGGCTGACGATCTCGACCAAGGTCGGCACGCACCCGGACCGCGCATACAGCTACACCGGGGAGGACCTGCGCTGGTCGCTGGACAACAGCCTGCGGCTGCTGGGCCGTGAGTCGGTGGACATCGTGCTGATTCACGATCCGCCATCGGCCGACCCGCTCTTCAAGGCAGGCGACGGATTCGATGCGGTCGACCGCTTCAAGCGCGAGGGCAAGTGCCGCGCCGTAGGACTAGGGGTGCGTGACCACGCGATCCACCGCGCCGCGATCGAGGCCGGCCGGGTGGACGTGATCCTGACGTGGGGCGAATACCACCTGGCGGGACGGACGGCCGGGCCGTTGATCACCGAGGCGCACGAGGCGGGCGTGGCGGTGGTGCTGGGGTCGCCGGCCATGCAGGGCCTGCTGGCCATCGGCAATCCGGTCGAGACGCTCGACTTGCGGGACTACACGCTGATGTACCCAGATGCGGAGATCCAGCGGGCGATCGAGTGGTGGGGCTGGTGCCGGGAACGCGAAGTGGAGCTCAGGCACCTCAACATGCAGTTCGTACTCGCCAACCCGCACGTGGACATGGTCCTGACGGGCACCAAGTATGCGTCGGAGATCGAGGCCAACGTGCCGGAGGCGCTGACGCCGATCCCGGACGACGTGTGGACCGAAGCGCTGGAGCTGATCGCGCGGCAGGACGAGCAGGGGGCAGCGGGCTAGCAGCACTCCCCATCGCGCTCGCTCACACCAGGGCACCGAGCTCCGATGTCAAGGCGCGGCGCCTTCGGCGGTCCGGCGGCCGTGAGATTTCCTTCGCTGGACTCAGGACGCGCGCCCTTCGACAAGCTCAGGATGCACGGGAACCGAGTGGCCCCCGCTCCTATGTCAAGGCGAGGGACAGGCCCGCGCCCGCAGCTCAGTGCGACCGCCGTTTCGTGGTGGTTCTCGCGCTACTGATCGACCACCGAGCCGTCGGCGTGGAGGCGAGTGTGGGGCTCGCGGGCGACGGGCGGGACTTTCTCGACGGCGTCGGGCTTGAGCTCGACGCCGATGCCCGGGCGGTCGGAGATGACCAGGTAGCCCTCGCCGTCGTGCTCGGCGATGCCGGTGACCATGTCGGCCTTGGGCGGCTCGGTCTCGCCCAGCGGGTACTCCTGGATGGCGAAGTTGGGGATGCAGGCGGCGATCTGCAGGCAGGCGGCGGTGCTGACCGGGCTGAGGGGGTTGTGCGGCACCACGCCGACGTAGTTGGCCTCGGCCAGCGCGGCGATCTTCTTGGTGCCCGAGATCCCGCCCACCAGGCACACGTCGGGCCGTAGATAGGCCGCGGCGTTGCGTTTCAGCAACATCTCGAAATCCCAGATCGAGAAGAGCCGCTCGCCGGTTGCGATGGGGATGGGGATTCGATCGGCGATCAGCGCCATGGCGTCGATGTTGTCGGGGCTGGTCGGGTCTTCAAAGAAGTACGGGCGGTACTGCTCGATGCCGCGGCCGAGCTGGATGGCCTCGGAGGGGGTGAGGCGTCGGTGGATCTCGATGCAGAGATCGACGCCGTTGCCGACAGCCTCGCGGTAGCGACGCACGTTGTCGATGGCGCCGTCGATCAGGTCGGCGTGGGTGCGCTCGTAGGGCTGCTCGATCGGCTCGTCGAGCAGCGGGTTCAAGTGTCCGAGGGCCGTGAAGCCCTGCGCGACCACTCGATCAATCTCCGCGAGATGGTCCTCGACCGTTGGGCCGTATACGTGGTGGTACACGCGGGCGCGGTGGCGCACCTTCCCGCCCAGCAGCTGGTAGACGGGCGCGTCGAAGTGCTTGCCGGCGATATCCCACAGCGCGATGTCGAGCGCGCTGATGGCGCCCATGATCGCGGAGCCGCGGAAGGCGCTCCAGCGGTACATGTACTGCCAGTGGTGCTCGATCTGGAGCGGGTCCTTGCCGATCAGATAGCGGCCGAACTTCTCGATCGCGGCCTGCGACGCCTCGAGGAATCCCCATGCGCCGGACTCCCCCAGGCCGGTTATGCCGGCATCGGTGTGCACACGCACCAGGAGGAAATGGTCGAGCATCAACGGTTCGACCCGGGTGATCTTCATCGAGGGGACTCCGAGCGCGTGTGGCCGACCGGCCCGCGATAGTAGCGGGCGGAGGCCGCGCAGGTGTCAGCGAATCATCCCGCGGCCAGGATCTCGGGGAATCGCCGCCAGGTCTCGGCATAGATCTCGGCGGCTTGCACGAGCTCGGCCACCGGCACCCACTCGTCGGCGCTGTGCGCGTAGGCGATGTCGCCCGGTCCGCACAGCACGCTCGGGATGCCCGCTTCCGCGAGCACGCCTCCGTCTGAGCCGTAGGGCGCTCCGGTGACGACTGAATCGCCGACGACGGCCTCGGCGGCGGCGCGGACCGCCCGGACGATCGCGGCGTCCTCCGGCGTGTCCAGCGGCTCCGCCACGACCTCGCTGCGCTCGACCTCCACCCGAAGGCCCGCATGCTCCGCGCGCGCCAGCTCGATCACGTCGAAGAGCTCACGCTCGATATCGTCGATCGCCTCGCCCGGGAGGCTGCGACGCTCGAACACGAGGTCGCAGTGGTCGGGAACCATATTGACGGACGTTCCGGCGTGGATCGCGCCGGCCGAGAAGGTGGAAGGTCCGACGAGTGGATGGACGCGGCCCTGCAGGCGGCGCTCGAATTCGCGACGCAGCACCCGGACGAGATCGGTCATGCGGAAGATGGCGTTATCGCCGCGCTGCGGCATCGAGCTGTGGGCAGCGGTGCCGAGCGTGCGAATGCGCCAGAAGGTGCCGCCGCGGTGCGCCCGCACGACCTCGAGACTGGTTGGCTCACCGACGACGGCGGCATCGGCGGTGACGCCAGACGCTACGAGGCGCTTGACGCCGGTGCCACCGGCCTCTTCATCCACGCTGGCGACCAGGGTCAGCGCGCACGGTCGATCCGCCTGGGCAGCCGCCCAGTCAAAGGCGAGCAGCATCGCGGCCAGCGAGCCCTTGGTGTCGCACGCGCCGCGTCCATGCAGACGTCCGTGGTCGTCCACCCACGGCTGGTGTCCGCGCCGCATGGGCCCCAGGGCGACGGTGTCCATGTGCGCCTCGAACATCAGCGTGGGCGTACCGGGCTCGCCCGGCAGCGTGCAGATCACGTTCGAGCGGCCGGAAAAAACCTCCTGCCGTTCCAGGACGGCGCCGCGCTCGCGCGCGAATGCCTCAACGGCGTCCGCCATAGCGCCCTCGCCGACGCCGTCCTCCACCCCGGGGGCGATGCTGGGAATTGCAACCAGCCGCAGGAGCAGCTCGGCGGCCTGGGATTCGGTGGTCACGAATCGTGTCATGGGCGCCGATCCTGCGTGCGCCGCGGCGATCGGGGCGCGAGCACGGTCCGTCCAGTCCGCGCGCACGGATACGAGCGGCGCGCGGGCAGGGGAGTCAGACCCGTTCGAACCGCTCGAGATCGATCGCGAACAAGGTGGCGCCGCCGACCTCAACTTCGATGGGCTCCAGGTACTCCATGTCCAGGCTCCATGGAACCGTCACGAGCTCCGTACGCGTCTCGCAGGAGGCGCGAATGATGCCTACGAGCTCGTCAACCCGGGCGTGATGGATGCCGATCACGAACATGACGTTGGTTACCTGGAGGAATCCACCGGCGCTCTTGATGCGCGTGTGGCGAATCCCGGCTTCGTTGAGCGCGGACGAGAATTCGCCGGAATCCTGGTCCTGCACGATCACCAGGACGATCTGATCAGGTATGGATTCGCCGGCCGGCTGCTGCGTCATGTGGGGAGCTCGGGGCCGTGAGCGGGCGCTCGTCCCGGTGCGGGCCGCAAGATACCACGCCGCTAGGATGGCCCGATGGACGAGTTGCGAGTCGGACTGATCGGATACGGGCAGTGGGCCTCCGCGGCCTACGTTCCGGCGTTGCGGCTCGACGGTCGCGCGCGGGTCGTGGCGGCGGCAGCCCCGAGCGAGGCTACGCGGAACCGAATTCGCTCCGACCTCGGCCCCGATGTGGCGACCTACCCGGGGTACGAGGAACTGCTGGCCGGTGAAGAGCTCCACGCGGTGCTGATCTCGGTGCCGGACCGCCTGCACGAGCCGGCGCTGCGGGCGGCGCTGGCGCGCGACGTACCGACGCTGTACGAGCCTCCCGTGGCGGCATGCGCGGAGCGGGTGCGGCCGATGCTTCGCGAGCTGCTTGCCGCGCGGCAGGTGGTGCACGCGGACCTCGAGCTCTCCTACCTGCCGGTGGTCGCCGCGGCCGCCGAGCGCGTGGCGGCGGGTGCGATCGGCGAGGTGCGCACGGCCGCGATTCGCATGCAGGACACCTGGGGCGAGCTGCAGCCGGCCGAGCTGGGTCTCGTCGGAGCGCTGGCGCCGTGGTACCTGGACCCCCTGAACCAAGTCCTGCACGCGCGTCCAGCGCGAATTCTTGCCATGGACGGGCGCGGCTCGCCCGGCCGGCGCCAGGCCTACGCCAAGGCGCAGCTGGACTATGACGGGGTGTGGGGGGAGTTCGAAGCGATCACGGACGGCGTCGGCCCACTGGAGACCAGCATCGAGGTCAACGGCTCGGACGGCGATATCGTGGCCGACCTGATTGCCGGCGAGCTGCGGATGCGGACTCGACGATCGCCCGACTGGTCGATCACCGAAGTGCCCGCGCTAGCGCCGCGAGCCGGCTGGCCGGGGATGCACGAGTGCATCCGCGCCTTCCTGGACGCGGTCGCATCGGGCGCTCAGAGCCGTACTGGACCGGAGGTGGCGGCGCGGCACCATTTGGCCGGGCTGGCGGCGGACGAGTCGATCGACAGCGGCGGTTGGGTCGCAATCGAGACGCCGGACGAGCTCTAGGTTGTCCTCATCCGGAGTAGGCGCGACACGTCCGCCGCTGCCAGAGACCGGCTCGCAGCACGCACCGTGCAGACGCGAGCGCTCCGTCCTTGAACCTCGTGTCAGCGGTCACTTCCGACCCCCTCACCCTGTCCCTCTCCCTCGATGGAGAGGGAACTTGGCGCGCGCGTCTGTCGCTACATCTCGGGAAGAGGACCCTCTAGGTCAGGCGCCGTCTAGGCCGCTGTCCGCGAGCGCCCGCTCGATCAGCACGCGATCGTCGGCGTCGAGCTCAAGCTCGAGCGCGAGTTCGCGCGCCCGCGGGCTCATCTTCTTCCAGGTCTTCTGAAGGACGTCGATCAGCTTCGACTCGGGGTGCTTGCGACGCAGGTCGCCTAGCTGTGTATCGAGGAAGACCAGGCAGAGCCCATCCTCGAGCGTCTGGACGTCGGGGTCGCGCCGCAGGTTGACCTTGCGCACCAGCTGCTGCACGCGGCCGATCACGGGCTCGTCGTAGCCGGCGTCGGCGAGCAGGCGCTCGACCTCGTCGGCGTGAAGCTGATGGAGCGCGGTGCGCCAGCGCAGGTAGCCGCGCCGACCGGCGGGGTACTCGCCGCGCGGAATCGTCCAGCGCCGCACGTGATGGGCGCGCGCCGCGAGCAGCAGCACATCGTCGGCATCGGGTCGCAGGCGCCGGACCCAGCCGGTGAGCATGCGGGCGTGCGTGAGCTCCTTGGGCAGGTCCGCGCCATCGATGCGAAGGGTCTCGGGATCGTCCGCGTTGGCCGCGTCGATCCGCGCGATGGCGTCTTGGAATCGAGCGTCGCTCACGTGGGGATTGTCGCACCGGCGGAGACGCGTCGTGACGCGCGACGTTGCTTGACGCGCCTGAGCGGTAGGTCAACCATCGCCGTCAGTCAGTTTCGATCGCTTAGGGGGCAGTCATGGATCTCTGGACGAGCGACCTGAACTATCTGGCGGTGGCGATCACTGCCTTGGCGACCATGGTCGTCGGAGCGCTGTGGTACGCGCGGTTCCTCTTCGGCGGTATCTGGATGGACCTGATCGGGAAGACGCAAGAGGAGCTTGAGGCGCAAGGCACCCAGGTCCAGGCGTTCGCGTCGGTGACGGTGGCCGCGCTGGTCACTTCCTACGTCCTGGCGCTGTTCGTGCATTTCACCGGCGCGCAGTCATTCGTCGACGGCCTGGTTATGGGTCTCTGGCTCTGCGTCGGGATCGTTATCGCCACGAGTCTCGGACACTATGTGTTCAGCGGATTCTCATTCCGCCTGTGGAGCTTGGACAACGGGCGGCACCTCGTCACGATCCCGATCATCAGCGGGATCTTGGCGGTCTGGCAGTAGCGCGGCGGCCGACGCCCGGAGGCGCTAGCCGCACACCTGCCGGAACAGGCGCAGGTGATTGAGACCGAGCACCTTGCGCACGTCGTCCTCGTCCCAGCCGCGCGCGAGCAGGCCCTCGGTGATGCGCGGATACTCCGCGGCGCTGGCCAGCACGTCGCCGCCACCGTCGAAATCCGAGCCGAGGCCAACGGCGTCCACACCGCCTACCGCGGCCGCGTGGTCGATATGGTCCAGCAGGCGATCGATGGTCGGCGCATCGGCGTCCACGAAGTCGGGAACGAAGGTGATGCCGACCACGCCGCCGCGGTCGGCGATGGCCTTGATCTGCTCGTCGGTGAGATTGCGGTCGTGGCCGCAGAGGGCGCGGCAGCAGTTGTGGCTGGCCAGGATCGGGGCGGCGCTCAGGTCGATGACGTCCCAGAAGCCAGCTTCGCTGAGGTGTGAGATGTCCACCAACATCCCTAGTTCGTTCATAGCCGCCACCAATCCGCGGCCAAAGCTCGTGAGGCCGCCGCCGGTGCCGGCCTCGTACACGCCATCCGCGGCCTCGGTCCGATAGCTCCAGGTGAGTGTGATCGAGCGCACGCCGAGACGGTGCAGCTGCGGCAGCACGTAGAGGCTGCGCTGCAGGACCTCGGAGTTCTCGACGGCCAGAACGGCCGCCACCTTGCCGCCGCGACGGGCGGCCTCGATCTCGTCCGCCGAGGCAGCGATCGCGATGGCGTCGGAATGAGCCCGGACTTCGGCCTCGAACCAGCCCAGCGCATCAACGGCGTACAGCAGATGGTTGCCCCACAGGCGGGTGACATCCACAGAGAAGTAGGCCACGTCGATCGACCCCGCGCGCAGATTGGGGAGATTGAGCTGGACGCCGGCATCGTCGTCCAGCGGGTCCCGCAGCGCCGCGACGGCGCTGCGGGGCTCGTCGCGCCGCGGGGCGCCCGATCCGGCGATGCTCAGCCCGCGTCGGCGCAGGTGCACAACGATCGAGTCATTGTGCGAGTCCACCACCAACGCTGCGGAGTGGAGGTCACGCGCGGCAGCTTCCCGGTCCATGGCAGTCCTCTCTAGCCCATTGGAGCCCATCGGCGCATTGTGCCCGCAGGGGCCGCCCCGCGCCCGGACTACGTGCGCCCTGCTCTCAAAGCCCGGCCGCCTGCATGTCAATCACGTCTATGGACCGTATGGCTAGACCGCGAGCGGCCGGCGGACGATGCGCGGCCACCCGAGAGCCGCGACGAGAGCCAGCGACGCGGCCAAGCTGGCCGCCCCAATCCATACCATGCCGCCGACGGCGAACACGGGTCCGGTGCCGAGCCCACCCAGGCCGGCAGCGAGCCCGACCATGGTTTCGTTGAGACCCTGCGTGCGGCCGTGCTCGCCGGCCGACAAGCCAACGCTCAAGAGCGCCGATCCAGCAATGAAGCAGCAGTTCCAGCCGTATCCGAGCAGGAACATCAGCGGCAGGATTATTTCCATACCTTGCGCGAACGGCGTGAGCAGACTGGCGGTCACGAGTTGTAGCGCGCCGAGAGCGATCACGGGCCGCGGCCCCAGACGATCGGTCGCACGGCCCGTCAGTGAAGCGAGTCCGAACATACCCAGCATGTGCACGGACATGGCGACCGAGATCGCCCCGGTGCCTTGATGAATCTGGTGCATGTGCAGCGGTGTGATGATCATGACCATCGACATCACCGCCTGCCCGACTAGCATTGCCGCCACTGCCAGCCGAACGTGGCCGCTCGCGAAGATCGCCCGCAGCGGCCGGGCCGGTCTCTCCTGCGCAGCCGACTCCCGAGTGCGAGAGGCCGACCGTTCCATAGCGCGCGCTACGTTCCGCGGGTCGGGCTTGACCAAGCCGACAGTCACCAGTAGCGCCAGCGCGATAAGAACCGTGGCGGCAGCCCAGGGCCCCGCAAACCGCTCTGCCTCGAGGTCCACGGCAAGCTCGCTGGTAGCCGCAACAAGCAGCGGACCGCCTATGGCGCCCACGATCCCGGCGGCCACGATCAGGCCGATGACGCGTCCACGGCGCGCCGGCTCGTGAATCTCGGCAGCCGCGAAGCGCGCCTGATCGCTGGCGCCGCGCGCCATCCCCACCAGAACCGCTCCCACCAAGAACCCGCCCAAGCTGTGCCACGCGATTGATAGCGTCGCCAGCCCCGCGCCAACCGTCCCCAGCAGGTAGCCCAGCGCCAGCGGCCAGCGCCGTCCGATCAGATCCATCAGCCACCCGGCCGGATAGCCGCTGGCGGCTCGCCCTAGAAGAAAAAGCGCGCCGGGGACTCCGGCCATGACCGTCTGGCCGCTCAACTCCGTGGCAACGATCGACATGACCGTGAAGCCGGCAACGTTCGCCGCCGAGAAGACGCCCTGGCCGGCAAATAGCGCCGCGGTGATACGTCGGCGGGCGCCGCTGGTGAGCGTCAAGGCGGCGGAGGGCACAGCCGTCGGGCGCGACATGTGGGCATTCTAGAGGCGAGGCGGGCTCGGCCCGCCGGCGGCGCGAACGGAACCGGGCACGCGGACTCCAAGCAGCCGGCCGCGGCACAGCTTCGGCACCACCGTGAGCGCGCCCGACGTACAGAGGCCAGGCAGCCCGAACCCGGTCTGCCCGCGTCGCGGCCGCGGCGCTTCCGGCGTCCGAGCTGGGACGCGAGCCGTTGGGATAGGGTATGCGAGCAACCGGCGACTCGCTCATCACGATGCAGCACCGCATGAAGGCCGCGTATCTGGACGGCATCGGCACGATCCAGATCCGCGAGGGTGGGATCCCCACCCCGGGCCCGAACGATGTGCTGATCAGAGTGCGGTCGGTCGGGATCTGCGCCTCGGACATTCACTACTTCGAGCACGGCCGGATCGGGCGATTCGTGGTCGACCGCCCGCTGATCCTGGGACACGAGCCGGCCGGCGACGTGGTCACAGTCGGCGCGGATGTCACCGGCCTCGTGCCCGGCGATCGGGTATCGATCGAGCCGGGCGTGCCCTGTCAAGCCTGTGCGGCGTGCGCCTCGGGGCGCTACAACCTCTGTCCGGACGTGGTGTTCATGGCCACCCCGCCCGTGCATGGCGCCTTCGCGGAGTATGTCGTGCATCCAGCCGCTCGCTGCTTCAAGATTCCGGATGCGATGTGCTACGACGCGGCGGCGCTGATCGAGCCGCTGTCGGTCGGGCTGTACGCGGCGGAACGGGGGCGAGCCGCGATCGGCGACCGCGCCGCGATCCTGGGGGCCGGTCCGATCGGCCTGATGACGCTGCTGAGCCTGCGAAGCATGGGCGTCGACGATGTGACCGTGGTGGACGTCGTCGCATACCGGCTGGAGAAGGCGCGCGAGATCGGCGCGTCCCGGACGCTGAACGCGCGCGAGCAGGACGTGGAGGCCGAGCTGTCGGACAGCTTCGACGTGGTGTTCGAGACGGCCGGGAACGACACCACGGTCGCCCAGACGATCCGATTGGCGGCGCGCGGGGGCCGAGTAGTGCTGGTGGGACTGAGTCCCGCCGACGAGACGCCGATCGACACCAATCAAGTCATCGACCAGGAGCTCGACATCGCCGGCGTGTTCAGGTACGCGCACACCTGGCCCAAGGCGATCGCGCTGGTCGCGTCGGGTCGCGTGGATCTGGCGCCGCTGGTGTCGTCGCACTACGCGCTCGACGACGTGCAGGCGGCCATGGAGTTCGCTCAAACGCGAAAGGACCAGTGCATCAAGGTCATGGTGACCCCGTGACGCGGCGCGGGCTCGACGGATCGATGTCAGCCCGACCGGATCGTTAGGCCACGCGTTGGGCGCGCTCGAGCAGTTCAAGCTGGACGGCCGCGCCGCGCTGGTGACCGGCGGAGGCACCGGCATCGGGCTGGGGATCGCGCGCGGGCTGGCCGAGGCGGGGGCGTCGGTCGCCGTCTGTGGGCGCACCGCCGCCACGCTGGACGCGGCCGTCGAACAGATCGAGGCGCTGGGCGCCCGCGGGCTGGCGGTGGTCGCGGACGTCACCGAGCCGGAGGACCTGACCCTCGCGGTGGAGCGCGTGGTCGGGGCGTGGGGCCGGCTGGACATCGGCGTCAACAACGCCGGTGTGAACGAGTGGGTCGACGCGCTCGAGATCGACGCGAGCGGCTGGGATCAGGTCCTCGACACAAACCTCAAGGGCGTGTTTCTTTCGTGCCAGGCGGAGGCACAGGCGATGATCGCAGGCGGCGGCGGATCGATCGTCAACGTGGCGTCGATGTCGGCGCAGATCGTGAATCGCCCCCAGCCGCAGGCCCACTACAACGCCTCGAAAGCGGCGGTGGTGCAGCTCACACGCTCGCTGGCCGTGGAATGGGCGCCGCATGGAATTCGCGTGAACTCGGTCAGCCCCGGGTACACGCGAACGGAGATGGCAGACGCGCCGCACACACGGGCCGCCTGGCCGATATGGCTGCGGGATACGCCGCTGGGACGCATGGCCGAGGTTGATGACATTCAGGGCGCGGTCATCTTCCTGGCCAGCGACGCCTCCGGGTTCGTAACGGGCCACGATCTGGTCGTGGACGGCGGCTTCACGGCGCTGTGAGCCCGGCGACATGATCGATCGCGGCGCGAGGGCCACGGGACGCGCGTGACCGATCAACTCCTGTTGGGGCTCGACCTGGGCACGACCGGCGCGCGGGCGGTGCTGGTCGACCGCGACGGGGCCCTGCGCGCCTCCCACTCGGCCGACTACCCGATGGCCACACCGCATCCGGGATGGGCCGAGCAAGACCCGGACGCATGGGAAGCGGCGGCGTTCGAGGCGCTGCGCGCGTGTGCGGCGACCGCGCCGGACCCGACGGCGGTCGCGGGGATCGGGCTCACCGGCCAGATGCACGGCGCGACGCTGCTCGACGCCGACGACCGGCCGGTGCGTCCGGCCATCATCTGGTGCGACCAGCGGACCGGCCCGCAACGGCGCGAGATCGAGGACGCTATCGGCGCAGACGAAGTGGTCGCGCGCACCGCGAATCCGCCGCTCGAAGGCTTCACCGCGCCGAAACTGCGCTGGGTCCGCGAGCACGAGCCGAGGTGCTACGCCTCGATCCGACGGGTGCTGCTGCCCAAGGACTTCATCCGCTTTCGACTGTCGGGCCAGGCCGCGACGGACGTGGCCGACGCGTCCGGCACGGCGCTGTTCGACGTGAGGCGGCGCCGCTGGTCAGAGGCCATGCTGCGGGACCTGGAGGTGCCGGCGGAGTGGCTGCCGACCGTCTACGAGTCGCCGGCGCGGGCGGGGACGCTGAGCGGGGCGACGCGCTGGTCACGATCGGCTCGTCGGGCGTGGTGTTCGCGGCCGCCGATCGTCCGCTGGTGGACCCACGCGGCCGCGTGCATACGTTCTGTCACGCGCTGCCCGCTGCGTGGCACGTGATGGGCGTCACGCAGGGGGCAGGGCTGTCGCTGCGCTGGGCTCGCGACACGTTCGGGCGGGACATAGTCGCGGACGCCAGCGGCCGCGGGGTGGACCCGTACGAGCTGATGACCGCCGAAGCGGCCGGGTCGCCGGCCGGCGGCCGCAGTCTGGTCTGGCTGCCGTATCTCCAGGGCGAACGCACGCCGCACCTGGACCCAAACGCCCGTGGCGTGCTGTTCGGGCTCACCTCCGCGCACACGCGCGGCGACGTTGTGCGAGCGGTGATGGAAGGGGTGGCGTTCAGCCTGCGGGACGGGATGGAGATCATCCGCGAGCTCGGCGTGCCAGTGGATCGAGTCAGGATCGCCGGCGGCGGGGCGCGCAGCGCGCTCTGGCGACAGATCGTGGCGGACGTCCTGGGCGCGCCGGTGACCCCCGAACCGGAGGAGCGCGGGCCGGCGTTCGGCGCGGCCTTGCTGGCAGGCGTGGCGGCAAGCGTATACGGGTCGGTCGCGGACGCGTGCCGTGCAACCGCGCGCGACTCCACGAGCCTGGACCCGATCCCGGCAAACCGGACGCGCTACGACGACCTGTACGGCGTGTACACGGACCTCTACCCGGCGCTGCGGCCCTCGTTCGCGCGGATCGCCGGGCGGCAGGAGTGAGGCCCGGGCGCTCCTAGCTCGACCGGACACCCCGGCCGAGACGGAACGTCACGGACCCCGTGGGGGCGGACCCGCTACGCGAGCGCGTCTCGCAGTTCCCGCCCGATCTGCTCCAGCGCCTGGCGACCCTCCGGCACGTCAGGCGCCTGTCCCACGAACCCGTGGAGGACCCCCTCGTAGCGGGTGATGGTGGTCGTCACCCCGACCGCCCGGAGCCGCTCACCGTAGGCCTCGCCTTCATCCCGCAGCGGGTCGTACTCCGAGGTGATCACCAACGCACGCGGCAGCCCCTGGAGGTCGTCTGCCCGCAGCGGTGAGGCGTAGGGCTGGCTGCCATGGTCCGGCGACTCGAGATAGCAGTCCCAGAACCAGCGCATGCTGGCCTCGCTGAGATCGAGGCCCTCGCCGTGTTCCTTGTACGACGCCGTCTCGAAGCTGAAATCGGTGACCGGGTTCATCAGCACCTGCGACCGGATCTCCGGCCGACCCTTGTCCCGCGCCATCAGCGAGACCACCGCCGCCAGGTTCCCACCGGCACTCACGCCGCCGACGGCGACGCGTGACGCGTCGACGCGCAGCTCGCCGGCGTTGTCGGCGACCCACACGGTGGCCGCGTAGCAGTCGTCCGCCGCCGCCGGGTACCGCGCGTCCGGCGCCAATCGGTAGTCGACGGAGACGACGCAGCAGCCGGAGAGATTGGTGAGCGAGCGGCAGGGCCCGTCGTGCGTCTCGATGTCGCCGATGACCCAGCCACCGCCGTGGAAGTAGACGAGCACGGGGAACGGGCCGACGCCCGCCGGTTGGTAGACACGTATCGGGATGTCGCCGGCGGGCCCGGGAATACGCCGATCCTCGACCCGCGCTACCGCCTCCGGCTCGCCTGACAGCAACGCGCGCATCTGTGCGAAGGTCTCCCGCGCCTGCTGCGGCGTCAGCTCGTGGAACTCCGGTGCGCCCGCCTCGGCACGTGCTTTGAGGATAGCCATCGTCTCGGCAGTCAGCGGCATGGCTGTTCCCTCCAACCGTTTCCGGGCAAGGCTATCAGGGAGCTGGGCGAGCGGACCTCCTCGGAGGCCTCCGCGCGTCACGCGTCGGGGACGGCGAAAGGGGCGCCTCGTGCGGCGGCCGGGCTCGGTCGCGATCCGCGCGCGATCCTGACCTATGCTGGCTCGTGCCCGAGCGACGGACTTCCGCGAGGCACGGCCATGGCAGGATTCGACCTCCTCGATGCGGCACAGGCGCCCAAGGGCCTGGTGGCGCATTTCAAGACGCCGCTTCAGGACGACGGGCGACTCGATGAGGCGTCCTATCTGCGCGAGGCCCGCTACCTGGTCGACGTGGGCGCGTGCCTGGCGGTCACCGGCATGATCGGGTGCGAAACCCTGGCGCTCTCCGATGCCGAACGGGTCCGGAGTCTCGAGCTTGCGCTGGACGTGTGCGACGGCCGCGTGCCGGTCTGCGCCAGCGCGGTCGGCGCCTCGGTGGCGGACGTGGTGTCGGCGGCGGTGCGGGCCGAGGCGATGGGGGCCGACATGATCGCCGTAACCGCGCCGGCCTGGATACGCACCGAAGCCGACATGGTGACGTGCATCTTGGCGGCGGCGCGGGCGGTTGCCCGCCCCGTGATGGTGCACTCCATCGGCGGCGTGAACATGCGGCCCGGCAGCGCGGACGTGGTGCTCTCGGTCGAGACGCTGGCGGAACTGCCCGCCCGCGCCTCAAACATTCGCTACCTGAAGGAAGAAGCGGCACGTGCGCCACGACGCGTAGCGGCTCTGCTGGCCCAGCCGGGCGGCGACGCGTACTTCGCGATCAAGGTAGGGCAGCCGCTGGTTCTCGGGTATCTGGCGGGCGCGCGTCAGTTCATGGCCTCGGCAAATGTCGCCGAGGTCTACCTTGCCGTGCTCCGCGCCCTGGAAGTCGGCCGGGTCGACGAAGCACGCCGGATCGAGGCCCTGCTGGCGCCGTTCTCCGCCTTCCAGCGCTACGTCGGCGGCGAATTCAGCAACAAAGTGATCATGTACCGACAGGGGCTCTTCCGTTCGCCCCGGGCCGCGTCGCCCTACCTGTATGGCGATGTCCACGACCTCACGGATGCGGAGGAGGCGGAGCTCACGGCCGCGCTGCGGCCCTTGCTTCCCTACTACACGCAGTACCCACCGCGGCCTCCCGCATAGCCGCGCATCCAGCTTCGGTCGCGACGATTCCGAGGTGGTCTACTATTCTTGTTAAAGAACATCAGTAGATAGCGTTACTATGGAAGCGGTTCGTTGGAAATGGCAAGATGGGTTTGATGTGCAGAGCAAGACCGTGATTCTGTGGCGAAGACCCGGCTTCAGCAGCACCGTGTCATTATCAAAGCAAACGGGCGTTTCGCTTAACAATCAGGGGCAATGGGTCAGTTGTGAAAATTGTTATACACACGCGACCGCACCCGCACGCGCCCAGCGATAAGTCAGGTTCGCGGCCAACAACGGAGCGCCGCAGTGGGTAGAGCAGGCAGATACGTCGCCCAACCGGAAGGCTACAGAGCCTTCATCCCGAAGCCCCTGCCGCCCGATCCCCCGTTAGACGTCGACCCGGAGATGCTGGGGCTGCTCAGCGAAGCCGATATCGCCCTCGGCCGCCTAGACGGAACCGCGGACGTACTGCCCAACCCCGACCTGTTCGTCGCCATGTATGTCCGGAAAGAAGCGGTTCTCTCGTCTCAGATCGAGGGGACGCAGGCGTCGCTGGTGGAATTGCTCGACTTCGAGGCCGCAGCACCGCGAAGAACCGTCCGGTCAGACGTCCTCGAAGTCCTCAACTACGTCGCCGCCCTCAACCACGCGGTCGACCGAGTAGAAGATCTTCCCCTCTCGCTGCGCCTGCTTCGCGAGGTCCACAACGTTCTCATGACGGGAGTCCGAGGCGGCGGGCGGTACCGAGGCGAATTCCGAACCACGCAGAACTGGATCGGTCCGCCCGGCGCCGGACCCGATGACGCCGTATTCGTCCCGCCGCCGCCCTCGCAGCTCATGGGGGCGCTGGGTCACTTCGAGACGTTTCTCCACACCCGCAACGGGATGCCGCCGTTGATCCACGCCGGCCTCGCGCACGCCCAGTTCGAAACGATTCACCCCTTTGTCGACGGAAACGGCAGGATGGGCCGGCTGCTGATGACCTTTCTCCTGATCCATCACGGGGTGCTGGCCAGACCCCTGCTGTATCTGTCGTACTACCTGAACGAGCACCGCCAGCAATACGGCGACGGTCTGCAACGAGTCAGGGACGAAGGGGCCTGGGAGGACTGGCTGCGGTTCTTCTTGCGCGGAGTCGCGGAGGTGGCGCGCGAGGCGACCGCGACGGCGAAGGATGTTCTGGCCATGCAAGCCTTGCACGGGGATCTTGCTCTGACGCATACCAGTGGGAATCCGCGGGCGAGTGACTTTGTGGACGTGCTCATGAGGCGTCCGGTGATCACCGTCAACCAGGCGGCGGACGAACTGCACGTGAGCTACCCGACGGCAAACGCCCTGATCTCCAAGTTCGAGGCGATCGGTCTCCTGCGCGAAACCACTGGGCAGGCGCGGAATCGACGCTACCGATACCAGCCCTACGTGGATCTGCTTGGACAGCGCTCCCCGGCCATGTAGGCCGGTTGTGTCGGCGGAAGTGCGTGGGAGTCGAACCCACCCAGGACGCTGAGCAGCGCCCTACAACGGTTTTGAAGACCGCGAGAGCCACCGGGCCCCATGCACCTCCGCGTGCAGGATACGCCGGTCGGCGCCAGGCGCCCCGGAGCGACTGTTCAGTTCGGCCCGGGCGCCGAGAGCTCCGGGCCGGCGGTGACCAGCGTGTATCCCGGTCGATCCAGCACCGCCGCGGCGGCGGCCTCCACGTGCTCGCGGGTGACGCCGCCGACCAGATCCGGATAGCGCGACAGGTAGTCAAGACCGAGCTCAAAGCGCTCGATCGCGAGCAGCATATCGGCGATCCCATCGTTGCGCTCGAGTCGCAGCGGCAACGATCCAATCATCGCCTGCTTGGTCAGCCGCAGCTCCTCGTCGGTGGGCGGCCGGTCGCGCAGGCTCCGCGCCTCGCGCAGGCTCGATTCGATCGCCCGCTCGACGTTCTCCGGGTTGATACCGGCGCGGACGACCCATGGGTGCCGGGCGTGCCCGGATTCGGCGTGACTGGAGGCGTGATAGGCGAGCCCCTGGTCGTCCCGCACGCTCGCGCCGATCCGACCGCCGAGACCGAGCTGGCCGAGGATGAAGTTGGCGATGGTCGTCGCGTAGAAAGCGTCGTCCGACCGCCGGATGCCGAGCCAGCCGAGCACGAATTCGGTCTGGGTCTTTCCGGCGATGGTCAGGTCCTCGCGCACCGGATCAGCGGCTTCGACCGGCGCGGCGTCGTCGCACCGAGCGACGGTCTCGCGCCACACCTCGGGCGTGACCTGTTCGGCGCCGTGCTCCCAGTCGCCAAAGCACCGCTCGACGGCATCCCGCACCCGCGCAGGCTCGACCTGGCCGACGATTGCGATCGTGAGCGTGGCGGGCCCGTACGCACGACCGTGGAAATCGCGCAGCCGCGCCGACGTCAGCGCGCCAACGGTCTCGCGGTAGCCCTCCTCCGGTCGTCCGTAGGGGTTGTCGCGCCCGTACAGCAGCTCATGAAAGCGGCGATCGGCGAGCGCGGAGGGCGAGTCCTCCACGTGGGCGATGCCGGCCAGGGTCTGATCGCGCAGGCGCGCGACCTCATCCTCGGGGAAGAGCGGATGGCGCAGCCCGTCGGCCGCGAGACGGAGCACTACATCCAGATCATCGGCGAGCGCCCGGCTAAAGAGGGCGCCGTACTCGACTCCCGCGCTGAAGCTCAGCGAGGCGCCGACTTCATCGAGCTCGGTCGCGAACTCCAAGAACGAGCGCGACCGCGTGCCGCGGTTCAGCGCCTCGGCCGTGAGGCCGGCCAGACCAGTGTCCTCCCCGTCCTCGAGCAGCGCACCCGCGGCGTGAATCCCAGCCATGGCGACCGACGGTGAGCTGGGGTTTGGATAGACGAGGAGGGTCAGGCCGTTGCTCAGAGTGGCGTGCTCGACGGTGTCGGGACCAATGGCGCCAACGCGGGCCTGGGACATCGCCACCTAGACGGTCCCGTCGTCCGACGCCGGGACGAACCAGCCGGTCACACGATTGTCCGGGCCAAAATACGTCGCCGCCACGCGCTGCACGTCGGCGGGCCTCACCGCGCTCACTCGCTCCACGAATGTGCGGGACGTCCGCCAGGAGCCGGTCATCTCCAGGAACCCCAGCCAGATCGCCTGCGCGGTCACACTCTCCAGCGAAATCGCCTGGCGTGCGCGCGCCTGTCGAATCACGCGCGCCAGCTCGTCGTCGGACGGCGGCTCGTCGATCAGTCGCTGGACCTCTTCGAGGACGGCTGCCTCGATGGGCTCCGGATCTCCGCCCGGCTTGAGGATGACCAGGATCCGGTGGAGGCTCGGATCGATGTTCACGCCCAAATCGCTGGCGGCGGACGCCGCCATACCAGAGGCCACAAAGCGCTGGTAGAGACGGGACGTGCGAACGGTCGCGCCTCCGCCGAAGGGGCCGCTCTTGGGACCCGACAGCAAGGCGTCCAGCACGAAGAGTGGAAAGAAGTCGTCATGGACGGCCTCCGGCGCGCGGTGCGAGAGGTTGAGAATGGGAAACGGGCCCGGATGCCTCACCTCAACGCGGCGCTCGGCCTGCTGCGGCGGCTCACGAACGTCGAGGGGCGGGGGCACGTCCACCGGATCGATCGCACCGAAGGCGGCGTCGATCCGGTCCACCATCGCATCCGTCTGGAAATCGCCGACGGCCACGATCACGGCGTTGTTGGGTCCGTAGTGGCGGCGGTAGTAGCCATGGAGGTCGTCGCGTGTCATCGAGTTGAGATCGGCCTTGCTGCCAATGACCCCGTGGCCGTAGGGGTGGATTCTGAACGCCTCCTCCTCGACGGCCTCCGACAGCAGGAACATGGGGGAAGCTTCACTGCCTTCGCGCTCGGAGATGATCACCGTCCGCTCACTGGCGACATCGTCGGGGTCGAAGACCGCGTTGACCATGCGATCGGATTCGATGTCGAGCGGGATGTCGATGTGGTCGGCGGGCACCGTCTCGAAGTAGGCGGTCGTATCCTCAGTGGTGAAGCCGTTCCAGGTTCCGCCGACGCCGGTGACCAGCCGTCCGACATCGCCCGGCGCGAGCTTGCCGGTACGCTTGAACAGCATGTGCTCGACCCAGTGCGACGCCCCGCTCAAACCCTCGGGCTCGTTGCGTGCGCCAACGCGGTACCAGACGAAGAGGCTGACCAGGGGAACGGTACGGGCCTCGCGTGCGACGACCTTTAGCCCGTTGGCGAGCGTGTGTTCGGTGACGGCGTTCACATCGGGGCCACGGCGCGCGCGGGAGCGAGCGCGCGGGATGCTAGCACAGGCATGATGTCGCGCCGTCACGGCCGCCAGCCGGGTTGAAACGGACGCCGGAATGACCGAAGCCGAGTTCGAGCAAGTCGTTCGGGAAGCCGTGGCGTCGATCCCGGAGGCGCTGCAAGCGCGGCTCGACAATGTGGATATCGTCGTCGCGCACTGGCCTTCGCGAGCCGAGCTCGAGCGAGCGGCCGTGCCGGCCGGCTATACGCTCTACGGCCTGTACACCGGAGTGCCGCTGACCGAGCGGACGTCCGGCTACAACATGGTCCTGCCGGACCGAATCACGATCTACCGGGGGCCTCTGACGGAGGCGCATGCGGACTTGGACGAGCTCCGGGCGGAGATTCGGGAGACGGTGATCCACGAGTTCGCGCACTTCTTCGGGCTCTCGGACGAAGACTTGCTGCGGATGGGGGTGGGCTGAGTGCCGCCGCCGCGGCTCGTCTGCGCCGAATGCGCCACCGAGCTGCCAATCGAGTCGGACGCGCTTGCCTGTCCGGAATGCGGCGGCCCCATCGACGCCGGGCTCGAACTGCCGGATCTCAGCGATGGATTAGGGCCGATCGTCGATCCCGATGCGCACGGGGTCTGGCGCTATCGAAGGGCGATGGCGCTGCCGCCCGGGGTCTCACCAGTGAGCCTCGGGGAGGGTGGCACACCGGTGGTTCCGCTTCCGGCGTGGGGGCGCGCGCACGGACTCGCGGATGCCTTTGCCAAGCTGGAGCACATCGCGCCGACCGGGTCGTTCAAAGATCGGGGCGCGGCTGTGGTCGCGAGCGTGCTGCGAGCCCGCGGCGTGGTCCGGGCGGTCGAGGACTCCTCGGGGAACGCGGGCGCCGCCATGGCCGCGTACTGCGCCCGAGCCGGCATTGCAATCACCGTCTATGTACCCAGCCGCGCAGCGGGGCAAAAGCCGGCGCAGATCGCCGCCACCGGCGCGGTTGTCGAACGGATCGAAGGCTCGCGCGAGGACGTCGCGGCGGCGGCCGCGGCGGCAGTGGCCGACGGCGGGGCCGCCTACGCATCCCACAGCCGGCACCCGATGTTCCTCGAGGGGATGAAGACGTTCGCGTTCGAGCTGATCGAGGCCTTCGGCGATCGAATCCCGGATCACCTCGTGATGCCGGTCGGGAATGGCGGCCTGCTGCTCGGGGTCCACAAGGCGCTCGCTGAGCTGCGGCGGGCAGGTGTGGCGGTGACGGGACCGCGGCTGCACGTCGCGCAGGCCGCCGGCTGCGCGCCCCTCGTGCAGGCGCTGCAGCAAGGCCGGGACGATCCCGCCGAAGTGCGGCGCGCGCCAACGATCGCGGGCGGCGTGGAAGTGGGATCGCCGTTTCGCGGGCGTCAGATCATCGCGGCCGTGCGGCGCAGCGGCGGCAGCGCCGTGGCGATCCAGGATGGGGTCATCGAGGCGGCGCGGCGCGAGCTGGCGGCGCTGGAGGGGCTGGACGTCGAACCCACCGCCGCGCTGGCATTCGCCGCCGCCGCGCGTCTACGCGAGTTGGGGACGATCGGCGCGCGCGACCGCGTGGTAGTGCCGACGACGGGGAGTGGGCTAAAGGACCTGGCCGCCTAGAGGGGCCTCGCCGTACTCCCCCGTCCCGTGTCCTCGCGTCGTGCCCGAATGACGCGGGTTTGGACGGGCAGATCGTGAATGCCGCGATGATCTCGCCGGCGAATTGCGACCCACAGATTGAGCGCGAGCACGGCAACCGGGAGGAAGATCGCCAACTCTACCGTCGTGGAAGGGATCAGAAACACCAGATTCGAAACCAGCGCAAGCGTGAACTCCCGTCCGAGGATCGGGATTGGCCCGGCCGCCGATCCATCGTCGGCGACGACGCGCAGACCGAGCAGGGCCTTCCCGATGGTGAAGCCAAACCCCGACTGCATGGCCCACCGGTACACGACGAGCGCAACCAGTCCCCAAATGCCAAGGCTCGGGTCGGCCACCTCGGCCGCCTCGGCCGCCGTGACGCCGGGATCGATGGACACCGCCCCCGCCCTGACTCCAACGAAAATGACCACAAACTGAACGAAGAGCCAGTCAACGGCATAGGCGCCGGCGCGCCGATACACAACGGCGATATCGGCCGCGGCAGCCGATATCGGGGCGGGCGCCAGGTTCTCGGGGCCGGGGGCCGCGTCCTCACGCTCGCGGGACGGATCGCGATAACGATTGTCCGAGTCTGTCATGGATCGGCCTCGCCGCGGCAGGAGACGCCACCGTAGCGCCCTTCGCGGGCGATGCCCACCGGGGCAGTATCCCATCCGGGACGCGGCGCTGCACGGTTACCCCCGGCGGCCGCGCCGGGTAGGTGGGCGACGGCTACCGGAGATAGACTTTGCCGAGTAAGCTGATCAACTTAGCTAGGAATACCTAGGGGCGGCCGCAATGGTGGACGCGAACGCAGTGCGCACGAATCAAGCCTTCCTCATCGGGCTCTCCGTGGCGGCGTTCATCCTTGGAACCGACCGGGCCGGCGGGTGGATCGTCCTGGGCGTGGGCGTGGTGATGGCGCTGGGGACGGCCGATCGACGCGCGGCGCTGTTCCAACAGATCTATCACCGGCTGCTGCGGCCCAGCGGGCTAGTGCGACCAGACCGCCGGCAAGAAAGCGCGACGCCGCATCAGTTCGCGCAGGCGCTTGGCTCGATCTTCACCCTGGCCGCCGGGCTGCTCTTGCTGTTCTCGCCGGTCGGCGCGCTCGGGTGGCTGCTGGTATGGATCGTGATTCTGCTGGCCGCCGTGAACCTGTTCGCCGGGTTCTGCGTGGGCTGCTTCCTCTACCTGCAGCTGGACCAGCGCGGGCTGCTCCCCAGCCGGTTCTCCGACCGCGCGCGCTCGAGCTCGGCGGCTCCCTGATCGCCGATGGAGGCGCGGGTCCTGATCGTGGTTGGCGTCGCGGTCCTGTTCGTGGCCGCAGTGCTTGCCGTGCGCCTGTGGGTGGAGCGTCGGCGGCTCGCGACCATCGGGTCCGATGCCGCCGAATTCGCCACGCCCGGTCACGCAACGGTGCTGTACTTCTACACGGATAGCTGCGAGCCGTGCGAACGGGTCCAGAAGCCCGAACTCAACCGGCTGGCGACCAATACGGCGCACGTGGTTGTGCGAGCGATCGACGCGGTCGCGGATCGATCCATCGCCAGACGCTTCCGAGTCCTGACGGTGCCGAGCACCGTGGTGCTGGATCCGGACGGCAAGGTGCTCGGCGTGAACTACGGGATAGCTCGACAGGCGACGCTGCTCAAGCAGATCTTCACCGACTGACGCCCGCGGAACTGCCGGTAGACTGCATCCGTGGCCATTCGCGCGGTTGTCTTCGATCTCGGCGATACGCTCGTGACCCAGGAGCCGCTGGTCGGGTCGGTGAGCAATCGCCTGGGCGCGGCTGCCGTGGCCGCGATCATGCGCGCGTTCGCCGAGACGCCTCCGACGGCCGGGCAACTCGCTGAATCGCTGGGCGAGGCATTGCACGACGCCGTGGCCGACGCGTATCGCACCGAGTGCGCGCTGCCGGACGTGCGTCAGATATTTCGCGAGGTGTCCGACCGATTCGACTGGGAACCGACCGCCGAACTGCTGGATCTGATGCTGCCCGCCTACTTCAAGCCCTGGTTCGATGCCATGACGGCCGACGAGCAGGCCGCGCCGGTGCTCTCGCTGCTGCGAACCGCCGGTTTGAGCACCGGGCTGATCGCGAACCTGATCTACGGTGACGAGCTGCTGCGCGCCCGGCTGTCCAAACTACGAATCCTGAATCAACTGGACACGCTGGTGCTCAGCACCGAGACCGGTTGGTTCAAGCCGCACCCGGCGGCGTTCCGCGAGGCGCAGCAGCGCTTGGGGATAACCGCGGACGAGGGCCTGATGGTGGGCGACGATTGGGAGTTCGACGTGCAGGCGCCTCAACGGATGGGCATGCGCGCCATCTGGCTGCGGCGGGACGGCGCCGAGGCGCCAGACGGGGTGACGCCCGACGAGACCATCGAGCGCCTGGGCGATCTGTTGCCGGCGATCGCCAGGCAGGAGTCCCCGGACCCGATCACATGACGGGCGCGCAGCGCGCCCGGCTCCGAGGCCTCGCCCGCCGGATGTACCGGCTCCCGAGCCCAACGTACAACCACGCGTCCAAGCGCAACCTTCGTCGATTTGGGGATGTGCTCTCGACCGCGGCCCGGCGCGAGCGTGCGCGCGTTCTCAACGTGGGCGGCGGCGGACGCCGGCATCCGCCCGATACGCTCGACTGGTTTGTGCGGCAGTCCCTCGTCAACGTGGACATCGTGCGGAACCCGCGCGTCGGGTGCCTGGCCGACGCGCAGCGGCTGCCGTTCGCCTCCGACGCGTTCGCCGGGGCGCTTTCGACCGCTGTGCTGGAGCACGTCCCGGAGCCGAATCGAGCCGTGGCCGAAATGCGCCGGGTGTGCAGGCCCGGCGCGCTGATCTACGTAGAGGTCCCGTTTCTCCAAGGGTTCCATGCGTCGCCAAACGACTTCCAGCGCTTCACGCGGAGCGGCCTCGAGTACCTGTTCCGCCAGGACGCCGATGTGGAGGTAGGCGTCTGCGTGGGACCGAGCTCGGCGTTGAGCTGGACGCTGCGTGGGTTCCTCAAAGGTGTTCTCAGCGGGTTCTCGCGGAACAAGACGGCCACGCGCGCGGCGGACTTCGTGGCCGCCTGGCTGACCGTCCCGATCAAATTCCTCGATCGGTTGGTGGCCGACCGACCGGCCTCGGAGGATCTGGCCTCGGGTTTCTACTTGTTCGCGCGGGTGCGGAAGGCATAGGGAGCGCTCTCGCGCCGGCCGCAGCGGCCCGAGTGAGGCGCCGGGCTACAGGCGCACGACCGTTTCACTGGCGGCCGCGGCGTACGCCGCATCGATCACGCGCTGGACCTCCAGCCCGCGGTCGCCGTCAAGCGTCAGCGCCGCGCCGTCCTCGACGGCGGCTACGAATGCGTCGATCAGTGGGAGATCGTGCAGCTCGCCCGGCGGCATCGTCACGGTCTGGCTCGCTCCTCCTCGTTGCACGGTGAAGGAACTGCCACGGACGTACGGCACATTCACGTGCCCCTGGGTGCACCAGATCTCGTAGTCGCCGCGCGCCGGATCGATGCTCCAGCACGACGAGAGCGTGGCGTGCACACCGGAGCGATAGCGAATGATGAGCGACGCGGTGTCCTCCACATCGGCGTCGCCGAGCACACGCCGGTCGGTGAAGGCGGCCACGGCCTCCGCGGGTCCGGCGAGCTCGTGGAACAGATCGATCCGGTGGCTGGCGGCATCCATGAGCGGTCCGCCGCCGCCCTCGACGGCCCGGAGTCTCCACCTCTTCGGGTCATCGGCCGATAGGCGAAGCGCAGCCGAGGCGTTGCCGTGCAGCGCGATCAGCCGCCCAAGCTCGCCGGATCGGACCATCTGCGCAACCCGCAGATTGATCGGATAGAAGCGGTGGTAGAACGCGACCCCAAGCGTCAGGTCGGCGTGTGAAGCCGCGGACACCATGGCCTCGGCCTCGGATCCGTTCAGGGCCATGGGCTTCTCGACCAGCACGTGCAAGCCGTGTTGGATCGCGGCGAGCGTGTGAGGGGCGTGGAGGTGAACCGGCGTGGCGACGTAGACCGCATCAAGGGTCGATGCGGCGAGCATGGCGTCGAAGTCGACAAACGCATGTGGGACGTCGAACGCCGCCGCGTCGGCGGCCAGTGCGGCGGGATCGCGGCGGCAGATGGCCGTGAGCTCGCTGCGGCCGTGGGCCTGGATGGCCGGCGCGACCGCCTTGCGGGCGATGTCGCCGAATCCAACGATGCCCCATCGCAGCATGCGCGGCGGTCTTGGGAGAGCGGCTCACGCGGCCGATCCGGCGCAATCATGGCCCAGGCCGCACGCGTGCGCGACCCGTGGGCGCGTCTGTGCGTGCCCGCCCGCAGACAGGCGTGGAGCGATGGAGGGTCGGCTATCGGCTGGGCCCGGCGCTTACTCTTGAACCCAAGTCAAGGCGCGCTCAAGCGCCTGGGCGGCTGTATCCATCGCCGCCACCCGGTCGGCGTCCGCGAATTCAGGCGCGGCGGTGTCGAGGACCTGGATCATTGCCGGAACGACATCGTTAGCCATGAGATCCGCCCAGCTTGACGAGACGGGTTCGTTCGACTCAAACCAGTCAGCCAGCAAAGAGGTCATGGCGGCGATCGCAAGGAACGCCGACGGATGCTCCGCGGTGCGGATCAGCCGGAGGCTTTCGCGCTTAGCGTCGGCCAGCGACGAGAGGCTAGGTTGCTGCGAGAGCAGACTACGCAGCGGCGCTTTGGCGGGCTGGCTTTCTGAAGTCATCTACCGTGTAAATCGAGAGGCTGGGCACGCCGACGCCCGCCATAGCCGCTTCGAAACCCTCTAGGCGGTCAACGAGGGCGACCGCAAGGACGACCCTCATGCCGGAATCACGAAGCCGCTTGACGGCGAGCTTGGCCGATCCACCCGAGGTAACGACGTCGTCGACTACCACTACGTTTTCGACGCCCTTGGTCGGGCCTTCGATCCACCGCGCCGTGCCGTGGTCTTTTTGCTCCTTACGCACGATCAAGCCTTTTAGTAGCTGCTCAGTCCCGGCGCTGAGGAGAGAGATCGACGTGACTATTGGGTCAGCGCCCAGCGTGAGACCGCCAACGGCGTCGGCCTCAGGCGCGTTCTTCCTGATCACCCCAAGGAACGCTTCGCCGACCAGGCGGGCGCCCGCGGGACTGAGAGTTACCGGCTTTGAGTCGAAGTAGTAGGCGCTTGGACTCCCGGAGGCGAGCGTGAAGTCGCCTTCAAGAAGAGCATCGCGCTCCAACTGCACTCGGAGCCGCTCCCGCTCGCCACCTGCGCGCGCAGATGCTGCCGACGTACGGGAGGGACCTACTGCTCCGGCTATTGGCACAGCCCCCTCAAGATTGGCCGCACTGTACCAAGGTCCCGCCTGCGATGACGGCCTGTGGCTGTCGGCCGGCAGCCCCGCCCGGACTCGAACCGGGGCGCATGGTTTAGGAAACCACTGCTCTATCCGACTGAGCTACGGGGCCCAGTGTCAATCTACAGGTTCGGCGCGGCGTTCGGAATGGCCCTCAGCCGGTCGCGGCGATTTGGAAAGACGGGCGGTGGGAACCGCAGCTAGCAGCTTCCAAAGCTCCCGCACTGGAAGCCGCCGCCCGCTCCCCCCGTACCCCCCGGGATGACGTCTTCCTTCCCGACGATCTGAAAATTGTATTCCAGCCGTTTTGCCGGTTCACCGGTCCGCAGCGACGGGTCGCGCTCGACCAGCTCGAAGACCACGGTCGTCTCGCCCTCGACGTTGCCGCGCAACTCGACTTCCTTGGCCGCCGTGCTCGGGTCGCCGAGCAGCCCGTCGGTTTCGAATGCGGGTCGGCCATCGATCCTGGCCCACTCCATGAGGAACGCGTCG
The DNA here is from genome assembly GCA_965247475.1 of Chloroflexota bacterium. Taxonomy (GTDB): domain Bacteria; phylum Chloroflexota; class UBA11872; order UBA11872; family UBA11872. Next base: position 2,424,699 of record OZ252016.1, read on the forward strand.
GGCGCGTGCGCCATCCGCCAGCGCAACGTGGAGCTGTCGTCTCCAGAGAGCTGGATCACCGTCCCCTTCTGATCCGGAAGGCCGATGTCGACCCAGAAGATATTGGCCACGATCACGTCGGGGCCGGCGTCCGCTTCGGTCAGCAGCTGGTAGTCGAGCTGCTCGCGGCCGGTCGCGACGGAGCGCGATGACGAGTCCGCCGTTTGGCCGTCCGCGCCGCACGCGGTGAGGGACACCAGTCCGGCAAGCAACACGCCGCACAGGAGCGCGCGCCCGCCAGTCCGTCGCGCCCGCATGGTTCCACCTCGCTCCGGGAGGGCTCGATCACCGTAGCTCACCGTCGACCGCCGAGGCCCTGCCCGCAAATCAGCGGGCGATGCGCGGGATCGCGCTCGGGTAGGGCATGCGGGATTCGAACCCGCGATCTCCGCCTTGAGAGGGCGGTGTCCTAGGCCGCTAGACGAATGCCCCACGGGGTCGCACCGGCGAGCGCCCATCGTATCGAACCGCGCGGCGCGCCTGGGAGACCCGCCACTACAATCGACGCGACCCCCCGCACGCCAGCCGAACCCCATGTTCGAGAGCCTCTCCGACCGCCTGAACGGGATCTTCAAGAACCTCGGGAGGCGCGGTCGGCTTTCCGAGAAGGAGATCGCAGCCGCCTTGCGCGAGGTGCGCATGGCGCTGCTGGAGGCGGACGTCGATTTTCGAGTGGCCAGGGACTTTGTGGCGGGCGTGCGGGAGCGGGCCGTGGGCGCGGAAGTGCTGCAAAGCGTGACCCCGGCGCAGCAGGTCATGAAGATCGTGCAGGACAGCCTTGCCGAGCTGCTGGGCGGCGAGACCGCCCGGATCGCGCGCGCCGCACAACCGCCGACCGTGCTCATGCTGGTCGGGCTGCAGGGCTCGGGGAAGACGACGACTGCGGCGAAGCTCGCACTTGCGGCCCGGCGGGAGGGAGGCCGCGCCCTGCTGGTAGCGGCGGACACGTATCGACCGGCGGCGATCGAGCAGCTGCGCGCGCTGGGAGCGCAGATCGATGTGCCGGTGCACGATGAGGGCGCCGACGCCGCGCCGGTGGACATCGCGACCCACGGCGTCAACCGCGCACGGGACGACGGGTCGTCCCATGTGATCGTGGACACGGCGGGCCGGCTGCAGATCGACGACAAGATGATGGCCGAAGTCGAGAGCATTCGCGCGGCCATCAAGCCTCACGAATCGCTGCTCGTGGTGGACGCGATGACCGGACAGGAAGCGGTCTCGGTCGCCCGGGAGTTTCACGCCCGCGCCAAGTTGACGGGACTGATCCTGACGAAGCTGGACGGTGACGCGCGCGGCGGCGCGGCACTTTCCATCCGGTCGGTGACCGGCGTTCCGGTGAAATACGTGGGGACCGGTGAGGCGATCGAGCCGCTCGAGGTATTCCACCCAGATCGAATGGCCTCGCGGATCCTCGGCATGGGCGACGTCGTAAGCCTGGTCGAGCGCGCGCAGCAGGTGGTGGACAGAACGCAGGCGAAAGAACTGGAAGCGAAGATGCGGTCGGCGACCTTCGGGCTCGACGACTTCCTGGACCAGTTCCGCCAGGTGCGACAGATGGGGTCGATGAGCCAGGTCCTGTCGATGCTGCCGGGGATGAGCCGCGCCGCGAACGATCCAAACGTACGGGAGGCGCTGGATGGGCAGGCGATGCGCCGATTCGAGGCGATCATCCTGTCGATGACGCCGCAAGAGCGCACGAGCCCCGACCTCATCAACGGGAGCCGGCGGCGGCGTATCGCCGCCGGCAGTGGAACCAGCGTGCAGGCGGTCAATCAGTTGCTGAAGCAGTTCCGGCAGGCGCGGCAGATCATGCAAACAATCAGCAAGGGTCGTGTGCCGCGCGGCCTGGAGGGTCTGCTCGGTCAGTAGCGGCTCGCCGGTCTGCGTCCTGAAGACCGCGAAGCGAGCGCTGGGAACTGGTCAGCGCATTTGTCCCTTGGGCCGTCGCAACACCGTGATTTCCGCCGGCCGTTTGGCCCTGTCCAGGCGCGCCGACGCGAGCCGCGCCGGGGAGGATCAAGTGTCGGGCGCCGCGGGAAGGAAACGGAACTGGGGCAAGCTCGGGACCGTACGGCGGTATCCCTGGCTCGTGTTCATCGAGCACTGGTGGGCAATCATCGCCCGGGGCGCGTCAACGCGTTGCCTTCGTCGGGGAAGGGTCCCCTACGCTATCGCTTGCGAAGTCGGGCCGGTACAACGGCCCAGAGCATAAACAAGCCTGCAAAGGCGACTAGTCCCAGAATCACTTCAAGCGGCAACGGCAATACCTCCAGACCCGACCGGATCACCGATCGAATCAATCGTGCCGCCGGCGGCGCTCCGAGCCTGTCCCCCAGTTCCATCACCATTGTAAACGGCGAGCGCCGCCGCCGTGGCGGTCAGGCGCGGGCAATCTCGATCTGGTCATCGACCACTTCGACATTGAGGTGCAGGGCCTCGACGAACTCAAGGATGCGGCGAAGCTGCGCGTCGAGGTAGCGGGGATCGTTTGACACACACGCGATGCCGACCACCGCACGCTGGGGCACCGGGTCATCGTCGAGGTCGGCGGCCGATGCGTTGAAGTTGTTCCGAACCCGGGTGACGAGGGCCTTCACCGTTCGGCGCCGGTCCTTCAGCGATCCCGCGGCGTGGATGGTCAGCCAGAGGCGGAGGGTCCCCAGGTACACGCCGGAGTCTATGGCCGGGAGGGGCCTTCCTGCGACCGCGGCGTTCGCGGTGACCCGCGAGAGCGCGTGGACGCTCAAAGGCGCGCGCCGCCCGGCGGCGGCGTCCGTCGGCCGCTTGCCCGCGGATGCACAAGTAGGCCACGCTTGCGCGGAGGCCATTCCCACCCAATACGGACGGTCCGCAATGCCCGAGTCACCGCGTCGACTCGACGAGATCGACACCCCCGCGGCCGTGATCGATCTCGACCTGGTCAAGCACAACATCGAGACCATGGCCTCGATGCTGCGCGATACGCCGGTCCACATTCGCCCGCACGTGAAGACTCACAAGACGCCGCAGCTGGCGCACATGCAGATCGCGGCCGGAGCGCCGGGAGTCACCGCGGCCAAACTGGGCGAGGCGGAGGCGATGGTGGAGGGCGGCGTGACCGACATTCTGATCGCCAATCAGATCGTGGGTGCGACCAAGATCGAGCGGCTCGGGCGGCTGGCGGAACGCGCGACGCTGACGGTGGCGGTGGATGACGCCGCGAACGTGGCCGACCTTTCGGCCATGGCGCAACGGCGCGGCGTCTCGATCGGCGCGGTCGTGGAGATCGAGATCGGGATGAAGCGGTGCGGGATCGCGCCGGGTCGGCCGGTCGTGGAGCTCGCGCGGAGCGTTCTCGATCGTCCCGGGCTGGAGCTGGTTGGGCTGATGGGCTACGAGGGTCACACCGTGTCGATCGCCGACCCGGCCGCGCGCGAAGCCGCGGTGCGGCGATCGCTGGCGCTGGTGATCGAGAGCAAGGAGCTGTGCGAAGCGGCAGGGATCGAGATCCGCGAGGTGACGGGCGGCGCGACCAACACCGTTGAATTCACCAGCCAGATCGACGGCTGGACCGAGGTCCAGTGTGGAACGTACGCCACGATGGATGCCTGGTACCGGCCGATCGCCGGGCATCTGTTCGAGAATGCATTCTGGATCCTCTCGAGGGTGATCAGCCGCCCAGCATCGGATCGACTGGTCCTCGATTGCGGTCGGAAGTCGGTGCCCGAGGAGCCGGCCGGCCGGCCAATCATCGATGAACCGGAAGAGCTCGAGTTGATCGGCCTCTCAGAGGAGCACGGAAAGGTCGAGGTTCACGGCGCATCGGACGCTCGACCGGGCGACACGGTACGTGTGACGCCCTGGCACGGGTGCACGACCTTCAACCTGCACGACTTGATGTATGTGCTGCAGGGCGACGAGGTCGTGGATATCTGGCCCATCGCGGGCCGTGGCAAGTTCACCTAGGCCCGGTCCGCGAGAGCCGCGCTAGCCGGTCCGCGAGGCCTCCAGCACATGGGCTCTGGCGGCGGCGAGCGCGGCGCCGATCCGCTCGACCGACCAATCCTCGGTGCCGTGCCACATGAACGTGAACAGCCCGTTGTAGTTCCGTTCGTCGAGGAGCCCCATCAACTCGCCGAGGTCGATGCTGCCGTTGCCGGGTGTCTGCGCGTCGCCATCGCCGAACTCGTCAGGTGTCGTCGCGCCGGCGGCAAGGCTCCACAAATAGGCTTGGCCGATTCGGTTTCCGGCCGCGTCGGCAAGGGCGTGCAGCGATACGTTGGCCACGACGGCGTGCGGTGGGCGGAAGCTGATCTGCACGCGCGGGTGCCCAACGTCGTCGAGAAAGCTGGCGATCTCCGCGGCCGTATCCATCCAGGTGCCGGCGCGGTTGGCCAGACACAGCGTCACGCCCGCGTCCAACGCCGCGCGCCCGAGCGCGCGGCTGTCGTCGGCGGCATCGCGGCGATCCGCTTCTCGTGGCGGCGCGTCGGTGATAACCGTGCGGGCGCCAATTGCGCCCGCGAAGTCCATGGCGGCGATCAAGTCGTCCGCCGCTGTCTGGTAGGCCGTCACCGATGCCGCGCGAAGGCCGCGCTCGGTGAGCTTCGCCTCGATCACTGCGGAATCGTCCTGGCGCGGATCGACGTGGGCCAGGACGCCCGGCACCGCCCACAGGTCGACGTAGGTGAAGTCCGTCTGCGCTATCGCGTCAAGCGCCCGATCAAGCGGCAGCGAGCGGTACAGCAGCGTGGAAACGGAGAAGCGCGTGGAGATGTCGTATACGAACATCCGGTGGCTTGTCCGGGGGTCCCCCGACCTTGTCCGCAGCGCGGCAGGACCCCTTCATTGTCCCGCATTTCCCCTAGGTTCCGCCTACTCGTCGGCGCGCGCGGCGAAGAAGGGGTTGTGGGCTCGTTCCTCGCCTACCGTGGTGGGCGGTCCATGGCCCGGAAAAAGCTTGGAAGAGGCGGGGCGTGACAGGATCTGCTCGCGCACGGCCGCCAGCTGCCGCGGGTACATCTCCGCCCCGAGGCGGGACCCCCCGATGGACCCGGCGAAGATGGCATCGCCGACCATCACGCCGTCGCTGATCGCGTAGCCGGTGTGTCCGACCGAGTGCCCCGGCGTGGGCAGCGCCTGGATCTCGAACGGACCCGCGGCGAACGCCGCGGCCCCCTCAATCTCGCGAACATCGGCTGGATCGACGTGGGGGGCCCGGACGCGCTCAGCGGAAGGTATCCAGACGGGCACCCGGAGGTCCCGGTAGACGGCGGGCAGCGCATCGACATGGTCGGCGTCGCTGTGCGTGATCAGAATCGCGACGGCCCGCCAGCCCTCACTGCGGAGGATTCCGAGGATGCGATCCGGCTCGGCGCCAGGATCAATCACCAGCGCGGCGCGCGAGGATGGATCGCCAACGATGTACATCGTCACCCGCATGGGTGGGTACGGCAGCATGGCGACCCGGTACCCAGCCGCGAGCTCGGGCACGACCGGCGCCGGCTCCCAGGCTTCGGTCGCGCTGGCCCATAGCGCGGCGAACTCTAGGTTCAGCGCGGTTGCGAGGCGCCGCGTCTCCTGCTCGGACGGGACGCGCTCGTAGGCCTCCATGGCGCGAAGATCGTCCGCGCCGATCTCGGCGGCTTCGGCCAGATCATCGACGCCGAGGTCCCCGCCCATGCGAGCTTTGGCGATGATGTCGCCGACCTCGTCCTCGAGCGCGTACGCCATCGTCAGTCGGGAACCTCAGGCACCGTTCGTCTGGGCGTCCGGCCGCGGGCGATCGACGCCGCCGCGAGCATCAGGGTCGGGATGACCGGCAAGGCGGATCAAGCGTCTCGCTCGAGGAGTTCGATCTCGTACCCGTCGGGGTCATCGATGAAGGCCATCTTGGGGCCGGACGCGAATTTCTCGCGCCAGCCGTCCGGCCAGATCTCGATCCCGCGGTTCTCGAGTTCCGCCGCGAACGCGATCAAATCAGGAACCCCGATCGCGAGGTGCATCAGGTCCGCCGGCACAACGAGCCGGTAGTCGTCCGAGTACGTGAGCTCGAGCGTGTGCTCGTTGCCGGGCAGCTCGAGGTGCGCGATCTGGTTACCGGCCGGCGAGCGATCGTTGCGGCTGATCAGACGGAATCCAAGGTTGTCCTCGTAGAACCTGATTGACCGCTCGAGATCGCTGACCCGTACGCGAGTGTGAAGAAACTTGGCCATCGAGGCTCCTCACCGGCGACCGCGAGACATCCATCGTCCCACGGATCGTCCGCCTGAGCCATCCCGCACGGAGGGCGCGCTAATCCGCCGGGCCGGAGCCGTCCGCGCCCGACGTCTGCGGGGCCGCGGAGGGTTCCGAATCGGGCTCCGGTCGGAAGGGATTGACGAGGATCGGAACCGTTGGACGCCCGCGCAGCCTGGCCTGCAGCACATATCCACCCGGACCAGCGATGGCCGCGACCCAGGGAAGCACATGCTCGATCACGAGATTCGGATGCCAGTACGAATGGATCGCGCTGTCGTCGATGATCAGGACCACGGCCACGCGGAAGATCAGGGCCGAGCCGAGATACACGATGACCGGTAGTCGCGCGGAGGCGAGCGCGATCACCTGAGCGCCCACGAACAGCAGCGGGATCGAGAGGGCCAGGCCAAACACCAGGAGCCAGATGTTGCCCTGGGCGGCGCCGGCAACCGTCAGGACATTGTCGAGGCTCATCACGACATCGGCGAGGATGATGAGCTGGATGGCCTTTCGGAGCGACCCGGCCTCACGGTGGGCAGCGGATTCGCGGCCCTCGGGGACCAGCAGACGCGCGCCGATCCAGAACAGCAGGACGCCGCCCACCGCCGCGACCACTGGCGCGTTGAGCAGCAAGGTGGCGACGCTGGCAAAGGCGATTCGGAGCACGACCGCGCCGCCCGCGCCGACAACGATCGCGATCCGCCGCTGGCGTCCGCGCAAGCGGCCGGCAATGACGCCGATGACGACGGCATTGTCGCCGCTGAGAATCAGATCGAAGAGGATGATCTGCAGGATGCCGCCGGCCGCCTCAGCCTCCATCTCGGTCTCCGACGGTGATGGCTTTGTCCCCGGCGCCCGCGTCCCGATCGATCGTAGCCGACCTGCCCTCCGGGATTCCGGCCGTCGCGGCCAGCACCCGCAGCTCGTCGGGGGAGAGCCGTCGGGCGTGGCCGGGGTGAAGGTTGCCGAGACGCACGCACGCGATCCGTACGCGCCGAAGCCGGGTCACCTGGAGTCCGAGCGCGGCAAACATACGGCGGGCCTGCTGATTCCGTCCCTCGGTAAGGACGAGCGCCGCCTCGCCGCCCGATTGCGTAGGTCGAACGGTGAGGACGCGGCCGCGTGCGGGTCGGGCGTCCCCAATGTCCACGCCAGCGCGGAATTGCGGTGCGAGATCGTGCGGCGCCGCGCCGCTGAACCTGACCTCGTATTCGCGCTCGTGGCCGAATCGCGGATGGGTGAGGCGGTGGGCGAGCGCGCCGTCATCCGTTAGGAGCACCAGTCCCTCCGAATCGAAATCGAGCCGTCCCGTTGGGTAGACGCGGCGCCCGCGCGTCTCCGACCTGACAAGGTCCATCACCGTGGGCCGCCCGTGCGGATCGCGAACGGTGGTCAGCACGCCACGCGGCTTGTTCACGGCCAGCACCAGCGATTCACGGACGGCGACGGTGACGGGGCGGCCGTCGAGCTCGACGACGTGACCCGTGGGGTCAACGCGGGTGCCGAGCTTGGTCACGGTGACGCCATCGACGCGCACGCGCCCGGCGACGATCGCTGACTCCATCGCCCGCCGCGACCCACAGCCGGCGCGACTAAGAACCACCTGAAGGCGGATCAAGTCCCGAGCACCCGATAGGCCCGGCAGCGACTCGACCTAGTCCTTTTGGACAGGCGTCGCGTCAAGAAATACGACCTTTCGAGCGATGCCGGCGGAGCGCCGCACGCCTAGATTCATGGTGAGGACTCGAACCGACGCGAGCAGGGGGAACGGACATGGAGGAGCGGCTGTGCCGGAGTCAAACAGATCGAATGCTGACCGGGGTGGCCGCTGGGATGGCGGAGTACTTTGACATCGATCCGGTGCTCGTGCGGCTGCTCTGGGTGCTCGGAGCGGTGTTCTCGGGCGGCGTGCTCATCATCGTCTACTTCATCATGGCGATCATAATGCCGTCGGCGCCGCTGCCCGCCGAACTCGATCCAGCGGAGCCGGGTGCGGAGGACGACGAGGCGAGCGACGCGGACGACGAGTCCGGCGAAACCGCGGGCGCGGCCACGACCGCCGCCGCCACGGCAGCGGCGACCAAGCACCGCCGCCGGCGCGCGCGCGCTCGTCGAGGCAGGGCGGGCGCGGCAGCCGCCCTGGGCGTGGCGCTGATCGTGATCGGCGGGATCGCATTGCTCGACTCGATCGGGGTCTTCCACGCCTTCAATCCGTGGGATCTGTGGCCCGTGATCCTGATCGCGATGGGCGGCGCGATCGTCTACGCCGGGCGCTCGTGATCAGCGCCGCGCGCTCAGATCCCCGCGGATTTGGATTCGCGGGGTTCCTGGTCCTGCTCGGCATCTTTCTGCTGCTGTGGAACTTTGGAGCGCTCCCGAGCGCGTTCTGGTCGGCGCTCTGGCCGCTCTGGCCGGTCCTGGTCGTGGCGGCCGGTCTGAACCTCTTGCTCTCACGCCTGCACCCTTGGGCCGGATCGACGCTGGCGGTGCTGCTGGTCGCCGGCGCGTTTGGCGCCGCGTGGTGGATCGCGGCGCGCGACGACGGGCAGGCGGCGTCTCGAATCGAGGCCATCGAGATCGACGAGGCCGGCGCGCGGGCGACGAAGTTGAACCTCACCGTCGCAGCCGCCGATCTGCGGCTAACCGCGGGCGAGCCAACCGGCCGCTTGATCGAAGGAACGCTGGCCACCAGCGCACGCCAGCCGGCACTGCGGTCCAGCACGCGTGTCGCGGCGGGCACCCTGCGGGCGGACCTCTCCAACGACTTCCAACAAACATTCCTGGCTCCGTTTGGCCGGTCGCGGCATTCCGCGTGGGACCTGCGGTTGCGGCCGGGCGTGCCAACCGAGATCTGGATCGACGGCGGCGCCGGCCAAATGACGCTCGATCTCACCAACTTGGACGTGCGGTTGCTCGACGTGGACGCGGGCGCGGCCGAAACGGCGGTGCGGCTGCCGGCAGCCGCCGGCGAGACACGCGCCACCTTCGACATCGGCGCGACCTCGCTGGACATTGACGTGCCCGAGGGCGTAGCGGCGCGAATCCGGATCACCAGCGGCATCTCGTCCACACAGATCGACGAGCGGCGATTCCCCGAGGTCCGCCACGGGGAATACCGGTCGCCCGACTATGCCCGCGCGGCCAATCGGGTGGACATCAAGGTGAACGCCGGCGTCAGCGACATCCAAATCAGATAGTCCCGCCCCTCCTCCCCCCTGACGGGCGGGCGCTTCGGCGCCCGCCCGTCAGCCCTCGAACCGAGCCGCCATGGAGTCGAAGACCAGGTCGCGGTCGCCGGCCACGGCCCGGGCGGCCAAGTCGCATATGTGGCCGACATAGGCGGCGGTCCCGGGAATGAAGTCAGGGACCTCGATCATGAGGCGGTGGGTGCGCTTCGCGGCCCCGGGGAGACGCGCGTCCGCGGCGAGCGCGGCGACCTCGCCTCGGACGAGCCGCCGCGCGGCGTCCACAGGGACGCCGACGAGGGCCGCCACCTCCGGCGCGGGCGGGCGAAACTCGGCGAGCGCGCGCCGGCACAGCCAGAGCCAGAGTTCCTGGTGCTCGCGGTCGACACGATCGGCGGGCAGCCGCGTCACGGTCCGCCGAACGCCGAGCGGCAGCACGATGTCGCTGTCGCTCGGGCGAATCCCGAGCTCCTCCTCGCACTCCCGCCAGCGGTCGTCGTCACGCACGGCAACGTGACCGGCGGAGCTGGCATCGAGCAGTCCGGGAAACGCTTCCTTGTAGGCGCCGCGCTTCTGGAGGACGACGAGCGGTTCGGCGGCGTTCGCGACCAGGATCGCCCAGACCGTTCTGGTGGGATGCCAGTCGCCGTCGCGATGGACCTGGTCGCGCGTCTTGCACTGCCCGATTCGAGCGCCGCCGGCATCGAGGACGGGCAGCAGCTCGTTGGCGTCAGCGTCCAGATTCACGATTGGATTCGGTCGATCGAGGCCCGTGTCGGTCCGCGCTCCGGCGAATAATCGCACCTACCACGGCCGGACGAGGGCGGCGCCTGTCCTTCTGTGTTGGGCTGAGCCAGACCGTTGCCGCATCCCTTGGACAAGCTCCGGGTACACGGGGGTGCCAAGAGCTTCGTTCGATGGGCTCGGGACAGGCCCTTCGACAGGCTCTTGCGGGTCCGGCGGCCGTGAGATTCCTCGCCTTCGGCTCGGAATGACGGGTGGGCGTCCCCCGATCCGCTACGCCAGCGCCCGGGGTCCCCGCCGGCAGGGGCCTATCCGAATTTCAGGAACTGTCCCTGCACCCAGTTGCCGTCGCTGACCTGCCACCACGTAACGCCCTCGACCACCGTGGTCTCACCGGTCATCTCGAGCTGTGACCCACCCGGGGCGACGTAGGCAACGTCCGCGTCCGCTGCGGCCGCGACTCGTACGTTGAGGCCGTTCTCGGGTACGACGGTGGCGGTGACCGCGTCGCCGCCCGGCGTGTCGGTCGGCGCGGGCGAGGTCTCGGGCGTCGCCGCGGGCTCAGGCTCGGGCGCGGGCTGGGCCGAGGTTGCCCCGATCTCGAGGTGCTCGAAGTCCGGTCCCCGACCTTGCGCCCAGTTCCCATCCTCGACCTCGTACCAGATGATGCCGTCGATCTCTTGCGTCGTGCCGGTGAGCTCGATCTGTGTTCCACCAAGCGCGACGTACTGCACCGTGCTGTCGGTGACGCTCGCAGCGTCGCGCACGTTCAGACCCTCCGCGGGGATCACGACCGCCGAGACGGGCTGGGGCCGCTCGGTGCGACGCGCGACGAGCTGCTCTGGGTCGGTGGGAATCTCGAGGATCTGTCCGACGAAGATGAAATCGGGATCCGCGAGGCCGTTGAACTCGAGAATGTCATCGACGCTCACGCCGAATTGGGCCGAAATGGTAAACAGCGTGTCCTCGTCCTGAACCTCGTAGGGGATGGGCCCGGTGGGCCTGGGGGTCGGCGTGGGCTCAGGGATCGGGGTCGGCTCGGGGACAGGTGTGGGTGAGCGGGTCGGCTCCTGTATCGGGGTCTGCGTGGGCCGAACGGCGATCGTGGTGGGGGTCGCGGCGGGCGATGCACTGGGCGAGACGACCGGCTCGATGCCAACCGTTGGGGTGGTGTCTGCCGTGACGGTCGGCTCCTCTTCGCCACCTGTCAGGTTGATGACGAGGACGACAATGAGCGCGATGACCACAACCGGGACCACCAGAAGCATCACGAACAGTCGATAGCGCCTTAAGGTGCTCACCCGCGCCCCCAATCGCCGATGGGACTTAGCCGCCCGAGGCTGTGACCAATTTTCGCGGCGGCACTCTCACGCCGCCGCGTGACCGGAATCCTGGCCGTGAACTTCACGCGTGGTCACCTCGAATGCCGCTGCATTTTACATATGTTAATCCGTCCCGGCGCATGCGCCGCCGTTGGTGGAACGGATTCGCCCGCACATTCCCACAACGCCGCGGCTGCCCGCGCGTGACGTGGCGCGCCGCACTTTGTCGACCGCTTGGCCACAAGCGCGCGATCCGATCGGCGCTACGAACGGGCGCGCCGGCGCCGACCCGATGGCGCCCAGACTTTGTTTACCTGGGTAACGCCTGGCTACGGCCGGCGTGAGCCGCCAGGACACCCGGCGCGAGTCGGACGGCTAGCGGACGCGGAATCCGACGGGTTCCGTCTCGGTTCGATTGCCCGCACGGTCACTCACGATCGCCACGAGCTCGTGCTCTCCCGCCGCACTCGTCCAACGAACCGCGAAGGGCGCGCGCCGCGCCCGCGCGACCATCGCGCCGTCGACTCGATACTCGACCTCCGCGATGCCGCCCGCATCATCGACCTCCACTCCAAGCTCGGCGACTCCGGCCGCGACGACAGCTCCGGCCTCCGGGAACGCGATGCGGGCCGTGGGCGGGGTGTTGTCCACCTCGAATCGCCGGAATCGCACCTCTTCGCGACCGTCCGACGAACTGACGGTCAAGCGCAGTGTGTAGAGCCCATCGTCGAGCTGAATGGTGTCGATCGCCGCGAGCTTCCCGGACTCGACGGGCAACGTTGCCGGGCTCCCGACCCGTATCCATCGACCGGGCGCGAGCCCGCCCCCATAGTGGACTTCGAACGCGCTGAAGCTGCGGCCGACGGCCTCGCCCTCGATCTCGAGCACGCTACGAACTGCCTCGCGATCCGCCGGGTACGTGATCAGGACGCCGCTCCCATCGCCAGGCGCGGGGTCGACGGGCGCGGCGAATCCGTCAGGCGGCAACGCAAATGGCGAGTCGGCGGGCTGCTCGCGCTGCCACACCTCAGCCTCGCGAGGCAGCAGCACGAACACGCGCTCCTCGATCTGGTCGGCCGGGGTATCGCGGGTGGCCAGCAGCCCCGTCGGCGTGTGGATCAGGAATGGCTGATGGATCGGATCGCGTTGCGTCGGCACTGTCGCCGCCAGGAAGACTTCCTCGCGAATGGCATCGGCGGGGGTGAACGGCGATGGCAGCAAGCCCGATAGGGCATCGACCTCCTGGACGACGATGTCTGGGGGGCGGATCCAGGCACGGGCCGGGCGTCCGTCCAGCGCCGTCTCCATGAATCGCTTCCAGATCGGGGCCGCGCCGCGCACGCCCGTAACGTCGTCCATCGCGTGGCCATCGGAATTCCCGACCCAGACACCGGCGGCCAGCTCGGGCGTAAAGCCGACCGTCAGCGCGTCGCGCGTGTCCTCGGTTGTGCCGGTCTTGACCGCAGCGGGGCGTCCCTCGAGCTCGAGATTCGCCCGCACATCGCCGAAGCCCTCGATGCGGGCATCGGCGTCCGACAGAATCGAGGTCATCACGAACGCCTCTTCCGGAGACACGACCTGGGGTCCAAGCGGCACGATTGGCACGGCATCGGAGCCCCGCGCGGCCGCCACGGCGCAGCCGTTCTCGCCGAGTTGCTCGATCACGGCGCCGCCGGCATCGCGAACGCAGAGGATCGAGGCGGGCGCGACTTGTCGCCCCTGATTCGCAAGCACGCCATAGGCCGCCGTCAGGTCGAGGAGCCGGACCTCGTTCGATCCGAGCGCGAGCGCCGGCCCGATCGCCGCCGGGTCCCGCAGGCTGGCGATGCCCATCCGGTGCGCCAGGTCAACGGTCGCCTCCACCCCCACCAGCACCTGCATACGCACCGCCGGTACGTTGAGGGAGCTCCCAACGGCCTCGCGCAGGCTGACGGGACCCCGAAACTCGCGATCGAAGTTGCGCGGGGTGTACGCCTCCTGTCCCGGGATGGGAATGGTGGTAGGGATATCAAGCAGCATGCTGGCCGCGGTGTGGCCCTGGCGGAGCGCCGCCGCGTAGGTGAACAGCTTGAAGGCCGATCCCGGCTGTCGCTCGGCGAGCGTCACGTTGACCTGGCCGTCAATGGCCGGGTCGTTGAAGTCGACGCTCCCGACCATGGCCAAGATCTCGCCGGTGCGCGGCCGCAGCGCCACGAGCGCCGCGTTCGACACATCGCGGTCCGCTAAGGCCTCCACCTGCTCGCGCGCGATCGCCTGCGCCTCGCGCTGATAATCGAGCTGAAGGGTGGTCGTGACCTGCCACCCGCTGCTCGCGACATCGGGTCCGTAGCGCTCGACGAGCTCCGCCGTCACCAGATTGAGGAAGTGAGGCGCTTCGGATCTCGACGGCTGCGGCGGAAGCACGTTCAGCGACTCGCGCCGGGCCTCCTCCACGCGCGCCGACGAGACAAACGCGCGCCGCTCGATCGCGTCGAGCACCCGGAGCTGCTGGCGCCGCGCCGCCTCCGGATCGACGTGGGGATTATCCGTTGACGGCGAGCGGGCCAGGCCGACGAGCATGGCGGCCTCGGCCAGCGTCAGCTCGGCGGCTTCCTTGCCAAAGAACGTCTCCGATGCCGCCGCGATCCCGTACGCCAGGCTGCCGAAGTAGTTCTGGTTCAAGTAGAGCCCGAGGATCTCGTCCTTCGAGAACCGCTGGCTGATCTGCCACGCCAGCACCGCTTCCTTGAGCTTGCGCTCGACCGTCTCCTCGGGCGTGAGCAGTGCGTTCTTGACGAGCTGCTGCGTGATCGTGCTCGCCCCAGAGACCACGCGGCCGCCGCGGAGGTTCTGCCAGATGGCGCGCAGAATGGCGCGCGGCTCGACGCCCGGATTCTCGTAAAAGGTGGCGTCCTCGGCCGCGATGACCGCCTGCCGCACCACAGACGGAATCTGCTCCGGCGGCAACACCTTGCGGCGGCCCTGGCCGAGCAACTCGCCGATGGGGCGTCCCTGGCGATCCTGGATCGTGGTGGTCTGAAACAGCTGCGGGCCGACGCCGGTCAGCTCATCCACCGACGGCAGGTCGGTGAGGAAGGCGCCGACGACGTTGATGGCGACGGCGAGGCCAGCGCCGGTAAGCGCGACCGCGAGGGCCGCGGTCGTGATGAGCATGGCGGCCGCGGCGGCCAGGCCAGCGATCCACCAGAGCGAGCGACTGGCACGTCTGCGCCGCCGCAGCGGGACCCTACGGCGCGGCATCGGCACGAGGATGCATCAGGTGCTCGATTCTACTGACAGCCTGTCAGGCGCCCGGCCAGCCGGCGCCCAGGTGAGATCGTGACAGACGACGCCAACGTGACGGCCGTGAGGCGGGGCTCCGTGGGCGCTACGCTGTGGCTCTGGCGACTTCCGACACCCACCTGCCGGGCGCCCGGCGAGGAGGCCCTGCATGGCGCGCATGACCGGCGGCGAGGCGGCCATCGCGGCGCTCGCCCGCGCCGGAATCGACACGGTGTTCGGGATTCCCGGCGTCCACTCCGCCGGGTTCTACGACGCGCTGTACGACGCGACATCGATTCGACACGTGATGACCCGCCACGAGCAAGGCGCCGCGTTCATGGCCGACGGCTATGCGCGCGCCTCGGGCCGGATCGCGTGCCTTTCGACCATCACAGGACCCGGGGTGACCAACGCCGCGACCGCGCTCGGCGAGGCCCAGGCGGACTCGTCACCGATCCTCCACATCGCGACCGCGCTCGAGTCGAGCGTGGCTCAGTCCGAGATCGGCGAGCTGCACGAACTGCGCGACCAATCCGGCGTGCTGCGCTCGGTGGTCGGTTACCACCGGGTGGCGCACACGGTTGGGGAGATCGCTCCCGCGATTCTCGAAGCCGTCCACCACATGCGGACGTCGCGCCCGACCCCGGCGTCCGTCGAGATCCCACTGGATCTCCTGACGGCCGACGACGACGTGGACGTGCCCGACGGCCCGGTGGCGGAGGCTCTCATCCCACCACACGACGCCGTGGCGAAGGCGGCCCAGCTGCTATCCGACGCGTCGGCGCCATTCGTGTACGTCGGGAGCGGCGGCATGGATGCGGGCCCCGCACTCGTGGCCGTTGCCGAGTGCCTGCAGGCGCCGGTGATGACGGCGCATACGGGCAAGGGCGCGTTCCCCGAGAGCCACCCGCTCTCGCTCGGCTGCAAGATGCGTTGGGACGAGAGCGCCTATGACTTTCTGCGGTCACGCGATGTGGGCCTGATCGTGGGTTGCCGGCTCGGCAACCGCACGCTCGACCAGGGGCGGATGCCGCTCCCCGACCGCCTGATTCAGATCGACATCGACGACTCGATCATCGGCCGTACCCGCGCGGTGACGGTGGGGATTCACGCCGACGCCGGCGACGCTCTGGCGGCGCTGATCGAGGAACTGCCGGAGGAGCGGGGGCCGATCGACCTGGACGGGGTTCGGGCCGTGCGCGAGCAGGGCGGAGAGCCCGACTATCGTTCTGAGTCCGCGGCAATTCTCGGCGCCGTGCGTTCGGCGATGCCCCCCGACGGCGTGCTCGTAAACGATATGACGATGGTGAGCTATGACGCACCGCGGTACTTCCCGGTGGATCAGCCGCGCACGTTCATGTTTCCGAATTACTTCGGAACGCTCGGGTTCAGCCTGCCGGCGGCCATCGGTGCGCAAGTCGCGTGTCCCGACCGGACGGTCGTTTCAATCAGTGGCGACGGCGGCTTTCTCTTCACCAGCGAGGAGCTGGCGACCGCGGTGCGCGAACAACTGCCGGTGGTCGCGCTCGTTGCCGACGACGGCATGTACGGCGCGATCGATCACTATCACCGTACGACGTTCGACGGGCGCACGATGGACATGCGCCTCTCCAATCCCGATTTCGTGCAGCTGGCGACCGCGTACGGGATTCACGGTGTGGCGGTCTCGGATCCGGAGGCGCTCGCGCGCGAGCTGCGCGCGGCCTCGGCCCGAGACGCGCCGTCCTTGATCGAGTACGAGCTGCGCGCTCGCCGACGCTAGCTCGCCTCGGATGTCGCGGCCGCATCAGCAAGGCGCGACGCCCCACGGCAGTCGAGAGGTCTCAGCGCGGGTCTGGTTGCGTCGAGCGGCTCAGATCCTGGGGCTCGTGGCGGTCTTCGCGATCGCCGTTCTGGCCGTCGTCTTCAGCGAAACGATTCGTGACCGCTTCGCGGAATTCGGCTATCTCGCGGTCTTCGTCATCACGATCGTGGCGAGCGCGACGCTGATTCTGCCCGCGCCGGCGGCCCTCACGGTGGGCGTGTTCGCCGAGACGCTGCAAAACCCCTGGTTGGTGGGGTTGACGGCGGCGACGGGACAGACGATCGGCGAGCTGACCGGCTATTACGTCGGGTGGAGCGGAAAAGCGGTACTCGAACGCGTGCGCGGCTACGAGACGGTGCGGCGATGGATGCAGCGCGCCGGAGGCCCCACGCTGTTCGTGCTCGCGCTGATCCCAAACCCGTTCTTCGACATCGCGGGGATGATCGCCGGAGCAACGCGCTTCGGGGTGTTCCGATTCGTGGCGTTCTCCTGGCCGGGTCGGGCCATCAAGAACATCGGGTTCGCGTTCGCCGGCGTAGGCGTATTCGCGTTCCTGGGCCTCCTCGGCGGCAACGCCGGCTGACCAACAGGCACGGATGGCCCCGCCTCCGGCCGCCGGAAGCCGACCGCTAGGCCTGGTCGTTGGGCGGCGGCTCGGGCGCGAACTCGTCTCCCACTAGCCGCCGCTTGATCTCCTCGTAGGCGAAAAGACCGATGGCCGCCATGAAGAGGAGCACCACGATCAGGCCGATGAGGGCAAGTAGACCAACGATCGGGCGCATCGGCGTCGTCCCTTTGCTTCGGGGCCCCGGGCCCCGGCCTCGCGATCAACGTCTAGCGGCCATTGTACGTCCGCGCGCCGCCGTCACACCGGCTCGCGCGTGTCAGGCGGAACTCCCTCGTTCCATCCGCGTCGCCACATCGCGGGCCGCACGCGCCGCCGCCCATCCGGCCCAAAGAGCCCTCCGCTGCAGGCACATTGACACAGTCGTGACGTATAGCTTACTATTGTGATTGCCCCCCAGGGGCAGCCTGCCGTAACGTCGGCCTCGACCGCTGGGCGGCGGCGGCGTGCTCGCGTGACGCCCGTCCTCCTGTAACTGTCGCGCGTAACGCCTCCATGGCCCAGGCGTGCGACGCGCCTTGGCCGGCATCAGCCTCCACGCTCACCTCTTCTCCTTGGTGACCCGGCGCCACCGCCCCCACGGCCGCCGTCGGGTCACACGAATAACTCACAGAGACTTTTGAGAATCTTTCTGCTAACAGGTTTGACCCCGCCCAGCTGGCCTGCCGATCTCTGCTACGATTTGCCTCCCCCAAACGCGAGGTCAAGAGGAGTGGCGCCAACGCCGTGCTGAGCCAGAGAACGTGGGAGGCGGCGCTTGGCGTGCTGCAAGTCGAGATTCCGAAAGCCGATTTCGCGGCGTGGTTTGACCACGCGGAGTTTGTGAGCGCGACCGAGCAAGAGCTCGTCGTGGGCGTGCCAACTGTTTTCGCCAAGGAGACGGTGGAGCGCAAATACCGGCCCATTGTGTCGCGAGCCGTCTCTCAGGCTTCCGGTCGTGACGTAGACGTTACGATTGTAGTGCGCCAGGACAACGGTGCTGCTAGCGCGCCGGCGCTCCTGCCGCGCGAGGCCGCAGCGCCAACGCGGCGTCCGACGCCGGACGCCACGTTGCATCCGCGCTTCACCTTCGACAACTACGTGATCGGGTCGACCAACCGGCTCGCCCACGCGGCGGCGCTGCGGGTGAGCGAATCGCCCGGGCGCGCCTACAACCCGCTCTTCATGTACAGCGGCGTGGGCCTTGGCAAGACCCACCTCCTGCACTCGATCGGCCACGCGATCAGCGCCCACGATGCTCAGGCACGGGTCCGCTATGTGCCGTGCGAGGCCTTCACGAACGATCTGCTGCTGGCTATTCGGGCCGATGTCCGGACCGACCGGACGCGACGGTTTCGCGCTCGGTACCGGGACGTGGATGTGCTGCTCATCGACGACGTCGAGTTCCTGGCGCGCAGCGAGACCTCCCAGGAAGAGCTGTTTCACACGTTCAACACGCTGTACGAGGGGGGCAGGCAGATCGTGCTCACCAGCGATCGTCCGCCGAGCGAGATTCGACCGCTCGCCGACCGGCTGCGCAGCCGCTTCGGAGCGGGGCTGGTGGCCGACATTCAAGCGCCCGATCTGGACCTTCGGCGGGGCATTCTCGAGTCGCGCACCGCGAGCTCTCACGCGCAGGTGGAGCCGGCGGTTATCGATTACATCGCCGATCGCGTGCGGCGCAACGTCCGCGAGCTTGAGGGCGCGCTCGCGCGAGCGCTGCTCTACGCCGAACTCAACGGCCTGGAGCTCACGCCCGCGACAGCCGGCCAGGCGCTCGACGGGATCGGCCTCAGCGATTCCCGCCGACCGCCCGCGACATCCGACGTGATCGACGTCGTGAGTGACTACTTTGCGGTCCCGACCGCCGAGCTGACCGGGCCGAGACGTGATGCGCGGGTCGTGGCCGCCCGTCAAGTCGCCATGTATCTTCTGCGCAAGGACGCTGCGTTGACGCTGCCGCAGATTGGGCGGGAACTCGGCGGGCGTGACCACACCACCGCGCTCCACGGTTGCAAGAAGATCGAGCGACGCCTGCAACTCGATGATCGCCTCAAGTCCGATATCGACACCCTGCGTGCCCGCCTAGCCAACCTCGGGTAGTCGGCGGGTGTGGAAAAGTCTCCGGATTCTGTGGATATCCGGGGTCTTTTGGGGATAAGCGCCTGCACCGCTCCTGAACCGAGCGTGCATTTCCGGCCTCGGATCCAGCACCACGCGCCGCCTGAGTGACGGCTCAGGCCATCCATCACGGGGCGTCCCGACGTCCTCCTCCCCACGATCCGCGCCCCGGCTCGCCCACTGCCAGAAGGGAACATGGCGTCTGGCGCACTTGTCCCCACACTTCACACGCCGACGGCTACGACGGCGAATCTAATATAGAGAGATCAATCGACGTGGTCGACGTGTGGCCTGCCGACCGAGGTGGAATGGATTGCCGGTGCGCATTCACGCGGTCGCAAACCAAAAGGGTGGCGTTGGGAAGACGGCCACGGCCGTGAATCTCGCGGCGGCCCTGGCATCCAGCACGCGTCGCGTGCTGCTGGCGGATCTGGACGCGCAGGCGAATGCAACCGGTACGCTCAGCGACCGACGGCTCGAGCCAACAGCGGCCGAGGTGGTGATGGAGGGAATCCCCGCGGCATCGGCAGTGTGGCCGACCGGACGCGCGGGGCTGTTTCTCATGCCCGGCAGCCGGCGAATGTCCGGGTACCGGGCGCCGGGAGCGAGCCGCCTGGGCGAGGCGCTGCAGACGATCGCCGATGACTACGACCACATCGTGTTGGACTGCCCACCGTCGCTCGAAGGCGCGACCCTCGATGCGCTGGCGTGCGCCCACCACGTCATTGTGCCGGTGCAGTGCGAATATCTTGCGCTGGAGGGTCTCACACACCTGTTGTCGGTGATGGAGGGGCTGGGGAGAGCGGTGGAGGTTCGGTATTTGTTGACCATGTTCGATCGACGCAACAACCTGGCTCACGAGGTGGCATCGGAGGTGCGGGCGCACTTTGGCTCGCGGGTGGCGAGGGCTGTGATTCCACGCAGCGTGCGGGTTGCCGAGGCGCCGGGGTTCCGGCGAACCATCTTCGAGCACGATCCAACGGGGCGCGCTGGCCGCGCGTACAGCGAGTTTGCGCGGGAGGTTGCCGATGGCCCGTAGGCAGGCGCTCGGGCGGGGTCTTGACGATCTGTTGACCGATGCGATGGGGTCGCGCCGGAGCGTGCCAATCGACCAGATCGCCCCGAACCCGCGGCAGCCGCGGCGGGCCGTGGAGGGCGGGGAACTTGGCGGGCTGGTGACATCGATCCGGCGGCACGGGGTGCTGCAGCCGCTGATTGTCACGCGCGACGCGGCCGTGACCGGTCGGTTTGTGCTGGTGGCCGGGGAGCGCCGCTGGCGAGCGGCCCAGCGGGCAGGCCTAGCGGAAGTGCCGGTGACGATTGTGACGGCGGACGAGGCCGCTCGGCTCGAGCTGGCGCTGGTCGAGAATCTGCAGCGTGAGGATCTGCCGCCGCTAGATCGGGCGCGGGCCTATCGAGCCCTGATGCAAGAACTCGATCTGTCGCAGACCGAGGTGGCGCGACGGCTCGGCATGAGCCGCCCGGCGGTAGCGAATTCGCTGCGACTGCTGGAGCTGGATACGGAAAGCCGGCGCGAACTCGAGAGTGGGCGGATCTCGGAGGGCCATGGACGAGCGCTGCTGGGCGTGCCGGCGGGGCTGGAACGAGCACGGATGCTTGAGCAGATCGTGGGAGAGGCGTTGTCGGTGCGTGCCGCGGAGCGTCGGGCTCGAGGCTCCGCGGGCGCTGGGCGCCGCCCGAAGAACGGTCAGGCAGATCTGGAACTGGAGCGGTTGGCCGAGCGCCTCCAGCGGCGGTATTCGACCCGAGTGTCGATTCGCGGCACCGCTAAGTCGGGACGGATCGTCATCGAGTACTACAGCGCGGACGAATTGGAGACGCTGACTGGGGAGCTGTTGGGCAAGGAGCGTTTCACGTGAAACGATCGCGCAAGCAAAGCTCGCTCGGGACGGCGCGTGATGCGGGCGCCTGGGACCACCGCTTGAGCCGTGGGCGCCCCCGACATCGACATGGCGTCACGTAGGCGCTCGACGCGCCGGCGGCGGCGCGAGCCGATTCGCCGTCCCCCGCCGGTTGCGCCCGCGCCCGTCGGTGTCGCTTCTGTGGAGCGGGGGCACGAGCGCGTTCCCGATCGGGCGGTCGTGGTGGACGTGTCGAGTCTGGACCACTTGCGCGTGGACCTCTGGTGGAGCGTGGGTCTGATGGGCGCGCTGGTGATCGTGCTCCTGGCGGTGTGGGCCGCGCTGCCGTGAGGCGCGTGTGGGATATCGGCGCAGTCGAGCGGCGTGGGCCGCGCGTCGCCTATAATCCGACCGGCCCACACATGGGGCTCTGACGAGAACGCCGGGGAGGCTGGAACGGCTTCAGGGCTCGCTCCGTGGGCGAAGGACCGGTCGGCGTATGACCGCTAGCCTTCGAGCCCTGGGGATCGGCTCACTCGGCGCCCTTTTGGCCGTCGCGCTGGTCGGGCCTTTTGGACTGCTCGCGCAGACCGCGTCCGGGTTCGGCGCGAGCACGGTTGCCAGCAGCACCGCGCTCAGCGACTCGCAGAACCCGCTGCTGCAGCACAACATCCCGCGGCTGAGCGTTCAGGTGGGCGGGCAGACGCTAACGGCTGACTTCGAGTCGTTCTACCAATCCGCCGGCGGATTGGTGCGTTGGGGCTACGCGACCTCCGAAGTCCTGGTCGAGGAGACTGGAACCCTCACGCAGTACTACCAGCGCGGCGTTGTGGACTTCCACCGGCGCGCCGACCTCGGAGGCGCCTATGTGCTCGAGCGGCGGCTCGCTTGGGACTACTTCGGAGGCGGCCTTGGGAACAGCGTGGATCTGGGTGTCGAGCTGGGAACGACCAACAACAACACGGGGGAACTGATAGGACCGTGGGGCCACAAGGTGTCGAACTTCTCGGTCGGCGGGGTACGGACTGGATTCCTCGACTTCTTCAAGCGGCTAGGCGGTGTGGAAGCCTTCGGATTCCCGAAGACCGAGGCGCGTATTGACACGAACCGCTCGGGTACGGTTCACATCGCGGCCGCGACGCCCGGATTCGCCCGCCAGTACTTTCAGGCGGCGGTGATGGAGCACCATCCGCAGGATCCGGTCCAGCCCGTGAAACTGCGATTGCTGGGCGATGACCTCCGCAATGCAACCTATCCGGGCAACGCCTGGCAGGCGTTCGCGGCATTCAACGCCGCCGGGCCGCTCACATCCGGCCAAGCCTACGTGCCGCAGGTGATCGACTTCACACCGGCATCCCCGGCTACCGCGCCCACGCCCACACCGGCGCCGACGGCGGCGCCCGCGAAGCTCAGCGGAACCGCGGAACTCGTGGTGGTCGGCACCAGCGACGCCGGCATCGCGCTCTACGACGGCAGGGGTTGGTTCAGCCTGAATGTGAACTCATCCGAACTCAGTACCAATCGCGTGAATGCCGTGCACGTGGACAAGGACGATCGCATCTGGGCCGGCACCGATGCCGGGCTGTTTCGACTGGGGCGTGATGGCAGTGGGGCCTCGTTCCGAGTGGGCAATACCGGCGGGGGCATCGGCTCGGATGACATTCGGGCGCTGGGCGGCCGGAAGTCGGGGGACTGGATCTGGCTGGCCCATCCGGATAAGGGCGTTTCCCAATTCAATGGAAATGATTGGGCCCGCTTCCGTACCGACAACTCGGACCTTCCAAGCACGGCCGTGCGCGACATCCACGTGGTGGACGAAAACCTGGGGCGGGTGTGGTTTGCGACCGGGAACGGCGCCGCGCTGCTCGAGGGCGACACAAATACATGGCTACGGATCGTGCAGGTGGCGAACTCCGGGATCGTCGGCAATGACGTGACCGCCGTTTTGATTGACGAGAGCGGTCGATTCTGGTTCGGCACACCGAATCGGGGCCTATCGATGAGCCCAAACCTCTCCGACTGGTCGCAGTTCACGACCGCGGAAGGACTGGGCAGCAACGACGTGCGCGACATCATCGCGGCGGCGGATGGAACGGTGTGGGTGGCAACGGCGGGCGGTGCGAGCCGGTTCTCGAACGACAGCTTCACGACCACGAACGTGGAGAACTCGGGGCTCCCGTCGAACTCGGTTCGCGCCATTGCGGAGGACTCGCGGGGGCGCATCTGGGTGGCGACCGACGCGGGCGTCGGCATGTTCGACGGCGCAACGTGGACGGCGTTCACGACGGCCAATGGGCTTCGGAGCAACAGCACCACATCGGTGACGATCGCGCCGGCGACGGGCGGTTAGCGGCAGACGGCGTCGCCGATGGGAACCCGCGGCTGATGGTGCCGCAGTGGCCGGTCGCGCTAGGCCTGCGGGGTTTGGCGCTGGCGGCTTTGGCGGTCGCGCGCGCGGGCCAGCAGGACGAACTCTAGCGTCATGCGCCGCGACTCGGGCGAGAGCAAAAGATCATCGCCCAGGTATTTGCTCAGCCCGACCTCGAACAGCAAGTCGTCGACGTCGGTCCCGTCCATGCCGTAGCCGTCGGCCAGCAGCTGGTGTAGATCGACCGGCGCTGAGGGCTCGCGGCCGGCCTCGAGAGTGGTCACGACGCCGGCACGCACGCCGGCGCGTCGGGCGACCTCGCGGGCGGACAGACCACCGGCACGTCGGCGCCCACGCAGGCGTTCCGAAAGTAACGCGCGGTCGATTTGCAGCACGCCTTCGGGGTCGTCGTCTTCGTTCGAGGCCAGGCTCGACGCGACCGTGCGGGATATCGAGCGGATGGCGGACTCGGCGGTGCGAGTAATCGTCTCCTCGGCGAGCTGGCGGCGGGCACGATCCATGTCCTCCGGAACATACCCGGCGAGCACCAAGAGCTCGCGTGGATCGACATCCAGACCCTGCGCGATCCTTACCAGAGTTGCGACGGTGGGACTCTTGTAGTCGCCACTCTCCAGGCGCGAGAGGTATGAGGGGGCAAGGTCACAACGATTGGCCAACTCCGCCTTCGTGAGGCGGCGATGCTCGCGGAGCTGTCGTACGGCGTCTGCGATGCCCATAGGGAATGCGCACTATATACGGCGTGCCGCGCCGCGCCAAATGAGCAGTCCAGCCGGACCTGACACAATGATCACGAAGCAGTCACAGGCGGGGCGTCGATTCACCGAGCTGCGGACGCGACGTTTGGCCAAGCCTTGCGGGCAGTAGAGAATGCGGCGGGATCTCGGTGCAAGCGTGCGAGGTCCGACAGGAAGTGAACGAGATGGCCGTGCCCCAGGCCGCCAGCCACGCAAGTGCCGAGCAGGCCCTCAGGGACGCCCTGCGGGACTTGCTTCGCGCGATTGAGACATCCGCGGGCGCATCCGGGAGGCAGAGTTCCGACCTAGCCGGCGCGATTCGTCGCGTGGAGCAGGCGGCGAGCGCCCTCGGCAACGGGGCGCCGGCGCAGCTACGGCATTTCCTCGAGCGGCGCAGCTATACGAAGGCGCTGGCGTTTCTCGAGGAACGAGGTCCGGAGCTTGGGCAAGACGACTAGCGAGCCGTGCTGCCGGCCACGCAACGCGCATCCCTCGGCGTTGCGAGACAGGTGCGACTGCAACACGGCCGCGGCGATGGCGCCACGCTCCAGCGGGCTGTCTCGGTGTGATTCCCACAAGCCTTGTTGATAGGACCCGCATGGGGGTCTGGCCTGCAGCGGCGGCGCCTGGGCCTGGCGGGTCGATCGCATGAACCCGGCCTAACCTTGTGGTGGTGAGATAACAGCGCTGGACCCCCACTTTCGGCGCCCCCCCCCGATCTGGTGTGCAGGCATCGTGTCAGTATCGGTGTGGGCAAGGTTTCGATACTCGTGACCCATGTGGTGGGGAAGATTCCCGTGTGAGTCGTCGGCGGTGTGAAGTGGCGGCACTTCGAAGTGCTGGATTGAGTTCTCAGGGGCGAGGGAGGCGCTGTGGGATATGACCTGGCGGCCTGAGCGTCGGGGAAGAAGCGCACCTACGCTGCCGGACGACGGCAGCGCCTGTCCTGAGCCACGCGGTTCCCGTGCCTCTTCGACAAGCTCAGGGTGCACGGGGGCACGCATGGGAGGACGCACACGGGGTGCCAGGAGCTTGCTTCGATGGACGTAGGGCGGCCCTTCGACGGGCTCAGGACAGGTCCTTCGCTCCGCGTCGACGCGTCCCATGTCAAGGCGCGGCGGGAATGTGCGAACAGGGCTGGTGGGGGCTGTAGCTAGATCCGCTAGTGCTCGGGGAGCATGGGCATCTCGCGCATGAACCGGTACTGGCGGCCCGTCGGACCATCGTCGGGCAGCGATGCGAGCCACAGGGCGGTGGGGACGGATTCGGACGGGGGAATCTCGGCGCTGGGATTCATGGCTGTCCGCACCGGCCCTGGGCACATCGCGTTGACCAGGACGTTGAAGGCGCGCAGCTCCTCGGCGAGGGCGATCGTCACCGCATTGACGGCCGCCTTTGACGACGCGTAGGCACCGACGAGGGCCTCGCGCTGCACGGCGGACCGCGACGACACGTTGACGATGCGCCCGTAGCGACGCTCGATCATGGACGGCAGCACCGCGTGGCAGCAGGCATAGAGGCCCACGATGTTGACCGCGTAGACGGCCGCGAATCGTTGCGGTGGGACCTGCGCGGCGGACCCACGCGCCGAGTTGACCCCGGCGTTGTTGATGAGCGCGTCGATCCGACCGTGATCGGCGAGGACCCGATCCACGACATCCCGGACCGCCGCAAAATCGCTCACGTCAAGCGGGTACACGGATGCGCGCCCGCCGGTCTCGGCAATCTCTGTCGCGACCGACTCCAGGCGCGGAAGATCGCGGGCGGCGAGCAATGGGCGCCCGCCGCCGGCGGCGACGCCGAGGGCAATCTCGCGGCCGATGCCACGGCTGGCGCCGGTGATCAGGACGATGCGATCGGTGAGGCTGGTGTCCGCAGCTGCCGATAAGCGAATGTCGTCGGATCGGGCCATCTACGGAACGTCGCGGTGGCGCCAGAGCACTCCGCCGGCGCCGGTGACGAGAAGGCGGCCGTCGTCGACCTGGTTCGGGGTTGCGGCTTCGATCTCTTCGGCCACGGCGTCGGGGTCTTCGTACCCGATGTTCAACGCGCGGCACTCGTCCTGGGGGATCGCGGTGGCAAGGCGCACGCGAATCCGCGGGATCTCCCGCCCGCTCTCCAGCCGTGCCTCTCCCTTGACGAGGACGCTGAGCGTGAGCGGGAGGGCGGGGGTGGGCGCCGCACGCCAGGCATTGGAGTTCGCGAACAGGTAGGGCCAGGCGTGGAACCCCACCCGCCGGATCAGCTCGCCGTGCGTCTCCGAGGTCTCACGTATGTTGGGCGCCCAGAGGACGAGCTCGCCACCGTCGCGCACCGCGTCCTCGGTCTTTGAGATGCCCTTGGACCCCGTCCATAGCTCGGAGTAGAGCCACGCCCCGTCGGCGCGTTGCGGCGCCGCCGCGATGAGGCGGCTCACGCGCTCCGGGACGTACCGAACGTTGACCTCGCTGCTGAGTCGCGCCGCCTCGAGCCCAGCCGCGCGCCAGCCGTCCGGCTGGACGAAGCAGCCGCGAACCGTGGCGGTCGTGTCGTCGAGGACCATGGCGATGGTGGCAATCGGCACGGGCACGCTGACGGTCATGTCGTCGATCAGGTCGCGCACGGGGTTCGGCAGGATGCCGTGGATGCCGCGATTGGTCTGGAGGCTGCCGATGGCGTGCAGCAGATTGATCATCTCGGGGCCGGAGACGCCGGGGAATATCTGCTTCGCGCCGCCGGCGAACCCAGCGCCCTCGTGCGGCTGGACACGGGTCAGGAGGATCACACGGTCGTAGTCCAGCAGGCGCCGGTTGATGCGAATCGACATGTCGGCATCGAATCCGAGCAGCGGGGCATCATCGCGATGCTCGCCAAAGCGCTCGAGCTGATCGTCGAGCGGCACGACCCCGATGTCCGCGAGGGCGTCGTCGTCGTCCCAGGGATGATCAAAGATCTCCGTGTTCGGGAACGAGCGATCGCCGAAGACCCAGCGGGCCTTGGCGTCGCGGCCCATCGGCTGATGGGTGCCCTGCGCGATGAGCGCGTCGACCCGCTCGGCCCGGCCGCGCAGCGCGTCCCACACGGCCGCGAAGGCGCCCGCGAGCGGGAGCTTGCGGGACGAATCAGGCACGACGACGAGGAAACGCCGCTCGCCCGATGGGAGGTCGGCCAAGGCGTCGGCCGTGAGCTGCTCGATCTCGGGAAGGCTCACGCCAACGCCCGATGCGATCGCCAGGACCGTCTCCGGAGCGCTCATGCCAAACCGTCCGCGAGACCCTCGGCTTCCGTGACCATCGCGTCGATCAAGCGCACCCCGCGGGTCCAGAAATCGGCATCGTCGAGGTCGATGCCGAGCGGTCTGACCAGCTCAACCGGACTGACGGACCCGCCCTTCCGGAGCATCTCGACGTAGGCCGGAGCGAAGGCCGGACCCTGCTGGTCATAGATATCCACGAGCGCAAGCACCAGCAACTCCCCGAAGGCATAGGCGTACACATAGAACGGCGTGTGGATGAAGTGCGGGATGTAGCTCCACCAGACCCGGTAGTCGTCGGTGAGCGTCACCGAGCCGCCGTGCATGGGGGCGTTGGCGTCGATCCACAGCTCGCCGATGCGCTGGGCGGTCAGCTCCCCCTCGTCGCGGCGGGCGCGGTGCGCCGCGCGCTCGAACTCGTGCATCGAGATCTGACGGAAGACCGTCGCGAAGGTGTCCTCGATCTTGCTCGCGAGCAGCGCAAGCCGTGCCCGTTGGTCGGACTGCTGTGACAGCAGACGGCGAAAGACCAGCAGCTCGCCGAACACCGAGGCGGTCTCCGCGGTGGTGAGCGGCGTGTGCGCCTGGAGGTACCCAACGTCGCGTGAGAGGTGCTGGTGCACGGCGTGGCCGAGCTCGTGGGCGACTGTCATCACATCGCGGATGCGGTCGGTGAAGTTGCAGAGGATATACGGGTGCGCGGCGGTGGTGGCGCCGGCGCTGAACGCGCCGCCACGCTTGCCGGCGCGCAGCTCGGCGTCGATCCACCGCTCGTCGAACGCGCGGGCCACGATGTCGCCGAGGGTGTCCGAGAAGCCTGCGTAACTGTCCAGGCTGATGCGCTTCGCGGCGTCCCAGTCGTAGGCGGGCAGGTCGGCGGTGAGGGGCGCGTAGCGGTCGTAGTCGAAGAGCTCGTCGAGTCCGAGCATCCGTTGCTTCAGGCGGTAGTAGCGCTGGACGATCGGGTAGCCGGCGCGCACCGCCTGCGCCAGCGCATCCACGGCCTGCTGCTCGATCTCGTTGGCGAGATTGCGGGCGGCCATCGGGGTCGGGTAGGCGCGGATCCGGTCGCTGACGGAATGATCCTGGAGCCGGACGTTGAAAATGTAGGTCAGCGGGTGCTGCTCGCGACGGAGCGTGACGGTGAGCGCGGCGGCGGCGGCGCGGCGCGTCTCGCGATCGGGATCGTACAGAAGCGCCAGGACCTCCGACTCGTTGAGCGTGCGGGTCTCGCCATCGAGTGTGATATTCACGGAGAGGCGTCCGGTGATCTCATCGAACAGGCGCGACCAGGCACGGCTGCCAGTGTTGGAGGTTTCGTCAAGGATGTGCTCCTCGCCCTCGGCCCGTCGGTGCGGCTTGGCGCGCCGCTCGCGCTCGAGCAGGTACGCGAACGCCTGGAGCCGCTCGTCCGCCATGAGCGCCCGGGCGGCATCGTCGTCGACCTCGATCCACTCCAGCTCGAAGAAGAGCAGGTGCCGACGGATCGCGGTGGCGCGCTCCTGAGTGAAGCTGACCAGCCGCCCAAATGCGGGCTCGTCGCTCTTGGCGGCATGCAAGAGATGCGCGTAGATGCCGGAGGCGTCCATGAGCTCATGGATGTCTTGCAGCTCGGCCACGGCCTCGTGCAGCTTTCCCGCGTCGAGGTCGGCGACCTGGCCGCGGTAGCGTTGCTCAAAGGCCTCGGCACGGCGTTGGGCGGCATCGAGGTCGGCTTCGAGCTTGGCGTCGTCGACGCCGGCATAGAGGGCCGACAGATCCCACGCGACGCCGTCGGCGCTGCTGGTCGGCGAGGGAGGCTGGACGGCCACCGGCGGGTCTCGCTTCGATCGGCGGGGCAGTTCCATTGTGAACCGGCGGACGGCCGCTGTCGTCCCGGGCGAACGCCGCCGTGGCTTTAGGCCTGCGCCGAGCGCCCGCGCGTGAGCTCCAGCGCCAGCGCATCCAGGGTCTGCGCGGGGTCCGCTCCGCGCAGCAGAATCTCGCGCGCGATCGTGTTGTCGATGAGGGAACGCTCGCCATGGCTCAGGGTGAGCACGCCGGCGTTTTCGAGCAGGTCATGTACAACCTGGGCATCGGCCTCTCCCAGGTTCGACATGCGTTGCCGGAGCGCTTCGGCAGGGACACGCTGGGCCGGGAACGCGACCTCTCCGCGTAGGCCGTGTCCGAGCGCACGCAACGCTTGATACGCGGCGGCCGGGTCGGCGGTGCTGGAGGGGATGGCGATCATGGCCCAAATCTCGACCGGATTGGCCGGCGAGCCCAGGTTCGGGAAGGGGTAGACGCGCAGATCGCCGGTTTCGAGGTGGCGCGACAGATTTCTCATCACCCCTCTGAAACCAAAGTAGCGCGGACTGACGTTGGCGAGGTGCCCCAGCCAAAGCCCGAAGCTCAAGCTGCGGAACTGGGGGGTGAACGAAAAGCCGTCGGTTCGCAACAGGCCGTGGACGGTGGAAAGATCGCGCAGGAAGCCGACGGTGCCGATCGCTTGCTCGGATGTGAGCGGCGAGAAGGCGCCGTGGCGGTCCTCGAGCGACCCGAGCGCCGCCAGCAGGACTTTGGTGGGCTCCGGTTGGACGACGTAGTCACCGGTCGAGCGCGGTTCGGGGTCTACAAAGGCGATCAAGCCCGCGACCTCGGCGCCCGCGTCGCCGGTACCCCGGCCCCGCAGCGCAAGCGCGGTGTTCACGAAGGCTTCGCGGTCAAAGGTCTCCCGGCTTGGGTCGGGCGGCGGGTACTCGGCAGACGCCGCGAGCCGCACGTTGAGCAACGCGACGTCCGGCGACACGGCGACCGGGAGGGCCAACTGCGCCCCGCGGTGCCGCCCGGCGGCGAGTAGGCCGGGCCAGTAGGCCTCGGGGTCGAACGCGGTGTCGGATGCGATGAACTCGGATAGATCGAGCAGCCGATCGTTGGCGGCCAGCTCGGCATGGTGGGACTGGAAGTAGACCAGCAGTTCGGCCGGCGCGGCGGTTCCGACCACGGCGTCGAGCGCGTGGTTGATGTCGAAGATGCTCACCTGCGTAATTGGGTCGAGGGGGATGTCCTGGAAGCTGTAGCGCCCCTGGCTAGCGGCCTCGGCGGCGGCAAAGGCGTTGGCGATGTGATTGAGCTGCAGCGGCCCGAGCAGCGCGGAGAACATTGCGACCGGCATGCGGCGGCGCTCGCCGGGCTCGGGCAGACCGAGCGCCCCGCGGGGCGCTCGCGCCTCCACGCTCGCCGCCGACCGACGCGCGCGGTCGATGGCCGCGGCGAGCACGGGATCTCGCTCGGCGGCGTCGCGAATTAGGGTCTCGGCCGATGGTTCGCCACAGGCCAGCGAGGCCAGCGAGGTCGATCCGGCCGCCAGCAGCGTGAGCAGCCGCCGACGCGAGAGCACAGGGGGCACCGGTCAGATGTCTTCCAGATGGCGCGCGTAGATGTACACGAGCAGACCGGCCACCAGGGCGCCCGCGATCAGGCCCGCAATGTCAAGCCCGAGGTTTTCCCGAAAGGGGGTGAACGGAACGAGGTTCATCCAGGCGAACCAGCGGACGAAGGACCAGATCGCAATCGTGAGGGCGAGCGCGGCGAGCGCGTAGCGGGGGAGACGGGATCGCAGAGGAACGCCGTGCCCAAGGCCGCCGGTCCGCCGCAGGACCCGGGCCTCAACGGCGCGCCGTCGATCGGCCTCGGTCACTCGAGCGGTTCGCAGCACTTCGTCGGCCCATAGGCTGCGCTCATAGTGGGAGCGACGGTACACGTCGCGCCCGTAGAACTCTCGGTCGGCAACGACCTGCAGGGCGGCGTCACGAAGCAGGATTCGGCCTGCGATCGCGGCCGCGTTCACCGTCGCCATGCGCATGAGCACGTGCGGATACAGCCGCCGGAACCATACCCCGGCCGCGGCGGCGCCGGGAATCCCGACCGGGATCATCAGGAACAAGAACCCGATACCCGCCTGGCCGCCCAGCTGCAGACCGACGAGGCCGGCGACCGCAAGCGCGACCAGCGCCCATACCGCGGCCTCGCGGAGCATCCACAGTCGCGTGGCGCGAAGGTCGAGGAACGTGATGAGCGCTCCGGACCGGCGCCAGCGCGCGCCATCCACCAGCGCGAGGCCGAGGCCCGCCACGCCGACGATCGGCGTGACGACCGCGGCGGCGCGCAGGATCGAGCCCGCGGCGTCGAGCACCGATGGGGCCGAGGCGTTCGCGGCCTCAGCGCCGCTCGGCGGGGCGCCTCCGGCTGATCCGGGTCCGGCGCCCAGCCCGAGATTCAACAAGAGCCCCAGGCCGGCGATCCCAACCGCCGCAATCGCGAGCACGCTGAGCGCCATCAGCGCGCCGGTCGCGAAGCCGGCCAGCATCGCCGCGCGGCGAGTTGCGGCGGCCGATCGGACCTTGGGGAGGTAGGCCCCGAGCGTGGTCCATGCCTCGGTGGCGGGATAGCCGGCATGGACGAGCGCCTGTTGCGCGCTGCGGAGATCCTCGCGGTTGTCGCGTTCGAAGGCGCCGGCACGTCCGCGGCGAAGGGCCGCACGCCACGACCAGCGCGATCGCTCGAAGGACCGACTCATCGGCACGTCCCCGGGGTGGGGTAGCAGACCTCGCGCGGCCTCTCAGCGCCCACCCGCGGTCTCGCGGCGGAGCGCAGAACGTCGCGGGCTGCATCCAGTCTACGGGGCGGCGGGGGAGTCGTGCCTGTGCGGCGGGCTACCGATGCGTCTCGACGGCGGCGCCGACATATCGCCAGCGTCGAGTCCGTCGGACCCACCCGCGCTATTCGGGAACGGCCAGCCCGACGGGACGGTCCGGGTCGAGGCTGGCCACGAGCGCGGCGCGCTCCTCGAGCACACGCGCGGCGACGTTGCCGAGTGGGATCTGCTCCCGCTCATCCCGCGTGCGGAGCTTGAGCTCCGCGGCGTCGTTGGCGAGCGAGCGCTTGCTCACGGTCAAGCGGATGGGCATGCCCAGCAGGTCGGCATCGTTGAACTTCACGCCGGCGCTCTCGTCGCGATCGTCGAGGAGCACGGTGAGGCCGGCGGATTCGATGTCGGTCGCCAGCGACTCGGCCGCTTCCGCGATCCGGTCGACGCCGAGCTGCACGATGTGGACATCGTAGGGAGCGACGTTGATGGGCCATTGCATGCCCTGGTCGTCGTGGTGCCGCTCGATCACGGCGGCGAGCAGGCGGCCAACGCCGATCCCGTATGAGCCCATGACGATCGCGCGCTCGACGCCATCTTCGCCGAGATAGCGGGCGCCCAGCTTCTCGCTGTAGAAGGTGCCGAGCTTGAAGGTGTTGCCGAGCTCGATGCCGGTGAGCAACTCGAGCGGCGTGCCGCACACGGGGCAGGGGTCTCCCGCGCGAACCGAGGCGATATCGCCGACGTGATCCGCGCGAAAGTCCCGCGGGTAGTTCACGTCGGTGAGGTGGTGGCCGGGCCGGTTGGCGCCGGCCACGAGGTTGGTGGCGCGTGTCACCGAGTCATCGGCCACAGTCGTCACGGTGCCCTCGAGGCCGATGGGCGAGGCGTAGCCGGCCACGAGCCCGGCATCTTCGACCTCCTGGTCGGCCGCGAGACGGAGCTCGGCGACGCCGAGCAGACTCCGGAGCTTGGCCTCGTTGACGTCCAAATCGCCTCGAATGGCCACGAAGGCGATTCCCTCGGGCGTGCGGTAGAACACTGCCTTGAGCGTCTGGTGCGTGGGAACGTCGAGGAAGCTCGCGACGGCTTCAATGGTCTCCTGACCGGGCGTGGCCACGAGCTGGTGCGGCCGCGGCGCCCCGTGATCGAGGATTTGCTCCTGGCTCACCGCCACCTCCAGGTTGGCGGCGTAGTCGCCGTCGGGGCAGGCGACGATCGTGTCTTCGCCCGCATCGGTGACGCTGTGGAACTCGTGCGCCTGGGACCCGGCCATGGCGCCGGCATCGGATTGCACGACAAGGGGCTCGACCCCGCAACGGCGAAACGCACGCGTGTAGGCGGTGAGGAAACGCTGGTAGTCGGCGTCGAAGCTCTCTACGTCGGCGTGGAAGCTGTAGGCGTCCTTCATCGTGAATTCGCGCACGCGCAGCAGGCCGCCGCGGGGTCTGGGCTCGTCGCGGAACTTGGTCTGGAACTGGTAGATGCTGAACGGGAGCTGTCGATACGAGCTGGTGAACCAGGTGGCAAGGTCGGTGGCGACCTCTTCGTGGGTGAACGCGAGCACCATGTCGCGGTCGGCCCGGTCCTTGAACCGGACCATTTCGGGCCCGACGGATTCGAAACGGCCGGTCCGCTCCCACAGGTCGGAGGGGTGGACCACGGGCATTTGAAGCTCCTGGCAGCCGATCCGATCCATTTCCTCGCGGATGATCTGCTCGACTCGCTGCGCGGTTCGCCACCCGAGCGGCAGGTAGCTGTAGATGCCGGAGCCGAGCGGGCGCACAAACCCGGCGCGCAGGAGCAGACGGTGCGAGGCGATGGTGGCTTCGGACGGGTCTTCACGCAGAGTGCGTCCGAACAGTTTCGACAGACGCTGCATGTGGCGAACGTGGTTGGAGTGGAGGCCGGTCAGGCGACCGCGCCGATCAAGTGTATCGGTCGGAGCTAGGTCTCACGCCGCTGCGGGTCCACTCGCTCGCCGAGCTGATGGATCGGCTCGTGATCGACGCGCTCACCGGCGCGGACGACATACGTGGCGCGCGGTCCGGACACGACGGAGTCGGGCGGCACGTCCTCGGTCACGACGGCAAGCGCGCCGATCTTGCTGCGCGCACCGATCGTCACGGGACCCAGGATGCTCGCGCCGACCCCGATGGTGACGCCGTCCTCGATGGTCGCGTGCCGCTTCACCCGGTTGTTCTTGTCGTGCCGCCACCAGCCGGTCGCACCGATCGTGACCTGGTGGTAGAGCATCACGTCGTCGCCGATCTCCGAGGTCTCGCCGACCACGACGCCGGAGCCGTGATCGATGAAGAACCGCTTGCCAATGACGGCGCCTGGATGGATCTCGATCCCGCCTGTCAGGAGCCGGGAGCTGAAGCTGATCAGGCGGGGTACGACCGGCACGCGATGGGTCATGAGCCAGTGCGCGATTCGGTGGAGGAAGAGCGCGTGGACGCTCGGGTACATGAGCACCTCGAGGATGTTGCTGGCCGCGGGGTCCTTGTCGAAGACGACCTGGACGAAGTCCGGCCAGCGCCAGCGCGGGGTGGGCGCGGCGCGTGTTGCGTCGACCGGCGTGGCCGGCCCGCCCGGTTCAAGGCGCCCCGAGCCGCGCCCATCCGACTCGTCGATCGCCTGCTGTGCTTTCATCGGCCTCGGGTCTTAAAGAAAAAGCGCCCGTCCCGAAGGACGAGCGCACGCTCGTGGTCCCACCTTCGTTTGCCGGCGGCGCCAGCCGACCGGCCTCGAGGGGCGCCGCAGCGCCCGCGCCCGGTAACGAGGGCCAGTCGGTCCGACCTAGCCGGAGCTTGGTTCGGCCGGACGGCTCCCGAGTGCATTTCGCCGCCTTCGACGCGCCGGTCCTTCCACCAGTCGCCGGCTCGCTGAGCGTCGGGTCGGGCGGCTACTTCTCTCGATCAACGCCGTTGTCGTTGCGTTGCCCTCAGTTCCTACGCCGTTGGGGCGGGTGCTGTCAACAGTTTTCGGGGGCGTGGACGCGGCGCACGTGAGCCGGAAGGGCCGGTCGTTGCATGCGGGCGGACGCGAGGGTGGACGGCTCAGCCGGGCAATCGGGCGATCACATGCAGCCAGCGGCGACCGTCGGCCGACGGCCACGCATGCCGCTCGTGAACCCGAAAACCCACCGTGCGCAGCGAGGCTTCGAGCCCGTCGAGCGAGAAGTCGGTGAGGAATCGCGGCTCGGGTCCGTCCTCCGCCATGACGCGCGGACCCGCGCCCTGCCGCACGACCACATAGAGCCAGCCGCGGTCGAGAATCCGCGCGAACTCGCGCAGCGCCCCCACTTCGGCGGCAGGGGGCAGGTGCCCGAGCGCCGCGAAGCACCAGATGGCGTCGGCCGATTGCGAGCCGACCGGCAGCCGCCGCATATCCGCCTGGAGGAGCGGACCGCGCTCTAGCTCGGCCGCGACGCGCAGCATCTCGCGTGACAGATCGAGACGCAGCGGGCGCGCGCCGGCCAGGCGGAGCAGCGCGGAGTCACGCCCCGGGCCGCAGCCGACGTCCACGATGAGCGGCTCGTGGTACGGGGTGGCGCGGACCAGACGCACGAAGCGCTCGGCCTCATCGGCGGCGGCGTAGTCATCGATTCGCCGCGCGTAGTCGCGAGCGCCGCGGTCGTAGGCCCGTCGGTGAGCGGCGGCCCAGACCTCTGGGTCCAGCGGGATCGCCGGCGGCGCACCGGAGCGACCAGCGTCCGGGTCGGGCGGCCGGTCAGGCGCGCGCGGGCCGACCGTAGAATGCGGCAACAGGCTGGAGCGGGGTGTCGATGGCGGATCGAGACGATACCGGCGACCGGCGTCCGGGTCCACCGCGGCAGAGCGCGGCCGCGCGTGACCGCTCGGCGCCGCCGGGCGAACCCACGGCCGCGGCGTTCGAAGCCAGCGCCTCGGACGAGGGTCCGGCTCAGCCGGATCTGGCCGAGCGCACGGAAACGACCGGCCGCGACATGGCGCCGGCTGACGTGCGACCGCTTACCTTCGACGAGACGCTGGACGCGCTCCGCCTGTGGTACGCGCGCATCCGCGGGTCGCGAATCGAACGCGCGCTGGCGAGTCTGATCCTGCTGGTCGCGGGTGCGCTGGCGTGGCTGGTGATTTCGCTGGTGGTGCCGTGGTCCGGCGGGATCGCGGGTTCGGTCGCGGGCGTGCTGGCGCTGAATCTGCCGTGGACCCCGCTGCCAGGGCCGGACGATCCGGCGGTGCTGCGCGACACGGGACTGGCGACCGCCGCGTGGGTCGGCGCGCCGCTGGTCATCGGCGCGTTCTGGTTCGTGGCCGCCTACCATCTGGATCGCGCGAGCCGGCGCGCGTATCGCGTCAGCGAGATCCCCGGCGTCAGGCATTCGACCGGCTACGCGGCGATGGCGATCGTCGGCGTGTTTCCGTTGATCATCGCCGGCCTCATCAGCACGGCCTGGGGGGTATTCGCGCTCGTCTCATGGGCGGCGGCCGCGCAGGCGTGGGGATCGGTCGTGGGCCTGCTGGCGCTGCTGCTCGCCTTCGCGGCGGCGGTTCGAGTCGCGAACGGGATCCTGGACCACCGCGCGAACGCACGCGGGATCGGCGAATACTGAGGTCGGGCGAGCCGAGATCGACGCGGCGCTCCGCGCCGCCACCGAATGACCGAATCACCCCCGCCGGCCCGCTCGGGAGCGTATCCCTCCCGAGGGCTCGCAACCTGACACCCAGGAATGGCAGTCAGGCGGCTTCGGCGGTACGGTCCAGGGCGTGGGGAACATGCTGTCGACCGAGACCCTCTAGCTCAGGTGCAGGCAGCGCCACAGCGAGGCTCGGCCGTCTCGCGCCGCCCGATTGGCGGCGATGCGCCGCCGCGGTGGGGACTCGTGCGGGGACTCATTCGTTCCGCGCGACCCGTTCAGTGGACCAAGAACGCGGTGGTGCTGGCGGCGCTGGTGTTCGCGCGGGAGCTGGGGAATCCGACGAGCGTGCTGCTCGCGCTCGCCACACTTGGTCTGTTCGTGCTTGCCTCGGCGAGCGCCTACCTGCTGAACGACGCGATGGATGCGGACCTCGACCGGCGGCACCCACTGAAGCGCGATCGACCGCTGGCGGCCGGGATCGTACCGGTCCGGGTGGCGGCCGCCGCCGGGGTTGTCGGCTACGCGCTGTCTATCGGTCTGGGCGTGCTGGTGGCGTGGCCGGTGGCGGTGGTCCTGGCGATCTATGCGGGACTGCAGGTGGGCTACAGCCTCGGCCTGAAGCACTTGGCGATCGTCGACCTGCTGATCATCGCCGCCGGCTTCGTGCTGCGTCCGGCGGCCGGGGCGCTGGCGATCGGCGTTGCGATATCACCGTGGCTGTACTTGTGCACCTTTCTGCTGGCGCTGTTTCTTGCCGTGAACAAACGCTGGGCCGAGCTGCAATCGCTGGACGATCCGGGCGCGCACCGGCCGATCCTGGCGTCGTACGGACGAGACTTCCTGCTCGTGATGACGACCCTGACGTCGGCGAGCACGCTGATGGCCTATGCGCTCTACACGTTCTCCGCCGAGAGCCTGCCGACCAATCACCTGATGATGCTGACGATTCCGATCGTGGCGTACGGGCTGCTCCGCTACGTGTATCTGGTCTTGGCGCGCGGCGGGGGGCAGTCGCCCGAGCGACTGCTGTATCGAGATCCGGGCATCTTGGCGGCGGTCGCGATATGGGGAGCGGCCACCACCGTCATTCTCCAGTACGGCAACTGACAGGCCGGCGCAACCCGCTTCTACGTCAGTTCGGACGCCCGGGCAGCCGGTTTCGGGGGCGACCTTGACCGAACGGCTGGTCGGCGGAGCGACTAAGGCTGGATGAGCGTGCCGAGGATCAGACGGTCGTTCTCCGGATCCTCAACGAGCTCAAATTCGACCGAATGACCTTCCGAGACGAACAGACGCAGCCGATCCTTGAACCGCTCGCAGCCGACCGCCTCTTCAGGGGTGATATCCATGCGCCGACACGCGTCCGCGTACAGGTCGCTCAGCGAGACTCGTCTACGTGCGGACAATCGCTTGCCTTGCGTCTGCCGCCCTGATCGGCCATCGGGACGGCGGGGGTGAACTGCTCCTCAACCATATCAGGTCAGGTGGACCAGGCCTCCGCTCCGTTGACGCCCGACCGGGCCGTTCCTAGACTTCAATTGGCGATACATGGGCCGGGCATCCGCATCGCTGCCCGCTGGCTGTCGTGATTGCCGCCCACGCTGACTCTCAGCTACCAGGAGGACCGGTCCTTGCCCGAACGACCTCAGTTGCACGCGACCGAGCGGTCGATACGCGGGAAGCGCGTCAAGCAGTTGCGCCAGTCGGGCGAGATTCCCGCGAACCTGGTCGAGGCGCGCCGAGTCTCCACGGCGATCCAAGTGCCCGAGCGGGAGCTTGCCGATTTGGTCCGCCAGGGCGGAGCGGGACACTTGGTCGATCTCGTCCGTGACGGCGCGACGGAACCGGTGCTGACCGATAGCGTGGAGGTGGACGCGCTTACGAATCGACTGGTGCACGCGGTGTTTCGTCGGGTGGATCTGACGAAGCCGGTGACCGTGCAGGTTCCGGTGCAGCTCGAAGGGGCCGCGCCCGCCATCGAGGTGCCGGACCTGGTGGTGATCCAAACGCTCAACGAGATCGAGGTGTCCGCGCTGCCGACGGAGATCCCGTCGCGCCTGATCGGCGACGCTACGCCGCTCGCCGAGGCCGGCGACGACGTTCTGGTCGAGTCGCTGCGGGCCGCCGACGGCAAGTACACACCCGTGACGGACCGGTTCGCGGCGGTCGCGACGGTGCACTTTGCGCGCACCGCGGTGGAGGAGGAGGACGAGGAGGCCGGGGAGCTCGAGATCCTCGAGGGCGAGGTGGAAGGCGTCGACCCGGCGGCGAGCGCTGCCGAACCGGGCGGTGAGAGCGCCGCTGATCCAACCGGCGGGGGCAGCTCGGATGGCCGCTAGCGTCGCTTAGAGGGTGGACTCGGCCGCTCGCGGCGCGAACAGGCGCCGCAGCTCCGCCTCCTGATCGATCCGGACCACGGCGACCACTAGATCGCCTGCCTCCAGGACCGTGTCGCGGCGGGGCAAGAGCGCCTGGTCACCCCGCAGGACCACCGAGATCTGCCCGCCGTACGCGGGCAGATCAAGATCGCCGGCAGTTGCGCCGTGGGCCGGAGAGTCACGCGTCACGGGGAGCTCGACCAGTTCCATGCCGGCCGACGGCAGGCGCAGCAGGTGGACGATCGGCGCGACGCTGACGTCACGCTCAATCGTGCTCATCACCAGATCGGTGGCGTTCACGATCGACTCGATGCCGAGGCGGCGGAAGTTTTCGTTGTTCCTGGGGTTATTGATGCGGGCGATCGTCCGCGCCCGGCCCTGCGACAGGGCGCGTCCAAGCTGGCTGATGATGATGTTGTCTTCGTCGTCGCCGGTGACCGCGATGAGGAGATCGGCCCGCTTGATGCCGGCGCCCAGCAGCCAGCGTCCCTCCGAGGCGTCCTGAGGGATCACCGAGCTGCCGATCTCATCCGCCAGTGACTGCGCCTTGCGAGCGTCGCGCTCGACCACGACGAGCTCGTGTCTGGCGGCACAGAGATCGCGCGCGAGCGCGCTGCCGACCTTTCCACCGCCGGCGATGATGATGAAGATGGCTAACCGTCCGTCTGGCCGGCCAGAGCAGCGCTGAACGCATCGGCGACGATGTCGGTGGACGAGATCGTCTCGATGCCTAGCTTGGCGAATACTGCGGCGCGGACGGGATCTTTCACGCGCGCGATCGCGCGCGGAACGTTGAACATGTGCTTGGCGATCTGCGCGGCGGCCAGGTTCGAGTTGTCGCCGTAGGTGACGGCGATGACGGCGTCGGCTCGCTCGATGCCGGCGGTCTGCAGCACCTCGTTGTCGATCGCGGGTCCGACGATGGTCGTGCCGGCAAAGCCGTCCGGCAGGCGCGCGAACGCGCGCTTGTCACGGTCGATCACGACGACCGAGTTGTCTTGGCGGTCAAGGCGCCCGGCGATCTCCGCGCCGGCGCGGCCGGACCCAATAACGATGATGTACATGTCGTCGCTTGCCGGAGGCGGTGAATCGTGCGTAGTCGGGGCGGGCTATGGTACGGCACGCTGCAGCGTTGACCGAGTCCCGGCCGAGATGAGGGGGCGGGTGAGCGACGGACGTCGGCCCCTGAGCGGACGCGCGGCTCGGGTGCGGGCTTGGGACAGGGCGCCGCGGGGTGGACCTAGGCGTCCTGTATTGCGAACTCTTCAGTTGGTGATAGCCCTGTGACTCTAGGGAAGCAAACGTTCCCAAACTGAGCACGACGCAGCCAATAGCGTCTTTCGGTGAGTCATATGCTTCCGCCTCGGACAGGGGCGGGTTCATCGAGGAACACTTAGGCTAAGCGTGGACGACGCATTCGGGAGTCTGAGGAATCGCCCGCATACGCTCTCGGATAAAGGCTGGGACGAGGCTTACTTGTTCCACCTTATCCAGAGGTATCCACTGGGATATGGTTCCCGCATTGCTCCCTTCGAAAACACCGTCCCGGTCGAGAATCTTTGATCCGGGGGCGAACTCGATCAGGAAGTACAGGGCAACCTCCTGGAACCGATCATTGTCCAACTCGAACAGGTTGTCCGCGACGAGAACGAGACGCCCTATCTTTACCTCCTCGCCAAGCTCTTCGCGGATCTCCTTCGCCAACGCTTCGATGGCGTTCTCCCCGTAGTCCACGCGACCACCGGGGACGAAGCAGAAGTCGTACCTGACGTTGTGCTCGACAAGCAGGTGCTCGTCGTACACGGCGATGCCGCCGACACGATACATGAACGTGAGTCCTCTGTTCGACAACACGATCATTTCTGAAGACGTTATGCTAATGCCCAAAGTAGCTTTCGAAACAATGTTGCGGACCCTTCATAACCGTCGTAGTGCTCGGAAGGAGCCGTCGGCGGCTGATCCCGAAGGGGCTCGCTTGCCGTCCATGCTCACCGCTGCCGCAAGGCAGGACCGGCAGGGCCATGATGGGCATCGAGCCGAAAGCAATCGTCGGCTCCTTAGACAACAACCGCGTGATATTTCTCTTTAGATGTTCTACCCGTTGGCCCGTTACCGTACTCGACTCGAGCATGTGTAGCTGGGAACTTGCCAGGCGCTCCCTGCCGTCTGGTCAGTTTGCTTTGATGAAGTCGGCTGCCCGCTCCGCAATGGCAAGCACCGTAAGGTTGAGGTTCGCGCGGACCGTGTCAGGCATGATCGATGCGTCGATGATTCGCAGTCGGTCGACGCCGTAAACCTTGCCGTATTGGTCCACCACGGCCAGCGGGTCAGTGGAAGGCCCCATCTTGCAAGTGCTCGATACGTGGTGTGCGGTGATCACCTCGCGCTTCATCCAGGAATCCAGCGCGTCATCGGTGCACAGGATGTCGTCCGACGGTGCGAACCGCTCCTCGATTATGTGACCGAAGGCCTCATGCTTGAACAGGTCGGCACACATCCTGAGGCCTTCACGGAGCCGTGACCGATCGAAAGGGTCGTCCAGAAGGTTGAAGTCGAGATAAGGCGGTTGCCTGGGGTCGCTCGATTGAATGCGCAACTCCCCCTGGCTCAATGCCAAGTACAGGCACAGGCTTACGCCGACGCCTGTCGGGCTCCGGTGGTCCAGTCCCCGCATGGGCCTCGCCGCCGAGTAGTTGCCCATGTAGATGACCATATCGTTCTTGAAGGGCGAGCCCGAGGCCGTAAACCGTAGGGTGACGGTACCCGTCGCAACCTGGTCGACGTTCAATGGGAAGCCTTCGCGCGTGCGCCAGGCCATCGGCACGTCCGGGTGGTCCCGTAGATTGCGCCCGACTCCGGGGAGGTCCTCTACCACGGGGATCCCCAATTGCCGCAATTGGTCCCCGGGCCCAATACCCGACAGAGCGAGGATGTGCGGCGTTCCTATGGCGCCGGCGCAGAGGATTACCTCCTCTCCATAGACGCAGAATTCCTCGTGACCGCTGACTACCTTTAGTCCTACCGCCCGATGTCCCTCGAAGATGATCCTGTGGACGAGGCAGTGGGGTCTGATGGTCAGTCCGGCTCGATTGCGTGCCGGGTCGAGGTAGCCGATTGCCGTGCTGACCCGCACGCGGCCGGCGATGTTGAAGGTCAGAGGTCCGACACCCGTTGAGTCGGGTCGATTATGGTCCGGGCAATCGGGGAACCCGGCGTCTCGACATGCCTGATAGAAGGCGCGCTGTTGAGGCCCCCATTCGTCGGGCTGGTACCTGCGGCAACTGATGGGGCCGTCCGAACCATGGAATTGATCTGAGAAATCCTGGTCCGCTTCCAGCTTCCGCAGGTAGGGGAAGATCTGTTCGAACCGCCATTCGGGGTTTCCCCACTCCGCCCACCGATCGAAGTCCTCCTGCATTCCCCGAAGAAACTGAGCGTCGTTGACAGCGCTGGAGCCGCCGGTGACCTTGCCCCGAGGGACATCTATGCAGGCCTGGTCCGTGGCCCTGGCGCGAAAACTCCATATGTGTCCACTGTCCCAGATTGTTGTCCCGGTCCCGTAGGCGTACTTAACCGAATCAGGCATTCGCTCCAGCATGGGATAGTCCGCTCCGGCCTCAAGAAGGAGGACCGACCGGTGACGGTCTTCCGACAAACGGGCCGCCAGCACCGCACCTGCCGAACCCGCTCCAACGACTATGTGGTCGTATCTCTTATTCATACAGCTTTGACTTGGCGCTTGAGCATTTCAGTCCGGCCAGTCCGTTCTCAACAGAGGTCGCCAGCGTCAGCGACCGTGTCATTCCGTCGCAAAAGCAGACGGCGACGCCTGCCGTCCCGTCTTTCCGGCGTGGGCCGGAATCCAGAGGGGTGATGGCGAATGGTTCCGGACAGTACAGCGGTATCGGGTACTCGGACTACGGCTCCGTATCGAGTACGGAGCCGACTCTACGCCGGTGTGACCGAGCGGCGTCCTGTCATCCGCTTCGATCAGACTGAGCCTGTGGCATCCCGCTTCTCCTGGATCGTCCTCTCTTGGAGACACACATGGAGCTGCCACAGAGCCGCCTCGACGCCGTAGGCCTGGCACAGGGCGCTGCTGAAGGCCTTGGTGGACCCAGTCGGACTCGAACCGACGGCCTCCTCAATGCCATTGAGGCGCTCTTCCAGCTGAGCTATGGGCCCCGGCCGATCATTGTAGGGCCCCTCCGGGGCGGCCAATCCGCCCGCCGTGGGCGGGGTCACGAGGGATCGGGCGGGGCGAGGCGCCGCGCGTGCTCGTAAGCGTCCCGGGTGTTGAGATTGAGCAGCGTCTCCGGATACGGGAGGTCCACGTCCAGGACGCGCGCCATCTCCTTGTAGACGACGGCGCGCAGGCCGCTGGTGGAATCGCTCACGGACTCGAGCTCGGCGCGCAGCGCGGCGGGAAAGATCAGCGGGTGTCCCGATGCGCGCCCATGCGTCGGCCGGGCGATCGAGCGAGGCGCCTCGCGCCAGGCCGCGACCAGCGAGGCGACGAGGCGAGGCGTCAGCGGCTGGTCGACGCTCGCGATCAAGATCCCGGCCGGATCAGATTCGAGTGCGCGGACGCCGACGACCACCGAGGTGGCCCGGCCGCGCGCATAGTCGGGGTTCGACGCCAGTCGTGCCGGAGTGGCAGCGAGCGCCCGCGCGACATCGTCGGACGCATGGCCGGTGACGACGACGATCTCGTCGATCGGCGCGACCGCGGACAGCGTGGCTACCTGGTGCGCAACCAACGGGCGTCCGCCCCAGTCGAGCAACGGTTTCGGCGCACCCATCCGCTCGGACCGGCCGGCCGCAAGCACGACGGCCGCGAGGCCGCGCGCGGGAGATGCGTTGGGCACCGTGGACCTACGTTGTCGGCGCGGCGCTCAGCGCCCGCGTAGCTGGTCCAGAAGGTCCTGCGCCTGCTCGACTAGAGCGGTGTCCAGGCCGCCGAGCGCCAGCGCGGCATCGATCTCAGCCAGCGCCTGATCTTCGTTGCCCGCGCGGTACGCCAGCTCGGCCCGCAAGAGCCGGGGCTCGGGTTGATCCGGTAGTCGATCGGCGGTCTGTTCGATGACGTCGCGCGCTTCGTCGAGTCGATCCTGGTCGAGCAGGATCTGGGCGATGAGAAGCAACGGGCCGGGATCGTCCGGGCGCATGACGAGCGCTTTCCGCAGATCGCGCAGCGCATCCTC
Organism: Chloroflexota bacterium; assembly: GCA_965247475.1. Classification (GTDB taxonomy): domain Bacteria; phylum Chloroflexota; class UBA11872; order UBA11872; family UBA11872. The sequence goes on from OZ252016.1 coordinate 2,469,051, forward strand.
GAACCGGCCATCCGCGGCGAGAGTGCGGCCACGGGCCTCATACGCGTCGGGATCGTTGGGCATGAGGTCCAGAAAACGTGTGAAGTCCGTCACGCCGCCCGGAAGATCGCCCGATCGGGTCCGCACCACGCCGCGCAGCCAGATTCCGCGCGCGCGCATCTCGGTGGTAGAAGCGCGGTCGACGACTCGATTGGCGTCGGATATCGCGGCGAGGAACCGCCCGACCCGAGCTTGCGCCTGACCGCGGAGCACGTAGGCCCCCAGGTCGTCGGGGTTGAGCTGGACCACTTTGTCGAAATCGACCAGCGCGCGCGCGGCATCTTTGAGATCGAGGTAGGCAATGCCGCGCTGCCGCAGTGCGCTCTGATCGGTGGGGTCGTAGGCAAGCGCACGACTGAAGCTGGCGACCGCCCTGGTGGAATCACCGCCGGCGGCCGTTACCTCGCCGAGGAGACGATACGCATCGGCGTTGTCGGGAGATGACGCGATCGCTCGCTCCAGCGTCGATTCGGCGGCCGCAAGGTCTCCGTCGGCAAACAGCCGCTCGGCTTCCTGGACGAGCCCGGCCGCATCAGCCTCGGCTCCGCACGCGAGCACCGCGGCGGCGTATGCCGCCAGCCCGACGCTCGCGATCCGGCGAAGCCATCGACTCATGGCGGGATCCGCACGCAATCAGCGACCATAGGCGGCCCGTCTGCGAGTTTGCCACGCTCGGCGAGGTCGGGTGGTCGGGACCCGATTGGCGGCCCGCGCCGGGACCGCGTTCCGCGCGCGGTCGTCGCTACCGGTCCGAACGTCGCAGGTTGTTGATCTCGGCGCAGCTGACCGGGGCGGGGAAGATCTTGCCCGGGTTGAAGCGATTGTGGGGATTGAACACGCGGCGGACCTGCAGCATGGCGTCCATGTCGGCGTCGGTGAAGACCTTGTGCATGGCGCGGTGCTTTTCCATCCCGATCCCGTGCTCGCCGCTGAGCATTCCACCGACGTCGGCGCAGACCTGAAGGACCTCGTCGCCGCAATCGATCACACGCTCGAGGGCGCCGTCGTCGCGATTGTCGAACAGCAGCAATGGGTGCAGGTTGCCGTCGCCCGCATGGAACACATTCGCGATCGGGATCTCGAAGAAATGACTGATGCGCTCGATCTGCGTGAGGACGTCCGTGATTGTGGTGCGGGGGATCACGCCGTCCTGCACGTAGTAGTCGGGCGAGATGCGGCCCATGGCGCCAAATGCGGACTTGCGCCCCCGCCAGAGCAGTTCGCGCTCGGCCTCGTTCGCCGCGACCCGAATCTCGCAAGCGTGGTTGGATCGAAAGATCGCCCGCGTCGACGCCTCGAGCGCGTCGAGCTCGGCGGGAAACCCGTCCAGCTCGATCAAGAGGGCGGCGGCTACATCGGTGGGCAGACGGGCGGACGGCACGAACTGGGCGATCGCCGTGAGCGACAGCCGGTCCATCATCTCCATGGCGGCGGGCACGATCCCGGCGGCGATGACTCCCGAGACAGAATCGCTCGATTGGCCGACCTCATCGAAGGAGGCGAGCATCGTGCACACGGCGGGCGGTGAGTGGACCAGCCGCACGGTGGCCGTGGTGACGATGCCCAGCGTGCCTTCGCTTCCGCAGAAGAGGCCGGTGAGGTCGTAGCCCGGGAGGTCGAGCGTGGCGCCGCCCGCGTGCACGACCTCGCCGTCGGTCGTGACGAACTCGACGCCGAGCACGTGATTCGTCGTTACGCCATAGAGCAGGGTGTGCGGCCCACCCGCGTTGGTGGCGATGTTGCCGCCGATCGTGCAGGCCTTCTGGCTCGACGGATCGGGCGCGTAGTGAAAGCCGTAGCGGGTGGTGTGAGCGCTCAGGTCGGAATTGACGACGCCTGCCTCGACGACGGCGCGCTGGTTGCGGTAGTCGACTTCGAGAATGCGGTTCATCCGCGAGGTGCTCACCGCGATGCCGCCGCAGGCGGCGATCGCGCCGCCGCTGAGGCCGGTGCCGGCACCGCGCGCGACCACCGGCACTCCGTATCGGTTGGCCAGGCGCACGACCTGCTGAACCTGCGCGGTGGTGTCGGGGAACACCACGGCGTCCGGTGTGGCCCGCTCGACGGATCCGTCGTACGTGTACAGGTACAGGTCGTCGGGGTCGTGCAGGACCCACGGGTCGCCGAGCGCCGCGACGAGCTCGTCGATGAGGGCTGGCTTGGCCGTTAGGGTGATGGGCGGATCGGAAACTGCCATGCGGGTCGAGGACTCCGGCGCCGCCGAACGGGCGCGTCGCGCCCGACGGAGACGCTCAGGACGTGCCGTAGAGGCGATCGGCCAATTCTACGAGCCGCGCGCGGTCTTGCAGGCCGTCGAGCCAACGCGATGGCAGCGCGCTGGCGCCCTGCCACGCGCCGGCAAGCGCGCCCGCGACCGCGCCGTGCGTGTCGTTGTCCCCGCCAAGGTTGACCGCCAGCACGACCGTGTCCTCGGCGTGGTCGGCGTGCAACAGCGCCCAGAAGGCCGCTTCGAGCGTGCGTGGGGCGAACCCGCCGTAGCCGTCGGGGTTGGGCTCGTGCTCGGCGGCGTGGGCCAGGCGCTCCGAGAGTTCGGGCGATGCCGCGCGTGCGTACTCGACCGCACGCGCGTGCGCGTCGCGCGGCCCGCCATCAGCGAGCAGCGCGTCGAGCCCCAGGCAGAACGCGGCGGCGGCGTGGCCCGCGAGCGGATCGAAATGCGTCACCGCGGTTTGGCGGCGGGCGACATCGGCGATGGCCGCGGGATCGGCGGCGTGCCGGAGGGCGACGGGGGCGGCCCGCATGAGACCGCCGTTGCCCGCACTGAGGCCGCCGGTGGAGTCGTGCGCGACTCGCGCCGCATCGCGCGCACCCGCGCCGCCGATGTGCGCGCTGAGCGCGGCGTGGGTTGTGATGCCGATGCCCTTGCCGCCGGTCCGCAGCCAGGCGACGAAACGGCGCATCAGATCGTCCGGGTCGAATTCGGCGGTCGCGAGCAGGCTCTCGGCCAGGTCGACCGCCTGCGCCGTGTCGTCGGTTGTCTCGCCATGCGCCCAGATCGGACCTGCTTGAAAGTCACGCAGCGTCCCGAAGGCGCCGGCGATGTCGGGGCGCGACCAGCCTTCGACGGCGGCGCCCAGCGCGTCGCCGCACGCGAGGCCCAGCAGCGCGCCGCGGAACCGCTCGCGCCGATCAACCACCGCGGAGGCCGCCGAGCAAGCGCGCGAAGGCGTCCGAGAGGATCTCGGCGTGGTCGAAGGCGATCGGCTGGGGCAGCGCGTCGAGCGGAAACCAGCGGGCCTCGGCGGCGTCGTCACCGGCCGCAGGCTGGACCGATCGGTCCAGAATGGTTCCGTAGACCACGCTGATGGTTCGTCCGCGTGGATCGCGATCCGGCCGTCCGTAGGCGCCGATCTGCACGAGGTCGCCGAGGTGGATTCCGGTTTCCTCGCGCAGCTCGCGACGGGCCGCTTCCGGCAGGTCTTCGGCGGGCTCGACGAAGCCCCCGGGCAGCGCCCAGCCGTGCGGCGGATTGGCGCGGCTGATCAACAGCACGCGCGGACCGTCGGGGAACGGTGCGATCGCGACGACATCGGCGGCGACCGCGTAGGTCGGCGGGGGCGGCACGCGCTGCTACTCGGCGGCGGGGTCGGAGGTCGGCGTGCGCTCGCGCATGAAGTAGCGAATCGCTACGAACCCGAGCAGCAGGATCACGACGAACGCGATCGATAGCCACTCGAGGTATTCGTCGATGGCCGCCTGGATCTGCTCGCCGAAGATCGTGATCAAGAGCCCGACGAGGAAGAACCGGCCGGCGCGCCCGACCGCCGAGGCGAGCATGAACCGCCGAACATCAAGCTGGCAGACGCCCGCGCCGATGGCGAACACCTTGTACGGAATGGGGGTGAAGGCCGCGACCGACACGGCCCATACGTCCCAGCGCTGGTACTGCCGCTCGACGTAGGCGACCCGGCGAGGCGAGAAGAGCCGTTCGGCCAACGGGCGCCCGCCCCTGAGACCGATCCAGTAGCCGAGAAGGGCGCCGAGCAGCGATCCGGCGGTCGCGATCGCCGAGAACCCAAGCGCGAAGGACATGTTCCCGGCGGCGAGCGCGATCATGAGGCCATCGGGCGGGACCGGGAAGAAGCTGGACTCCCAGAACGCCAGCACGAAGAGCGCCGCCGCCCCCCAGGGGGAATCGGCCCACGCGAGGATCCAGTGGGCGAGATCGGCGATGAGTTGCACGCGCGCGGCCGGGGTTCGAGAGCGGGCTCATTCTACGGACCGCGCCGGCTGCAAGAACCGGCGCGGTGCGACGTCCCGACGAATGTCGTCAGCGCGTCGTGAACCCGGAGCGGAACTCGAAGGGCGTGCCATTGCGGAGACCGGTGACGACCACGGTGTAGACCGTGGCGGGACGCAGCGGATCGCGCGGAATGAGGGCGATCGCGCGGCGCCACTCGCTGGCCGACGTGACGGCCGGGACGGTTTGCCCGGCCTGGTCGTGGAGGGACGCGCCGGTCCATGCCACGCGATCGTCCAGTCCGAACTGCAGCGTGATCGGCGGACCGAGCGGGCGCGGGACGCCGGGGGCGGGGTCCGGCGACTCGGCGCCATCCCAGACGGTCGGTACGCCGCGGGCGCCGTCCGCCGGATAGACCGACGGCAACGGCACAGGGGCGGTGTGCTCGGGGGAAAGTCCAACGTTGAACACGGTCGCCGTGGTGCGTCCGGCCGAGGCGGTTCCGTAGCCCACGTGCGCGGCGGATGGGTGCACGAACATGTAGCGATGAAACACGGTGCCGAGCGCCCAATCCAGGGTGCGCGCCGGGTCGAGGAAGCCGAAGGTCTCGTCGATCCAATTGAGGGGATATCCGGCGGCCTTGGCGCGGTCGAAGATGCGGCGGCCGGTGAAGCCCGGCTTGCCCGGGACCTCGGTGTGGAGCCCGCCCGAATTCGGGTCCCCGAGGTTCCGCACGTAGTAGTCGGCGTGCGACTGCGCCGCTTGCATGAGCTCCGGGCTCTTGGCCAGGGGCGGCAGGCCGAGCGTCGCGCGCGCCTCGTTGACGGCGATCACGATCGGGTCGTCGCTCGGATCCGGCTGCACGACGGCGAGCGCATCGGCGGGGAGCAGCGCAACCTGCTTCGCGAGATCCGCGCCGTTGGCCACGGTCACCTCTCCGGCGCGGGCCCACGGAAGGTCGACGAGCCAGAGCTGGAGGACGGCGCGCTGCAGGCGAATCGCATGCACGTCGGCGTAGCGGACGACGTGTGAGGTGGGGAGCCCGTACCAGCGCATGGGGTCGTGGTGCCCGTGATAGGCGGCCTGCAGCGGCGGGCTGTCCGCAAGGAGCCCAAGACGTCGCTCCACGATCGTCGGCCAATCCAGGTCGGTCTCTTCGAAGGACTCGTACGGAGGCACCAGCAGGGCGGACAGGCTGTGGTCGTAGCCCTCCTCCGACAGGCGGTCGAAGACGTTGATGAAGTCGAAGGTGCGCCGGTCAGGGCGCCACTGGAGGATGGCCTTTTGGAATCCCTGGCAGAGGAAACCGTCCCATTCGAAGCGCTGAGTGATCGGGTACCCGAGCGCGTAGACGCCGCCGCGATTCCTGAACTCGGTCCAGAACGGAATCTGATCGCCGTCGCTCACCAGGTAACCGGCGCGCGGGGGCGCGCCGTCACCGGCGGTCTGCGTGTAGACGCGCCCCTCGAACACGGGGTAGTCGTCGGCCCGCAGGGGCGCCGCGCCCACGGCGGCCAGCAGAACCAGCGCGGTCAGGACGGCCGGGGTCAGCCGGCGGCGCAGCAGGGCTTGCATGGGATCGATGGTAGCCGCGTGCGGGGGCCGACCCGGTTTCCGGCGGCGCGAGCTTGCGGGCCGGCTAGCCGGAGATGGCGTTCGGTATCACGTCTAGCTGGTAGCGCCCATCCGGCTCGACGTCGATGGCCACCACATCGATCCGCCAGTGTGCGTCCGACTGGTGGTGACGGGCCAGGTAGTCCCGCGCGAGCCTTACCAGCCGCTCCGACTTCGCGGAAGCGATCGCCTCGCGCGCCCCGCCGAATTGAGCGTCGGCGCGCGTCTTGACCTCGACGAATACGACGGCGCCCTCGTGATCGGCGACCAGATCGATCTCGCCGCGCCCGATGCCGACGTTGCGCGCCCGGATCGCGTAGCCGCGGCGTTCGAGCTCGCGCGCCGCGAGATCCTCGCCCCAACGGCCGAGCGCCGCCCGGTCGGCGACCGGCGCGGGCGGCCGTCTAGCCGGCCAGAGCCGCCTGAACATGGATGAAGCGCTCGGCTACGGGCCGAAAGCTGCGACGGTGCACCGGGAGCGGCCCGAAGCGGCGCAGCGCCTCGCGATGTCCGGGAGTGCCGTATCCCTTGTGACGTCCAAACGCGAAGTCCGGGTACGCGCCGTCGAGCCGGTGCATGAGCGCATCTCTTGCCACTTTGGCGCAGATGGACGCCGACGCGACGGCCAGGCAGGTCGCGTCGGCTTTGATCAGCGCGTGCTGGCGATCCGCGTAGCCACAGTTGGGCGGGAGTGGAAAGGCGTCCACGATCACTTGCTCGGGCGCGATCGGGAGTCGCTCCAGCGCCCTGACCATGGCGAGCCGCGACGCCGCCGCGATGCCGCGAGCATCGATCGTGCGCGGGGCCACGAACGACACGCCGATCGCTACCGCCAGGCGCTCGATCTCGCGCAGCCAGTGGCGACGCTGGGGGGCGGATAGGCGCTTGGAGTCGGTGACGCCCCAGAGCAGGCGGCGGTCCCGATAGACCGTGGGCGGGAGGATCACCGCCGCGGCCACCACCGGCCCGGCCCAGGCGCCCCGGCCGGCCTCGTCCACGCCGGCAATGCTGCGAACCCCACGTGCGAGGAGACCGCGTTCGAATGAGGGATCGGGGACACGCGGCGGAGGCTCGCGCAGGACCGTCCCCTTTCGACCTAGGTGCGCCGCTCCTTGACGCGGGCGGCGCGGCCGACCCGGTCGCGAAGATAGTACAGCTTGGCGCGGCGGACCTTGCCGCGGCGAGTGACCTCGATCTGCTCGACGATCGGCGAGTGCAAGAGGAAGGTGCGCTCCACCCCGACATCATGGGTCACCCGGCGGACCGTAAAGGTCTCGTTGATGCCGCCGCCGCGGCGGCGGATGACGGTGCCCTCGAAGGCCTGAACCCGTTCGCGCTCGCCTTCACGAATCCTTACCAGGACGCGAACAGTGTCGCCCACCCGAAACTCAGGCACGTCGGCCTTGAGGTGGCGCCGTTCGACTTCATCAATGGAACGCGACATGGTCGGACCTGCGATTTGGGCACACGTTGGCCTAGAGACAGTACGACGGGCTTTCACGCGTAGGATCGGCCGGCCGCGAGGCCAGTTCGGGAAGAATATCACGCAAGATTCGGGCGATCAGCGATAGGTGAGAAAAGAGACAGCGAACGGCAATCGCGTCCATATACTGAGCGTTGCCGGAACGCCGGTTTCCGCGCCGCCCTAGAGCCATCCGGCTGGGATCTATGACGCGTCGAGGACTGCTGACCCTTGCCGGCGCCGGGATCGTCGGGTCAGCGGCCGCGGGCGCGGGCGCGGCTGTATCGTTCGTGGCCGTGGGCGAGTTCAAATTCGCCAACCGGTTCTATCCGGGTGTCCAGATGGACGGCGAGGACATCGGGGGCCTGACGCTCGAGCAGGCGATGGCGCGGGCGCGGGCGCGCTGGGACCCGTTTCTGGCGAGTCCGATCGTCTTCCGGCTTGGCGATCGGGAGTGGATCCCCGCGGCCGCTCAAGTTGGCATCGCCGTGGACTACGCCGGTCCGCTCCGCGCGGCGTATGCGTGGGGCCGCGAGGGAAGCTGGGACACGCGCTTCGCCGAGCAGCGCGCGACCGCCGAAGCGGCGCGCGGGTGGCGCACGCTGACCTCGTTCGACCCGCACGTCTTTACCGAGTACATCGAGAGCATCGCGGCCGAGGTCTACCGGCCGGCGGCCGACGCCTCGGTACGCGTGGAGGTCCGGGGCGGACGACGACAAGTCGCGGTGGAGGAAGCAGTCGTGGGCCAGCGACTGGTGGACGCCGACTACCTGAGCGTCGCGAGTCAGGGGTTCGAGAGTCCGCGGCGGGTGATCGTGGATCTGGCGGTCGAAGACACACTGCCGGGCATCGCGACCGATATGGTCGCGCCCGTCTCCGCCGAAGCGGAGCGACTGATGCGCGGCCATATCAACTTGGTCAGCGATCAAGGCCGGTGGTCGATCGGTCGCGAGGACCTGGCGACCGATCTGGCCATCGGCGGCGCCGCCGATGCGCCCGAGCTCGAGGTGCGTTTGGACTACCAGGGGTTCGCGCACGTGGCCTCCCAGATCGTCGATGAGCTGCGGGTCGATCCGGTGGACCCAAAGATCAGAGTGAACGCCGCGGGCCGTGTAGTGCCGACGGTCGAGGGCCGACTCGGCCGCAGCGTAGATGTCGAGGGGCTGTGGTCGCGAGTGCAAGCGGCGATGACCTCCGGCGCCGATGAGGTACGCGTGCCGCTGGTGGTTCTGCAACCGGACATCACGCGGCTGACCGCGGCCGCTCTGCAATTCGACAACCTGATCGCCGAAGGTCACTCGTTCTTCTGGGGATCGGCCGAGAATCGAATGCACAACATCGACAACGGCTCGGCGAAGATCGATGGCACGGTGGTGGCGCCTGGCGAACAGTTCTCGCTCAACGCGGTCGTGGGTCTGATCACGGAAGCCAACGGCTTTGTCGAGGGGCTGGTGATCGCGCCGAACCGTACCGAGCCCGGGGTGGGAGGTGGCATCTGCCAGGTCTCAACCACGCTGTTTCGGGCGCTGTTCTGGGCCGGGCTGCCGATCGACGAGCGCTGGCAGCACGTGTATCGAGTGGGCTACTACGAGCTGGGCCCCGAACATCCGCCCGGCTTCGACGCGGCGATTTGGCAGCCGTCGCAGGACCTGCGGTTCACGAACGACACCCCGAACCACCTGCTCATCCGGCGAGAGTTCGACGAGGGTGAGGGCGAGCTACGGTTCAAGATCATGGGCGCGCCGTTGGGACGGACGGTGGAGCTCGAGGCGTGGCAAGGCAAACCCATCGAACCGCCGCCGCTGCGCGTCGCGGCCAGCGAGGAGCTGGAACCGGGTGAGCTGAAGCAGACCGACAAGGAGGTGGCTGGACTGCAGGCGATCATCTATCGCAACGTCTCGGTCGGCGGTCGGACGCTGTTCAAGGATCGATACCCCTCCGAATTCGTGGCCTGGCCCGAGCGCTGGGAGGTTGGGCAGAACCCGGATGGAAGCGTGGACTTCTCGGCCGTGCCGGGCTACGTGCCGCCCGACGAGGAGCCGGCGGCCAACAGCGACGAGGTGCTCGACGAAGGCGCCGCTCCGGACGCGGCGGAGTAGCGGCCACCGACGGCCTGCGGGGAAGCGAGAACCGCGAACGATTCCGGCGCTCCGTTCAGGAGCACTGTGTATGATGGGCGCTGCGTTTCGGGATGAAACGCCCCGCGAACCCTGACACCTTTGTCGTTGCCTCCTCACCAGTAATCGCATAGCGCATGCTGCGAATCCGACTCGCCCGCAGGGGGCGCAAGAAGCGCCCGCAGTACCGCGTCGTCGTCGCCGAGGCCCGCTGGGCGCGGGATGGGCGTCGGGTCGACGATCTCGGGTGGTACAACCCGATGACCGACCCGTCCACGGTGGTTCTTGACGTCGACCGCACCGAGGACTGGATTCGGAAGGGCGCGCAACCCAGCGAGCGGGTGACCAAGTTGCTGGCGATCGCCAAGGCCGGCACCGGTAGGCCGCCCGCGCCACACGCCGCCGAACCTGCGCCGATCGCCGAGGCGGCCCCCAAGGCCGCCGCCGAGCCTGCGCCTATCGCCGAGGCGGCCCCCAAGGCCGCCGCCAAGCCGAAGGCCAAGGCGGCAGGCAAGACGAAGGCCAAATCCAAGTCCGCAGCGAAGCCCAAGGCAAAAGCGAAGCCGAAGAACGGCGGATCAGAAAGCTAGGGCGGTCGGTTGGACGAACTCGTTGAATTCATCGCGCGAAACCTGGCGACCGACCCGGGAAGCGTGCGGGTCGAGCGGGTCCGCCGCCACAACCTGCACGTATATCAACTCTACGTCGCGCCCGAGGACATGGGCCGGATGATCGGGCGTCGGGGCCGCGTCGCAACGGCGATTCGCGCGATCATGCACGCGGCGCCGGTGGCGCAGAACCGGCGGCTGGCGCTGGACATCCAGGAGGCCGGCTGAGCCGCCCTGACCGCGAGCTGACGCTGGCGCGCGTCACGGGATCGGTCGGGGTGCGCGGCGACGTTCGAGTCGAACTCCTCACGAACGAAGAAGCGAATCTGGCGCCCGGCCGCAGCGTCCGCGTCGGGCCGCGGCGCGAGCCCCGTCGCGTGACACGGATGGTGCCCGGCAAGCGACCCCGCGTACACCTCGAGGGAGTGGAGTCGCGCGAGGATGCCGAGCGCCTTCGGGGCGCATGGATCAGTGTGCCGCTGAGCGCGGCGACGCCGCTGCCGCCGGGGCGCTACTACGCGGGCGAGGTGGTCGGGGCTCGCGTGGTCAGCACGGATGGAGAATCGCTGGGCTCGGTCACCGAAATCATGACCACCGGCAGCAACGATGTGTACGTCGTCACGGGGCGGGGCAGCGAGCTTTTGGTGCCCGCGATCGCTGACGTCGTCGAGTCGTACGACGCTGACCAGGGCGTGCTCCGAATCCGCATGATTCCGGGTCTGCGATGACGGCCGAGATCCGCTTCGACGTGCTCACGATCTTCCCGGAGATGTTCGGCAGCGTGCTCAGTGCAGGGGTGGTCGGCAGGGCGCTCGAACGCGGGCTAATCGAGGCGCGCATCCACGATCTGCGGGCTTGGGCCACCGATGATCGCGGCACGACGGACGACTACCCCTACGGTGGGGGACCGGGCATGGTAATGAAGCCAGAGCCGATCGTGGCGGCGGTCGAGGCGCTCCGCGGCGACTCGGGCTGGGCGGTCTTGCTGACGCCGCAGGGCGCGCGCCTGGACGAGGCGGCGGCGCGCGCGCTCGCGGCCCGCGACCATCTGCTCCTGGTGAGTGGTCGCTACGAGGGCGTGGACGAGCGGGTTTCGGAGATGGTGATCGACCAGGAAGTGTCCATCGGAGACTACGTGCTCAGCGGCGGCGAGATTCCGGCGATGGTGGTGATCGACGCCGTGGCCCGGCTGGCGCCCGGTGTTGTCGGGCATCCGGACTCGGTGGCGGCGGACTCGCACACGGCGGGCCTGCTGGCTACACCGCAATACACGCGGCCGGATGAGTTTCGCGGATCGCGCGTCCCGGAGATCTTGCTGAGCGGCCACCACGAGCACGTGCGCCGTTGGCGGCGCGCGCAGGCGCTGCGCCGGACGCTTGATCGCCGCCCGGACCTGCTCGGAGAGGAGCAGCTGGCGGCGGCCGATCGGGAGCTGCTTGACCAATTCGGGCTTGGGCCTGAGCGCGCCGATGCCTTGTAAAGCGGCCCACCGGTTCGCAGAATGGAACGGCGAACCCGGCCGCAGCGCTTTCGCGCGGCCTCCCCTGCTTGACTCTGACAAGGAATAAGGACGCCCCGTGCCTGACGACAACGCTCGCATGCTCCCCGACAAGGGGGTGGTATCGGACCTGGACGCCCGGATCGCGCTCAAGGAAGGCGTGGATACGGTCGCCAACGCGGTCAAGGCCACCATGGGACCCAAGGGCCGGAACGTGGTCTACAAGCCGCGGCTCGGATCGCCCAGAGTCACGAACGACGGCGTGACGGTGGCGCGCGATATCAAGATCGAGAACACGTTCCTGCACACGGGCGCCGCGATCGTGTACGAGGCCTGCATGATGACCAACAACGTGGCGGGCGACGGCACCACGACGGCGGCGGTGCTGACCCAGGCGATGAACGATCTAGCGTTCAGAGCGATCGTCGGCGGCGCGAATCCGATGATCGTGCGGCGCGGGATGGTGCCCGCGCTGGCGGCCGCCGAGGCGGCGCTGCAGGCTCAGGCCGTCACCGTGGGGACGCGGCAGGACATCGCGTGGATCGCGGGGCTCTCGGCCAACGACCGCGAGGTCGGCGAGCTGATTGGAGAGGTCTTCGAGCGACAGGGTCCGGAGGGTGCGGTCACCGTGACCGATGGTCAGAGCCTCGAAGTGGAGGTGCGCTACGTGGACGGCGCCCGCATCGAGACGAGTTTGCTCTCGCCGCACTTCGCGAATGACGAGACGGGCAATGAGGCGGAGTTCGAAGACTGCGATGTGCTGCTCACCGACCGGAAGGTGACCAGGCTGCGGGAGTTCTTGCCGTTTCTCGAGCGCTACGTCGAGAGCGGCCGCAAGCGGCTGTTCTTTCTGGGCAGGGAGATCGGGGGCGATGTGCTCTCGGCGATCATCGCCAACCACCAGCGCGGCATCTTGTCGGCCATCTGCCTGAAGAGCCCAACGCCGCTACAGCACCGGTTGCGCTGGCTCGCCGAGGACCTGGCGATTGCGACCGGGGCCACGCTGGTCGGCGCGGAGACGGGCGACGCGTGGCGCGACGTGCCGCTGGACGTTCTCGGGCGCGCGGATCGAGTGCGGTCCAACCGCCTGGAGACGTTCCTTGTGGGCGGTCACGGCGATCCGGACGCGATCGGGGAGCGGATCGAGCACATCTGGCTGGCGCACGGGCGCGCCAAGAACAACTACGACCGAGAGAAGCTGCAAGAGCGGGCAAACAGCATGTCGGGATCGTTCGCCGAGATCATCGTGGGCGCCGCCACTGAGGTGGAGCGGTTCGAGCTCCGGCACCGGATCGAGGACGCGATCTCGGCTTCTCGGGCGGGCCTCGAAGAGGGTGTGGTGTCCGGCGGCGGCACGGCGCTGGCGCGCGCTTCGCTCGACGTGAATATCCCGGACGACGCTCCCGAGGACGAGAAGGTCGGCTGGCGAGTGGTGCGGGACGCGCTGCGCATGCCCGCCGAGGTGATCGCGGCGAACGCGGGCCATGAAGGCGACGTGATCGTCGATGAGATCCTGCACCGCGACGGCGGGGTCGGGTTCAACGCGGCAACCGGCGAGTTCGAGGATCTGCTCGACGCGGGGGTCTTTGATCCGATAAAGGTGACCCGGTCGGCGCTGCGAAACGCCGGCAGCGCGGCCATGATGCTGGTGACGTCAGAGGCGATCATCGGGGACCTGCCGTCATTCTGGCGCTGGGAGTCCCACTACCGGCCGCGGCTGTACCGAAAACACGGGTTCATCATCGATAACTGACGCTCCCCGCCTACGGGGCAGCGGAGGCGCTAGTCGAATCGAACGCGGTCGATCAGGCCGCGCTTCATCTTGAATCCGTGTTGCTCGGTGGGGAATTCGCCCGCCTGCACGCTTCGCGCGTATTCGCCGAGCGCGTGCTCGATCTGTTCGGCAACGGACGCGAAGACGCGGGCGTGCCGCGGCAGGTCTTCGTCGGAGAACCCAAGCAAGTCGTAGATGACCTGGATCTGTCCATCGCAGCCCGGACCCGCGCCGATGCCGATGGTCGGGACCGGGATGGATGCGGTGATCTGCTCGGCGAGCCGGGCGGGAATGGACTCGAGAACCACGGAGAACGCACCTGCGTCCGCCTGGGCGCGAGCGCCGTCGGCCACGTGCTGGGCCGTGGCGAGAGTCGTGCCCTGCGCGCGATAGCCGCCCAGCGCGTGGATGGATTGAGGGATGAGGCCGACATGGCCCACCACGGGGATTCCGCGCGCCACCAGCCCGGCGGTGATGTGGGCGACTTCGGCGCCGCCCTCTAGTTTCACAGCCGCCGCCCCGCCCGCCTGCACGAGGGCGCCAGCGTTGCGGAGCGCGTCATCGACGGTGGCGTAGGTCATGAACGGCAGGTCCGCAATCACCAGCGGACGGGTCACCGCGCGGGTGACGGCGGCGGTGTGGTGGACCGCGTCGGCGACAGTGACGCGCACCTGGCTGTCGTACCCGAGCACGTTGGTTCCGAGGCTGTCGCCGACCAGGATCGCGTCCACGCCCGCGCGCTCGGCGAGGCGCGCAAAGGGCGCGTCGTAGGCGGTGATGCAGACGAGCGGCGGCCCGGCGCCCTTGCGTTCACGAAACGCAGGGGCGGTCAGCGGTACAGCGTCGGCACTCCCGTTGTGCATGACGGCGATGGTAACGCGAGGCGCCGCGACGACGGACTCACACCGGACGCGACGGCACCCGCGAGTGTGCCGCCGGAACCGGCCGCTAGTACGTGTAGTACTCCTTGCGCGACCAGTTCACCGGGGCGAATCGCTCGCTGGCCGGCAGACTCTCCGTGACGCCGGGCTCAAGATCGGACTCGTCGTAGAGACCTCTGATTTGATTGGTCGTGAGGTCGAACTCACGCGTCATCTCTTCGAAGAAAATCTCGATGGCCTTGTATCGGTAGTACCACTCGATCGGGTCGTTGAACTCGTCGCATCGCTCCGCGAAGTAGAGCACCACGTCGCGAACGGTGACATCGGTCGGACCCGTTCGGTTCGGCAAGCTTTCGCCGAACTCACGGATCCAGCGGACGTGCTGCCGGGCGTCGGAGCGGGCCATCCGGCGGCGCCGGCTCAGCCGATTGCCATACCACTCCAGCGACGAATGAAAGCTTGTGCACTCGACCGGCATCCGCGGCCTCCCCCCAAGCGCCTTACGGCGCTTACTAACCGCCCAGCCCAATTCGGGATCCCCGACAAAAAAGCCCGCTCCATGAGAAGCGGGCGGGTCCGGGTTTATCCGCGACGCAGGCGCACGTGCGCCACGAATCAATCCTTTCCAGGCTGAAAATGCAGCAACGTCTCGTGCAACGGTGCCTACAAATACTGTATGGCACCTCACATATTTGTCAAACGTCCTTCTGGTCGCGTGTCCGCGGCGATGCCACAGAGACGTTGTACGGAGCACGATGATGAAGCTACATAATGTTTGCATGCTGTACGGCCCGAGCCGCTCGGCCGGAGCCGTACAGGTGAAACCTCGATACTTGTCATAAGCGTATGTCGCGACGTGCAGGGCGTGCGACGCGGTCGCCGGCAGCCGTGCGGCTGCCTGGTACGCTGCCGCCGGCCATGCGGTGCTGGATCGACGATCCCCGTAACCTGCGCGGGCGCCGCGCCGTGGTGATGGGACTCGGCGTGCAAGCGGGCGGGCTCGGCGTGGCGGAGTTCCTGCGCGACTGCGACGCCGAGTTGGTCGTGACCGACCTGCGCGATGCGGAGGCGCTCGCGCCGAGCATCGCGCGGCTGGGCCACGACGGCGTTCGCTACGTGCTCGGCGGCCACGACCCGCGTGACTTCGAGCGGGCCGAGCTCGTCGTCCGCAACCCGGCGGTTCCGCTCGGTTCCCCGCTGCTACGCGCGGCGGAGGCGTCCGGCGCGCATATCGAGATGGAGATGACGCTCTTTCTGCGTTGGTGCGCCGCGGGGATGGTGGTGGGGATCACCGGAACGCGGGGCAAGACGACCACGGCGACGGCGCTGCACGCCATGCTCGTGCGCGCGGGTCGTCCGGCGGCGCTGGCCGGGAACCTCGGGATCTCCGCGCTCGCGCAGCTCCCCACGATCGGGCCGGAGCACGCGGTGGTGCTGGAACTCTCGAGCTGGCAGGTCGAGGGCCTCGGTCTGACCGGTCTGCGCACCGACGGCGCCATCATCACGAATCTGATGCCCGATCACCTCGATCGCTACGCATCGCTCGAGGCCTACGCGGCGGCCAAGGCGTCGCTGGTGGCGAACCAGCGATCGGACGACTGGTCGGTGCTGCCGAGCGACGACATCTGGGGCGAATGGTTCACGGAGCGGGCGGGTGGTCGTGTGACTCGATATGACAGGTCGTCGTCGCCGCCTGGATGGGCGCACGCGCGCCTGCGGGGCGACCACGACCGCGCGAATCTCACAGCCGCGGCGGCGGCGGCGGCGGAGCTGGGGGTGGACACGGACACGGTCGCGCGCGCGGTGGCCCAGTTCCCCGGGGCTCCAGCGCGCCAGGAATACGTGGGATCGGTGAACGGCGTTCGCATATACAACGACACCACCGCCACGATCCCGCAGGCCACGCTGGCGGCCCTCGACACGATCCCGGGGCCGTGGGTGGTCGTGGCGGGAGGGTCGGACAAGCGGGTGGACTTCGATGCGCTGGCCGAGCGGCTGCGTGTCGAACCTCGGCTGCGGGCCCTGATCCTGCTGCCGGGCGCCGGGACGGACCGCCTGCGAGAGCGACTGGGACCGGCCGATGCGATCGAGGCCGCGAGCATGGCGAGCGCGGTGGACCTTGCGTTGGAAGCGGCGCAGCCCGACGACGCGGTCGTGCTCTCGCCCGCGTGCGCGTCGTTCGGCCTGTTCACGAACGAGTTCGATCGCGGTGAGCAGTTCGTGGCGGCGGTACGACGCCACGGCCCGCTCGCTCACGGATAGGCGCCCGGGCGGTCGGCGCTGATGTCGGTCGTCAGCTCGGCGAATGGGCGGCCGTAGTGTGGGTAGTGGGCCACGTTGATCCAGGCTGGGGCACCCAGTGACTGGTGGTTCATGGTCCGGCCAGGCGCCTGTCAACGAACTCCGAACGGTCGACCCCCGGACCCCGGCGTCCGCCGGGGTGACGGAGGGGCGCTGACGGGAGGGGCCGACTACCGAAATGTAGGCGGCCGCCGGAACCGACCGCATAATGCGGTGCCGCTTGGTTCCTGCCAGCGGCCCAATACAACGCTCTGGGGGGCGCTCCTGCGAATCTTGATCGTGGCGGACGTCCACGCCAATCTCGCCGCGCTGGAAGCCGTGCTGGCGGATGCCCGCCGGGTGGACGAGGTGTGGTCGCTGGGCGATCTGGTCGGATACGGACCGGACCCGAACGAAGTGGTGGATCGGCTGCGCGGCCTGCCGTTGCGTTCGCTGGCGGGCAACCATGATTGGGGATCGATCGGCAAGGCCGAGCTGACACAGTTCAACGAGGATGCGCGGTCGGCGTGTGCGTGGACCGCCTCGGTGTTGCGCGAGGACCTGCGGGAGTATCTCGCGGAGCTGGCGGCGGCGGAGGCCTTCGGCTCCGTGTACGCGGCGCACGGGAGTCCGCGCGATCCGATCTGGGAGTACATCACCAACATCCAGATCGCACAGGCGAACTTCGGCTACTTCTCGACCAACGCTTGCCTGGTGGGGCACACGCACGTGCCGGTGGTGTTCCGCTGGCGGGCCGGGGTGACCGGCGCCGACGCGTTCGTGACCGAAGTTCCATCGCCGGGCACGGCGATCAATGTTGACGGCGACCGCCTGATCTTCAATCCGGGCAGCGTTGGGCAGCCGCGTGACGGCGATCCGCGCGCCGCGTACGCGATCTTGGAGTCCGCCACGCAGGTCTTCACGTTTCGGCGCGTGGCGTACGACATCGGCGCGACGCAGGCCAAGATGCGCGAGGTGGGGCTGCCGGAGCGGCTGGCGCCGCGTCTGGAATACGGGTGGTAGCGAGCAATCCGTCCGCAAGCGGACGCGTATACTCAAGTACGCCGTGAGTGGCGCGGAGGCACACCATTCTCAGTTCGACCTCGAAAGCCGACGATTGTGCGCTCGGGATGACCCGAGCGTTTTTTGTTGGGCGGTGCGCTGAGCCGCCAAGGAGTCCACCGTGCAGTCGAGCCTGATCGGCAAAGTGCAGAAGGCGCATCAGTACGCGAGCGAGCCGCACCGGATTCGATTCGAGGGGCTGACGGTTCGCTTCACGGGCGACAACAACGATCACGTGATCACGCTTGGCGAGGGCGAGTGGCACTGCGACTGCGAGTTTTTTGCGGTGTGGCGAACGTGCAGCCACACAATGGCGCTGGAGAAGCTGCTCGAGGGCATGGTGCCCAGCGCCGTGCCCCCGGCGGACACCAGGGCGAGCGCCTGAGCCAGACCCGCCGGGCGCTGCTCGGCGGATCCACGTCGGTTCCGTTCTCACAGGGGACAATGGTTCAGCGACCTGTATCCAGGGGCGGGATGGGCGCCGCGCGCGCCGCCCCTGGGAAGATCGAGGGCCCCCCGTGTCGAAGAAACGGAGCGCGAAGCGCCGTCGGCGAGCCGAGGCGCAGGCGAACGAGGCGCCGCGCGACCGCACGATCGCGGTCAACCGGCGCGCGCGCCGCGACTTCGCTGTCTTGGACACGCTGGATGCCGGGCTCGTGCTCACCGGGCCGGAGGTCAAGAGCATCAGGAACGGCTCGGTCAGCCTGGCGGAGGGGTTCGTGGCGGTCGACGGCGGCGAGGCGTTTCTTCACGGTGTCCACATCGCGCGCTACAAGCCCGCGGCAGATGCGAACCACGACGCGACGCGCTCACGCAAGCTGCTCCTGCACCGGGATGAGATCGGCGCGCTGGAGGCGCACGTGCGTGACGGCGGTCGGACCGCCATCCCGCTGCGCCTGTATCTGGCGGGCGGCTGGGTGAAGCTGGAGGTGGGGCTGGTACGCGGGCGGCGTTCGTACGACAAGCGCGAGAGGATTCGAGCCCGCGAGGATGCGCGCGAAATCGCGCGGCATGTGGGATAGCATTGGGAGCGGGGATGCTGGGTTTCGACAGGAGATCGAAGTTCGGCGTTGCAGGTCGAGCACGCCGTCAAGCTCGTAAACGTGGCGGCACCAAGTAACTGGCGAACAAGAACTCGCCCTCGCGGCCTAACTAGCCGCGACGTCCCTCCGGCCCGTCTCTAGCGGGGCGGAACGGGCGACAACTCCCTAGGGTGCGCCGGTCGAAGCGTCCGCGCAGACCGGCAAAGATCAGCGGACTGGTCGCGGTCAGCCGTCGCCGGGCAGCGGCGCTGCGGCGAGACACACAAGTCCGGCTAAGCCTGTAGACGCGCCGGGGTGAACCCTCCTGGACGGGGCGTTCGACTCGCCCCCATCTCCACCACTGCGCTCGCGCGCCGCGCGGGCGGGTTGGCCGAGCGTCCGTACAATCTCGTAACGTCGATCGGCGAACGAGGCACGGCCAGGCTGATCAAGCACTTCACGGCGACCGGCTTCCTGGTGCGGGACGGGGCCGTGTTGCTGCTCTGGCACCGGAAGCTCCGGATGTGGCTGCCGTTCGGCGGCCACCTTGATCCGGACGAAGATCCGATCGAGGCGCTGCGGCGTGAGGCGAGTGAGGAGACGGGCTTCGAGATTGAAGTCGTGGCCGAGACGCCCGAGTTTCATACGGAGGGCGTGCGCGCCCTGCCCGCGCCGGAGACCATCCTGCTCGAGCGGATCGAGCCCGACCACTACCACATCGATCTGATCTACTTTGTGCGGTCGGTTGGCGGACAGGCGCGCCTTGCGCCGGATGAGCACAGCGAGATGCGCTGGTTCACCCACGCGGAACTGGGGAGCGCGGAGCTGACCAACGACGTGCGGGTGCTGGGGCGCCGAGCCATCGAACGGATGGGATCAAATGGGGCGTGAGCCGTCGGTGCCGGCCGAGCCGGCAGGGCCGCCGCGGTGGCCGCTGCAGACGGGAACCGATCGAAACGCACTGGTTTTCATAGGCGGCGGCGTGACGTTGATCGCGCTGTTCTCGCTTGTCCGCGGGTTCGCCGACACGCCGGAGTCGCTCGGCCGCACCGCGAACGTCGCCACGGGCCTGGCCCTGCTGGGACTCGTGCCGTTCATCGTGGCCGTGTACTTCGCCGCGCGCCACGGGGTTGCCGAGCTCAGAGACGACGGCCTGCGAATACGCGTCGGGTTCCTGGTCAATACGGTGATCCCATACGACGCGATCGACTTGATTGGAAAGCCGACCGAACGCCCACGACGGTCGTACGGCGTGACGGCCTCCTATCGCCGCCGGGAGTTCGCGCTGGGCGTGCTGACGCGCGCGGTGGAGGTTCGGTTGCGGGCGCGTCGGCGCATGGGCACGCCGCTGCTGTTCCCGTTCCTGCGCGTACAGACGCTGTGGTTGGGGGTGAGCGAGCCGGAGCGCTTCATCGCCGAACTTCGCAAACGGATCGATGCGTGACATGACCGCGCGGCGGATCGGCTCTTGGGCGACTCGTCGGCTGAATGCGGCCCGGCGATGGCGCGACGCACATCGACGGGCACGCGCATCGCTCGGCGGGACTGAAGGGCCTGTGACGGCGCCGGGCGTGAGCTGGGTTCGCGGGCCGGCGCGCGCCGGTCGGCGAATCGCCGTGGCCGCGGCGGCCGCGATCGGGGCGGCGGCGATTGCCGTGAGCGGGGCGGCGGCCATCACGGGGGCTCAGGTGGACCGCGGCGAAATCGCGTACGCCGAGAGCTGCGCCCTGTGTCACGGGCCGAATGGGGACGATGGATTCGCGCCGGCGGTCAGCGGGCCGCGAAGCCTGCAGTACTTCGACTCGGTCAGGGTGGTCTATGACTACACACGGCAAACCATGCCGCTGAGCGCACCCGGCTCGCTGAGCGATCAGGCGTATCTGGATGTGGTGGCGTACCTGCTCGGCACGCGCGGGATCACACCCGATGGTGAGGAGCTGAGCGCAGCGACGCTGGACACGACGCCGCTCGATCCGCCGGCAGGACGCGAGCTGCGGGTGCTGACGACCGAGCACATCGCGCCCGATCCCAATCTTGCCCACAACCTGATGGATCTCGAGCTCAAGATCGGTGGGCAAACCGTGGCCTGCGACTTCCGGCGCCACTACTACGCCACCGGCGGCCTGACCCGTTGGGGGTTCCCAACCTCCGAGGTGCTGGAGGAACGGGAGAATGCGTTCACGCAGTACTATCAGCGGGGCGCGGTGGACTGCCACCAGCGGGGCGGCGCATGGTTGATGGAACGGCGGCTGGCGTGGGACTACGTCGGCGGCGGGCTGGGCGGGTCGGTGGATCTAGGCGTCGAGCCGGACCTGCTGAATCCGAATCCGGGAACGCTCGTGGGCCCCTGGGGTCACAAGGTGTCGAATGTGGACGTGGACGGCACGCAGACCGGGTTCCTTGACTTCTTCGAGGAGCTCGGCGGCGTGAGCGCCTTCGGATTCCCGAAGAGCGACGCGCGGCGGGACGACGATCCGCGGGCCGTGCTCAACATTCCGGGCGCCACGCGCGGGTTCGTCCGACAGTACTTTCAGTCCACGGTCGTGGAGTTTCATCCCGGTGACCCCCAGCCCGTGAAGCTGAGGCTGCTGGGCGACGACCTGCGCGACCGGACCTATCCGAACCGGCAGTGGGAGACATATGCGAGCTTTGGGCCGGCGGCGGCCGTGGTGATCGGCGCCGGCTATGTTCCGGAACGCACCGTGCCGAGCGTGTGAGGGGGTGAGGGCGATGGACATGACGGCGACCGTGCGGCTGACGGACGTGCGATTCGTGCACGCGTTCGATGCGCCGATCCCACACCCCAACGGGCTGCAAGCGACGGGCGAGGGACTGTGGATTGCGGACGAGCGGCGAGGCCGCGCGTATCTGGTCGACTACCAGGCCGGAACGGTACTTCGAAGCTTCGCCACGGGCGCGGGCAAGACCAGCGGGATGACCTACGGCGGGGGCGCGCTCTGGATGTGCTCGAACGACCTTCCGATCGAACGCGAGGCCCTCCCATCCGACACCCAGCACGTTCGCATCGTGAAGACCGACCCGCACACCGGCGAGTCGCTGGCCGAGTTTCTGATGCCCGGCGGCGACGACTGCCACGGGATCGAATGGACGGCCGAAGGCCTGTGGCTGACGAGTGTGGACTTCGAGAAGCTCGTGCTGGTGGACCCCGAGGACTTCGCGGTACGACGAGAGGTCCCGCTGCCGTCTGACCGATCGCACGGTCTCGCGACCGAAGGGGCGGGCATCTGGTGCGTGCATACGAACGATCGGATGATCATCAAGCTGAACCCGAACGACGGCACGCTCTTCGAGCGCATCGATGTGCCGGCCGAGGAGTTCGAGCCACACGGCCTGACGATCTGGGACGGAGTTCTCTGGTCGTGCGACGCCCTGACCGGCGGCATCTACCGCATCCTGCGCGGCTAGCGCGGCTACGGCCCCCAGCGGCCCGGTTCAGCCGGAAGCGTCGTCGGCCGGAACTGGCAGCGCGTGGATGTACCAATAGCGGGACTGATGGCCGCGGGCGTCCACGTCCATGAGCCCAATCAGCTCGCGCAGGGTGAACGAGCCGCGCATGACCTGTGAGACCTCGGCGCCGGTGAGGCTGCGGAATTCGCCGCCGGTGGCGCGGAAGTCGGCGATCGAGCTCAAGATGGCAACTCCGTCGGGGCGGAGCGCACGCCGAAACTCACGAAGCGCGGCACGAATTGGCTCGTTGCCGTGGTTACCCAGGACCTGCAGCAGGCCGAAGCTGTAGACGGCCTCGGCGACATCCGCCGCGAGCGGCAGGCGGGTGACATCGGCCCGTACGTACTGAACCCCCGGAGTCGGCGGGGCCGCGCGCAGCGCCGCGGGATCGCGGTCCAGCGCGAGCACCCGCGCGCCGGTCTCGAGGGCGAGCCGAGCGGATTCACGGCCGGCGCCGCAGCCGGCGTCGATGACGAGCGATCGAGTCACGGGGCGCAGCACGTGGAGGCCGCGCCGCAACACGGCGGTCGGCTCGCCGGGGCTAGTGGCGCTCGAGCCACGCATCGGTCTGGTAGCGATCATCCCGCAGCTCGTGGGCACGATTCTGTTCGTCGGCGGACAGTTGGCCGGGCCGCAACGTGAGCTCGAGCGCCTGGGCGAAGCCGGCGGCGAAGGCCTGCACCAGCGCGCCCGTGGGCGGAAGGGCCGGGAGCAGGGCGCGGAGACCGCTGGGGGCGGACGGCGGCTCGGGGACGCCCATCAGCGAGAAGATCTCTGGATCGTGGGCTAGAACGATGCTGCCGTGCTGGAGGATTCCGCGATGGAGACGGGTCTGAGCGCTGCCGATCAGCTTGTGTCCGTCCACCGCGATCTCATGCCGGCTGGGCGAGACGAAGCACACGCCGTCCGAGACGGGATCCGACGCTGGACCCCAGCCACCGGTCCGCGGCGCCAGACCCAGCAGCCCCAGCCCGGCGGTCAGCCCGCGGCTGATCACGCCGTAGGATTCGAGCACGCCGTCGGCGGCCAGCGGATGGCCGCGCGGCAGGGCCACGGCGTAGGTGAGCTCGTCGTGATGGAGGATCGCTTGCCCGCCGGTCGGTCGGCGCACGATGTCCACGCCAAGCCGCGCCGCACGCCGTCGATCGACGGAGGCGATGGGCTGGGCGTAGCCGATCGAGAGCGCGCGCGGCCGCCAGGTATAGAACCTGAGGGTGGGCGGCGTCCGTTCGGCTTGCACGCACTCGGCGACGGCCTGGTCGATCGCCATATTGCGAGCGCCAGTGTCGGCGGGAGAGACCAGCAGCCGCCAGAGGTCCATGGGGACGCCAGCTTACGCGAGGCGCGAGGGATACACGGGGGTCGCCGCCCCTAGAATGGGCGGTCGAGCCCCCGTAGCTCAGCGGATAGAGCACCGGCCTCCGGAGCCGGGTGCGCGCGTTCGAATCGCGCCGGGGGTACCGGTCGGGCGATGCACGGCGACGCGTCGAGTCGGGATCAGCCGGGGGCGCGGCGCCGTCGGCGAGGCAGAAACGCCTCGAGCAGCAGCAGGACGATGCCGGCGCCGATCGCGAGATCCGCCAGATTCAGGTAGCCGACGAACGGCGTGATGTTGAGGAAGTCGAACACCGCCCCAGTGCTCAGCCGGTCGTACACGTTGCCGAATCCGCCGCCAATGAGCAGGCCGAAGCCGAGCACCGTCCACCAGCGGCTCGGCGGGCGCATCAGCACGAGTACGACGAATGCGACACCGAGCACTGCCGTCGCAATCAGAATCACGATTGGGAAGTCGCGAAACAGCCCGAAGTTGATGCCCGGGTTGCGGATGCGGTCGAAGTGGAAGATGGGGCCGACGTGCGCGCCATCGATCGGTAGAACGGCGTCAACAAGGGTCTTGGTGATCTGATCGAGGCCGAAGACGGCCGCCGCGAGCGTGAAGGTTAATAGGCGGCTGTCGGCGACGAAGCTTCGCGGGCGATCGGCTTGGGGCACTTGCCGACCGGGGTCCTCCGGGTCAGTTCCGGCGGACGGCGCTTGGTTCATGCGCGGGGAACGGTGCTCCAGCCCTTGCGGGCCGGGCCGGACAGCCAGAACTCGCACCAGAAGGCGAGGGCGCGCCAAGCTCCGTAACACGCCAGCCGCCGGCGGATCACGGCCGGCGCGACATCGCGGCCGTGAAAGTAGCGGCGGGCCGCGAAGCGGGTCGTGGCGCTGTCGAGCGGCGGCTCGGAGTAGTCACCTAGCAGCATGGACACGTAGGCGGCCGACACGGGTCCGACGCCCGGGAGCTCGGTGAGCGTGTCGGTCGGCCGGGCGCCGTTTCGGGTCCAGTGCTCGAATCGGTCGAGATCGAGCTTACCTTCGGCGACACGCCGCGCGATCTCGAGCACGAACGGAGCGCGGTATCCAAGGCCTACCTGACGCACGAGGGTCTCGTGTCCGGCCTGGGCTACCTGATCCGGACTCGGAAACGCGCGAGCGCCGGCGTCATCGGCGTGTCGCGCGCCCAGCTCGCAGAGCGACTCCACCATCGATATCGAGCGCGTCCAACGCACGTTCGTGCAGCAAATGGCCTTGACGATGTCCTCCCAGATGTCGGGGCTGCGCAGCAGACGGCCGGCGCCCCGACGAGGGATCGGGCGAAGGGCGGGCGTGGCCCGGCAGAGCCGATGAAACTCGCGCAGGTCGTCGTCCAGGCGCAGCAGGCGCCGAACGCGGGCGTGAATGACCGGACGCTCGGGCGCCGACGGCGGCGGATGGATGGCGACGCGGACGGACGCGGTTGCGGATGAGAGAGCGGGTCCCTGGCGCATGCGGACCCGATATGTGCGTCCCGACGGCAGGCGGTCGATCCGCTCGAGCGCCTCTTCGCTGTCGATCCAGCGATACGGCGCGAGCTTATACCAGCCGTGCAGCTGCGCGGTGGCGCGCAGGCTGAACGGTCGGCGGACCGACAGCGGCCCGGCCACCGGGGACGACCCTCGGGTCACTCGCTAGCGCTCGACGATCTCGATGCTCGAGATCCGGATCTCCTCCTCGGGCCTGGAAGGCTCGCCCGAGTCGCTTGGCCCAACGGGGACGGCCTCAATCTTCGTGAGCGTCGCCTCGCCGTCGGTGAGCTGACCGAACAGCGAGTAGCTGGGCGGCAGGCGTCCCTGCGCGGTGAGATCGGAAAGCACAATGAAGAACTGCGATCCGTTCGTGTTGGGCGCGCCCTTGTTGGCCATGGCGAGGCTGCCGCGCACGTACGGGCGCTGGGGCGTCTCGATGGCGAAGCTGTAGCCCGGACCGCCGGTCCCGAGTCCAGTGGGGTCGCCGGCCTGGGCCATGAACCCCGACATGACGCGGTGGAAGACGACGCCGTCGTAGAAGCGCTCGCGGGCAAGGAACACGAGGCTGTTGACGGCGAGCGGCGCCTCTCCGGGCAGCAGCTCAAACGTGAGATCGCCGAGGTTCGTCTTGATCACGGCCGTATAGGACTTGGCGGTGTCAATGACCATGTCCGGGAAGGCGTCGAACTGCTTGATAGCTTCACCTCCATCGGCGGCGTCGGCGGAGTCGCTCTCTCCGCAGGCCGCGAGCACGAGGACGAGGGCTGCCGCCGCCGCCATCACAAGTAATCGCCGCACGTTCCTAATCCCCACTTGGCAACGGGTCGATCGCGGGCATTCTAGGGCGACGCCGCGCGACTCGCTCCGCGCGGCCCACGCGGGCGCACGGGCAAGATGAGCGCCGGCGGGACCGCGGCGGTCGGGATTTAGCGCGGATTGTTGCTTCGCGTGCCTGTCGGGCGCGCGGTCAGATGGCCGGAGGTGAGGGAACGTGGAGGTCGGGACCACAGGCGCGCTGACCGAGCGAGCGATACGGATCGGGCCGTTGCGGATCTCCGTGGCCGCCCGGACGGACACGCCCGGCCGGGAGCTGGATCGGGAGCTCCGGCTGCTATTTCGGGCGCTCGAGCCTCCCGGGCCGGGCCGATGGCTCGAGGCGCCGTCCTGGGATGCGGCGCTGCCCATGGCGATCGAGGCGGCGGGCTGGGAGGGCGAAGGCACGCTCACGCCGCTCGATCTCGGCGCGGCCTCGAGCTGCGCGGTGGGCCTGCGGGGCTTGGGGGGCTGGCGGCTCGCGTCGTGGGGTGAGCCGCCAGCGGCGTTGGCGGATTTTGGAGTCGTGCGGATTCCGTACTGGCTCGGACGCGCGGGCGTCGAATGGTGCCTGGCGCACGTGGCGCGGAGTCTGGCGCCGGGCGGTCTCCTCTTTGTGCTCGGCGACCGCGCTCGCGGCGCCGCTTCGGTGCATCGCGCGGCGCTGCGCATCGTGGGTCCGGCGGTGCGCCAAGCGGTGGGCGAGCACCGGCGCTTGTACGTCCACGAGCGGTCGGACCGCCCGCCTTCGGAGGCGTGGTCCGTCTGGAGGTCGGAGGCAGTGGTCGCCGGACGCGCGCTCACGGTGCATCACCATCCACTCGTTTTCTCGCCGGGCAAGGTCGATGCGGCGACGGCTCGGCTGGCGGAGAACCTGCCGGCGCGCGGTGGCCGCTGGCTCGATCTCGGAAGCGGGAGCGGGTTGATCGCCGCGGCGGCCGCGCAGGGCGGCGACCGCGACGTGACGGCGATCGACTGGTCGTATGCGGCGGTCGAAGCGACGGCCCGCACGCTCGCGGCCAACGGACTCAGCGCGAACGTGATCGTCGCCGACGGCGTGCCCGCGGAGGCCGGCAGGTTCGACGTGATTGCTTGCTATCCGCCGTTTCACGTAGGGCCGCGGGTCAGCCACGATGGGGCGGCCGCACTGCTGGCCGGTGCGCGTCGCGCGCTGGCGCCGGGCGGCGAGGCGCGGGTGGTCCTGACGTCGGCGCAGAGCCCGGCGCGCTTGCTGACACCGGTGTTCGAGCGAGTCGAGTTGGTGGAGGCGGGCGGCGCGACCCGCGTCTACGCGTGCCGCGGTCAGCGATCCGGCGGGGGCGGGAAGCGTCGATAGGCGGGTATCGAGCGGCCTCGGTTACCATGGGCGCGGCGCTGCGCCGGGCCGTCTGGCGAGGCGATGACGGTTCCGCTGGCGCACCGTGATAGCCGCACGTAGAGGGGCAAGCAATGACCGACGCTCGTGACAAGGCGATCGAGTCGGCCATCGCCCAAATCGAGCGGAAATTTGGCGCGGGCTCGGTGATGCGCATGGGCGCGGACGCAACCGGGCCCATCCCCGTCGTGTCGACCGGCTCGCTGGCGCTCGACCTGGCGCTGGGCGTGGGCGGCGTGCCGCGCGGGCGCGTTGTCGAGATCTTCGGACCCGAGGGGTCGGGCAAGACGACGCTGGCGCTGCACATCGTCGCCGAGGCGCAGAAAGTCGGCGGGACGGTCGTCTACATGGACGTCGAGCACGCGCTGGACCCGAGCTACGCCGAGCGGCTGGGCGTGAATATCGCGGACCTCATCGTGTCCCAGCCGAACACCGGCGAAGAGGGCCTGGAGATCACGGACGTGTTCGTCCGCAGCAACGCGGTCGATGTGATCGTGGTGGACTCGGTGGCCGCGCTGGTGCCGCGGGCCGAAATCGACGGCGACATGGGCGACATGCAGGTGGGTCTGCAGGCGCGCCTGATGTCACAGGCGCTCCGGAAACTGACAGCCAACATCAGCCGCTCGCGGGTCGTGGTGGTCTTCATCAACCAGCTGCGCGAGAAGATTGGCGTGATGTTTGGCAATCCCGAAACAACGCCGGGCGGCCGTGCGTTGAAGTTCTATGCATCCGTCCGGCTGGACATCCGGCGAATCGGGCAGATCAAGCGAGGCACCGACGTGATTGGATCGCGGACGCGGGTGCGGGTGGTGAAGAACAAAGTCGCACCGCCCTTCCGCGTGGCCGAATTCGACTTGATGTTCGGCACGGGAGTCTCGCGCGAGGGCGATCTCCTGGATCTCGGCGTCGAGCACGGCCTGCTGGACAAGAGCGGCGCGCACTACACGTATGAGGGCACGCGTCTCGGCATGGGACGAGAGCGGGCGAAGGAGTTTCTGCGGGAGCACGCCGATCTCGCCCACGATCTCGAATCAGCGATCCGGATGGCTGTCATGGGCGTCTCGGATGGGCGGGACGGGGCGGAGGAGTCAAGAGCTGCGGCTGGCGCCGCTTCGAAGTAGAGCGGGTGCGGCGGCGTGACCTCCGGCTCGGAACGGCCCGTAGTCGCGGCGGTCAACGGTGGTCACATGGACCGCCTGGTGGTGGAGGCCGCCGGGTTGGAGGCGCGACACCGCCGCCAGCCGCTGGTGGTGCTGCACGTGATTGAACTGAGCCACGACAGGCCGCTGGAGGCGACCGACGAAGGGGCGTTGGTCAAGGCGGAGCGAATACTCGCCAGCGCGGAGCGGCTGCTGCCCGAACGGCGGATCGAGGTGCGGACCGAGGTGTGTCAGTCGCGCGCGGCCTCCACGGGGATCATCAACATGGCGATCGAGCGGGGCGCGGATCGAATCGTGATCGGAGCGCACCGCTTCCTCGGCGAGTACGACTGCGATCTGGGCGCTACCGCCACCACCGTCCTGCGGCGGGCAACGGTCCCGGTGACCGTCTGCTACGACCCGATCCGGTAGGGCACGCGATGATCGGCGACAACCACAACGGTTTGATCTCCAACCGGCTGATGGTCTTCAGCGGCCGGTCGCATCCGAAGCTGGCGCAGGGCATCTGCGCGCGCCTCGGGTGCGAACTGGGGCGCGTGGAGCTCTTCGAATACGGAAACGACAACACGTTCGTACGGATTCTCGAGAACGTGCGGGGCGCGGATGTGTTCGTGGTGCAGACATCGCGCCCGCCGGTGAATCATTTCGTGATGGAGCTGCTGATCTTGATCGACGCGCTGCGCCGTGCGTCGGCGGCCCGCGTGACGGCGGTGGTCCCGTATTTCCCCTACATGCGGTCCGACAAGAAGGACCAGCCGCGGGTTCCGATTACGGCGCGGCTGGTGGCGGATCTCCTCGGCACGGCCGGCGCGAATCGGGTTTTGACGCTCGACCTTCATGCCGACCAGATCGGCGGCTTCTTCAGCATTCCCAGTGACCACCTCACCGGCATGCCGCAGCTGAACGATTACTTCGAGCAGCTCGGGCGTGACGACATCGTCGTGGTCGGCGACACCGGCCGGATCAAGGCGGCGAGCCTGTGCGCTCGACACCTGCAAGTGCCGCTGGCGTTGCTGGACAAGTACCGAGACCCGATCACGTCGCGGGTGCAGATTCGCGGCCTGGTGGGCGACGTTCGCGGGCGCACGGTGCTCTACGTGGAAGATGAAGTCGCGACCGGCGAGTCGATTCGCGCGGGGATCGGCGAGATTGAGAAGCACGAGCCGGCCGCGATCTACGGCGCCTGCATTCACGCGGTGTTCCTAGAAGAGGCATACGAGATTGTGGAGGGCTCTTCGATCAAGCGGATGCTCGTGACCGACAGCATCCCGCTGGATGAGACGCGGCCCTCCGACAAGATCCAAGTCATGTCCGTGGCGCCGCTGCTGGCCGAAGCAATCAAGCGGATCCACACCGGCGAATCCGTCAGCGCGCTGTTCTCGGAGCCGGAGCCCGCGTGACCGAGGCCGCGCGCTCGCGGCTGCGTCTCGAGAAGACGGAAGCCTTAGGCCGGCGCGGGATGGTGGCCACCAAGCATCCCGAGGCGAGCAGTGTCGGCCTGGACACGCTGCGGGCCGGGGGCAACGCGGTGGACGCGGCGGTTGCGGCGGCCTTCGCGGTTGGCGTGGCCGAGCCGTGGTCAAGCGGCATCGGCGGCGGCGGATATGCCGTCGTGGCGGGACCCGCCGGAGCCGACGTGATCGCCTTTCCCATGCAAGCCCCGGCGCTGGCAACGCCTGACCGGTATCCGCTGGACGGCCGGGAGGGGGTCGGCGGCTTTCTCTGGCCCGGCGTGGTGGACGACGCAAACCTGATCGGCTGGTCGGCGATGTCAATTCCCGGCGCCGTCGCCGGCCTGGCGCTGCTCCACCAACGGCACGGCCGGCTGCCGTGGCGCACGCTGGTGGAGCCGGCGGTGGAGCTGGCGCGCCGGGGGTCGCGGCTGACGTGGTTCGACCTGCTGCAGATGGGCCGCCACACCGCCGCCGCGCGCCGCCACGCGGAGCTTGGACGCATCTACTACGCCGACGGCGGGCCACCGCGCGCCGAGGTGGGCGAGACGCCGCTGCTGGTGCAGCCGGAGCTTGCCGACAGTTTGGACGCCGTGGCCCGGGAGGGTCCGGACGCCTTCTATCAGGGCGACCTTGCTCAGGCCATCGCGGACGACTGCATCGCCAACGGCGGAGCGCTGCGCCGCGATGACCTGGCTCAATACCGCGCGTGGGTGATGGAGCCGCTCGAAACGGGGTATCGCGACTCGACCGTGATCACGCCAGGGCCGGGCGGCGCTGGGCCGACGACCATCGCCACGCTCAACAACTTCGAGCAGGCGTATCGCGCGGGCGGGGCGCAGGCCGACGCGGACCGGCTGCATGCCTTTCTCTGGGCGTCGCGGCTGGCGCAGGCGGACCGATTTGCGCACATGGGCGATCCAGCCACTGTCGACGCGCCGTGGGCTGAGCTGACCGGCAAGGCGCACGCGCGGGCCCGCGCGGCGCTGATCGACCCGCGGCATGCCCCCGCGCCCGAAAGCCCGGGCGACCCCTGGGCGTACATGGCCTCCGACCGCGACCTCGAACGCCAGAAAGGCGACACGTCCACCACGCATCTGTGCACGGCGGACGGCGAGGGCACCTTCGTGTCGCTGACCAACACGCTGGGCGGGGCCTGGGGGTCGGAGATCGTCCCGGGCGGCACGGGCATTTGCTGGAACGACGGCATGTGGTGGTTCGACCCGCGGCCGGGGCAGCCGAACTCCCTGCAACCGCGCGCGTTCGGCCTCAACAACATGACCCCCGCCGTCGTCGTGCGGGACGGGCGCCCGCTGCTGGCGGTGGGCGCGTCCGGCGGGCGCCGCATTACCAACTGCGTTTCGCAGCTCATTTCCCACGTCGTCGACCACCAGATGAGCGCGCAGGAGGCCATCGATGCGCCGCGGGTCGATGGCAGCACGCCGTGGGTGACCGCCGACGCCCGCCTGGAAGACGCGGTTATCGAAGACCTGCGGGCGCGCGGGTGGGAGGTGCAGCTGCCGCCCTACCCGGAGCAGTCGGCATTCGCCAGCCCGGTGGCGATTCTGGCCGGGCCGGACGGGTCGCTGCGCGGCGGGGTGGACACGTTTCACGCGGCGGAGGCCCGCGCCTGGTGAGCGCCGCGCCGGCGGCGGTGGCGCAGGTGCTGGCGGAGGCAGCCAGGCAAATGGCTTTCGACGGCGGCGGGCTGCGGTATCTGGGCGCCACGCCAGACGGTTACGTGCGGCCGCAACTCACCGGCGCCTGTGCCACCTGCCCGCGCCGCATGATGACACTGGACCTCGCGATCGAGACGCCGCTTCGGTCAATCGGCGCCGCCCGCGGCGTCGAGTTGCTGCCGTCCGCGCCGGCGTAAGGCTATGTCCAGGAACTTCCCGAAGATCGCCCTGCGCTGACATAGGGTCGGGATATCCAGACGGTTTCCGCCACGATCCACGATCACCGTATGAACCGAGTGTCAGGCTTTAGCCGCCGCAGGCTGTTACGCGGCGCCGCGGCCATTGCCATGGGCGGCGGCGCGACGGCGCTGCTGGCTGCCTGCGGGGAGTCGGCGGAAATCGCCGCAGAAGCATCGCCGTCCCCGGCTAGTCCGACTGTCCCGGCGTCAACCCCCGCCGCCGCTGCGACGCCGGTCACCTTACCTCCCACAGCCGCCGCGTCCACGACCGCGCCGACCGCCGCCGCAACGGTGAGCACGCAGCCGCCGGAGACTCCCGCGGCCACGACCCCGGCGCCCACCGCCCAGCCGGTCAAGGCTGCCGACATCGTCCTGGCCGACGGGGCCATTACGCTCCCCGCGACGGTCGTCGCCAGGCGTGGGCCGCGTCTGACCGCGCCCGAGCCGCGCGATCTAGGAAAGATCGAGTCCTGGCGGCAGAGCGGATGGCAGACGAACTTCGACATCAGCGTGGTGCCCTACGGGGACATCCTGTCCGGCGGCGTGGCGCGCGACGTGATCCCACCGATTGACGCGCCGAAGTTCGTCGCGGCGGCCGAGGCCGACGCCTGGCTCAAGGACCGCGAGCCGGTGGTGGTCTACACCAATGATGGAGACGTGCGGGCCTACCCGCTGCAGATTCTGACGTGGCACGAGATCGCGAACGACGTGGTGGGCGGCCGTCCGGTGGCCGTGACGTTCTGCCCGCTGTGCAACTCGTCGTTGGTGTTCGATCGCGACGTGCTCGGGGCCACGATGCGATTCGGCGTGTCGGGCAACCTGCGCAACAGCGACCTGATCATGTGGGACGACGTCACCGAGAGCTGGTGGCAGCAACTCACCGGCGAGGCCATCGTGGGCGACCTGGCCGGTCTTGCGCTGGAGGCTCTGCCCGCGCAGCTCATCGGGTATGCGGAATTCAAAGCGTCCTTCCCCAACGGCGTGGTGCTGGGGCGCGACACGGGCTTCCGCCGCGACTACGGCCGCAATCCCTATCCCGGCTACGACTCGGCCAGCGGCAGCCCGTTTCTGTTTCGAGGGCGCGTTGACGACCGGCTGCGGGCGGGGGAGCGCGTCGTGGCCATCGCGCTCGGCGGCGAGGCCACGGCCTATGCCTTCACCCACTTGCAAACGGTTGGGGTCGTCAACGACGTGGTCGGCGGCCTGCCGGTCGTCGTGCTCTGGTCGCCGGAGACCGCGAGCGCGCTGGACGCTCGCTCCATCGCCGACGCCAAGGCCGTGGGGTCCGGGGTGGCGTTTGGGCGTGAGGTCGCCGGTCGCACCTTGACGTTCGAGCCCGGGGACGGGGCCTTCACCGACCGCGAAACCGGCTCGACCTGGTCGATCGCCGGCGAGGCGGTGGCGGGAGCGTTAGAGGGCGTACAACTGCCGCCGGTCGTCTACGCCAATCACTTCTGGTTCGCATGGGCCGCGTTCTATCCAGAAACGCGCCTGGTCAAGTAGGCGGCGCGAGCTGCGTGGAGGCAACGCCAAATCGCCCGGTTTGCAGCCGTCGACTGCGACGACCGGCACCGACTCGCTAGGCTTGCCCTTGTGCACATCCAAGGACTTTGGCTCGTCGTCGGGGCACTGGCCGTCGTCGAGGCGGCCATCGTGGTCACCGCGCTGCGCATGCGCGTACGATCCACGGCGGCCCGCAGCGTCGTGGGCAGTCGGCCGGCGGAGATCGTCTGGACCCTGCTTCCGGTGCCGCTGCTGGCGGCGCTGGCCCTGCTGTCATTCCAGGCCGGCTAGAAGCGTAACGATCCCTTGAGAGCATTCAGCACTGCGCCCTCGTTTCACGTGCGCCGCGCCGGGTACTGGGCCTTGTCCGCGGCCGTGCTCACGATCGGCCTCATCACCTACGGCGCCTGGGTGCGCGTCTCCGGGGCCGGCCTGGGCTGCCCTGACTGGCCGCTGTGCGAGGGCGTCATCGTGCCCAGGCTGGAGGGCGCCACCGCCATCGAGTTCGGCCACCGCCTCTACGCCGGCGTCACCATGCTCGCCGCTGCTCTGGCCGCCTGGCACGCGTTTCGAGCCCGAGCCGCCGATCCGCGAACCGCGCGGCTGCTCCTCGGGGCGCTGCTGGCCATCCTGGCCCAGGCTGGGCTGGGCGGCGCCACCGTGCTCACCGAGCTGCACGGCATGGTGCGGCTGGCGCATCTGACCTTCTCGCTGCTCACCCTGGCCCTGCTGACCGTCGGCGCGCTGCACGCGCTGGGCCTGACGCGGGCAGCGCCGCCAGGCCTGCGGCGCACGCGGGCGCTGCTGGTCGCGACGGCCTTCGTGGTCCTGGTGGGTGGTTCGATCGTGGGCACAAACTCCAGCGCCGGCTGCCCCACGCTGCCGCTCTGCGACGGCAGCGTGGGTGCCGAGGACCTGACATTGCACATGCTGCATCGCATCGCGGCCTCGCTGCTGCTGCTCACGTTTTTCTTTACCGCCTGGCAGATCTGGCGGCGCGGAGGACTCGGCCTCTCCTTCCATCTGAGTCTGACGGCGGGCCTCGTCTCAGCCGCGCAGTTCGCCGTCGGCGTCACGTCCATCGCCATCGGCTTGCGTCCGGAATTGCGTGTGCTCCACCTCGCACTGGCCACCCTGCTCTGGTGGGTCGTGGTGGTTCATTTCAGCCTGGCGTTGCAACCCCGGGCTGACTGATGGCCGCCGTGGCGGGCCACCTCTTCCGGCTGGCCAAGCCCCGCATCGTCCTGCTGCTGGTCTTCACCGCCGCCGCCGGGGTCTGGAAGGCTGCCGCCGGCCGCCCCGACCCCATAGTGCTGCTGGCTGTCGTTCTCGCCGGCGCCGTGGCCGCCGCCGGGGCCAACCTCATCAACCAGGGTCTGGAGCCCGACATCGACGCCAAGATGCGCCGCACCCGTGCGCGCGCGGTGGCGTCCCGCCAGGTCAGCGCGGCCGCGGCGATCGCCGCCGGTCTGGTGCTCGTGGCGATTGCCGTGGTGGCTCTCGCGGTTATCACCAACGTCCTCGCCGCGCTGCTCACACTTGCGGCGGCCGCGGTCTACGTGCTCGTTTACACCGTCGTGCTCAAGCGCCGCTCGTGGAACAACATCGTGATCGGCGGCGCCGCCGGCGCTTTTCCGCCACTGATCGGCGCGGCCGCCGTCTCGGGCCACGTCGATGCCCTGGGCCTGTACATGTTCACCTTCGTTTTCTTCTGGACGCCGCCGCACTTCTGGACGCTCTCGCTGCTGCTCCGCAATGACTACGGTGGCGCCAAGATTCCGATGTTGGGCGCCGTCGCCAGTCCCCGCGACACCAGCGTGCAAATCCTGCTGTACATCCTCTTGCTCACCGCGCTGGCGTGGCTGCCCCTGGTGGCCGGCTACGGCGGCCTGACGTTCGCCGTGGCAGGGACACTGCTTGGCGCCCACTGGCTGCGCGCCTCCTGGCCGCTGCGCAACGGCGCCAGCTCCCAGCAGACATTGGCCGCCTACAAGCTCTCCCTGGTCTACCTGGCGCTGATATTCCTGGTGCTGGCCCTCGAGCCCCTCTTGCCCTGGTACACCTAGCCGGCAGCGCCTCGGTTGCTTGACGATGCCCAGGTCCCGTGGACTCGAGCGTCGTCGCGACCCATGGGATGCGATACGGACGTCCATCGAACCCGGAAGCGTTGCATCAGATTGGCTCTGACCTCACCTGGGCAAGTGCCTGAGTATCTACGCTTCAGCTGCCAATCAAGCACGCGCTATTTAGCATCGGTTTAATCTTAGATGGAGTCGCCAGGCATTCGTCTAGCAGAACAACTGTATTCGGTATGCGGCGTCACTCTCGCGTTCTGGCCATGCGCTTGATCAATCCGACGATGGGAACCGCAGCCAGGACGCCGACGGCCGCCACAAGAAACGGCAGGCCGGTCATGTTCTCGAAGGTCCCAGCTAGTCGCCCACTACCCGCCGCGCCGACGGCCACCCCCAGCGAGTACACCGCATAGAAGACACCGAAGACCATTCCACGGCGCGCGGCGCCGGTGGCTTCGGCGACCAAGGCCGTGGCCGCGGGAAACACAAGCCCATAGCCAAGGCCAAATATGGCCATCCCAACCGCAATGCCGCCGTAACCAGCGGACACTCCGACCACGGCTAACCCGGCGGCAACGCCCACGAGCCCGACGATTAACGGGGGGAAACGTCCAATGCGGTCACTGGCGCCGCCAATCGGACTTGCCATCACGAGCATCGAGACCAGCGCGTATATCGCGAAGCTGGAGCCGGCAACCGCGGCTGTCGCGCCCTGGTCTTCCAGCACAAGCGGCAGGTGTGCCACCAGCACGCCAACGCCGACTGTGATGGCGAATTGCGCGGCATATGCCGACCACAAGCGGCTGTGCCACATGGCCGGGCGTGACTCTGTGGCAGCACTCAGATTGCGCGAATCCGAGGAGCGCCGGGTCTCGCGCGTGGCCACCACGAACGTGATAAGCGTGACAACCATGAACGCGCCGTCAGCGAAGAAGACGGCATTGACGCTCCATGCGTCACGGAGAATGCCGGCGGCGGGAGGTCCGATCACGGCCGGGATGGCGATCAACGCGCCGGCAAGGCCCATGGCGCGGCCCCGCCGATCGGATGAGACGAGATCTCCGATGATGGCGAAGGCCCCCGGCGTGAGCGCGGCCGCACCGATGCCGTGGATGGCGCGCGCGGCAAGGAGTTGCTCCGGGGAGCGGACAAACGCGTAGCTGAGGACGGCCAGCGCCGTGATTCCCAAGCCGAGAGTCACTGGAAGTCGGCGTCCCCACCGATCAAGGATGAATCCGGCCGCTAAGTTGCCAAATAGGTTAGTGACGGAGTAAGCCGCGACAATCACGCCGACGAGCGTGGCTGATGCGCCAAGATCCCGAGCATACGGTGCGATGATCGGAAACTGCATAAAGAGATCGAAAAACGCCGCGAGAACAACGATCCGTGCGGCCCAAATAGAGTGACGCGCAAGACCTGTGGCGTGTTGTGTCCTTAGCGTCATCGATTACTCATGTGCGATTGCGCGTAACAGGTGGTTTAGTGCGTAGATGTGGCCAACTCACACTCAAGATACGACGTGCAATGTAACTCAAATCGTGCATGACGACAAAATATTCAGCAGAGATAACCCGTATAACTCCAGGGTAAAATGGGAAGGTCGCCAGTGGTGGCAGTGTGCCTCGCGGACTTCGGCTGCGGGCAGAGCACGCAATGCCGGCAGGTCCGATCAGCTCACCGATCCGGCGAATCGTGGCATGGGGCGCGCCGGGAGATCTGCCGGGCGCGCAATTGCCGCCAGTACCTCATTTGGCGCGCCTGTGGTCGTGCGTCTCAGATTCTTCATGTCCTTCGGAATGACCCCGGGGATACGGCACGACGCCTGGGGTGCCGAGGAGCGCTATCGGGGAGCGTGGCACAGGCGGAGGCTTCGCCCGCGCGGGGGCGCTGCTAGCCTCTAGTCCCGGTTGAGTTTCAGAGGCCACCACCCAGATGGCCATGCCGCACGGGCGTTCGACGGGGCGGGAGGGCTTTAGTCCCCGCGACTACCTGCGCGCCCTGGGCACAACCTTCGCCTACGCGCCGCGCGTGATGGCCATGGTGTGGCGCACCAGCCCCGGCCTCACCGCGGGGGTGGCCGGCGTCACGGTGGTTCGCGCCCTGATCCCGGCGGCGACGATCTGGCTGACCAAGCTGGTGATCGACGCGGTCGTCTCACGCGGCGGAGGCGGCAGGCTGGTAGTGGCCGGCGGGTCTCGCGCCCGGCCCGCGAATAGGACCGCATAGGACTGTGGAAATGAGACGGGATTCAGAGATGTCTCGCCGCGTACTGCTGCGCGCGACGGCCGGATTGGCGCTGGGCGGCGCGGCCGCGGCTGCGCTGGCGGCGTGCGGCGACCCGCCGACGACGGCGGACGCGGAGTCAGCGGAGTCCGGCGTCGCGCCCCCGGCGGCCGCCAGACTGGCGGGCGACCCGTTCGCGCGAGCGGCCGGCAGGGCGCGTGAAGCGAGTGGGGACATCGGGACCCTGGACCCGGCGCCAGGTGGAGACCCGAACGTCACATTGACGCTCCCGCCGGAGATCGCGGCGTCCCGAGCGCCCGAGATCGTGAACAACGACAGCCACGATTCGCAGGTCAGGTTCTGGCGGAACATCGGTTGGCAGACGAACTTCGACATCTCGCTGGTCTCGTTCGACGAGATCTTGTCGGGCGGCGTGCCTCGCGATGGAATCCCGCCGATCGACAACCCGAGGTTCGTGGACTTCACCGAAGCGAATGCGTGGGTGGAGGAGCGGGAGCCCGTGATCGCTCTAGCCGTGAACGGCGAAGCGCGGGCCTATCCACTGCAGATCTTGACCTTCCACGAGATCGTCAACGACGTGGTTGGCGGCATCCCCGTGGCGGTGACGTTCTGCCCGCTGTGCAACTCGTCGGTCGTGTTCGATCGCACGGTGCTGGGTGAGACGCTGCGATTCGGCGTGTCGGGAAATCTGCGGAACAGCGATCTCATCATGTGGGACGACAAGTCCGAGAGCTGGTGGCAGCAGCTCACCGGCGAGGCGATCGTCGGCGACCTGGTGGGGGTCGAACTTGACTTCCTGGCCTCGCAGCTGATCTCATACCTTGAATTCAAGGAGTCGTTCCCCACCGGTCTGGTGCTCAGCCGCGATACGGGGTACGTCCGCGACTACGGGCGCAACCCGTACGTCGGGTACGACTCGATCGATGAGAGCCCGTTCCTGTTCAGCGGGCCGCTGGACGGCCGGTTGCGATCCACCGCTCGCGTGGTGGCGGTGCAGAACGACGCGGAGTCGGTGGCCTATCCGTTCGACGCGTTGGCCAAAGTCCGGGTTGTGAACGACCGAGTGGGCGGCGACCCGATCGTGGTGTTGTGGACGCCGGACACCGCCTCGGCGCTGCGTGAATCGCGGATCGGATCGGCGGGCGCGGTCGGCTCCGGGGTGGCGTTCGGGCGGAATGTGGACGGACGCGAGCTGACGTTCCAACTCCGGGACGGTGAGTTTCAAGACGTCGAAACCGAGAGCACGTGGTCGATCAGCGGCCGGGCGACCGCGGGTCCGCTCGCCGGGACTCGGCTGCCCGATCTCGTTCACGCCAACCACTTCTGGTTCGCGTGGGCGGCGTTCCGGCCCGACACGAGAATCTGGTCGCCCGCATAGCGCCGACGGTGGCCGACCCGGTCATCTGACACATCAT
Organism: Chloroflexota bacterium; assembly: GCA_965247475.1. Lineage (GTDB taxonomy): Bacteria > Chloroflexota > UBA11872 > UBA11872 > UBA11872. Next base: position 2,507,862 of record OZ252016.1, read on the forward strand.
CGGCGGTGCGTGACAATCCAGCCGCGTACACGCCGCCTGCCTTGGAGTCGCCCGTGCAGTTCCCAAATCCGGTTCTCGAAAAACTCGGTCGAGGTGAAGTCTCGATCGGTACGTGGCTGAACCTCGCCTCGCCGCTCGCCGCCGAGGTGATGGCGCTGGCCGGCTATGAGTGGCTCGTGATCGACGCGGAGCACTCGCAGTGGGACCTGGGCCTGATCACCGAGGGATTTCGCGCGATCGAGGCGCGAGACTGCGTGCCGATGGTGCGGAGTTGGACGGACGAGTCCACGGCGCTTGCGCGGCTGCTGGACGCGGGTGCGCAGGGGATCGTGATTCCGCACGTGAGCACGCCGGAACAGGCCGAGGCAATCGCGAAGGCGGTGCGATATCCGCCGCGAGGCGAGCGCTCGGGCGGATCCGGCCGCGCGACCCAAGACCCTGCCTACAACGGATCGATCAACGACAACCTGATCATCTGTCCGCAAATCGAGGACATGGAGGGCGTGAACAACGCGGCCGAGATCATGGCGGTGGACGGAATGGATGTCGCGTACATCGGGCCTGGAGACCTGGGGACGTCGATGGGACTCCCGCAGGACCAGTTTTTCAAGCACGAGGACCACATCGGAGCGCTGGCCACGATCCTCAAGGGGGCGAAGAAGAACAATAAGCCGGCGGGCACCCCGGTTTCGTCGAAGGAGTTCGCACGCGAAGCGATCCGGATGGGCTTCACGATGATCGATCTCACATCCGACACCGGCATGTTGAAGGCTGCGGCCGTCGAGTGGCTGGAGGCCGTGACGGGCTAGGGCAACCGATCTGGACGGATTGCACGACCACAGGCCGATGGGGTCGCGACCTCCGAGAAAGTAGCGGTGATGGGCGCGGCCGGCGCCGTCGGCTCCAACGTGGCGCAGTCGCTGCTGGCGACCGGCACCGCGCGGCCCCAAGGCGAGGCGGTGCGCATGGCCGACCGGACCTACGTCATCGAGGACGGCCGGGTGTCCGAGCACGGCACGCACGAGGAGCTGCTGGCCCGCGGCGAAACCTACGCCACCTGATTCGGCATGCAGGCGTTGGAGTGTGGTTATTGGGCCGGGTGCATACGTAAACCTCGACACCTTCCAATGTTGGCCCTGCGATATAGCCCAACCGACTGCGTTGAGGATGCTCGTTTCGGCTTTCGGCGGCTTCCATTTGCTGCCTTGGAACCCCGGGAAGAAGGGAACGGCCATGAAGCTCGTATCAACGCTGCTCTTGCTGGTGATGGCCGTGTCCACAGGCTGCGCAGACACCAACGGCGACGCCCCAGCACCGACACCAGAGGCGGTCGCCGCCGACGCCACACCGACCGCAATCGCCACGACCACGGCTTGCCGTCACGCCTACGGCTGCCGTCACGCCTACGGCAGTCCCCGACGTCGTGCGCGTCGACTTTCCCGCTTGGGTTGACGCCTCCCCGCAAATGGCGGCGGAAATAGCCACCGCCGACGTGATTGTCCAAGCCAGCCTCAGTTCCCTTGAATCCATGACAAAGAAGCACCAAAACTATGGCTATGTGGCTGAGGTGATCTACAGGTTCGAGACGAGGCAGTATCTGAAAGGACACGGCGCCGACGAGCTTGCGGTCCGTATAGACAGCGGGCCCAAGTACGAGGGTTTCCCGGATTTGCTTGTCGAGAGAACCGAGAGCGAGGCGAACCAGCTTGCGGAGCAAATGCTGGTCTACAGCAGATCCCTAGTCCGCAGTAAGCAGGACGCGATACTCCTTTTGTATCGACGGCAGGTGACGGATGATCTCAACTTTACGAGCTTCGAAGGCGACTACGAGCGATATCCAGCGCTTGGAGTGACATGGCTGTATGCGGACAGTGAGGCACTGTACCGGCATTCGTTCATTGGCGAACAATCGGACGCGATCTCGCTCGCCGACCTCAAGACACGCGTCGAGGTCCTACAGCCACTGACAGAAGGAGTGTATGGAGAGTGCGTTATCGGCGCGCTACGTCGCAGGGATCGGGTGAGGAGCCAGATCCTCGGCACGTACCGCGAGATGGGCATAGCCGGCTGGCGACAACCGGAGCCCTTCCCCAGGGAAGAGGTCGCGATGGACTCACCAGCGTCGCAGGGCGCCACGGTATTCGAAGTCCGCGGACCGCCCTATAGGTTACCCGTGTTCAGCGACTATTGGCTGGACGGCAATGATAAAGACCTATTTATTGATGATAGCGTGACTGATGCGGAATACACCTACGAATCCATAAAGGTGGCCACAACGCTTTCACAGGGAATATACAGTGTCTACTACAGCACATACCACCAATCCTTACCCTGTGATAGAGGTCACGATGTGCGGGCTTGGCGGAAAACGAATACGACAGAATGGGTGGTTAGCGTTAAGGGCCGCTAGTGGCTTGCTTGTGGCGTGCTCCGACCGCCTGCCCGGCGCGTCGGCACAGGCGCGGCTGATCTCTCCGCGCTGGACCCGTGCCGCTCCGCTGCCGGCGACGGGGTAGCGGGCCCTGAATCATGAGGGCCTGCCTACGTTCGGAAGCTTGAAAGGGCCGGGTGACGCCGCCGGCCGCTGGCTTGCCCATCCCGACCCCGGGTGCGTCACAATCGGGCCAGTGAGTTCTTGCGAAACGGAGTGCGCTCGTGAATCTGCCGAATCCGGTCTTGGCCAAGCTGCGCCGAGGCGAAGTGTCCATAGGCTCGTGGCTCAACCTGGCGTCGCCCTTGGCCGCCGAGGTGATGGCGGTGGGCGGCTGCGAGTGGCTGGTGATCGACGCCGAGCATGCGCCGTGGGACCTGGGGCTGATCACGGAGGGCATCCGCGCGATCGAGTCGCAGGGGTGCGTGCCGCTGGTGCGGCCCTGGACCAACGATCCGGCGTGGTTTGGGCAGATTCTGGACGCCGGCGCCATGGGGCTGGTGGTCCCGCACGTGAGCACGGTCGCGCAGGCCGAGGCCATCGCCGCCGCCGTGCGATATCCGCCCCGAGGCCATCGCTCGTCCGGCACCTCCCGGGCGACCATCGACCGCGGCTGGACCGCGCAGGCCAACGACCACCTGATCATCTGCCCCCAGATCGAGGACCTCGAGGGCGCGGATAACACCGAAGCGATCATGGCCGCGGACGGCATGGACGTGGCCTACATCGGGCCGTCCGACCTGGCGCTGTCCATGGGGCTCACGAGCGCCGACATGTTCACGAATGCCGATCATGCGGCCGCCATCGCCAAAGTCCTGGCGGGCGCACAGGCCAACGGCAAGCCGGCCGGCTTGCCGGCGCCGACGGTGGAGCGGGCTCGCCAGTTGATCGCGCAGGGCTTCACGATGCTCGACTACTCGAGCGATTACCGCATCTTGCAGGCCGCCGTGGTTGAGCAGCTCGCCGCGGTGCTGGCCTAGTGGGCCGGGAGGGTTCTGCCGTGACCTATCTGACCACCGACAAGGTCGCCGTGATGGGCGCGGCCGGCGCCGTGGGCTCGAATCTCGCCCAAGCGCTGCTGTCGACCGGCACGGCCAACACCATCGCCATGTACGACCCCTACGGGCCAGGCCTGGAAGGCGCGGCGGAGGAGATCTACCACTGCGCCTTTCCCGACGCTCGGGTCACCTGGACGACGGACGCGGGCGAGGCGCTGGACGGCGCGGCCTATGTGCTCAGCTCCGGCGGCGCACCGCGCCGCGAGGGGATGACGCGCGAGGACCTGCTGCGCGGCAACGCTGAGATTGCGGCCCAGCTAGGCAAGGACATCAGCCAGCACGCGCCCGAGGCCCGGCTGGTGGTGATCGTGTTCAATCCCGCTGACATCACCGGGCTGGTCACGGTGGTTCATTCGGGACTCGAACCGCGACGCGTCACCACGCTGGCCGCGCTGGACAGCACCCGGCTGCAGACACGGCTGGCGCGGCATTTTCAGGTCGCGCAAGACCGCGTGACCGGGTGCCGCACCTACGGCGGGCATGGACAGGAGATGGCCGTCTTTCGAAGCGGCATCAGGGTGGAAGACGTCCCTCTGGTGGACGTCATCGAAGGCGGGCGGCAGGTGAATGGAACCGGCATGACCTCCGACGAATGGGCGGCGGTCAGGCGGTCGGTGATCGGCGGCGGGGCGCAGATCATCAAGCTGCGGGGCCGCTCGTCGTTCCAGTCGCCGGGGCATCAGTCGGCCATGATGGTGGCGGCCGCGGCCGGTGGAACGCCGTTCGAATGGCCGTCGGGAGCGTACGTGACCGGCGAGCGATATGAACGCGTGATGATGGCCATGCCGACAACGCTGGGTCCCGATGGGGTGCGCTGGTCGATGCCGGAGGGGGAGCCGGACGAGCTGGCCGAGCTCGACGCCGCGTATGCGCACCTGCGGCGGCTGCGCGACGAGACGATCGAGATGGGCGCGCTTCCGCCGCTCGCCGAGTGGGGCGCGGCGAACGCGCATCTCGCGTAGGCGGGACGTCGATCGGCTCGGGATCGACCATTTTCCTTGGGAACATGAGGCGGCGTTTCTGGGACAATTGAGTCCTGACCGGGATCTGGCATCCCCTGCGGCAAGGAGTTACAGAGTGGCGCAGCAACCTGTCCCCACGATCACCGCCTATCTCAAGCCCGTGTGCGGCTGGAGCAACGGCATTCGCGCCGTACTGGGCAAGTACGAGCTGGCGTACGAGGATCGCGACATCATCAACAACCCGGAGATCTACCACGAAATGCTGATGCGGAGCGGACAGCCGCTCTCGCCCTGCGTGGTGATTGACGGCCGGATGCTGGCGGACGTCAGCGGCGAGGAGGTCGAGGCCTGGCTCGCCCACAAGGGCTACATCGAGAAGAACGATCTGCCGACGCCAGTGCCGATCGATCGTGCATGCGCGGACGAGGTGCACACGGCGACGGTGTCGCTCGGCGAGATCGAATAAGACCCGTAGCCGCGAACCGCGGCCCGGCATGAGCGCGCGGATCGCTGTGGTCGGCGGGCGCGGTCTCTGCTGGTCCGGCGGCCATGAGATTCCTCGCCTGCGGCTCGGAATGACCCTCAAGCAGTTTCGGCGACTTATGAACCAGGGTGGTGGGAACCGCGTCTAGGCTCGAAGTTCGGCGCCGAATCGCTTCGCGAGGGCCTTGACGATCCGCGCGTGGACTTTGTCGGCCTCGGCATCTGTCAGAGTACGGTCGGCGGCGCCATAGCTGATGGCGAACGCCAGGCTGCGCTTGTCGGGCGGGATTTGATCGCCGCGGTACTCGTCGAACAGCCGCAGGTCCTGCACCAGCTGCCTGCCTGTGCGCCGGATGGCCAGCTCCACGTCTCCGGCGTGCGTGTCCGCGCCGACGACGATCGCCAAGTCGCGCCGGGCCGGCGGATAGCTCGACCAGCCACGAAACGCGCGCTCGGCATCGCCATGGCGCAGGACTGACGCTCCGTCGATGAGCGCGGCCCAGACCGGGGCGTCCAGGTCGAACGCGCCGGCGACGCGTGCGTCGATCTGACCATAGGCCGCGATCGCGGCTTCTCCGTCGAGCACCGCGGCCGCCTGGTCGGTCGCGAACGTCGGATGCACGAGCGGCACATGGCGAACGGACGGCTCGCGGCCGTCGCGTGGCTCGATCGCGACGCCGAAGCGCCGCAGCAATTCGTCCACGGCGCCCTTCATAAACAGGAGATCGGTTGCCGAAGTCTCGTCCCACCGGCCCGACGTGTAGCGATCGCCCGCCACGATCGTGACCGTGCGGGGCTCGGACGGCAGATCGCCCGGCCGCGCGAAGAAACTGGGGGCGTACTCGAAGAGCAGCAGGTCGCGATCCGTGTGGCGCAGGTTCGCCCGCAGGGTCTCGAGCATGGTGCTCAGGCCGGTGAGCCGGAGCACGTTGTCATCGCGGCTGAGCGGGTTTCGCAGCTCAACCGGGGTGCGGTCGAGCGGGAGCAGCCGATCGGCGACGGCCCGGCCCGCGGCATTCATCGCATCGGCGCGCACGGCCGTCCACGACGACGGGTCGCCGATGGCGGACTGGGAATCGTCGGCGGCCAGCACGCCGGGCGGGATCAAACGCGCCATCCGCGCCTTGCTGGTGAGGGCGTAGCCGATGACTTCGGTGAAGCCGAGGCCGGCCAGGACGTCACGAACGCGATCCTCACGCGAGTCGACCTCGCCGGGCACGCCGGCGGTCACGAGCCCGGTCGGCAATGTGTTGGGAATGCGGCCGTAGCCGGTGAGACGCGCAACCTCTTCGATCACGTCGGCGGGATACGACACGTCGCGGCGCCAGTACGGCGGCGTCACGGCGAGTTCGTCGCCGCTTTCGTCGATGCTGAACCCGACCGCCGACAGGATGCGCCGAACCTCGTCGCGCTCGTAGCGCACGCCGACCAGGCGCTCGATGCGGTCGAAGCCCAGCCGAACGGGCGATAACGCTGACGGCGCGGGGTACGCGTCCCCGGATAGGAACGCCGCCTTTCCGGCGCCGATCTGCTCAATGAGCTGGGCGCAACGTCGCAGCGCGACCGTGGTGAGCTCGGGCGGCAGGCCCTTCTCGAAACGGCGCGACGCCTCGCTCGGCAGCGCGAGCCGGCGGGCCGTGCGGCGGATACTGAACTGATCGAAGGTGGCGGACTCGAGCAGCACGGTGGTGGTTCGCCGGCTCACCTCGGTCTCGGCGCCGCCCATCACGCCGGCGAGCGCGATCGGGCGCTCGGCATCGGCGATCAGCAGCGTGTCGGACGCGAGGTCGCGATCCTGGCCGTCGAGCGTGGTGAGCCGCTCGCCGGGGCGCGGAAGCCGGACCACGATCCGGCCACCCCGCAGCGTGTCCCAGTCGAATGCGTGCATGGGCTGCCCGAACTCGAGCATGACGTAGTTTGTGGCGTCCACGATGTTGTTGATCGGCCGCATGCCAGCGAGCTCGAGGCGCCGCCGGAGCCAGGCCGGCGAGTCGGCGACCGTGACGTCCGCCACGAAGGCGGCCGAGTAGCGCGGACAGAGGTCGGGGTCCTCGATCTCGATCTCCACGCTGAGGTCCAGAGCCGCGCCGGCGTCGTCCGACGCGGGTCCTGGCAGCGTCAACGGCGCATCCAAGAGCGCGGCGACCTCGCGGGCGATACCGATCACCGAGAGCGCGTCGGGTCGGTTGGCCTTGAGCTCGAACTCGATCACATCGTCGCCGAGCACCGACCTGAGCGGCGCGCCCACAGGCGCGTCCGCGTCGAGAATGAGGATGCCCTCGTGGGAGTCATCGAGTCCTAGCTCCTTCGGCGAGCAGAGCATCCCGCGCGACTCGACGCCCCGGATCCTGGCGGGCTTGAGCTCCTTGAGGATCGGCTCGTCGGCGTATGGGTCGACAAGCGCGGCGCCCGCCGGGGCGAAGGCAATCTTGTCGCCGACGCCGAAGTTCCAGGCGCCGCAGACGACCTGGAGCCGATCGCTGCCGAAATCGACGGTCGGCAGGTTGAGGCGGTCGGCGTTCGGATGCGGGTCGATCTTGACCACCTGGCCTACGACGATCGAGTCCCAATGCTCGCCGGCGCGGTGAATCGTCTCGACTTCGAATCCGGCGTCGGTGAGCCGCTCGGCGAGCTCATCGGTCGAGACAGCGACATTTGCGATCGATCGGAGCCACTCGACAGGAACGCGCACAGCCGCCTCCTACCGGAACTGCCGCAAGAAGCGCAGGTCGTTGCGATAGAACATGCGCATGTCGGGGACGCCGTACTTGAGCATGGCGATCCGCTCGACGCCTATCCCGAACGCGAAGCCCTGGACCGCCTCGGGGTCGTAGCCCACTCCCTCGAGGACTCTCGGATGGACCATGCCGGCGCCCAGGATCTCGATCCAGCCAGTTCCCGAGCAGACCCGGCAGCCGTCCCCATCGCAGACGTGGCACGGCATGTCCACCTCGGCGCTCGGCTCGGTGAACGGGAAATAGCTGGCGCGGAATCGCAGCTCCTTGGTTCCGCCGAACAGCTCCCGCACAAAGTGGGTGAGAACCCCGCGGAGGTCCGCCATGGTGATGTGCTCGTCAACGGCCAGCCCCTCGACCTGCATGTACTCGGCCTCGTGCGAGGCGTCACGATCCTCGTAGCGGTAGACCTTGCCGGGCGCGATCACGCGCACCGGCGGGCCAACCTGCTCCATGAGGCGGGCCTGGACGGGCGAGGTATGCGTGCGCAGCAAGATCTCGCCCGGACGCACAGCGTCCTTGACGTGGAACGTGTCCCACATGTCGCGCGCTGGGTGATCGGCCGGGATGTTCAGGAGCTCGAAGTTGTAGCGGTCCCATTCGACCTCGGGGCCCTCGATGGCGCGGAACCCCAAGGGCGCGAAGATGCGGCGGATCTCACGCACGACGTGCGTGAGTGGATGGAGGGAGCCCAGCCGCACCGGATAGCCCGGAAGCGTCACATCGACCGCCGGACCGGCGGGCGCGGCGGCTTGGATGCCCGCCAGCCGCGACTCAAGGGCCTGTTCGAGCTCGCGGCGCGCGGCATTGGCGATCCTGCCGGTCTCGCGTCGCTCGGCCGCCGGTAGGTCCCTGATCGAGCGAAGGATCTGGGTCAGCTCGCTCCTGCGGCCGAGGAAGCGCACGCGCCAGGCTTCGACCGATCCGCCCTCGGTGGCGCTGCCCAGGTCGCGCCGCGCGGCGGCGACGATCTCGTCAATCCGCTCGTGCACGTGGTGGTCCCTGGGCGGTTCCCGGCGCGGCTCGCTGTCGCGCGGCTTCGAACAGGATAACGGCGGCGGCCGAGGCCGCGTTCAGCGAGTGGCCTCCACCGGGCATGGGCACCCGCACGGTCGCGCGAGCCGCCCGCACCAGCTCGTCCGATACGCCGCGCGCCTCGGCGCCGACGGCGATGGCGCTCGGCCGGGTCCAATCGACCTCGACATACGGAAGCTCGCCGTCAGGCGCGGCTGCGTAGATATCAAGGTCGTGCGAGGCGGCTCGGAGGTCGGGCGGCGTCAGGCGCGACGCGACCGGCAGGCGGAACTGGGCGCCGGCGCCCGCCCGCATGGCTTTGGGACCGAAGGCGTCGGCCGTCCCCACGGTGCACCGGACGCCGGTGGCGCCGACGGCGGCGGCGCTGCGAATCATGCCGCCGACGTTTCCCGGATCCTGCACCCCGTCGATCACGAGGAGGAGGGGAACGCCCGGCGGCGGTCGGGGTGCGGGCAGGTCGACCACCGCGATGATGCCCTGCGGCGCCTCGGTGTCGGCCGCGGCAGCGAACGCGCGGCGGTTGCACTGAAAGACCTCCACGTGCGACGCGCGCGCACGCTGGGCGAGGTCGTGGATGACCGGACCGGATTCCGTCGCCGCGAGCACAAAACGGACCTGGGCCTGGTCAAGGGCGTCGGCCACCAGTCGAGCGCCCTCCACGAAGGTGCGACCGTGCCGCCGCCGCGCCTCGGCGCGGCGCAACGCCCGGACATGCTTGATCCGAGCATTTGAGGGACTCTCGATCACGGCACGGAGGCGAGGGCCGCGGGGAAGGCGCGTTCGCGCTAGGGGGCGGCGCGCGCCGTCTTGACGATCTCCTCGAAGGCGTCGGGCTGCTGGACGGCCAGGTCAGCGAGGATTCTGCGATCGACCAGCACGTTGGCGCGGCGAAGCCCGTTCATCAGCTGGCCGTAGGTCAGCCCGTGCTGGCGGGCGCGCGCGTTGATGCGGATGATCCAAAGCCGACGGAAGTCCCGCTTGCGCGTGCGGCGATGCACGTAGGCATAGTGGCGGGCGCGCATGAGATCTTCGTTCGCCGCCTTGAGGTGACGGCTGCGCGCACCCCGGTGGCCCTTGACGGCCTTGAGAATGCCGCGGCGGCGGCGGCGGCTGGCGACGCTGCGTTTCACCCGGGCCATGGATCAGCTCATCACTGGTGCAAGAGCCGTCGGACTCGGCGAAGTTGACCGCCTTGCAACGGTTGCTCCTGCCCCTTGAGGCGGCGCGCACGGCGGCTCTTCTTGCGACGCAGGGTGTTCGCCCAACTCTTGGCGCGCGTGATCTTCCCACCCTTGGTGGTGCGGAATCGCTTCGCGGCGGACTTGAGCGTCTTGAGCTTGGGCACAGGATCAGAGGGGTTAGGCGACGGGTGCCGCCGCAAAAATCGTAGCACAGGCCCAATCGGGAAAGTCGAGTCCGCGAGTGGCTCGCAGATGGCGCGGAGCGGCGGAATTCGGGGCCGCGATTGCTGTTGCGCAAGCTCACGGTCCGTGCGTAGGCTGGCCGGTAGCGGCGCAGGTGCGCCTCGACACCCCTACCCCTCGCACCGAGCGCGGGACCCCCATCGCCCATGCGGATTGCTGTATTCACCGACGTACACGGAAATCTGACGGCGCTGCGCGCCGTGCTCGACGACATCGAGCGGCGGGGCCCGTTCAATCTGGTCGTGTCGGCCGGCGATCACATCTGCGGCGGTCCACGCCCGCTGGAGACCTGGGACGAGCTGGTCAGCCGCGGCGCACTGATGCTGCGCGGAAACACCGAGCGCGACATCGGCCACGGCAGATTCCCGCCCGAACCGGCTGGTGGCGCGCGGCGGGACATGATTGTGGCGGTGTTCGACTGGGCGCTGAATCAGCTTCCGCCCGCGATCCGGGACGCCGCCGCCGGGCTGCCGACGCACCTGCGCCTGCGGATGGACAGCGATCGGGAGCTGCTGGTCACACACGCCAACGCCGAGAATCTCGATGATTTCATCTGGCCGGACAGCTCGCCCGAGGATCTGAAGCGGCTGATTGGCGAGCCGGCGCCGGCCATGCTCGTTGGCGGCCACGTGCACGCGCCGCTGGACATGCAGTTCAACGCCACCCGCATCGTTCGGCCCGGAAGCGTCGGGCTGAAGTACGAGGAACGGTGGTTCAACGTCGCGCACTGGGCGGATATCGGCTGGGATGCCAGCGAGCGACGCTGGACGAGCGCGACGCACGAGGTGACGTGGGACCACCGGGCCGAGATCGAGGTCGGCGCCGATGTGGGCTATCCGGGTGTGGAAATCCTGCCGGGGTACGACGCCGGCTGAAGCGAGGCGGACGCGCGCGTCTTGTCCGCCGGCGGGAGGACTGCGAAGCTTGATCGAGACGTCGAGTTCGAGGACATCTTGATGAGCGTTGCGATCAGCCCGGAGGACCTGCGCGAGAAGCTGCGGGTCGTGGTGGATCCTGAGATCGGCATCAACATCGTGGATCTGGGCCTGATCTACGAAATCGAGTCGCAGCCCTTCGTGGCGGCCGAGGGCGAGGCGCCCGGCGAGGAGGGCGACCAGACGGTGACCGTGACGATGACGCTCACCACGCCGGGGTGCCCGGCGGGACCCCACATCCTGCAGCAGGTGAAGGCCGAGATGGATTCCGCGGAGGGCGTGCGCAAGACGAATATCGAGCTGACATTCAGCCCGATGTGGAACGAGGAGATGATGAGCGAGGACGTGCGCTGGATTCTCGGGCGGTAGCGCGCCCGCCCGGCCTCCGCACAAGTTTCATGCGGGCACGTCGATGAGCTGGGTCGACACCACGCCGTAGTCGCGCGAGGACGCCTTTCGCGGCGTATGCAGGCCGACGCCGTCTAGGATTCGGCGCGCAGGGCCTGATCCACGGAGCGGTCGGACGTATGCGGCAGAGCTTTACCAAGCTCAGTCTCTATGAGTTCTGCCCGTGGGCGTATCGCTATCGCTACGTGGAGCGGGTGCCGACCCCGTTCGCCCCGCGCTTGGTGGTCGGCGCGATCGTTCATGCGGTGCTGAAGTCATTCTTCGAACGCTTGCGTGACGGTCTGACCGCCGGCGCCGACGATCTGCGGGAGCTGCACGAAAGCTATTGGGCGCATGCGCCGCGGCTCAATCCCCGCACGCAACCGGAGATGTGGGAGCGAGCCCACGCGCTGCTGCAAGGGTTCTGGTCGGCCAACCGTGAGCGGTTGGGACGCCCCACGCTGCTGGAGGCGCGATTCCGCGTTCCGCTGGGCCCGGGCGGGGGCCACACGCTCGAAGGAGTGGTGGATCGGGTGGACGCGTCTGGCAACGGGGCCGAGATCATCGACTACAAGAGCGGTCGGTCGCCGCCGGAGCTCCCCGAACGGCTGCGCACACAGCTGCACACATATGCGGCGGCGTTGCCGGATGCGTTCGACCTGCGCGCGAACCGGCTCACGGCCTACTTCCTGGAGGACAACCGATCGATCTCGATCGAGCCGGACCCGGCGTTCGCCGCCGATGTGATGGAGCGATACACGACGACGGCCGAGCAGGTGAGCGCGGAGCGTTTCGACCCGACGCCAGGGCCGCGCTGCGCGCGGTGCGACTTCGCGGATCGATGTCCCTACCGATCGACGGAGGGCTGAGGCGGCGACCAGGCGCTAGACGGTGCGGCCGTTCCCAGTGGGGAGAGGGCAGGTGCCCGCTTCGCAGTGGTGGTCGCGAATGTGCGCCTCGAACTCGTCTCGGAAACGACTGACCGCGCCGCGGACCGGTTGGTGCGCGAACTGTCCGAGTCCACAGAACGAAGCCATCATGCTGGCGCCGAGCTCCTCCAGCAGGTCGAGCTCATCCATGCTGCCCTGCCCGTGCATGATGCGTTCGCAGATCTGCACCAGGTTCGGCGCGCCTTCCCGACATGGGATGCAGAACCCGCAGCTCTCCTCTTCGAAGAACAGCGCGTCGCGGTAGGCCGCATCGACCATGCAGGTGGTCTCGTCCATGACGACGACGCCGCCGGTGCCCATGATCGTGCCGAGCTCGGACATGGCCCTGGGCTCCAGCGCCGCGTCCAGATCGTCGGCCGAGAGCGGCGCCGAGGAGGCGCCGCCCGGCTTGAAGCCCTTGAGCGCGCGCCCGTCGCGGACGCCGCCGCCGTGCTCGAAGATCAGCTCGCGGGCAGTGACGCCCATCGGAAGCTCGTAGACGCCCGGTTTCGCGGTATGGCCGGACAGGCAGTACATCTTGGTCCCCGCCGCCGCGCCGTAGCCGAGACCCTGAAACCACTCGGCGCCCTTCTCGACGATTGCCGGCACGCAGGCGAACGTCTCGACGTTGTTGATCGCGGTGGGCTTGCCCCAGACGCCGAAGTTGGTCGGGAACGGTGGCTTGAACCGCGGGTTGCCGCGCTTCCCCTCGAGCGAGTTAAAGAGCGCGGTCTCTTCGCCGACGATGTAGGCGCCGGCGCCGCGACGGAAGTCGACCTCGAAGTTGAAGCCGCTCTTTCCCAGGATGTTCTGACCGAGGAAGCCGGCGTCGTAGGCCTCGCGCATCGCGTCCTGGGCCCGCACATGCGCCGGCGCATACTCCCCGCGGATGTACACGTAGCCGAGCTCGGCGTTGGCGGCGTAGGCGGCGATGATCATGCCCTCGAGCATCATGTGCGGGTCGAGCTCGAGCGAGTACCGGTTGACGTAGGTGCCGGGCTCGCTCTCATCGCCATTGATGACCACGTAGCGAGGCGTGTTCGGATCTTTGCGGACGAACTCCCATTTGAGACCGGTCGGGAAGAACGCGCCGCCGCGGCCGGTGAGACCGGATTCCTTGACCAGGTCCGACACATCTTCGGGGGTCATCTCGCGAAGCACGCGCTCGAGCGCGCGGTAGCCACCCGCCTCGCGATACGCGGCGAGCGTCCAGGACTCGGGACGCCCGAAGTTCTTGGTGACGACGAGTTCCATCAGTCGCCGCGCGCCCGTAGCTCGGTAACGAGTTCGGTCACGCTGTCGGGGGTCAGGGGGCCGTGCACGTCCAGGTTCACGAGCGCGGCGGGCTGCTTGTCGCACAGGCCGAGACAGGACACGAGCTCATACTTGACCGCGCCGTCCGGCGTGGGCTCGTCGGGCCGCGTGCCAAGCGCATCGCGGCACGCACGAATGATGTCGGGGGCGCCCGCGAGGTGGCAGCTCAGGTCGCGGCAGACCCGCACGGTGTAGCGGGGCTGGGGCTCGAGATAGAACAGGGTGTAGAAGGTGACGACGCCAAACACCTCGCTCTCGGGCACGTGAAGCTCTTCGGCGACGAGCGAGATGGCCTCTGGAGGAACGTAGCTGAACACCTCCTGGGCCGCGTACAGCGCCTCGAGCGTTCCACCCGGCTGCTGCTTGATGGTCTGGAGCCGCTCGCGAAGCTCGTCGAGCTTGGGCAGGTCCTCGGGCGCCAGTGCGGGCCGGCCTGAAAGTTCGGATTTCCGGACCGCCATGCGCGACTCGACCCTCCTTTAGGCCTGCAGATGCAAGGGAGTTCGGCCGGCGCGGACAGGCGGTCGACCGATAGCGCAAAAGTTTAGCACCAGTTTCGGGAACGCTTGGGAAGCGGCGGTACGCGCGTCGACCGTGGGCGCGGCGCAGGGATTCGAGCGCAACGCCGATCTGGAGGGCCGTATTCGCAAGCATCGACGAACGCTTGTGCAGCGGACATCCTGGGCCACTGTGACCGACCGAATCGTTCACTTTCGAGCGGCGCGCTAGGCTGCTCGAGCTAACCGTCGCAGGGATCCCATGGCGCTGACCGACGAGCAGGCGCGCGAGTTGCGAAGCCTGCTGCAGACGTGGTCGAGGGCCTCGAACGAGGTGCGTGAGATGCTGCAGGGCGCGGCCGTCACCACCGATGGGCTCGACATGGAAGTGCTGCGCCGTGCGATCGATTCGCGCTCCCAGGCCGAGCAGCTGCTCATCTCGTTCTGGTCGCGGGCGATGCGCGCGTAACCCGGAGATTCGCGGGTTGCCGGGTCCCAGGCATTTGCCACACTCCGGGGAAGAGCGCGCCGCGCGTCAGCCGGACGCCGCCGGTGACCGATCTGAATCTGACATTGACGACGCCGAGATCGCGGCCGGCAATGAGGCGGTGGCGTACCTCCACCGCCTGATCCGCGGACCGGCCGCGCCTTCCCGCGCCCGAACGCCCGAGGAATCGATCACGATCGGCCGCCGCCGCATGGCACGAATGCGGCGGTTCCTCGACCGGCTCGGAAACCCCCACGATGCGCTGCGCGTCGTCCACGTGGGCGGGACTTCGGGCAAGGGATCGGTGGCGGCCGGCATCGCCCGGAGCCTGGCGGCGGCCGGGTATCGCACGGGCCTGCATTGCACGCCGTACCTGCAGACGCCGCTGGAGAAGCTCCAAATCGACGACCGTCTGGCCAGGCCCGCAGAGCTGGCCGACCTGACGGCGTGGGTGCGATCGCACGTGGACGCCGCGGCTCGCGATGACCCAGATGGGGCGCCGACGTACGGCATGGTCTGGGTGAGCCTGACGTTCGAGTACTTCCGCCGTCAGCGCGTGGATGCGCTGGTGCTGGAGGTCGGCGCGGGCGGCCGGTTCGATCTCACCAACGCGGTGAGCCCGGTGCTGTCGGTGATCACGACCGTGGGTCTTGACCACCGCAACAGCCTGGGCGGCGACCTTGCCAGCATCGCCTGGCACAAGGCGGGGATCATCAAGCCAGGCGGCGTGAGCGTGCTGGGCACGGCGCCGCTCGCGGTTCGGGGCATCTTTGAATCCGAGGCGGCGCGAGCCGGCGCGCGGCTGGTCGCATTGAACGGCGGTGAGAGCACCGGGAGCGACTTCAGGCGCTTCAACGCGGCGCTGGCGGGGACCGCTGTGCGTGAGCTAGAGAATCTCGGGTTCGCCGGCGGGCTGGATCACCAAGCGTCACGCGCTGAGCAGCCGGGTCGGTTCGAGCTCATGCCGGGGTCGCCGCCGGTCGTGCTGGATGGCGCGCACAACCCCGAGAAGGCACGCGCGCTGGCGGGGCTGCTGGAGTCGGAGCACGCCGGGCGGCCGCTGATACTCGTGGCGGGAGTGGTCGGCTACCGGTCCGCCGCCGATGTACTGGCGCCGCTGCTCCCAGTCGTGCGGGAGTGGATCGCCACCGAGCCGCAGGTGTTCGGCAAGCCGCCGGCGCCTGCCGATCACGTCGCCGCGCAGGGCGCCGCATTGGGACTCGCACCCGTGGAGGTTTGCCCGGATCCCACCGAGGCGCTGCGCGCGGCGATCGCGCGTTGCCTGCCGAACGGACTGGTGATCGTGGCGGGATCGCTCTATCTGGCCGGGAATCTGCGCGAGCGCTGGTACCCGACGGAGGCGATCATCCGCGCTCGAACCTCGTGGCCATTGGCAACCGCGGCGGTGGGCCATACTTGACGGTCTCGCGACCGCGAGAGCGAAAGATGGCTGGGGACGACGCACCGGAGCTTCGCAAGTACACGGTGGACGAAGCCAACGCGATGCTCCCGGAGGTCCGCCGGGTCCTCACAAACCTGCGCGACGTGTGGCTGACGGCGGGCCCCGAGCGCACGGCGTTCGAGCGCGTGCAAGCGTCGGACGCGAGCCCGGTGAAGGTGAGCCTGGCGCATCAGCGCCTGATCAGCGCGCTATGGGAGGTGCAGCCGATGGTCGCCTGGCTGCGCTCGCGCGACATCTCGCTGCGCGACCCCGCGAGCGGCCTGATCGATTTCTTTAGCGAGATCGACGGCGAAGACGGGTTCCTGTGCTGGCGGCTCGGCGAAGGCGAGATCGGCTACTGGCACGGCACCGACGAGGGATTCGCCAACCGCAGGCCGCTCGGCGAGCACTAGGCACGTCGCACGCGGGCGCCGGGTCGCGCGTCGCTGAACCGGACCCCGGCGGTCAGCCTCCGGCGACGGAGGGCACGATGGAAACTTCGTTCGCGTCGGTGAGCGGCGTGTCGAAGCCCTCGCGAAAGCGGATGTCCTCGCCGTCCACGTAGATGTTGACGAAACGGCGCAGCTCGCCGCCCTCGTCCAGGAGCCGCGCCTCGAACCCCGGGTGATTCTGCTCGAGCTGTTGCAGCAGCTGACCGATCGTCTCGGCCGAAACCTCCACTTTGTTCTGGCCGGCGGTGAGATTTCTGAGCGGAGTCGGAATCCTGACGGTGGACATGCGGCGCCTCCTAGATGCGCGCGGAGCAGCAGCTAGACCGCGACGGGAACGCCCCGTTGAGCCAGCGTCTGCTCGAAGGATCGCACGGTGGGCTTGACCTGGAAACTGGCGGCAATGTGCTCGTCGATCGCCTCCTGCGTCTTGAGGCCGTTGCCGGTGACAAAGGCAACCGTCAGGTCGTCCGGTCCGATAACGGCCGATTCGGCGAGCTTCTTGAGGACTGCGATCGTGACACCTCCGGCGGTCTCGGCGAACACGCCCTCGGTCTCGGCGAGCAGCTGCATGCCTTCGACGATCTCGGCGTCGGAAACCGATTCGATCACACCCTCGGTGTCCTGCGCGACGCGCAGCGAGTAGAACCCGTCGGCCGGGTTCCCGATGGCCAACGACTTGGCGATGGTGTCAGGCGTGCGCACCGGCCGATAGGTGGTGCTGCCGCGCGCGAAGGCCTCGGCGACGGGGCTGCAGCCGTCTGCCTGCGCGCCGTGCAGGCGGGTGTCCTGTGTATCGAGCAATCCGACGTCGATCAGCTCGCGCAGTCCCTTGGCCGCCTTGGTGTAGAGCGACCCGGACGCGATCGGGATGACGAGATGGTCCGGCGCGCGCCACCCGAGCTGCTCGACCGTCTCGAAGACCAGCGTCTTCGATCCCTCGGCGTAGTAGGGACGCACGTTGATGTTGCAGAACGCCCAATGATACGTATCGGCGATCTCGCTGCAGAGGCGGTTCAGCTCGTCGTAGGTCCCGTCGACGGCGACGATGTTCGCGCCGTAGATCGCGGCGCCCCGCACCTTGCCGATCTCGATGTCGGCGGGCAGGAAGACGTAGGTATCCATATGATGCCGTGCGCCGGCCGCGGCGACGGCGCCGGCCAGGTTTCCGGTCGAGGCGCAGGCGAACGTCTCGAAACCGAGCTCGCGCGCCTTGGCGACGGCCACCGCTACTACGCGGTCCTTGAACGAGAACGTCGGGTTGACGGTGTCGTTCTTGATGTACAGGTTCGAGAGTCCCAGGCGCTCGCCGAGGTTCTGGGCGAATTGGAGCGGTGTGAATCCGACCGGCCAGGAAGTGTCCCAGCCGGCCTCAACCGGCAGCAGATCGGCATAGCGCCAGAGGGTATTCGGCCCGCGTTCGATGGAGTCGCGCGAGACCCGCTCGGAAATCTCCGCGTAGTTGAATTGCGCTTCGAGCGGGCCAAAACAGAATTCGCAAACGTGCACCGCCGCGGGCTCATACGTGCGTCCGCACTCGCGACAGCGCAGCGCGTCAAGCTTGCTCACTGAGATCGTCCTCCGTCGTCGTTAGGCGGCAATCGGGCCGCCGGCAATGTCTGCGGCGCCGGTTATCCGGCGGGCCCGCGGATCGCCGCGGGCCGGGGCATCGCCATGACGGCCCCGGGGCCTGTGCGGTGACCCGTTCGCGTCTGGTTCAACGACGACGTTCCTCGGTTATCAAACGACCCCCCGGCCCAACGGTGGGCGAGGGGTCACACGGGTGACCATCTCATCTCGCAGACGGCGCTGCCGGATTTGGCACCTTTTCCGGATCGGAAAGGTTGCCGGGCTTCGCAGGGCCTGCTTCCCTCTACCACTCTCGATGAGAGGTAGCCACTGACTATTCAGTTGTGGGTCTCAAGCATAGCATCGGGGCTCACGACTCGATGTCGAATCTGCCAATCGGGGGCCTTGGAAGCAAGTAGGATGGCCGGACCTTCGCAAGGGGCGAACGTGCGCCGCCTACGGAATCCGGCCGCCATCGCGCTCGCAGTCGCCGCGCTCGCGGTGGCCGCCGTGGCGCTGCTGGCCCTGGCCGCCGGCCGGCCGAGCGACGACGTGGACGCTCGCGCACGGTCGGCGACGGCCGGGAGTGCGGACGCCGGTCGGGCGCTGGCAGTTGCCAGCGGGTCCGCCGAACCCGCCGACGGCATCAACGTCGAGCCACGGAGCGAGTTGAGCCCCGCGGGCAGGCTGATCGGCTTCCCAACGGTGCACGCGCTGCCGCGAAACCTGCCCGCGGACGCCGAGGCCTACCTGGGGCGCGCACTCACGGTTCGCCAGCGCCTGGACAACGCGTTTCTGCACCTGGCGTCGCTGCGAAGCCAGATGGAGTTGGGGGCGGTCGCACGCGAGCGCTACTGGATCGGCGTGGCGGCCCTGGACGGGCTCGCCGCGGAGCTGGGGCAGGAGCTGCGGGCGCTGCGGCCGCCCCGCGAGGCGCGACGGTTTCACCGGGCGCTGCGTACGCTGATTCGTGAATTCAACGATCTGATCTCGCACGGCATGACGACCGAAGTCGCGCCGACCAATGTGGCGCCGATCGACTTTGGGTCCGTGAGTCGAAACCATCGGGGCGGGTATTTCCTGATGAACGAGTACCGCCACGTCGGCACGCTGTGGGACGAGGTGCTGGGGGCCTATGCGGACACCGCGCCGACGTCGCCCTAGACGCGTGGCTGCTCGCGTCGGTGGGTTGAGAATCGCGCGTGCGCTGGCGGTCGCCGGGCTGGTGGCGGCCGCTCTCGGTGCGGCGGGTTCGGATGCGGCGGGCGCCGTGGCCCTCCCCGATGGCGTCCGGGTCGAGACCGTGGTGGCGGACGCCAACTTTCCGGTCGCGATGGCCTGGGCTCCGGACGGCCGGCTGTTCTACACCGAGAAGAGCGGGCGGATCCGCATCGTCGAGGACGGTGCGTTGCGCGACGAGCCGTTCGCGTCCATCGAGGTGGACGACTTCTTCGAGCGCGGCCTGTTGGGCATCGCGATCGATCCCAACTTCAGTGTGAACGGCTACGTCTACACATACTTCACCCACCCCGACCCCGTCTCCCACCGGCTGGTGCGGTACCGGGACGAGGGCGGTCTGGGGGTGGAGCCGGTGGTGTTGCTGGATGTGGTGAATCCGACCGGCGCCGGCAATCACAACGGCGGCAACATTCACTTCGGGCCAGATGGGCTGCTGTACGTGACGATCGGCGAGAACGCGGCCCCGGCCTTCTCCCAGCGGCTCGACACGCCGCTGGGCAAGATTTTGCGCATTCGACCCGCCGACGGGTCGGCGCCGCCGGACAATCCGTTCTACGACGACGGCGATCCAGAGAGCGGCAACGACGATCGAATCTGGGCGTGGGGGCTTCGCAACAGCTTCGATTTCGCGTTCCACCCGTCCACCGGCGAGATGTTCGCGACCGAGAACGGGCCCGGCTGTGATGACGAGATCAACCGGATATCGAGCGGCTCGAACTACGGCTGGCGGCCGGGGAGTCCCTGCAGCGACCCGCACTCGGGCTTCGTGCCGCCGCTGTGGCGGTTCTCAACGCCGATCGCTCTAACCGGCGTGACGTTCGCGAACGGCGCGACTATCCCGGGCGTGCAGGGCGACATGTTCGTGTGCGCGTGGAATACCAGCGCGTTGATGCGCTTCAGCGCAACCGATGCGAGCTTCCGCGAGTTGACGGGCTTCGAGACCTGGGATGCGCCGTGCCAGACCGACGTTACCGTGGGGCCGGACGGCGCGCTGTACGTCTCGGACCAGACCACGATCCGGCGCATCGTGGCGGAGACGACCGGGGCGGACGATTTTGCAATCCCGGGTGGGTGGTTCTACACGCAGGCCGGCGGCGATTTGCCGGGCGGGTTCGCGATCGTGGATGACGCCGCGGCAACGTTCTGGAGCGACTTCAACCGATTGGGCGGCGTCGCGGCGTTGGGATACCCGGCGTCGCGCCGGTTCGTGCTGGGCGGCTTTCGGTACCAGGCGACGCAGGCGGCGCTGCTGCAGTGGCACGCGGCGACCGGGACGACGCGCTTGGCGAATGTGCTCGACATGCTGGCGGCGGCTGGGCATGACCCGTGGCTCGAGGCGGTTCGCCAGATACCTCCGAGCCGGGATTGGTCAGGCGATGAGGGATTGGAGTGGCCGGCGATCGTTGGCCGGCACCTGGCGCTGCTGGACGGGTACCCGGATCTCCGCGCGCGCTTCACCTCGGTCCCCGATTGGGTGACCCGATACGGGTTGCCGATGGGACTGCTGGCGCTTGACGGCGTGGTGGTCGTTCGGGGTCAACGGGCCGCCTTTCAGCAGTGGAAGGTGGCGGTGCCGTGGGCGGCGAAGGGTGAGATCACCACCGTGCTCGCCGGCGACCTGGCGAAGGAGACGGAGCTGGTGCCCATCGACGCCCAGCGACCCGAGCAGCGGTGAGCGCGGCGGGTGGACGGCCCGCGACCGTGCTAGGATGCACGGCTGCCCAAACAGGGCGGCCCGTTTCGCGGGCTATGCGCCGGTCGGCGTTTCATCGATGGTGGTGAGCGTCGGCGTCAACAGAGAGGCGTGAGCCGCGCGGTGCACCTTAACAGGGAAGATGTGAGCGTGAGGACTCGAAACCTCCGTTGAGAGTCCGACGCGACCGAAATCTGCCCAAGTCAGGTAAGGACTCGACGGGCCTCTGGGGTAACCCCGAGGTCGACTGAGTTGATTGACCCACGTCGTGCATTCGACGTGGCGAGTCGATTTTTATGGCGAGTTTGATCCTGGCTCAGGATGAACGCTGGCGGCGTGCATTACCAATGCGAGTCGAACGGTACGGGGTTGGCTTCGGCTGACCCACGACCGTGGCGTCCGGGTGCGTAACACGTAGCTAACCTGCCGGAAGGTGGGGGACAATTCCGGGAAACCGGAGGCAATCCCGCATATGGTCGCCGGGTGATGCCGGTGGACGAAAGCTGTTCGTGGGGAACCGCGGATGGTGCCATTCGAGGGGGCTGCGTCCGATTAGCTTGTTGGTGGGGTAACGGCTCACCAAGGCGATGATCGGTAGCGGGTCTGAGAGGATGATCCGCCACACGGGGACTGAGATATGGTCCCGAGCCCTACGGGGTTTAGCATGGAGGAATCTTGCGCAATGGGCGAAAGCCTGACGCAGCGACGCCGCGTGAGGGAAGAAGGCCTTCGGGTCGTAAACCTCTTTTCTGGGGGACGCAACTGACGGTACCCCAGGAAGAAGCCTCGGCTAACTACGTGCCAGCAGCCGCGGTAATACGTAGGAGGCGAGCGTTATCCGGAATCACTGGGCGTAAAGCGCTCGTAGGCGGCCTGACAGGTGTCGGGTGAAAGCCCCCGGCTTACCCGGGGAGGGACCTGGCAAACCGTCAGGCTGGAGACAGGCAGAGGGCCGTGGAACGTCCGGGGGAGTGGTGGAATGCGTAGATCCCGGACGGAACACCAGAGGCGAAGGCGGCGGCCTGGGCCTGATCTGACGCTGAGGGGCGATAGCGTGGGGAGCGAACAGGATTAGATACCCTGGTAGTCCACGCTGTAAACGATGGATGCTAGGTGTGTGGGGGGCTCAACCCCCCTGCGTGCCGGAGCTAACGCGGTAAGCATCCCGCCTGGGGACTACGGTCGCAAGACTAAAACTCAAAGGAATTGACGGGGGCCCGCACAAGCAGCGGAGCGTGTGGTTCAATTCGAGGCTACGCGAAGAACCTTACCGGGGTTTGACATCGCTCAGCTATCCCGCGAAATCGGGAGTTCCTTCGGGACTGAGTGACAGGTGCTGCATGGCTGTCGTCAGCTCGTGCCGTGAGGTGTTGGGTTAAGTCCCGCAACGAGCGCAACCCTCGTCGCTAGTTGAATTTGTCTAGCGAGACTGCCGCGGTCAACGCGGAGGAAGGTGGGGATGACGTCAAGTCCGCATGGCCCTTATGTCCCGGGCTACACACACGCTACAATGGCCAGTACAACGGGCAGCGACCCGGCGACGGGTAGCGAATCCCTGAAAGCTGGTCTCAGTTCGGATTGCAGGCTGCAACTCGCCTGCATGAAGTCGGAGTTGCTAGTAACCGCCGGTCAGCATACGGCGGTGAATACGTTCCCGGGCCTTGTACACACCGCCCGTCACGCCACGAAAGTCGGCAATACCTGAAGCCGGTGCGCCAACCTTAGGGGGGCAGCCGTCGAGGGTAGGGCTGGCGATTGGGGCGAAGTCGTAACAAGGTAGCCGTAGCGGAAGCTGCGGCTGGATCACCTCCTTTCTAGGGAGTTCGCGGGTACGCGTGCGTACCCGCCATCCCGAGGGTTGAGGGCTTGGATAGAGCGGCCGGATTTCGGTCCGGCCACGGACGCGTCGGACACCCGAACGTCGAGTCCCAACGGAAAGGATCGACTCTCACGCTCACTTCTTCCCTGTCAAGGTGCCCCAATCTGCCCGCTCGCCCTAAAGAAGCTGCGTTCTCTCCCCATCGTGCCCGAAGTGCCCTACCAGGCCGTGGTGGGCGCGGCGGACGGATCGCTTCCGCTCCGGTCGCCGGTCGAGTACCTTCGAGATGGGTCCGCCGGGTCGACTAGGCGGCCGCTCCGGCTCAGGCCGGGGAGGAAAGTCCGCACTCCACAGGGCGCGGCAGCGGGTAACACCCGTCGCCCGACGCGGGCGTGAGCTCGCCGAGGGCCGGAATAGGGGCACAGTGACGATGCTGCGGCGGTCCTGCGGGCCGCCGCGGAGTGAAACGGCCAACCTCTGCCGGGAGCAAGGCCAAGCCGGGACGCTTGAGGTGGCCCGCCCAGTCCCAGGTAGGCCGCACGAGGCCGGCGGCGACGCCGGTCCCAGATAGATGGCCGCCCACGACAGAATGCGGCTTATCGGTCGATTCGGCGGACCCAATCAGGGCCGGGCCGGACGTGCTCCCGGACCTCCTCGTGTAAAATGCGGGGCGGGGTGGAGCAGTGGTAGCTCGTCGGGCTCATAACCCGGAGGTCGTCGGTTCGAATCCGACCCCCGCAACCACTGAGACAGGCCGTCAGACCGGACTGATTTTCCGACGTACCCGCATTCGGCGATCGTCAGCCTGCCGTGGCTCGGGGATCGCGGGCGCTACACGCAGGGACCAGTAGTGCCGCCGCGCACGCATCCGGCCGCCCGCGGCTCAGGCGTGGCCCTTCGCGGGGTATGTGCGCGGCCGCAAGGGCACACGGGGCTGGACGCCCGGATTCACCACGTGCCGCGGCCAGGAGCCGCGCGCGAGGTCGGCCACCTGCTCGGCCGTGCCCTCGCCGGTGCGTCTGACGGAGACGCGGGTGGAGCCGCCGGCGTGGGGCGTCCAGATGACGTTGGGCAGATTGACGAGCGGATCGTCGTGCGCGGGCGGCTCGCTCTCGAATACGTCCAGGCCGGCACCCGCGATCGTGCCGCTCCGCAGCGCTTCGAGCAGCGCCGCCTCATCCACCACCGGGCCGCGGGCGACGTTGATGAGGACGGCCGTGGGCTTCATCAGTCCGAGCAATTCGGCGTCAACGAAGTGATGCGTGGCGCTGGTGGCGGGCAAGTGCAGCGACACGGCGTCGGCCTCGCGAAAGGCGGTCTCGAGGTCGACCGATCGCACACCGTAGGACTCGGTCTCCCACTTGGAGACGGTCGGCGCATAGGCGAGCATGCGCATGCCAAAGGGGGCGGCGCGCATGGCGACCGCGCGGGCGATGCGACCGAACCCGATCAGCGAGAGGACCGCGCCGCGCATCTCGCCGATGGGTTGGACCTCGGCCTCCCACTCGTTGATCTTGCGCTTGCCGTCGCGCCAGGCCGCCAGAGTATGGGGGACCCGTCGCATCGCGCCGAGGAGCAAGAACATGCCGATGTCGGCCGTCTGCTCGGTCGCGAACGTGGGCAGATAGCCGACCACGATGCCGGCGGCGGTGGCGGCCTCGACATCGACGTGATCGACGCCGACCGTGGGCGCGACGACGCCGAAGACGTCGGGCAGCCGGTCAAAGGGGGACAGCCGGTAGGGTCCGTGGGGCCACACGATGACCTGGTATCCCTGCAGCCGCTCAACGGCCTCGTCATCGGTCGACGGCGACTCGACAACGTCGAGTTTGGCCCCGGCGGCTTCGATGATGCCGCGATTCTCAATGACATACTCGTGCCTAAGTCCGTCCGCGAGGGCGACGCGAAACTCGTCCAATGCCATCGTGACTGCGTCCTCCAGGTAGCGCGTGGGCGTGCGGATGATACTGTGGCGCGCCGCCGCCGAGCGGGGATCGAGCCTGTATGAACACCGACACGGTGGCCGTGCTGGGTGCCGGCAACACCGGCTTCGCAATCGCCGCGAACCTGACGCACAGCGGCTTTGAGGTCACGCTGGGCGAGTTGCCGACGTTTGGCGAGGCCATCGAGCCGATCCGATCCGATGGCGTGATCCAGCTCTTCGGCACGGCGCACACGGGTCCGGCCTCGATTCATCGGGTCACCGACGATCTCGAGGAAGCGGTGAGCGCGTCGGACTTGATGATCATGTCGATCCCGGCGTACGGGCACGCAAACTGGGCGCGCGCGATCGCACCGCACGTTCGTGACGGCCAGACGCTGGTGATGCTGCCGGCCACGCTCGGGTCGCTGGAGGTTGCCCGGATCCTTGGCGAGGAGGGAGCAGCCTCGATCACGATCGCCGAGGCGGACACGGCGCCGTACGTGTGCCGAAAAACCCAGCCGGACGGCGCGACGATTTGGGGCGTGGTTCCGCGCGTGGGAATCGCGGCCTTCCCGGCCACCGAAACCGAGCGGGTGCGGCAGCAAGTCGAGGCAGCGTTTCCGGGTGTCATCACGTATGCATCCGTGATCGAGTGCGGTCTGGCGGCAATGAATCCGGTGGTGCATCCGGTCGGCGTGCTGATGAACGCCGGGCGCATCGAGCGCTCGCGCGGCGAGTTCTATTTCTACGACGAGGGAGTCACGCCGGGGGTCGTGGACGTGATCTTGGCCGTGGACGCCGAGCGTCGCGCGATCGGTGCGGCGTTCGGCTACGAGCTGATGGACGTCGCATCGGCGTTCGCGGCGGCCGGATTCGGTCCCGAGGGCGATCTCTGGTCGACGATCAACGGCAGCCAGATGCTGACGGCCCTGCGGGCGCCGGGCGCGCTGGAGACGCGGTGGCTGTCGGAGGACGTGCCGTTTGGGTTGGGCGGGTGGTCGGCGCTGGCCGCGCAGGTGGGCGTGGAGACGCCGGTCATGCGGGCCGTGGTGGATCTGGGGCTGGTGGTGTTGCACGAGCCGCCGAATGCGATCCGTCGGACGCCCGCGGACCTCGGTCTCGACGGGATGACGCGCGGCGAGATGCTGGCGTACGCCGAAACTGGTGCGCGCTGACGGACGACAAATCGGGCGTCAATGACGGCGCCAGTGTCGCGTCGTATGGAGCCGTTTAGAAGGTTTGATCCCCGCGACAATCGCGGCGACAATGACGGCGTCAGTGTCGCAGTGATCGGCGTCGCGCCTATGCCGCGTTGGGACGTTCATTTCGGAGTCCGGGTTCGCACCGATGATCCGCGCCTGATCCGCGCGGTCGAGCGTTCGCGCGCCATTGCGGAAGTGATCCGGCAGATCCCCGTGGCGATGAGTGTCCGCGATCGGCTCAACGCGCTCAATATCGCCCGCGCTGTTCGTGGAACGACGGCGATCGAAGGCACGGAGATATCCGAAGACGAGGCGATGGCCGTCCTCGCCGCCGATCCGGACGAGCCAGTCTTGCCGCCGGACCGATCGCGCGACGAGCGCGAAGCGCGAAACGCGCAGCGCGTGCTCGAGTTTGTTCGGCGGGAACTCAGACGCGATCCGCAGCGTCAGCTCGACGAGGCCGTCGTCAAGCAGATCCATCGACTGACGACAGACGGCATCGACTACGACAGGAACGTTCCCGGCGCATATCGAAATCATGCAGTGACGGCCGGGACGTACAGCCCGCCATCGAGCGGCGATGACGTCCGTCGACTCATGCGCGAGTTCATCGGGTGGTTCAACGGGGGCGAAGCCGCCGCATGGGACGACATCGTTCGGGCCGCCGTGGCGCACTTCTACGTCGTGAGCATCCACCCATTTGGCGATGGCAACGGCCGCGCGTCACGCGGCGTGGAGAGCTTCATGCTCTATCGCGCCGGGATCAACGCATTCGGGTTCTATTCGCTCGCGAACTTCTACTACCAACACCGCGACGCGTACGTGAACGCGCTCACGGCCGCGCGGTTCAAGTCGAACGGCGACCTGACCGAGTTCGCGCTCTTTGCAGTCGAAGGACTCGCGGCGGAGCTGGAGCGGGTCCGAGCTGAGCTCATGTCGATGGTGCGCGTGATGGCGTTTCGAGACCTGGCGCGTGAGAGGCTCGAGTCCGTGCCAGGACTTGGCGACCGAAGACGAGCGCGGATGCTCGATCTCATACGCGCCCTCACACGGGTCGTTCTGCAGGGTGACCGTATCGAGGACATCGACACCGGCGCGGTAGTCGCCGCCGTCTACCGCGGGCGGGGTGCGCGCACCGTTCAGCGCGACGTGCGCGAGTTGATTGAGCACGATCTACTGGTCGAAAGCGACGGCCGGCTGGTCCCGAACCTCGACCTGATGGACCGGTTCGTGGCCGACGCGTGATCGGCTAGTAGACGGCCTCCAGGAGCTCGAGCAACTCGGCTTCGGTCGCCTGAACGGGGCTCTGGTCCATCAGCCGGCGCGTCCCGCAGGAGATGCGGGCGACCTCCGGGAGCAAGGCGCGTTCGACGCCTGCCTCGCCGAGCCGAGTCGGGAGGCCGACCCGATCGACCAGCTCGACCATCCGGTCAACGGCCGCGCGGGCGCGCTCGGCATTGCCGGAGGCTCCGTTGGGCGCGCCCAGGTGCTTGGCCATTCCCGCCATCCGATCGGGCACGCGGTCGGCGCAGAGGCGCATGACCGGAAGCAGGCACAGCGTATTGGCCACGCCATGCGGGATCTTGGCGCGGGCGCCGATCGCATGGGCCATGGCGTGGACGATGATGGTGCCCGCGTTTGCGAGCGTATACCCGGCCAGCACGCATGCGTACGCCATATTGTCGCGCGCCTGTTGGTCGCGGCCATCGGCCACGGCGCGGGGAAGGTTCTGCATGACCAGCCGCATCGACTCGGCCGCGAACAGGCGGGTGTGGGCCGTGGCCCGATTCGAGATGAATGACTCGCTGGCGTGGCAGAAGGCGTCCATTCCGGTCGCGGCCGTGACCCGTGGCGGAACCGAATCGGTGAGCGCGGGATCGACGACGGCTATTCGGGGATAGATGTAGGGGCTGACGACGGCCATCTTGTTCGAGCCGTCGGCGAGCACCATGACCGCGTTGCCGGTGAGCTCCGAGGCCGTTCCGGCGGTGGTTGGGACGCTGATCGTGGGGATGCCCGGTCGCTCGATCACGTCGATGCCCAGCCAGTCCTCCGCGGCGCCGCCGTTGGTGGCGACGCAGGCGGCAATCTGCGAGGTATCCATCGCGCTGCCGCCGCCGAGCCCGATCACCACATCCGGCTCGAAGTCCTTGATGGCCGCGGCGCAGGCATCGACGCTGGGGCTGGGCGGTTCAGGCTGGACGTAGGCCCACACCGACACGTCGATATCGGCCGCTCGCAGAGCGGACTCGGCGCGGTCCGCGATGCCGGCCTCGACGATTCCAGGGTCGGTGACGATGAGGACGCGCTGCCCGTCGAGCGCGCGGACCTGCGCGGGCAGGTCGCCGACGGCGCCGCGGCCAAAGATCAGGGTCGGCGTGGTGCGAAACGTCCACGGGGTCGGGGCGGCGATCATGTTGGGGGTTCCGGTCGCCCGGTCGCGGCCATTATGCGCGCGGCGATCCGCGGCTGGCACCGAAGGCGCCGCCGCCGATCGCCGGAAGTTGGAGCCGGACTGGAGGATTCACCGACCTCGCTCTTTATCCTGTCTCAACCTGCGGCACCATCATGAGCACGACTGAGCGGCGCGGCTCTGTCGTAGGTGGCGGCGAAGACCGTCTCGGAGAGGCACCGGCGGAAGAATTCGTCGTCGCTGAACTTCTTGAACAGATCGGTGTGGTCTGCCAGCAGGTCTGTCATAGCCCGTCCGAGGGCCTTGTCGTGCTCGATTCGCGCGTTCTGCCGATCGGAGTTGGCTACGGCGTTCTGATACGCCCTGTCAGCGGCCACCTTGGCGGGCAGCTCCACTGAGATGACCCGCTCTATCTTGTCCTTGTCCCGCCACTCGATGCTGCCGAAGCGATCGTTGAAATCCCTGACGATGTTGGAGAGCCGGTCCATCTCCGGGTCCGGCTTATGCCCGCCACCCTCGGTGGGGACCGGCTCGATCTCCGCATCCTCGTCGGGCAGCTGGATGTCCTGCACCGCTTGCTTCTCCACCCGGTAGCTGTCCATGTCGATGGCTTCCAGAATCCCCTTCGACAGGTCGTCCTCGATGGGCGCCGGCAGCTTGGGAACCAGGAACGTCAGGAAGATGGAGAGCTTCTCCCACTCGGCGTTGGTGAAGGGCAGGATGGCGGCCAAGAACCCATAGGCCCGCAGGAACGCCTTGGCCTTGCCCTTGAAATCCACCTGCCCGTCCTCGTCCAGCTCCTCGCGGTAGACGGCCACGCAGGCATCGAGGATCGGGTCGAGGCGCTCGCGGTCGGCGCCCGCCAAATAGAGCTCGACGAGCTGGTCGATCTGCGCCGGATCGTAGACCTGATAGCCGTCCAGCGCCGCCGTGAGGTCGTGCAGCTTGTCCGGATCGGTCTCCCCGGCCAGAACCGTGGTCCGGTAGTAGTCGGCGAATGCGTCCTGGATCGTGTCGGCGTCGTTGACGAAGTCGAGCACAAAGGCGTCGTGCTTCTTGGGGTGCGCCCGGTTGAGGCGTGACAGCGTCTGCACCGCCTTGACGCCGGACAGCACCTTGTCCACGTACATCGTGTGCAGCAACGGCTCGTCGTAGCCGGTCTGGAACTTGTCGGCGCAGACCAGGAAGCGATACGGATCTTCCTGGATCTTCTCGGCGATCAGGTTCGACGAGAAGCCGTTGAGCGACCCCTCCGTGACCTTCGTCCCGTCGTGCTCGTGCTCGCCGGAGAAGGCGACGATGGCCCGGTACGAGCTATTGCGCGCCGTCAGGTAGGTCCGGATGGCGTGGTGGTAGCTGAGGGCCCGCTGGACGCTGCTCGTGACCACCATGGCCCGCGCCTGCCCGCCGATCTTCTGCAAGCCGGCCACCTGCTCGTGGAAGTGGTCCACCATGATCTCGGCCTTGAGGCGGATGGCCTGGTCGTGGTCCTCGACGTAGCGCCGCAGCTTCTTCCCGGCCCGCTTGGTGTCGAACTCCGGGTCGCCCTCCACCGTCTTGATCAGCCGGTAGTAGCTGTCCACCGGCGTGTAGTGCGCCAGCACGTCGATGATGAATCCCTCCTGGATCGCCTGCTTCATGGTGTAGGCGTGGAAGGGCACATGCTTGGTTTGCTCGCCTTCGGGAGCGGGGGTGCCGAAAATTTCCAGCGTCTTGTTCTTGGGGGTCGCGGTGAAGGCGAAGTAGCTGGCGTTGGTCAGCAGCTTCTTGCTCTCCATGATCCGATTGATCTGGTCCTCGGTGGTCTCGTCTTCTTCCGCCGCGCCGGCTTGCCCCAGCGCCATGGACACGGACGCCGAGGTCCGCCCGCCCTGACTCGAATGGGCCTCGTCGATGATGAGGGCGAACGTGCGCCCCCGGTGCTCGTTGCCGATCGCATCGAGGATTCGCGGGAACTTCTGCACCGTGGTGATGATGATCCGCTTGCCGTCCTGGAGCAGGGTGCGGAGATGGCCGGAGTCCTCGGCGTGGCCCACGACGGAGCCGACCTGCGCGAACTGTTTGATGGTGTCCTTGATCTGCTTGTCCAGCACCCTTCGGTCCGTCACCACGACCACCGAATCGATGAGCGTCTCACCGTCCCGCTCCAGCCCGATCAACTGGTGCGCCAGCCAGGCGATGGAGTTGGACTTGCCGCTGCCGGCCGAATGCTGAATCAGATACTTGTGGCCGATTCCCCTACTCGACGCGTCGTCCAACAGCTTCCGCACCACGTCGAGCTGGTGATAGCGCGGCCAGATCTGTTCCCGCTTCTTCTTTCCCGTCTTCGCATCCCGCGTCTCCACGATCTGGGCGTAGTTCTCGATGATGTCGATGAGCCCGCGGCGGGTGAGGACCTGCTTCCAGAGGTAGTCGGTCTTGAGTCCGTTGGGGTTGGGCGGGTTGCCCGCGCCGTCGTTCCAGCCGCGGTCGAAGGGCAGGAACCATGAGGCCTTGCCCTGGAGATGCGTGCAGAACCGCACCTCGTGGTCGTCCACGGCGAAATGCGCCAGGCAGCGACCAAGCTCGAAGAGCTTCTCGCGTGGGTTTCGGTCTCGCTTGTACTGCTCGACGGCGTCATCCACCGTCTGCTTGGTGAGGCTGTTCTTCAGCTCGAAGGTGGCAACCGGCAGGCCGTTGATGAACAGGCCCAGGTCCAGGGAAAGCTGGGTCTCGTCGCGGCTGTAGCGGAGCTGACGGGTGACGCTGAAGCGGTTTTGCCGGTGGAGAATCCTGGCCTTCTGGTTCCCCGGCGACGGCGTGCCGTAGAGCAGGTCGAGTTGATGTGGTCCGTGCCTGATCCCCTTGCGCAGCACGTCGATGGTGCCGCGCTTGGTGATCTCGCCTTGCAGGCGGGCCAGGAACCTGCGCCGCGTCGGGCTGTCCTGCCCCAGGTCCAGCGATTCCGCGACCTCGGGCTGCGTGGCGCGGAGGAATGCCGCAAGTTGCGCCAGGTCGACGCAGAACTCCCGGTCGTAGTCCTTGGAGTCGCCGCAGGCCCAGCCCGCACCGTAGGTTGGCGGCCGTTCGTGGGCCGCGTCCGTCGCTGGCGGACCGCACGGCTGGCCCGTCAGCGCCGTGCAGATGAGGCTCTCGAGCCCTCGCTCGCTGGTGTCGGTGGTCACGCTATCCCTTACCCATCTTTAGATCGGGACTTCCCGCACCTCCCGGGCCGGATCCCTTCCAGGGCGTGTCGGATGGCTTCCGTTCGCCGCGATATGCGCGGCCACGCGGTGTTCATCAGGACGACTAAGGCCACTCGCCTGTTTGACATGTTCTGCTGGTATCGGATGCCCTGATCGGTGGTAATCAGGACCTCGAAGCCGGCTTCTTCGGCCGGGTCGAGCAAGACCCCGTTGGACAAAGTGTCCCAGCCGCGCTCAATGGCCGTTTCGGCATCATGGCTAAAGAGCTGGCGGCGCAACTGCCTGGGCGTTCCGTTATCGAACAGGATGCGCATGAGCGGCCTTAGCCCGGAGGTCCCGCGCCACATGCTCCAGCACCTCCTTCACCTCCGATTCATCTACCCCGCCAAACCAATCGAGGAAGTCGTAAATCGTCGCGCCCTCTGCAAGGTTCTCGAAGAGGGTGTACACCGGCAAACGAGTGCCCTTGAATACCCAGTTGCCGCTCACTTTGCCAGGCACGCTTTCCACCGCCGGGCACATACTCCAGTCCGTCATACGGTCACCTCGCTTTCGCGCCGCTGTACGTGCTCGCGGAGGGCTCGGTTGATATCCGTCTGGTAGCCCCGACCTCCCTGGGCGCGGGTTTTGAACCAGGCCACGACATCGGCGTCCAGCCGCAATGTGATCTGCTGCTTTACGGGGCGGTAGAACAGGCCTCGCTTGGCATCCGACCAGTCGAGAATCTCTGGAATATCGTCGGTGTTGATCTCGCTGTCCGGCTTGCCAGCCAAGGCCCGAACCTCGGACTGCATGTCCGGGGGAAGCTCAGAGATGTCCTTCCGCATAGGCTTTCCTTTCATGGCTGGTAGCTTTCCGGGCGCTGATGATGCGGCCCACCGCTTCGCCGGTTGCATGGTCCACCTCGGGCCAGGTGTGGGCGACCATCAAAACTGTCGGTCCCACCATCCCCATCGTTTGCCAGCGACGTTCGTATGGATAGGGATCTTCGATAGTTGCGGACAGCGGGTCGTCGAATGCCAGGGACGCGACCTCGAAGCTGAGGCGATGCAGCCTCCGGTTCGCCTCGCTCTTTTCCGGGTCCCATGTCCAACGCAACGACGTGACGCTTGTGTAGCTACAGTATCGTAGTTACGCTAGTGAGCCGTGTCAAGGAGACGGTGGTCATGCCGCCACCTCCGCGCGCAGAGCGTCAGCCGCCGCGTCGGCATCGTTTTCCATCAAGCCGCATTCGTCTAGCGGTTCCCGCTCATCCACTTCCTCCGGCAACCGCGCCGCCGCCTCGCGCACGTCCAGCTTGCCCGTCACCACGTCCGCGATCAGCCGCGTGCGGTATTCCTCCACCAGTTCGATCTGCCGGCGCGTGCGGGCGACGGCGGTGTCGATGTCGGCGCTGGCCGCCTCGACGTACGCGATGATCGCGGACTGTTCCGTGCGGGGAGGGAGGAGAATCGGGTAGTTCCTAACATCGTCAAGCGAGAGACCGTCCTTTGTTCCGCCGTAAAGGCTAATCTGGCCGTGAGTCTGTCCCACCATAGAGAGGAGCACGTAGCCAAGCCATTGAGAAGACGATCCTGGGCGTGGTTGGCAGCGGGCTACGTGTTGGCTTACGTAGGCCTCCTCGAATTCTTCAGGAGCGATTCCTACTGAACCGATGTAGGCAGTGACCGAAACCAATAGGTCACCTGACTGGATGCGGGTTCGAGAGGCTTCCGATGTCTTCGGTAGGTTCAGTCGCACCATGTCGTGGAACCGTAATTGCAGTGAACCACGGCTGAGATTCGCGACACGGATGAACAGAGGCCCGGTATCAGAGGCGTATGACGACCAGCCCCGGGAACCTGTGGTGACTTCTGACACTACGTTTCTGAGACGACACCGTACCCAATGCTCCGGCACGTCGCCCAGCCACTCGACGCCGGAGGGCTTGAGGCGGACGTTGGGATCGAGGCCGCGGGTGACGGCCTGGTTGATGACCGCCTGCTTCTCCTCCTCCAGCAGCGCAATGAGCTTCTGCTTCGCGCCGACATACCGCCGAATGCGCCGGTCCACATGATCCAAGTACCGGACGATGGCGCGCTGCTCCGCAAGGGGTGGGAACGGGATACGCATGTCGCCAATGAATTGCCAATCGGCGCGGGGCATCTTTGCCCCGAATGTCGAGGCATCTATAGCATCAATAACCGGACTGGACCGCATCAACTGTTCAAGATACCTTGGCGACAATTCGACAACACTAGGTCTGAGCACAAGGAATTCGCCCACACACAGACCGCTCCGGTCTGGACAGGTAACCTTTGCCAAGTAGGGCCTCAACTTGCCGAAAAGCACATCCCCAACTCGAAACCGCTTGGCTTGGCTATCGAAGCCAACGTCACCGTCGGCGGCAGCAAACTTGCCCGTCCAACTTTCAACGTGTTCAAGGGCAAGGTAAAGGTCGTCGCGGCTTGATGTCCTGGTGAGGTCAAGGATGTTTGCTGCATGGCCCTTCATCCGGACCACCTCCCAATGCTCCGGCACATCGCCGAGCCACTCGACGCCGGAAGTCTTATAGGCGGGGTATGCAGCAGTTCTCATCCGCGTGTCGCTCCGACGATCTCCTCCAGCAATCCCTCCGTCTCAGCCTCCAAGGCCATGATGTCCGCCCGTATCTCCTCCAGGCTCCGCAGCGGTTGAGGCTTGTAGAAGTAGCGGGTGAAGCTGATCTCGTAACCGATCTTGACGCTTGACGGCACGTACCAGGCGTCGGGCGCGTAGGGCAGCACCTCGCGGCGCAGGAAGGCCTCGATGCCACCGTCCTCGGTGAGCGGGATCTGCTCGGTGTCGCGCAGGTCGGTATCCGGCTCGTATTCGACCACGGCGGACTTGCCGCGGACGGTGGCCGGAAACAGGCCGCGCAGCGGGTCCGCCTCGACGCCTCGCTTGTGGACCTTCTTGATGACCGGCGGCGCGGTCTCCGAGCGCTCGCCGCCGGCCCTCAGCGACTTGATCTCCTTGGCTTTGTAGGCCCGTTCGGGATCGACGCCTGCCAGCCGCAACGGCCGCTCGACGGTGACCTTCCAGTAGCCGAAGGCCTCGTTGGGGAAGATCTTCGACTGCTCGGTCTCCTCGAAGTCCAGAAAGGCGTCGCAGATGCGCCGGATGTCCGGGTCCGACAGCGTGCAGTTCTTCGCGCCCAGGTTCTTGCGCAGCGGCTGGAACCACTGGGTGGCGTCGATGAGCTGCACCTTGCCTCGGCGGTGCGCTGGCTTGCGGTTGCCGAGCACCCAGATGTAGGTGGCGATGCCGGTGTTGTAGAACATGTTGAGCGGCAGGGCCACGATGGCTTCCAGCCAGTCGTTCTCGATGATCCAGCGGCGGATGTTGCTCTCGCCCTGCCCGGCGTCGCCGGTGAAGAGCGAGCTGCCGTTGTGCACCTCGGCGATGCGGCTGCCCAGCGGCGTGTCCCGCTTCATCTTGCTGAGCATGTTGGCCAGGAACATCATCTGGCCGTCGCTGGAGCGGGTGCTGAGCGAGTGCTCCGGATCGCCGTCGTGCTCCACGAGGAAGCGCCGGTCCGTGAGGCCGGACTTGCCGCCCATGCGCTCCAGGTCGGTCTTCCAGCTCTTGCCGTAGGGCGGATTGGAGAGCATGAAGTCGAACTCGCGGCCGGGGAAGGCGTCGGCGGCGAGGGTTGAACCGAACTGCACGTTGTCCGCCTCGACGCCCTCGCCCTTCAGAATCAGGTCGGCCTTGCTGATGGCGTAGGTCTCCGGGTTCACCTCCTGGCCGTAGAGGTGAACCGCTACCTCCTTGCCGCGTTCGGCGGCCAGCTGCGTCAGCGTCTCTTCCGCGACGGTCAGCATGCCGCCGGTGCCGCAGGCGCCGTCATAGACCAGGTAGGTGCCGGACGTGACCTGATCGGCCACCGGCAGAAAAACCAGCCGCGCCATGAGCCGCACCACGTCCCGCGGAGTGAAGTGCTCTCCGGCTTCCTCGTTGTTCTCCTCGTTGAAGCGCCGGATCAACTCCTCGAAGACGGTGCCCATGCCGTGGTTGTCCAGGCCCTCCAGACGCACGGAGCCGTCCCCGTTCATCACGGGCCGGGGGCTGAGGTTGATCGAGCTGTCCAGGAACTTCTCCACCAGGAAGCCCAGCGCGTCGGCTTCCACCAGCGTGGGAATCTGGTGGTGGAACTTGAACTTGTCGAGGACCTCCAGGACGTTGGGAGAGAAGCCATAGAGGTAGGTCTCGAAGTCGGCCCGCAACTGCTGCTGCTTGGTCTTGGCGGTCAAATCGCGGAGGCGAAAGGGGGACGTGTTGTAGAACGCCTCGCCGGCGGCCTGGCGCAAGGCGGCGTCCTGATTCGTTATGCCAGCCTGATCGAGCTGCTCCTTCATGCGCAGCACGTCCGGCTTGGTCGGCTCCAGGACGGCGTCCAGGCGGCGGATGACCGTCATGGGCAGGATGACGTCGCGGTACTTGCCCCGCACATAGACGTCGCGCAGCACGTCGTCCGCGATGCCCCAGATGAAGCTGCTGATGTTGAGAGCGCTCATTGGCTTCTCGCGGCTGCCGGCGGGAGTTTCCGGTCGCCTGGCGCGCCCATTATGCGCGCGGCGATTCGCGGCTCGCACCGACGGCGCCGCCGCCGATCGCCGGAAGTTGGAGCCGGTCGTGCGCCCACGTACCATGCAGCCGGCGCCGGCCAGGAATCGGCCGGCCAGTGGGAGCAGCCACAGGGGATGCCCAGCTTTCCGGTCGAGGGACTGACGCGGGCGTCGGCGCGCATCCTGGAGGCCGCCGATGCGCCGCCGGATATCGCCGCGAAGGTGGCCGGCTGGCTGGCCGACGCGAATCTCTCCGGACATCCGTCGCACGGGTTCATCCGGATCCCGATGTACGCGGAGCGGATTCGCCAGGGCTTGTGGATCCCGGATGAACGCCCCGAAGTCACGCAAGAGTCGGATACGTCGGTGCTGATCGACGGCCGGGCGGGTTTTGGATTCCTGGCCGCCGAACTGCTGACGCGGAAGCTGGCCGAGAAGGCCAAGGCGCAGCACGTAGCGGTGGGCGGCATCATCCGCTGCACGCACATCGGCCGCCTGGGGCAGTGGGGCGAGATGGCGGTGGAGATGGGCGTCGCCTACCTCATGGGCACGGGCACGGCCGACAGCACCCAGGGGGTCCCTTTCGGCGGACGCGAGCCGCGCCTGTCCACGAATCCGCTGATGTTCGCGATGCCGGGCGCTGGCGGCGACGGCATGGTCATGGACTTCGCGACCATGTCCGTTGCCGAGGGCAAGCTCTACGTCGCGCGCGACAAGGGCGCCCCGTTGCCTGAGGGCTGGATCGTGGACAAGGACGGCCATCCGAGCACCGACCCGAACGACTATTTCGACGGTGGATCGCTGCTTCCGTTCGGCGGCCACAAGGGATACGCGCTGGCCGTGATGGTGGCGCTGCTGTCGAGCAGCCTGGTGGGCGCGCGCGCCCCGGGCGTCAAGTTCGCGATGCCGGTGTTCGGGGTGGCGATCGATCCGGGCACGTTCAATCCGGCCGACGCGGTGGCGGAGAGCGTGGGCGCGTCGCTGGAGCGGCTGCGGGCGACACCTCCCGCCGAAGGGTTCCGTGAAGTGCTGGTGCCGGGCGATCTCGAACGGCGGTCACGTGAGGCGGCGCGAACGCGTCCGATCGAGCTCGCGGACGAGACCTGGCAACAGTTTCGCAATGCGGCCGAATCCTGGAATCTGGACCCCTCCGAGATCGAATCGCTGGCACGCGGACACTGACTGCAATGCCCACCTTCGCGCCGGTGCCGCTCGCCCATGCGTGCGCCCGCGTTCTGGAAGGCGCGGGGACGCCCGCGGACATCGCCGACCGGCTGGGCGGCTGGCTGATCAACGCGAATCTCTCCGGCCACCCATCGCACGGCGTCATTCGAGTTCCGCAGTACGTGATGCAGATTCGCGACGACGACATTCGACCGGCCGAGCGCCCCGAGATCGTCGAGGAGACCGGCACGACCACGCTGCTGGACTGCCGACTGGGGTTCGGCCACGTCGCGGCCGATACGTTGGTGCGATCGCTGGCCGAGAAGGCGAAGCGGAACAGGGTTGCGATCGGCGGCATCCGGAATTGCACGCATATCGGACGGCTGGGCGAGTGGGCCGAGCTGGCCATGCGCCTGGAGGTGGTGCTCTTCATGACCGCCGGAGGTCCGGGGACGCACCGCGTGGCGCCGTTCGGCGGCGCGGAAGGGCGGCTGTCCACGAACCCGATGGCGTTTGGCGCGTCCGCCGGAGACGGCGATGGCCTGATGATGGACTTTGCCACCACGGGGGCGGCCGAGGGCAAGATCCGGCACTACCGCGACAGCGGCGCCCAAATCCCGGAAGGTTGGATCATCGACCCGGACGGGAATCCGACCACCGACCCCAACGACTACTACCGCGGCGGCACGGCGCTGCCGTTCGGCGGTCACAAGGGGTATGCGCTCTCCCTGATGGCGGAGGTGCTGGGCGGCAACCTGACCGGGGGACAGGAGCAGGGCCTAACCACGCGCATCCCGGCATTTGCGTTGGTCATCGACCCGAACGCGTTCGGTGAGGGCGAGCGGTTTGAGGCGTCCAATCGGGCGACGCTCGCACGCATGCGCGATGCGCGGCCGGCCGCCGGCTTCAGCGAAGTGCTGGTGCCGGGCGACGTGGAGCGCAGGTCACGGGCCGCGTCGCGTGCGTCGGGAGTCGAGCTGCCCGACGCCACGTGGACGGCCGTCCAGGAGGCGGCGGATTCGGTGGGCCTGGGCGCTGCGGCGGTCGAGGCGCTGGCGCGCGACGACTAGGCGGCGCTAGCCGAGGAACGCCTCGATCCGGTCGAGTCCCTTCTGCAACGTCGCCATGCCGGTGGCGAAGCTGAGCCGAACACCGGTGTCCGACCCGAACTCGGCGCCGGCCACCAGGCCGACGTGGGCCTCCTCGAGCAGCCTGTTCGCCCATTCCGACGAGCCAGCCACGCCTAGACGCTCGAACGTGGCCGAGACATCGGGGAAGGCGTAGAAGGCGCCGGCGGGCTCGGGACAGACAACCCCGTCGAACTCGCCGAGGCGCTCGTGCAGGTAGATAGCGCGGCGCTCGAACTCGGCTCGCATTTCCTCGACGCAGGCCTGGTCGCCATCGAGCGCGGCGGCGAGCGCGTGCATGGTGAAGGTGGCCGCCCCGCTGGTGGTCTGCGACTGCAGCTTTCCCATGGCCTTGATGACGTCCGCCGGCCCGGCCGCGTAGCCGATGCGCCAGCCGGTCATCGAGTAGGTCTTGGAGCCGGCATTGAACGTGATGGTGTGGTCAAAGGCGTGCGGAGAGGTAGCGGCGTAGCTCTTGTACTCGCGGCCGCCGTAGAGCAGGCGGTCGTACATCTCGTCGCTGATGACCGTGATGTCGCGTCCCTCGAGCACGGTGGCCAGCGCGTCGGTCTCGGCTGGCGAATAGGCCGCGCCGGTAGGGTTGCTCGGTGAGTTGAACACGAAGGCGCGGGTCTTCGGAGAGATCGCGGCTTCAAGCTGGTCGAGCGTGATCTTGAAGTCGCTGCGGACCTCGGTGTTCACGATCACCGGCACGCCGCCGGCGAGCTTGACCTGTTCGGGATACGAGACCCAATACGGGGCGGGAATGATCACCTCGTCGCCCGGATCGAGGATGCTCGCGAAGGCAAGCCAGAGCGCCTCTTTCCCTCCGACCGTCGCCAGCACCTGCGAGACGTCGTAATCCAGGTTGTTCTCGCGGCGAAGCTTGCCGACCACGGCTTGCTTCAGTTCGGGCACCCCGGACGCCGGCTTGGCGTACTTGGTCTCGCCGCGGGCCAGAGCGTCGACCGCCGCCTGCTTGATGTGTTCGGGCGTATCGAAGTCGGGCTCGCCGGCGCCCAGGCTGACCACGTCGACGCCCTCGGACCGCATCTGCGCGACCTTGTTGCTGACGGCGATCGTGCCGGACTCGGCCACGTCTTGTACGCGTTGGGAGATCTTCAACGGGACGGCCTTTCGGGGTGCTGGCGAACCGGCGGTGCGGCGACGTGTCGTTGCGGCCCATTGTGCCTGAGCGAGGGAATGCTACGGAGGGATCGGCGGCCGGTTACGCGCCGGTGATGATGCCGAGCAGGTCGCGCTTGAACGCCGCCGCGTCGATGGTCGCGGCAACCCGGAGGCCGGTCGGGCGGTCCGATTCGACAAAGGCCACGTGGCCGCCGTCGTCACGGGCGGTCAGAGGTGTTGGATCAAGCGTCAAGAATCGCTCGTCGAGCGCGAGCGTCAACGTGGCGGGATCGAACATCGAGGTTCGATCGACCTTGCGGCGAGTGAAGTGGGCCGCCAGCATCTCGGCGAGAACCGGTCCGACTCCGCTGGCCGCGCGAAGCGCGGGGAGATCGCCCGTGGTGAGCCGAGCCTGCTGGGTGACGAGGAAGTCGCCTACGCGAACCTGGACGCCCGAGTTGCAGGCCGCAACGGCCGCCGCCACATCACAGCTGAGGTTGTACTCGTAGCGGTCGGTGTCGTCCCGCCGCCCGCCCATCATCGCGAGTCCGGCGAGGCGGCCGCGAAGCTCGGGGTGGCGATCCAGCGCGGCGGCGGCGTTGGTGGCCTGGCCGATGGTGGCGAGCCAGACGGGGCCGGCGGCGCTGGATGCAACATCGTGAATCAGGTCAACGGCGTGGCGGGGGTCGATTCGCGGGTCGGTTGCGTCCAGCGGGACGAGAACGTCGCCCGACATGCGCTCGACCGGCCGTGGGGAGGCGGCGCCATCCGCCACGCCGAACCCGGCCGCGACCGGAACGTCCACGACGCCGATCGCGTCGAGCAGGGCGAGCGCAAGGGCCGCTTTCCAGCGCGTATCGTTCCAGACAGTGGTGACCGCTAGGAGCTCGATGTCCGGATGCAGCGCCGCGTAGGCGAGCGCGAATACGTCATCGACGTCGTCGCCGATGTCCGTGTCCAGGATGAGACCGATCATCTCCGGCGACCCTCCTCGTCCAGCCGCGCTTTATTGAGCATGGCCTTGGTGAGATGCGTGCGGTTGGCGCGAACGAAGTCGGCGACGCGTTCGGGCGCGATCTCGGGGACGCGGCCTGAGGGCCCACCCGACCCCGAGCCTGATGAAATGGCGAGTGTCGTGCAGGCTGGACTCGAGGAGATCGAACGTGAGATCGGGACGGGGAGTCCGACCGATCTCGGGGACGCGGCCAAGCCGGGCCAGACGCCTGCGCGTGGGACCTCCCAGGCCGCCGTTGAGCGACGTGGTGGCCACCAGCGCGATCCGCCGGAACCAGAAGGGCTGGTCGCGCCGCGCCCACTCGCGGAGCACTTGCTCGTCGATGACAGCCGATTCCAGATGACCGGCCACGAGCAGCGTCGCGATCGGGTCGGCCAGGGCCCAGGTGTCGGGCGCCCGTGACCAGCTCCCAGCTGCGGCGCGTGAATGCGGGTCCGGCGGCGAGGAAGTAGACCGCGCCCCACGCCTCCTCGAGTGACGCGCGGAACCAGCGATCGAGCGTGGGCAGATCGGTGGGCAGCCCGTGGTCGCGGACGAAGGCGACGGCGATGCGTTCCCAGTTCGGCACGCCGGTGCCCAACACCTCGCGGTGATCAAGCTTGAGGTAGCGGGCCTCGTGGAAGGCGCGCTCCTCGAGCAGCCGCCGGAGCGGCAGTGACGCCGTCAGTCGAGGCTCACGCGCTGGAATCGGCCTTGTCGGAGGCGGGCGACTCGAGCAGCGCGGCGAAGTTGTTCAACGCGGCCTCATGCTCGGACTGGACGCCGCCGGTCATGAACGACTTTAGCCACGCAATCGGACCTGAGGGTCGCCATGAAGAGGTGATCGACATCTCGGTGTCGGCGCCGCTGGGGCGCAAATCGACATCCGTGCGCGCGCTGTGATACCCGCCGACCTCGGTACCGCCACGCAACTCGCGCTCGATGCGCCAGCCAACCCGACGGGCGTTGTCCCAGGCGACGATCTTCTGGTGGAGTTCGGTGCCGTCGGCCAGATGCGAGGTGTGCTCGCGATTGAGGCCGCGAGCCGGACCGCCGCGGTGCTCGACCCGCTCGAGATTCGGCAGCCACTCGGGAAAGCGATCGAGGTCAGACAGCACGTGCCACACGCGCTCTTGTGATCCTGGCACGACTCGTCGGACGGTGACCTTTGCCATGAAACCCGCTCCCTAAGCGACGCGCCCGCGGCACGCAGGGCGGGCGCCCGATAGTTTTGTGACTTTGAGGTGCACGCAGTTTGCGGTCGCGCGCACCTGATATGCAACCGAGAGGCCGGTGATAGAGTTGGCCCCCGCGGGCATTCGACCCGCCACGCGCCCCCGTGGTCTAGGGGACTAGGACGCCACCCTTTCAAGGTGGAAACAGGGATTCGAATTCCCTCGGGGGCACCCGTCAGCGATCGAAGCGAGGCTTAGCGGTCGCCGCAGTTCGGTATCACGCAGATGAACTTGAGG
Organism: Chloroflexota bacterium; assembly: GCA_965247475.1. Classification (GTDB taxonomy): domain Bacteria; phylum Chloroflexota; class UBA11872; order UBA11872; family UBA11872. The sequence goes on from OZ252016.1 coordinate 2,549,947, forward strand.
GCGGCGTCGCCGCTGTTCTGAAACTGATGCATGGCGTCCGGCGGCACGTACACGGCCGATCCGGCGCCGAACCGCTTGGGCCCTTCATCCGTGATCAATTGACCGGCGCCTTCGACGATGAACACCTCGTGCTCCCACGCGTGGCGGTGATGTTCCGTGACGCCACCCGGCTGCAGCTCGAACAGGCGCATCGCGAAATTGGGCGCGGCGTCGTCTTTCCCGACCAAGTCACGCTTGACGACTTTTCCGGGGGTCTCGGGCTCGATGTCGAGGCCGGCGACTTCGGCCGGGTCGATTACTTTTGGCAGCATCGCTTGGATACCTGATGGGTCGTTCGGCCCATGCTAGGGCGCAGGCGCCGGTGCGCAACTGGTTGGCGGTGGGGAACCTTGGTGGTTGCGGACCAGGTGTCTGAGAATGTCGCGGAGCGTCGGCGCAGCCGATCGGAGACGTGAGTCCCGCATGAGCCTGGTGGTCATCCGAATCCCCAACGTCTTGCGGCACCACACCAACGGGGTGCGTGAGGTGGAGGTCAGCGCGGCCACGGTCGGCGACGCCATGCGCGGGCTGTTCGAGTCGCACCCGTCGTTGCGCGATTCGCTGATTCCGGCGAGCGGGGACGTGTTCGAGGCCACCAATCTGTTCCTGAACGAGCGCGACGTCGCCACGCTCGACGGCCTGGCCTCGCCCATGGCGGACGGGGACACTTTGACCATCCTGCCGGCCATGTCCGGCGGCAAGCCGTTCTAGCTACGGTCCCATCGACCGGAGACACCCGCCAGCGCCTCACTCCGGCTGTTGGGACGTCAACAGCCCCAGTTGGGTGGCACCTGCCATAGCCGCTGCGATGGCCTCCCGAAACTCTTTGAGACGTATCACTGCGAGGCCGAAGTGGTCGCACGCTGACTTGATCGACTGCTTCCGCGGCAGCCGGTCCTTGACATCGTGCGTCACGACAACAACGTCCTGTCCGGCATCCTTCAGCTCGAGTGCGAGCGCGACCACGTAAGGGTCGGCGTCCTCGCGCTCGCGGTCAGGATCGACAAGCTGCGGGAACACGCTTAGCACATGCCGTACACACGCAGGCGACGGCTCCCTCTTCGCTGGACCTAGGCGGGCCTTGGCAAATGCCCAGGCCGCCGGCACGTCAGGATGGGACGTGTTCGGCTTGAGTTCCCGCTCGACGTGCACGGGGACAATCACCCCACCGCCTTCCACCAGGGGTGTCATCTCGGTCTCAAAGAAATTCCAGATGCGTGCTGCAGGAATGTGTTCGCTCCGCCCCATATCGATAAGGGCGCTCGTGTCGAGAACATAGATCGGTAGCGGCACCCGCTGGCTACCCCGAGGCTGCCATCGTTGCCAGGTCCCGGAAGCCGGTGCCGCCAATCCGCAAATAGTCGCGAGCATCGCGCTCGGAAAGGCGCTCGGCTGTGACGGCATCGACGATACGCCGTGCCGTCACACGGCCTAGCTGACTCAGGCGTGCCTCGGCAGCAGTTTGACCACCACCGCCTCCACGGGGCTTGGGACGGTCCGCCACGGGTGCGCGCTGCAGCACCTCGTCGTATAACTCGGGCGGCGCGAGGTCGAGTTCAACCAAACGCACTGCAGCGGCTCGGAGACTCACCTTGAACCGGTCTGCCATCTGCCGCGCACGCTCAAGATCGTCTGCGGCGACTAGCGTGTCGACAGTTGTCCGCACCGCAGCCGCTGGAAGCAGGACAGCAGCGGACGTGCGTTCGCACCAGCGCTCGACTGCCGTTGCACCAACCCCCGGTCCACGGCCAGATGATGCGTCGGACGCGGCGTCATGCCGTCGGGCCAAGTGCGCCAACTCATGGCAGAGCGAGAAGCTGCGTGCTTCGGGAATGAAGGCGGTATTCACTGCCGCCAGTGGAGCGAGCGGGTTCCACGATGCAAAGCCCCGCACGCCGTCGCGGCCGAGTTGAAGCTGGAGCACCACAACTCCAAGCGCCTCGGCGGCCCCGCGCCAGCCTCGGAAGGCGTCGCTTGCCGTCGACCACGACTGCTGCGTCGTCCAACTGATGTTGAGCGCTTTACGGATTGCGTCGGCCGCAGTCTCGGGGTTCTCGTCGCGGCGGGCCGCCGGAAACTCCACGGGCGGTGCCAGGTCCAATTCCCGGATATGCGCCACCAGCCGCTGCAACCGCAGCGCCCAGCGGACCTCGCGCAGTTCCTTTGGGCGCAGCTGGCGCGGCGCGTCACCGATCGCGCGGCGAAACGGAGGCGTCAAGGTCGCCTCGTTGGGCGCCTCGGGAAGAAAGAACACCGCACTTGGCCGACGCACGGCGTCGACGATTGCTCGAAACTGAGTCGTCGTCGGCTGTGCAAGTCCCGCCAGGAAACCCGCTAGGGTATCCGGCGCCACCTTGATCTTCTCAGCGAACTGCTGGTCCGAGAAGCCGCTTTCGTCGATGGCCCAGCGGAGCACCGATGGGGTTATGGGGATGTAGGTCGCGCGGGCCATGGTGTCGGGAAAAACGTCGGAGGCCTTTCAGCCCGAGACTAACCTACGAAATGGCGCCGCGGCCCGCCGCGATCCGCAACCGCTTGACTTGCTCCGCAAGCCGCGCCAGATCGTCTTCCGCTCGGGCGGTGGGACTGAGAGCCGTCGGGTCTCGGCCGTCGTCACGTCAACCACGGCGGGCTGACCCTCGCAGGTGGCGCGGATAGCTCGCTGCAGCGCCGGTCGCAGCTCGGAGACCGTGGTCACTTTCTCCGCGTGGCAGCCCAACGCCGTGGCCACTCCGGCATAGTCCCCGTACAGCGTGGCTAGGCTGAACTTCTCGATTGCGGCGGGATGTTGCGGTCGTAGCCGCTGAAGACGGCGTCGTTCTTGATGACGCTGAGGATGGGGATGTTCTCCCGCGCGGCCGTCTCCCAGCCCATGCCCGTCATGCCGGCGGCGCCGCCGGCCGGTTCAGTTGACCGGACGCTCGCGCGGGGCGCGCGCGAGTCGCGTGGTCTCGGCCGTCATCACGTCAACGACCGCCGGCTGGCCCTCGTTCGTCGCGCGAATCGCACGCTCGATCGCGGGTCGCAGATCACTCAGCGCGGTCACGCTCTCCGCGTGGCAGCCGAGCGCGGCGGCCACTCCCGCGTAGTCCCCATGCAGCGTTCGGCCGCTGTATTTCTCGATCGATAACGGAATGTGGCGCGTGTAGCCGCTGAACAGCGTGTCGTGCTTCACGATGGTCAGCGTTGGGATGTTCTCGCGAGCGGCCGTCTCCCAATCCATGCCGGTCATGCCGACGGCGCCGTCGCCCATCACGGTGACGACCAGCTTGTCGGGGTTGGCCAGCTTGGCGCCAAGCGTGAGCCCGACCGAGAAGCCCAGCTGCGAGGACTGCCCCCAGCCGATGTAGCTGCGCGGCACGGTGCTCTTGTAGAAGACGCTCTGGATGTCGCGGCTGGTGCCCGACTCATGGGTCAGGATCGTGGAATCGGGATCGAGCAGATCCCACAGCTCGCGAAACAGACGGTAGCCGTTGATGGGCTCGGAATCGTCGTTGAATTCGTCGGCGTACTCCGCCTGCCACTCGCGGTCCAGTGTGGCGATGGTCTCGCTGTTGCGGGCGCGGAGCTGGCGCTGGCGGTCGCCGACGCGCCCGCGAAGCTCCTCGGCGAGTTGCGCGAGAAACAACTTGGCGTCCGCCACGAGCGGAAGCCGGGTGGCGTGCCACTTGTTGATGTCGCTGGGATCGTTGGTGACGTGGATGAGCGTCTTGCCGGGTCCCAGGACCGGCGAGAACGGCCCCACGCTGAGACTCGAGCCGACGATCAAGTAGGTGTCGCTCTCATCCATGTAGTGCGCCACCCCAGCGGTTTCGACCACCGCGCTGGTGCCGACGGACAGCTCATGCGTCTCGGGGATCGCGCTCTTGCCTTGCAGCGTGGTCATGACCGGCGCGCCCAGCAGCTCCGCGACCTCCTGAAGCTCGGCGGACGCTTCGGCGTACAGGACACCGTGTCCGGCCCATATCAGCGGTGAGCGCGCGCGCAGCAGCAGGTCGGCGGCTTCGCTGACGCCGCCGGGGTCGGCGGCCGCTCGCATCGGGGCGACCGGCGTGTATTCGAAATCGGCGGACAGGTCGGCGTAGGCCACATTGCTGGGTACTTCCACCATCACCGGGCGAGGTCGGCCCGACCGCAGCGCGGTGAACGCCATGCGCATGTGTTGCGGCGCGCTGTCCGGCTGGAGCGCGATGCTCGAGTGCTTGGTCACGTGTCGGTAGTTGTCGCGCCCGCTAAACGCGGGTGGAATCCCGAACTCTTCAACCGCCGAGTGGCTGGGCAGGAAGAGGATTGGGGTCCCGTCGGTATGCGCGTGCGCCACGCCGGAGAATGCGTTCTCGGCGCCCGCGTTGTGCTGGACCATGAAGACGCCGATCTGGCGCCCGTTGGTCGAGCGGGAGATGCCGTCCGCCATGTTGCCGGCCACGCGTTCTTGCCGCGGCAGCACCAGCCGGATGTCGGCGCGAGCGACCGCCTCCTGCCCGGGGGTGTACGGGAAGCAGATGACCTGCGTGACTCCCTCCGCCTTCAGCACCTTGGCGACAGCGTCAGCGCCAGTCACGCGGTTCCTCCGTCTGGATCAGTCGGACGCGACAGTTTCAAGCGTGGATAACGGTGACACGTCGGCCGAGTGGCAGCAACCGAGCGCCGGAGCGCCTGAGTTCAGGCTGGGATGGGCGGTCGCGTATGCTCGGCGCGTGAACCTGCGGCGGCGATGGCGGTCGGTCGCGGCGGCGATCGTGATCGCCTTTGCGGTGATCGTGGCGGCGGGCTTCTTCCTGATCGACAACACGAGGGCGGCCGGCGCCAGCATCATCGCCACCGTGGTGGCGCTCTCGAGCTTTCTCGCGCTCGGAGGACGATCGACGAGCCGCCCGGCGCAGGCCTATGGCCTGCTGGCGAGGAGCAGCGCGATCGCCATCGCGGTTGGTGTGACCGGCTTCGCGCTCGCGGTCGTGCTGGTGGTGCTCGCGAGGCGATGAGCCCGGCCGCGCAGGGGCGCTCGTTCGGGCGTCGGACGGGCTCGAGGTCGCTCGGCTGATGAGATCCCGATGGATGCGCCCGATCGCCGTCCAGGGCCTTTCGAAGCGGAATCTCGCGCAGGAACAGAGCGGCCAGCAAGCCCGCGACAAGGGTTGTGAGCGTCACGACGAAGAGGCCGGCGATCGAGTCCGCCGTCGCAGCGCGGACAGCTTCGGCCAGCGCCGCGGAGATCTCGGCGCCACGCTGGCCGATTGCAGCGAGGTTCTCACCCGCGCCGCCGGTGGCCAGATCGGACAATGCGTTTTGCGGGTTTTGGAGGGTGACAAGCGCTTCCGGCGGAAGCGCCCGGCGTACATCCGGTGGAATCGCGGCGTTAAGCGCGGCGGCAAAGCGATTCGTCAGCAGCGCGCCCAGCACGGCCGCGCCGAGCGTGCTCCCGATCGAGCGAAAGAAGCGCAGCCCAGCGGAGATTTGGCCGAGCTCCCGGTCCGGAAAGGCGTTCTGCGCGACGACGGTCAGCACACTCAAGAGTCCGCCGATGCCGAGCCCGATCACCGCCATGTTGCGGACGGCGTCCAGCTCAGTGGTCGCGGCGTCCATGCGAGCGAGCAGCAGCGCCCCGCCGATGGCGATGGCGAACAGACCCACCACGAGCGCCTTGTAGCGCCCGGTCCGTGACATGATCTGCCCCGCGATCAGCGCGCTGATCGCGAAGCCGAGCATCATCGGCACCAGAGCCGCGCCGGAGCCGGTGGCGCTGGCGCCCACGACCACCTGCACGAACAGCGGGATGTAGATCAGGGCGCCAAGCAGCCCGAAGCTGACGAACGTCATCGCGGCGATCGACGCGGCATAGACGCGGTTGCGCAGGAATCCGAGATTGATGATCGGCTTCGGCGCCCGCCGTTCGACGGCGATCAGCGCGCATAGCCCGACGAGCCCAGCCGCCAGCAGCCCGATGATCTGTGCCGACACCCAGGGGAACTCAGTGCCCGCCCAGCCGAGCGCGAGCAGCAGCGGCACAGCGGCGCCCACCAGGGCGAGCGCCCCGCGCAGGTCCAACGCATGTGACGTGCGGCGGCCGGCGCCCGGAAGCGCGATCCACGCCGCGGCGAGCGCGATACCGCCGAGCGGGAGATTGACGTAGAAGATCCAGCGCCACGAGAGGTTGTCCGTGATCCAGCCGCCGAGCGTCGGTCCGGCGATGAACACCAGGCCGAACACCGCCGCGAGCAACCCCTGCCACTTGCCGCGTTCGGACGGTGGGAACAGGTCCCCGAAGACGGCGGCGCCCAAAGCCATGAGCGCACCGGCGCCGAGCCCCTGCACGGCACGCGCCAGCACCAGATGGATCATTGCCTGGCTGGCGCCGGCCAGCGCCGATCCGAGCATGAACAGGGCAAGGCCCGCGATCCAGAACGGCCGTCGGCCGTACATGTCCGAGAGCTTGCCGTAGATGGGAAGCGTCACCGTGGATGTGAGCATGTAGGCGGTGAAGACCCACGCGAACTGGCCGAGGCCGCCAAGATCGGCCACGACGCGCGGCATGGCCGTGATCACGATGAGCTGGTCGAGAGCGGCGAACATGGCGCCGAGGAGAACCGCGATCAGGATCGCGGCTCGACGCGGCGCCGACAGGCCGGCGTTGGAGGTCGGCGCCAGGGGAGTGAGAACGCGCTCGGACGCGGCCATCGTGGATCAACCGTCGTGCAACGAGATTCAGTTATCTGAATAATATAGTTTAGGATTCTAAAATCCAGAGTTAGTACAGCTGCATTCCGCCCGTGGTTGATGAGGTCGCCGAGCGGGAGACGCTGAGGCCGAAGGCGCGGCCTGCAAGGCAGCGTGGCAGCGGGTCTCAGGCGGCACGTGCGGCAAGGAGTGGCGCACGTGGGCCTGGTGACGGCGCGTCAGGCGTGCCGGCGTGACGGTGGCAAGATGCGTGGCGGCTGCACGCGGGGAGGTGGTCCCGTGAAGATTCGCGGAGTTGAAACGATCGAGGTCCCCAATCCGGGGCGCAGCTATGTGTATGTGCTGGTCCGGACGGACGAAGGCTTGACCGGGCTGGGCGAAGCCACGTTGATGGGCCGCGAGCGGTCGGTGCGGGCGGCGGTCGAAGATTTCGCGGAGCTGGTCGTGGGAGAGGACCCACTGCGCCGTGAGTATCTGTGGCACCGAGTCTTTCTCAGCGATCGCCGGCGCAGCGGCGCGGTGCAGATGGGCGCGCTGGCGGGGATCGACGTTGCGCTGTGGGACATCGCCGGTCAGGCGGCGGGCCTGCCCATTCACCGGCTGCTGGGGGGACCGGTTCGTGAGCGTGTCTGGTGCTATCGGCATTGCGACGCGCGGACGCCAGAGGAGGTGCCGGACCAATTCGGCCCGGTGATCGAGGACGGCTGGACGGCGGCGAAGTGGATGCCGATCGCGCGGCGGGACGAGGCGGGAGCCGGCGTGGACGTGCGCGAGGCGTTACGGGAGGCGGCGCGCGTGGTCGAGGCTGCGCGCGACTTTGCGGGCGACGATTTCGAGCTCTTGATCGAGACGCATGGTCGGCTGCGTCCAGCGGAGGTGATCGAGCTCGCCCGTCGCGTCGAGGCGTTCGACCCGTATTTCATCGAGGAGCCGACCCGACCGGAGGCGGTCGAAGCGCTCCGCGGGATACGGGCACGCACGCGGACGCCGCTGGCGACCGGCGAGCGCGCGCTGCACCGGTGGGACATGCAGCCGATCGTCGAGGGTGAGCTGGTGGACTACGTGCAGCCGGACATCGCGCACGCTGGCGGATTGACCGAGGTCTGGAAGATCGGCGCACAGGCGGATGCCCATCTGATCCAACTCGCGCCGCACAACCCGCAGAGTCCGGTCAATACGATGGCCAGCCTCCACCTCGACTTCGCGCTGCACAATTTCGCAATCCAGGAGGTGATGTGGCCGCCGCCCGGGTGGTTGACGGACCTGTTCGAGGGCGGACCACAGATCGCAGACGGGTACGCGGCCCCACCGGAGGCGCCGGGGCTGGGCATCTCGCTGAACGAGGAGGAAGCGAGATCGCGTGCGGCCGCCGGGCCCGCGGCCCCGCCGCCGTTGCTCCGGTACCGCGACGGCGCCCCGGCCGAGGCGTAGCGGCGGTCGCGATCGCACGCGGTCCGCTCCACCCTGGCCCCGGCATTTACGTGTCATCGCGTGCGGGATATGTTCTGGCTGCTCGGGTGGTGGAGGGACTGTGCGGATGACGGCACCGGCGACGATGCAGTGCGTGGCGTGTATCGGTGATCGCACCGTGGAGGTTCGCGAGGTCCCGGTGGTCGAGGCGGGCCCGGGCGAAGTCCGTTTGCGGATCATGGCCTCGGCGGTGTGCGGCAGCGACCTCCACCAGTACCGGGACGATGCGGCCGAGCGGGCGCGGCACGGATGGCCCGAGTTCGCGATTGGGCATGAGGGCGCGGGCGTGGTCGAGTCGGTGGGTCCGGGCGTCGACTGGCCGCGGATCGGCGATCGGATCATCATTCATCACACCCCGGGCTGCGGCGTATGCGAGCACTGCCTGATCGGCGAGCCGAATTTCTGCGATCAGCGGGTGACGTTCAGCCGTGTCCGGCATGGGACCAATGTGGAGTACCTGGTAGCGCCGGCGAACTCGGCGCTCGAGCTTCCAGACGACCTCGATTTCGAGGACGGCGCGCTGCTCGCCTGCAACGTGGGCACGGCCTACGGCGCGGTGCGTAAGGCGGGCGCGTCCGGCGATATCACGCTCGCGGTGTTCGGGCAGGGTCCGGTTGGCCAGTACTGCGTGTTGATGGCCAAGGCCATGGGCGCGACGGTGGCGGCGGTGGACGTGGCGCCGGCGCGGCGGGAGCTGGCCCGCAAGGCCGGGGCGGACGTGGTCCTCGACGGCGGCGCCGACGATATCGTCGAGCAGGTGGCCGCGTTCGGCGACGGCAAGGGCGTGCACGCCTCGATCGATACATCGGGCGTCGTGGCCGCGCGCAGCAATGCGGTGGACGCGCTGCGCGTGCACGGGACGTATGTGGAAGTCGGGGTCGGCAACGATCCGACGCTCAAGCCGCGCGACTTTATGTTCTGGAAGGAAGTGACGCTGACCGGTTCGTGGATCTTCAAGCGGCACGAATGGCACAGCCTGGTCGACTTCGTGCGGCGCAAGCGGGTTCCGATCAAAGACATCGTGACGCACCGATTCCGCCCGGACGAGGCGGCGGAGGCGTTTGCGGTGGCCGACTCGGCCGTGGCGGGAAAGGTCGTCTTCGATTGGTCGTAGGCACCGCCACGCCTGATCGGTAGCCGCGCCCCGTGAGCGAGGCGGCCGCGACGACCGGCGTCTACGACGACCTCGAGCTGCCGGCCGGGGGGACCCGCCCGTACACCGTGATTCACATGGTCATGACGGTCGATGGCGCGATCACGGGACCCACCGACGCGTACTGGCCGATCAGCGACGACGCGGACCTGCGGACGTTCCGGCGGCTCCGGTTCCACGTGGACGCGGTCCTGCACGGCGCGAAGACCCTGGGCGTGAACCTGGACCGCTACCTCTGGAGCGCCGAGCAGCGGGAAGGCCGCGCGCTGCGGGGGCGCACCGAGCCGCCACTCTTCGTCGTGGTCTCGAACTCCGGACGCGTCGATCCGTCCGACCGCGTGTTCGGCCGGAAGATCTACCCGCTCGCGCCGATTGTGGTCGTGCCGGAAACCGCCACCATTGATCGGGAGCTCGAGCGAGTGGCGGAGCTGCTGCGCGTCGGCGCCGATCGCGTGGACTTGCGGGCCATGGTCGAACTGCTGACACGGGAGCGTGGCGTGCGAACGCTGGTCTGCGAAGGCGGGGCGATCGTGAACTACCACATGATCGAGGCGGGTCTGGTCGACGAACTCTTCATCACGGTCAGCCCGCGGATCATTGGCCAGCCGCGGCCGCGGACGGCGGTCGAAGGGCCGGAGGCCTTTCCACTAGAACGCGTGCGGCGATTGGAGCTGATCGGCATGCGGGAGGTCGAGGGCGAGGTGTTCCTGCGCTACCGATTGCTCGATGCGACGCCGCTGGGCGACGGACCGGCGGCTCGAGCCTGGGGCGGCGAGGAATGAGGTTCGGATTCGGTATCATGCGGCGCCGCGAAGGCGGAGCTCCGCAGACACTACGTTGGCCGGGTCGGACTGGGGGTCGAGCGACCCTGGAGAAGCTGGTCGCACCAGAGGTTACGCCGGTCGAGGAGCCTGAGCTTCTGACCGAACCGCTGTCGCCGTTCGCCCAAGGCGATCGTCCGACCTTCAGCCTGCCCGACCTGTCGCTGGTCATCCCGACGTATCGGCAGGCCGACCGGATTCGCGATCAGGTCGATGCCGTCCTGAAGGCGCTGGACGAGCTTGACGCCCGCGGCGAGGTCCTCGTCGTTATCGATGGCGACGAGGACGGCAGTGCGGAACGGCTGAGCGACATCGACGATCGTCGGCTCCGGATCGCCGTTCTCGACCAAAACGTCGGGAAGGGCAACGCGGTGCGCCGCGGGCTGCTGTCGGTGGGCGGCCGGATGCGCGGCTTCCTCGACGGGGGCGGAGACATTCCGGCGCGGTCCTTCCTGGACGCCTGTCACGAGTGGGAGCGGACCAGCGCGGACATCGTGGTGGCGTCCAAGCTGCACCCGAGGTCCGACGTCGACTATCCGATGACCCGGCGGCTGTATAGCTGGGGGTATCGGCAAGTTACGAAGTACCTCTTCGGCCTCACGGTTCGGGATACGCAGGTGGGCCTGAAGATCTACTCGGCGGCCGTTGTCGAACAGGTCTTTCCGCTCGTGCGCACGCGTGGGTTCGCTTTCGACATCGAGGCGTTGGCGCTGGCGGAGCGTCTGGGATTTCACCGGATCGTTGAGTCGCCGGTCGTTATCCACGATCGGTATCCGTCAACGATTGGCGTCGGCACGGTGATATCGATGCTGCTGGAGACGTTCGCCGTGTGGTGGTACGTGCGGCGGTTCGGTCCGGACAAGCACGGGATATTCCGCCGACGGTTCGACTAGCCCCGTCCGAGCGTCCTCGGGAGCGGCGCCTGCTGTGCTTGGATCCGTGAGCGCGCGGCCGGGCGGTGACATCGGCATTGCACCGCCGCGTGGCGGCGTCGCGGGTGCAGACGCGATCGCGCCGAGCGCCGAGCGCCGTCTGGTGATCGCGATCATCGCGTTTGCCACGCTCAACGCGCTGCTCTGGTCGCTGGTGCGGGTGCCGCTGTACGGCGGTCCGGACGAATGGGACCACGTGCGAGTGATGCGGGCGATCGTAGACACGGGTGGACTGGCCGAGTTCCAGGGCTACGGCGCGGGCGCGTTCGCCGGAGGCCCGGTCCGCGCACAAGTGGCGCACGAGATCACGCCGAACGCCTTTGCGGTTCCGGTTGGGTACACGCTGCGGCTGATCGGCTCGGACGATCTGGCCTTCAACGTCCATGTCGCACGGTTGTTCATGGTCGCGCTCTTCCCGATCACGCTGTGGCTGGCGTATCTGACCTTGCGGCGACTATTCCCGAACGGACCGGTGGAACGGATGTGGGGCGTTGGCCTGATGGCTGCGGTGCCGATGTTCATGCTGGTGCACAGCTACTACACCAACGACGCGCCGGCTATCGCCGCGGGAACGCTGGCGGCCTACGCGGCCGTGCGGGCGTATCAGTCCGACTTCGCGACCCGCGACGTGCTGCTGCTGGGGGTGGCGCTCGGCCTGGTGGGCCTGCACAAGTACACGGGCTTCCTGATGTTTCCGGCGGTCGCGGGGCTGACCTTGTGGCGGCTCTGGCGGCAGCCGAGGCGATTTGTCTCGGTGGGCGCAGCGCTGCTGGCGATCGCGGCCGCGATCGCCGCCTGGTGGTACGTGCGGAACTGGGCGCTCTACGGCGACCCGTTCGGCGTGGAGGTGACGCAGGCGGCCGTGGATGCGTCGGGCGGAGCGCCCGTCGCACCGCGCACGCGCGGTCTCGGCCCGGTCGAGTTTGTGCAAGAGACGAATTGGGTCGGCGAGAACTTCGCCACCTTCTGGGCCGGCTACGGCCTCGAGAAGATGAAGATTCCGGGCGCGGCGTACGTGGCGCTGAGCGTGCTGGTGGCGGCGGCCGCCATCGGCTTCATCGTGCGGGCGGTGCGAGGCCGAGGCGCCGGGCTGTCGATGGTCGTGCCGATCCTGGCGCTGATGGCGTTCCTCCACCTCGGCCTTTGGGCTGTGAGCTTCTGGAGCAGCTACGCCGTGGATGTGGCGCTTAGCGGGCGCTACGTCTACCCGTCGTTTGTGCCATTCGTGGTGCTGGTGATCGTGGGGCTGACGGCTTTCGCCGCGTGGCGCGGCCGCGCCGGTGCGGCGCTGGTGGCCACCATCCCGGTGATGCTGGCCGCGAACGTGGCGTACTTCGTGCAGACCGTGATGCCGGACGTGGTGGCGCTTGGCAGGTAGGTGGCGCTGGGCGCCGAGCGGCTCAGTCGCGCGGACCAGCCTGGAGGCGCTGGCGATCCTCGTGTCGCTCGCGTGGCTCGGGGTGCTGGCGGCGGAGCCCGTGCAGATTCCGGTCACCGAGCTGTCGCGCGAGATCGAACCGCTGCGAACGCAGGCGCTGAGTGGCGCCAAGGGCCAGACGTTCGCGGTGCCGAGCGATGGTCTGACGCGGGTCGACGTGTGGCTTGATACTCAGGTCGATCCGGGCGAGTGGGTGCGGGTGAAGTTCGAGCTCGCACGCGGCGTGGACCCGCGAGTCTCGTTGGCCAGCGGCGCATTCGTCTTCGAGCGATCGGGCCAGCTGTGGCAGCCACAGTTGCGGTTCGATCCGGCGCTGGTCGCCGAGGGAGACCGGCTCTACCTGCGGCTGGAATCGATTCTGAGCGCACCGACGAGCAAGCTGTTCTTCCGCTACAGCCGTAGCGATGTGTATCCGGAGGGTGAGCTGCTCGATCTCGACCGCGTGGAGGTCGCCAACCAAGATCTGATCTTCAAGCTCTATCGAGCGCCCACCGTGCCGAAGCCTTTCGCCTGGGCGGATGCGCTGATTGGTCGAGCGACGGCCGCCGCCGCGGCCGCATCGGGACCGCCCGGCTGGGTGATCGTGGCGGTGACCGTGCTCGGAGGGTTGACCGCACTGGGGATTCTGGTCGCTTCGACCGGGATCATGACACGGCTTCTTCCCTGGCAGACATCCTGGCTCACGCGTCCGGCGGTCTTCCTGGCGCTACTCGCGCTGGCCAGTCTGGTGGTGGCGGGGACCGAGGCGCCGTTCGGGAAACTCGTCGTCAACCTGATCTGACGTCGTGCGGCGTCGCGCCGCGTCACCGGTCGCGTGCGCGCAGGGCCTCCGCGAGCAGACCGAGGCCAAAGAGCTGGACCCCGAGCAAGAGGGCCGCGGCGGCGAGAAAGCCGAGCGCGCCGATGCCGAGCACGAGCCAGAGGATCAGGGGCGCGAGCGCTCCTAGCCAGAGCACACCCGTAATGACCAGGAACAGCTTGATCGGGTTGTGGCGAACGGTCGCCTGGACCAGGATCTGGAACATGCGCAGCGCGTCGCGCCCGGCGCGAACTTTGGATGAGCCGATGCGCCGCCGGTACTCGACCGGGACGAACGCTACGGCGTGGGCGTCGCTCATCATTGCCAGCGTGAGTCCGGTGGTGAAGGAGAACCCGGGGCTGAGGATGCCGAAGTAGCGCATCGCGAGGTCCTTCCGGAAGATGCGGTAGCCGGAGTTGACGTCTGGGATGCGCCGGCCGACCGCGAAACTCGCGAACCAGCGAAGGGCGGTTCGGGCCAGCGCCCGGATACCGCGTCCACGGAAATGCCGCCCGGTGCGCGCCGCGACGACCATGTCGAGCGCCTGGGCCTTTGCCACCAGCTCGGCGACGGCGGACGCGGGGTAGGTGCCGTCGGCGTCGCAGATCAGCACGTAATCGTGGGCGGCGGCGAGGATTCCCCGGCGCAGCGAAAGTCCGTAGCCTAGATTCACGGGCGACGAGATCACCGTTGCGCCCGCGGCCGCCGCGGCCGCGCCGGTCCCATCCGTCGAGCCATCATCGATGACCAAGACCTCGAATGGGAGGCCGGACGCCCGCAGGGCGTCGCGCAGCTCGGTCACCACGGTCGCGACCGCGCCGTACTCGTTGTGCGCCGGGACCACGAGGGAAATCCCAGTGATCGAGGTCATGGGCGCCACCGAAGGGCGGCGCGAGCGACCGCGACGGCAACGGCGATCATGTGGCCCGCGCGATCAACACCAGCGACTGCCCGAACGGCGGCTTGACGGTCCCCTCGATTCGACGGAGCGCGGGCACGACGAGGCGGTCAAACAGCCATGCCTGGCGGTTGACCGATGTGGCGTTCAGATCCCGGGTGCGCAGGATCGATCCGTTCAGGTACCACGCGACCGCGCCCATGAGATTAAGGTAGTGCGCTCGAATGACGCGAAAGCCGGCATCGGCAAACAGCCGGGTGAGGACGGCGCGCGAGTAACGACGATGGTGGCCGGCGGCCTCGTCGAGCGTGCCGAACAGCCAAGAATGCGCGGGGACCAGAAGCAGCGCATGCTCGGCGGTGGGAGCGAGGATCGTTCGCATGCTGGCGATGGCACGCGCATCGTCCTCGATATGCTCCAGGACGTTGGACGATACAACGGTGTCGAAATCCGCCGTGGCGAGCCGTTGCGCGACGGTCGGGTCCAGGATGTTGCCGACGATCGTCTGGAGCGCGTCGGACGGGCCGATGCGCTCGGCGAGAACGTCCAGCGCTTCCGACGAGAGATCGAGGGCGGTGACCCGCGCCATGCCGATCAGGTGCTGTGTGAGGTTGCCGCTGCCCGCGCCAATCTCCAGGACGTGGGTCCCGACAAAGTCGCGGAGTTGGTCGAAGAGCCACGCGTGGTAGTTGGCCGCCGAGGCGACCGAGCGCGTCATGGTGTCGAGGCCGACCGGCGAGGCGCCCTCGAGCTCGCTGGGGCGGCGCCCGACTACGCGGCGTCCAGCCATCGCTCGCGCCAGAGCTGGAACATCAAGAGCGTCCAGAGCATCTTGGCGTTGTTGCGGGTGCGGTCGGCGTGCTCGCGCACGAGGCGCGCGACCGTGCGTGAGTCAAAGAGTCCCTCGCGGCGCAGGCGGCCCTCATCCAGGTACTCGCGGGCGAGGCCGCGCAGCTCGCCATTGAGCCAAGCGGCGACGGGAATGCTGAATCCACGCTTGCGCCGCCCGATGATCTCGCGCGGCAAGAGGTCGTGAACCGCCCGGCGCAGCAGGTACTTGCGCCTGAATGCCCGCAGCTTGTGCGAGACGGGCACGCGCTGCAGAAAGTCGAGGACCTCGAGGTTCAGCAGCGGCACGCGGGTCTCGAGCGATGTGGCCATGCTGGCGCGATCGACCTTGGTGAGAATGTCGCCTTCCATGTACAGCTTGAAGTCCTGGTAGAGGACCCGGTTCAAGGGATGGGCGGCGCCGGAGGCGTTGGCGACAGCGGTGAGCATGTGCTCGAACCCGCCGGCGGAAACCTCTGCTCGCGCGTCCGGAGTCAGGATCTCGGCCTTGTCGCGGCCGTAGAAGGCCCCGGTCCACATCTGGTGGCGCAGCGCCGCGGGTTCATCGGCGCCGAGCACGAAGCGCTTGACCAGGAACTCGAACGCCATATAGCGGGACGAGACCGGCAGGCGCGCCAGCGCCGGCTCGATCAGCCGCGCGCGGATGCCCGACGGCAGGGCCGCGTAGAAGGGCGCGAGCCGGTGTGCTTGGAGCGTGGAGTATCCGGCCAGCAGCTCGTCGCCGCCGTCGCCGCCGAGCACTACTTTGACGTGCTCGCGGGCGAAGCGGCTGACGAGATACGTCGGAATGATCGAGGGGTCCGCGAAGGGCTCGTCGATGTGCCCGGCGAGCGTTGGGATGAGATCGAGCATCATCGGGGCGTCGAGCCGCAACTCGCGGTGCCGGGCGCCGATGTGTGCGGCGACCGCGCGGGCGAACGGGCCCTCGTCAAACGACGGCTCGTCGAATGTGATCGAGAACGACTGCACCGGCTCATTGGACATCTCGGCCATGAGCGCGGCCACGGTGCTCGAGTCCAGGCCTCCGCTGAGCAAGACGCCGACGGGCACGTCGCTGAGCATCTCGGACGCGATCGAGCGCCGCAGCACATCGGCAAACCGATCGGCTTGCGCGGCGATTGAGCCCTCGAGCGGCTCGCGCTCCGAGCGCGTGAGGTCGAGATCCCAGTAGGGATGCTCGCCGACGCCGTGCTCGGACGCGCGCAGAAAGTGGCCGGGTCGAAGCCGCCGGACGTCCGCCAGGATGCTCGCGGGGGTGGGGACGTATTCGAGTGAGAGGTAGTCGGACAGCGCGTCGATGTCCAGACGGCGCTCGACGTAGCCGCTCGCCAGCAGCGCTCTGAGCTCGGATGCGAACACGAGCCGGCCGCCGACCTGGGCGTAGTACAGGGGCTTGATCCCGGGCCGGTCGCGCGCGATGAACAGCTCGCGGGTCCCGCCATCCCACAGCGCGAAGGCAAACATCCCGTTCAGCCGACCGAGGCAGTCAGTGCCCCACTGCTCGTAGGCGTGGACGATCGTCTCGGTGTCCGAACGAGTGCGAAACCGGTGGCCGTGCGCCTGCAGCTCGCGGCGGAGGTCCGGATAGTTGTAGATCTCGCCGTTGAGGACGACCTGGATCGAACCGTCCTCGTTCCCGATCGGCTGGTCGCCCGTCTCCAGGTCGATGATGCTCAGGCGCCGCATCGCCAGGCCGATGGGACCGTCGGTGAAGAGGCCCTGGCCATCGGGGCCGCGGTGGGTGAGCGAGTCGCGCATGGCCTCGAGGGCAGGGCGGGCGGGCGGGGTTCGGCCATCGAGCTCGAGGACGCCGACGATTCCGCACATGCCGGTTAGCGTCCGACGCGAGGCGCACGGCGGCGCCGGAGACGATCGCCACGGGTGCGCAGAGCCGTCACGGCCGTCGGCGGAGCAGGCCGGAGAGAAACTGCACGCCGTACACCACGTGGGTGGCGACGATCGCGGCGCCCACGGCTAGGCCGATCCGCGCGCTCCTGCTTGTCCTACAAGACTGGCCGGCGCTGGCAACCACGGCGGCGGCGTACACGGCGAGCGAACCGAGCAACAGCCATCGGACCGGCTCGAGCCATACCGAGGCGACGGAGGCGCCTATGAGCCAGAGCACCCAGGCGGATGGCACGAAATATGGAATCCGACGCGAGGTCTCCGGGAAGCGCCGCGCGAAGTACCCGCGGTGGCGTCCGTAGGCGGCGATCTGGCCGAGATGGCCGCGCCAGATCGGCCGCCGATGGTGATAGGCGACCGCGCCCGGCTCGTACGCGATGCGTCCTCCGCGCCGCACGATCTCGAGGCACAGCTTAGTGTCCTCGCCTGGGTAGAAGGTGCTGTCGAACCCCCCGATCTCATCGAACACGGCCTTCCGGACGATCAGGTTCATCGACGGGTAGTCGTCCACGTCGCGGGCGGCTTCGACGACGTAGCGGTGACGGGCTGGGCCGGAGACGATGCGCGCGGCGTACGTCCATCCGGACACCTGCTCGGCGAAGGCGTCGCCGGGCGGAGTGACACCGGGGCCGCCGACGGCCCAGATCTCCGGGTCGCGGAGCCGTGCGACGGCGGCGGTGAGCCATTGCCGTGCGGGATAGGCATCGGCGTCGATGAACGCGAGGATCTCGCCGCGGGCCCGGGCGGCGCCCAGATCGCGCTTGTCGGCGGGGCCGACGTTCCCGCTGGCCACATACCGGGCATGCGCATGCGGGTGATTCGCCTCGGGGGCCTCGTCGAGCACGACGATAACTTCCCACGACGGACCGTCGAGACGCGCGATGGCGGTCAGCGATTCGTCGAGCCAGCCGGACGGACCCGGCGCCACGATGACGATGGATACATCGATGGGCCGGGATTGCCGGGTCGCGGCGGCCGAGGTCACCGGGGTCGGCGAATCATCGCCGGGAGCGATCGTGCCCAAGACGATGCGATCGCCCCGGCCGGGCGGCGCAAGCGGATCACAGGTTCGGTCCAGCGCACCCCATGTACTACGATCATATGGTGCGCGTAGCAGCGGGCGATCCCCGCGCGCGGCTGAGAGCGCGCCCCGACCAGACGCTTGCCGCCGCGCCTTGTGGAGCAACGCTTTGAGAGTCGCGATCAGCTTCCCGCCGTTCGCCAGCGAGAAGGGCATTCCGCTCCTCAGCCAGAACCGGCAGTACCAGGTGTTCTCGACCCGCGAGAGCGAGGGCCGGGGGTTCGTAGGCGCACTCAACCGATTCGTCGGCAACAACGCGACGGTCATTTTCCCGATCCTGCCGGCGCTGACGGCGACGATGCTGAACGAGCGAGGCCACGAGGCGATCTGGCTCGACGGCATCGCCGAAGGCTGGAGCTGGGACGAGTATTGCCGCCAGGTCGATCTCGCTCGGCCCGAGCTCATGATGATCGAGACCAAGACGCCGAGCGCGCCACCGCTCTACGACGCCATCATCGACCTGAAGGCGCGATTCCCGGACATGAAGATCGCGTTGGTGGGCGACCATGTCACCGCGCTTCCCGAGGAGCCCTTCCTGTTCTGCCCGGTGGACTACGTGATCCGCGGTGGGCAGTTTGACTTTGCGCTGCTGAATCTCGCGAATCACCTCGCCCACGGCGAAGACCTGGGTGGCGGGGTGTACTGGCGACACGACGAGACGCGGATCGCGAATTCGGGCGTCGAGCCAGCCCCTCCGGTGGTCGTGGACGTGCGGCCCCACATTGACCGTGAGCTCGTGAAGTGGCGGCTCTACGCGTATCGCAACGGGAATTTCCTGAAGACGGGAACATACGGCTGGGCGACGGGTTCGTCGAGCGCGGACTGCTGGTGGCGCCGCCGGGTCCCCGGGGGACCGCGGCGCGGCGGCGGGGGATGCACCTTTTGCTCGTGGACGAGCATGCTCCCGACCTGGTCGGTTCGGCCGGTGGATGACTATCTCGACGAGCTCGAGCACCTGGTCGACATCGGGGTCGAGGAGGTCTTCGACGACACGGGCACGTTCCCGGTCGGACGCTGGCTGCACGACTTCTGTCGCGGATTCCAGGAGCGGGGGTTGCACAAGGTGCTGATGATGGGCTGCAACATGCGCGCCGACGCCCTGTCGCCGGCCGAGTACGAGATGCTCGGCGCGAGCAATTTCCGCTTCATTCTGTACGGAATCGAGTCCGGCAATCAGCGATCGCTCGATCTGCTCAACAAGGGCACGACGGTTCGGCAGCAGTGGGAATCAGTGAAGTGGGCGAGCGAGGCCGGGCTCGAGCCACACGTCACCTGCATGGTCGGGTATCCGTGGGAGACATTCGACGAGGCGAAACGCACGATCGATTTCACGCGCGAGACGTTCGAGCGCGGGTGGATCAACACGCTGCAGGGAACGATCGTGATCCCGTACCCGGGAACGCAGCTGTACGCGCAGGCGCGTGAGAACGATTGGCTGCGCTTCGATGGGCCGGCGAACTGGGAGCGGTTCGACATGCGCGAGCCGGTGCTGAAGTCGCCGATCCCGACCGACGCCATCATGGGACTGGTGCAGTCGCTGTACACGAGCTTTCTCACGCCACGCTACGTCACGCGCAAGCTCCTGCACTCCGCGAGAAGCCGCGATCACTTCCGGTACTACGTGGTGCGCGGTTCGCGATATGTGATCGGCCACCTGCTCGATTTCCGGTCGGGACAGGTCGCGGAGTCGCAGACCGCTCACGGTCCCGACACGGGCGTGGCTGAACTTCCGGTCGAGCTGCATACGGCGGGCGGAACAACGGCGCCGGTTTCGAGCGAGCTGCTGACGCCCGCCACGGCCGAGCCGGCCGGGTCCGGCATCGCCTGACGTCGAGCAATCTGCCCGCAAGAGGCACGCGGCGCCGACCGGACGGTCAACCGCGCCGGCTATCCCGGGCGCAGTTCTGCCAGGGTCTCCTTGACGGCTGCGATCACCGCCGACTGCTCCTCGGCGGTGATGGTGGGATAGAGCGGAAGCGTCACCGTCGAGGCGCCGATGCGCTCGGCCTCGGGGAAGTCGCCGGGGCCGTGGCCCAGACGTTCGCGATACGCCTGGAACAGATGGATCGCGCGGAAGTTCACGGCCACGCCAATGTGGCGTTCCTGCAGGCCGCGCAGGAGCGCGTCGCGCAGGCTCGGATCGACTTGAATGGTAAAGAGGTGCGCGGCGTGGCGGCCGCTGGGCAGCCGGTCGGGCATGCGGAGGCCGGGGACGTGCTCGAACGCACGCGCGTACCGGTTGACGGCGGCGGTGCGCGCCGCCAACAGCTCGTCGATGCGGGCCAGCTGGCCGGTCAAGAGCGCGGCCTGGATATCGCTCATGTTGTATTTCCAGCCGGGCTCGGGGACGTCGTAGTGCCGGTAGCGCCCGGTGTAGCGGTCGGCCGCCCCGGCGCTCATGCCATGGAGCCGCAGGCGCCGCAGCTTCTCGGCGAGCGCGTGGTCACGAGTGACGATCGCGCCGCCTTCGCCGGAGGTGATGTTCTTGGTGGCGTAGAAGCTCAGACAGGCGGCTGCCGAGCGAGCCCCGACGGCCTCGCCGTCTCGCCGCGCCTCCAGGGCGTGCGCCGCGTCCTCGATCACCGCGAGGTCGTGCGCCTGAGCGAGCGCTTCGAGGGGCGGCATGTCGCACATCTCGCCGTACAGGTGCACGGGGATCAGCGCGCGGGTACGCGGGGTGATCGCGGCCGCGACGCGGTCGGGGTCGAGGTTGCCGGTGTCGGGAAGCACATCGACGAACACGGGCGTGGCGCCGGTGTGGACAATGGCGTTAGCCGTGGCTACAAAGCTCAGCGGGGTCGTGATGACTTCGTCACCCGGAGCGACGCCGAGGGCGAGGAGGCTGAGGTGCAGGGCGGCCGTTCCACTGGTCACGCCCACCGCCGCTGCCGTGTGGGTGTAGGCGGCGAGCGACTGCTCTAGCTCGGCGGTGACCGCGCCGGCGGTCAGGAAGCTCGTGCGCAGCACCGCGGCGACGCGCTCGATGTCTGACTCATCGATGCTCGTGCGGAAGAATGGGACTTCCCGAACCACGGATGCCGCTCCGACCTGACCGTCGCGGTGCGGATTCTCGCATCAGCCGACGGATGCGGGATAGCGGGGCCCTACCATAGTGGCGGGGCCTGGCGCCCCGACGCCCAGACGCGAGCGACGAATCACCCTGGCTCCCAAGAGCTTCAAGCGAACTGGCACCTTGCGCTCCTTGCTCGCCCGGCTCCTGACGCGCCAGGGGACCCTCACGCCGGGCGTCGTCGATCAGACCACCAACGCGGCCGACAGCCGTTTCTTCGGCTGGATGGTCGATTGGCTCGACGAGGATCTGGACGGAGCGCGCCTGCTCGATGCCGGGTGCTGGAACTCGCCGCTGGGCGTATACCTGCGAGCGGTCGGCGCCGAGGTGGACTACATCGGGATGGATCTGAGCCGCGCGGCGCTTCGCTCCGCCCGCGGATTCGACCGGAGCCTCCGGGTTGCCAGCGCCGACCTGACCGGGCGGTTGCCCTTTGCCTCGGCGACCTTTGACGGCGTGGCGCTGATTCAGACGTACGAGCATCTGCCGCGCGGCACCGAGCCCGCAACGATCCGCGCGCTGGCGGAACTCGTGAAGCCCGGCGGGTGGCTGGTCCTCTCCACCGAACTCAACAGCGTCCTCAACCCACTCGATCCGGCATGGTTCTTCGGACACCGCCACTACTGGCCCGGCAAGCTGGCGTCGGTGCTCCGCGCGGCCGGCCTAAACATTGAGGCCACGCACGTCAACGGCGGCCTCTGGCAGTGCATGGACACGAACGCGATGTACGTGGCCAAGCACGTGCTTCGGCGCCCGTATCGCACGCCGACGCGGCTGCGCGCGCGTGCCGAACGCGAGTTCGAGCGGGTCCCGCGCTGGCGGGCGTCACGCGTGTGGTTCAAGGGTCGCCGTGTGGCGCGCTAGGGCGCGCGCCGCAGTGACGCGCGCACGCTTCCGTACAATGCGGCGGCCGCGCTCAGGCTTAGTGAGCGCGGCCCATTTCGTGTGCGCCATCGATGGCGTGGGAGCGGCAGCGTGAACATCCTCGGGGTCACCGCGCCGGTTTCCTGGAACAACGCGGCTGCGCTGGTGCAGGACGGGCGGCTCGTCGCCGCGGCCGAGGAAGAGCGCTTCGTCCGTGTCAAACAGGCGCCCCGGATGCCCGCGGTGAATTCGGCTCGCTTCTGCATCCGGCAGGCGGGTATCGAGGCGCGCGATGTGGATGTGATCGCCGTCGGGTTCAAGGGGCCGCTTGAGTACACGCGACGGCAGTTCGCAACACATTTTCGCCATGCGGAATGGCGAAATGCCGCGCTGTCGTTTGCGTCCGGGGCGGAGTACGCCATCCAGCAATACAAGCTGAAGCGGGCGATGGAGGCCGCCGAGCCCGATCTGCGCGGGAAACCGTGGGTGTTCGTCGATCACCACCTCGCGCATGCGGCCAGCACGTTCTTCGTCTCGGGTTTTGACCAAGCCGCGGTGCTCACCCTGGACGGGAACGGGGAGGACGACAGCGGTCTATCCGCAATCGGGCGAGACGGTGACTTCGAGATCGTCGAACGCCGGCCTATCGCGCACTCGCTGGGCGTCCTATACGGCAACGCGACTCAGCTCTTGGGCTTCACCCGCCATCTGGACGAGGGCAAGTTGATGGGACTCGCGGCGTACGGGGAGCCGCGGCTGCCGGTCGGCGGTCTGCGCATTACGGACCATGGGTACTCGATCGCCCGGCGATACAACCACCTGGGCTACTGGCGCGAGTTCACCGACGCGCGTGCGCCAGGCGCCGAGATCCGGACCGCGCACAAGGACATCGCCGCCAGCACGCAACGTCAACTCGAGCTGGCCGGCGTCGCGCTGGCACGCGGCATGCATGCGCGCACCGGACTCCGGAGGTTCTGCCTGGCGGGCGGCGTTGCGCTCAACTGCGACATGAACGCGAAGATCCGCGAGCTTGATGTTGTTGACGACATCTATATCCAGCCGGCGGCCCACGACGCGGGCACTGCGCTGGGCGCGGCTCTGGAGGTCGCGGTGCGCCGGGGCGAGCCCGGCGAGTCTGTGATGGACCACGCATTTTGGGGCCCGGAGTATTCCTCCCGCGTGATCCAATCCGTGCTCGATGAGGTCAAGGTCCCGTACGAGCGGCCAAGGGACATCGCGCGCGCGACCGCCGAGCTCCTGCGCGACGGCGCGATCGTCGGATGGTTTCAGGGCCGGATGGAGCTGGGTCCGCGCGCGCTTGGAGCTCGCAGCATTCTGGCGCATCCGGGCATCGCGGAGATGAAGGATCGGGTCAACGCTGAGGTGAAGCACCGTGAAGGCTGGCGACCGTTTGCGCCATCGATTCTCGAGGAGGAGGCGGCAACCTTGGTCGAGGACGCTTGTCCCGCGCCATTCATGCTGCTGACGTTCACGGTTCGACGGGAGTGGCGGGAACGGCTGACAGCGGCCACGCATGTCGACGGGACGGTGCGGATTCAGACAGTGTCGGCGCGCACGAACGCGCGCTACCGCCAGCTGATCGAGCACTTCCGTGACCTCACGGGCATCCCGGCCGTGCTGAACACGTCATTCAACGACCGTGGGGAGCCGATCGTCATGACACCGCGGGATGCGCTGCGGACGTTCTTCAGCACGGGCCTGGAACATCTCGCCATCGGCGATTTCCTGGTCTCGAAGCGCGCCGCGGCGGACTAGCGGCGTGCGGGCACGCGGGTTGCCCGTGCGCATGCCCTCACCCCTGATCGGCGCGTGGTCGGTTGGACTGTTGGCGGTGCTGGTGGCCTGGGGACCGCTGATCGCCGTTCCCGGCGAGCTGTTCCAGCGCGATCTGATCTACCCGTGGTTCGGGGAAGACGCGTTCCTCGATTTCCATCCGCTGCTAGCGCCCGACGGGGTCGCCGCGCTCGGGCACCTCACGCTGATGCCGCTGTACGCGCCGGCGATCGGCGTCGCTCAGCTCTTTGGCCTGGACGGCACGGCGGTGATCCGGCTCGTGTTGATCCAGATCGCGGTCGTCGCGTACTCGGGAGCATTCGTGGCATTCGTCACGCTTGTGGGTCACGAGCGCCGGGGCGTGGCGCTCGGCGCACTGGTCGCCGGCGTGTTCGCGGCTGTCAACCCGTGGGCGATCGCACGCATCGAGCACGTCGGTCTGCTGGCCGGCTATGCGTTCACGCCGCTGGCGGTGGCGGCGGTCGTTGCGGCGGAGCGGCGCCGCTCATGGCGCATGGCCGCCGTGGCCGGGGTCGCGATGGTCGGCGTCGCGGTCTCGCCGCACTTCTTGATCTACGCGGCGGGGATCGGTTTCGTGGGCGCTGTGATTGGGCTGTTGCGGGCGCCAGGCTGGCACGCCCGCCGGGGCCTGCTGCAACGAATCGGCGTTGGGCTGCTGGCGTTCGGCGCATTGGAGGCCTACGCGCTGGCCCCGCTCATCAGCGCGGGCTGGCTGTCGGCCGGCGTTCCGGGCGAGCTCACGGCCGCGGCCAGCGACCTGGCCGTGCGAGAACCGGGCGCCCCGACGCTGGATGCGATCACGCTCACGGCCAATCCGCAGTGGCACGCCGCGATGCGA
The DNA here is from genome assembly GCA_965247475.1 of Chloroflexota bacterium. GTDB lineage: Bacteria > Chloroflexota > UBA11872 > UBA11872 > UBA11872. Next base: position 2,574,594 of record OZ252016.1, read on the forward strand.
CCGGTCGGACTCCCGGCGGTCGCCTGGCGCGGTCTGGCGCTGGTTCCGGTGGCCGCGCTGGCGGCGGCGGCCGTGTCGGGGCGCTGGCGGCGGACCGCGATTCCGCTGGTGGCGATTGTGGTCGCGGTGAGCGCGTTCGTGGTCTGGGCGGATTCCGGCCAGGCCCGGACGCTGCTCGAAGGCCTGGTGAGCGCCGTCCCGGGCGGCCGCGGCCTGCGAGAGCCTGACAAGCTTCTGGGTCTGTCGGCGCTCGCCCAGGCTTGGGGCCTGGGAGCGGCGGCGGCCGTGGCATGGACGCTGACCGGGCGGGCGAGGTGGGCCGGTCTTGCCGCGAATGCGGCGCTCGCGGTGCTCCTGGCGGCATTGATCGTTCCGGCGGCCGGACGGTTCCTCTGGACCGACGGCGTGACCGGGTGGCGGCCCGCGCCACTGCCCGAGGGCTATGCGAGCGTCCTGGCGACGGTGCGGGACGACTCGACGGCCGAGCGAGTGGCGGTGTTCGAGCGCGGCGAGCGGGTTCCGGACTGGGATGACACCCGCGTGCTGCGCCATGTGGCCACGCGCGCGGTGCGACCCGCATCTCTGATCGGCGACCGCGTGGCCTCCGTATCGAAGGGTCTGGAGCTGGCGCGCGGGCTGGAATCCGATGCGATGTTGGATGTCTTGCGGGCGGAGGGCGTGGATCGGGTGCTGGTCGCGACCGATTCCGAAAGCGGGCGCGAGCTGGCCGCGCGCCTCGCCGCGGAGTTCGGCGTGACGACGCTCGATCGCGGCGAGTGGCTGACGTACGCACGGATCGCGAGCGAAGCGCCGATCGTGCAGACGGCCTCCGCCTGGTCGACGGTCTCGGGAGCGCGGGGCGTGGCCGCCGCGCCGATGGGCACGGCGCCGCTGGTGATGGATGGGCCGCTGCGCGCCGGTCCGGACGATCTCGAGGGCGTCGACGTGATCGACGCGTCCGGCACGGCCGCGGCGCCCGCGCCGATCGATAGGGCACGGCTCGCGGCGCTTGCGCCGGCGGTCGAGGGTGGCTGGGAAGGCGTTGACGGCTCTCCCGCCGGATTCATCCGGTGGCAGCGGGTGCTCGAGCTTCAGGACCTTCACGTCGATGCGCTAGGGCTGGGGCTCGGGTTCGCATGGGCACCGCCTTCGACCGGCACGACGGCACGAACGCTCGTCACCGAGATTCCGGTGACCGGGGAGGCCAGCGATGTGCTGCTGCGCGCGCTGGCGGGGGATGGCGTCGCGCCCTTGCGCGTACGCGCCGTCCAGGCGGGCGCGGAGATTGGCGTGATTGAGATCGCGCGCGGCGGCCCCGAGGGGTTCGATTGGGTTCGATTGGCGCAGGGCGTCTTGCCTGCCGGTGGGCCGGTGTCCGTGGAGATCGAGGCGGGCGCGGGATTCGCGGCGGTGAACGCGGTGGCGCTGGCGCCAGGCGGAACGGCCCCGGCGCGGGCGACGACCGAGCCCAGGTCCCCACCGGTGATCGCGGCCACCCGTCGATCGAGAACGGAGATCGATGTGCGGGTGGACGGAGCGCGCGGGCCGTTCGTGCTGGTGGTGAACGAAACGTTCCACCCGGCCTGGCGGGCAACGTGGAGCGGCGGCGAGGCGCGTCCCGTGCCGGTGGGGCTGGCGCGGATGGGATTTGTGATCGACGGGGCCGGTGACCTCAGCGTGCAGGTCAGGTTCGCGCCGCAGCCGGCGCAGCACGTGGGCTTTGGCGTCACCGCGGCCGCCGGCGCGGCGCTGGTGGGCCTGCTAGCGGCCACGGCCGTGGGTCGTCGCCAGCGCGCCAAAGCGGCCGCGGAAGCCCCGTAGGGCAGCCGCAGCCGCGCTGCTTCGCACCGGCACGGATGGGACAGACGCGAGGTCTACGGGGACAGGTCCCGACGACGGCACGCATACGCGATCGGCGGCGAAGCGCATGCCGGCTGGGGGACTCGGCAGGGAATCCGGGTGGAGACCGGCTAGTCTCCCCTTGGGATCAGAGCGCGGGAGAACGCAATGACGCAGTAGAAGATGACGAAGCGGCAGTTTCTGCGAGCCATCGGCGGGGTCGCGGGAGTTGCGGCCACCTATCACGCCATGAATACGCTGGGCATGCTGGGTCCGGAGACGGCCCATGCGGCCGCACCCGACTTGCCGTATGGCTCGGGCTATGGGAAGCGCGTGGTCATCCTGGGCGCCGGCATCTCCGGCATGACGGCCGCCTACGAGCTGTCACGGGCGGGCTATCACTGCACGATCCTCGAGGCCACTAACCGCGCCGGCGGCCGCAACCTGACGGTGCGTGGGGGCGATGTGATCCGCGAGGTGGACAGCCGGCAATGGGTCGACTTTGACGGCGAGGACCACCTGTACGCGAACCTTGGTCCGGCCCGCATCCCTCACCACCACCGAGCGATCCTGGACTATTGCAAGGAATTCGGCGTGGAGCTCGAGGTCTTTACCAACGACAACCGCGGGGCGCTCTTTCACAACCTGGATCATTTCGACGGCCAGGCCGTGGCGGCTCGGCGAGTTTCAACCGATCTACGCGGGTACATCGCCGAGCTGCTCGCCAAGGCGGTCAATCGCGACGCGCTGGACAGCGAGCTGACGGGGGATGACAAGGAGCGCGTCCTCGCCATGCTCGTCGAGTTTGGCGACCTGGATCCCGATCATCTCTACAAGGGGTCAAGTCGCGGCGGGCACAGTGGTGAGCACGTCCACGCGGGGCTCGAACCAGCGGACGCGAACGACCCGCTCGATTTCAGCGAGCTGCTCAGATCGGGTTTCTGGGAGTACAAGCTGCACTTCGGCTACTTCCTGGATCAGAACCCAACGTTGCTCCAACCGGTTGGCGGGATGGACGCGATCGCGAGGGCGTTCGAGCAGCGGGTGGGGCCGCTCATTCAGTACGCGAGCATCGTCGAGGAGATCCGGAAGACGCAGGGCGGCGCCCGCATCGTCTACCAGAACCAGCGCCGCGGCACGACGGACGCCCTGGACGCGGACTTTGTGATCTGCACCATACCCGCGCCCGTCTTGAAGGATATTCCCAACGACTTCTCGCCGGAGACGCAAGCGGCGATCGAGTCGGTGGCGTTCGTCCCGGCCGTCAAGATCGGCTTCCAGACCCGCCGGCGCTTCTGGGAGGACGACCACGCCATCTACGGCGGCATCTCCTGGACCGACCAGGACATTACGCAGATCTGGTATCCGGCAAACGGGTATCACCGCGACAAGGGCGTCATCCTGGGCGCCTACATCTGGGACGACAGACCCGGCCAGGGCGAGCGCTTTGCGAACATGACCCCGCCGGAGCGGTTGCGGACCGCCATCGCCGAGGGCGAGCACATTCACCCCGGATACGCCGAAGAGATCGAGTCCGGGGTCAGCCGGGCCTGGCTCAAGGTGCCCTACCAGAAGGGCGGCTGGCCCGAGAGCTACAAGGCGCCGAAGGAACTCCGCGAGCCGGACGGAGCGATCTACTTCGCGGGAGACCAGGTCACCGCCCTGCCGGGCTGGCAGGAGGGCGCCGCGCTCGCGGCCCACTCGGTCGTGAACGCCATCAACGAGCGGGTCATGGCGGGCTAGAGGCGCAGTCTCCCTCGGAGTCGCGCTCGACCGATTTGTGAGGTTCGGATTGAAGTTTGACGCTGGCCATGCGTGCGCGGCACAGTCGCGTGCGATGGGGCAGGTTGCAGGTAGCCATGAGAGGGCTGGGAGAGCGAGCATGAGAGCGAAATTGGTTGGGCTGCTGTTGCTGATGGCGCTCGCCCTGGCGGCCGTCGCGGCGTGTGACGGCAGCGACCAGGATAAGGCGGCCGAGGGTGAGCCGATGGCCAGCCGTCTCGCCACCGTGCAGGAACGCGACACGCTTATCTGCGCCAGCCGCAACGACGTGCCGGGCTACGGCTCGCTTGATGCCTCCGGCCGCAACGTGGGCTTTGACATCGACTTGTGCCGCGCCGTCGCCGCGGCCGTGCTGGGCGACCCCGAGAAGATCCAGATCACCCTGATCACGGCGGCCGAGCGCGGCCCGACGATCCAGTCCGGCGAGGTCGACCTGCTGGTGCGCACCGTGACGTGGACGACTTCCCGCGACGCGCAGTGGGGCAACTACGTGCACACGACGTTCTACGACGGCCAGGGCTTCATGGTTCCGAAGTCGCTGGGCGTGAGTTCCGCCAGCGAACTGAGCGGCGCCTCGGTTTGCGTGACGGCCGGCACCACGACCGAGCTGAACATGGCCGACTTCTTCCGGCAGAACAACCTGGAGTACAACCCCAAGGTGTTCGAGGACACCGACGTGGTGCTTGACTCCTACAAGGAAGGCCAGTGCGAGGTCTTCACGAACGACCGATCGCAGCTGGCGGCGCTGCGCAGCGCACTGCCGAACCCGGACGAGCACGTGATCCTGCCGGAGACCATCTCCGAGGAACCCCTTGGCCCGGTGGTGCCCCACGGTGACGAGCAATGGTTCGACCTCGTGAAGACGGTGGTGTCCGGGCTGATCTACGCCGAGGCCTACGGGATCAACAGCGGCAACGTGTCGCAGATGGCCTCCGGCGACAACGTGAAGGCGAAGCGTCTGCTCGGTACGGAGGGCAGCTTTGGCCAGGAGGACCTGGGGCTGTCGAATACGTTCATGCAGGACGTGATCACGAAGGTGGGCAACTACGGCGAGATCTACGATCGCAACCTGGGGGCGGGAGGGATCGACCTGCCGCGCGAGGGTGGCCGGAACGCTCTGTGGGCGAACGCCCCATGCACGGATTGCCCGAAGGGCGGCCAGATATACGCTCCGCCGTTGCGCTGATCGACGCCTGATAGGCGAAGGGCTTCAGAAGCCGGGGGATGCGCAGCATCCCCCGGCTTGCTTATGTGATCCTGAGTAGTCTGCTGCTGCGACGCGCCGCGGGGGTCGATCCATCCGAGCCGTAGACAGACTTCTGTACGTCCAGGGGGTCCCGCTGTGGCGCAACGTTGTCGTGTTGCAGTGGGCGGTGCAGATCGTCTCGGCCGTACTGGTGCTCTCCGCGCTCGCGCTCTTCTTCACCAACGTGGCACGGGAGGTCGAGGCGCGGGATATCCCCTTCGGATTCAGCTTTCTCGACCGCTCGGCCCAGATTCCGATCGGCGAGTCGGTCATTCCCTACGACCCGTCGGACTCCTATCTCTACGGCTTCCTCGTCGCCGCGCTCAACACGGTCAAGGCTTCGGTGCTGGGCGTCGTGCTGGCCACCCTGCTCGGGATCCTGGCGGGAATCTCTCGGCTGTCGCCCAACTGGCTCTTGAACAAGATCGCGCTTGTCTACATCGAGATATTTCGCAACATCCCGCTGCTTCTGCAGCTGCTCTTCTGGCTGCTGATCGTGCTCACCCTGCCGAGAGTGGCAGAGAGCTACGTACTCTTTGACGCCTTCTATCTCAGCAACAGCGGGTTGTATCTGCCGTGGCCGGCCGCGCAGGAGGGCTTCTGGCCGTGGCTCATCGCCACCGCGGTCGGCATCGCGATTGCGGTGGTCAGCGCCAGATTCCTGGGCAGACGCGAATCCGAGACGGGCCAGAAAAACTACCCGATCCTCGCCGGCGCCACGATCGCGATCGGTGTCAGCGTCCTCGCGCTGCTCGTCCTCGCGCCGCTGGAGCTGGTCATTCCGGAGCCCGAAGGCAGGTTCGCGCGTCCGCAAGGCGGCGCTCACCTCGGGGGCAGCTTCACGGCGCTGCTCGTGGGCCTGGTGTTCTACACATCGTCGTTCATCGCCGAGATCGTCAGAGCCGGCATTCAGTCCGTGAGCAGGGGGCAGACCGAGGCGGCCCGCTCCGTGGGGCTGTCGGGCCTGCTGACCTTGCGTTTCGTCACGTTCCCCCAGGCCATGCGAGTCGCCATTCCGCCGACGATCAGTCAGTACCTGAACCTGACGAAGAACTCCAGCCTGGCCGCCGCCATCGGGTATCAGGACCTGGTGAGCGTGGCGAACACCATGACGCAAACAGCGCCCGCAATCTCCTTGATCTTGATGGTGATGGTCACCTATCTGGCAATGAGCCTGACGTATTCGCTGATCGGCAACCTCTACAACCGCTACGTCAGGTTCAAGGGCACATGAGCGTTCGGGTGACGCCGCTCGCCACCGGCGCGCCGCCGCCAATGCCGGCGGTTCGCTGGCTGCGGAAGAACCTCTTCAGCTCGGTGTCCAGCGGCGCGGTGACGATCGTCCTCGGCGCGGCGCTTGCGTGGGCGGCCGTCAACGGCATCGGATGGGTGATCTTCACCGCCGACTGGGAGGTGATCACCAGCCGGGTTCCGCTTTATCTGGTGGGGCTCTATCCCCACGAGGAGGTCTGGCGTCCGCAGGTCTGCGTCCTGCTGATCAGTGCGTTGCTGGGGCTGTCGTGGCGGATGTGGGGCGGAACGGCGCGCGGGTTCGCGATTGGGTTCGGCGCCATCATGCTGGTGGTGGGCGCGCTGCCGCACGAGATGGAGACGCTCAACCGGGTGCTGCTGCTGGTGAACCCGGTCGCGGTCGGCCTTGGCTACCTGATGGCGGGGCGGCTCTTGATGGACCGTCCCAGACGGATGGCGGCCGTCGCGGTTTCGACGTTTGTTGTGATGCTGCTGCTGATCCGCGGCATAGAAGGCGTGCCCGGTCTCGAGCCGGTGAACCCGCAGGACATCGGCGGGCTGATGCTCAACCTCGTGCTGGCGGCTTTCGGCATCGCGATGTCGATGCCGATCGGCATCGGGCTCGCGCTTGGGAGACGCAGCAATCTGCCGGTCGTCAAGGTGGTGTGTGTCGCCTTTATCGAGATCGTTCGCGGCGCGCCCCTCATCACGCTGCTGTTCATGTCTCGGCACATCCTGCCGCTGACGTTTCCCGAGAACGTCCAGGTGAGCGGACTCTACCTGGCGGCGATCACCATCACGCTCTTCAGCTCGGCGTACATGGCCGAGAACGTGCGCGGCGGCATGGCCGCCGTGTCCCCCGGACAGACGGAGGCCGCGCGCGCGCTCGGCCTCCGGGGCTGGCAGACCACGCTGCTGATCACGCTGCCGCAGGGCCTTAGGAACATCATCCCGGCCATCGTGGGTCAGTTCATCAGCCTGTTTAAGGACACGAGCCTCGTCTTCTTCATCGGCATGCTGGATATCTTGGAGATGGGACGCTCGGCGCTCCAAGACAGCAGCCTGGCGTTCATCGACAACGGACGCGAGGTCTATTTGTTCATCGCCGTCGTGTTCTGGGTATTCACATTCTCGATGTCGTACGTCAGCCGGCGCATTGAGCGCACGCTTGGAGTGGGCAAACGCTAGCGCGCTAGCGAGGGAGACCAGCCATGACCGAAACAAGACTGATGGAAGAGAGCATCGAGATCCCGGCGGACAAAGAGGCGATTCTGGCCAGGCCGCTCGAAGAGCGCGACGACATCATCATTTGCGAGAACGTCCACAAGTGGTTCGACGACTTCTGCGCCGTGCGCGATGTGAGCTTGCGGGTCAAGCGGGGCGAGGTCGTTGTGATCTTTGGTCCATCGGGATCGGGAAAGTCGACCTTCATACGAATGATCAACCGACTGGAAGAACATCAGTCGGGCAGGATCGTGATCGACGGCATCGAGATGACGAACGACGTTCGCAATCTGGATGCGATACGAAGAGAAGTGGGCATGGTGTTTCAGCAATTTAACCTCTTCCCGCACATGACGGTGATTGGGAACATCATGCTGGCGCCGCAGCGTGTGCGGCGCATCCCCAAGCGTGAGGCCGAAACGATCGCCATGCGGTTGCTCGAGCGCGTCGGCATACCGGAGCAGGCGGAGAAGTACCCTGCCGAGCTCTCGGGCGGTCAGCAGCAGCGGGTCGCGATCGCGCGCGCGCTGGCCATGCGGCCGCAGATCATGCTGTTCGACGAGCCGACGTCGGCGCTCGATCCGGAAATGATCAAAGAGGTGCTGGACGCGATGCGCGAGCTGGCGACGACGGGCATGACCATGCTCTGCGTGACCCACGAGATGGGTTTCGCGCGCGAAGTGGCGGACCGAATGGCGTTCTTCGACGAGGGCGCGCTGGTCGAAGTCGATACGCCAGCCCAGATATTCAACGACCCGAAAGAGGAGCGGACGCGGATGTTCTTGGATCAGATCCTCTAACCGGTGGCTTCAGGGACGAGGATCCGGCGCAGCGTCGCCGAGGCGGTGAGCTATCGCGGCCGCGCCAGAACGACGGCGGACGTCCCGTAGGGCAGCCGTAGACGCGCCGCGACGGGCGACTCGGCGGCGAGGAGCGCATAGAGAATTCGGTCGAGCCACCGGGGCGTGAGGGTGTTCTCGGATCGGGCGCGGCGGCGGCTCAGCCGGAGCACCCGGCGCGCGGCGAGAATCGGTCCGGCCAAGACCGAGTTCAGACAGGTCTCCTTGAACGGCACAAAGCCGGCGCGGCGCATGTTCTCGGCGATCACCCGCGGGTGGTAGCGACGTTTGTGGCCGGACACCTGATCCTGCCAGCCCCAAAGCGCCTGAAAGGCCGGCACGACCACGAGCGCCGCGCCGTCGGATCGAAGGACCCGGTGAATCTCCGCCAGGACATCGGCGTCCTGATCGAGATGCTCGAGTACATCGAGGGCTGCCGCGAAGCCGATCGATCCGTCCGCGAACGGCAGGTGGAGAGCGTCGGCGCGCACCGGCGTTCCGTAGCGGTCGCGGGCACACCACGCCACGGCGGCGGGCGACGCGTCCAGCGATATCAGGTCGGTCGCGAGCGCGCCGAGCAGGACCGCGTTGGTGGCCGGTCCGGCGCCGATATCGAGCACCGGCCCGCGAACGCCGTGGGGGAGCGCACGCCGGAGAATCGAACCCAACACTCGGCGACGTCCTCGATACCACCAGTGCCGGTCCTTGATCTGGTGGAACTCGTCGACCAGGTGTCGATCCACGGCGACTCGCAGCCAGAGAATCGACGGAGCATATCCGAGCGGGTGCTATCGCGCCCGACGCACGAACCTGCCTGGGCGATGCGGATCGCGCCGGCGCGCGGCCTATTCGCGGGGTGAGCAGCTCAGTGCGGTGAGGACGACGCTGCGCGAGCGAGATACATATTGGCGCGTATCTTCGATGTGAAGGGTCTGGCTCACCAGATCGACTAGGGCCGCGTGGGAGCGCATCCGCTTTCCGGGGTCGTATCGGATCAGCAACCGTTGCACCCAATTCGCCGAAGCCGTATCGGCGTCGGTAATGACGATCCGGGTGCGCACGAAGCGGGCGAGCGAGCGGAGCAGGTCGGTACATTCGTAGTCGTCGAGGTGGTGAAGAACGTTTATCACCATGGCTTTGTCGAAGTGCTTGTCCGGGTAGGTCGTTCGCAGGTCCTGAACACGCATCGTGTGGAATGTTCGAAGGTCAGAGCCACGAACGCGGCGGGCATATCGGATGCGCGCCGCGATGGTGTCGATTCCAACGTACGAACCCGGCACCAGTCGCGAATAGACCCCGGTGCCGCAGCCGACGTCGAGGACTCGCTCGCTCTCACGAGCCTGAAGCAGCGGCTCGATCGCAGGCGAGAACCAGCCGCCGTTCACGATCCACTTCGCCGCGTCGTAGGCGACGTAGCGGAGAATCGCGGGCGTATCTCGAAAGCCCGCCAGTCCGGTGGCGTCTGGTGTCATGCGTCTTCAGCACTCTTGCGACCCGTGGCCAGCCGCGAGCATATGGCACGATCTGCTGCGACACCATGCTCAGGCGGCGACGCGCAGAGGTAAGGGACTCAGGTGGCATGATGGCGCGTCTGGAACGACTCCCGGTCCAATGCGAACGCCCGGCATCCAGCGCTCGGCTGCACCGACACCTGAGGGTGCCGCGACGCCTGAGGTCAGCGTTGTCGTTCCGCTGTACGACGAGGCCGGCAACGCCGCGCCGCTGTGGGATGAGCTCCGGATCGCGCTGGAAGGTCGTCGGTTTGAGGTCGTCTTCGTAGACGACGGTTCCACGGAATCGACGTGGCGCGAGATCGCCGCGCTGGCGAACGCCAATGCGCCGGTCAAGGCAGTTCAGCTCGCGCGGAACTACGGTCAATCAGCAGCGCTGGCGGCTGGGTTGGTCGAAGCACGGGCGCCCGTCGTGGTCACGATCGACGGCGACGGGCAGAACGACCCCCGAGATATTCCGGCGCTGCTCGACCGCTTGGACGAAGGATGCGAGGTCGTCACGGGCTGGCGCAAGCAGCGCCGCGGCGCGCTGCTGACGCGACGGTGGCCGTCCTGGATCGCGAACTGGCTGATCGGCCGCGTGATGGGTAGGCGGCTGCACGATCATGGCTGCGGACTGAAGGCGATCCGTCGCGAGCTCTTCGATGACATTCACCTGTACGGCGAGGGGCACCGGATCTTGCTCGCGCAGGCGATCCAGCTAGGAGCAACGATCGCCGAGGTGCCGGTCACCGACCGTCCGCGCCGTCACGGCCGTTCGAAGTACGGTCTCGGGCGGACGTGGCGGGTGCTGCTCGACTTGCTGGCGTTGCGATTCCTGGCTTCCTACTCCGACAGGCCGATGCGATTGATTGGCGGTGCCGGCGCCTTCCTCGTTCTGAGCTCAGTGGGGATGTTGTTGGGGTTGATCATCTGGCGGCTGATAACCGAAATCCCTCTGATACTGACCCCGCTCACGCTGCTTTCGGCAGTGCTCTTTATCGTCGGTGTGCAGCTTGTGCTGCTGGGCCTGCTCGCGGAGCTCCTGGTTCGTCTCTATCAGCAGATGGGTGGTACCCCGGTCTATCGCGTGAGGCGTCGCGCGGGCGATCGGGATGAGGGCGCCTAGCGTGTCCGCTTCCGGAGTAGACGCGACACATCCGCCACCGTCAGGGCCCCGCTCGCAGCACAAACAGCGCAGACGATAGCGCTCCGTCCTTGAACCTCGTGTCAGCGGTCACTTCCGACCCCCTCACTCCTTCGGCAAGCTCAGGACAGGCTCTGTCCCTCTCCCAATGGAGACCTTTGCATAACCTCGGTGGCTCGCCACAATCGGCCCGGAGGGCAGCGCTGAGGGAAGGGTAGCCATGCACCGCACCGTGAGTGGGGGGGTCGTTCGTGGAGGCGCTACTGCCGGAGCGGCTGGGGCGGAACGCGAAGCTGGAGCGGCTGGACGCGATGGTTGACTGGACGCCGTTGGCGGAGGTGGTCGCGGGCATCCACGCCGCGCCCGCCGGCCGTCCCAGCTACCCGCCGCTGGTGATGGTGAACGTGCTAGTGCTGCAGCAGTGGTACGGGGCCTCCGACGAGGCGATGGAGGAAGCCCGGTGGGACCGGGTCTCGTTCAAGCGGTTCGTGGGGCTGGGGCTGGAGGACGACGCGCCGGACCACTCGACGATCAGCCGCTTTCGGACGGCCGTGACGGAGCGCGGGCTGGCCGGGCGGCTGTTGCAGGCGGTGAACCGCCAGTGGGAGGCGCGCCGGTTGCTGGTGAAGCAGGGCACGCTGATCGACGCGACGCTCGTAGCGGCGCAGGCGCGGCGGCCGTCGATGCGGGAGCGGCCGGGGGCCCGGAGCGCGACCGACCCGGAGGCTGGATGGACGCGCACAGGAGGCCGAGCGCACTTCGGCTACAAGGCGCACCTCGGGGTGGATGCGGGGTCCGGGCTGATCCGAGCGGCGGTGCTGACGCCCGCCAACGTGAACGAGACGGAGGTGGCGGACAGGTTGGTGAGCGGCGATGAGGCGGCGGTCTATGCCGACAAGGCCTACGAGTCGAAGGCCCGCCGGCAGCGGCTGCGGGCGCAGGGCATCAACGACCGGATCATGCACCGCTCGCACAAGCACCAGGCGCAACTGCCGTACTGGCAGCGGCGCCGGAACGCGCTGATCGCCCGCGCGCGGGCACCGGTGGAGCGGGTGTTTGGGACGCTGAAGCGATCCTACGGCTATCGGCGCGTGCGCTACCTGGGGCTGGAGCGCAACGCCACGGAGTTCTTCTTCAAATGCCTGGCCTACAACCTGCGCCGGGCGGACCGGTTGCTGGCCGCCGCGCCCGCGTGTCCCTAGGAGGCCTGCGCCCTCGGCCGGGCCATGACCGGCGCGCGGCGGGGCCGGGGGCGGCTGAGCAGCCAGAACCACCCGTCCGGTCGCTTCCCCGGTGGACGGCCCCCCTCAAGGCCGGCTAGGGCGCATTACGCAAAGGTCTCCTCGATGGAGAGGGGACCTGGCGCGTGCAGCCGTCGCTACGTTTCGGGACGAGGACAGACTAGCGGCCGCGGCGTCGCAGCGTGGCTAGGGCCAGCAGGGCCAGGGCCGCGGCGGCGGCCGAACCGGCCACGGCGGCCACAAACAGGCGCTGCGGCCCGAATGCCACGTCGATCTCGAACGCGCCGGTCCGGTCCACCAGGTACGCGTTGGCATACGTATCCACCTTGACGTGCGGGAGCGCGTGGCCGTCGACGCTCGCCTGCCATCCCTCGTGATAGGACTCGTTGAATACGAGCACGAACGGGGCTGAGGTGCGCGCGCTCAAGCGATAGCCGGTAGGCGCGCTGTCGAGGACTTCGACCGTCGCGTCGCCAGACCGCTCGCGTGGGGCTTCGCCGTGGACCACCAGCACGTAGTGCTCCTGGCCCTGCTGCTGGAGCGTCACGCTCGAGCCGGGTCGAAGCGGCACCGTGCCCGTGTACCGGCCGCTGCCGGGAGGGGCTTCCCGCAAGAGCCGCGGCTGGCCGTCGACGCGAACGGGGAGCCGCGAGGGCGGCGCGGCCCGCCCGCCGGCCGGATCGAGCGGATCCATGAGCGCCACGATCTCGTAGTCGCCCGACGCCGGCACGCGCGGGGACCACGCGAACGTTGACCGTGAGAGGCTCGGATGTTCCGCGATCGCGAACGACACGTGCTCGCCGTTGCGGGGATCGGGTGGGAACGGCGTGTAGAACGAGATCACATTGCGGCCCGGCGCGAGCCGGACGTCTCGGACCCGGATCTCAGTCGGAGCGTCGGCCTCAACCGACTCCAGTAGCAGCAGCTCGTCGTTGACGTAGACGTAGAAGTCGCGCGCACGCGCGTGCGAGAGGACCCGCAGGCGCAATTCCGCGCCGGCCGGATTCGGACTATCGTTCGCGGCCACGTAGTGCTCGCCGCGCGGCGTCCGGAACCAGCGCCAGACGCCGCCGTCGGGCAGGCGCTCTTGCGGGCCCCAGTCCTCGTCCCGGCCGACGGTGAGGGTGAAGGCGTCTGTCGCCACCGCCGCCGCGTCCGCAAGCGTCCGCGTGTCCAAGAGTCGGACTGTCGGCGCGACGCCACCAACGCGAATGCGGGCGGCTTCCGACCCCGCCGCACCGTCCACGACCAGCGGAAGTCGATCGAACCAGCCGGAACCCAGGATGCGGGCCGCGAGGCGCGCGTCGAGACCGGCGACGGCGACCACGTCGGACGCCGCCCAGAAGCGGGGCCGTGGATCGGCGACGCGGTAGATGTCCCACGCGCCGAACGTGGTCGCGGGCTCGATGCCGCCGCGCGCGGCCAGAATCGCGGCCACGCGTTCGGGCGAGTCGTCCTCCCGGAAGTTCAGGCCCTTGTAGAAATCGAATCGGACGTCGCGCTCGTGCTGGACCCAGCCCACGCCCAGGCGCGCGAGCGTGGCCGCTACCGTGCCGGAGCGCTCATCCAACAGGTCGGCGTCGAGCTGCTCGGTCAGCGGGCCGCTGGGATCGGGCGCGCCCTGTGAGACTTTCAGCGAATCGGGCATGTGCTTGAAGAGCACCGGCCGCTGGGTGCGCCATTGCAGGATGGATCCGAATCCGGCGTAGCCCCACTCGTAGAGCCATGGCGCGTCGCCGGGGATGGTCAGCACGCGGCCAGGTCCGGGCTGGCCGTCGAACCATGCGCCGGCCAAGTTCACGTAGTCGGGAATGTGGGCGTGGTTCGGGTTGAGGAACGTTCGCTCGTCGGCCGTGGCGAACCCCTGCCCGAGCGTGAACGGGTAGGCATACACGGGGCCGACCGCGACCGACACGGCCAGGGCCAGCACGGCCGAGGCGCGAGCTCTGTGGCCCCGGCCGAGCCGACGCGCATGGGCGAGCACTCGCGCGGCCGCACCCGCGACCACGGGCGCCGCCAACCCCAGCAGCACCGCGTAGCCGAGCACGGTCCAGAGCGTGAACTTGAACCAAGGACTGCGGACGATCCAGGCCCCTGGCAGGTTCTCGAATACCCAACCATAGGCGCCGCCCCAGGGCGCATTCAGGCCCGTGCTCAGGATCAAGCCGAGCAGCGCGAGCGTGACGAACGGCGCCTTGGACGTCCCACGGCCGCGCAACGCGCCGACCGCGACGAGGGCCGTCAGCGCGTAGCCAAGCGCGACGAAGACCGGGCTCTCGACGAGAGTCGCCGAGAACGCGCGATAGGGCTCAACGTAGCTCTGGTAGAAGGTCCAATCGCCCAGGATCCGCACCGCGTTGGTCAGCGGGGTGGCGTGGCTCTGCCCTTCGAGGAAGTGGACGCTCGTCCGCCGGAACGTCGCGATGTCGTCGGCGGCCAGCGCGCGCGAGATGCCGCCCGCCATGGGCGTGATCCAGAACGCGTTCACGACCGCCCAGGCCGCCGCCGTCGCCGCGCCCGCCGCGGCGACTCGCGCGGCCCTGCGTAGATCGCGGCGCGCGGCGAAGCCGATCGCGACCGTGATGAAGACGATCGGCAGCACGGCCGCGATTGCGAGCATCTCGCTGATGTTGTTGCCCATCGGCGCGGCGGCCAGCGAGACGAGCGCGGTGGCCAGCACCGCCCGGCGGTATCCGGCGTCCGCCTGGAAGGTCCGGAGCCAGATTCCCAGCGCGAAGGGCAGGATCGCGACACCCGCGATCAGCGGCTCCTTGTAGCCCATCCAGTTGGACAGCAGCCACAGGTTGAACATGTAGAAGAGCACGGCGCTCAGGCGTGCCACCCGCGCGTATGGACCGCGGGCGACGGCGCGCATCAGCCAGTACATGCCGAGGCCGGGCAGCGTGAACCACACGACGAACTGCACGGCCTGGGCCACGAGGACGGACGAGCCGAGCCCCTGCAGCGCCGCGGCGACGAAGAGGGTCGGGAACCGACCAGAATCGAGAATGCGCTCGGCGCCCGTCCCGAGCTCGGCGTTCCAGGTGAACCAGAAGAGCCCGAATTCGTGCCAATTCGGCGGCAGCATCAGATCCTCGACGCTCAGCGGCACGAACTCGCGGAACCAGAGCAAGGGGGTCAGCCCGAGAACCACGATGAGCGCGATGTCCTGGACGGTTGGTCGTCGGGCGGCGGCGAGAACTCGCCGCCCGCTTTCCGTCCAGGTGAACCCGCGGAACCGCGACCGACGCGCCGCCGCGACTAGCTCCGGCACGCGCTACGCCGCCGACGAACGACGAACGACGAACGACGAACGACGAACGACGAACGACGAACGACGAGCACGGGCACGCCGCCAGATCGCGGGACCAATCGCGACGGCGCCGATCACCGCGAGCGACGCAAGGCTGATGGCCGCGCCCGAGACGAAGGCCGACTGCGGGCCGAATCGCAACGTGACCTCGTAGCTCCCGGGACCCGGGAGCTCGTACCCGTTGGCGAACCCGTTCACCGTATGGTGCGGAAGCTCGCGCCCCTCGACCGTGGCCGTCCAGCGCGGATCAAACGATTCGCCGAAGACCAGCATGGCGGGACCGTCGGTGACGACGCTGGCCGTCAACGAGGTTGGCGATCGCTCGAGGACCTCGACGGGTCGCTCCGAGCTTGCCGCGGAACCTACGGTCAGCGGCGACAGCCGGAACGCGTATTGCTCAGAGCCCTGCTGATCCAGCTCAACGCGGTGCAAACCGGCATCCAGGTCGACGACGGTCGAGAAGGTGGGCTCACCGAGTCGGTCGCCTGCCTCGAGCTCGACGATGCGAGAGTCGAGAGCGATGGATCCGACCGTGACGCTCGCCTCACGCCCGTACGGTCGAACCTCGAGTTGGTATGCGCCCGCAAACGGCACCTGGATGCTGGTCAAGAACCGTACACGCCCTGCGTGCACCGAACCCTCGCGAACGCCAAAGGTGAGATGCCGATCGCCAACTGGGGTCCCCGGGAAGGGTGTGTACAGGCGCAGCTTGTTGGCGCCGGGCTGTAGCTCCACCGCTTGAAGCAAGACCTCCGTGGGCCGTCCGGCGGGGATGCTGCGGACCTCCAGCTGCTCGTCATTCAGGAAGACGTACAGGTCGCGCGCGGCGTCGTACGAGCGAACGGTCAGCAACACGTTTGTCCGGACGAGGGTGGTACCGGCGTTTGTGATCGCGAACGCGTCGGGAGCGTTGGCCGTCTCCATCCAGCGCCATTGGGCGCCATCGTCGAGCGTCTCGGGGTCCGAGAATGGCTGGCCGCGCGTGATCGTGACAGGCAACTGGTCGGCCGGGAGCGAGTTGATCGTTGCGCCTTGCTCGGTGGTCGCGACCAGGACCACGGGCACGCGCCCCGACGCCAGCCGCTGCTCGATCGCTCGCCGGCGCGCCGATACGATGCTCTTGGGGACGATCGCGATCTCGGACAGGACGGCCGCATCCAGCGCGCCCTCCAGGACGTGCTGGCCGGCGAGGAGATCCTGCGCGCCGAGGTCGATCCAGAACGGCGCGCCCGCCAGACTGGGCCGTTCCAAGTCCAGCGGCTCGCCGTCCAGCGTCAGCGTGCCGGAAGGAAACACCCCATGATCACGAGACCGGAGCAGCAGCGCGTAGCGATCCGAGGACGGGACCGTGAGAGCGACGGGCCTGCCGGGGGCGGGGAGCGGGTGCCTGAACACGGTGGGCAGCGTGTCCATCGCAAGCTCAAGCGCGCCGCTGTTGAAGAGCACCACACCGGCGAGCGATTCCATCGCCAGGGCGGCCTCCAGCGCGTCGGGTCGCTCCTGTTCGGAGAATATCAGCGACGGTTGATCGAGCAGCGTTGACCCGACGAGCGGCGGCAGCGCGTCAAGTCCGCCGCTCACGATCCAAGTTCGAGGCGCCACGAAGACGCGCGGCAGAGACGCCCGGGCGGCGTACACGTCCCAGGGGCCAAACGATCGCACCGGAGTCACGCCGCGCTGCAGGGCCAGGCGCTCGCGAATCCACTCGGGACTGTCGGTATCGCCGGCATAGAGCCAGTACTTCACGTCCGTCGCGTGATTCAGATAGGCCACGCTCATGAGCTTGAAGATCTCGTCGGCGCGACGGGTGCTGACGCGGTAGATGGCACGGTAGGCAACCTCATTGAGGCCGGCATTCGCGGGCGCCACCAGCGAACCGAATACGGCGTTGAACGAGAACACCACGGGCGTGGTTCCGAGCTGCACCAAGGAGGGGAAGAATCCGTTGTAGCCCCAGTCGGTCGCCCACACGGTCGTCTCGGGCAGCATCGCCACGCGCAGGTCGTCCCCCTGGGCGTCGAACCACTCGGCGCTCGCTCGAGCCGCGGGCGGCACGCGGACATGATTGTGGGGGAGGAACTCGCGGGCCTCTTCGGGCAGGAACATGCGACCAGTCGTGAGGGGATAGGCGTACGCCAGATTCGCCCCGACGACCAGAAGTGGCACGGCCACGAGCGTTGCCCGTGCGATCCGACGCCCGATCGCTCGGATGGGCGGCGCGCGCGAGATCCAGGTGGCGAGCGCTCCGGCGCCCAGGCCCATCAGCACGCTGAATCCGAGCGCGGTTATGAGCGTGAACTTGAACCACGGGCTGCGGATGATCCAGAAGCCTGGGATGTGGTCGACGAGCCACAGGTAGACGCCGTCCATGGGCTCGTGTGTGCCCATGCTCAGCAGCAGCCCGCCGACCGCCGCCGCGGTGAACAGGTGGCGGATTCGAGGTCCAGGCGCGAGCGCCCCGACCAAGGCCAGGCCCGCGGCCACCCAGGCGAGCGCGCCCAGAGCGCCGTTGGTGCGGAACGTCTCGGCCCACGGACGATACGGCTCCTGCCAGCCTTGGTACCAGGTCCAGGCGCCTTGAAGGCGGAGGACATTGGCGAAGGAGGTTTGGTTCGACACTCCCGTAAGCCATTGCGAGGCGAGCTCGGCCACCGCCGTGACCTCGGCGCCCCCGGTGCCGCGAATCTGCTCAACGAACGGCAAGATCCAGAAGGCATTCAGCGGCAGCGCGACGACCAGCCCCAGCCCGAGGGTTGCGGCCATTCGACGTGCCAGCGCGGGTCGGCGCCACGCTCCGTGGAGCAGCCCGTAGCCAAGCACGAAGGCAGCGAGCGTGCCCAGGAAGACCAGCGTCATCGGCGGGTTCACGCCGACTGACGACGCCCAGAGCGCGACAGGCGCCAGCAGCAGAACAAACCGCCGCCGTGTGAGACGCCCGTCGAACGCGTGAATCAGCAGGGCCAGGAGTGCGGGCAGCGTGGCCTGCGCCGTCAGGACGGACATGTTGAATGAGAGCCACACGTTCTCCAGGTACAGATTGAACATGTAGAAGCTGGCCGCCACGATCGCGACGCCCTGACCGCGCAGCGTCCAGCCGTCCCGCCCGAGAATGGCGCGCACGAGCGCGTAGATCGCCAGCCCGGGGAGCGTGAAGAGCGCAACGCCCATCAGCCGTTGTGTCAGGGCCGCGCCGAGGCCGAGCCACTGAAGAAACGCCTCAGGCGCGAAGATCAGCAGCGTGGTATGGGCGACGTTGTAGTGGGTTCCGGTGTTGAGCAACGGATTCCAGGAATGCAAGGTCAGCGGAAGCTGGGTGGGGAGGCGCGGCAGCGCGCTGTCCTCGGTGAGAAACGCGATGTCCCACGGGGCCCAGAACAGCGGGGCCAGCCCCATCAGCACGATGAGCGTTGGCACCCATCCGCCGCGGCGCAGCCAGGCGCCGATGGCGCGTCTGTCCAGGGGCAGGCGTGCTAAGGCCAACGGCGCAGCTCGGCAAGCATTCCACCGACCAATCCGAAGACGAGGAGCAGCACCGCGGCCGCGCCCAAGGTTTGCGCGACGATCTCTTGGCGCCAGAGCGCCGGGCCGAGTGCGATCAGGAACACGACCAGCGACGAGGCGACGGCCGGCCGCGACCACAGGCGCGGACGCCAGAGATCGGCGATTCGCGCGCCGGACGCGTGGGCGCGGGTCCACCACCACGCGCCCACGCGCAACGCGCCGGACGCGATGAGCGCGAGCCACGGGACCGCGAGGGCGGCGCTCCAATAGCTATCCAGGATCTCCGTCATGAAGTCACGCTGCGATCCGGGCGCGAACGTCGCGGCGCCAAGCGCCAGCGAGAGCGCCAATACGCCCGGGGACGCCAGCGCGGCGAGAACGCGCACCCGCGGTGACGGGCGTCGGCGACCGAGCTCGAACCACGTACTGAGCAGGAGCCACGCCGCCGCCATCGCGAGGGCGATCCCGGTCCCGAGGTAGGCGAGCGACACCGGCGCGTTCTCGGCGAGCAGCGCACGCAGCACTCCGATCGTGGACACGGTTACGAGGGGCGCGACGTTGGCTCGCGCGAAGTCCGGCGAGGGCGCGCCGTTCACGGCCAGGCCTCCGGTGGGCACGTTGGTTCGAGTCGTGGCGAAAACGATGGCCGCGCCATCACTCTCGGGCGCAATGCCAACTTCGAGCATGACCCTTCGAGACCCTTCACCCGCGATCGGGGCCAATATGCCCGTGGAGACGACTTGCCGCCCACGCTCGGTGACGACCGCGCGGGACTCCCGCAGGATGTCGTGCGCGCCGTCGGCTCGGCGCAGTCGGAGCACGAGTTCGATCGGGCGAGCGGGACCGAACTCGGGCTCGATCGCGACGGCGAACCCGCGCGCAACCCCAAGCGGCAGATCGACGATCTGGGTTACCGTCTGGCCCGCTCGCAACTTGAAGACCTCGCCGACCGATCGTGAGATCGGCCACAGCTCGAATGTGCGGTCGACCCGGACGAGCGCAAGCAGGGCCGCGGCGGCGAGCGTGCCCACGAGCAGGACGCCTGCGAGCGTCCCGACCAAACCAGGGGTGCGGACGCGGGCGTGGAAGCCGGGCGGAATGGTCGCGGCCATGACGGCGCCTAGGCGCGACGACGGCGGACGGCGCCGATCCCGAGGGCCAGGGCGATCGCCAACAATGCCACGGTCGAGAGGATGCGCATGGCGTCCGCCAGCGGCTGAGCGGTGAACTCGATATCGACCACGTGCTCGCCGGCGGCGTCAACGATCCATCCGTTCACGGATCCAAACACCTCGAGATGGCGCTCGACTTCGCGGCCGTCGATCGAGGCCTTCCAGCGCGGGTCGAACAGCTCGTTCACGACTAGAAGATAGGGCCGGTCGCCGTCGGCGGTCACGCGGTAGCGCGTCGGGCTCAGGTGCTCCGTGCGGAGCTGCGCGGCGGGTTCCGGAGCAAGGTCGATCCTCGGGCCGACAAACACGGGGAGCGCGACGCCTTCGCGCTGTTCGATGTGGAGCGTGTGGGCACCGCCGGATAGCTCGATGGTCGCCCGCGCGACCGATCCCCCGGGGGAAACCGACAGCTCCGGGAGCACGTCGCGCCCGTCGACTCGAAGCGATCGTAGGAGCGAACGGGAGTCACGCGCCGCATTGTCATCGCCGCCCAGAATGACGGAGATTTGATACGCGCCGGCCTCGGGGGCCAGGAATGCGCGCTCGCGTGAAAGCGCTCCGGCGTGCATCGGGAACACGAAGTCGAAGCTCACGAACGTCGGCCCCGGCAGCTCGGTCTCCGGGTCCGGGGAGTAGAGGTTGACGGCGTTGGGTCCGGGCTGGAGGGGCACGCCCTCGATGACCAGCGTGTCCGGGACGCCGGGCGACACGAGGAAGATGGCGATCGGGTCGTCGACGATTCGGACCCACAGCGACCGGACATCCTCGATGGACCGTACCCGCAGCGCGACGGCAACGGGCCAGACTTCGTCTCGCGGATTGTCGATGACGAGGTTGTCGGCGCGCTTGTGGACATCCGCGATGCGACGCCAGCCGTCCGCGGCGTCGTCCGGCTGACGTCCAGACCACCCAGACCCTGCGGTGACGTCGGTGGCCTCGGTCGTGGGACCCGCAGCAATGTCGTGCGGCCGGGCCGCGAGGAACGCACGCCACCGCGCTGCGCCGGGGTTCGCGGCCCAGTCGCGAGCGAGCTCAACCTCCATCTGCCCCCGCTCCTGCTGGGCCACCGCTAGGACTCGCAGAGGCGCCGGCCCGAGCACCGGTGCGGGCAATTCAAGCGTCGCCGGACCACCGCGCAGCACCGCCGTTCCGATCAGCCGCCAGCGGCCGCTGGCCCGCGGGCTTCCCGACGGGGGCGGCTCCAGCGCAGTCCCATTCATCAGCACGAGCTCACCGCGCGTCTCGAGGCGCCGCACGCCGCCCTGGAACCGCAGGCGCTCTTCGGGCCTCAGGAGAGGATCGGGCTCGTCCGGTTGCTCGATCCAGAACTCATAGGTTCCCGGTGCGTCGCCAGCGAAGGTCACGCGAGAAGCGCCGGGCGCGATCTCCAGCGCATTGCCCTGCGCGCGGAGCCGCAGGAACGCTTCGGTCTCGGCGCCGAACGAGAGCATCGAGAGGCCGGCCGACGTATCGGTGACCAATCGCCAGGCCTCGTCGGGGTCGAGTCTGGCAGTTAGAACGACGGCCGCGTCCGCTTCGCTCGCGAGTTCGCTCAATGGCGGGAGCGCGTCCAGCTCGAATGGCGCCAGGAAGATGGTTCGAGTGGCCCACACCCGCGGCTTCTCGTCGGGGATGCGGAAGAATCGGAGCGGCCCGAACGCGCGTTCCTGCTCGAGCCCCTGCGAACGCAGGAGGTTGGCCGCGGCGTCCGGGGCGACCAGCGGGGGGCCGGAATACCGGTTGTTCACGTCGTCTTGCTGCATGACGTAGCGAACGCCGGCATGTTGGAGCATGGCGACGGCACTCTGCCCCTGGCCGCGCAGCAGCGCCTTGTAGAGGGCGCTGGAGGCCTCGGGTGGACGGAGCAGCGTCATGACCGGCGGCTGCGGGACAAGCTCGCTCACGGCTGTGAGGTAGGAAGTGAAGCCCCAGTCGGTGGTCATGCGACCGGCGGGCGGAAACGCCAGCACGCGGAACTCGCCGGGCTGCTCGCCGAGCCACGCGGCGGCCTCTCGAACGTGGTCGGGCAGTTGAACCTGGGAGCCGGGCAGCGGCGCATCGTGCGAGTGAACGACAAAGATGTCGCCGCGCACGATCGGCCCGGCGAACACGAGCGCGGCGGCGACAACGGTCAGCGGGCCAAGGGCCCGCGCGGCGCGCGATGCGCGATCGTGGGTGAGCCGTCGCGCCCAAGTCCCGCATGGCGAATTCGCGACCCAGTCGCCAATCGCCGCGATGCCGAAGCCGGCCAGGGGCGCGGCACCGAGCAAGGTGAGCGCGGTGGCCTTGTACCAGGGGCTCCTGAGGACCCAAAAGCCCGGGACGTGGTCCCAGAGCCACGCAAAGGCGAAACCTGTAGGCCCGTTGACACCCATGCTCAAGAACAGGCCGAGCACGCCGATGGCGCCAATTGCCAAGAGCCGCCGGTCGCGTGCGATTGTGAGCCCGACGATCGCCAGCCCCATTGGCAACGCGCTCGCCACGATCGCCGCCGGCGACGCCAACAGGGTCGGTGCGTGCGGCACGTAGGGCGTCCCGGCGAGAGTCTCGTACCAGATCCAATGGCCCTGCAGGCGCAGGACGTTGAGCGGCGGCGTGAATTGTGAGAGCCCGCGAAGTTGCTCCTGGGCCGCGTCGCGGGTGCCTGCCAGCGCAAAGATCTCGCTCGGCCCGGCGGTGGCAAGGCCGACGGCTTGGGGAACGAGCCAGTAGGCGCTTGCGACCAGGATCAGGGTGAGCGCGAGACCGGCGAACCTGGCCGCTCGCCAGGCGGCCGCGAGGTCGCGGTTTGCGAGCCGATGCCCGATGAATAGCAGGAGATAGAGCGGGACCGGCAGAACGGCCACCAATGCCATCGGCGGATTCGTGCCCGCGCCGGACGCGATCACGGATGCGAGCGCCATTTGACCGGCTGCGACCCACAGCGAGCCGTTGCGGGTGGCCTGGATCGCGATGCCGAGCATCAGCGGCAGCGCCGCGTAGACGCTCAGATTCGCGATGTTGACGCCCTGCCACATGGGTTCTTGATAGAAGTTGAAGAGGTATATGAGCACCGCCCCGGCGCGGACGAGCTCGCGCGAACTGAGGCGCCCGGCCAGGAAGTACATGGCCAGGCCAGCCGCCAAGAACCAGGTCATGAACTGCAGGCGCTGGGCGACCTCGATCGAGAACCCGAGCGCCCGGAACAGCGCGGGCCAGAAGAGGAAGAAGACGGCGGGCAGGCGGTCGTCCGGGCTGGCGCCCAGGCCGGCGTCCGGCGCCCAGGTGCTGAAGTACCCGGCCCATCGATCGAGGGTCAGCGGAAGCGCGAAGTCCTCGGATTTGGCCACGAAGCCCGACTGGATCCAGAACAAGGGCGGAAGGCCGGCCAGCAAGGTGACCAGCAGGCCCCAGCGGCGCTCCAGGCGGCGTGGGAGAGACGCGGCCGCCCGAAAGGGAAGGACGGGCATCGCACGCATCTGAGGTAGCCTACTATCCGGCGCCGGATTCACGAGCATTCGCAACGGGCGCCGGGTCGACGTCGGGCTGGGGATACCCTTCAGCGACGGCGCTTGTTCTGGCGTGGCGCGAGGAGCATCTATCTCACAGAGCCTCGGCCAGTGCCAGGTGTGTGCTCGTGCCGCCGGGTGGACGGATACCGGCTTGCGACCGCTGTCTCCGTACGAGACGGGCGTACGGTTCCATATTCTGCGGTGCCTTGAGTGCGGCGTCCTCGCGACCTGGCCGCAGCCACGGCAGGAGGATCTGACCCGCTACTACGACTCCGGCGACTACTACTCGGCGACCGAGGCCTCGCAGGTAGGCCGCCCCGGCGGTCCTTGGCTCGATCGCGTTCGGGTCCTGGCCCGGCGTTCGGTCGTCGGCCGTTACTACGGACCGCCGCAGGTTCGGCGCCGTCCGGCCGCGGTGATCGCCTCGGCCTTGGCGCGGCGGCGGTTCGGGTGGGCCCCGGACGGTCTCGAGGTGGGGCGCTTGCTGGACCTTGGATCGGGCGACGGCGCGTTCCTGCGCGACGTTGTGGAGCTTGGCTGGGAGGCGATCGGGCTCGAGGTGTCAGCCCACGCGGCCGCGAACGCAGCCCGCCTGGGGCTCGACGTGCGGGTAGGCGACATACGTGAGGCGCCGTTCCCGCCCGATTCGTTTGATGTCGTTCGGCTCTGGAGCGTGCTCGAGCACGTGCGAGAGCCTCTGGCGGTCATGCGCGGGGCCGCACGCGCGCTGCGGCCCGGCGGCTGGGCGGTCGTGCAGCTTCCAAACGCCGAGGGCGCCGCGGCGCGCGTTTTTGGTGCGCGGTGGTCGGGGTGGCATGTGCCGGCGCACCTCTGGCACTTCACGCGCGCCAGTCTGTGGCGACTGCTTGGCGACGCCGGACTGGAGCCGACTGAGTTGCACCACGCGTCGGTTGGCACATTGGCGCGCACGCTGGGGATTGCCGGCAACGCCGCGGGCCGGTTGGGGGTGGCGCTCGTGGACCTTGGGCTCGATGCGGCGGGCGCGGGGGACTCGATGATGGCGTTCGCGCGCCGGCCGCGGTAGAGGCGACCGATTACCAGGCGGAGTGTTGGGTGAAGTCGCAGTAGCGGTGCGGGAAGACCCAGGCGAGCGCCGAGGCGCTGGCCAGCGAACCCGCGCGCACTTCGATCGTGCCAGTCCGCTCCGCCTTCTCTGGCGCGAGCGCACCCAGGAACATGGCCGCCAGGCCCTCGCCCGAGAACACGATGCGGGTGTCGTCGGGGTGCGGCCGTGTGATCCGGGCCTCGCCGCGTTCAGCCGCGACCGCCACATGGGACGTGCCGCGGACGAAGGTGACGCGCGCGCCGCGAAGCCCGAGCGCGGCGGCGCGTTGCCGAAAAAGCGGTAGAAGCGCGTGCACAAGCCGGCGAAGGGAGGGGACGAAGACCAAGTGCTCCCCCGGGCGCCGGTGCCACTCGAGATCCGGCATCCACGCTGTGAGCGCGGATGCGGGCGACGCGTGAACCTCAGCGTCTGAAAAGCCCGCGCTTCGGATCGCGGCCGCCATGTAGGGCGCCGGATCCTCGTTCGTGTCGAACAGCACGGCAGTCACGACCGCCAGGGCGCGATCGGCGCGGATTCGAACGGCCGCGCGCGGCCGTTCGTTGCGAGAGATCAGGTACCAGGACCAGGCCAGCGCCTGGTCGAAGTCGCGATCTTGCACGGCGCCAGTCGTGGCGGCATAGGTCCGTCGCAGGTTCATCAGCTCGGTCGTGTTCGTCGCCGTCACCTGGTGCACATGCAGGTCAGCATCGGCCGCCCCCGGGGACCATTGGGCGGTGAGGCGCGCCTGCACGCGCTCGAATCCGCGCCGTCTGTACATGTCATAGGCGACGCCCTGATCACGCTTGGCCGTCAGCCACACCAGGGCCGTGCGATGCGCATCGGCGAACTGGAGTGACTGCTCGAGGAGCCCGCTGCCGATCCCGCGGCCTCGGAAGTCGGGACGCACAACGACCTGGCCAATCGTGGCGGTCCGAATACGAGCGTCCCCGGCGATGAACCGTCGAAGCGCGGTAATCGAGTGCCCGCACGCCTCGCCGTCTGAGTCCGCGATGAGGACCGACCCGGGCACCAGCCCGTCATCGTTGAACTTGCGCGCGTAGCGCTCGGCCCCTATCCATCCCGTGGGCGCCAGCATCTCTACACAGGCCGGATCGTCGTCTTCTCGCCAAGCGCGATAGACCACGCCTCGCTCGTCTTTGACGCGCGGGCGCTGCTTCCAGTGCCGCGCCACGAAATCGCGCGCGGGTGTCCGCTGGCCGGCGTATCCAACTTCCAGGAGCTCGACCGCCCGCTCGTCGCCGGCCCCGACGACCAGTCGGGTCATGCCCTCGACCACGGCCATCGTTCCGGGAGGGCCGTCCGGAGGCGGCGCGTCGTCGACCGCCGCGGCACGCCAGATGTAGAGGCGTTCGCGCTCGTATTCGGTGAAGGCGCCGTCGAGTGGGGTGGTGAGGGCGCGGACAATGTTGACCACCGTATTCGCGGGCTGCTCCCAGTCGATCTCGTTTCGCCGCGGTGTGTGGCGGGAGTACGGTTCGGCCAGGTACGGCATTGGCCGGCGCGGGAACCCCTGATTCCGCAGCATGTCGAGGAACTCGTCGCGAAACACCTCGCGCACGAGATCCGCAACGCGCCGATAGAGTCCAAAGCCGGTGTCGTCCGGGCGGACCGGAATCGCGCGCTGGAGCACGATGTCGCCGGCATCGACACGCTCCTCCATGAAGTGGATCGTGACACCGACTTCCGAAGCGCCGTCCATGAGCGCCCACAGCAAGACGCCGGCGCCCCGGTACTCGGGCAGCAAGGACGGATGGACGTTCAGGGGACCGAGGCGGGGCAGCTCCAGGATTCGGCGCCCGAGAACCTGGTTGTAGAACACCGAGAGAATGAGGTCAGGCGCGAACGTCGACGCGACGGTGTAGAAGGCGTCGGAATTGACGTCCTCGGGCTGGGCCGCGGGCAGGCCGCGCTCCACCGCCCAATCGTGGGCGGATTCGTGCCAGTAACGCATCTGCTCCGCCGGCGGACTGACCACGAAGAGGTCGTGCTCGCCCGTCGCCATGAGCTCATCGAGCGCGGAGATTCCCGGCTGCTGACTGCCCATGAAGAGGATCCTCAAGGCCGGTGGACGTCCGTTTCGCCGCGGAAGTACTCGATCGTGCGGACGAGACCCTCGTCCAGAGGCGTCGTAGCCTCCCAGCCGATGGCCTGGCGAATGCGCGTAAGGTCGGGCACGCGTCGACGGATGTCCTCGTAGCTTGCCCCGAAGACGGACTCGTATTCGACGGTCTCGATCGGGACGTCGAAGCCGCCGACGCGCCGCATGATCTCCGCCAAGTCGAGGATCGAGTGCTCCTCATCGGTCCCGATGTTGAAGACCTGGTTTCTCGCGGCGGGCGCCAGCGCGCCGTCAACGATTCCCCGCGCCGCATCCACGACGTAGCAAAAGGTCCGTGTTTGGCGGCCGTCCCCGTGCACCTGGACGGGCTTGCCCGATAGGAGCCGGTGAAGGAAGACGGTGACAACGCGGCCGGCCCCAAGCGAATCCAGGCGCGGCCCATAAAAGTTGAACGGCCGGAAGATGACGAACTCGAGCCCCCGTGACTGGTGCAGGGCAAGGATGTAGTGCTCGACGGCGGCCTTTGCCGTCGCATAGCTCCACCGGTTGATCGCGGTCGACCCAAGCACTCGATCGTCGTCCTCCGACCAGGGGACGTCTGGGTTGCGGCCGTACACCTCGGATGTGGAGGTGAAGACGAGCGGCCGACTGCGCCGGGCCGCAATCTCGGCGATGCGCAGCCCGCCGATCAGATCCAGATTCAGCGTGTGGAGCGGGTCCGCCACGTACACCTTGGGGTCGGCAACGGCCGCGAGGTGGTAGACAAGGTCCGACGCCGCGATCTGGGCCTCCATCAACTCCGCGTCCATGACGGAGCCGCGAACGAACTGAAAGCGTGGGTTGCCGGATAGATGCGCGACCTTGGACTCGTCGGTCAGGTCAAGAGCGACGACGTCATCGCCGCGCGCGATGTGAACGTCAACGACGTGCGATCCCAGGAAGCCCGCTCCGCCGGTGACGAGGATCCTCACGCGGGGCGTTCCGGCACATCGCGCACGTCGACGAGCACGAAGCTGCCCGCGCGCGCGCGGACGGGAGCGTGGTCCAAATCGAGCTCCGTGAGGCGCACGTAGTCCTCGTTTACCAGCGCGTGGTCCACATCGTAGCGACGCAGAATCTCGGGCACCGGCTGCTGAAGCACCGGCCAAACCGCATCGTAGTGGTGCAAGTGGCCGAACGAGCTGTCGGTGCTCCAGACGCGGGCGCGGGTGAAGTACAGGGCGAAGTCCGCCAGGAACAGTGGGAACGTCATCAGGTTGGCGCGCGGCTCGATCCCGTCGATCTCCGCGAGAACCTCGCGGAGATCGGGGGTGAGCGATCGACTCGTGTCGTTCGCGATGACACGCTGCTGGAGGAACAACGACGGGATGAGCCCGGCGCCGGCGCCAATGAGCGCGAGGACGAGCCAGGGGAGCCAGGCGAGATCGGGCCGGATGCTCGTGATTGCGGCCGCCACCGCCAGGGCGGCGGGAAAGGCGGCGTACTCGCCGTAGCGCTCGCCCTCGCCAAGCCACTCGACCTGCCGCACCTGACGAATCACCACGCCCGTGGTGAGCAGTGTGAGCGCCCAGACGAGCACGAACCCGAGCTGGCGATCCCAGGTCAGGGTCTGGAACAGGCCGAGCTGAAACCCGCGATCGATCGCGACCACGACGGGGAACACCACAAAGGCGTTCGCCGCAACCACGGCGACGAATGGCGCGCGCCGCACCAACTGGTAGATCCGAAAGACGGGATCGCCGCTTTGACTTGCCTCGCGAGGGAGTCCGCGGACCTGATGCGCGTAGCGGTTGTGGATGTTCCGGCGCCACCACCAGAGCATCGCCATGTGCCCGGCGAAGACGCGCAAATAGAAGCCGCGCGATACGACCACCGCCGCGAGCCACGAACCGGCAAAGGCCGCAGCGTAGTACGGCGTGAGGAACCAGAGCGACAGCGCTACGGTCACCGCCGTCAGCGCCTGCAACGCCATTCGGTGCGTCAGGAAGAGCGCGGTCCCGACCGCGAGCGACACTGGGTACCAGACCCAGTCGCCTGACGTATGAAACGCCAGGTGAGGAATCATCAGGGCCGAGAACATGAGCGACGCGAGCGACCGCGTCGAGAGGTTGGAGTTCTCCATCACGATCAGGGGGGCCAGGGCGTACGCCGCCTGCGCGGCGATGGCCACGACGATCTCGCCGGTCAACGCATAGGCGACGCCGAACAGCAGGAGGTTGTGGACGGCATCGAACATCGGGCTGATCAACCACTGCGCGCGGTCGACGACGGTTCTTGGCAGCAGCGACAGCAGGGCTCGAAGCGCCGGCGGATAATCCGACGGCTCCTTGAGGATGTACCGGTCGAACTCCTGCGTTTCGCCCCGACGGCGGCGACGGTAGTAGTCGGCGATTGCAAGATGGCGCCACGTGTCGACGCCGAACTGTCGATTGCCGATCCGCGGCCAGACCTGCAGCAAGAACGAGGCGGCAGCGACCGGCAGCGCCCAGAAGATGTCCATTGGCTCTGCGGTCTCGCGGGTTACGGTGGGCCGGACGTCGCGTAGCCGTTGCCCGCGCGGCCGAGCCGATTCCGCTGCGCTCGCAGCCAGATGGTAACGCAGGCCGTCGACATCGGCGGACGGTCCAGGAGTCGACATAGATGCTGGTGACCGCGGTTCGGACGGGGGCAGGACTGGCCGCGTTGATCGGCGTGCTGATCGGCTTCGCGGTACAGGCGCGTGAATTCGGCATCACGACGGACATGGCTCGTGAGACGTTCGCCTTCGGCCCGGTGGTCGGCACGGTGCGACAGACGATCCAACGCGTTGAGCCATTCCTCACCGGGATCGACGTGCGGCTGCGTGCGTCCAACACATCCGCCGCGGGCGTCCCGGTGAACCTGCGGCTGATCGATGCGACCGGGGCGATCCTGGCGGAGTCGCGGGTGGCCGTTCAGGAGACTCTGGAACCGACGACCCACCGGTTGGCGTTTCCGCCGCTGACCGAGGGCGGCAGCCTGTTCGCCTTTGAGATTCAGCGGGCGTCGGAAGGCGCCGGATCGCTGACCGTCCCGATCCACGCTGGCGCACGGCCGGCCATGGCGGGTTTCGTGGATCACGAGGGGACGCTGCATGCCGACTGGGCCGCGCACGTCAGCCTGTTCCGAACGCTTCGGCCGGTCACCTACCTGAGAGAGCTGGCGTCGAGCGACCCGCTCACGGCGGCCGGTGCAGCCGCGGCGATCGTGCTCGTGGCGCTCGCGGCGTTCGCCGGCCTGCGCCACTACGGGGTGGAGCGCCCGGCGGCATTGGTGCTAGGCGCGGCCGCGGCAGTGGGGGCGGCTTGGCTGGGTTTCGCGCTGCTGCCGGCGGTCTGATCCTGGCGAACCTGGCGCGCTAGCCGCGCCGTCTCGCCGGCGAGGTATGCGGTTGCGACGCCGACGGTGACGACCAGCGCAATGGCGATCTGCGTGGGTGTCTCATTGAGGCTTGCCATCGCGGCGATCATTGCGATTGTCAGTGCGGCCAGGGGCGCCCAGGTCCGCAGGTAGCTAGCGCCTATCAGTAGCTGGGCGAGGGCAAAGGTGACCGCCAGGAGAGCGGCGGCGGCGGTGTAGAGCGTCATGATCGTAGTGTCGAGCACGTAGCCGTCCCGGAAGACTAGGCCGAAGATCTGTGACGGGAAGAGCAGTAGCACCAGCGCGGTTGCCGTCACCAGCGCGCCTATCAGGCCGAGGCTGGGCGCCAGCAGCGACGCCACGGACCCGCCGCGCGCAAACGCGCGAATCGTGTGCGGCAGCAGCACGGTCGCAACGGGCGATGCGACGAAGAACAGCGACCGGCCGATGAGCGCCATGGCCGAGTAGCTGGCCGCCGTTTCCGCCGGGAAGACGTGATTCACGAACAAGATGTCCAGGTTGAACATCGCGGCAAGCGCGAACGAAATCAGCAGAACCCGCGCCTGTTCGCGGCTCGTCGGCAGGCGCCGGTCGGGAGCGTGCCCCAGGTGAATCTTGCGCCTGGCCGCGTACCGGAGCAGGACGACCCCGGCGGCCACGACGACGACGGCGCCAAAGGCGGACCCGCTGACGGCCCCGACGGCTCCCAATCCGGCCACCACGAGGGCGACGGCGAACACGAGGCGGCCGGTGGTCTCGCCGACGGTCACAACGCCAAGGGCGACGAACGCGCTCGCTCCCGCCAGACTGCCTTTGATGAGCGCCGAAACCAGCAGCGCGACGAGCGCGATCGCGACGATCACGATGACGCTGGCCGTTTCCAGCCGGAGGAGGTTGCCGAGCCATGGACTGGCAGCGGCGAGCCCCAGCGCGATCGCGCCGGCCAGGGCGCCGACGCGAATCGATGCCCGCCAGATCCAGCGCCGCAGGCCCTCGATGTCGCCGCGGACGTGCAACTCTCCCGTCATCTTGATCGCCAGCGTGTTGACCGCCACGCTTGGAACCGCCAAGAGCGCCAGCAGTGCGAGGGCCGCGAACGCGTCGGTCCACGCCTCGGGCCCCATGAGCTGAGCCATGACGAACTGAAAGGCGGCCGCAATGGCGTTGCCCACGGTGCTGAAGGCGATGACGACGAGCTGATCACGCAGCAGGCCCCCGCTGCGGAGCGCCGCAATGCCCGCGCGCAGGCGGCGCGCGGCGCGAGCTTCAGACACGCTCATACGCTCGGTACACGTCCCAGAAATAGCGCAGCGGCACGGACGCCATGGCGACCTTCATCAGCTCGCGCTCCGGCACCGTTCTGATGTTGGTCTGAACCTCCCGCCGCTGGCGCAGAGTTCCGCGCAGATTGCGGACGTTCCACGCGAGCGCAGCGGCGATCGCCCGCGCCTTTCGACGCTGAGCCCTCGCGAAGTACAGGCCGATCAGGGCGACGCAGATGGCGAGGTGGACGGGCAGGACGCGTGCGAGCGTCAGTCCACCGAAGTTCTTCACCATCGAGTGGATGCGGTTCTTGAACGCGTGGAAGCTGATCAGGTATGAGTCGGATTGGCGGGATGTCCCGGCCAGCAGGTGATGCACACGCGCCGCGGGGACCATGAAGACTCTGTGCCCGGAGAGCCACGTCCGCCAGCAAAGGTCGGTCTCCTCGAAGTACGACCAGTAGGCCTCGTCAAAGACGCCGATTCGCTCCAGCAACGATGCCCGAAACAGCATGCACGCGCCCTTGGCCGCGAATATCTCGGCCGGTTCGTCAAAACCCTCGTCCAGCGCCTGATAGCCGCGGTGATACAGGACGCCGGTCCACGTGAGCCAGTCGCCGACCGAATCGAGCCTGGCGGGATCACACATCCACAGCAGCTTCGGCTCGCACCCGCCCGCGCCGGGCGTCTCGTCCATGAACCGGACGAGCGTGGACAAGAAGCCGGACTCCACTCGCGTGTCCGAATTGAGGAAGCAGATGTATTCGCCGCGCGCCTGTGCATAGCCCAGCATGTTGCCGCCCACGAACCCCAGGTTCTCGCCGGCTTCGATAACGCGCGCCCACGGGAATGTCTCGCGCAGCATGGCCGCCGAGCCGTCGGTGGAGCCGTTGTCGACCACAATGACCTCGAACGAGTCGAAAGCGACTGCCTCCAGCGATGCCATGCAGTCGCGAAGCAGCTCGCGCGTGTTGTGGTTCACGATCAGCACGGAGGCCCTGGGACGCATTGCGCCAGGCGAGGCGTCGCTACGGGGGTTCCGGCGCGGGGCTTGTTCGGCGCTCAGTCAGCTACCACCGTCTCGCCTGGGAATGGATCATCCGGCGCGTGCATGCGGGTCATCGTACGTTCCACGCTGGGACATCGGTGCGGCGCTTATGAATGCGCGCGGCGCAGGGAACCGGAGCTCTCCATCGTGTCGATGGCCCGTCCGACCCAATCGGCGTCGGCGTCGGCGGGATCGAACCATGCGAGATAGTCGTGGTGAATCTCGTCCAGGCCCCTCGTCGCACGCCACCCAAGCGCTTCGAGCTTGGAGGTGTCCGACCAGAGCGAATGGACGTCGCCAACCCGGAACCGGCCGCCGACTTCGGGTTCCAGGTCCGCTCCAAGCCTGGCGGAGAGTGCCCGGGCATACTCGAGAACAGTGACGGTGCGGCCGCTGCCGACATTGAAGATCTGGAAGTCCGCCCGCGGGTCGTCGAGCGTGACGAGGATCGCGGCCACAGCGTCGGCAACATGCGTGTAGTCGCGAAGCTGGGCGCCGTCTTCGAATACCACAGGCGGCTGCCGCCGAAGCAGGCGACCGGTAAACGCGCGAAGGATGCCTGAGTAGGCGTTCGCCGGGCTCTGACGCGCCCCCTGCACGATGCTGAACCGCAGGGCCGCGGTCGGGATTTCGTAGCGCCGACCGAGCACAAGCGAGTAGTGTTCCTGGGCAACCTTGGAGATGGCGTACGCGTTGTGCGGGGTCGCCCGGCGCTCAGGGGTCGCCAGGGGTTGCACTGGATCGCCGCAGACCGGGCAGACCACCTGCCAGTCGCCGCGCTCGAGCTGTGCGAGCGGTCGAGGCGGCGGGTACTGGACACCGTGCTCGGAGCACCGGTAGGTCCCTTCGCCGTAGACCGCCTGCGAGCTGGCCACGACCACCTTCTCGAGCGCCAGGTCGAGCTCGACGGCGGTCTCGTAGAGCAGCGCGGTCCCGACCTCGTTGACGAGGGCGAACTGGCTGAAGTCGGGCTGATAGTCCTGATAGGCGGCCAAATGCACCACCGCCTGCACGCCATCGAGGGCGCGCTCCCACGCCGATTTCTCGGTGACCGAGTCTCGGATCAGATTCGCCCGCGTCGGCACGTACTCGGGCACCCGCCCGCCGGGGTGGACGCGTTCAACCAGGGAGTCGAGGATCGTGACCTGGTCGCCCCGCGCGAGCAGGGCGTCCACGAGGTGGGAGCCGATGAACCCAGCGCCGCCGGTTACGAGGAC
This sequence comes from Chloroflexota bacterium, assembly GCA_965247475.1. Lineage (GTDB taxonomy): Bacteria > Chloroflexota > UBA11872 > UBA11872 > UBA11872. The sequence continues at coordinate 2,608,181 of OZ252016.1, forward strand.
GTGCATAGGCTTCCTCGCTCGGCTCCGTGACGACGGGGCCGCTGGGCGCGACTTCGCTCGGATGTTTCCGGCCGCGAGCGTTGCATTCCGTGAGCGTAGCGACCTGGCGGGGGTCTCACCGGCGGATGTTGAAGATGACCTTGCTGCCGTCGGGCTCGAAGCCGATCGGAAGCTCGCGCAGTTCGCTCAAGGCATTTCGCACCGCGTCCTGTCTGGACGGCTGCACGTAGAGCAACAGGAACCCGCCGCCGCCGGCGCCGGTGATCTTGCCGCCGAGCGCGCCGACCTCGCGCGCGCGCTTGTAGATGTCGTCCAACTCCGGGTCGCTGATTCCATCCGCCAGTCCCTTCTTCAGCCGCCAAGCGTCGTCAAGTGCGTGGCCGAAGGCATCGAGATCGCGTGCGCTCAGGTGCTTGGCGCCCGCGCGGGCGAGGTCGCGTAGCGCGCCCAAAGCGTCGGTTCGGTCGGGGATGTTCCGCCGTTGGTCCGAGAGGATGCCGCTCGCGTCGCGGGCCCGATTCGTAAAGAACAACAGCAACCGATCGGCAAGGCGGGAGCGGTGCTCCGCGGGGATCTGCGCGGCGTGGGCAACCACCCGCTCCTCGGGCCCGAACTCGATCAGGCGAAATCCGCCAAAGGCCGCGATGTACTGGTCTTGCTTGCCGATCGGGCGCCCGAGGCGGCCGATCTCGATCTCGCACGCTTCTTCGGCGAGCCGCTCGGCCGTGACCAGCTCGCCGCGATAGGCATGCAAGGCGTGCAGGACCGCGACGAGCACCGCGCTCGACGATCCAAGCCCGGTGCCGCTGCTGGGGACATCGGCCAGGGTGGTGATCTCAATGCCCTTGGTGACGCCGACGGTGCGCATGGCCTCGCGGATCAGATCGTGCTGAATGTCATCGACGCGGCGGACGATCTCCTTGCGGGAGTAGTTCAAGTAGATGTCGTCGTCGAACCGCTCTTTGACGATGGCGAATACATGCTTGTCGATGGTGGTGCTGAGCACGGCGCCGCCGTTTCGGCGGTAGTAATCGGGGAAGTCTGTGCCGCCTCCGAAGAAGCTGATGCGAAGGGGCGCCTGCGCGATGATCATTGCGTCAGCTGCTCAACGTGCGGGTCGATCGAATCCCGAGGGCCATGCCAGGCCGCCGCGCCAGTGCTAGCCCGGGCCGATGACGGCGCCCAGCTCAAGTGCCAGCGCATGACAGGCCGCCAAGTGGATGTCTTCCATGACTTGCGGCGTCGGGCCCGGGATGGCGACCGGGAGATCCGCAAGGTCGTGCAGCGGCGTGTCAGGCGCGGTCATGGCAACGACGCGCACGTCCATCTCGCGCGCCGCGCGGGCGGCGGCGAGCACGTTGGGCGATGACCCGCTGCAGCTGATCAGCACGAGGACATCCTGGGGGCGCGCCAGGTTGCGCAGTTGCTCTGCGAAGACACGCTCATAGCCGTCATCGTTGGCCCAAGCCGTAAGAAGTGCGGTGTTGTCGGCCAGCGCGGTGGCCCGAACGCGGCGGGCGCGGGGCGCTCGACCAAGCGTGGTCTTGCTGAGATCGGACGCGAAGTGGGCGGCGGTGGCGGCGCTCCCGCCGTTGCCCGCGATGAAGATCGTCCGGTCCCGTTGCCAGGCATCGGTGAGCGCTTCCGCCACCCGGCCCAGCTGAGCCCAGTCGAGCTCTTCGAGGTGCTTGGAGAGGCGGCCAATGTGCGCGGCGGCGGTCTCGATGCGAGCGACGCTACGCGTCATGCGGGTCGGTGGCAGGGTCATTGGCCGACGGCGCTTGGGGGTCGGAGTCTAGCACCGGGTTGCGGGCGGACTGGGCTTCCGGCGTCCGGAACGGCCGATGTCCAGCCGCTACGGATCTTCCCCGTAGATCGACGTGTGGGGGAAAAAGTTGAACCAACCGAACCAATACGCCAGGTGGCCGGGGAGGCGCGGTAGCAATGCGCCACCCGGACCTCGCAGCGCGTCCTCGCTGACCTGCCATGTGGCGCCTGCCTCGTCGCGCAGCGCGTTGGCGTCCGCGGTTGGCGCGAACGTGTGTGGACCGCGTTCAAAGGCGCGCACTTCGGCCCCGGCGCGCCAGGTGGCCGGGCCGTCGCGGTTATCGATCCCGGCGCCCTGGAGGTCGCCGCGCGCCGCGATCACCACAAGGTTCGTCTCGCCGAGGCGGTCGTTCACGACGGCTTCCCGCGTGAGCGTCCGGGTGGGATACGCCTTGGGAATGCCGTCGATGGTGATGGCGAAGACCCGATCCTTCTCACCCAAGACGTCGCGCCGGAACGCGACCGGGAACATCGTGCCAGGGTGCGCGAAGTACGAGCCGTAGGCCGCGCCCGGCCGATACGTCCGCTGGAATCCGGTGTCGTCGCTCAGCACTCGAGTGGTGGGATGCTGGTCGGTCCAGTCGCTCCAGGTGGTCAGCACCACCGGGAGCACTCGAAGCCGGACGTTGGAATCGACCAGCGGACCCAGCACGGGTTCGCCGGTCAGCTGATTCCAGAGCGTGAGCGTCGTGCGGTCGTACATGAGCTTGTTGCTGCGCATGAGGAAGCCAGAGGAGCCAAAGGTGAGCGTCTGCTCGCCGACGCGCGTGTCGAACAGCACGCCCGCGCCGCAGAGCGTGCAGTAGGCAAGCGAGACGGGGACGCCCCCGACCACGTCGTTCACCATCTCGTGCCAGTCGGCAATGCGGAGCGGGTAGGCGCGCGTGTCGCCGTTGATTGACACGCCGAATACGAGGTCGTCCGGCTCGAGGTAGGTGGCCTCGGCCGCGGGGATGAGCGATGGCTGATCGAGGGCCGGAATACCGTCCAGCAAGACGCCGCCCCACACGATCTCCTCGGCGCGGATGGTGCTGCGGTGGCTGTCCTGGAAGAAGGTGCGGAACTCCGGATCGATCCCGGCGTACAGCTCGCCCTTCCATTCGGTGAACCCGGGCGGCGGCTCGAGATCGGTGCCCGCGTACCAGGTGACCCACTCAGGCCAGCTTTCGAAGCCCTGGCCGGAGAGACTCTGGAGCGCCTCGCTGGTCCGGGGGTGATTCCGCAGGGGCCAGATGCCGAGCTGACCGCCGCGCACGAGTTCGATGAAGACGGACACGAAGCGTCGGTCGCCGGAGCCGGCGACGTGGTCGATGACGGCCAGGGCGTCTTCCTCGCTCGTCGGGTAGAGCAGTCGTTGCAGCAGGAAACGCGCGTCGTCGTCGCCGAACGGCGGTGCCGGGAGGTCGGGCGCGGCCGACGATGACGGGCCGGCGCCGCAGGCGGAGAGCACGAGCGCGGCAGCCATCAGGACCGAAGCCGCCAGCACGAGCTTCGCGCTGCGCATTCGCACCATCGTCTGTTGGGCCGAGGCGGTCATGCTCGAGGGTCCGACATCCGTCGGGCGGAGATGGTGACGGAAGGAACACGCGCGCCGATCAGCGACATCCCCTGCTCGAGAGTACGCGGGCGGGTCGGCGTCAGTTTCCGATCTGGGGGCGAGGCGGCGATCCGGGAGCGCTGTGCGGCCCGGCCGTCAGCTGGCGACTCCGCAGTACTCAATCGATGCGAGGGCGTAGATACGGGCGCACTCGGTGAGATCGTCGGCGCGGATTCGCTCGTGGTCCGAATGGGCCGTCCCGTGGCCCGGCCCGTAGTACACGGTGGGGACGGGGATCTGGTTGGCGAACAGGTTGGCGTCGCCGACGAGGGCCATTCCGATCACGTCGGGATCGTCGCCGGTGACCGCCCGCGCGGCGGCGGTCAACGAGCGGACGACCGGCTCTTCGGCGGAGGTCTCGAACGGCGGGCGCAGGCCCAGGTAGCCGACCGTGACCTCGAGCCCGGACCGGTCGGCGATCTCGGCGCGAAGCGCCTCGAAGGCGGCCGCGCCCGCCTCCCAGTCCCGGCCGGGCGGCCATCGATAGGTGCCGGTGATGACGGCGGGCGTGGGGACGCGGTTCATGTAGTCACCAGCGTCGACGATGCCAACGTTGACCTGGGTGCGGCCAGCCAGCGGGTGCGCCGGGCCGTCGGCGAAGTCATCCTCCCACCGCGCGAGCCGCGACAGGACCTCGCCGGCCCAGCGCGCCGGGTTCTCCGCGTAGGGCACATAGAGGTTGTGAATGCGGCCGCGCGGGCTGGTAATGGTGATGGTGAAGCTGACGAACCCGAGGCTCGCCGTCCATATGGCCCGCCTGCCCTCAACGATGATCATGGCGTCGGCGCGCAGGTCGCCGTCGCGCACACGCTGAATCAGCCGGATGGCGCCCTCCTTCTTTCCGACGGGCACCTCGTGGCCAACGATGCTGGTGAGGGCGAGTTCACCGGCGAGCCGGATCCCGGCCTGTTGAATGGCCGCGGCGGCATGCGTCATCGCGACCAGGCCGCCCTTCATGTCCTCGGCGCCCCGGCCGACGATCCATTCACCGTCGCGTGCGGGCGGGTCGCTGGCGCCGATTGGAATCGTGTCGATATGGCCGTTGAACATCAGCGCGGGTCCGCCGCCGCGTCCCTCGACGGTCGTGTAGACGTTGTTGCGGTCGCCTTCGACGACGTCGACGCTGGGCTCGAGGCCCTCGCGGCGCCAGAGATCGGCGATGAACTCGCAGCCGGCTGATTCGGCGCCCGTCTCGCTCTTGACCCGGACGAATTCGAGCGTGTCGGCGGCGATCGCTTCGCCGTCGATGCGCGCCAGCACCTCATCCACGTTCACACTCGTCCTCCCCAGCCGGGTCGACGGCCGATTCGTCAGCTTCGGAGCGCGGCGACGGACGCTTCCAGTGCCGTCACGAATCGGTCGATGTGCGTCTCGTCCATGGGCGTGGAGAGGCAGCCAAGGCCGTCCTTCGAAATGATCACGCGATTGTCGAGAAGTCCGAGGTGCAAGCGCTGCACCAACCGGGCCGAATCGGGATCGGTCGGCAGGCTGCGATAGTTGACGATTGGACGGTCGGTGGGGACCAGGCGAAACAGGGAGCCTTGGCCGGAGAGTTGCGCCGCAACCCCGGCCGATTCGAACACCTCCGCGGCGCCTGCTCGCAGACGCTCGCCCAGCAGGTCAAGTCGATGGACGGCGTCCGGTGTCAGCAGTTCCAGCGCGGCGATGCCGGCCGCCATGGTCAGTGGATTGCCGCTGGCCGTACCGCCTGAGGCGACCACCGGCGCGCCGTGCGATGGGTCGAGCAGCTGCATGATGTCGTCGCGGCCGCCGACGGCGCCGACCGGAAGCCCGCCACCAATGATCTTGCCGAACGCGGTGAGGTCGGGCGTGCCGCCAAACCGCGTCTGCGCTCCGTTGTAGCCGAGCCGGAAGCTGAGGACTTCGTCGTAGATCAGCACGATCCCGAGGTCGCGGGTGATCTCGCGGAGGAAGTCGTAGAACCCGGGCGCGGGTAGCGCGAACCCGCAGCGGTTGCAGAGCGGGTCGAGGACCAGGGCCGCGAGATCGTGCGCGCGCCGCCCGAGCAGCGTCTCGACAGCGTCAGGATCGTTGAACGGCAGGGTGACGATCTCATCCTTGACCGTGTCGGATAGACCGCCCGAGCTGGCCACACTGGCAGGGCTGCCGGGATCTCCCCACGTATCCGGCCGAGACTGGTAGCTGACCTGCATGTAGTCGTAGTAGCCGTGGTAAAAGCCTTCGAACTTGGCCACGGCGCTTCGCCCGGTGAAGGCGCGGGCGAGCTTGACGGCCAGCATGATGGCCTCGGTGCCGGAGTTCGCGAACCGGATCTTCTCGACCGAGTCGACGCGGTCGATCAACAACTCGGCCAGCCGGATTTCCGCCTCGACCGGCTCGGAGAAGGCGGTGCCCAGCCGGATCTGCTCGGCAAGCGCCTGCGTGATAGCGGGGTGGGCGTGGCCGTGAATCAGGGCGGTCATGTTGTTGAGGAAGTCAAGGCGCTCGACGCCCTCGACGTCGGTGACCACGGCGCCGGCGCCGGAGGCGGCAAAGATCGGGTAGGGCGCAAAGTGGTAGTGAATGCGCGAAGTCCCGCCGATCATCGAGCGGGCGGCGCGCTCGTAGAGTCGCGCGGTGTTCGAGTCCGGATCGCGAAACGCGCCGGCTTCGTCGGCCACGCTCGCGGCTTCGACCTGTTGGGTCACTGGAGGGATCTCCGGACGAGGCGGGGCCGATCGGGATCGCGTCGCTGAGCCGATTCGGCGCGCGCGCACGAGAGTCTAACCAGGACGACGTGCATGCGCGTCCCCACGGCGGCGGCGTTGAGCGACCCGGACAATCAGGGTGGGACCCCATTCGAGGACGTGCTGGCCGAAGCCGGCGCGACGCAGGGACCGCTCGAACCTGGCCGTGCGGATCGCGGAGGCCCGCGGCAGGTAGGCTAGCCTCCGCGCGGCGAGATGGGAGTCGCGCGATCGGCAGTCGCCGCACGTGCAATCGGTGACTCAGGAGGCGTCCTTATGGCTGGGCAACGACCGAGCGTGCGGCTGACCGACGTACGCCACCTGCACATCTGCGGCTCGAAGGACACGTACTGCGGCCACCCGCGACAGGGCGGCATCTTCAATTTCGGCGGCGGTGAGCTGGCGGTGGCGCACCGGCACGCGCCGTCGGCGTACGAGCAGCCCGACGACGTTGGGCACGGCTACGTGGGCTGCGACCGCTGGGCCAAGGTGCTGCTGCAGCGCTCGACCGACGGCGGCGAGACCTGGCCGGAAGGCAATGACTCCGTCATCTTCGACGAGACCGACGATCTCGACACGCGCCGAGCGTTCTTGGCGCGAGGGTCGATCGATCCCGGTCAGCGCGACCAGATCGATCTGGCGGCGGAGGATTCGGTGATCCACTTCGGGCGCACCTGGGCCGGACGGGAGGAGGCTGACGGCGCGCCGGCGCCGGTCCCGTTCACGCTGCGGTCGGCCGACAAAGGCCGGACGTGGGAATCGGCGCCCACGATCCTCGCGCCTCCGGCCGGACGCGAGTTTGTCCACGTCGACAACAGCCCGATGGTGACGTTTCCCGACGGCACTCTGCTGACGACGGCGGCCGTCGGGTGGCCCGAGGCGGTCGCGGTGTACGGGTCCGATGACAACGGACTGAGCTGGGAGTTCGTGGCCGAGGCAGTGCGACAGGAACCGCCGCTGGCGCCGTCGACCAAAGCCGGTCCGAGCTATTCGGGCCTCGCGTTGCTTCCGGGCGGCCGGCTCCTGTGCACGTCGGTTGACGTGTCGAGCCTGCGCAACGCCGTCCAGCTGTGTCACTCCGACGACGGCGGCTACACGTGGAGCCGGCCGCGCCCAATTGTCAGCTGGGGCCGCTCGCCATGGGCGGCGCGGCGGCGCGCCATGTCCGACCGCTGGCGCAACTCGTTCACGTTCACGGCGCCGGATGGGTCGACGGCCCGGGCGCGCTGGGATGACGGTCGAGCCGATCCGAAGAACGTATGGCCGATCACGGCCGGCGACGAGGCGTTCATATACCCGTCGCAGAAGCTCTACCGGTCGGCCTGGCCCACGGTGCTGAGCGATGGCCGTGTATTGGTCACCTTTGCCCGCCGAAAGGCGCCGTTTGGCATCGGCGGGATCGTGAGCGTGGACGAGGGCGCCACCTGGAGCGACGAGTTCATCATTCGAGACGACGCCAGCGGGCCGGACCTCGGATATCAAGTCGCCACGGAGCTGGACGACGGCCGCATCTTCTGCGCGTACTACTACATGGTCGATGACGGGAACAACTTCGGCGGGTCACGCCACATCGCGGGCAGCATTTTCGGAGTCGAGACCTAGCGCCTACACGAGGTGCGTGCCGAGGCTGTGATGGTGATGGACGGTGGCTGAGAGGGCGCGGATTGCGATCGCGCAATACGGCACGAAGCACAGCCACGCCGCCGGCTGGGCCGAGGTGCTGCTGTCGAATCCCGACGTGGACCTGGTTGGCGTGTACGAGCCGGATGCGGGACGGAGATGCGAGCTCGAGTCCGGCGGATCGCCGCCGTGGTCGGAGGCCCGATGGATCGACGATCCAGCGGAGTTCCTGGAGAGCCCCGACGTGGCCGCGGTCGCGGCCGAGGGCTCCAACGCCGAGAACCTCGGCCACGCGGAGCAGATCGTGGCGGCCGGCAAGCACCTGCTGCTCGACAAGCCGGCCGGGGATGATCTTGCCCGCTTCAAGCGCGTGGTCGACACCGCGCGCGAACGCGGGCTGATCGTCCAGCTCGGCTACATGTTTCGCCACCACGATGGGTTCCAGCGGATCGCGGGTTGGGCGCGGGACGGGACCCTGGGAGAGGTGTTCGCCATCCGGGCGCACATGAGCGTGTTCCCGAAGCCGATGCAACGGGCCGCGCGCGCGCGACACCGCGGCGGTGTCTTCTTTGATCTCGCCGGCCACATGCTCGACCAGATCGTGTGGATCCTGGGGCGGCCGACACGGGTCTCGTCGTTCATGCAGGAGATCGAGGGTGAGGTCCCGAACTACACGGACAACGGCGTCGCGGTTCTCGAGTACGAGCGGGCGCTGGTGATAGTCGACATCGCGGGTCTGGAGACGGACCCGCCGGCGCGCCGGTTCGAGGTCTACGGCAGGGACGGCTCGGCCATCATGGAGCCGTTCGAGCCGGCGCAGACCTTGCGGCTGTCCCTCCGAGAATCACGGGCCGGCTACCCGCCCGGCGTAACCACGGTCGAGATCGAGGACCGGCCGCGGTACGCCGCCTCGCTGGCGGCGTTCGTGAGAACGCTGGGCGGCGACCACCCGATGGAGCGCGGCCTGGACCACGAGCTGCTCGTCCAGGAAACACTCCTGCGTTCGACCGGCGCGCTGCTCCGGTCGGGAGACGTTACCCGCGACTCGAGCTAAGCCCGCGACGCTGCGATGACCGGCGATACCGTCTACCACGGTCCATGCCCGGCTCAGCCTGCGAGCGGGGCGCGCCAGATGATCTCCTGTTGCCCGGCCTCTGAGGCGATCAGGGCGATGTCACGGATCGTTAGGTCCCACGCCAGATTCAGCGGGACGAGCCCAGACATGACGGCCGACACGACCTCGGGGCGACGCGGAATGCGCGCCAGCGTGATGTGCGGAGTCCAAGAGCCCGGCTCGTAATACGCGTCGTCGTCGGACGGGGCCGCGACCAGCGCTCGCGCCGCGTCTCTGACTCGTAGGTGGAGCGCGCTGAGCTCTGGGCTCCGGACGACCGGGAGATAGACCACGACGTCGTTGCCCAGGAACATGCCGATCCCGCTTGTCCGCGAGCTCACGCCGGACGTCCGATCGGTGATGGACCGCAGTGCGCGCGGAAGGCGATCGAGCTGGTACTCGCACGCAAGGTGATAGGAGACGTGGGGGATCTGTGCGATGCGCGCGGTCTCCGGCGGCAGGGCTGCTTCGATGGACCGCGTGACGCCCAGGAATCGCTCGGTTGTCGGTTCGTCCAACGGCGACACGACCGCGTGGACGCGAGGGCGGCGGTTCACGCGAGCTCGGACCGACAAGCAAAGCCGGCGCGGCGCGTCATGGCCCGATAAGCCGCGGCGGAGCGCCGTCCGGCCAGTCCAGGTGTCCGACGAAGAGACCGCGGGTTCGATTCGATTCGCGGTACATGAAGTCTTCCGGATCGGCCGAGCAGTGCGTAATCCACCATTGGCCTTCCCAACGGAACACCTCGGATGCGTGGGCGAAGCCGAGCCGGAGGGGTTGGTGGCCGTGGAAGTCGAAGGGCGAATCGGACGCGACGTAGTGCGTCCACCACCCATGCTTGAAGAACAGCCAGTACATGCCGTCCTTTTGCACGACGCAGGGAGACTCGACCTCGAGCGTTGGCTGTTCCTCGAAGGGCCACGCCTTCATGCTGAAGACCGGACCGATCTCCTGCCAGTGGACCAGATCGTGCGAGCAGGAGGCCGCCACGCAGACGAGGTTGTGGCCGAACCGCTCCTGCACTCTGGACACCCAGTAGGCGATGAAGCGGCCATCGTCCAACCGGATGACGTGTGGGTCCCGGCAGCCTCCGAATGTCCCGCCGGTGCGCTCGGCGAGCGCCAGGCCGTCCATCTCATGGGCGGCGTCGGGCAGGTCCAGTCCGAAACCGGGCCACTTGGACCAGAACACCGAGGGGACGATCACAGGGTTGCCCGGATAGCGGCGCCACTCGAAGAGATCGTCGGAGGTGGCCAGGCAGATGCGCTGCGTGCGGTTCTCGTCGGACACGCAATAGAGCATGTAGAAGCGGTCGTCATGCGCCGTGACGAAGGGCGCGAAGACCTTGTCAATGTCAGGCCACACGCCGGTCGCGTGCAGGATCTCGGGCGCGAGCTCCCAGGTCCGGAGATCCGGGCTGGTGGCGTGGGCGAGTGAGGTCTCGCTACCCGCCGCCCCGCCCATGCCGCCCACGTCCCCGACGATGCCGAAGAAGTGCCAGGTGTCGTCGTGACGGATCAGACAGTGGTCGTTGAGATAGCGACCGGGGATGGAGATGACCTCCTCGAAGGCGCCGAGCTGGACGTCGCCGTAGGGACTGGAGCGAACGGCGCCTGTGGTCATCTGCACTCTCGAATCCGTCGGCGAGGCGCGGGTCTCAACGTCGCCCCTAATCAGGTTCGCCCCGCTCGACTGCTGGGACGATTCTCCGTTATCGGCGGCGCCGCGAGCGGACCGACCGCGATTGCCATGCGGTGAGGCGGCGTCTCGGGCTTTGGAACTGGCAATAGGGCGGGGCAAGAATGCTGGTATCGCCGGTGTTCCTGCCCGGATGGTCCATGCCGCGCAGGGACCATCAAGAGACCCAACCCCTGTCGCCCGACCAGGCGCGGGAGTTCCCTATCTGCAACGGCTGATGACCGGCGGTCGCCGCTCTTCCGGATGGCGTTCACGTTTGGCATGCGGCGGGCGGAGACGCGGGGCCTGACGTGGGATCGCGTACACCTGGACGGCGGCCTGGTACGCGTGGATCGTTGGCTGTGGGGGGTACGACTGCCGTCACGCCGCTGCGAGCTTCGCCGTGGCTCTGGGGGGCGATCCGCGGACGATCCGGGAGGTCTTTGGGCGCGCGTCCTACACGACGACGGCCAGCCTGTGCGCCCATTTGCAGCCCGCTGCGACACGGCTGGCGAGCAAGCAGATCGGTGCCCTGCTGGCGCAATGCTGATCCCATTGCTGCCAGTCGGCGTCATCGCGGGGCGTGTCTGGCGCTCGTAGAACGCTGTCCAAACCCGCTAGCAGCCGGTGGGCCGAGTGGGTCTCGAACCCACGACCTTCGGATTAAAAGTCCGCTGCTCTGCCGACTGAGCTACCGGCCCGGCTCCAGATTAGCGGGCGGACGGCCGGTCCGGCGCGCGGCATGCTCCGCACCCGACGCATGTCCTAGCCGGGCTGGCCGCTTGTGACCCGACCGTCGAGTCTCGAGACGATGCGGCCGCACGCCTCGCCGACGCGGGGGTCGTGGGTGACCATGACGATGGTCGGGCGACGCTCGAAAGACGACGACCTAGACTGGACACAGAGTGGCCACCGGCGGCATCCGCCGCTGGCCCTATCGTGTTCAGGGAGCATTGCATGCGATTCTCGCCCTGGAAACGAATTGTCACATTAGGCCTGCTGGCGGGTCTCGTATCGCTTGTCGTGGCTTGCGGCGAGGATGCGGGAGAAGGAAATCCGTATCGAATAGGCGTGATGGAATCGCTTACGGGTACCGGCGAGACCTACGGCACGGTGGCCTATCGGGCCAAGATCATGGCCATGGACGAGATCAATGCCGCGGGCGGCATCGACGGGCGCAGGTTGGAGCTTGTCGTCGAGGACTCGAAGTGCAGCGCCCAGGACGCGATTAGCGCCTACAACAAGCTCACCGACGTGGACGGAGTGAAGATCATCCTTGGGACATCGTGCAGCGGCGCGATGCTTGGGGTCGCGCCGCTTGCCGAGGCGGATGGCGTGATCCTGTTCTCCGGACTGGCCAGCAACCCCGACATCGCCGACGCCGGCGACTACATCTTCCGCACCCAGATCAGCGATATCGAGGTGGGCATTCGCACCGGCAACGTGCTCTGGGCGGACGGCATCCGCACGCTGGCCACCATCACCGAAGAGACCGACTACGCCGAGGGTGTCCGACGCACTTCGGTCGCACAGTTCGAGCAGAACGGGGGCAGGGTGATCGCCGCAGAGCGCTTTGCATCCGACACCACCGACTTCAGGTCACAGCTGACCAAGCTGTTCAACGGGAGTCCGGACGCCCTCCATGTAGCGCCTCAGTCCGAGTTCGCGGCAGGCACCATCGTCAAGCAGGCACGGGAGTTGGGCTACCAGGGCCCGATCTACGGCGAAACGATCACGGTAGGCAGAACCGCGCTCGATATCGCGGACGACGCGGCAACCGGGTTGAAGGCCATCACCGCCACTGCCGACCCCGACAACGAAAAGGCGCAGGAAGTTCTCGCCAGCTTCAGGGAACACTACGACTACCTCACCCTGCCCTGGCACCTCGGGTCCGCCTACGACACCGTCTACATCGCGGCGGAGTGCCTCAAGCAGACCAACGACGACCAGGACGCCGACGGATTTCGGGACTGCCTCTACGACATCACCTGGAGCGGCGCTCTCGGGGACAACTACAGCTTCGACGCCGACGGCGAGGTCGTCGGTCTCTCCAGGGCCGTTGTGGAGGTCCTCCCGCCGGGTGAGCGAACGAACGAGAACTACGGCTACAGGGTCCTGGGCCGCGGCGAGACCGAGTAGACCCCGCAGGAGTATCTGGCGTGGCCAAAGGAGGACTGCCGCTAGGCATCGTAATAGTCTCTGTTGGACAGTAGTAGCAATAGAAGACCATCCCCTGCCATTAGGGCGGCCTGGACTGCAACCTCGTTCCGATAGGTGGTATGAGCAGGCTTGCCGAGGAAGTCATACAGCTTGGATAGCCCATCGACCATCGCACCAGCCTAGGTTTTGAGCCGGAAGTGTTTTCAACGAGCGGCTGACTGAGGGTCGCTGGGCGTCAACTGCTGCGGCTAGGTCGGTGATGGTGCTGACCGGTCCCTGCTCAAGGCGGAGGAATCTCGGCGTGAGGGGCCTCGATTCTGTCGAGTTTGGTGGGCCGTGTAAGACTGAATTGCGAACTTTCCGCTGGGGGTTCAAATCTGAATAGCCGCCCACCTGATCACTGCAGCCGCACCGCCGATGGTTCATCCGTAGATGAGGGCTGGGCTCCGGGCAAAGCAAACGACCGCCAACGCCAGTTCGGGGTACTTCAGCAAGTCGAGGCCTATCTAATCGCTCCCACGCCCAGTCGCAGTCCCTGGCGAGAATTTCAAATCTCGTGTAACGAGAGTCAACGTCCTGGCTAGGATTCAACTTGACCATGAGATCGGTCCAAGTTGTTTTATTCCCACCGCCCAGGCACCAGTCTGACGAAAGATAACTCTCGTTGTCCCGGATACGCCCTCTCAGTGCCTCCTAGCGCGGCCTCCGGTATCCCGGTCTATGGTTTCCCACTCACCAGTGACTGCCAAAAGTGCTGCGCTCTGTGAAGGTTCTCCCGGGTCATTGCCCTCGGGGCCGACAGTACGAAATTGGCGCCATCATTATCCCACTGGAAGCCGACTGGCTCGATTGTCGTGCTGACAAGTTTGGCGTACAGACGGACACGTTGGACGCGATCCCGCTCCCAGTAACAGCGCATGAACAGATCGATGTAGACTGGGTCAAAAGACCGCCAATACCGGATGGCTTCTTTTTCGCCCCGCCATGGTAGCCCACGAAGGTTAAAGTAGTCGACCATGAGGTCGGAGAGCTGGTACAGCATCCTCAGGTCTACGGCCTGTTGGTAAACGGAATCTGGGGAAGCGGACATGCGACGGGTCTGCGCAAGATTGTAGAGCGCATGATTCGATCGACTAACCGACTCGCCTTCGGGGAGTTTCGGCCGCGATTCACTTCGCTCCAGGGTGTTGCGTAGTCGCCCGAGGCATCCGCATCTGTCTAGGGCGATGATGCCCGACAGGACCCAGTTGAAGTAGATCGTCCTAGAGTCTGACAGAGAGGTCGAGCCTAGTTCGGCTGCGATCAAGTCTTCGACCGCTTGTCGGGTCACAATAACCAGATCAATGAGAATGTCGTCGCAAAATACGGTGCCGTTGGTGATCAACGGATCGCACTCATCCACAACGATCAACAGGTCGCGATCACTATAGGCATTGAGGGCTGACTGGCCGGTCGAGCCCAAGAACAACAGGCCATCCACGTTATGGTTTTCTGTCAGGCGTTCGACCAAAGCTTCGAAGTTCATTCCTCACCGCATACGAATATTAGCCCTATGGCCTCATAGGTAACGGAAGCCGCCACACAAACAGCCGTCGTTGACCCACTTTGAATACAGTACAACCCTGGTTGGAAAATGTGGACTGGCTGGGACTCGAACCCACGACCGTCGGACTAAGAGTCCGCTGCTCTGCCGACTGAGCTGCCGGCCCCGCCAAGCTTAGCGCTGGTCGCGATGGGGCCTCCGCGGCGGCATAGGGGCGTGGGGGATGGCAGTGGAGGCGTAGCGCTCCGCCGAATTGGTCGCTCCGGGGCGCGTGGGCCGTCGGATGGATCCCTAGAGCGGGGCGTCCAAGCCCGCAACCTGCATTGATAATGGCGGTCGCGGCGGTGAACGGCCGAAAGGGTCCGAGGTGCGCGATGGACGATCTACGAGGGCAAGTCGCGATCGTGACCGGCGCGAGCGTTGGGATCGGTCGGGGGATTGCGCGGGCATTCGTGAAGGCCGGAGCGGCGGTGGCGATCGCGGCGCGGGATGCCGGTCGCCTGGAGGACGCGGCGACGGAGTTTCGAGACTCCGGAGCGGACGTGCTGGCGGTGCCGACCGACGTTAGGGACGAGCAGCAGGTCGCGAACCTGTTCGCCCAAACCGTCGAGCGCCACGGGCAGCTCGATCTGCTGGTCAACAACGCCGGGCTCGGGCGGAACGCCCCGATCCACGAGGGCGAGATCGCCGAGTGGGATCTGGTGATCGCGACGAATCTGCGCGGACCGTATCTGTGCACGCGCGAGGCAATGCGCCTGATGATCCCGCGGGAGCGAGGGCGGATCATCAACGTGGCGAGCATCGCGTCGCTGCGGCCTCGCCCCGGCACGGCGGCGTATTGCGCGAGCAAGTTCGGGCTGCGCGGGCTCACGCAGGTGACCGCGCTGGAGGGCCGGCCGCACGGGATCTCGTGTTCGTGCCTGAATCCCGGGAACGTGATGACGGAGCGGCGTCAGGCGAGGCTGCGTGAAATCGACTCAGAGCCGATGATGACCGTCGATGAGGTCGGGCAGGTGGCGCTCATGATGGCGGTACAGCCGCCGCACATGAACGTGCTCGAGACGACCGTTCTGCCGGTGGGGCAGATGTTCGTGGGGCGCGGCTAGCCGGCCTTGGCGTCCACTCCGGCCGCGCGCTGGAGCTCGGACGCGCGGTCGGTCTGCTCCCAAGGGATGCGATCGAGATCGTCACGCCCGAAATGTCCATAGCAAGCGACCTGAGCGTAGATGGGCCGGCGCAGATCGAGGTCACGGATGATGGCGCCGGGCCGCAGGTCGAAGGTCTGGTGGATCGCGGTCTCGATCCGCTCGTCGGGGACGGTGCCGGTTCCGAAGGTCTCGATGTTGACCGAGACCGGCTCGGCTTTGCCGATTACGTAGGCGAGCTGAAGCTCGAAGCGTGTGGCGAGGCCGGCGGCGACGACGTTCTTGGCGACCCACCGCGCCGCGTAATTGGCGGAACGATCGACCTTGGTGGGGTCCTTGCCGGAGAAGGCGCCGCCCCCGTGGCGGGCCGTGCCGCCGTATGAGTCCACGATGATCTTGCGACCGGTCAGGCCGGCGTCTCCCATCGGTCCGCCGATCACGAAGCGGCCGGTGCCGTTGATGATGAAGCGCGTGCGGTGGTCGATGAGGTCGGCCGGGATCGCGTGGCGGACCACGAACTCCTCGATGTCGCGCGTAATGACATCGTTGCCGACCTCGGGATCGTGCTGAGCGGCGACCACAACCGCCTCCACGCGCACGGGCCGGCCGTGCCGGTATTCGACGGTGACCTGCGATTTACCGTCGGGCCGCAACCACTCCAGGGTTCCGTCCTTGCGGACCTCCGCGAGGCGTCGCGCCACCCGGTGGGCGAGCGCGATCGGCATCGGCATGAGCTCGGGCGTCTCGTCGCAGGCGAAGCCGTACATCATTCCCTGGTCGCCCGCTCCGATGTTGTCGGCCTCGCGGTGCTCGACGCCGTCGTCCCGCACCTCCAGCGCGACGTCCACGCCCATCTGAATGTCGGGCGATTGCTCGTTGATCGAGACGAGCGTTCCGCAGGTCAGGTAGTCGAAGCCGAACTCGGCCTTGGTGTAGCCGATGCGTCGAACCGTCTCGCGGACTACCGCGGCGACGTCCACGTAGTCGGCGGCGGATGTGATTTCGCCGAAGACCAGCACGAGCCCGGTTGTGGTGGCGGCCTCGCACGCGACCCGGCTGTATGGGTCGGCGCGAAGGAACGCATCGAGGACGGCGTCGGATACCTGGTCACACAGCTTGTCCGGATGCCCCTCGCTGACGGACTCGGAGGTGAAGAGGAAGCGCGGTGCGCGCATGAAGCTGTCGCTCATCGATCGCTCCTGATCACGGTCAGCCGCCCACCTGGGCGGGGGGACGAGGATGGAAAAACCGCGTCACGTTACGTGCCCTCGGTCCAGCCATCAAGGTAGGCCTGCTGCTCGGCCGTCAGCTCATCGATGTCCACATCCATGGAGGCCAGCTTCATGCGGGCAATCTCGCGATCGATCTCGGCGGGCACCTGGTGGACGTCGATCGCCAGGTCGCGGGCGTTGGCGGCCAGGTACTCGGCGGCGAGCGCCTGGTTCGCAAAGCTCATGTCCATGACGCTGGCGGGATGGCCTTCGGCGGCGGCCAAGTTGATGAGCCGTCCCTGCGCGAGCATGAACAGGCGGCGTCCATCGGGGAGGCGGTATTCCTCCACATACGGCCGCGCCTCGGCGCTGGAATCGGCCAAGTCCGCGAGCGCATCGAGGTTGATCTCGGCGTCGAAGTGCCCTGAATTGGCCAGGATCGCCCCGTCTTTCATGCGTTCGAAATGGGGGCGGTCGATGACGTTCTTGTTGCCGGTGACGGTCACGAAGATGTCGCCGTGCCGGGCCGCTTCCCGCATGGACATCACGCGATAGCCATCCATGACCGCCTCCAGCGCCCGGACGGGATCGATCTCGGTGACGATGACGTGGGCGCCCATGCCCTCGGCCCGGCTCGCCAGCCCGCGCCCGCACCAGCCGTAGCCGGCGATGACGAAATTTCGGCCCGCGAGCAAGATGTTGGTCGCACGAATGATGCCGTCGATGGTTGATTGCCCGGTGCCATAGCGGTTGTCGAAGAAGTGCTTCGTGTCGGCGTCGTTGACGGCCACGATCGGGTACCTGAGCACCTCCTCAGTCGCCATCGCGCGCAGGCGGATGACGCCGGTGGTGGTCTCCTCGGTTCCACCGATCACGCCGTCGATGAGCTCCGTGCGCGCGGTGTGAAGGGTGGACACCAGGTCCGCGCCATCGTCCATGGTGATGTGAGGCCGGGTGTCGAGCACCGCCTGAATGTGGTCGTAGTAGGTGTCGTTGTCCTCGCCCTTGACCGCGAACGTCGGCACTCCGAATTCGTGCACCAGCGCCGCCGCCACGTCATCCTGCGTGCTCAGTGGGTTGGAGCCGCATAGGGCGACCTCGGCGCCGCCCGCGCGGAGCGCGCGCATCAGATTGGCGGTCTCGGTGGTGACGTGCAGGCAGGCGCCCAGGCGCAGGCCCGCCAGCGGCCGCTCCCGCTCGAAGCGGTGGCGAATCCGCTCGAGCACCGGCATCGAGTTCCGCGCCCACTCGATGCGGCGCACGCCGTGCTCGGCGAGCGCGGCGTCGGCGATGTCGGACGAGATTTCTACGGTAGACATGGCATCCATTGGAATCCTCGCATTCGCCGGACCTCGTCAAAAAGTAACGAGTCCGCGGAACTTTTCGAAACGCTCTTCGATCTCGTCGCGGGTGAGCGCCGCCAGTCGGTCGACGCCGAAGGCCTCGACCGTAAACGACGCGACCACGCTCCCGTACACGACCGCGCGACGGAGCGCCGCGCTCTCGGTGGCGCCGGCGTCGTGAAGACTGCCGAGCATGGCGCCGGCGAACGCGTCGCCCGCGCCGGTTGGATCCTGCACATGATGCAGCGGATAGCCGGGCACGAAGAACCACTCGGAACGGGTTGCGAGCGCCGCGCCGTATTCGCCGCGCTTGACGACGACCGCCTGGGGCCCGAGGTCCAGAATCCGGTCGACAGCCCGCGGCAGGCTCACTTCGCGGCTGAACAGGCGCACTTCCTCGTCGTTCAGGACCACGCATGAGCAGCGGGCGACGACGTCCGCGAGCGCCTGCCAGTTGCTATGAATCCAGAAATCCATCGAGTCGATCACGACGAATCGAGGATCCTTGACCTCGTCAAGGATGCGGCTCTGGATGCCCGGGTCGGTGTTGCCCAGGAAGACATGGGCGGCGGCGGCGGCGGCATCCGGCACGCTGGGATTCAAATCGGCGACGACGTTCAGGTCCACGAACAGGGTCTCGCGGACGTTCATGTCCGCGCTGTAACGGCCGCCCCAGCGGAAGGTCTTGCCGTCGACGATCTCCAAGCCGCTGAGATCGACGGAGCTGCGCGCGAGCAGATCGCGAAAGTCCTGCGGGAAATCGCGGCCGACCACGCTCGACAAGTGGGTGGGGGCAAAGTGACTGGCCGCGAGGCTGGCGTAGGTCGCCGACCCGCCGAGCACCGCGTTGACGCCGCCGTGCGGCGTTTGTATGTCGTCGATGCCGACGGTGCCGATCACGACGACGCTCATCGCGGGTCGGGAGGCGGGAGGTGGCGCCCAACCAGCAGGTCGAGCCGCGCGCGGGCTGCAGGGTCGATCACATCGGGCGCCGTGATGATGGCGTTCCGCAGCGCATCGACGCAGGCGCAGGCGCGTCTGGTAGCCGCGATGACCGGCACGGCGGCTCGGACCGCGCGTTGCGACAGCGCGACGTTCTTGCCGAGGTTGGCGATCACGAGCTCGGCGGTCACCGCCTGCTCGGACTCGTGCCAGACGTCGTAGTCGGTGGCCATGGCCATGGACGCGTAGCAGAGCTCGGCCTCGCGCGCCAGCCGGGCCTCAGGCAGCGCGGTCATGCCGATGACGTCCACGTTCCAGGATCGGAACAGGCTCGACTCGGCGCGGGTCGAGAACTGGGGACCCTCGATACACACGTAGGTTCCGCCTCGGTGCACCCGGCCTCCCGCCGCCTCGACGGCGTCGCCGGCAAGACGCGAGAGCACCGGACAGAACGGGTCGGCCATGGCGGCGTGGACGACCAGTCCCGGCTCATCAAAGAAGGTCATCGGCCGTAGACGCGTCCGATCGATGAGTTGGTCGGGGATGACGACATCGAGCGGGGGGATCTCATGTTTCATGCTGCCGACGGCGCTGACCGATAGGACCCACTCGACACCGATCGACTTCAGCGCCCACATGTTGGCGCGCGCATTGAGCGCGGTGGGGGGGATGCGGTGGCCACGCCCATGGCGCGGGAGAAACGCGACCTCGACGCCGTCGAGCGAACCGACGAGCAGCGTGTCGCTGGGATCGCCGAACGGCGTCTCGACACCGATCTCGCGCGCCGACTCGAGCCCCTCCATCTCGTAGAACCCGCTGCCGCCGATGACGCCGATCCGAGCCATCAGGCCGGCACCAGGTCGTCGGCGGCCGCCCGCAGCGCCGACAGCGACTCGTGGTACGGCGCCCGCGCGATCCCGCGCTCGGTGATGAGGGCGGTGACCAGGCGGTTCGGTGTGATGTCGAACGCCGGGTTGGCGACGGAAACCTCGCGAGGCGCCCAGCGGATCGCGCCGAAGCCCCGGATCTCGGCCGGATCGCGCTGCTCGATCGGAATGGCCGAGCCGTCGGGCACCTCGAAGTCGATCGTGGAGATGGGCGCGGCGACGTAGAACGGGATGCGGTGCGCGTCGGCCAGCACGGCCACGCCATAGGTGCCGATCTTGTTGGCGACATCGCCGTTGGCGGCGATCCGGTCGGCGCCGACGATGACCTTGTCGATCTCGCCCTGCCGCATGTGATAGGCGGCCATGCTGTCGGCGATCAACGTGTGCGGCACGCCCCAATGGGCGAGTTCCCAGGTGGTCAGACGGGCGCCTTGAAGTAGGGGGCGGGTCTCATCGACCCAGACCGAGACGCCGTGGCGCCGATGCGCCGCCTGAATCACGCCCTGCGCGGTGCCGTGCGTCGCGGCGGTGGCCAGCGGCCCCGTGTTGCAGTGATGCAGGATGCGGTCGCCGGGCTCGAACAGATCGGCGCCCACTTCGGCGAGGCGGCGATGGCGCTCCTCGTTGTCGGCGGCGATCGCGTGGGCGCGGTCGAGCAGAGCCGCACGGATTGTCTCGGCGCCCTCTTGCGCATGGCCGGCGACGGTCCCTCGCATCAGCTCGGCGGCCCACGATAGGTTGACGGCCGTGGGGCGGCTGACAATCACTTCATCGACGATCGCGTCGAGCCTGGCGACGAATGTGTCCCGAGGCTCGGCGTCCAGCCGAGCGGCTCCGAGCGCGACCGCATAGGCCGCAGCCACGCCGAGCGCCGGCGCGCCGCGTATGGCGAGAGTCCGGATCGCGTCGACTACGTCAGGGACCGAGTCGCAGCGGAGGACCTCGATCGCGTCGGGCAGCCGCCGCTGATCGAGGATGTAGACGGCGCCGTCGCGCCATTCGATAACTGGTGGGACAGGCATGACCCGGCACGCAGGGCGGGAGCCGCCGAGTATAGCCAGCGACCCGGCGCCGGCCCGCGTGGGGTCGGGGTAGGCGCAGGCGCCCGCGGTAGCTGGGCGCCTGCGCGCGGTGGTCAGTCCAGGCCGCGGCGGCGGCGGGCGGCTTCGTATTCGGCGAGGCCGATCTCGCCGCGGGCGAAGCGGGCCTCGATCTGACGGAAGACGTCGGCCGGCGCGCTCAGGCCGGGCGTGAGATCGGGGCTTACCTGCCGGGCACGATCCTCCACCAGGCGCTCGCGCGCGAGCGCCTGATCGCGCACGGCATCGCCGCCCTCGGGTCCCGCGTCGGTCTCCGACGGGGCGGCCACGAACTCGTCGGCAAGCGCCGGCGCCTCCGACGCGGCCGGGGTGGAGGTCGCGGGCTGATCCTCCCCCGCCACCTCCCGCTTGATCCAGCTGCCAACGTCGTTCGGCGACGCCGCTCCAATCCAGGCGCGCAGCTCTTCGTTGAGATCGGCGTCGTTCTCCCACCGGCGGCGCTCGCGCTGGATCTCGCGGTCCTTCTTGGACTGCCAGCGGCGGTCGGCGGCCTTGATGCGCTCGGCCACCTCCCGCTCGACCGCCGCGCGGAACTCGGGGGAATCGGTGGTCTCGTGGGTCGTTGGCGCGGCGGCTTCCACTGCGGCCCCATCCTCCTGCTCGGACGTCACTGTTTCGGTCATTTCGGCTCCTTCTGCATGACAAGATCGTCAGCGGCGACCGTCGGGCTCAGCCCGGCGGCGCGAATGGCGGCGGCGAGCTGGCGGGCGGGGTTCAAGTTCCCTTCGAGTTCGATCGCGTTGCCGAGCCGTGCCGCGACCTCGAGGATCTCGGCGCCGCGCGCGGCATGCGCGTCCTGGAAGTCGTCAATCCAGCGCCGCAGACTCCCGGCCAGCGGCTCGGGTGCGTCGCGGACGAGGCGGTGCCCGCGGGCCAAGAGATTGCGAATCTGGGCCGCGCCCGCGAGCGCTCCGACACGGTCGTAACCCTCGCTGACCATGAGCGTGAGGAGCTCGCGGCGAGATGCGACGCGGCAGTGGTCCCAGTGCGCCCGCGGCGCGATGCCGCCCCGAGCACAGAAGCCCTGCCAGCAGCCCGGGCTCCACTGGCTGCCGGGCGACCCGCAGGCGGGGCAGTGCCAGTGGGTTTGCAGCAGCAAGCCGCGGGTGACCGCGGCCTCGTCCAGCGCCTGGCTGAGGAACCGTCGGACCGCGGGCCGGGCGGCGGCGTCGGAGACCAGCTCGACAACCCGGGTGATCCAGGCGTGCTCGAAGCGCTCGGTCTCGACAAGGGCAGAAATGTCGCGGAGCTCCGCGACCGCCGCGCGGAGCTCGCGCGCCGGCGCTTCATACTCCGCACAGTCGTCGTGCTCGGGCGATTGGGCGAACACGAACGCTCGATCGTGGTCGTAGCGAACCTTGAGCATGGGGCCAACCTCGGGCCGGGGGCGCCCGATCCGGCGCGGAGCATCGTGCCAGCGATGTCCCGTGGGGTGCCGCGCCGGTTCGGGCGTGCCCGATCTGTACACAAAACGAATACAACAAGAGACTATCCCCACCGTGGCGTGTTGTCAACTCGATGTGTACGAACCGGCACGGATGTTCACTGCCGGAGTACAATTGGTACATGGCGAATGATCCGAGTGATCTGCGGTTTCCGGGCGTGCTGCGGGCGGCGCGCCAGCGAGCGCGCCTGTCATACCGCCAACTGGCGGCGGCGTCGGGCGTGTCGCACTCATTGTTGAGTCACGTCGAGAAGGGCGAGCGGCGCGCGCCGCGGATGGATCGGGTGGTGTCGATCGCGCGGGCGTTGGACGCAGTCACGCCGTCCTTTCTGGTAGCCGCGCTGGCGGATCGAGCGGGGGACGACGTGGTGCGCTTGTTCGCGTCACTCTTGCGCCCGCGCCCCGAGGGACACCCGGGCCAGGGCGACGTGGACGGAGTGAGCGTCGAAGAGGGCACGGCCGACGACCTGGCAGGTCTGCAACGAGTTGCGTCATCGGCTACAGCCGTGGATGCGCTGCGGCGGCGTCTGTACTTCGTGGATTTGCAATTCGACCCTGAGATTCTGCGCGTCGGGTTCAGTGCGGAGAAGGATGGTGGGCGCACGATCCTGGGTGTGATCGGCTCGACCGCACCGGGTCCCACCGTGCCGGCGTCCGACGAGAGCGCATCCGATGACGAGTCACGGTCTCCCGAGCACGTGTGACGGATCCGCCGGGTCCAGGCGGCCGGGCGACACCGGGCTGGATCGCCGCCATCCACTGACGTGACCGGCGCGCGCGTCCGTCACGCGATGATCACCGACACGCGCCGCTCGCCGCACGCGCGGCTCGGCCCGGTCCCAATCGGCGACTTCCGGATCAACGGTGGGTTCTGGGGACCGCGCCTGGAGCGATTGCGAACCGTGAGCCTGCCGGCGCAGCTCGACCAGTGTGAGGCGACCGGACGGCTCGACAATTTCCGGCGCGCGTCCGGCCGGATTCGGGACCGCTCGTTCGCCGGCCGCTACTACAACGACTCGGATGTCCATAAGTGGCTGGAGGCGGCGAGCCACATGCTCGCGGGCGCGGACGACGCCGCGCTCGAAGCCCGGCTCGATGCCGTGATCGACGAGGTTGTCGCGGCCCAACGCCCGGACGGCTACCTGAGCTCCTACTTCAGTCTCGAGCGGGCAAGCGAGCGGTACTCGGATCTGACGAACAAGCACGAGCTGTATTGCGCCGGGCACCTGATCCAGGCGGGCCTGGCCCACGTTCGGGCCACGGGCAAGCGGGCGTTGTTCGACGCGGCGGTGCGCCTGGCGGATCACATCTGCGAGACGTTCGGCGCGGACCGACTTCGGGGCGCCGACGGTCACGAGGAGATCGAGCTCGCGCTGGTCGAGCTGTACCGCGAGACCGGCGACCGACGCTATCTCGACCGGGCCGTGTTCTTCCTGGGTGAGCGCGGGCTGCGACCGCCCCGCATCAGCGGGGACGCGTATCACCAGGACCATGCCCCGGTGCGCGCCCAATCCGAGGCGGTGGGGCATGCCGTGCGGGCCACGTATCTGGCGTGCGGAATGCAGGACGTGTCGATCGAGACCGGCGACCGGGAGCTTGCCAGGGCGGTGCGGCGGATGTGGACGAGCGCGTTCGAACGCAAGGCGTATGTGACCGGCGCCCTCGGATCGCGGGCCGACGGCGAGGCGCTGGGCGCGGACTACGAACTGCCCAACGAGGCGGCGTACGCCGAGACGTGCGCGGCGGTCGGGGCGTTCATGTGGAACTGGCGGCTGCTGGTCGCGTCGGGCGACGCGGCGTATGCCGACCGGATGGAGACGGCGCTCTACAACGCGGTGCTGGCGGGCATCTCGCTGGACGGCCGCGCGTACTTCTACGCCAACCCGCTGGCGCAGCCGAGCGCGGGACCCGGGCGAATCGCGGTCGGTGACGCGGAGGCCGCGAGCAGCGCCGACCCGCAGGTCGTGGGCGGCTACCACCGCCGGCAGCCCTGGTTCGAGTGCGCGTGCTGTCCGCCGAACATCGCGCGGCTGCTGGCGAGCCTCTCGGGCTACATGTGGAGCATCGGAGACGACGAGCTCTGGCTGCATATCTTCGCGAACGGCGCGCTGGGTACGTCGCTGCCCGGCGGTGAACGCGTGGTCCTTCGAGTCGAGACGGACTACCCGTGGGACGGCGTGGCGCGGATCCGAGTCGAGGAGGCGCCGGGCACGCCGTGGGCGCTGCGGGTCCGAATCCCGGGGTGGTGCGAGGGCGGAAAGGTGCGGGTCAACGGCTCCGCCGCGGCGGAGCCCGTCGCGGGCTCGTATCACGAGACGCGGCGGCGCTGGCAGGCGGGCGACACGGTGGAGCTGGCGTTGCCGCTGGACGTGTGGCGGGTGACGAGCGATCCGCGGGTGGCCGCGAACCGGGGCCGCGTGGCATTCGCGCGCGGTCCGGTTGTCTACTGCTTCGAGGGTTGCGACCACGACGTGCCCGACGTCGACGATCTGGTGTTCGCGGGCTCTGATCTGCCTACGGCGACGTATCGCCCCGACGTGTTCGATGGCGTGACGGTGCTCGAGGGCACGACCGGGACCGCGCGCGGCGCCGGATCGTCGACGCGGGTGCGGGCGGTGCCGTACCACGCGTGGGCGAATCGGGCTCCCGGGTCGATGCGGGTGTGGGTCCGAAGCGGCTAGGGGCCGCCTCGGCGCGGGTGCGATGGCGCTTGCGTGAAGATGGTTACTAATGTAAACTTCGGACCACCGAAGGTATGCCAGCGATGTCCCTTTCGAGCGCCGGTGACGCACGGCGCGGAAGGGGCCTATGCCTGCCCGAACCAACGGCGGCTCGCCGCCGCCGAGTGAAACGTATCTCCGCGACCTCGAGTCTCAACTCGTCGCGGAGTTCGGCGAGCGAAACGCGCAGATCGAGAAGTTCCGCCGGCTTCGCTACATGGAGGAGCCGGTCAGCATCCCGGACGCCTATCGGGTCACCACCCGGGAGGTGCGGACGCCGATCGCGCGGGAGCAGCTGAAGCGCGTGATCGGAAGTCTGGTCGCGAACGAACCGGCGATCACCGTGCCGCCGCCGAGCTCCAGCGAGCGCGCGCGCCGCAACGCGTCGAAGCGCGCGACCTGGACGGTCGCGGCGCTGCGCCGCATGGGGGACGACGCGTCGCGCGACGTGTTCGGGATGTTCATCGACGCGCTGGTGGCGGACGGCGCCGGGGTGATGAAGCTGGTGTATCTCCCCGATCGCTGGTCGGGCTACCCACGCCGGGGCGACGGCGGCGGGGAACCGGCGGAGGCGTTCAACCAGCGCGCGGCCCGCTACAAGAAGTCGGCGCCGTTTCCGCTGGCGTGGCGCGACGTCGATCTGCTGACGTTCTACCCGTTGATCGGGGAGGACGGCATGGAGGCCTGCCTCGAGATCTCGGAGCGCCCGAAACGACTGGTCATGCGGCGGTACGGGTTGGTCGAGGACGCCCGCACAGGTCGCCTGACCCCGGCGGGTGACCGGACGATGCGGCGCTCGGATGACAGCGGCTCGACTCGGCCCGGCACGGTTCGGGTGGTGGAGTACTGGGACACCGAGCACTTCGCGTACGTGGTGGACGGCCACCTGGTGCATCGCGGGCGCCACGGGTACGGCCGGGTCCCGTACGAGCTGGCGTATGGCGACCAGACGCCCAGCCGCGACCCGGCGAAGGCCGGCGTCTCGATGCTCGCGTCGATGCAGTACCTCATCCCCCTCCTGGATCGGCTGCTGACGATGAAGCAGAACGCGGTGTACCTGTACGCATACCCGACGCCGAAGTTGACCGGCTTCACGGCCGGGGAGTCGTCGCTGGGGGACGATGGGCGGCCGCGTGCCATCGAGTTCCGGCCGGGCGAGATCTTCCCGCTCTATCCCGGCGAGGACCTCAACTTCCTGCAGTGGACCGGCACGCCGCCGGACCTGGACGAATTGATCGGGCTGACGCGCGGGATGATCGACCAATCCGGGGTTCCGAGCGTGCTGTTCGGAATCGCGCCGGGCGCGCAGAGCAGCGGCTATTTCTTGAACCAGCTCATCAACGCGGCGCGCGTGTCGTTCCAGCAGGTTGCGCGGCACGCCGAGCAGGCGCTCGAGCGCATCGTGGCGCTGGCCTGGCAGCTGGTCGAACGGCAGGTGCGCGAGACGGTCTATGTCTACGCGGGCGACGCCGAGGGCTGGATCGGGCTCTCGCCGAAGGACATCGACGGGTACTACGCGGTGCGGGCCAAGGTGGAACCGCTCGCGCCGGCCGACGAGATCGCGCAAGGCAACCTGGCCGGCCAGCTGGTGGCCAGCCGATTGGCGTCCCGCCGGTGGGCCATGGAGGAGAAGCTCGGCGTGGCGGACGTGGGCGAGATGCAGGACGAGATTCTGATCGATGAGCTGATGGACGCGCCGGAGGTGCGGCGGGCGATCGTGAGCTCGGCGCTGGAGGCGTTGGGAGCGGCAGCGCCGGGGACCGTCAGCCCGGATGGCTCGGATACGGAGGCGACCGTTGGACCGGATGACGAGTGATGAGGCCGCCGAAGACCCGCTGGCCGCATATGTCGACCGGTTGGGCGTTCGGCTGGCGAACCGAATACGCGCGGTCGGCGAGGCCGTCTCCGCGATCGTGTCCGACAGCCGCCGGGCGCC
Source organism: Chloroflexota bacterium (assembly GCA_965247475.1). GTDB lineage: Bacteria > Chloroflexota > UBA11872 > UBA11872 > UBA11872. Next base: position 2,635,155 of record OZ252016.1, read on the forward strand.
TTCAGCGCCGGCCATTCCGGACCCGCCGCGGCGGCTCGTGAGCGGTCGACAACCGAGGCGCGCGGCCGGTGCAGCGTCGGACGACGCTCCAAGTCGTGCGACGGCGTCCGAGGCGCGGCGCGTCCGGGCATCCGCTCTGACGCGATTGGGCTCGAAAGAGCGAGCATCGCGGCAAGCGGTTGCGCGGGCGAGCGGCCGGGACTTCCGGGCGTGGCTGCAACGCGTGCGGCGCGGATCGGTCCGCACCGCGTCTGGCCGGCGCCGATCGGCGCCCGCGGCTAGGTGACGCGCGGGCGCCGCGACGCAAAGCGGTCGGAGCCGGCGGACTTCGCGGATCGCTTTCGCGCGCTGGCGAAATCCCGGCGGAACGAGATCTGCGAGACGATCGTCGAACGCGCGGTCGAGGGTGAGCGCTGGGCCGTCGAGCTGGTCATCAAGTACGCCTTCGAGCCACAGCCAGGCAGTGAGGCAACCGACGATCCGCTGCTAACGGTCCTCGAGGAGATCCGTGCGGAACTCGACGAGGGCTCGTGACGCGCTGTGGCGGCGGGTTGGCTATGCGCCGTCTCCGGAGCAGCTCGCGGCCCATGCGTCGGACGCGCGAATCCGGCTGATCGCCGGCGGCGAACGGGCGGGCAAGAGCCGCAGCGCGGCGATGGAGCTAGTCGGGCGGTTTCTGGCCGGCCGCCTGTACTGGCTGGTCGGTCCGGACTATGAGCTGTGCCGGCCGGAGTTCGAGTACTTGGTCGAGGCGTTCGCGCGGCTGGACGCGATCGAGAAGCTGAGCTTTCCCGTGACCGACCAGTGCCGGCTCACGCTGCGGACGGGGGCTCGGGTGGTCACCCGGTCGGCCCGCGACCCGGCGCGGCTGGCGGGGGAGGCGCCGGACGGGATCCTGGCCTGCGAGGCCGCGCAGATCCCTTACGAGGCCTTTCTGCGATTGCGCGGGCGGGTGGCTGAGCGTCGCGGCTGGCTGTGGCTCAGCGGCACCTTCGAGAGCTCGCTCGGCTGGTACGCCGAGAAGTACGCGGCCTGGCAAGGGCCGAACCGCGACAACGCGGCCTCGTTCTCGATGCCGACCTGGGCGAACCGCGCGCTGTATCCGTCCGGTCGATCGGACCCCGAGATCCGGGCGCTCGAGGCGACCTACCCGCTCGCGGCGTTCCGGGAGCGCTTCGGGGGTGTGCCGTGTCCGCCGGCCACGATCGTATTCACGGAATTCCAGGTGAGCCGCCACGTGCGATCGGTCGAGGCGGCGGCCGTGGGCGCCGTGGAGATAGCCGTCGATCCCGGGTACGCGGGCGCGTACGCCGTGCTGGCGCTCGTGAGGACGCCGGACGGGGCGGCGGTGGTGGATGAGGTCTACGCGCGGCATGCGGTCGCGGCGTCCGTGATTGCCGAGTGCCGGCGGCGCCCCTGGTGGGCGCGAGTGATCGGTGGCGTGATCGACATCGCCGGTCGGCAGCACCACGGGGCGGCCAGCCAGATCGAGATCTGGCAGAGCCTCGCGGGCTTGCGCCTGCGGTCGCGGCCGGTGGGCGTGCGCGACGGCATCGATCGACTGCGGACGTTCTTGCAGGACCCGGCCACCGGTGAGCCGCGGATCGCGGTCGATCCGCGCTGCAGGGCGCTGATCGAGGAGTTCGGGCGCTACCGGTATCACGGCGAGGTCGATGGGCGCCCGATCTCCGAGGAGCCGATCGACCGCGACAACCACGCGATCAAGGCGCTGGCGTACTGGCTGTACGACCGGTTCGGGCCGGTCGCGCGCCCGGCGCGCCGCTATCGGGAGTTCGCGGTCCTGCGGTAGCGTTCGCGTGACGCGATGCGGAGGCGCCAGGCGCACCCGCGAGCGACGGCGCGGGGGATCTGAATGCGGATCACGAACGTGCGGGCGCGTGCGCTGCGCAGCCCCGACCCTCCGGGGAATCGGCGCGCGGCGGCGATGGGTGACGCGGATCGGAGCGGCGCCGCGCTGCAACCGGCGGGCGCCTTTCGGGATTCGCCGGTCCTAATGGAGCCGGAGGCGCTCACCGTGGTGGAGGTCGAGACCGACGAGGGTCTCACCGGCTACGGCACGGTGGGCGGCTTCGCGGTCGGGTCGGCGTCCGTGATCAACACTCAGTTCGCGCCCCTGCTGGTGAATGCGGACCCGGCGCGAATCGAGGCGCTGTGGGACCGCCTCTATCTGTCGCTGGGGCGTCAGGGATTGCGCAGCACGGCGATGATGGCGATCAGCGGCGTGGACCTCGCCCTGTGGGATCTGCTGGGCAAGGCGACCGGGCGTCCGGTCTACGACCTGATCGGCGGCAAAAGCAAGCCGCGCGTGCCGGTGTACATGAGCGCGATGCCCCGCTTGGACGACCTCAATGCGCTGGCCGATGAGGTCGCGCGACACGTGCACGCCGGGTTCGGCGCGGTGAAGTACTCGGTGGTCCTGGGCGCGCGCGAGGGGCTGGCCGGCGCGCGGGCGGAGATCGAGAAGATCGGTCGAATCCGTGAGGCGGCGGGGCCGGACGTGCAGGTGATGGTCGACGCGCATCACAAATGGGATCTGCCGTTCGCGCAACGAATGATCGAGCGAATGGCGGCCTACGACATCGCGTGGCTCGAGAACCCGTTGCCGATCGACGACCTGGCGGGCTACGAGCGACTGGCTCGGATGGAGGCGGTGCCGCTGGCGGCCGGCGAGACCGAGCGAACGCGATTCCCGTTCGTGGACCTGATCAACGCGGGCGTCTTCTATCTGCAGCCGGACATCAACCGGGTCGGCGGGCTCACCGAAGCGCTGCGGATCTGTGGGCTGGCGGCCAGCCACAACCGCCCGGTCTGCCCCCACCAGGGATGGCTGCACAGCTGGCACCTGATCACGGCCAATACGACGTGTGTGATCGGCGAGTACTTTCCGAAGCGCGATCCGCTCCCCGGCAACTCGTTGATCTGGGCGGTGCTGGAAGGCGAGCCGGCGGCGGCGGCGGGGTTCATCGACGTTCCTGAGCGGCCGGGGTTCGGCTGGACGCTCAACGAAGCCGAAGTGGCGCGCCGCGCCGTCTGACAGCCAGGCCCGGACGTACCGAATAGGAACGCGACCGGGGCCCTCGGTATTCGTACACTACTTGCGTACGTTACAAATGTAAGCTATAGTTATCGACATGTGAATCCGGCGTCGATCGCAGCCGGCCGTCAGGGCGCCTGGCGACCGGCGGTCGGTCGGCCGGATCGGCGCCGCGGTCGGGATCGTCTGTGAAGGCCCGCGGCCGGCGAGGCCAACCCGCCACGAGGACAACCAGTGGCGGATGGGGCCTCCCGGTTCTCGCGGCCAGATCGGCGCAACCCGATCGCGGGCGCGACCGGCTTAGCCGGGCCGGAGAGCCGCCGGCCGACGACATCATCCGGGAGGACATCGGACCGGTGTCGGGGCCGAGGCCCTCGGTCGCCGCGGCACGCGCCGCCGCGAGGTGTCCGTACTGAGCCACCAGCAGCGCACGCAGCGCCGCAGGGCGCGTGAGGAGTTTCCATGGCGACTACGACGGCCACATCGATTGGCGACGTTGTCGATACGGTCATCGCCGAGGCTCGCCGGACCCAGATGCATCGCACCGTGATGGAACCGCTGGTGCGGACGTACCGGGTGTCGAAGGGCGAGGGCGATCGACTTGAGATCCCGAAGTTCGGAGCGGTTACGGCGAGCGCCCTCACCGAGGGCGTGGACATGGCCAACCCGCAGACGCTGACGACGACGAAGGTCGTCATCACGCCCGCGGAAGTCGGGGCGCAGATCGTGATCACCGACCGGGCGCTGCGGACCGCGCGCGAGGACATGGCGCGGGCGGCCGGGCGAGTGCTCGGCGACGCGATCGCGAAGAAGCTCGATCAGGATCTTCTCGGGCTCCTCGACGGCTTCAGCTCCTCGCTGGGAGGCGCGGCCACGAAGATCACGATGGGGCATCTGCGCGCGGCGGTCTCGCGGCTGCACGGCGCGTCGGAGCCCGCGCCGCTTCCGTATTCGGCGGTGCTGCATCCCTACCAGGCGCACGACCTGGCGGCGGATATCTCGCCGACCGGCACCTACCCGGTGCCCAGCGGAATCTCCCAAAGCGTGCTGGAGCAGCACTGGGTCGCGCGCGCGTTCGGCGTGGACGTGTTCCAGGCCGGGAACCTGAGCGTCGATGCGAGCGGCGACGCCAAGGGCGGCGTGTTCTCCAAGGAGTCGGTGGTCCTGGTGATGTTCAAGGACTGGGCGGTGGAGCGAGAGCGCGACGCATCGCTGCGCGCGTGGGAGCTCAACGTGGTCGCCGACTACGGCTTCGGGGAATACGAGGACACATGGGGCGTGGAGATGTACTTCGACGCCGCGGCGCCGAGCAGCTGATCGAAGGTCGTGGAGGCCGCCTGCACCGAATTCCGCCGGGTCACGCCCGGCGGCATGACGGCGGCGGCGGTCCACGCGAACGGCCAGAGCTAGCGAGCCGGGAGCCCGGGACACGCCCGGGCTCCCACTCCCCCACCCGGACATCGATCGACCGAGGGACACCACATGCAATCACCCATCATCTGGATCCAGCGCGGAACGTCATCGCGTCTGGTTCACCGCTTTGACGGGGCCACACCCGACTCGCCAGTCGTGGTTGTGACACCCGATCGGCGGGAAGCGAGCGACCTGGCGCATGAGATGCGCGCGCGGCAAGAGCGCCGGCTGCGCGGCAGCGGGACGCCCTTCGCCGAGACGCTCGAGAAACGGCGCCCGCAATGGCCGCGCTGACGCCGGACGGCATCACGGTCAGCCCCCGGCCGGTCACGACACCGGCGTGGGTTCACCTGCGCGACCCGTCCGGCCAGGGCACCTCGCGGGTTCCGGCCGACCGCATCGCGTACTACCTCGCGAAGGGCTTTCGGCGGATCGACCGCGGCCTTGAGCCCGGCGGCGGGCCGGCGACCGCCGCGAGCGGCGCGGCGTGCCGCCTGTGCGGATTCGTCGCGAAGGGCGCCCGGGGCCTGGCGGTGCACCGGTCGCGCGTGCACGCGGACGGGGGCGACGCATGAGCGTGAACCGGGCGCGGCTGCGTCAATTGGTTGCGGAGCGCGCGTCACCGTACGTCTCGGGCACGGCCGACAGCGGGTCGGTGGTGTCGCTGGTCGACGCCGGCGGGCTCCAGGATTCGGGCGCCTCGGCGGATCTGTGGGAAGGCGCCTGGCTGCACATCCCCGTCGGCACGAACGCCGGCGAGACCCGCCGGGTCACCTCGTACGATCCGGTCGGCGGGTCCGTGACGGTCAACCGCGCGTTCGCGTCGGCGGTGGACGCGACATCGGCCTACGAACTCGCACGCACGGTTTCACCCGACGCGATTCATCAGGCCCTCAACGACACGCTGGCGCGCTGCTGGTATCGAACGATGGCGCTGGTGACGCTGGCGGCCGACGGCGACATGGAAGACGCCGCGACATCGAGCTGGACGCCCGCGGGTGCGAGCGTGGCCAAGGTGGCCGCGTCCCACGAGCCGCTGGCCGGCGCGCGGGCGCTGCAAGTGACGAACTCGAGGGCCAGCGGCTACGCGGCGGCCGACCGGGTCGCAACGCTGGAAGGGCAACGGTTCGGGCTCGAGGCATGGGTCGCCCCGGGGCGCCGCACCGCCGAGCTCACCGTGCGCAACGCGACGGCTGGCTCGACCTTGGATGCGGCCGCTGCTACGGGCGTGGCCTGGCGTCCGCTGCGGCTCGCTTTCGAGGTCCCGCCGGGCTGCGACGAGATCGAGATTCGGCTCGGCGGCGCCGAGGCGGACGCGGTGACGACCTGGGACAACCTGGCGCTGTTGCGCGGCGGGCGGCGGCAGTACCCGCTGCCCGAGTGGTTGTCCCGGAGCCAGCAGGCGCTGGAGGTTTGGCGGCGGCGGACCGACTCGCCGGGCAGCGACGTCATGCAGGCCGCGGCCTGGTGGCGGCTGGTCCCGAGCCCGGTCGGCGGCGGACCGCCGTTCTGGTTGGAGGTCGACAGCGCGCCGGGCGCTGGCGAGGTGCTGATCATCGAGGCACTGCTCCCGTATGCGCCTCTCACCGGCGACTCGAGCATGACGACGGCGCCGTCGGACTGGATTGTTCAGGGTGCGCTGGCGGAGGTCTATGGTCGCCTCCGACGCGAGGCGCCCGCCGGCGACGCGGCCCGCTACGAGGCCTTGCAGCGTGAGGCGGCGCGCACGTTCCAACAGCTCGCGCGGCTGTACCAGCCCCGCGTCGTGCGTCGCGTCATGTTGCCGGGGAGCCGCTAGGTGCCGCGCTCGACGCGCCCGCCGTACCCGTACGACTGCGTGCTCGACGGCGTGGGACTGATGCTGGCCAACGGGCCGGATGAGGCCGTGGCGTGGCGGGAACGCAAGCTCGACTTCTTTCCGGCGCGGGTGTCGCAGACCGATTCGACATACGCGCAGTTTCCGCCCGAGGACGAGGCCACATGGGCGATCGACGATCTCTCGGCCGGGTTCGGGCAACGGTTCGTGCCGATCGGGGGCAGCCGCCGCTACTACTACGGCTTCGCCGATACGCGCATCCCGAACCAGATCACCCTCGCCCCCGAGGTCGCCGAGAACGCCACCGGCGGCCGCGGCGCGATCCGGGGGCACTTCGAGCTGGGCGGGGCGCTCTACGCACTGGTGGGGTCGGCGGTGTACCGAACGACCGATGGTCGGACGTGGTCGCTCTCGAAGGACTTCGGAAGCGGCGTGGCGGTCACGTCGGCGGCCGTGTTTCGCGGCGAGGCGGCGACGTCCTTCGCGTTCGTCGGGGTCGGCGGCGCCCAGTCGGACGGTCCGTACTGGGTCTTCGACGGCGCGACCTGGACGGCGCACGCCGGCGAGCTGGTGGACCCGCTGGCCGTGTTCACGACCAGCGATGGGGGCGCGACGTACGCGGAATACACGGCGGCGTTGACCGACGACAACCCGGCGACGCGCCTGCCAGTGAGCTCGCTGGACACCGCCGCCAACGGCGACTGGGTGATGGTCGGCAACGGGATCCCGTTCACCGGCGTCTCGATCGACATGGGCGCGAACGTGAATGCGAATTCCGCCGCGCTGACGGTCGAGTACTGGGACGGCTCGTCGTGGCGCTCGGTCGCGGGCCTGAACGACGGGACCGCCTCGGGCGGCGCGACGCTTGCGAGTGACGGCGAAATCACGTTTCACGAGCCAGCGGACTGGAAGCCGTCGTCTGTCAACAGCGTGCGCGCATTCTGGGCGCGGCTGTCGGTCAGCGCCGCGCTGGACGGCTCGACGGACATCGACGCGGCGGAGGTGCGGGAGCCGCGCAAGGCGGACTTCTTTCTCGTCGTCGGAAACCAGCTGCGGCGGGTCAGCGCGGAAGGCGGCGCACCGCTGACCTCGAGCTCGACGGTTGGCGGGACGGCCGCGACGTGGACGATCGGGCGCCCGGTCGGAGACGGCGCGTCGGCGGTCACGAACCTGCTCAGTCTGCGGGGGGTCCCGTATCTGACCAAGACCGACGGCCTCTATTCGGTGCGGGGTGATGGATCGGGAGCGTCGGCTCGGCAGGATGTCTGGCCGCATCCGGCGCAGGTATCACACCCGGACAACGGCCGCGGCGCGTGCGCATGGCACGGGTATCTGTGGCTTCCCCTGCGACAGGGCTTCTACCGGTTTCGGACCACCGAACTGACCCCCTTCGGGCCTGAGTTGCTGGAGGGGAACGATTCACCGATCCGTGGGCGCGTGACGGCGTGCGCGGGCGACGATTACTTCCTGTACGCCGTGGTTCGCAGCGAGACCGGGACGAGCTACTTGCTCGCCCTCGACCATGATCGGGGCTCCTGGCACCCGCTGGCCGATCTCGGTGCGCGTCAGTGCCGGCACATGTGGATATCGGACATCCCCGGCCCGAACCCACGGTTGTACCTCGGGCTGGATGGCACGGTCGGGCGCGTGGTGCTTCCGCGTGGGTCGCCCAATCCGCTGCATGACGCCAACTGCCGATACGCAACCTCCGCCGACCTCCATCTTTCGCGATTTCATGGCAATTTCGTCGCGCAGACCAAAGCGTTTCTGGCGCTGTCGGTGATCGGCGAGCAGCTCTCGCCGAACGCCTACGTGGACGCGGGGTATCGGATCGACGCGGGTGCGGCATTCGCGAGGCTCGCGCGCTACTCGGCGCCTTCGGGCCAGCGCATCGAGCTCGGGTCGGCGCCGTCGGGCCCGTTCATCGACGTTCGGTTGACGCTGGCGACGCTTGATCCGACGACCACGCCGATCGTTCGCGCCGTAGCGCTCGCCTACGCGGTGCGCACGGGGTTCAAACGGGTGTTCGAGTTCTTCGTGAACGTATCGGACCGGCTCTCGCTTCGCGACGGGGGCCGCGACCGCAAGTCCGCGGCGGACATCAAGCGGGCCGTGACGAACGCCGCCGCGGCCGACGGACCGGTGTCGCTGGTGAGCCCGGGCGGCGAGGTCTTGGAGGTCCTGGTCACGGACATGGAGGCGCGGGCGCAGCGCCATGAAGTGGGTCGCGAGCTGACCTGGGTGGTTCCGGTCGTCGCGACGGAGTACCGGCAAACGGCCTCGGTGGGCAGTCACAACCGGCTGGCCGCCTACCAGCACACCCAGCTGGCGGCCTACACGCACACGCAGCTCGCGGCCCTGTCAGGGAGGACGCATGCCCACAACGACCAGCAATCTGAATCTGGCCAAGCCCGCCGGCACCGAGCAGTACGACATCAACGTCATCAACAACAACATGGACCTGTTGGACGCGGAGTTTGGGGCCGCGGGCGGGCATGCGCACACCGGGGCTGCCGGCGACGGCACGCAGATCCCGACCGCCGGCGTTGCCGATCTCGCGGTCACGACCGCCAAGCTCGCGAGCGGGGCGGTCACGGCGGCGAAGCTGGACGCGAACCTCTTTGCGTCCAACCAGTTTCTGAACTCGGTGCGGAACGGAGCCTTCGAGGCGTGGTCGGCCGGTAGGTCGAGTGCGCCCGACGCGTGGAGTTTGGAGGGCACGGGCGCATCGGTCGCGCGCGACGGCACGACGGTCAAGCGTGGCGCGTACAGCGCCGCGCTCACCAGCGGTGCGGGCAACAGCGCCGATCTGCATCACGATGCGACGGCGGTGGCCGGAGGCGCGTCGTTCATCGACGGCCGGCGGTACGCGGCCGGCGCCTGGGTCCATGCCGGGGCGGCGAGGCGCGCGCGGCTTCGCATCTGGGACGGTGTGAGCTCGACGTACTCGTCGTATCACAGCGGCGTCGGCGCTTGGGAGTGGCTGACGGCGACGGCCGTCCTGAGCGGATCGGCGACGATGGTGCGCGTCGGGCTCGAGATCGCCGCCGGCTCGCCGATCACGGCCCGCCTCGATGGCGCCGTGCTTGCGGAGGGCTCGCTGGCGCCGGCCTTCATGCCGCATCCGAGCGACCAGCACCTGAAGGCCGTCGATCACCAGACGATCGGCGGCGCCAACAACGTCTATGGCGTGCTGCGCGCGCAGTTTGGGCGCAAGACGTCCATCGCCGGGGGCGCCGTGACCATCACGTTTCCGTCGGCGTTTCGAACCGTGCTCGAGATCTTCGGCACGGCGTCCAACGACGTGTACGGCAACAAGAACGTGACGTTCGCCGCGCTCAGCACCAGCAGCGTCAGCCTGAACGTGGCTGACAACAACGGAAACAAACAGGCGGTCGACGTGTCGTGGATGGCGATAGGGGTGGTGTGATGGCGATTCAGCGAGCGCGGCAGCGCGGCGCACGGGCCAGCGTTTGGTTCGATGCAGCCGCCGTGGACAACGGCGACGGGACGATCACGATCCCCGCGACGTCGTTTTGGTTGCGGGGCGCCGAGTATCCACTGGGCGGGTACACGACGCCGAACGTAGGCGCCGACCCGTTCCGGATCTTCATCGAGAGGACCGCGGACGGGGTGGACTACCTGCTCGACACCACCGGATTGGCGACTCCGGCGATCTTTGGCCCGCACCTTGGCGCGCCGGTGGTGGTTTGGCGAGACGTTGCGGAAGGCCCGATCGAAGTGCTGAGGAGTGTGCCGGATGCCTAGGGAAGTCAGAACTGTCGCAGATCTCCCCGCCAACGTGCGGGATCTGCTCGCCACGGCCGCCAAGACGCGCGCCGCCCGCGATCAGGTCAAGGTCAACCAATCCGCCGCCGACGAGCGCCTCGCCAAGATCGCGGCGGGCGCGGACACGCTCGATTCGGCCGGCCTGCAAACCGCTGTCAAGGACCTCGCGCGCATCGTCGCGCGTGTGAACCGCTATCTGGTGCGGCTGTGAGCGATCCCGAGGTCGTTGAGATGCTCGGTCTGCTCGGCGCGGCGGCCGTGTACGTGAGTCGCGCGCTGCGTGACGAGTTCGTCCGCTGGCGCCAGCGCACCCAGGGCGGGCCGACCGACGAGCGCAAGGTGCGGTTGCTCGAGAGCATCGATCGAAACCTGGCCGACCATCACGTCGAGATGACGCGCTATCAAGCGTCGATCGCGGCCGTGCTGGGCGAGATCAAGGGCCGGCGGTGCGCTCGATGGCCTGTTCGTGTGGGTGTGGCGGGCCGACTGGCACGGTGAGCCGCCGCGCGCGACGATGCGCCGCTGCCGCGATCACGGCGCGCGCGGTCTGTTCGTGCGCGCGTGGAACGGCGAGCGGGCCACGACGCCGGACGGGTACAGCTTTCTCGATCAGTACCGCCGCTATCTGGATGAAGCCAGCGACCTGGGCACGATCGTTCCGTGGACGTACGTGTACGGGCCCGCCGCCGGGAACCGGCCGGATCGCGAGGCGCATTCGTTCGCGGACGCGGTCGATTTTGCCGATCCGCCCGCGGTGATCGTGGACATCGAGCACGAAGGCGAGACCCGCGAGTACGGCGGGCAACCAGACGCGGCGCGACGGCTGTTCGGGGCGCTCGGTTCGAGATTCGATCGTGGGCGGGTGGGATACACAACCTACGACCTGCCCCGCTATCACAGCCTCTACGGCCGCGACGGGCGTTCGCCGCGAAGGCGGGATGGCATCGACTACCACGGGATCTCCGCGCACGCCGGTTTCGCAATCCCGCAGGTCTACTTCGCCGATCGGCGCGTGCGTGGCGCGGCAGCCCTCACGCGGTCTCGCGAGGATTGGGTGGCGCACGGCCTGGATCAGCCCCAGCGACCGGCCATACAGGGATACGGGATCACCGCCGCCGAGGCGCTCGAGGTCCGGGCGCGGACGGCGGGGTTCTCGATCTGGCGGTATGACCGAATCGAGCCGGCGATCTGGGACGCGCTCGCCCGAGAGACGCCGGGCGTTGGGGCGGAGGTTGACGATGGGTGGGCGGCGTATCGGACCGAGCACGCCCGTCATATGGAGGATTTAGCGGCGGGGGCCGACGCCATTCGGCTGGCGAACCAAACCGCCGCGCATCTCGGACGAATCCCGGACGACCTGACCGCCGACTACACGCGATTAAACGCACACTTCATGGGGCGCGGCTGACCGGTCGAGCCGCCCTCCACAGCCCCGTCTGTGGGCGAACGGCCGCGCATCAGGTCATCTTGACGGCCAGCGCGACGGCCAGGCCGACCACCGCCGCGCCACCGAACAGCCCTGGCAGACATCCACGTCGCGTTGGGAACTCGGGCAGCGCATCTCGGTTGAAGTGACCGGGGAAGCTTGCTTCCAGAACGTCCCACGACTGAATCGCCGTGAGCCGCAGACCGTCGGGTCGATCGAGCACGTAGAAGGCGATGCGCGGCATCCGGCGCGCGTCGGTCACGCCGTCGTCCGAGCCCGCTGAGCCTGGCGTCCAGCGGAGCAATGCCGTCCGCCCGTCGAGCTTCGAGCGCTGGATGAGCTCGATGGTGCTGTGGTCGAACGTTCGCTGGAGGTACGCGATCTCCTCGGGATCGAACGCGCCGATCAGCTCGACGGACTCGTCGATCACGGGCGATCGCCTGGTGATGCGTCGACCAGAGCCGGCACGATTTGGCGGAGCTCGGTGATCTGGATCGCGCCGGCGCGCAGGACCTGGGGCGGATCGGTCGTGAGGTCGACGATGGACGACGGCCGTCCGCCGACACGGCCTCCGTCTAGCACATGGTCCACGTGTGACCCGATGGCTGCGACCGCCTCGTCGGCGGTCACGGGCGGGGGCTCGCCGGCGCGATTCGCGCTCGTCCCCGTGAGCGGACTGCCCACCAGGCGCGCCAGCTCACGGGTCGCCGGCATCCCTGGTACGCGGATACCCACGGTTCCGCGCGCATCGGTCACCAACGGCGTGACATCGGCCAGCGCGGGCACCACGAGCGTGAGGCCCCCCGGCCAGAAGGCGGTCGCGAGCTCGGCCAGGAACGAAACCGATGTCCCAACGAGTGAGACTTGCTCGGCGGATGCCAGCAGCACCGGCATGCCCCGATCGACCGCACGGCCCTTGATCGCCAGGACCCGCGCAACCGCGTCCGGATTGGAGATGCTTGCCGCCAGGCCGTAGAGCGTGTCGGTGGGAATCACCGCCACGCCGCCCGCGGCGACGACCTTGGCGCACTCGCGCACTCCGCCGCCGTCCCATCGCACGGCCGCGCTCAAACGGCGGTGCCGGGCCGCAGCACCAACCTCTCGATGGCGGTGGCGACGCCGTCCTCCTCGTACGTACCCGTGACCCATTCGGCGGCGTCGCGGACGCGTGCATCCCCATCGCCCATGGCCACGCCGATCCCGGCCGCGGTCACGAGCGGCAAGTCGTTCAGGTTGTCGCCGATGGCCATCGTCTGCTCGATGGGCACTCCGATCGCCCGGGCCAGCGCGCGGAGCCCGGTGCCCTTGTCCACGCCTGGGCGGGTGGTCTCGGCGAAGCGCGGATGCGAGCGCGTAACTTCCAGGCGGTCGCCGACCCGGGCCTCGAGCGCTTCGAGTATGGGCGGTACCCGGTCCTCATCCGTCACGATCGCGAGCTTCGTCGTGCCGCGCTCGATCTCGATGCGCAAGTCGTCGGTCAGGTGAATGTCCACCCCGGACGTGTCGGCGTAGAACCGTCCCTCCGGCGTAGCCGCTTCCATGTAGAGCTCGTCGTCCACATACGCATTCAGGTGCAGGTTCGTAGACTTGGCGAAGGCGTGGACGGCGAACGCGGGCTCGATCGGGAGAACCGTGGAGACGATCGTCTGGCCTCGCACGGGATGCCGAATCAGTGCGCCCTGATAGCAAATGATCGGGACCTGCACATCGAGGCTGCGAGCGAAACGCCGCGCGGACTGGAACATCCGACCCGTGGCGATGGTGACCTGCACGCCGTGTGCCTGAGCCGCCGCGATCGACGCGCGCACGCGCGGCGTTATGCCGCGCTCCCCCTTGAGAATCGTGCCGTCCAGATCGAGCGCCAGCAGCCGGATGGCGGGACCGCTCACGCGGTGCTCCGACTGTGTGACGTTCGGTCGGCGCGCACGCGCCTGGCGTGTGTGTGCGCGCGACGGAGCGCGCCTCGAGCTGTGTACTTCCCGCTGCCCGCGATCGCCCGAGCGATCTCGACGCCGTGGGCGTCCGGACCCGATCCGTCAAACCCCGGCGTCTCCAGGAGGGCGGGAAGGCCCGCCACGGACGGGTGCGTGACGAGATTCGTGAGGCCGGTCAGGCCGAGGTGGCCATCCCCTGGGTTCTCGTGCCGGTCGCGGCGAGAGCCGACCGGCGTCTTCGAATCGTTGAGGTGCAGCGCGGCGAGGCGCTCCAGCCCGACCGACGATCGGACGTCATCGATCAGGCGCTCGACCTCGTCGGGTTCGCGAAGATCGAAGCCGGCGGCGAACGCGTGCGCGCTGTCGAGGCAAAGCCCGAGCCGCGGATCGTGATCCATCGCGTCGATGATCGCGTGGAGCTCGGCCGGATCGGCGCCGATCGACCCGCGCGCGCCGGCGCTGTTTTCCAGCAGCACGCGAGAATCAGGCTCGGATTCCGCGAACGCGCGCTTCAGGCCACCGACGATCAGCGGCAAGGCGCGGCGGAAGCCGCGGCCGCCGTCGCTGCCGACGTGGACGATCAGACCATCGAGGCGCAGCGCGTGGCAGATTCGGAGTCCCGCGGCAAGGGCCCGCACCGAGGCCTGCCGGATCCGTGCGCTGGCCGATGCCAGATTGATCAGGTAGATGGCATGCGAGAACACCGGTCCCACGTCGTGTGCGCGGCGCGCTTGATGCCAGGCCCGAAGCTCCACATCGGCGTACACGCGCGCCTTCCACTGTCGAGGGTTCGAGCTGAAGATCTGGAGGCACTCGCATCCCATGGCCGCCGCGCGTTCGATCGCCTTGTGCGCGCCGCCGGCCGTCGAGCAATGCGCCCCGACGAGAACGGGTTTCGCTTTCAACCTCCGTGTCGACGATTTGGGGTATGCGTGATCAAAGGTCACGCGGCGGGCGCCGCATTATCGGTCGGCGGTGTCGTGCGGGGAGCGTCCACCTCGAAGGCCGGTCGCGATAACGTCGTTGCGAGGCTGGGAAGCGGGCGCCGGAGCGCGTGGCATCATGCATGGTGAAACGGACACGTGGGTCTGCGGCACCCACGTTCGACGTGACATAACGAATGATGCATGCCTATGATCTCGGCCACGTCGTCAGGGTCTCGCAAGGCCGACGTTCGCTCTCGGCGCCGCCCGCTCCGATGAGGACCTAGACGCGGACGTGCGCTCACGTCGCTGGTTGACCCTCGGAATCGGGGTCAAGCGCTACGTCCTAACGATCTTCCTCGGAACAGTGATCGTGGCGCTCGCGCTCGCCATGTTCCTGGCGTTCGCGTACCGCACGTTCGACGTGCCAGGCCTGGCAGGTCCGATCGTCTGGTATCTGACGCTCCAGTTCATCGATCATCCGTTCCGCGAGATCCTGGTTGGCGGGGTCGGGCTGATCGTCGTGGCGGTGGGCGGCGTGATGCTCTGGCGGTCGGTGCTGTCGGTGGTCGTGGGGCCGGAAGACAACCTCGCCGAGATCCTCTATGAGGATCGCGTGCTGCGCCGCGGACCTCGAATCGTTGCGCTTGGCGGCGGAACAGGTCTGGGCGTGCTGCTCCGCGGGCTCAAGGAGTACACCAACAACATCACCGCCGTAGTGACTGTTGCCGATGACGGCGGCAGCTCGGGCCGCCTGCGCGAGGAATTCGGCCTGGTTCCGCCCGGCGATGTTCGGCAGTGCCTGGCCGCGCTCGCGGAATCCGAGTCCCTGATGCAGGAGGTCATGGAGTATCGGTTCTCTCGGGGTGAAGGGTTGCAGGGCCACAGCCTCGGCAACCTCATGATCGCGGCCATGGCCGACCTGAAGGGCGGGAACTTTGAACGCGGGGTCGACGCGCTCAGCCAGGTCCTGCGGGTTCGCGGTCGCATCTTGCCCTCCACGCTGTCGGACGTGCGGCTCGCCGCCCAGCTGGTGGATGGGTCGATCGTGCGCGGCGAATCGAGGCTGCGGTCGGCCGGCCAGGCGATCGAGCGCGTGTTCATCGAGCCGCGGCACGTCGCCGCGAACGGGCAAGCGGTCAAGGCGATCCTGGCGGCCGATATAGTCGTGCTCGGACCGGGCAGCGTGTACACCAGCGTGATGCCGAACCTGCTGGTTCCCGACATCGCGACGGCCGTTCGAGCCTCGGCGGCCGTGAAGGTGTACGTCTGCAACGTGGCCACCGAGCCCGGCGAGACCGACGAGTTCGGACCCCGCGAGCACATGCGGAGCTTCGCCCGGCACGTCGGTCCGAACCTGTTTCAGTACATGCTGGCGAACAGCAATACGCGCGTCACGTTGCCGCCCAACTCAGGCGCGACGATGGTGGAGTCGGACCCCGCCGCGCAGGTCGAGCTGCTCGACGAGGGCGTGCAGGTCGTGCTGGCCGATGTGGTCGACTCGGCCAATCCCCACCACCACGAGCGGACGGCGCTGGCCGAGGCGCTGCTCGACCTCCACGCGCAGGCGTCGCACGGCAGCGAGCAGAAGATCGTCTCGATCGCCGACTCGCGCTAGGTTCGCAAGCCGCCCAGCTCGTCGCGACGGTGTATGTCGGCGGCGTAGGCCGCCCGCAGGTCATCCGCCGAGCGAGACCCAGTCGCGAACATCGCGATCCGCAGACCGTCGCGCATTTCGCTGACGAGCGCTTCCAGCGCCCGTTCCGACTCGGCCGCGGCCTTCAGAAACGGAAGCGCCGTCCCGCACAGGTCGGCGCCGATCGCCAGGGCCTTGGCGCAATCGAGCCCCGAGCGGAGGCCGCCGCTCGCGACCAGCGGAACATCGGGCAGCTCCGACCGAACATCGCGGATCGCGTCGACCGTCGGAGTGCCCCAGCTCCGGAACGTCTCGGCCACCCGCTGCCGGCTGGGATCCTCGATCCGGAATCGCTCCACCGCGCTCCACGAAGTGCCGCCCGCGCCCGCCACGTCGATCGCGTCTACTCCGGCCTCGATCAGATCGCGCGCCACCCGCCCGGAGATTCCCCAACCGACCTCTTTGACCACGAGGGGCCGCTCCAGGCGCCGGCGAAGGGCCGCGATCTTGTCGATCAGCCCGCGAAAGTCCGTGTCGCCCTCGGGCTGCAGCGCCTCCTGGAGCGGGTTGGCGTGCAGGATCAGGCCGTCGGCGCCGATGAGGTCGATCGCGCGTCGCGCTTGATCTACCCCGTAGCCGTAGTTGAGCTGCACGGCGCCGAGATTCGCGAACAGCAGGATGTTCGGCGCCACGCCGCGGATCCGATAGCTCTCGGCCAGCGTGGGATCTTCGACCGCGGCCCGCAGCGAGCCGACGCCCATCGCAAGCCCGGATGCCTGAGCCGCCCGCGCGAGCCGACGGTTCACGCGCATGGCCTCGGGCGTCCCCCCGGTCATAGATGAGATCAGAAACGGCGCCGCGAGCTGATGACCGAGGAACGTGGTCGTGAGCGCAACCTCGTCGAGGTGGATCTCCGGGAATGCGCAATGCGGGAGCCGGATGCGCTCGAACCCGGCGGTCACGCCGCGCGCCGCTACATCCTCGTCCAAAACGATGCGAAGGTGGTCGGCCTTGCGCTCACGAGTGCCGCTCGACATCGCGCGGACCTGTGTCCCGAACAGCCGCTACTTGCGCCGGCCGATGAGGAACGCCGCGGCGTCCGCCAGCTCGTCTCGGCCCTCGGCGCTCACCGGGAGCCGATCGAGCAAGGTCGCGGCTTCAGCCAGGCAGCGATTCGCTTCGGCCTCGGCGAACTCGCGCGACCCCGCGCGGCTGAGGATATCCATGGTCAGATCCACGTCAACGTCCGATCCCGTCTGCGCGAACATCGCGCGCAGTCGGCGGCGGTCCTCCCTCGATCCCGACTGCATCGCGTGCACGATGGGCAGGGTCTTCTTGCGCTGCCGGATGTCGCTGTCGGCCGGCTTGCCGGTCATGGCCGGGTCGCCCCAGGTGCCCAACAGGTCGTCGCGGATCTGAAATGCGGTGCCCAGCATGCGCCCGTAGTTTCCGCAGAGCGCGCGGGTCGTCGGATCGTTGTCCGCGAATATGGCTCCGATCTCGAACGCCGCTCCGATCAGGGCGGCGGTCTTGCCGGCCACCATCTCGAGGTACTCGTCCACGCTCACCTCGACTTGCGACTCGAACTCAATGTCCAGGTACTGGCCTTGCGTCATACGCCCGCATCCGCGAGCCAGCACCTCCGCCGCGTCGCGCGACCGCACGGGATCGCTGCGAGCGTCGCCGGCGCCAAGCACGCTCAGCATGGCCAGCACGTTCATCAGGTCGCCGGCGTTGATCGCCTGCGACTGGCCCCAGATCGTCCACACCGTGGGTCGGTGCCGCCGGGTCTCATCCCGGTCCATCACGTCGTCATGGATGAGCGAGAAGTTATGCAGCAGCTCGAGCCCGGCGGCCGCCGGCACCGCCGCTTCGACATCTCCGCCGAGCGACTCGCACATGAGCAGGCACAGCGTCGGCCGCACCGCCTTGCCGCGGTCCGTCTCGACCGGGGCGTCGCGTTCGTCGACCCACCCGAGTTGATACCGCGCCATCGTGTACAGCGAATGAGACGGGCCATCCACAGCGGACTTGAGCGCCGCGTCGATCCTGTCCCAATAGCGGGCAAAGGCCTTGGGGAGCGCGGATGTCTCCGCAGTCATCGCGGAGCGGATGCCCCCGCCGGCGAGCGCGGCGCCTCGAGGCTGAGGCGACCGGCATCGACGTGAACGTCCAGGGTGGCGGCGGCGCGCGCGAGCGTGGCGCGGGGTGGTCTTGAGGGCGGGGTCACGACGGCGCGGATCTCGGCGGCCGGCGCCTTCGGATCATGCGGTGCATGAATCCGCCCCGACACCTGACCCATGCACCCGCCTCCCCGGCAATTGCCCAGAACCAAGCCGGCCCCCCGATGGTGCCCGTTGCACCCAACCCCGCGCAATACTAGAGACCACAGGCCCGCTTGGATGATGGTGGCCAGTCGGCGTGAACCTGAACGCTCGGACCGCGCTCGTTACCGGCGCCTCCAGTGGCATTGGACGCGCGACCTGCATCGCTCTTGCCGATCGGGGCGCACGGGTGGCGGCGGTCGGCCGCGATGCGGGCGCGCTCGAGCAGCTGGCTCGGATCACCGGTGCGGCCACGATCTCGGCCGATCTGACCGACGCCGCGTGGATCGAACGGGTCGCGGCCGAGGCCGATCGGGCGCTCGGACGCCTCGACGTTCTGGTCAACGCCGCCGGGATCGGCTGGGCCGGCGACTTCACCGCCATGGACGCGGCCGCGATCGACGACCTGATCGCGACCAATCTGCTGGCGCCGATCCTGCTCACGCGCGCCGTGCTGCCGGGAATGCTGGCGCGTGAAGTCGGCCACATCGTCAACGTCGCCTCGATCGCCGGGCACGTTGGAGTGGCGTCAGAGGCGGTCTACGCCTCGTCAAAGGCCGCGCTGATCGGCTTCAGCGAGAGCTTGCGGTACGAGGTGGCCGGCGCCGGCATCGGCGTGTCGGTGGTGTCGCCCGGCGCCGTCGCCACCCCGTTCTTCGACCGTCGCGGCGCTCCCTATGGGCGCACCCGCCCGAAGCCCATCGCGGCCGAGCGAGTGGCCGCAGCCATCGTCGACGCCATCGAGCGCGGCCGCGACGAGGTGGTGATCCCGCGCTGGCTCGGCTTCCCGATCTGGCTTCGGGGCGCTTGGCCGGGCCTGTACCGCGCCCTCGCGCGCCGCCTCGGGTAGCGGAGAGGGCGCCGGGTCCGGATCTAGAGCACCGACGAGACGAGGGCGCGCGCTGACTCGCGCAGTGATGTCGCGGTGTCGAGGACGGCGGTGGGCTCGTACCCGCAGTGCGCCATGCAGTTGTCGCAGCGTGGATCTCGGCCGCGCCCGTAGCTGTCCCAATCCGTGGTGTCCACCAGCTCCTGGTAGGTCGCGGCGTATCCGTCCGCCATCAGATAGCAGGGCCGCTGCCATCCAAAGATGGAATAGCTGGGAATGCCCCAGGCCGTGCACTGGTAGTCGACCTTGCCTTCCAGGAAGTCCAGGAACCTCGGGCTGTGATTCAGCCGCCACTTCCGACGCCGATCGCCCTTGAACGCCTCCCGGAACAGCTGGCGCGTCTGGTCCACGGGCAGGAAATGCTCCTGGTCGGGCGCCTTCTCGTACGCGTATCCCGGCGAGATCATCATCTCGTCGACTTCCAGCTCGTCGTTCAGGAAATCGAGCACGGCTCGCACGTTCTCGGGCGTGTCGTGCGTGAAGAACGTCGTGTTGGTGGTCACGCGGAACCCGGCCGCCTTGATCGCCTTGACCGCGTCCACCGCCTGCTCGAAGACCCCGTCCTGGCAGACCGACTCGTCGTGACGTTCCTTGAGGCCGTCGATGTGAATCGCGAAGGCGAACAGCGGCGACGGCTCGAACAGATGCAGTTTCCTCCGTACCAGGATCGCGTTCGTGCACAGGTACACATACTTCTTGCGTCGCACCAGCTCGGCCACGATCTTGTCGATCTCTGGGTGCAGCAGCGGCTCGCCGCCGGCGATCGAGACCATCGGCGCGCCGCTCTCGTCGATCGCCGCCACCGCCTGCTCCACCGGCATGCGCTTCCGCAGCGTGTCTGCCGGGTGCTGGATCTTGCCGCAGCCGGCGCACGCCAGATTGCACGCATAGAGCGGCTCGAGCTCGACGATCAGCGGAAATCGCTCGCGGCGGCGGAGTTTCTGCTCGATCAGGTAGCGCCCAACCGTGAGCGTCTGGCGAAATGGGACAGACATGCGCTTATCTGGGGGTGACGTCTCTCAACGGCAAGTGATCAAACGGTACGACGCACCCGAGCCCAGGACAACCTCCATCTACCACAAGTACGAAACGGACTCGCCGTCTCGGCGGTCAAGCTCGCGCGCTGCGCGCACATATCGGCCCAGCGCCATGACCGGGAAGATCAGCCGGTACAGGTGGTACTTGATGTAGAACGCACCTGGAAACCCGGTGCCCGTATACCACGGCTCATCCCAGGTGCCGTCCTGGCGCTGCGTATTGGCCAGATAGCGGACGCCGCGGTCGAATGTCCTAGAAAGCTCGCCAGCGGCCTCGAGTGTCAGCAGCGCCCAGGCGGTCTGGGAGGCGGTGCTCGCGCCGCGCCCGCTCCATTCCGGGTGGTCATAGGACCGCGGGTCCTCGCCCCATCCTCCGTCGGCGTTCTGCCGGCTCTCGATCCATTTGACCGCGCGGCGGATGGCGGGATTCTTCCGTGAGAGGCCGGCCGCAACCAGAGCGGGCACCACGGCCGCGGTGCCGTAGACGTAGTTTCCGCCCCAGCGGCCGAACCACGAGCCGTCGGGCTCCTGCGCGCGCAACAACCACGCAACGCCGCGCTGCGCCGGCGGCTCGTGCGCGCGGCCTTCCACCGCGAGCATTTCCAGCGCGTGCGCCGTGACGTCCGCGCTGGGCGGGTCGATGACTTCGCCGAAGTCGAAGAAGGGAGGGGCGCGGCAGAGCGTCTGTGTGTTGTCGATGTCGAACGCGCCCCAGCCGCCGTCGCTGCTCTGCATGCCGATCGTCCACGCAACGCCGCGTCGCACCGCCGCCTCCAGCCGTCGGGCGTCGGTGGGCGCCGCGCGCCGGAGCGCCAGCACGACCTCGGCCGCGTCGTCGACGTCCGGATAGTTGTCGTTCGCGAACTCGAACGCCCACGCGCCCGGCTCGAGCCCCGGCCGGCGGACCGCCCAGTCGCCGCTGTGCCGCACTTCCTGGTCCAGCAGCCATGTCGCCGCCCGCTCGATCGCGGGATCGTCGGGGGGCGCCCCGGCATCCGCCAGTGCCGTCACCGCGAGCGCCGTGTCCCAGACCGGCGACTGACAGGCCTCGAGTCGGCGCTTTCCGTCCTCGACGATCGTGAAGCGATCGAGCCCGTCGAATGCGCGCCGCATGACCGGGTGGTCAAGCCCGTAGCCGCGCACGTGCAGGGCGATCATCGAGTAGACCCACGGCGGTTGGATGCCCCCCCACGAGCCGTCGGCTTCCTGGCGGTCCAGGATCCATCGCTCGGCGCGCGCGAGCGCCGCGCTCCGCAGCGAGGCAAGAGGCCGTCGCTCATACATCTGCAGGGCGCGGTCCAGCCAATAGAACCACCCGCTCCAGGTCCAGGGCGATCGATCCGGCAGCGGCATCGCGCGACCGGTGCGGATCTCGTCGATGCTGAACGGCGACGGCCGCTGCGGCCGGTACGACCAGACCACTGTCAGCGCCACGACCGTCTGGCGCACCCAGCACCCGAAGTCGTAGATGTTGAGGGGCACCCAGCGCGGGAGATAGATAGCCTCGGGCGGCAGCGCCGGCAAGTCCTCCCAGCGCTCCCACGCGTGCAGGGCCAGCCACATGCGCGTGAAGACCCGCGTGGCCTCGACGCCGCCGTTGTCGAGGATCCACGCCGAGGCCCGCCGCATGTATGTCGCCGACGGATCGTCTCCCGCCAATCGCAACGCGACGTAGGCCTCGACGGTGGTCGAGAGATCCGGCGGCGCGCCGTAGAAGTTCCCCCACGTCCCGTCGTCGCGCTGCTTCGAGCGAATCCAGTTCGCGGTCAGGCGCAGCTCGTCCTGCTTGAGCACGCCGAGGAACGAGCGTAGGAACAGGTCCTCGGCCTCGATCGTTACGTTGGTCTCGAGCTCGCCTTTCCACCAGCCCTCGACGTGCTGCAGGGATTCCAGATGCGCTCGCGCACGCCCCAGAGTTTCCACGGCGAGCGCCTGCGTGTCCCGGTGGGTGGAGATGTCCGTTGCGCGCCGACGTAGGAGGGTCATGGACTATGCGGCGACGCGGTCGGGGATTCCGCGCGTCTGTCCCATTGCGAGCAGCGATTCGCGGGCCGCGCGAACGCCGCTCCGCACGGCGCCTTCCATCGTGGCGGGCCACCCGGTGTCGGTCCACGCGCCGGCCAGGAACACCCGGGACGAGTTGGTGGCGGGCCCCGGACGGAGCGCGTGCGTGCCGGGCGTCTGGCGAAAGGTGGCCGCGTGCTCGCGCGTGACCGTGAAGTCCATCACCCGGGCGTCGGCCGCCGCCGGGAAGAGCCGCGCCAGCTCCGGCAAGAACCGGCGGCGGAGCTCATCGGTGGGCAGTCGCGCAATGTCCTCCGCGCCCGACTGCGACACCGCCAGGCACTGACCGTCAGACAATCCCGCGTGCGCGGTGCGGTCGAACACCCACTGCACCGGAGTTCCCACCGCCGCCGCGAACGGGTAGGGCATCACCGGGCGGTCGTACACCACGTGCAGATTGACAATTGGCATTGCGCCTAGCTGTTGGAAACGCGAGGCCTTCGGGTGCGCGCCGGCGGGCAGCATCGGCCCCGCTTGCTGGTGGGGAACCGCCAAGATCACCGTATCCGCATCGAGCGTCTCGCGGCGCTGGGCGACGCTGACCCGTCCGTCTGGGGATGCCGTGACCTTGGTGACGGGGGTGTTCAGCCGCACATCCACGCCGGCCTTGGCCAGCGTGGCGGCCGCTCGTTCGCCGTGCGCCTGGCCCAGCGGGACCGTCGTGTAGCCGAGGTCGGCTGCGCCCGGATCGCCTAGCAGACTGGTCTGAAACACCATCGCCGCCAGCAACAGCGAGGCCTGCCGCGACGGCGCGTTGAGCGTCGGCAGCGTGATGAGGTCCCACAACGCCTCGATCGCCTGCGAGGACTGACCGTGTTCGCGCAGCCAATCGCCGAACGTCCGGTCGTCGAGACGGGCGTCGTTCAGGTCGAGCCGCCCGAGCGCGAGCACCGCGCGCACAAAGCTCAGGCGTTCCCGCCGCGTCAGGTGCGGATAGGTCAGGATGCTCCCGGCCAGATGCAAAGGCGCCGGCAGGCGCCCGCGGCGCAGCCACCCCGCGCCGCGGGCGGGATGCACCACCGGAATCCGCAGGCGCGGCTGAATCGTCACCATCCGGTCGGCGCCTATCTGTCGAATGAACTCGATGTAGTACGTGCAGCAGCGCAAGTACACGTGTTGACCGTTATCGAACCAGAGGCCGTCGTGCTGGAAGGAGTACGTTGCACCTCCCAGCCGCGCTCGCGCCTCCAGCAGCGTCACGCGCGCGCCGGCGCCAGCGCACGCAAGCGCGGCCGCGCAGCCTGCGAGGCCGCCACCGACGACGGCGATGTGCGGCTGGGTCACGCGCGGGCGAGGCTCTGCGCGGCGACCCAGGCCTTCTCCCACGCGGGCAGCGAGACCCGGCGCCGCAACACGGCTTCCGGCTCGCGCTCGATCCGCCGCAGCAACCGCTGGTAGATACTCGCCATCGCGCCGGCGCAGGCCGCGCTGCGCGAGTCGAGCAGCGCCAAGAGCTGCAGGCCCTCCTCGAACCACGTGCTCGCGCGCTTGGCCTCAAAGCGGATCAATGCCACGAACGCCGAGTCGGCCGATGCCTTGAGGTCCAGCTCGCAGCCGAATCGTTCAAGGTCGTCGCGCGGCAGGTACACCCGGCCGTTCAGCAGGTCTTCGCGAATGTCGCGCAGGATGTTCGTGAGTTGCAGCGCCACTCCGAGCGTGTCGGCCAGCGGCACCGCCCGCGACATCTGATTCGACCCGAACACGCCAAGCGAGAGCCGCCCAATGGTGCCGGCCACCCGTCGGCAGTAGACGACCAAATCGTCGAAGCTCTGATACGAGGTGCCGCGCACGTCCATCTCCACGCCGTCGATCAGCTCGCCGAACGCCGACAGTGGGATTGGCAGCCGCGTCGACGCATCCGCCAGCGCCACCAGCACCGCGTCGTCCGAATCCAGCGTGAGGTGGTCCAGACCCTCGCGGGCAACCTCCAGATCGTGGAGCTTCTGGTCGGCGCCGAGCGAGCCGTCGCCGATGTCATCGATCCGCCGCGCCAGCGCGTACACGGCGCACAGCGCGATTCGCTTTTGCTCGGCCAGCAGCCGGATGCCGTAGTAGAAGTTGGCCGCGCGCGTGCGGGTGATGGACTTGCAGACCGCGTAGGCCTGAGTGGTGTCCATTGGCCTACTGCGCCGTCGCGAGCTGAAGCACGCGCCAGGCGGCACGCAGCTTGTCACGGGTCCCGGGGCGCGGTCTGAGGTTGAGCACGTCGCAGTCCGCGTCTTCGATCGCCCGCAGCGCCGCGCGCCCGCCCTCGAGGAAGGCGGCCACCGCCAGCGCCTGCGTCCCCGGCAGTGTTCGCGGCAGCGGCGCCCCGGCGTCGAACAACGCGTGCGCGCGGTCCACCTCGAACCTCATCAGCTGGTGAAACGGGGCGTTCGCGTTGCGGGCGCCAATGTTCTCGACCTCGAACCCAAAACGCTCAAGGTCCTCCACCGGGATGTACACGCGACCCATCGCATAGTCCTCGTGAACATCCTGCCAGTGTTCGGTGAGCTGCAGCCCCGTGCAGATCTGGTCCGATAGCCATATGCGCTCGGGCGTGGCGGCCTCGAACACGTACAGGACCAGGTGGCCGACCGGGTTGGCTGAGAGCTCGCAGTATGCCGCCAGGTCGGCGTAGGTCGGGTAGCGGCTGACCCGCTGATCCTGTCGGTTGGCCTCGATCAGCCGGCGCAGCGGATCTTCCGGGATCGAGAATCGAAGCACCGTCGGCAGCAGCCGCTGCATGAGCGCATGCGACGGCGCTCGCCCCGCATAGATCGCATCGACCTCCCCGTCCAGCCAGTCGAGCAGCTCCAGTCGATCGCCCTCGGCGGCGTCTCCCAGCTGGTCGGCGAGCCGGGCGAATCCGTAGATATGCAACAGATGCTGACGCACCGAGCCCGGCAACAGCCGCGACGCGACCGGAAAGTTCTCTCCGCCGGCCCGGCGCATGACGGCCCCGGAGCCGGGGACGGCTGATGGCACGAGTTCGTGCGCAATTGCCGTCATCGAACGGCTCCAGCCGCCGGTCTGGATGCCTTCAGATGAAGACCAATGCAGCAGTTCATTGCGGCCATGGGTTAGGGACGCGATTCAACGCACGCCGCCCGACACGCCCCCAAGTGTAAGTTATGCCACCATATCGGGCCGACCGCCAAATGCGCGCGCTCGGGGCCGTCGCCGCAAGGCCGCATCCGGCCGCGGATGACCTCGGCCGTGGACCGCGCTGGGCGGAGCGCCCGCCGCAACCGCGGCTGAAGAGTCCGTGCCATCATAGGACTGGCCACTGCCGCTGCGCGGTCGGCGAGCCGGCGCGATGATGATCGCGAACGATCAGGGAGGTGGCAGGGTGCGCATCGGGATCAACGGCTTCGGTCGGATCGGACGTCTCTCCTTCCGGGCCATTCGTGAGCGCCGGCCTGATCTCGAGGTTGTCGGGATCAACGATCTGGTTGATTTGGAAACCTCGGCCCATCTCCTCAAGTACGACAGCAACTACGGCGCCTTTGGCCAGTCGGTCAGCACCGACGCCGCGCGCTTGGTGGTGGACGGCGCGCCGATCCCGTTCCTCGCGGAGCGCGAATGGGACCGGCTGCCCTGGGCGGACCTCGGGGCGGAGGTCGTCATCGAAGCCACCGGCGTCGGAACCGAGCGCGAGCGCGCCGCGCGGCATCTGGACGCCGGCGCCAAGAAGGTCCTGATCAGCGCCCCCGGCACGGAGGTTGACGTGACCCTCGTGCTTGGTGTGAATGAAGCGACGTACGACCCCGCGCGGCACCAGGTGATCAGCAACGCGTCGTGCACGACCAATGGACTCGCTCCGCCGTTGGACGTCGTGCGCCGGGAGTTCGGAGTTCGCAAAGGGATCATGAGCACGGTCCACGCGTATACCTCGACGCAGGCGCTGGTGGATGGTCCCTCGAAGGCACTGCGCGATTCACGCGCGGCCGCGCTCAGTGTGTTCCCCTCCAGCACCGGCGCGGCCAGGGCTATCGGTGAGGTCATCCCGGAGCTCAAGGGGCGCCTGCACGGCGCGGCCTACCGCGTTCCGGTGCCAACCGTCTCGATCGTTGAATTCGTCGTGAGCCTCGAGCGCGCCGCGACCGCCGATGAGATCAACGATGCGCTCCGCGCCGCGGCCGCCGGGCGGCTGGCGGGCATCCTCGACGTGACGGACGAGCCGCTCGTCTCGGTGGATCTGAAGGGCAACACGCACTCGTCCATCGTCGATGCGGGCTCGACCATGGTGGTCGCGGACGACCTGGCCAAGGTCGCCGCCTGGTACGACAACGAGTGGGGCTACGCGTGCCGCGTCGCCGACGTGACCGCGCTTATCGCCGAGAGCGTGGCCCTGGGCGCCGCCGCCTAGGGGGCGTCCGCCGTGTCCCATGGCCCTGTGAGCGCCGCCGGCTGCGCCGCGATTAGGTCCGCATGAGACCGACCGCCTCGTTCCGGATCGCGGTCCCGGTGCGGGCGGCGCGAGGACGGCTCGCACCCGCGTGAAGCGGTCGCTCGACGCGCTCGACGTGGCCGGCCGCCGCGTATTTGTCCGCGTGGACTTCAACGTCCCGCTGAGTGACGGCGGTACGTTCGACGACGCCCGAATCCGGGCCGCGCTTCCGACGATTCGCGATCTGCGCCGGCGCGGCGCGCGAATCGTGCTCGGTTCGCATTTCGGACGCCCCAAGGGCCGCGTGAGGCCGGAGCTCTCGTTGGCGCCCGTGGCCGGGCTGCTTGGCGAGCTGATCGGCGCGCCGGTGGCCCTTGCGCCCGACAGCGTCGGCGACGAGGTCGAGCGGATCACGCTCGACCTCCAGGACGGCGATGTGCTTCTGCTCGAGAACCTGCGCTTCCACCCCGGCGAAGAGGCGAACGATTCCGATCACGTCGCCGCGCTTGCGCGGCTGGCCGATCTGTACGTCAACGACGCCTTCGGCGCGCTGCACCGCGCGCACGCCAGCACCGAAGGCTTGGCGCGCGTGTTGCCGGCCGCCGCGGGTCATCTCATCGCCGCCGAGATCGACGCGCTCCGGCGCGTCACCGCCGATCCCGCCCGGCCCTTCGCCGTGCTCGCGGGCGGCGCCAAGATCTCCGACAAGCTGGGCGTCCTGCACACGATCGCGGCGCGCGCCGACGTGTTGCTGCTGGGCGGCGGCATCGCGAACACATTCCTGGCGGCGCACGGGCTCGATATCGGCGCGTCGCTGGTCGAGCATGGGCAGGAGGCAAACGTTCGAGCGGTCGAGCAAGCCGCGGCCGACGCCGGGTGCCGGCTCGTTCTGCCGTCGGACGGCGTCGCCGCGGACAGAGTTTCGGCGGGCGCGGCCCATCGCGTCGTGGCGATCGACGCGGTGCCCCACGGCTGCGCGCTGGTGGACATCGGCCCGCGGACCGTTGCCGAATTCGGTCGCTGCGTCGGCGGCGCCGCGACCGTCTTGTGGAGCGGCACGGTCGGCGTCTACGAGATAGATCAATTCGCGGTCGGGACGCGCGGCGTGGCGCGTGCGCTGGCCGAATCCGGCGCGTTCGTCGTCGTGGCCGGCGGCGATGCGTGCGCCGCGGCCGGCGCCGCCGGGGTCGCCGATCGCATGGGATACCTCAGCACCGGCGGCGGCGCGACGCTCGAGTTCATCGAAGGCCGAACGCTCCCCGGCCTCGCCGCGTTGCCTGACGCCTAAACCGGAACGCTCACCCGGCGTCGATCATGTCGCGCGCCTGAGCAGTACCCGTGCGTCGCCCACGCGGCGCGTGATCGCCTGGGCGTCGAGATGCTCCAGGAACGCCAGCGCGAACTTGCGGCTGGTCCGAAAGCCGTCGCGCACGTCGCCCACACGAACCTGATCGCTCGTCTCGAACAGCTCGCGCAAGCGGGCGAGCCAGTCGTCGAACGTCGCCTGCGAGATCGCGATGTCGGGGGCCATTTGCACCAGACGGCCCTGTGCGACCAGCGCCGCCGCGACGATGGAGGCGGCGCCCGCCGCGCGCGCCGCCTCCGCCAGACCTGGCGGCGTGGTCCCGCCCGCGTCGAGCTCGACCAGCAACCGCTGGGCCGCCGCCTCCTGCTCCGCCGACAGCTCCACCCGGTGCCCTGCGAGTGCGACGTGAGTTCCGCGCAGCACGATGGTTCCGTCCAAGGCCATGTCGTCCAGCAGCGCCGTAAGCGGATCGGTCGCGATGTCCACCAACGCTCGCAGCTCGGCGCGATCGAGTCCGGCCGCGGTCGGCGTGTCCGCATGTCGGGCCTCCACCGCCGCGCGCACGCGCGCCCGCGCCTCGGCCAATCCGGCCGTGGACCAGAGCCACCCGCCCGCCGACGCCAGTCGCCCCTCGGCCAGCGCCGGTTGCGCCACCGCCGCGACCATCGCCGCGCCCAGATCCGTTCGGCGTGCCAGCTCGGCGGCGCGGAGCGGTCCATGCGCCTCGACCGCCGCGAGCACGATCTCCTCAGGCTCGGCGGTCGCGGCGATCTCGAGCCGGTCGATCTCGTCCGAGTCGCCCCGTCGCAGCCGCCGCGTGGTCGTCCGAACGATCTCGCCGCCGCCGATCGTGAGTGGCGGCGACAGCCGGCGAACGACGTACGGGTCGCCCTTGGCCAGTGCGACTGGTTCGGACAAACGCCACTGCACCCAGCCGGTCGCGCCCGGCTCGATGGGTTCGGTTTGCAGGTAGCGGGCGGAGGCCACGACTTCCGCCGTGCCGCTGTGCCAGGCCACGCGCTCGCCCGGCTTGATCGCCCGAGGCGCGTTCGGGAGCAGCCGAAGGGTGGCGTCCACCCGTCGCGAGTCGACCACGGCGCCGTCACTCGCCAGCACCGATCCACGCGGCGCCTGGCCGACCGACACACCGCTCAGATTGACCGCCACCCGGCGACCGGGCGGCGCGGTTGACACCTGGGTTCGGTGCGACTGCAGGCCGCGCACCCGCACCCGACGGCCGCCCGGCCGAATGCGCAGCTCATCGCCCACTGCCACGCTTCCGCCGGACAGCGTCCCGGTGACCACGGTCCCGAATCCGGTCATCGTGAAGGCGCGGTCGATGGGCAGCCGGGCATGCCCGAGGTCGGGCCGTTCCGGCGCACGGTCGAGCGCGGCGTCCAGCGCCGCTTGCAGCTCGTCCAAGCCCGTGCGCTTGGCAGCCGACACGCGCACGATCGGCGCTCCCGCCAGGCTCGACGCACCGACCGTCTCCCGCACCTCGCCCTCGACCAGCCGCGCCCATTCGTCGTCGACGAGATCCGATTTGGTCAGCGCCACCACGCCGGCGCGAATGTCGAGCAGCGTCACGATGTCCAGGTGCTCGCGCGTCTGCGGCATCACACCTTCGTCCGCCGCCACGACCAACAGGCAGGCATCGATCCCGCCGACGCCGGCCAGCATGTTGTGGACGAACCGCTCGTGACCCGGCACGTCCACGATGCTGACCTCTCGACCGCTCGGGAGCGTCAGCCAGGCAAATCCGAGATCGATCGTCATCCCGCGCGATTTCTCTTCCGCCAGGCGGTCGGGATCGATCCCGGTCAAGGCCTCGGTCAAGGTGGACTTGCCGTGATCCACGTGCCCGGCGGTTCCGATGGTGTGCATCTGCAACGCGGCGTCCGGCCTGTGCTCGCCCGCGGTGGGGCATGGCGCTCGGCCGATTATCGCCCTCGTGATGTCCGCCGCATTCGCGGCGCGCCCGTCGCTAGACTTCGATATGCAACTCACCGATCACATCGCGACCGCGGCGGGCCTGGCGACCCTGGCCGGCCTGAACCGCCGACGCTGGCTCGTGTTCGTGATGAGCTCGACCTTCATCGATCTCGACCACTACGTCGGCGCCGCGCGAAAATATGGCCTGCGCAACCCGCTCGATGGCGCTGTCTATGCCCTGACGGGGCGAGTGCCGGGTTGGCGTGATTCGGATCCGCGCTACCCGCTCGACGTTCCGCGGCCGGCGCACAGCGTCCCGGTCGCCGTCGCGCTGGTCCTGCTGGCGGTGCTGGCCCCGCGCGGCCGCCCGCTGGCGCTCGGGGCGCTCTGGCACCTCGCGCTGGACATCCTGGACCTTCTGTGGCGGCCGTCGACCGGGCAGCGCGTGCTCCGGCGTCAGGGTCGGTCCAGACTCGGAATCGGGCCGGTCGGCTAGCCGATCCATCCGAGCGCGCGCAGGATCACCGCGGTGGCAAACCCGAGCGCGTAGGTGAGCAGGCCGGTCGCGAGGATCCGCGCGTAGCTGCGCCAGCCGGCTCGCCGTTCGAGTTCCCCGACGCGCGCGTCCACTGCCGCATGCGATGCCTCCACCCGGCGCAGATGCGACCCGAACTCTCGCAGCGCGAGCGCGTTGATCCGTGCCAGTTCGTTGGCCGGCGTCGGGGGACCCTGACTGGGCTGACTCTGGCCCACGCGCGTCGGCAGCTGCTCCAGCACGTTCGACAGCACGCGTTGGGTGATCTGCTGGACCACCGCGCGGGACAGGAAGGGAATTGCCATGAACGTGCCTCGGGTCGCTGGGCGATTCTATCCGCGCGCGTGTGGGCGTGGGCGGGCCCGATGCTACCCGGCGACCGGTCCGGCCCGACCCGGTCGCGTCTCGCTCACTTCATAAATGGACACCGGGCCTGACCTGAACACCAGCGCCACGCCCAGATCGGCCATGCGCTCGAACTTCTCGAGGCTCGCCGCCGCGAAGGCGGCCCGCTCCAGCTCGCCGACATAGATCAGATCGACCCCGTAGCGATCGAGCAGGAAACGCGCCCGCACCGAATCCTCGGTCTCGAACAGCTCCCGCACGTCGTCCAGGCGCGCGTCCACCGCGTGGACGTAGCCCCAGTGCTGCTGCCGCGCATGCCAGTCCCACCCCACGACCGACGGAAGACCCGTGTAGACGGACACGCGCGCCCCCCAACGGTAGATCGTCGTGGGTCCCTCGAGCAGCGTCGGAGCGCCCGCCACGTTCGCGCGGATCCACTCGATGCCGATCCGGTCGGAGTCGAGCGCGATCAGCGTCCCCCGATCGTCGATCGTGCCGCCCGCGAGGAACGCCTCGCCGTCGAGCGTCGGCGGCAGATCCTGAATTCGCAGTTCGAGCTTGTGCGGAGTCGCGGCCACTGGATAGATCAGTGCGGTCACGAGCAGGCCGGCCAGTCCCACCGCCCACGCGCGCCGCGGCCAGCGCAGTCGGCCGCCGTGACGCCATAGCCGCGCGACCACGATGGGGAGCGCGATCGCCGCCCCCAGGCCCAGCAGGATCCATGCCTGGAAATACGTCTTGAACGTCGTGTTCAGACGGCCGATGTCATCGCGTACCGTCACGAACTCGGGTATGGCCGTCAGCAGCGCGGCCGCCGCGAGGCACGCCGCCGGCAGCACCAGGATCGGCCGATCGCGCACCCGCCACATGGCCAGGACCGTGAGGCCCACGATTCCGATCAGCCACACGCGCGTGGACCACGGCTCGCCGGCCGCGATCAGCCCGGCGAGTGAGGTCGCGCCCGCCGCCAGCGCCGCCGCCCCCCACCAGCCCGGCCGCCTCAGCGCGACTGATCCGGGGCGGCGAACCGGCCGCCACAACCTCCGCCCGCGGAGCAGGACTGCCGCCATGAGCGTCACCACCACGGCCGCCGGCAGGCCGAAGACCACCAGCCACTGGTAGGCGGGCGTCGTGCTTGGCGTCGGCGCGATGCCGCTGAAGAAGTCCACGTAGTCCCGGTGGAACGGCCACCACGCCAGTTGACCGATCGCCGTGACGCCGAGCGCCGCGGCCGCCCCCGTCGCGGCGACCGCCCGACCGCGCAGCCGCCCGGCGCGCCACAGCGCGTATGTCAGCGCGGCCAGCGTCACCGCCAGGAAGGTGGGAAAGTCCCACGGGTTGATCACCCGGTGCAACCCCAGCACGATTCCCTGTAGCGCCAGCGCTCCGGCCCACGCGCCGATCCCAACGGCGCCGCCGGCTCGGGCCCGCTCGCCGAGCGCGACCAGCGCCAGCGCCCCGATCAACCCGCCTCCCACCAGCGCGACGTTCATCAGGTGCGGGTGCAGATCGCCGTAGATGAACGTGAACCACGGGAACTCGTTCACGGTTTCCGGGATGACCCGCGTCGGTGCCCAGAAGTCGAAGTCGCGAAACAGATCCCCGCCGAAGATCGTGCCCGGCAGCGTTCTCAGCACATCCCAGGCCGACGGCTGCTCCCCGGCGTGCTCGCCCGCGATTCGAACCGCTTGGATACCGGCGTGCAAGTTGCCCGCCACCAGCACGAACAGCGCGCTGAGGAGTCCCACGCCCAGCGCCTTGACCCCGGGACGCCGGAGCACCGCCCACGCGCCGGCG
The DNA here is from genome assembly GCA_965247475.1 of Chloroflexota bacterium. Taxonomy (GTDB): domain Bacteria; phylum Chloroflexota; class UBA11872; order UBA11872; family UBA11872. The sequence continues at coordinate 2,667,748 of OZ252016.1, forward strand.
CCGACCGCGAAGATCGCGCCGAACGCCGCGGCCGCGTACCACGCCACGCCGAGGTTGTACGCCTCGCCCGGCGCCACCCCGAGCGCCTTCGAGAGCCCCGCGGTGGGCACGTGGCCGAAGTAGTAGTAGTTGAGCTGCCCGCCGGCGTACCAGGGGTCGTGGGGCGGAAAGGCCTCCGAGCGGACCAGCGCGTTCAAGTGCGCGTAGTCCATGGGCTTCTCGCCGCCGAAGACCGGGTGCCAGAGATCCGGGTTGAGCGCCCGCAGGATCACGGATCCAACGTACGCCGCCAGCAGCACGGCCTCGGTCGCCCCGATCCAGACCCAACCCGAACGGCGGGGGCGACACGCCCGACCGCGCGTGGCCCACGCCACGGCCCCCGCCGTCGCGATCGCGGCCAGCCCCACGACGACGGCGGGCGTGTCGAACGCCATCCACCCGAGTCCTGCCAGCCACCAGACCGGGGTCGCCACGACGAACGGGCCCGCCACCCGCGCGGCCGCGTATCCACCGTCGGGGAGCCACCCGATGGCGCGCCAGACCAGCGGCCAGGTGACTAGGCCGGCCAGCAGCGCCGCCAGATACCAGACCACCACCGCCGCCGCGCCTCCGAGCGGGCGGTCCGCATATGCGGCCGGCCAATTCGCCGAAGCGCGCACCTCGTCCGCGCGCGATGGACTCAGGTCGAACTGCTTCGACGTCGCGATGCGCGGCAGCACCGACACCGCCCCGCGCTCATCGACGCTGGCGAGGGCCTCGCGCACGAGCCCGCTGTTGTCGCCGACCGCGCGCCGGAACACCGAGACCTCGGGATGGTCGTAGACGGTGAAGGCCTCCTCGGCGGCGCTGTCGTCGATCGTCCACGGACCCAGCGAAGGGAAAGACGTGAACGACGCCGCGGGCTCGAAACCCAGCTCGCCGCCGAACAGCGCCTCGTAGTAGCGAGCCGCGAGCGGGTAGCGCTGCGGCATGCGCGGGATGCTGCCCGCGCCGCGATTGCTCGCCACCACGATCACGTCGGCCGTGGTGAGCACGGACGTCAGATGCGCCCGCTTGCGCGCGTCTTCGCGGTCGAAGACCAGCACGTCGGCGAATTCGAAGTCGGTCGTGGGGCGGCCCGGCAGCGATAGCGGCAGCCGGTCGTCCCAGTGCTCGGTCGCGATGACCGCGCCGTGGGGGATCTGCGTGTGGATCCAGGCCGACGCCGCGACCCGCGAATGGTCGCGCGGGTATATCTGCGCGAACGCGGCCGCCCAGCCGATCGTGCCCAGCATCACCAGCGCCGCCGCGGTCGCCGCGGCGATCCGGCCGGCCCGCGGGGACATCGCTGGCAACCGCCCGCGCCGGCGCCACAGCTCCGCGAGCGTCCAGGCCGCGACCAGCGCGAGCACCGGATAGATCGGGTGGAAGTAGCGCATGGTCTTCAGGACCAGCGCGCCGAAATAGACGAAGTTGAGCGCACCCCAGGCCAGGGCCAGTCCCAGCGGGTGGGCGTGGCCGCGCCAGAGCACGACGCCCGAGGCGGCAATGCCCGCCAGCGCGAGCAGGCCGAACGCCGGGCCGAGGCCCCAGCGCAGGATCTGCTCGAGCGGGAACAGGTACGGCGTGGTGCCGGCCCATTGGACGCCGGGCGGCCAGTCGTAGCCGCCGCCCTGAATCGCGCTCTGCTGCGCCACCGCATCCAGGAACGTCGCCGATGGCCGCCAGTCCCACAGCGCCCCCGTTTCGAACGCGTACGGCTGGAACAACCGGAACGTCAGGGCGGTCAGAACCGCGGCTACGGCGCCCTGCAACGCCCAGCGCCCGCCCGCGCTCCAGGAGCCACGGAGATGGCCCTCCTTCCAGCCCTGAGCCAGCCACCAGAGCGCGAACAGCGCCAGCAGCAGCGCGGCGCTGAGCTTGCTGGCCATCGCCAGACCCGCGGCGATGGCGAACAACCCCAGATCGCGCGGATGCCTGGCGTCGGACCAGCGCACCAGAAACAGGAGCGCGGCGGTGGCGAAGAACGTCGAGAACGTGTCCACCGCGAAGAAGTGCGCGAGCTGGATCGAGTGCACGGCTAGCGCCATCAGCGCCGCGGCCAGCAGCGCCGGCCCGATCCCGAGCAAGCGGCGGCCGAGCACGAAGACCAGAATCACGGTCCCGGTATCGACCAGTGCGGATATCGCCCGCCCGACCAGGTAGGCCTGGTCGTAGCCCTGCAGACCGGTCAGCCGCGTGAGCCATTCCACCAGGAACAGCGGGAAGGTGCCGTACACGAAGAACGCGACGCCGTGATTCGATGGATTGAGGGGTGAAGCCGCCTGGTCGAAATACGTGAGCAGCCCGTCGACCGGCCGGATGTCGCCCAGCACCAGGCTCAGGAAGCGCTCGTCCGGATGCAGGTGCTGACCCTGATCCCAGTCGATGCCAAAGAGGCGAAGCGCCAGCGCGCCGCCGATGATCAGCGCCAGCGCGAGCGCCTGCGTCAGATGTGTCCGCCGGATGAATCGGACGGGCGCGGCGAGTCGCTGCGTGCGCTCGTCGGTGTTCGGCTCGGGCTTCATCGCGTTGGCGGGCCGCCGCGCCGGATCGCCGGTCGGTGTCCGCGCGCCCGTCATTCCACGGCGCGGACCGAGATGTCGCCGGCCACGATGGCCTCTTGGACTCCGTCGTCGGTGTGCACCAGCAGCTGCCCGTCCGGTCCGAATCCGGTCACGACCCCTACCAGGTGACCGTGCGGGCGTGTGACCAAGACGCGGCGTCCGCGCAGGGTCGAGCGCGCCTCCCATTCCGCGCGGACCCCGTCGCGCGCGTCACCGGCGGCGCCGATCGCCGCGAGCACCTCGAGCGCGATCGTTCCAAGCAGCCCGGTGCGGTCGATCCGTTCGCCGCCGACCTCGGCGACGCTCACGGCCACGGTGTCCGCGACCGCGCCGGGGGAGTCGTTCACGTTCAGCCCGATGCCCACGATCGCCGCGTCCCCGGCGCGTTCCACCAGCACGCCGCCGGCCTTGCGCCCCATCAGGTACAGGTCGTTCGGCCATTTGATGGTCGCCGAGACGCCGGCTTCCGACTGCACGCCGCGGGCCACCCCGACCGCGGCGGCGATTGTCGGCCAGAAACCGCTGGCCTCCGCGCCTCGAACCACCAGCGAGAACGTCAGACCGCCGAGCGTGCCTTGCCAGCGCCGGCCATGCCGCCCCCGGCCGCTGGCCTGGTGCTCGGCCGCGACCAGCGTGCCGTGCGGCGCGCCCACCTCGATCACCGCGCGGGCGTCGTCTTGGGTCGATCCGGTGTGCCGCCGGTAGATCACGGGTGCGCTCACGCCGCCCGCTCGCAGTGCCGCCTGCACGCTCGCGGCGTCGATGGGGCACTGGGCGCCCCCACTTGGGTCCGATTGGCCTGCTGACTCTGTTGACATCGACGCGCCGTCAGAATCGCCGCGCCGTCCGCGCGGGCGCCGATTCTCACGCACGCGCGATCGTCCTGTCAGAATCGCCGCTCCGCCGCGGCGGGGCGTCTACCAACGGGTGCGCGGCCGATCCGTCAAACGGCGACCGCGGGGGGGGGGGCCGGTCATAGGTGGAAATGACGTGTTCTCGCTTTATGCCCCCTCCTTGTTCAGGGTATTCTGCGCCGTAAGATTCCGGTCCACAGGCGGACCTGCAGCCAAGGAGCGGTCGGTGGCATACAGCGTGGTGAGCAACAAGTCCGGAAAGACCTACTACCTGCATACGAAAGACGTGACGCTTCGCGGCGGTCGTCTGCAGACCATCTACTTCTTTGCGCAAACAGTCCGTGATGGCGCGCTTGAATCGCTGCCAGACGGCTATATGGTCTCCGAGAACCCGCGGACGGGCCTCCCGCTCCTGAAGAAGGGCTGAGCCAGAGCCTAGCTCCCGCGCCGTAGAGCGCTCCGAATCCGGGGCGGCGGCGCGAGTTCCGCGATCCGGCGTCGTACCAGTCGCGGCGGTACGCCGAGACGCAACGCCACTTCTCTAAGTGGCGTTGCGCCAGGCCGGCCCAGTCGCTGACCAGGCGCGGCGGCAGCAGCAGCTCGATGGCAAACCAGTCCGCCTCCCATTCGAGCCGGCGGCGCTCGGTTCGCGCCGGTTTGCCGGCTCCCGTGCCTCGGTGCAGCACCCAGTGGCCGAACTCGTGCGCGGCGTTGAAGTTTCGCTCCCCCAGCGAGAGCCGTCGGTTCACCGCCAGCGTCGGACGGCCATCGGGGCCAACCGCCAGCGCCGCCCCGATCGACGTTGGCAGCCGGACCTCCAGTACTCGCAGCGCGCTGGTCCGCGCCAGGTAGTCGGCCACGTCCAGAATCGGCGCCCAGCCCGCGCCCCCCGGAACGAACCGGGCCGCCAGCGCCGCACGCGCGATCTCGAGCCGCCCCCGCCGTCGCGCCCGCGTCGCCATGCCACTACCATACACAAACCGAACACAGCTCGTTTCCCGACCCGAGGATCGGAATTGAGCGATCGACCTGGTGGTGGACTCGTCATCCCACGCTAGAGCCGCCGGGGCGGCGCGCTTCGCGGGTCCGCCGCGCGGGTGACCCGAGGCCCGAGGCGCCCGCTCGCGGCCTCGGGGCGTGCGAGCGCCGTACCATGCGGCCCGTGGCGCCCGACGTCGAACGTCTCGCCAAGGTCGGCACCCTCGGCGCGGTCATCGCGTCGGGCTGGGCGATCGTGGCCGAGGCCGGAACCCGGCACGGCGTGTCTCTGATCACGCGCGGCTGGTCGAACGCCGCGCCTCGTGTGATGAGCCGGCTGCTCCCCGCACGCCAACCGTGAGCGCCGTGGACGATCTCGCCGATCGCCTGGCCGCGATCGTTGGCCGGGCGAACGTGATCGCCGAGCCCAACGCGCTGTGGACCTACGGCTACGACGCCACCATGGGCTACCGCGGCGCACCCGCGGCCGTCGCGTTCCCCTCCGACGAGGCGGAGACCGTCGGGCTCGTACGCTTCGCGGCCGGGAGAGACCTCCCGTGCCTGCCGCGCGGCGGCGCCACCAGCCTCGCGGCTTCGGCGGTCCCGCCTGACGGCGCGCTCGTCATCGACACCAACCGACTGCACGCGATCAGGTCAATCAACGCCGAGACGCGCTGCGCCGTGGTCGAGCCGGGCGTGGTCACGCGCGACTTTCGGGCGCGCGTGGCGCGCGACGGCTTCCTGTACCCGCCCGACCCGTCGTCCGAGGCCGGCTCCACCATCGGCGGCAACCTGGCCACCAACGCCGGCGGCCCCTACGCCTACAAGTACGGTGTTACGCGCGACTACGTCGAGCGGCTTCGATTGGTCATGTCCGACGGATCGATCGCCGATCTGCGCCGCCCCGAGGATGGCTCGCTCATCGACGTGGTAGTCGGGTCCGAGGGAACCATGGGCGTGGTGACGCTGGCCGAGCTCTCGCTCATACCGACGCCCGAGGCGCGGGCGCTGCGCGCGGCGGTCTATCCCGACGGCCTCGACGCCCTGCGTGCGGTGCCGCGCATCATCGCGTCAGGCCTGGTGCCGGCCAAGCTCGAATACCTCGACGATGTGACCATCCGGGCGCTCGAGCGCGCCCGGCCATGGGGGCTTCCCCAGGACGCTGGAGGCCTGCTGCTCGCCGAGCTGGACGGTGACCGCGTCTCGGTGGAACGCGACGCCGCCGCGCTCGAACGACTTCTTCGGGACGAAACCGATGGAGTCCGGCTCGTCGGGCCGGCGGACGCGTCCCGGTGGTGGGAGGCGCGCGGAGCGGTGACAGCGTCGCTGGCACGGATCCGCCCCGCCAAGATCGGAGAGGACATCTGCGTCCCGCGCACCGCGCTCGCCGATAGCGTGGGTCGGCTCAAGCGCGAGGCCGCCGCGCGCGGTCTCGTGCTCGCGATCTTTGGTCATGTCGCCGACGGCACGATCCACCCCAACGTCTTGTACGACCTTGGCGATCCGGGCGCGGCGGCGGCGGCCCACGAGTTCCTCGGCGTGATCGCCTCCACCGGCCTCGAGGCCGGCGGGGTGCTGTCCGGCGAGCACGGGCTCGGCCGGGTCAAGCGACCGTTCGTGAGTCGGGCCTTCGATGCGCCGACGCTCGCGCGCATGCGCCGCCTGAAGACGGCGTTCGACCCCGGCGGCGTCTTCAATCCGGGGGCGATGTGGCCGTGACAGATGCGGTCTTCTGGATATGGAGATCGCGGTCGAGCTCGTGACTGACGCTCGAGGCCCATAAGTCGATCCGGAGAAGGCGTCCCACAAGCCCCGCGCGGGCGCTGTTCGGCACGCTGCCGTCGCGCCGCGCTGGCCGCGGGTCCGGTTGCCCCGAACCCGCGGCCAGCCGATCGATGCGTACCGCTACATAGCCGACTCTGTCTCGGCCGCTGCCGGTACGTCGGCCGGATAGGCCTCTTCGCCGTGCTCCGGCAGATCGAGGCCCGACAGCTCTTCCTCACGCGGTGCGCGCAGGCCGAGCGTGTACTTGATCCCCATGAACAGCGCGGTGCCGGCAGTCAGCCCCCACGCCAGAACCACCGCGGCCGCGATGAGCTGTGCCACGAACTGGGCGCCGTTGCCTGCGATCAGGCCCGACACCTCGAGGTACGTCCCGTCCGCGAAGATGCCGAGCGCCAGCAGCCCCCAGATCCCCGCCGTGCCGTGCACCGAGATGGCGCCGACCGGGTCGTCGATCTTGAGCACGCGGTCGATAAAGCTCACGCTCCACAGCATCACCAGCGAGGCCACGAGGCCGATCACGATCGCGGCCCAGGGCGCCACGAACGCGCACGAGGCCGTGATCCCGACCAGGCCCGCCAGCGCGCCGTTGCTCGTACTGGCCACGCTGATCCGGCCGCTCCGCAGCAGGCCCACGTACGCCGCCGTGACGGCGCCGACCGATCCGGCCAGGAACGTGTTCGCCACGATCACGCCGATACGCAGGTCGTTGCCGTGGAGGGTGCTGCCGCCGTTGAACCCGAACCATCCGAAGAAGAGGATGAACATGCCGACCACCACATACACCATGTTGTGGCCCGGGATCTTGCGAACTTCTCCGGCAGGCCCGTACTTCCCGATGCGCGCGCCCACGGTCGCCGCGCCGGCCAGCGCGACGGTTCCGCCGATCGCGTGCACCACGCCCGATCCGGCAAAGTCCCAGGCGCTCGCGCCGATCCACTCCTCGAGCTGGCCGCCGCCGAGCCACCCGCCGCCCCACATCCAATGGCCGTAGATCGGGTACACGATGGCCACGACCAGGAAGCTGTAGGCCAGATAGGCGGTCACCCGCGTGCGCTCGGCCATCGAGCCCGCCACGATGGTGGCGGCCGTGGCCGCGAACATCATCTGGAAGAACCAGAACATCACGGTCGAGACGTCGTACGCCTCATTCGTCAGGAAGAACCCCGAGAATCCGATGAAGGCGTTGCCGTCCGCCAGCCCCGGCTGTGCGCCCGAGCCGCCGAACATGAACGCGTACCCGAACGCCCAGTACGCCAGCGCGCCGGCCGAGAAGTCCAGGATGTTCTTGGTCAGATAGTTGACCGTGTTCTTCGCCCGGATCAGCCCCGCGCCCAGCAGCGCGAACCCTGCCTGCATGAAGAACACCAGCGCGCCCGAGATCAGCGTCCAGACGAATCCCACGCCCGCCTCGGGGTCGCTCGCGATCGTGGCCTCTCCGCTGGGATCGGGCTGCGCGAGCAGCACGCTCCGCACGATGAGAAGCGCCGCCAGCGCAAGGGCGATCGCGGCCGAGATGCGGAGTCCCACCACCCAGCGTGGCGCTCCGCGAATTCCAATAACCGACATAGCGCGTCACTCCGTTCTTGGAAAAAGGTCAAGAACCCGCCCGGCGACGCTGCGCGGGATTCGATTCGCTGCCACGTTGGTCGTTGTCTGCCCGGCGGCCACGTGCAGTGGCGGCACATCGTGGGCCGCGGGACACGCGGGGAGTCGGCATCGGTCCCCGCGACGAGGACTACATGGCCACTCGGCCTTCCGAGATGGGTGACGTCGCGATAAGGGCTGACGCGCGCATGGCTAAGGGTAGCGTGTTTGCCGATTCGGCTCCTGTCGACGGCCCGTCACCTCGGCCCCGCCCATCACCCCGGCGTCCGCCGGGGGGTCCAAGGGGCCTGGAGTGGGGGCCCAGGCTGCACGCAGCCTGGGCTCGTCAACCGTGCCGGGTCCCAAGGCGTGTGCAACGGGTCACGCACCCAGGGCGACCAGCCGCGATATGCGGACCAGCAGGCCCACGCCCGCCCGCTGGCGCGGCGCCCGCCTCGCGCAGGGCTGGTCATCTGAGCAGGCCACGGGCCGGCTAGTCCTTTACGCAACGCATGCTAGTCGTATTGATAACGACTTCAAGTAGGTGAATATAGGACTTTACGACGTGTCCACGATCCTCCGCGGATATCCGCGCCGCATCCCCACGCCCCACGTCGAGCGCGGGACCCTCCTGACGCGCATGAGCAGGCGGCGCTGCGCTTGATGCGCTGCAACTGCGCCCAGCGGCACGCGAGGTCGCGAAGCGACGATGAGAACGACTCGCGACGGCCAGGCGGCCGTCACGTTCACATCGTGAGCAGTTCGCCGCCGTCCACGTTGAGCACGTTGCCGGTCAGCCAGGCGGTCTCCGGAGCCGTGAGCGCCCCGATCGCCTGCGCGACATCCTCAGGCGTCGTCAGCCGGCCGCTGGGGTTGAACTTACTCGCGTGCGCCAGCATTTCGTCATTGCCCGGGATCGCCCGCAGCGCCGGCGTATCCGTCACGCCGGCCCGGATCGCGTTGGCCGTCACGCCTTGCGGCGCCAGCTCCACCGCGAGTTGTCGGATGTGCGCCTCCAGCGTCGACTTGGCCGTGCCGACCGCGCCGTAGGCCGGCCAGACCCGCTCCGAACCGGCGCTCGTCATGGCGTAGATCCGCGATCCCTCGCCCAGCAGTTCGCGGCGCGCGAGGTCCTGCGTCCAGTACGCGAGGCTGTTCGCCATCACGTCCAGCGTCATCTCCATCTGCCGCTGGTTGACCGCCTCGCCCGGCGCGGCGCCGATGTACGGCTTCAGCGTTCCGAATGCCAGCGAGTGCAGCATCACGCGGATCGGCGGTCGCGACTCCATCACCGCCGGCGTGACCTGATCGAGCACGCGCGCCCTCGCCTCCGCGTCGGCCGCGTTCAGGTTGAAGAACTCGGCCCGCCGACCGTGCGAGGTGATGTCGCGTTGCACCGCCTCCGCCAGCGGGATGGTGCTGCGGCGGTCCAGGTGCACGCCGATCACGTCCATCCCGAGGGACGCCAGATGCCGCGCGGCCGCCGCGCCGAAGCCGCTCGATGCGCCGAGAATCAGCGCCCATCCGTCGAGCCGCGGTCCCTGGACGGTCACCGATCGCCTCGTCTCTGCATTCGCCGCCGTTCGCCGCATCGTATCGCGCCCCTCAGGTTGACGTGCGGCCGTCGACCTCGCAGATTCGTTGCATGGCCACGACATTTGGGCTCGCGCTCGTCGGCTGCGGGCCCGTGGGCCGGCGCTACGCAATCGCCGCCCGCGACGTTCGGACTCTGCGGATCGCGCTGTGCGTGGATGACCAGGCAGCCCGTGCCGCGGAAGTCGCGAGCGATGTTGGCGCGATTCCCGCAACGATGGACGGGGCTGTCGGGACTGAGTCGATCGACGGGCTGATCATCACGGCCGATGCCGGCGACCGTGCGGAGCTCGTCGCGACCGCCGCAAGGGCCGGGAGGCACGTGCTGGTGCACGCGCCGATCGGCCTGACCCGCGCGTCGGCAAAGGCGGCCGCGCGCGCGGCCGCCCGCGCGAACACGTTGCTGCTCGTCGGCTTTCCCTGGCGGTTCGCCGCGCCGGTGGAGCTCGCCCGCCGTCTCATGCATGAGCCGCGAGTCGCCGCGGGGCAGATGTTCGGCGACGGCGCCTTCGGCGTTGGATGCGTGCCCGATGGGCGCCCCGGCGAGGGCGCGCTCTGGTCGTCCGGGATTCATTTCATCGACCTGCTCGCATTCGTCATGAAGAGCCGCCCCGAGCGCGTTCAGGCGTTCGGTGGCGCGCTTGTCAACCCCGGCGCGCAGGTTGTGGACTCGGCGGTATGCGCGTTCGTCTTCCCCGGCGGCCGGATCGCCTCACTCACGATCTCCGCGTCCCCGTCGGCCGGCGCCGTCGGCGATCCGTATCTCGAGCTCTCGGATGGCGCGCGCCGCATCGTGCTCACCGATGGGCTGCGCGCGGCCGAGCTCGCCGGCTACAAGCCGAACGCGGTCACCGCCGCCGCGCCTGCCGTGCTTCAGGTCGATCGGTCGACCTCCGAGGTCAGGGCCCGCGAGCGGAACGCCGACGATCCGATCGTCGCGCAGCTGCGGGCGTTCGCGACCGCGCTGGAGACCGGGCGGCTCCCCGACGGAGCCGCCGGCCCGGTCGACGGCCAGGCGGCCACCGCGGTCGTCTGCTCTGTGCTGGATGCGGTCCGCACTGGCGTGCCGCGGCGGCTGAGACTGCCCTGACGTTCCATGCGCCTTGGACTGTTCGGCGGCACATTCGACCCGATTCACTTCGGACATCTCGCGGTCGCGGCCGAAGCTCGGCGCGCCGCTGCCCTTGACCGCGTGCTGTTTCTCCCGGCGCTGCAATCGCCGCTGCGCGAACCGCCGCTGGCGACGGCCGAGGCCCGCCTCCGGATGTGCGAGCTGGCCCTGGCCGACCAGCCGGAATTCGCCGTCTCCGACGTCGAGGTCCGGCGGGCGCCGCCCTCGTACACGGTCGACACGATCCTCGCCATTCGCCGCCAGCGGCCCGAGGACTCGTTGGTTGTGGTGATGGGCGCCGACGCGCTGCGCGAGGTGCCGTCGTGGCGCGATTTCGGGCGCATCTTGCGCGAGGCCGAAATCATCGCCCTGACCCGCCCCGACCATCCCGGATCGCTGCCCGAGGCGCTTGTTGCGGCAGTCCCCAGTGCGCCCGACCGGATCGACATCCGAACCATGCCCCCGGTTGACATCTCGGCGTCGTCGATCCGCGCGATGATTGTCGACGGTCGCGAGATCGGCGCCTACGTCCCCGCGGCGGTGGCGGATTACATCCGGCGCCACCGCCTGTACGCGTCCGCGCCAAGCGTCAAGACCGGTCCGATATAATTCGCCGCCTATGACGCCGTTCCCGTGGCCATCCTGAATCCCGAAGAGTTTCCTCGTCGGGCCGTGGAGAGCCTGTTAGTCCACGGCGGGTCCGATGTGACCCTGCTGGACCTGCGCGGGCTCACCGTCATCGCCGACCACTTCGTCATCGGCACTGTCGAGACCTCCACGCAGATGCGCGCCTTTCGCGACACCATGGACAGCATGCTCGCCGCCGAATCCGCCGCCCATCCGCGCTTCGAGGGCGTGTTCGAGGATGGTTGGGTGCTGGCCGACTTCGGCGCCACGATCGTTCACGTGTTCTCGCCCGACGGGCGGGCGCACTATCGACTCGAGGAGTTGTGGGCCGAGGCGCCCACGATCCTCCACGTGCAATAGGGCACGGGCCGGCCTATGTCCGCGACGCTCGGATTCCTCGTCGGTGTCGGCGTCGGGATTGTGCTCGGCGTTGGCGCGGCCTCGCTCATGACGCCCGTCCGCCTGGCGGAGATCCGGCGTAACATCGCGCGGGTCGTCCTTCGCCGCGAGCCGCGGGTCGATTTCGAGGCGATGCAGCAGTAGGCCGTAGGTCGGCCGCGCGAGGTCACGCCCTACCCGTCGGCCAGCCGCACCACCGTCACTCCCGCGCCGCCCTCGTTGAGCGGCGCGTCCGCCAGCGACTCGACGGCCGGATGCCGGTCCAGATGGTCGCGCACCGCCCGCCGCAGTGTGCCGGTGCCTTTGCCGTGCACGATCACCAGCCGATCGGCGCCCGCGAGCAGCGCCCGGTCCAGGCCCGCGTCTACCAGCTCCCCGACCCCGGCGGCGCGCTGACCGCGCAGGCTGATCTCCACCGGGGCACCCGTTGGGCGCGCGTGCCGTCGCCGGGCTCTGCCGCGCGTCGGCGGCCGCGTGGCCTCCCGGATCGCCTCCCGCGGCACCCTGGTTCGAATGCTCCCGATCGCGACCTCGACCTCGCCGTCTTCAACCTCGACGACCTCGCCCGGGCTCCCGTAGCCCTCGATGTGAACCGTGTCACCGATGGCGACGGCGACCATGGGCCGCTCGGGCAGGTCGGGCGCCGCCGGCGCCGGTTGGTCCAGTCGCTTGGCCGCGCGCTCGACGCTGCGGCGCGCGCGCCCGGTTTGGTCAGATGCACCGGCCGCGCGGGTCGCGTCGACCAGCGCCCTCTGTGCCTGCCGCAGCAGCCCGCGCGCCTGCCGTCGCGCGTCGCGCAACAGCGTGTCCCGCTCGTTGGAGATCGCCGCCAGTCGCGTGTCCAGCTCCTCCCGCAGGGCCGCCGAGTCCCGCGCGTCGGCTTCGGCGTCACGTCGGGCCTGGTCGGTCGCCGCCCGGTCCGCGTGCATCTCGCCGATAACCCGCTCGACCTCCGCATAGCCGGCGCCCAGCCGCGCCCGCGCGCTCTCCACCACCGCCGGGTCCAGACCCAGACGCGCGGCGATCTCCAGCGCGTTGCTCTTGCCCGGCACGCCCATCACGAGCCGGAACGTCGGCTGCAGCGACTCGACGTCGAATTCCACGCTGGCGTTGCGCGCCAGCGGATGCTCGTACGCGAACGTCTTCAACTCCGGGTGATGCGTGGTCACGACGGCCGTCGCGCCTGCCTCGAGTATTCGTTCCACGATCGCGTGGCCGAGCGCCGAGCCCTCCGTCGGATCGGTGCCAGCGCCCACTTCGTCGGCCAGCATCAGCGTGCGAGGCGCCGCCGATTCCACCATCGTGACCAGATTCCGCAGGTGGCTCGAGAACGTGCTCAGGCTCTGCTCGATGCTCTGCTCGTCGCCGATGTCGGCGTAGATGTGCTCGTAGACCGCGACCGACGATCCGGGCTTCACCGGCAGGTGCATCCCGCAGGCCGCCATCAAGTGCAGCAGCCCGATCGTCTTCAGCGCCACCGTCTTCCCGCCAGTGTTCGGGCCGGTGATGACCAGCGCGCGGGCGCCCGCCGACGCGCCCATGTTGAGCTCGACGTCAATCGGCACGACCGGGTCCTCGAGCAGCGGGTGCCGCGCGCCGGCGAGCCGGAACCCGTCCGAGTCGGCCACGTCGGGTGCCTCCGCGTCGAGACGATTCGCGTAGCGCCCGAGCGCCAGCGCCAGATCGAGCGCCGCCAGCCCCTCGACGCTGCCCACAATGGCGTCGCGCGCTTCCCCCACCTGCCCGGACAGCTCGCGGAGAATGCGCTCCACCTCATGCCGCTCGGCCGCGGCCAGCTCTCGAACCTGGTTGTTGAGCTCGACGGTCGCCATCGGCTCCATGAACACCGTGGCGCCGGTTGTCGACGTGTCATGCACGATCCCGTCGAAGTCCTTGCGGCGATCCTGCTTGACCGGCACCACCAGGCGGCCGTTTCGCTCCGTCACGATCGGCTCCCGCAGCAGCGGCCGCGCGCGCGCGCCGACCGCGATTCGTTGCATCAGCTGGGCCACGCGCGCCTGCTGCCGTCGCAGCCGGGTGCGGAGCGAGCCGAGGGTTCGAGACGCGCCGTCCACCACCCGGCCGTCCTGGTCGAGCGTGCGCTCGATCAGCGCCTCGAGATGCCCCGGTGGATCGACCGGCTGAACGATCGACCAAAGGCCTGGGAGCTCGTCGCGGTGTTTCCCGACTTGGCGCCGCGCCCGCCGCGCGGCCCCGAGCAGCGCCTGCACCCGCAGCAATGCCGGCGGCTCCAGCCGGTAGCCGCGCGACGCCAGCTCCACGCTCTCGCGCACATCGCTTGCGCCGTCGAGCGCGACCCTGTCATCCAGGTCCAGCAGCCGGCGCGCCTCCGTGGTGCGTTGCAGCCGCGCCGCCACGGTCTCCCGATCCGAGGCCGGCGCCAGCGCGAGCGCCAGCTCGCGCCCGCGCGAGAAGCTGGTCAGCCCGCCCGCCCGCCGCCGAACCTCCGGCAGCTCTAGGACCGTCAGCGTATGGGTGGGAATCGCCATCAGGCGCCTGCGCTCAGCGCCAGGCACGCCGGGTCGTGCGTGGCGTGTCCGGCTGTGAGGTCCCGCTGGCGTCGCGCACCTAGTTGCGCCGGCTGGACCAGCGGCGATCGAGTCGTTGCTCGATCTCGGCGATTTGCCGCCTGACCAGACCGTGCTCGGAATCGAGCAGGGCGTCCACGCTGTCCGACTCGAGCAGACGCTGGCCGGTCGCGGAGTCCGCCGCCAGCCCCGCGGCTACGAAATACGCCAGACGCTCCGGATCGCGTGGCAGATCCAGGTGGTCGCTGAACCCGGCCTGCAACTCCAGGATCATGCCGATCGCGCGCCGGTACTCGCTGCGCACGTCGGCGGCCTTGGCGGCGACCGCCACCGGATCGAGCATCGGCGTGCCGACCACCGTGACCTCGCCGATCGTGTGCGGCTCCCGCACCACGATCGTCTCGATCTCGAAGCGCTCCTCGCCGGCGACCAGAATGTTGAGCCGCCCGTCGTCCATCCGGCTCGATTTGATGATGCGAGCGGTCGTGCCGATCCGGTGTGGCGTAGCCGGGTCTCCGACCTCGGCGCCCTCCTTGATCAATACCACGCCGAACGGCAAATCCTCGTCCAGGCAACGACCGATCATCGCCCGGTACCGGGGCTCGAAGATATGCAGCGGTAGACGCATGCGCGGGAACAGCACGGTCTGCAGCGGGAACAAATCGAGTCGCATGTACGAGTCTAGAACGGTGACCGGAGCCGGGTCGTTCGGCCGGCGGGCGCGCGGCGCGTGCGGCCTGGACCGGACCGTCGGGCCGATTTGCATTGATAGCGTCGAATATATCGCTATAATCAATGCATGTTGACCGACACCGCCGTTGCCCGCGCTCCCGACCGCGCCGCGCGTCGGCAGGCGCTGCTCGACGAGGTGTTGCGCGCCGAAGACGAGGTCTCGTGGATTACGCTGCGGACCATGCCGCCGATGTTCGCCCAGGGCGCGTTCACTTGGACGCAGTTGCGTGGTCTGTTCGCGATCGCGTACCGCGGCGAGACCACAATCGGCCAGTTCGCCGAGCTCATGGGCGTTGGCCAGCCGTCCGCCAGCGTGCTGGCGGACCGATTGGTGCGGGACGGGCTCATCGAGCGCAAGAGCGACACCCGCGACCGCCGGCGGACCCTGGTGACCTTGGCCGACCGGGGGCGTGCGCTGATCACCAGCATGCTCGATATCCGGCGCTCCACCTTTGAGCGCTACGCGGCGCACATGAGCGACGCGTCGCTGCAAGCGCTGGCCGACGGAACCCGCGCGCTCGCCGCGGCCGCGCGCGCGGCCACCGCGATCCGCGCCGCGGGCGGATGTGAGCGGGAGAGCGCGCGGTGAACCAGGCTGCGATCGAGACCTCCGGCCTCACCAAGCACTACGGGTCGGTCCAGGCGCTCAACGATCTGGACCTGACGATCGAATCCGGCGAGGTATTCGGCTATCTGGGCCCCAATGGCGCGGGCAAGACCACCACGATCCGGCTGCTGCTCGGGTTTCTGCGCCCCACGCGCGGATCCGCGCGGATACGGGGCCTGGATGTCCAGGCCCGCGGCCCCGAGGCTCGCCGCGCAGTCAGCTACATGCCCAGCGAAGACGCGCTCTACGACTCCATGCGGGGGTTGGAGTACCTCGTCGCCTTCGAGCGTCTCAGCGGCCGGCCCGCGCACCGTCGCGACGAGCTCATCGAGCGTCTCGACCTCGATGTCACGCGCCGCATCAAGTCGCTCTCGACCGGCAACCGGCAAAAGGTCGGGATCGTGCGAGCGCTGCAAGCCGATGTGCCCGTGTACATGCTGGACGAGCCCACCCGCGGGCTCGACCCCCTGGTCCAGCAGGAGTTCGGCCGGATCCTCCGTGAATACCGGGACGAAGGTCGGACCGTCCTGCTCTCGACGCACGTGCTGTCCGAGGCCGAGTCGCTGGCCGATCGGGTCGGAATCCTGCGCGCCGGCTCGCTCGTGGCGGTCGAGACGGTCGCGTCGCTGATCCAGGCGCGCGTCCGGCGGTTCACCGTGCGGTTCGCGGGCTCGGCGCCGCCCGATGTCGCGCTCCCCGACGCTCGCGTGCTCGCGCGGCGCGACTCCGAGCTCGAGTTCGAGCTCGCGGGCTCGATGGACGCGGTCGTCAAGAGCCTCGCCCGTTACGAGGTCGTCGATTTCTTCACCGCCGAG
This sequence comes from Chloroflexota bacterium, assembly GCA_965247475.1. Taxonomy (GTDB): domain Bacteria; phylum Chloroflexota; class UBA11872; order UBA11872; family UBA11872. Next base: position 2,683,967 of record OZ252016.1, read on the forward strand.
CCGACGCTCGAGGAGATATTCCTGCGCTATTACGGGGAGGAGGCCGCCGCTCCGTGACGCTCAGCTTGGTCCGCCACACCCTGCGCTCGCGTCGCCGCGCCACGATGTGGTTCGCCGTCGGCATGTTCCTGTACACGCTGCTGGTCATGGGCCTGTGGCCGTCGTCGAGCGAAATCGACTTTGCGGCCTATCTCGAGGATATGCCCGACGCCCTCAAGGCGGCGTTCCTTGGAGGCTCCTTCGACGAAGCGACCGTGGCGCAGAGCTCGTTCTACCAGTACGTCGGGTCCCAATTGACCGCCTGGATGCCGTTGGTGCTGGCGTACTTCGGGGTGTGGGTTGGCGCCGGGATCATCGCGCGTGAGTACGACCGCCACACCCTGGACGTTCTGCTCGCCCAGCCGATTGGCCGGGTGCACTATGCGCTCGCACGCGTCGCCGGCGTCGCGATCGCCGCGCTGCCCGTCGTCGTTCTCTCAGCGGCCGGACTCTTGATCGGCGTGGCGTCCTGGGGCGAGGCCGGGACGATCAGGACCGGCGACACGGTGTTGGTCCACGTGCAACTGCTTCTGCTCACCTACGCGACCGTCGGTATCGGCGTGATGTTCGCGGGCATTCTGCTGGAGCCCGGTCGCACGTATGGCGTTTCGGCGCTCGTCATCGTGGGCATGTTCGTTCTCAGCGTGGTGGCGCGAGTCGTGGAGCCGCTCGCATGGCTCGGGAACGCGTCGCTGTTCCACCACTGGCAGCCACTCGACCAGTTCGTGACCGGGCAGTTCGACTGGACGGCCGCCGTGATCATGGCCGGCATTGCCGTCGGGACGACCGCGATCGGTGTTGCGGTGTTCCGCTGGCGCGACCTCGCGACGTAGAGGCGTCAGTTGCCACGCTCGCAGGGCTCCGTCACCCTGCAAGTCGGCGACGCCGCGCCGGAATTCGATCTCCCCGCAGCCGTCGGCGGCGGACGCGTGCGGCTCGGCGACTACCGAGACGGTCGCCTGCTGCTGGTGTTCCTGCGTCACCGGTGGTGACTGAGCTGCCAGGCCTACCTGGCGCGGCTCGCGGGCGAGCTGTCGGAATGGACGGCGCGCGGCGTCGCCATCGTCGGCGTCTATTCGCAGCCCCTGCCCGGCATTGCCGGGCAGGCAGAGTCGAAGGGCTATCCGTTCCCGATCATCATCGATGAAGACCGATCGGTCGCGCGCGCCTTCGGCGTGTACGTTCGGCTCAATTTCGAGTCGTGGAACATGGCCCGTCTAAGCGCCTTCCTACTCGGACCGCGCGGCCGGATCGACTACCTCTACGTCGGATCGCATCAACGTGACTGGCTGCGGAGCCCCGCTATCTGGTCGCTGCTCGATGCGGCGCCCGAGGCCGATGCCTAACCGCCCGAGCGCCACCGCACGGCGTCACGAGCCGTGGGTCCCACCACCCTTGTTTGCAAATCGCTCGCCTGTCATTCGAGCCGTACGCAAGGAATCACCTGCCTTCGCGTCATTCCGAGCGGAGCGAGGAATCTCACGATCACCGGACCGGCAAAAGCCCTTCCTGAGTCCACCGAAGGAGAATCTCACGGCGTGCGCGTGCGTGTCCCCCCGTGCACCCTGAGCCTGTCGAAGGGCGCACGGGAATGGGGCGACTCAGCGGCGTCGCCTCGCGTCCCCCAGGCTCATCGGAACCACACCTAGAACCACATGTACCGCAGCCAGCTGTACACGTAGCGAAACGCGACACGGCGCAATGAGATATGCGACTTCTCGCGCCGGCTCGCGTACTCGTGCGTCGGCACCTCGACGATCCGAAACCCCCGGCGCAGGAACTTGATGATCATCTCCTGCTCGGTGGTCGTGATGTCCTCGCGCAGATCGATCTGGCGGGCCGCGCTCAGCCGTACCGCGCGAAATCCACTCTGGGAATCGGTCAGCCGCACATTGAAGCGATAGTTGATGCCGAGCGTGATGATGTCCTGTCCGACCATGCGCACGAACTTGTTGAAATCGCCGTGCAGCTCATCGCTGCCGCCGCGCATGCGCGACCCGCTCGCGTAGTCGGCCTCGCCCTTGGCCACAGGTTCCACCAGGCGCGGGATGTCATCCGGGTCGAATGACATGTCGGCGTCGATGAACACCAGCACGTCGCCTGACGCGCGCCGGATCGCCTCGCGCACCGCGCTGCCCTTGCCGCGCCCTTCGTCCAGATACACCGGCGCGCCCATCGCCTCGGCCAGCTCGCGTGTGGCGTCGGTCGAATGGCCGTCCACGATGAAGATCTCATCGCCGTGCACGCGCGATTGTTCGAGGATCTCCTCGATCGTCGGCGCTTCGTCCTTCGCCGGAATGCAGATCGAGACACGCTGTCTGTGAACTGGCACGTGCGTCTACCGGCGAAGTGCTGGCGCGGTCATGCGCGGGTCGCTCGCGCTCCCGTCTGGCGCCCCGGTCGCTACCGGCGGCGGCGCGTGGTTGGGTCGGCATTATAGGCGTCGGCCGGCGCGCCCCGGTCCACCGGCGCCGTGTCACAATGCGGCGCCGGGAGCGCACCGTCGCGCGCAGGGTCAGCCAGGACGTCGACTGGTCGGAATGAACCGCTCATGACCGCGAGTGATTCGGGCGGAGATCCCTTCGCGGCGCCGGGACGCTGGTATCGCGGCAATCTCCACACGCACTCCACGAACTCCGATGGCGCCAAGTCGCCGGCCGACGCGGTGGGGTGGTATCGGGATGCCGGCTACGACTTCGTCGCGCTGTCCGATCACCGGGTCGTGAGCGACACCACCGCCATGGCGACCGCCGACTTCCTCACTCTCCCCGCGATGGAGATGCACGCGTACGACGAGACGCTGAAGGGCAACTACCACATCTTGGGCGTGGGCATGCACAGCTTCGATCGTTCGTCTGAAGAGTGGACCCAGCAGGACACCATCGATCGCGTCAACGCCGATGGCGGCCTCGCTATCCTGGCCCATCCCTACTGGCTCGGCCAGCGTGAGGTCGACATCCGGCAGCTGCAGGGCTACGTGGGCCTTGAGGTCTTCAACTCGATCTCCCAGGTCAACTGCGCCAAGGGCTGCTCGGCCACGGTCTGGGACGACATTTGCACCGCTCGCGACCTCACCTGGGGATTCGCCAGCGACGATACGCACTGGCGTCGCGACGAACAGGGCAAGGGCTGGGTCATGGTCCGGACCGATGATTTCAGCGTCCCGGGGCTGATCGCGGCCATGCGCCGCGGCCACTTCTACGCCTCGACCGGCCCGGAGATCGAACATGTCGGCATCTCCGATGGCCGCGTGAGCGTCCGATGCTCGCCGGCGCGCCGGGTCAGCGTGATGGCCGCCAGGCAGTTTGGCGGCAGCTACTCCGGCACATCCGACGATCCACTCACGGTCTTCGAGCACCCGCTCAACGGCAACGAGCAATACGTCCGCATCGAGGTCGAGGACGAGGCCGGTCGGATCGCCTGGAGCAACCCGCGGCGGGTGTAGCCGCGACCCGTCAGCGCGAGCCGGCGGCGGCGCGGACGATCGCGCCGAATTGCGCCGCGTCCAGACTTGCGCCGCCGACCAGCGCGCCGTCGGTGTCCGGATCGGTCAGCAATTCCACGCAATTGTCGGCGTTCACGCTGCCGCCGTATTGAATCCGGAGTGCATCGGCGGTCGCCGGTCCAAACCCGTCTCGGACCGAGTCGCGGATCCATCGGATCGCCTCACCGGCCTGCGTCGGCGTTGCGTTGCGGCCGGTGCCGATCGCCCAGATCGGCTCGTACGCGATCACCAGCCCCGCGACCAAGTCTGCCGTGAGCCCGTCGAGGGCGGCCGCGACCTGCGCTTGAATGCGGCCTTGCGTCTCGCCCGCATCCCGCTGCTCCAGCGACTCGCCGACCATTACGATCGGCGTAAGCGAGTGGCGCAGCACGCCGGCGACTTTGCGGCGCACCTCTGCATCGGTCTCGCCGAACAGCGCCCGGCGCTCGGAGTGGCCCACCAGCACGTACGCGGCGATTCCCGCCGCCATCCCCGCTGCAACCTCTCCCGTATACGCACCCGCGTCTTCCCAATGCACGTTCTGGACGCCGACTTCTATGGGTGTGCCTCGAACCGCGTCGGCCACCGCCGTGACGCCCAGCGCAGGCGGGCACAGCACCACGTCGACGGCCGCATGCGGCAGATCGAGCGCGGCCACGGCCCGCGCCAACTCGACGCCGGTCGCCAGCGTGGTATTCATCTTCCAGTTGCCGGCGACGATCGGTCGTCGCGCTTGTCCGTCAACCATGCGTTGCTGAAGGGTTCCGCAATGGCGTCCGAGTGTACGGTTGCCGCGCGACTCGCCCGATCAGGCCAGTGATGCTCGACATGTCGACCCCGGTGCCCTCACTCGCGCTCGCCGTGCTCGTGAGCGTGGGCGCGATCGGCATCGACCTTCGGTCCGGTCGCGTCCCCAACTGGCTGGTGCTCCCGGCCGTGCCGCTCGGGTGGCTTGCGGCCGGCCTCATGGCCGGGTGGCCCGGTCTCGGGCTGGGCGTCCTCGGGAGTCTGCTCGGCGCCGCGCTGCTGCTGCTCCCGTGGTGGCATGGCTGGATCGGCGCCGGTGACCTGAAGCTCATGGTCGCGCTCGGAGCGCTGGCCGGGCCTGTGTTCGTTGCCGGCGCCTTCGTCTGGGGATCGCTTCTCGGTGGGTTGCTGCTCGGCGTCGCGGCGCGTCGAGCCGTCGCGAGCCCCAAGTCCGTTTCGATCTGGTCGATCCGCGTGCCCTACGGCGCGGCGCTCGCCGCCGGCGCGTTAGTCACCGCCGCGGTTGGCCTGCCGGGGGGCGCGACAGTCGTCTAGCGCGCTCGCGCGCCTAGTTGCCGTCGGCTAGCTGTTCGCGAATCCCGCAGCGGCCGCAGGCCCAGTAGCGTGACTTGCGCAGGCCAAACCACCGCTTCCGCTCGTAGAGATTCCAGGTCGTCTCCTGCTTGCAGTGGGCGCACTGCCGCGTTTCCGACGAGATCGGGGAGACCGAGTATTCGTCGTTGTCGTCGGCCATCAGAACCTCTTGCGGGGTTCGGGTTTTCGAGGTTCACAGAATCTTGCACGACTGCCCGATGGTGTCAACGCGCGCCGCCTGTTCCAGTCGCAGCCACCGCGTGGGCGGCTCAGTCCATCCGGTTGGCGCCGCGCTCGGCGACCAGGTTGCAGGCGCGCAGGTAGTGATCGATCGACTCGCCGCAGTCGGCCCAATAGCCGTCCACGATGTCGTAGGTGATCTGCCCCAGCTCGAGATAGCGGTTGTTGAGGTCCGTGACTTCGAGCTCGCCGCGCGTCGAGCGCTCCAGACCACGGATGAGGTCAAACGCCTGCCCGTCATAGAAGTAGATGCCGGTCACCACCAGATTCGAGGGCGGTCGTTCCGGCTTTTCGATGAAGCGCACCAGCCGGTCGCCGTCGAGCTCCGCCACGCCGTAGGCCTGCGGGTTGTCCACCTCGGCCAGCAGCACCTTCGCGCCTTCGCGCTGGCGCCTGAAGTCCTCGGCCGGCGCCCGGATGCTCCCGCCAATGATGTTGTCGCCCAGCATCACCACCATTCGATCCCGGCCCACGAACGGTTCGGCCAGCCCGATCGCCTCCGCGATCCCGCCGGCGCCATCCTGATACGTGAAGCCGAGGTGCTCGATCCCGAACTCGCGGCCATTGCCGAGCAGCCGCATGAAATCGCCCGCGCTCGAGCCGCTCGTGACGATCAGGATCTCGCGCACGCCCGCGTTCACGAGTGTCTCCACCGGGTAGAAGATCATCGGCTTGTCGTACACCGGCAGCAGTTGCTTGTTGGTCACACGGGTGATCGGATCGAGCCGTGAGCCGGTTCCGCCCGCGAGAATCACACCCTTCATGCCTCGGGCTCCTCGTCATTCGTACTGCCGCTGAGCAACGCCTCGACGAACCGATTCGGATCGAACGGCGCGAAATCATCCAGCGACTCGCCGGTTCCAACGAACTTGATCGGGATTCCCAGTTCGCGCGTCACGGCAAACGCGACCCCGCCTTTCGCCGAGCTGTCGAGCTTGGATAGGACGATACCTGAGATGTCCACGGCATCCAGGAATGCGCGCCCCTGGCGCAGGCCGTTCTGGCCGGTCAGCGCGTCGAGCACCAGCAAAACTTCGTGCGGGGCGCCGTCCACCTGGCGCTCGGCCACCCGGCGGACTTTCGCCAGCTCGTTCATCAGGTTCACGTTGGTGTGCTGACGGCCCGCCGTATCCAAGATCACATAGTCGATCTTTCGCGCCTTCGCCGCGTCCAGCGCGTCGTACACCACCGCGCCCGCATCGCCGCCCGGCTGGTGCGAGATGACCGGTGCGTCGATCCGCTTGCCCCACGCCTCGAGCTGCTCGATCGCGCCGGCGCGAAAGGTGTCGCCGGCCGCCAGCAGCACCCCATGCCCGTTGGCCTGCAGCAAGTGCGCCAGCTTGGCGATCGTCGTCGTCTTCCCCGCGCCGTTAGTGCCGGCCATGAGCACCACTTGAGGCGGCGGACCGCTGGCGAACTCCCGCTCCGCCGTGCCCAGCGTCGCCAGCAGCTCACGTGCCAGGGCCTTGCGCACGTCGGCCGCGGTCCGGTGTCCCTCCTTGCGCGCCAGATCACGCAGCGACTCGACCAGCTCGACGGCCAGCGAGGGTCCCGTATCGGACTGAATCAGCAGCTCTTCCAGCGCCTCCCAGTCGGATTCCTCCAAGCTGCTTCTGCGCAGCCAGCGGCGCATACCCGCGAGCCGTCGGCGGGTGGGCGCCACACTCGCGTCCACGTCGGCGCCGGATGATCGGCGCAGCCGTCCAAGCGACAGCGGCACGCTAGCGGTCCTGGGACTGATGTGCCACGACGGCGCGCCCTCCGGTCAGTCCTAGAGTGTCCTCTTCCCGAGATGTACCGACAGATGCACGCGCCAAGTTCCCTCTCCATCGAGGGAGAGGGACAGGGTGAGGGGGTCGGAAGTGACTGCTCACATGAGGTTCAGGGACGGAGCGCTCGCGTCTGCACGGTGCGTGCTGTGAGCGGGTCCCTGACAGTGGCGGACGTGTCGCGTTTACTCCGGACGAGGACATCCTAGAGGACGACCGGACCCCGGCCCTTTGGCAGGGGCGGTTGCGGAACGCTGCGGGCCGGCGTGAAGATCCCCAGCTCGGCCGCCGACGCGTACCCGGCGTCCCCGAACGTGTCCAGAATTCGCAGCTGAATCCAGCGCGCCGATCGCGGTTCGTCGAATTCGAATCTGATGAGCGGATCGGGAGCTTCGATTGTGAACCGGCCGGCCAGCGTCAATGCGCCTGGAGCTTCCTCCTGGTCCTCGACCGAGGTCCACACCTCGAACGCCCGGATATAGCTGGACGCCGGCTCGTCCGGGTGGTTCCAGATCACGACTTTCTCGAACTCCGTTCGGAACCGCGTCTTGAACGTTATCTCGATGGGGAAGTCGAGACCGGCCGAGCGCCACGGTGGGATCTCGGGCGCGAACAGGCCGTCGTGCAGACGATCCATCACGTGCTCGTCGTCCCGATGCGGACCGGCCTCCACCACTTCGCCGCCGTTGATGATCTCGAGCAGATCGAACCCCTCGTCGCCCAGGTCCACCCGCTCGTTCGTAGCCACCTGGATGCGGCGAATGAGATTCGGGTCGATGCCCTCCTCCGCGGCGTTGCGGAGTTGCAGCACGCCGGCCAGCACGGCGGCGAGCAGCATCAGTCCAAACACGCTCGCGGTGGTGGCGGCGCGCTTCGTGAACGTGCGCCGCAGCAGGTTTCGCGGGGTCGGCCGCCGGCTCTCAGCGATCGCGATCGCCCGCGTTTCCTCATCCTCGCATCGCTCACAAAGAAGCCCGTGCTGCGGCAGACAGTCGGCGCAGAAGTCCCGCGCGCAGCGAAGGCACTTGCGCAGGCCCTCGTGGTGCGGATGGTTGACGCACATGCGTACGACCACGTCGGCGTGGCCTGCACGTACGCTCGCTGGGTCTCGATTCACCGAAAGCGCCGATCCAATTCGGACGCAGCTGCCCGTGCCTGATAGTGCCCTATCGCCGCCGCTGCATTCGTATCGAACCTCCGGGCAGCGCCGTGTTCCGGACGTGCAATCGAGGGTTCGCGTATCATCGGCAGGCTGGGCCGCGGACGTTTCTAGGGAGGCACGCCATGGCGTGCGAGACGACGGTTTCGATCGAATACTGCCGACAATGAAACTACTTGCCACGTGCCGTCCGTGCGACGGACGAGATCCTGAGCGAGCTTGGTCACGACATTGGCGAGTTGTCGCTGATCCCCTCATCGGGCGGCGTCTTTGAGGTAATGGTCAACGGCGCCCTCGTCTTCTCGAAGAAGGAGCTGCAGCGGCACGCTGAGGACGGCGAGGTGCTCCCTCTGGTCCGAGCGGCCCTGTAGACGCGCTATCCGCGGCGGGCCGAATACGCCTCGTCGAGAAACTCGGCGATGTGAACCACCCGCAGGTCGAGCCCGCGTGCGCGTGCGCCGTAGGCGATGTGCAGCAGACACCCGGGATTGGTTGAGACCAGCGTGTTTGCCCCGCTGCCCTCGATCTCGTCGAGCTTTTCGTCCAGGATTTGCAGCGACAAACCGGTGTCCGTCGCGCTGTAGAGGCCCGCGCTCCCGCAGCAGACCGTGGGTCGCTCCAGCTCCGTGAGCTCGACGCCGGGAACCGCCGCCAGCAGCTCGCGCGGCTGGCTCGAGATTCCCTGCCCGTGCATCAGATGGCACGCGTCCTGGTACACCACGCGTTCGTCAATGCTGCCGAAATCCCGATCGAGGTCCAGCTCCGCGAGGAATTCGCTGAAGTCCTTCACCCGGCTCGCAAAATCCTCGGCGCGCGCGTGGTACTTCTGATCTCCGGCCAGCAGCTCCGGATACTCCTTGAGCGCGGATCCGCACCCCGCCGAGTTGATGACGATTGCGTCGTAGCCGCCCGCCTCGAACGCCTCGATGTTCCGTCGGGCGAGCTGTCGCCCGGCCTCGCGCGCGCCGCCGTGCACGTGCAGGGCGCCGCAGCACACCTGGTGCTCGGGAATGTGCACCTCGCATCCGTTCCGTGCGAGGACCCGGAGCGACGCTCGGTGGACGTCCGCGAACGACAGCGCCATCAAGCAGCCGGTGATGAAGCCCACGCGGTATCGCGTCGGCCCCTCCGCCGGAACGAACCGCAGATCGCTTGCCTGCAGGAATCGCCCTGACACCGGCGGCGACAGCCGTTCCACCTCGGCGAGTCCGGGCGCCGCCAGCCGCAGCAATCCGCTGCGCCGCATCAGCCATTGCAGCCCGCTGCGCGCGTAGAGCCGCAGGCCGTAGCCGGCCCAGCGCAGCGCACGCGGTCGGGTGAACACGTGCCGTAGCACGAAGTCGGCGACGCGGCGGCGAGTCGGCAGCAATCCCGCCTGCGTGGTCTGAGATCTGACCGACTCGATCAGCGGCCCGTATTGCACCCCGGATGGGCACGCGGTCTCACATGCGCGGCATTCCAGGCATCGGAATGTGTGTGTGAGAAAAGCGTCGCTGGTGATCGCGATGTGGCCCTCGGCCACCCCTTTCATCAGCTGGATGCGCCCGCGCGGCGAGTCCATCTCCTGCCGGACCACCCGATAGGTGGGGCATTCGTTCAGGCAAAGGCCGCAATGAACGCAGCTCGCGATGATCGAGGGATCGGGCGCGTCGACGTCCGTGAATCCCTGCACGGCAGCGGGTGTCTCGACCGTCATGCGGTGTCCGTCACGAATCGCCCGGGGTTGATCGTCCCGCGCGGATCGAAGGCGCGGCGCAGCGAGCGCATGGCGTCAAGCGTGACAGAGCCGTCGCGGAACCCCCAAACGTCCAGGCGGCGCCGCATCTCCGCCGGCGCGGCCTCGACCACCAATCGCCCTCCCAGGTGCTCGACCGCGTCGCGCAGCTTCGTCACCCCCTGAATGAGCGCCGCTGGGTCGTCGCTCCCGCTCAGCCGCACACGACCCACCCCGCTGACCGCGTGAGCGGCGGCCGCGCAGGTGAGCGCGGACCCCTCGGCGATCTCCCGCGCCGACCCCAGGAGCGATCCCACCTGACTCGAGAGCGCGCTGAATCGGCACACGGCGTGCGGCTCGCCGCAGGGCGGCGGCTCCGCCACCGCGACCGCCGATCGCCAGAGCGCATCCTGTGCCGCGCCATCGAGTTCCTCCCCCCGCCCGGTGCCGGCCCGTGGCAGGTGAGAAGCGATGGAGGCCAGCCTGGCGTCGACGCCCTCCGCCGTGCCCGACAGTCTGACAGCGAGAACCCACGGCGCTCCGTTCGCGATCGGCTCGGGCAGCAATTCGCGCGCGATCAGATCGATCCCGCTGGCCGTGACCCCGCTCGCCACCAGCTCGCCGACCGCCGCGCCTCCGGCGAGGACATCATCGAAGCCGAAGACCACCGTTCGCTCGACCTGCGGCAGCGGCGCGATCTTCAGGTTCACGCGGGTCAGCACGCCGAGCGTCCCCAAGGCGCCGATGTGGGCCTTGTGCACGTCGTAGCCCGTCACGTTCTTGACCACCATCCCCCCGGACTTCGTGACCTGTCCGTCCGGACTGGCGACCTCAGCCCCGATCACCAGATCGCGCCACGATCCGCTCAGCACGCGGCGCGGGCCGGACGTATTCGTGGCGACCAGGCCTCCGACCGTCGCGTCGTCCGCGAAGGGAGGGTCGAGCGGGAGGAATTGACCCTCGGCGCTCAGACGGGCCTGAAGCTCGGCCAGCCGCACGCCCGCCTGTGCTCCCAGCGTGAGGTCCGCCGGGTTGTAGTCCAGCACTCTGTTCAAGCCCAGCGTCTCGAGCACCACGTCGACCCGGTCCGGCGGGTGTCCTTGCGCGAGCTGTGTTCCCGCGCCGCGCGGCGCCACGCTCGCGCCGATCTCGGCGCAGGCGGCCAGAATCGCAGCCACCTGGTCGGGTTCCTCGGGGCGCACCGACACCGTCGGCGCGAGGCCGTCCACTGCGAGGTCATCGAGCCGCTCGGTCCGAATCGCCGCTCCGCCGGCCGCCCGTTGAACGGCGGCGGCCACCGCGTCGGCCTGCGGGGCGTCATTCCCGGCAGAGTAAGGTGCCATGATCCGCAGTATCGGCCCGGCCCTGACCGGCCACAAGGAGGGACGTCGTCCTGTGATCGTCGCCCGCTCGCGCATCGCCCTCGCCGCGGCCCGGCGTGAGCTCGCGGGTGCCGTCGGCCTTGTGGCGACCATGGGCGCGTTGCATCCCGGGCACCTGGCGCTGCTGCGCGCGGCCCGCCGCGAGTGCGAGGCGGTCATCGCCACGCTGTTCGTCAACCCCACCCAATTCGCGCCCGACGAGGACTTCCGGTCATATCCGCGTGATGAGGCGGCCGATCTCGCGGTGTTCGATGCGGCCGGCGCCGATCTGGTTTTCGCACCGCCGGCCGCGGAGGTCTATCCCGAGGGCTTTGCCACCGTCGTGGGCCCCGGATCGCTCGGGACCATCCTGGAGGGCGCCAGCCGCCCGGGTCACTTTGCCGGCGTTGCCACGGTGGTAGCCAAACTCCTCAACCTCACCGGACCGGACCGGGCGTACTTCGGGCAGAAGGATTGGCAGCAGACCCGCGTCGTCCGCCGGATCGCCGCCGATCTGGACCTGCCCGTCCGGATCGTAGTGGTTGCGACCGAGCGCGACGATGACGGCCTGGCCTGGAGCAGCCGCAACGTCGAGCTCGATGCGGCCGCGCGCCCCGCCGCCGCCAGCCTATCGAGCGCTCTTTGCACCGTGGCGTCGGCCTGGGATGAGGGTGAGCGTGATGTTGCGGCGCTGGAGCGACTGCTGGCCGCGCCGATCGAATCGGAACCGCTGGCCGAACTCGACTACGCGGTCGTGCGCCACGCCGAGACCGTCGCGCCGGTGGCGTCCGCGTCGGCGCCGATCGCATTCCTCGTGGCGGCCCGCGTCGGCGGCGTGCGCCTGATCGACAACGAGGTCCGGGGCGCGGGCCTTGTCGATGTCGCGGGCGGCGCCCCGCGTTGAGTGGAACCCCCGGCTCTAGTGGCCCGTCTCGCTCGAGTACTCGCGGTATCGCTGCGCCGTGAACCCCGGCTGCCGTGCGAATTCTTTCCGCGCGGCTTCGTCGGCGAGCACCGCTCGGCCCGCATCCGCCACCTTGTCCGCGATCTCGTCCGGAATGATCACCACGCCGTTCTCGTCGCCGTGGAGCAGATCGCCGGTCTTGATCGGAACCCCGTCCACGACGACGGGAGCGCCAGCCTCGAGCAGACTCGACGTCCCGTGCGAGACGGTTACGCCGCGGGCGAAATAGTAGATGCCCATCGACTCGACTTCCTTGAGATCGCGCACCCCGCCATCGGTGACCACCCCGATTCCACCGAGCCCCTGCAGAACCGTGCACATCACGTCGCCGCAATGGCACGACTTCTCCGCGTTGCCCGCGTCCTGGATCACCAGGATCACCGGCTTGGGCGACTGGTCGATCAGCTCCCAGAGCTCATGCTGCAATTCGGCGTCGCGCGCGCGCGCGTACGTCGTGCTGTCACCCTTCACGGTTACCGCGTAGCCGACCATGGGCTCCGAGTAATCGGGAAACAGGCTCCGGACGTTCATGCCGAGATATCCCTCGGTGCGATCGCGAACGTCAAACGGCTCGATCGCATTCGCGATGGTTGCCGAGTCGATGCTGCGGAGATCGGCGATCTGGGCGTCTGTCAGGTTCGCGGGCATTCGCTGGTTCCCGGCTGCGGCAAGCCGCGACGTACCGTAGCACGGGCCTCTCGGAGCGTTCGGCGCGGCTTAGCCCAGCTCCTGCGCACGCCGAAAGGCGGCCTCGATGGCGTCGTGGAACATCGAGCGCAACCCGCGAGCCTCGAACACGCGCAGCGCCGCCGCCGTGGTTCCCCCCGGTGACGTCACGGCCCAGCGCAGCTCGGTGGCGCTGCTCTCCGATCCCTCCCAGAGCCGCGCCGACCCGGCCATCGTTTCGCGCACCAGCTCCTCGGCCAGCGTCCGATCGATTCCTATCGCGACCGCGGCATCCGTCCACGCTTCCGCGACCAGGTAGAAGTACGCCGGTCCGCTGGCGTGAACCGCCGTCGCCGCGTCGACGATTACTTCGCTTGCCACCTCGCGCTGCACGCCGAACGAACCGAGGATGCGCTCGGCGAGCGTCCGGTCGGTGTCTTCCACGCTTGGACCCGCAATCCACACCGACGCGCCTCGACCTACCTGCGCGGGGGTGTTGGGCATCGCCCGCACCACGCGTCCCGTCTGGAGCTGCTCCTGCAGCGTCGCCAGCCGCACGCCGGCCATGATCGAGAGCACCAGCGTTTGCTCGTTCAGCGCGCCGCGCAGCCCGACGGCCAGTGATTCGAAGCTCTGGGGCTTGACCGCCAGCACCACGGCGCGCGCGTCGCGAACGCCATCCAGCAGATCGGTGTGGGCGGCCACCCCGTGCTCGGCCGCCAGCGCCTCGACGCGCGTCGGCTCGATGTCGTGCACGCTGAGACTGGCCGCGTCGAACGCGTGCCGCGCCAGCATGCCGCGCACCATCGCGCCGCCCATGGCGCCGGCGCCGACGATCGCGATCCGTTCGCTCACAGGTGTCGATCCAGGCGGCGGTCAACCGATCGTACCGCGCGGCCCTCAGCCACGCGGCCGGCGCACCTCGATCGATTCGCCATCCGACCAGACGGTCAGCGTGCCCGTGAACACCGCGTTCTCGGCGTCCGCCGTCCCTGCCGGGAGCACGATCGACCCGTCGGCGGTCACCGCCCGCGCCACCGCCGTCTGCAAGCGGGCGTGCGGCGCCACAATCACCTGCACCCCGGCGGCGGCGAGGTTGCCCGCCGCCGTCGCCGCCGCTCCGTTCCGCCGCCCGAGAATCAGGACGTCAACCGGTCGCTCCACCACGATCGGACCGGCCTCGACTTCGGCCGGTGCGATAGCGGCCGTGAGCTCAGGCGTGGTGACCAACGTCCAGCGCCCACCCTCCGCGCCCCAAAACGACACGGCGATGTCGCCGAACTGCTCCGTCGACTTGCCCACCACCGGAGCTCGACGCGAGCGGTCGGGCGTCTCCAGGGCCTCGCCCAACCCATGTGGAGCGGGCGCCAGCACGGCGGCGATCGGTCGCTCGTCCAGCAGCGCGAGCGCCGCGTGGCTGACGGCGCCGCCGGACCCCGGCGCAACCACTCCGTCCAAGACCAGATCCCAACGGGGCAGGGCGCGATCCAGGATCAACCGGCTCACCCGGTCGCCCGCCACCACGACGGTGTCCTCGCCCCGGCGCACATACGCCGTCGGCGCGCGCCCGCCGAAATCGACCGTGATGTACGTGCCCGCGTCGTCCAGCAACCGCGGAGCACCGGTGGCGGCAAGCACCGGCGGGAGGGCCAGCGCGAGCGCCGCCAGCCCGTATCCAACCTGGGGCGGGATCAAGGGTCCGCGCGTGGCCGCGGCCCGCTCCAGCTGATGCGGCCGCCCGATCAGCAGCGCGGCCAGTCCCAGACACACGTACACCGCGGCCGCGTGCGCGAGCGTGAAGTCGGAGACCGGCATCGCCGCGCCGGGCAGCGTCGCCACTAGCCGAGCGGTCTGCAGCAGATACTCCAGCGGCAGCCACGCGACCCACGCCACGACCTCCGCCCCGGGCCAGCCGGAGGACGACCACACGGCGACCGGAACCCCGGTGGCCATGATCCAGGGCGGTGCGGCCAGCGCCAGCAGGTTGGCCGGCACCGCCATCAACTGAAAGCGGTCGAAGGTGTGCGCGATGATCGGCGTCACCATCACGCTGGCCGCGACCGTCCCGCCCAGGAACTCGGCCCCGAGCCGCGGAACCCGCACCCGTTGGTGCAGCATCCGCGCCAGCGGCGGCGTCAGCACAATCAACCCCACGGTCCCGGCGAACGAGAGCTGAAACCCCACGTCGGCCAGCGCCTGCGGCTGGATCAGCACCATGCCCCCGGCAGCTAGCGCGAGCGCCGTCAGCGCATCTGTGTCTCGACCGACGATCCAGGCGATCAGCAGCAGATCGCCCATGATCGCGGCGCGCACGACGCTTGGATCCCCTCCGGCCAGCACCGCGTACAGCGGCAGCGCGACCGCGGCCAGCGCCACGCCGTATCGCCCGATTGCCCAGCCCGCCAGCCGCCGGATCGCCAGCGCCATCAGGGTGACGTTGAAGCCGGAGATCGCCACCACGTGGATCAATCCGGAGGTCAGGAAGTCATCACGAACCGCCGGCGGCAGGCGCGTGCGGATGCCGACCAGCATCGCGGACAGCAGGGACGCGTGCGGCTCCGGCAGCGCGCTCCGCAGGCTGGCGTCGATGTGCGTGCGCAGCCGCGTGAGCAATGGCGGGTCCCGGTCGACCGGCGCCTCGACGACCCTTGATGTCTCGAGCTCGATGCGCCCCACGTACGCGTCGTGATATCCATCCAGCGGGTTGCGCGCCGCGCCCCCGAACGGCTCGAAGGCCCCGCTCACCGTGACCACCGCGCCGGCGGGAAGGACCGCCTCGTGAATGAAGGTCTCGATCAGGCCCGCTGCCGGACGCGCCGCGGCCCTCGCCGGCACGCGAGCCGTCCGCACTTCGATGACTCGCCGTGGTCCGCGGCTCGTCTCGGCCACCTGGCCCTCGATTTCGATCGTGCTCCCGGCCTCCGCGCGCAGCGGCGGCGGCTGTGATGCCACGTGGTGCGCGCCGCGTGCCAGTCCCAGCGCCAGGGCGGCGGCCAGCATGAGCCAGGCGGCGTGCCGCAACCGAACAAACGGCGCGGCCAGGCCAACCAGCGCCAGCGCCCCCACCGCCCAGACGGGGGCCGCGCCCCACCAGCCGACCATTGCGGTCCCGGCCAGGACCGCCGCCGATATCCAGACGGCGGGGCTCACGACGAGCGGCCGACCCGCACGCACGCGCGGGCGGCGCGCGGCCTACGGGCCAAAACGCACCAGTGGAGCGACCCGCTTGACCGTCGCATCGGGGATTCCCAACTGACGAAGCTGATCGCTGCTCGCGATCGGTCCGAACAGCCGCCGGTGGGTCACGATTCGATCCGCGTACGCTTGCCCAATGCCCGGCAACGAGGCCGCGAGGGCTTGTGCGTCGACCGCGTTGATGTCAATCGCGGCAGCGCTCGTCCGTTCCACGGCCGCCGCCGCCGCGATGGGCCGCTCACCCGTGGGCGGGAACGGCGCCGACGGCGCCGGCGCCAGCAGTGCGAGGATGATGGCCGCGGGTGCCAGCGCCACGCCGATCCACCGCGCGCTCCCCAGTTCGCCGCGTCGCGACACGTGCCGCCTCGAGCTGACTGTCCGGGCGCGCGAGGGATACGCGACCGGAATGTCCGAGTCAAGCGCGGGCGGCCGCCCGCGCCGCGATCGCTAGCCCGCGGGTGGCTCGATCTCCGCCACGACCTGCCCCATGCGCCCGACGTCGTAGCCGCCCATCGCCTCCACCTGGGCCGCGAACCCCCGGTCGCGCAGCACGTTCAGCAGCGGCGCCAGCACCGGCGACTCATAGTGCTCCGTCGGCACGACCAGGTCGTAGCGCTCGTCGAGCAGCGGGATGAAGTCCAGGCCCAGCGCACGCGCGGCGGCGAGCACGCCCAAGCCCACGTCGGCGGTTCCGCTCGCGACGTCGGCGGCCACGCTCAAGTGCGTGTACTGCTCGCGCTCGTAGCCCGAGATCTCATCCGCGTCGATGCCCAGTTGCGACAGCTCATAGTCCAGGCGCATTCGCGTGCCCGAGCCGCGCTGCCGGTTCACGAGCCGGACGCCGTCGTTCGTGAGGTCGCCGAGCGACCCGATTCGCTTCGGATTGCCTCTCGGCAGGATCAGGCCCTGCTGGCGTTGGACGAAGTTCACCAGAACCAGCGACCGATTGGGGAGGACGCGGCGGGCCTCGGTCACGTTGTAGTCGCCCGTCGCCGGGTCGATCAGATGACTGCCCGCCAGGTGCGCCTCGCGCCGGCGCAGCGCGAGCAGCCCGCCGTAGCTGCCGACGTTGGTCGATGCCAGCGCGGCGGGCGCGTGCCGCCGATGGATCTCGGCGGACAGCACGTCGAGGGCCGGGTCGTGGCTGCCGATCGCGACGATCGCATGGTCGATCGCCTCGGCGTCCCGGAGCAGTTCGACCTCGACCTCGGCACCGGCGCCCAGCCCCTCTGAGAACCTCGGGACTCGGGCGATTCCATCGGCGCGAACCAGCGACATGATCACGCCCGCGCCCCGCTCCAGCGGGGCCGCGATCGTCCGGTCGCCGACCTTGCCCACCTTCACCCGCAAGAACTCGTCCTCGCCCGTCGGCGACACGAGCTTGCGGGGCACCGTGGCCGTGATCGTTGCCGGCGCGGGCCGGTGCAAGCCGAGCTGCGCGTGCACGATCGGTCCCACGAACAGCTCGAACGTAAGCGCCGCCGACACGGGGTAGCCGGGGATCCCGATCAGCGGCTTTCGGCGCGCGACCCCAAGCACCACCGGGTGGCCGGGCCGGATCGCGATGCCGTGGACCAGCAGCTCCCCCAGCTCCTCGGTCACCGCGGCCGTAAAGTCCTCCGTGCCCGCGGACGAGCCGGCGTTCACCACCACGATGTCGGCCGCGTCCAGCGCGGTCTCGACCGCGGCCCGGATCCCTGCGAGCGAGTCGGCCTGGATGGCGTACGGCGTGGCCTCGGCGCCCCATTCGGTCGCCGTCGCCGCCAGCATGGTCGAATTGAAGTCGATGATGGCGCCTGGGGCGGGCGTCGTTCCCACCGGCACCAGTTCGCTGCCGGTCGGGATGATCGCCACGCGCGGACGGCGCCGCACCTCGACGTCGTGGTGGCCGGCGGCCGCGATCGCGCCCAGATCCATCGGGCGCAGGCGCTGCCCGGCGGGCGCCACCAGCTCGGTGGCCACGATGTCCTCGCCCATCGGCCGCACGTGTTGCCACGGCGCGACCGCCGCGAGAATCTCGATCGTGCCGTCCCGGCCGTCGTGGATGTCCTCGATCATCACCACCGCGTCCATCTCGGGCGGCATCGGGTCGCCGGTGTCCACCCACGTCGCGTCCGGCCCAATTCGCAGCGGCTTGGGCGAGGTTTCCGATGCGCCGACCGTGGCCGCCGCGCGCACCGCCGCGCCGTCCATTGCCGCCGCGTGGTAGTGAGGGCTGGAGATGCGCGCCCACACGGGCGCCGCGGTCACGCGTCCCAGCGATTCGCCCAGCGGCAGTTGCTCCGTCCCCACCGGATCGAGCGCGCCGCTTGCCCGCAGCGCCTCGTCAAACCGCCGCCGTGCCTCGTCGAGCGGGATGTCGGTGAGATAGATGTCACGCTCGACGATTGGGGTCGGGCCAGATGCGTCAGTAGAGCCGGACGTCAACCCAGGTTCCCTCCCGCAGCCCGGCCAGATCGAGCGGGATCTCGATCATGCCCGCCGCCCGCACCATCGTGAAGATCAGGTTCGATTTCCCGAACTCCGGCTCGGCCCAGAGCTCGCCCTCGCGCTCGACCAGCCGGGCCTGCACGAAGTCCACCCGTCCGGCCGCCGACGCGATGTTCCGGGCCAGACGCGCGCGCGCGCGCGCCACCGGCGGCTCTGTGGTTGCGCCCAGCAGATGCCGGATCGTTGGCGCCACCAGGACGTCGAATATCACCAGGGCCGACACCGGGTTGCCGGGAAGCCCGAATACCGGCTTGCCGTCGGCCACGGCCACGATCGTGGGCTTTCCGGGCTTGACCGACACCCCGTGCGCCAGCACTCCAGGCTCGCCCAGCGCCGAGATCGCCTCGGCCGTCAGGTCGCGGCTGCTCACCGAGCTCCCGGCCGAGATCGCCGTCAGGTCGCACTCGTCGAAGGCGCGGCGCAACAGCGCGCCCAGCGCGTCGCGATCGTCCGGCGCGATCCCGTAGACCCGCGGCTCCGCGCCGGCCTGCCGGGCCTGCGCGGCCAGCGTCGTGCTGTTCACGTCGCGCACCTGTCCCGGGACGGGTGTGCCGTCCGCCGGGATCACCTCGTCGCCGGTCGAGACGATTCCCACCCGCGGGCGGTGAGCGACCCCGATGCGCGTGACGCCGAGCGCCGCCAGCGCGCCCACATCGTGCGCGCGCAGCCGATGACCGGCGCTCAGCACCGTGTTCCCTTGCCGCACGTCCTCGCCGGCGTCGACCACGTTCTCCCCGGGCGCCACCGCGCGCGTGACTTCTATCGTGGCGTCGCCCACCTCGTGCGTGAACTCCACCATCACCACCGCATCCGCGCCGGGGGGCAGCATCCCGCCGGTGTGTATCAGCATGACCTGGCCGGGCGTGAGGCCGTCCGCGGCCTGCGCGCCCATCGGCACTTCGCCCGAAATCGGCAGGAACGCCGGCAGTCCCTCGGTCGCCCCGAACGTGTCGGACGCCCGCACGGCGTAGCCGTCCATCACCGACCGCCGAAACGCCGGGCTCGACTCGGGCGCGCGCACGTCCGCGGCCAGCACGCGCCCGACAGCGTCCGGCCCGGCGACCAGCTCGCGGTGCTCAGCCGGCCGCAGATGAGCGAGCAGGCGCTTCAGCGCGGTCGCCGGCGTCACTACTTCGAAGAGTTCCGTGGTCACGACACGTGCGGCCTTGCCGGATGCCCGGATTCGTGGGCCAATTCTGGACCGCCGCCCCGACCGAGTCCATGCAGCGTCATCCGTATAATCTCTCTGGTCATCCCTCCGCGAGAGCATTCGTGCCCACTAGCACCAACAACGCCGACGCCGACCGCGAGCACGTCGAGCTCGAGATCGGCACCGCCACGATCGACGCGCGTGTGTGGTCGAGCAAGTCCGGCTGGAGCGCCAGCGTAGACATCGAGGGCCGCGAGATCCGCGTCATGGGCGCCGCGGACCGGGACGACGCGCTCACGCGCTTGCGGATGTCGATCCTCAGCAGCCCCGACGCGACGTTCAAGCTGGGCGTCAAGAACCGCCGGTACTGGACGCCCAACCCTTACTGGAAGGGCCGCTAGGCGCCGGCGACCCCCTGAGCAGGGACCCTGGCCGCGTCGGTTTGCGTACCGGCCGCACCAGGCACGCGCGTCCCCGGCCTATTCGTTGCGGGCCGAGTTCGTTGTCGTGGGCTCCCCCTCCGGCCGGGACGTCTTCGCCGGAACCTTGGCCAGCGGCGTGTTCCGCACCACCGGGTTCAATGACGGCTGGGAGCGGAAGATCACCGGAATGACCAGCCTCCGCGTTTGGGATCTCGCCGTCTCCCCGAACTACGTGTCGGACGGAACTGTCCTCGCCGCCACCGATGAGGGTCTGTTCGTCTCGACCGACCGCGGCGAGACGTGGGATCTGGTCGCCGGAATCCCGAGCGCTCGGGTAGTCGCGTTCTCGCCGGCGTTTGCCACGGACGCGACCGCGTTCGCGGCGGACGCCGCGGCCGAACCTACCGTCTACGCGAGCTTCGACGGTCTCCAGACGTGGTCGCCGCTCGGGAGCGCGTTGCCGCAGGGCGCCGTCCTCGACCTCGCGCCGAGCCCGCTGTACTCGGGCGGTGGCGACGTGTATGCGGGAACCTCGTCATCCGACCTCTACCAGTACACGATCGCCGCCTGACCGACGGCGGATTTGGCCTGAGTTTCCGCTCGTCTGCGTGATTAGCAGTCGTCGAGGTCGACTGCTAGAAGCTGTTGCCCTCAGAAGGGCTGCGCTACAATCTCTGCGGAATACGTGTTGCGACGCACGGGCGTTCGAACTCCTGCATAGGGCGTCCCGTGCCGGTTGTGGAACGCGCGAGATTCGCCCCGGCGCGCGTTGGCCAAGGAGCTTGATCTGCGATGCCGAAGGAACTGCGGTTCGATGAAGATGCTCGCGCGGCGCTGCTCGACGGCGTCGACGCGGTTGCGGACGCTGTCAAGGTCACGTTGGGCCCGAAGGGGCGGAACGTCGCCCTCGGGCGCAAGTGGTCGGCTCCCATCATCACGAATGACGGTGTCACCGTCGCCCGCGACGTCGAGCTTGCCGACAATTTCAAGAACATGGGCGCGCAGCTCATCAAGGAAGCTGCCACCAAGACCAACGACGTAGCCGGCGATGGCACCACAACCGCCACGGTCCTCGCGCACGCCATGATTCACGAAGGGATGCGCGCGAGCGCTGCGGGCATGAACCCGATGATGCTCAAGCGCGGCATCCAGCGGGCGCTCGCGGCCGCGGACACCGCCATCAGCGAGCAGGGTCGCAAGATTGATGAGCCCAAGCAGATGCAGTGGGTCGCGACGATCTCATCAGGCGAGGAGGAGATCGGCAGTCAAGTCGCCGAAGCTCTCGAGCGCGTTGGCAGGGACGGCGCCGTCTCCGTTGAGGACGGACGCACCCACACCCTCGAGCTCGAGTTTGTGGACGGCATGCAGCTCGATCGCGGCTACATCTCGCCGTATCTCGTCACCGACCCGACGTCGATGTCGTGTGAGCTCAACAGCCCCCTGATCCTCGTCACCGACCAGAAGCTGTCCAACGCCCAGGAGATGCTGCCGCTGCTCGAGAAGATCGTGCAGGCGGGCCGCAAGGATCTGCTGCTCATCGCCGAGGATGTGGACGGCGACATGCTCGCCACGCTCGTGGTCAACAAGGCGCGCGGCGCGCTCAACGCGTGCGCGATCAAGGCCCCCGCCTACGGAGAGCGTCGCAGGGCGATCCTCGACGACATCGCGGTGCTCACCAACGCCACGGTCATCTCGAAGGATGTCGGCCGGGACCTCAAGGGGCTCGACATCGGCGTGCTGGGCACCGCCCGCCGGGTTGTCATCCGAAAGGACGACACCACCATCGTGGAGGGCGCCGGGTCAAGGCCCGACATCGCCAAGCGCGTGGCCCAGATCCGGGCGCAGATCGAGTCCACCGACTCCGACTATGACATCGAGAAGCTGGAGGAACGGGCCGCCAAGCTCTCGGGCGGCGTCGGCCTTCTGAAGGTTGGGGCGGCGACCGAGGTCGAGCTCAAGGAGCGGAAGCATCGGGTGGAGGACGCACTGTCTGCCACCAAGGCGGCCGTGGACGAGGGCATCGTGGCCGGAGGCGGCACCGTCTTCATCCGAGCGATCGCCGCGGTCGAGCGGGATACCGCGGATCTGATGGGTGACGAGGCCGTCGGCGCGCGCGTCGTACGCGAGGCGCTGCGCGTGCCGCTGCGCCAGATCGCCCAAAACGCCGGCGAGATTGGCGACGTGGTGGTCGAGCGGGTCATCGGCGCGGAGGGCACGTTGGGATACAACGTTGTTTCCGGCAAGATCGAGGACCTGACGGCCGCCGGTGTCGTCGATCCGGTCAAGGTCGTGCGTGCCGGTCTGCAGAACGCCGGCAGCGTGGCCATGATGGTGCTCTCGACCGAGGCGCTCGTGGCCGATCTGCCCGGGAAGAAGCCGATGGGCGGGCCAATGCCCACGCCGCCGCCAGACTTCTAGGCGTCGGCGCTAGGCTCGGCCGTCGCACGGCGGCCGGGAGTCACGACCCTGGGTCGGCGCGTGCGCCGTCGGCCCGTTAGAGAAAGTCTTTGAGCTGCCGCGCCAGCCGCGGGTGCCGGAGCTTGCGCAGCGCCTGCGACTCGATCTGCCGGATCCGCTCGCGAGTGAGCCCGAACTCCTGCCCGACCTGGTCAAGCGTTCGCGGCGTGTCGTCATCGAGCCCGTAGCGTAGACGCAGGATCTTCTGCTCGCGCGGATCGAGCTTCTCCAAGACATCCTCCAGCTGCTCGGTGAGCATCTGCCGCGTGGCCGCGTCGACGGGCGCCTCGGCGTCATTGTCCGGAATCAGGTGGCCGATTTCCGTGTCGCCGTCCTCGCCGATCGGTGTCTCCAGCGAGATCGGCAATCGCGCGGCCTGCTTGAGCTCGCCGATCTGCTCCTCGGTCATCTCCATCTCTTTGGCGATCTCGTCGTCGGTCGGCTCCCGCCCCAGGCGGAGCTGCAGGTCGCGCTGCACGCGATAGGACTTGGTGAGCTTCTCGTGCACGTGGACCGGCAGCCGGATGGTGCGGCTCTGCTCGGCGATCGCGCGCGTCACGGCTTGACGGATCCACCAGGTGGCATACGTGCTGAACTTGTACCCCCGGCGCCAATCGAATTTCTCCGCGGCGCGCATCAGGCCGGCATTGCCCTCCTGAATCAGGTCCAGCAGTGGGATGCCGTGGCCGGTGTACTTCTTCGCCACGCTGACCACCAGCCGCAGGTTCGCGGTGATCAGATGCTCACGTGCCGCTTCGTCGCCGCGCTCGATCCGCTGCGCCAGCTCCACTTCCTTCTTGGCTGTCAACAACGGGATGCGGCCGATCTCGTTCAGATAGCTCCGAACGGTGTCCTGGCTGGCGGACTCGAGCTCGTACGCGTCCTCGCGTGGAGTCCGTCTCGTCGTCGTGAGCGCGCCGTCGTTCTCGGAGCCTTCCTCCGGGCGCTCCTCCCGGAGCTCGATCTCTTCCTCGGCGAGCCGCTGGCGGAACCATCCCACGATGTCCGCCGTGACATGCGTCTCGTCCGGCAGCACTCGCGCCAATACGTCCTGGTAGAGGAAGCCCGGATCGGCGCCGAGCGCTACCAGCTCAGCGAGGGCGTTCTCGAGTGTCTCCTCGTTGAGAACGGGTGATATGTCGAGCGTCACCACGCTCCCGTTACCCTCGCTCGCAGCCGTTTGGGACGGCGCCTTGGTGGCCACTTCTCGCGTCTTTGAACCGGTCGTTGTCGTCATACCCACACGCGGCGAACGGCGCCGCGCCCCCTCCTGCGCTGGCTAGGCACGCCGCGCCAGCCACAGGGGAATACGCTGAGCTGTTCGTCCGACCGCGCCAACGGCCATTTGGAGGCGGGCTGTGGCCGCATCAACGGGTATGCCGCTATGTCGCCGGATGCGCGGGTCGTCCGTACCGTTGCCGGGCCACGCGCCAACCGCGTCTGCCCGGTCATCTGATTATAGGCAGCAAGGAAACTGAGGGCTACATGCATTCGGGCGTTTGCCGCGCGGATAGTGGGCGCCGGCCGGCCGATTGCGATGCGCGGGCGCACTTCTTACGCTAGGCCGCCGCAAACGAACCCCCGTCGAGGAGCCCTCAGCATCTATCGATTCCATGCGCGGCGTCCGCGCCTCAGCACCGGTCGAGCTGCGCTGGTCCTTGTCATGCTCGCGAGTGTGGTGCTCGCAGCCTGCGGGAATACCGGCGTCTCGATCGTCGCTGAGAACCCGACGCCCGATCCCATTACCGGCCCGTCGACGCTCTGCGAGGCGCCAACGTGTCAAGTCATCGAGGTTGAGATGGGCGATTTCACCTTCGTTCCGTCGCGGATACTCGTCGCGTCGCCCCGGGTTCGCTTCGTTCTCACCAACACCGGCGCATTCACGCACGCGTTTCAGGTCGAGAGCGCCGGTTCGGATGGCCGGTCGGTCAAGATCGGGCCGGGTCAGACGGGCTTTCTCACTGTCGAGCTGACGCCGGGCGAGCATCCCGCCGTGTGTCCGATCCCCGGCCACGCCGTTCGCGGACAGCGCGCCACGATCACGGTCGACTCCGGCTAGACCGGGCCGGTCTAGGTTCCGGGAGCTTCCGCCGCGCGCCGGTCCCGCCCGCCGTGGAGCTGTAGCGCCACAGCCGTACCCACCGCCGCGATCCACATTGACTGGGCCAGGAACGAGTGAATCGCCGTCACCACTTCAGGGACGCCCATGATCGCGTTCAGCGCCCCCACCGTCACCACCGCCACGGTCGCTACCACCGTGGCGACGGCGAAGCGGCACGCGAGCGGGTATCGCAGCCGTTCGCGCCACAAGGCCAGGGTGAGGTGAAGGATTGCGTACGCGACCGCGGCCGCGACGAGCCGATGGACCAT
This sequence comes from Chloroflexota bacterium, assembly GCA_965247475.1. GTDB lineage: Bacteria > Chloroflexota > UBA11872 > UBA11872 > UBA11872. The sequence goes on from OZ252016.1 coordinate 2,708,788, forward strand.
GTGGACGGTCTGCAACTCGCGCCCTTCGCCCAACGGCAGCACCTCGCCGTTGCACAGCGGCCATTCCGGGCACACGCCGCCGGCGAACGAGCTGGAGGTGAAGCCTCCCAGCGCGATCAGGGCCAGGGTGCTCGCGGCGGTTGCGACGCTCATCCGGAGGAGCCGGGGCGCCGCCGGCGACGCCCGTGCCCTCGGCGCTGTCGCAAAGACGGCGATGCCCGTCAGCGCCCCGATCAGCAGACTGGCCGCCGCGAGGTGCAGGGTCACCACCCAAGCCGGGAGCTCGGCCAGCACGGCCGCCGCTCCCAGGAGCACTTGCACGCCGAGCAGCGGAACGATCGCGAGCCCCGTCCACCACGCGGCCGAGCCGCGGCGTCCCACCGCCATTGCGCCCCACGCGCCGATCAGGATCGCGATTCCGCCGATTCCCGCGATCAGACGATGCAGATACTCGATCAGCGCCTTCGTGTCGTCCGGCGGCGGGATGGGCGCGCTGTGGCACAGCGGCCAGTCGGGGCAGCCCAGGCCCGAACCGGTGGCGCGCACGATCGCGCCCTGCGTGGCGAGCACGGTGGCGAACGCCAGCGCCACGATGGCGATTGCTCGAACCCGGCCGGGCCGGTCCAGACCCAGTCGCTGGCTCACGGGAGTTCCGCCCGCGGCCTCGGCGAACCGCGCCAGCGGCTTACTGCCGCACCTCGCCGGGCGTCGGAAGGCGGTCCGGCACCCGGTTCATCCAGGTGAAGAAGTACACCGTCAGCACCGCCCAGAAGATCACCAGGCTGCCCAGCTTCATGATCAGCCCCCCGATCCGCTGATCCCGCATCGGATCGATGCCGGTGGTCGACGCGGCCAGCACGTAGCTCGGATAGATGGGTTCGGACCCGAATATGAGCAGCGCGCTGAAGAGCGCCCCCGGCATCATCAGAAGGAACAGATACAGCAATTGCATGGGCCGGCGTGCCTGCGGCACCGACCAGCTCGGGCTGAAGACCGGCCACCACATCACCACCGAGCCGGCCGCGATCGAAAGGTGCTCAAAGTCGTGGACCGCACGCTCACGCAGCGCCAGCTCATAGAGGGGCGGCATGTGCCAGATCCAGAACACGCCCGATCCCACCACCAGCGCGACGGGCAATCTGGTCAACCAGCGGGCGGCCACGCGCAGCGACCGAACCTTGAACACCGGCTCCACCAGCCATTCCGGCAGACCCACAATCAACGACGGCGCGGCCACCAGGGCGATCAGCGTGTGCTGCACCATGTGCACGCTGAAGAGCTCGTCCGCGAAACGCTCGATCGGCGGGTGCAGCGCGATGAACACGCTGAGCGCGCCGACGAAGAAAGCAGCGATCCGCCAGCCGGGCGGACGCGCGGGCCGGTCGGGATTCAGCGGGCTGACCGCGTATGCGTAGGCGCCGACGAGCACCAGCATGCCAACCGTCACTTCCGGGATCAGATAGAAGCCGGGCTCCGGTGTCACGTCGCGACCGCCCGTTTGTCGTCGATCACGAGGGAGCGTCGCTTGTCGCGGCGGGGCGCCTCAGGCATCGGTCCTGCCCCCGAGAGTTCGAAGCGTTGACCTAGGTCAGCCCCGACAGGGTCCAAAAGAGAAACAGAATGATCACGATCGTGCTGGCGATCACGAACGGCGAGAGAAACAACGCCGTGAACAGGCGATTGTCCTGCCGCAGGTGCATGTAGTACATCACCACCCCCGCGCCCTTCACGAACGACAGCACCAGCAGCGCGGCGACCGCCCCGGGCCGGGTCAACGCCTGCAGGATCTCCGGGCGGCTCGGGATCACGATCTCGACGATCGTGATGACCGTGAGGATAACCGCAACTACCAGGTAGCCGACGTAAGAGTGCCGCTCCCCGTGCTCGCCGCTCGCGCCGGGCTCATGGGCCCTCGGCGCCTCGGGGGCGTGCGCTTGCCCGCTCACGATCGCTCGCTCATATCAGGTAGATCAGCGTGAAGATCGCCACCCACACCAGATCGACAAAGTGCCAGTACAGCCCCGCCATCTCGATGCCCCACGTCTGATCGGGCGTCTGGTAGCGGCCGCGGAACGAGTAGACGATCGCCGCCAGCAGCCACAGCACGCCGATCGCCACGTGGGCGCCGTGGAACCCCACCAGCATGAAGAACGAGGCCCCAAAGAGGTTGGTCGAAGGCGTGAGCCCATCGTTCACGAAGGTGCTGAACTCGAACACCTGACCACCCAGGAAGATCAGCCCGAGGACCGCCACCACCACCAGCCAGAAGCGTCCCCACCACAGGCTCCGGTTCCGGAAGGCCGCCAGCGCCAGCACCATCGCCAGGCTGCTGGTGAGCAGCACGAACGTCGTGATCGACGTCAGGAACAGATCCAGAATGCCCTGTCCGTAGTGCGCCGGATCGAGCTCCAGCGTGTTCTGCTTGTTGATCAGCATGACCAGGATCAAGCTGCCGAAGAACATCGTCTCGGAGCCCAGAAACGCCCACATCGCCAGCTTGCGCGAGTCGAGCCCGGTCGATGAGTGGTGCTCTTCGTGCACCTCGGCGTGGACGCTCATTCGGGCGGCTCCTCGATCCAGCCGATCAACGACGCGCCGAGCATCAGCGCGCCCAGCAGGATGAACGCCTGGTGGAAGATCAGACCGGACACCAGGAGCACCATCCCGGCCGCCATCACGATCGGCCAGTACGAAGGATTCGGCATGTGGATGTGCGGCTCGTCATCGTGAGCCTCGTCGACCGTGGCGGTCGCAACCGGACCGTTCTGACCGCCGGCCCGCTTGAGATCCCACGCCGGATAGCGGCTCTGCACCACGGGGATCTTCGCGAAGTTGTAGACGGGCGGCGGCGACGGAATCGACCACTCGAGCGAGCCGCCGTCCCACGGGTCATTCCCTGAGGGCCGGCCGCGGCGGGCTGAGTGCACCGCATTGATCAGAAAGATCACGATCCCCAACGCCAATACCCCCGCGCCAACCGTCGAGAGCAGGTTCCAGAGATCCCAACCCATGTCCGCCGGATAGGTGCTGACCCGTCGCGGCATGCCGTCGATGCCCAGGAAGTGCTGCGGCCCGAAGGTCAAGTTGAATCCGATCAGCGTCAGCCAGAAGTGCGCCTTGCCCCACCCCTCGTGGTACATGCGCCCGGTGAACTTCGGGAACCAGTAGTAGATGCCCCCGAACAGGCCCATCACTGTTCCGCCGAAGAGCACGTAGTGCAGGTGCGCCACCACGTAGTACGAGTCCTGGACCTGCGTATCCACCGGCGGCGAGCCGAGACTCACACCGGTGAGGCCTCCAATGATGAACATC